>NZ_AULQ01000001.1 GCF_000422365.1 Mesoflavibacter zeaxanthinifaciens DSM 18436
CAACGTTTTGATTCCATTATTTTAGGAATTCAATCGAGTAGGAGTGATCAATTCACGTTTTTATAATTCCGTTCGAGTGAATTTCTGCGTACAGTTCCGTTTTACAATTTCAATTCAGCGTTACGTTTCGGTTTTGAGTATTAAATTCAGTTTCCGTAAAGCTTTTTGCGCACAGTTCCGCTTTTTTCAAAGTTCGGAATTCGCACGATTTTTACGCTTAGTTTTTAATTCGGTTATTGCAACCAACGTGTTTGTGTATGGCTCGTTGCGGGAAATCAGCTATGATTTTCCGCCGTAACCGAAAGATAGCAAATTGCAATGAATTCCGATTAGGAATTCAGCCGCAATGAGCTATACACGTTGTTAGCAAACGTATTTTTTTATTCAGATTTAGTCTTTTCATTCCATTCAGAATATTCATTATTCCATTTAGGTTTAATTATTATTCCGTCAAATTTATTGTCAGAATTCGTATATACTCGGATTTCAGCTATATTTTCGGTTTCTGAAAAAGTTGCCTTATATCTAAAATATTTATAGCCAGTTTTGTCAGAGAGAATTTCCGACAAATTGAGTTTTGTCAGTTTTCCGTAAGTAGAATTATAATTGTCACAAGTCTCAACCACTTTCGGTTTTTCAGTTTTCCACAATTTTACTAATCTCTCCGTAGCATTTTCAGACGTCAACTTTGGGAATTCATAAGTGTCGCAATTCATAAAGGTTTGATATGCAAAATCATATGCAGATTTTTTTTCGGATTCAGCAACTGTGTCAACTGCCAGTTTACTCTTTTTTAAATCGTCTCGTTTTAATTTAGTTTCATTTGTTGTGTTTTGAGCTTTACAACTCATTGTGAAAATGAAAACCAAATTTGCTATTATGAATATCGTTTTTCTCATATGTTTGCTAACGTTAGCGTATAAATTTCAGTTGCGGAAAATCGGTACGATTTTCCGATTGAGACTGAAAGATAGAAAATTGCAATGAATTTCCGTAGGAAATTCAGCCGCAATTGAATTTATACATTGTTGGTTGCAGTTATAATTCAGTTTTTTGAGATTCACTCAGCGTTTTGTTTTGCGTTTTGCTATTCAATTCCACGTTATGATTCCGCAATTTTGGAATTCGATAGAGTAGCAGTGATCAATTCACGTTTTTTAAATTCCGCACGAGTTGGTTTCAGCGCACAGTTCCGTTTTACATTTTCAATTCAGCGTTACTTTTCGGTCTCGAGTTTTAAATTCAGTTTCCGTAAAACTTTTTTACGCAAAGTTCTGCTGTTTTCAAAGTTCGGAATTCGCACGATTTTTACGTTTAGTTTTTAATTTCGCTATTGCAACCAACGTTAGCGTATAAATTTCAGTTGCGGAAAATCGGCACGATTTTCCGTTGAAGCTGAAAGATAGAAAATTGCAATGAATTTCCGTAGGAAATTCAGCCGCAATTGAATTTATACATTGTTGGTTGCAGTTATATTTCAGTTTTTTGAGATTCACTCAGCGTTTTTTTTGCGTTCAGCTATTCAATTCCACGTTTTGATTCCGCAATTTTGGAATTCGATAGAGTAGAAGTGATCAATTCACGTTTTTTAATTCCGCACGAGTTGGTTTCAGCGCACAGTTCCGTTTTACATTTTCAATTCAGCGTTACTTTTCGGTCTCGAGTTTTAAATTCAGTTTCCGTAAAACTTTTTTACGCAAAGTTCTGCTGTTTTCAAAGTTCGGAATTCGCACGATTTTTACGTTTAGTTTTTAATTCCGCTATTGCAACCAACGGTCTCGGCTATGAGTAGTTGCGTGGGTTAGTACTTAACTTTGCAAGTACATACCAAACTGAAAATCCGCAAGGATTTTCAGAAGTAGGCGAGGACAAGCAATTACTTATAGCCATTGTTACAAATAGTACCTTATCAATCACAACTATTATTATAATAATTTATGATTTCATAAACATCTCTTTTTTTAAAATCCTTCTTTTTAATTTTCTCAGTTAAGCTTTTACAGTTTTCTAAAATTTTCAAATGTTTCTTTTTCAGTCTAGTTCCAACTCTTTGAAGTTTACCTTCTACTAGAATGAAATAAATTGTTGCTGAACCTCCTCCGAAAGTCATTCCCATTCCTCCGCCAGCAAATCCGTTAGGCATAGTATGTCCTGGATTATAAACTTCATTACTGTATAGTGAAATTTTCCCTTTTATATTTTCCTTTAACAGTCTTGGGGGAAATCCATCTTGATATTTTATATATCTATATTTTCCATCTTCTGTGTCGAATCCGGTAATTGTTTTATAATCATAAAAGGTAGATTTAGAATCTTTTGTGGTTTTAAATTTAATTCCACCAAATGTTTTAATTCTTATTAAGCCATTTAGTTCAGTTGAGTCTTTTAAAAAAACAGTTCCCTTATTAAATTGCGCATTTGCTAATGAACAAGAAAAGACGATGAAAATTATCAAAATATTCTTCATAACATCTAGTCTTTTATATTTTCAATAATTAAATTTTGATTATCATACCAATTTCCATTTTTGAATGTAATTGCACCATATTCGGAGTGGTAGAAAACATTACCTAGATTTGTGTTTTTCTCTATTCCAACAACATAGTCAGGCACACATACTCCATTATCTAGTTGAGTATATCCATCATCGCAAGGGTCTTTTTCACAGCTGGTAACAAAAAGGCTTATTAGTATTGTAATTAAAATTAAATTCGTTTTTTTCATTTGTTATCTATTTTCGTTTGTATTATTTGTAACGTTTGTGTATAAATTTCAGTTGCGGAAAATCGGTACGATTTTCCGATTGAGACTGAAAGATAGAAAATTGCAATGAATTTCCGTAGGAAATTCAGCCGCAATTGAATTTATACTATGTTGGCTATAGTATTTTTAATTTTCAGACAATTCTTTTTCATCAGTATCTTCAGGTGAGAATCGAGCAATCAACATTGGTGTCAAAATACAAACAATTCCGATTATTGATTTCGGTCCAAAATCACCAATAAAATTCATTGCAATTAAATAAATTCCGCAAACTAGAAAAATTATGTTATTCAGTTTTTTATCCCAAACAAAACCTCCAACCAAGTATGCAATTCCGATTAGAGTAAACATTCCAGCATTCAGAATCTGATTTGTTTCGTCACTATAATCTAGTAACCAATTCGATATTTTTCCGATTAAAACAATTCCGATTAGTATTAGAAAAATTTTATGCAATATGTCTTTCATTTCGATTACGTTTTATTCTCATATTGTAGCCAACGGTCTTGTATATGAAAAGTAGCGGATTTTATGCACTAACTTTACGGTTTGTAACAGACCTTTAATTTATTCATTTTCTTTCGATTAAGCGATTAAACCGCTATTTTTTATATACGTTGTTGTACACTGGCTTTTTTCGTTCAGATTGTCATTCAGCGTTGGCAAAGACATACTCTTTTGCAATTTTGGCTTGTGTGTTGGCTTTAGCGAATTGCAAATGTGTATGGCTTAAAGCGTTGGCTTTTTTATTCCGCAACAGTTATTTCTTTAATCAAATCTAAAATTTTATTATTACTGAATTGAGTTTTAAAATCAATTTTCACAGTTCCATTAAAAAATTGTTCCGCATGTTTTATTTTTTGTTTTTCTTCCTCTCTTAATGTTTCTTCTCCTTTTACGTTTTTTGTTTCAACTATAAAATGAAGTTTCTTTTTTCCATCCTCAAAATTCAAAACATAAGCAAAGTCAGGTGAATAACTTTTTCCTCCTGCTACAGGAATTTTAATTGAATTTTTTGGAATTTTTGTGAATACAACGACTTCTTTAATTTCGGTTTCAATATTGTCTTTCTCTAATTCAGAATCGTAATATAGTTCATCAAAAAAGTAACTTTCTGCCACATCTTTATCGTCATACATTACACCAACATCAGAAGCTGTAATTTCATTTAATACTTTACCTGAATTATTCGTTAATTTGGTTGGATGAATACTATTTGAAACCTTTTTATATTCAATACTAAATTTGTCAATTGCGTTAAACATTAAATAGTTGTCAAAATTTTGTTTGACTATTCGAATCGTTGAAGTGTTTAAGTATTGATTAATTTCAATTTTTGAGGCTTTTAAAGAAGCATGAATCGTTTTTAAGTTAATATTTAAAGCTTTTGAAAGGTCAAGAAGAAAATCGCTGTATTTCATTGTTGAAATAGGTGTGACATCATTATCTAACACTGAAATTTCATCTGAAGTAATTGCTTTTTTATCTTTAATTTCTATTTTCGACTTTCTTTCTTTAATTCCCTCAATTGAGAATGATTTTTTTTGAGATTTAAAAAAGTCAGTTAGAATAGTTTCAAATGAACTTTCATCTTTAAACTTATATTCCAAAATCACTTTTTCATTTAGTTTTTCCCAAAGTTCCTTTAACTCTTTATACTTTTCTGTTCTAACTGAAACTTGCTTTTTAGTTTCTGTTGACTTTCGAACTTTATTAGAACCAACTCCTTTAAAAATTAATGGATAATTTTTCTTGATATATTTCCAACCACCTTCTTTAAATTTATTAGTTCGATTTATAACATTGTTATCATCAAGAATTTCGAGTAAATCATCTTCGTTGGTTTCGTAAATCTCACAAATTTCATCGATTATTTCATCAGAAAGTTTTTCAGGTTCTTTTTCAATAGATATTGCTCCAGATTTTTCATTAATTTCATTAACTAAACTATCAACAAAGTCTTCTTCGGTAAAGTCAACAAAGTAATTGAGGTAAAACTGTTCATCTTTAACTCTGTTACCATATTCGTTAACAGGTAATCTTAATCCACGACCAACTTCTTGTAGTTTAGATATTTCACTACCACTACTTCTTAATTTGCATATTTGAAAAACGTTAGGATTATCCCAACCTTCTCTTAAAGTCCATTTTGAAAAAATAAAACGTCTTGGATTTTCTAAAGCAAGCATTGCTTGTTTATCATGAAGAATTTCAATTACTTCTTGTTCAATCGCTTCGTCTTTTTCTGTGTTATCTTTTGAGAAATAACCAGCATGTGTTTTTGATAAATCTGCAAGTGTTTTTTCTAAATATGCTTTGTAGAATAAATTCTTTTCAGTTTTGAGTAGATTTTCTACTTCTGCTTTAACTAATTTTTCAAGAACAGCTTTTATGTATCCTTCAGAATCTCTATATTCTTCAATATTATCAATAAAGAAAAGCGTTAAAGGTTTAATTTTTACGTCTTTTGTTAATAGAGATTTTTCTATTTCAAAATGATGCTTTATGGCTTTTTGAATCATTATTTCCTGCAAAGTTTGAGCATATGAATAAGGATTTATTTTATCGCCTCGTTTCATTTCTAAACCATTTGACAAAACCACTTTGGACTTGTTCAAGTTTTCAATAACTAAATCAGTCATTTCAGGATGCACTTGCTGTAAACTTTCCTTTTTAGTAAGTTTAGTTGTTGTTTTTTTAGAATTTTGAGTCAATTCGAAATTAGCCTCTGTACCATCTGTACTCACAAGTTTGACTATAGCATTTTTACCATTTTCAAATTCAGTTATGTGACCAATAACCCCTTTTACCAAGTTTTTATTAAAAGAATCTACAGCAGAAAGCGTGTAAACCAAGTTTTCATATTCTTGAAACGTTGCACCATATCTCAAAATAAATTGAGGATTCATTTTTTGAATATGTTCCCAAGTTTTATTGGCTTGAGAAAACTTATGAGGTTCGTCAATAATTAAGAATGGATTAACAGAAGCTATTCCGTCAAAAGGTGTGTTGTATTTATCAAAAAGACCTTTGTCAAAAGTTTTTTGCATTGTTTCAGAGTTAATCATACCAGCATTGATAATCATAACTTGAATAGATTTTTTTGCAAAATCACCTGATGTTACAAAACTGTTTACAGCAGGTGGCATATATGATTTTTTATTTTTGTTTCCTTTTTTGCTCTCAACAATATGAAGGTTTATGGTTTTGCCATATTGCTCTTTAAAATGTTCTCTTGAACTTTCCGATTTTAAAAAGTCTATTGTTCCAGCTTTAATTGATAATGTTGGTACAACAACGATAAATTTGTAAATCCCAAAATTTTTGTTGAGTTCAAAAATTGTTTTGGTATAAGTATAGGTTTTTCCTGTACCAGTTTCCATCATTATGTCAATGATGTTACTTTGACCATTACGAATTTCTCCAATACTGTTTTGACCTTGAATTTTAATTATATTTTCAATGTATTGAAACCCATTACCATGTTCCAAAATTGGATTAATGAAGTTTTTGTTAATGCCTTCAGGTTTATTTGTTTGAAGATGTTCAAACACAGCAATAGTGCTATTTACCGCTTGTGTTTGATGATTCAGGTTTTTTTCAAAGTTAAATCCCTTCATACCTAATATCTTGTAATAAAGTCAATATCAATGCTTTTTTTATTAGCATATGATTTTATGTTTTCCGAAATTTCACGTAGATTTTTACTTTCAAAATGATACCCAAATGCTATAATTGAGGTTGGATTGAAATCTTTATCTGAATCAATCTTTTCCAGTAAAAATGTCAAGTTTTTTGTGGTAAACCCTTTATTCATAAGATAGAGTTTACCATTTGTATAATAACTCGAATATCCATCTAAATCATACTCTTCGATTGATTCTGTTAATTCTGAACCATCATTAGTCTTCCATGTAACGAGTAATGCTTTTAAATCCTCCTTTGTTAACTTGCTTTCGTCAAATAATTTTGTTTGAGTAGTTAGTTCTTTGGATTCAAAACCATAATCATCCCAAATTGGTATAGTTTCAAAAATTTTAAATGATAAATCTTGATTTTCCAAATTTGGATTATCTTCTTTAATCTGTTTAGAAGAAAGTATTAATCGTTGTTTAGTTATATCAAAAACTGTTGGTTTATTTATTTTAAGTTCATTCTTAACATAATCGTATGCTATTTTATTTTTCTTTGAATCTAATAATTCAGGTAACTGCACCATAATATATTTTCTGTCACCTTCATCACTCAAGTTTAAGCGCATAATTGCTTCGCCTGTTGTACCTGAACCACCAAAAAAGTCTAAAACAGTATCATCTTTACTCATTCCAATTGTTATTAAGTCCATTATGAATGGCACAGGTTTAGGGCCTTTAAAAACCTTCTTGCCAAACAAATTTTTTAGTTGAGTTGTTGCAGTACTCGTGCTGTAATCCGATTTATAGAAGAAAGATTTGGGTTTTTTAGTGGGCAAATCACCAAGTTTTGGACGTTGTTTTTTATAAATAGATTTTCCACCACTTCTTGCATCAGTAACAATCAAATTGTATGTTTCATTTTTAATTTTGGGTTTTCCCCAAGACCAAGATAACTCCTCTTCATCGTCATTAATTGGATAAAGAATAGTGTCTTTTTTTGATAATGGTTTATCGTCATCAGTAACATAAATCTTATCTTCTGGTGTAATGAAAACAGGAAACCATCCTTTTGGGCGGTTAATTCTTGAAGCATCATCTCCAGTTCTTCTTAAACCGTCAGCTTTTTTCCATAGTCCATGTTCATCTTCGTTCCAATCATTAAAAATCTCTTCTTCGTCAATGTCAAATTCAAACAATTCACATTTATCTTTGTTTTTTGCGTAAACCAAAAAATATTCATGACAATCTGCAAAACCAAAATTGTCTTGATTGCCTTTAAGATTCATAATTGCTGGTACTTTAGCTATGAAATTTTCTTCTCCGAAAATTTCTTCATCAAGAATTACTTTAAGTTGTGAGGCTTCATTGTCATCAATAGAAATGAAAATTGCTCCTTCTTCTTTCAGTAATTCTTTAGCTATATATAATCTTGGATACATAAACGTTAACCAAGCAGAATGTGAATTGCTATTGCTTTGAGTAAAATCAAGAATACGTTTTGCTTTTTCTTCATCAATTCCAGCTAATTTTTTCAATTCATCTACTGTGAATTTTCTATCATCTTGATAAGCAAAACCATCATTTCCTGTGTTATAAGGTGGGTCAATGTATATCATTTTTATTTGCTCATAATAAGCATTAGAAAGATGTTTTAAAACTTCTAAATTGTCGCCCTTTATAAGCAAATTTTGAGAGTTTTTGTTTTCCTCTTTTTGATTAAATTCTTCGTCTTCTTTTAATAAAGTTGTTGTTTCATCACTTGCTAAAACACGAGCATAAGATTTACCAAGCCAATCTAAACCATAACTTTCTTTAGAAATGTCTATTTCATTGGCAGAAAGTTCTTGTTTGAACTTTTCAATGTTTATGTTTCCGTTTTTATCAAAACATTGGCTAAAATGTTTTTTGAGCACATTAATATTTTCATTGCGTGCTTTTATGTCATTGGTTACGTTTTGTTCAATGCTCATGTTTAATCTCTTTTAATATCGTTTTCTTGTAGTAAGTCTTTTACGCTTACTTCAAGTATTTCAGCTATTTTATATAGGTCTTCTACACTTGGTTGTCTTTTATTTCTTGCGTACTCATTAATTGTAGGATAACTTTTATCCATTTTTTCAGCAAGCCAAGTTTGACTAATTCCTTTGTCTTTCAGAATTTCCTTTATTCGGTTCATTTTAAACCTTTTTTTTATTCGAGTGTAATTTAGTAAAACTTCATTGAATAATAATGAAAATATTCATTGTATTATCATGAGTAGCTGTGGAAAAAGTCAAGCTCTTTTTATTTTGTGAGGCACGAGCAAAATGAAATGTGCTTGACTGTGCGGTTGGCTTTTCAGAGCTTGTGTACAACGGTCTCGTATAACCGTCAGTTACGGGATTAAAGTTAATGATTTTCGGTTAAGAACTGGCGTTAGCAATTCCGAGTGGATTCGGACGCAGTCGAATCCGCCGTAATTGCGGTTATACATTGTTGTGCATAGTTATTTTATTCAATATAATAATGTCGAACTTCTTTCTTTATCAGTTTGTGATTTTTGTCAAATGTCTGAATTATTGTTTTTTTCTTTCGGTTTTTGTGAATTTCATATTCTGTTAAAATTCCTTTTTTGTCGAAATAATTAATTCTCGTTTTATTTAAAGTTCCAAGTTTATAAATTTCTTGAGATTCCAAAGTTCCGTTCTCTCTAAAAAACTTGATTTCAAATGGTTTTCCGTTCTCAAAAATTCCTTCAAGTCTTTTATTTCCGTTAGAGTAATAGTCGGTTTCTTTTCCTTTGCAAATTTTATTACAATTTAAATAAGTCCAACGTTGACTATGTAATTCATTTCCTCCTCCAAACAGTATTTTGGGAATTTTAATCGTGTCATTTTTTCTTAAATCAATAGTAATTGTGTTTTGAGAAATCCATTCTCCACGCTCAATGTAATAAGTTAATATTTTTACATTTTCCGATTCTGGAACAATGTCTAAATCAAATTCAGGTGTAATGAATTTTCCAGAACATTCGCTATAAAAAACTAAATTCAGGTTTTCATTTCCGCTGTTTTGACTAAAACACGAAAGGCTTATAAATAGCAGAAAGATTGATTTTAGCACGATTTTCATAATTATGCACAACACTTATATATACGCAATAATACTAAATATAAAATAAATATTCAATCTATAAGCATAAATATTTAAAAGCTCATTGTTTACAGTGTGTTAAGAGATTTTAAATTAATTGCGCAATTGGTATATCTAATTAAAATTATTTTTTATTTTTGGTAAATAGATATACAAATTACGCAGGTTTTGATTTTAAGTAATTATTCGTTTCAATTTGGTAAACACAATGACAAAGATGTTATTTGGATTAAGTTTCCATACTCCTCAACACTCATAAATCAACTCAAAAAACGTTTTCCTTCTGCAAAATGGAGTAAGACTCAAAAATGCTGGTACATGATAGATGGTACTTCGCTTAGAGAAGCGTTACAACTACCAAGTAAAGACAAATCTGTTGGTTATCTGCAAAAAATTCATCCAAATAATCAAGAAGCTTTTATAAATTTTCATCAGTTACTTAAACTTAAAGCATACAGCCCAAACACTATAAAGACCTATCTTTATGAGTTTGCACATTTACTTAAGTTGATAAAAAATTATGATGTAAATATGCTTACTCCAGAAAAACTAAAATCCTACTTTTTATTTTGTTTAGAGCATGATAAAATGAAAGAACGAAAACTTAATGGAAAGATTAATGCTATTAAATTTTATTACGAGCAAGTATTACATAAACCAAAAATGTTTTTTGATATACCTAGACCCAAAAAGCCAATCACATTACCTAAACATTTATCTAAAAACGAAATAAAACGCCTACTTAAACAGGTTAAAAATGAAAAACATCTGCTTATTTTAAAACTGGTTTATGGTATGGGTTTACGCCTAAGCGAAGTGACTAATCTTAAAATAACCGATATTGATAGCGAAAATATGATGGTTAGAGTAGAAGGAGCAAAAGGAAAAAAAGACCGCGTAGTAAATTTACCCGAAAGTATTTTGCAAGAAATGCGTGATTACTACCAAAAATACAAACCAGAATATTATTTATTTAACGGTCAATACGGCGGAAAATATTCGACCAGAAGCGTGCAAAGTATTTTTAAAACCGCAATGAAAAAAGCCAGAATTAACAAACGTATTGGTATACATGGTTTAAGACACAGCTACGCTACACATCTTTTAGAAAGTGGCGCAGATATTAGGTTTATTCAAGAATTATTGGGACATTATAGCATTAAAACTACTCAGGTTTACACCAATGTAACTAATCTTTCTAAGCATAAAATTAAAAGTCCTTTAGATTATTTGTAAATAAAATTTCTGCGAAAAGAGAAATCTAAAAAACATGTATTGTCCTTATTCAGATTGTTCACTAAGCGTAGTTGAAGTGATGCATGGCTGAAAAATCAATATTATAATAATCTTAATTAAAGATCCTTTGACTACTAATACATTTGTAATGTACAGAATAACGATTATAAACTTAAATACCAACCAATAGTTAACCAATATCTGTTTCTGGTATTATTATTAACAAAATCGTTAAAGCGATATTCTAAACCAAGTTCTAGTTTATTATTATCTGTAAAAACATAGCCAAAGGTAGGCGATAATCTTAATTCTAAATCGTAATCCTTACTTTCAAAAATATTTAAGTATTCATTACTTATTTTAAAATACCATTCTTGCGCATCTACAGTTTGACCGTTTAAAGGCAAGTCAAAAGTTAAACGATATCTAAGTCTTAATTGCATATCTTGATCACTTTCAAAAGTTTGATCGGATGCAAATCTATGTCCTAAACGGTAATTGCTTAGAGTATTTATAATAGTAAATTGTTGTATACTACGTTTAATAATCTCTTTATTGGTAAATCTAAGTAAAAATCCACCAGCCAATTTATTGTTTAATCCCACTTTTTTAGAGACTACAAAAGCTGCATCTGTATGTACGTAATCGTAACCAGAATTTTGGGTGCTGTTGGTAATGCCTTCTTTAAATAACTGTCTAAATTCTGATTTAAAATTTAACTGCCAATTATTGTTTAAAGATTTACTAATGTTTAATGTAGGTAATGTGCCAACTTGGTATCTGTTTTGACCAAAACTAACCGAAATAGCAAGTAGACATATAACTAAAAAAGCGTAACGTTTTTTCATTAAAACTCGATATTATCAGTGTTTCTAAACACAATTTTAGACGTAGCTTCTAATTGTCCTTTGTGGTTAAATAAAAGCTCAAAAAGATGTTTTCCAGAATCAGATTTTCCTTTTACAACTATTTCATATTTAACCGTAATATTATTTTTAACATCATCCTTAAAATAGTTGATTAGGTCTTTTTCTTCAGCAGAAAACTGAATTTGTATCTTTCTAATCTTATGCTTTATAAAAGTGTTTTGTAAAGAGTTTATAATGTTTTGTTGAATGGTTTTTGGTAGATCATTCCATTTTTTTTCAATTTCAATATCTTCAATTGTTCCGTTAGTATCAAATTCGATACTGTATTTTTCGCCTTTAAATTTAGATTTTGCTTCAAAGCTAATCCCGTTATTACTTTGCTCTTTATACCATTTTACTTTTTTAGATTGAATGATTTTTGATACAAATAACCTGGCTTTTTCAGGTACGTTTGTAAACGAAATTTTAGACTCTTGCTCATATTTATTTTGAGCTGAAAGTTGAAGCACTGTTAAGAAAATTAGAGGTAGAAAAATTAATTTTTTCATGAGTAAACAATTATCTTGCAAAGATAAACATTGAAATAAATATTTATGAGTAATACTATTCAATTTGAAGATTTTACAAAAGTAGATTTAAGAATAGGAACCATCATAGAGGTTAAAGATTTTCCTGAAGCACGTAACCCTGCATTTCAGTTAAAAATTGATTTTGGAGGTTTAGGTATTAAAAAAACATCTGCTCAAATAACCACTATTTATAATAAAGAAGATTTACTTAATAAACAGATTGTAGCTGTTGTAAATTTTCCTAAAAAACAGATTGCTAATTTTATGAGCGAGTGTTTAGTTGTTGGTGCAGTAAAAGAAAAAGATGTGTTTTTACTTAATCCAGAACAAAAAGTACCAAATGGGACTAGTGTAAATTGATAAAGAATTTTTTAAAAACTAAGAATAAAAAAAGCGCTTTTTAAATTAAAAAAGCGCCTTTTAAGTTAGAGTAGTTAAGTTATCTTATATATCGTCAAAGTCTACATCTGTAAATCTGCTTTCTGCACTTTCAGAGGTAACTTGTTCTGTATTGTATTCTTTTTTAAAGTCTTTTTGATGACGCTCGCTAATTACTTCTTCACCTTTTTCATTCACGATATAATCGGTCATTTCTTTTAAGATGGTGTTAAACTCGCTAAAATCTTCTTTGTATAAGTAGATTTTATGTTTTTTGTAATGAAATGATCCATCGTCGTTAGTAAACTTTTTACTTTCTGTAATGGTTAAATAATAATCGTCTGCTTTAGTAGCTCTTACATCAAAAAAATAAGTACGTCTTCCTGCTCTAAGTACTTTAGAAAAAATTTCCTCTTTCTCCATCATTTCGTTATTCATAATATGAGTTGTGTTTGTTAAAAATTTCTAAATCAAAAATCAAAAAAAAAGTTGAATGTCACAACAATTTCATGCAAATCTTTTTATTTGGTTGTCTTTAAGTATAGCTCTTTGTAGTAACCATCTATGTTTATAAGCTGATCGTGTGTGCCAGATTGTACAATTTTACCGTTGTCTAATACTATAATTTTATGTGCATTTTTGGCTGCAGATATACGGTGACTTACAATTATAGATGTTTTTCCTTCGGTTATTTTTTTAAGATTATTTAATATTTTTTCTTCTGTTTCTGTATCTACAGCAGATAAACAGTCATCAAATAACATTATTTGAGGCTGCTTTATTAATGCTCTGGCAATAGACACACGTTGTTTTTGTCCGCCAGATAATGTAATACCACGTTCACCTAAAACAGTATCATATTGTTTATTAAACTTGATAATATTTTTATGGACTTGTGCTTGTTTTGCAGCTTCAATAACCTCTTCATCAGTTGCATTTTCTTTACCAAATTTTATGTTGTTATTTATAGTGTCACTAAATAAAAAGGCGTCTTGTGGCACGTAACCAATTGCGTTTCTTAAACTGTTTAAGTTAAGTTGTTCTATTGGGTTTTGGTCAATACTAATTTCTCCTTTTTCAACATCATACAATCTACCAACCAGATCTAAAACGGTAGATTTACCAGATCCTGTTTTACCAATTATAGCTAGTGTTTCGCCAGAATTCACTTTAAAACTTACTTTTTTTAAGGCTTGTATATTAGTGTCATCATAGGTAAAAGAAACATTTTTAAACTCGATATCACCTTTTATAGTAGAAGGTTTTGGGTTGTTGTTTTTAATTTCAGGTTCGGTCTTTAAAAATTCGTTTATTCTTTTTTGAGAGGCTTCTGCTTCTTGTACAATAGAGGTTACCCAACCAACAGTAGCAACTGGCCAAGTTAGCATATTGACGTACATAATAAATTCAGAAATGGTTCCTAAAGTAATCTCTCCAGCCATATATTGTTTACCTCCAAAGTAAATTACTACGATGTTACTTAACCCGATTAATAAAATCATCATCGGGAAGAAAAACGCTTGAATGCGTACCAAACTTAGTTGTTTTTGTTTACTAGTTTCGGCTAAATTTTCAAAATTGGTATAGGTTTGTGGCTCTATTCCGTAGGCTTTAATTACTGAAATTCCGCTAAATGTTTCTTGAGAAAACGTTGATAGTTTTGATAAAAACTGTTGTACAACGGTACTTCTTTTATGTATTTCAGAACTTATTTTATAGATAATAACCGATAAAATTGGTAATGGTATTAAGGTGTACATTGTTAATGTTGGCGATTGTCGGTACATAAAAATAATAACGACCACAAAAAGCGTTAAGGTGTTAATACTGTACATTAAGGCAGGACCAACATACATACGTACTTTACCAACATCTTCACTAATACGATTCATTAAATCTCCAGTTCTATTTTTCTTGTAAAAATTAAGCGATAGTCTTTGATACTGTTGGTAGACTTCATTTTTTAAATCGGCTTCTATAAATCTAGAAACGTTAATTAAAGTTTGACGCATTAAAAAGGTCATAATACCCGAAAATGCAGCAGCACCAACAATAATTAAAATGTATTTAAGAAGTGTACTTTTAAATAGTGCTTCATTTATATTTTCATTTTGAAGCTGTTGGTTAACCACATCGATTATAGATCCAATGTATTTTGGGACAAAAACCGAAAAGACTTTAGAAGCTATAGTTATAAAAATACCAATAATAATACGGCTTCTGTACTTGTAAAAATATTTATTAAGATGTTGTAGTTCTTTCATTAAGAAATTAATAATTGAAATAAATGATATTGTCAAATTCGTATTTTAACACTAAAAAAATTGTTCATATATTAATTATAGTCTAATTTTGCACCGTCATTTTATAAAATCTATATTTTGACTAGGTTTAAAATTAATATCAATAAAAAATGATTTCAGAATTAATCAATACAAATCAATTACAAAAAGCAGATCCTGTTTTTGGGCAATTATCTTTTGACAATCACGAACAAGTTGTTTTTTGCAACGACAAAGATACGGGATTAAAAGCAATAATCGGGATACATAATACAGTATTAGGACCTGCATTAGGAGGAACCAGAATGTGGCAGTATGCTAACGAGTGGGAAGCACTTAATGACGTACTACGTTTATCACGCGGTATGACTTTTAAATCTGCAATTACAGGATTAAACTTAGGTGGAGGAAAAGCAGTAATTATTGGTGATGCAAAAACGCAAAAAACACCAGAATTAATGAAGCGTTTTGGAGAGTTTGTACATAGCCTAAGCGGAAAATATATTACAGCAGAAGATGTTGGTATGGAAACATCAGATATGGATTTAGTAAGAGAAGTAACACCATACGTAACAGGTATTTCTGAAGAAAAAGGAGGCGCAGGTAACCCATCACCAATTACCGCATACGGTGTGTTTATGGGGATGAAAGCTGCAGCTAAATTTAAATTTGGCACGGATGTATTAGAAGGTAAAAAAGTAATAGTACAAGGTATTGGTCATGTTGGCGAAACTTTAGTAGAACACTTAGTACAAGAAGGAGCAAAAGTAATTATAGACGATATTAACCAAGAGCGTCTTGAAGCTATTAGTAAAAAGTACGGTGCAACAATTTATAAAGGTGAAAATATTTATGCAGAAGAAGTAGATATTTACGCACCATGTGCATTAGGAGCAACAATTAACGATGCTACTATCCAAACATTAAAAGCAAAAGTTGTAGCAGGAGCAGCAAACAACCAATTAGCAGACGAGATTAAACACGGTCGTCTACTACAAGAAAAAGGTATTGTTTACGCACCAGACTTTTTAATTAACGCTGGAGGAATAATTAATGTTTACGCAGAATTAGAAAATTATGACAAAACAGAAATTATGCGCAAAACAGAAAACATATACAATACAACTATTGAGATTTTAAACAATGCAGATGTTAATAATATCACGACACATCAAGCTGCTTTAAATATTGCACAAAGTAGAATAGAAGCAAGAAAAAAAGAAAATCAACAATAGGTTATCCTATAAATTATATTATTTTTGCAAGGCGAAAGAAACTATTTCTTTCGCCTTTTTTAATTTAATAAGAAAAGCATTTTAAACTAAATAGTGCACAACCCAAAAAGTTCTTTGTAATGATGTTAACAAGAAGACATATTCGTGTAAAAGTAATGCAAACCCTATTTGCATTTGATGGTACAGAAAGTGATGATTTTACAAAAGATCAAAAGTTTTTATTGTACAGTATAGACAATATGTATAACCTGTATTTACTATTAATGTCTTTATTAATAGAAATCAATAAAAAAGCGACAACTCATCTAGAAACCGCACAAAAAAAACATCTAGCCACAGAAGAAGATAAAAATCCAAATAAAAAGTTTATAAACAACCAATTACTACAATTAATCGTTAATAACGAAAGACTAAAAGTTCAATTAGAAGACAGAAAAATAACAAATTGGCAATTAGATAACGAGTACGTAGATTTACTTTACAAAGAAATTAAAAACAGTGACCTGTACAAAGATTACATGTCAACAAAGACCTCTACATTTAAAGAAGATAAAAACTTTATAATAGATATCTTTAAAGAAATTATAGCACCAAACGATAAACTTTATGATTATCTAGAAGATAAAAATCTAACATGGTTAGATGACTTACCAACAGTAAATACATTTATCCTTAAATTATTAAGAAAACTTAAAGAAACTAGTGATCCTGTAACTTTAACACCAAAGCTATACAAAGATATAGAAGACAAAGAATACGCTATAAAACTATTTAAAAAGACGTTACTAAATCAAAGTAAGTTAGGCGAAGAAATTTCTGGAAAAACAAGTAATTGGGACAGAGATCGTATTGCATCACTAGATATGATATTACTAAAAATGGCAATATGCGAGTTATTGCACTTTTCTTCAATACCAACCAAAGTAACAATTAATGAGTACTTAGAAATATCTAAAGAATATTCTACACCAAAAAGTAGCATATTTATAAATGGTATTTTAGATAAACTATTAAAAGAATACCAAAACGAAGGAAAACTAAATAAAGTAGGTAGAGGATTGATGTAGTAAAAAAATATTCTTACTTTTACCAATCTAAATTTTTAACCTTTTAGCCAATTTGGCAATAAATAACTATTAAATATTAATATTATGAAAAAAGTACTAGTTTTATTAAGTGCAATTTGCTTAGTAGGATTTACATCATGTAAGGAAGATGCAACAAAAAAAATTGATGCAGAAAATGTTGCAGCTGCAGCAGAAAGAGATGCAAAAGCAAACGTTTTTCCTGTAATGGAATTTGATAAAACAGAGCATGACTTTGGCGAAATAGCTTCTGGTACACCTGTAGAAACTGTGTTTACTTACAAAAACGTAGGAGAAGCACCATTAGTAATTACAGATGTAAAAAGTTCTTGTGGATGTACTATTCCTAAAGATTGGTCAAGAGAGCCATTAGCACCAGGCGAATCAGGAAAGTTTACAGTTAAATTTAACGGTAAAGGAACAAACAAAGTAACTAAAGTAGTAACAGTTACTGCAAACACTAAAACAGGAAGAGAAACTGTAAAAATCTCTGCTTTTGTGAAGCCAGATCCAAATGCTGCTCAAAAAGCTAACTTACCTATGGCACAATAATTATGGGAGAAATAGGAAGTTTTTTACCAATAATTTTAATGTTTGCTGTAGTATACTTTTTTATGATAGCACCACAAATGAAACGTGCTAAACAAGAAAAAAAGTTTGCTGCAGAATTAAAACGCGGTGATAAAGTAATTACAAAAAGTGGTTTACATGGTAAAGTTGTAGATCTTAATGAAAAAGATAACAGCTGTATTATAGAAACTATGTCTGGTAAATTAAAGTTTGATCGTTCTGCAATTTCTATGGAAATGAGTAAAACATTAAACAATCCATCAGTAGAAAAAAAGTAATTATTACGACATATTTAAAAAAGGCAACCAAGTTGGTTGCCTTTTTTTATTATATATCATTTCAAAAGATTATTAGATACCACATAACTAAAGCACGATGTAAATTAACAATTTTTATATTTATCATGTAAGCCCTTTAACTCCATAATCATAGGCGTTATTTTTTCTAACCGACTCACTTTTGTTGATTCTCGTTTAGCTTCACTTATATAATTACAATACTCCTTTTGTTTAGAAGGACTTAGTTTTTCAAAAGCATCTTTAAGATTATTATCTTCTTTAAAAGCAAATTCTAATTCTGTAGGAATCGTAATATCTGCTTTTTTAGTTCTTGTAGCTTTAATCTCTTTACCTAATTTTTGATTTTGTATAGCCTCTTTTACATAAGATAAAACTAAATTAGAGTTTACTGTATCATCCGCTTCAAACCGCATTTGTCTCAATGCTTTAGTTTTTCCTTCTTGAGCATTAACTAACACATTAGCTTCATCCTTTAAAAACACACCATTAAAAAACCATAAACAGTAATGATTTTTAAAAGCACCCAATCCAACTATATTCTTCCCATTTATAGAGTAGGTTGGTGCATTCCATTTTATTTGTTCTTCTAATTCTGTTGAAATTAAAAGCTGTCTTAAAGCAATTAATTGATTAGAAAATTTTGGATGATTCTCAATATACTCATCAACTGAACTTACCTTTTTCATTTTATTATTATTTAGGACTAAGTTACATAAATTATAGCCTAAACTTTAACATAAATTAGATTGTTGACTTTTAAATCATTATAAATATTATTTATATTTAGTCTAAATAAACTTTTTTTTGTTCTTCTCTAAAACTATATTTGCGGCATTATTTAAAATCAATCTAAATAAATTATGTTAAAAAATATTACTCTATTATTAATTTTGTTTACGCAATTTGCTATTGCACAATCAAAAATTGAAGGTCAAGTTATTAGTCAAACTAATGAGATAATCCCTTTTGCAAATGTTATTATAGAAGGTACATCTAAAGGAACATCTGCAAATCAAGAAGGTTATTATTCATTAGAAAATTTACCAAAGGGAACGTACAATATCAAAGTGTCTTATGTTGGTTTTTTATCACAAACAAAGACAGTAAACTTAGAAGCAAATCAAACTTTAACAGTTAATTTTCAACTAAAAGGAGATACAGACCTAGAAGAAGTTGAAGTTTTTGGAAGTCGTTTTAAACATCCGGATAAAATTGAAGCATTAACTAGATTACCATTAGCTCCTTATGAGCAAATACAGAGTATTTCTATTATTTCTGATAAGTTAATAATGCAACAAGGTAATTTAACCATATCAGACGCTACAAAAAACGTACCTGGTGTGTACACTTTTGCGACTTACGGTAATAGAAGAGAAAGCATATCATCACGTGGTTTTAGAGGTATTCCTATATTAAAAAATGGTGTTCGTGTACATTCAGATTTTAGGGGTCAAGGTATATTAACAGATATGCAAGGAGTGGACAACATACAAGTACTTAAAGGCGCTGCTTCTATAACACAAGGTGTAGCAACAGATTTAGGTAGTCCTGGAGGAGTTATCAATTTAGTTACAAAAACACCTAAGTATGTTTTTGGTGGTAATGTGTCTTTACGCGGTGGTAGTTACGGGCAAGCTAGAACAACGTTTGATGTGTATGGTCCATTAACTAAATCCCAAAATACAGCCTTTAGAATTAACGGTGCTTTAGAACGTGCAGATAGTTATAGAAGTGGAATTGATTCTGACCGTTTTTATATCAACCCATCTTTTGAATGGAAAGCAGATGAGAAAACTACATTTACTTTTGAATTAGATTATTTTGAAGATAGCCGTACTACAGATCTAGGTACTGTAAACCTTGGAGAAAATGACGTAAACGCTATTTACGATTTACCTTATGATAAATTTTTAGGATTTAAAGAGGATAAATCTTTAACTACAAATACAACTTATGCTATAAGGGTAGATAGAGAATTAACCAATAAATTAAGCCTAAAAGGTGCTTTATATAAATCAGATTTAGAGTTAGATGGTAAAAGTGCTAGTTTAGGAGGTGTTGTAAGAGATGAGTTAGGAGAACCAATATATAACCAAAGAAAAAGAGGCTACTCTATAACTACTAGAGAAGACAGTAATAGTGTTATACAATTTGATTTGGTTGGAGATGATATTAAAACAGGAAAAATTTCTCACACATTGCAAGTAGGTTTCGATTACCGCACTAGTAACTATAATACAACGTCACAACGTGCTGCAACTGTAGATACTATTAATGTATTTACTAATAACACAAATATTTTACCAGACGATGTAAATTTTGCAGCAAAAACAAGATTAGCAGCAAAAACTAAAGCATTAGGTTTTGTAGCACAAGATGTAATTACATTTAATAAATATTTAAAAACGTTTATAGGTTTACGCTATAGTAAAACAAGAACTATTACAGAAGATGAAACTACCGAAAGTGATGCATTTAATCCATTAGGAGGAATAATTATATCTCCTTTAAAAAATATTAACGTTTTTGTATCATATACAAATAGCTCGTACCCAAGAACAGGAACACGTTTAGATGTAAATGGAGATGAATTAGGAAACGAACGTTTTGATCAATTTGAAACAGGTATAAAAACCAATTGGTTAAATAGTAGATTGCGTTTTAATTTTACTTATTTTAAAATAAATAACAAGGATATTAATTTACCAGTATACGATGAAAACTGGGAACAAACTGGTTATTACCAAAAAGGAGGAAACGATCAAAGACAAGGTATTGAGGTTGAATTAAGTGGACGTATTTTAGATAATTTAGAAGTGATAACTGGTTACTCATATATAGATGCACAATATAAAGAGCACACAGCTTATGTATATGGATCTGCACCTTTAAATACACCAAAACATACTTTTAATGCTTATGCTAATTATAGCTTTAAACAGCAACTAGAAGGTTTATCAATTGGAGCAGGTGTTTACTATACTGGTGAAAGACCAATTAACGATTGGAGTGCTGGTGCTGTAACACACGAAGGTATTGTACCAAATCAAGAACCATTTAATGTAGATGCATACACTCAAGTTAACGCTCAAGTAGCTTATAAATTCAATCAAAATTTGAACTTTAGAGTACTAATAAATAACTTGTTTAACGAAATAGGTTACAACGCCTACAGAACAAGTTATATAAACCAAACCGACCCAAGAAATTTTGCAGGTGTATTAACTTATTCGTTTTAACATTAATAAATCGTCATTATTTAAATATATATTCTTTAAAAGTTTTTTTTTCTTAAAATGTTAAAAATCAATTTATTCTAAAATAATTTGTAAAAAGGTTAAAATTTTACTTTGTTTAGAATAATAACTTAAATATATTTGCCGACGGTTTTGGGGAGATACTCAAGCGGCCAACGAGGGCAGACTGTAAATCTGCTGACTATGTCTTCGCAGGTTCGAATCCTGCTCTCCCCACAAAAAAAAGCGCTCTATTTAGAGCGCTTTTTTAGTTTTTTGATTGATTGAATTGGTTGGTTTATTGATTAAAATCTAATATTAAAGCTTAAATCTTTATCGTTTACTTCAAATTTTGCATCTTGGTATTGAGGCGGACCATAAGACATTGGGTTATTTGACATACCATAACTTTCTAAAGGCATACCATTTTCAAAATCCATACGATTATTATCATTTTCGTCATGCATAACCATAATGGCGTATGTGCCAACTTCAACATTTTTAAAAGTAACGGTTATTTGTCCGTTTTCTATTTTAGACTTTAAGTTTTTTATACCAGGACCTTTCATAAAAGTGTCTTCGGTATGTAGACCCAAAATAACACTACCTTTATCATTTTTAATGTTTTGTATGGTAACAGTAATATTTTGACCATTAGAAGTTACTTTTGTTTCTGTTTGAGCATTTACATTTAAAGTAAATATTAAAGCTATTAAAAGTGTGTAAATAGTTTTCATAATTAATCGGTTTTGTTGTTTTTTGATAGTTCAAATGTCTAACAAAACATGAGGCTTTCACAAACTAAGTCACCGAACTGTAGATTTTTTATGATGAATTGTTTATTCTACAGGAATTACCTCTACACGTCTGTTTTTTACTCTACCTTCTTCTGTATTACTTGTGTCTACAGGATATTGTTCTCCAAAACCTTTAACTATTAAACTTTCTGTGTTAATACCTTTATTTAATAAGTAATTTTTTACTGTATTAGCTCTTTCAAAAGATAGTTTAAGATTGGTTTCTTCTGTTGCCGTATTATCTGTATGTCCAGAAATTAAATATTTTTTAAATTTTCCTTTTGATATAAGTTGAGCAATATTCTCAAGTTTTTTAATTTCTGAAGGTCTAATTTCTGCTTTACTTAATTCAAAATAAATTACAATAGGTTTTAGGTTTTTAAGTTCTTCTTTACTGTAAGCATTTTTTATCTCTTTTTTAGGACAACCGTTTTCTGTTCCTTGTAATTTAGGACATTTATCATATTTATCTGGTACACCATCTTTATCATAATCTGGTAATGGACAACCTTTGTTGCTAATATCTCCTGCTATTGTAGGACACCTATCATAAAGGTCTGCAACACCATCGTTATCTTGGTCAGGACAACCGTTATTGGTTCCTGGTGTTTCTGGACAGTTGTCTTCTTTATCAGGTATTCCATCTTTATCGGTGTCGGGACATCCATTAAATTTTGCTAATCCAAATGTGTCAGGACATTCGTCCTCTTGATTAAAAATACCATCATTATCATTGTCTGCACCTCCAAATTTGAAAATTATTCCTGCAGAATGTTGATAATGACTTAAACCATAATCTTCAAAAGAATGCTTGTAGGCACTTTGTGCTGTAAAGCCAAAATTGTATGTCAACCAAAAATCTATACCTACAGCTCCATTTACTGTTCCTGCGCCAATTTCGTCTAACCAAGTATATCCGCCACCAAGACTTACGTATGGATTAAAAGTAATATTATTGATTAGTTTGTATTTAAACATACCGTCAATAGAGATGTAAGGAAATTTTTCGTCTCTGTTGGTATGTTCTTGTTTTATGCTATTAAGTGATACAAGTGCTTCAAAAGATATTTTATTCTTTAAATGTCTAGCTAAAGCTAATTTAAAACCTGCAGGATCCATATTCCATGTTTGAAATTTTCCTTCTTCGCCAGGTAATTTTCTAACTGGATTGTTTACTGCGTTTGTACTTAAGCTTGCTGTCCAAGGAGAATAATTATCTTGAGCAAAAGTTGTTAATGTAAAGGATAGGGAAAGAATTACAGTTAGTAATAAAACTAAGTGTTTCATGTTTTTAGTAAATTGATTAATAGCAAAGCCAATATAAACTAAAAAAACAGAATATTAAAAATAAATAGATAACAGGTAAAGTTTGGCGATTAGCTTACAATAAACCACGTGCTTTAATTTCTAAATACTTATTAATAGTATCTAATGTAAGGTTTTCTGGTGTGGTTAAAATAGAGTAAATACCATACTTTTTAAGTTCGTTAACGATTAGACGTTTTTCAAAAGCAAATTTTTCTGCAATTACCTTATCATAAGTTTGCTGTATCGTTTCGGCAGGTGCTTTGATAAATTTATCTAGCTCAGTGTTTTCAAAGAAAATAACGACTAGTAAATGGTTTTTTGCAATACCTTTTAAATACGGTAATTGTCTATGTAAACTGTCTAATGTTTCGAAGTTTGTATAGAGTAATATTAAACTTCTGTGTGTAATATTTCTTTTTATATCTGCATATAATCTGCCAAAGTCACTTTCAAAAAAATCGGTGTTAACATTGTATAAGCCTTCAAGAATTAAATTCATTTGAGATGTTCTTCTTTCTGCAACGACACGATTTTCAACACGTTTAGAAAAGGTGAAAATACCTGCTTTGTCTTGCTTTTTTAATGCTACATTGCTAATCACTAAAGATGCATTTATGGCGTAATCTAGAAGGGTTAATTGGTTAAAAGGCATTTTCATAACACGACCTTTGTCTATAACCGAGTAGACTGGTTGCGATTTTTCATCTTGAAATTGATTAACCATTAACGCATTTCGTTTTGCGGTAGCTTTCCAGTTAATGGTACGCAAATCGTCACCTAAAACGTAGTCTTTAATTTGTTCAAACTCCATTGTGTGACCAAGTCTACGCACTTTTTTGATACCGTATTGCAACAAATTATTACTAAAAGCCATCAAGTCGTATTTTTTTAATTGAATAAAACTTGGGTAGTTAGGTACCATTGCATTATCGTTAAAAGTAAAACGTCTTGCGACTAAACCAAACACCGATTTCGCGTATATATTTAGTTTTCCAAAGTGATATTCGCCACGTTCTACTGGACGTAATTGGTATTCTAATTTAGATGAAGATGTTGCGTTTAGCTTTCTTTCAATATTAAAATCTCTTACTTGAAATTGTTCAGGAATTTCGTCAATGATATTTGTATATATAGGAAATGTATAAAAGTTTTCAATCTCAAGTTGAATTGGATTTTGATCTCCGTTTGAAAGTTTTTCGGGTAAAATTCTTGAGGCTAAAATTCCTTTTTTAGCTGAAAATAATAGCAAAGTATCTAATAATGTTAATGCGATTAAACCTAAAAGCAAAAAAGAAACAATATTGAGTAATCTTGGAAACAAAAAGCTAACCACATACAATATCATAATGGCAATACATGCATAGAAAAAACGGTTTTGTATGTAAAATGGTTTTATGAGTTTCACTTTAAATTATCCTTTAAAATTAATCGGTTGATTTAAAATTTGTAATTGTACTTTATGATCTACATTACCTAGGCTATCTTTTAAATGTTCAATATTTATATTGTAAGATTTATTATAAAATGCTAAGGTTTTATCTAATTTTTGTTTCTTTTCTTTTGCAATTTTTACTCTTGTAAAGTAATGATTTAGTGTACCAATACCTTTGCCAATAGGAACAAGAGCAACACCAAATAAAATAAGTGTTATTGTAGAAATAAATCCTTTATCAAATATAAATTTTGTTATTATCATAGATAAAATAATTATTCCTATACCAATACTCATATTAACTATTCCTAAACCTACTTGATTGGTTTTTTCTTTCTGAGTAGATTCAAATTCAATATTAATATCAATAATTTGTTTTTCGGTTTCCTTATTTAAAACTATTGAAGGACATGTTTTACTAAAAGTAGGTCTTTCGTTAGTTAAAGCACATAAAGTACCTCTTGAGAAATCTACAATTTTATTATCGCAAAGTTTACAATGATCAGAGTTTAATAGCATTAGATTAATTGTTTTACCTTGGTATTTCTACAGCTTCTATAATTTGCTTTATAATTTGTTTGCTTGTTACACCTTCCATTTCGCGTTCTGGCGTTACAATAACACGATGTTGTAACACTGGTATTGCTGCTTGTTTAATGTCTTCTGGAGTTACAAAGTCGCGTCCATTCATTGCAGCAAAAGCTTTACTAGATTTTAGAATAGCTATAGATGCTCTTGGTGATGCACCTAAATATAAAAATGGATTATTACGTGTGTTTACTATGATATCTGCGATGTATTTTATTAAATGACTTTCGATAATAATCTGATTGACTAAACCTTGAAATTCTTTAATTTTTTCTTGACTTAAATAAGTCGTGATTTGATTAATTTTTTTATTTCCTTTTAAGTCGTGCTCGCGATTTAAGATTTCTATTTCTTCTTCTAAATTAGGGTAATCAATATCTATTTTGAAAAGAAAACGGTCTAATTGTGCTTCTGGTAAACGATATGTTCCTTCTTGCTCTACAGGGTTTTGAGTAGCTAAAACAATAAAAGGTAAACTCATTTGATATTTATTACCGTCTATAGTTATTTGGCGTTCTTCCATTACTTCAAACAACGCAGCTTGAGTTTTTGCTGGTGCACGGTTAATCTCGTCAATTAAAACCATGTTAGAAAAAATAGGACCTTTTTTAAACTCAAATTCAGATTTTTTCATGTCAAAAACTGAAGTTCCTAAAATATCACTAGGCATTAAATCGGGCGTAAATTGAATACGACTAAAATCTATTGCTAAAGATTTGGCTAATAAACGTGCCGATATTGTTTTTGCAACACCAGGAACACCTTCTATTAATGCATGACCGTTGGCTAAAATAGCTGCAATTAGCATATCAATCATTCCTTTTTGACCAACAATTACTTTACTAATTTCTGACTTTATTTGTGCAACACCTTGTTGCAGTTCGGTTAAGTCAATACGGTTTGTAAAGTTTACATTATCGTCTGTTGTGTCTGGCTTAACATTATCTGAAATAACATCATTTGTTGGTGCTGGATTTTCTGTGTTTTCAGCATCTGACGGAATGTGATTTTTTTTGTCTTCGTTATTAAATTCTTCCATAATTTATGCGGTGTAAAAATCTTCTATTTGCTTATTTAAATGGATTAAATCTGCTTCTGTACATTGTGGTTTTGCTTTTAAATGTACTATAGATTTAACTAACTGTTGTATTTGTTCTTTATCTTTTCCTGATTTCTGGATCAGTAGCTTAGTAAAACGTTCATCTAAAACTTGAGTATCTAAAAAGTAAACACGTCTTAAATATTCTAAAAAGTAAGTTATTTTCTTTTCAACTAAATTATTATGGTCTTTAGTTTCGTAATATAAATTACCAATGGTTTTTGTAAATGCTACGGTAGTATTTTCGTGAGGTTTAATTTCTTTAACAATGCGTTGTCTTCGTTTTGCGTTAAAAATTAAGAACAAAAGCAAACTAATTAATCCTAAATACCAAGCATAACGTAGTGCATCTTGACTTAATATAAACCTAAGTTTAGAACCGCTAACGTTGGTGTTAGCCTTATTTAATGAGTTGTAATAAATATTATCATTTGGCAGATATCCTAAAACAGCTTCGGTATATTTTTTATTATTTTTCTTTAATAAACTATAATTTGTGAAGGCTATAGGTTGTAGATGAAGTAAAAACTGACCATCATAATGTTTTACTTTTATAAAGTTAGGAAACGCAATACTGTCAAAGGTTTGATGTCCTAAAACCGTTGTAAGATTTTTGTCAAGTTTTGAAAAATGAAAGTTGTTAATACCTCTGTCTATTGTAATACTATCTGTTTTAAACCTTGGATTGGTTAATGTAAAATAGCTATTACCTTTTAAGTCATATTCATTAGTTGTATTAAATCCTAAAGAGTCTTTTAATCGTTTAGGAAAGTAATTGCTAGACATTAAAACTGTATTACCGTAGGATACAAAATCTAAAAGTTCTTGTGCAGAAATATCGTCCATTTCTGAGTATTGAGCAACGTGTATAAAATTACCTGTTGTGGTGTATTCATCTTCTTCCCAATTGTAATACTCGTCAAAAAACTCGTAAGGTGTTTTTCTTACGTCTGTAAATTCTTTATCAGAAAAAACGTTTTCTAATTCTTCATGAAAAATATAAGTTCCAAAAGGTATTTTATGTCTTTCATTATAAGTTGGTTTCCAATTTATAGGTCGTTCTTTAGTAAGCTCGATAAAAGCAATTAAGCCTAAAAAAAGGATTAGTAATCCTACATAAATTTTTATAGTTCTGTTCATGCTTTTACTGAGTTTAAAAAGTTAGTAAAAGCACGTTTTGCTTTGTCAAATTGAGTTTGATCTACATTAAACTCGCCATACCAAATGTAATTATATAGGTAAGATGTATAGGCAAATTGTTCTGAGATTTCTGGTGTTTTTATTTCGTATTGATAGTCGCTGTTTGTTTTTTCTGGATCGTAGTCTATAATTTCTTTTTCTGATAAGCCTTTTAAAAGCCACAAATAGTAATATCTAATGGCAAGTCTGTAATTGTTATTACTTTCGGCTTCACTAATTAAAGCTTTAAAATTTGTTTGATGAATGTTGTTTTCTAGGTCTGTTACAGGAATAATTTTTTTATCTGAAGATTTGCCAAAAACCCATGTACCTTCTTTGTTAACAATAGCTTTAAAGATAAAATAGATAACTAACAAGAAAATAATTACGCCTGCAATTTTTAAAGCTATGTCTGTTGCTCTAGAAGCTTGACCAGCGTTTTGAATATTAAATAGACTTTTTAGAAAATCTGAAACCGCTTTTTTAAATCGTGTCCACCAACCAGAACTAGCTTTGATGCGTTGGTAAATAAAATCATCTCCGGTATATTTTTCAGATAAGTTATCAAATTGTTTTGGTAGGACGTTTGCATGATCTGTTGCTACAGAATCTATTGCTTCTAAATACTTATAGTCTTCATAAACTTCTTGCGAGTGTTTTTGAAGCGCATTAGCAGTACCAAAAGCTAATAAAAAAAGGATAATATGTAGTTTAAGTAATTTACTCACCAGATCCTATTTCGTCAATAACACTTTTAGTGTTTACATTTTCGCTAGTTTCTTTTAAACCGTAATACACAATACTTTGGTTAACTTGTATAATGGTTTGTAAAGTTGTACTAATAATAAATGCAATTACAGAAATAACTATCGCTAAAATTAAACTACCAACAGGCATCTCATCTATAGTTACAGGTTCTTGTATAACAGTTATACTTTGTACACCTTGTACAATCCCCTGAATTAGCCCAACACCCATCTGTACAACGTAAGCCATTAAGTAAAAAATACCAATGCAACCTACAGCATGCCAAAATTTACTTCTAATTAATTGCCATGCATAACCAAAGCTATCCCAAAAATTACGTTTATTGTCTAATTGCTCTAAAAGTGTCATATGGTAAAGACTACTAAAGATACCTATTAAAAACGGTAGCGCAAGTATACCAACAATAGTTATTGCTAGTATAAAACCAACTATACCAAAGATAATAGCCAAAGGTATAGCTAAAATAAAGCCTAAAATTACAAACATGATAAGTTTACCAGCATTGGCTTTGTAGCTATCTTTAATTTCTTTCATGCCAAAATTGGGACCATTATGTTTTTCAAAAAGTTTAAAGTAAATAGGAGTGAAGGCATACACAATTATCCAAAATAATATAGATAAAATCACAACACCTATAATGGTAAGCACAAAAACACCAAAGTTTTCATTAGCAAATTGGTCTATTGACGCAGATGGGTTACCAGAAGTAGAAAAACTATACATAAAAGACTCTGTATAAGTTTTAGTTACATAATAACTTACAATAGCTAATAGAATAATAAGTGCACCACTAACAGTAAAAAAGAAAGTAAAGAAGTGTTTACCGTGTTCTTTAAAAAAAGTAAATGTGTCTTGAAAAAACGAGTTAAAGTCTCTATTTTGATATAGTTTCATAGTTTAGTTTTGCTTTACGGTTAACAATAAACGGATATATTAAATAGTAAAATGAAATTATGCTTAGCGTTGTAAGAATGATACCAATAGATAACCAATTTGGCATTATGTTAGAATATCTAGTAACATAACCTTCTAAAAATCCAGCAGCAATAGTAAAAGGAAATGTGCTTATTAAAATTTTAACTCCAACTTTTACACCTCTTTTAAAAGATTTCATCCTAGAGAAAGTTTTAGGAAACAAAATACTAGCGCCTAAAATAAAACCAGCAGCACCTTCTATAACAATTGCAAAAATCTCCATAGCGCCATGTATCCAGATACCTCTAACGCTTTCCCAAAATACATCTTCTTTTACAAACATATATTGAAAAGAACCTAGCATAATGCCATTTTCCATTAAAATATAACCTGTGCCTAAACCTCCAAAAATACCAAAGACAAAAGAGGTTATACCAACATAGAGGTTGTTTAATGTAATACCAAAAGCGCTTCCCCAATTACTACCACTTTTGTAAATAGCAACAGGATCTCCTTTTTCAATATTTTCTAAGGTTAAATTTACGTAATGATCACCAAGAACAAGTCTAATAAAAGCATCATCAAACTCTGCAGATAAAGCACCAATAGCTACAAAACTTAAAAAAACTAAAAAAGCGTAAGCCACGTAACGTCTGTATTCATACATTATTAATGGGACTTCAGTCTTCCAAAAATATACAAATCTATTAGTGTCTTGTCGCTTAGTTTTATAGATTTTCTGGAACGCTTTTGCTGCTAAATTATTAAGATATAAAACTGTTTTACTTTTTGGGTAATACGTTTGTGCATATGACAAGTCATTAACCAATTGTGTGTAAAGTGAGGCTAATTCGTCAGGGTTTTTTAGTTGTTTTCCAAAAATAGCTTGTTCAAATTCTAGCCATTTTTCTTTGTTGGTTTTGATAAAAGCGACTTCTCTCATAAAGCAACCAAATCTACATATTTTTTATATTAAAACCACTTTTATGCGTTAAAAAAATGCTTACATTTGACCTTAGCTTATGGTCAATATATCAATAAATACCACCCAAAACGTAAATATAAATTTTGTCGCAGCTAGTGTTGGCGAACGTTTGCTCGCATATCTTATAGATTGGATTATAAAAATAGCTTATGTTATTGTTGTTTATCAATTAATGTTTAAAGCTTTTAATTTTGAAGATTGGGCTAAAGATATGGACCAATGGTCTGTAGGTGCAGTTGTAGTGTTTTTTTATTTACCTGCTATATTTTATTCTTTAATTTTTGAATCGCTTTTAGATGGACAAACACCAGGAAAACGAATAATAAAAATTAAAGTAGTTAAAATAGATGGCTATCAAGCTTCTTTTCCAGATTTTATTGTAAGATGGTTTTTTAGAATAGTAGATTTAAATTTGTTTTCTGGTATAATAGGGTTAATAGCAGTAGTTACTAGTAATAAAAACCAAAGAATAGGAGATATGACAGCAGGAACAGGTGTTATAGCTTTAAAAAATAAAGTCAATATTAGTCATACCATTTTAGAAGAACTTAAAGAAGATTACACACCAACTTATCCATCAGTAATAAAGTTGTCAGATAATGATGTACGTATTATCAAAGAGACATATTTGGCTGCTAAAAAATCTAAAGACTACGCTACATTAATTAAGTTAAGAGTTAAAGTAATTGAGGTAATGGAAATTAGACACCAAGTTGAAAGTAATGATATGGAATTTATTTCCACAGTTATAAAAGATTATAATTACTACACACAAAACATGTAAGCAGAGAACCACTTTTTTTATAAAAAAAAGTGTGTGAATCGCTTATGCTGAGCGCAGTCGAAGTATCCCTTACTATTAAATTTTAAAAACAATTTCAATCCAATGTTTTACATCATAGATATTTTAGGAACTATTGCTTTTGCAATTTCTGGTGTACTTGTAGCACTCAACAAACGTATGGACGCATTTGGTATTTTAATTATTGCGTTTGTAACAGCAGTTGGTGGCGGAACATTAAGAGATGTTTTGATTGGCGAAACACCAGTAAGTTGGATGAAAGATATGAGTTATGCCTACTTTATTTTTGGATCTACAGTATTTGCCGTACTTTTTAGACATAAGATTGATTACTTGCGTAAATCATTGTTTTTATTTGATACAATTGGTATTGGTTTATATACTGTAATTGGAATTGAAAAAGGAATTTCGGCAGATTTGCATCCAATAATTTGTGTTTTTTTGGGTACGATGAGTGCTTGTTTTGGTGGAGTAATTAGAGATATTCTATGTAACGAAATACCAGTGATTTTTAGAAAAGAAATCTACGCAACCGCATGTATATTAGGCGGTATTACTTATTTTGCTATAAGCCAGTTACCCGTAGTTACAAACTTTGTATTTGTTATTTCTGGTCTAGTAGTAATTATAGTAAGGTTAATAGCTGTAAGATTTAAGGTAAGCTTACCAAGTCTTTACAAAGATTAGTATCATTGTTTATTCTAAAACTTCAACAGTTTTAATATATACATTAACAAAAGGCCAATCAGACTCGTCTGTTTTTACAGCGTTTATTTTATCAACAACATCCATTCCTTTAACAACTTTTCCAAAAATAGTGTAATCGCCATCTAGATGAAAGGCGTCTTGCTGCGTAATAAAAAACTCATAAGGCGATGCTAATTTATGAGGGTTTTCAATATCACTACTTGGCATAGAAATTACACCTCGATGATGTGTAAAACCACGTTTAGTATCTGTAGGTAATAAGTAATGACCTATTTTATGACGTTTTCTGGCTACTCTAATATCATCTGTGTTTCCTCCTTGAATAATAAAGTTTTTAACTACACGATGAAACTGAGTATTATCAAAAGCTCCAATTTTTGCTAAATAAATAAAGTTAGCACGATGAAACTTGGTTTCGTCAAACAATAAAATATCAATATCTCCCATGCTTGTTTTAATGCGTACTTTATTCTCTAAGTTTTCTTTTTCATATTCTAAGAAAAAGTCCATAACATTTTCTTCAGTTAAATAAGGATATTCCTTTTTCTTAATCGAATCTTTTTTAACCGTTTTAGTATCTGTTTTTACAGTGTCTGCAGCTTGTTTGGCGTTGTTATAGTTAGTTTTAGTCTTAGATTGCTTATCTTCACAATTAAATAAAATAAGACAAAGACTAAAAAAAAGAAATAGGCGCATTTTTAAAATGAATTTTAAGGATTTTACCATAGCATTGTCAAAAATAAAAAATATACCACTACCAGCCGAAACATCTCAGTTTAAAATGGCTCCACCTTATCGTGAAGCACTTTTAGAACAGCAAAAAGATAAGATGAAACATGCTAGGCAAAGTGCAGTAATGGCATTGTTTTATCCAGATTTAGAGTTACAAACTAAACTTATTTTAATTTTAAGAAAAACTTACAAAGGTGTACACTCGGCACAAGTTGGTTTTCCTGGTGGAAAAGTAGAACATTCTGACCAAAATTTAATGCAAACCGCTTTAAGAGAAACTCACGAAGAAGTAGGTGTAAAACCAGATTATATTAAGGTTTACAAAGAAATGACGCAAGTTTATATTCCGCCAAGTAACTTTGTAGTTCAGCCTTATTTAGGTATTGCAGAGCAAACTCCAAAATTTGTCAAACAAGAAACAGAAGTAGAAGATTTAATAGAAGTTTACTTAAAAGATTTGTTAAGTGATAGTAATTTAACCCAAAAAACAGTAAAAACCAGTTATGGTGTTGATGTTGAGGTGCCTGCCTTTAATTTAAGTAATTATTTGGTTTGGGGCGCAACAGCAATGATGCTTAGCGAAGTTAAAGACTTATTAAAACAGGTTTTATAAGTGTTTTGATTTGTTATATTTGTAGCTCCTTAAAACTTAAACACAATATGGGATTACTTAAAAAAAATCCTTTCGGACATATACTTTTTGTAAAAAAATGGTTAATCAGAATCTTAGGTCTTTTAACACACAGACGCTATAGAGGCTTTAATGAGTTACAAATTGAAGGTTCTGAAATTATAAGACAATTACCAGACACAAACGTTTTATTTATATCAAATCATCAAACCTATTTTGCAGACGTTATTGCTATGTTTCATGTATTTAATGCTGCATTATCAAACAGACAAGATAATATTAAGAATGTAGGATATTTATGGAATCCTAAGCTAAACATGTATTATGTGGCAGCAAAAGAGACCATGAAATCTGGTTTAATACCAAAGATTTTTGCTTATACAGGATCTATAAGTATAGAGCGTACTTGGCGTAGTCAAGGAAAAGACGTTAATCGTCAAGTAAAAATGAGTGATATTTCTGCAATAAAACGTGCTTTAGATGATGGTTGGGTTGTTACATTTCCGCAAGGTACTACAACACCTTTTAAGCCTATTAGAAAAGGAACAGCTCATATTATAAAACACTACAAACCTGTGGTTGTACCTATTGTAATTGATGGTTTTAGAAGAAGTTTTGACAAAAAAGGACTAAGAATTAAAAAGAAAAACGTCTATCAAACTTTTGAAATTAAAGAACCTTTAAAAATTGATTACGAAAACGAAAGTATCCAAGATATTGTTGAAAAAATAGAATACGCTATAGAGCAACATCCTTCATTTTTAAAAGTAATCCCAGAGAAAGAATTACTTGCTCAAGAAGAGCTTAATAAGCAACGTGAATTTTTAAATGAATAATATATATAGCATTTATTATTCAATGTTGATTAAACTTCCATTTTCTTTAGTTCTTTATAATTTCTATTTAATCGTCTAAGGATAATACCATAGATTAGATTATAGATAAACCAAACAACACCAGCAAATAAGAGCGTAAAAAGAAAAATACCTCCAATAAGTTTTAAAATTTGAAAGTTTGTCAAATGTTCTAAATCTATCTCACTAGAGTTTGTTTTGATGGCTTTATACATAAAGTAAGGGACTAAAATAACAATGAAAGTTAGATTATATAAAACATAGTATTTTACTATTTTTCTTGTTCTTAAAATACTTTTCATTAATTTTTTTGTGTCATCAACGACTGTAATAGATTTATAAGATCTAAAGAGTAAAATAACAAAAAGAATTATTACAACGTATGATAGAACTTCAATACTTTGATTAAGAAGGCTATCATTATATACTTTATTAAAATGCTGTCTGTAACTTTTTGAAAAAACAAAAGGTAATACATTAACACTAATCAAGAAAATTAACTCAGCAATGCTTATGTAAAATAGTTTTTTTACAAGACTTGACGACTTTTTATGTAACATGGCATATAAATCACTACTTGATTTTTTTTCAAAAGTGTTATTGTTTTTTTGCCAATCTTTCTTTAATAATTCTAATTCATCCATGTTTTACGGATTTAAAATGGTTTTTAGCTTTTTTTTCACTCTATTCATTTTCACTCTGGCATTAACTTCGCTAATTCCTAAGGTCTCACTAATTTCTCGGTAATCTTTATCCTCTAGATATAAAAATACTAGAGCTTTTTCAATGTCATTTAATTGGTGTACAGCTTGATACATTAATTTTAATTGTTCTTCTTCTGTGCTGTCATATTCTTCTGCACTAATTTTAAATTGTATAGCATCAAATTCTTGCGTTTTTATACGACGTTTAGATTTACGATACAATGTAATTGCTGTATTTAAACCAACTCTATACATCCAAGTTGTAAATTTACTATCACCTCTAAACTTCGGGAAGGCTTTCCATAGTTGTATGGTAATCTCCTGAAATAAGTCGTTGTGTGCATCATAATTATTAGTGTAAAGTCTACAGACTTTGTGCACAATATTTTGATGCTTTTCTAGTAATTCTACAAAATTATGTTCTGATGGTTTATCCAATATCTTTTAGTTAGTTGTACTTATTTGTAGCTTAAATAAAGAAGATGTTACACAAAATTAGAATTATTTTTTGCGTAGCTACAATTCGTCATAAAAAAATAACAGTTCGGTATTTCAATTTTTAAAAACCTAAACTCTTGATAGATATTTGCCTTGTAATTAAAACACAAACCATGTTTAAACTCGTATTAATAATTGTAATGGCTGTAACAGGACAAGTAAAAGGTCTAGACAAACCTTCAGTAGCAAAAGCAGATAAAACACCTATTTTTACTACCTTTAATCCATATCAAGACACTAATTTGTATAGCAAAAATAAGTGCTTATTAACTTTAGAAACTAACAAAAAATAGGATGATTAAATTTTTAAAAGAAACCGCTAAAGCCTTTTCAATTGGTGTTCTAGTCTTTTTAATTAGAGGCATATTTATATTGGCTAATGGTAACACATTAGATTTTAACCAAGATTTAGCTTTAGATTTTTTTTATAATCAATTATTTGCAGTGTCATTATACTTAACCAACGCCTATTTTGTAACGTACATGATGAATAAGTATAAGCAAGACTTATTTAAACTTAATCGTCTTTTAGTTGCTTTATTGTCTTCAGTATTTATATCATTAGCAACCATTTTTATACTTAGATTTTTAATAATAGTTTACGGGTATAACCAAGATGCTACATCGTTTTTACAAAATGAGAAAGTAGTTTTTTATTGGATGTCTTTAACTATATCTGTAGTCATAACAGCTATATTTTATACGGTTTACTATATAAAATCTAAACAAGAAACTAAGGTAAAAGAGCAAAAAGTAATTGCAGGAACAGCAAGTGCTAAGTTTGATGCCTTAAAAAACCAATTAGATCCACATTTTTTATTTAACAGCTTAAATGTATTAACCAGTTTAATTGAAGAAAACCCAGACAAAGCACAGCAATTTACAACCAGTTTATCAAAAGTATATAGATATGTTTTAGAGCAGAAAAATAAAGAATTAGTGACAGTAGACGAAGAGTTAAAGTTTGCAAAAACCTACATGTCTTTATTAAAAAACAGATTTGAAGACAGTATAATTTTTGAAATACCAGAACAAGCACAAAACCCAGAAAGTAAGGTAGTGCCACTATCACTACAGCTATTATTAGAAAATGCAGTAAAGCATAATGTAGTAACAAGTAGTAAACCCTTACACATTAAAATATTTGAAAGCAACGGAAATTTAGTTGTAAAAAATAATCTACAACCCAAAAAAATATTAAAAAAGAGTAGTGGTGTTGGATTAGCAAACATTAGACAACGCTACCAATTATTAACAAATAAAAAAGTAATCATCAATCAAGAAGCAAACAGTTTTGCAGTTGCATTACCAATGCTTACAAAACAAGTATCAGTTATGAGACAACAACAATTATCACAATCAAAAATGCTTGACAGTTATGCACGAGCAAGACAACACGTAGAAGAACTAAAAGGGTTTTATTTTAGCCTAGCAGCTTACTGTATTGTTATACCAAGTTTATACTTTATTTGGTACAAATTTACACCATTTACAATTCAATGGTTTTGGTTTCCTATGATAGGTTGGGGATTTGGACTAACAGCACAAGCCTTTAGAGTATTTGTAAATAATGGCAAATTTGGACGCAGCTGGGAACAAAGAAAAATAGACCAATTTATGAGAGAAGAAGAACAAGAAAAACGTTGGAATTAATAACAAAATAACATTAAAAATCATGAGAAATACAGATATACAACCTTACGAAGATAATTTTTCTAGAAAAGAATTTTTAAAAGAAGAAGCCTACCAAAGAGCTAAAGAAAAAGTAAAGAAAATAGTAGGATTTTATTGGCATTTAGCGGTATACATCGTAGTAAACATATTTATTATTTTAGCAATTGTATTAAATGGCGGATCCTTATGGCATTTTGGTACGTTATCAACACCATTATTTTGGGGAATAGGTTTATTTTTTCATTTCCTAGGAGTTTTTGGACCTAGAGTATTTTTTGGAAAAGATTGGGAACAAAGAAAAATTAAAGAGTTTATGGATAAAGAAGAGTCTATGTGGGAATAGTTAGTTTTCAGTAAGCAGTAAGCAGTAAGCAGTAAGCAGTAAGCAGTAAGCAGTAAGCAGTTTATTACTTCTGTTGCCAATAATCAACCATTCATAAAAAAATAAAAATGAAAGTTATAATTATAGAAGACGAAAAACCATCAGCAAGACGATTGCAACGTATGCTAGCCAACCTAAATGTAGAAGCTACAACGCTTTTACATTCTGTAGAAGAGTCTATTAATTGGTTTAAAAACAATACACATCCAGATTTGATATTCTTAGACATACAATTAAGTGATGGTTTATCGTTTGAAATTTTTGAAACCATAGAGATTAATTCTGCTATAATATTTACAACCGCTTATGATGAGTACGCATTACAAGCCTTCAAGCTTAACAGTATTGACTATTTACTTAAACCAATTGACGCAGAAGATTTAGAACAAGCAGTACAAAAATATAAGTCAAGATTACCACAAAAAACTAATATGTCTTTAGATTTTGAAGACATAAAAAAACTATTAGTCAATCCAATTGATAGAGTATATAAAAAACGTTTTTCTATAAAAGTTGGACAACATATTAAGCTTGTAAATACAGATGAAATTGAATGTTTTTACAGCGAAAATAAAGGCACATACTTACATACTACAGATAATAGAAACTATTTGTTAGAAAACACTTTAGAAGCTTTAGAAGAAGAGATTGATCCAACACAGTTTTTTAGAGTAAATCGTAAGTTTTATGTAAACATAGGAGCTATTAAAGACATTATAAGTTATACCAATTCCAGGTTACAAATTAAGTTAAATTCTTACAATGAAAATGATGTAATTGTAGCTAGAGAACGTGTTAAAGATTTTAAGGAATGGTTAGATTAACTATTCCTTTTTTTCTTCTTCAATACGGTTATCATCAAAAGCACTTGGCAATAATTTAGGTATAAACTTAACCACAATTGGTAATAATAACGCGCCGCCAGGTAATAAAAATATAGCAAGACTTGGTATAGATTTAAAAATGTCTAATAACTGGTCTTGTACTTTTTTTTGTTCTTCTTTAGAAAGGTCTCTTATAGTAGATTGAGATAATAATAGCAGTAACTCTTTACTCTCTTTAAGTTCTTTAGTTAGACGTTTCCCGTTTCTTTTAATTAACTTTAAAACAAAACTTGTAGAGTTATCGTAAAATGTTTTTACTATGTTTTTTGATCCTAAAAGCGGTACTTCTTCTTTAAATTTTTTATAAAAACTTGCTATGCTACTAGATGCTTGGTGTACATGCAGGTTGCTTAAATTTAATTGTTTACCTAAATCAGATAAAAAAAGTTCTTCATCACTATCAATTTTAGCATCTGTCCAAGTTGCCATAGCAGCCATATCTAAACAATATTTTGCAAAAATTTCGGTTTCTACTTTAGCTATTGCTAGATTGTAGTCTAATACTTTTTCATGTTCGTATCTTGCAGATTGCTCAAAAAGATCAATTAAATTTTCATCATAATCTGACTTGTGTTTTTTTGCATTAAGTGTATTAATAACAATACTTTCTATAATAATTTCATGATCTCTTAAAAAATCATCACTAATACTTTTGTCTTGTAAGTAAACTCTAAAAGCAATAATATCTATAAAAAGTAAGGCGTTGGTTACAAAGTAGTTAAAGCTTTTGTCTATTAGATTGTCATCAATTTGTATACGCTTATTAATAATCCTTTCAACACTATCCTCTTTATCTTTATTACCAATAAAAATATTTAAAAACGAAGATCTTTTTTTGTTTAAAGCATTGTAAAATGCATCAACATCTGTGTAAAAATCATTTTCACTTTCACTATTAATATGAATGATAAGTAATGCAATTACTAAGTTAATTTTGCAAAGTTCTTCACTTTCGTAATCGTTATTTTTGATAAGGTTAGCAACAATATCTACGTTGCTTCCGTAGATAAATCCGCAATGCCTAAACGCTTCGTAATAGTTTTCAAGACTCGTATTTTTTAAGACTATATTAGGGTTTAAGTCTCTTATTAATTTTTTTATCCAACCTGTAGCCGATGGGTTCATGCCTTAAAATAAATAGATGGTAAAGATATATTTTTAATCTGATTTTATCACTTCAAATTTTCTTTAACAAAATTTTAATAAAACCTTAAGTTAAATAATTGCGTAGGTAGTGTTGAGAACCAAAAATAATAATTAACAAAATCTCAGACATTATGAAAAATTTAAAACTAGTATTAGGAGTTAGCATTTTTGCAATTGCAGGCTACTTCTTTTTATCTGCAGACCATATTGATGCACCTGCAGTATCAGGTGGTACAAGTGATATCACAGATTTTTATGCCTTTCAGGGCGAAGATACAGACAATTTAGTATTTGCTGCAAATGTGCAGGGTTTACTTAGTCCATCAGCATCAGCAAGTGCTGCTTTTGATGAAAACGTTATGATAGAATTTAATATTGACAACACAGGAGACAATGTTGAAGACTTAGTAATACAAGCAGTACCAAGAGACGGAAAAATGTACTTTTTTGGACCATTTGCACCGTCTTCAACTGGGTTAAACAGTATGATTAATACTTCTGCAGATGTAACAGTTGTAGATATTACTTCTTACGGAAGCAATGCAATTGTTGAAACTAACGGAAACATTAAAGCTTTTGCAGGACCAAGAGACGATCCTTTCTTTATGGATTTTGCGCAATACGGAGAGATTATTGCAGGAAATGCTTCAGGTTTTAACGATCCAGGCACAGATACTTTTGCAGGAACAAATGTAATGTCTGTTGTTATTGAAGTACCAAAATCTTCTATTGGTGGCACAGGAACTATTAATACTTGGGTAGAAACTAAAACTAAACAATAATTAAACTTTTAAATTAAAAATTATGAAATCTATATATAAAATATTTAGCATCGCAGTATTTGCATTAGCTGCTGTTAGTTGTTCTAACGACGATGACTTTACTCAAATACCAACGCAACAAGAACCAGATTTTTCAGGGACGTATGCTCAAAACGATCAAATGGGTAGACCTGCAGTAAATACAGTATTTGTATCATCATCTTCTAAAGATATGTTTAATACAACTATTCCTACAGATCAAAATGCTGCGTTTCAATCTATGTTCGAAACAAACTTAACAGGTTTAAGTCCAGCATATGCAAATCCTGGTGATCAAAATGCATTAGGTTTAGATGCGCCAACATTTACTGGGTTATTAGCTACAGATGTACTTAATGTCTCATTAGATGGAACAACAACTTTCTTTGACGGGACTAACGTATTAACAGGTCGTGCTTTAGCAGACGATGTTATTTCAGTAGAACTACTACTTATCTTTGGTGGTGAAGATGGTACAGAAAACCCTTCGCTTTCAGATGATCATGTAGACGCAAATGATAAGCCGTTTTTAACGTCTTTTCCTTACTTAGCATCTCCTTGGTAGACTATTTTAATTAAGGAGTATTTCCCCAAAGTACTCCTTAATTTACCTACTTATTACAACAAACAAACTACAAAAAACAAAAACAATGAAAACCAATATTATATTATTACTATTTGCATTTGTCTTGGCAAGTAGTTGTAAAGAAAAACCTAGTAAGATTACTAAAACAGCAGATTACGAAATCTACATTACTAATCCAGACAATACGATATTAAGTAAAATAGAAGAAGATTATAGTTTTTGGAAAAACAAGTATAAAGAGACTCCAAACCAATATCCATATCTAGCTAAGTTAGCAGCTGCAGAAAGTAAGTTGTTTACAGCTACAGGAAATATAGATTATTTAAAAAAAGCTGAAGAAAATCTTTTAGAGGTAAATAAAATTACCAAATACAACAATGCAGGCTATTTACGAAGCTTAGCAAGAAATTACATTTCTCAACACAAATTTAAAGAAGCTTTAGACGTATTAAAAAAAGCTGAAATTAATGGAGAAAACCTTGAAGGAACTCAAAAAATGCTTTTTGATGTGCACATGGAACTTGGTAATTACGCTCAAGCAAAAGATAATTTAACTAAAGTTAAAGACTTAAACGACTTTGGTTATTTAATTAGATTGTCAAAATGGAGTGACTATAAAGGAGACTTATCTTCTGCAATTAAATATCTAGAAAAAGCACAAACTATTGCAGAATCCTCTCAATTAAACGAAATTAAACAATGGACATATACTAATCTAGCCGATTTTTATGGTCATGATGGTCAAATAGAAAACTCTTATAATAATTATTTAAAAGCATTACAATTAAACCCAGATAATGCTTACGCAAAAAAAGGAATAGCTTGGATTGTTTACGCACATGAAAATAATCCTGAAGAGGCTAAAAGAATCTTAGAAAAGATTGAAAAACAGCATCAATCTCCAGATTACTATTTGTTTAAAGCAGAGTTAGCTGAATTTGAAGGTGATACAGTACAAAAAAATAAGTATTTCAAAATTTATTTAGATAGTGTAAACAATCCTAAATACGGAGATATGTATAACGTGCATACTTCTAAATTGTTAGCGGATGTTAATAGCGAAAAAGCTGTAGAGTTAGCTAAAATAGAAGTACAAAATAGACCAACACCAATGTCTTACGATTTATTAGCTTGGAGCTATTTTAACACAGGTAAAAAAGAAAAAGCTTTAGAAATTATTGATACTTTTGTAGCTAATAAAACCTTTGAACCAGAAGCACAATACCACATGGCGAAAATCTACAAAGCTAACGGAAAAACAGACAAAGTAGCAGCTTTAAAAAAAGAACTACTAGCTAGTAGTTACGAGCTTGGACCTGTAACCACAAAACAGGTGTCACAACTATAAACTACCAACAACTAATCTTATGAAAAAATTATTATTACTATTTGTAATGATAGGAACAACTATGTCCTTATCTGCACAAATTAAAGGAACAGTTGTAAGCAACAATCAACCTATTGAAGACGCTTATATTTACAATCAAACGTCAAAAAGTCATTCGCATTCAAATCAGTTAGGTCAATTTGAAATTAGTAATACTAACGTTGGTGACGTAATACTAATAGGACTTTTAGGTTACGAAAAACAAGAAGTAACCTTAACAGATAATTTAATTGCTAATCTAGTTATAGATTTAAAACCAAAAGCGTTTATGTTAGACGAGTTGGTATTATCACAACCAACAGATGTTTTAAGTAGCATTGTTCAAATAGATTTAGAAACCAATCCGATTAACTCTTCTCAAGAAATTTTAAGAAAAGTGCCAGGATTAATCATCGGTCAACATGCTGGTGGCGGAAAAGCAGAACAATTATTTTTACGTGGTTTTGATGTAGATCATGGTACAGATGTAGCATTGTCTGTAGATGGTATGCCAGTAAATATGGTATCTCACGCACACGGACAAGGTTATAGTGATTTACACTTCTTAATACCAGAAACTATAGAAAAAATAAACTTTGGTAAAGGTCCGTATTACTCAGATCATGGAGATTTTAATACTGCAGGTTTTGTAGATTTTAGAACTAAAAGCAGCTTAGATAACAGTACTATTAGCTTTACAGCAGGACAGTTTAACACTTTACGTACTTTAGGTATGTTTAATCTTTTAGAAAACAAAGCATCTCAAAATGCATATGTAGCATTAGAATATATAGAAACAGATGGACCTTTTGAGTCACCTCAAAATTTTGACAGATTAAACCTTATGGGTAAATATAATGCGTATTTAAACAATAATTCAAAATTAGGATTAACGGTTAGTCATTTTACAAGTAAATGGGATGCATCAGGTCAAATTCCTGTTAGAGAAGTTAACAATGGTAATATTTCCAATTTTGGTGCTATAGATGATACAGAAGGAGGATATACAAGTAGAAGCAATGCTAATGTACAATTTAGTACCATATTAGATAATGATATTGCTATGCAAAGTAATGTGTTTTACTCTAAATATAATTTCGAATTATACTCAAACTTCACCTTCTTTTTAGAAGATCCTGTTAACGGTGATCAAATTAAACAAAAAGAAAACCGTGATATTTTTGGATTAAACACGCAGTTTAATAAAGAAGTTAATTACAATTCTTTTGATGTAAATTATACAGCTGGTTTAGGATTACGTTTTGACGATATTAAAGATATAGAGCTATCACACACATTAAATAGAAAGACAACTTTAGATTACATCCAATTAGGAGATGTGTATCAACGTAATATGAATGCTTTTGTTAATGCCGAAATTGACTTAGGAAAATTTAGCATCACTCCAGGATTAAGGTTAGAGTATTTCAACTTTCAATATAATAATAAGTTAAGTGAAACTTACGATTTACAAACCAATACAGAAGTAGCTGTATTGCCTAAACTTAATTTTCAATTTAATCAAAACGAAAATTTACAATGGTTTTTAAAATCAGGAATAGGATTCCATTCTAACGACGCCAGAATTGTATTAAATAACGAAGTAGATAAAGCGTTACCAAAAGCGTATGGTGTAGATTTTGGAAATATCTGGAAACCAACACAAAAAATTGTACTTAATACAACATTATGGTACTTGTTTTCTGAAGAAGAATTTGTTTACGTTGGTGATGCCGGGATTGTAGAACCAAGTGGAGAATCTGAACGTTACGGATTAGATCTAGGTGTAAGATTTCAGTTAAATGATTATTTCTATTTTAATACAGATGCAACGTTTACAAAAGCGAGAAGTCTAGAAGCTGAAGATGGAGAAGATTATATACCATTAGCGCCAGATTTTACTTTAGTTGGTGGATTATCGGTTAAAGATTTTTATAAGTTTTCTGGAGCAATTAACTACAGATATATTGATGATAGACCTGCAAACGAAGATAATAGCGTAGCTGCAGAAGGATATTTTGTAACGGATTTTAACTTAAACTATAGCTTTAATAAACACTGGAAATTAGGTGTTATTATTGAAAATTTATTTGATACAGACTGGAAAGAAACTCAGTTTTTAACCGAGTCTAGATTACAAAATGAAGTTGCACCTGTTGAAGAAATTCACTTTACACCAGGTACGCCATTCAACTTTAGAACAACATTAAGTTATTCTTTTTAAAAAAAGAATAAAAAAATAAAACCTTGCTATTCATAATTACGTAAATATGTTAGCTATCGATTTAAGGGAATTGATATAAAGAACTAACAAATAGGTTAATGCTATGAAAAAGTAAGGTTTGTTTTTTGTTAGTTTGTAGGAAATGTCTAATTGGTTTATACTTTTTAGGCATTTCTTTTTTTAACTATGTTGTTTAAGTAGCTATAAATAATTACGTTAACTATGTGTATTTAATATTAGCTTCAAACAATTAAATTTTGAAATAAGGAATGATGAGGTTTTTTATTCTATTCAAGAATATAAATTGGTAGTAAAAAATAGAAAATAAAAAAAGCACTTCATTTAAGAAGTGCTTTTTTTATATGTATTTAAAATATTAGTTAGAGGCTAAGGCACCTAACGTATATAATTGCTCTAATGTAGGCGATTGGCTACCGCCAGCAGGCTCTAAGGTAATACCAAATGCTTGAGATTTGTTGGCATTATCTAGCTTAAATATCTTATTATCATCCTGCATAAAATCGTCTATTGTACCTAAACTTGTTGGTGTAAGCGGATCTAATAATAAAGACCAAACTTGGTATACTTTTCCTTCTGGAGGCTCAGGTAGACCTTGTAAGTCTAAATAGATTTGATCATTATTTTCATCCCAATAAACTGTTGCATAAGCATCAGGATAAGCTGCTTGACCTTCTAAAGGTACCTTAATTATGTTTCTATCTCTTATTACGTTAAGCAGATTTTTAGTTTCGGCTAACTTAGATTTAGAGTCTTCTATTTGAATTTCTAAAAATTCTTTTTCTGTGTTTATTGTAGTTACCTCGGTTTCTAATTGCTGTTTTTGGTTTAAGGTCCACAATAAGCCAGCACCAACTATTACTGCAGCTGCCCAACCTGTGTAAGTAAACCAATTTCTGTTTTTCTCTTTTGGTAACTGTATAACTTTATCGTTACTGTTTCTTAAATGCGCTTTAATAGTGCTATAAGCAACAGGTTGCTCTGGAGCTATGCTATTAGATAATTTTATAAATGCAGCTTCTATTTGTAATACTTCCTGTAAAACTTCTGGATGTTTAAGCATTAAGTCATAAACCTCCTTGTTTTCTTTTTCAGAAAGTTGTCCTGCAACATAAAGTTCTAATATTCCAGATTGTATGTATTCGTTAATATTCATTTTATAATACTGAATCTCTTAGTTCTTGGATACAATTTCTATTTCTTGTTTTTATTGTGCCTATTGGCATATCAAGCTCTTCTGAAGCTTCTTTTTGGGTATAACCTTTAAAGTAAAGTAGCTCTATAATCTTAACACATTTTTCTGCTAGTTTATCTACAAACTTTTTTATACCAATAGCATCAGTCTTACTTCCTAAGTTATCTGATGAGTGTATTATATCTACGAAATAATCTGAGTTAAGGTTTTTGCTAGATTTTTTAAAAGCTTTAGATCTAGTTTTGTCTATTGCAGCGTTGCGAGATATATTTAAAAGCCAAGTAAAAAATCTACCTTTACTAGAGTTGTAACTATCTGCTTTTTCCCATGCTTTTATAAAGACGTCTTGCATGACTTCTTCAGCTATTTCATTGTCTCTAACAATGTTATAAATAACTCCATGCATGCTTTGACTGTACATATTATAGAGTTTTTCAAAAGCTTTTTCGTCTTTCTTTTGAAATTGAGATACTAAGTATTCTAATTGCATATAAGGGTTTGATGTATTTTTTAAATATAAGGATAAATGATAAAATAAAAAATCGCCCGAGAGCGATTTTTTATAATTGAGTTTCTATTTGTATTTAAGCTTATTTTTCTCTTAAATAAGTTTCAATTTGTATTGCAACATCTTCCCATGTTTTACTTACTCCATCTGCGCCTTTATGAAGGTCAAAACAAACTTTGTTAAGTGCGTTTAAGGCTTCAATAGCATTCCAATTATTTAAGTCCATAGTACCTTTTAACGTTACTCGTCTTTCATCTTCTATACCAACTTCTAATGGTAAATCATGGGTTACACCATTCATTGTTAAGCTTGCTACATATTTAGAATCTTTGTACTTTAATGTTCCAGATATCAAATCTGTATCTATCATTGAACCAAAAAATGAGTTTTTAATTTTAGCATCTCTTGTATTTGTAGCATCATTTGTAAAAAGGCTACTTACAGGAATAGAGAAGCTTAAGTTATTTAATGCTTCTTCTGGAGTTGCACCAGATTTATTATCAAATTTTACGGTTGTAAACTCTCCATTAACTCCAACTTTGTCTGTTGTTTTATAAGCAGTCCATTTAACAGAAGTAGCTTCTGGTTTTACAACAAACTGTTTAGTTGTTTTAACGTCTTCGGTTGTTGTGGTTTCTTTTTTTTCTTCTTTACAACTAACAAAAACACTTAATGTTATAGCTAATAGTAAAATTGAAATTTTTCTCATTTGTTTTATATTTATTTTGGTTATCTAATTATTCCTCCGCAACTAATTCTTCCTCCAGCTGCTCCTGTTGGTTGTGTTGTAAAATCATCTTCTCCTGAATGAACGATAATAGCTTTTCCTACTACATTTTTGGTGTCATCTTGGCATCCTACACACCACAAATCTGTTTTTAACGTAACAGTTGCTTTTCCGTTTTCATCAGCAGTTAAATTACCAATATCACCTTTATGAAAGCCGTCTGGGCTACCCCATTTTCCGTGAGAAGTTCCTGTAGGATTCCAATGACCACCGGTACTTTTTCCGTCGTCAGAAGAGCAATCCGCTTTTTCGTGTATGTGAATGGCATGCGTACCAGGCTCTAAACCGCTTAACATGGCTGTAAACTCTACAACACCATTAGTTTCTGTAAAAACAGCAGATCCAGAAACATTACTACCGCTTTTAGGTTCTAAATTTAGTTTTACTTTTTTAGACGTTTCAGCTACTGTTTTTTCTGTGTCCATTTTCTTTTTATCTTCTTTACATCCAACAAAAACTGCTAAGGTTAATGTTAGTGTAATAAGGCTTATCTTTTTCATATTATATTAAATTTTATGGTTAGACATAGAAATTTAACTACTAAAAAGCCTTTTTGCAAATATCTATAGTTAATAATTCTTTAAAATAGTTTAATCTAAATTGAAGTTTTTAATGTTATCTAATGTTTTTGTCATATTAATAGTTTGCATTTTTTGATAATATGGCTTAAAAGTATCTTCAAAAAACAAGTTAGTTGTTTTTAAAGCGGCTTCTAGATCTTTTTTAGCATGATTGATTAATTTTTTTTCTGTTTCTGTAATTCCGGTTTTTCTTGATCCAACATACCATCTAGCTTTACTTAACCTGTCTGTTACACTAACATCTAGCGTCATAGTTATACCTTGTCTTTTATCCTGCTTTCCAAGATAAATATCTAAAACTTCATCTATTTTCTTTATAATATCTTTAGATGTTTTGATGTCTTCTTTGTATTTATCTTTGTCTAAATCGGTAAGTTCTTTTTTATACTTTTCTGCTAATGCTTTGCTTTCTGCAAGCTGTTTTGTAGCGTCTGCAGCAACTTGTTGCATTTGTTCTAATTGCTTTAAAGTATTGTAAACTTCATTTATAGCTTCTTTAGAGACGTCTAATCTAGGATCTGATTTTACGGTGATAGTTGTTTCTGAAGTTTGATCACCATATTCTAAAACAGCTTTGTAAGTTCCTGGTTTTACATCAACTCCGCTAGGTTCTCTCTTTCTTTTTCTTGTTGAACGTGAAGGTCTATCTACACCTTTTTCATCCATATACCACGTCCATCTATGTAATCCTTTGTCTTTAGGCGCTTTTTGTTTTAAAGTCCTAATTAGTTTGTTATTATCATAGATTTTAAGTGAAATGGAATCCCATTTAATGACTTCTTTATTTTCCGTTTCTTGACTGTCTTTTTCAGAATCTTCTTTGTTTTCATCCTCTTTAGGGCTTTCTTCTTTTTTATCTTTTGGATTAATAAAGTAGCTAAAACGTGCTCCGCTACCACGATTTTCGCCATTAAACATAGCGTTTGCGCCAAAACGACTTCCCGTAGGTTGTTGGTATGCCGCTTGATAAGCGGTTGGAGGATTAAATAAAGTTATGGTTTCTGTAAGCGTGTTTTTATTTTTTGCAATTGCTCTTAACGGTCTAATATCATCTAATACCCAAGCAGCTCGACCAAAAGTACCAATAATTAAATCATGCTCACGTGGATGAATTACTAAGTCTTTTACAGACGTAGTAGGGAAGTTGTTAGTCCATTTGGTCCATTGGTTTCCTGCGTCTATCGAGATGTATAAACCGTCATCTGTACCTAAAAACATAAGGTTTGGTTCTTCTAAATCTTCAATTATAGCTAGTGCATAACTTTTTACATCGTTTTGATCTACAATACGTTGCCAAGTTTTTCCATAGTTTTTTGTTCTGTAAACATAAGGTGAATAGTTAAAACGTCTGTAGTCGTTCGCTACTAGCAATGCTTCACCTTTATTTTTATTACTAGCTTTTATTTGAGCAATCCAACTTCCTTTTGGTAATCCTGGTAAATTACTAGACACGTCATTGTAAGTTTCTCCTCCGTTTTGAGTGATATGAATTTTTCCATCATCAGTACCAACCCAAAACACATCTTTTTCTACTGGAGATGGTTCTATAACTAGTATAGTACAATGGTTTTCTGCACCTGTTGCATCCATAGTTAACCCACCACTTTCGTGTTGTTTTAATTTTTCAGGATCATTAGTGGTTAGGTCTGGTGAAATTACCTCCCAAGTTAAACCTTTGTCTGTAGATTTATGTACAAACTGACTTCCAAAATAAATCGTGCTATTATCAAAAGGATCGATATTTATGGCAGCATTCCAATTAAAACGAAGTCTTACATCTTTATCTGGATGTGTTGGTTGTACGGTATAATTATTACCTGTTTTCCAGTCGTAACGACTTACATATCCTTGTTGACTCATGGTCCATCCATATTGTGAGTTATCTCTATCAGGGATAACATCAAAACCATCTCCAAAACTTATTTCTTGCCAATAACTGTTACGAATACCTTGTGCTTTCCATACATATGCTGGTCCGCGCCATGATCCATTATCTTGCATTCCGCCATAAACGTTATATGGAAACTCATTATCTACATTAATATGATAAAATTGCGCCACAGGTAAGTTGCCAATAAAGCGCCAATTTTTTCCGCCATCTTTAGTAATATTCAATCCTCCATCATTACCATCGATCATAAAATTACCATTATCTGGATGTATCCACCATGCATGATGATCTGGATGTACACCGTTACTAGAACCATATGCTGGCATTAATTGATTAAAGTTTTTACCACCATCTTCACTTACATTTACATAGGTAAAAACAGAGTAAACACGGTTTTCGTTTTCTGGATCAACATAAATTTCAGAATAGTAAAAAGGTCTGTTACCAATATCAGATTTATCGTTTATTTTTTTCCATTTAAAACCACCATCTTCACTTTTGTAAAGTGCATTTTTTTTAGCTTCGACTAAAGCATAAATAACATTAGGTTTATTTTTAGCAATCGCAACACCAATACGACCTAATTCGCCTTTAGGGAAACCGTCTTCATCGGTTATTTTTTTCCAAGTTTCTCCACCATCATGGGTAATGTGCAAACCAGAACCTTCGCCACCAGATTTAAAAAACCAAGGATCGCGTTTATGTTCCCAAAGCGCAGCAATTAATTTGTTAGGGTTTGATGGATCCATTACTAAATCTGCAGCACCAGTTTTATTATTAGCAAATAAGATTTTTTTCCATGTTTTTCCGCCATCAATAGTTTTAAAAACACCACGTTCTGGATGTTCTCCCCATGGACTACCAATAGCAGCTACGTAAACAATATTAGGATTTGTAGGGTCTACAATTACACGATGGATATGTCTTGTTTTTTCCAATCCCATAAGTTGCCATGTTTTTCCGGCGTCTAAAGATTTATAAATACCATAACCGCCATTTAAACTGTTTCTAGGATTTCCTTCACCAGTTCCAACCCAAATCACGCTAGGATTTGATTGTTGGATAGCCACAGCACCAATAGATGCAGTCGCTTCTTTTTCAAAAATAGGTTCCCAATTTATGCCTCCAGAAGTAGATTTCCAAAGTCCACCAGAAGCAGTTCCAACATACATTACATCTGGGTTTTTATGTACAACATCTATAGCAGTTACACGACCAGACATGCCACCAGGACCAATATTTCTAGGTTTCATGTTTTTAAGTAAATCCAAGTTTATTTCTTGCGAAAAACCTGAAAACGAAATCATTAAGAATAGTAAAAGGGAAAGTTTTTTCATTATTAGTTAATTTAGTTTGCCTAAAGTTAAGCAACAAATTATTAAAAAGGTGTTAATGGATAAATTTTGACTTTAAAAAATCGTATTTTTATACTGCAATGAAAAACGAAAAAACACATAGAAAAGGCTTTGTATTTAAACTTTACGAAGCACCTTCGCAAACTCCATTTGAAAAACTTTTTGAAATTTTTAAAGAGTTAATTACACATACTTCTGGCGATTTTGATGAAGCTATAGATTGGTTAAAGCAACTTGATGACGAGTATAACTTAACTACTGCAGAGTATACCATAGACGACTTTATTGAAGATCTAAAAAAGAAAGGTTACATAAGAGAAGAAATTAAACCTGACGGAAAAAAGGGTAACGCCATTACCGCTAAAACCGAAAGAGCTATAAGGCAATCTGCTTTAGAGCAAATTTTTGGGAATATTAAAAAGAGCGGTAGCGGTAACCATAAAAGCAAAAGTATTGGAGTAGGAGACGAGCATACTGGCGATTTTAGAGCATACCAATTTGGAGACAATTTGGATAAAGTTTCAATGACTGAAAGCTTAAAAAATGCACAAATCAATAACGGTATTGGTAATTTTAATCTTACTGAAAATGATTTGGTTGTAGAGGAAACTAACCATAAATCACAAATGAGTACGGTATTAATGATAGACATTAGTCACAGTATGATTTTGTATGGTGAAGACCGAATCACGCCAGCTAAAAAAGTAGCTATGGCGTTAGCCGAATTAATAACGACCAGATACCCAAAAGACACTTTAGATATTTTGGTTTTTGGTAACGATGCTTGGCCAATAAAAATCAAAGATTTACCGTATTTAAACGTTGGTCCGTATCACACAAATACAGTTGCTGGTTTGCAATTAGCAATGGATTTATTAAGACGAAAACGAAACACCAATAAGCAAATTTTTATGATTACAGATGGTAAACCAAGTTGTTTGCGTTTACCTGATGGTACATATTATAAAGATAGTAACGGACTAAATCCATACATTACAAACAAGTGTTATGCTATGGCGCAACAAGCCAGAAAATTACATATCCCAATCACTACATTTATGATTGCTCAAGACCGTTATTTAATGCAATTTGTAAGAGAGTTTACACAAGCCAATCAAGGAAAAGCATTTTATACAGGTTTAAAAGGTTTGGGCGAAATGATTTTTGAAGATTACGAAACCAACAGAAAAAAAAGAATTAGAAGATAAAAGCTAAGATGAAAATAGAAAACATAACAACTTTAGGAGAATTAAAAAAATCTGGTTATCAACCAAAATCTATAAAAGATGAATTGAGAGATAATCTAATAGAAAAAATAAAAAATAAGGAAACCATTTTTAACGGTGTACACGGTTATGAAAACACAGTAATTCCGGAGTTACAACGTGCCATTTTATCAAGACACAACATTAATTTGTTAGGATTACGCGGTCAAGCAAAAACACGACTTGCACGTTTAATGTTGACATTGTTAGACGAATATATTCCTGTTGTTGAAGGTAGCGAGATTAATGACGATCCGTTACAACCCATTTCAAGATACGCTATTCAATTAGTTGAAGAAAAAGGAGACGATACGCCTATTAGTTGGTTACATAGAAGCGAGCGTTTTGCCGAAAAATTAGCAACGCCAGATGTTACCGTAGCAGATATTATTGGTGATGTTGACCCTATAAAAGCAGCCAATTTAAAATTAAGTTATGCAGATGATCGTGTTATTCACTACGGAATGATTCCACGTGCTAACCGTTGTATTTTTGTGATTAACGAGTTGCCAGATTTACAAGCCAGGATACAAGTGGCATTATTTAATATTTTGCAAGAAGGCGATATTCAAATACGTGGTTTTAAACTAAGATTGCCATTAGATATGCAATTTGTATTTACTGCAAATCCAGAAGATTATACAAATAGAGGAAGTATTGTAACGCCTTTAAAGGATAGAATTGGTTCGCAAATATTAACGCATTATCCTAATGATATAGAAACCGCAAAAACGATTACACAACAAGAAGCAAAATCGGATATAAGACAACAAGATGCTATTTACGTACCAGAATTAGCAAAAGATGTTTTAGAACAAGTAGTTTTTGAAGCACGACATAGCGATTTTATAGACGAAAAAAGCGGTGTTAGTGCACGTTTAAGTATTACAGCTTATGAAAACTTATTAAGTGCTGCAGAACTAAGAGCATTAAAAAACAATGAAGAGAAAACTGCTGTACGGTTATCTGATTTTTTAGGGATTATTCCTGCAATAACTGGTAAAGTAGAATTGGTTTATGAAGGCGAACAAGAAGGTGCAGCAAATGTGGCTTATAATTTAATTGGCGAAGCGGTAAAAACATTATTTATTCAATATTTCCCTGAAATTGAAAAACTTAAAAAACAAGATGATGTAGGTCCATATGATGATATTGTATCTTGGTTTTTTAACCAATCTGATAGTTTTGAGTTACTTGATGATTTAAGAGATAAAGAATATAAATCATTACTAGAAGCTGTTTCTCCATTAGATGATTTAATTGCAAAACATCAATCAAATTTAAGTAAAGAAGATAGCTACTTTATGAAAGAGTTTGTGCTTTGGGCTTTAGTAGAATATAAGCAATTGAGTAAATACAGATTTACAAAAGGAATTCAATTTAAAGATCCTTACGGAAGCTTTATTAAAGGTTTGTAAATAAAAAAAAAGCATCGTTATTACGATGCTTTTTTTATCTAAGACTTTATTTGTAATGATTTTATATAAAAATTGTTGTTAACACTAATTGAAGAATTTGCTGAAGGGATTTTAATAGATTTCCATTCATTAGTTGGATTGATCCAATGTTCTTTTTCATCAATATTAATTAGTAAAGGTATTTTAAAATGTTCTACAGTGTTTGAAAATCTGAATTTCAGAGTTTTGTTTTCAATTTTATACTCAAACACAGGAATTATAGTCGTGCGTAAATATTGATTAAAGAAACCTGTTAGTTCTAAATCAGTTTCTTCAGCTAAAAAATTCTCAATTTGCTGTGTTGTAACAGTTTGATGATAGAATTTTTTATTTAAAGTCCTCAAAATCTGACGCCATTTTTCGTCGTCATTTACCATAGTTCTTAAGGTATGAAGCATGTTAGCACCTTTGTAATACATGTCTCCAGAACCTTCATTATTTACATTGTATTGTCCAATTAAAGGTCTGTCGTTTTGTATGCTTCTTCTGGTTCCAATCACATATTCTGATGCTGCTTGTTTACCATAGTAATAATCCAAAAATAAACTTTCGGAATATGCTGTAAAGCTTTCATGAATCCACATATCTGCAATATCTACATTTGTAATATTGTTGGCAAACCATTCATGTCCAGCTTCATGAATAATGATAAAATCAAATTTTAATCCCCAACCTGTACCAGACAGATCGTTACCTAAATATCCTTTTAAATATTGATTTCCGTAGGTAACAGAACTTTGATGTTCCATGCCTAAATATGGTACTTCAACTAGCTTAAAACTATCTTCGTAAAATGGATAAGGACCAAACCAATGCTCAAAAGCTTTCATCATTTTTGGTGCATCTGTAAAGTGTGTTTTGGCTTTGTCTAGATTGTAATTTAGTACATAATAATTCATGTCTAAATCGCCTTTTTCACCTTTATAAACTTCAGAGAAATTAGCGTAATCACCTATGTTAATATTTACTCCGTAATTATTAATTGGGTTATTTACAAACCAGTGATAGGTTTTTGTTTGGTCATCTTTTTGTTCAACTTTTCTAAGTCTTCCGTTGGAAACATTCGTTAATTTTTCAGGAACATTTACACTAATAAGCATACTGTCTACCTCGTCATACATGTGGTCTTTATTTGGCCACCAAACACTTGCGCCAAGTCCTTGACAAGATGATGCTATAAAATGATTACCATTTTTATCTTTTTTCCAAGAAATACCGCCATCCCAAGGTGCACGAACAGCTTCACGTGGTTGACCTTCGTAGTAGGCTACGACGCTATTTACTTCTCCTATTTTTTGGGTGTTTTTAAGTGTGACAAAATGAGCGTTTCCATCATGTTTAATATCAAGTTGTTCTCCATTTTGAGTGACTTTAGTCAACTCTAAAGGCGGTTGCAAATCTATTTGCATGACTTGATATGGTTGTAACACTTTGTATTGAATGGTGTTTTTACCCGAAATTGTTTTGGTTTCTGGTTCTACTTTAATATCTAGGTGATAATAAGATAAATCCCACCATTCTCGCTCAGGTGTAATGCTTCCACGAAGTGTATCTTGTCGTGTAAAATCTTTCTTTTTATGAAGTAATTGTGCGTGAGATATTGTAAATGCCAAACAGCAAATAGCAAAGGTGAAAATTGATTTCATTTAATAAATTATTGTTGCGTAAAATTAGCTAATAAATCTCTGACTTTGTCTGTATCTTTTACGTAATATTTTGCTTTTGTTTTTTTAAAGCCAACTTTTACAGAATAGGTGTTTTCTGGTAAATCTTCAAACATAAATTCGTCTGTCCAATCATCACCAATTGCAAAAATAAAATCGTAATTAGCTTTTGTTAACCAGCGTGAAGTTGCACGACCTTTATTAACGCTACTACTTTTAATTTCGATGACTTTATTTCCTTTTAAAACAGATAAATCGTTGTTAGATATTAAATGTGTTAAAACTGTATTTAATTCTATAGTTCTTATTTGTGCTAATTCTGGATCGGCTTTGCGGTAATGCCAAGCTAACGAGTATTTTTTTTGTTCGATAAATGTACCTGGAGTACGATCTACAAAGGTTTGAAGTATTGGTTGTATGTTGTCCATCCAGTTTGTTTTTAAGATTTCTAACATTTGCCAATCGTCGTTTTTACCCTTTAACCATACGCCATGATCTGTGATAAGATTATAAGATTTGTCTGCAAACCAGTCTTCAAAAGTTTCACGATCGCGACCACTAACTATAACTACATCTGTATTCTCTGTTTGATTTAATTGGTCTAAAAGCTGTATTAATTTATCGTCTGGTTTTGCATCTTGTGGATTATCTTTAAATCCAACCAATGTACCATCATAATCTAAGAATAATAGCTTTCTTTTAGCTTGTTTAAAATCTGAAATCATAGTTGCTTGATGGTCTTTATCCATTTTTTTAGCAACAATTGTTTTGCCTATTTTTTTGGTGTCGTTCAAGGATTTCATAAACTCTTCTGCCCATTTTTCTACGCTATAACGTTGTAGACGTTTTTGAAGAATTTTTATTCTTTTAGATTGCTCTTCAGCAGGCATTTCAATAGCAAGTTTTAAAGTATCAGCTAGTTGTTCGAAGTTATTAGGGTTAATTAATAAGGCTTCATTCATTTCTTTAGATGCGCCAGCCATTTCACTTAAAATTAAAACACCATCTTGGTTAACGCGTGTTGCAACGTATTCTTTAGCAACAAGATTCATTCCATCTCTTACAGGAGTAATCAATGCAATTTGTGATGAGGTATACAAGTCTATTAAATTATCAAAAGGCATAGATCTATAAAAGTACCAGATTGGTGTCCAACTAACTGTAGAAAATTCTCCATTAACACGACCAACAAGTTCGTCTGTTTCTCGTTTCAATTTTTGATATTGAGGCACATCAGAACGTGACGGAACCGCCAACATTACTAACCTTACTTTTTCTTTAAACTGCGGATATTTATTAAGGAAATATTCAAAAGCGCGAATACGATTTGGAATACCTTTGGTATAATCCATACGGTCTATAGACAAGATTAATTTGGTGTCTGGACCAGTCTGAATATGATCGTCTAATCGTTTTTGAAGCTCAGATTTTTCAGTATTTGATTGATTTAAATGAGAAAGCGCTGCGTTATGAAATTTATTATAATCTATTCCCATTGGGAATGAATCTACCTTAACAACACGATCTAAATATGAAATTTCGTTAAACTGAACATCTAATCTTAAAATTCGTTTTACAGAACTTAAAAAGTGACGCTCGTAATCATACGTATGAAATCCTAAAAGATCGGCACCAAGCATACCGTGCAGCAATTCTTCACGCCAAGGAAACGTTCTAAAAATTTCATAAGACGGATAAGGAATATGTAAAAAGAAACCAATGGTCGTATTTGGTTTTTTGTCTTTGATAAGCTTTGGCAGTAACAGCAATTGATAATCATGTACCCAAACTGTGTCACCATCTTCGATATTGTCTAAAACAACATCTGCAAATTTTTGATTAACGGTTTTATAAGCTTCCCATTGGTCGTTGTCAAACTCGGTATATTCCATAAAATAATGAAATAAAGGCCAAAGGGTTTTATTGCTAAATCCGAAGTAAAAATTGTCTACATCATCTTGTGTTAACGGTACAGTAGCGCATTTTGCTTTAGTAACTTCTTTATTAACTTGATTAGACAAGTCTTTATTTAACTCTTCTTCGGTCAATCCAGACCAACCAATCCAAATACCATTCCCTTCTTCATGAACCGATTTTAAACCGGTAGCTAATCCGCCAACACTAGGTTTTATGTTTAAAGTATTATTTTCAATTTTGACTTGTAAAGGAAGACGATTAGAAACAATAATTGTTTTATTCATAAGGGTTTGCTTTGGTTTAAAGTTAAGATTTTCGTTAATTTAATGAAAAATTGATTGAAAACATTATAAAACAAAAGATTTGGGAAATAATTTAGATTACGGAATTGTAGGGAATTGTAGAAGTGCAGCATTAATATCAAAAACAGGATCTGTAGATTGGTGTTGCTTGCCAGAATTTGATTCGTCATCTGTTTTTGCTAAACTTTTAGATGAAAAAATTGGTGGTCACTTTTCTATTAATGTAGATGAAAGTTATACTACTAAACAATTTTATATTGATAAAACAAATATCTTGGTTACTAGATTTAGTAATGGTATGGATGTTTTTGAAGTGCATGATTTTATGCCAAGATTTCATAAACAAGACGGAACGTATTATTATCCACCAGAATTAGTAAGATATTTTAAACACATTTCAGGTAAACCTACATTTACAGTAGATTATAATCCAAAATTAGAGTATGCTAAAGGTAAAACAGAAATTTACGTAAAAGATGATTTTATAGCTAGCCTAACTCATGGTGAAAAGTTTGATACGCTTTTTTTATACACGTCATTTGATAAAAATGCAATTGTAGATAAAAAAGAAATTACGCTAACAGAAGACGGTTACTTTTTAATAGGTTACAACGAAAAGATTTTTAATCCAACAGTAGAAAGTATTTATCTAGATCACCAACGTACCAAAGTATATTGGTTAAATTGGATAGATAAAACACCAAAATATAATATGTATAACGCACAAATTTTACGCAGTGCATTAACATTAAAATTATTATCCTATGACAAATCTGGTGCTGTACTAGCAGCAGCAACAACCTCTTTACCAGAAACTATTGGTGAAGTAAGAAACTGGGATTACCGTTTTTGCTGGATTAGAGATGCATCTATGGTAATTAAAGTAGTATCACAATTAGGTCATAAAAATATGGCCAAACGCTACCTAAATTTTATTATCGATTTGATTCCTGATAAAGATGAAAAACTGCAAATCATGTACGGGATTAATAAGGAAAAAAAGTTAACCGAGTATAGTTTAGATCATTTAAGCGGTTATAAAGATTCTAAACCTGTGCGTGTTGGTAATGCTGCTTATAAGCAAAAACAAAATGATATTTATGGTATTTTAATGGATGTAATCCATCAGCAATTTGTGTCTTTTTCTTTAGACATAGAAAATACCGAAGAACTTTGGACCATTACTAAAGGAATTGTTTGGGTAGTAAACAAACACTGGAAAGAGCCAGATAAAGGTATTTGGGAATTTAGAGGCGAGGACAGGCATTTTACGTTTTCTAAAGTGTTATGTTGGGTAGCAATAGATCGTGCTATTAAAGTTGCTGAAATATTGAATAAATACCATAAAGCAAATAAGTGGAAAATTATTAAAGAAGAAATTAAAAATGACATTATGAGTAATGCTTGGAGTGATACTGCTAATGCATTTACACAAGCTTATGGTGTAGAAGATTTAGATGCTTCTGTATTATTAATGGAACCTTATGGATTTATAGATGCTAAAGACCCAAGATATGTTAGCACAGTTAACGCAATTGAAAGAGAGCTAAGTAACGATGGATTACTTTATAGATATAAAAATAAAGACGATTTTGGTTTACCATCATCATCATTTACAATTTGTACGTTCTGGTTTATAAACAGTTTGTATAAAATAGGCGAGGAGGAAAAAGCTAAAGCAATGTTTGATAAACTATTATCTTACAGTAATCATTTAGGGTTATTTAGTGAGGATATAGACTTTAAAACAAAACGATTGTTAGGTAACTTCCCGCAAGCGTATTCTCATTTAGCTTTAATTGAAACAGCGATTAACTTGTCTAATGTGACAACAGATGAAAAAGTAAAAAGTAGTATAGCTAATTAAATAAACAAAAAAAGGACTTCAAATTTGAAGTCCTTTTTTATTATCTAAATACCTTATTAGGAAAAACAACGGGACTTTCAAAACCATCTTTTCCTACAGCAGCAATTCCAAAAAAGAAGTTGTCTATAACAATACCTTCTAAAGTAAATTCTGATACATCACCTACATATCTGCTATAATCCCAAGTAGGAGAAGTTGTGTCTCTCCAATATATTTTATAACCAAAAGCACCTTCAACTTTATCCCATTTAAATTTAGCCGAAGGTTCTACAATACCACCAATAGCAACATTTTTTGGAGCTGGCGGCGCAGAAGCTAAACTAGCCATGTTTATTGCGTTAACAGCAGTTAGTTTTTTAGCATATTCAAAATTAACGTGTTCAATTACATCACCATATTTAATTCCGTTTTCCTCACGTATATCTTGATGTTGTTGATTGTAGTTTTCATGAGCTTCCATAATTCTAATTCCTGCAAAACCTAAATCGTTAAAAGGTCTGTGATGTCCGCCACGACCAAAACGGTCAAGTCTATAAACCATCATAGGATTCATTTCTGGCATATATGTCTTTACTGTTTTGTGTACATATCTTGCTAATTGTCTAGATATGCCATCAACTTCGCCGCCATAAAAACGTCTAAGTTGTCTTTCTCTTTCTGTTTCGTTTGCAGGAACAGGTTCAGAAAAAATTCTGAAAGTACGATTGTCTATTACTCCATCAACTCCTTTGATATTTCCAATCATATCATTGTTAAGAACACCAATAACATCCCAATTGTTTTCTTTAGCATATTTAGCTAAACCACTGCCACCAAAAAGACCTTGTTCTTCACCAGAAAGACCGACGTAAACAATACTACTTTCAAATTGATAGTTAGATAAGACTCTTGCAGCTTCAATGGTTCCAGCCATACCAGACGCATTATCATTTGCTCCAGGCGCATCTGTGGTAAAGTCCATAGTATCACTAGCTCTAGAGTCTATGTCTCCACTCATAATAATATATCTATTAGGATATTTTGTTCCTTTTTGTATAGCTACAACATTTACAACCCAAGCATCATGAGGCACACGTCGATTCCCTTCTTTAGTCACAAAGTCTTTTTGATAAAATACATCAAGACAGTTATTACAGTTTTTAGAAATTGATTCAAATTCAGACTTTATCCAACGTCTTGCAGCACCAATTCCTCTTGTGTTAGAAATGGTATCACTAAAGGTGTTTCTTGTTCCAAAATTTACTAATGTTTGTATATCTTTTTCTATTCGTTTTGCTGAAACAGAATCGATAATATCATATATTTTTTGACTGGTTTGTCCTAATGAAATGCAAGTAAAGAGAAGTAAAGGTAGAATAATTAGTTTTTTCATTTTTTTTTTCTAAAATACTAAAATAAAAAAGCTGATTCAAATACTTGAACCAGCTTTTTCGAAATTAAAACTAAAACTCACTTAAATTCTTAGAAACAATATTTGTTTTCTTCTTTTATTTTTTCAGCAATCTCATTGCGTAAGTCTACAATGTCTGGATAGTTTTGGTACTTAGTAAAGCGCTTAAGTCCCATTAACATCATACGTTGCTCATCACCTTCAGCAAAAGAAATAATACTTTCTTTTCCTTTTTTCTCTATAGTTTCTACAGCGTGATATAAATATAATTTAGACATTGCGATTTGTGCAGATTGAGACTCTTCTCCAAATCGTTTTGCATTTTTCTCTGTACGTAAGATTGCGGATTCTGCCATGTAGATTTCAATTAAAATATCTGCAGCAGCAACTAGTAATTGTTGGTGTTGCTCTAAATCTGGTCCAAATTTTTGTACTGCAGCACCAGCAACCATTAAGAAGGTTTTCTTAAGTTTTGCAATCATTTCTTTTTCTTCAGAAAATAGCTCAGAATAATCTGGTGTATCAAAAGAAGGAATACCCATTAATTCTTCTTGAACTTTCATAGCAGGACCTAATAAGTCTACATGACCTTTCATTGCTTTTTTAACTAACATACCTACAGAAAGCATACGGTTAATTTCGTTTGTTCCTTCGTAGATACGAGCAATACGAGCATCTCTCCAAGCAGCTTCCATTGGAGTTTCTTCAGAGAATCCCATACCTCCAAAAATTTGGATACCTTCATCTGCACAATTTTGTACGTCTTCAGATACTGCTACTTTTAAGATAGAACACTCGATAGCGTATTCTTCTACACCTTTAAGTTCTGCTTCTTGATGTGTATTTCCTGCTTCAACACGTAAAGCAATACGGTCTTCGATATTTTTTGAAGCTCTGTAAGTTGCAGATTCACCAACATAAGTGTTAGTTGCCATTTCAGCTAACTTAATTTTTATAGCACCAAAGTCTGCAATTGGTGTTTTAAATTGTTTACGCTCGTTAGCATATTGAACAGCTGTAGTTGTGATACGTCTTTGCGAATCTAAACAAGCAGCAGCTAATTTGATACGACCAACGTTTAAGGCATTCATTGCTATTTTAAAACCTTCACCACGTCCTGCTAGCATATTTTCTGCAGGAACTTCAGTATCATTAAAGAATACTTGACGTGTAGAACTTGCGCGGATTCCTAATTTATGTTCTTCTTCACCTAAAGTGATTCCGTTAGGATTGTTTTTATCATATTCTACAATAAAACCTGTGATATTCTTATCGTCTTCAATTCTAGCAAAAACAATCATTAAGTTACAGAAACCTGCGTTAGAAATCCACATTTTCTGTCCGTTGATTTTGTATGTTTTACCATCTGCAGAAAGCTCTGCAGTAGTTTTACCAGAATTTGCATCAGATCCAGCACCAGGTTCTGTTAAACAATACGCTCCAAACCATTCACCAGAAGCTAATTTTGGTACATACTTTTGTTTTTGTTCTTCTGTACCATAAAGTGTAATTGGCATAGTACCAATACCTGTATGCGCACCAAAAGCAGTACTAAAAGATCCAGTACCAGAAGAAATATAGTCACAAGTTAACACTGTAGATACGAAGCCCATTCCCATTCCGCCATAAGCTTCAGGAACAGCAACGCTTAAAAAGCCCATATCTCCAGCTTTACGCATTACTTCTTCTGTTAAAGCATAATCTTTAGCTTCAAAACGAGGTTTGTTAGGTATAATTTCACGGTCATTAAATTCGATAACCGAGTCTTTCATCATTTGTTGTTCTTCTGAAAAATCTTCAGGTGTGAAAATATCTTCACAATTTGTTTCTTTTACTAAGAATTGACCGCCACGTAGGATGTCTTTTTCTGTTTCTGCCATATTTTTATAAGATTAAGAGATTCAAGATTCAAGATCCAAGACTTATAAATCAAGTCTAGATTGAAATCCCGAAATCATTTTTTGTATTTGTTTTATTTGTTGTTCTAATTCTAAAAATTTTTCTTCTGTAATATAGTTTTCATTGAAAGCTACATTTAATTGTGTTTCCCATTCGAAAGCAGAACCTAAGCTGTTTTCTAAATAAATATTGAAATGCTTATCAGATCTTTTGCTTGAACCTTCTGAAATATTTGAAGGAATAGAAACTGCACTTCGATGCATTTGACTCATTAATCCATAAGTTTCAAATTTTGGGAACGTTCTAGTAATTTTATAAGATTCAGAAACTATTTTCATGCTTTCATTCCAAATTTTTAATTTTTTAAAATTATGCATCTTCACCTCTTGTTTCTTGATTCTTAAAATCTTGTCTCTAGTTTAAAAATTCAAAAATTCCACAAGCACCTTGACCTGTACCAACGCACATGGTTACAGCACCATATTTACCTTTCATGTCACGTTTACGCATTTCGTCAAATAACTGTACTGAAAGTTTTGCACCTGTACATCCTAATGGATGCCCTAATGCTATTGCACCGCCATTAACATTAATAATGTCTGGATTTAAATCTAACTCTCTAATTACAGCTAATGATTGAGATGCAAAAGCTTCGTTAAGTTCTATTAATCCTAAATCAGATTGTTTTAATCCTGCTTGTTCTAATGCTTTTGGAATAGCTTTAACTGGTCCAATTCCCATAATTCTTGGTTCTACACCAGCAGCAGCGTAATTTACTAATCTTGCAACAGGCTCTAGATTTAATTCTTTAACCATATCTTCACTCATAACCATAACAAATGCAGCACCATCACTCATTTGAGACGAGTTACCAGCGGTTACACTTCCGTTTGCAGCAAATACTGGTCGTAATTTTGCTAAAGCTTCTACATTAGTTCCTTTTCTAGGACCTTCATCTTTTGTTACAGTGTATGTTTTAGTTGCTTTTTTACCGTTTTCATCTAAATAAATTTGCTCTACATCTATAGGAACAATTTGATCTTGAAAACGATCTTCTGCTAAAGCTTTTAAAGCTTTCATATGTGAATTGTAAGCAAATTCATCTTGATCTTGACGAGACACTTTAAATTGGTTAGCAACCGCTTCTGCAGTATTACCCATTCCCCAATAATAATCTTCGTGACCATCTTTTACAGTATCGTAATTTAGTTCTGGTTTAAAACCTGTCATTGGTACACTACTCATACTTTCTGATCCACCAGCAATAATACAATCTGCCATTCCTGCTTGGATTTTTGCAGTTGCAATACCAATAGTTTCTATTCCTGAAGAACAAAAACGGTTAACCGTTACACCAGGAACATCTACACTATTTAACCCAATTAATGAGATAAAACGTGCCATATTTAAACCTTGTGATCCTTCTGGCATTGCGTTACCAACTATAACGTCGTCAATACGTTTTACGTCTAGATTTGGTAATTCTTTCATCATGTGCTGAATCACTTCTGCACCTAACTCGTCTGCTCTTTTAAAACGGAACACGCCTCGTGGTGCTTTACCAACTGCTGTTCTGTATGCTTTTACTATATATGCTTGTTTCATTTTTTCTTTTGATTTTTAGAGCCAAGAATCAAGAATCAAGATGTCTTGTTTCTTGCATCTTGTTTCTTTTTTCTAATTTCTAAGTGGTTTTCCAGTCTTCAACATATGCTGAATTCTTTCTAATGTTTTTCTTTCAGTACAAAGCGATAAAAATGCTTCGCGTTCTAGATCTAATAGATATTGCTCACTTACTTTAGTTGGTTCTGATAAATCACCACCAGCCATAACGTAAGCTAATTTGTTAGCTATTTTTTGATCGTGTTCACTAATGTAGTGGCTTGCTTCCATTGCATCTGTTCCTACTAAGAACATACCTAATGCTTGTTTACCAAGTACTTTTATGTCTTTGCGTTTTACAGGTTGCGTGTAGCCTTGATCTGCCATTAATTTAGCATGTGCTTTAGCTGTAGCAATTTGTCTGTCTTTATTAACAACAACAATATCTTTTCCTTTTTGTAATACGCCTAAATCAAATGCTTCGTAAGCTGAAGTTGATACTTTTGCCATACCAATAGTTAAGAAATACTCTTGAAGTGTATTTAACTCAACATCACCTTTTTTGAAAGTATCTTGCGCTCTTAAAGCCATTTCTTTAGATCCGCCACCACCTGGAATTACACCAACTCCAAATTCAACTAATCCCATGTAAGTTTCTGCAGCAGCAACAACTTTATCTGCGTGAAGTGATAACTCACATCCGCCACCAAGCGTCATGCCATGTGGTGCAGAAATAGTAGGAATAGAAGAGTAGCGCATGCGCATCATCGTGTCTTGGAAGTATTTGATCGCCATGTTAAGCTCGTCATACTCTTGTTCTGCAGCCATCATAAAAATCATTCCGATATTTGCACCAACAGAGAAGTTTGCTCCTTGGTTACCAACCACTAAACCAGCAAAATCTTTTTCAGCTAAATCTATTGCTTTATTTAAACCAGCTAGTACGTCGCCACCAATAGTGTTCATTTTAGATTGGAATTCAACATTTAAAATTCCGTCACCTAAATCTTCAACAACTACACCAGAGTTTTTAAATACCTCGTTAGATTTTCTGATGTTATCTAATATGATAAAGCTATCTTGACCTGGTACTTTTTCTTGTGCTTTCTTATCAATATCGTAGAAATATGTAGCTCCATCTTTTACTGTGTAAAACGATGTGTTACCAGAAGCAACCATATCATTTACCCAAGCTGCTGGTGTTTTACCTTCAGCTTTCATAATTTCAAGACCTTTTTCTACACCAATTGCATCCCAAATTTGGAAAGGACCATGTTCCCAACCAAATCCAGCTTTCATTGCATCATCTATTTTATATAATTCGTCTGAAATTTCAGGAATACGATGTGATACGTAAGCAAACATTGCTGCAAAGTTTTTGCGATAAAATTCGCCTGCTTTATCTTTTCCTTTTACTAAAATTGGAAAACGGTCGATAACTTTATCTACAGTTTTTGTTAATTCTAGAGTAGGAAAAGAGGCTCTTTTTTTAGAACGATAGTCTAATGTATCTAAGTCTAATGATAAAATTTCGCTTTTACCATTATCACCTTTTACTTTTTTATAAAATCCTTGACCAGTTTTACTTCCTAACCATTTGTTTTCCATCATGGTATTGATAAAATCTGGTAGTTTGAAAAGCTCATGTGCTTCGTCATCAGGACAGTTGTCGTAAATTCCGTTAGCAACATGCACTAAAGTGTCTAACCCAACAACATCTACCGTACGGAAAGTTGCCGATTTTGGGCGTCCAATAACAGGACCAGTTAATTTATCAACTTCTTCTATGGTCAATCCTAATTCTTTTACTTGGTGAAATAACGATTGAATACCAAAAATACCAATACGGTTACCAATAAAAGCTGGTGTATCTTTAGCAATTACAGATGTTTTTCCTAAAAATTGTTCCCCATAACCGTTTAAGAAGTCTAAAACGTCTTGAGATGTTTTAGGTCCAGGAATTACTTCGAATAATTTTAAGTAACGCGCTGGATTAAAGAAGTGCGTTCCGCAGAAATGTTTTTGGAAATCTTCGCTGCGTCCTTCGCTCATAAACTTAATAGGAATACCAGATGTATTTGATGTAATTAAAGTACCTGGTGTACGGTGTTGTTCTAGTTTTTCAAATACTTGCTTTTTAATGTCAAGTCTTTCTACAACTACTTCCATGATCCAATCTACATTTGCCACTTTTGCTATATCATCTTCAAGATTACCAGTAGTAATTCTGTTAGCAAAATCTTTGTGATAGATTGGTGATGGTTTAGATTTTAATGATGCAGCTAATGCATTGTTTACAATGCGGTTTCTTACAACCTTGTCTTCTAAAGTTAATCCTTTAGCTTTTTCGGCATCGTTTAATTCTCTTGGAACAATGTCTAATAATAAGACTTCAACACCAATATTGGCAAAATGACAAGCAATACCGCTTCCCATAATTCCTGATCCAATAATGGCTACTTTTTTGATTCTACGTTTACTCATTTTTATTAAATGGTTTCTTTAGTATATATTTTTTTATTAGAAATTAACTCGTTTATAGTGTCTGACACTTCATAGAAATGTTTTAGTTTTTCTTCTGAGACGTGTGCTCTTACAGTTTCATTAAAAACTAAAACACGTTCTTTGGCGTCTTTTCTTTTTTCTTTTCCAAACTCAGTAAGATGAATTAAAACACCACGACCGTCGTTTGGGTTAGGTTTACGTTCTATCAAACCTAATTCTTCCATACGTTTTAATATTCTTGAAAGACTAGTTGCTTCCATGCCCATTATTGGTCCTAAAGAGGTAGAAGGTGTACCGTTTTCTTTATCGATACTTAATAATGTAAACCCTGTAGCCATAGTTGTGTCAAACTTTGCAGCTTCTTCGTTATACATTTTATTTACCGCTAACCAAGTGGTTCTTAGCATGTAATCTATCGTTCTTTCTTTTTTGTTTTGCATTAAAATTCTTTTGAAGGTTTTCAAAGATAGTAAAATTTATTATGCGTGCATAATAAATTTTTAAAAAAGATTATGATATTAACAAAAAAAGCCATCTAAATTTTAGATGGCTTCTTATTTTGTATTAAAAAATGATTAATTATAAATTTTATCATAAAGATCTTTATAAATATTTTTAATGACGTCTCGTTTCATTTTCATGGTTGGTGTTAATTGTCCACCATCTACAGACCAAACATCTTGTGTAAGTTCAAATCGTTTAATTTGTTCCCATTTTCCGAAACTTTTATTGCAGTTGTCTATTTCTTTTTGGATACGGTCTATAACTATTTGTGATGTTGCAATTTCTTTATCTGATTTACCTATATGATTATGTTTTCTATCAATCCAATCTCTTAAAAATTCAAAATTAGGTTGAATAATAGCTGCTGGCATTTTTTCGCCTTCCCCAACAACCATTGCTTGTTCTATAAATCTAGACTGTTTTAGGTCGTTTTCTAAAAGAGTAGGAATGACATATTTTCCTCCAGAGGTTTTAAACATTTCTTTTTTACGCCCCGTAATTTTTAAGAAACCATCAGGATCAATTTCACCCTTATCTCCTGTATGAAAATAGTCTCCTGTCATTACACTAGCCGTTTTTTCTGGATCTTTGTAGTAACCTTTCATCACGTTTGGTCCTTTAATTAGGATTTCGCCATCTTCTGCTATTTTTACATCTACATTTCTTATCGGTTTACCAACGGTACCAACCTTAAAATGATTTTCTCTGTACATGCCTACAGAAATAACAGGAGATGTTTCTGTTAATCCATATCCTTCCATAACCTTCATGCCTGCAGCACAAAATATGCGTGTTAATCTTGGTGATAAAGCTGCGCTACCAGATACCATAGTAGTTAACTCGCCACCTAAAGCAGCTCGCCATTTACTAAAGATTAATTTATTAGCTATTTTTAGTTTAAACTCGTACCAAGCACCATTTTTACCGTAAGGTTCCCATTGTTCTCCTAATTCTATAGCCCAATGGAAAAGTCTGCTTTTTATACCGCTTAATTCTGTTCCTTTTGCATAGATTTTGTCATATACTTTTTCTAACAATCTAGGTACAACACTCATTAAATTTGGTTTAATATCTTGAGCATTTTCTGCAATTTTATCTATTGCTTCTGCAAAATAAATACTTGTTCCTGCATATTGATAAATGTAAATTAATACACGTTCAAATACATGGCAAATTGGTAAAAAGCTTAATACTTTTGTTTGACCAGTAGAAATTGGTAGTCGTGGTATGCTATCTAATACGTTACTAGTGATATTATTGTGACTTAACATAACACCTTTTGGCTTACCTGTTGTACCAGAAGTGTATATTATTGTAGCTAAATCATCAGGTGTTACTGCATCTTTTCTAGCTTCAACTTCTGCTTGATTACTATCATCTTTTCCTAAATCAAAAAGTTCTGAATAGTGTTTACAGCCTTCAATATGATCAAAAGAGTAAACTTCTTTAAGTTTAGTTTTGTCTTTAACTTTGTTTATTTTTTCTAAAACTTCTTTATCTGAAACAAAGCAGTATATAGATTCGCTATGATTTAAAACATACTCGTAATCTTCTGCAGATATAGTTGGATATATAGGAATATTTTGCGCACCAAGTTGTAATACGCCAATATCTACAATATTCCATTCTGTTCTGTTTGTAGAAGAAATTACTGCAATTTTATCGTTTTTATTTACACCTAATCTTAATAAAGCTCTACTTAAAGCATTAGCTTTATCTATATATTCTTTGGTTGAAGTTGCTTCCCATGCACCATTTTTTTTGGTAACTAAAGCAGCTTCTAGGTTGTGTTTTTCAAGTTGGTAATAAGGAAAATCGAAAAGTCGGGTTACTTCAATCATTATATTTAAATGAATTAAGGGGAATGCAAATTATGAAAAAATGATTTAAGGTTAACAAAAATTATTAAAATTTAAATAAAGCTTTCATTTTTTTGCCAAAAAAGGAGCTGCAATTAAACAGCTCCTTGCTAACTGATTGATAGCTTAAAATGATACTTTTAATATATTTATTTAATAACTAACTATTTTTAAATGAATCCCTTAACTTTCATTTAAATTAAACAAATAGTACCATTTGATAGCTAAAGTATTGAATTTATAATGAAACGGGATGTAAAATATCGTAAAAATTAAATTGTTAAATATTTTCTTATTAAAGAATTATCTCTTTTGACGTATTCTGAAGGTTTTATTTTCATAAAAAGCTTAAAGTCACGATTAAAATGAGATAAATCATAATAATTATAAAATTCTAAAGCTTGATTAAAATCAATTTTATTACTCTCGTAAGCTTTCATTAAATGCCAAAACCTATAGAGTTTAATATATTTTAAAGGTGTTAAGCCAACTATTTTTTTAAATTGAATCTCTAGATTTTTTTGTGATATAGTAAGAAATTCTAAAAGTTCATCTACAGTAATTCTCCCTTTTTTTTGATGAATCAAATCTACAGCAATATCAACATAATTAACATTCTTATTATCAATTTTGGGCAAGTCATACATTAAACTTTCAAAGTCTAAAGCAATTTCTTTAGCTGTTTTATCAGGATTAAACAACGGATTTATTTGTTCATAAAATTCATTACAAAACTCTGATAATGGAATATGAGAATCTGTTATAGAAGACATTTGTTTTCCTAATACCTTGTGTAGTGTGGTTGCGCTAAAATTAGCAACAAAAACTCTAACAGGTTTTTTAGGTATAAACTGATAGGATCGGTAAGATTGACCAGATATAACAAGTCCTTTGTTAAAAAAGGACTTGTTATTAATTTTAACTTCATGTTTTACATCAGAGAAGAAATAGATAATGTGACTTTGAGCTGTAGGCAATAAATCTACTACGTAAGGAAAGTCATTTTCTTCAATTTGTACTTCAACAAAAGAGCCAATAAGCTTGTTAGGCCTATGGCAATAAATTCTTTCAAACTTCATTTATAATACTTTACACACTTTTAAGTGAGTGAAATTTAATAAAAAAAGATTGAAATATTATACGGTTTTTAATTTTTTTTGTTTTCTATCCATTTTCTAGCTTTTACAAAAGCTTCTATCCAAGGGGAAACTTCATCTTTTCTGTTTTCTGGATAATTAGCCCAATTCCAAGGGAAAATAGAACGCTCTATATGTGGCATTGTTACTAAATGTCTTCCTGTTTTATCGCATAACATTGCTGTATTATAATCAGACCCGTTAGGATTTGATGGGTAATCGTTATAAGCATATTTAGCAACAATATCATAATTGTTCTCATCTTTTGGAAGGTTAAATTTACCTTCACCATGACTTATCCAAACACCTAAAGTGCTTCCTGCTAGTGTTGATAACATCACCGAATTGTTTTTTTGTACAACTACAGAGGTGAAAGAACTTTCGTGTTTGTGAGAGTTGTTATGTGCCATTTTCCCATGATTTTCATGCTCTGGATTTATCAGTTCTAACTCCATAAATAATTGACAACCGTTACAAATACCCACAGAAAGTGTGTCTTCTCTTTCAAAGAAGTTTTTAATCGCTTTGTTAGCTTTGTCGTTATATTTAATTGCTCCAGCCCAACCTTTTGCAGAGCCTAAAACATCACTATTAGAGAAACCTCCAACTGCACCTAAAAACTGAATGTCTTCAAGTGTTTCGCGACCAGAAATTAAATCGGTCATATGTACATCTTTTACGTCAAAACCAGCTAAATACATAGCGTTAGCCATTTCGCGTTCAGAGTTACTTCCTTTTTCTCTTAAAATAGCAGCTTTTGGTCTATCTGAAGATTGGTTTTTGTTGTAAAAACTTAATTCGCCAGTAAAATGTTTTGGAAAATAATAGTTTAGCGGTTGTTTTGCGTAGTTTTCAAAACGTGTTTTTGCTAATCCGTTAGCTGTTTGCTTTTGATCTAATAAATATGAAGTTTTGTACCACATGTCTCTTAGTCTAGAAACTGTCATTGTATAAACTTCATCATTATTTATAATACTTAATACATCGCTTGTAGTTGGTTTTCCTATGTTGAAAAACTCAATATTAGCATCATTTAAAACTGTTTCTATTGAATTATCGGAAGCTTGGAAAACTATTCCTGAATTTTCAGCAAATAATAACTTTACCGTGTCTTTTTCATTTAAAGCAGAAAGATCAAGTTCAGCCCCTAAATTAATATCAGCAAAGCACATTTCTAATAAAGTGGTTATTAATCCACCAGAAGCAACATCATGACCAGCAACAATTTTTTGGTCTTTTATTAATTGTTGAATTGTGTTAAATACCGTTTTTACATAACCAGCATCTTTAACGTTTGGTGCTTCATTACCAACTTTATTTAAGATTTGAGCAAAACTACTTCCGCCTAATTTAAATTGATCTTGTGATAAGTTGATATAGTATATATCTCCGCCATTTCTTCTTAAAACAGGCTCAATAACATTAGTGATATTATTACAATTTGCTGCAGCAGAAATAATAACTGTACCAGGAGAAATAACCTCTTGGTCAGGATATTTTTGCTTCATTGATAATGAATCTTTTCCTGTTGGAACATTTATGCCTAAGTCTATAGCAAAATCTGAAATTGCTTGAACAGCCTCATATAATCTTGCGTCTTCACCTTCATTTTTACAAGGCCACATCCAGTTTGCAGATAAAGACACCGATTGTAAACCATCTTTTAATGGTGCCCAAACAATGTTAGTTAAAGCTTCGGTAATACTATTGCGGCTTCCAGCAACTGGATTAATTAATCCTGAAATAGGCGAGTGACCTATTGATGTTGCAATACCTTCTTTACCTTTAAAGTCTAATGCCATTACACCAACATTGTTTAATGGTAATTGTAATGGTCCTGCACATTGTTGTTTAGCAACTTTACCACCAACACAACGGTCTACTTTATTGGTAAGCCAATCTTTACAAGCTACAGCTTCTAACTGTAACACTTGATCTAAATAATCGTAGATTTTGTCTTTGTCGTAAGAGATTTCACTGTAATTTGCAGCTACAGTTTTATCTGTCATTATTGTTTTTGGAGAGCTTCCAAACATATCTTCTAAAGCTAAATCCATTGGTTTGTCACCATTAGTTTTAGACTCAAAAGTAAAACTTTTATCGTTTGTTACATCACCAACGGTATACATTGGAGAGCGTTCACGTTCTGCAATTTTGTTTAAGGTTTCGATGTGTTTTTCGGCAATAACTAATCCCATTCGTTCTTGAGATTCGTTACCTATAATTTCTTTAGCAGAAAGTGTTGGATCACCAACAGGTAAGGCATCTAAATCAATTTTTCCACCGGTATCTTCAACTAATTCGCTTAAACAATTTAAATGTCCACCAGCACCATGATCGTGAATAGAAACTATAAAATTCTCGTCACTTTCTACCATACCGCGTACAGCGTTAGCCGCACGTTTTTGCATTTCTGGGTTAGAACGTTGTACAGCATTAAGCTCTATTCCTGAAGAAAACTCACCTGTATCTGCAGAAGAAACTGCAGCTCCACCCATTCCGATACGATAATTCTCTCCACCAAGAATTACAATTTTATCACCATTTTTTGGAGTGTCTTTTAACGCTTGATCTGCTTTACCGTAACCAATTCCGCCAGCTTGCATAATCACCTTATCAAAACCTAAAGCTTTAGCATCTTCTTTATGTTCAAAAGTTAAAACAGATCCGCAGATTAAAGGTTGTCCAAACTTGTTACCAAAATCTGAAGCACCATTACTGGCTTTTATTAAAATATCCATTGGTGTTTGGTATAACCATTTGCGTGCTGGAAATGCTTTTTCCCACGGACGATTGTCTTCTAATCTAGAATATGAAGTCATATAAACCGCGGTTCCGGCTAAAGGTAAAGAACCTTTTCCTCCAGCAAGTCTGTCTCTAATTTCTCCACCAGATCCTGTTGCAGCACCATTAAAAGGCTCGACAGTAGTAGGGAAGTTGTGTGTTTCTGCTTTAAGCGAAATAACAGATTCATAATCTTTAGTTTGATAAAAATCCGGAACATCTGCACGTTTTGGAGCAAATTGTTCAACTACTGGACCTTTTATAAAAGCCACGTTATCTTTATAAGCAGAAACGATATCGTTTGGATTAGTTTCTGAAGTCTTTTTAATTAATTTGAAAAGAGATGTAGGCTTTTCTTCTCCATCAATAACGAATGTACCATTGAAGATTTTATGACGACAATGTTCGCTATTTACTTGAGAAAAACCAAACACTTCAGAGTCTGTTAATGGTCTTCCTATTTTTTTAGATACGCTTTCTAAATAGGCTACTTCTTCATCACTCAAGGCTAAACCTTCTTGAGCGTTGTAAGCAGTTATATCTTCTATGTTTTTAATGGCTTCTGGTTGAATGTTTATTGTGAAACTATCTTGACTTAAACCATTAAATTTTTCTGAAATCATAGGATCGTAATCCTTAAAATCTTGTGTGCAAGATTCAAATTCTTCAATTCTAATGATGCCATCAATACCCATATTTTGCGTAATTTCTACAGCGTTGGTACTCCATGGAGTAATCATTGCTGCACGCGGACCAACAAAAAAAGCATCTAAGGATGCTTGTTCTATTTTAGGCTGGTTGCCAAATAACCACGTTAATTTATTGATAGTTTCAGTAGATAATTCTTTTGTTGCTTGAACAGCAAATACTTTACTGTTTTGGTTTCCGAAGAAATGAATCATTATTTCAGGAGTTTTGTGTTGTTTTTAAAGCATCAAATTTACATCTTTTAGTTAGATTATTTTATTAAAAAGTTGTCATTTTTTTTTAGTTATTCACGTGGTTATTAACTATAAAAAAAGCGACATCTTGGTGTCGCTTTTTTTATTAACAAGTTTGATAACTTATTCTCTAATTAATTTTTTTGTAACACTACCATTACTAGTTTCTAGTTTTAGGATGTAAATTCCTTTTTTAAGACTAGATACATTAATTTTTTTGTTGTTTGTAGTTACCGTTCCGCTTAAAATTTTCTTACCTAAAATATCATAGATTTGATAGCTAGTTGTTGATTTTACGTCTGCGTTTAAAGTATTTCCTTTAATTGGGTTAGGGTAGATTTTGAATGTTGATTTTTCAAAATTTGAAGTTGATAATGTAGGTTGCCCCAAACTATCACAAGTGTCTTGAAGATAGCTATCCCATTCTGACAAACTAAAAGAAGTTGTAGGATTAGTAATAGTAGACTTTCTAACTAAAGTAGTGTTTTGAGCAAAAGTAGAAGAGTTACCTTCTTCTCCTATAATATCAATTAAAGTTCCGTTTTTAAATAAACCAATAGCGTCATTACCATTAAATCCTGTGATTGTATTATTGGTGTAATCTGCTTCAGATTCGCAACCTAAAGATAGTCCGCTGTTTACAATTACGTAAACATCTCCAGCAGCAATTGAAGCACCTGAAGGAAAAGAAACATCACTTCCAAAGCTATTACCGTTTGAGCCTAATCTTAAAGTGTAATTTGCTAATTGTACAGTTGAGTTTGTATAATTAGCAATCTCTAAAGCTTTATTATTACCGCTACCTTCTATGTACTCAGAAAAGAATATCTCGTTTATGCCGGCTGGAACATTAGTTGTCATTTCACAATCTTGATTACTTACATTTGAAGTATTTCCTGCTGCATCTAAAGCATAAATTGTAAAGCAGTAGTTAGTTTCTGAAGTTAATCCTGTAACAGTAAAATTAGTTACAGCTGTTGAGGTGTTTGTATAGAAAGAGCCATCTACAAAAATATCATAACTTGCTACAGCAACATCGTCTGTAGAGGCAGTCCAAGATAAACCTATTGTAGATGCAGTAGCGTTAGATGCTACTAAATTTGTTGGAGTAGTTGGAGCTGTAGTGTCTGTTGAAGGATTCCAAATTAAATTAGCATAAGCTGGATTGTCTACAAATGGGTTACGATTACCTTGTGATAGATAAGCAGCATCATTTCGGTCTATTTCAAATTGAGAAGGAGGATATGTATTATGCCAATCTAACATAGTGTTAATAAACCAAGTTTCATAAAATTGATCACTTGTTCCGTTTAATGGATTGTATTGAACTGTATGTGGATCCCAACCTGAGTCGTCCCAATTGTCTTCGTATCTTACTGCAAAATATAACATTGCACGTGCAACATAACCTTTAAATTCGTCTATAGGTTCAAAACACCTTCCTGTGTAACCATAATTATTTCCTGTTCCCCATTTAGAACCATTACTGTAAGATGTATTAGTACTTGTTACTACACCAAATGGGTAATTACTACGTCCATTATTTACAAAACCATCTGTAGGTATTACGTGATGGATATCTGATACCATTGGAAGGTTTTCTGAATTATTAAAAAATCCTTGAGGAAATAAATGTTCTCTATTATAGCATTGTCCTTCTGCGTTGTATGATCCACCACATTGGTCTGAAATAGAGTGATTATAATTATAAGTATCTGATTGTGAAGGTTTTTCTGTATAAATATCTAATACAGAGCCATCGTTTTCATAATAGTTATCGGTATCTGTTAATGCGTATTCTTGATATAGATTATCATAACTATTACTATTCCAGGTATGACCATTTGTTATGATAACTTTTAATTGTGTTTTTAAGGTATAACCAGTACCTGTTGCTGTACTGTAATATCCTGCAGGAACTTGAGCAAAGCCAAAAGATGTAATTAATAAGGCTATTAAAATGTAAATTTGTTTCATTTAGTTTTAATTTTGGGAGAATAATTTATTTTCTTTTTAATAAAGCCATGTAAAATCCGTCAAATCCAGACTCATGAGCCAATATTTTTTTATCTTTTACAAATGTAAATTCTTTTCCTTCTTCTGAAGCTAAGAATTTATCTACCTGCTCTTGATTTTCTGATGGTAAAATAGAACATGTAGCATAAACTAATTGTCCGCCAGATTTTACCATTTTAGAATACGAACTTAAAATTTCGGCTTGCGTGTTTTTAATTCGGTCTAAAAATTCTGGCTCTAATTTCCATTTAGCATCAGGATTTCTTCTTAAAACGCCTAAACCAGAACAAGGTGCATCAATTAAAACACGGTCTGCTTGGTCATGTAATTTTTTAATGACTTTGGTAGAGTCTATATGTCTAGGTTCAATATTATGCGCGCCATTACGCTTTGCACGACGCTTTAATTCTTTCAACTTATTTGCATAAATATCTAAAGCAATTATTTGTCCTTTATTTTGCATAATAGAAGCTAGGTGTAATGTTTTACCGCCAGCACCAGCACAAGTATCTATTACACGCATACCTGGTTCTACTTGCAAAAAGTCTGCCACTAATTGTGAAGACGCATCTTGTACTTCAAACAATCCATCTTTAAAAGCTTCGGTTGAAAACACATTAGCACGTTCTTTTAAACGTAATGCGTCTGGATAATCTTTTAAAGTTTCGGTCTCTATATCTAAGTCAAAAAGAATATTTTGAAGCTTTTCTTTAGTCGTTTTTAAGGTGTTTACTCTTAAAATTACATCTGCTTGCTCGTTTAAGGCTTGGATTTCTTTAGTCCATTTGGCTTCTCCAAGTTCTTTTACAGCAATATCATCAATCCAATCTGGAATAGATTCTTTAATTTTTCTAATTTTAGAAAGCTCATCAAAACGTCCTTTAATTTTTCGAGTTGGTGTGTTTTCAAAATACTTCCAATCTGGTAATTTAATTCCTTTTAAAGTTGCCCAAACCGCAAACAGACGCCAGATATCATCTCTACTAAAAGGTTCTTTTACGTTAGCAATTTCAGCATATAAACGCTTCCAACGTACGATGTCGTAAGTGGTTTCGGCTACAAAAGCACGATCACGACTTCCCCAACGTTTGTCTCTTTTTAAAAGTTGTTGTACTACTTTGTCTGCGTATTGACCTTCGTTAAATATTTGAAGTAAACCATCTACGGTTGCAAAACATAAGTTTCTGTGTAAGCGCATATTTTAAAATTTAAAAGCAGACAAAGTTAAGGTTTATATGTGGATTTTGAATGACTTTGTTAAATATTTCAATTTGCTTTTCTATTTTTATTGAAAATTATTAACGATGAAATTATTCCTTCAGTTTATTATAGCCTTCATGTCTCTACTAATTGTCTTTAGTTGTAAATCTTTAAAAGAAGAAAGTCGTACTGAAAAGGAAGTTGAAAATTTTACTTCAGTTGAAATTGAAACTTTAATTGAAGATTCTACTTTGAATGTTAGAGCTTTTGAATATTTCGATACTAATAAATCCTTTGGTTTTTTGACTTCAACAGGTAATCTTGGAGCAATACTAACAAGAGATAATGAATATGATAATAATGAAATTAATAAAGTAGTGTATCCAACTTTTGTAGATAGTACTAATTCAAAATTAAATTTTAGATCTTTAGCTTTAGTAAAAAATTTAGGTTTTGCATTAAGTATTGGTAATCCAGCATTGCTATATCGAATAGATTCTGAAGGAGTAATAGATTTGGTCTACCAAGAAAATCACCCAAAAGCTTTTTATGATTCTATGGAATTTTGGAATGACCAAGAAGGTATTGCAATTGGTGATCCTACTGATGACTGTATGAGTATAATTATTACCAGAGATGGAGGAGACACTTGGACTAAATTGTCTTGTGAAGATTTACCAAAAGCTAATGAAGGTGAAGCAGCATTTGCAGCAAGTGATACCAACATTGCTATAGTAGGCGATAAGACTTGGGTAGCAACAGGAGGAAAATCTAGCCGAATATTGTTTTCGGCAGATAAAGGAAAAACTTGGGATGTTTTTGATACGCCAATTATACAAGGAAAAGAAACTACCGGAATGTATAGTATAGATTTTTATGATGAAAACCATGGTTTTGCAATTGGTGGCGATTATACAGATGCAGATGCTAACCAAAAGAATAAAATAGTGACTAATGATGGCGGAAAAACATGGCAAGTTGTTGCAGATGGAAGTGGACCAGGTTACCGTAGTTGTGTGCAATATGTACCAAACAGCAATGCACAACAATTAGTCGCGATAGGTTTTAAAGGTATAGATTACAGTGCAGATGCAGGACAAACCTGGAAACATCTAAGCGATGAAGGTTATTATACATTAAGATTTTTAAACGATAGTACTGCTTATGCAGCAGGAAATGGTCGTATTAGTAAATTAAGTTTTAAATAAAAAAAGCAGCCATTTGGCTGCTTTTTTATGTTTAGTCTTTTCGTGCTTCTCGATGTCTACCTCTAAACTCTTCAATCATCTTACGTTTAAAGGTGCGTTCTGCATGCATTAACTTTACAATTTTCTTGTAGCTTATTACTTTAGTAAGTTTATCAATAAAAGCTTTTTCATTTTTTACTTTAGCTTCTTCATTTGCTTGCATTTCTTTAAGTAATGCTTCAGATTCTGATTCGGTAAGTTTTTCTATATCTAAATCTTTTCTTTTCTTTATTGAAGATTGAAAATATTTATGTTTTTCTTCTTCGTGTGCATTATATATTGGCCAAAAGTTTTCGGCTTCTTTTTTTGTTAAGTCAAGTTGCTCTGTAATATGGGCAACTTTTAGTGCTTTTAATTTCTCACTTATTTTTTTTGTGTAACCTTTTTCTTTTTCTAATTGAGCAAAAGTGCTTATAGAAACAAATAATAAGATTATAGTAAATATTTTATTTTTCATGTGTTAAGTTTTTATTCGTCTAAAAAATCTTCTAAATCTATGTCGTCTAAATAGTTATCTATAGAAATACCGTTATAGTCAATAAAATCTGTTTGTGATAATTGATCGGTGTTTATTAGGTTTCTAATATCATTAAGTTCAACTTCATTTAAAATGTAAGCTTCAACAGTTTCTGTATCTAGGTTATCAAAAGTGACTTGTGTTTTAAAAGGATTTAAATTAAAAAATAGAACAAACATTGCTGCAATACTGGCTACTGTAATTATTGTTTTTTTGTTGAATAATTTAATTATTTTAGTCTCTTTAGTTTTGCTTAAAATATTATCCTCAATAGTATCAAAATAATTGTCTGGTGTTTTAAATCCAGAATCTTTGCCAATTTCTTCTAAACTAATTTGAGACATAATTTGGTCTTCAATAGTATTAAAATAGTTATTTGGTGTTTTAAAACCAGTTTGTTTGATGTTATTTAAGTTTTCTTTTTTCATTTCAATATTTAGACACTTTTTTTTAATAAAGGTTTAATCTTGAGTTAAGTAGGTTTCAATTTTTTTTACGGCAATGTGGTATGATGCTTTTAAAGCACCTTCGCTGGTTTCTAAAATTTCAGATATTTCGCTGTATTTTAAATCTTGAAAGTATTTCATGTTAAATACTAGTTGTTGTTTTTCTGGTAGCGTAGCTATTGCTTTTTGTAATTGTAATTGAATTTCTTCTCCTTCAAAATATACGTCACTTTCCAAATTTTTAATTGCTAGACTATTAGCTTCTTCATTATTTAAATTTAGTCTTTTTGCGTTTTTTTTAAGATGTGTTAAGGCTTCATTAGTTGCAATTCTGTATAACCAAGAATATAATTTACTTTCTCCTTTAAAGTTATCTATGTTTTTAAAAACTTTGATAAACGTGTTTTGTAAGACATCGTCTGCATCGTCATGGGATTTTACTATATGTCTAATATGCCAATATAAACGCTCTTTATAAAGCGAAATAAGCTTTTTAAACGCATGATTTTTTTGATCTTGCGATTGTAATTGTGCTATTAATTGGTTTTCGTCTATTATCATATAATTTGTTAGACTATATTTTATTTACCTGGTTTAATTGCTTGACAGAATTTAGATTTTTTTAACTAAAGATTAGTTGTTTTTAGTATGGACTAATCGATACAGCATTTTTTTTAATATTTTAAATGCTATTAGTCGTCTCCAAATTTAACAATGAATAAAAAAAGGATAAACATTTGTTTATCCTTTTTGTTTATTTAGAGTTTTGTTAGTCAAAACTTTGCATTTCTACTAACCTTTTGTACATACCATTTTTAGCTAACAACTCTTGATGTGTTCCTTGTTCTACAATTTCGCCTCTTTGCATAACTACAATGTTATCTGCATTTTGTATTGTAGATAATCTATGTGCTATGACTATAGATGTTCTGTTTTTCATCATGTTTTCTAAAGCTTCTTGTACTAGCTTTTCGCTTTCTGTGTCTAGTGCAGAAGTAGCTTCGTCAAGAATCATAATAGGTGGGTTTTTAAGTACAGCTCTTGCAATACTTAAACGTTGTTTTTGTCCGCCAGAAAGCTTGTTACCAGCATCACCAACATTAGTTTCTATTCCTTCTGGTAGGTCGTTTACAAATTCCCAAGCATTTGCCACTTTTAATGCATCAATTACTTCTTCATCGGTTGCATCTGCTTTACCTAATAATATGTTATTTTTTATAGAGTCATTAAATAATACAGAATCTTGTGTAACTAATCCAATTAGGTGTCTTAAAGCGTCTAATTTAACTTCTTTAATATTGGTGTTATCGATTAAAATTTCTCCTTTATTTATATCATAAAAACGAGTAAGTAAATTTGCTATAGTACTTTTACCACTTCCAGATTGACCAACTAACGCTACTGTTTTTCCTTTTTCTACTTTTAAATTAAAGTTTTTAAGAACAAGATCTTTATTGTTATAAGAAAAGTCAATATTATTAACTTCTATAGCATTATTTAAATCATTTAAATCTACAGGATTTTTAGATTTGTAAAAATTATCTTCTTGGTCGATAAGTTCAAAAACTCGATCTGCTGCTGCTAATCCATTTTTTACAGCGTAAGAGGCTTTAGATATTGCTTTTGCAGGAGTTAAAATATTATAAGCTAATCCCATGTAAGCTAAAAACTCTGATGCTAAAAGTACTGGTTGACCATTAGGTAGTTTTTCTATTAAAACCATTCTACCTCCATACCAAAGTAGTGCGCCAATAGTTAAGATACCTAGAAACTCACTTAAAGGTGAAGCTAAATTGTTTTTGTTACCTATAGAAACCCTTAGCTTAAAAATTCTATTAATAGAATCGAAAAAAGTGGATTTAACCTTTGATTGAGCGTTGTAGCTTTGTATTACTTTAAGTCCACTTAAACTTTCTTCAACTAAAGAAATAAAAAATCCAGATTCCTTCTGAGCTCTTGTGGATTTTGATTTTAAACTTTTGCCTATTTTGGATATAATAAATCCAGATATAGGAATAAAAATAAAAACAAATAGTGTTAGCTTAACACTTATTTTAAGCATTATAGCAATTGTAAATATGATGGTTAAAGGTTCTCTTACTATAAGTTCGAAAATGAGGAAAAATGAGTTTTGTAACTCTCCTATATCACCAAGCATTCTAGCCATTACGTCTCCTTTTCTTTTTTCTGAATAATAAGAAATAGGTAATGATAGAATTTTATCAAACATTTTTATTCTTAAGTCTTTTAAAACTCCATTTTTAAAATATGTAAGGTTATATGCAGCTAAATAGTTAAATAAGTTTTTTAATAAAAAAGTAATAATAACTATAGATATAACTAGTAGTAATGCAAATTGAGGACCTTTTTGTTCTGTTAATTCAGAAATGTAATAGTACAGCAATTCCTTACCATAACTTGTAATTTCTAAAAACGAAGTATATACAGGTTTTTTGATGTTTGTTTTAGTCTCGTCAAATAAAACTTGCATCATTGGTATTAATGCTACAAATGATAACGAACTAAAGAGAGCAAAAAGAACATTAAATATTACGTTAGATACTATGTTTTTTTTATAAGCTTTTGCGTAGGGAATTATTTTTTTTAGGCTTTTATCCATTTAATTAAGTTGCATATCATTTATGATAGCGTCTATTTTTGCTTCCAATTTTTGTTCCGTTATAGTGAAGTCTGACACATTGTCTAAAGTAGTATTTACACTAATGTAAAATTTAATTTTAGGCTCGGTACCACTTGGTCTTAATGCTATTTTACTACCATCTTCTGTGTAATAAATTAGTACGTTAGATTTAGGAATTTCTATCGTTTCTGTAGTGTTGTTAGTTAGGTTTTTAGCTTCTGATAATTGATAGTCTTCAATACGTATAACTTTAGACCCGTTAACTTCTGTTAAAGGATTTTCTCTAGCGTCAATCATCATTTGTTTAATTTGTTGCGCGCCTTCAATCCCTTTTTTGGTCATTGATATAAGTCGTTCTTTATAAAAACCGTGTTCTAGATACAGATTTATAAGTTCTTTGTAAAAACTACTGTTTTTTGCCTTGGCTTGTGCTGCAATTTCAATCGCTAGAAGGGAAGAGGTAACAGCATCTTTATCCCTTACAAAGTCGCCAACCATAAATCCAAAACTTTCTTCGCCACCACCAATAAAGTCTAAGTCGGGAAAGTCTTTAATCATCTTAGCAATCCATTTAAAACCAGTTAGTCCGACTTTGCATTCTACATTATAAGCTTGTCCTAAAACAGACATCATTGGTGTAGATACAATTGTACTACCAATAAATTGGTTGTTGTTAATTTTGTTATTGTTTTTCCATTGTTTTAAAAGAAAATCTGTCATTAAGACCATGGTTTGATTTCCGTTTAAAAGCGTCATTTTATTATCAAGATCTCTTACTGCAATACCTAATCTATCACTATCAGGATCTGTCCCAATAACAATGTCTGCATTAACTTTTTCTGCTAATTCTAAAGCCATTTTTAAAGCTTCAGGCTCTTCTGGGTTAGGCGAAACTACCGTAGGAAAGTCTCCGTTTGGTTCACGTTGTTCTTCTACAATATGTACATTTTTATAACCAGCACGTTTTAACGTTTCTGGAATGGTTGTTATTGATGTACCGTGTAAAGATGTAAATACAATATTTAAATTATCTTTTGCGTCTTGACTTGTGTTAAAACTTCCGTTTTTAACAGATGCGTTTATAAAAACATCATCTACATCTTGACCTATGTATTGAATATTTTTTTCTTTTGCTTCAAAGTTAATTTCTGAATATTCAAGGTTATTTATTTCTTGAATAATTTCGGCATCTTGTGGCGGAACTAATTGTCCACCATCTTGCCAGTATACTTTGTAACCGTTATATTCTGGCGGGTTGTGTGATGCGGTAAGTACAATTCCGCAATGACAATTTAGATGTTTTAAAGTGAAAGAAAGCTCTGGTGTAGGACGCAGGTCTTCAAATAAAAATACTTTAATATTATTTGCCGAAAACACATCTGCAACTACTTTTGCTAGTGTTTTACTATTATGTCTACAATCAAAAGCAATAGCTACTTTTAAGTCTTGATTAGGAAAACTTTTATGTAAATAATTGCTTAAGCCTTGTGTATTTTTTCCGAGTGTATATTTGTTGATACGATTTGTACCAATACCCATAACGCCACGCATACCACCTGTACCAAATTCTAAATTTTTATAAAAACTTTCCTTTAATTCTTCTGGTTTTAAAGCGATTAAATCTTTTATGTAATCTTGTGTTTTTTTATCGAAAGTTGGCGTTAACCAAGTGTTGACACGTTCTAAAAGTTCTGGGTCAATATATCTCATAACGTAAATAAATTATATACAAAAGTAAGCATTTACAAAATGCTAAAGTTTTTACTCTTTTAAATTTAAAGATTCTTTAATTAAATAGCGTTTTTTGTTTGCGTTTTGACGTAAAATAATTTCTCCTAAAAAACCAGCTATAAAAAATTGAGATCCTAAAATCATTGTTGTAAGTGAAATGTAAAATTGAGGTCGTTGTGTAATTAATCTTCCTGTTGGATTAAAAAATAGCTTATCAATACCTAAATATACAGCAAAACCAAAACCAACAATAAACATAATAACACCTAAAGCACCAAATAAGTGCATAGGTCTTTTTCCAAATCTAGATATAAACCAAATGGTTATTAAGTCTAAAAAACCGTTAATAAAACGATCCATACCAAATTTTGTTTCGCCATATTTTCTGGCTTGATGTTGTACGACTTTTTCACCAATTTTGGTAAAGCCAGCATTTTTAGCAAGTACAGGTATGTAACGGTGCATCTCGCCATTAACGTCTATATTTTTTACTACGTTTTTATTGTAGGCTTTTAGTCCGCAATTAAAGTCATTTAATTTAACACCAGATGTTTTTCTTGCAGCCCAATTAAAAAGCTTAGAAGGTAGGTTTTTGGTAAATTTATTATCAAAACGTTTCTTTTTCCAACCAGAAACAAGGTCAAATTTTTGTTTAGTAATTAAGTTATAAAGTTCTGGTATTTCTTCTGGATTGTCTTGTAAATCTGCATCCATAGTGATTATTACATCACCTTTAGCTTGGGCAAAGCCTGCATGCAATGCTTGAGATTTACCAAAGTTTTTTAAAAATCTAATTCCTTTTACATTTTTATCTTGCTCTTTTAAAGTGCAAATGGTTTGCCAGGATTGGTCTGTGCTACCATCGTCTATAAAAAGAATTTCATAAGAAAAACCATTGGATTTCATGACTGATGAAATCCAATGGTGTAACTCTGTTAAAGATTCTTGTTCGTTAAGTAGTGGTATGACTACTGATATATCCATAATTCAACTTGAAAATTATTTCAAATATAGAATTATTATGCGTTATCATCAGATTTTTTCATGATTAATGCAGCTATTAAACCAATTATACTAAATATAATAATTTGGATAACTAAAGACTGTAATACGCTACCAATACTAAATTGGTTTGGTTGCTCGCGCATTTTTTCAACGGTTTCAACAATTGATTCTTCTGGTGCATTCCAGTTTCTCATCATTTCTGCTGTTCCTTCAATTGTTTTTTCCTTTAAAGTTATAGCAGCATCAGGATCAATAACATTGAAAAGAACTATTGCTACCACACTAGCTACAATTAATCCAATTAATACCGTTATGAAGTAAGATGTAAAAGCTTCTTTAAATGATATAAAACCATTTTGAGACTTTTTAGATTTTACTATAGATATAATACCAAAAATAATAATAGCTAAAAGCATTGCTATTCCTACAAATGGATTTGTTAGTAATTCAAGATTAACAGCATACGATACAACGTATACAACAGCGATAAAAAGCCCTAAATATAATCCATAATTAGATGCAATAGATTTAATAGTTTTTTCCATAATATTTTGATTTAAGTTAGTATTTGTAAGTTAGTATAATTTTACAACAAATTGTTACATAAAAAATGAAATAAAAAATTTTAATAAATTTGTTGTTGATTTGTAAAAAATGCTTAAATTTGCACCTCGAATTTAGTAAAGACACAAAAGCATTAAGCGATGAAAAAAGGTATACATCCAGAAAATTATAGATTAGTAGCATTTAAAGACATGTCTAATGAAGATGTTTTTATAACAAAATCTACTGCAAATACTAATGAAACTTTAGAAGTTGATGGTGTTGAGTATCCATTAATTAAAATGGAAATTTCTAGAACATCTCACCCTTTTTACACTGGTAAGACTAAATTAATTGATACAGCTGGACGTATCGATAAATTCAAAAACAAATACGCTAAATTTAAAAAATAAGTTTAGACGCAATCATATACTAAAAGCCTTTCAATATTTTTTGAAAGGCTTTTTTGTTACCGCTAATTAATCTATTTTTATATTTTAATCTAAATAGTTACAATGAATTATATTCTATTTGACGGACCAGTAAGAAACCAATTACTACCATTTACATATACAAGACCAGTTGCAGATATACGCGTAGGTATTTTGACCATTAGAGAAAAATGGGAACAGTATCTTAAAACAACCACAACAACGGTAACCGAAGATTATTTGTCGGACAAATATCCCATGGTAGAAATGGAAGAAAATATTATGCTTAATGCGTCATATTTACCAAACCCAGAATTAATAGAATTAATAATTGGTCTTGAAAAAAATCAAGCAATTTTTAAAGATGAAGACGTTATTGCTTTTTTTACTACAGAAGCCGAAGAGGATATTGATTTTGATAAGTTTGAAGCGATAGAATTTGATAACGATATACTAAAAATAGAGCATACTTGGGATATTTTTTCTAAAAACGGAGAAGCAATACAACAAGATTTTGATTTATTGACTACTGACCGTACATCGCAACCAATACCATCAAGTAATAACGTAATTGCACCAGAAAATATATTTATAGAAGAAGGCGCTAAGCTAGAATTTACAACACTAAACGCTAGTTCTGGACCAATTTATATTGGTAAAAATGCCGAAATTATGGAAGGCTCTATCATTAGAGGTCCGTTAGCATTGTGTGATAATGCTACTATTAAATTAGGAGCTAAAATTTACGGTCCGACTACTATTGGTCCATTTTCTAAAGTTGGAGGAGAAGTTAATAACAGTGTACTATTTGGATATTCTAATAAAGGACATGATGGGTTTTTAGGTAACTCTGTTTTAGGCGAATGGTGTAATCTTGGTGCAGATAGTAATAATTCTAATTTAAAAAATAATTACGCAGAAGTAAGACTTTGGGATTATGATACCGAACGTTTTGCTAGAACTGGACTTCAGTTTTGTGGTTTAATGATGGGTGATCATAGTAAATGTGGCATAAATACAATGTTTAACACAGGAACAGTTGTAGGTGTTAATGCTAATATTTTTGGAAGTGGCTTCCCAAGAAATTTTGTGCCAAGCTATAGTTGGGGCGGAGCATCTGGGTTTTCTACATATTTAACTAAGAAAGCTTTTGAAGTAGCAGAAGTAGCAATGTCTAGAAGAAATATAGAGTTTACATTACAAGATAAAGCTATTTTAGAACATGTTTTTGAAATTACAAAAAAATATAGAAAAGACTAAGATTATCTAAAAATTTTGCATTTAATAAAAAAGTATTTTAATATTGGATATACTTAAAACTGCCCCAAGTTTATGAAACTAATATTTAAGGATGTAAAGCTATTCACTTTGCTATACTTTTTGGTGTTTATAATTGATACTTTTATTAAAAATTCTCAGTTTCGTTTCCCTTTTAGATATATTTCTAAGACACTTTTAATCTTAATTTTACTATTATTTTATATAGTTAATCAAAAAGAAAAAAGTGTATTTAATTACAGATTAGTAATATTAGCTTTATTTAGTTTTATTATTGGAGATTTAGTTTTAGTAGGAGAAAATACTACAAAATCTTTTGCTATTGGAGGTGTTTTTTTTGGGATAGCAAAAGCATTTTATATTGTTAGATTTAGAAATAAAAAAGACTTTTATATAAAAAATCTACTCCCTTTTTTACTGTTTTGCTTTATTTACATGAGCTTGATGATGAATTTTATTTACAGTAAATTAGGCTTATATTTTATACCTACTTTAATATACTTATTTGTGGTACTATTGCTAGGTCAAATAGCTTATTTAAGAAAAAATGAAGTGAATAATTTAAGCTATTATTTGGTCTTAATAGGTGTTTTATTTTCTATGGCATCCGATAGTATTGCTTTTTTAAAATCTTTTTATGATTCAAGCTTTTTTTATCATAAGTATACAATCATGCTCTTCTATAGTTTATCACAATATCTAATTGTTTTAGGCATACTAAAAGAAAATAACACTCTAGTAACTAGTTGATTATTGTTTGTTTTAGTTTTAAATTATTGTAATAGCCGTATAATTATTCTATATTGCAAACGCTATTTGTAATAATTTATGACAGCTTTTGTAAATATTAAATATTTTACTTTCGTTTATTTCTTTATATTATTCTTAGATATAATTTTTAAAAATATATCTGATTTTTTTTATGTAAGAATCTTCACAAAATTATCTTTAGTTACACTACTTATTGTTTTTTTCTTTCAATATAATAAACCAATTAAGCTATTGAAAGATAAAATTTTTTTAGCAGGTTTGTTTGCTTTTCTTTTGGGAGATTTTTTTCTAATTTTCTATGAATATGAGACAATATACCTTACGGGTTTATTCTGTTTTATGTTAGGTAAAATAGCTTACACAGTAAGGTTTTCTAATCAAAAAGATTTTAAAATTAAAAGGTTATTTCCTTTTCTAACTATCCTTTTTATATACATTGTCTTTGTTGCTTCTTTAATTTTTGACAATTTAGGAGACTTCTTTATACCTGTTTTACTTTACTTTTTTGTATCTATGTTAATCTTCTTATTTGCTTATCTAAGGTATGATGTGGTAAATAGTTTAAGTTTTTATTTAGTTTTTGCAGGTGTTGTATGTAGTGTGTTTTCAGATTCTATATCGGTATTACAATCGTTTTACAATCAAAACTTTGGTCTTAATCAGTATTCTGTAATGTTATTTTACGGATTATTTCAATATCTTGTAGTGCTTGGTATAACAAAAGAGACGGTTTTAATTAATGAATAAAGTAAACTAATGTTAACGATAATTTTAATTATATTTATAGGAAAACATTTTATCAAATTAGCTGAAGCTTATAATAAAAACAAGTGGTTGTATGCTGTTTTAGGAGTAATAAGCTATTATGCAGGATCAATAATAGGTGGTGTTATTATTGGTGTTTTAAGCGAAATTTTTGGTTGGTATATAGATTGGGAAAATACTTTGTTAATGACCTTGATCGCGACACCATTTGGTCTTGGTACCGTAGCGTTGTTTCATTACTTATTAAAGAAAAACTTCGAGCAAAATAAACCAGAACCAATTCAAAGTATAGAAGATATTGGCAAATCAATAGAGGAAGAAAAAGAAGAAGAAAAGCCTAAATTCAGAATTTAAAGTTCTTTTTTAACCCTTTTCAACTGCAATAAATTTATAGGATTATTACCTATACCTGAAACTTTTTTATGCGTAAATCGTATTACTTCATCATAATATAAAGGTACGATAGGCGCTTCTTTTAATATTAAACTATCCATTTTAGAATATAGCTTAGCACGTTCGTCTACATTAGACTCTAAAAAAGATTGCGTGTACCAAGTGTCAAAAGTTTCATCTTTAAAGTGTGTGTAATTTGGTCCGTTTGGCGCAAAGTTTTCACTGTAAAACAATGATAAATAATTTTGAGCATCGGGATAATCTGCAACCCAACTTGCTCTAAATAGGTCTAATTTACCATTTGCTTTACCTTCCTTTAATGTTGAAGCTGGTATTACATCTACATTGACAATAAGTCCTATTTTTGTTAATTCTCTTTGTATATATTCACAAAAATTAAGGTAATTACTTGTCGTTGTGATAGTTATTTCTGGGTTTAAATTGCCAGTTTGTGTTTTGTAGTCTTCGATAAGTTGCTTTGCTTTTTCTGGGTTATATTCAAAACCAGTATTTTTATTAAAACCAGGTAAACCTTTTGGGATAAATCCACCATTTGCGGGTATGCCTATTCCGTTACGTAAATAGGTTATCATTTTTTTTCTGTCAAAACCGTAATTAATTGCTAATCTTAAATTTTTTGAGTTAATTTCATCTTTTTCACTATCCATAAAAAAAGCTAAATATTCGGTATTTAGATATGGACCTTTAATGACGTTTACAGTTTTTGTGTATTTGTCTCTAAGTTCGCCTTTTGTTGTTAAAATTTCATCTTGATAAGAAGCATCCAAGCTGTTTAAAAAATCTAGATTACCTTGTGCAAACTGCATAAATTCACTTTGCTTATCTGGTAAAAAAGTAATAGCTACAGCTTCTAAATATGGTAGTTGATTGCCTTTAGCATCAGTTTCAAAATAGTTATTGTTTTTTCTAAAAACTAACTTTATATTTTCTTCCCAACGTTTAAATTTAAAAGGACCAGTACCAATTGGGTTGGATCTAAAATTGCTACCGTAATGTTCTACAATTTCTTTTGGGACTACGCTGCAATACTTCATGGTTAGTAGGCCTAAAAACGCAGGAAATGGTTGCTTTAAATTTATAGTGAAAATGCTATCGTTTTCAGCTTTAAAATGTTCCACTTTATTAAAAACCCAACGACCAGAAGAAGCAACTTTTGGATCTAAAATTCGGTTAAAACTATACTCAAAATCTTGTGCTTTTACAGTTCTTGTACTGTCTTTTTTAAAGAGTGAATGTTTGTGGAAATAAACATCGTTTCGTAATGTGAATTTGTAAGTTAAACCATCTTCAGAAACTGTCCATTTTTTTGCAATACTTGGTATGACTTTTAGGCTGTCATTCATTTCAACCAACCCATTAAATAGTTGATTAATAGCCCAAATATCTGCATTGTCTTTAGCAAATGCGGGATCTAAAGACCCTATATTTTTATGTTCATTATATCTAAAAACTAAATGGTCTTTATTATCATTTTTAGTTGAATTACAAGACCAAAACAGTAGTAAACTAAAGCTAAAATATAATAAGTGTTTCATTGATTAATTTTCTGGTGTAGCTCTCCATTTTAAGATAGTATTGCAATATAAGTAAGTAAAAACAATACCAACAACAAATAAAATTAAACTTGACCACAAACCTAAGTCTCTTAATAGAACAAAGCAATTTTCAGTTCTTTCTGAATAATCAGGAAATTTTAAGCGACACGCATCGCTTTGGTGTGATGTAATAATTGCCATAATTAATAATACGTAAGCGACAAATCCAGACAATGTTAGATTGATAAAAATACTGCCTACTAGCTTTTTTAATTTAGTGACTCCAAATAGACCAATAATTATTATAATGGATGCAATAAATAAAATAAAATACATCATAAAGTATTCAAAATCAATACCACCACTTCTAGATGTAAAGCCTATAGCAGCTGCTACTAATGATATAAAAATAGTAAGTAATATACCGCTAACAATAGTAAATAAAACAGATTTTAAACTGGTTACTCTAAAACAGAATATAAGTAATGCAATTGCAAATGCTATCCAAATAAAAGCATGAATACTAGCATCTATAATAGTTTTGTTTTTTATATCGTCTAAGTTTTCAAACACAATTTTAAGATGATCTGAGTCAAAAAACTTGTTAGTCATTATTTTATCTTGATAGATTTCAAAATCAGATCGATCTATGTTAGACCTATAGCTTTTTTTGTAAGGATAATCTCTGTTGCTTATAAGGTGTTTTACCTCAAAATCTGTTGGATTGTAAACCATTTTAAACCAGTTGTCTGTGTCTAAATTGGTTTTTATTCTATACTTTTTAGATACTTCTAAAAAATCGTTTAACAACTGTTTTATTTCATCTGGGTTATTTCTGTTTAATAAATCAAAATTTCCTTTTTGTACTAATTGTTTTTTAGACACATTTCCATATCTATCGTCTAAAGGATTGTATTCATATCTAGAGTATAAATAATCTACATCGTCTTTACCATAACTGTAAAATATTTTGGAATAGTTGTAATAATTTGGTTTAGCAGATTTTAAATATGCAGAAACATCTACAACAGAATCTTTATAAGCATATATTGTGGTAGTGTCTTTATGCTTATAATACACGTAGCCTTTTACGTTGTAATGAATAGGTTTGTCACTATCATAATAAGAGACAAATTTTAAGTTATAAAACTGATATTTTTTTCCTAAAAAATCAAGATAAGGTTTATCTAAATCAATTTTAGAGTATTCAGTTTCACAATGTAAAGAATCAAAAGGTTTAGGATAAACTAGTCGGTCTACAGTATAATTTTTTAAAGAGTGCGATAAAAATACACTAGCCTTATTAGCAGTTAAAACTTCATTTTTAGTAATGTTATCAGGATATTTATTGACGATATATGTCTTTAAACCAAAATTATACGAGAAGTAGAAGGTTATCGAAAAAAATATGATAATGAAGTATAATACAAATTGCTTAAATAGCTTAAAAGCAGTTGTTGGATAGTAGTTTTTAAACGCATTGTTTTTAAACATAAATACTAGCCAAAGTACTAGCATAACTACAGAAATCATCATGCTAAAGAAAATTGCGCCATTATCAAAAAAGATAGTTTCGGCGCCTCTATTTTGTAAGCTTTCTGGGTTTGTTAATGTAATTAAACCAAATAAAAAGAATAGAATATGAATAATTAAAGAAGCACCTAACATCCAAACTACTTTGGTGTTCCATAATGTTGGATGACGCTCGATTAAATATTTATTTATTTTAGAAATGAATTGCTGCATTTTGAATAATAGAGATTAAGATACAAAAAAACGTCTAGTAGATTTAGTTATGTTTCTGGTATAAGTAACATCAATTTGATGATTACCTAGCGCTTCTAAAACTTGATAAAATTGAGTGTTAGCATCAAAATATGCTACATAAATTCCGCCATTAAAAACCAATTTTTCAAGTTGTAAAGGATTAAAAATTTGCTGAAGTTTTTCACGTTCGCAATTACAATCAATTTCTATGATTAGTTGATTTTTTATTGTTGTTTCTTCAGTTTCAGAGTTGTTGTTATCAGTATATTTTCCATTTTTTAAATAAATAACCTTATCCGAAACTTTTTCAACTTCATATAATTGTTGAGAGCTTAAAATTAATGCAATAGGATGATTTAATGAGTTGCAAATAGATTTTAAGTCTTCAAGAATAACTTGTTGTGCTAAAACATCAAGGTTTGCTAACGGTTCGTCAAGTAATAGTAATTCTGGTTGACGCAATAAAGTTCTTGCAAGTTCAAAACGCATTTTGTAACCAGAAGATAATTCGCTCCATTTTAAATGTTTGTAATCCCAAAGACCAAGTCTACAAATCATCATTAAAACTCTTGTTTCATTTTCTTCGGGACTAATTCCATAATTAGACAACACAAATTTTAAGTTGTCTTTTAAACTACCGTACCATTTTTGGGTACGTTGCGGTATGTAAACTAATTTAGATCTTAGTTCAAAATCGGTATTTACTTTACTATCAAAATCATAGTTTAAGTTACCAGAAGTATGTTTTAACTCTTTAGCAAGTACACGTAAAAGTGTTGTTTTTCCGTTTCCATTTTCACCAACTAAACCATAAACATTTCCTTTTTTTATAGAAAGATTGATAGGTCCTAAACTAAAACTATTAGTTCCATAACTTTTAGTGATGTTTGTTGCTGTGACAATAGGTTTAAAATTGTTGTAAACCTCAATAGGAATTTTAGAAATATCCTCCAAAACCTTCAAGCATTTAGTTATAAACTCGCTTTCGTTATCAGGATGTTTAGATTTCCAATCGGTAACTTCAATAATTTGATTATAAATCTCTAAGTTTTGTGTGTCTAAAGCACAATCCATAAGTTTTCTGTAGCCTAAAACAGTATCTTTATTTTCAAAAAAACGATAGACTTCTTGTAGTCTTTTTTCTAATGTAGACATATTGATTTTAAAGGTTTAAACGCTTTTTATAGCAGGAAAAATTACGTATTTTTGCAGCCACAAATTTTAATAGCACTAGGTAAATATAACAAAACTTACTTAGCATAAACACGAATTGCATTGAATAACAAAAAGAAAGTTGGCTTTTATACTTTAGGTTGTAAACTTAATTTTTCTGAAACATCAACCATTGCACGTTCCTTTAAAGACGAAGGTTTTGAGCGTGTAGACTTTAATGATCAAGCAGATATTTATGTTATAAACACATGCTCTGTAACCGAAAATGCAGATAAACGTTTTAAAACCATAGTAAAGCAAGCGCAAAAAGCAAATCCAGAAGCTTTTATTGCCGCTGTAGGTTGTTATGCGCAGTTAAAGCCACAAGAGTTAGCAGACGTAAATGGAGTAGATTTAGTGCTTGGTGCTACCGAAAAATTTAAGATTACAGATTACCTAAACGATTTGTCAAAAAATGATTTTGGCGAAGTACACTCGTGCGAGATAGAAGAAGCCGATTTTTACGTAGGAAGTTACTCCATAGGTGACAGAACACGTGCTTTTTTAAAGGTGCAAGATGGTTGTGATTACAAATGCACGTATTGTACAATTCCTTTAGCTCGTGGTATTTCACGAAGTGATACTTTAGAAAATGTACTTAAAAATGCTAAAGAAATTTCAGAAAGAAACATCAAAGAAATTGTCTTAACAGGTGTAAACATAGGCGATTACGGTAAAGGCGAATTTGGTAATAAAAAACACGAGCACACATTTTACGAATTAGTACAAGCTTTAGACGTAGTAGAAGGTATAGAGCGTTTACGTATCTCTTCTATAGAACCTAATTTGCTTAAAAATGAAACGATAGATTTTGTAGCCCAAAGTAAAACGTTTGTGCCACATTTTCATATTCCGCTACAAAGCGGAAGTAACGATATGCTTAAAAAAATGAGACGTCGTTATTTAAGAGAATTGTATGTAGATCGTGTAGAACAAATCAAAAAAGTGATGCCTCATGCTTGTATTGGTGTAGATGTTATTGTTGGTTTTCCTGGAGAAACGGATGAACACTTTTTAGAAACCTACAATTTTTTAAACGAATTAGATATTTCATACTTACACGTATTTACATATTCTGAAAGAGAAAATACAGTAGCAGCTACAATGGATGGCGTTGTGCCTAAAAAAGTAAGATCAAAACGAAGTAAAATGTTACGAGGATTAAGCGTTAAAAAGCGTCGTGCATTTTACGAGTCACAAATAGGTACAAAAAGAACCGTACTTTTTGAATCAGAAAATAAAGAAGGTTACATACACGGCTTTACAGAAAATTATGTCAAGGTTAAAGCACCATGGAACCCAGAATTAGTCAATACGCTTCATCAAGTCCAGCTTACTAAAATAGACACAGACGGTTTAGTAAGATTTGATTTTGTAAACGTAGAAGTGATATAAAACAAAACATCCGAAGTGATTAACCTCGGATGTTTTCTTTTTAAGTTAAATTAAACCTAATTAGATTCTTACACCAACAGGTAATAACCTTTTAAATTGGCGGTTTTTTCTAATAAATTTAGCAATGTAAGGACTTGTTGGGACAACACTTAAGTTGCGCTCTTCGATATTATCAAATACTATTTTGATAAAATCTGTTTTAAACTCGTCATTATCAAGTGCTTCAGGAACAATTAACTTGGTTAAAAAAATCTTTTTTTCTTGAAGAGAATACTCAATTTTAGCAAAATGATCATCTATTTTCAGTTCAAATTGACGTAAAAAATCGTTGTCAATCAGCTCAGCTGCATCAATCATATTTATAAAGTTTTATTAATTATCAAGGAAGTTTCAAAAATAGTACCAAACTATTTTTTAGTTTTATACTACAAATTTACAAAAAATAATAACAACAATAGTTGTTTAAGTTGTTAAAAGCTTATGAATCAGCAGTTAATACCAGTTTACTTAATGCCAGGTATGGCGGCAAATCCTACAATTTTTGAATATATAAAATTACCCGAAGATCAGTTTGAAATTTTTTGGTTATCGTGGAAAATGCCTTTTAAAAAAGAAACTCTACAAGATTATGCCAAACGTATGTGCGAAGAAGTAAAGCATGAAAACCCTGTACTTTTAGGTGTGTCTTTTGGAGGTATTTTAGTGCAAGAAATGAGTAAACATATTAGTGTAAGAAAATTATTTGTTGTTTCTAGCGTTAAGACTAAACATGAGCTGCCAAAACGTATGAAGTTGCTTAAAGTAACAAAAGCTTATAAATTGCTTCCTACGCAATTAATGGGTAATATAGATTTATTAGCAAAATATGCTTTTGGAGAAACTATTACTAAACGTGTAGAATTGTATAAAAAATACCTATCTGTTAGTGATAAAGCATATTTAGATTGGGCAATAGAGCAAGTAATATGTTGGGAACAAGATCAACCAATACCAGAAGCCATACACATACATGGCGATAATGATATGGTGTTTCCGTGTTCTTACATATCAAATTGTACAAAAATTAAAGGCGGAACACACATTATGATTATAAATAAGTATAAATGGTTTAACGAAAATTTACCAAAACTAATCCTAGGTAATTAATAAAAAATCAAATAAAATTTTTAAATTTAGAAAAAGAAATAATGAAGATGAAGTTAGTTAAAAACACATTAGCAGCAGTTGGTTTAGTCGCTATTGGAGCATTATCTATCAATGCTATGCAAGAAGCTCCAACAGACGAAAATTTTACAAAAAAACTTATAAACGATTACAACGTATACGCATTACAAGTTCCGGATTATATGGATTTTGCAGGCGAAGAAGTACCATTATCTAATCCTGATATTTTAGAGCGAATGGATAGAGAGCTTTTAGTAAATACCTATTGGCAATCTAACGGTCTATTAATGTTTAAAAGAGCTAAAAAATACTTTCCTATAATAGAACCTATTTTAGCAAAACATGGTGTACCTGATGATTTTAAATATCTAGCAGTTATAGAAAGTGGGTTAACTAATGCTAAATCACCAGCTGGAGCAAGTGGGTTTTGGCAAATAATGAAAGCTACAGGTCGCGAACATGGTTTAGAAGTTAATGATAATGTAGATGAAAGATATCATCTAGAAAAAGCAACAGAAGTGGCTTGCGATTATCTAAAAAAAGCAAAAGAAAATTTAGGTAGTTGGACACTTGCAGCTGCAGCTTATAATGCTGGTAATGCAGGTATAAAAAGAAGGTTAGATGCACAACAAGTTAATGGATATTACGATTTGTTGTTAGGTGAAGAAACTGGTCGTTATGTATTCAGAATTTTAGCTTTAAAAGAAATTTTATCAAACCCTTCAAAATATGGTTTTAATTTTAGAGATAAAGACTTATACTCTAAAGTACCAACATATTTAGTAGAAGTAGATACAGCAGTTACAGATTTTGCTGGTTTTGCAAAGCAGTTTGGTATAAACTATAAAATTTTAAAACTACACAATCCTTGGTTAAGAGAGCCGCATTTAAATAATAAATCAAGAAAGCAATATTTTATAGAATTGCCTAAAGAAGGTTATTATAACATACAACCTTAAATGATAGAGTTTTTACAATCACATTGGTGGACAATAGCAATAACGCTAAACTATATATTGGCACTAATTGCAGTTGTTACCATTCTATTTAAATCTATAAATCCAACAAAAACACTAACATATATTATTGTATTGTTAGTGTTTCCTTTTTTTGGTTTAATCGTTTATTATCTGTTTGGTCAAGAGTATAGAAAAAATAAAATCTTCAATAAAAAAGACATTTTAAATAATGAATTAATACAATCTATTGAAGATAAATTAGAAATAAAACCCGAAGCTTTAACTTTTTATGAAGCAGAAGCAGAAGAAGATCAAATACGTTTAGTTCAACTACTTCAAAAAAATGATAAATCACCATTAACACAGTATAACGATGTTGAAATTATAATTAATGGTGAAAATAAATTTGAAAAGCTCTTCAAAGATATAGAGTCAGCAAAACAGCATATACATGTAGAATACTATATTTTAAAAGATGATAAAATTGGTACAAAATTTTTAGAGCTATTACTTAAAAAAGCAGATCAAGGTGTACAAGTAAAGCTAAGCTATGATGATGTAGGAAGCAAAATTTCATCTAAAATGAAAAGAAGGCTTACGCAATCTTCAATAGAGCATCATCCGTTTATGCCAGTATTATTTCCAAAATTTACTGGTAAAATGAATTACCGAGATCACCGGAAAATAGTGATTATTGATGGCGAAATTGGTTATGTTGGAGGAATAAATGTTTCGGACACTTATGTGAATTATCCAGAAAACAAAAAGTATTGGAGAGATACACATCTTAGAATTACAGGTGAAGCAGTATTTACACTTCAAGTTCAATTTTTAACCAACTGGAATTTTGTTTCAGATAAAAAAATAGAGCTAAATCAAACCTATTTTCCAAAAAATAAAACAGAAACAATTACTCCAATTCAAATTGCTGCAAGTGGTCCTGATACCGATTGGGCAAACATTATGGAAGCTATTTTCTTCTCAATAGTAACTGCAGAAAAATACGTGTATATAGCGACACCTTATTTTATTCCTAATGATCAAATTATAACCGCAATGCAAGTGGCTTCAAAAAGTGGAGTAGATGTTAGGATTTTAATACCAGATAAATCAGACTCTTGGATAGCACAACATGCAACAAACTCTTATTTAGAACAATTGTTTGATGCCAATGTTAAGGTTTACAGGTACAAAAAAGGATTTACTCATGCAAAAACAATGGTTATTGATGATGTCTTTACAACCATTGGTACTTGTAATATGGATTATAGAAGTTTCAATATTAACTTCGAAATTAATGCATTAATCTACAGTAAAGAACAAGCTTTAAAAGCAAAACAGATGTATTTAAACGATTTGGATGATTCTTTGTGTATGGACTACGACCAATGGAAAAACAGAGGTAAATTAGAACGTTTAAAAGAAGCTTATTGCAGGCTTTGGGCTCCGTTGTTATAATTATTTAATTCAAAATTTTTTAGTCGTATATTTAAAGGGCTAAATTGATAATGAAATTAAAACATCAACCAACATAAATATTTATAAAGTAAAAAGAATAGTTTGGGTTTTTATATTCTTTTTTCTTACACATTGGTCTGTAATTGCTCAATTACCAGGCTTTAATCTAGTAGTAACTGCAACTGACGAAACGTGTTCTGGTAACGGTGCTTTGACAATGAGTGTTAATAATACAGCAGTTGGAGCAACAATTACATATTCATTATTTTTACTACCAGACAGTACAAATCCAATTGCAGAAACTACAGCGTCTTCTTTTAGTAGTTTGCCATCTGGAGATTACATTGTCGTTGCGACACAAACTCTTGGAAGTGAAGAAAATGAGCAACAACAAGACATTACAATTAACAATTTAACTACAACTTTAGATTACGATATTTCGCATTCAACCACGTCAAATTGTGACGAGTTTGGCACAATCACAGTAAATATAACATCTGGTAATCCTGTGTCTTACGAGGTGATTTCTGGACCAGAAACGGTTGCTCCTCAAACTTCAAATGTTTTTACAGATTTGCCTCAAGGTACTTACATTATTAGAGTTTATGACGATTGTGATAATGCGCTCTCAAAAACCTACACAATGTTACTAGATATCAATGACTTAATTATAGGCGAAGTAGGTTTGCCAATTGTATACGATAATTGTGATGAAGCAGATGTCGAAATTTCTATTGATGCGGCAGAAGGTACAACAATAATTTATCCGCTTTCGGTAACGTTAACACTATATCCACCAGATGGTTCTCCAGAGATTGTTTTTAATCAAAATATTACAAGTGGAGACGATTTAAATTTTACAATAAATCAACTAATTCCGTTATTTGGATCAGATAGTTTTGATGTAAATATTTCAATTCAAGATTCATGTCAACTTCTATTTGAATCTGATCAAATTGTAAACCCAAATCCAAAAGTAAATTTAACCACGACAGAAGAATTTTGTGGCGAATTTTTAAACGTAGCAATAAACAACTATTTGCCACCTTTCACTTTAAGTTTTACATCTGCGCCTTCAGGTTTTGATCCATCAGATTACAACAATAGTTATCCAGGACCATTTACTGAGGATGATGGAACTATAATTTTTGGTTTTGACGATAATCCAGTGCCAACAGGTATGTACACTGTAGAAGTAGTAGATGCTTGCAATCGTGTAGGAACGGGTACTATTTTTGTAGACGAAGTTGTTGTAGATCCGTTAGTAATAACAAGCAATAATGGATGTTCTGCAAATTCTGGTATTTTAGAAATTAGGATTCCAGAACGTGAAGTAATTACAGCAACCATTATTAGCGCACCATCATCATTTACCGAAACATTACCCTTTAATGCAGATGAGTTTATTGTTGGAGATATTTTAACCATTCAGGATAACAATCTTCCTGCAGGAGATTATGTTGTTACTGTAGTTGATAATTGTGGTGTAGAATATACTTTAGATGCTAATATTCCGGTGTTTCAGTTTCAAGGATTAAATGTATTAACACTTCCAAATTGCGAAACAGAAACAGGTTCTTTAAATCTAAGCAGTAATCATGGACAATTATCAGAAATTATTATTGTCGCTGCACCTTCCGCTTTCGCGGAAACTATTCCTTTTAATGGTACCAATTTATTAGATGCAAATGGTAACCTTTTTATAAATAATTTACCCGTTGGTGATTATCAATTTGAATCTACTGATACTTGTAATTTTGATTACACAACTAATGTTACCATAAATAGTTATACCAGTAATCCTTTTGCATACACATTAACCAGAAACTGCGGTTCTTTTGATGTTACTATTAATGATTTAGATCAAACAGTAACTAACCAAACATATTGGTTGCAATATTACTTTGAAGAAGATGAAGTTTGGGGACATCCAAATACCGGTGTAGCGTACACAGAAGGCGATATCCCAAATAGCACAACTGCTATTGAAATAGAAAATACGGAAACACTTTATAATATTTTTTTAACAGGAGATTTTAGATTGATAAAAGTGTTTCAATCTATAAATTCAGAAAATCCAGACGTGTATTGTTTAGATCAATTTGCCAATTTCACTGTATATTCAGATTTAGTCATTTCAGGAGTTTATAATTTAAATTGTTCTGGTGGCGGTAATCCGTCAGACGTCGTAGTAGAAGCTATTGGTGTAGCGCCTTTCAATTATAGTATTATTTCCCCAATAACAATAAATAACGGAACTAATAACGTGTTTTCAGGCTTACCTAATAATATTTACGAAATTAGAGTAGAAGATGCCTGCGGAAGCATTGAAAATATAACCATTAATCTCGAAAATTTATTACCATTAGCTAGAGCAAACCAACCAGACGACTTTACAATTTGCAAAGCAGATGGTATAGACCAAGAAGTGTTTCAATTAGACACTCAAAACGAACAAATTTTAGGAAATCAAAACCCAAATAACTACACAATAACCTATCATTTATCCCAGTCTGATGCAGATACAGGTAATAATCTGTTGCCAAATCAATTTACAAATAATACCAATCCTCAAACGGTTTACGCAAGGGTTATACATAATAATTTAGCATTGTGTCATGCAACAACATCATTTCAAATATATGTTGGTCAAGTACCTGTTTTATGTGAAGAAGAAACAGTTTACATCTGTCCTAATGGTACAGCAACATTAATAGCAGATTCTGGTTTTGATGCGTATTTATGGTCAACAGAAGAAACAACACAAAGTATAATTGTAGATCAAGCTGGTACTTATACAGTAACTATTATAGATGAAATAGGAGACTTTTATTGTGAAAGCACAAAGAATTATCAAGTAATAAATTCAGAACCAGCAACTATCGAAAATATAGAAATTTCAGATTGGACTGCTAATGAAAATTCAATAGCAGTAATGACTTCTGGAACAGGAAATTACCTATATTCTTTAAATGGAATTGATTATCAAACTCAAAACACTTTTTCTAATTTAGAACCAGGAGAATATAGAGTTTACATTAAGGATAGTAATGGATGTGGTATTGTAGATAAAGACGTTTATCTATTACATTACCCTAAATATTTCACTCCAAATGGAGATGATATAAATGAATTTTGGCAGATAAAATTTGCAAGTCTTGAACCTGGTTTAGAAGTTTTTATATTTGATAGATACGGAAAATTTTTAAAACAATTAGGTAGTCAAGACGCTGGTTGGGATGGTACTTATAATGGTAATACTATGCCAACCAACGACTATTGGTTTGTTGTAACCAGAGCAAATGGTTTAACTTACAAAGGGCATTTTACGTTAAAACGATAAACGCCTATCTGCTTCTTCTTTTTTGAGACCTTAAAGATCCACCTTGACCATAATGTTGCTTAGGCATTTGCGCCTGCTTCATATTTTGCTTCATCATTTTTATTTGGTCAGTAAGCATACCTTGTTTGTCTAGTTTTTGTGCTTCGGCAAGTAGTTTTGTAGCTTCTTGTTTTCTTCGTTTAGAAAAAGCAATACCAGCTAAGTTTAATTTTGCCATAGCCATATCGTGATCCATCGACAACCCTAAGCTTACTGCTTTTTTAAAATAACGTTCTGCTTCATTTACATTATCTTGAGACACCATTATTCCGTGTAAAAAGTTGTAATATCCTTGTTGCTTTTTTACTAATGCAGCTTCAGGATTTTTAATTTTATTAAGCCATTTTTTTGCGCCGTCAAAATCTTGTTTTCTTAGGCGTAAAAAGGCAAGAAGAATAAATTCATTTTTAAAATATAAAAATAGAAATACTAAAGACAGTAAAAGGTACATGATGCCATTACCTATCTCACCGTCAATAAATTGCCAGATTGCAACTCCAAATATTCCTACTGCTAGTATTAGTTTAAAAATTTTATTGTACATGTTTTATTTAAATGGTTTATATGTTGTTGTTGAAATTATAGTTGTAGGGATTTCTACACTTTCCATGCCTTGCATAATAGAAATTCCTTTTGCTATAGAAGTTATTTTAGCTTCTATTGGCCAACCAGAAGTTTTGTTAGAAGTGATAACAGATTGTTGCGTACCTTCTAAGTTCATGGTAAGTGTATCTTCTTTAGATGTTAAAGTTATGGCACTATTGCAAGAGATATGTAAATTGTTATCAACCTTATCTAGTTGCCAAGTATTCTTAGCTTTCATGTCTCCTTTAAACTCATTATTCCATGATTCACCAATAGTTACCGTTTTATCTGGGTACATAAAAGTAAACTGACCAAGACTTTCAATAAGACTTTCGCCTCCAAATTCATTTCGTATAGATTCTTTCATGATTTCTTTAGTAAAATTATCAAAATCAAGATCGTTAATCATATTGTTAATTAAATCCTCGGTACCAACTAAACTTACAATTTTTCCTGTTTTTAGCATGTTTATCTCTAAAGCAGTTTCGGTTAACCCTTTAAAGATTTTTCCTTCTACATCGTCTTCACTAATATCTTTTTTAGTATCAACATTAAATATGGTTCCTGCTAAATTGGAAGTGGTTTTCATGAAAAATGAATCATACTTAAAGTTAATAATATAAGAGCTATCTGTCTCTTTTTTGATGTGAAACAGATAATCTCCACCAAGATTATTAATAATTTTATGTTCTTGATCATTCATTTTTTGAACAATTTCTTGCTCAGAAACCTGAGTAATCTTTAAGGTGTCACCAACATTTAAGTTATATCCAAGATAGTGTTGTGCTTGTGTAACACTAGTAAAACCTATCAAAAGGACTAATAAAAATAATTTTTTAAAGGACATAAAAGCATTGTTTTATTTGCTTTTGCAAAGAAACTAAAATTTTATTGAAAAATATTTTTAATTTTAGGTTTGTCAAATTAAAAACCCTTTGTATATTTGCGCTCAGTTTTGGAGATTTCAAAACCAGAATTATATTAAAAATTACATTTTCAGATTTAAAGATAATATACAATGAGTAAAAGAACGTTTCAACCATCGAAAAGAAAAAGAAGAAACAAGCATGGTTTTAGAGAAAGAATGGCTTCTGCTAATGGTAGAAAAGTATTAGCGCGTCGTCGTGCTAAAGGAAGAAAGAAATTATCTGTTTCATCTGAAACTAGACATAAAAAATAATGATTAACAATTGTTAATATATAAAGGCGTTGCTTAGGTGTAACGCCTTTTTTTATATCTAATTATCACTATTTTTGAAAAACCAAAAACAACACATAATACAATGCCTAAAAATCCTAAATTAAAATCTATCCTTATTATTGGTTCTGGTCCAATTATTATTGGTCAAGCGTGCGAATTTGATTATTCTGGTTCACAAGCATTAAGATCTTTAAGAGAGGAAGGAATCGAAACTATTTTAATTAACTCTAACCCAGCAACTATCATGACTGATCCAAAAATGGCAGATCATGTGTACTTGCTTCCTCTTAATACAAAGTCTATTGTTAAAATATTAAAAGAGCATCCTCAAATAGATGCTGTTTTACCAACAATGGGAGGACAAACAGCGCTTAACCTTTGTATTGAAGCAGACGAAAAAGGTATTTGGGAAGACTTTGGAGTAGAAATTATCGGTGTTAATATTGATGCCATTAACATTACAGAAGACAGAGAAAAGTTTAGAGAGTTAATGTTAAAAATAGGTGTTGGTATGGCACCTCAAGCTACAGCAACTTCATTTTTAAAAGGTAAAGAAATAGCTCAAGAATTTGGTTTTCCGTTATGTATTAGAGCATCGTTTACCTTAGGAGGAGCAGGAGCAGCAATTGTTTATGACGAAAAAGAATTTGACGACGCTCTTACCCGTGGTTTAGAAGTATCACCAATACATGAGGTGATGATTGATAAGGCTATGATGGGGTGGAAAGAGTATGAGCTTGAGCTTTTAAGAGATAAAAATGATAATGTTGTAATTATCTGTACGATTGAAAATATGGATCCTATGGGAATCCATACCGGAGACTCAATTACTGTTGCGCCAGCTATGACACTTTCTGATAAAACATTTCAGAAAATGCGTGATATGGCAATAAAAATGATGCGTAGTATTGGTGATTTTGCTGGTGGATGTAACGTACAATTTGCTGTAAGTCCGGATGAACATGAAGAAATTATCGCAATTGAAATTAATCCACGTGTATCTCGTTCGTCTGCATTAGCAAGTAAAGCAACAGGATATCCAATTGCAAAAATAGCTGCTAAATTAGCTATAGGATATCATTTAGACGAACTTCAAAACCAAATTACAAAATCAACTTCTGCTTTATTCGAGCCAACATTAGATTATGTTATTGTAAAAATACCACGTTGGAACTTTGATAAATTTGAAGGATCAGATCGTACTTTAGGTCTTCAAATGAAAGCGGTAGGAGAAGTAATGGGTATTGGTAGATCTTTTCAAGAAGCCTTACATAAAGCCACTCAATCACTTGAAATTAAAAGAAATGGATTAGGCGCAGATGGTAAAGGTTATAAAAATTACGACCAAATTATAGATAAATTAACTAACGCAAGTTGGGATAGAGTATTTGTAATTTATGACGCAATTCAAATGGGTATTCCGTTAAGTCGTATTCACGAAATCACAAAAATAGACATGTGGTTTTTACGTCAGTACGAAGAGTTGTACCAATTAGAAAAAGAAATTTCGACGTATACAATAGATACTATAGAAAGAGATTTATTATTAGAAGCTAAGCAAAAAGGTTATGGTGACAGGCAAATTGCACATATGCTTAATTGTTTAGAAAGTCAAGTATATAATAAAAGAGAAGAATTAAACATCAACCGTGTATACAAATTAGTAGATACATGTGCTGCCGAGTTTGAAGCAAAAACACCTTATTACTATTCTACATTTGAAAATGAAGTTGAAACTGCAGATGGTAAGCGATATGCAGATAACGAAAGTATAGTTACCGACAAGAAAAAGATTATTGTTTTAGGATCTGGACCAAACAGAATTGGTCAAGGTATTGAGTTTGATTACTGTTGTGTGCATGGAGTATTAGCAGCTGCAGAATGTGGCTACGAAACTATAATGATAAACTGTAACCCAGAAACTGTGTCTACAGATTTTGATACCGCAGATAAACTATATTTTGAACCAGTATTTTGGGAACATATCTACGATATTATTCGTCATGAAAAACCAGAAGGTGTTATCGTTCAATTAGGTGGTCAAACTGCATTAAAGCTTGCAGAAAAACTATCTAAGTACGGTATTAAAATAATAGGAACAAGCTACGAAGCGTTAGATTTAGCCGAAGATAGAGGAAGTTTTTCTAAACTATTAAAAGAAAACAATATACCTTATCCTAAGTTTGATACTGCCGAAACAGCAGAAGAAGCACTTAAAGTTGCAGATAAATTAGACTTTCCAATCTTAGTACGTCCATCTTATGTACTTGGTGGACAAGGAATGAAAATTGTGATCAATAAAAAAGAATTAGAAGAACACGTTGTAGACTTATTACGTAGTATTCCTAATAATAAATTATTATTAGATCATTATTTAGATGGTGCAATAGAAGCAGAAGCAGATGCTATTTGTGATGGCGAAAATGTATACATCATTGGTATAATGGAGCATATAGAACCATGTGGTATTCACTCTGGAGATAGTAACGCAACGTTACCACCTTTTAATTTAGGTGACTTAGTAATGCAACAAATAAAAGATCATACTAAAAAGATTGCATTAGCACTAAATACAGTAGGTTTAATCAATATACAGTTTGCGGTAAAAGACGATACTGTTTACATTATCGAAGCAAACCCAAGAGCTTCTAGAACCGTACCATTTATAGCAAAAGCGTATGGGGAACCTTATGTAAATTATGCTACTAAAGTAATGTTAGGAGAGAAGAAGGTAACCGACTTTGATTTTAATCCGAAGCTTGATGGATACGCTATAAAACAGCCTGTTTTTTCTTTTAATAAATTCCCTAATGTAAATAAGCAATTAGGACCAGAAATGAAGAGTACAGGAGAAAGTATCTTGTTTATAGATAGCCTTAAAGATGATGAGTTTTATGATCTTTATGCAAGACGTAAAATGTATTTAAGTAAATAATTATATTGCTAAACAAGTTTTAGTTAATTGATAGTCAATATATTTTGGTTTGTTTTTTGTATATTTAATAAAAAAACAACTATGATGAAAAAACTACTCTTAATTTTAACTTGTTTAGCAACTTTTAGTGTTGCTGCACAAACGCAAACGGTAACTATAGATTGGTCCTTTGGATCAAATTCTGATGTTACACCAACTACAGATCCTACAAACGCAGATCGAACTATTGAAGTTGGAGATACGGTAATTTGGAATTATTACGCAACAGGAACACATACTGTAACAAGTAGCGCAGGAAGTACTGAGACTTGGGATAGTGGTTTTATATCTTCTGGAGCAGGAGTGACTTTTCAAAGAACATTTACATCTGTTGGAACAAATCCTTACGTATGTACACCGCATAGTGGTAATATGTATGGCGTAATTACTGTAGTACCAGAAGGTACTTTAAGTGTGTCTACCTTTGAAGAAGCTTCAAAAAAAATCAATATTTATCCTAATCCAGCATCTACTCAATTAAAAATAATTCTTCCTTTTATTTTGGAAGATGAATACGCTATTGATGTATTTAATGTATTAGGAAAGAAAATTTTCAGTAAAAACACTTCTATCCAAAGTAATGAAATATCTGTTTCAAATTGGGATAATGGTGTTTATTTGATCAAAATAACATCTAAAAAAGAAGGAAAATCAATTACCAAAAAATTTGTAAAGATTTAAAAAAAAGCCTCATTTATCGAGGCTTTTTTTAATTAAACTGATCTGGTAATTCAATTTTAACTTTGTATTTTTCTAATAAGGGTAAGTAATCAATATGAGAAAAATCTTCACTGTCAAATTCGTTTTGACGTTGTTTTTTAGTTTCCATTCGTTTAATGGCTTTTAAAAAACGTTTCACTTCATTTTTATCATTTAAAATTAGACCAGGAACTTTTTTAGAAGTTCCGTCATTATTTTTTGCAACCATAGTAAAGTAAGACGAGTTGCAGTGCTTTACAGCTCCAGTTTGTATGTTTTCAGATTCTACTCTAATACCAACTACCATAGATGTATTGCCAACAAAATTTACCGATGCTTTCATGGTAACAAGCTCACCAATTTCTATTGGATTTAAAAAGTCTACAGTATCTACACTTGCAGTTACACAGTAAGTTTCTGAGTGTTTTGAAGCACAAGCAAACGCAATTTGATCCATTAAATTTAAAATGTAACCACCATGAATTTTTCCTCCAAAATTAGAGTGTGAAGGTTGCATTAATTGCGAAATACTTACACGAGATGCATCTACTTTTTTATAGGATTTATTGCTCATAATTGTTGTTGTCTAATATAAATTTCAATGTCTTTTTTGTAGTAAAACCCAAATGCAATAAAAATTAAACCAAATATTAAGGATCCAACCATTAAAATTGATTCTAAATCTGGGTTTTTAGAAATTAAATTAGGCTGAAAAAAGATTTGTATTCCGAGAGATAATAAACCAGCTCCAGCTGCAAATACAAAGATATATTTAGCTCTTAAAGCATATTTGTAAATTATATTTTGGTCATGCTTTGTCAAATTTAATTACGCTCTTTTTCTTCAACTTTAGTTATAAAATATTTGGTATCACCAAGCCAGAAAAAACTTTGATAACGCTCTACATATGATAGTTTTACAAACTGACCTTGATATTTATTTAAATCTTCAATAACTTGAGATTTTCCTTTTTCTACCGAAAACTGAAATATTTGCGCTTCGCTAACGCCTTGACTTATTTCACCTTCCCAAGTTTTAAACATGACACCTTTTTTACTAAACTTCACGAGTTCTCCAGCTCTAACACCTTCGCTGTAAGGTACAAAGTAGATAAAGGCAAAGTAGCCTATAACTATTAAAAGGATTACTATAATGGATTTAATTAAGAATTTCATATTTGTCTAACTTTATTTTTGTCCCAATAGAGGTGTTAATTGTTTTCTTAGAGCAGCTTCAAAATCATTCGTCATTGTTATGTTTGGTATTTCAATATAAGTAAATTTAAGATCTAAATTTTTATCCATCCAATAACTTAGATGTAATGCTCCAGTTGTTCCAGCTAAAACGCCCAAATGTTGCTTGAATCTTGTTGAAATTTTATTTTTAACACTACCAATGTAAAGAATTTTAGACTTTATATCAGCTTTTGAATTTACCTGTGTAAAATTTCTATTGTATTTATTTATTTTTTTTGTTTTAATAAAATTATCTCTGATTGAGAATGAACTGTCGCTTAAATTTAAAAATTCAAAAATATAGACATAAGGTTTACTGTTGTCTAAATTAGAAATCTTATTAATTAAAATCTTGTTTAAATTTTTATTATTATCAATTTGACTCATATTGAATTTTATACAATCAACATTTGAGACTTTATCTGTAAGTTTAATTTTGTTTTTATATTCTGTTTTTACAGATTCTTTTACCTCATCTAAAGTTTTATTATTCATTTTGAAAATTGTAATTAAAAATGATATCAAATAGTAGAATTTTGAATTTTAATGGATTAAATTTTTCAGATGAAACATAAGTTGTATTTATTATAATTTCACTAATCAATTGATTTTTAATCTTAAATTTAAAAATTTCAACATTAGACCAAGATCTCTTTAGTATGTAATGTGATTTCGATTTAATAATTCGCCATTTTCCTCCATCCATTTCTTTGGGTTGAATCCCTAAATTAATCAATTCAGTTTCCTTATCAGTAATCTTAACTGAAGTATAGTATCTCCTACAGTTTTTAGGTTTAATTTTTGAATTGATATAATTCATTGTAATATTTAATCGTCGCTATGCGCTCGTTTTACAATATTTTCTGGTAAAGATTTTTTGGCTTTAGCACCTAATTTTTTAATTTTTTCTACACTTGTAATTAAGTTTCCTCGTCCTTCTACTAACTTATTCATTGCAGAAGAATAATCCTTTTTAGCATCGTCAATTTTTTTACCAACACCAGTTAAATCTTTAACTAAGCCTTCAAATTTATCATATAATGCACCAGCTTGACGTGCAATTTCAATAGCGTTTTGTTGTTGTTTTTCGTTGTTCCACATACTGTCTACTGTTCTTAAAGTAGCAAGTAGGGTAGAAGGTGTTACAATTACAATATTTTTCTCAAAAGCTTTGTTGTAAAGCGTGTTATCTTCGTTTATTGCTATTGCAAATGCTGGTTCTATTGGGATAAATAGAAGAACAAAATCTGGCGATTCTATATCGTATAAATCTTGATAATTTTTTTCAGATAGTTGCTCGATATGTTTTTTTATCGAGTTTAAATGCGCTTTTAAAAATATTGCACGTTCGTCTTCATCTGCATTAACGTAACGTTCGTAATCGGTTAAAGACACTTTACTGTCAATAATCATTTTTTTGTTATCCGGTAAGTGTAACACGACATCTGGCAACACACGTGTTCCATCTGCACGAGTAAAACTTTGCTGTACAAAATACTCGCGATCTTTTTCTAAACCAGATTTTTCAAGAACACGTTCTAGTACTAATTCGCCCCAATTTCCTTGCATTTTACTATCGCCTTTTAATGCTCTAGTAAGGTTTGTGGCTTCTTTAGTCATTTGTTGATTTAGGTCTTTTAAGCCCAATAATTGTTCTTTTAAAGCACTATGCATGCTTATGCTTTCCTTTTGTGTGTCTTCTACTTTTTTCTCGAAGGTTAGAATTTTTTCCTGTAATGGATTTAAAATATTCTTGATATTTTCTTTATTCTGCTCTGTAAATTTGTTTGATTTTTCCTCAAGAATTTTATTTGCCAATAACTCAAAATCTTTACGTAATTGTTCTTGTTGTAGCGCTAACTCTTCATCACGTTTTAAATTTTGTTGTTGAAGATTTTCATACTCAGTATTACGTCTTGTAAGTTCTGCGTTTAAAAATTCTTTTTCGCGCCTGATGTCTTCACGCTCGTTTTCGGTTTTAGAAATTTGTTGACGTAATTCATTTAATTGAAGATTAAAAGCCTCGTTTTGTTTTTGATTTTCACTGTCGTGAAAGGCTTTAAAGTCGTTAAATTGTTGCTGAATATTGGCATTTCTTTCCTCTAAAGTACTTTTTTCGCTTTTACTTTTTAGTTTGGTAAAAAGCATACCCAAATAACCGCCAATAGCTGCCGAAATAAGTATCGCTATAATAAGAATGATGTTGTCGCTCATTTAAAAAATTGATTTTTTCAAAGATAAAATAAAGTTATAAGTTGAAATCTACAAGTTAAAAAGTTTTCTCAACTATTTCTTCACTCTAAAACTTCCTGTTTTTTCATCAAAAACAATCAAATCTTTAGGGAAAAGACTTTCAAAAACACCTTTTGAAATAAGGTTACATGGTTGATCAGAAACCACTTGGTCTTTTGTCATTACAACCATACTGTCACAAAGTTGAATGGCTAAATCAATCTCGTGAGAAGAAAACAATATGGTTTTGCTAGTATCTATCGTTAATTGCTTTAGCAGTTTTAAAAGATATGCTTTATGATACATATCTAAATGCGTTGTAGGCTCGTCTAAAATAATAATTGGTGTGTCTTGGGCTAAAGCACGTGTAATCATTACTTTTTGAAGTTGTCCATCGCTTAGTTCAAAACATTTTTTGTGCTGTAAATCTTCAATATTTGTAAGTTGAATGGCTTTTTTTACAGCCTCTAAATCTGTTGTTGTTAAGTTGCCTATCCAGTTTGTATAAGGTTGTCTTCCCAGAGCGACAAGCTCAAAAACGCTAAGGTTTTTAGATGAAATAGGCTCTGTCAAAACCAAACTCATCTCTTTTGCTAATTCTAAATTATTGTAATTGTTTAGATGTTTTTCGTTAATAAAAATATCTCCATTTAAAGCAGGTTGTACTTTGGTTAGTGTTCTTAATAATGTAGATTTTCCTATTCCATTTCCGCCGACAAGCGCTATTAATTCACCTTTATTTAGATTAATATTAATGTCTTTGGCTATACGGTTTTCTTTCTTTTTAGAAATATAACCTATGTCTAAATTCTTGGTTTTTAGGATGATATTTTGGTTTTTCGCATTCATTTTAAAATATCATTTTACGTTGTCTAACTAGTAACCAAATCACTATTGGAGCACCAAATAAAGAGGTTATTGCATTAATTGGTAACGAATAATCGCTGTTTGGTAATTGTGCAATACTATCGCAAATAAGCATAATAATGGCTCCAATTAAAAACACAGCTGGTAATAATATTTTATGGTTTGAAGTCTTAAATAATTGTCGCGTTAAATGCGGAATTGCTAAACCAATAAAAGCAATTGGTCCAGCAAAAGCGGTAATTGTTCCTGCTAATAAACTAGTGGCAATGATGATGATAAATCTGCTTTTCTTTAAATCTAAACCTAAACTTTTAGCATAATTATCACCTAACAATAAAGAGTTTAACCCTTTAATTGAAAGGATACTAAAGAACAGTCCAAAGCTGTAAATAATGATAAATATGATAAGCTCCTGCCAATCTAAATCGCCTAAACTACCAAATCCCCAAAAAATATATTGTTGTAATTGCTCTGCAGAACTAAAATAAGATAACACACTAACTATAGATGCGGTAATGCTACCAAACATTAATCCTATAATTAAAATTGCCATAGTATCTCTAACTTTACTTGAAACGATAAGCACAAGTAATAATACTAAAAAACTACCTAAACTTGCAGCAATTACCAAACTCCATTTGCTAATTAAAAACGTAGCTAAAAATCCACCAAAGACCGAGCTGCCTAAAATAACTAAAGCAACGCCAAGACTTGCACCAGAAGTAATCCCTAAAACAAAAGGACCAGCTAAAGGATTTTTAAATAAGGTTTGCATTAACAAACCAGAAATACCTAAACCAGAACCAACTAAAATGGCAGTAATCGCTTTAGGTAAACGGTAATTTTGAATGATATATTCTTTATTAGTTAATGTGTCAGAAGATGAAAAAAAACTATCAATAATTGTAGAAAATGAAATCTGTACAGATCCTAAACTGATGTTTAAAATAAACATAGCGATAAGCCCTAATGTAAGCGCTAAAAACGTCCATTTATTTGACTGGTTTTGATTCACTTTAAAACTTTAAAAAAATAAGGTTCGTAATCTTTTAAAAGATCTGGATGACCAATTTTAATAATATCTTTTAAAACTAAATCAGGTCTTGCAAAGCCAGTTTCGTAATATAAAACGCCACCAGTTGCGCCAGTTGCATTAGTAAAAGAGTATACTTGATTGTTTTTAAAAGCGTCAAATTGTGTGTAATGCGGATTAGCTTTTTTTAGAGCATCCATAGAAGAATAATACGACGGACTTAACCATAAATTGGCTTGTTTGGCTTTTGCAAAGACACTTTCAAAATTTAAAGCTAAACTACCAGCAGCTTCAGTGTCTGCATATAAATAATTAAGGTTAGCATCTTTTAAAAGCTGTGCTTCGGTACTAGTTCCGCTTGGTAAATACCATACATCTTTGTGTAATGCGCCACTAATTACAGTTGGTTGATTGGTAACTGTTTTTGCTAATTGTTTTGCGTCTTTATAACTTGTTTCAATAGATTTAAAAATAGAATCTGCTTGTTGTTCTTTATCATACAATGCTCCAAAAAACTTAATCCATTCTGCTTTGGCAAGTGGCGATTTTTCTACCCAATCTCCGTTATAAATTACAGGTATGTTTGCTTTTTTTATGGTGTTTAAAGATTTACTTTTTCCGTCTACACCAAAACCAACGACAACATCAGGATTTATGCTTAAAAGGACTTCGGTATTTAGGCCTTCATTTTTACCAAGTTCTCTTACTAAACCATCGTCAATACGTTGTCTTGTTTTAATTGAAGATATATAGTTTGTACCAGGAAAACCTACTAAGGTTTCAACTTCATCTAATAATTCTAAAGCAGGAATATGAGTTGTAGATGTTACTACAATGTTCTGAATAGGAATGGTAATAATACCATCAAATTCATCTTTATTTAATGTTGTTTTTGCAGCGTTTTCTTTAGATATTAAAGCGTAACGGTAATTTTTATCTGCTTTTGGCCAAGGGTTTGTAATAGTTAATACTTTAAAATTCCCGTTGTTTTTTATACTAAAACCTTTTGCGTAACTTAAGTTTAAATTAGTTTCAATAACGTTTGGTAAAGGTTTTGTTTTGGCTTCATCCTCTTTACAATTTGTAAAAAGCAATACAAAAATAGAAATGTAAAATAGTAGGTGTTTTTGTAACATTTGTAACTGTTGTTGACTAAAAAAGCATGTAAATTTATCAAAATTATTTGCCATGCGAGACGGTTCAAATTTAACAATATATATAGTAGCTGGTGTTATTATTCTTCATTTTTTATTAGGCTTTGTGTATTTGATTTATAAAATGAATAAGAAAAAATAGTCTTTATTTATTTTATCTGTTACATTTGCAGCAGATTTTGGTTTTGATATAATATTATTTGTATCAAATTAAAAGGGAATCTGGTTAAAATCCAGAACTGTTCCCGCAACTGTAAGCTATAAAGCTTGTTATTTTACTTCATGTCACTGTCTTTATTAGATGGGAAGACCAATAGCAAGACGCAAGTCAGGAGACCTGCCAAATTCTATAATTATAATTAATAACCTTCGGGAAAAAGGTTTTAAGGTTTATGAAATTATTTTATAGTCTTGTTTTTTTGTGCTTTAGCACAATTGCTTTAAAAGGGCAAATCAAAGTAGATTCTGTACAAACGTTAGAAACTGTTGTTTTAAGCGATGTTAAATTACAGCAGAATAATTATGGGTTTAAAACAACAACATTAAAAGATTCTGTCTTACAAAACGACTCTAAATCTTTTACAGATATTTTACGTTTTAATAGTAATGTTTACTTTAAAGAAAATGGTTATGGTATGGTGTCTTCCCCATCATTTAGAGGCACAAATGCCTCTCAAACCGCTGTAATCTGGAACGGAATTTCTATAAACTCTCAACTTAATGGTCAAACAGATTTTAATTTAATTAACGTTAATAATTTTGATAACGTCGTTATCAAAAATGGAGGCGGAAGTGTACAGTACGGAAGTGGCGCAATAGGCGGTAGTATTCACTTAAATAATAAGTTAAATTTTAGCTCGCATTTTGACAATCATCTAAGGTTGAACTATGGAAGTTTTAACACACAAAAAGCAAGTTTTAATACTAATTATGGTAGCTCTAAATTTGCAGTAAATTTTGGGTTTCAATATGTGACTTCAGATAATGATTACATGTATTTAGGTACAAATGAAGTTAATGAAAACGGAGCTTTTAATAATTTAAATTTTAATGTCAATTTAGGATATTTTATATCAGAAAATAATATCTTAAAACTATATCATCAAGCGTTTTTAGGTGAACGAGAGCTGTCTGGTACCTTAAATACAATTTCTAGAAATAAATATTTAGATGAAAACTTTAGAACATTATTAGAATGGGCAAATATTGGTAATCATTACACCTCAAAAGTAAAAGTAGCTCATTTACAAGAGCTGTTTAAATTTTACCAAAATAAAGTCTTAGATAGTTATAGTTATGGCAAAGTAAATACCTATCTAATTAAACATATTTTAGATTACAATCTTTCCAAAAAAATAGCTTTAAAAAGTATCCTTGATTATAATTATTTTGAAGCAGATGGTAGTAGTTTTGGGTCACCAAATCGTAGTGCATTTTCTGCAACAGCAATAGCTACTTATAAACCTGATACAAAATCTACTATAGCTTTTAATATTAGACAAGATGTTACTTCAGATTTTAAAAGTCCATTGTTATTTTCTTTAGACGGAAGTTATCAGTTTAGTAAGTTTTACAAAATAATGATAAATGCCTCTAAGAATTTTAGAGTACCAACATTTAACGACTTGTTTTGGCAACCTGGTGGCAATCTAAATCTTAAACCAGAAACGTCTTATCAAGTAGATTTAGGTCATCAATTACAATACAAATGGGTAACATTAGACCTTAATACATATTATATTAAAAATGAAAATTTAATACAATGGAAACCTAGTAACTCTGGTTTTTGGTCACCAATAAATATAGATCAAACACATAGTTATGGTGCAGAATTAGGTTTGAAATTAAACAAAACATTTGGAAGTCATACTATTACTTTAAACGGAAACTATTCTTATACTATTTCGGAAGATTTAGAGACTAATAAACAGTTAATCTATGTACCTAAACATAAAGCTAATGTTAGTATAGCTTACAATGTTAAAAGATTGTCTTTTTACTATCAGCATATGTTTAATGACATGGTTTTTACTACCGAAGATAATATTATAAGTCCACTTTACAGCTTACCTAAATATGATTTAGGAAATATCGGCATTTCTTATCAATTAATACAAAACAAAAATCATAATCTTAGATTAGGTTTAGACATTAATAATTTATACGATACACCATATCAAAATGTAATTTTTAGACCTATGCCTAACCGAAATTATAACATTCAATTACACTATAAATTTTAATAACAACTCATGAAAAAACTATTGTATTCAGTATTAGGATTATCCCTTTTATTTTCTTGTTCTAACGATGATGATGGAACAATGCCTCAAGAACCGTTAGGCGATTACGAAAACGGATTTATTATTAGTGCAGAAGGAGGACCATCTTCTGTGTCTTATATCTCTAACGATTTTTCTACTTCAGAAAATGACATTTATTTTAACGTAAATGGAGAAACACTAGGCGTATATTTACAGTCTATTGGTTTTAATGGGGATAAAGCCTACATCATCCAAGACTCTGGTACAATTACAGTAGTAAACCGTTATACTTTTGAGTTAATTACAACAATAACAACAGGATTAACAACACCAAGATATATAGGATTTAATGGCTCTAATGCTTACGTATCAGATTGGGCAGATCCATTTACTACTACAGACGATTATATTGCTGTGGTAGATTTAAACTCTTATACAGTAACATCTACTATACCAGTAAGTGAAGGACCAGAACAAGTATTAGCTAATAATGATAAAGTATTTGTGTCTCATAAAGGTGGATATGGTGCAAATAATGAGGTTTCTGTAATAACAACATCAAACTCAACAGTAGCAACTATTTCTGTAAACGATGTTCCAGACGAAATGGTTTTAGACTCTCAAGGAAACTTATTAGTTTTAAGTGAAGGTGGACAGTCTTGGCAAGCTACTGGAGAAACTTTAGCATCAATTACAAGAATAAATACTAATGATAATTCAGTAATATCTACAATCGAATTTGCTACAGGTAATCACCCAAGTTTAATGTCGTATTCTAACGGAATGGCTTATTATATATTAAACAATGAAGTTTATGGATTAGCAGATACGGCTACAAACTTACCAAGTTCTTCTTTATTTAGTGTGGAAGCAGGATATGCTTATGGTATGTTTGTAAAAGATGGTAATTTGTTTTTAACAGATGCAAGTTTTTCTGCACAGAGCACATTAAAAGTCTATGATATTTCTAGCGGAACTTTATCTGAAAGCTTTAGCGTAGGTGTTGGAGCTTCTAAAATATACTTTAACTAAAAGATAAGTTTAAATTATAATATAAAAGCCTCAAAATAATTTATTTTGAGGCTTTTTTTGTTTAAAGCATTGGTACATCTTCCGGTTCTAAATACATGTTTGTACCAGTTGGCGTGTGTTTATTTGAGTAATCAAATATTTTAATTTTGTGTTCAGTAAAGGTTTCTCCTGTTCTTCCATTACCTGTTAGGTGTTGTATGGCTCTAGCTAAAAGCGGTTCGTCTTGTTGTCCTAAAACGCCTAAATTAGATAAACTTTCATCTAAAGATATATCTGGTGTTAAACCATTAATATAGTCTGAAAAACCCTCTGCATTTTCACTTCTTCCAACTAAAGGTTGCATTGCCCAAGTGTGATTAGGATTTATACTTCCGTTACAGTCTGTATTTGGTGGTAAAAAAGCACAGTCAGGATTGTCGTAAAGTGTTATTGAGAATTCATTTTTTCCTCTAGTTACATCTCCAATATGAATAACATCAATGTAAGGTTCTAGTGTGTTTATAACTAATTCGCTAGCAGAAGCAGAAGAGTTTTGAGCTAATATGTATACTTTATTAAGATTTAAACTATTTATAGAATTTCCGTTAGAAAGCGTTTGAGTAAAGTATCGCGTAACATCTTCATCTGTAAAAGTAGATTGAATTTTGTTATTCCAAATTTGTTTTAAGTATACATCGTTAGTAGTGTTTCCTGTAATCATACTACCTAAATTAATAGCACTATTTACACTGCCACCAGGATTATACCTAAGGTCAAGCACTAATTCATCTACACCTTCAGCAACAAAATTTGCAAAGACTTGGTTAAGTTGTTGGTCGTAGTCACTTAAAAAACGGTTGTACATTAAATAACCTACTTTTATACCGTTTACTTCAAAAGTGTTAGAAATATAAATTGGATTTTCTTGATAGATTTGTTTTGTAAGCGTAATTTCTTCACCTGTCAAAATCAAGTTGTCATTATTATCTAGTTCTGCCAAACCAATAGTATAAACGTCGCTAGATATAAGACTTAAGTAATTATCTTCAGTTAATTGTGTTCCGTTTACGGTTAAAAAAATATCGCCACGTATAACGTTATTTTCAGAAGCACTAGAGTTTGGTAAAACGTATTGTACATAACCAAAAACATTTGGACCATTATCTATTAGCCCTAATCCAAAAGCCATACCGTTATTTTTGGATACGCCACTTAAAGAGCCACTTAAAGCAAAATAATCGTCAACAATCCAGCTAAATCTATCTTCATCACTTAAAAGTGAATAAAATAATTGGTTAGGCGAATCAAAGCTATTTAAAAAATTAATGTAGTCTGTATCGTTAGAAAATCTGTTGTCAGCCAAATCTGGAGCGCTATCGGTACCTTGCCAAAAGTACCATAGATTAAGACCTTTCCATACAAAATCTTTAATCTCGGTATCAGAAATAGGATCATCATCAATATCACTAAAACAACTTGTTAGGGCAAGAAAAAGTAGCCCGATAACGGAAAATTTGTAATTCAATTTCATAGTTTTCTTTTCAATTTTTCTACTTAAAAGTACTTAATTTACAATCAAATAAAAAAACTTTGTAACAAAATTAATAGTTACTCGTCGTAATAGAAACCACCAAAACCAAAATGACACAGACTGAGTTTTTAAATACAGTAATGCCTTTTAAGGATAAAGTATTTCGTTTAGCAAAGCGATTACTTGTATCTAAAGAAGAAGCAGAAGATGCAACTCAAGAAGTGTTATTAAAGTTATGGAGAAATAAAGGTAAAATAAGCGATTATAAAAACGTAGAAGCGTTTTCTATGACCATGACAAAAAACTTTTGCTTGGATAAATTAAAGTCTAAACAAGCACAAAATTTAAAGATTGTTCATAGTAACTATCAAGATCATAAAGTAGCCTTGCAAAAACAAGTAGAGCTTAACGACAGTATGAGCTGGATAGCAAAAATAATTGAAGATTTACCAGAGCAACAAAAAATGGTCATACAACTTAGAGATATTGAACAATATGACTTTGACGAAATAGCAAAAATGCTAGATATGAAACCTACAGCAATACGTGTAGCCTTATCTAGAGCAAGAAAAACAATAAGAGAACAACTAACAAAAACACATAGTTATGGTGTTAAATAAGATAGAAAAATTAATTGAAAAGTACGAAAACGGAGAAACAACGCTTAAAGAAGAAGCACAGTTAAAAGACTATTTTTCGCAAGAAACTGTAGCGCCTCATTTACAGCATTACAAAGCCATGTTTAATTACTTTTCTTTTAACCAGCAAGAAACCTTTACTAAACAACTTCCATTAAAAACTAAAACGAAATTTAATTATAAGTGGTTAAGTGTTGCAGCAGTAATTGCGTTGATGGTTGGGTTTTATTTTAATCAAAATGAAACTATTACAGAACAAGACAAACAAGATTATGAAAAAGCAAAATCATATTTACAGTTAGTATCTCAAACCCTTAATAAAGGGACTAAACAAGTAGAGTATTTAACCGCAATAAACCAAGCAGGTAAACAGGTTAACTATTTAAAAGAAATGAACAACCCAATAGAAAGAATTTACAAATAAAAACAAGATGAAAACAACTAAAACAAATACAATGAAAAAATCAATATTAATAGCAGTAATAGCATTATTAATGCTTCCTTTATCAGGAATGGCTCAAAATGTTTTTGAAAAATATAGTGATAACGAAAACGTAACTTATGTTTCAATAAAGCCAAAAATGTTTCAAATGTTAGCAAAAATGGATATAAATACAGACGATCCAGAAGCGCAAGAATACATTAATATGGTAAATAGTATTACCAGTTTTAAAACTATGGCAACAGACGATAAAGATATTTCTTCAGATATCGTAAAATGGGTAAAATCAAGAAGCGCATCTTTAGAAGAACTTATGATGATTAAAGACGATGGTGTAAATATGACGTTTTATATTAAAGAAGGTAAAGACGAAGATCATGTAAGCGAATTATTAATGTTTGTTAATGGTTTAGAAGCTGTTACAAAAAACAGTAATATTGAAATTAACGGGAAAAAGCGAAGTATAGAAACCGTAGTAATTAGTATAACTGGAGATATAGATTTAAATCAAATATCTAAACTTGCTAACAAAATGAATTTACCTGGTGGCGATGAATTAGAGAAAAAAAATAAAAAATAAACATCATGAAAAGCCAACTAAGATCAATACTAACCATACTTACTTTAGCACTGTTTTTTGTAAGTTGTAAAGATGAAAACTCTATACAAACCTATTTTGTAGATCATAAAGAGCAAGCAGAGTTTTTATCATTAGATTTATCTGCAAAGATGATAGATCTGTCTAAAGCAGATTTGTCACCAGAACAGAAAGAAGCCTATAACTCAGTTAAAAAATTAGATGTGTTAGCTTACCGTGTTAATGATGGAGATATCGTAGCTTATGAACAAGAACTTCAAAAAGCAAAAAAAGTACTAAATAATGATAAGTACGAAGAGTTGATGGAGTTTAAAGATAATGGTATAAGTTTTAAAATAAGTACGATAGGTAATGAAAACACAGTAGACGAGTTTTTAGTACTTGCAAACTCAAAAGAAATGGGTTTTACATTTGTCAGAGTAATAGGTGATGAGATGAAACCAGAACAATTAGTAAAATTAATAACCGAACTTCAACACGCAGATGTTGATAATAACCAACTAAATCAATTATTTAATTATTTTAAATAATTAAGGTTTAAATGTTAATTAAAAAGGCTTATCTGTTTAGATAAGCCTTTTTTTATTTTTTATCAAACGTCATCGTCTGGTTCTTTTTTAATTAAAATTAAATTAACAATAACAAGACAAAAAGAAATAAGTAAAGCACCAATAACAATAGGATTGTATAACACATCAAATAAACCTCCTAAAAAAAATACTAGAAGGGTTATGGTTGCAAATAATATAGAAGTCTTGTCTTTAAACATTTTAAATTCCTGTATAGTTACTAGGTGTTATAGCTTTTAATTCATTTTTTATCGAATCATTTACGTCTAATGTATCAATAAAATTTGAAATAGAATTTTGGTTTATAGTTTCATTAGTTCTTGTTAAACCTTTTAAAGCTTCGTAAGGGTTAGGATAACCTTCACGTCTTAAAATGGTTTGAATGGCTTCTGCAACTACAGCCCAATTGTTTTCTAAGTCATCAGCAAACTTAACTTCGTTTAAAAGTAATTTACCTAAACCTTTTAAAGTTGAAGCAAAGCCAATTAAAGTATGTCCAAATGGTACACCAACATTACGTAAAACTGTACTATCTGTAAGGTCGCGTTGTAATCTAGATATCGGTAATTTTGCAGAAAGATGCTCGAAAATAGCATTTGCAATACCTAAGTTTCCTTCAGAGTTTTCAAAATCTATAGGATTTACTTTATGTGGCATTGCGCTACTACCAACTTCTCCTTTTTTAATTTTTTGCTTAAAATAGTCCATAGACACATACGTCCAAATATCTCTGTCAAGGTCAATTATAATGGTGTTGATGCGTTTTAAGCAGTCAAATAAAGCAGCCATGTGGTCATAATGCTCTATTTGTGTTGTTGGGAAAGAATGTTGTAAACCTAATTTTTCTTGAACAAAACTAGTCCCAAAAGCTTTCCAATCTATATTTGGATATGCAACTTTGTGTGCGTTGTAATTACCTGTTGCACCACCAAATTTTGCAGCGCTTGGTATATCGTTAAGTAAGTTAAATTGCTCTTCAAGTCTCACAACAAAAACCATAATCTCTTTTCCTAATCGTGTAGGAGATGCTGGTTGACCGTGTGTTCTGGCAAGCATTGGTACATCTTTCCACTCTTCAGCAAGACGTTTTAATTCTTTTAAAACATTAAGGTATTCTGGTACGTAAGCATCATTCATTGCTTCCTTAATACTTAATGGTATTGCTGTATTATTAATATCTTGAGAGGTTAAACCAAAGTGAATAAATTCTTTATGATCACTTAGTCCAAGTGTATCAAACTTTTCTTTAATAAAGTATTCAACTGCTTTTACATCGTGGTTGGTTACTTTTTCTATGTCTTTGATGGCTTGCGCGTCTTCAGAAGAAAATTCTTTGTAAATTTTTCTAAGGTCTTCAAATACAGATGTATTAACATTCTCTAGTTGAGGTAATGGCACTTCACAAAGCGCAATAAAATATTCAATTTCAACTAAAACACGATATTTGATTAATGCTTCTTCAGAGAAAAAATCTTGTAACTTTTCTACTTTATTTCTGTATCTACCATCAATAGGAGAGATGGCATTTAATTGGCTTAAAGACATATTTTGCTTGTTTTTTTGAAAGGCATAAAGATAGTTTTTTAAGAGGAAGACAAAAATTAATCAGTCTATAATTTTTTCAAAAAAGTTAAGCTTTGATTTTTTTTAAAATGTGTCTTGCTCTAGCTTTAAAAGCGGCACTTTCATTATAAAAATCACGCTCTAATATAATAGCTAATTCTGGATGGATCCAATTAAATTCTTTTCCAAAAAGGTATAAAGTAGTCATAGAATACGCTTTAGGTGCTACTTTATAATCTCCAATCATATACTCAAAAGCGACTTCAATAATACGTTCTTTATGCGTTTGTGTTAAAGCGTCTTTTATTTTATTTTCTGTTTTAGAAAAGTAGGCGTTAGCTAAGTATTCGCAAATTTTAGCAACTGGTCTAACCGCTTGTTCTTTTTTAACCTGATGCATGTTTGTGGTAAATAGATCTAAATAAGGAATGATAACATTTAAATTATCCTTGCATACAAACTCTAAAACCCATGCTGCTCTTGGAGAAACTTTATCATCAACTTGCATTAAAATCTCAATAAGTTTTGGGATCAAACTACTGTCATTAATAACCATTTGTGCATAATACATTCTTTTTTCTCTAGAATGGTTAACGTAATTTAATTCTTTATAAAGTGTTTCTGTAGTCAAGATTTACTATTTTTAGCGTTTAAATTTAATTAAAATGAAAATAGTAAAGAAAATTCTAATAGCATTGCTTGTGGTTTTAGTTATTGCTCAATTTTTTTCTCCAGATAAAAATACAGGAGACACTAAAGATCTTACTGCTTTTTTAGAAGAGACAAATCCAAATGAAGAGGTTAAAGCTATTTTAAAAAATACTTGTTTTGATTGTCATAGTAGTAATACAGTTTACCCATGGTATAGTAAAATTACACCAGTAAATTATTGGATGGCAGAACATGTAGAAGACGGAAAAAAACACCTAAACTTTTCTAAATGGTCAGAATATTCTGTAAAAAGAAAAGATCATAAATTTGAAGAATTAATAGAAGAAGTAGAAGAAAAAGAAATGCCTTTACCTAGCTATACTTGGTCCCATACAGAAGCAGATTTAAGTCCAGAACAAATTGAAGCTGTTGTTGCTTGGGCAAAAAAAGTACGCATGGGTTATGCATTGCAATCTATTCCTCAAAAATAATAAATGAGTAAAAAGTTATTAATCATAGGGTTTGTTTGGCCAGAACCTAAAAGTTCGGCTGCAGGTAGTAGGATGTTACAGCTTATTGAAATGTTTCAGCAAGCTGATTACAATATTACTTTTGCTACAACTTGTAGTAAAACAGATAACGCTTATGATCTTGAATCTATTAATATAAAAGTTGAAAGCATTAAGTTGAACGACTCTAGTTTTGATACTTTTATAAAAAAACTAAACCCAAATATTGTCCTTTTTGATCGTTTTATGACCGAAGAACAGTTTGGTTGGCGTGTTGCAGAGCAGTGTCCTGATGCTTTAAGAATTTTAGATACAGAAGATTTACATTTTTTAAGAAAAGGAAGACAACAAGCTTTAAAGGATCAAGCTCTTTTTAATATTTCTTATTTACAAAATGATTTTGCAAAACGCGAAATTGCAAGCATTTTAAGATCAGATTTAAGTTTGATCATCTCTCAAGTAGAACAAGATATCTTAATAACACAGTTTAATATAAGCCCAAACTTACTGTATTATTTACCTTTTATGTTGGATCCAGTGTCTATTGAGGATCAAAAACAAGTTCCTAATTTTAAGCAACGTCAACACTTTGTAACCATTGGTAATTTTTTACATCAGCCTAACGAAGATGCGGTAAATTACCTTAAAACCGATATTTGGCCATTAATAAGAAAAGAATTGCCAAAAGCCGAAATGCATGTATATGGCGCATATGTATCACAAAAACATTTACAATTAAATGATCCTAAAAATGGATTTTTAATTAAAGGATTTGCCGAAGACGTTTCAGAAGTTGTAAAACAAGCCAAAGTACTTTTAGCACCATTACGTTTTGGTGCTGGTTTAAAAGGAAAAATTATTGATGCCATGAAAACAGGGACACCTTGTGTAACAACAACTATTGGAGCAGAAGGTATGTATGGTACATTAAAAGACACTAATGCTTTTATAGAAGATGATGCCAAAAATTTTGCTAAACAAGCGGTAGAGCTTTATACCAACAAAATTTATTGGCGTGGTAAACAAAAAAATGGGTTTAGAATACTTAATACATTTTTTGACAAAAATATCTACTTAAAAGATACTATTGAAACTATAAAGCATATTGAAGCCGAATTACCGCTTCGTCGTCAAAAAAACTTCATAGGACAAATACTACAACATCATACACTACAAAGTAATAAGTATATGAGTAAGTGGATAGAAGAGAAGAATAAATAAAATAGAACATTACATTACTCTTTTTATTACTTTCGCAACCCTAAACTTATAGGATTATTTTTATGATTTCAGTAGATAATTTAGCAGTAGAATTTAGCGGAACAACGCTATTTAAAGACGTGTCTTTTGTTATAAACCCAACCGATAAAATTGCCCTTATGGGAAAAAACGGTGCAGGAAAATCTACAATGATGAAGATTGTTGCAGGTGTACAAAATGCAACTAGAGGACACGTGCGTACACCAAAAGATGCTGTAATTGCCTACTTACCACAGCATTTATTGACAGAAGATAATTGTACCGTTTTTGAAGAAGCAGCAAAAGCATTTAAACATGTTTTTGAAATGCGTGATGAAATGGACAAGCTTAACAAAGCATTAGAAACACGTACAGATTACGAAAGTGACGAGTATATGTCTATCATAGAAAAAGTTTCCGATTTAGGTGAAAAATATTATGCATTAGAAGATGTTAATTATGATGCCGAAGTAGAAAAAGCACTTAAAGGTTTAGGTTTTAAACAAGAAGATTTTACCCGTCAAACCAACGAGTTTTCTGGAGGTTGGCGTATGCGAATCGAGTTAGCAAAAATATTATTACAAAAACCAGATTTAATCCTGTTAGATGAGCCTACAAACCATATAGATATAGAGTCTGTAATTTGGTTAGAAGACTTTTTAGTTAACAAAGCCAATGCGGTTATGGTAATCTCTCACGATAGAGCATTTATTGATAATATCACCAATCGTACTATAGAAGTAACTATGGGACGTATTTACGACTATAAAGCCAATTACAGTCACTATTTACAATTACGCGCAGATAGACGTAGCCATCAATTAAAAGCGTACCAAGAACAACAAAAGTTTATTGCCGATAATATGGCGTTTATAGAGCGTTTTAAAGGCACCTATTCTAAAACTAATCAAGTTGCTTCACGCGAGCGTATGCTTGAAAAGTTAGAAATTATTGAAATTGACGAAATAGATAACTCTTCATTAAAATTACGTTTTCCGCCAGCACCAAGATCTGGAGATTATCCTGTTACAGTTAAAGACGTTTCAAAAGCATACGATAATAAAGTCGTTTTTAAAGATGCAAATATGTCTATAGCAAGAGGCGAAAAAGTCTGTTTTGTTGGAAGAAATGGTGAAGGAAAATCTACAATGATAAAAGCCATTTTAAATGAAATTGAAGTTGATGGTACTTGCCAATTAGGACACAATGTTAAAGTTGGTTATTTTGCTCAAAACCAAGCTTCTTTATTAGATGAAGAATTAACTATTTTTCAAACTGTAGATGAAGTTGCACAAGGCGATATTAGAACACAAATAAAAAATATTTTAGGTCGTTTTATGTTTGCTGGTGATGATATTGATAAAAAAGTTGGTGTATTGTCTGGAGGAGAAAAAACCAGATTAGCAATGGTTAAATTGCTTTTAGAACCAGTTAACTTGTTGATTTTAGATGAGCCTACAAACCATCTAGATTTAAAATCTAAAGACGTTTTAAAAGAAGCACTTTTAGAGTTTGATGGTACATTGATTTTAGTGTCTCATGATCGTGACTTTTTGCAAGGGTTATCTCAAAAAGTATTCGAATTTAAAGATCAACGCGTTATAGAACATTTTGAAACTATAGATGCGTTCTTAGAGCGTAATCGTATAGAGCGAATAGCAGATATAAATCTTAATAAATAAGCACTAACGTATTTTATTTACAAAATCTTTAATACCTTCTGTAGCAGTTTTACCTATTACTGTTAAATTCTCTTTTGATGCTATTGAAGGTTTAGGATCTATATAAAACTTAGGAGTATTCTGCGCAGTGTAATGCATCAAACTAGCAGCAGGATAGACTTGTAAAGAGGTGCCAATAATTAATAAAATATCGGCAGTTTGACAGATGCTAATGGCTTTTTCAAACAACGGAACATCTTCTCCAAACCAAACAATGTGTGGTCTTAATTGTATCCCGTTTTTATCTGTTGTACCTAAAACAATATCATCTTCCCAATGCACAACAGAAGTTTCATCAGCAATATTTCTTGCTTTAAATAGTTCACCATGTAAGTGAGTTACATTACTGCTGCCTGCACGTTCATGTAAATCGTCTACGTTTTGAGTAATTATAGATACTTTAAAGCTGTTTTCAAGTTTGGCTAAAGCCTTGTGAGCAGCATTTGGTTGTACAGTTTTTAATTGTCTTCTACGTTGGTTGTAAAATTCTAAAACTAAATTGGGATTACTAGCAAAACCTTGTGGAGAAGCTACTTTCATTACGTCATGTCCTTCCCACAAACCATTTTCGTCTCTAAAAGTTTTTAATCCGCTTTCTGCACTCATGCCAGCGCCAGTTAAAACTACAAGGTGTTTCATTTTTTTGTGTTATTTTAGCCAAGTAAATGCAGTTTAAGATAATGTCGCTTAAAATCTTAAACAATTAATTAAAACTAATCAATAATTTCAATCCATGGAAATCTTAAAAAAAATTTCAATACTATTTTCAATTTTTATTGTTTTCTCAAGTTGTACAAAAGATGATGTTGAAGAGAATGTAGAAATAGCTTCAAAAACATATCAATTACAATCTGCAAATGGTTATAGTGTTTCTGGGACTGCACGTTTTATAAATAATTCTAACGGAACTATAAGTGTAGAGTTAAATCTAACAGGAACACCATCTAACGCAATGTTACCAGCTTATATCCACTCTAATACAGCTGCTGAAACTGGTCCAATTAGCATTAGTTTAGTTCCTGCTAGCGGCGCATCAGGAGAAAGCTTTACAACTTTTAATACTAAAGATGACGGTACGCAAATTTCATATCAACAATTACTAAATATGGATGGTTATTTGACTGTACGTGTAGATAGTAATAACTCTCAAATAGTAGCATATGTAGATATAGGTCAAAATGAGTTAACCCAAAATACTACAAGTTATACATTGCAAGAAGTAGATTTAGATGGCGTATCAGGAAACATAACTTTTACAGAACGTATTAATGGTGAAGCATTAGCTGTTTTTAACCTTTCTAATTTGCCATCTGGAGGATCTCATCCTGCTTATATATATTCTGGAGATTTAGCAAATGCACCAGGTAGTCTTATTTATGCTTTTAATAATATAGATGGGACAACAGGAAAAAGCTTTTCTAACATAGCAGAAGATGAAAACGGAAATCCATTACTTTATCAAGATCTACTAACTATTGACGCCTATGTAGATGTTGTTTTAAGTGAAACAACTACAAACTATCATTTAGCACAAGGAAATATAGGATCTAATTAGGCTCAAAATTTAAATATTAAAGTAAACCTGATAGCAAATAACTGTCAGGTTTTTTTATTTTTAACCCATGATAGATATTAAACTTTTAGAACATTTAGAAGGTTATTTAACAGAAAATCGTTTAGAGCGTTTTCATAAAGTATTAGACCAACGTACAAAGCATTTTACTGTAGCAACAGAAGATGTGTATCAATTACATAACACTAGTGCAGTAATACGTAGTTGTGATGTTTTTGGTATACAAGAAGTAAATATTGTAGAAGAGCAAAATACAAAGCGCATAGATAGAGAAATTGCTATGGGCGCACAAAAATGGGTTGATTTAAACCGTTATCATACAGTAAAAGACAGTATTAAAGATTTAAAAGCTAAAGGGTATCAAATTGTAGCAACAACGCCACACACAAACGACTGTGATTTATCAGACTTTGATGTGACAAAAAAGTCGTGTTTTTTCTTTGGAAGAGAAACCGAAGGATTATCTGATGAGGTCTTACAACAAGCAGATGCTTATTTAAAAATACCAATGGTTGGTTTTACAGAAAGTTTAAATATATCTGTAAGTGCAGCAATAATCTTACAGCACGTAACTAGTAAACTGAAAAAAACAGATATAAATTGGCAATTAACTGAAACAGAGAAGTTAGAAAAGCGTTTAGACTGGTGTAAAAAGACAATTAAAAGTTATGACGAAATTGTAGAACGATTTTATTCTTAGAGTATACTTTTATATATATTTAAAAAGTATAAAGCATGAAAATAAAGTAAGTGCAAAATTCCAAGGGTTTAATGCATACTTCTCAATATTTTCTTTTTTCCATAGCTTTTCTAATTTAATTATTTTGTTAAAGGTAATTAAGCTAAAGATGTTGAGAAAGATAAATTTTATAATTCCTCCAACTGATGCTATTAAAACAAAAAAAATCATAAACCCAAAACTTTCAAAAACTTCAAATAAATCAAAATTGTCTTTTTTCATATTTATTGAAATTTAATAAAAGACTAAAGACGTTTTTTTCGTGTTCTACTTAATACTTTATATTCTTCGTAGCATTCACTAATAGCATCTAATATTTGAAGATCGTTAGCGGTATTAATAAACTCTGCAGAATAGTTACATTGACTTACAATTTCATCTAAATCTACTTTTGTAACGCCAAGTAAAGCTGTAAGCATATCACGGTCAAAACGCTTAACTAAAGTATTACGGATGTTATCGTCCTCTTTCATCTTTTTAAGCTTATGTAACTCTCTTCCTTTTTTACTAAAGGTATTGTATAAAAAGTCAAGAGGATTAAAAATAGATCCTAACACTTTATTTATGGCATTAGGTTGTTTTTTTCCTGCTTCGTAACCTGTACTTAACCCACTAATACTATATCTGTAGTTGTTGTTTACATTTACTTGTTTGATATCTACTTCTAAATAACCTGTTAATTTAAGTTCGCTTACAACAACTTCTTCTAAAGCTAACGCCAGCTCGGTTAATGTAATGGTAGATTTTTCAATTTTATTAACCCAGTCGTTAGTTACTTTTACTTTTACAGATTTAAAACCAAGGTAAGATAAGTGTAATGTATCGTTAGCTACTGCGCGTAATTCAAATTCTCCTTTATTATTAGTTGCCGTACCAATAACTTGATTAAGGTTAACGATGTTTACGTTTTCTAATGGTTTTTTTGTGGTAGCATCAATAATTATCCCTTTAACGGTAGAATCTTTTTTTATTTGAGTAGAATCTACTGTTCTTGTTTGGGTAGTATTTTTATTATCTTTTTGTTTGTTGTCTTGAGCAAGACCAATCTGAATGCTAAATACTAAAATTAAAAGGGTAAAAAATGACTTCATGTAATTATTTAATGCTCTAAAAATAATAAAGAAAACGCTAATTGATAGCGTCTTCTTATATATTTGACTAAATATTAACAAAAAGGTTTAACGTCTAGAGCGTCTTGGTCTACCGTGTGTAGATTTAAATTCAGATTTATCTCTGTTGCTACGTTTACTTTTTTTGTTAGAGCTGTTAGAGTCTTCACTTCTTCTGCTGCGTCTTTCTCCTTTTGGTTTGTCGCTTCTTCGTCTACGGTCGTTTCCGCCATCACGACGTCTTCCTCCGCCACGTTTTCTGTCACGTCCACCACGATCTTCTGTGATTTCTACGTTTATAAAACGTCCGTTTTCTTTAAAATCTGTAAAGAAAGCTAATACTTTTTCTTGGTGTTCTTTTTCTGTGTTAAAGAAAGAGAAACTATCTTTTACATCAACTTTAAAAACATCATCACGACCAAGCTCTAAGGTATCTCTTAAATAGTCTTTAAGTTTCATCCAATCATAACCGTCTTTTCTACCAACGTTTATAAAGAATCTTGTGCTATCTCCGCTAGAAGATCTACCACTGTCTTGAGAAGATGCTTCTACATTTAAGTTTTTAGAGTTTTTATAATAATTAAAGAAACGCGAAAACTCTACAGAAAAGAATTTTTTAATTAATTCTTCTTTAGATGTATCTTCAAAAATTTCGTTAATGCTTGGTAAGTAAGCATCAATTTCGTGATTCATTTCTGTGTTATGGACTTTGTTTGCTAAAGACATTAATTGTACTTCGCAAATTTCCATACCATCAGGTAATTCTTTTTTATCAAATTCGCGTTTTATAATACGTTCAATGCTCTTAATTTTTCTTACCTCACTTTTAGAAACTATGACCATAGAAACACCAGTTTTACCAGCACGTCCAGTACGACCAGAACGGTGTGTATAGGTTTCAATTTCGTCAGGTAATTGGTAATTGATTACGTGTGTTACATCGTCTACATCAATACCACGAGCAGCAACATCTGTTGCAACAAGCATTTGTATTTGATTGTTTCTAAACGCTTTCATAACCAAATCACGTTGATTTTGACTTAAATCGCCGTGTAAAGCGCCAGCATTGTAACCATCTTCAATAAGTTTTTCTGCAACTTTTTGTGTATCTCTTTTGGTACGACAAAATATTACAGAAAATATATCTGGATTAGCATCTGCTAATCGTTTTAAAGCTAAATAACGGTCACGAGAGTTTACTAAATAATACTCGTGTGATACGTTAGATGTACTTTCATTTTTATTACCAACAGTAACCTCTAAAGGATTACTCATAAAGTCTTTAGCAATTCTTGCTACTTCTTTAGGCATTGTTGCACTAAATAACCATGTGCTTTTGTCTACTGGTGTATCTTTTAAGATGTCATTAATGTCATCATAAAATCCCATGTTTAACATTTCATCAGCTTCATCTAAAACAGCATATTGAATTTTAGTGATGTCGACCAAGTTACGGCTAATCATATCTTTCATACGGCCAGGTGTAGCTACAATAATTTGTGCGCCACGTTTAACTTGTCTTGCTTGTTCTGTAATACTAGATCCACCGTATATTGCAGTTACGTTAAGACCATTAAGGTACTTACCGTAAAGTTTCATTTCGTTGGTGATTTGTAAACAAAGCTCGCGTGTTGGAGATAGTATTAACCCTTGTGTTGTACGACTGTTAACGTCAATTTTTTGTAACATAGGGAAACCAAAAGCTGCTGTTTTACCAGTACCTGTTTGTGCAAGTGCTACAAGATCGCGTTCGCTTTCTAAAAGTGTTGGGATTGCTTTTTGTTGAACTTCACTAGGTGTTTCAAAACCTAAGTCAGTAATGGCTTGAAGCAAATTAGCGTCAAGACCAAGTTGTTGGAATGTGCTCATTCTAAAATATAAGTATTCAATTGCATTATGTTGGTGTTACATATAGAAGCGAATTGAACAAACTTAAACCTAAAACTTCTAGTAACACATCCTCTCTCTGAGGAATTTTTATCTCAAAATAATTTGAGTTTCAGCGTGCAAAGATAGTCTTTTATTTGAGATTTAAATGTTTTGGTAAAATATTTAGTAAAGCTTTAATATATTCTAAATTTTATTTAAAAAATCAACTAACAATTTTACAGCCTTACCACGATGCCCGATTTTGTTTTTTAATTCTAAATCCATTTCGGCAAAAGTGTCTTGATAACCTTTTGGTTTAAAAATAGGATCGTAACCAAAACCTTTTTCTCCATGTCTTTCAGTTGTGATTTCACCTTTGCAAATTCCGGTAAACGTTTCTAATGTATTGTTTAAATGTAGTGCAACAACTGTTTTAAACTGCGCATTTCTGTTCTGTTTATCTTTTAGATTATTAAGCAATAAATCCATATTATCGTTAGCATCACGTTGTGGTCCAGCGTAGCGTGCACTAAACACTCCAGGTTCGTTATTTAATGCTTCAACTTCTAGTCCGGTATCGTCTGCAAAACAGTCGTATCCATAATTATTTTTAATGTACTCTGCTTTTTGGATGGCGTTACCTTCAATGGTGTTTTGGGTTTCTGGGATATCTTCAAAACACTGTATATCTTTTAAACTTAATAAAGTAATATGTTTTGGTATTAAACTTTGTACTTCTTTTAGCTTGTTTAAATTGTTGGTAGCGAAGACTAATTTCATCTTAAAAAGGTTTACCACAAATGTAATTTAAATATGTGTATTTATAGATTTCTATTACATGATTTATGTCATTTTTATCACGGATTATCTATATTATATTTGAGTATAGTTTAATACAAAACCCTAAAACAATGACGATAAATATTCAATACGTTCATATGTCTACTAGCGAAGCTATGAACACTTACGTAACTGAAAAACTAAATAATTTAACTGAAAAATTTGATTGGATTATTAAAGCTGAAGTTCATTTTGAAAAAGAGCAACATGATCCAATAAAAGGTAAAATTTGTAAAATAGAATTAAGCGTACCTGGTCCAAGAATCTTTGCTACTTCTAATGAAGATAATTACGAAAAAGCTGTAAAACACACCATTAAAGATTTAGAAAAACAGCTTAAAAAGCGCAAGTATACATTTGTTAATCACTAATATTTAATTATACAGTTTAAAAGCTTATAAAACTTTTTTTATAAGCTTTTTGCTTTTTGTGTAACAATTTTAAAATTATGGCGTCAAACTAGTATGAAAAAATTAATTATAATAAATGCTATTATTTGGGCAACAGTAATTTTAGTATCTGCAATTTTGTTTAAGGATAGCGATAATTGGGATGTCTTTTTTATTTTAATCATATCGTTATCAACCATTACAAATGGTTTATTAAATAGACAGTTTTGTAAACAAAAACAGTGTAAGATTAAGTAATTATCTATGGTGGTAAGGCTCATTTTTTAAAATGGTAAAACCTCTATACAGCTGTTCTATCATAAATAAGCGTACCATTTGATGAGAAAATGTCATTTTAGATAAAGAAACTTTTCCTCTTGCTTTACTATATACTTCTGGACTAAAACCATATGGTCCGCCAATGACAAAAACCAGTTGCTTGATTCCAGAATTCATGTGCTTTTGTAAGTAATTAGCAAATTGTACGCTATCGTATTGTTTACCGTTTTCATCTAACAAAATTAAAATATCTGTAGGTGTTATTTTTGATAAAATAAGATCGCCTTCTTTTTGCTTTTGTTGGTCTTCACTTAGGTTTTTTACCTTTTTTAAATCAGGAATTATTTCTAATTCAAATTTTATGTAAAATCCTAAACGTTTTGTATAATCGTCAATAAGCTGTTGCAGCTGCTTATTGTCTGTTTTTCCTATAGCAAGTAGTTTTATAGTCATACGCAAATTTACACTTTATGAGTTATGATGTTTTAATTTCATCTAAAAAAATCATAAACCTATAATCGTAAAACGTCATTCAATTTATTATTTTTACACAAAACATTACAAACATGATCAGTCAAGCACAATTTGATAAAGAAATAGAGTTAATTATAGCTAATGCTATTAGAGAAGATGTAGGAGATGGCGACCATAGTAGTTTAGCATGTATACCTGCTTCTGCAGAAGGAAAAGCTAAACTTTTAGTAAAAGATGAAGGTATAATTGCAGGTATAGAGTTTGCTAAAAAAGTATTCCATTATGTTGATCCAAACATGAAAATAGAAACCTTGATTGAAGACGGAAGTCATGTTAAATATGGAGATATAGTGTTTTACGTAACAGGCGCATCGCAATCTATTTTAAAAGCAGAACGTTTAGTGTTAAACGCAATGCAACGTATGAGTGCTATTGCTACAAAAACAAGAGAATTTGTAGATCTTTTAGAAGGTACAGGAACTAAAGTTTTAGACACACGTAAAACTACGCCAGGTATTAGAGCTTTAGAAAAATGGGCTGTAAAAATTGGAGGAGGAGAGAACCATCGTTTTGCGTTATACGATATGATTATGCTTAAGGATAACCATATAGATTTTGCTGGAGGTATCACAAAAGCAATAGATAAAACCAAGCAGTATTTAAAAGAGACTAATCGCGATTTAAAAATTATTGTTGAAGCTAGAGATTTAAATGAAATTAAAGAAATTTTAAAATCTGATGGTGTATATCGTATTTTAATTGATAACTTTAATTACGAAGATACTAGAGAAGCTGTAAAGCTTATAGGCGATAAATGCTTAACCGAAAGCTCTGGAGGAATTAACGAAAATACGATTAGAGAATATGCACTTTGCGGTGTAGATTATATCTCTTCTGGAGCATTAACGCATTCAGTTTACAATAAAGATTTAAGTTTAAAAGCAGTTGAGTAGTAAATTAAAAATAAAGACTAAATTATTTTATGTCAAAAGCGATAGAGGATAAGCTAAATAAAATTCCTGTAGTTAACATAATTGTTAGATTATTAGGTAAAATTAAACTACCAGGATTAGAAGGTTTATCGCTTTATGATTTATTAGAATTGTACATTATTGGTATAGCAAAAGGCGCATTAACAGCAAGAGCAAGTGCTATAGCTTATAGCTTTTTTATGGCGTTGTTTCCTTTTTTATTATTTATTTTAATAGTAATTCCTTTTGTTCCAATAGACGATTTTCAAACCGATTTTTTAGTTTTCTTAGAGTCCTTTTTACCAGCAACAACTACAGATTTTTTTTATGAAAATATCTTTAATAACATAGAAGGAAATAAGGAAGGATTAATTTCATCTGTGTTTGTATTATCTATTTTTTTAATGGCAAATGGCGTTAATGCCTTATTTTCAGGTTTTGAAAATTCTTATCATGAACAACTATCTAGAAACGTTGTTAAACAATATTTATATGCATTGGGAATAGCTTTAATATTAAGTTTTTTACTAATTGTAACTGTAGTAGTATTAGGGTATTTTCAAATATACGTCATGTCTACTTTTGAGGGATATATAGGTTCTAGAAATACAGATTTTTGGGCTAATTTTGCACAGTATATTTTCTTTGTTTTAATGGTGTATTTGGCAACTGCAGTATTATATTACTTTGGTACTGCAGAAGGTAAAACCTCCAAGTTTTTTTCGGTAGGAGCATTATTTACTACCATTTTAATTATGTTAACCTCATATTTATTTGGTATTTATATAGAAAATTTTGCAAAGTATAATGAACTTTATGGCTCAATCGGTGCATTACTAATATTGCTTTTTTATCTTTGGTTAAATGCCAATATTTTATTGCTAGGTTTTGAGTTAAATATTTCACTTAAACAATTAAGAAAAAGTTTTAAATGATAAAACACATCACATTATTACTATTGTTTTTCAGTCTATCAATGTCTGCTCAAGATATTTTTGGTAATTGGCAAACAATAAATGATAAAGGTGAAAAAAAGTCTACAGTAAAGATTTATGAAGAAAATGGAGTTGTTTACGGAAAAATAATACAAATTAATGACCAGTCTAAAGTAAATGCTTTGTGTACAAAATGTGAAGGTGATGATAATAATAAACCTATTTTAGGTTTAATCATCATAAAAGATGCAGTTAAAGACGGTAAATATTATAAAGGCGGAACTATTTTAGATCCTCAAAACGGAAATACCTATAAACTAAGATTAGCAATAAACGATAAAGGTCAACTTCAAGTAAGAGGTTATTTAGGATTTATATATTCTACACAATATTGGGAAAAAGTAAAATAACTTTTAAAACTAAATCAAATTGTATTTTATAGACGTCATTTTACCAATTCCGTTAGAAAAACGCTTTACTTACAATATAACAAGAGCAGAAAGTGAATTTTTGCAAGTAGGAATGCGTGTGTCAATCCCTTTTGGTAAAACTAAAATCTACACAGGTATTGTTGCAAATATCCACCAAACTGCACCTTTAGTTTATGACGCTAAAGATATTCATCAAATTTTAGATGAAGCTCCAATCGTTACCCAACAACAACTTAGGTTATGGCAATGGATAGCTAAATATTATATGTGTACAGAAGGCGAAGTCATGCGTGCAGCCTTACCAAACGCTTTTTTGTTAGAAAGTGAAACTATAATAAGCCCAAATAAAACATCTGTAATTAATGAAGAAGATTTAAAAGATGACGAGTTTTTAATTTACGAAGCTTTGCAACATCAATCGTCGTTAAAAATTCAAGATATATCTAACATTTTAGATAAAAAAAATGTGCTTCCTGTAGTTAAACGTTTGGTTGAAAAAGAAGCAGTAATCCTCAATGAAGAAATTTACGAAAAGTATAAGCCAAAATACGTTAGATACGTAAAGTTAAGTAGCAAGTATGCTTCTGAAGCTGAGTTAAATTCGCTTTTAGACAATTTAAACAAAAATGCAACCAAACAAAAAGAGGTTATTTTAAATCTCTTTACTATATCTGCAAGAACAAAAAAACCGGTTAAAGTTTCAGAGTTGATAGAAGTTAGTAAGACTACATCTTCAACCATTAAAACGTTGGTAGATAAAAATATTTTAGAAGAATATCATATTCAAACCGATCGTGTACAATATAATGGTGAAGAAAACTCAGAAAGTAAACAGTTAAATCAATATCAGACAGAAGCTTTACAGCAAATAAAAAATCAGTTTGAAAACCAAAACGTTGTGTTGTTACATGGTGTAACATCTTCAGGGAAAACAGAAGTTTATGTAAAGCTAATTGAAGATATAATAGCTGAAGGAAAACAAGCCTTGTATTTACTTCCTGAAATTGCATTAACTACACAATTGGTTAGTCGTTTACAAGATTATTTTGGAGAGCAAGTAGCTGTTTTTCATAGTAAATATTCAGCGCATGAACGTGTTGAGGTTTATAATAATGTGCTACATAATTCCGCGAAAGCGAAAATAATTTTAGGAGCACGATCATCCATATTTTTACCATTTGATAATTTAGGGCTAATCATAGTAGATGAAGAGCATGAGCAATCTTTTAAACAATTTGATCCAGCACCACGTTATCACGCACGTGATTCTGCAGTTGTGTTAGCATCATTTTTCAAGGCAAAAATTTTATTAGGAAGCGCTACGCCAAGCTTAGAAAGTTATCATAATGCACAAGAAAAAAAATATGGATTAGTACAAATAAATAGACGTTATAATAATGTACAAATGCCAGATATAGAATTGGTAGATCTAAAAGATAAGTACAAAAAAAAGCGTATGAAAGGTCATTTTTCTGACCGCTTGATTGAAGAAATTACAGAAACTTTAAAAGAAGGGTATCAAGTTATTTTGTTTCAAAATAGACGAGGTTATTCTCCAATTGTAGAGTGTACAACTTGTGGTCACTCGCCACAATGTCCAAATTGCGATGTTAGTTTAACTTATCATCAATATCGTAAACAACTACGTTGTCATTATTGTGGTTACGGTATTGCTATGCAGCAAAAATGTATGGCTTGTGGCACATCAGATTTAGATACTGTAGGATTTGGTACCGAGCAAATAGAAGCTGAGGTAAAAGAACTATTTCCAGATTTTAAAGTAGCAAGAATGGACTTAGATACCACACGAGGAAAATTTGGTTACGAGAAGATTATTACCGCTTTAGAACAACAAGAAATAGATATTTTGGTTGGTACACAAATGCTTACCAAGGGTTTAGATTTTAGAAATGTCAAACTAGTAGGTATAATGAATGCCGATAACATGTTAAATTTTCCTGACTTTAGAGCGCATGAGAGAAGTTTTCAATTAATGCTACAAGTATCAGGTCGTGCAGGACGTACCGATAAAAGGGGTAAAGTTTTGATACAAACATACAATCCGTATCATAAAATTTTACAGCAAGTATCTACAAATGATTATGTAGGTATGTTTAAAGAGCAGTTAGAAGAGCGATATAATTATAAATATCCACCATTTTATAGGTTAATAAAAATTACTTTAAAACATCGTGATTATAATAAAGTTAATTTGGCTGCAGATTGGTTAGCTAAAGCATTGGTACAATTGTTTAAAAATAATGTTTTGGGACCAGAGTTTCCGCCAGTATCAAGAATTCGTAATCAGTATCATAAAAACATTTTAATTAAAATACCTCAAGGTCAACATCTAGGTAAAACAAAAGAAGCTATAAAACGTGTAGAAACTACTTTTAATGCAATAGGAGATTTTAAATCTGTACGTTTAATAATGAATGTGGATAATTATTAAGTGTAATCCAAAAAAAATCCCATTTCAAAAAAGAAACAGGATTTTAATTTTTATAGTAGAGTAGTAGTTTATATGCTATTTAAAGCTTCAACTAGTTGTGTTTTTTTATTTCTACTTAACGGTATTTCGTAAGCTCCAACTTCAACATTTTTACTATTAAATCTGTCTATTTTATCAAGGTTGACAATATAAGATTTGTGTATTCTTAAAAACTTACCTTCAGGTAGTTCTTTTTCAAAAGCTTTCATAGTAGATAGGACAACAAGGCTAGTATCTTCTGTAACTAATTTAACATAGTCACCTAAGGCTTCAATCCATTTAATGTCCTTAATATAAACCTTACGTTTTTTTAGATTACTTTTTACAAAAATATGTTCGCCTTCTTCTTGACTAAAGTCTTGTTTAAGTTTGTGTTGCTCTACAGCTTTTTCTACAGCTTGATTAAAACGATCTCTAGAGATTGGCTTTTGTAAGTAATCTGTAGCATCGTAATTAAAAGCTTTAAAAGCATACTCGGTTTTTCCTGTAACAAAAATAATTTGAGGCTTATTATTTAAAACGTCCAGAAGCTCAAAACCATTAAGAACAGGCATTTCTATATCTAAAAAGATAAGATCTACCTTATGGGTGTTTAATCCATTTTTGGTTTCTAAAGCGCTGCTGTATTCAGCAATTAGATTAAGGTTGTTGTTGCCTTCAATAAGTTTTACAATAGACAATCTTTGTATTGCCGAGTCATCTACAACTACACAATTTAGTATCATAGCGTAAGTGTTAAGGTTAAGTTATCGACAATAGTACAAAAAATACGGATTAAAACCAAAAAACATCGGTAAAATGATTTTTTTAACATAAAAATAAAATCATTCGAATATACATTTAAAAAGTCGTTTAACAGAAATATTTACAAGGGTATTGTGTTATTAAATAAAAAGAATTACTTTTGCACTCATTTTTAACACAATAAAATAGATTTTTATGAATCATTATGAAACTGTTTTCATCTTAAATCCCGTTTTATCTGAAACACAGATAAAGGAGACAGTAAAGAAATACGAAGATTTTCTTGTTTCTAGAGGAGCTAAGATGGTATCGAAAGAAGATTGGGGACTAAAAAAATTAGCTTACCCTATTCAAAACAAAAAAAGTGGTTTTTATCACTTATTTGAGTACCAAGTAGAAGGAGAAGTAATAGAGCCTTTAGAGTTAGAATTTAGACGTGACGAGCGTTTTATGCGTTATTTAACTGTAGCAATGGATAAGCACGCTGTTGCATGGGCAGAACGTAGAAGAGAAAAACTTAAACAAAAAGCGTAATCATCATGGCAAGTATCGAACAACAAGCAAAAGGAAAAAAAGAAGGAGAAATTAGATATTTAACTCCTTTAAATATAGAAACTAACAAGACTAAAAAGTATTGTCGTTTTAAAAAGTCTGGTATTAAGTATGTAGATTACAAAGATGCAGACTGGTTATTAAACTTTGTAAACGAGCAAGGTAAAATTTTACCAAGACGTTTAACAGGTACTTCTTTAAAATACCAAAGAAAAGTATCTGTAGCTGTAAAAAGAGCTCGTCACTTAGCTTTGTTACCATACGTAACAGATTTATTAAAATAAAATTATCATAACACAATGGAACTTATATTAAAACAAGACGTTGAAAACGTAGGATTTAAAGACGATGTTGTAACGGTAAAGAACGGTTATGGTAGAAACTTCTTAATCCCAACAGGACAAGCAATTTTAGCAACAAAATCTGCTAAAAAGGCATTAGAGGAAACTTTAAAGCAACGTGCATTTAAAGACAAAAAAGTAATTGAAGAAGCTAACAAAACGTTAGAAGCTTTAAAACAATTAGATATAAAAATAGCTGCAAAAGCTACAGAAGGAGCATCTGCAGGAGATAAATTATTTGGTTCTGTAACTAAATTAGATTTAGTAGAAGCATTTGAAAAAGAAGGACATACTGTAGATAAGAAGTATGTTTCTATCGTTGGAGGTAATATTAAACGTTTAGGTCTATATACGGCTACTGTACGTTTACACCGTGAAGCATCTACAGATATCGAATTTGAAGTAGTAGCACAATCTTAAAATGTGTTAACAAAAAGTTAATAAATTTTAAATAAAATTTAAAGCCACCTTTTTAAGGTGGCTTTTTTTGTGTTAATTTTGCGATGTGTTTATTATGCATGCATAATAAAATGAAAGTTAATTAACTAATTACCAACACAATGAAAAAAATTACATTTACTTTATTATTTATGTTTTTTGTTTTAACTGGGTTCGCTCAAACAACAACATCAAACATAAAAGGATTGGTTGTAGATGATACAGATGTTCCTTTATTAGGAGCTAATGTTGTCGCAGTACACAACCCAACAGGGACCAAATATGGAGCTGTTACAAACCTTGATGGTCGTTACAATTTATTAAATTTAAGAATTGGTGGACCTTACACAGTAACAATCTCTTATGTAGGTTTTACAGAACAAGCATTTACAGATGTCTATCTTACATTAGGTAAAACAACAAACCTTGATGCAAAAATGACTTCTAATGAAGAAGCTTTAGAAGAAGTAGTGATTACAGGATCATCTTCTGGTACTTTTGGTAGCGATCGTACTGGTGCCGAAACTAGTGTTGGTAGGAGAGAATTAACTAGATTACCAACTATTTCAAGATCTGCAACAGACTTTACAAGACTAGAACCATCTGCAAGTGGAAACTCTTTTGGAGGAAGAAATGATCAATTTAACAACTTTACTTTAGATGGAGCTGTATTTAATAATCCATTTGGTTTAGATGCTGCGACACCTGGAGGACAAACAGATTCTCAGCCAATATCATTAGATGCGATTGAGCAAATCCAAGTTTCATTAGCGCCATACGATGTAACGCTTAGTGGTTTTACTGGAGCAGCTGTAAATGCAGTAACAAAAAGTGGTACAAATGAGTTTCATGGTACTGTTTATGGTTTTACTAGAAATGAAGACATGACTGGTGGAAAAATTAAGGGAGAAGATGTGATTCAAGCAGATTTAGAGCAACAACAATACGGTCTTAGTATTGGTGGACCAATTGTGAAAAATAAGCTGTTTTTCTTTGCTAATTTTGAAAAAGATGAGCGTTCAGATTTAGGATCTGCAGGATTTGTTCCTAACTCTGGTACAGGAGCTATTAACGAGACTCGTGTTTTAGAATCTGATTTGTTATTGGTGCAAAACGCATTATTAGATTTAGGTTATAATCCAGGACGTTATACAGGATTTAATTATGAATCAAATTCAACTAAAGGAATTTTTAAGTTAGACTGGAATATAAATGATAACAATAGATTAGCTGTTATTTATAACTTTTTAAATGCATCTAAAGAAAAGCCAGCACATCCATCTGCTTTAGGTTTTAGAGGACCAAATACAAACACACTTCAATTTGAAAATACAGGGTACGAAATTAATAATAATATCAAGTCTTTTCAGTTAGAGTTAAACTCTAATCTACCTGGTAATGTAACAAACAAATTACAAATGGGATATACTCATTTTGACGATTTTAGAGATGCATTATCTACACCTGCACCAACAATAACTATTACTCAAGGTGGATCTAACTATATTATAGCAGGACATGAACCTTTTTCTATCAATAATAGATTAGATCAAAAAGTATTTCAGCTGTCAAACAATTTAAACTTCTTAAAAGGAGATCATACATATACAGTTGGTTTTTCATTTGAAAAATTTCAGTTTGATAACTCGTTTAATTTAGGAGCTTATGGGGCACAAGGTGTGTTTTTTCCAACAACAACTATGGACGATTTCCAAAACTTCGTAGATTCAGGACAGTTAGAAGATTTATTTAATGCAGCACAGTCTGCACATAATAGCTTAGAGGCAAACGGAGAAGGTGTAGCTGGTGGTTGGGCTTTAGCCGAAACTAATGTTGGTCAGTTAGCTTTTTATTTACAGGATGAATGGAACATTACCGATAAATTTAAATTAACTTACGGTGTAAGGTTTGATAAACCATTATATTTTGATACATCTACAAAAGCACAAGAAGTTATTGATAGAGCTTGTTGTTATTCTCCAGACATTCAATATGTAAATCCAAATAACGGCGAGTCTGTATTTTTAGATAACACAAAAATGCCAACTAACGATATTTTAGTGTCTCCAAGAGTAGGTTTTAATTATGATGTAAAAGGAGATAATAGCTTTCAATTACGTGGTGGATCTGGTGTTTTTACAGGTAGATTACCTTTTGTATGGTTAGGAAACCAAATTGCAAATCCAGAAGTTTTCTTTTACCAAATGGTAGATCCAGACTTTAAATTTCCTCAAGTTTGGAGGACTAATATCGGAGGTGATTACAGATTTAATAATGGTATAATAGCTACAACAGATATCTCTTATACTAAAGATATTAATGGTGCACATGTGCAAAATTGGGGACTTCGTAATCCTTCAGGTAACTTAAATTCTCCTGGAGATACAAGACCAATTTACACATCAGATGATATTATAAATAATGCTTATGTATTTACAAATTCTGATAAAGGTCGTATTTGGAATTTTACAGCAAAAGCTCAAAAAACATTTAGTAATGGTATTTATGCCAGCTTAGCATATAATTATTTAAACTCTAAAGATGTAAACTCTATTGAAGCAGAAATTACAGGAGATGCATTTGCATTTAACCCAGTAGTTGGTAATGCAAATAATGATGTATTATCTTATTCTAAATATGGAGATACACACAGATTTATTGGTGTGTTTAGTAAGAAATTTAATTACGGTAATGATAAATGGGCTACTACAGTTTCATCATTTTTTGAATACGCTCAAGGCGGAAGATTCAACTATACGTACGGCGGAGATATTAATGGAGATGGATCTGTTCTTAACGATTTATTATATGTTCCCACAGCAGATGAACTGCAACAAATGCAATTTTCTGGCGCAGGACAAGCAGAAGCTTTTGAAGCATTTATTCAACAAGATGATTATTTAAGCGAAAGACGAGGTGATTATGTAGAGCGTTATGGCGCTTTAGCACCATGGAGAGGAAGATGGGATATTAAAATCCTACAAGACTACAAGTTTAATGTCGGTAATAATAAAACTAATACAATTCAATTAAGTTTAGACATTTTAAATGTAGGAAATTTAATAAATAGCGATTGGGGATTAGTACAGCAGCCTACGTCAGTACAACCATTAGGAGTATCTGTAGATGGTAATGGTGTGCCAACTTACACGTTTACAGGAGTAGAAAAAACTTTTTCTTACGATACTAGTTTAAATTCTAGATGGCAAGCTCAGTTTGGTGTTAGATACATTTTCTAACAATTAGCTAACATTAAATTCTTAAATTTGCGTTCCTATTTTTAGGAACGCATTTTTTTTGATTATAATGAAAAACTTAAAAACAATATATACCTATATTTTACCAATATTATTATTGGTTACATTGTCTTGTAACAATAAAAACAAACAAGATGTAAAACCGCAATCAAAATCAAATCAAACCACATCTATTTTACTTAAAAAGTTTAAGTATCGTAGTGATGATAAACCAATAATTAGCGTACATCGTGGCGGAAAAGGATTAAGCAATTATCCAGAAAACTGCCTAGAAACCTTAAAATATATTAATGATAGTATATCTGCTATTTATGAGATTGATGTAGCACAAACTAAAGATAGTGTATTAGTTTTAATGCACGATAATAGTTTGGATCGCACAACAACGGGTACTGGCAAATTAACTAACTATACTTATAAGCAACTTCAGCAGTTTAATTTGGTGGATGATTTTGGTACAGAAACAAATTTTAAGATACCTACACTTAAAGATGTACTTCTATTTGCAAAACAGAACAATATTGTATTAACACTAGATAAAAAACGAAGTGTAGATTATAAATCTATCGTAAATTTAGTCAATCAATTACAAGCACAAGATCAAGTTGTTTTAATCACTTACGATATACAACAAGCTACAGAAGCTTATACAATTGAACCTCATTTATTACTTTCTGTTTCAGCAAGAAATACAAAAGAATTAGATTGGCTTTTACACTCAAAAATACCAACCCAAAATATGTTAGCATTTACGGGTACAACATTATCGTCAGATAGTTTGTATAAAGCCATACATAAATTAGGTATCAAAACCATTTTAGGTACTTTAGGAAACTTAGACAAACAAGCAAAAACAAAATCTGATACATTATATAGACATTGGATGCAAAAAGGTATAGATGTTTTTGCAACAGATAGACCATTTGAAGCCGCTAATGCTTTACAAATTTCAAAATAAAAACACATGAAATACGCAAGACTTACAAAAGAACAATTTGAAGAACTGCACCAAGAATTTATCAACTTTTTAGCCACACAATCTATCACAGCAGAAGAGTGGCAAACCATTAAAACAGAAAAACCAGAAGTAGCCGAACAAGAGCTAGATGTATTTAGTGATTTGGTTTGGGAAGGCGTATTAACAGCAGCCAAATACTTAGAACATATTTCGCCTAAAAACATACATCTTTTTGCATTAAACGACGATCATATGCATTTAATAGGGATAAAAATTGAAAAAGATGATGTAGATGTAACTACACAAGAAGGCTTTAATTGGTTACGTAACAATTTAATGGACGAAAGTGTAGAGTTTGCGCAAGCAAAAAAAGAATATTCTGATGACAAAAACCTAGATAAGTTTGCACTTATCCAACAAGGAAGCAATATTACAAAAGGTGAGTTGTATGAGTATATGAACAATTTAATCAATTAAAATAGTCACTTCTGCATAGATAGTAATCTCAATAATTAACTTTCGTTATTTGTAACTAAACTACTATTTTTGCTTTTAGCAATTACAATTACTTTAAAGAAATAGAACACTAAGTTTTTTTAAAGTGAAATAAAAGAATAATCATTTAAATAAATTTCTGCAATCGCAGGAAGTTAATATGGCACAAAAACCAAGCATACCAAAAGGAACCAGAGATTTTAATCCAGAAGAAGTCGCAAAACGTAACTATATTTTTAATACTATAAAATCAAAGTTTGAACGTTTTGGATTTATGCCTATAGAAACACCAAGTTTTGAAAACTCAGACACTTTAATGGGTAAATATGGAGAAGAAGGTGATCGCTTGATTTTTAAAATATTAAATAGCGGAGATTACCTTTCTAAAGCAGATCAAAAAGCTTACGACGATAAGGACTCTAATAAATTAACGTCAAGTATATCAGAAAAAGCCCTTCGTTACGACTTAACCGTTCCATTTGCAAGATATGTGGTACAACACCAAAACGAAATAGAATTTCCGTTTAAACGTTACCAAATGCAACCAGTTTGGCGTGCAGATAGACCCCAAAAAGGTCGTTTTAGAGAGTTTTATCAGTGCGATGCAGATGTGGTAGGTAGTAATAGTTTGTGGCAAGAAGTAGAACTAGTGCAATTATACGACGAAGTGTTTACAGCACTTAAACTAGAAGGCGCAACTATAAAAATTAATAATCGAAAAATTTTATCAGGTATTGCAGAAGTTATAGGTGCAAGTGATAAATTAATAGATTTTACAGTAGCATTAGATAAACTTGATAAAATAGGAGAGGAGAAGGTAAAAGAAGAAATGCTTAGTAAAGGAATAAGTCCTGACGGTATAGAAAAACTTCAACCTTTATTTACCTTATCAGGAGATTTTGGAACACAAGTAGAAAGTTTAAACTCTATTTTAAGTACTTCTGAAGAAGGAAAAAAAGGCATTGAAGAACTTCAATTTATAAATACAGCAATATCAGAACTTGGTTTAAAATCTGCTATCCTTCAACTTGATGTTACCTTAGCAAGAGGCTTAAACTATTATACAGGAGCAATTTTTGAAGTTTCAGCTCCAAACGTAGCAATGGGATCTATTGGCGGAGGCGGAAGATACGATGATTTAACAGGTATCTTCGGGATGAAAAATATGAGTGGTGTTGGTATTAGTTTTGGGCTAGATCGTATTTATTTAGTATTAGAAGAGCTAGAATTGTTTCCTGAAACTATAACAAAATCTACAGAAGTATTGTTTATTAATTTTGGAGAAAAAGAAGCATTATATTCTCTAAAAGCAATAAAAACCTTACGCGAAAACGGTATAAATGCAGAGCTTTATCCTGATAATGCAAAAATGAAAAAGCAAATGAATTATGCTAACAAAAGAAATATTCCTTTTGTAATAATTGTAGGAGAACAAGAAGTAGAAAACAACCTTTTTGCTTTAAAAAACATGATTACCGGAGAGCAACAAAATGTTAATTTAGAGCAAGTTGTTAAAAAATTTAGCTAAAAACCTTATCTTTAGGTTTTTGCTATTTAAATGAAAAATCTGCTTTTTCTACTAAATTTACTTTTTACAATAGTATTATTTGGTCAAAATCAAGCAAACAATTGGTATTTTGGTCAAAATGCTGGTATTAATTTTAGTAACGGTATACCTGTAGCTCTTGATGATGGAGTCTTGAATACGCCCGAAGGTTGTTCTACAATTTCGGACAGTAATGGAGATCTATTGTTTTATACTGACGGTATTGATGTATGGAATAAAAATCACCAACTAATGCCAAACGGAACAGGTTTGTTAGGTTCAATTTCTAGTACTCAATCAGGTATTATCATACCTCATCCAGGAAATATTAATTTATACTATGTGTTTTCCTTGCCAGAAACAGGAGGAGAAAATGGGTTAAGATATAGTTTGGTAGATATGTCATTAGATTCTGGGTTAGGAGATGTTGTCACTTCAGAAAAAAATGTTCTTTTATATGAATCAACTTCAGAGAAGATTTCTGCAATAAAACATACTAATGAAAATGATATTTGGGTTGTATCTCATGCAAGTGATTCAAATAAATTTGTTAGTTATTTAATAACTAATAATGGAATACTATTAAATCCTGTAGAGACGCAAATCGGTCATACGCCAATTGATATTTATGATAATGTTGGAGCAATGAAGATATCTCCAGATGGTACAAAATTAGCTGTAGCTTACTCTTCTGAGGTTTTAGATTTATTTGAGTTTAACGCTACAACAGGTAAACCAAGTAATAATATTCAAATAACAGATTTTGATCAAGGTTTGCCTCTTAGTTATATTTATGGTGTAGAATTTTCTTCTAACAGTAAATATCTTTACGTGTCAGAAACCCAAGACGGAATTATACAATTTGATACATCAAATTTTAATTATAATGATATTATAAACTCAAGATACGATTTAACAACAAACGGAGAGTCTTTTGGAGATTTTCCTCATAGTGCCTTACAATTAGGTCCAGACAAGAAAATTTATGTAGCACATTTTGAGTATGATTATTTAGGCGTTATTAATAATCCTAATGCATATGGTGATCAAGCAGATTATCAGTATGATGGCGTTTACTTGACAACTGGTGTATCTAAAGCAGGATTACCACCATTTATTCAATCTTTTTTTGATTCTTATATAAAATTTGAAGGAAATTGTTTTGGAGAATTTACTGAATTTGAGGTTAGTGGTAACGAAATTTTTGACTCTGTTTTATGGGATTTTGGAGACGGTACGTTTTCTAATCAAGAAACTGTAAATCATTTATATGATGCACCAGGAGAATATCAAGTAGCAATTACTTTGATAGATGGCTTTAACGTAATTGAGCAAAACCAAACTATTACTATTTATGATGTGCCAGTTATTACTTCGTCGTCAGATATTATTTTATGTTCAGATAGCTTTGATGATCCTTTAGATTTTAACTTTCAAAACCAATCCATATTAAATATTGAGTCAAATGGGCAATTTATGACGTCTTATCATTATAGTTTTGTAGAAGCAGAACAAAATTTAAACCCTATAGAGTTACCTTTTCAAAGTGAAAATATAGAAACAACAATTTATGTGCGAGTTTTTAATAAAAATAATCCGGATTGTTTTACTGTTTCACAATTTCAAATTATTTATCTAGAAACACCTGATTTTGAATTTAATGAAAACTGGTATTTGTGTAAAAACGAAGAGGTAACAGTTTCTGTTCCCTATGGTTTTGATAATGTATTGTGGTCTACGGGAGAAGTGTCTAACACGATAACTCTAAATGAAACTGGTGAATATTGGGTAGAAGTATCTAATTATTATAATGATATAACTTGTACAGAGATTAAGTATTTTAATGTTTCAAATTCTGATGTTGCAGAAATCACTAATATTACTGTAGACGACTGGACAAGCAATAAAAATTCAATAATAGTTGAAGTAGAAGGAATTGGTAATTATGAATATTCTATAGATGGAATATTTTTTCAGGACAGTAACGTATTTAACGATGTTAAGTATGGAGATTATACCGTATATGTTAGAGATAAAAACAACTGTGGAGTAGTAAGTGAAGATGTTTTTTTAATTTATTATCCTAGTTTTTTTACACCTAATAATGATGGAATAAATGATGCTTGGAAGATTAAAAGTATAGCTTCTGAAAGTAGTTATACTATAGATATTTTTGATAGGTACGGTAAATTTATTAAACAATTAAATCCAGATGATAATTCTTGGGATGGAACTTTTAATGGCTTAAATCTTAGATCTGATGATTATTGGTTTATACTAACACGGTATGACGGAAGGACTTATTCAGGTCATTTTGCATTAAAAAGATAAAAAAAAGCCGAAACATACGTTTCGGCTTTTTAATTGTAAGGCTTTGGTTTTATTTATTCAATCAGGACTTTTTTAGAAATTTCACCAACATCAGTTTTCATTTTAATAATGTAAGTGCCAGTAATTAATTTACCTGTTTTTAAAGCAATATAACCTAAAGTATCAACATCTGTTTCGTTAAAGATTTCTTGAGATAAAATGTTATATAACTTAACAGATGTTATGTTGTGTAACTTAGGATTATTAATAATAATACTTGATTGACTATTGTTGTAATATGTATTAATGTCTTGAACAATTACATTATCTTCGATACTAAGAGTAGAAGAAGTACTAAATACCATAGAGAAACGATCTAGATATTCGCCAGCAGGTAAGTTAATAGTAAAATCGTTAGCTCTAATATCATGATATGTACTTGTTGCATTATCAAAGATGTAAATCTCTAAATTATCAGGAACATTTTCTAAAGCATCAATAGTAAAAGTATTGTTACCACTATCATCAGTATGTATACCAATAGGTAATACGGTATTAACATCGATAACATCAGTCCCTTGAATAATAAATTTCTTACCTTCAATCATCCAATACATATCATCTACTTGGTGTTGTTTGATTTCTCCATCATATCCCCAATCATGAGAAGGAGTAGCATGAGAATCTTGAGTAACTAAAAGTTGTCTATGTATACCGTTTACAGTATTGATACCAAGTCTAATTTTTAAACGGTTATCAATATTGTATGCAGAAGCACTCTCGTTAATATTAGCAGTTCTAACAAAAGTAGAAGAAGAGCTACCTTCTTTTTCAAAAACACGTTGCGCATTAGTAAATCTGATAGTACCAGTAGCTTCACTTTTAACAAAGAATCCTTGTCCAACCGGAATGTAACGACCAGGTAATTTAGAAGGCGTACCACCAGTAGCAACCATAGGGTCATTGGTTCCGTAAGAAGCAGCAGGAGTAACACCAGATAAATTATAGGTAGCGTAACCACCTTGGTATTCTGCTAGTATATGAGATCCTCCGCCCCAATGTTCCCAGAAGTATAACGTACCAGTAGTCGCACCAGCCGCATCAATAGTAGGTGCATTATCCATTATAAATTGGTGAGCATCAATAGCAGAAGCATAAGGGTTACCAACTAAATATTCATTATTAGCAGTAATAGGTAAAGTAATATCGCCATTATTAGGTTTACCTTGATAGGTATAATTTTGTTCTAAAGTAACATTGCCAGCTGTGTTAGCCACACCTTTCATAGTAAATCCTTCCCCAGGAAGTAAAGAACCGGTACTACGTACGTGTTGCCAATCTGCATAAGCACCAGATTGATTAGCGTATTTCCAAATCCAATAATCTGCAATACCAATAGGTGAGCCCGAAGAACCATTATATCCATTAGTAATAAAGTTAATGTTAGTAGGTGCAGCCGGATTAGTACCATCTCTAAAGACATTAGGTAAAGTATAACTATTGTTATTAGTAGTAGAATTAATCATACCAACAGGAGATGCCCAATAATTATAAGTATATAAATCGCGCGTACCTTGTTGATCACGTTCTAAACTACCAGAGCTAGTAGGATCTAAATCACTATCTGTTGTTTGTATTAATTGCGATTCTCCTTCTAAATCAATTTTACCATCAATTTTAAGGTAGTGAGTTACAGTTAATCCATTACCCGCATTAGTAGCAGTATCACCAGAAAGTTCAAGTTCGTTAGCAGTAACAAATAAACCAAGAACAGAACGGTTTAGATTGTTAGCAGTAGGTAAACTAGCATTGTCCATAGTAATATTATGAGACGTTTCTACAATATTCCAATCTACAGTAATGGTAGGGTCAACAATAGAAGCAGAACCAGGTATGTATTGCTCAGTACCATTAGTCCAAGAAGAGTTGTTAGTCCAAAGACCATTACTTGTTGTTGTATATGGTAATGGAGCAGCTTGATTATCCATAATATTTTTACCTGTTACTAGGTACTTTATTCTAACCCAGTTTTTGTGTCCAGAACCATCAACAACTGTTGTACCATAAAATTCATTTATGTTATGGTAAGCTTGCATCTCATTCCACGGTAAACTTGTTGCTTCATTAAGCGTGATAGTTTGTGGAAGGTAAGCACCATTAACAGTACCACTAAGGTTTTCTAGTTCTTGATTCATTAAATATTTGATTTGGTTTTGAGTTAATACTCTATCCCAAATTCTTACTTCATCTATATCTCCATTAAAAGAATTACTAATAGTGTTTTTATCTATATAGTTTACACCAATAGCAAAATAATCTGTAGTGGCAATAGGAATTGCTACTCCACCAATAGGACTATTACCGTCTTCTACACCATCTATATATAGCCTTAAATTACCACCAGAATAGGTATATGCTATATGATGCCAATTAGTATCGGTTATTGAAGTAGAAGATTGTGCATAATTTGTACCATTAATATTGGCTCTAACTCTTCCGTTACTCATAATTTCGAAATTATAAGCATTTCCTTTAGAGACATAATCACCTCCGTTTCCTAGATTTCTAACCCATGCAGATACTGTAAAAGAATTATTAAGGTTTACAAAGTTTTCACCTACTAAAAAATCACCAGCAGAAAATTCTACATTATATTTTCCTTCAACTCTTGAAGCAATACCAAAAGTGAAGTATTTAGTATTTTCAAAATCATACCAAGTATCAAAAGTTGATCCATTAACATTCATAGGAATAACGTCAACAATATCATTAGATCCAAAAGAAGAAGAGTTAGAAACTACTAAAGCATATTCTTGATCAGCAGCTTTAGAAGGTAGCACAGATGAAGGAATTGATATTTTAACGTCTCTAACATCATTTCCATTTTCAACAATTTTCCAACGTCTATCAAATAAAGTTGTTACAGAAGTTGAAGATGCGCCTAAGTTTACAGATAGAACAGTAGACCCAGATAATGCTCCATTGTTGTGTCCCCAAACTAAATAATCTCTATCGTTATCAAAATTGTTAGTGTTGTTAGAGTTTGTTGTAACTATGTCCCCATGTCCAATTGTAATAACGCTAGATGTATTAATACTTTTAGATTGTTTTTGTTGGTGGTTAGAAGCGTCGTCTCTAAATATTCCTGCAATATCATGATTAAATCCAGAATTAGCAGATGCATCCCAAACGATATTTCCGTTTGAATCTATATAATCCATTGCAGTACCGTTAACACCAAGTGTGATACCGTATTTTAATGCTAAATAGCTTTCAATTCTTCTTCTTTCTGAAGCACCGTCTAGTTTTCTTGAATTAAAAGTAATAACTTCTGCTATTTTACCATCAAAACTTCCTTCGTAATACTGACTTCTACCTAACCAATACTTTCTATTGTTAATTGGTGCGTAAAGAGAAATATCGTTTAATGTAGTAGAAACAGAATTAGAGTTTAGGTAAACTTCCATATCTGTGTTTGTAGAATTTTGTCTTACGTTTATAATGTTGAATTTATTATAATTGTTAGCACCAGATGTGTCACCACGACCATATCCAGTATACGGACCGTTACCACTACTAGTACCAATGCAGTAGGTAAAACGCTCACCAGATAATCTTTGTGTATATCCACCAAATCCAACACCTGTTACGTCTTCGGCATAACTTTCTGCTAGCGGGTCAGTACTTGTAAAGGTGTCTAATGGATTCATAGATCCTGTTACTGTAGGATCTGCTACAACCACTAAAAACATGTCATTACTATTAAATCCTGAAGAGCCACTTAACTCATCTCTACCGTTAATATATGTCATGTCAGGACTTGCAGTATTATGATTGTTTTCAAAATCAATTACAGGGTTGAAGTTTATGTTATCTGTTTCATTATTTCTATAAACAGGCTCTTGCCCAGATACAGTTGTTGTTGCGTCATTACCCTTACCGTTATCAACCCAAGTAGTTACGTTAGTACCATCAGTAGTAACACCATAACCATCAATTTTATCACCTCTTAACCATAAATCTAAATCAGCACTAACTCCGCCAGGACCATCTGTTGGTGTACAAAAAGAAGTACCAGAAATTGTTACTAAATCAATAAATACTTGATCATCATTATCACTAGCATCACATCTAACTCTAAATCTAGATGTAGCTGAAAATGTATAATCTGTAGCTAATATAGAAACGGTTCTTGCATAAAAAATAGGAGAGTTTGTTGATTCAAAATCTGCAGTTTTTTGTGCTACTTGTCCACTTTCAAAAGATTTTACAGTAGTCCAAGATAGACCGCCATTATTACTATATTCTATTAAGAAGTTTTCTGAGTATGTTTTATTGCTACCACTGTATGAAGAATCCATACTGTTAGGTGCAAAGAAAAATTTAAAGTCTACTTTGTCATAAGCTGTAAAATTAAATATAGGAGAGTCAAAAGAAGAATTAGTTCCTGAGTTATCTCTTACTACTAAAGAACTATTCCCAGAGTATGACCAAGCAGCATTATTTGCTCTATATGCATCACCGGAAAGTATATTACCTTTAACCCATCCATTAGTTCCAGATTCGAAATCTGCAGTATGCAATACGGTTGTACCACAAGGAGGTGGAACTATACCTGTACCTTGTATATTAAAGTTGAAAGGGTTTTCATCTGTATCATCATTAGCAAACGATACGGTTGCTGTTCTTACTCCCGTAGCACTTGGATCAAATTGGATTGTAAATGAAGTGTTTCCTCCTGGAGTTATAGGAGTAGTAGGATTAGCTATTAACGTAAAATCTGCAGCATTTGTACCTGTAATTGTTACGTAAGGAGAAGCGCCTGTTAGATTTAAATTAATATTTCCAGAATTTATGATAGAGAAGGTTTGGTTAACAGTTCCTCCTGCGATATCTGCATTACCAAAATCTGTACCATCAACAGTTGAAGGTGTTGTGTCACCATCATCTATATTTGTAGCGTTTCCTGTAACACTAACTTCATTGTATGGGGTAGCTGAAACAATGTTTACTGTATAATCTTCAACTTCTCCGTAAGAAAAAACTTCACAAGAAGTAGGTGTACCACCAAACTTCATACTAACTCTCATTGTGGTATTACCAGTTAAAGCTGTAGCAGGTACAGTAAAACTTCCAGATACAGGAGAAGCGGTGCTTGGGCTGTTAGAAAAAACTAACTCACCTGGATCTGTAAAATCGTTATCTTGATTATAGTCAATCCAAACCGCATATCCTTCGCTATAAATAGGACCTGTCCATATAGGTGTTACCGTTATCGTATAGTTAGAATTTTGAGTAAGATCTGTACTTATTGCTGTAAAATCTGAGTACCCTGTACTTGTTGTACCTACACCAGAGGTGTTATCAATTGCTTGTAATTGAACACGACCTATGTATTCATCATTTGTATTATTACCATTTGATGCACATTGAGAAAAGGCATAATTGCTTAAAAATAAATTAAACAAAATGACAATAGCAAGACATGACTTGTTTAAGTTTTTTGATTTCATAATAGTTTGGTTTAGATTAGTTTGGGGCTAATCTTGTTGTTGAATATTTACTTTTTACACTTAAAAAAGGGTGTTTCCTTTTTATTGTTTTATAAGTTTTTTAGTTATTAATTGTTGGTTTTCTAAGTCTTTTATTTTGATAAAATAAGTACCGTTAGAGATTGATTTTAAATTATCAACACTTATTGCTTTTTGATCAAAAACAGAATTTTCTTGTATTATTAATCTACCTCTCATATCATAGACAGACACTTCTATTTTATGACCTATAAAATTTGAGGATAAGCTTATATTAAAACTGTTATTAAATGGATTTGGATAGATTTTAATATTTTGACTAGTAAAATCTTGAGTTGATAAAGGTTCATTTTCTTGAGCAGTAATATTAATGTTGTCAACAGCGATATCTCCATTAAAACTAGTACCAGTTAAACCAAATAACCTTAATTTAATTACTTGTCCATCATATGTAGATAAATCTACTGTTTCTGTATTCCAACTAGCTCCATTAGAAGATTGTTGTTGATCACTAATACTAAATAAATCAGAATAACTACCACCATTATCTAAGCTAACTTGCAGCTTTAAAGTACCTATATCGGATCCGTACATATGATAATCAAAAGTAAGTTCTGTATTGATGTAATTTGTTAAGTCAAAGCAAGGACTAATTAGATATGTAACTTTATTTGGGTTACCAGCAGGAGTAACATTTGATGAAGCTTCTGTGTAAATATACGTAGACCCGTTTGAGGCAAAGTTTGGTCCTGTTGCAGTAGATGTAGTAGATCCTGAATTTCTTGTCCAATCTATATCGTCTTCAGTTCCATTAGCAGCTTGTGTCCAGAATCCAAAATCTGCTTCAAAACTTTCTATATAAGGAAATGTTGCAATAGAATCTCCTGTACAAGGTACAATATTATTAGTAGTAAAATAAACAGAGGAAGAATAAGGAGATGTTGTTGTGTTACATCTAGTTGCTACTTGAACTTCATAATCTGAAGAAGCATTTAAGCCTGAGATTGTGTAATAGTTAGTGTTTATATTATTAACAACTGTCCAAGTAGAGCTTGATAAGGCTTTATATCTAATATCATAAGTAGCAGAAGGAATTATATCCCATGAAACTTCAGCTGAAAATACCGTTGTATTATCTATAGTTAAACCAGTCGGAGTTGTTTCAGTACAAGGTAATTGAATACTAATAATTTTAAAATCATCAATAAAAAAACCATCAGAAGTAGTTGTGTAATTTTCTGATACGTTACTACCATCTGTTCTAAATCTAAATCTGAATTTAACATTATTAGCACCTAATAAGTAAGAATTGTTTGCTGCATCTATAGCAATTTCTTCCATCACCCAATTATCTCTTCTGTCTCCATCATAAACTTGTCCCATACTATTAGCTTGGAAGTTAGAAGATCCTCCTTTATTATCATGGGTTGTAGTATTACTAGTTGCATTTGGTTTTGTATACTTACCACAAAGAGATTGCCAGTTATTACCACCATCAGTTGAACCTAAGATTTCAACAAAATCATAATTTCTTTCAATATCCCATTTAGAATAGTATTGTACAACAACAGATGTAGAATTAGAAAAGTCATAACTATTGGTAGTAGTTAATGTTCTTGTTGTATTATTAGAGTACGGAGCAACACCATTTGTTCTTAAAGTATTTGTTCCTGTATAGGTGTCTGCACTAGATAATGTCCATCCACCAGATTGTGTCCAACCAGTAATGCCATCTACATCAGGATCATGGTCAAAAAGTACTGTTGGTTGGTAATATTTTTCGTAGTTAACATCATATATAACACCATTATCGTTAGATAATTTTACATTATATTCTATTTTTTCGTTAGCAACAATACTTGGATCTAGTTGTATTTGAGCAGATACATTTCTTTGCTCTAAGACATTCATACCAGTTTGTGTGGCAGGAGCATTAATACTAATTATATTAGATGAAATAGGAGTGATAGTTAAGGTGAAATTACTTGCAGTTTGACCAATTCTTTCAATTCCAAAATCTAAGTTAGCAGTTGTATCATCTATGTTGCTTTGCGTTAAGTCATGAAGTTTTGCGTATTTACCACCATAATAGGCAGTACCAAAAGAAATTCTCATCGATCTTTTTGCAATAGGAATAATAGATGTTTGTGGAGGCCAAAAACCTTCACTTCCGTGCTCTGGTGTAGTACCTAATATAGCTTGACCAGAACCAGTAGATCCATTATTATCAGGAGCTCCTCCTAACATCCAATCGTCAGGAATACCATTAGACTCATAAAAGATCGTAGCACCATAAAGGTATCTGTTGTAGCGAGTCATTTCTTCGTGCCAACTATAAAACTCATCTTCTCTTCCTGAGTTTAAAGAAGGTACACCTCCATAAGGATGAGGTACAGAATTAGCGTAAGAGTGATTCCAAACAGCAGTTTGAAAGTTTTTACTTAAAATAAAATCTTCCATAATCTGAGTTTCAGGCTCAGAAGAAGGAGATGGACCTCTGTAAGTATTACTTGTTTGACTACCAGAAGAACCAACATTATTGTAACCCCAATAATAATCAAAGTTTCTGTTTAAGTCTACACCTCTAATAGAAGTCGAACTTGAATTGCTACCTGTATTAGGTCTCGTGTTTTTACGTTGCATTCCACCTCCATTTGGACTTAAATGCTCATTCCATCTTAGTCCGTCAGGATTAACTATAGGTACAAAGTATAATTCATTATTATCTACTAATTCTTTAATAGCGTCATTGGTATTGTAGTTTTCAATTAAATACCACATGAAGAATATATTGTTCATTAAGGCGCTTACTTCTCTTGAGTGAATCATTGAAGTGAAAAGAATTTGTGGTTTTGTGTTTTCTGGAGTTGAAGATTCGTTACCAGTAATTCTTACATAATATATAGTTTCTGGGTTCCATCTACTGTTACCTATACCACTATAAGTTAATCCATTATTAAAAATTGTATTAGAAGGATTTCCCCAAGTGGTTTGTCCTGTAGGTGAAGCATCTAATTTTTGAGAAACTATATCTAAACCATTAGTAATAGAGAAACTTCTCATTTCATCAAGTTCAGTTTTCATTTCATCTACAGTTAAACATCCACCCATAGAACCAAGATGAAAGTTTTGTGGTGTTACCCAATTAATTTCATCACAGTTTATGTATTGTATAATATTGTCTTGTACTGTATTAGAAATAGATGCGCGTTGTGTTGTATTAGTGTTAGTAGCTGATAAAGATTTTTCAGCATTTAACTGCGCTATTGCTTTAGCTTTAGTTTTTACTGCTCTTTTTCTGTAAAATTCTTCTAAATCATCGATAATAACATTAAAAGAAACATTTTTATTAACTAATGCATTAACTTCTTCTTTTGATAAATCTAAAACAAGATTATCATGAGAGTGGTTAGCTCCGCAATTTAAATCTATACCAGAAGTAGCTATTTTTAGTAATGTTGATTTAGAAGGGTTAGTTATACTAATTCTTTTATGAGAATCCTGAGCTATAATTAATTGTGATAGCAATAATAAAATAAGAGTGACTAGTAGGTTAGTTTTTTTCATGATTTTTTAATTCAAATAAGGGTTTAATTAATTAATAATTTGGGTTAAGCAATATTAAAATATCCTAATCCGTAAATACTATTTCAATTATTGGAATCATTAGTTTTCTTTTAAACGCAAATTTATCCGACAAAAGGTATGAGTATTTGCCTACAAATGTAACTTACTTTAGTTAAATCATCTGTAAAACGCATAATTTTTCGATGAAATGCATGTTTTTTTATCAGAAGCTGCGAAAATACGTACACTTGTAATATCAATTTTTTCACAAATTGACTATTCATTTTATGAAAAAACATACGTTTTTATGTTAATTATCTGTTTTTTAACAGGTTAAATCTTAATAAAAAGGTAATCTTAATTAATAATAAGTACGGGAATAGTAGAAGAAAAAACTATTTTATTGAAAAATAAAAAAGCTAAGACATACATCTTAGCTTTTTTCTTGTAGCGAGGACGAGATTTGAACTCGTGACCTCTGGGTTATGAATCCAACGCTCTAACCAACTGAGCTACCTCGCCATATTTTGGAGGTGCAAATATAATAACATTATTATATCAAGCAAACATTATTTTTAAAATTAAATATTTTTTAAAATGATTTCTAAACTTGTTAATTAATGTATATATTGGCAGTAATAATTTTCAAGTAAAAATAAATGGAAGAAAAAATTAAGTATGAGTTAGAGTTTCCTATCCATGCATCACCGTCATTAATATACCAGTATATATCAACACCTTCTGGATTGTCAGAATGGTTTGCAGATAATGTTAACTCTAGAGGAGAATTATTTAAATTTATCTGGGATGGAGCAGAAGAACAAGCTAAGTTACTAACAAAAAAGTCTGGAGAACGTGTAAAATTTAGATGGTTAGATGATGAAGATGATCCTTATTACTTTGAAATTAGAATTCAAGTAGACGAAATTACCAAAGATGTATCTTTAATGATTACAGACTATGCTGAAGAAGACGAGGTAGAAGAAGCAAAAATGTTATGGACTAATCAAATCTCTGACTTAAAACAAGTCTTAGGTTCTGCTTAAAAATCGCAACAATTAGAGTATATTTGTCCCAAAGAAATTTGGGACTTTTTTTATGATAAATTTTAACGGAAATCTTCAAGAAAATAATACAGTAATTACAAACAATAATCGTGCATATGCCTATGGTGATGGGCTTTTTGAAACCATAAAAGCAGTACACGGTAAACTTCTTTTTTTTGAAGACCATTACTTTAGATTAATGGCATCTATGCGTATTATGCGTATGGAGATACCTATGAGTTTTACTTTAGAGTTTCTTCAAGATGAAATTTTAAAAACCATAAAAGCTAATCAATTAGATACAGCTACTTGTAGAGTAAAATTGCAAGTGCATAGAGTAGAAGGTGGATTATATAAACCAGAAAGTAATGATGTAGAGTTTATTGTTTCTGTAAAAGCTTTAGATCAAGACTTCTATTTATTAAATGAAGGCGATTATGAAGTTGATTTATTTAAAGACTTTTATGTGTCTCCTAGTTTAATTTCAACATTAAAATCCAATAATAAAGCCTTAAATGTTGTTGGTAGTATTTATGCAAAAGAAAATAACCTTGACAACTGTTTGTTAATTAATACAAATAAAAGTGTAGTTGAGGCTTTAAACGGAAATGTATTTTTAGTTAAAGGGAATACTATTAAAACACCACCATTATCAGATGGATGTTTAAAAGGAATAATTAGAAAACAATTAATAGAAATTATTAATTTAATGGAAGAATATACTTTAGAAGAAGCTTCTATTTCTCCTTTTGAAATACAAAAAGCCGACGAAATGTTTATTACCAATGTAATAACAGGTATACAACCAGTATCAAAATATAGAAAAAAGCAGTTTGCGACAAATGTAGCAAAAGCATTGTTGCAAAAGTTAAATGTAAAAGTTAGACTAAGCTAGTTATAACTTGGGTTTTCTGGAGCATTAGACCAAATAGAATAATCACCACCTAATTCTAACATCTTTTCTTTCCAGAAGGTCTCGTAATCTTTTTCTATGATATCTTTTTCATAAGTGTTTTTTGTAACAACCCATGCATTAGATTTTAATTCGTCTTCTAGTTGATTTATTTCCCAACCAGAATACCCTAAAAAGAATTTTATATCTTTTTGATCAATTTTCTTTTCGGCAATAAGATTAGCAACTACATTAAAATCTCCTCCCCAAAAAATTCCTAAAGAAATTTCTATGCTATCTGGGATCAAATCTGGTCTTTTATGTATAAAATATAGATTGTCTTGCTCTACAGGTCCACCATTGTAAACTCTAAAAGAGGCATCAAGTTCTGGTATTAAATCTTTAATAGTGTAGTTTAAGGGCTTGTTAAGTATAAATCCAATAGAACCTTCTTTATTATGGTCTGTAAGTAATACTATAGATCTGTTAAAAGAAACATCTCCTATAATAGAAGGTTCTGCAATTAATAAATCACCCTTTTTTGGTTTGGTTGTAGTCATAATTTAAAAGGATTATTACATTAAATGTAACATTAATTTGTTTAAATACCAATTATAATACTCTATTAACAAAAAAAGCCTTCTAAAATAGAAGGCTTTTTGGTAATTATTTTAAGCAAATACTAGTTTACAGCGTTTGCTAAATCAGATCCAGCTTTAAACTTAACAACGTTTTTAGCTTTGATTTTGATAGTCTTTCCTGTTTGAGGGTTTCTTCCTTCTCTTGCAGCTCTTCTAGTAACTGACCAAGATCCAAAACCAACTAAAGAAACTCTGTTTCCTTTTTGTAAAGCTCCTTCAATTTCGATTAATGCACACTCTAAAGCTTTTTTTGCTGCTGCTTTAGTAATTCCTGCGTGCTCCGCCATAGCGTCGATTAAATCTGTTTTGTTCATAATTTTAATTTTAATTATTAATAAATAGTTGATTAAACATATTTTTGTTAAATCCTCTTACAAATTTATACGGATTATGCTACTATGCAAGTAATAGTAAGGGAAATAGAGTGTTTTGTTAATAAGTTGCCCCTTTTGTTAATAAAGAAGCTTGTTTTTTTTGCTTTTTTAATGAAATCAGTGATAATAAGGCTTTACAGCATTTTTGCATTTTCACTTAAAGAAAATCCGTTTAAAAGTGATTTTACATCCATATTTCTCTTTCCTGGAAGCTTAATTTCTAGTATTGATATAAAACCACCTTTTACTGCTACCTTAATTGAGGATTTATCAAAAATAACAGTTCCTGTTATTAAATTATGATTTTCGGATTCTTTTTCAGCTTTATAGATTTTTACGTCTAATTCTTCATCTTCATTTTTTAAAATAGACCATGCAGCAGGATATGGACTAAGTCCTCTAATTTGGTTAAATATTTGATCTAAATCTGCTTCCCAATTAATTTTACAATTATCTCTATTTAATTTATAAGCTGTTTTACTAATAGCATCTTCTGGTTGAGGCGTAGTGTTTACATTCCCTTTTTCTATAAGTTTTATGGTATCTATAACCAGATCGCTACCAATATGCATTAATTTGTCATGTAAACTACCGGCATTTTCTGTTGGATCAATTTCTATTTCTTTTTGAAGGATCATTTCTCCTGTATCAATTTTTTCATCTATAAAAAATGTAGATACGCCTGTTTTAGTTTCGCCATTTATTATTGCCCAATTTATTGGTGCTGCACCGCGATAGTTTGGTAATAATGAAGCATGAAGATTAAATGTACCATGTTTTGGCATATCCCAAACTACTTTTGGTAACATCCTAAATGCTACTATAATTTGTAGATTGGCGTTTAGCGCTTTTAATTCGTCTAAAAAATCTTCGTTTTTAAGGTTTGTTGGTTGTAAAATGTGTAATCCTTTTTCTTTTGCAAAGGTTTTTACAGCGCTTTCGTTTAATTTCCTTCCACGACCGGCTGGTCTATCTGGTGCTGTAATAACACCAACTACATTATAATTATGCTCTAATATGGTTTTTAAGGTTTGCACAGCAAAATCTGGCGTCCCCATAAATACTATTCGTAAATCTTTCATTTTATAAATGTTTTAATTTATAAGTGTTTGTTGCTGTAACTTCTATTATGTTACGCTCTAACATTTGTTTTAATGTATTGTTTATTTGTTCTTCAGAAAAAGGTAATGCTTTAAATAAGTCTTTAGAGCTTAAATGACCAAATTCTAATTGTTTTATGATTTCTTTATTGACATCTGCTGAAGTTGTTTTAGCAGGAGCATTTTTCTTTTTAATACAGACTGAGCAAATTCCACATTCCTCTAATTCTTTTTCTCCAAAATAGGATAGTAGCTGAATGCTTTTACAAACGTCATTATTATTTACATAATCTAAAACAGCTTTAACTTGCTTTTGCTTTAAGTCGTTTTGTTGTTTTATTGTTTTAGCAATACGGTTAATTGTTTTATCATCTTCTCTTGGTTCTATAAAGGTGATTTGAGCATCTGTTTTATGAATGTTAAGTGTAATAACTTCATCTTTTTCTAAATGCTTTAGCGCCATAAAAAGTTGTTGCTCACTTACATTTGCTTTATTAGCAACTAAATTGTTATTTATTTTTGTTTGATGTTCAAAAATACCACCATAGGTTCTTAAAATAGATTTGACGATGGTAGCAAGTTGTTTATTGGTTTCTAAATAAGAAAACAATGCTTTGTTAGGTATAATAAATTGTACTTCTGTACGGTTATTAAATTGTTTGCTTAAAGTTATTACGCTATTTCTATCTAAAATTTGTAATGTATTGTAAGCGCTTGTTGAGTTAAAGCTATAGGTTTTACAAAAGTGATTAAAATTAAATTCAAAAGTTTGGTAAGCGCCTTCACCATAAGACACTTGAAAATAGTTACTTAATTTTCTATATACAGTTTTAACAAAATCTACTGTAGGTAATACACTTATAAATTGTTTGTGCAAAAGTGCATCGTCATTTTTATTTTTTAAGATAACTGCGTATGCTTTAGTATTATCTCTTCCTGCACGACCTGCTTCTTGAAAGTAGTTTTCTATACTATCTGGTAAGTTTAAATGTATAACTGTTTTTACATCTGGTTTGTCTATGCCCATTCCAAATGCATTAGTCGCCACCATAACTTGTTTTTGATTAGTTATCCACTGGTTAAGATGTTGGTCTTTTTCTGTATTATTTAAACCGCCATGATAAAAAGTACTACTGATGTTTTTTTGTTCTAAAAAGTTAGAGATTTCAATGGTCAGTCTTCTGTTTCTAACGTAAATAATAGACGATTGTTTATTTTTATTTAAAATAGCTTCTAAACGAAAAAATTTATCTTCTTCTTCAAAAACCATATAAGCGATATTTTTTCTGTAAAAAGATTGCTTAAAGATTTTTGGATCTAAAAAATCAAGCTCGGTTACAATATCGTCAATAACATTAGGTGTTGCACTAGCTGTTAGCGCAATAACATTAACGCTTGGTTGTAATTCTCTTAATAAGGTTATGTTTTTATAGGCAGGTCTAAAGTCGTTTCCCCATTGACTTATACAATGTGCTTCGTCTACAGCAATTAAATTAACATTCATTTGTCTAATACGATCTTGTACTAGTTCTTGTTGTAAACGCTCTGGCGATAAGTATAAAAATTTGTAATTTCCGTAGATACAATTGTCTAAAAGAGTATCAATTTCAGAAGGTTTAATTCCGCTAGTTAATGCAATTGCTTTGATACCTTTATTTTGTAAAGCTCTAACTTGGTCTTTCATTAAAGCCGCTAAAGGCGAAATAACTATGCAAATACCTTCTTTAGCCAAAGCCGGAACTTGAAAACAAATACTTTTTCCACCACCAGTTGGTAGTAACGCAAAAGTGTCTTCGCCATTTAAAACTGCGTTTATAATATCTTCTTGTAAAGGTCTAAACGATGTAAATTTCCAATAACGTTCTAATATATTTATTGGATGTTGCATTACAAGGCTTTTACAACGTTTAAAATATGGTTAGCTCTTTCTTCGATACTTCCAAAAGGTACGTCTTGCAAGTGATAATCGTACTTTTTGTAGGTTTCTAAAAGGCTTTCGTGTATTTGTTTTGCTTGTTCAAAGTTTTCATAACGTTCGTTATCACTTCTAAAAATTTCTTGCCAAGGTGCTAAAATAAAGACATAATCATAAGTGTTTTCTTGACATGATGTAATGAAGTTTTCAGGATAACTTTCGTTAGCATAATCCATATATGCAACAACATCAGGTATACCTCGATCTAAGAATACAAACTCATTATTACTGTTTTCTGCTTCTACATATTGTTGTTCTCTTCCTTTTAATAATAACTCGCTAAACAATAAAGGTTTGGTTAAAAATAATTGCTCAATACCATCTTTTCTTGCGTCTAGAGTAACTTGTCTAGAGATTTCTTCGTAGCAGGTATAACCACGTTTTGTAAGCTCGTTAATAATTGAAGATTTTCCTGTTCCTGGTCCGCCAGTAATAACTATTTTTTTTGTAATCAAAGTCTGTAAATTAAAGTGTAAAAATCGGAATTAAATTCTTTAAAAAAAAATGTAAACAAATTGGTATATTTGCGACTTATAATAACGCTATGGATAATATACCAAATAAGGACGAATTTTACGCTAAGTTAAAAAGCCAATTGCAGGATACTGCAATGTGGCCTACAGAGTATTTATATAAATTTATTGTGCAAACCGAAAAATCAAAAATAGAACACGTAGAGGTTATTTTTGATAATATGGGCGCAGTAATTAATACAAAAGAATCTAGCAATGGTAAATATACCAGCGTTTCGGTTAGCGTAAAAATGAAAAATCCAGACCACGTTATAGAAAAGTATAAAGAGGTCGGAGAAAAAATTGAAGGCGTAATAAGCCTTTAATTTTTTTTTGTATTTTGCAACTGCATTTAGAAACTTCAAAATGCAAAATATATAAATACTACACTTATTTAATTTTGATAGACAATTTAGAGTATAACACAGAGCGTGAACACTTGATTATTCCAGAGTATGGTAGACATATTCAAAAAATGATTAACTATGCAAAATCACGCGAAACAAAAGAAGAACGTAATAAAGTAGCCAAATCTATAATTGCAGTAATGGGTAATTTACAACCACATTTACGCGATGTTCCAGATTTTCAGCACAAACTTTGGGATCAACTATTTATTATGTCTAATTTTGAGTTGGATGTAGATTCACCATTTGAAAAACCTTCTAAAGAAGAATTATCAGAACGTCCTGTACCATTAAAATATCCGCAAAACTTTCCAAAATATCGTTTTTATGGAAACAATATTAAAACGATGATTGACGTTGCTAGAACATGGGAAGAAGGCGAAATGAAAGAAGCATTAGTGTATACTATTGCAAACCATATGAAAAAATGTTTCTTAAACTGGAATAAAGATACAGTTGAAGACGATGTAATTTATGATCATTTATTTGAATTATCTAATGGCGAATTAAATATCAAAAATTCAGAAGAAGATTTAACAGACTCTAGTAGTCTAATGAAAGCATCTAGCGGAAAGAAATATTCCAACAACAAAAAAGGACACAAAAAAAATAACAGAAACCGAAAAAGATACTAAACTTATTTATGGGAACATTTAAAATTGAAGGTGGACACCAACTAAAAGGAAGCATTCAACCTCAAGGAGCAAAAAACGAAGCATTACAAATCTTATGTGCAGTATTATTAACTCCAGAAAAAGTCACCATAAATAACATACCCGATATAATAGACGTCAATAAACTAATTACTTTATTAGGAAACTTAGGCGTTAAAGTAGAAAAACTTTCTGAAGGTACTTATAGTTTTCAAGCCGATCAAGTAGATTTAAAATATTTAGAGTCTGCAGCTTTTAAAGAAGAAGGTCGTGGGTTACGTGGCTCAATAATGATTGTTGGACCATTATTAGCACGTTTTGGTAAAGGATATATCCCAAAACCAGGTGGAGATAAAATTGGTCGTCGTCGTTTAGATACTCACTTTGAGGGATTTATAAATCTTGGAGCTAAATTTAGATACAACCGTGAAGATTATTTTTACGGCGTAGAAGCAGATCAATTAGTAGGAACCGATATGCTTTTAGACGAAGCATCTGTAACAGGTACAGCAAACATTGTAATGGCTGCTGTATTAGCAAAAGGTACTACGACAATATATAACGCAGCTTGCGAGCCTTATTTGCAGCAATTATGTAAAATGCTTAATAGAATGGGCGCAAAAATCTCTGGCGTTGGTTCTAATTTATTAACTATTGAAGGTGTAGACAGTCTTGGTGGGACAGAGCATACCATGTTACCAGATATGATTGAAATTGGTAGCTGGATTGGTTTGGCAGCAATGACAAAGTCTGAGCTTACTATAAAAAATGTAAGTTGGGATGATTTAGGACAAATACCAAATGTATTTAGAAAACTAGGAATTACTGTTGAAAAACAAGGAGACGATATACATATTCCTGCACATACAGATGGTTACGAAATACAAAACTACATAGATGGTTCTATTCTAACTATAGCAGATGCCCCTTGGCCAGGTTTTACTCCAGATTTATTAAGTATTGTTTTGGTTGTAGCTACACAGGCTAGAGGAGAAGTACTAGTACACCAAAAGATGTTTGAAAGTCGTTTATTCTTCGTAGATAAATTAATAGATATGGGTGCAAAAATTATCCTTTGCGATCCGCATCGTGCTACAGTTATTGGTCATGATTTTAAATCACAATTAAAAGCAACAACCATGGTTTCTCCAGATATTAGAGCTGGAATTAGTTTGTTAATTGCTGCACTTTCTGCAAAAGGAACAAGTACAATTCATAATATTGAACAAATTGATAGAGGTTATCAAAAAATAGTAGAACGTCTTAAAGCTATTGGAGCAAAAATTGAACGTTTAGAAGGAAATTAATTTTAATTAATTCCTAAAAAAATAAAAAGCATCTAATTTTAATTTAGATGCTTTTTTATTTAATAATTTTTCTAGGATACCGCTTCTTTGTAAACTTTTAAACAGCGCTCCCTAGCTTCTTTATGATCTACAATTGGCTTAGTATATTTTTGGTCTTGATATTCTGGAACCCATTTTTTTATATACTTATGTTCTTTATCAAACTTATCAATTTGTGTGGTTGGATTAAAAATTCTAAAGTAAGGCGCTGCATCTACACCAGAACCTGCAACCCATTGCCAGTTGCCAACGTTACTTGCCATTTCGTAATCGTGTAATTTTTCGGCAAAATAGGCTTCGCCCCAACGCCAATCTATTAATAAATGTTTACATAAAAAGCTACCAACCAACATACGTACACGGTTGTGCATAAAACCAGTTTCGTTTAGTTCGCGCATACCAGCATCTACTAATGGGTAACCTGTATTTCCTGTTTTCCAAGCTTCAAATTCTTCTTTATTATTACGCCATTTTATGTTATCGTATTTAGATTTAAACGCATTGGTTTGCGTTTTTGGATAATGCCATAAAATTTGCATAAAAAACTCGCGCCAAATTAACTCTTGCCAAAAGATTTCGTTTTTTTCTGCAATTGCTTTTTTAACCATTTTACGCACGCTAACCGTACCAAATCGTAGATGCGGACCAAGTTTTGAAGTCGCATCTTTGGCAGGAAAATTTCTTTTGTCTTCGTATTCTTGGATTAACGTTGGTGTTACTGTGTAATCTGCAATTTTTTGTGAAGACGTTTTAAATCCCATATCAGAAAGCGTTAAGTTTGGCAATCTTGTATTTTTTACCAAATTGTCTAAATACTCGTTAGTGTAATAGATGTTGAGGTCGTGGTTTTTAAATTTTTCTTTCCAGGTACGCATATATGGCGTGTAAACAACGTATGGATCGCCATCTTGCTTAACAACTTCGTCTTTTTCAAAGATAACTTGGTCTTTAAAGGTTTTAAAATTGATGTCATTTTCAGATAAGATGGTTTCAATTTCTGTATCACGTGTCTTGGCGTAAGGCTCATAATCGTGATTGGTGTAAACCGTATCTATTTCGTAATCTTCAACTAACTGTTTAAAAACTTCTTTTGGAGTACTGTAATATATTGCAATACTACTGTCACGTTCATCTTGAAGTGTATTTCGCATGCTTTGCAACGTATTAAAAATGAAAGTTACTCTTGCGTCATCTTCTGGTAGTTCGTTTAAAATTTCTTTATCAAAGATAAAGATTGGTAACACAGGTTTGTCTGCTTTTAGAGCATTGTAAAAGCCTACGTTATCGTCTAATCTTAGGTCACGTCTAAACCAGAATATATTTAAAGGTTGTTTCATTTGTTAGTACTTAAAGTAGTTAAAGTGTCTAGAGTTGTAAGTATTTAAAGTTAGTGTTTTTGTCTGTCTGATTAAAATTTACCAAATAATTCTTCTAGTTTTTTTGTACGATAATCAAAGATTTCTTTAAGCTTTGGTTTAACTAAAATAGGATGCACTAATTGTCCTAATATGCCCATTGGGATTTTGTAATCTATAATGTCTTCCATTTCTACGCCACCATCAATTTCTTTAATAAAATGCTTATGATGCCACAATGAATATGGTCCAAAACGTTGTTCATCTACAAAATATTCACCATCAATAACATGAGTAATTTCCGTTACCCATTTTGTTTTAATCCCTAAAACTGGTGTGACAATATATTGAATGATTTGACCTGCAAACATTGGTCTATCTGCTCCAGAAAGTATATGAAATCCCATATAATCTGGCGTGATGACTTTTAAGTTTTTAGGGTCTGACAAAAAATCCCAAGCTTCTTGTTTTGTGATTGGTAAATTTTGTTTTTGATGTAATCTGTATATTTTCATAGCTTAAGTTTTTCCACGAAAGTGAAATCTTTTAATTATTTATTAGAATGTAAGCATTTAAAGATGTAGCAATTAGTAACCAAATCATATAAGGGAATAGGAGTAAACTTTTGGTTTTCATTATGTTTTTAAAGCTGAAAAAGATGTAAAAAACAACAATAGTTAGTAGTATTATCGTAATTAACCCTAATAAAATTAAATGTTGGTTGAAGAAAATGAAATTCCAAATAATGTTTAAAAAGACTTGAATACTAAAGGCTATTTTAATGTTTTTAGAGCTTAATTTAGAAAATAAGTATGTTAAATAGATAGAAAAACACACCATAATAGTCGTCCAAGCTACACCAAATAGCCAACCTGGTGGCGTCCATGGAGCTTTATTTAAATTTAAATACCATTCTGATGTTGGTCCGTTATTCATCAATAAACTACCTAAGCCTAAACTACCAAGATTTATAAAAAGGAAGAATAAAAATCTTTTAAGATTATTCATTTTTTAAGGATTCAATTTTATTCATAATAGCTTCAGCTTCTGCATACACTTCATCACTTTTAGATCTATTGGTAGTTGAAAGTTTATGCCACTTTTGCATTAGTTTTTCGTATTTTACTTGTAGTTTTTCTACTTCAGATTTTGATTTAAAAAGTCCAAACATTTTTTTACTTTAAATATTTTAAAATTTTATTGCTTTTTGGGGATGTTACCGAAAGAAAATAATCTATTAACTGTCCGTCTGGACCCACTAAATATTTTTGGAAATTCCATTTTACTTTAGAATTCTTTATTCCATTTTTTTCTTTCTGGGTTAACCAAGCATACAAAGGATGCTTATTTGTACCTTTTACTTCAATTTTTTCTGTCATTAAAAACGAAACTCCGTAATTAGCTTGGCAAAAAGACATAATTTGGTCTTTATTTCCTGGTTCTTGGTTTCCAAATTGGTTACAAGGAACACCTATTATTATAATTTTATCACCATAAGTATCATGAAGATTTTGTAAGTCTTCATATTGAGGTGTAAATCCACATTTAGATGCAACATTTACAAACAAAATGTGTTTGCCTTTAAATGCTTTAAAGTCTATTGGTTGTCCCTGTAAGCTATTAATGTTTATGTCGTAAATAGAAGTTTGGCTTTGCAAATCTGATTTGGTTGAAACAGTACATAATGTTAACAAAAAGGCTTTTAAAACATTCATATGTTCTAAATTTTAAAGCTTACAATACCACAATCTAAATCAAACACTTGTCCAGAGATAGAAGACGCTTTATCAGAACATAAAAATGTAGCCATATTTGCAACATCTTCTGGTTGTAGGTATTTTTTTAACGGATGACGCTCTCGCATATTTTCTTCTTGCTTCTCGTTACGCAAAAGTTTTGATGCTAAATCTGTGTTAGTCACAGTTGGAGCAACTGCGTTTATTCTAACAGTTGGCGCCAATTCGGCACCAACAGATTTTACTAAACCTTCAACAGCACTTTTTGATGCAGCAACGCTTGCGTGAAAAGGCATACCTAACTTTGTGGCAACAGTACTAAATAATACAACAGAAGGGTTATTCCCTTTCTTTAAAGAATCTGTGTATTTTTGTAACGCTTTTACGGCACCAATGACGTTGATTTCAAAATCGGCTCTAAAATCGTCTAATTTTAAGCGTCCGATAGGTTTTAAATTGATACTTCCAAGACAATAAATTAGATGGTCTAAGTTTTCTATATCAGGTAAATCATCAGTTAAAACATCACAAGAATGGTGTGTTAAATTTTCATGAGAAAAGTCAGGCTTATTCCTGCTAATGTTAGTGACTTTATGAGTGTCTAAAAAACTTTTAGTAATAGCTTTTCCTATACCTTTACTTCCGCCAATAATAACTAAATGGTCCATGGTTATATAGTTACTGTTGTTGGTAAACGTTTTTCTACTTTACGTTTTATAGCGGTTAAACGTTTCATTAAATCCATTATTTTTTCGTCTTTCTTTTTCTTATAAATTTGATTTAATTCTAAGATTAATGACTTTGCCTGTCTTGATAATTTTACACGATCACTAGTAGATAAAGATCTTAAACTAGTTTGCTCAAACTCTAATGCTTTTTCAATTGTACTCATAGCTTATTGTTTTAAATAGTTTTGTAATTCTGAGATTTTTTGTGGATTGGTAAATTGTCCACTATAAAAAGTTGTAACCGTAGCAGAAGTATCATCCTTTACGCCTCTTGATGATACACAAAGATGTTTAGCATCTATGATCACTGCTACGTCTTCTGTATTTAAAATTTGTTTTAAATCTTCGCCAATTTGATTAGTTAAACGTTCTTGTACTTGAGGTCTTTTTGCATAATATTGTACAATTCTGTTAAGTTTAGAAAGACCAATTACTTTTCCTGAAGATATGTAAGCTACGTGGGCTTTACCTATAATTGGGACAAAGTGATGCTCGCAGTTAGAATAAAAGGTTATATCTTTTTCTACTAGCATTTGGTTATACTGATATTTATTATCAAACAAAGCTATTTTGGGCTTATTGGCAGGATTAAGTCCAGAAAAGATTTCTTCAACATACATTTTTGCTACACGTTTTGGTGTGCCTTTTAATGAATCGTCGGTTAGGTCTAAACCAAGAACATCCATAATTTCTTCAAAAAGAATAGAGATACGTTCTTTTTTTTCTTCATCAGAAATTTTAAATGCATCATTTCTCATTGGTGTTTCTAGACTGGTAAATAAATGATCATCACCGATGTCTTCAATAGAAAATCCATTTAATTTGTGTCTGTTGGTTGGAGTTACTAATTTTTCTTTATTCATAGCATCTTTTTTAATTGCTGTTTTCAATAATTGAAACAAAGCAGATTGGTTGTAATATCTAACGTTTAGATATTTTATTGTGTGTAATTTGTTTTTGTCTACTGCATTTAAATCTTCCACTTTCAAAAGATCTAAGTTTTTGATGTTTAGTAGCTCTTCCTTGTACACGTTTGCGCCAAAGTCTAAAACTACTAGGTTTCATCTCTCTACGCATAAGGTTTATGACTTCTTGTTCTTTTAATCCAAACTGAAAGGCAATAGCATCAAAGGTAGTTCGATCTTCCCAAGCCATTTCAATAATTCTATCAATTTCTCTTATCGTAAAATTCTTATTCATTATATGGTATTGTTGAAAATTGACTGTCAAAATTTATTTTTTGATCTAATAGCTTTTTAAAAAATTGCTTATTTTCTTTAAAGGTTTTATTTTTTCTAAAATGAATAAATTTTCCATCTGCATGTATACTTGCGCCATTTGTTTTATAAATTACTAGTTTATAATATGGAATAACCCAAGCAAAGCGTTGTAATCCTTTACCAATATGAATCAAAATTCCTTTTGGTCTTAATTCAATACTACCGTAATTTATATCGTTAACTAAATTAACTATGGTATGTAGGTTAGGACTAACCTCGTCAATTATCATACGTTTAGAACCGATACCTTTTAATTTTATAGCTTTAATAAAGGAAAAAGGCTTACCCACCAAATTATTAATTTGTTTAGTAATTTCTTTATCGGTATAAGAAGTGTTAAAAAGCAATAGTTAAACTTTAAGATTCTAATCAAATTTACAAAATGTTTAATCTTTTAAAAAATAAGTTAAACAATATTTAACATATTATTTTTTGATGCATAATAATTAAAATCTATGGGTTATTAAGCATTTTTGTACGGTCATTTAAAGTATGTCGTTTTAAAATGCGATAGCTTTCTTGTTTCACTAAAAAATCATCTTTAAGTCCCCATAATATATCACTAGCTTTTTTTCGTGTTTCTTTTTCATTTACTATAGGAAAAGGATAGTGTTTGCCTAAAATGAAGCCTGTTAGTTGTTGATCAAAATAGGTTATTTCACTGGGATTATGTATAAACGGAGTTTCTAAATTTGCCAATTCAGGAACCCATTGTTTTATAAATTTACCTTCAGGATCGTGTTCTAAACTATTTTTTAATGGATTGTAAATGCGTAGCATATTAATTCCCGTTTCGCCAGCTTGCATTTGTATTTGCGGATAATGTATACCTGGTTCAAAATCTAAAAATAAACTCGCTAAGTATTCGCTTAAATCTTGCCAAGGTTGCCAAAGATTATGTGTAAAAAATGAAACCACTAAAGCACGCATTCTGAAGTTTAAATAGCCCGTAGTATTTAAGCAGCGCATGCAAGCATCTACTAACGGAAAACCTGTTTTGCCTTCTTTCCAAGCATTTTGTAATTCAACGTTTACAGGTTTTTTAAGTTGATGAAAGCCTTTATTTACACTTTTAAATTCCATCGAATGTTCCATTTCAAACTTTTGGATAAAGTGTGCTTGCCAACGTAAACGTGATACAAACGCATTTAAATGTCGCTTGTTTTTACCTTTTTCTCTTTCAATTCCAGCTGCATTAATAACTTGTTTTATGGATAAATTTCCCCAAGCAATGTAAGGCGATAATCGACTACAACCTGTTCTGGCTTCTAAAGGTTTCGAGATATGAAACATGTAGTTTTTATAGCGATTATTGAAAAAAGACTGCATGTATTTTATTCCTATTGTTGTGCCACCTTTTTGAAAATTTTTGTTGTGAATAGTTTCTGTTGAAACAGTTTTAAACTGAAGTTCTAATGCTTCAACTGAAGCAATACTTAATAACTGATTTTTTTTTGGCTGAAACTGAAACTCTGGTTGCATCATAAAATGATCCCAATCTTCAAACCAAGTGTTGCGGTTTCTAAGTCCGCGTTGTACGCCATTATTAATATTTTCTATCCAAGTGATATGTTGAGTTCGGCAAAATTCCGCGAAAGCGATATCTCTTTTAAAAGTTGAAAGTATACCTGTTTCCATATGTGAAAACACGTGAGTAATGTTGAATTGATTTTGAAGTTGCTCAACTGTATTTTCAATAGAATTATTGACGATTAAAACTTTGGAATTATAAGGTTTTAACTGATGATTTATTTCATGTAAAGACTGTTTAACAAAATCCCAATGACGTTGGCTGTAATGTTTATCTTGAAGTAAAAAATCCTCGAAAGTGTAGAGGAAAAGCACGTTTTGTTTGGTGTTTATGGCGTTGGTAATGGCTTCGTTATCCTGTAAACGAAGGTCGCGTTTTAACCAAACGATGCTAAGGTTGTTTTTCATTAAAAATTGTCAGGATTTTCAATTATACTTTGTGCACGTTTTTTGATGTTTACAAGTTGGTCTTTATCCATTTTATCAAGTAAACTGTACATCATTCCCATACGACGATTATTGCCTAAAATACTGCGTTTGTCATCTAAAAAATTCCAGTATAAGCTGTTAAACGGACACGCTTTTTCACCTAATTTTTCCTTTTTATCATAATAGCAATCGTCACAATAATTACTCATTTTATTGATGTAACTTCCGCTTGAAACGTACGGTTTTGTGGCAATTTTTCCACCATCAGCAAATTGACTCATGCCACGCGTGTTGGGTAATTGTACCCATTCTAAAGCATCAACATAAATACCCAAATACCAAGCATCAACATCGTCTGGGTTAATTTGTGCAAGCAACGCAAAATTACCAGTCACCATTAAACGCTGTATGTGATGCGCGTAACCATTGTCAAGACTGTTGGTTATGGCATTTTTTAGGCAGTTCATTTTAGTATTTCCAGTCCAATAAAATTCAGGTAGTTTGCTGGTGTTTTCCAAGTGGTTTTCGGTTTTGTACTCTGGCATTAAAGCCCAATACATACCGCGCATATACTCTCGCCAACCAATAATTTGACGAATAAAACCTTCAACTTGAGAAATGTCAATATTGTCACCATGTTTTCGCCAATAATTTAAAACGGTATCCACAATATTTTTAGCTGAAATAAGCTTGATATTCATCGCAAAAGACAGTCGCGAATGGAATAAATACACTTCTTCCGTATGCATGGCATCTTGATAATCGCCAAAATGAATCAATAATTCTTCACAGAAATATTTAAGTTGATATAACGCTTGTGCTCTGGTAATTGGATAACTAAACGTTTTAGTATCAAACTTGCCAATGGTTTTGATGTCACTTTTTTTGATTAATTCAACAATATCAGAAACATCATTTTTAAAATATTTGTAAGGCGGAATTTGGTGTTCGCCTTTCCATTTGTTGCGATTACTTTTGTCGTAGTTCCATTTACCGCCTTCAGGTTGGTTTCCAGCCATTAAAATGTCGTGCTTTTTACGCATATCACGGTAAAAATTCTCCATTAAATATTGCTTTTTACCTTTGAAGAAGTTTTTTAAATCACTGCGTTCTGTATAAAAATGTTCTGTTGAAAACGCTTCAGATTCAATATCTAAAGACTTACAAAACTCTGATAATTGTTGGTCTACACGATATTCATCTGGTAATTGGTATTCAAATTTTTCAATCTCATGTTTTTTTATGAGCTGTTTTAAATTTTCTACTAAATCTTGCGTGTTGTTTTTATCGTCTAGTTTGTAATAGTCTACGTTAAAATTGTTGTCTTTTAAGAGATTTGAAAACGCACGCATTGCTGCAAAAAAGCCAATTATTTTTTGAATATGATGCGTGACATAATCGGTTTCTTGACGCATTTCAAATAGACAATACACTACATTTTTATCATTGTTTTTATACCAACTGTGTTTGCTGTTTAATTGATCGCCTAGTATAAGTCTAAGTGCTTTCATGAATTCTTTTTTAGTCTTCGACTGTGCTCAGACTAACATAAATGTGTTTTAAAATAAAGTGTCTTGCAACCACAAACGTTGGTATTTACCGTTACTATCGTAGCGGTCGGCTTGAAGTTTGACGTTAAATTTTCGGTCTCTTGGATCGTTACCAACGCCAGCAACATACATCCAGTTACCGTAATTGCTATGCACATCGTAATCGAGAAGTAAACTCTCAAAATACGCTGCACCAATGCGCCAATCTAGTTCCATAGACTTAGCGAAGTAACTCGCTACATTTTGTCTGCCACGATTACTCATCCAACCTGTTTTTTTAAGTTCAATCATGTTTGCATTAACAAAAGGTTCAGGCGTTTTACCGTTTATCCAGTCGTTAATTTTTTGCTGATTTTTAGACCATTGGTAATCTTTGTTTAAAATTCCGCCGATTTTAAAAATCTGATTACCAAATTTTAGAGACACATATTTAAAATATTCGCGCCAAATAAGCTCAAAAATAAGCCAATAGGTAGAATCGTTTTTAAAATGTGCTTTCTCAAACTGCTTGACTTGGTAGTAAATATGTTTAGCAGAAATGCTTCCATTGGCTAACCAAGGTGAAAATTTGGAACTAAAATCTTTGCCAATCAATCCATTTCTTGTTTTTTTATAGACACCTAATTTTTTCGAGTTGAAAAAGTAGTCTTCTAAACGTTGTAAAGCATCAGTTTCTCCACCTTTAAAAGGAAACGCTGAATTTGGATGCACTTCAAAATCTATAAAACCTAAATCAGAAAGTGATGGAATTGAAGTTAGGTTTTCTATACTTTCTTTATTTACTTTTTCTGTTGATGAAGAAGTTTCTTGTTTAATTTCACTTCTTTTTTCACAAGCTTTTCTAAATTCTGTGAAGACTTTAGGTAGTTGTTTTATATTGAAAGGAATATCTTCTGGATGATATAAAAACTGATTGTAATTTGTTGAAATCTGAATGTGTTCAGGCAACTTTTCTTTCACCTTATTGAACACAGCGACTTCTTCTTGCGTCCATTCTTCTTGTAAAAAAATATTGTTTATTTGATAGTTTTCTACCAAATTAGGAATACAATTTTCTGGTTTTATTGTATAAACAAATAATGGAATATTAATTAGAGCTAGATTGTTTTTTAAATCGGTTACGGTTTCTATTAAAAATTTAGCTCTATATTTTTCGGTTTTTTTAAAGCCAAATTGATCTACTTCAAATTGTCTTGGATCAAAGCAATATAAAGCTATGACACGATTATGACTATTAATAGCATTAGTTAATGACGCGTTATCGTGAATTCTTAAATCGTTTCTAAACCAAATTAGGCTTGTGTTTTGTTCTTTCTGCATTTTTCGCTACAATATTTTACATTATCCCAATTTTTCTCCCATTTTTTTCTCCATGTAAATGGTAGTTGGCAAACGGGACAAATTTTTGTTGGCAAGTGTTGTTTAGCTATTCCTTTAGGCATTGGCTAGTTTATTTATCATTCCGTTAAAAATAAATCCATGAAACGGTAAAACACTATACCAATAGAGTCTTCCCCATAGACCGCGTGGTCTAAAGGTAGCGCGTTGGTAAACTTTACCTTTTGCGACTTGAAACTCTAACCAAGCTTCGCCAGGTAATTTCATTTCGGCAAAAAGGATAAGGCGTTTTTGTTCTTTATCTGCTAATAATACACGCCAAAAATCTAAGGCATCACCAGTTTTAATATCAGTTTTATTGGTACGACCACGACGTAAACCAATACCACCTACTAGTTTATCTAAATAACCTCTAATTTTCCAAAGTGTAGTACCGTAATACCATCCATTTTCGCCACCAATTGCCCAAATTTTTTCAAGCGTTCGGTTTTCATCTTTTACGCGTCGTTCTTTGATATCTTTAAAGCATCCAAATTTTGGAACTTTAAGGTATTTGGTTGATACTCTTTTTTTGTTTCGGCTACTTATAAAGGCGTCTTTCCAGCTAGAGACAATTTCATTTCCTTCAATTTTAGCAAAAGCTACTTTTACAGCCTCTTTATATGTTATAGGTTTAATGTCCAAAAATTGATTGATGTTACTTTTTTCTCCTATAATTTCTATACCCATACTATTTACTAAAGAAGAGGCTAATTTGTAAGATGTTGATGTTACAAAATATAGCCAGTAGCTTGACAGTTTTGGCGTCATTACCGGAACAGTAATGATGTATCTTTTTAATTTTCTTATGTCTGCAAATTGTAACAGCATTTGCTTGTAAGTCATAATTTCTGGACCAAAAATATCATGAGATGTGTTGTACAATTCTTGTTTACCAAGTCCTTTAGTTAAAAACGCTAAAACATCTCTTACACCAATAGGTTGTGTTTTGGTGTTTAACCATTTTGGTGCGATCATTATGGGAAGTTTTTCGACTAAATCTCTAATAATTTCGAAACTAGCACTACCAGAACCAACAATAATTCCTGCTTTAAAAACGGTTAATGCATAAACATTAGATTTTAAAGTGTCTTCTACATTTTTTCTGGATAATAAATGTTTTGAGAGTTTGGTGTCGTTGGTAATTCCGCTAAGGTAGATAACTTGTTTTACGTTAGTCGTTTCGATATAATTTTTGAAGTTTAGCGCACATTCTTCTTCTAACTTATGAAACTTGTCTACAGAATTTGACATAGAATGTATTAAATAATACGCAGCGTCTATGTCTTTAGGTATGTTTTGTAAGGTGTCTGGTTTTAAAAAATCTGCTTCTACAACATGAAGATTTTCTTCATCTGAATATGCTTTTTCCGTACGTAATTTTCCGCGTACAGCGCAAACTACCGTATGACCTTGATCTAAAAGTAACGGAATAATACGCTTACCAATGTAACCTGTTGCTCCTGTTACTAATATTCTCATAGGTTTTGGTTTTTTTGTCTATAGATAATTACATTTATTGATTGTTAGCTAAAGATGGTTTAGGTCTTTGGTATTCTAAGCGTTTTTCTAAAGTAGGAATAGCGTAAGTGTCTAATCCGTTAATAGTTGCAATTTCTGCTTTAGATAGGTTTACAAAGCCATCACTTTCTAATAAATTATCATTAATGAAAAGATTTTCAATTTCACCTAAAACAAGAATAGTATCGTTTTCTTTAATGAAATACTCTTGAACAAATTTCATTTGAAGCTGAACAGGCGCATTTTTTACAAAAGGTGCAAAACATTCATTTTTATATTCTGAATTGAGATTAGTAACTTCAAATTCTGAAATATTAGCATCGTATTTAGCAGATGTATGATGCGCATCTTCAATTATTGATTTATGAATATGATTAATCGTGTAAACACCAGTCGATTTGATGTTTTCGTAAGTGTTGCGTAAAACGGTTGTTGGTCTACAAAAAAAGCCTAAAAGCGGCGGATTGCTACCAACATGCGTTACCGAACTAAATACTGCAACATTCTCGATATTATCCTTAGATTTTGTGCCAATTAGATTAGCGCTTTTAAATCCAGAGACACTATTTATAAGATTAATGCGGTATAAATGATGCATTTCTTCGATATGTTTTTTACTGAAATGCTTCATTATTTTAAATTTTGAAAGTTGTTGATTTTGATGTCTTTTGCCTTTAAATCGAACATTAAATTGTACAATCCAAAAAACGTACGGTTGATGTAAATAAAATGCTTAGATCCGCGATTACCATTCATTTTTCTTAACTCTGTATTTTTACTGTAACGTTGTCCCATTTCTGAAATAGCATTAAAAAATTCAGGATCAGAAAAATCAAAAGTATCCACATGAAAAGGTTTGGTGAATAGGCTTAACAATTCATGAAACATTTCAGAGAAGAAGTCTAATTCTTCTTGGCTATCATCTTCTCTTAATATTTCTAATTCGAACATTTTTTTAGTGAAAATATCTTTGTTTTCAAGACTTTCTTTTTTTGCCAATTCAAAATATGGTGTGTAAAAATCTTCAGGTACTATTTTCATACAACCAAAGTCTAACGCGATAAGTTCGCCATTTTTAGACACTAAAAAGTTTCCGGGATGCGGATCTGCGTGTACTTTTTTAAGTACATGCATTTGGTACATGTAAAAATCCCATAGTGCTTGACCTATTTTATTTGCTACTTCTTGATTGGTATTGTGTGCAGTAAATTCGGAAAGGTGTTCGCCTTCCATCCAATCCATAGTAATGATACGCTCTGAAGACAAATCTTCGTAATACTCAGGAAATTTAAGGTTAGGAATGTGTTTACATGCATTTACAATTTCTTTACTTTGCTTAACTTCTAGTATGTAGTTAGTTTCTTCTACTAATTTATTTTCGACTTCTTTAAAGTATTTATCACTATCTTTTCCTTTAATATTAAACATTTTAATAGCAATAGGTTTTACCAAAGCCAAATCGCTAGAAATGCTTTCTGCGACACCAGGATATTGAATTTTCACAGCAAGTTTTTTCCCATCCTTTTCTGCTAAATGCACTTGTCCAATACTAGCTGCATTAACCGAATTTAGATTGAAGGTGTCAAAGATTTGACTTGGTAATTGACCGAAATATTTTTTAAAAGTCTTCTTAACTAAAGGAGCCGATAGTGGCGGTACAGAAAATTGTGCTAACGAAAATTTTTCTACATAGGCTTGTGGTAAAATGCTTTTTTCCATACTAAGCATTTGAGCCACTTTTAAAGCACTTCCTTTAAGTTGTTTTAAACTGTCGTAAATATCGTCTGCGTTGTTTTTGTTTAAACGTTCTTTAGCTTCAACTTCTGATTTTGTAATCTTATCACCATAATATTTTAGGTAATTAACACCAACTTTAGCACCTGTAGATACTAATTTGGTTGCACGAGATATTTTTGAAACAGGTATTTTGTCTATAGTTTTCAATAGAATGAGAATTAAGAGTTCATTTGAAATTTTTCTTTATAAATAAACTTTCCGAAATCTATTAGGCTTTTTATTGGAGCAACGTCTAATACATCAAAACTTGTATTGACAGATTTTTCTATGAAAATGTCTGTTTTTTCAAAAGATGGAGACGTATCATCCATCCAAAATTTGATGGTTAATAATAATTGCATCCAAGCAGATTCTTTTAAACTTTTTTGTTGAAGTTTATCAATTTGCTCTTGTTTAGTTTCGATAAGCTCTATACCTAATTCTGAAATGTAGTGCGTAAAATGCGATTTTAAATCTTTTAAAACCACATAGTTTTTAAGCTTGTTTTTATGCTGATTAAGAGCATAAATAACGTAGCTTCTGTTAGCTGTTAGGTTTTCGAAAAAAGTGAAGTAAAAACTTAATAGTTTATTACGAGGTTCGAAATTTTGGTAATCTTCGCTAGCATGTAATGCAGTGATTGTATTTTGGTAAAAGGCTTTAAAAATACCTTTTTCTATAGCTTCAAAATTACCGAAATGCTCGTAGAATTTAGCTTCTTCAAAATTGTTTTCTTTCGAAAAAGCATAAACAGATTTAGGTTGTTGGTTATGTTCTAGTACATAATCCATGTAAAATGAGATGATGTTACTAGCTGTTATATTTTTCTTTTTTGCCATTACTGTGAAATTTAATAGCATAAAGATATAAAATGTTTAACTTATTTTAGTAATAGTTAAACAAAATTTAACAAGACTTTGTATTATGAATTTTTTGTCTTAAAAGAATTATGAAGGATTACTGCAGAAATAGCACCCAAAATATGTGCTAAAATGTATAAAAGAACATGAGAAAAGTGTCCTGTAAATAGAGCAGGAGCGATGGTGCGAACAGGATTCATAGAGGCTTTTGTCATTGGTCCAGCAAACATAGCTTCTAATAAAATAACACCACCAACTGCGATACCAGCCATAGTACCAACTTCTTTACTTCCTGTAGAGATGTGGATGATTACTGTCATTAATATAAAGGTGAGAATAAACTCTAAAATTGCAGCCTTATAATCAGGAAAACCAGTTGCGGGAATACTTTCCCCCAAAGTTTTACTGTCTGGAAATAAAAACCATAGTAAAGCAATTGCTACAATTGCACCAATTAGTTGAAATAAAAAATACTTAGGAACTTCTTTCCAAGAAAACTTTTTTGCAACCGCAAACCCAATGGAAACTGCAGGGTTAAAATGCGCACCAGACGTCGCGCCAAATGCATAAATCATTGCCATTACAATTAATCCCCAAACGGAAGCCACACCAACGTGAGATATGCTACCATTGGTAATTTCGTCAATTGTCATTGCGCCACAACCACAAAAAATCATTCCGAAAGTACCAATAGTTTCTGCTATATATTTCTTCATTTATAATTTTAATTTCTGGTAAAGATTAAATTATTTTTTGAAAAACGTATTTCATTTCAGTAGCAATTTGATAAGAACGTTCTAAATATTTTTCGTCTTGCAAATCGGTATTGTCAAATAATTTTGGGTCTTCGTAAGTTATAGGTATGCGTTTTTCTGCACCAGCAATAAAAGGGCAGCCATCATCTGCTTGAGAGCAAGTCATGATAGCAGCAAAATTAGATTTTGGATTAAAATTGTCTCCGTAAGTTTTAGAAAACCCTATTATAGGATGTGAGTTTTGATCATATTTAATGGTGTAAATAGGATTGTTTCCTTCTGAAATTTTCTCGATATCAAATCCAGTATTTTGCAAAGTCTCTGCAACTTTTGGATACATTGCTGTAGCTTCAGTACCACCAGAAAAACAAGTTACATTTTCAATATTATAAAAGTTTGCAATTGTTTGTGCCCAAATTTGGGATAGATGGCTACGTCTAGAGTTGTGTGTACAAATAAAATTAATTGTAATTGGTAATTTTTTAGTTGCTTTATCTTTTATATAAGTTACAAGTGGTTTTAAAGTCTCTTTTCTGTCATTAGATATTGTATCAATATCTAATGCGTTAATATAATCTTCGATTTGAGTATTCATAATTATAATAGAAAATTATTAGCAGCAGTTTCCGTCTGGAGAGCAACAAGGCTCGTTATTTAAATCTGCAAGTTTAACTTTTGGTTTTGGTAATTGTTTTTCAGGAATACCACATTTATCCTTAGCAAGACAATTTGTTTGTGTAGAGGTTAACAAAAATTGACCGTCTTTAAAGTCTAAACCAAATTTCTGAATGCTTTGCTCACCTTGATATTCGACTTCAATCTCAAGATCTTTTAGATTAAAAATATCTTCTGATAATTCGATAATATGAATTAATTTTTCAGTATGTAGTCTGTGATCGTAATCATTGGCATTCCATAGTTGAAAATTTACCTTTTTTTCTTGTCTAACAGTTCCGCCACAATCAATAAAATGTTTTGTGGTTTTACCAACTTCTGTTACATGAAAATGGTTAGGTACTAAACTACCATCGGGTAATATAAACGCAATAGTGTCTAGATTTTTTAAATGTTTTTTAACTTCTGATAATGTCATAATATTTATTTTTTAACAACAAGAGTTAGTGTTAGTTTCTGCGTCTAGAAAAGCGGTTAAAGTGTTTTTCATTTTTGTCCAATTATCTTGATTTATACAGTAACAAACACTTGTCCCTTCAATAGTTCCTTGAATTAGTCCTAATTTTTTTAATTCTTTTAAGTGCTGAGAAATTGTAGGTTGAGCTAGTCCAATAACATCTACCAAATCACCACAAACACAAGTGTTAATTTTAAATAAATGCTGAATAATTGCTACACGTGCAGGATGACCAAAAGCTTTAAAATATAAGGCTAATTGATTTTGTTCTTCTGTAAACATTTCTGCTTTAATTAATCCCATAATTATATTTGTATATTTGTTTATAGCAATATTACGATTAATAATATTTTGGGACAAGATTTTTTATCTTTTTAAGTTTTTGTTAACAATTATAGGGTAATCAATATGTAATTTTATGCATCTAAAATTTAAAACTAAAACCAAAATGAAAAAGTTAATTACACTTTTAATGGTGTTTGCAGTAACTTTTACTGTAAATGCACAAATCGAAACACCACAACCAAGCCCATTACAAAAAATAGAGCAGAAGGTAGGTTTAACAGATGTCTCTGTACAATATTCTAGACCATCTATGAAAGGTCGTACTATTTTTGGAGATTTAGTTCCTTACGGTAAACTTTGGCGTACAGGAGCAAACCAAAATACGATGGTTACATTTAGTACAGATGTTATGGTAGGAGAGTCTACTTTAAAGGCAGGATCTTATGCAATCTTTTCTAAACCAAATAAGGATAACTGGGAAGTTATTTTTTATAGTGATACAAATAATTGGGGAACACCACAAAAATGGGATGATAGTAAAGTTGCGGCAACAGTAACTGCAAAAGTTTATGACATACCAATGGATATTGAAACTTTTACTGTGTCTTTTGATGATTTAACAAATGATTCTGCTGTATTAGGTATTATGTGGGAAAAAACTTATGTAGCTGTAAAGTTTGATGTTCCAACAGATAAAGCTGTAACAACAGCTATTAATAAAGTAATGAATGGTCCATCTGCAGATGATTATTATGCAGCTGCACGTTACTATTTAGAATCAGGTAAAGACATTAACAAAGCTGTTGTTTGGATGGATAAAGCTATTGAAATGACTAAAGAGAACCCAAGATTTTGGTGGTTACGTCAACAATCATTAATTAAAGCAAAAGCTGGTGATAAAAAAGGAGCAATTAAAGCTGCAAAAGCAAGTTTAGAAGGTGCTGAAAAAGCTGGTAACGCAGATTATATCAAAATGAATAAAGACTCTTTAAAAGAATGGGGAGCAATGTAAATTAGATCTTTAGATATCTAGATTTTGAGATAAAAAGCGCAATCGTTATGATTGCGCTTTTTTTATTTTATGTAGTAGAATTAACTATTTCTATTTTTATTTAACTCGTCTTGTAATTGACGTCTCACTTTTTGTTCACGTTCTAAAGCGTTACGTCTATGTTCTTCAAACTCTTCTTCAACTTCTGTTAATTTAGATTTTGCTTCTCGGGTTACGCTATTACTATTTTTAAATTTAAAAATAAAGAAAAGTAAAAAGGCTAAAAGAACAGCTATAATACTCCACATTAATCCATTGTATCCGCTTTTGCTCATTTGTATGCCAAATAAAGACATACTATCTTTTTCTTCTTTAGTAGATTTTAAGTTTGTTTTAGTAGAGGATAAGCTACTTTTTAAACGTTCTATTTCTTCATTTTGATTTTTAACTGTGTTTTGCGTAGTTACTAACTCGTTTTTTACAGCTTTTAACGAGTCTAATGTATGAGATTTAAGTTTAGATAACCAGTTGCTTTTAATAACTTCATAGTTTTGACCTCTTTCATCTCTCCAGCTATTAGATTTTTGAATAACGTATTCAAATTGACTATCTAAGGTACCAGAATCTAATGATAACTCATCTTCGTTATTTTCTGTTTGAGAAAATGAAGAAAAAGTGACTAAAAAAAGTAACAAGAATAAAATAGGGAAACTTTTGATTTTTAACATCTTAAGATTTGTTTTTTAAGTTTTATGTTTTTTTAAAATATAAAATGCACTCTTTGCGGTTTAAAGATAGCAAAAAGCCCCACAATTGTGAGGCTTTATATATACGTTTTTAAAAAGTGTTTTGGATTTTAATAGTAAGTAAAACGTCTTACTTTAGCTATATATTTAGCTAATCTTATTACTTGATGGCTATAACCATATTCGTTATCATACCATACATATAACACTGCATTTTTACCATCTTTTCTTACAATTGTAGCTTTACTGTCGTAAATTGAAGGCGCAGAGCTACCTACAATATCGCTAGAAACAAGCTCGTCACTCATTTCATATTTAATTTGCTCTACCAAATCTCCTTCTAAAGCATATTTTTTAAGTGTTGCATTAATACCTTCTACTGATGTTTCAGTTTCTAGTTCTAAGTTTAGTATAGCTAAAGATCCGTTTGGTACAGGTACACGAATGGCATTAGATGTTAATTTACCATCAAAGCTTGGTAAAGCTTTAGATACAGCTTGTCCTGCACCAGTTTCTGTAATTACCATATTTAAAGCTGCAGCACGACCACGACGATATTTTTTATGGAAATTATCTACTAAGTTTTGATCGTTAGTGTAAGCGTGAATAGTTTCTAAATGTCCGCTTTTTACACCATAAGTATCTTCCATTGCTTTTAAAACTGGTGTAATAGCATTTGTTGTACAAGAAGCAGCAGAGAAAATATCAAGTTTATCAGGGTTGTTTTCTAAATGGTTAACACCATAAACAATATTTGGTATTCCTTTACCAGGAGCTGTTAGTAAGACTTTTTCGGCTCCTTTAGAGTTTTTTAATCTGGTTAAAGCTTCTTTATCTCTAAAAGCACCAGTATTGTCAATAATTAATGCGTTATCAATACCATATTTAGTGTAATCTATATCTTCTGGTTGGTTAGCAGTAATAATTTTTACAGTTGTACCATTAATAATTAATGCTTCATTTTTAAGATCTGTATTTACAGTTCCAGGAAAATCACCATGAACAGAGTCGTTACGTAATAAAGAAGCACGTTTTTCTAAAACAGTTTGGTCTAATTTACCACGTGTTACAATAGCTCTAAGACGTAGTTGACTTCCTTTACCTGTTCTAGTCATTAACTCTCTGGCTAATAAACGACCGATACGACCAAAACCATATAATACAACGTCTTTAGGAGTTACATTTTCTTTCTTTTTGGCATCTTTTAGTTTTTCTGCCACAAAAGACATAGCGTTGCTGTATTTTTTTTCTTCTAAGTGATACTCGTAAGTTAATTTACCAATATCTAATTTAGATGCTGGTATGTCAAGAGTTTTAATAGCTTGAACTATTTCTACAGAATCAAAAATTGAAATTGGTTTTTGAACAAATTCTCCTGCATATTCATGAAGGTTTAAAATTTCAGAAACATTTCTGTCGATTAATTGATTTCTAAACAATACCAATTCTATCGATTTATCATACCATAAATCGCTTACAATTTTAATAAATTCTACAGTTGCTCTTCGCCTGTCTGCCTGAAACGCTAATTCGTTTTCGTAAGTTTCGTTAATAGACATTTTGTGTTTTAGTTTGTTGTGTTGTTAATTTTTAAATTGGCTACTTTATGTGTAGCCTTCTATAATTTTTGGCAAAAGTATAGATTTCAAACGTTTTCGTAAAACAAAAAATGATAAAAAAATAAAAGCACTTCATTTTTATGTTGAAGTGCTTTTAAAACAGGATAAAATCGAATTTAATTTACCTTAATCCATAACGTGTTTTTTCTCCTTTAGAGTTTATAATCTCAATACTTAATGGTTTGTAAGGATCTCTATTTTCAATAATTGTTTTTACATCATCAATAGAATTAACTTCTGTATTATTTATTGCTGTTATAATGTTTCCTTCTTTAATACCTTCACTTGTTAAATAATCTTTGTAACTACCATAAACTTTTGTGATTTTTACACCATTTTTAACTTTAAATTTCTTTAAGTCGTTAGGTTTTGCATCTTTAATCTCGCCAATAAAAGGTAAAATGTATCTGTTGTTTTTAAGAAGTTTTACTTTTTTTTCAATTAAGTTATTTCCTCTTAAAGCTTTAACATGTATTATATCGTTAGGTCGTTTTGAATTAAGGTAACCTCTTAAATCAGATTCTTTAGAAATTTTTAATCCATCAATTTCCTTTATGATATCACCAACTTTTAAACCAGCGTTTTCTGCTCCTGAGTCTTCTTCAACTTCTTCAATATAAACACCTTCAGTTTCATTAATACCTAATTTTTCTGAGGTGAAAGTACCTAAATTTCTAGGTACAATACCAATTAAACCTCTTTGTACATTACCAAATTCCATAATATCTTGTACTACTTTTTTAGCAATATTACTTGGTACTGCAAAAGAATAACCTATGTAAGAGCCTGTTTGAGAGCTAATAGCGGTATTTATACCTATTAAATCTCCTTTGGTGTTTACTAAAGCGCCTCCGGAATTTCCTGGGTTAACAGCTGCATCGGTTTGTATAAAAGATTGTATGTTTTTTCCGCTTAAATCTCTAGATTTTGCACTAATAATTCCAGCAGTTACTGTAGATGTTAAGTTAAATGGATTACCAACAGCTAATACCCATTCGCCAATTTTAGCAGTATCACTATCTCCAAAAGTAACGTAAGGTAAATCTTCTTCTGTTTCAACTTTTAATAGAGCAATATCTGTATTTGGATCGCTACCAACAATGGTAGCTTCTAGTGTTTGATTATCGTTTAAAGTAACGCTTAATTGTTCAGAATCTTCAATAACATGGTTGTTGGTAATGATGTACCCGTCTGGAGATATGATTACACCACTACCAGTACCTAACTGTCTACGTTGTGGGACACGACCATAAAATAAGTCTTGTAACGTTGGTTGTGCAGTTGTAATAGCTACATTTTTAACGTGTACAACAGCATGCACAGTTTTTTCTGCAGCAGTAGTAAAATCAATATTTTCGGCAGCTGCAAGAGCTGTCTTTGTGGTGTTTAAATTGGTTGGTAAAAAACTTGGCTGTTCTATAGTAGCCTGTTGTGCAATTTGTGGTTTTTCTTTTTCAAGAAAGGTTTTATAAGTTCCTAGAGTAATTGCGCCTCCTAATACAGAAACAAAAACCAAAGTAATCAACTTCTTCATGTTCTTTTAGTTTAGGTTTATTAGAATAACGATTAAAATTAATTAAATATTGAGCGCCTATTTCAACTTTAACGAGTATTTAACAGCACAATTGTGCTATATTTGTGTCTCAATTTTTTACGTTAATGACTTTAACATTTTACAAATATCAAGGCACAGGTAACGACTTTGTTATCATTGATAATAGACAAGAATTATTTAACAAAAATGATACCAAATATGTCAAATTTTTATGTGACAGACGTTTTGGCATTGGTGCAGATGGATTGATTTTATTAGAAAATCATCCAGATGCAGATTTTAAAATGGTGTATTATAATGCAGATGGTAATGAAAGCACCATGTGCGGTAATGGAGGACGCTGTATTGTCGCTTTCGCTGAATTTTTAGGCATTTTTAAAAACACAACAACGTTTTATGCAATAGATGGATTGCATCATGCAAAGATTGAAGAAAATTTAATTCATCTTCAAATGAAAAATGTCGAGACGATTGACACTTTTACTACCCATCATTTTTTAGATACAGGATCTCCACATCATGTTCAGTTTGTTGATAATTTAAAGACGTTTAATGTGAAAGCAGAAGGTGAAAAGATTCGTTATGGCGCACCATACAATCAAGCTGGAAGTAATGTTAATTTTGTAGAAAAAATTAACCCAAACACTTTTGCAGTTCGTACTTACGAAAGAGGAGTAGAGGACGAAACTTTATCTTGTGGTACTGGTGTAACAGCAGTTGCAATAGCAATGTATGATTCAGGAGAAAGTGCATCAAATATCATTAATCTTAATGTAGAAGGCGGACAATTAAAAGTGTCTTTTGATAAAGTAGAAGATACTTATAAAAATGTGATGTTAATCGGTCCAGCAACTCAGGTTTTTAAAGGCGAAATAGAATGTTAACATTAAAAGGAGAACATATTTATTTACGTGCTTTAGAGCCAGAAGATTTAGAGTTTATTCATCAAATTGAAAATGATGAAACCATTTGGGAAATAAGCAACACCATTACACCTTATTCTAAATATTTAATCAAGCAATATCTAGAAAATGCTCATAAAGATATTTATGAAGTTAAGCAATTACGACTAGTAATTTGTAATGATGCAGACACAGCTATCGGAATGATAGACTTATTTGATTTTGATATAAAAAACAAACGCGCAGGAATTGGTATATTGGTAAAATCTGAAACCGATAGACAAAAAGGATATGGTAAAGAAGCTTTAAAACTATTGATAAAATATAGTTTTAAACACTTAGATTTGCATCAATTATATTGTAATATTTCTGAAGATAATGAAGCAAGTTTAAACCTATTTAAAAATCAAGGTTTTAAAGAAGTAGGTTTAAAAAAAGACTGGAATTATCTTAACGGAAGCTATAAAAACGAATATTTACTTCAACTAATAAATACTAATGTACATTAAAAAAATACTCTTAGCAATAGCCTTAATTGGATTAGTTATAGCTGGCTACTTTGCCTATTTTGTATATAATGCAATGCTAAAACCTAATACAGCATTTAATAATGAAACAGCATATATTTACGTATCTACCAATGCAACCTATGATGAAGTTAGAGAGCAATTAGAACCATTATTAAAAGATATTGATAGTTTTGATGCGTTAGCGATTCAAAAAAAATATACAACTAATATTAAAGCTGGACGATTTCCTGTAAAAAAAGGAATGAGTAATAATGACATTATTAATTCTATAAGAAGTAATAACTTACCAATAAAACTGAGTTTTAATAACCAAGAACGTATAGAAGATCTAGCAGGTCGTATCGCACAACAAATAGAACCTGATAGTTTGTCGTTATTAAAAGCAATGACAGATTCTACATTTTTAAAAGAAAAAAACTTTACTAAGCAAACCGTGATTAATATGTATGTTCCTAATACATACGAGTTTTTTTGGAACACATCACCAGAGTTATTTAGAGATAAAATGTTAGGTGAATATTATCGTTTTTGGAATGATGAGCGACAAGCAAAACGAAAAGCATTAAAATTATCTGTTAACGAAGTAATGACTATTGCATCTATTGTTCAAAAAGAAACAGCTAAAGTAGATGAAAGACCACGTGTTGCAGGTGTTTATTTAAATAGAATAAGAAAAGGTTGGCCTCTAGAAGCAGACCCAACAGTTATATATGCTAAAAAACTTAAAGAAAACAATTTTGATCAAGTAATAAAACGTGTGCTTTACAAAGATTTAGAAATAGACTCTAAATACAATACGTATAAATATCCGGGTATACCACCAGGACCAATCACAATGCCAGACGTTTCTGCAATAGATGCTGTATTAAATCCAGAAAAACATAATTATATGTTTTTTGTAGCAGACGTTAAAAATTTTGGCTACCATAAATTTGCAAAAACATTAGCGCAACATAATGCTAATAAGAGATTGTATACACAATGGATTAGTAGTCAAGGTATAAATAGATAGACTTGTTTAGATATTTAATTTTTATAATTTTTTGTGTTAGTTCTGTTTTTAGTCAAACAGAACAAAACTCTTTTTTTTCACCTAGCGATACATTAAATATTAAAAGACGGAATGCTGTTGTTCTTACGGAAACTACTTTAGGCGGCATCACTCTTCTTGGGTTAAATCAATTATGGTACGCAGATTATGAGCGTTCTAAATTTCATACCATAAATGATAATTCAGAATGGTATCAAATGGATAAGTTAGGGCATACATTTACAGCTTATCATTTAGGAAGGTTTGGTGCTCAAACATTAAATTGGGCTGGAGTAAGCAAGAAAAACCAATTAATTTATGGCGGCTCACTTGGATTTATGTTTTTAACAGGTGTTGAAGTTTTAGATGGATTTTCTGAAGAATGGGGATTTTCTTGGGGAGATTTTGCTGCAAATGCAGCAGGTTCTGGATTGTTTATTGGACAAGAATTACTCTGGGAAGAACAACGCATTAGTTTAAAATACTCTTTTAACAGAACACGTTTTGCATCTAAAAACCCAAATAAGTTGGGTAATGGTATTTTAGAAGAAATATTGAAAGATTATAACGGTCAAACCTATTGGTTAAGTGCTAATTTACATTCTTTTTTTAAAGAAAGTAAATTACCTAAATGGTTAAATGTTGCTGTCGGGTACGGTGTTGATGGATTGTTGTATGGTGAATCTAATTTACAACAGGTCAATTTTCCTAATCAAAAAAGAAGTAGACAATTTTATTTAAGTCTTGATGTAGATTTAACTAAAATTGAAACTAAATCAGAGTTTTTAAAGCAAGTTTTTAATGTCTTTAACGTAGTTAAGATACCATTTCCTACTTTAGAAATTAATGGTAACGGTAAGCTAGTTGGGCACTTTGTTTACTTTTAACAATTCTTAACATGTTGATTTTCAGTATTAAATAATTTGTTGTATATTTGCACGCTGAAATTTTAACCCTATCTATATTTTAAGATTTGGTTATAAATCAAAAACAATGAAAAAAAATATTGGAAAGTTATTATCGCTAGTACTTACAATATCAATTTTATTAGCAGTTGTATTTTACAACAATAATAAAGAAGCTATCGTCATAAAAGATGAAGAGCAAACAACAAAAAGCACAGAAATATCTAATGATATTGCTTTTTATGATGTAAAAGAGCAATATACTCCGCACTTAGGAAAATCTTTTGCTGGATTTAAAGAGGCATTAGGTTTTAAAGAATCTCAAAACAACTACTTTAGAGTCAATAAGTTTGGGTATTTAGGGAAATACCAATTTGGAAAAAGTACTTTAAAATTAATTGGTATTTATGATTCTAACATGTTTCTAAAAACACCAGAGTTACAAGAAAAAGCATTTATAGCAAATGCACAACGTAACAAATGGGTTTTGCGTAGAGACATTAAAAGATTTGTAGGTAAAAAAATTAATGGCGTAGAAATTACAGAGTCTGGTATATTAGCTGCAGCACATTTAGCAGGACCAGGAAGTGTAAAAAAATACCTAAGAAGCTATGGTAAAAATGGATTTTCTGATGCGTTTGGAACATCTGTAAGATATTACATGAAAAAGTTTTCTGGATATGATACTTCTTCTATCAAACCGTTAAAAAAAGTTAAAGTTAAGCATAGTAGAGCTTAACAATATTATTCCTTATGAATTATAAATAGTGTTGGTCTTTTATGTAAGTCAACACTATTTTTTTTCCATTGATTAGCAGTTTGTGTTTTGATAAATTCTGTATCCAAAGTAATATCACAAGCAACACAGATCAAACAATCGTTACTTAACGTGTTGCAAAGATCTTCTAACATTTTATTGTTCCTGTAAGGAGTTTCTATAAAAGATTGAGATTGATTGTAATCTTTGCTAATTCGTTCTAATCTTTTTATTTCAGATTTTCTTTCATTTTTATCTATAGGCAGATAACCATTAAAAGCGAAAGATTGTCCATTCATACCAGAAGCCATCATGGCGAGTAGAATGGAAGAAGGACCAACCAACGGAACAACTTTTATATTATTTTGATGTGCTAATTTTACAATATCTGCACCAGGATCTGCAATACCTGGGCAACCAGCATCAGATAGTAAACCAATAGTTTTACCTTCTAAACAAGGTTTTATAAAATTAGGTAAATCTTCTGGTTGTGTATGTTTATTTAATTCGAAAAGCGTTAAACTAGGTTGTGATTTTTCTGGAGAAATACTTTTTATAAACTTTCTAGCTGCTTTAGAGTTTTCAACAATAAAAGTATCTAAACTATCAATTATTGTTTTTACTTGTGCTGGTAATACATCAAAAGGATTGTTTTCTCCTAATGTATTCGGAATTAAATAGAGCTGTCCTTTATTCATAATCCTAAAAGTAACAAATTAAGATGATGTATTTATTCGTTTTGCAATAATTTCACAAGCATTATCTAGCATATTGTAAACATTTTCAAAACCTTTTTCGCCACCATAATAAGGATCTGGTACATCTAAGTTTTTATCAGGAAAACTTTCATTTAAAATAAGTTTTACTTTTTCTTTTTGTTGATCATTTTCTGCTAGTGCAATTATATTTTGATAATTTGAGTTATCCATTGCATAAATGATATCAAAGTCTTCAAAATCTTGCTTGTTAAATTTTCTTGCGCGTTGGTTAGTGATATTTAATCCATTTTGTCTTGCAACAGCAATCGATCTTGGATCTGGTTTATTACCAACATGATAAGCTGCTGTACCAGCAGATTCTACAATAAAATTAGAATCTAATTTTGATTTTAGGATACCTTCAGCTAGAGGAGAACGACAAATGTTTCCTAAGCAAACCATTAAAATTTTAGTCATGGTAATTGTAAATTATACCGAAAGCTTTTTAGTTAAATCCTCTACGTATTTTCTAAATTGCTTGTCTGTAGATGATAAGTTGTCTACTGTTTTACAAGCGTGTAATACTGTAGCATGATCGCGCTTTCCTATTTGAGATCCAATACTTGCTAAAGAGGCTTTAGTAAACTTTTTTGCAAAGAACATAGCCAATTGTCTAGCTTGTACAATATGGCGTTTTCTTGTTTTAGATTGTAAAGTGTCTACATCCATTTGGAAGTAATCTGATACAATTTTCTGTATGTAATCTATTGATACTTCGCGTTTTGTATTCTTTACAAACTTTTCTACGACTTGTTTAGCTAAATCGATATTTACTTCTTTTTTATTGAAAGAAGATTGAGCAATTAAAGAAATTATAGCACCTTCAAGTTCTCTAATATTGGTTTTTATATTTTTTGCAATATATTCTACAATATCGTCAGGCATTTCAACACCATCTCTGTACAATTTATTCTTTAAGATTGAAACTCTAGTTTCAAAATCAGGTGTTTGTAACTCAGCAGATAATCCCCATTTAAAACGAGATAATAAACGTTGTTCAATATCTTGCATATCAACAGGCGCTTTGTCGCTTGTTAAAATAACTTGTTTTCCGTTTTGATGTAAATGATTAAATATATGGAAGAATACATCTTGCGTACCCGATTTACCAGATAAGAATTGTACATCATCAATAATTAACACGTCTACCAATTGGTAAAAATGTATAAAATCGTTTCTGTTATTTTTCTTTACTGAATCTATATATTGTTGTGTAAATTTTTCAGCTGAAATATATAAAACAGTTTTTTCTGGATACTTATCTTTAATATCAACACCAATAGCGTGAGCAAGGTGAGTTTTACCTAATCCAACACCTCCAAAAATTAAAAGAGGATTAAAAGATGTACCTCCTGGTTTTGCAGATACAGCCAATCCTGCACTTCTAGCTAAACGGTTAGAGTCACCTTCTAAAAAGTTATCAAAATTGTAATTAGGATTAAGTTGAGATTCTATCTTAACGTTTCTAATACCAGGAATTACAAATGGGTTTTTTAACTCTGGATTTTTATTGTTTAACGGTACATCAACATCTTGAGATTTTACAGCACTTCTATTTGTACTAGGTATTTTTTCTGTAAAAGGTTGTTTGTTACCGTAGGTGTTTTCCATTTTTATAATGTAAACCAACTTTGCTGTTTCTCCTAGTTCTTTGGTAAGTGCTACTTTTAGTAACTTAACATAATGCTCTTCAAGCCACTCGTAGAAAAATTTACTAGGTACCTGAATACTTAAAGCATTATCAGTTAGTTTAACTGCGACTATAGGTTCAAACCAAGTTTTGTATGCTTGAGGTTGGATATTATCTTTTATAAATTGTAGACAGTTATTCCATACCGATTGCGCAGTTACACTCATAATACTATTAAACGTTGTTTTTGTTAGTTAAAAAAAGACCTTAAGAGTTAGAGAAAAGCCTTTAGATTTACAGCTGGACAAATATGTGAACAAAATTCTAAAAAAAAAAATGAAACAGTGTTGAATTTCTAGTTTTTTTTTCTCATGTTAAACCAGATTTCTAAACTACAAAAAAATATTGATTAAATGGCTATAAAACCAGATGAAATTGAAATAAGAGTAAGATATGCAGAAACCGATCAAATGGGTGTTGTGCATCACGGTAACTACGCATTATATCTAGAGATGGCAAGGATTGAATGGTTGCGTAAATTAGGGATTTCTTACAAAAGCATGGAAGAAAATGGTATAGGTTTACCTGTTGTTTCTTTATCCATAAATTTTAAAAAATCAGCATTTTATGATGATGTAATTAAAGTCAAAACTCAGCTTAAAAAACAACCAACAGCTTTAGTTAATTTTGACTATATATTAACCAATCAAAATGACGAATTATTATGTACTGCAGAAGTTGTTTTGGCATTTATGGATATGAAAACTAAAAGACCTACGCGTCCGCCTAAATATTTTTTAGAAGCATTAAAAAATTAGTTGTCTAATTCTTTAATTTCTACTTCATAAATATTTTCAAAAATAGATGCTATCGTACTAGCATCTTTTTTTCTTACTGAAATAGTAATTTGGCAATCTAATTCTAATTTCTGGTTGGTAATATTTAGATTTTTCTCTTTAATAACACGCATCACCTTATTCATGTTTTTATAATCAAATGTGATTACAAAATCTACATTTATGGTTTTAGTCACTATTTTACAAGTCTCTAATGCCATTTGTGCTGTGGTTTTATAAGCGTTTATTAACCCGCCAACACCTAATTTTACACCACCAAAATATCTAACAACTACAATTAGTACATTGGTAACTTCAAAAGATTGGATTTGACCATAAATTGGCATTCCTGCACTATTATTTGGTTCTCCATCATCATTAGCGCGATATATTAAATTAGGCTCTTCAAATCCAATCTGGTAGGCATAGCACCAATGTCTTGCACTGTGATGTTGCTTTTTTAGATTTTCGATGTGTGCTTTAACTTCATCTTCATTTTTTACAGGAAATGCATACCCAAAAAATTTAGAGTTTTTGTCTTTAAAAAGTACTTCGTCATTTGGTTTCACAATGGTTTTGTAAGTATCGTTTTCCATAAATTAAGCTAAAGTCACTAATATAATAGATATAATTGCAATAGCAATTCCTGACCAGTTTTTTGTAGATAATTTCTCTTTAAAAAATAGCAATCCAACTAAGGTTGAAAGCATTACAATAGCTACATTATTAACAGTGAAAATAGTCGAACTTTCAAAATTTTCGGCATCTAAAGCCTTTAATAACATGTAAATAGAGTAGTAGTTTACTATACCTAAAATAAATCCAGAAAGTATTGCTTTTTTGTCAAAAGTAAATTGTTTTTGTATCGCTTTCGCGGAAATAAAGCTAACACCTATTAATCCAGCCATCATAAATATACATGCCGAAAATATTGGGATATCGCCATCTGGTATAAAATTAGTTTCGATATATTTTATGGATGTATCGATAACGCCTGATCCAAAAAATAACAATAACGGAAGCCAAAGTCCTTTTAATGCAAAACCAGTTTCGGTACGTTTTTTAACCGACGCTAAATACACAGCAACTAAAGCTAATAAGATACCAATAGCTTTTTGTAAACCTAAACTTTCGTTATAAGCAAAAAGTCCAAATATTATGGGAATGATTACACTCATTTTACTAGCAACAGACGCAACCGAAATCCCGTTACGCTGCGCAGTTAAAGCCATAACGTTAAAAATTGAAATAAATAAAACACCTAAACCAATTGCGCCATAAAACCATTTAGATTGGATAATGTCTTGAGTATGTATTGGCTGACTATAACTAATTACACCTAAGCTAAACGCTGTAAAGTAATTAAATACAATAGTTTGCAGTGTATTTATTTTATACTTACCAACTAAAGTAAAAATGATAAATATTAATGTAGAAGCTAGTATGCTAAGCAGTAAATACATTAAAATAACTCCTTTTTAATTGTAAAAATATCAACAATATCTTCAGTAGCTGGATTGTTATTCCAAACATTAATTCCTAATTGTTCTGCAGTTTGTGTGTTTTCTAAAGTATCATCAATAAAAAGACATTCTTCTGCTTTCAAATTGTTTTCGATTAACACAAAATTGAAAATATCCGCATTGGGTTTTCTTAAATTAATTTCGTGAGACAGATAAAATTGGTCAAAGCAATCTTTAAAGTCTTCATAAAAAGACACATTCTTTTTGATGTAATCTATATGAAGCTCGTTAGTATTACTTAACAATATTAATTGATAATTGTTGTCTTTTGCTAATTGTTTGATAAACTGTAATCTATGTTCTGGGAAATCTTTAATAATGTGATTCCAAATAGATTTTAATTCGTCTTTATTCAATTTAGGAAAATTATCTGCGTAAAAGTCTAAAAACTCGTCTGTAGAAATTAAACCTTGTTCATACAAAGCGTTTATAGATTGAAGTTCTTCGTCTAATTCTTTAATTTCAAATTTTTCTAAAGCTAACTTTAAAGCACCTTCTTTATCTAAGTTGATAAATACGTCTCCAAAATCGAATATGATGGTTTTAATCATTTATTAATTGTTTTCGTTTTTGTAAATAGACAACGTGTCTTCTAAAATATGAGACTTTTCAATAAGTTGTCCATTAAATTTTGGTGCTTTTACACCAGATTTAAATGTTGTTTTTCCATTAAAAACTCGTGCTTCGTCCCAAAGGTTTTCATCAATAAACAGTTGTAATGTTCTTGCGCCACCTTCAATAATTACTGAATTTATTTCAGATTTAAATAACTGTTCGCAAATAGCTTTTGCAGTTGTGTCTTTAAAGGTTAAAGTTTTAGCTTCAGTATTAAAAACTGAAAAAGTTTGATCCAAACTTTCGTTTTTATCTAATACAATTCGTGTTGGATTATTTCCAGTCCAATCTCTTACCGTTAATGTAGGATTGTCTTGTAAAACTGTGTTTGTGCCAACCAAAATAGCTTGTTCTTCGGCGCGCCATTTGTGCACTAATTGCCTAGAAAATGTATTGGTAATCCAAACTGGTGCTTGTTTGTCCCTTTGATTTGGTGCGATAAAACCATCTTCGGTTTCTGCCCATTTTAAAATAATATAAGGTCGTTTTTTATTATGAAATGTAAAAAAACGTTTGTGATGCGCTTTGCAAACTTCTTCACAAATACCAACTCTAACTTTGCAGCCAGCTTCCATTAATTTTTTTATACCTTTTCCAGCAACTTCAGGATTATCATCTACGCAACCAATAACCACATTTGGGATTTTATGATGAATAATTAAATCGCTACAAGGTGGCGTTTTTCCGTAATGGCTGCAAGGTTCTAAGGTTACATAAAGTGTTGCTTTTTGTAGCAAACTTTTATCTGCTACTTTATTAATGGCATTTACTTCGGCGTGATTACCGCCATAAGCGCTAGTAAAAGCTTCGGCAATTATTTTATTATCAACCACAATAACACAACCAACCATTGGGTTTGGACGTGTTGTTCCTAAACCGTTTTTGGCAATTTGTAAAGCGCGTTGTATGTAAAATTGATCGTTCAAATTATAGTTTGATTTTTACGTTATCAATAACATCTACGTGGTATTTGTGCGAAAATCCCATGAATTTATAATCAATATCACCAACGTATTGTACTTTCATGTTTTTGGTTAATAAGCTACCTAAAAGACTACTTAAGTTTTTATCACTAAATAAACTATCTGTTGGGATTTTTGCGCGTAATGGAATGGTAAATTTATCTTTTGCAGGCACGTTAAAACTTTCGGTAGTTACAGACGAGATTTCGTTATTATTAATAATGACCTTAAGATCATCGGTTTTTAAAGTGCCGCCAATATCATTAGGATTTAAAAATTCTGCTTCCGCTTTAAGCGTAATAAACTTAGAATTAGAATCTTCAACCTCAATAGTATTTACGCCAATAAATTCTGGTGTTTCGTTAACTGTGCAGTTAAAAAAACAAGCTAATATTGTTAATAAGAATAACGCTTTCTTCATTGCTCTGTGATTAGGTTTGTTGTATCTTCAACCTCTAAAAATTTGTGTAAAAATAGCATTTTAAAGTGAGTAATTCGACTATTGAAATAAGAGAAATCCAACCAGAAGATAATAAGCAAATGGAAGCTGTAATTCGAGAAGTTTTTATAGAGTACAACTTGCCTTTAGTTGGTACAGCTTATGCCGATGCCGAAACGCCAAAAATGTTTGAATCTTACGCAGGCGATAAAGAAGTGTATTTTGTGGTTACTGTAGATGGAAAAGTTGAAGGTGGCGGCGGACTTAAACCACTTAACAACGCGCAAAATGAGGTTTGCGAAATCCAAAAAATGTATTTTTCTAATCGCTTACGCGGAAAAGGTTACGGCAAAAAACTATTTTTAAAATGCCTAGAAACCGCTAAATCTTATGGATTTAAAAACGCGTATTTAGAAACTATCCCAGAGCTTAAAGAAGCGATACATATTTATGAAACAAATGGTTTTAAGTTTTTAGATGGACCTTTAGGTGATACCGGTCATTTTAATTGCGGAGTTTGGATGTTGAAAGATTTATAATGGTTTAATGAAATTAAAAGATTTAAAACATAAGTTTCACGAGCAATTAGATGCAATTTACGGTAAAGAAGAAGTGCAAACTTTTTTCTTTATGCTTACAGAATACTACAATGCTATTAAACGTATTGATTTAGCTTTAAACACAGAGTTGACTATTGAAAATGATTGTGTTTTAAAGTATGAAAGTGCTTTAGAAGCCTTAAAAAATCATGAGCCTATACAATATATTATTGGGCAAACTGAATTTTATGGATTGCCATTTTATGTTAATGAAAACACATTAATCCCAAGACCAGAAACTGAAGAATTAGTTGAATTAATTTTATCAAATACCAATGCTAATAGTCAACTTGAGAATATTGAAGGTAATAACCAATTTAATATTTTAGATATTGGTACAGGAACAGGTTGTATCGCTATTAGCTTAGCAAAACAATTGCCAAATGCTAATGTTTCTGCGATAGATGTTTCTGCAAAAGCGTTAGAAATGGCAAACAAAAACGCACAACTAAACCAAGTAGATATTAATTTTATTGAAAATGATATATTAAAAATCTGTAATTCTGAACTTGATTCAGCAACCAAATTTGATATCATCGTTTCTAATCCACCATACGTTAGACAATTAGAGAAACAGCAAATGCAAGACAATGTGCTTAATCACGAGCCACATTTAGCATTGTTTGTCGAAGATGAAAATCCGCTAATATTTTATAGAGCCATTACACAGTTTGCGACTAAAAATTTAAAACCAAATGGCGAATTGTATTTTGAAATAAATGAATATCTTGGAAAAGAAATGATGGCGCTTTTAGAAGCATTTCGCTTTAAAAACATTAAGTTAAAGCGAGATCTTTTTGGAAAGGATAGAATGATTTGTGGTGTACTAAAATAAAGAACAAGTGACAAACCAATGAATATAGAACAGCAAATAACCCAACTACGTGACGAGCTTCGTCAGCATAACTATAATTACTACGTGCTTGATAATCCAACGATTAGCGATTACGAGTTTGATATTAAATTAAAAGAATTACAAGCGTTAGAAGCAGCGCATCCAGAGTTTTACGATGCAAATTCGCCAACCTTGCGTGTTGGTGGCGAAGTGACTAAAAACTTTAAAACTGTTGTACATGCACACAGAATGTATAGTTTGGATAATTCGTATTCTTTAGAAGATTTAAAAGATTGGGAAACTAGAATTAAGAAGTTGGTAGATGGAGATGTGCAATACACTTGCGAGCTTAAATACGATGGTGCTTCTATAAACTTAACTTATAAAAATGGTGCGTTAGTACAAGCTGTTACACGTGGCGATGGTGTGCAAGGTGATGATGTGACGGCAAATGTAAAAACCATAAATTCAGTGCCATTACAATTAAAACCGCCATTTCCTGAGCAATTTGAAATTAGAGGTGAAATTGTGCTTCCGTTTGAAGGTTTTAATAAAATGAATGAAGAGCGAATTGCTAACGGAGAAGAACCATATAGAAATCCGCGAAACACAGCATCTGGAAGTTTAAAACTACAAGATAGCGCCGAAGTTGCAAAGCGTCCGTTAGACTGTTTATTATATGGTTTGGTTGGAAGTAATTTCAATTTTACAACGCAATTTGAAAGTTTAGAACGCGCCAGACAAATGGGTTTTAAAGCACCAAAAGAATCTAAATTATGTAATACAATAGATGAAGTTTTTGAATTTATAAACCATTGGGATCATGCCAGACATGAGTTGCCTTATGAGACCGATGGAGTAGTCGTAAAAGTCAATAGTTTATACCAACAAGAAGAGTTAGGTTTTACAGCAAAAGCGCCACGTTGGGCGATGGCGTATAAATTTAAAGCCGAGCAGGTAAGCACTGTTTTAAATGAAATTACTTATCAAGTTGGTCGTACTGGCGCCATTACGCCTGTAGCTAATTTAGAGCCAGTCGAATTGGCAGGAACCATTGTAAAACGTGCGTCTTTGCATAACGCAGATCAAATTGAAAAACTAGATATTAGAGTAGGAGATACGGTTTATGTAGAAAAAGGTGGCGAAATTATACCTAAAATTATAGCGGTTAATTTAGAAGAACGACCAGCAGATTCTAAACCAACAGAATACATTACTAATTGTCCAGAATGTAATACACCTTTAGAGCGTATTGAAGGCGAAGCCAAGCATTATTGTCCAAATTATAATGGTTGTAATCCACAGATTATTGGAAGAATACAACACTATATTTCAAGGAAAGCAATGGATATTGAAGGTTTAGGAGGAGAAACCGTTGCGCTTTTAGTTAATGCTGGATTGATTAATAACTTTGCAGATTTATATGAATTAACCAAAGAAGACATTCTTCCGTTAGAGCGAATGGCAGAAAAAAGTGCCGATAATTTAATTACAGGTATTGAGACTTCAAAGCAAATTCCGTTTGAGCGTGTATTGTTTGCAATCGGAATAAGATTTGTAGGTGAAACTGTTGCTAAAAAACTAGCTAAACATTACAAATCTATTGATGCTTTACAAAATGCAAGTATTGAAGAATTAATTAATGTAGATGAAATAGGAACCAAAATAGCAGAAAGTGTCGTCGATTTCTTTTCTAATGAAGATAATCAGAAAATCATTAGTCGATTAAAATCTTATGGAGTTCAGTTAGAAATTTCAGCAGAAAAATTAGCTAATCAAACTAATAAGTTGGAAGGTAATATCTTTGTCGTTTCAGGTGTGTTTTATCAAGTGTCAAGAACTGAACTTAAAAAACTTATTGAAGATAATGGAGGTAAAGTATCTTCATCAATTTCATCTAAAACAAATTATGTAGTTGCTGGCGATAAAATGGGACCAAGTAAAAAGGAAAAAGCCGAAAAAATAGGTGTAGAGATTATTAGCGAGGAAGACTTTTTATTAATGATTAAATAGTAGGAATTTTCTTCAGAAAAACACAATTGCGGTAAAAACCGTAAAATTATCATATCATTATTATAATAGTTAATTTTTTAATTTATATTCATTTTTGCAGCTTTTAAAATGTGTTTATTGATTTAAAATCGGCTTTTGTTGCTTTTTATTGAATATTAATTAATGTTTTTTCGTTCAAAAAAATCGATAAAATGCAATTTTATTTGGTTTAAATGTGTTTTAATGATACATTTGTAAACCAAAGCTACAATTAATGAAGTTAAGCAAATACAAAACTATAACTTTAACACTAGTTATTTTGGTTGTAATATCATTACTTGGTAATTTATTTCAGAATAATGTTCTGTCAGAAATTGCTTGGGTATTAATATTGCCAACGCTTATCTTTTTTTATACTTCATTTAAAAGTAAAAAAAGCATTTTATTTATTGTTTTTTTATCAGGTTTTGCAATTTCAGAAATATTAAAACTTTGGTTTATAACTTCAGAAGTAATTTATTATTATACATCTTATGCTTTTATTATGTTAGCTTACTCCAGCTTAATAATTTTATTTATTAAAGGCATTAAATTTAAAAAACTAATAAAGTATTTTAAGTTTCATTTAATTATTCTTGTAGCATTTAATTTGTATATTTTATATACATTAAATGAAATGATTCTTCAAGATGAAACATTAGAGGTTAATACAATTATTTTCTATGTAGAAGTCATATACAATATCCTTATTTTATTGATGTTGTCAACATCTTTAATGTATTACCTTCATAATTTAAATAAACAATCTTTATTACTGTTTTTAGCTTGTGTTTGTATTGTATTTTCAGAAATGATTCAAGTAGCTTATGTATTTATTACAGCAGAAATTTTCCTAAAAATGATATATTCAATACTTATGGCTATTGGTTTTGGGCTTATTTATTATTATACATTAATTGACGTAAAAAGAAGACAGCTAATTACACAATAATAGAAGTGCCGTTAGCAGATTTACTCTTGTCTGAATCAAAGTAAAAGTCTATTTTACCTAAGTTTATACCGTAACAACCAACTTGATTTACAAGTACATTTTTTCCTTCTATATTTTGAGCTACAGTAGGTTTAGGTAAAAACGTGTGTGTATGACCACCAATAATTAAATCTATATCTTTAGTAGATTTAGCCAAGTTTAAATCACTAATTTTTTCTGGGGATTTGCTATAATGATAACCTAAATGTGACAAGCAAATAACAAGATCGCATTGTTCTTGGTCTTTAAGGATTCTTGTCATTTCTTGAGACGTTTCAATTGGATCTAAGTACACTGTTTCTTTGTACATCTTTTTATCAACCAAGCCATCAAGTTTTATGCCTATACCAAAAACACCAATTTTAATTCCGTCTTTAATAAATATTTGATACGGTTTTACATGTGTATCCATCACGGTGTTTTTAAAGTCGTAATTGGCGCTAATAAACTGAAAATTTGCATGTGGTAATTGTGCGTAGAGTCCGTCAATACCATTGTCAAAATCATGATTTCCTATAGTAGCAGCATCATATTTAAGTTTGCTCATAAGTTTAAACTCTAATTCGCCTCCATAATAATTAAAGTAAGGTGTTCCTTGAAAAATATCTCCTGCATCAAGAAGTAATGTATTAGGATTTTCTTTTCTAATATTTTCAATTAGTGTAGCACGTCTAGCAACACCACCTTGGTTTGCGTTACGACTATCATCAGGTCCAAAAGGATCTATATGGCTATGCACGTCATTAGTATGTAAAATAGTAATTTTTTTAGTAGAAGAACCTGCTGCAAACGAAGAAAATCCATATCCTCCAATAGTTACAAGTGCTGTTGCTGCTGTTGCTTGTTGTATAAAATCTCTACGTTTCATGCTTATTGTATTTGGGTAAATCTATCGTCTAATTTTGGATTAATAGTGTCTACTTTTTTAAAGTAGTCAATCATTGCGTTTCTTATTTTATAGTCTAAAGTGTAGACAGTGTCATTGGTTTTAAAAAACTTCATATTATCACCACCATTGTATAAATAATCATTAGTGGCTACATAATAAGTTTTATTACTATCTATTTTTTCTTTATTAATTAAAGCTTCAACTATATTGTAATTTTTATCTAGGGTTAATTTTAAGCCTTCTATAGGATGTGCTTTTTTTGCTTTACTTAGATAGTAAACTAAGCTGTCTATTTGTTGTCCTTTTAAAGCTACGACAACTATACTGTTTTCAAAAGGCATGACTTGATAAGCTGTTTCTGTAGTAATATTTCCTTTGTTAATAGCGGCTCTAATTCCACCATGATTTAATAGAACCATGTCTATGTTTTTTCCTGTTCTTTTATTAAAAATAGGATTACCTTCTTCTAAAACAATATGCGCCATCAAATTACCAATTGCAGTATTTAAATTTCCGTCTTTTTTGTGGTAAGTTTTTGGTGCGTAAGACAACACTTTGCTCATGTCTTTTTCAAGGTTGTCTCTAAAAGGTTTTATAAAATCATCAATTTCTGTATCTAAAGCAATACTGTCTGACACAGGGATTTGTTTACCTTCAATTTTACTTAAATGATGCTCTTGTTTACAAGAAAACAAAAGACATATAATAGCTATTATTAGAAAGGAATTTTTTTGCATAATAATGTTGAAAAATTTCAAGTTAAATTCATGATACAATTACTACATTTGCATCAAAGCAATAAAGATAAATGATTTTAAAAGGTTTAAAAGAAAAATCTAATAAAAACTACATTGATAAATGTGTTAAAAATCGAGTAATGGTTTCTAACAGTAATATTATCAAAACAGTAGGGTTTATAGTAGACGATTCTGAATTTTTAGACCTTCATTGGATTAATAAATTATCAGAAGTTTTAAAAGTAAAAAAAGAAAACTTCGAAATATTAGCTCTAACAAATCCAAAATCTAAAACCGAAAGTATTTATCCAAATACATTTTCAAGAAAAGATTTAGGTTGGAAAGGAAACGTAAAAACCGAAACCTTAAAATCATTTCTTAATAAAAAAAATGACTTGCTTATAAGTTATTATATTTCAGATAAACTTCCTTTAGTATTTGCTACAGCAACAAGTGAAGCCAAATTTAAAGTAGGTCTTATAGAAGAAACAAATGTTAATGATTTAGTCATTAAAACAGATATAAACGACACATCAACTTTTGAAAACGAGTTGGTAAAATATTTACGCATTTTAAATAAACTATAGTTATGAATAACCCTTTTTTAGGAACAGGAATTGCAATTGTGACACCATACAACCAAGATGGATCGGTAGATCATGAAGCATTAAAAAAGATTGTAAATTTTAACGTAGAAAACGGTACAAATTACATAGTAATTAGTGGTACAACAGGAGAAAGTGTTACAATTACCAAACAAGAAAAAAAGGAGATTATAAAAACTGTAAAAGAAGCTAATGCTAACAGATTACCACTAGTTTTAGGTATTGGAGGTAACAACACAGCAGCAGTTATTGAAGAGATAAACGCAACAGATTTGTCAGATTTTGCTGGTATTTTATCAGTATCTCCATACTACTCAAAGCCAACACAAGAAGGCATGTATCAGCATTTTAAAGCAATTGCAGAAGCTTGTCCAATACCAATTATATTATACAATGTACCTGGTCGTACCGCAAAAAATATGGATCCAGCAACAGTTTTAAGATTAGCTAATGATTTTGAAAATATAGTAGCAGTAAAAGAAGCTGGTAATAACCTACAGCAGTATTATGAATTATTAAGAGATAAACCAGAAGATTTCTCTATAATTTCAGGCGATGACGATTTAGCTTTAGGTGTTGTTTTAGCAGGTGGAGCAGGAGTTATTTCTGTTATTGGTCAGGCGTTTCCAAAGGAATTTTCAAAAATGATACAATTAGGATTAGAAGGTAAAGCAAAAGAAGCTTACAATATTCATTATAAATTAATGGAAATTGTTGGTTTAATTTTCTCTGAAAACAACCCAGCTGGTATTAAAGCAGTTTTAAAAACTTTAGATTTATGCTCTGATAAAGTAAGGTTGCCATTAGTTGAAGCATCATCAGAATTAAAAAACAAGATAGAAAGTTTTGTTTCAGCATTTTATAAAAGTTAAATAATGCTTAAACCTATTTTAGACTATAATCTAACGATTAATTTAGCGTTTAAATTATATTTTTAAAATCCATTTAAATAGCGTATTTTTGCGCTTCGTTAAAATTTTATGAAGCATTTATTTTACATTTTAGTCGCATCTGTTTTATTAAGTTCTTGTGGTGAATTTCAAAAGGTTTTAAAATCTGAAGATACAGCTGCAAAGTTTCAGTTAGGAGAACAATTGTATAACGAAGGTAAATACAATAAAGCCAATCGTTTATTTACTCAAATTGTACCTTCTTACAGAGGTAAACCTCAAGCAGAAAAGTTAATGTATCTATATGCAAATACTTTTTATGAAACAGGAGAGCATTATTTAGCAGGTTATCAATTTGAAAGATTTGTAACCGCATATCCAAGAAGCGAAAAGTTAGAAGAAGCCTATTATAAAAGTGCAATTAGTTATGCAGCACTTTCACCAGTATATTCTAAAGACCAACACGAAACAAAAAACGCTTTAGAAAAATTACAATTATTTGCTAATTTATACCCAAACTCTAGCTATATGCCAGAGATTAACCAAACCGTAAAAGATTTACAATACAAATTAGAGTTAAAAGCGTATAGTACAGCAAAGCAATATAATCATATAACAGATTACAAAGCTTCAATAAAATCTTTTGATAACTTTATAGTAGATTTTCCTGGGTCAAGCTTACGCGAAAAAGCTTTGTTTTACAGGTTTGATTCAGCTTATCAATTAGCGATAAAAAGTATTGAAGATAAAAAACAAGAACGTTTAGAAAAAGCATTAACTTACTATAATGCTTTCAAAAAATTATACGCACAGTCCGAGTTTATTGAAGATGCAGATAAAATGAACGAAGACATTATTAAACAATTAGAACAATATAGTACAAATAGCTAATATTATGGATTTAAAAAAAATCGATGCTCCAGCATCTACAGTAACGTATAACAGAAATGAAGTAGATGCACAAACAAATAACATCTACGAAGCAATTTCTATTATATCAAGAAGAGCTGAGCAAATTAATTCTGAAATCAAAAAGGAATTAATAGAGAAGTTAGAAGAGTTTGCAACTTACAACGATAGCTTAGAAGAAATCTTTGAAAACAAAGAGCAAATTGAAGTTTCTAAATTCTACGAAAAATTACCAAAACCACATGCTTTAGCGGTAAAAGAGTGGTTAGACGAAAAAATCTACTACCGTAATACAGAAGAAGACAACAAATAATAAACTAATGTCAATTTTAAGCGGCAAAAATATACTATTAGGCGTTAGCGCTGGTATTGCTGCATATAAAACAGCTACATTAGTTAGACAATTTATAAAAGCAGGTGCCAATGTACAAGTAGTCATGACACCTGCTTCTAAGGATTTTGTAACACCATTAACATTATCCACACTTTCTAAAAATCCAGTTTACTCTACATTTACAGACGAAGAAGACGAAAACGCTACATGGAATAACCACGTAGAGCTTGGTCTTTGGGCAGATTACTTTGTAATCGCACCAGCAACAGCAAATACATTGTCAAAAATGGCAAATGGTACTTGCGATAATTTGTTATTAGCAACCTATTTATCGGCTAAATGTAAAGTCTATTTTGCTCCAGCAATGGATTTGGATATGTACAAACATCCATCTACTTTAAATTCTTTTAAAAAATTACAATCTTTCGGAAATGTTATGATTCCTGCAACTTCAGGCGAATTAGCTAGCGGATTGGTAGGACAAGGTAGAATGGCAGAACCAGAAGATATTGTTTCATTTATTGAGAAAGATATTTTAAATGGACTTCCGTTAAACGGAAAAAAAGTAATGATTACAGCAGGTCCAACCTACGAAGCTATAGATCCTGTCCGATTTATTGGTAATCATTCCTCAGGAAAAATGGGTTTCGAGATTGCTAAAGCAGCAGCAAATTTAGGAGCAGAAGTAATTTTAATTTCTGGTCCAACACATCAAACAGTAGCTAACAATTTAATAACTGTTATACCTGTTGTGAGTGCTCAAGACATGTACGACACTGCTCATAAGTATTTTAAATCTGTTGATATTGCTATTGCAGCAGCAGCAGTTGCAGACTATAAACCAAAACATGTAGCAACTCAAAAAATAAAAAAGGCAGAATCTACGTTATCCTTAGAATTAGAAAAAACAAAAGATGTCTTGGCGTCTTTAGGACAAATTAAAGAGCAACAATTTTTAGTTGGTTTTGCTTTAGAAACCAACAATGAACTGGAGAATGCAAAAAGCAAGCTTAAAAGAAAGAATTTAGATTTAATTGTTTTAAATTCGTTAAAAGACAAAGGTGCAGGTTTTAAATCAGATACCAATAAAGTAACATTAATTGATAAAAACGAAACAATTAATACTTTTGAATTAAAATCTAAAACCGAAGTTGCTAAAGACATTTTAAACACTATAATATCAGCTTTAGATGCGTAATATTTTTATTCTTTTATTCTTAATTACTTGCAATGTTTCATTGTTTGCACAAGAGTTTAATGCCAATGTTGTTGTAAATGCACAACTAACAGGTAATGAAAATTTACAGCAATTTAAAACTCTAGAAAATCAGTTAAAAGAGTTTATCTCTAACACAAAGTGGACTAATAAAACATTTTTACCACAAGAGAGAATTAACTGTAATTTGGTTATAAATATTAACGAATATGCTGGTAATAATTACAGTGCAACATTACAAATACAATCGTCTAGACCAGTATTTGGATCTACGTATACAACACCTACATATAACATAAACGACAAAGATTTTTCTTTTGAGTATGTCGAGTTTCAAAACCTGATCTACAACCCAAATCAATACGTGTCTAATTTAATTTCTGTGCTATCATTTCATGTATACATGATTTTGGGGATGGATGCAGATTCTTTTCAGAAAAATGGAGGCGACATCTATTTTAAACAAGCACAAAATATTAGTAACTTTTCACAACAAACAGGTTATTCTGGTTGGAAGTTAGAAGATGGATTACAAAGTAGATTTGCGTTAATAGATAATTTAATGTCTCCAACTTATAAGGAGTTTAGAGACGTAATGTACAATTACCATAGAAGAGGATTAGACCAAATGAGTACTAATTTAAAGGATGCAAAAAACGAAATAGTTTTAGCGCTTTTAAATTTTAAAGAGATGAATAGAAGACGACCAAACTCTTATTTATCAAGAATATTTTTTGATGCAAAAGCAGAAGAAATTGAGCAAATATTTTCAAGTGGTCCAAGTGTAGATATCGTAGATTTGGTAGATACACTAAATAAAGTAGCGCCAATACATTCGTCTAAATGGCGAAACATTAAGTTTTAAAGCTTACGGCTTAGATTTAGTTTTCAACTTTATTATTTTCAAATTAAAATATGCTAACTGGATTATCCATAAAAAACTACGCATTAATAGATCAATTACAGGTCAGTTTTAATGACGGATTTACTATTATTACTGGTGAAACTGGTGCAGGTAAATCTATTCTTTTAGGCGGTTTATCTCTAATTTTGGGAAAACGTGCCGATCTATCTAGTTTAAGAGATACCGAAAAAAAATGTATCATAGAAGCAACTTTTGATATTTCAAACTATAACTTGAAGTCTCTTTTTATAGCGGAAGATTTAGATTACGAAGCGCAAACTATAATACGAAGAGAAATTTTACCATCAGGAAAATCTAGAGCGTTTGTTAACGATTCTCCAGTAAAATTAAATAGTCTTCAACTGTTAGGCGAAAAGTTGATAGATATACATTCTCAACACGAAACATTACAATTAACAGATGATAATTTTCAGTTTCAAGTAATTGATGCTTTAGCAGAAACTTCAGAAAACTTAGTGACTTATAAGGAGTATTTAAAAACCTATAAATCACTTCAAAAGGAGTTGAAGCAACTACAACAATTTCAAGCAGAAGCTATAAAAGAACACGACTATAATTCATTTTTATTAAACGAATTAGTGTCGGCAAACCTAAAACCAGATGAGTTAGCAGAACTTGAAGAAGAATTTGAAGTGTTAAGTAACGTAGAGTCTATTCAAGAAAAATTAGAATCGGTAAACCAATTATTAAGTGAAGAGCAAATAGGCGTATTGACTAATTTAAGAGAAGTAAAAAACACGATGCAAAAATTGGCATTAATCTCTGCTAATTACAAAGATTTATCAGAACGTGTTAATAGTGCTTTAATAGAATTAGATGATGTAGCAACAGAAGTTGAAGGCTTTCAAACAGAATTAGACGTTAACCCAAAACGACTTGAAGAAGTCGAAGGAAAACTATCTGCTATTAACAATCTAATGCAAAAGCATATTGTGCAGACCATACCAGAGCTAATAGAAATTAGAGAACAATTAGCACAAAAGGTAGAAGCTACAGAAAATGTTGATAAAGACATTTTAAATAAAGAAAAAGAGATAAAAGCAGTGGTCAAGCAATTAGATAGGGAAGCTGCAATAATCACCAAAAAACGTAATGAAGCTATACCAAAATTAATTACTCAATTAGAAGATATTTTATCACAATTAGGTATGCCAAATGCCCAGTTTAAAATTACTTTAAACAAAAGCGAAATCTTTTTATTTAATGGTAAAGACGAATTAGATTTCTTATTTTCAGCAAATAAAGGCGGGCAATTTAATACGCTTAAAAAAGCTGCTTCAGGTGGTGAATTATCACGAATCATGTTGGCGATTAAATCAATACTTTCAAAATATATAAAACTACCAAGTATAATTTTTGATGAAATTGATACAGGTGTATCTGGAGAAATCTCTAATAAAATGGCAGATATTATGTCACAAATGAGTCAAAAAATGCAGGTGTTTAGTATAACCCATTTACCTCAAATCGCTGCAAAAGGTAACACTCATTTTAAAGTATATAAACAAGATATTGATAATGTAACTACATCTAATCTAGTTAAATTAGAATATGATGAAAGAGTCGTAGAGTTAGCACAAATGCTTGGCGGAGCTGCTTTATCAGAATCTGCAATAGCTCATGCCAAACAATTATTAAATTAAAGTAACTTAAGTAATAGTTATTTTATAAATTTGAAATCTTAAAGAACAAGGTTAATAAAATTAAAAGAAACAACTAAAAATATGTCATTCAATTTATTAAAAGGAAAAAAAGGAATCATATTTGGAGCATTGGATCCAAATTCAATAGCTTGGAAAACAGCAGAAAGAGTACATGAAGAAGGCGGAGAGTTTGTTCTAACTAACGCACCAATAGCAATGCGTATGGGACAAATAGATGAGTTAGCAAGTAAAACAGGTTCTCATATTATACCTGCAGACGCAACATCTTTAGAAGATTTAGAAAACTTAGTAGAAAAATCTATGGAACTTTTAGGAGGAAAGATAGATTTTGTACTTCACTCTATAGGAATGTCTGTTAACGTACGTAAAGGTCGTGCTTACACAGATCAAAATTATGATTGGACACAAAAAGGAACAGATGTATCTGCTATGTCTTTTCATAAAACGATGCAAACATTATATAAGAAGGATGCAATGAACGAATGGGGAAGTATTGTAGCTTTAACTTACATGGCTGCACAACGCGTATTTCCAGATTATAATGATATGGCAGATAATAAAGCCTATTTAGAGAGTATAGCACGTAGCTTTGGTTATTTCTTTGGTAGAGATAAAAAAGTAAGAGTAAATACAATATCTCAATCCCCAACACCAACAACAGCAGGTCAAGGTGTAAAAGGATTTGATGGATTTATTTCTTATGCAGAAAAAATGTCGCCTTTAGGTAATGCAACAGCAATAGATTGTGCTAACTATACAATTACGTTGTTTAGTGACTTAACAAAAAGAGTTACCTTACAAAACCTATATAACGATGGAGGATTTAGTAATATGGGAGTAAGTGATGCGGTAATGGAAGCTTTTGTAGATAAAGAGCAATAAAAACCTTAAAAAAATATAAATACTTTAAACGTCTTACTTCGGTAAGACGTTTTTTTTGAATGAATATGCTGAAAATTTAAACAATTATCATTTCACCCTTTTTATATGTTTTTTAACGATTTGTTTACGTAGTGGTAAAATCATTAACAATAAATTAATACTTTTAGAAAGTAAATTAAAATTTAACTAAACTTATAATTAATATGAAAAAAATTACTTTATTGCTTTTTGCGTTTTTAGCTTCCTTTACTTGGCAAGCAAATGCGCAAGTCACGACATCAGAAAATTTTGAGACTAATGGTACTGATTCTACACCAACAGTTTTAACAATCAACTCTGGTGATATTACTGTAAATAATGGTAATCCAATAGATGCTATATCTTTGGGAACTTTTACAAGTCACTACAATTCAGCAACAGGAGGTACTGGTTGGTGTGGCGATTGGTACGCGTTTGATTTGGCTGTAACCGGAGGAGTAGCAGATGGTACTTCAATAGTAGGTGGTTGTGATGCTGATTTTAACGGTTTAGATGTTACAGGTTTTACTACAATAACAATAACAAGTAATGATATTGACGATGTTAGTGATACTGTTTATTTTGATATAGACTTAGATGTTACTTACACAACTGTAACACCACCAAATTGTGATTCTTTATTAGATCAAACAGTAGATGTACCGTTATCAGGTGATATTTCTTGGTCGATAGCTACTGGAGGTGCTACTGGTTATATGTTAGTGGTTGGTACAGGTTCAGGTCTTGATGATGTAGTTAATACAGATGTAGGTAATGTAACTTCTTACAGCTTAGGTACATTAACAGCAGGTACAACCTATTATGTTACAATAACACCATATAATGGTAACGGACCTGCTACAGGATGTTCTGAACAAACATTTGTAACTTTTAATCCTGTTCAAGGAGACACTTTTAATGATCCTTTACCTATTACACCTTCTGCAGAAGGAAGTACTTGTGATACTTCTGCATATACTTTTTCGTATGATTTTTCTACAGGTGTTTCTGATAGTGGTACAAGTAGTACTTGTGGATCTACTTCAACTTTTGATATGTTCTTTTCATGGACAGCTACTAGTGATGCTTTAATTTGGAATGATGGTGGTTCTAATCCAGGTGTGGCTGTATACGATACTTCTGGAAATCAAATTGATTGTCTAGGGACTTATGCTGCAACAAATGCTCAACTAAGTGGATGGAGTATAGGTGATGATTTAATAATCCAGGTATATGATTTTGGAACGACAGGTGCAAACCCAGTATCTTTTTGTTTAGCAGAGTTTACTTTACCAGATCCTCCTGCAAATGATGAATGTGGAGATGCAATAGCGCTGACAGTTAATGAAGATTTATCTTGTGGAGAAATAACTAGTGCTACTGTTTTAGGAGCTACTGATTCTGGGTTAACTAACAGTACTTGTTCAGGGACAGAAAATGATGATGTATGGTTTACATTTGTTGCGACAGCTGAATCTCATCAAGTTTCTATTTCTAATGTTGTGGGATCATATAGTGATATGTACCATGTTGTATATGATGGAAGTGCAGGATGCGGAAGTTTAGGAGCTGCTCTAACTTGCTCAGATTCTAATACAAGTACAACTAGCGGTCTTACACCAGGTAATACTTACTATGTACAAGTTTACACATATGCTAGTAATTCTTATGATACAACTTTTGATATTTGTATAGGTACACCACCACCACCACCAGCAAATGATGACTGTTCAGGAGCTATTGTAATTACAGAATCAGCAGATGACTCATGTTCTAATGCAGTTTCAGGTACCACATCTTCAGCAACAAATACAGCTGACTATTCTTCTTGCTCTACATTTTATAATGATGTATGGTATGAGTTTACTCCTGCAACTACAGGTATTTATTATATAGAAAGAACTTTAACTTCTGGTACTTCATCAACTTACATCTCTTTATGGAGTGGTACATGTGGTGCTTTAACCCAAGTTAATTCAGGTTGTTATTCAACAGCTCTTTCAGAAAGTTTAACAGCTGGTACTACTTACTTAATTTCTGTATCTACTTATTATACAGGAGAAGTTGATTTTGATTTATGTGTGTATCCAGCACCAGCACCACCAGCAAATGATGAATGCCCAGATGCGGTTGAATTAACAGTTGAAGGAGAAATAGCAGATTTACCTTCTGCAACTCAAATTCCGGGTACTATTTTGGGAGCAACCGATTCAGGTATTACAGCACCTGCTGGTACAGCTAATGATGATGTGTGGTACAGTTTTGTTGCTACAGCATCACAGATAAATATAGATGTAACTGATGATTTTGATGGTGTTATTCAATTATTCTCAGGTGCTTGTGGATCTTTAACTTCTATTGAACACGATGATTATGATTCAACTTACGCAAATCCTAGAATAAGTCGTTCAGATTTTGTAGAAGGAGAAACTTATTATGTAAGAGTTTATAATTACTCAGCAAATCTTACTTCAACTCCTGATTTTACTATAGCTTTATGGACACCTGCAGCTTTATCAACTCAAGATTTTGATAAAGAAGCAGTATTTACTTACTATCCTAACCCAGTAAACAATAACTTAACATTATCTGCTCAAAAAGAGATTAATAATGTGTCTGTTTACAATATGGTTGGTCAAGAGGTATTTAGAAATGTACCAAATGCTATGACAGAAGTTGTAGATATGTCTAGCTTACAAGCTGGTGCTTACTTTGTTAAAGTAACTATCGGTAATGCAACCAAGACAGTAAAAGTTATTAAAAACTAACTTTTAATATATATAATAAAAGAGCCACCTATTTAGGTGGCTTTTTTTATGGGTTTAACTTACTTTTGTTTTATGAAGTTAGATTTTTCATTTATAATTCCAGTTTATAATCGCCCAAATGAAATAGAAGAACTGCTACAAAGTTTTTCTAAATTAAAAGGAGATATCCCTTTTGAGGTTGTTATTATTGAAGATGGTTCTACTTTAACCTCTAAAGAGGTGATTAGTAAGTATCAGTCAGTTTTGGATATTTCATATTTTTTTAAACCAAATTCTGGTCCTGGAGATTCAAGAAATTACGGGATGAAAAAAGCAAAAGGTAATTACTTTATTATATTAGATAGCGATTGCCTTTTACCATCAAATTACTTAATTGAAGTAAAAAATAGTTTAGTAAAAGATTATGTAGATTGTTTTGGTGGTCCAGATGCTGCACATAAAAGTTTTACATCACTTCAAAAAGCAATAGATTTTAGTATGACTTCTGTAATTACTACAGGAGGAATTAGAGGAAATAAAAAATCTATAGACAAATTTCAGCCAAGAAGTTTTAATATGGGATTATCTAAAAAAGGGTTTTTGGATACTAACGGTTTTGGAAATATCCATCCTGGTGAAGATCCTGATTTATCCATTAGATTATGGAACTTGGGTTATAAAACCAAACTTATACCAGGAGCATTTGTCTATCATAAACGTCGTATATCTTGGTCTAAATTTTATAAACAAGTATATAAGTTTGGGTCGGTAAGACCAATCTTAAATTTATGGCATCCTTCAACAAAAAAAATTACCTATTGGTTTCCAAGTGTGTTTATTCTAGGTTTATTATTTTCAATAGTGTTAGCTATATCAAACGTTTATTTACCAATATTAGCTTATGTTTTATATTTTAGTGTTGCTTTTATTTTAGCTATTTTAAAGACAAAAAATTTAATGGTTGCTATTAAAAGTGTATTAGCAATTATAATTCAGTTTTTTGGTTATGGATATGGTTTTTTAAAGTCAACTATAATATTATCTTTAAGTAGTAAAAAGCCAGAAAATCTATTTCCTAGTTTATTTTTTAAACCATAAATGAGTCCAATTAAAAATAAAATATCACAATTATTTAAAAGTAAAAAACTTAATGTTTTTGTGCTTTTTTTTATTATTTCTTTGACCATTTTAATATTATCTAAATTATCACAAAATTATCAAGGTACTTTAGTTTTTAAAGTAAAGCCTACAAATGCTAAAGAAACTCAGGTTATTTTAAACGACACATCTAATCAATTAAAAATTACTTTAGACACTTATGGTTTTAAATGGTTAAGGTATGCAATTAATAAACCAACAGTTGAAGTCGATTTAGAATCTGATGTAATTTTAAAAGATTCAACTTTAATTTGGACAGAAAAAAAAGGATTTTCAAATATTAGCAAGCAATTTGGTAAAAATGTCAAGGTTGTAAACGTAAATCCAGATAGTCTAATATTTAGATACGATGTTAACCAAATAAAAAAGATTCCTGTAAAAACAGATTTTAATATAACTTATGCACAAGGTTTTAATACTTTAGATAACGTTAAAGTTAACCCAGATTCTATTAAAATAATTGGTCCAGCTAGTTTATTAAAAGATATAAATTATGTAAAAACTAAACATAAAGATTTTAAAGATTTAAAATCAAATGTCAATACACTAGTAGATTTGGTTGTAGATAGTATTAGTAATGATGTTAAAATAGAAGCTAATAAAGTTCAATTTAAAATAGAAGTTTCAAAGTTTACCGAAGGTATTGTAACACTACCTATAACAATTGTTAATGTGCCAGATCATATAAAAATCAATTACTTTCCTAAACAATTAACAGTTAAATATGCTACAACAATCGATAATTTTAATTCAATTTCTGAAGAAGATTTTAAAATAGAATGTGATTACAAAAACTCAAAAAATAAATCATATTTAATACCCAAAATTGTTACTAAACCAAATAACATAAAAAATGTTAGGCTACAAGAGCAACAAATAGAATTTATCATAACCCAACAATGAAAACTTTAGTAGGATTAACTGGCGGAATAGGAAGTGGTAAAACCACAATAGCTAACTTTTTTAAAGAGTTAGGTGTGCCAATCTATATTGCAGATACAGAAGCAAAAGCGCTTATGAATCGGTCTAAAGTAATTAAAAGAAAATTAATAGCTCTGTTTGGTGATAATGCTTATCAAAACGAAAAATTAAATCGTGATTTTTTATCAAAACAAATCTTTAACAATAAAGATTTATTACAAAAAATGAATGCTATTGTCCATCCAAAAGTAGCTAGTCACTTTAAAAGATGGGTAAAAAAACAAGAAGCGCCTTATGTAATTAGTGAAGCAGCAATCCTTTTTGAAAACGGTAGCTATAAAAAATATGACTACATAATAACGGTTACAGCACCAGAAGAAGTTAGACTAAAAAGAGTCATGTCTAGAGATAGTGCATCAAAAGAAAAAGTAAAATCTGTGATGAATAACCAATGGAAAGATGAAGAAAAAATTAAGCTTTCAGATTATGTAATTCAAAATATAAATCTAGAAGAAGCTAAAGCCCAAGTACTACAAATACATGAAAATCTGTTACAAAAACTACAAAAAGACTAAATTTTAACATTTTTGTTAATGTAAGGTTAAAAGCAAGGAAGGGTAAATGTTAAAATCTTAATTTTGGGTGATGAACAAAAGAGTTTTTCTTGCTTTAGTTGTCTTAATGAGCCTGTCCTTGATAGGGATAATATTAGTGCAGGCTTACTATATCAACAATTCTCTTAGAAACACAGAAGAGCAATTTAATTTTAATGTAAAAAAAGCATTAAGTTATGTTTCTAAAACAATAGAAGATCAAGAGTATAATAAACATCTTTTTTGGGTTACAAAATCTATACAAGAAAGCGGAACAAAAGCAGATACAACTGCAATTTTAAACTTTTATGTAGAGCAAAAAAATAGAGATAATAACGAAACCCTAATTTACAGAAACGGTATTTTAGAAGAAAATTTTAAACTATCGTCTGCGCTCTTTGACATAGGTTTAGATAGTATAAACGTAAAAAGAATACTAAGCGAAAAAGAAACTAAAGTAGTAGATAATAATTTAGTTGAAGGAGGTACAAGCCTAACAGCACTTTTATCAGAAATTAGTACAAAAGAATATGCAGAAGTCTTCTCTAAAAACTCTTACGAAGAGTTTGCATATAGAAGACCAATACACAAGCGTGTTACAGTAGACGAAATTAATAGACTTCTTAGTTTAAAACTATTAGAAGACGATATAGATATAGATTACGAATTTGCCATTTACAGTAACGAATTAGCAACAAAAGTAAAAACAGAAGATTTTGAAAAAAATGAAGGCGCTACCTTTAGTGTACCAATTTTTTTAAACAAAAATGATAAAAACAATTATAGACTACTAGTTAATTTCCCTGATCGTAAAGAGTTTATTCTTTCTTCAATTATGACTATGCTAATATTATCAATAGTATTTACATCGGTAATTATCTTAGCATACTCAAGTGCACTTTATCAATTAATTAAACAACGTCAAATCTCACAAATAAAGACAGACTTTATTAATAACATGACGCACGAATTTAAAACGCCAATAGCAACAATTAATTTGGCATTAGATTCTATAAAAAACCCTAAAATATTAGAAGATAAAGATAAAGTGTTACGTTATTTAGGAATGATACGTGAAGAAAACAAACGTATGCACGCACAAGTAGAAAACGTTTTAAGAATATCTAAACTTGAAAAAAATGAACTAAACATAAGTAAAGAACGAGTAGATCTGCATGAATTAGTCGAAGAAGCAATAATGCACGTAGAGCTAATAATTGAAGATAGAGGCGGAGAGATAACCGTTAATCTAAATGCAGACAAAACCTCTGTTTTAGCAAACGACTCTCACTTTACAAATGTATTAGTAAATATTCTGGATAATGCCATTAAGTATTCTCCAGAAGCACCAAAAATAATAGTAACAACAGAAGTTGTAGGTAATAATATTTTAGTGCACGTAAAAGACCATGGAAGTGGTATGAGCAAATCAGCACAAAAACGTGTGTTCGAAAAATTTTATAGAGAGCATACAGGAGATATACATAATGTAAAAGGTCATGGGTTAGGATTAGCCTATGTAAAAAGAATAATAGAAGACCATCAAGGTCACATATCGGTAGAAAGTGAAAAAGACAAAGGAAGTACGTTTACAATCAAACTTCCGTTAATATCATAAAAACTATGGAAGAAGTACAAAAAAGAATACTATTAGTAGAAGACGATCCAAATTTTGGAACTGTCCTTAAAGATTATTTAACTATGAATGATTACGAAGTAACACATGCCAAAAACGGTATGGAAGGCTTCGAAAAATTTAAAAGAGGTGATTTTGATTTATGTATCTTAGACGTCATGATGCCTTATAAGGATGGTTTTACTTTAGCTAAAGAAATTAGAGAAAAAAACGAAGATATTCCTATTGTTTTCCTTACAGCAAAGGCTATGAAAGAAGACGTGCTTAAAGGATATAAAGTAGGAGCAGACGATTACTTAAATAAACCTTTTGATAGCGAAGTACTTTTAATGAAAATTAAAGCTATCATGCAACGTAAAGCAACAGACTCTTTAGCAGATAGTAAACAATTTGAATTTACTATTGGAGATTTTCATTTAAACTCTAAATTAAGATTTCTTACGTTTAAAGAAGACGAGCCAATTAAGCTATCGCCAAAAGAAAACGAATTACTACGTTTATTAGCATTACATGAGAATGATTTAATGCCTCGTGAACTTGCTTTAACAAAAATTTGGAGAGATGATAACTATTTTACATCTAGAAGTATGGATGTTTACATAGCTAAACTTAGAAAGTATTTAAAAGTAGATCCTAATGTTGAAATTTTAAATATTCACGGAGAAGGATTTAGATTAGTAGTTAATAAAGACTAGTTTTAGTTTAATTTACAATAAAAAAGGTTAGCTAATGATTAGCTGACCTTTTTTTTTACTACATAGTATTTTTTATGGACGTTATAATTTTTTCTAAAGGAGCTAAATAGTCAAACCAAAGTGTGTCGTTGTTTCTTTTAAACCAGGTTAATTGTCGTTTAGCAAATCTTCGGCTATTTTTTTTAATTTCAGTAATAGCAAAGTCTAATGACCAAGTATTGTCTAAAGCGTTAAAGATTTCTTTATAACCAACCGTATTTAATGCGTTTAAATGTTTATGTTCAATTAAAGATTTAACTTCATCAATTAAACCATTTTCAACCATAATATCAACACGTTTGTTAATACGATTGTAAATAACCTCTCTATCTGCTGTTAGACCAATTGTAATTGTTTTAAATGGTCTTTTATTTTTTTCTTTATTTAAAAACGAAGAATATGGTTTGTTTGTTCCTATACAAATTTCTAAAGCACGAATAACACGATGTGGATTATCAATAGCAATTGTATTATAAGCAACTATATCTAAATTTTTAAGCTGAAGCTGAAGCGCTTCCAAACCTTCCTTTTCAAGTGTATAATTAAGTTGTTCTCTAATTTTTGGATCTACATCAGGAAAATAATCTAATCCTTTTGTCACAGCATCTACATACAAACCTGAGCCGCCAACCATAATTACTATATCATGCTTTTGATGTAGCTCTTCAATTTTTTTTAGCGCTTCTTTTTCAAAAGCACCAACATTATAATCTTCTGTAATGGATTTATGATGAATAAAATGATGTGGAGCAGCAGCTAATTCTTCTTCTGTTGGAGCAGCAGTACCAATACTCATTTCTTTAAAAAACTGTCTAGAATCTGCCGAAATTATTTCAGTGTTAAAATAATTTGCCAATTTTATGCTAAGCGCTGTTTTGCCAATTGCTGTAGGACCAACAACAGAAATTAAAAATTTTTTATTGTTCAAAATTAATGAAGGTTATTACCGCAGGTTTTACAAAAATTAGCATCGTTATCATGGTCTGTTTCAAGACAATTACTACAAGTTTGTGTGTTTGTTCTTATTTGTTTTACTGTTGGTTTTTTTACGGTTTGTGTGTTCTCTTTATAATTTTTAGAATATTCTACAGATACAATTCCTGTAGGAATAGCAATAACACCATAACCAATAATCATTATTATTGAAGAAATTAATTGTCCTAATGCAGTAGCAGGAGCAATATCGCCATAACCTACAGTTGTAAGTGTAACTATTGCCCAGTACACGCTTCTTGGTATGCTTGTAAAGCCGCTATCTTGACCACTTTCTACTATATACATTACAGCGCCTAGAATAACACAAACTATAAGCACAAAAAATACAAATACAGCTATTTTTGCACGACTTGCTCTAAGCGCTTTAATTAGGTTATTAGACTCACCAACATATCGTGCTAGTTTTAAAATTCTAAATACACGCATTAATCGTAATGCTCTAAAGGCTATTAACGAGTGTGACCCGAGTATAAAAAAGGATAAATATTTAGGAATTGTAGATAATAAATCTACGACTCCGTAAAAACTAAAAATGTATTTTTTAGGCTGACTTACTACTGTAATACGTGCAATATATTCTATAGTAAAAAGTATGGTTATGACCCATTCTGCAGCATTTAAAAAATCGATATATTTTGCAGCAAACTCTTCTACACTTTCAAGCATAACCAAAATTATACTTGTAATTATTAGAAGTAGTAAAATAATGTCAAACAATTTTCCGGCAGGTGTATCTGCTTCATAAATAATTTCATGAAGTTTCTCTTTCCAGTTATTTTGTTTGTTAATGTTTATCATTTAATTAACTCTTTTTTTCTAAAACTAATATTGAGTTAGATTGTAAATCTACTAAATTATCAAAAAATGACTTTAAGTCTTTATAAAATAAGTGATGATAACTTTTTTCATAAAAGTTAGCTTTAAAATAAAACTCAGCTAATCCATTATTTTCTTTTGATTTAAAAATTGAAAGAGCAGAACTTTGAGGTAACTGTTTTGTATTTTCCTTAGAAATATCGTTGATTACAAAATCATCGCTAAAAAATATTTTAATTCTATTTGTATACATATCTTCATAGCCAAAATCTACAGGATAAGATCTTTCTTGCAATTTTAATGGGTTTTCGGTGAAATTTTTAAAAATAAATGGGTCAAAATAAACTTTATTACCAATTACATTTACAGGTCCAGAAAAAGTTAAAGTTTCATTGACTTCTAAAGTAGCTTCATCAATTACTACATCAATATTTTCAAATGTAAAATCTGGAAATGCTTGTATATAGTAGTCTTTATACTTTTGATTATTTTTATTAAATTCTCTTTTAATATCTAAAGCTTTATAGCCTAAACTTTGTATGTTTATTGTTGCATTAAATGTATAGTCGTCGTTTATTGTTATATCAGACTTTTGATATATAGATGATTTTGTTTGAGGTTCTAAATCAATCCATTTACTACCATTATCAAAATCTATTTCTCGACCATAATCATTAAGACATTTAAACGGAATTTGACCAAAAACTAAATCTTTATCTGTAGCATCTAAAAAGTAATTTTTGCCTTCAATTTCTAATTTTATAATAAGGTAATTAAACTCTGAAATTACAGGAAAAAGTTTAGTTACTACACCATGATCTCTAGTACTTAATAATATAGGGTTTGCTTTTAAATCATGGGTGTTTAATAAATTATAAAGAAGAAGGTTAATTTCTGCTGTGTTGCCAGATTTTTCATCTATTACGTCTTTAACAGAGATATCTTTAAAAACACGATGTTTATGATTCCATGTGTAGTTGTTCTTAACATAATCATAAATCAATTTAGCTTTTTTTAATGATGAATTTTGTTTTGAAATTTCGTCTTCAGGAATTAACTTTTTAACTAAACTCGATTTTTTTAATTGTCTTCCAAAATCTTGATCAGTTTTTAATTCTCTATCAGCAGTCTCCCAGCTTTTAGTTATGTTATCTACTGTACCATCAAATTTGTTAATAGTTTTTAATTCGTATTCAATTCTAGAAAGGTAATTTGAAGCTGCACGCATATAACTTTCTTCCCTAAAAGCAGAAATATCAGTCATAATATATTTAGCTACAGTGCAATGAGCAGAACCGCCATTATTAACTTCAATACAATATTTGTCCAAACTCATATCATGAGTTTTTAGTTTTAAATCTCCCACTAATTTTATATTATAATCATAATTACCAGGAATACTAGTTATATATTCACTATACAATTTAGGGATGTCTTCTTGAAAATACCATGGTTGATATTTATAGATAAAAGGAGTTCTAAGCTCATATGTATATGTAATTACAGAACCTTCTTTAATATCTGGTAATGTAAATTTTACCAAAGTGTTGTTTTCATCAATTTTGTCTTCAAATATTTGAGAAGACTCTAGATTGATTCTTTTAATTTTTCCGTTAACAAGATTTGTTGTAGAGCCTTTAATTTTTTCTATTTTTTCTTTATTTCTATCAGAATTGTATAGTCTTACACTTACATTTGAGTATTTAAAACCTTCTCGATTCAAGATTTTTATTTTTTTCTTGTATTCAAAAACTAAATCAAATGTATCATCGTCTATGTAAGCGTTTCCAAACTCATATAAAACAATAGCATTTGCTGTGGTATCTTGCTCAAAAGTATTTTTTTTTAAATCTGATTTGGTAACATTAATGTTTTCTGAATTAAATTGAATTTGAGCAAATAGGAGGTTAGTAAATAAAAAGGTTAGAAAGGTTAGTAATGATAATTTCCTCATGGTAATTGAATGATTTTTAAACGCTTATTACGTCTTAAATAGCTTTGTATGATATGTTGTTGATCTCTATTATTTTCCATTGGTGTGATAATAGATTCTAAAATATCTAAATTATTAATTTGATAGTTTAAGCTGTAAAAGCCAAATCCTTTAAAAATGCCATTTTTTATTAAAATAGCGCTACGTTCGTCAACATCACGACCTCGATCTATAATCACCATATTTTGTTGGTCGTAACTATGTTTTTTTAATAATTGATTAACGCGGTTATTGTAGTCTTCTGCAGATTCTTGTTGTATACAAGCGCCTTCACATTTTTTTAATTCGTAGTTAAAACAGCTTGTGTTGGTTTTATAAATACCTGTAAGTTTTTGGCAAAGATTATAGTCTTCTATAGCTTTTTCTAAAAAGTGTTTACCGCTTTGCCTATTACTAAACGTTGTAATATTAGCTTTATCTTTGTAGGCTTTATCAATAGTTAGATTTATATAACCTTTATGGTCTGTAAAACTGTAAAGTGCATGCGTAAAAATGTTACGTCTTAACGCTCTATTAAAAGCGGGTTTTGTTTTTTTAATTTCTTCACTTTCTTTTAAAAGCGCAACTAATTCGCTTCCTGTTTTTTCAAAAGTAACTGCAGCAACTAAACTTTGTATTTTTTTTGACTTTGGATTTGTGCCTGTAAAATGTTGATTAACGCGGTTTTTTATGTTTTTACTTTTACCTATGTAAATAATTTCTCCGTCCGATTTATGAATGTAATACACGCCAGTTTCACTAGGTAAATCTTGCACTATATCTATTAATCTTGGTTCCATTTGAAATTTAGGCTCTTTTCTAACGGACTCTTGTATAATGTTTTTATTAGTGTCTTTATCTAATAACAACTGAAATAATTTAACCGTCGCTTTTGCATCTCCCGCTGCACGATGCCTATCGCTTACTGGTATTCCTAAAGCGCGAACAAGTTTGCCTAAACTATAGCTTTTTTGATCTGGAATTAAATCTTTAGAAAGCTCTACAGTGCATAGCGTTTCACGTTCGTAATCAAAACCTAATCGTTTAAATTCTGTACGAAGTATGCGATAATCAAATTTTGCATTGTGAGCTACTAATATGGTGTTTTCGGTAATTTCTACGATACGTTTAGCAACCTCATAAAACTTAGGTGCATTTTTAAGCATATTGCTATTAATCCCAGTAAGATTAACCACGAAAGGTTGAATCTCTCTTTCGGGATTGACTAAACTTATAAATTGATCTACAACTTTATGCCCATCAAATTTATAAATAGCAATTTCGGTAATACCTTCTTCATTGTATTTACCGCCTGTAGTTTCTATGTCGACTATCGTATAAATAGAAATATATCTTTTAATTATTATAATTTCTTTCGCCAAAAATACTACTTCCAACGCGAACCATTGTACTACCGCATTCTATAGCTAATTTATAATCGCCACTCATGCCCATGCTAATAGTTTGCAAGTTGCAATTTGAAGTTTGTATTGTTTTTAAATCTTCAAAAGCAGATTTTAAGCGTAAAAACTCTTCTTTTATTTGGTCTTTATTATCTGTAAATGTTGCCATTCCCATAAGACCAACGATGTTTATGTTTTTTAATTCTGAAACGGTTTCAGAAAGCAATAATTCTTCAGCATCTTTAATGCGCATCCCAAACTTACTATCTTCTTCAGCAATTTTAATTTGAAGTAAACAGTTAATTATTCTATCGTGTTTTAAGGCTTGTTTGTTTATTTCTTTTAGTAGTTTTAGACTGTCTACACCATGAATTAAATCTACAAACTCTGCCATATATTTTACCTTATTACGCTGTACATGACCAATCATATGCCACTTGATATCCTTTGGCATTTCTTGGTACTTATCTGCCATTTCTTGGATTTTGTTTTCTCCAAAAATGCGTTGTCCAGCGTTGTAAGCTTCCATTAGATCACTTACAGGTTTTGTTTTAGATACAGCTACAAGTGTAACATGATCTGGTAATGTTTGTTTTATAGTATCTAAGTTATGTTTTATGCTCATAGATTAAATTGAATTAAAACTCATAAATAGTAACGCCACTTCTTAATTTAGGTTCTATATATGTGCTTTTTGGTGGCATTGTTAGATTTTGGTCTGCGATAAGTTTCATTTGCTCAATAGTTGCAGGAATCATACCAAAGCCAACTTTAAAAGTGTTACTATCTACCATACTTTTTAAATTTACAATATCTTTTTTACCGCTTAAATACATAATGCGATTATCGTTTCTTAAATCTGTAATGCCTAAAATAGGTTCTAAGATGGTTTTGTATAGTATTTGCGCATCTAGTTGATCTAAAGCGGTATTAAAAATATAATTAGATTTTCTTAAATACAACGAATAAAACTCGCCATCCAAATACATACTAAAATGATGTTGTTTAGAAGGTTGATAAGGCATAATACCTCTGTTTTCTATTCTAAACATCGTATCTAGTTGAATTAAAAATTCTTCTTTAGATAATCCGTTTAGATCTTTTACCAAGCGGTTAAATTGATTAATTTTTAATTCTTCTTCACAGATTAAATAACTCATAAAGTAATTATAAGTTTCGTTTCCTGTATGTTGTAGATTGTTAGATTTTAAATCTTCACAAAGTAATTTTGAAGACGAAGATCTATGATGTCCATCTGCAATATATAATGTTTTTATGTTGCTAAACGTATCGCTAATAGCGTTGATGTCTTCTGGATTATCAATTAACCAAAGGTAATGCGTATCACGGTAAGTTGTAGTAAACTCAAACTCTGCACGTTCCTTTTGTTTTTCCTTAATAATCGCACTAATGGTATTATTTTTAGGATAGGTAAGTAGTACAGGCTCTGCATTAAACCCAACTGTTTTTAAATAATCTTTAAAAATAACTTCTCTAGACGCAATGGTATCTTCGTGTTTTTTTATAATGTTGTTGTTATAATCTTCAACACTTGCAGCTGCAACAATACCATTAAATTCTTGATCATCTCTGTCTACAATTTTGTAAATGTAATAACATGGTGATTGATCTTGAATAAATATACCATCTTCTTTAAACTCTAAGTACCTATTTTTTACAAGATTGTATCTAGCTTCTCCAGAAATTTCTTTATCATATTTATAACCTGGATTAACAATATGTAAAAAAGAAAACGGATTATAATCTAATCTTGCTTCACGTTCGGCTTGCGTATAGCTTTGGTACGATCTTGAAGCAACTAGACTTACTTTGTCTCTTGTTGGTCTTACAGCTTTAAATGGTAAAATTTTACTCATAAACAAAAACAAAATAAGGTAAATATCAACTTTAGTTGATTTTACCTTATTGTCTGATTATTATTTAATTAACTAAATTGTTTTGAAACGTTTTCAGCTTTTCTACTTTCTGAATAATCATAAAAACCTTCACCAGATTTTACACCTAATTTTCCTGCACGAACCATATTTACTAATAATGGGCAAGGTGCATATTTAGGGTTTTTAAATCCGTTGTACATCACTTCTAAGATAGATAAACATACATCAAGACCAATAAAATCTGCTAATTGTAATGGTCCCATTGGATGCGCCATACCTAACTTCATTACAGTATCAATTTCATTAACACCAGCAACACCATTGTATAACGTTTCGATAGACTCGTTAATCATTGGCATTAAAATACGATTGGCAACAAAACCTGGATAATCATTAACTTCTACAGGAACTTTACCTAAGGTTTTAGATAATTCCATAATCGTATTTGTAACCTCATCTGTCGTGTTGTAACCTCTAATAATTTCTGCTAATTTCATGATTGGTACAGGATTCATAAAATGCATACCAATCACTTTGTCAGGTCTGTTGGTTACAGCAGCAATCTGTGTGATAGAAATAGAAGATGTGTTTGTAGCTAAGATGGTATCTTCTGGACAAACATCACTTAATTGCTTAAAGATTTTAAGTTTTAAGTCTACATTTTCGGTAGCTGCTTCTACAACTAAACCTACATTTTTAACGCCATCTTCTGTAGTTGTAAAAGTAGTGATGTTTGCTAAAGTTTCAGCTTTATCAGCTTCTGTAATTTTTTCTTTAGCGACCATGCGATCTAAATTTTTTGCAATGGTATCCATACCTCTTTTTAAAGACGCGTCGCTAATGTCTATTAAATTAACTTTAAATCCTGATTGGGCAAAGGTATGGGCAATACCGTTACCCATTGTTCCTGCGCCAATAACTGCTACATGTTTCATGTTTGTATGTTGAATTTTATTTCCGCGAAAGCGAAATTTTTAAATTATAAATTAGTTTAAAATTGATCGATAATCATTGTGGCTACACGTAAAGCTTCTGTACCATCGTGTAATGTTACAACTGGTGTTGTATTGGTGTTTATGGCGTTGGCAAAACTTTCTAGCTCGTCTAAAATGGCGTTGTTAGCTGATATTTCTGGATTGTCAAAATAGATTTGCTTTTTAATACCTTCGGCATTTTGTAAAATCATATCAAAATCGCCAGGTTGTTCTGGTGCGTCTTTCATTTTTACGACTTCACATTTCTTTTCTAAAAAGTCTACCGAAATGTATGCATCACGCTGGAAAAAACGTGTTTTACGCATGTTTTTAAGTGAAATTCTGCTTGCTGTAATATTGGCAACGCAACCGTTAACAAACTCGATACGCGCATTTGCAATATCTGGTGTGTCACTAATTACCGAAACACCACTTGCAGATACGTTTTTAACTTTAGATTTTACAACGCTTAAAATAACGTCTATATCGTGAATCATTAAGTCTAAAACCACAGGTACGTCTGTACCACGCGGATTAAATTCGGCCAAACGATGTGCCTCAATAAACATTGGACTATCTAATTGGTCTTTTACTGCTGTAAATGCAGGGTTAAAACGCTCTACATGACCAACTTGACCTTTTACACCGTGTTCTGCAACCAAAGTTCTAATAGCTTCGGCTTCTTGCACAGTGTTAGTAATTGGTTTTTCAATAAAGATATGTTTGCCTTTTTTAATGGCTTGTCTAGCGCAGTCAAAGTGCGATAATGTTGGTGTAACAATATCTACAACATCTACAGCGTCTATTAATTGTTCTATAGTTTCAAAATATTTGTAGCCAAATTCAGCTTCTACTTTTTTACCGTTTTCTTGGTCTGCATCGTAAAAACCTACTAATTCAAATTTTTCTGATTGTTTAAGTAGTCTTAAATGAATTTTTCCAAGGTGACCAGCACCTAATACACCAGCTTTAAGCATAGATTATTCTGTTTTTAACAAAAATAAGTTTTTTAAACAGTTTTTTAAATGAATTTGATAATTAAATCTTTGATTTAAGAAGAATTTATAAATTGAAAATTTTTATTTTGAGCTTTAAAATTTTAAAGTAATTTTAGCCTTCTAAACTAGCCCATATTTTGAAAGATACGTTTAAACATAAAGGATTAAGACAGAAACTAGTAGCAGTTTTAAAAGCAAAAGGTATTACTAATAACGATGTTTTAGATGCTATTGGTAAGATACCAAGACACTTATTTATGGATTCTAGTTTTTTGGATCATGCGTATCAAGATAAGGCGTTTCCTATTGCGGCAGATCAAACCATATCGCAACCTTATACGGTAGCATTTCAAACCGAATTAATGCAAGTAAAACGTGGCGATAAAGTTTTAGAAATTGGTACAGGTAGTGGTTATCAAACTGCTGTGTTATGTGAACTTGGCGCTAAAGTGTATAGTATAGAAAGACAACACGAATTATTTAAACTAACCAGTCGTTTTTTACCAAAAATAGGCTATCGTGCTAAAAAGTTAATTTTTGGAGATGGCTACAAAGGATTGGTAGAAGAAGCACCTTTTGATAGTATTATTGTTACTGCTGGCGCGCCATTTGTACCCAAACCATTGTTAGCGCAACTTAAAATTGATGGTCGTTTAGTAATCCCTGTAGGAGATAACGTACAAACCATGACACTTTTTGTTAGAAAAGGTCAAACCGAATTTGAAAAAACTGAGTTTGGCGAGTTTAGATTTGTACCGCTTTTGGAGGATAAGAATTAGGTTTTTAATAGTTTTTTGGAAGGTTCGTTTAACGTGTTTGTGTATGGTTAGTTGCGTGGTTTAAGCAACTAGTTTAGCAAATAAAAACCGAATAGAATATTCCGCAGGAATATTCGTAAGTAGGCTATAACAAAGCAATTAATTATACACGGTGTTAGCAAATCGTTTTTTATTCAAATATTAAACTCTTCAAATTCAAGTTTAACTACTAATGGGTTTGGTTTTACTTTGAATAACCTTACTTCTGAGTAATTGTTTTTCAAAATTGAAATTAATTCTTTGTAAAACACAGGGTTCTTTTTTTCTAAACGGTTTCCAATATAAATTTCTTCAACATCCTCAATTTCGAATGATAATTTTCTATTAAAACCTAGGTTACCAAATGAAATCGCTCGATACTCTTTTTCATATTTCCAATCATAGTATTTCCAACAATATTCAAAAAGCATTGTTGAAATTTTTTTTATAAAGTCTTTGTCAGATTGTGAAATTTCAAATTCATCAATTTCTCTCAAGCGTTGACATAATTCATCATTTGCGGGTTGATAATCTTTTAAATAGGATACGTGACTTTTAATTGCTACGTTTTCATTTTTCAATAATTTGTTATTTTTAAACTTTATACAAATACCTTGATAATTATTTGTATAATGTCCCCACATTAAAGGATTCTCGTTAGTCAATGCAAAGCAACAAATTCCAATACTATTTCGATGTTCTGCTATTCCTTTACCTCCTTTCATTATATAACTTTCACGATTAGTCATACAATCAAAAGGATCATTAAAATCTCTTGGACTAGAAAAGTGTAAATATTGATTTTTCAAAGCTTCCAATGTATATTTGGAAGTTCCATAAAACTTGTATAATTTCTCAGGTGTTTTAAGTTCCTTTTCGTTTAAAAAAACTTTAGAATTGTAGTAGCCAATTTTATCTATAGAAAATGAATTAGAATAAAGATAGTTTTCAAAACCCCAATTAATTCTAATTATCCTTTCATATTTTTTCATATTGCTGAGTAATGTTTGCTAATGAAAAGATAAAGCAAATTTCCAATTCGCCTTATCCATTATCAAACGAAGTTAATTGATTTTTTATTCAATATCAAATCTATATTTACAGCGTAAGTTTCATTTAAAAACTAAACCCAAACAAAAAGGTATCATTAACCAATCCGCTTCCAGAATAAGCGCGCACGTAATCTACACGTAAAAACCTAACTTTTCCCCAACCTAAGTTACTTAAACCTATCGAGAACTCGTTGTAAGGCTTGTTTTCTTTAGTTAATGCAGCGTTGTAGCCTAATACTAAATTGTAGTTTAGTTTATTTATTAAAGGGATTTTGTTTAAAATATAACCTTTAAAGTTGTGCTCTGCATGGATTTCGGCATAATTGTTATTGGTACTTAAATTGTAATATGGTAAGATTTTAAAGCTGTTTATATAATTACCATCCATAACAATATTGGTTTGATTACCGTTAAAGTGATGGTAATCTATAAACGCAATATTATCTGCATTATTAAATACGCCAGCTTTTAAATAGTAAGTTAAATCTCCTTTGTTGCTTAAGTTGACATTTTGATATAATTGCGCTTTAAATAAATCAAAATTGTAGTTGCTAATGCTGCTGCCAAACCCTTTTTCGTAACCTAAAAATAGCGTCGGAATTTTACTGTTTGGGATGTTGTATTTTCCGTTAGGGTAACTCAAATAGTTTTGACCAAAATTAATACGTGTGTTTAAATTTAATTTATAAATATGATGATTTGCAAAAGAAGACACGCCATAAGCAGTAGGATTTACAGGATTGTTGCTGGTATATACTCTGTCTGCTTTTGGGTACCAAGCTTGATCTGTAGTATTGAAAAGCGATTTACGGTTATTGTAACTTAAATTAGAGTAGAAGTGAAGTCCATTGACTAACTCTTGACTATAATTTGCTTGTACGTAACTACGGTCGTAAAGCTTTAAATAATTTTTTTCGAACCATAAAGAATATGACGTATTTAAAAGCGGTAACGTGTATAAACTAGGGTTAAATTGCTCTACTTTACTACCTCCAGAAAGCGATACAAATGCACGATTTTTATTGTTGAATCTATAGTTTATAGTTCCTGTACCACGTAATCTATCGTCTGCAAATCCATAATTGATATCAGATTTTATATTGAAATATTTTTCGCTGTCTTTATAGCGTTTTGTATAATTTGCGGTTATTGTTCCGTTCCAACCTTGAACAGTATTAAATTGAATTGCTGAAATTGGAGATGAAATTGAAAAACGTTTCTTTTTAAATGAATTTTTATACGTGTAACCGCCTAAAATATCACCAAGTTTAAATTTGTTTTCTGCTTGATCTACCGAATCTAAGTAAGGCTGAGATTCTCTAACCAATTGTATGCTATCTTTTTTGATGTAGTCTTTAACTTCGGCATCTGTTAGTGGTACAGGTCGTTTTTCTTGCCAATATAAGCTGTCTTTTTTGTTGGCGTTATCTTTAAATGATAGAATCTCGCGCGAGAAATTGTTCTTATCTAAGTTAGGATTAAAATCATAATCGCTATACACTGCGGTAAAACGTCCGCTACCATTAAAGCCCATAAAACCAAAAGTAAAATCGAATATTTGGGAAATTTTTCCCCAAACGTTTTCGTCTTCAAAATAAGAAAAGGACTGATTTATTGTGAATAAATCTACAGGTGCAATTTGCGCTTGTTGTCCAGTAATGTTAAGTTCTAAACCAAATAAACTCCATTGATCTTCTACAATGTAAATGAAACCATCAAACGCTTTGTCGTTTTTACGCTTTGGCAAAACTTCAATTTTATTAACTAAATGTCCTGAATCGTCATAAAACGTTCCAACTAACTTGTAATTGTAATAATTAAAGGCAAAGTCTGCAATTGGAGAGACGATTTCTGTTTCAAGACTTATCGTGTTTTCGTAAAAATTAAAGTCGACATCTGTTGCATTATTAAAGCTAAAACCATTGCTGTTACCACTAACTTTAGAAGCAGTAATGGTTTCTTTTAAAGGTTTTGGCGATAATTTTTCTAGTTTAGAAATGGTTTCAGAAAGATAGATAATTCCACTTCTAGTCGAGTCTAAGCTACCTTCAAGATCTCCAATTTCTTGTCCAAAAATCTTTTCTGGTGCATCTTTAAGTTGTAATAATCCTCTGGAATAAAAGTCAGCAGTATACGTATTGTATTTTTCTAGGTTTTCTTTTCTTTTGGCAATCGTGTTTCTAATAATTTGTATTGCAGGATCTTCTTTTGCATCAAGCAAAACTTCGTCTAAACTAATATCTTCTTCCTCTAAAACAGCATCTAATGTAAAAGGAAAACTATTGATGGTTACAGTCTTTTTTAGTGTTTTAAATCCTAAATATTGAAACACTACAGTGTAATTTCCTGTGTTTTTAATATCTAATTGGTAATAACCGTCGTTGTTTGTAGTTGTGCCTTTACGTGTGTTTTCAACAAAAATATTGACTACCGCAAGTGGTTGGTTTTCTTTGGATGTTACAGTTCCTACAACTTGTGCAGAAAGTTTAATACAAAACAATAAAAGTAATAGAAGTAAAGATTTTTTCATTATGTTGGTTTTATAGTATAGACGTCATTTTTACTTAAATGGTTGCCTATATAAAGCCAAACATAATTTTTTTTACTGAATTATGTAATTGTCAGAGACTTAAATTAATTATAAATTTTCTTGATACGATCTAGATTACGCTTGTTATCACGGTCTTTAATAGTTTCTCTTTTATCGTAAAGCTTTTTACCTTTAGCTAAGGCTATATCTAGCTTAGCAAGACCTCTTTCATTAATAAATAAGCGTAGTGGTATGATAGTTAAGCCAGACGTATTGACTTCTTTTTCTAACTTTTTAAGCTCACGTCTGTTAAGTAATAATTTACGTTCTGCTTTAGGTTTGTGGTTATAATAATTACCAAAAACATACTCTTGTATAGTCATATTGATTACAAATAATTCGCCACGATCATTAAACTCGCAAAAACTTTCGGCAATAGAAGCTTTACTGTCTCTAATGGATTTAATTTCGGTACCAGTTAGGACAATTCCAGCAGTATATTTGTCTAAAATTTCATATTGAAATTTAGCCTTTTTATTAAGAATGTTTATTTTCTTTTGCATTAGGGCAAAGTTACTAATTATATTATTGAATGCTTAACAAATAATCTGTTTTAGATTGATTTTTTATGGTAACTATATAAAGGTTTCCATTAACAGAGTCGTTTATATTTTGATATTTTTCTTCATTTAAAACTTTATTGACAAACGAAGGAGTTGTATTGCTATGTCCAACCACTAAAACGGTCTTTCCTTTAGTATTATTAATAAACTCTTTACTGTACAACTCATTAGGCTTATAAAATTGAATGGGAATTTTTTGTTTATTGGAAGTTGGTTGAGCTGTCTGTATAGTTCTGTTATAATTAGTTGAATATATTTTGTCAAATGTAATGTGCTTAAAAATGTCACTCCATTTTTTAGCTCTTTTGCGACCTTCAATAGTTAAATTAGGGTTTTTATTTGAAGGATTAGAACGATCTTTTTCTGCGTGTCTTATAAAATAATAAGTAGTGGTTTTAACAGCATTTTTTTCTTTTGATTCTGATGTTTGTTGACAAGAAAAAAAAGTTAAGGTTATTAATATGAATAAAAATTGTCTCATGTTGTATTTAGGCTAGTTCTAAAGCAATTTCAATCATTTCAGAAAAGGTAGTTTCGCGTTCTTCGCTAGTTGTTCTTTCACCTGTAACTAAAGAATCTGAAATAGTTAAAATAGTAAGCGCATTAACCTTGTGTTTTGCAGCAACAGTATATAAGCCTGCAGTTTCCATTTCAACACAAAGTAACCCGAATTTTGACCATTTTTTGTACGATTCAAAATCGTCTGCATAAAACTCGTCACTAGTAAAAATGTTTCCTGCTTTAATAGGAATATTTTTGGCTCTAGCTACATTAACAGCTTTTTCAAATAATTCAAAATTAGCTGTAGGTGCATAATCTGCGCCACCAAAACGCAATTCGTTTAATCCAGAGTTAGAAGATGCCGCCATAGCAATAACAATGTCTCTAATTTTTACATGTTCTTGATAGGATCCAGCGCTTCCAACTCTTATTAGATTTTTAACGCCGTATTCTGTAATAAGCTCGTGTGCGTAAATAGAAATACTAGGTACGCCCATACCTGTTCCCATCACAGATATTTTATTGCCTTTATAAGTACCTGTGTAACCAAACATGTTTCTTACACGGTTAAAGCAAACAGGGTTTTCAAGAAAAGTTTCTGCAATCCATTTAGCACGTAAAGGATCACCAGGAAGTAATGTGGTTTCTGCTATTTCGCCTTTTTTGGCTTCAATATGTACGCTCATTTTTTAGTTAAAAGTATTTAAAGTGACTAAAGTGTCTAAAGTATTTAGAGTTGTGATTAATAATTACCTTCTTCGGCTTTTTGACCAGTTACAATTGCAATTCCGTTAGAAGTGCCAATACGTTCTGCACCAGCGTCTATATAGGCTTTTGCGGTTTCGGTATCTCTAATTCCACCTGAAGCTTTAATTTTTACATTGCATTTTTGGGCAACACTTTTCATTATTTCGACGTCATGTATTGTTGCGCCACCAGTACCAAAACCAGTAGATGTTTTAATAAAATCTGCTCCAGAGTTAATGGCTAACTCACTAGCTTTTATAATTTCAATTTCTTCTAAATAACAAGTTTCTAAAATGACTTTTAGTATGTTATTTGGCATAACTTGTTTTACAGCTTCTATGTCTTGCCAAACGGCATCAAAATTTTTACTTTTTAAAAAACCAATGTTAATTACCATATCAATTTCATCTGCGCCATCTTTTAGGGCTTGTTTGGTTTCTTCAACTTTTGCTTTTGTACTCATAGCGCCTAACGGAAAACCTATAACGCTACATACTTTAACATCTGAGTTGTTTAATTGGCTTTTAGCTAAACTAACATAGCAACTATTAACACAAACGGAGAAAAATTTGTGCTTTTTTGCTTCGTCGCATAGGTTAATAATATCTTGCTCTGTTGCTGTTGCTTTAAGAAGTGTGTGGTCTATATATGTGTTTAAAGAATTCATGTAAATAAATATTATGATATAAAGTTATAGAAATTTTACACAGAATAATAATCTAATGGATGTTCATTTTTAAGATGAAGTAAAAACTTTTGAAAAGCATGATAAAAGTCAGTTTTTAAGCTCTAAGACTGCTATAAATTTGTGTCAGTAACTAAAATAAATATTACGACATGAAAAAATTATTATTACCATTAGCATTAATTTTATTAATATCATTTAAAGTATCTGCTCAAGAAGATAACCAAGGATTAAAAGGTGCTTGGTGGGCATTAGGACAACTAGAGTTTAATGATGATGAAGCATCAGATACAAGTACTTTTGGAATTATGCCTGTAGTAGGAACATTTGTTTCTCCTTCTGTTACAGTTGGTTTAGGTGTAGGTTATAGTTCTGTAAAAGTAGCAGATGCAGATGCTGTAGATGCAGTAACAGTAATGCCTTTAGCAAGAAAATACTGGAATATTAATGAGAAATTTTACATTTTTGGTCAAGCAGATGTACCATTAACTTTTTATGATGGAGCAACTGGTTATGGTTTTAATTTAAGACCAGGTGTTGACTTTTTTGTATCTAACGTATTAACTTTAGAAGCAACTTTTGGACAGTTTGGTTATAATGCAATTTCTCCAGATGAAGGAGATGCAGTAGGCACAACGTCTTTAGGTTTCAATTCTATGGATGTAAATTTTGGTATCAAATTATTATTTTAAGAGTTAGTTAGTTTAACCAAAATTTTCGAAAAGCCACTTTGAAAAAAGTGGCTTTTTTAATTTTAAATAGAATAAAAAAAAAGCAACACTACACTTTTTCTGTAAGAAAAGTCTTGTGCTGCTTTTTCAACTAACCAACCAATTATGAAAACGGTCTAAACTTTATAATATTATATGTCTTTTTAGTATTAACAGAACTTTATGAAATTATAATTCGTCTTCAACTAAATCACCTTGATTTCTAAATACAAGTTCACCGTCAAACGCATCTAGTAAAATGATACTATCTGTATTTATTTTTCCAGCTAAAATCTCTTTACTTAATTGATTTAATACTTCTTTTTGTATTACTCGTTTTACTGGTCTTGCTCCATATTCTGGATTATAACCTTTTTCTGCTAAGTATTCTATCGCTTCTGGTGTAGCGTCAAAAGTTATTCCTTGCTTAGCAATCATTTTAGTTACACTTTTTAATTGTAATCCTACAATTTGTGTAATGTTGTCTTGTGTTAAAGGTGTAAACATTATTGTATCGTCAATACGGTTTAAAAACTCTGGACGTACCGTTTGTTTTAGTAATCCTAAAACATCTACTTTTGCAGCTTCCATAGCAGATTCTACATCTTTTGTAGCTTCAAAACGCTCTTGTATAATATGACTTCCCATGTTAGAAGTCATGATTATAATTGTGTTTTTAAAGTCAGCCATCCTACCTTTATTATCTGTTAAATGACCTTCGTCTAAAACTTGTAATAGAATATTAAACGTATCCGGATGTGCTTTTTCAATTTCGTCTAACAATACAACTGAATAAGGTTTACGTCTTACTGCTTCGGTTAATTGTCCTCCTTCGTCATAGCCAACATATCCTGGAGGCGCACCAACTAATCTACTAACGGCATGACGTTCTTGATACTCGCTCATATCTATTCTTGTCATTGCGTTTTCGTCATCAAAAAGATACTCGGCTAACGCTTTAGCAAGTTCTGTTTTACCAACACCAGTTGTTCCTAAAAATAGGAATGTACCAATTGGTTTTTGTGGGTTTTGTAAACCTGCGCGACTACGTCTAACGGCATCACTTACTGCTTCTATAGCTTCTTCTTGACCAACAACACGTTTATGTAGCTCGTCTTCAAGTTTTAATAGCTTTTCGCGTTCGCTTTGAAGCATTTTTGTAACAGGAATACCTGTCCATTTTGCAACAACTTCTGCGATATCATCATAGTTAACTTCTTCTTTAATCAAACTATGTTCAGATTGCGATTGTAAGTCTTTTTGAAGGCTTTCCAGTTTTTCTTGCGCTTCTTTTATTTTACCATATCTAAGCTCGGCTACTTTACCATAGTTACCTTCTCGTTCTGCACGTTCGGCTTCAAGTTTAAAGTTTTCAATATCTTGTTTTGTGTTTTGGATATTGTCTACAACTTCTTTTTCGCTTTTCCATTTGGCGTTAATCTCGTTACGTTCTTCTTTAAGATTAGCAAGATCACTTCTTAAAGATTTCAGTTTTACTTCATCTTTTTCGCGCTTAATGGCTTCGATTTCAATTTCTAACTGCATTATTTTTCTATCCAAAACATCTAGTTCTTCTGGTTTAGAATTAATCTCCATACGCAGTTTTGAAGCCGCTTCATCCATTAAGTCGATAGCTTTATCTGGTAAAAATCTGTTGGTAATGTAGCGTTGTGATAACTCTACAGCGCCAATAATAGCTTCGTCTTTAATACGTACTTTGTGATGCGTTTCGTACTTTTCTTTAATACCTCTAAGGATAGAAATGGCACTTTCTGTGTCTGGCTCGTCTACCATTACTTTTTGAAAACGACGCTCTAGAGCTTTGTCTTTTTCGAAGTATTTTTGATACTCGTCAAGTGTTGTTGCACCAATAGATCTTAACTCACCACGCGCCAAAGCAGGTTTTAAGATGTTTGCTGCGTCCATTGCACCTTGCCCGCCACCAGCACCAACAAGCGTATGTATTTCGTCTATGAAAAGAACAATATCACCTTCGCTAGTCGTTACTTCTTTGATTACAGCTTTAAGACGCTCTTCAAATTCTCCTTTAAATTTAGCACCTGCAATAAGAGCACCCATATCTAAAGCAAAAATTTGCTTTTCTTTTAAGTTTTCTGGAACGTCACCATCTACAATACGATGTGCTAAACCTTCGGCAATAGCGGTTTTACCAGTACCAGGTTCACCTACCAAAATAGGGTTGTTTTTGGTACGACGCGATAAGATTTGTAAAATACGTCTAATCTCTTCGTCACGACCAATTACTGGATCTAGCTTACCGTCTTTAGCTAATTGATTTAGGTTTTTTGCGTACTTGTTTAAAGAATTATAAGTATCTTCTTGACTTTGAGATGTTACACGATCTCCTTTTCTAAGTTCTTCAATTGCAGCTTTTAAACCTTTTTCGGTGACGCTTTGGTCTTTTAGCATTTGTGCAATCTTGCTATTAGATTTTAAGATAGCTAAGATTAAATGCTCTATAGACACAAAATCGTCTTTCATGTTTTTTGCAATGATAGACGCTTCGTTTAGTGTTTTACCAGCTTCGCGAGATAACATTAGATCTGCGCCAGAGACTTTTGCAAAACTTTCTAGTTGTTTATCTAAAACTTGTTTTAAGACTATTGTGTTAACATTTAACTTTTTTAATAAGAAAGGTAACACGTTTTCATCAACTTCTAAGATACCTTTAAAAAGGTGCTCGTTTTCTATTTGTTGATGCCCATAACTTTGCGCAATTTGTTGCGATTGTTGTATGGCTTCTTGCGATTTTATTGTATAATTGTTTAAGTTCATTTTTTTAAAATTTAGCAATGTTTGATTGCTTTATTTCAATTATCTTACCAATAGTATTTTAGCGACAAAATGTCTGTTAACTACTGGTTTTTAGTGACTTTTAGTCAGTTTGTAAGTTTTAAAATTGAAGTCGACTTACTATATAAATTAACTTTCGCTATTGCGGAAAATGAAGTATACATTATGTTTGGAAAACTTTTTGGAAATAATAAAACGCCTAAGGAAGAGAAAGTACTACCTTGGCAAAACTTAACAAGTATAGAGCAATTAGATGAAATTGAATTATCATCTAAAGGAAAAACACAGCTGATATTTAAACATTCTACAAGATGTGGAATTAGTAGAATGGTTTTAAACCAATTTACTGAAGCTTATGATTTAGATCTAAATGCAGATTTATATTATTTAGATTTGTTAAATTATAGAGATGTATCTAATGAGGTTGGTTACAAATTTCAAGTGATGCATCAATCACCACAATTACTAATTATTAAAAATGGAGTAGTGGTTGCTCATGCTAGTCACGGTGCAATAAATGATTTAGATTTAAGTACCTTTATATAAAATTAATTTTATGAAAAAAGTAGCGCTTTTAATTACTGTTGTTAGTGTTTTGTTTAGTTGTGAAACTAAACAGAATAATGAGCCTAAACCTTCTAGTCATTTAGAATCTATGAAATGGACAGGAAAAGTTAACGACTCTTTAATAGAAGGTAGTTCTTATTTATCGGTATATTCTCAAATATACAGTACTACAGAGCATAAAACACATGATTTGACCGCTACCGTTAGCATAAGAAATACAAATAGAACTGATACAATTTATATTAATAGCGCAGACTATTTTAATACAAAAGGTGATTTAATAAGACATTATATAAAACAACCAATTTTTATAAAGCCAATGCAAACCATTGAAATTGTTATAGATGAAAATGATATTGAAGGTGGTACAGGAGCTAATTTTATTTTTGATTGGTCTGTAAAAAAGCTTACAAATGTACCATATTTTGAAGCTATTATGACATCTACTTCAGGACAACAAGGTTTATCGTTTACTACAAAAGGAGTTGATTTAAATTAATGAAAGAAATATTTACTACCATATTATTTTTGATTGCTGTAATAGATCCTTTAGGGTCTGTACCTGTATATTTAGAGGCTACTAAACATTTTGACAATAAATATAAAAAACGTGTTGCTATAAGAGCTAGTGTAATTGCTTTCTTTGTTTTATTGTTCTTTATAGTAATTGGACAATTAATATTAGAAGGTATGAATGTTACATTAAATGCTTTTCAGATTTCTGGAGGCGTCATTCTATTTTTATTTGCTTTGACTATGATTTTTGGTAGTGGCAAACCAGAAAGCGAAAAACATCTTATTAAAGATTATAAGCATGTAACTATTTTTCCTGTAGCAATACCTTCTATAGCATCTCCTGGAGCAATAATGGCTGTAGTTTTAATGACTGACAACCATATTTATTCTATTAACCAACAATTAATTACGACATTTTTAGTTCTTTTTGTGGTTGCGCTTACAGGAATATTGTTACTTGTAGCTGCAAACGTCCAAAAAAGAATAGGCGAATATGGTATAACTGTAATTAGTAAGATTATGGGATTAATATTAGCATCTTACGCAGTGCAAAGCGTATTAACAGGCTTAAAAGACTTTTTTGCATAAAAAAACTCCCAATTAAGGGAGTTTTTAGTTTACGAGAATGTCATTTGTTTTATAATACTTTTTAACTTCTGCTTTAAGTCTTCATTTGTATCATAAACCATTTGCTCATTTGTTGGAAATGGTACAGCTCTATTACCTAGCAACCTTTTATCATCATCACTTAAAGCACGTCTATCTCCTCTAAATCTTCCGTAGAAGTTTTCAAAAATAAATTCTGAATCTATTGGGAAACTTTCTAACACCTGATTTTGTTTTATGTCAGTAAATACAACTTGACCAATAACTTGAGTCGATTTTACTTGCTGTACTTCAGATAATCTAGCTAAAACTCTAACTATTTTATCTTGTTTTATATCATTTCCAGAACTGTCTTTGGCAACATTTCCGTTTTCGTCTAAAACATATTCCCAACCATCTACAATTTCAGCTTCTCTAACATATTCTTTTTCATAAACATGTTCTGGAGAGATATTTATACGTTTAAGCTGCAATTGCATCGCATAATCATAATTAATATCTGCAGAAGCATTAGCATGATATAAAGTCCAAAAATTATCGTTTAAGCCATAAGTATCAAAATCTAATAACTCTTCCTCTAATCTTGTAGGTACAATTTGGTTAGTTTCATTTTTAACAGAAACTATTACAAAGTCTGTTCCTTTAAAATGAGCTTGATCCATTAAAGATCTAACATCTTTAAAATTAGGATTGATGTACTCTACATCTTCTAATAAAACGTAAGCTTCTCTTGCATTGTATTTATCTGAACTGCTTAATAATTGTCTTGCTTGACTATATTTATAGTCTGAAACTTTAGATTTATAATCTATAATATCTGACGTATAATTATTAAATTTAAATTTAATTGTTTTACCATTTATTTGAAGAGGTAATACACTTTTTATAGAGTTTTGTCTACTATCTAAACGTGTGTAAAGATTGTAAATAGTCTCATAATACTCTGGATTACCATCTTGTTTTAGTTGGTTAATTCTGTAATGATTATCCTCTACAACTTTATAATAAGCGTCTCTTAACATAAGCACATAATCTTGTTTACGCTTAGCATTTTTATTAGTTTCAAGCTTTTTTAATGCATTATTAATTGCTTGATCGTAGTTACCAGTGTTTAGCTGTTTTTCGATTTGTTTTCTTCCCACACAAGACGATAGTGCCAGAAAAAGTACTGTAATAATTGTAAAGTTTTTCATCTTCTTTGGGTTTTAAGGGTTATTAGGTTAAGTATTTTCAAGATGCGTGCCAAAACTAAAAATAAAACCCTTTAGATGGTCTAAAGGGTTTTATTTTTATAAAAAAGATGTTGTTTATCTATTTATTTTTTTTAGGTTCAAAAACAGGTAATAGTTTTGTTTTTACTTCACCAAAACCAATGCGTGTTCCGTCTTTTTCGCAATAACCACGCATAATTACAGTATCATTGTCATTTATAAATTTACGCTCGGTACCATCTGCCATTTTTAAAGGTTTTTCTCCGCGCCATGATAGTTCTAACATAGATCCGTAACTGTCTGGTGTAGAACCAGAAATTGTTCCGCTTCCCATCATGTCTCCAGAATTAACAGGACATCCGTTAACAGTATGATGTGCTAATTGTTGAGACATGCTCCAATACATATATTTAAAGTTAGATTTACTAACTACTTTTTCTTTTGCTTTTTCTGGTTGGATAGCAACCTCTAAATTAATATCGTAGCTTTTTTGTCCTTTTTGTTGTAAGTAAGGAAGTTGCTTTTTTAAAGGTTTAGGTCCATCTGTTTTAAAAGGTTGTAATGCATCTAATGTCACTATCCAAGGAGAAATTGAAGAGGCAAAGTTTTTTGCTAAGAAAGGACCTAATGGTACATATTCCCATTTTTGAATATCACGTGCAGACCAATCATTAAATAAGACTAATCCAAATATGTATTCTTCAGCTTCATCTACAGGAATTGGTTCTCCTAAATCGTTAGCATCTGTAGTGATAAACGCCATTTCTAATTCAAAATCTACTAATTTACTTGGACCAAAAACAGGCTCTTCAGCACCAGCAGGTAAAGTTTGTCCTTGTGGTCTGTGTACTGGTATTCCTGAAGGAATAATAGAGCTGCTTCTACCATGATAGCCAACAGGTATGTGTAACCAGTTTGGTAACAATGCATTATCTGGATCTCTAAACATAGTACCAACATTTGTAGCATGTTCTATGCTAGAGTAAAAGTCGGTATAATCACCAACTTGAACAGGTAATTGCATTTCAATTTCATCTAATCTAAATAATACAATTTCCTTGTGTTTTACATTATTTTTTAATGTGTCGTTTTCAGCATCAAAAATTTCAGCAATTCTATTTCTTACAGCGCGCCATGTGTTGCGTCCATCTGCAATAAAATCGTTTAAAGTGTCTTGTAAGAAAATATCGTCAGTTAATGGGATACCGTCAAAATAACCTAATTGATGTAAAGCGCCTAAATCTATTGCAGTATCACCAATACGTGTTCCGATGGTAATTATATCATCTCTGGTTAAAAAAACGCCAAAAGGTATGTTCTGTATAGGGAAATCTGAATTTTTATCGACGTGTAACCACGATTTTCTATCCGGATTGTTAGCTGTTAAAGGCATAAATATTTGTTGATTTGTTGTTTATAAATTCTAAGTAAATATATGTTTTTTGAATTATTTACAAGACATATTTCTTATTTTTGATAAATTTTTAACGAGTAACAAAAATTATGCAACGCGACGAACAAATATTTGAATTAATTGAAGCAGAAAAAGACAGACAGTTACACGGTATAGAGCTTATTGCTTCTGAAAACTTTGTAAGCGACCAAGTTATGGAAGCTGCTGGATCTGTACTAACTAATAAATACGCCGAAGGTTATCCTGGCAAGCGTTATTATGGTGGATGTGAAGTTGTTGATGAAGTAGAACAAATTGCAATAGACCGTGCTAAAGCATTGTTTGGTGCAGAGTATGCTAACGTACAACCACATTCTGGTAGCCAAGCTAATACAGCAGTTTACCATGCATGTTTAAAACCAGGCGATAAAATTTTAGGTTTTGATTTATCACATGGTGGACATTTAACACACGGATCACCAGTAAATTTTTCAGGTAAATTATACAACCCTGTATTTTATGGAGTAGAAGAGGAGACAGGTGTTTTAAATTACGATAATATACAAGAGATTGCTACCAAAGAAAAACCGCAATTAATTATTGCTGGTGCTTCTGCTTATTCTAGAGATATAGATTTTAAGCGTTTTCGTGAAATAGCAGATAGCGTAGGTGCTATTTTATTAGCAGATATTTCTCATCCATCTGGATTAATTGCTAAAGGTATTTTAAACGATCCTATGCCACATTGCCATATCGTAACTACAACGACACATAAAACATTACGTGGTCCAAGAGGCGGAATGATTTTAATGGGTAAAGATTTTGAAAATCCGTTTGGTATAACACTTAAAAACGGAAAACCACGTATGATGTCTTCTTTATTAGACTCTGGTGTGTTCCCAGGTAATCAAGGTGGACCATTAGAGCATATTATTGCTGCTAAAGCAATTGCTTTTGGAGAAGCATTAACAGATGACTTTTTACACTACATGTTACAAGTAAAGAAAAATGCAGCAGCTATGGCAAAAGCGTTTGTAGATCGTGGTTATAATATTATTTCTGGTGGTACGGATAACCACATGATGTTAATCGATTTACGTAATAAAAATATTACCGGTAAAGATGCAGAACAAGCATTGGTAAAAGCAGATATTACTGTAAACAAAAATATGGTGCCATTTGATGATAAAAGCCCATTTGTAACTTCTGGAATTAGAATTGGTACACCAGCTATAACCACAAGAGGCTTAAAAGAAGGCGATATGGAAGCTATAGTTAATCTTATTGATGAAGTAATTACAAACCACGAAGACGAAGATAAACTAGATACCATTGCTGTAAAAGTAAATGCAATGATGAGTGATTTACCATTATTTGCTTAAATAGATAATTTCGCTTTCGCGGAAAAAAAGCCAGCCAAATAGCTGGCTTTTTTTTATAAAATAAAATTTTATAAAGGTAAGTTATAGATAGTCTTCAGAGTCGTCATAAGTAGACATGTTAGTTGATTTGTAAAATGGACAAAAAGCTGTAACACTTGCAAATAAAAACATGGCTGAAACTACTATAATTATAAAAGCTATCGGACCATTAAATTCTCCTACATATAATATTGATATAAGCAATAAAACCACGATAAAACGAACTAATCTATCAAAATTGCTCATATTTCTTTTTAATTTTATCATCATTTAATAATTGAGGGTATTATTTAGTCCAAAACTAAAAGAAAAAACAAATACTATTTTATTCTTTCGTTCAATTTAGAAGATGATATGTTGAAATGCACCTAAGTCTGGATTATTGGTTCTATTAATCCCCAAAATGTCATTTGGGACTTGCGTAGCAAACGTAGCATTACCTTGACCATTTGCTGCAGAGTTTTCACCAATAATTAAATCGTTTTCAAAAGGTGCTCTAAAATTAGGATCTTCGTTAAAAATGATGTTTTCGTAGTGATTAATATTGTTGAAATCGTAATTATCACCATCAAAATTTCCGCTAGAATTATCAAATCGTAATAAGCAGTTGGTTAATTTAAAATTAAAAACTACGCTTGCGTCTTCAATTTCATCTACAATTAATTCTGGATTGTCGTTACCGTAAATAATACAGTTGTTAAAATTGGCTTCGGTTAAATCTGCTATTGTTGCAGAGTTATCTGCGTTAATTACAAAGTTATTAATTAGTAATGCAGGAAATTGTCTAAAACTGCTATCCCAATAATTAGCAATCGTACTATGTGTTACGTTGTATTTTCCTCCTAAAGTTGCGCCAAAACTAGCTTGACCAGAATTGTTGATGACTAAATTTTCGGCGTTTATTGATGTGTTTCTTCCTAAAATACCAAAAGTACTAGAGTTATAAATCTGCGAATTGGTAATGGTTAACTTGTTAATTGGTGTGTCTGCATTTGGGTTAGCATCAGATAAAATACCAACCGTACCATTTTTGATAGTTGCGTAATTTATGATGTTATTTTGGCTGTCTTCAAATAGCCAAATTGTTCCCCATTGTCCTGGTACATCAGTATAAATTGGCTCTAAACGGTCGCCTTCAAAAATAACTTCGTTTTCTAAAAGGTCTTGGTCATTACTTAATGCACCATTTACATTTAAAGAGGCATTTTCTTGAACAATTAACCCAGAATTGGCATGAAAATGCACACGTGTACCAGCTTCTACAGTTAAGGTTTCGCCAGCTGGTACAGCTGCGTAACCGTAAATAACGTAGGGTTTTTCATTAGTAAAGGTTAATTCTTCAGGTAATAACTCGCGACCTTGCAAGTCAGTTTCAACCGGTTGTCCATCAATAGTTAGGGTTAATGTTTCTACAATTTGAGTAGTTTCATCTCTATCAGGGTAAATAAAAACAGCGTCTTTTATTAAGGTTACTAAATCTACGTCTTGCTGTAAATTGCCTGCGTCAAAAAGGATTTTGTCGGTGTATAAAAATTCAAAATCTGTTGCCATATGATTTTGAATATCTTCGGTAATTTCGATAAAAACAAACATGCTGTCTCTTGCTAAAATTTCGACATTCTCAAAGTTTTTTCCAGCCATTCCGTCTACGTTTAATCGGTAACCAGATGTTTCGCCATTTTCTAGTCTAATGTTTGGGACGTAGATGTCTTCATCTGAATTATTATACACTTTTAAAGTGTAAGTACTTGAGCCAATGTTGGTAAAAACAGTGTCTAAATACACAGTGTCCTTAGAGAAACTTAAATTACCATTGCTTGGTTGAAAGTCAAAATCTTTACGACAAGAACTCCACGTTAAAATGAAAATAAAAAGTGTAGTAAAATAGAGTAGGCGCTTCATATAATTGGCAGTTATCCTTTTATTAGTTGACTAAAATATAACTTTTTTAAAGGCTATTTAGTATGTGTGTTTAAAATTATTAAAATCTATTATAGAATTTCTTGAAAACCTTCAATTTGAGTGAATTTTACGATTAAAAATGGGAAAAGTTGAATAGAGAATAGAGTTTTTTAATTCAAACAAGTTCTCGATACAGTTTTTCGTACCTCAAAACCACTCGAACTGACGCTTAATTATTATTTTGAAATCAAAATGAACAACAGGTTTAAACTGACAAAAATTAATTCATGCTTTAAATTAAAATAGGTCGATAATTTCTTGCGGAATTCGGTTTGGTTTTAAAGTTTTACTATTCATAAAACACCATTTGGTTTCAGAATAGGCGCAAAGTTTTTTATCCACTAAAATCTCTACAATACGTATAGAAAATAAACCTTCACAAGATTTTACATAGGTTTTTAGTGTTACGGTTTCTCCTAATAGAATTTGATGTTTATATTCAATGTTGTGAGATAACATAACCCAAAAATACTGGTCTAAAACAGTTGTTGATACTTCGGTTTCCCAATGCGAAATAGCAATATCATTAACCCATTTTACATATCTAATGTTATTAACGTGGTTATTTTGGTCTAAATCCTCTTTGGTAACTAGTATTTGTTTTTGATGAATTTTCATAACGCTAAAATTAGTCTTTCTCTTTATAAGCTTTAACTATAGCGTTAAATTCTTTTGCAGATTGCACTAAATATTCGATTAAATACACTTCTTTTTCTGGTTTTAATAGCTTACTATCTATATACGAAGCTTCTATGTATTGAATAAATAAATCCTGTTGATGATTTTGTATTTTTAATGTGTTTTTGAAGAAGAATTGATCTAGTGTTTTAGAGTTTTCAAAGGTTGAAATTAACTCTTCGTAAGTAGCATATTGTATAGGTTGTTGTTTGTTTTTATTTTTAAAAAGTTTACCAATCATATTAAAGACTTGAATAAAATCTATACCACCATCATTTAAATTTCCATATAAATGTGGATTGTTTTTTATGTCTTCTAATATTTGATTATGTAAATTAGTTTCTACTTCTTCTATAGTTGCTAATTTAGGCAAGTGTTTTTCTTTTAAAACAACTTCTTCTAATTCGTTATTAATTTTTTTTAATTCGATTACAAATGTATCATCTGTATGCGAAGCATTAATAATTAAAGTTTGTTCGTGATAAAAGATAGAACTAAAATGTAATGTGTCATTAACTTTTGCTGGAATAGTAAATTGTCCTTTTTTATTAGAAACCGTAAACTTTTTTGTATTGAGGTTTACAATCTTAATATTTTCTATTGCAGCAATAGAGTCGTAAACTATTCCATTTACTTGTTGAGCATTAGCAAAAAAACAAGTAAAGAGCGTTAGTATGAAAGCAAAATACCTCAATAGACTTTAGGTTAGTTAGTCCATCAAAAATAGAATTATTGCCTAGCTAATTTTAAAAATTATAAAACTTTAACGCTTTATTTTTAAATGTTTAACAGTGTTTTACTGGATGATTTTTACCTCAAACAACTTATCCCAACGTTTACCAGTTAAGAAAAAAGTTTTGGTTTCTGGGTTGTAGGCTATACCGTTAAGCGTATTTTCGTCTAAAGAAAAATTGTCTATTTGATCTGTTAATATTTTGCAGTCTATTACAGCATCTACAGCGCCATTTTTTGGATTAATTACAGCAATACCTTTACGTTGCCAAATGTTTGCATATATTTTATTATTAGCCCATTCTATTTCATTTAAACGACCAATTTTTCCTTTAGCTGTACATACTTGGATATGGTCAGTTTCTACCAAAGTTTCAGGGTTTATAGTCCAAATCAAACTTGTACCATCGCTTTTGTAAAGCTGTTTACCGTCATTACAAAATCCCCAACCTTCTTTACTTTTACCGTAATTAAAGCTTCCTGTTTTTTCTAAAGTTTCTGCATTATAGGTAAATCCTTTTTTTGCCATCCAAGTTAAATGGTAAACTTTATTATTTAAAATAGTTAAACCTTCTCCAAAAAAAGCATTAGGAATACTTATTTCTTGTAAAACATCACCAGTTTTATAGTCAATTTTTCTAATTTTAGACTCACCGCGTTGTCCAGTACTTTCATATAAAACGCCATTATTAAACTCTAATCCTTGTGTAAAAGATGTTTTATCATGTGGATAGGTGTTTAATATTTCAACTTTATAAAATTTAGGATTTTTATCATTTAATATTGAAATAACTTCGGTTACTTCAACAGTTTCACCATCAAAATTTACAGTTGCTGTAATGGTATGTTCACCTAATTTAAAATCTGATAGTGGTTGATTTTTAGAAATTGGTTTACCATCTAAAGAAAAATCTACCGAAGAAATTTCAATATTTTTTGGATTAATAAGAGCGACTTCTAGCGTTTTATCAATGCTAATTGTGCTGTTTTCTGTATTAGTTTTTATAGATAAACTCTTTTTTAGGGTTTCTACGTCTTCACCACAAGCCGTTAATAAAACGGTTAAAATTATGATTGTAAGCTGTTTAAGTGTATTCATTTTAAAAAGAAATTATTCAGCAAGTTATTTATTAAAATTCATTATAAAAAATCATTGTGAAAAAATTAAAAGTGTGTATCTTTGCAGCCGGCAAGTCCTACACAACCAGCTCCTGCTGAATCCTCCAGGTCGGGAACGAAGCAAAGGTACGCGGTCGTAGCGGTGTGATGTAGGTAGCTTGCCTTTTTTTGTACCCAAAACTTAACGTTTTAGAGTTAAGATTTTTTAAATTCGCTTTACTTTTATTTCAAAATTCAAAACTTATTTTTCTACAATGTCTAAAGTTATATTAATTACAGGAGGATCTTCAGGAATTGGTAAATCTATAGGTGATTTTTTAACCCAAAAAGGGTACATTGTTTATGGTACCAGTCGTAATCCTAAAAATTATACTAATAGTAATTTTAATTTGGTTGCTTTAGATGTTAATAATACAGCAACTATCAACGAAGCTGTAAAAACCGTTATTGACGCCGAAGGAAGATTGGATGTTTTAGTTAATAATGCAGGAGTAGGTATTACTGGAGCTATAGAAGAAATACCTGCAGAACAAATACAGCATAACTTTAATACTAACTTTTTTGGGCCAATTAATGTAATAAAAGCGGTATTGCCACAAATGCGAAAGCAGCAATCTGGTTTAGTAATTAATATTACATCTATTGCTGGTTATATGGGGTTACCTTACAGAGGAATTTACAGTGCAAGTAAAGGTGCTTTAGAGATTTTAACAGAAGCATTTAGAATTGAAACTAAAGACTTTGGAGTCAAATTTACAAACATTGCTCCAGGAGATTTTGCAACTAATATTGCTGCAGGACGTTATCATGCACCAGTATTAAAAGACTCGCCATATACAAAATACCCAAATGTATTAAAAGACATAGATGAAGATGTAAGTAGTAGTGGATCACCAATTGCAGTTGCCAAAAAAGTACATGAAGTAATTAATACTAAAAATCCCAAAATACATTATAAAGTAGGTGCTTTTATGCAGAAGTTTTCTATTGTATTAAAGTTTTTACTTCCAGATAAAATGTACGAAAAATTGCTTTTAAACCATTACAAGCTTTAAGAAGATAAAATGTTAATATTATTTAATATTAAATTTTAATCAACATGTATTAAAGTTGTACTTTCGTAAGCACAAATTATACACAACTAATAAATACTATTTAAAATGAAATTTTTTATTGATACTGCCAATTTAGACCAAATTAGAGAAGCGCAAGATATGGGTATTCTTGATGGTGTTACTACAAACCCATCTTTAATGGCTAAAGAAGGTATTACAGGTCATGATAATATCTTAAAACACTATGTAGATATTTGCAATATTGTAGATGGAGATGTAAGTGCAGAAGTTATATCTACAGACTTTGAAGGTATGGTAAAAGAAGGTGAAGCTTTAGCCGAATTACATGACCAAATCGTTATCAAATTACCAATGATTAAAGATGGTGTAAAAGCTTGTAAATATTTTAGTGATAAAGGAATTAAAACTAATGTAACATTAGTATTCTCTCCAGGTCAAGCTTTATTAGCAGCAAAAGCAGGAGCGACTTATGTAAGTCCGTTTATTGGTCGTTTAGATGATATTTCTACAGATGGATTAAACCTAATTGCAGAAATTAGACACATCTTTGATAACTACAATTTTGATACTGAAATTTTAGCAGCTTCTGTACGTCACACAATGCACGTAATAGATTGTGCTAAGATTGGTGCAGATGTAATGACAGGACCATTAAGTTCTATTGAAGGTTTACTAAAACATCCTTTAACAGATAGTGGTTTAGCTAAGTTTTTAGAAGATTATAAAAAAGGAAACTAGTTGTATTACTAAAACAGAATAAAAAAGTCCTAAGCGTTTTACTTAGGACTTTTTTTATTGAATATCGTAAACTTGCTTGAATAATTAAATCAACAAACCTCTTTCAAAATTATTCAAATTAGGTTTTAAACCAAGGAGTGATATTTTTCCTAATTCTACTATGTCTATCCATTTCTTATCATTCAGAATCGCGCTGTGACTATAATCATTATTGTTAGGAGGCTTATATTCAGAAAGAAGGTTATGCCATTTAGAAATTGAATCGTACTCTTTTTGTGTAACAAATCCCCATTTAATGAATTTTTCATAACCATCATCCAAATCTAAATCATCAAAATAAGAGCACATAAATTCTACAAAAGAATAATATATATTTTTGTTATCTTGGTTAAGCCAAGTTTGTTTTTGATATTCTAAGTTAGTCAAATCCTTAATAATCAAAATCCAATTTTTTCTCCAGGTTTCTATTTCTAAAATAGGATTAAAAATGTTTATGTTTTTAGGTATTCTTTTTCTAAGAATAAATCCATTAATTTTTCCATCTAAACCCTTACTTTTATATCTTAATTTAATGTATGGTCTTGCGCCATCATTTGGAAGAAAAGATTCTCTTAAATAGCTCTTTTCATGTCTATATAATTCTCTAACGGTTCCATTTTCTTCAACAAAGACATATTCAAATCTATCTTTATCTTTTCTTAGCGGAATAAAGTACAATACGTAAACAGATACAATTATAATAATTAATGTGCCTAAAATCCATAGTAATAGTATCATTATAAAAGATGTTTTCTAATCTTTATTAATTACTTTTTTCCACATGTGTTCAGAATTAAGATAAAAACTACCTACAAAATCAAAATTACATTCCGAAGGAGCAATTATTGATAAAAACGGTAAGTTGTTTTTATCTCTGTACAAGTGATAAACTTCACCTAAAATAGGCTCGAAATTAAATTTAGCATTATAGACAAGATTATTATATTCAAGCTCTTCCATCATTCTATCATATTCTGCTTTAAGCTCTAAATATTTAGCCTTAATTTGTTTATTGGCTTTATGTATGTTTTTATTCTTCCAAGTAATATTTTCTTTTACAACAATAGCTGGCGCGCCAACATTGGTTGCATAAGGTTTTAATGCAGCATCATAAGAATTTGTGTCAGTATTAAACACTACATTATCAGGTTTTTTCTCTGTAGACATTGCTAATTTCTTTTATGCAAAGATACTAATTTTAAGAGCTACAAGATAGCATAGAACAACCTACTTTATGTCTTGCCCATTCAGGTCGTTTTGCAAACCATTTTTCATGTTCTGGCTGCTCTGTATAAGGTTGTTTTAGAAGATTGAACAACTCGTGGATTACGTTATAATCATCTTTATTAGCATCATCAATTGCTAATTGTGCCATATAATTTCTTAAAACGTATTTTGGGTTAATACTGTTCATGTATTCTTTTCTCGCTTTCGCGGAAATTGTCTCACGCTTTAATCGTTCAGCATAGGATAAAAACCATAAGTTCCATCGTGTTTTAATGTCTTCTGTAATTGTTTTTGGTGTATAAAATGCTTCAGAAATTAATTGAAATCCTTCCGAATGTTTTTCAGCATCAAAATCTGCTAATAACCTAAAAAAGATGGTAAAATCAGTTTCAGTAAGTTGTAAACAATCTTCTAACTCTTGTATCAAAAAGGAGTCTTTTTCATCTTTCAATTGTAATCCTAGTTTAGAACGCATCATAGCTTTATAACGTACTATTTTTTGTTCTCCAAAGTTGCCTAAAATAGCCTCAAACCCTTCAGCTTCATTTACTAAAGGATATAAAGCATTAGCAAGTTGAAATAAATTCCAATGTACAACATCTACTTGTGCGCCATAACGGTAACGTTTGTGTTGTGCATCTGTGGTATTTGGTGTCCAACCAGGCTCGTAACCTTCTAGCCAACCGTAAGGTCCGTAATCTATGGTTTGACCTAAAATGGACATGTTATCGGTGTTCATCACACCATGAACAAAACCAACGCGTTGCCAATGGATGACCATATCAAGACTTCGGTTAGCTACTTCATTAAAAAACTTTAAATAAACGTCTTTACTCGGTTTTCCTAAGAAAGAATAATGTGTATTAATGGTATAATCTACAAGCGTTTTTAAGGTTTTGAAGTCTTGTCTTGCTGAGAATATTTCAAAATTACCAAAGCGTAAAAAGCTTTGCGAGACACGACAAACAATTGCACCTTTTTCATATTCTGGATTGCCGTCATATAATTTATCACGCAACACTTGGTCGCCAGTAAGCGCTAAACTTAAAGCGCGGGTTGTTGGTATGCCTAAATGGTGCATTGCTTCACTACATAGATACTCGCGGATAGAGCTTCTTAGAACAGCCAATCCATCAGCACTTCTGGAATAAGGCGTTTCTCCAGCACCTTTTAATTGTAATTTCCAGTTAGTGTTATTGTGTTCAACTTCAAATAAATTTATTGCTCTACCATCGCCTAATTGTCCTGCCCAATGTCCAAATTGGTGTCCGCCATAACACATGGCGTAAGGTTTGGTATTTTCAAGAATTTTATTTCCTGTAAAAATGTTTAGAAACTCTTCAGTATTTGCGTCTTCAGCAGTTAAACCTAAGATTTCTAATACTTCTGGAGATACATGAATTAGCTTTGGATGAGATGTTTTTTTTGGTGAAACAAAGCTGTAACACGCTTCCTTTACTTGTCTACGACTGTTTTCTGTTTTAGAATCTGCAGGAAGTTGATTTATAAAGCTATTTTTTATGTTGAATTTCATTAAACCTTTTCTTTTTCAATACAAAGATAAGGATTGTTTATTTGCTTCTTTAATTAACTAACCACATTAAATTGTTTTAAATTTTATAATAAACTAACATATTAAAGCCTTAATTTATTAATATTGTTTATTGATTTTTATTTAAAATAATTAGAGTTCATTACAAATAATGATAGATAATAAGTCTATAGCTGTTCTACCTTTTGTCAATATGAGTAATGATATTGATAACGATTACTTTTGTGACGGAATTACAGAAGAAATTATTAATGCTTTAACCAAAATTAAAGGTCTAAAAGTAATTGCTAGGACTTCTTCTTTTGCTTTTAAAAACAAAAGCATTGATGTTAGACATATTGGTAGTCAATTAAGTGTAGCAACCATCTTAGAAGGTAGTATTAGAATATTTAAAGATAGAATACGCATTAATACCCAGTTAATACGAACAGATGATGGATTTCAAATTTGGTCACAAAATTTTGATAGAAAATTAGATCATATTTTTGAACTTCAAGATGAAATAAGTTTAATTATAGCAGAACAGATTAGGGAAAACTTTGGACACTTACATATACATAATCATATATCTATAATTGGAACTAAAAATATTTATGCTTATAAATTATATTTAAAAGGTAGAGCTTATCAACTTAATTGGGTTTTAGAAGATTATCTTAAAGCAATAGATTATTATAAAAAAAGTATAGCAGTTGATACAAATTTTTATGATGCTTACTTTGCATTAAGTAGATCCTATGGTATTTTATCTAGTTGGGGATTTATAGATAAAACAGAAGGAGAAAGATTAGCTAAAAATTATTTAAATAAAGGCTTAAAAATTAATTCATCATCTTATTTAGCATATTTTTCTCAATCTTCATTAAGTTTTTGGAACCAATGGAATTACACTAATGGCATAAATTTATTAAAAGAAACATTACATAAAAACCCAAACTATGCTATAGCTTATGAGGGTATTGCCGAAATATATATGGCTACTAATCAGTTAGAAAAAGCTTTACTAAATATTAATAAGGCTATAGAAATTAGTCCATTATCACCTAATCATCATTTTACTAAAGGAAATATTTATTTTCTAAAAAAAATGTATAACGAATCTATTTTACATTTAAATGAATGTTTAAGAATAGATCCAAATTTTAGTTTAGCAATTGAAACTAAATTAGCATGTTATATATTTTTAAACGACGTTTCAAAATTTGAAAATTTTATAGCTGTAAAGCCACAAATAAATTATCCTGAAATTTGCAAAGCGTTATTTAGTTTGATTAATAAAAAACAATTAAAAAGACCTATTGACATTGCCACTATTGATATAGATGAAAGTTTTAAATATATATATCCTTGGCATTTTTATTTACTGATACATTATGGTAATACAGAAAAAGCACTAGATGTTTTTGAAGATAAAATGAAATTAAAAGTAGGTCAATTAGTTAATTTTCAATTAGATCCTTTTTTAGATTCTTTGAGAGAAAACAAGCGCTTTCAATTAATAACAAAACAAATTATTTCTTCAGAATCATTCTCAGAACACAAAGAAGTTATAAATAAAATTGAAAGAGAAATTTCAAAACCTTTTAATGATTCTGAGATCAAGGAGTATAAGTTGATTTTAGAGAATTTTATTAAAAAAAGTAAGCCATTTTTAAATCCAAATCTTTCATTAAAAGAACTAGGTGAAAGTATTGATTTACATCCTAATAAATTGTCTTGGTTACTTAATACTGAATTCAATAAGAATTTTAACGATTTTATAAACTACTTTCGTCTCAATCATTTCAAAACTATAGCCTTAGATCCTAAAAATTCTCATCTTACTATTCTTGGGTTGGCTTTTGATAGTGGTTTTAATTCTAAAAGCGTATTTAATACATACTTCAAAAGAGCCGAAGGTATTACACCTAGAGTTTGGATGAAGCAAAACTTGTAGTAAATTGTAATCAGTTCGTTTCAGATTATAATTTAGCACGATTCATAACTGTTTATACTTCAATTTTGCAGTATCAAATAATCAATTAAAAACGAACAGTTATGACAACCTTACACAAATTATTAGTCGCTTTAGCCATTAGCATGGTCATCCTTTTTACATCATGTTCAACAGATGATGAGAACAACACAGCTTCTATTAATTACACAACTGCTGAAAATTTATTAACCGATATCAACTTTCAAGGCTATGCTATTATCACAAAAAATGGAAACGATTTGGTGCGCCAAGGTTTTGGCTTAGCCAATGAAAACACAGAACTTCCTCAGGATTACGAATTAGCTTACCGCATTGGTTCGGTATCTAAAACATTAACTGCAGCTGCAATTATTCAGCTAAAACGCGATGGTTATATTTCTAATTACAACCAAACGTTAAACGAATTTGATCCAGAGTTTCCAAATGGAAATCAAATTAGTATCGCACGACTTTTATCGCACCAATCAGGTATTCCAGATTACCAATTTGTGGTTGAAGATGCTGCAGCACAAGGAAGCTTTTTTGATGAAGAAGACATCTATGAAGTGATTATGGAACTAATTACAGAAAACGGACTCAACTTTACACCAGGCGCAGGGAAACAATACAGTAACTCTAACTACCTTATTGCTGCGTTGTTGGTTGAAGAACTTACAGATATGTCGTATCACGAGTACATTCAGCAAAATATTTTTAATCCTTTGCAAATGACAAACACTTACAGAGGAACAGATCATATTAACCCAAATACACATGCTGAAGGTTACAAGAATGGTAACACAAATAGCACTTACCCTATGGCTATTGCTTTTGGTGCAGGAGATTTTAGTAGCACACCAAAAGACATGGAAACTTGGACAAATGCGGTAAAGACGAACTGGTTTTCGGCTACGGAAAAAGGCGACATATTCGCTCAAGATGTACCAAGTGGTTATGTTGACTTTGGTTTAGGTTGGTTTACAACACAAGAAGGCAATATAACTCTTTATTGGCATGGTGGCGATATCAATGGTTACTGGAGTATGATTGGCTTTATACCAGAATACGATGCTACAATTGTATTATTGAGCAATAAGCAAGATGATACTGGCACACAACGTAATACTATTATTGAACAACTATTAACAAACGAGTTTAACCAATAAAATACAGCCATGCAACATACCAACGTTTTATTGGCAGGTGCTACTGGTTATCTTGGTACACATTTATTAAAGGTTTTAATAGAAAAACAAAACCAGGTGGTTGCTATTGTCCGTAAGTCAAATCAGATTGATAATCCTAATGAAAACTATCTGGAAATTAAGCACGCTGAAGTCACCAAACCCGAAACTTTACGAGACATTTGTAAGGGCATAGATACGGTTATTTCTACCGTTGGTATTACGAGGCAAAAGGATGGTTTAACTTATATGGATGTCGATTATCAAGCAAATATAAATTTACTTGAAGAAGCTAAAAAGTCTAGTGTAAGCCACTTTGTTTATGTGTCTGCTATTAATGGCGATAAACATCGACATTTGAAAATTTTTGAAGCCAAAGAAAAGTTTGTTGATGCTTTAAAAACATCAGGATTGAACTATACCATTGTTAGACCTAACGGATTTTTTTCTGATATGAAAGGTTTTCTGCAAATGGCAAAATCAGGTCGTGTGTATTTATTTGGATCAGGAAATCAAAGATTCAACCCAATTCATGGTGAAGATCTAGCAAAAGCTATTGTCGATAACTTAGAAGATTACAACAACGAATTAACCGTTGGAGGTCCTGATATATTAAGCTTAAATGATATTAGTAAACTCGCACTGACTTCATTAAACAAGTCAATAAAAATAACGCATTTACCAGATTGCTTAAGACGATTCACCATTTGGACTTTAAGAACATTTACCAGCGTTAAAACCTATGGTCCTATTGAATTTTTCTTAACCTTAATGGCTGAGGATAATATTGCACCTACCTATGGTAATTATCATTTAAAAGACTATTTTAGAGAAGAAGCTAATACACTAGAGATATGAATATTCCGGATCCAAATACCGTTTTTCCTTTAGCAAATTACGATAAGTTATGTTTTTTAAAAAACTACATCAACAATCCTAATATTGAGGTTGGTGATTACACCTATTACGACGATTTTGAAGATGTTTCTAACTTTGAAAAAAACGTCAAATATCATTTCGATTTTATAGGCGATAAACTCTTCATTGGTAAGTTTTGCATGATTGCTTCTAGTGCAACTTTTATTATGAATGGAGGCAATCACTTAACTGAAGCCACATCAGCCTATCCGTTTGCCATATTTGGAGGTGCATGGAAACATGCTATGGATGGTAAAAGTTATCAAACCAAAGGTGATACCATCGTTGGTAATGACGTGTGGATTGGTCACAATGCTACCATAATGCATGGTGTAACCATTGGTGATGGTGCAATAATAGCAACAAAAGCAGTGGTTACAAAAAACGTAGAACCCTATACTATTGTTGGCGGAAATCCTGCTAAACCTATTAAAAAACGTTTTTCAGATGACATTATTTCTAAATTATTAGAACTTAAATGGTGGGATTGGGATATCGAGAAAATCACTAAACATGTAGATAAACTCACGTCGCATCCTGAAACGTTGTTTTAAAATAAACTTTAAAAATTAATTAAAGGTTTAGCTCTAATTGTGTTAAGCCTTTTTTTTATTCAAATACTTCAAATTGAATAATAAGTACTGAATTTCAAAAAGGTTTGAAATCATAATTCAGGACGATTAACATTCACTTCTGTCTCATCTTTGTCACATCAAATAATCAATCAAAAAACGAACAATTTAAATATCAATCACAATGAAAAAATTAATAATTATTAGCTTAATACTATTCTCAATTCACGGTTTTGCTCAACAGATTTCAAAACAAGAAAAACACAATGACTCAGATTTAAAATACAGAGTTAGTTTTCCGGCAATTATTTTAGGAAATATTGGAAAAGGTGGTGAAAGAACCAACACGCAACACATTGAATTACACGTTAAACGTGAGCTTGACGCCAAAAACATCGTTGGTATAAAATTTGCCACTTGGCGCTTGTTTCAACCTATGGGCATTCAATGGTGGGACGGACTTACAGATAAAATAGATTCGGAAACCGAATTTTATCCTGGTTATTTACGAGAAACAGGTATTGGTATCTCTTATCAACGTATGCTTTGGAAAGGGTTATTTGCTTCGGTTGAAGTGTTGCCATTATACAAAACCTATTTAGATCTTGATGACAAGAAAATAGCTAACGGTTTTAAACTTTACAATTCGTATCATTTTGGTTATCATTTTGCTTTTGGTAAAAAGAAACAGTTTTTTATAGAGCCACAATTTCATTGTAATGTTTGGCATTTTGACACCAATACGCCAGATTCATTTAAGCAACTCGACAACAAATGGGATTCTTATTTCTTATTTGAACCCAACCTTTATATTGGTATAAAATTTTAACTTACAAAACCATTATTCAACAAATTATTAATATTATGAAACATCTATTTCTAGCTTTAATGTTTTTAGTTGGATTGTCAGCTATTGCTCAGAAAACAACAGAATCTATAATTAAACAATGCTTTAAAACCGAATTAGAAAAGGAAAATATTAAAAGTGGAATACTACACGTATATTCTGAATCCCTTGGTATCGATATTCAGTTAGCAGAAAGTAAAGAAGATTCTATTTCAATAAATCACCCATTTTACACAGCTAGCATTACCAAGATGTTTACCGCAACAGCAATTGGTATTTTAAAGGATCAGAACAAATTAAATTTTGAAGATAAGATTGCTGGATATTTACCAGATTCATTGATTACTAATCTTCATGTTTTAGGAGGTAAAAACTATTCTGAAGAATTAACCATAGCAAATCTATTACAACATACCTCTGGTTTACCTGATTATTTCACCGATGAAACAAATGACGGAAGTCCGAATATCATCAATCAACTATTAATGAAACCCAATAAATTGTGGTCTACTGGAGAACTGATACAATTTTCTAAAGAAAAAATGACACCTCATTTTGTTCCTAGTAAAGGTTATCATTACACAGATACTGAATATGTGCTTTTAGCTTTGATAATTGAAAATGTAAGTGGTTTATCGTTAGATGAGTTTTTTAAGCAACATATTTTTCAACCTTTAAAGATGCATAGTTCATATGTTAACTTAAAATCGTCTTCTATAAAAAACAAACTTCCAAACGTTAAGTTTTATGCGAGTCAATATGAATTATCGTCTCTTAAAAGCTTAAGTGCCGATTGGGGCGGAGGCGGCTTAGTCTCAACCACTCACGATTTAATAGCATTTTTAAAAGCCTTTAATACCGATAAAATTGTAAAGAAAGACACACGTTTAGCCATGCAAAATTGGGTAACTGAAACAAAAGGAATGGAATACGGTTTTGGGATAAGACAAGTGTCTATTGATGAATTAACTAACACAGAATCTGACTTGCAGCTTATTGGTCATTCTGGATCTACAGCGTCGTTTTTATGGTATTGTCCGCAATTAGATACTTATATTTCGGGGACTTTTAATCAATTAGAAGTTTCGAAAAGCGCTTTAATACTAGTATATAAAATATTAACAATGATAGAAAAACAATAGGCTTATTCTTTTTTAGCTAGAATACATAAATTTACACCCATATTTATACCTAAAAGTAAAAACCCTTGCAAAACAATGTTTTACAAGGGTTTTAGCGGAGAAAGAGGGATTCGAACCCCCGGAGGTGTGACCCTCAACAGTTTTCAAGACTGCCGCATTCGACCACTCTGCCATTTCTCCAGTGTGTCTCATTGGGTATTTCCCAAATGCGAGTGCAAATATAGATAGCTTTTTGATTTATTTCAAATAAAAATGAACTTTTTTTATAAAAAAAATATTTTCAGATTCTGCTAGAGTTTAAGTATGTTAAATTTATCTTTTTAGGACTCTATATATCAGTAAGCTATATTATTTTTGCTCAAAAAATTAAGATGGATATTACACAAGATTTAAAATGGAGATATGCTACAAAAAAATTTGATAATAATAAAAAAGTATCTAAAGATGATATCGATAAAATTTTAGAAGCTTTTAACCTTACAGCTTCTTCTTACGGTTTACAACCAATAAAACTTGTTGTTTTGCAAGATGAATTAAAACAAGAAGAGTTAGTAAAATTTTCAATGATGCAACAACAAGTAAAGGATGCATCACATGTTTTAGTTTTTTGTATAGACTCTGAAGTTAATGAAGATAAAATTTCAGACTATTTTAATTTAGTAAAGCAAACTAGAAATACTCCAGACGATATTTTAAATCCTTTTAAAAAGTTTTTGATTGAAGATTTCAAACTAAAAACTCAAGAAGAAATTGAAGCATGGGCAAAAAACCAAGCATATTTAGCTATGGGAAACTTATTGACTGTTTGTGCTATGTTAAAAATAGATTCATGCCCAATGGAAGGTTTTAACCCAGATAAATTTGATGAAATTTTAGGTTTAAATAAACTAAATTTAAAAAGTGTATTGGTTATGCCCATAGGTTATCGTTCTGAAGACGATTTTATGGCTAGCCTAAAAAAAGTAAGAAAGCCTATAGAAGATATGATCATCTTTAAATAATGTAATATCTTGGCTTAATTGTTGTTATTTAGATATAAATAATACATTTGTATATATAATTTTTAAGTAATGAAACATTTAATTTTCATATTTAGTTTATTTTTTTCTTCACTTTTATTTTCTCAAGAGGAAGATCATTCAAGTTTAAATTGGTTAACAGACTTGAACAAAGCAAAAGTAGAAGCAACATCTTCTAAAAAACCTATTTTAGTGTTATTTACAGGAAGTGATTGGTGTGCACCATGCAAAATGTTAAAAGAAGATTTTTTTGATTCTGATGAATTTGAAACTAAATCTAAGCAATTTGTTTTATTAATGATTGATATACCAAGACGTACAGATATAATTACAGAAGAACAAAGAAAAAAGAATTTTGAAGTTGTAAGAAAATACAATAAAGAAGGTAGTTACCCTAACCTTGTTGCTTTAGATGATAATTTGAAAGTAATAGGAGAGCTGTCAGGCTATACTTTTTTAAGAGAAACAGATAGACATTTTGCGTTTTTAGATTCAATATTAGAAAATTATTAAATATTAATAACCAATAGAAAAAAGCGTTGTGACTTTATGTTGTGACGCTTTTTTTTTCTTCTTATTAATAGTAAATTTGAAATTAATAAAATAAAAATTATGCCAGGATTTGAAAGCTTTGGTGAAGCAGAGCGAAAAGAAGTACAAGATGTATTAGATAGCGGTATATTAATGCGTTACGGATTTGATGCTATGCGAAACGGACATTATAAAGCTAAATCTTTAGAAGAAGAATTACAATCTACTTTACAAGTAAAGCACGCACAATTAGTTACAAACGGAACAGCTGCAGTCTCTGCGTCTTTAGCAATAGCAGGAGTAGGAGCAGGAGATGAGGTTATTGTACCTTGTTTTACATTTGTGGCGTCTTTTGAAGCTATTATGATGCTAGGAGCTATACCTGTTTTAGTAGATATAGATGACACATTAACTTTAAGTCCTGAAGCAGTAAAAAAAGCAATCACACCAAAAACTAAAGCTATAATGCCTGTACATATGTGTGGTAGTATGGCAGATTTAGATGCTTTAAAAGAAATTTGTGATGACAATAATTTAATTCTTGCAGAAGATGCATGTCAAGCTGTTGGAGGTACTTATAAAGGAAAATATTTAGGAACTTACGGTGATGTAGGTTCTTTATCCTTCGATTTTGTAAAAACTATAACTTGCGGTGAAGGTGGAGCAGTGCTAACAAATAATCCAGAATTTGCCAAACATGCAGATCAGTTTAGTGATCATGGTCATGACCATGTTGGTAATGATAGAGGAGCAGAATCTCATCCAGTTTTAGGTTATAACTTTAGGATTTCAGAACTTAATGCTGCAGTTGGATTAGCTCAAGTAAGACGTTTGAAAGACTTTATAGCTATTCAAAAGAAAAATTACACAACTCTAAGAGAAGCGCTATCCGAAATTGAAGAAGTTACTTTTAGAACTGTTCCCGAAGGAGGAGAAGAAAGCTATGCTTTTTTAAATTTCTTTTTACCTAATTTGGATACAGCAAGGAAAGTTATCGCTTCATTTAAAGAGAAAGGTGTAGATGCTTGTTTTCATTATTACGATAATAATTGGCATTATGTACGTAAATGGGAACATTTAAAAGATATAAAAACACTATATCCTGTATCTAAAGAGGTAAAAGAAGGTTTGTCTTATCTAAAGGATAAAACATTTGATCAATCAGACCTCTTTATTGGTAGAAATATCTCATGCTTAATCAAATTATCTTGGACTGAAGCAGAAGTGAAAGAAAGAGCTAAATTAATGGTTCAAGCTATAAAAGAATCTCTTTAATAATTTACATATTCTACAATTTCTAACCCATAACCAATCATTCCTACACGTTTGGTTTGTTGTGAGTTAGAAATTAATTTTAATTTATGAATATTTAAATCATGAAGTATTTGGGCTCCAATCCCAAAGTCTTTATTGTCCATTGCTATAGCAGGAGCTTTTGTAATTTTATTAGGTACCTGTTTTTCTTTTAAAACCGAAAGACGTTGTAATAAATTCATACTTTCAGCTTGTTGATTAATAAATAAAATGGCTCCTTTACCTTCTTTATTTATTACTTTAAACATATTATCTAACTTTTGGTCTGCATTATTAGTTAAAGTACCTAAAATATCATTATTGACTAAAGTAGAGTTAACTCTTGTTAATACTTCATCCTTACTAGTCCAATCGCCTTTAGTTAAAGCAATATGAATTTGGTTATTAGTGGTTTGTTGGTAAGCTCTTAACCTGTAATTACCAAAACGTGTTTCTATATTAAAATCTTCCTTTTTAATTATTAAGGAATCGTGTTCCATACGATAAGCCACTAAATCTTCAATAGAAACTATTTTTAAATCGAACTTTTCAGCAACTTTTATTAATTGAGGTAAGCGCGCCATAGTACCGTCTTCATTCATGATTTCAACGATAACACCAGCTGGTTGAAGTCCAGCTAATCTGGCAAAATCTATAGCTGCTTCAGTATGACCAGTACGTCTTAAAACACCACCTTCTTTTGCTACTAAAGGAAATATATGACCTGGTCTTGCTAAATCATAAGGTTTTGTGTTTGGATTTATTAAAGCTTGAACAGTTTTAGATCTATCTGCTGCAGAAATCCCTGTTGTTACTCCTTGACCTTTTAAATCTACAGATACTGTAAATGCTGTTTCCATGTGGTCTGTATTATTAGTAACCATCATGTGTAGGTCTAATTCTTTACATCTTTTTTCGGTAAGTGGTGTACAAATTAATCCTCGACCATGTGTTGCCATAAAGTTGATCATCTCTGGAGTAACTAATTCGGCAGCAGCTAGGAAGTCGCCTTCATTTTCTCTGTCTTCATCATCAACAACTATAATTACTTTTCCTGCTTTAATATCTTGAATAGCTTCTTCTATAGTGTTTAATTTTACGTCTACTGCGCTAACTGTTTTTGTGCTCATTACCTTAAAATTTGTGCAAAGATAAGCTATTTTTAAGCTTTTATAGGTTTAAGAATTGATTTTTAGATTTCTATTAACATGAATAATAGGATAGAGGATAAAACCTAATATTTTAAATAAAATTGTCTCTTTAGTTTTATTTAAAGTTTTAAGTATTTTACTGTAGTGCCTAAATGTTTTTATATAGTTAAAAATAAAAACTATATAAGATATTGCACTAATCTGTATTCCTGCTTCTGCTAATTGTGGTAACTTATTGTTTTTGAAAACAAAAAATAATATAAATAAAGCTAGAGCCAATATATAGGTTATAAAGCTAATTTTTGAAAGCAGTTTAAATTCTTTTAAAGTAGTCTTATCTATTGGGTTAACTTTTGGTTTAATGATAGTTTCAGTAGTTTCACCTAAAGCCTCTGCTACAATAGCTCTTTTTTTGTCTTGATTGGTTGTTTGCGTTTTTGATTTTTTACTTCCAAATTTAGAGTTGTACCATTTTTTAATTGGTACTGTTATGTGGTCAAATTCAAACAAACCTCTATCTTCTGTAGCACGTTTTGTTAAAAATATACTTAGAGGAAACATTATTAATGTGGAAAACCAAGCCGAAAGAACTGGATTTAATTTACCATTTTTAGCACTATTTTCTGCAAATAAACCAATAAAATGATAGGTTAAAAATAATACAATTGCAATAACCATTGGTAAACCTAGTCCTCCTTTTCTAATTAAAGCACCTAAAGGAGCTCCTACAAAAAATAGAATAATACAAGCTACAGCTAAAGCAAACTTTTTATGTAATTCTATACCGTGTTTGTTAATCCAAATACTCTTGTTTTTTAGAGTTTTTTCTTTAGAAGTCATTATTTGTTTTGTACTTGATACATTATTTACAGCATAATCTAATAACTGCACTTTAAATCTAGTATCAAAGAGGTCTAATAATGGTCCTTCGTATATAGTATCTTTTTTTGACTTTAAAGAGATGTTTAAGGTAGCAATGTTTGTTCTATTATACATGGATTTAGAAAACTCCATGACATTATCTTGTCTTTCTAATTTAAGAGAATCTAAAGTGTGTTTTAGCTCTGCTATATTTAGCATCGTGTATTTATTATCAACATTTTTTTCGTCTAAATCTACATTATTTAGCTCTGTTAAATCAATGTTCATAATGTGCTTCTTAAACTCACTTTTTACAAATGGTTTTTTCTGGCGGTCTTTTAGTTTTTTGGGAGGTGTATCATCATAATAATACCCATCATAAAGAATTAGTTTTAGTATGTTAGAATCTTCATCACTTGCTAATTCTCCCGTTTCGGCAATTATAACAGTATGGTTTCCTGCAACTCTAGTACTACTTTTTTTATGTATAGTAACACCTTTTAAAAACTTACCGTTTTCGCCACTTTTTTCTTCAACTTTAATATTAAAATTATCACCAATGTCGTTAAATTGTCCTTCTGCTATTGCCATAGCTGGTTTAACTTTGGCTATATTTTTTCTTAAGTTATGGCTTTCGTAATGTGCCCAAGGAATAACGTTATTACTAAAGAAAAAAGTTGTTATAGATAGAATAAATATGAAAACACCTAAACCAGACATTGCTCTTTGAAGAGAAATACCTGTACTTTTCATTGCAGCAAACTCATAGTTTTCAGCAAAATTACCAAACACCATTATAGAAGATAACAAAATAGTAAGTGGTAAAATTAAAGGAATAAGTGTAGGAGTGATGTACATTAAAAACTTAAGGATAGTAACTACGTCTAAGTCTTTTCCTGCTAATTCTTTAATGTATAGCCATATGGCTTGTAAAACAAAAATCAGCATGAGTATTACAAACACGCTGATAAAAGTTTTTATGTAAGAGGTTAATATGTATCTATCTAGTATTTTCACCCCAAAAAATTAATCTAATTTGTTGATGTAGTAGTCCTTATACTTTTCTTGATCAAATGTAAATAAGGATTTTGATAATGTTTCGTTAGTTTTAAAAGAATTAACAGTTAGGGTTGTTTTAGTTCCGTTTTTGCCAATTTCAATTAGTCTATAAATGTGTTTCGTTTTATTGTCTATACCTAAAAGCACATATTTGATTTCTGAAGAAGAGTCTATCGGAGTTAATTTTACAAATTGTATTTTTCTTCCTTGTACATTTTGTACAATGTCCATTTTATAAGTAAATCCATCTTCGTAAAAGCTAAGCATTTTACTTGGTGTAATTGTATTTTGATCTTCATTAGAAACTTTAGACACAGTAACTTCTTCATCTTCTGGGCTTATACTGTATAAATTTTGACCATCAAAAATACGTGTAATACCTAATATGTTAAGTCTATATTTTTCACCTTCCATGATTACGTCACCACGTGTTTCTTGTTTAATATTTTCTTCAGTATTTTCTAAAACATATTTAAAGTCAATACTTATGTTTTTGTAATTTTTTGCTTTAGAAGAAACCTCGTCTAGTAAAGCTTTTGCTTTAGCGTCTTGCGCATAAGTTGTTAGAGTAAAAATTGTACTTAAAAAAAGGAATAATAACTTTTTCATTTTAATTTGTTTCGTTTTCTAATAGTTGTTCTAAAGCTAGTAAATCAGGTACTAACACTTGTCTTGCTTTACTACCTTCAAATCCGCCAACAATACCAGCAGCTTCTAATTGATCAATAATACGACCTGCACGATTGTAGCCTAATTTAAGTTTACGTTGTAGTAAAGAGGCAGATCCTTGTTGTGCTGTTACAATAATTTCTGCTGCTTCACGGAAGAGTTTATCTCTGTCCGATATATCTATATCAAGACTTGTGCCACTTTCTTCACCAACATATTCTGGTAATAAATAAGCATCAGGATATGCTTTTTGTGCACCAATAAAATCTACTATTTTTTCTACTTCTGGAGTATCTACAAAAGCACACTGTATACGTATCATATCATTACCTTGTGTGTAAAGCATGTCTCCACGTCCAATTAATTGGTCTGCTCCCGCACCATCTAAAATAGTACGCGAGTCTATTTTTGAAGTTACTCTAAAAGCAATACGTGCAGGGAAATTGGCTTTAATAATACCTGTAATTACGTTTACAGAAGGACGTTGCGTTGCAATAATAAGATGAATACCAATAGCACGTGCTAATTGCGCTAAACGTGCAATAGGTGTTTCTACTTCTTTACCAGCAGTCATAATTAAATCTGCAAATTCATCAACTACTAATACGATGTAAGGTAAAAACTGGTGTCCGTCGTTAGGGTTTAGTTTTCTAGCTTTAAACTTGGCATTGTATTCAGAAATATTTCTACAAAGTGCATTTTTAAGCAATTCGTAGCGATTATCCATTTCTATACACAACGAATTTAATGTGTTAATAACCTTTGTGTTATCCGTTATAATAGCATCTTCACTATCGGGTAATTTTGCTAAATAATGTCTTTCAATTTTATTAAAAAGTGTAAGTTCAACTTTTTTAGGGTCTACTAGTACAAATTTTACTTCGGCAGGATGTTTTTTGTATAAAAGTGAAGTTAATACCGCATTTAAACCAACCGATTTACCTTGTCCTGTTGCACCAGCCATAAGTAAATGAGGCATTTTGGCAAGGTCTATAACTAATGTTTCGTTACTAATGGTTTTACCTATAGCTATTGGTAATTGCATTTCTGATTTTTGAAATTTTTGAGATGCAATTACAGATCGCATTGATACGATTGTTGAGTTTTTATTAGGTACTTCTATACCAATAGTGCCTTTACCAGGAATTGGCGCAATTATACGAATACCAAGCGCAGCCAAAGATAAAGCAATATCGTCTTCTAAGTTTTTAATTTTAGAAATACGCACACCAGCTTCCGGAACAATTTCGTAAAGTGTTACCGTTGGACCAATAGTAGCTTTAATACTATCTATACCAATTTTGTAGTTATTTAAGGTTTCTACAATTCGGTTTTTGTTTTCTTCTAACTCTTGTTGGTTTATAGTTACACCTTCGTTATCATATTTTTTAAGTAGATCTAATGGCGGATATTGATATTTACCAAGTTCTAAAGTAGGGTCAAATTGTCCAAAATCTTCAACAAGCTTGTTAGCAAGATTATCAGTTTCAGATTCTTCTTCTTTTACTGTTTCTACTTCAATTTTAACGTCTTCTTCACCATTTTCTTCTTTAATCGAAGTTTTTAAAATAGGTTCTTCAACTTCTTCTTCATCTTTTGGTGTAGACACTTCAAATGTTGTAGATGTTTCGGTTGTTGAATGATTAGTAATTGTAGGCTCTACATCTTTATTGACTTCAAAAGCAGATTTTATATTTTCTGCTTCTTCAGAATGAGAATTATCAACAGGAGTAAAATCTTCTTTTAAATCGTCTTTAATTTCTGCTTTAGCTTTATTAAAAAGCGAAGCTATGCGTTGCGGAGTAAATTTAAAACGAACTGCTAAATAGGTTATAAAAGCAAAAATTAATAGAAGTACAGTTCCTAGTTTTCCTATATAATCTTGAAAAAAGGTGTTGACTTCAAAGCCTATTGTTCCGCTTAAAATATCGTTTTTAGAAGTGAAAAATCCGAATAAAATCGAAAACCATATAATTATTAATGTACCCCAAAACCAATGTCTTCTCAATTTGGTTTTGCTTAAATCCATTAGTACAAATACACCTGAAAGAAAAGTTAAGCCAGAAAATATAAATGACGCAATACCAAAACCACGTTGGATAAAAACATCACTTAACCAAGCACCAACTTTACTAAGCCAATTTTGTGTTTCGACATCTCTAGTTGTAAATTCTGATAAGGCACTTTGATCAGCTTTTCCGGTAAAAATAAAGGATAAAAAAGCAGTAAACAGCAAAAATCCAAGTATAACCAAAAAGCTACCTAAGACCAATTTTTGTTGATTGTTCAACGTAAAATCAGGTTTTTTAAAGCGCGGTTTGTTTTTGGTTTTAGATGTTTTTTTTGCTTTGGCCATTAATGGTTTTTTAATTTGGGTAAAAATACAAATTGTTAACGTTTATCCTAATGGATAATTGTTTAAAAAATCTTAGGAATATAAATTATTAAACCAATAATTGACGCAGCGATTGAAGCAATAAAAACAGCGCCAGCTGCAACATCTTTAATTATTCCAATTTTAGGATGATGATTGGGATGGATAAAATTTGCGACTTCTTCTACAGCAGTATTTAATCCTTCAATACTCATAACCATTCCAATAGCAAAGCATTGCATAATCCATTCTGTGTTAGAAATGGAGTAATAAAAGCCAGCAACAGTTACAATAATTGCAATAACAAATTGTATCTGTATACTAGCTTCTGTTTTAATTAAGCGTAACATACCTAAAAAGGCATATTTTACACTTTTAAGACGATTTATAATAAAAGGTTCTTTTGTATTACTCATTAGATAAAGCGCTAAGAGCTGCTTCATAGTTAGGTTCGTCTGCTACTTCTTCTACTTGTTCTGTGTAAATTACTTTTCCATTTTCATCTAAAATAACGATACATCTAGAATGTAAAGTTTCAAAAGGTCCATTTTTAAACGCCAAACCATAATCTTTACCAAACTCACCTGTTTTAAAATCTGATAGCATTTCTAAGTTGTCAATACCTTCTGCGCCACAAAATCTAGACATAGCAAAAGGCAAGTCTCTTGATATGCAAATTATTTTTGTGTTTTCTACTTCTGATGCTTTTTTGTTAAAAGTTCTTACCGATGTTGCACATGTACCAGTATCAACACTAGGAAATATATTTAAAACCACTTTACTTCCTTTGTAATCAGCAAGTGTTTTTTCTGATAAATCTGTGTTAGTTAAATTAAAATTTGGAGCATCGTTACCTACTTTAGGTAAATTTCCAACAGTTTCTACAGGATTGCCTCCTAGGGTTATTTTTGCCATAACATTTAATTTTTTTCAAATTTAAAAATAATACGCTAAACACACTTTTTAAACACTGTTTATTGTTATAATTTGAAATTATTGTTTTGTGAAATTACATAAACTTAACTTATACTTAAATAGTAATAATCAATTTTTTTGATCATTTTTTTGTAAATTTAATAGTTAATTTTAATGAAATATTATAAAAACTATAAAACTATTAATATGAAAAGCAATTCTAATGAAAATCCTAATGGAGAGAACTTCGAAATTAATGAAAGTTCAGCAAAATGTCCTTTTCTTAGCGGAACTATCAAAAAAACTGCTGGTGGCGGAGTAAAAAACCGCGATTGGTGGCCAAACGAATTAAAATTAAATATTTTACGTCAGCATGCACCAAACTCTAATCCTTTAGACGATGATTTTGACTATGCTAAAGAATTTAATAGTCTTGACTTTGCAAAATTAAAGCAAGAGGTGATAGATTTAATGACAGACTCTCAAGATTGGTGGCCTGCAGATTACGGTCATTACGGTGGATTTATGATTAGAATGGCTTGGCATAGTGCAGGTACTTACAGAGTAGGAGATGGACGTGGTGGCGCTGGTGGCGGTAACCAAAGATTTGCACCAATTAATAGTTGGCCAGACAATGGTAACCTTGACAAAGCAAGACTTTTACTTTGGCCTATAAAGAAAAAATACGGACGAAAAATATCTTGGGCAGATTTAATGATTTTAGCAGGTAATTGTGCTTTAGAATCAATGGGCTTTAAAACCTTTGGGTTTGCAGGAGGAAGAGAAGATATATGGGAACCAGAACAAGATGTGTATTGGGGAAGTGAAACAGAATGGGGCGCAAATGAAGCGCGTTACGGTGATAGTAATGATGTGAAGGAAAGAGATCTTGAAGATCCTTTAGCAGCAGTTATGATGGGTTGGATTTATGTAAACCCAGAAGGACCAGACGGTAATCCAGATCCAATGGGTTCTGCTAAAGATGTTAGAGAAACTTTTGGTCGTATGGCGATGGATGATGAGGAAACTGTAGCATTAGTCGCTGGTGGACATACGTTTGGTAAAGCTCATGGTGCAGCAGATCCTAGCAAATATGTTGGTGTTGAACCACATGGAGCTTCTATTGAAGAAATGAGTACGGGTTGGAAAAACACTTTTGGTACTGGAGTTTTAGACGATACTATTACTAGTGGAATAGAAGGTGCTTGGACACCAAACCCAACACAATGGGATCACGATTATTTTGATGTGTTATTAAATTATGATTGGGAATTAACAAAAAGTCCTGCTGGAGCATACCAATGGAAACCTACTGAAGCTTCAAAAGCTAGAAAAGCACCTAAAGCTGGAGATCCAAATGGGACACAAGATTTAATGATGACTACTGCAGATATTGCTTTAAAAACAGATCCTGAGTATTTAAAAATTTCTCAGAAATTCCATAAAGATCATAAAGCGTTTGAAGATGCTTTTGCTCGTGCGTGGTACAAATTAACACATAGAGATATGGGACCAATAGACCGTTATTTAGGTCCTGAAGTACCAAAAGAACAATTGTTATGGCAAGATCCAATTCCTAAAGTAAATTATAAATTATCTGAAGGCGATATTTCTAATTTAAAAGAAATGATTTTAGATTCTGGTTTATCAATATCTCAAATGGTAACTACTGCTTGGGCATCTGCTTCAACGTTTAGAGGATCTGATAAACGTGGTGGCGCTAATGGCGGAAGACTACGTTTAGAGCCGCAAAGAAGTTGGGAAGTTAACAATCCAAAAGAATTAGATAAAGTGTTATCAAAATTAGAAGGTATAAAAAACGATTTTGATGGTGAAGTTTCAATTGCAGATTTAATTGTACTTGCAGGAAATGTTGGTGTTGAACAAGCAGCCAAAAAAGCAGGTCATAATATAGAAGTGCCATTTGCACAAGGTAGAGGCGATGCTTCACAAGAACAAACAGATATTGAAGGATTTAATTATTTACAACCTATCGCAGATGGCTTTAGGAACTATATTAAATCTGATTTACAAATTGCAGCCGAAGATTTACTAGTTGATAAAGCTAATCTTTTAACGCTTACTGTTCCAGAAATGACTGTTTTAGTTGGTGGATTAAGAGTTTTGGGTGCCAATTATGATGGTTCTGATTATGGTGTATTTACCGATAAAAAAGAAACATTAACTAACGATTTCTTTACTAATATTTTAGACTTTACTTACACATGGAGTGCTACAAGTGAAGACGATAGATATTTTGAAGGTAGAGACAGACGTACTGGAGAAGTGAAATTTAAAGGAACTCGTGCCGATTTAATTTTTGGTTCTAATACCGAATTAAGAGCTGTAGCAGAATTTTATGGTGCAAATGATGCACAAGAAAAATTTGTGAAAGATTTTGTGAAAGCTTGGACCAAAGTGATGAATTTAGATCGTTACGATTTAAAAAAATAATCAAACAATTTTAATTTAAGAGTGCTTGCGTGTCAAGCACTCTTTTTATTTTATACAGCTATGACAGAAAACGAATTATTTTTTGCCACAATACAATCTGGCAATGAAGACAATATAAAAGCACAATTAACCAGAAATCCAGATTTGGTTAATATTAAAGATCAAAGAGGTTTTACACCATTAATTTTTGCAACTTATTTTAATAAAGAAAATATTGCCGAAATACTTTTAGAACATAAAGCAGACATTAACGGTAAAGATGCATCTGGTAATACAGCATTAATTGGTGTTTCTTTTAAAGGAAATACTTCAATTGCAGAAAAACTTTTGCAACATAAGGCAGACATTAATGCTAAAAACAATGCTGGTATTACAGCATTAATTTATGCAGCAATGTACAATCAAGTAGATATGGTAAAACTATTGCTTAAACATAAAGCAGATAAAACCATTGTTGATAATGAAGGAAAAAAAGCAATAGATTATGCAAAAGAAAAAGGCTTCAACACTATTGCTGAAACCTTAGAATAAAAAAAACACTTCATTTGAAGTGTTTTTTATTTATCAATCGATCCTAAAACGCGTTGCATAAAGCTGTTTACCGCTTCTTTTTTAGGCGTACCATCTTTTATCATTTTACTAACTTCAATAGCACCATACATATTAGAGATTAACTCGCCAATAACATCTAATTCTTCATCTTTTAATGAAGGTACTTCGGTTAAGGCTTCTAAAGTTTCTATAGTTTCAACTACGTAATCTTCGTCGTTGTCTTCTATAAACTGTGTAAGGTGTTTTATTACAGGTAATTTCATATTTTATAATTAAGCAACTTCGTTAACTAAATCTTTTAAAACGTCAAATTTGTTAGTTTGTACTTGATTAACAAAGTTTCCGTTTTTAAATGTTGCAAATGTTGGTAAGTTATCTACCGTTGCTAATTTTCTTGACTCAGGAAATTTTTCCGCGTCAGCGATAACAAAGGTTACATTTTCTAACTCGCTAGCCAATTTTTTTACTTTAGGCTTCATAATTCTACAGTTACCACACCATGTTGCAGAGTATTGTACAACTACAGTATCATTACTGTTTACTAATTCTTGTAGGTTATCTTGGTCTAATTCTTTAAGCATAATTGAAAGTTTTAGTGTAAACACCAAATTCTAAAATATAGAATTTGGTGTTTTTTAAATTAAGGGATTATTCTAGTTTGCGTGAGTTGCTAAGTAACTAGCAACGCCGTCTCTGTTAGCATTCATTGCTTCTTTACCTTCTTCCCAGTTTGCAGGACAAACTTCTCCTTTTTCTTGTACGTGAGTTAACGCATCGATTAATCTTAAGTATTCACCAACGTTTCTACCTAATGGCATGTTGTTAATGCTTTCGTGTTGTACGTTTCCTTCTTCGTCAATGATGTATGTAGCTCTGTAAGTTACGTTATCTCCTTCTACAGTTACAACACCAGTTTCTTCGTTGTAAGTTTCGTTAGTAATATCTAAAATACCTAATGTAGAAGCTAAGTTACGGTTAGAATCTGCTAAAATTGGGTAAGTTACACCTTCTATACCACCGTTATCTTTTGGAGTGTTTAACCATGCAAAGTGTACTTCTGGAGTATCACAAGAAGCACCAATTACGATAGTGTTTCTTTTTTCAAATTCTGCTAAAGCAGCTTGAAAAGCGTGTAATTCTGTTGGGCAAACAAAAGTAAAGTCTTTTGGGTACCAGAATAATAATACTTTTTTATTGTTGTTTTTTGCTTCTTCAAGAACGTTTAATTTAAAGGTATCACCCATTTCGTTCATTGCGTCTACGTTTAAATCTGGAAATTGTTTTCCTACTAATGCCATGATTAAATTTTTATATAATTAATTAATAAATTTTAAGTCGCAAATATAAGCAGGACTTGAAGATTTTAGTATTAAATAAATTTTAAAAATTTATGAAGCTATAGTTTTTGATTATATGTGTCTTAAAAATCTATAAGATAAAGTTATTTTTTGATAAGTTGTCTTATTTTTATTGAAAAAGCTGCAAAAATTAACGTTGTTATAGGGCTTAGCCAATTAAAAATAGCATAGGCAAAATATTCTGCTACACCAACACCTAAAACGCCGCTTTGATAAGCTCCGCAAGTATTCCAAGGAATTAAAACAGAAGTTACTGTACCAGAGTCTTCTAGTGTACGACTTAAATTTTCTGGTGCTAAATTTTTGTCTTGATATGCTTTTTTAAACATTTTACCAGGAATTACAATTGCTAGGTATTGGTCTGAAGCAATTGCATTTAAGCCTAAACAACTAAAAACAGTACTTGCAAAAAGACCAAATACGGTTGTTGCTATTTTTAAAAGCTCGTTAGTAATTCTGGCTAAAGCACCAATTGCATCCATAATACCACCAAATACCATTGCGCAACAGATTAATAAAATGGTCCATATCATACCATTCATTCCTCCAGATGAGAATAGTTCGTTAAGTTTTTCGTTATCTGTAGCGATTTGAGTATCTGTTAAAATAGAATTAAAAATTGCAGCAAATTTAGAATTTGATAAACTTGTTAAAATTTCAGGTTGAAAAATAAAAGCAAATATTGCAGCAAGAACAACTCCGGTTAATAATGCAATAAGAGGTTTGGTTTTCATTAAAATTAATGCAATAACTACTAGAGGAACAATAAATAGAAGCGGAGTAATATTGAAGGTATTATTTATACTTGTTAAAAGATTACTTATATCTGCATTACCTGTTGTATCTATAGTTGCGCTTAAAATAGAAAATATAATAATTGTTACTAATACAGTAGGTACTGTAGTAAAAGCCATATATCTTATGTGTGTAAATAAATCTGTGCCAGCCATAGCAGGAGCAAGGTTTGTAGTATCGCTTAAAGGCGACATTTTATCTCCAAAATAGGCTCCAGAAATTACAGCACCAGCAATCATTCCTGTTGGTATACCTAACGCACTGCCAATACCTATTAAAGCAATACCTACAGTAGCAGATGTTGTCCAAGAACTACCTGTTGCGATAGAAATTATAGCAGCAATAACTACAGAAGCAGGTAAGAATATTTCTGGACTTAAAACTTGTAAACCATAATATACCATAGCTGGTATAATGCCGCTTACTAGCCATGTTCCTGCTAAAGCACCAACTAAAAATAAGATAAGAATAGGTACAAAAACACTTTTTAAGTTTTCCCAGATTTCTTTTCCCATTAAGTTAAAAGATACCTTGTTAAATACACCTACAATAGCAGCAATGCCACCACCAATTAGTAATATAATTTGGTTGGTATAAGCACCAAACCATTCTTGATCATCAACAAAAAAGATATTGTAAGCAAGCAATGCCATTAGGCAGATTACTGGTATTAAGGCTTCTAAAAGGTTTAGTTCTTTATTTTTTACAATTCTTTGCTCGTTAATTTCAATATCAGAAAGGTTGTTATCTTGCATGTTTAGTTAGTTTTCAATTGTAATGTTACGATTTTAGACAGAGCTATGCAAATTGAAATTATCTTTTAGGTTAACTTAACAGATCTGTTAAAACGATATTTAAAACTTAAGTTTTAAGTATAGATATTAATAGATTGATAAATGTTATTTTTAAAAAATTTAAGTGATAAAACTAATCTTTAAACTATTATAATTTAGCTATTTATAAAGATTAGTTTTATCACTTTAGTTATTGTTGTATCTAATTAGTATTACAGTATACCAACTTCTTTCATACATTGATTCATCATATTGTATGTACGCTCTATATCGGCATCTAATCCAATAGAAAATCTAATTAATCCATCACTTAAACCCATTTCTTCTTGTTCATCTTCAGGTATTTCAGAAGATGTAGAAGTTCCTGGAGCAGAAAATAAGGTTTTATAAAATCCTAAACTAACAGCTAAATAACCTAAGTTTTTTTCTTGCATTAATTCCATTAAAGCATTAGCCTTATCTAAGCTACCAACGTCTATGGTAAGCATGCCTCCAAAACCATACTGTTTGTTCATCATATTTTTAAATAATTGATGAGAAGGATGAGATGTTAATCCAGGATATACAGTTTTTAGCCCTAATTTTTCAAATTTTTCTGCTAAGTAACTAGCATTATGACTATGTTGTTGCATGCGTATATGCAGTGTGCGTAAGTTTTTTAAAATAGAAGAAGCGCGTAAACTATCCATTGTACTACCTAGTAGCATACAAGCACCATCGTTAACACTTCTTAATTCGTTAATAAAGTCTTGTGTGCCGCAAACAACACCTCCAACAGTATCACTAGACCCATTAATAAATTTAGTTAAACTATGTATTACAACATCTGCTCCTAATTTTGCAGGTGAAATGGATAAAGGCGAAAACGTATTGTCTACTACTAATTTTAAATTATGTTTTTTTGCAAGATTAGCTAGCCCTTCTATGTCTGCTACTTCTAATAAAGGGTTACTAACACTTTCACAATACAAAACTTTAGTATTTTTTGTAATTTCGGCTTCAACAATATCTAATTTTGTTATATCAACAAAAGACGTTGTAATGTTTAATCTAGGAGCAAAATTCTTTAAAAAAGCATAAGTTCCACCATAAATAGTTCTGCTAGAAACCACATGGTCACCAGCTCCACAAAGTTGCATAATTACAGGTGTAATTGCACCCATTCCAGAGGCTGTTACATTTGCAGTTTCTGTACCTTCCATAGCGGCTAAAGCTTCGCCTAAATATAAATTGGAAGGAGAAGAATGGCGTGAGTATAAATAACAACCATCTGCGTTACCTTCAAAGGTGTCAAACATGGTTTTAGCTGATAAAAAAGTATAAGTTGAAGAGTCTGAAATAGAAGGATTTACACCTCCAAATTCTCCAAAATATTGTAAGTCCTGAATATTATTTGCTGGTTTAAAAGACATAGTTTTAAGTTTTATTACATCAAAATTGATAAATCCTAGAATTTAAAACAATTATGTAAATATATTTTAGAAAATTAAACTGAATTTTAATAGTTTTACAGAAAATTAGTATTGTGTTTTAAATATAATAATTTGTTTTACAGAAAATTTTTCAACTATGGTATTTGACGATATTGACAAAAAATTACTTCAACTTTTACAAAACGACAGTAAACAAACCAATAAAGCTTTAGCTAACCAATTAAACTTATCTGTTACAGCAGTTTTTGAGCGTATAAAAAAATTAGAAAACCAAGGTGTTATAAGTAAATATGTAGCCTTAGTAAATAAAGAGAAAATAGAGAAGTCTTTTGTTACTTTTTGCCATATAAAACTAATACAACATATGCAAGAATATGTAATTCAGTTTGAAAAAGAAGTAAATAAACTAACCGAAGTTATAGAGTGTTATCATATAAGCGGAGATTATGATTATCTTTTAAAAGTAGCAGTAAAAGATATGGAAGAGTTTAGAAAATTTATGGTAGAAAAATTAACCAATATAAAACATATTGGTAGCACACATAGTATGTTTGTTATCAGTGAAGTAAAACATACTACAGCAATTTCGGTTTAAATAAAAATAATTATATTGTGGTGTAAATGTTAGCTATTATCCCTTATGAAATACTCTAAAATTAAAGAGCTTTATAGCACAATTTTTGATTCTTACGCAAAACCTTCTTTAGAGACTCACATAAAGAAAATTATAGAATTAGATCAGTTTTTACCCTACAGTTCTACTTTTTTTTGCGTTACAAACACACAAGATTTAACTTTTGAATATGTAAGTAAAAATTTTACTAGCTGTTTGGGGCTAGATGATAACGATTTAAAGATTAAAGGTATGCGTTATTTTTGGAGTCGTATTCATCCAGATGATGTCGAAATATGGCTTTCTGCCATGCATCATTTAATGGACTTTACCTTAACCGAAATACCTATTAAACAAAGAAATAAAGCAAATTATACTTGGAATTATCGCTTTAAAAACGAAAAAGGAACCTATGTAAATATAGTGCAAAACACAACACCTTTAGATTTTGATAATGAAATGAAACCCATTATAGGTTTAGCACATTATACCGTTTTAGATCCTAAAATAAATATGCAAATAACAGCAACAGCAAAGCTTTTAAATGATCAAAATGAATATGAAACAGTGTATTTTAATAATTTTTCTCAAAAATTATTAAAAGAAGGAATTTCTAATAGAGAACGTGATATTATTAGGCTTTTAGTATTAGATAAAACAAGTAAAGAAATCTCAGAAAGTCTAAATATAAGTTCTCATACAGTAGATACACACAGAAGAAATATCTTGAAAAAATTAAAACTTTCATCTACAGGAGAACTAGTAGCAATGATTAAATTAAATAATATAATTTAAAAAATACTCAAATTGAGTATTGCACAAACTTTAAGATATACTCAATTTTACAATGCTATTAATCAATAAATATAAGCCTGTTTTAAATCAGATGTAGAACTCTTGTTTGATTTAACAATGGGCTTTTTTTAGGTTATATAGTTTCTTATAAAGCTTAGATAAATTATTCAAAATTATACTTAGAGGTTTACATTCAAAATCGTATTTTTGTATTAGTTTTTAATAAAATTAATTTCCGCAAAAGCGAAAAATCAACACATATGAGTCAATACGATGTAGCAATTATAGGTTCTGGACCTGGTGGATACGTAGCCGCAATACGTTGTGCACAATTAGGTATGAAAACCGCAATAATCGAAAAATATTCAACTTTAGGAGGTACTTGTCTTAACGTAGGATGTATACCAAGTAAAGCGTTATTAAGCTCTTCTCATCATTATGAAGAAGCAACAAAACACTTTGAAGATCATGGTATCGAAATTCCTGGAGAAGTTAAAGTAAATCTAGAAAAAATGATTGCGCGTAAGCAATCTGTAGTAGATCAAACTACTGGTGGTATTGACTTTTTAATGAAGAAAAACAAAATTGATGTTTATCAAGGTGTTGGAAGCTTTAAAGATGCAACTCACATTACTATTAAAGGTGAAAAAGAAGAAGAAATTGAAGCTAAAAACACTATTATAGCTACAGGCTCTAAACCTTCTAGCTTACCATTTATAAACATTGACAAAGAAAGAATTATTACTTCTACAGAAGCTTTAAAACTTAAAGAAGTGCCTAAACACCTAATTATTATTGGTGGTGGCGTTATCGGTTTAGAGCTAGGACAAGTGTACAAACGTCTTGGTGCAGAAGTAACAGTTGTAGAGTATATGGATCGTATCCTTCCAACTATGGATGCAGGATTATCTAAAGAACTTAATAAAGTCTTTAAGAAAGCAAAATGCAACATGATGGTGTCTCACAAAGTACAATCTGTAGAGCGTAACGGAGATGAAGTTGTTGTAAAAGCAGAAAATAAAAAAGGGGAAGTTGTAGAGTTTAAAGGCGATTACTGTTTAGTATCAGTTGGTCGTCGTCCATACACAGACGGACTTAACGCCGAAGCTGCAGGAGTAAAACTTAACGATAGAGGACAAGTTGAAGTAAACGAGCATTTACAAACATCTGCAAGTAACATTTACGCAATTGGTGATGTTATAAAAGGAGCAATGTTAGCGCATAAAGCTGAAGAAGAAGGAGTTTTTGTTGCCGAAACTTTAGCTGGTCAAAAACCACATATTGACTATAACTTAATTCCTGGTGTAGTTTACACTTGGCCAGAAGTTGCAGCAGTAGGTAAAACAGAAGAAGAACTTAAAGAAGCAGGAACTAAATACAAAGTAGGTCAATTTCCATTTAGAGCTTTAGGTCGTGCAAGAGCATCTGGAGACATCGATGGATTTGTAAAAATCCTTGCAGATGAAACTACAGACGAAGTACTTGGTGTACATATGATTGGTGCACGTTGTGCAGATTTAATTGCAGAAGCAGTAACTGCTATGGAATTTAGAGCATCTGCCGAAGATATATCGCGTATGTCTCATGCACATCCAACTTTTGCAGAAGCTGTAAAAGAAGCTGCTTTAGCAGCAACAGAAGATAGAGCTTTACATGTATAGTAAAACACTAAAAAGACTATTTATATAAAATTAAAGCGAGCTTTTTAGCTCGCTTTTTTTAATTTAAAAAATATATGAATCAACTAACATTAACAACGCCAGCCTTATTATTTTCAGCAATATCCTTAATCATGCTGGCTTACACTAACAGGTTTTTAGCTTATGCGTCTGTTGTAAGAAACTTAAAAGAAAAGTTTTTACAACAACAAGACGAAGCACTTTTACTTCAAATTAATAACTTAAGAAAACGGTTATACTTAACAAGATCTATGCAGATTTTTGGTATTTCTAGTTTGTTACTTTGTGTACTAACTATGTTTTTGGTTTACATAGAACAAAATGATATAGCCGTTTGGGTTTTTGGAGTTGCACTGTTATTATTAATTTTATCCTTAGGTTTTTTGATAAGAGAAATTCAGATTTCGGTAGATGCGCTAAATCATCATTTAACTGATATAGAAAATCATTTATCAGAAAAAAAGTAGAGTTTAAAAACGTTCTAGTTTAGCTATTACATCCTTTTTATAACTTCTGCTAATGGTTAAACACTTACCGTTTACAATCATTTCTTCATTGGTAAACGACTCAATACTTGCTAAGTTTACAATGTATGATCGGTGTATTCTTAAAAAATCTTTCTGTGGAAGTTTAGCTTCAATTGCACTAATAGTTTCTCGGGTAATGATAGACTGATCTTTTAGATGAATTTTTAGATAATCACTTAAACTTTCTATAAAAATAATGTCTTTAAACGTAATTTTTAACATACGTCTATCTGAACGAACAAAAATAAAATCGTTAGTTTCTGAAGGTTGTGTTTGTGTTTCAATTTGTTGCGTACTAACTTCAAAATATCTATTTATAGCTTGTAACAATCTTTCAAAAGAAATAGGTTTTAATAAATAATCTACAGCTTGAAGATTAAAACCTTCTACAGCATAATCACGATAGGCAGTAGTAAATATTATTTTAATGTTCTTATTTATTGATTTTGCAAATGCAATTCCAGAAATTTCAGGCATATTAATATCTAAAAAAATAAGATCTACTGCATTGTTATTTATAAAATTAAAAGCTTCAATAGCATTTTTGCATTGTGCGATAACTTCAATATTTTCTATTCTAGATAAGTGCGATGCTATGATCTCTCTAGCCACATTTTCATCATCTACAATTATACAAGAAATAGGATTACTCATTAGTTAGTTTAGATTTAATATTTAGCTGTAAGTTAACTGTAAATTTAGATGGTTCTTGAAAAATATCTAATTGATATTGATTTGGATATAACAATTCTAAACGTTTTTTAATGTTTTGTAAACCAATACCTTCATTTTGATTTTTCTTGTTTAAGCTACTATTAGAAATTTTAAAAATAATGATTTCTGAAGTTGTTTTTATAGATAAATCTATGTGCAAAACACCATTTTTTAAAGTTCCATGTTTAAAACTGTTTTCAACAAAAGGAATAAAAAGCATCGGCGCTATACTTATAGTATTTGAATGAATATCTTTAGTAAAAGACACGTTTAAGGTCTCATTAAATCGCATTTTTTCAAGACTTATATAATCTTCTATATGATTTATTTCATCTTCTAAACTCACAAACGGTTTATCAACTTGGTATAATAAATAATCAAGAAGATTAGATAGTTTTAAGATCATGTTTGGTGTGTCATCAGCCTTTTTTAAAGCAGCTCCATACATTGTATTTAATGTGTTAAACAAAAAATGTGGATGAATCTGCATTTTTAAATAATTAAGCTCTTGCTCTTTTAGTTTTAGCTGAGTTTCTAAAATTTTAGATTCTAATAAAGCTGTTTTTTTGTTCGATTTTAAGTTTAGCTGTAATAGTTTAAATGCACTTACCAAGATAACGACAAGATATACGCTAGATGTTACTAAAATGATGTTTCTGGTAATTGGATTCATTTGATCAAATTCAAAATTTGATAAATAAATCAAACTAAAAAATATGGACAGCATAATTAAATACAACGAAATAATTAAAGTGTAAACACTATATACCGTAAACGCTGTATATCGTTTTGTTATTAAATAATCAGGTATTAATTTGTAAATAGATACATAAGTAGTCGCTATAGTTGTTGGCATTAAAAAGGCACTAAACATTAAAGTGTCTTTAAAATGTTTACTTCCAGCACTAAAAAAATAAGTAAAAAATAAAAGCACAACAGACCAAAATAGTATGTGTTTAGTGGCTTTAAAAAGTAATAATTTGATTAATTTTTGAGTTTTCAATGCTTAAAAAAATATATACAATATTACAATTTTTAATTTTTGAGTTTTTATTTTGTAGACCAATAACCAATTTAGCAAGTGATTTGACATGTTGTTAAATCGATATCTAATTAGGTTGTTTATCGCATTTTGTAAAAGCCTAAGCTATTTAAAAATAAGTTTGTAGTAGGTTTAATCAAAAAATGAAATTATGACTTTACTAACTATTTTAAATCAACAATTTTTAGTTGCCAATCTTTTTTATGAAGGCGGACCGCTTTTTATGTCTTTAATACTATTGGCATTATTAACTTCGCTATTCTTTATCATTAAAGGTTTTATAGCATTAAAATCAAACAAAGAGCAAACTTTTAAAATGCTAAAACTAGCTATTGATGCTAGTTTGCTAGCTTTGGTTTTAGGTTTTTTAGGTTCTGTTTTAGGGCTTATTCAAGCGTTTGATAGTGTAGAAGCAATGGGTAACCCAGATCCATCTATATTTGCAGGTGGATTAAAAATATCTTTGTTAACGGCAACTTTTGGATTGTTTTCTTTTGTTGTAACTAGAATAGGAATATTTATTTTAAGACTTGCAAATAAATAAAACTAAAAAGCCAATCTTTACGATTGGCTTTTTTTATTTTTTCTTATTACGCTTATTATAATTTTTATCACCTCGTGTTTTAGGTTTTTTATATTTTTTTGCGATTTCGCGTTTGTAACTTCCACCTAAATTAACCTTTTTATTTTTTTCTTTTTTCTCATGAAAAGCAGGTCCTGGTGCATCTTCGTCAAGTCTTCGTTTTGTAGGATTGTAACGCTCTTTTATCACTTCGCGTTCTTCAGGAATTAATTCTTCAGAAATTGAAACTGTTTCAGGTATTTCAACTAAATTAATTTCCATTTGCATTAATTTCTCAATGCGTTCTAACGCGTCTTGTTCTTTTTCAGTAGAAAATACTAAAGCATGACCTTCACGTTCTGCACGACCAGTTCTACCAATACGATGCATGTAGTTTTCTGGATATTCAGGCGTATCAAAGTTTACAACATGGCTAATATTATCAATATCTAAACCACGCGCCATAACATCTGTTGCAACTAAAATTCGGTTAACACCTTCTCTAAATTGCTCAATACTACGAAGTCTGTAATTTTGCGTTTTGTTAGAGTGAATGACACATAATTCTTCTTTAAAGAATTCATCTAAATCTTCAAAAAGCCGATCTGCCATACGTTTATTAGATACAAAAACTAAGACTTTGCTGTACTGTTCTTCGTCTTTTAAAAGTTCGATTAAAAGATTCTTTTTTGTATGATAATTTGGGACGCTGTATTTGGTTTGTTCTATATTTTCTAAAGGCGTACCAGAAACTGCAATCGAAACACGTTCTGGAGCAATAAAAAAGTCGGTAATTAAGTCGTCTACATCTTCCGTCATTGTTGCAGAAAACATAATGTTTTGTCTACGTTCTGGAAGTATATCAAAAATGTTGATTAATTGATGTCTAAACCCTAAATCTAACATCACATCAACTTCGTCTATCACTAATTTTTGGATAGATTTTAATTGCAATGCTCTGCTAACTGCCAAATCGTATAATCTTCCTGGTGTAGCAACAATAATATCTAAACCTTGTGCTACAGCTTGTTTTTGGGTATTTATGTTTGTACCACCATAAACACCAAGCACGCGTACATTGATGTATTTGGCTAGTTTTTCTATATCATCAACCACTTGTACTACAAGTTCTCTAGTTGGAACTAAAATTAAAACACGAGGATTATCTTGTCTTGAAAATTTTAAATTTCTTAAGATAGGCAACATGTAGGCGTAGGTTTTACCAGTTCCTGTTTGGGCAATTCCTACTACATCTTTACCACTTGCAACAATACTAAAAGCTTCTGCTTGTATTGGCGTAGGCGAGGTAAAGCCTAAATCGTCAATAGCATTGTATAATGGTGTGTTTAATTTTAAATCTTGAAAAGTCACAGCTATAATTTAGGCTACAAAACTACTACTTATATTTTGTTTATTCTAAATGCTGCTTATGTATTTGTATACTGTAGCTAGCTGTAAATGTTTTATTTGCTGCTAATTTAATAATACCTTCTTTTTTAGTAATGTCTTGGTTGGTGTTTTCGTGATCTGCAATTCCCAACCAAGGTTCTATACACACGTAAGGCGCATTTGGTTTTGCCCAAATCCCTAAATATTTAAAATCAGGAAAACTAACATTTAAAATTTCTCCGTGGTTTTTACTTACTAAAGCTACTTTTTTAGAGCTTAAATCTTTAAAAATTAAAGCATCTTCATTAAATAAATCAGGTTTTAAATTAATGGTATTTTTGGTATTGAAAACTGGTTTTGTCTGGTCTGTAACAAGACCGTTATCCATATTTAGTAAGTAACTTTTTGCAGTTTCAAGATGTTCAAATTCTAAATGATAATCAGTGTAATTCTCTTCATCATAAAAAGGACATTTAAACGCAGGATGACCACCAATTGAAAAATACATATCAGAATCGCCTAGATTTTTAACCGTATGAGTTAAAGTTAATATGTTATCTGTAAGTGTATATTTCAATAAAAATTTAAAATCAAACGGAAACCATTCGCTTATCTGTTTGTTTTGTTTCAAGCTAAACGTTAAGCTATTTTCGGTTTGTTCTAAAAGTTTAATATCTTCATTATGTCTAACAAAACCGTGCTTTGGCATATGATAGGTTTTCTCATTAAAAATATAACTATCGTCTTTCATCGATCCAATTATTGGAAATAAATTTGGAGCGTAACTAGCCCAAACTTTTGGATCTGCATGCCACATAAATTGGCGGTTATTTTTAACTGAAGAAATCTCACAAAGCTCAGCACCTTTAGCTTTCACTTTGATGTTTAATAAGTCGTTTGATAATTGAAACATAATAATGGTTTTAAACTACTGTCAAATTAATCGTTTTTTTCTTAAATCTGCTTAACTTTACACTTCAATTTTTTTATTTGAGAACACATAAAACATATAAAGTTGCTAATGTCCAACAGTTTAAACAGCATTTGTTAAACTGGAGCAACCAATTTGAAGATATTATTTGGTTAGACAGTAATAATTACAAACAGCAGTATTCTAATTACGATGCGGTTTTGGCGGTAGATGCATTTACTAGTTTACAAACCGATTTTCATCAAGCTTTTGATAAACTAAAAGATTACCAAACTACGACTAACGATTGGATTTTTGGCTATTTATCATATGATTTAAAAAATGATGTTGAGCCTCTAAAATCAGAAAATTTTGACGGATTACATTTTCCAGATTTGTATTTTTTTCAACCTAAAAAACTATTTTTTTTAAAAGGAAATTCTGTTGAATTACACTATCTAAAAATGGTTGATGATGAAATGGATACAGATTTTGAAACTATATCAAATTTTGAAATTGTAGAACAACCTTCATATAAATCACCAATTAAAATTCATCTTCGTATTCATAAAGATGAATATTTTGAAAAGCTAGAAAAAATGTTAGCTCACATACATCGCGGTGATATTTACGAAGCTAATTTTTGTCAAGAATTTTATGCTGAAAATACAACGATAAATCCGTTAGAGATTTACAATAAGTTAAACGCCATTTCTACGCCGCCATTTGCCACCTTTTTAAAGCAAAATGACAAGTATTTATTAAGTGCTTCACCAGAACGTTACTTAAAAAAAGAAGGCGAAACTATAATTTCTCAACCCATAAAAGGAACCGCAAAACGTGACGAAGATTTTATGATCGATAGTTTGTTAAAACATGATTTGGTAGCTAATCCAAAAGAGCGTAGCGAGAATATTATGATTGTAGATTTAGTACGTAACGATCTGTCTTTAACTGCCAAAAAAGGAAGCGTAAAAGTAGAAGAATTGTGTAAGGTGTATACGTTTGAGCAAGTCCATCAAATGATATCTACAGTAACATCTCAGGTTAGGGAAGATGTACATCCTGTAGATGTGATTAAAACCACTTTCCCAATGGGAAGTATGACTGGCGCTCCAAAAATTTCGGCTATGAAAATTATCGAAGATTTAGAAGCTACAAAACGCGGATTATATTCTGGTGCTGTCGGCTATTTCTCACCAGAAGGCGATTTCGATTTTAATGTAGTGATAAGAAGTATTTTGTATAATCAATCTAAAAAGTACGTAAGCTACTCGGTTGGTGGTGCAATAACAGCAAAAAGTAACCCGACACAAGAGTATGAAGAATGCTTGATTAAAGCCAAAGCTATGCGAACGGTTTTGGAGGATTAATAATATTTAATATTACTTTTACAGTATGCTAAAAGCTTTCAAAAATCACATAAATCAACAACTTCCTTTTTTAAAAGAAAGTAAGCTGTTAATTGCTATTTCTGGCGGCTTGGATTCGGTGGTTTTAACGCATTTGTGTAAAGAAGTTAATTTAGATTTTGCTTTGGCGCATTGTAATTTCAATTTAAGAGGAAATGAAAGTGACGCCGATGAGAGTTTTGTTTTAGATCTTGCAGAAGACTTAGATATAGAAGTATTCATTCAAAATTTTGACACAGAAAGTTTTGCAAAAAACGAAAAACTATCCATACAATTAGCCGCAAGACAACTTCGCTACGATTGGTTTTTTGAACTATCCGAACAATTAAATTTTGATTACATTTTAACAGCGCATCACGCAGATGATAATTTAGAAACCTTTCTAATCAACTTATCACGTGGTACAGGTTTAGAAGGTTTAAAAGGTATTCCTGAAGTTAATGAAACTATCGTTAGACCGTTGTTATCATTTTCAAGAGAAGACATTGAAGATTACGCAAAAACAAACCATTTAAAATGGCGAGAAGATAGCAGCAATGCCTCTACAAAATACTTACGCAATAAGTTGCGTCATGATGTGATTCCTGTTTTAAAAGACATAAATCCAGATGTTTTAGCAAACTTTCAAAATACGTTGGCTCATTTAAATGATAGTTCAGCTATCGTTGAAGATGCAGTAGATTCCTTTTTGAATAAAGCAATTGTAACCATTGACGATAACCAAATTTCATATAAAATTTCAGAATTTGAAGCGTTAAATAATCCAAAAGCTTATTTATTTGAAATCTTTAAAGATTATGGTTTTACACAATGGAAAGACATTAAAAATTTACTAACAGCGCAAAGCGGAAAGTTGGTATTTTCTAAAACGCATCAACTATTAAAAGATAGAGATTATTTGATTTTAAGTGAATTGTCTTCAGAAGAAAACAATGAAACAGTTACCATTCTTGAAGATCAAAACGAAATAAAATTACCAAACGGAATTTTATGTATAGAGTCTGTCGAAGAAATAGGCGAAACAGATAAATCCACCATTTATATTGATAAAAAAACGTTAAAGTATCCTTTAACTGTAAGACATTGGGAAAAAGGCGACTATTTTTACCCATTAGGAATGCAAGGAAAAAAGAAACTTAGCAAGTTTTTTAAAGACGAAAAATTATCTTTGCTAGACAAACAAAAAACCTTGCTATTGTGTAGTGATCACCAAGTGGTTTGGGTGATAAATCACAGAGCAGATAATAGGTTTAAACTAACTAAACAAACCCAAGACATTTTAAAAATTAAATATCAAAAATGAAGCATTTATTAGCTTTTTTAATTGTACTGTTTTCAATTCAAACTGTTTTTTCTCAAATAGAACCTGTAAAATGGTCTACAGAAGTCGAAAAAATTAGTGATACAGAATATAATCTGATTTACAAAGCAGATATAGAAGATCATTGGCATTTATATTCTCAAACTTTACCAGAAGGTGGCGCAATTCCTACCGAGTTTATCTATAATGAAGATGCTATAAAAAATGATTTTAAATTAGTTGGTAAAGCTGTAGAAAGCGAGAGTATTACTAAGTTTGATAAAGTATTTCAAATGGATTTGACTTATTTTGATAACGCAGCAACTTTTACTCAAAAAATCGAATTAAATGACTCAAATATATCACAAATTGAAGCCGAAATTAGCTTTCAAGCATGTGATGATGCCAGATGTATTTTTGAAAGTGAAATCGTTACATTTAACTTACAGGAAGGAAAAGTAAGTCAAGAGACTTTTGACACGCCAAATCTAGATGCTGAAAATTTAGATAAATCAAGACAATTAGATTTAAATATTACAGGTTGGAACAATTACAAACAAGAAGAAGTTAAAGAAAAAACCAACTTTGGTATTTTCATTCTTGGTTTTATTGGCGGTTTAATAGCATTATTAACACCTTGTGTGTTCCCAATGATTCCCTTAACAGTTTCATTCTTCACAAAAAGCGCAGAAAACAGTCAAAAAGGTATTGCAAATGCAATATTATACGGATTTTTCATTCTTTTAATTTATGTGCTTTTAAGTTTACCATTTCACTTTTTAGACTCCTTAGATCCAGAAATTTTAAATACTATTTCAACCAATGTATGGCTTAATATTATCTTCTTTTTAATCTTAGGCTTTTTCGCATTTTCATTTTTTGGTTTTTACGAAATCACATTACCAGCGTCTTGGGGAAATAAAATGGACGAAAAATCATCAAGCATAGGCGGTTTTATTGGTATATTTTTTATGGCGTTAACCTTAGCAATTGTTTCATTTTCTTGTACAGGTCCAATTTTAGGATCCTTATTAGCAGGATCATTAACAAGTGATGGTGGCGCAATGCAATTAACTGCAGGTATGACAGGTTTTGGTTTAGCTTTAGCATTACCGTTTACCTTATTTGCAATGTTCCCAAAATGGTTAAATGCATTACCAAAATCAGGTGGTTGGTTAAATAGCGTTAAAGTAGTTTTAGGGTTTTTAGAACTAGCTATGGCGTTTAAATTTTTATCAAATGCAGATTTAGTGTCACATTGGGGACTTTTAAAACGTGAAATTTTCTTAGGAATATGGATAATTTTAGGTATTGGGTTGTTCCTTTATTTAATAGGAAAAATTAAATTTCCGCATGATAGTCCATTAAAAAAGTTAAGCTTTTTAAGGATTAGTACAGCTGTTTTAGTCATCTCATTTGTTATTTATATAGCACCAGGAATATTAAAAAATCCAACATGGGACTTAACAGCGTTAAGTGGTTTTCCGCCACCAATTTCATATAGTATTTATGAAAAAGATTCAGAATGTCCTTTAGGTTTAGATTGTTATAAAGATTTAGACGAAGGTATTGCTGCAGCAAAAGCTGCAAACAAACCAATTATGTTAGACTTTACAGGTTGGGCTTGTGTAAATTGTCGTAAAATGGAAGAACAAGTATGGAGTCAGAGTAAAATCTATAAAATACTTAAAGAAGAGTATATTATTATTTCATTATACGTAGATGATCGTAAAGAACTGCCAAAAGAAGAGCAATTTAAATACGTAAAACCTAACGGAAATTTAAAAAATATTAGAACGATAGGCGATAAATGGGCGACCTTACAAACGCTAAACTTTCAAAATAACTCACAACCATTTTATGTGTTGTTAAATCATAATATGGAATTGTTAAATCACACAACTGCGTACACACCAAACGCAGACGAGTATTTTGAATGGCTCCAAAAAGGCGTTGAAAACTTCAAGAAATAAAAAACTAATCCTGCAAATGCAGGATTTTTTTTAGTTTAATTTTGTGACATAAATAAATAAGAATGAAAACAATCCAAGGTCAAATAGTAGACATACAAAATAGAACAATTTTTAGCGGAAGTATCTTAGTAGAAAACGGAAAAATTAAAGCTATTAAAAAAGAAGAACATAATGTAAAACACTACATTTTACCTGGTTTTGTAGATGCACATATTCATATAGAAAGCTCTATGTTAGTACCTAGCGAGTTTGCTAAAATAGCCGTAAAACATGGTACGATTGCAACTGTTAGTGATCCGCATGAAATCGCCAATGTGTTAGGCGTAAAAGGTGTCGAGTTTATGATTGAAAACGGTAAGCAAACACCATTTAAATTCAATTTTGGAGCACCAAGTTGTGTGCCTGCAACCACTTTTGAATCGGCTGGAGCTGTTATAAATTCTGATGATATAAAAACCTTAATGGCAAATCCAGACATTAAATATTTAGCCGAAATGATGAATTATCCTGGCGTTTTATTTGATGATTCTGAAGTTTTAAAAAAGATAGAATGGGCAAAACATTATAACAAACCTATTGATGGTCATGCGCCAGGTTTACGTGGTGAAGATTTAACCAAATACATTAATGCAGGAATAACAACCGATCACGAGTGTTTTACCTACGAAGAAGGCTTAGAAAAATTGCAAAAAGGAATGAAAGTCCTTATTCGTGAAGGTAGCGCAGCCAAAAACTTCGAAGCGCTTATAGATTTACTTCCAAAGCATTATCAAAACATCATGTTTTGCAGTGACGATAAACATCCAGACGATTTATTGTTGCATCATATAAATAAATTATGCGCCAGAGCAGTTGCAAAAGGTAACGATGTCTTTAACGTGTTGCAAGCAGCATGCATAAATCCTGTAAAGCATTATAATTTAGACGTTGGATTATTAAATGAAGGTGACACTGCAGATTTTATTGTAGTTGAAGATTTAAAAGCATTTAAAACATTACAAACCTATATTAATGGCGAATTAGTTTTTGATAACGGTACATCTTTAATGCCTCATATTAATTTTGAAAACCTTAATAATTTCAACACAGAGAAAAAGCAGATATCTGATTTTAAAGTTGAAAGTCAAGCAAAAAATATTAGAGTAATAGAAGCTTTGGATGGCGAGTTAGTGACTAACCAAATCTTAGCAGAAGCAACAATAGAACACGGAAATTTAGTCTCTAATACCCAAACTGATATATTAAAAATGACGGTTGTTAATCGTTATAAAAATGACACGCCAGCAATAGCATTTATTAAAAATTTTGGATTAAAAGAAGGCGCTATCGCAAGTTCTGTTGGTCACGATTCTCATAATATTATTGCTGTTGGCGTAGATGATGAGGCAATTTGTAAAGCAGTAAATTTAATTATTGAAAATAAAGGTGGAATTTGTGCAGTCTCTAACACAAAACAAGACGTTGTACCATTACCAGTTGCAGGAATTATGAGTGACCAAAATGCCGAAACTATTGGTAAAGCCTATGCCAAATTAGACCAAATGGCAAAAGACTTAGGCGCCACTTTACACGCGCCTTATATGACGTTATCGTTTATGGCATTGTTAGTTATACCTGCTTTAAAATTAAGTGATAAAGGCTTGTTTGATGGTAGTAAGTTTGAGTTTACAAATGTAGAAGTCTAATGCCAATTTTAACAACAACATACAAACCCAATTTACTATTCCGTAATGGTCACTTAGCTACGATTTATTCAGGATTATGGCGTAGGGTAAAAGGTGTCAACCAAAAACGCGAACGTATTGTTTTACAAGATCAAGATTTTTTAGATTTAGATTGGAGTTTTTCAACTAAAAAAACGAATCAATTACTAATTGTTTTACATGGTTTGGAAGGTAACGGTAATAGGCATTATGTACTTGGATCGGCTAAAATAGCTAACCAAAATAATATGGATGCTGTTTGTGTTAATTTTAGAGGTTGTAGTGGCGAAGTTAACAAAAGTTTTCAGTCGTATCATTCTGGTAAAACGGACGATTTAACTGAAGTTATTAATCACATTATAACGCATTATCACTACGATACAATTTACTTAAACGGATTTAGTTTAGGCGGAAACGTTATTTTAAAATATTTAGGTGAAACGGAAGATATACCAAAGCAAATTAAGGCAGCAGTAGCAGTTTCGGTACCAGTTTATTTAAAAGGATCTTTGCAACGTTTGATGGCTTTAGAAAATAAAATGTATTCCATTAAATTTTTAAGAGATTTAAAGCAAAAACTAAAAGAAAAACAGGTTTTATATCCTGAAAAAATTTCAAATTCCATAATAAAGTCGGTAAAGACATTAAAAGATTTTGACGATAATTATACATCAAAAGCACATGGTTTTAAAGATGCTTACGATTATTATGAGCAATCAAGCAGTCTTCAGTTTTTAAACCAAATTTCAGTACCAACGTTATTAATTAATGCGCTAAACGATTCGTTTTTATCAAAAGAATGTTATCCAATAGAAGAAGCCAAAAACAATCCAAATCTATTTTTAGAACTACCAAAATATGGCGGTCACGTTGGTTTTCATCATAAAAACAATATTTATTATACAGAATCTAGAATGATTTCATTTTTAAATCAAATTTCTAATTCAATTTAATGTTTAAATGCGTCAGGAAATCCTTCGATTGTAATATTCCAAAGTAATGGAAGGATAAAGTAAACAAACAAGGTTAATAAAATAATTGATACTAAATTCATCACAAAACCTTTTTTTACCATATCTGGTATACGTAAATAGCCAGATCCAAAAACTACAGCATTTGGTGGCGTTGCAACAGGTAGCATAAAAGCACAAGACGCCGCAACAGCAGCTCCAACCATTAATATAAATGGATGAATATCTATTGAAATAGCCATAGGAGCCAACACTGGTAATAGCATTGCAGTTGTTGCTAAATTAGATGTGATTTCGGTTAAAAAATTAACCGCTGCAATTAGTAATAATAGTAAAATGATAGTGGTTACGCCTGCAAAAGTGGTCATTTGTTCGCCAATCCATTTCGCTAAACCTGTAGTTTCAAACCCTGTTGCTAAAGCCATTCCACCACCAAACAATAAAATAATTCCCCAAGGAATTTTTACCGCATCATCCCAATTCATCAACTTAGTTCCTTGTTTTTTAGACGGTAACAAAAACAATACGATAGCAAAAGAAATAGCGATAATAGTATCATCTAACGCAGGTAAAATAGTTTTAAATAAAAACGAACGCGTAATCCAGAAAAAAGCGGTTAAACCAAAAATAAAAGCGACCAATTTTTCTTCGTAACTAATTCTGCCTAAAGCTTTTAATTGACGGTTAACTTCGGCTTTTCCTCCAGAAAATTCTTTCTTTTCAAATTTAAAAGCAACTTCGGTTAGGTATTTCCAACAGATAAATAATAATATAATTGAAATAGGAAAACCAAACATAAACCATTGTAAAAAAGTAATTTCGTAATTATAAATATCTGAAACTACTCCAGCTAACACTAAATTTGGTGGCGTACCAATTAATGTGGCAATTCCACCAATAGAAGCGCTGTAAGCAATCGCTAACATTAAGGCTTTTCCAAAGGTTAAGTTTTCGTCTTCTGGCGTATTTGGATTATCTTTTAATTGTAAAATGATAGCTACACCAATGGGAAGCATCATCACAGACGTTGCAGTATTACTAATCCACATAGATAAAAACGCGGTAGCTAGCATAAAACCAAGGATAATTCGTTTTAGATTAAACCCAATTATTTTAATGATATTTAAGGCAATACGTTTGTGAAGATTCCATTTTTCAATAGCAATAGCGATTATAAAACCGCCTAAATATAAAAACACAAATTTATGTCCAAAAGCACTTGTAGTATCACTTAAATTAAGTCCGCCAGACAATGGGAAAAGTGCAATTGGCAATAACGCAGTTACCGCAATTGGTATTGCTTCTGTAATCCACCAAATAGCAATCCAAGCTGTAGCAGCTAATACAGCACGACCTTCTGTAGATAAACCTTCAGGTTTAAAAAATAATAGTAAGAGTACAAAAACGATAGGTCCTAAAACCAATCCAATTTTTTGAGTGTTTTTCATTTACATTGAATTGAATAAAACGAAAGTAAAGAATTTATTATTTATTAATAACCTCGATTTAAAACTATATTAAAAATGACAATTCATTCAAAATTTATATATTAACACTCTAAACCAATTATTTATGCTTAAAAAAGTATTTGGAAGTGCCGTTTTTGGTGTTGAAGCAACAACAGTAACCGTAGAAGTTAATGTAGATACCGGTATAGGTTATCATCTTGTTGGACTGCCCGACAATGCTATAAAAGAAAGTAATTATCGTATTGCAGCTGCGTTACAAAATAACGGTTATAAAATCCCTGGAAAGAAGATTATCATTAATATGTCTCCAGCAGATTTACGTAAAGAAGGCTCTGCTTATGATTTGACGTTAGCTATCGGGATTTTAGCAGCATCTAAACAAATTAAAGCCGAAGATTTAGACCGTTATTTAATTATGGGCGAATTATCTTTAGACGGAAATTTACAACCTATAAAAGGTGCGTTGCCTATTGCAATTAAGGCTAGGGAAGAAGGTTACAAAGGATTTATTTTACCTATGCAAAATGCAAAGGAAGCAGCAATAGTAAACGATTTAGAGGTTTTTGGTGTAGAAAATATTAAAGAAGTAATTAACTTTTTTGATAAAGGTGAAGCATTGCAACAAGTTAAAATTGATACCAGAAAAGAATTTGAAAAAAATCTAGACTTCCCAGAGTTTGATTTTGCAGACGTTAAAGGACAAGAAAGTATTAAACGTTGCATGGAAATTGCTGCAGCAGGAGGACATAACATTATTTTAATTGGTCCACCAGGTGCAGGAAAAACTATGTTAGCCAAGCGTTTACCTAGCATTTTGCCACCAATGACTTTACACGAAGCTTTAGAAACCACAAAAATACACAGTGTCGTTGGTCGTGTAAAAGACACAGGATTAATGTCGCAAAGACCATTTAGAAGTCCGCATCATACCATATCTAATGTCGCTTTAGTAGGTGGCGGAAGCTATCCGCAACCAGGAGAAATTTCTTTAAGTCATAATGGTGTGTTGTTTTTAGACGAGTTGCCAGAATTTAAAAGAGAAGTTTTAGAAGTAATGCGTCAACCTTTGGAGGATAGAGAAGTTACCATTTCTCGTGCGAAATTCACGGTTACTTATCCATCATCGTTTATGTTGGTAGCAAGTATGAATCCAAGTCCTGGCGGCTATTTTAACGATCCAGATGCGCCAGTAACAAGTAGTCCAGCCGAGATGCAACGGTATTTAAGCAAAATTTCTGGTCCATTGTTGGATAGGATAGATATTCATATTGAAGTAACGCCAGTACCTTTTGAAAAACTATCGGATGATCAAATAGCAGAAAGTTCTGTAGACATTAGAAAGCGAGTGACTAAAGCTAGAGAAATCCAGACAAAACGTTTCAAAGATTTTGAGAATGTACATTACAATGCGCAGATGTCTACCAAACAAATACGTAAATATTGTAAGTTGGACGATGCTTCACTTCAGCTTTTAAAAACAGCAATGGAGCGATTAAATCTTTCGGCTAGAGCTTATGACAGAATTTTAAAAGTAGCCAGAACTATTGCCGATTTAGAGCAAAGCGAAACCGTTTTGGGTAATCATATAAGCGAAGCAATTCAATATAGAAGTTTAGATCGCGATGGTTGGTTGGGTTAGTTGATTTATAACATTAACAAAATTTTTCCTACTTTTATGAAGTAAATGAGTTATTAATCAAACTAAAATTAACCAAATGCCAAAACCACAAGGAATAATCTCTGCTCAAGAAGCACAGACATTAAACGACAACTGGACAAACTTAAGAGCAAAAGCTAATGAAGCAGCTGCAGGACAACCAGACAATAGATCATCTTGGTACTCTTTAGATGATATGCAAAACTTTTTAGACTATATAAAAGAAAAAAACGATAACGTTAATGGCGTTCGTTTTTATTTAGGTGTAGAAACTACTAAAGAAGACTTAAAAGGAATGACGACTATTTTTATGGTTCCTACAGAAGAAAAGGATGGTAAAAACATTGATATTGAAGGTGCAGAAGTTATGGATAGAGGCTTAAGAGGCGATCCGCCACCTGCTAATTATCCTCAATAATTAATGGATTCTTTTATATATTTTATAAAATCAAATTACGATTTACTTTTTAAAAGTGCAGAAGTTTTAGCAGCTATTATTGGTATATTTTTGTTTAAAAAATATAAAAATGATAATGCTGCTAGGCTTTTTATATATTTTTTAATTTACGTTAATATAGTTGAAACAGTAGGAGCTTATCCACATGTTTTAAGAGGTTATCCTGATGATAATTGGGTTAACTTAGCCTTAAAAAACACCGTTTTTTATCAAAATACTTGGTGGTATACCTTAATGTGGGATATAGGCGTATCTATATTTTTATCTTTTTATTTTTTTAAAATATTAAAAACAAATTTCTTCAAAAAAGTTGTCAAGTACTTTAGTGTAATTTTAATATTATATCAAATTATACTATTTATTTACAAGTTTGACCTATTAATTAACAGTAGTATTTTAAATATTACAATGCTTCATATGATTTTGGTAGTAGTATTAACTTCACTTTATTTTATAGAGTTAATTAATAGCGATTCAATTATTAAATTTTATAAATCATTACCCTTTTATGTAGCAACTGCAACCTTAATATTTACAATAATACAGACACCAATCTATTTTTTTGAAAGCTACTATAATACAAATGATGAAAGTTTTATAGCACTACAAAGAACGATTAACGTATTTTCTATTATACTAATGTATTTTACTTTTGGTTATGGTCTTATTAAATCAGAGCCAGATACAACTACTTAAAATAATTAAGTAGTAAACTAATAAGCATTAAATTGCTGTAATGATTATACTAAATTTTTTTTATTACATTTAACCACATATTAGCTATTAATTTAAACTAACCAAAAATGAAAAATTTACTTAGCCTAATTATAGGATTAATTATCGGAGCTTTTGTTTCTTATTATTTTTTCTGTCCTTCTGGATTAACCACAGCTCCACCAACTAGCGTTGTACCAAAAGGAATCATATCTCCAAGTCAAGCCCAAGATTTAAGTGATAATTGGACCACTTATAGAAAAGCAGTAAACGACTCTGTAGCTTATAAAGGAGAAGAAAACCGTTCATCTTGGTATTCTATAGAAGATATGGAGTATTATGTTAATTATGCTCAAGATTCTTTAAACGCTAACGGAATACGTTTATATTTAGGAGTTAATACAACTTTTGGTGATGGAGGTTTAACAACTATATTTATGGTACCAACTCAAGAAGGAGATACAAGATCTTCTCCTCCTAAAGATATCTCAAATGCAGATGCTTTAGATATGGGACACAACGGAATTCCTCCAGGACACGGTTACCCAAATTAAGAGCTTTGGAAAAGTTTTTTATTGAAAATTATTCATACCTAACTTATTTTGTTGAGTTAGTAGCAGTTATTGCTGGAATTATTACGTACAAAAAATATAAAGGAACACCAGCTACTTTTTTTATTAAAATTATTTGGTTTAGTTTTTTTATAGAACTTATTGGAAGCTATTCTAATTACTATAATACTTTTGAGTTTTTAAAACCTATACTTAATTCTATTTTTAAAGTTAACTATTGGTGGTTTACCTTAACCTATTTAATAGGTGTTGTAATATCTATATCCATATTCTATCAGAAAATTTTAGAAAATATTAAATTTAAACAGTTTTTAAAATATTTAACTGTAGCTTATTTTTTATCTGCAGTTATATATTTGCTAATAAATCCAGACTTGTTTTTTAGTCAAATACCGCCTATAATATCTATTTTAGCAGGTATATTGGTCTTAACATCCTGTGTGCTTTATTTGGTAGAATTGTTGTTAACAGATAAGATTATAAATTTTTACAAATCAGTTTATTTTTATATAACAGTCGGACTATTTTTTTGGTGGATTGTAGTTACACCTTTAACATTTTATGACGTATATATGGTTAATAGTGACTGGAAATATATTCTTTTAAAATGGCAGGTTTTTCTATCCTTAAATTTTATGATGTATATTGTATTTGCTGTAGGACTACTAATATCTAAACCAGAAAAAGTCAATGAGTAATTTTATAATTTTATTATTAAAAGATCCAGCAACATCAACAGCTGCAGAAAGATATTTGCTTATTTACATGATATTTGTTTTAATAGCAATTACATCTTTAGTAATCTTATTTTTTATAGTATTTCAAAAAAGAAAAAATAAGCTTTTGATAGATAAAATTAAGCAGAAACAAGCATTTGAAAAAGAATTATCCAATGCGCAAACCGAAATACAAGAACAAACTTTAAAAAATATTGGTTGGGAACTTCATGATAATGTTGGTCAATTACTAGCAGCAGCTAGTATGCAACTTAATATTTTGAAAACAAAATTAGATAATGATGATGTGTTAAATTCATTTAAAGATGCTTCAGATACTGTAAAAGAAAGTCTAAAAGAAGTACGCATGCTTTCTAGATCATTAAATAATGAAGTTATTTTAAATATAGGTTTCGAAAAGTCTATTAGTAATGAATTAGATCGCCTTAAAAAGATGAAGTTTGCTAGTGCAGAGCTTAATGTAAAAGGAGATATAGTAGAATTTGAAAATAAAAAACACGAGATAATTATTTTTAGAATTCTTCAAGAGTTCTTTTCTAATACCGTTAAGTATTCTGAAGCAAAAAACCTATCTGTTATTTTAGATTATCAAGAAAATCACCTAAAGATTATAGCTAAAGATGATGGTGTAGGTTTTGATATGACCACAGTTAATAAAGGAGCAGGGTTATTAAATATGCAAAGTCGAGCAGAATTAATTAATATGGAATATCAATTATTATCTCAACCAGGTGATGGTGTTACTTTAGAACTACTTTATCCTTACAAACACGATACTTTAGAGCCATTTTAGTAAAGATTTTAATTTTTTTAATTTACCAGAATAAGGTGCGTATCTCAAGGGAATATCTAGCCAATTAGCTTTTTTTACAATAGCTTTTTTATGACTAAAAGTATCAAAAGTATACTTTCCGTGATAAGCGCCAATACCACTATTACCAACACCTCCAAAAGGTAATTTATGATTTGCAAAGTGAACAACAGTATCATTAATACAACCACCACCAAAAGAAAATTCTTTAATTAATTTTTTGGCTTGTGTAGTATTTGTACTAAATACATAAAAGCTTAATGGTTTTGGATAGCTGTTAATAATTTTATGAACTTCATTTAAATTTTTAAAAGAAAGAACAGGTAAAATAGGACCAAATATTTCATCTTCCATCACTTTACTGTTTAATGAAGGTTCATCAATTATTGTTGGAGAAATATAAAGGTCTTCTGCATTAGTCTGTCCACCAATCATGCAGTTTTCATTTGTTAGCATTTCTGATAGTCGATTGAAGTTTTTCTTATTAATTATACGAGCAAAATCTGAAGATTTTTCAGGGTTTTTGGTATAAATAGTTATAAGTTCATCTTTTAAAACTTCATAAAACTTATTCTTAATAGACGCATCAATTAAAATATAATCTGGTGCAATACACGTTTGACCTGCATTAATAAACTTACCCCAAACAATACGTTTTACAGTTAGTTTTATATTAGCAGTTTTATCAATAATACAAGGATTTTTTCCTCCTAATTCTAAAGTTATAGGTGTAAGATTTGGTGCAGCTGCTTTAGCTACAATTTTACCAACACCAACGCTACCTGTAAAGAAAATGTAATCCCAAACTTGATTTAGTAGTTTGGTAGAAGTATCTACGCCACCTTCAACCACGGTTACAAATTCTGGTGGAAAAACATTTTTTATAATTTTTGTAAGTAAAGCTGATGTATTAGGTGTTAACTCGCTTGGTTTTAGCACTACAGTATTTCCTGCTGCTACAGCACCTATTAATGGAGCTAAGGCGAGTTGGTAAGGATAATTCCAAGGAGCGATAATTAAAACTGTTCCGTAAGGTTCAGAATATAAATAGTCTGATGAAGGAAAATTTAATAGGCTAGGAAATACACGTTTTGGTTTTGCCCATTTGTTTATATTACTTATTGTACGTTTTAAGTCTTGTAAAACAATTGCTGTTTCAGTTATAACAGATTCAAATTCTGGTTTTTTAAAATCGTCATAAAGCGCTTTAACAATAAGATCTTCTTGGTTAATTAATTCTGATTGGAGCTGTTTTAGTAATTGCTTTCTGTAGGCAATAGTTTTGGTTTTACCAGTTTTAAAAAAATCTTTTTGAGAATTTACTATAGCTTCAATCATGCCTTATTTCTTTTTAATAAAAATAAGAATTATTAAACTAAATACAGGCGTCCCAAACAGGATCTTTTGGTAATGGTGCTGTAATATCTAACTCTTCTTTAGAAACAGGATGAATAAATTTAATATTTCTGGCATGTAGACTTATACTAGCATCTTTGTTGCTTCTATCAAAACCATATTTTAAATCGCCTTTTATTGGGCAACCAATAGTGGATAATTGAGTACGTATTTGATGGTGTCTACCTGTTTCTAAAGTAACTTCTAATAAGTAGAAATTATCTAGTTTTTTTATAATTTGATAACTTAATATAGCTTTTTTACTGTCTTTAACTTCAGTTGGATGTGCGTAAGATTTATTATTTTTAGGATTCTTTTTTAACCAATGTACAAGTCTATCTGAATCTTTTTTTGGTTTATTTTTAACTAAAGCCCAATAGGTTTTGGTTATATCTTTAGTTGCAAACATCTTGTTAAGTCTTGGTAATGCTTTGCTAGTTTTGGAGAAAATTACCAAACCAGAAGTAGGTCTGTCTAATCGATGAACCGTTCCTAAATAGACATTTCCTGGTTTGTTGTATTTATCTTTTAAATAAGATTTGACTACATCGCTTAACGGTTTATCACCAGTTTTATCACCTTGCACAATATCTCCAGCACGTTTATTAACCACAATTATATGGTTGTCTTCGTATATAACTTGTAGGTTGTTTTTGTTGGATAGATGCTTCGATTTTTGGATCATTCGATGATTAGATTTTTAGATTAACTTAAAGAAGAATTAAACTTTGAAGTCATTTTTATTATTGAATTTAATTCATTCAATAAAGATTCTAAATCTTCATCTGAAATAAAGTTTAAATCAGAAGCTATAAGAAGTTGAGTTTCAATTTCAAAAGCAGACCCTAATGTTATTTGTGAAAATCTAACAAAATCTTTATTTGATTTTCTTGAAGAACCTTCAGCTATATTAGATGGAATTGATACAGCAGCTCGTCTTAATTGATTTGTTAGCCCAAATTTTTCAGATTCAGGAAAATTAGAAGTTACTTGATAAATAGCAGAGCAAAAAATTCTACTACGTTTCCAAATTTCTAAATCCTTAAACCTATGCATAAATAATTTTTAATATAATTTAATCTAACAATCTAACAATCTAACAATCAATGTTTAATATTGTTCCTTCTCACTAGGAAAATCAACCGACTTTACATCATCTACATATTGAGATATTGCAGAAGTCATATCGTCATAAAGATTCATATAACGACGTAAAAATCTTGGATTAAATTCATGTGTCATACCAATCATATCGTGTAAAACTAATACTTGACCATCTACACCATTACCAGCACCTATACCAATTACAGGAATAGACACACTTTCGGCAACTTCTTTAGCTAATGTAGCAGGGATTTTTTCTAGAACAATAGCAAAACATCCTGCTCTTTCTAACATTATTGCATCAGATTTTAGTTTTTCAGCTTCAAATTCTTCTTTAGCTCTTACGGTATAAGTTCCAAATTTATAGATAGATTGTGGCATAAGTCCTAAATGTCCCATTACAGGTATGCCAGCGTTTATTATACGTTTAATAGATTCTTTTACTTCTTTTCCACCTTCAAGTTTTACCGCATGTCCGCCAGATTCTTTCATAATTCTAATAGCAGATCTCAACGCTTCTTTAGGATCACTTTGGTAAGTTCCAAACGGTAAATCTACCACTACTAACGCACGTTTTACAGCACGAATTACAGAAGAGGCATGGTAAATCATTTGGTCAAGAGTAATTGGTAATGTAGTTTCATGACCTGCCATTACATTACTTGCAGAATCACCAACTAAAATTACGTCTACACCAGCGCCATCTACGATAGTAGCCATAGTATAATCGTAAGCGGTAAGCATAGAAATTTTTTCGTTATTAGCCTTCATATCGACTAATGTTTTTACAGTAACTCTCTTATATTCTTTTTTTGCGGTAGACATAATTTTTAATTTGATAGACTGTAAAAATACTAAAATTAAGGCGTATTGCTAAATTTTTCTTTTAGTTGAAAATCTTATATTTACAATAAATTATATTTAAGATGAAATCAATTTTCTATGTTTTTTTGCTTTTAATTTCTGTTGAAACTTTTGCGCAAAGTGAAGCTGAAGTAAAAAAAACTATCGAAACGTTTTTTGAAGGTTTTCATAAACAGGATTCTACACTATTAAATAAAGTGGTTTATAAAGATGTAACGTTACAAACCATAGCGACTAACCGAGAAGGAAAAACCATTTTACATACCGAAGACTATTCAAAATTTATAACTTCAATTTTATCAATTCCTAAAAATCAAAAATTTGAAGAAAAGCTATTGAGTTTTGATATTAAAATTGACGGAAATATGGCAAATGCTTGGACACCTTACCAGTTTTGGTTTAACGACCAGTTTAGTCATTGTGGCGTTAATTCATTTCAGTTAATAAAAGTAGATAATGCTTGGAAAATTTTCTTTTTAGTAGATACCAGACGTAAAGATTGTGAAGAATAATTATATCTGATGTTTTCTTGGGCTAATTCGAAGCAGAAGTTAAGTATTTAGAAAATAGGGCAGAAAAGAGACATAAATTTTTCGAGTTTGCACTATGGTAAATATTGTATTTTTATTTTATTCATTTATTTCGATGTAGTTAAATCCAAAAAATGATTCATAGAAGCACAAATTAATTCTGTCTCCGATTTCTTTAGATAACCATAATTCGTGCTTACAAACAACAGTTTCCTTTTTATTAATTAGGTCAACTACTAGAGTATTAATTTCAGGTTTTCTAAAACCACTTTCTTCACTGTACTTATTTGTAATATAAAACGAATCACATTTAGTTTTTTGTGATAAAGAAATATTTAATTCGTTGAAAGCAAAAAATATAATGCCAGTAGTTATCATTAATACTAGTGCGCTCATTGTGCCATCATCATTTTTCTTAAGGCTAAATCTTAAAATTATTGGTTTTACTTTCTTTAATACTAAATACCCTAGAAATATCCCAATAATACTTACGGTTGCAGTAAAAATGTAAGGACTATCGTATTTTGGAATATCTTTAAAAGCAATAATTGTAAGAAATAAACTTACGAATAATGAGCTGAAGATAAATAGTCCGAGTATTATCGCATTTTTTTTTGACTTAGTCACTTTCTTTTTATGTTGTTTCTAACAATCAGATAAACTAACTCTAACTGCTAATCCACCTTCACTAGTTTCTTTGTATTTAGTATGCATATCCTTAGCGGTTTCCCACATGGTATCTACTACTTTATCTAGTGGTACTTTTACGTTTTTAGGATCTGTATCTAAAGCTAATTCGGCAGCATTAATAGCTTTTATTGCGCCCATACTATTACGTTCTATACAAGGAATTTGTACTAAACCAGCAATAGGATCGCAGGTTAGACCTAAATGATGTTCCATTGCAATTTCTGCAGCAATCATCACTTGTTCTGGCGTACCACCAAGTAATTCGGTTAAGGCACCAGCAGCCATAGCAGAAGATACGCCAATTTCAGCTTGACATCCGCCCATTGCAGCGCTAATTGTTGCACCTTTTTTAAAAATGCTACCAATTTCACTAGCTACTAAAAGAAAACGCTTTATGTCGCTAAAATCGCCATCATGATTTTCTATAACCATATAATACATTAACACAGCAGGAATTACGCCAGCACTTCCGTTAGTTGGTGCTGTTACTACACGACCTAAAGATGCGTTAACTTCATTTACAGCTAAAGCAAAACAGCTAACCCATTTAAGGATTTGTCTAAATTTAACTTCACTTTCTCTTATACTTTCTAACCATTCTTGCGGTGTTGTGTAAGGGACTTCGATATTTAAACGTTTGTGAGTGTCATAAGCACGTCTTCTAACATTTAAACCGCCTGGTAGATTACCTTCGGTATGACAACCAATAAACATACATTCTAGCATGGTTTGCCAAATGCGATTTAATTCGAAATCTATTTCCTCGTCAGAGCGAAGTGATCTTTCGTTTTCAAGTACAATTTCAGAGATACTAAGATTTTCTTTATGACAAAATTCAAGCAACTCTGTTGCTTTGTGAACAGGGTATGGAAATTCTTTAAGCAGTTCTACATTTTCTTCATGTACAGTACGTTCTTCTTTAACCACAAATCCGCCACCAATAGAGTAGAATGTAGACTCATGCGTTTCATTTTCCGCGTAAGCGGTAAACTTAATTCCGTTTGCATGAAACGGTAAAAACTCACGGTTAAACACAATATCTTTTTCGGGTTCAAAAGGAATCACTAACTCATTGTTTAAAACTAATTTGTGCGTGTTAGTGATAGACGCAATTACAATGTCAATAGTATCGGTAGGTATACGTTCTGGATCAGCACCACTTAAACCTAGCATAACGGCTAAGTCAGTAGCATGACCTTTTCCTGTTAAGGATAATGACCCATATAGGTCAACTTTTACATTAATAATGCGGTCAAAAAAGTTATCTGCTTTTAGCTCATAAATCCAGCGTTCGGCAGCACGCCAAGGTCCTAAAGTGTGAGAACTTGATGGACCTACGCCAATTTTAAGCATATCAAAAACCGAGATACATTCCATTTACGAAAACGTTATATTTTTCGCAAATATACATTTGTTATTTGTGTTACAATAAAAAAGAGAAAATATTAACTATTAATAAAGTTTATCGTCTTTTAAACGACTTTATATCAAGTAGCTCTATTACATTATTAATATCAGAATAATCAACTCTACCAACGTTATCTGCAGGAACAACTACAACTCTAAATATTTGATTATTTGTCCAAACAGGATCTAAAGTACTAAAATTAGTATCTCCTTCTAAGAAAAACCTTACATCGTTTTGAGTAAAATCAAAGTTGTAAGTTAAAGATGTATTGTCTTCAAAAGTGGTGCTTTGAGGTAACAATCGCCAGATATCTTGACCGTTATCTGTATCCCATAAAATATACACAAGTGTCATGTCGTAAGGAAACAAATCAAAACCATATGGTTCTATAAATTCATAATTATTTTCAGCAGTAAAATCTATTGCAATTTCAAAAGCACTAGAAACAATTAATCCTCCATCTTGACCATCAAATCCAGGAGGACCTTGCGGACCTTCACAAGCAAATAAAAAAGCGACAATAACTAAGGACAATAATTTTTTCATAACTAAAATTTTAATTTTTATAAAGTTACAATTATGTTTTAAAATACTGTGTTTATTGATTATCTAAATTTAAATATGACATCGTGTCAGTAAAAATGTCTTGGCATATTAATTGACTTAATGACGTCGAATAAGTTTTTTAAAACACAACAAAAAAATAAATTATATAAAATTATGAGTAAGATTATTGGAATCGATTTAGGAACAACTAACTCTTGCGTTTCTGTAATGGAAGGTAACGAACCAGTAGTTATCCCTAACGCAGAAGGTAAGCGTACTACACCTTCTGTAATCGCTTTTGTTGAAGGCGGAGAGATAAAAGTTGGTGATCCAGCAAAACGTCAAGCAGTAACAAACCCAACAAAAACTGTTTATTCTATTAAACGTTTTATGGGTAACAAATATTCTGAGTCTAAAAACGAAGCAGAACGTGTACCATATAAAGTAGTAAAAGGTGATAATGATACACCTCGTGTAGATATTGACGGTCGTTTATATACACCACAAGAATTATCTGCAATGGTACTTCAAAAAATGAAAAAAACAGCTGAAGACTACTTAGGACAAGACGTAAGCGAAGCAGTAATTACTGTACCAGCTTACTTTAATGATAGTCAACGTCAAGCTACTAAAGAAGCAGGAGAAATTGCTGGTCTTAAAGTTAGACGTATCATCAACGAGCCTACAGCAGCAGCTTTAGCTTATGGATTAGACAAAAAAGGAACAGATCAAAAAATTGTAGTATTTGACTTTGGTGGTGGTACTCATGACGTATCTATATTAGAGTTAGGAGATGGCGTTTTTGAAGTATTATCTACAGACGGAGATACACATTTAGGTGGTGATGATGTAGATGAAAAAATTATTAACTGGTTAGCAGACGAGTTTCAAGCTGAAGAAAACATGGACTTACGTAAAGATCCAATGTCTTTACAACGTTTAAAAGAAGCTTCAGAAAAAGCTAAGATAGAATTGTCATCTTCTGAGCAAACTGAAATCAACTTACCATATATCACAGCTACAGCAAGCGGACCAAAACACTTAGTGCGCACATTAACACGTAGTAAATTTGAGCAATTAATAGACGATTTAGTAAAACGTACTATAGAGCCATGTGAGTCTGCATTAAAGTCTGCAGGATTAAGTAAAAGTGACATTGACCAAATTATCTTAGTTGGTGGATCTACACGTATTCCAGCAGTACAAAAAGCAGTAGAAAGTTTCTTTGGTAAAGCGCCAAGTAAAGGAGTAAATCCAGACGAGGTTGTATCTTTAGGAGCAGCAATACAAGGTGGTGTATTAACAGGAGATGTAAAAGACGTTTTATTATTAGACGTAACACCGTTATCTTTAGGTATTGAGACTATGGGTAATGTATTTACTAAGTTAATCGAAGCAAATACAACAATCCCAACAAAAAAATCTCAGGTATTTTCTACCGCAGCAGATAATCAGCCATCAGTAGAAATCCATGTATTACAAGGAGAACGTGCTATGGCGGCAGACAATAAAACAATTGGACGTTTCCACTTAGACGGAATTCCACCAGCACAAAGAGGTGTACCACAAATTGAGGTAACTTTTGATATTGATGCTAACGGTATTATTAAAGTATCTGCAACAGATAAAGCAACAGGAAAATCTCAAGATATTCGTATTGAAGCGTCTTCTGGATTAACTGAAGATGAAATCCAAAAGATGAAAGCAGACGCTGAAGCAAATGCAGAAGCAGATAAAAAAGCAGCAGAAAGCGCTAAGAAGTTAAACGAAGCAGACTCTATGATTTTCCAAACGGAAAAGCAATTAAAAGAATTTGGTGATAAATTATCAGAAGATAAGAAAAAGCCAATTGAAGATGCTTTAGAAGAACTTAAAAAAGCTTACGAAACAAAAGATTTAGCAGTAATCGAGCCAGCGTTAGAAAAAATTAACGAAGCTTGGAAAGTTGCTAGCGAAGAAATGTACAAAGCACAACAAGAAGCACAAGGAGCAGCTGGTGCTACAGACGCAGGTGCAGGCGCACAAGGTCAAGCAGCAGACTCTGGTAGTGATGTTGAAGACGTTGACTTCGAAGAAGTGAAATAATTTATCATTTCTTAGTAAAACTTAGAATCTAAATAAAACTAAAAACGCAATCTTTTCGGTTGCGTTTTTGCATTTATATAACCTACATTTGTAGTAAAATTAGTAGATGACTTTTTCAGAAAAAATAAAAGCAAATTATCAACCTAAACGCCTTGCTGTAAAATTAAATGCAAAAGGCGAGCAATTTGTTGTAAAAGGTCATCCTTGGGTATTTTCTAATAGTATTGTTAAGATAAATGACGATGCAAAAACAGGTGATTTAGCTATAATCTTCAGTAAAAACAAAAACAAAGTTATTGCTTTGGGTTTGTTTGATGCTAATTCGCCTATTCGTATCAAAATTATACACAATTCTCAAGAAAAGGTTGAAGTCAATTCCGCTTTTTTTCATCATAAAATAGAAAACGCATTTGCATTAAGACAACCGTTATTGCAAACCAATACTAATAGCTACCGCTTATTGTTTGGCGAAAATGATGGATTTCCTGGGTTAATTGCAGATGTGTATGACAAAGTTTTGGTCGTTAAATTATATTCTGAAATCTGGCTACCTTACATAGAAACCATTATTCCTAGTTTACAGCAAATTTCTAAAGCAGAAACAGTAGTTGTTAGATTAAGCCGAAGTCTAGAAAATTCGTCTAATCACCAATTAAAAGATGGCGATGTTATTTATGGTACTTTAGAAAATGAAGTTATAGAATTTATTGAACACGACGTAAAATTTTCTGCTCACGTTATTAAAGGTCACAAAACAGGTTACTTTTTAGATCATCGTGCTAACAGAAAACAAGTAGGCGAGTGGAGTAAAGACAAAACTGTATTGGATGTATTTAGCTACGCTGGTGGTTTTTCGGTACACGCGTTATATAATGGCGCAAAAGAAGTAACCAGTTTAGATATAAGTAAACAAGCTTTAGAAGTAGCTATCCAAAACGGAAAATTAAACGATTATACAGGAATACATAAAACCATTGCAGGTGATGCTTTTGAAGCGCTTAAACAACTTATTAAAGACAAGAAAACGTTTGACGTCGTTGTTATAGATCCTCCAAGTTTTGCAAAACAAGCATCAGAAATAGATTTAGCTAAAAAGAAATACGCACAATTAGCTCAATTAGGAGAACAACTTACTGCTAAAAAAGGACTATTAGTTTTAGCGTCATGTTCTTCTAGAGTTGTCCCACAAGCATTTTTCGATATTAATAAACAGGTTTTGCTAGATAGTAATAGATCGTTTAACCTAATTTTGAAAACTGGACATGACATTGATCATCCAGTAACCTTTCCTGAAGGAGAATACCTAAAATGTGGTTATTATAGATTTCAAAACTAAAAAGTGTTATGCATGCATAATATTTTTTGTATATTTATGCGATCAAATAAACTGATAAATATGCAAACTAAACTTACAGAGTTACTTAATATAAAACATCCTATCATAATGGCGCCAATGTTTTTGGTGTCTAACGTTGCAATGGTTAAAGAAGCAATGAATTCTGGTATTGCTGGATGTATACCAGCATTAAACTATCGTACTTTAGAAGAATTAAGAGCAGCGATTAAAGAACTTAAAGCTAGCAAGCCTGAAGGTGGCGCATTTGGTTTTAACTTAATTGTAAACAAGTCAAACCCTAAAGCTAAAGCACAATTAGATGTGTTGTGCGAAGAAGGTTGTGATTTTATTTTAACGTCTTTAGGTAACCCAAAAGAAACGATAGAACATGCTCACAAAGTAGGTATCAAAGTGTTTTGTGATATTACCGATTTACGTTTTGCCCAAAAAGTAGAAAGTTTAGGCGCAGATGCTGTTGTTGCAGTAAATAATGAAGCTGGCGGACATAGAGGAAATATCTCACCAGAAGAATTAATTTCAACTTTAAAAAATAATTTAAATATTCCTGTTATTTCTGCTGGTGGCGTTGGCTGTAAGGCAGATATTGATAAAATGTTAAGTTATGGCGCTGTTGGCGTATCAGTTGGAAGTCCATTTATAGCGTCTGTAGAAGCTGGCGTTACAGAAGAATATAAACAAGCTTGCGTAGATTATGGCGCAGAAGATATAGTAATGACCGAGCGTATTTCAGGAACACCATGTACCGTCATTAATACACCTTATGTTAAAAAAATTGGTACAAAAGCTACTTGGATAGAAAACCTGTTAAACAAGAATAAAAAATTGAAAAAATGGGTTAAAATGATTCGTTTTTCAATAGGAATGAAAGCAACCGAAAAAGCAGCTAAAAAAGCGACTTATAAAACGGTTTGGGTCGCAGGTCCAAGTATAGAACACACTAAAGAAATTTTACCTGTAAAAGACATTATTGCAAATCTTGTCTAAGATGAAATACTTATGCTTAATCCTAGTTTTAATAGTCTCTTGTGCAAAAAAAGAGACTGTAAAAACTGGTGATGTTATTTTTAGAGAACCAATAACAACTAGTCAACTTTCTGAAGCCATAAATGAAGTCACGCAAACCAAAAAAGTGACTAATTATACGCATATGGGAATTTGTTTTATTGAAAATGATTCGGTAAAAGTGATACATTCTGATGCAGATTTAGGTGTTGTAATTCAACCTTTACAAGTGTTTTTACAACCAGAAGATTCTACAACGTATTTTGCAGATGTTTACCGTATAAATCAGCTTGAATCTGCTCAAGCTTCAAAAGCTATTAGTAATGCAAAAGCGTTGGTTGGTCAGCCTTACAATACCACTTATATTTTTGAAGATGAAGGTTATTATTGTTCAGAATTTGTCTACGAAGCCTTCAAAGATCATCAAGTGTTTCAATTAGAACCAATGACGTTTAAAGATCCAAAAACCAATCAATTTCACGAGGGTTGGATTAGTCATTACAAAGCATTAAATATCGAAATTCCCGAAGGTAAGTTAGGTTGTAATCCTAACGGAATGGCTAATAACAAGCACCTAACTTTAGTAAAAAGCTTCAGAAATTAGTTAATAAAATATTAATCTCTGAAATTGATTTTTGAAGGTTTTTTAAGTTTTGTAACTTGTAGAAAACCAACTTAAATCTTAATGAAACGAATTTTATATTTTTTTATAATTCTGTTAATAATAGCGTTAGGCTTGTTATATTGGTCAACTTCGTCTACAGACCAAGTTTTCAAAAAGTCAGAATTAATTAATATTAAAAACATCAATTCGGTAGATTTTAAAACTAAAGATTCTGTATTAGTTGCAGCAAGTGATTTGTATCAAGCAGATGAGGTTAAAAAACTAATGCAAGGCGAGCAATACCGTAAAGCTTGGTCAACACCTGTAAAAGTGCCAGTTATGTATTTAGATACTTTATTTGGTGGCGTTACTATAGAAAAAGAAGGTGGCGGTAAGCAAACCCATTCTTTAAAATTAAAAACCAAAAATGATATCGAATTAACCTTACGAAGCGTTAATAAAGATCCAGAAGCATTAATTCCGGAATTTGCAAAAACTTTAGGATTAGAAAATATTGTGGTAGATGGTATTTCGGCACAACATCCTTACGCAGCTATTTTGGTGGCTAAATTAGCAGATTACGCCAAAGTACATCACACAAAACCTAAATTAGTTTTTGTTCCTAAACAGAATACCTTAAAACACTATAATGATAAATACGGAAATAGATTATTTCTTTTAGAATATGAAACCGAAAGCAAAACCAATTGGACTAACGAAAATAATGTAATTGAAATATTAGACACAGACGATTTACAAGAGTTAAAATTAGAGCAAAAAGAAAAACTTACTGTAGATAAAAAAACTTTGATTCGTGTCCGACTTTTTGATTTATTAATTGGCGATTGGGACAGACATACCAAACAATGGGGCTGGATTGTAAAACAAGAAAAAAAAGTGCAAAAAGCTATACCAATTGCAGGAGATAGGGACAATGCTTTTTTTAGTGTAGATGGCGTTTTACCAACCATACTTTCAGATAAAAATGTAGTTCCAGAATTAAGACCATTTGCATCAGAAATAGATTTTATGCCAGGATTAGTCTATCCTTTTGATCAATATTTTCTTATAAATACGTCCGAAGAATTATTTGTCGAGCAAGCAAAACAGCTTCAAAAATTATTAACCGATCAGGTTTTAGAACAATCGTTGTCTGTTTGGCCAAAACAAATAGCAGAAATAGATGGAGAAGAAATCATCTCGAAAATAAAATCAAGACGTGACCATTTAATAGAATATGCTAAGCAATTTAAAGCCGAAATAGATAAAAAAGGTTTAGTAAATCAACCGTTAAAAGGTTCGGAAGACATTAATTTACCTCAAAAATTATTACAGTGTTTTGAGTGTAATAATTAAAATTCTTCTAAAATAGTTAGTAAATTTACAGCTCAAAATTATAACGATGCAATACACAAAAGAAGAAGTGCTAGCACAAGCCAATAAAGCTAGTAAAAATACACTAATGGAAACTTTAGAAATAGAAATGGTAGATTTTGGACCAGATTTTTTAGTAGCCAGAATGCCAGTTACTTCAAAGGTACATCAACCAGATGGTGTGTTACATGGTGGCGCAACAGCAGCGTTAGCAGAAAGTGTTGGTAGTTTTGCATCGGTTATTTTTACAGACTCTAATTTAATGGTTAGAGGCTTAGAAATTACAGCAAACCATGTAAAAAGTATTAGAGAAGGATTTGTATTTGCAAAAGCAACATTTTTACACAAAGGTCGTACCACGCAATTGTTGGATATTAGAGTTACTGATCAAGATGAAAACCTAATATCTATCTGTAAATTGTCAACTATTTCTTTACCAAAAAAGAAGTAATTAATGCAGCAATCGTTTTTCAATCAATTACAAAATCGTTTAGTAAATCAGTTACCATTTGTAGCGTATCGTAAGCCAAATGAGACTAGTGTTTCTGCTATTTTACAAAAGAATGACGCTGTAAATTATTGTCAAGATTTTACTAATTCTGGTTTTGTGTTTTCACCATTTGAAAATATTGAAAACGCTATTATTTTTCCTTTAAACGAAAGCGAAATTATTGAGTTTAAAGATGAAATAATTTTAGATGAAACGGAACATTCTCAATCAAATTTCAATTTAGAAAATAGAGAGGAAGCAAAGCAATTTCACGTTAATTTAGTTGAAAATGCTGTAAAAGCAATTAAAAACGAAAGTTTTAAAAAAGTAGTTGTTTCCAGAGTTGAACAATCGCCATTTAATAGTTCAGAAACTATTTTGCTATTTAAAAGATTGCTAAATAACTATAAGACTGCAATGGTGTATTGTTGGTACCATCCAAAAGTAGGTTTGTGGTTAGGAGCAACACCAGAAACGTTATTAAAAATTGAAGGTAACCGATTGCAAACAATGTCGTTAGCAGGTACACAACCGTATGTAAATACAACAGATGTAACTTGGCAAAATAAAGAAATTGAAGAACAGCAATTTGTGACCGATTTTATTGTTAATAGCCTAAAACCTTTGGTAAATAGTGTAAGTACGACAAAACGACAAACGATAAAAGCTGGTCAATTATTACACTTACAAACAAAAATTTCGGCAGTTTTTGATAAAGCTAATTTCAACTTTAAAAATGTTTTAAAAGCGTTGCATCCTACGCCAGCAGTTTGTGGATTACCTAAAGCGCCAGCAAAAGATTTCATTTTAAAAAATGAAAATTATAATCGTGAGTTTTATACCGGTTTTTTAGGCGAACTTAATTTTACGCAAACAAAATCAAGAAATACCAACCGTAAAAATGTAGAAAACAATGCTTACCAAAGCATTAAAACCGTAACTAATTTATTTGTTAATTTACGTTGTCTTCAAATTAAAAATAATCAAGCATTAATCTACGTTGGTGGCGGAATTACAAAAGATTCTAACCCAGAAAAAGAATGGGAAGAAACCGTTGCAAAAAGCTTAACCACAAAAAGCTTACTTTAGGCTAGATTTCTTTTAAAATCAAATTCATTTAGACTTAAAAATTGCGTATTTTTGTAAGTAGAATGAAGTACCCAAAAATTCCTTTAGCACAGACCGTTGTTCAGCTTTGTAAAGCTAAACAGATTCAACATATTATTTTATCACCAGGTAGTCGTAATGCGCCGTTAACCATAGGTTTTACGCATGACGATTATTTTAAATGTTACAGTATTGTAGACGAGCGTTGTGCGGCATTTTTTGCTCTTGGTATTGCACAACAAATTAAAGCGCCAGTTGCAGTTGTTTGTACGTCTGGTAGTGCTTTGCTAAATTATTATCCAGCAGTTTCAGAAGCGTTTTACAGCAATATTCCATTAGTCGTTTTAAGTGCCGATCGACCAAAATTCTTAGTTGGTATTGGTGATGGACAGACGATTAATCAAGAAGATGTCTATAAAAATCACATTTTATATTCGGCAAACTTAAAATTAGATTTAGACGAAAAAAAATCTAAAAAACAAGACGATTTGCCAATCATGAAAAGTATTGAAAATAGGATAGAAAACTTTTTAGGGTTACAACAAAGTATTCAAGACTATAATGAATCGGAAATTAATAAAGCCATAAATACTTCTATTGAAAGTTTAGGTCCAGTACACATTAATATACCATTTGACGAGCCACTTTATGATAGAGTAGACGCACTTACTGTAAATCCAAAAGTGATACTACCTAATGTAGAAGATGAAATTGAGAGCGATTACCAAACGTATGCTGAAATTTGGAATAAATCAGATCGAAAACTGGTTTTAGTAGGTGTTTTAAGCCCAAATTCTGTAGAGCAAAAATTTATCAACCAATTGGCAGAAGATGATAGTGTTTTGATTATGACAGAAACTACATCAAACCTTCATCATTCTAAGATTGTACCAAATATAGATAAATTAATAGCAGCGTTAACACCTGAAGAATATCAAGTTTTAAAACCTGAAATTGTATTAACATTTGGAGGTTTAATAGTTTCAAAAAAAATAAAACGCTTTTTAAGAGACTATCAACCAAAACACCATTGGCATGTTGGTAAAAATAAAGCTAACGATACATTTTTTGTTCTAGATAAAGTCTTTAAACAAAATATAAATTCATTTTTTAATGCTTTTTTACCACTAACTATTGCTAATCAAAGTAAATATGCTTCATTTTGGTTATCACAATTAGAAAATCGTAGAAAAAATCATATTGATTACTTAAATAAAATAGAATTTACAGATTTTAAAGCATTTCATTCTATTTTAAATACTGTACCAAATAATTGGCAACTTCAAGTAAGTAATAGCTCCACTATTAGATATTTGCAATTATTTGATGTCAATCCTACTTTAGAGGTATTTTGTAATAGAGGAACAAGTGGCATTGATGGTAGTACAAGTACAGCAATTGGAGCAGCGATAGGTAATACAAAACCAACACTTTTTATTACAGGAGATTTATCTTTCTTTTATGATAGTAATGCCTTGTGGAACAACTACATCCCAAAAACTTTCAGGATTATTGTTATTAATAATGAAGGTGGCGGAATTTTTAGGATTCTTCCAGGTCATAAAAACACTGTTAATTTTGATTATTACTTTGAAACTAAACATCATTTAACAGCAGAGCATCTTTGTAAAATGTACAATATTGAATATGTAGAAGCTAATAATGAATTTGAGTTAAATGAAGCTTTATCAAAATTTTATGAACCATCAAACAAACCAAAGTTGTTAGAAATTTTTACGCCATCTACCCAAAATGATGATGTTTTACTTAATTACTTTAAAGAAATAAAATAATTTTATCGTAAAAAAATACCTTTTATCGTATTTGTTATATTTGTGAATAGTAACCATTTACAATAAATCAAAAAATTGTACCTTTAAAGTAGCTAAAAACATTAATCTATAAAAAGTTATTATTATGAGTAAACGCGATGAATTAATTACTAAATATGCAGCAGATTTAAAAGATAAATGTGGTGTAGATCCTGATATGGATTTGTTAACAAAAGTAACGATAGGTTGCGGACCATCAATTTACAATGCAGATGCAGCAACTGTTTCTGGATCTGATCAATCAGAATTAGATACAGTAAAAAACAATTTTTTAATTAAAAAATTAGGTTTAAATGATGGGCCAGAATTAGATAAAGCAATAGATGCTGTTATGGAAACTTACGGTAAATCTAACAGAAATAAATATAGAGCTGTTGTATACTACTTATTAACTAAACATTTTAATAAAGAATCTGTATACTAATAGATAAAAAATATTAAAAAAAGCGTTACACATTTCTGTAACGCTTTTTTTATATGCTTACATTTGCAAAATGATACAATTAGGAGAATATAATACACTTGAAATTTTAAGAGACACACAACCAGGATTATTTCTTGGTGATAGTGAAGGTAACGAAGTATTGTTGCCAAACAGATACGTACCAGAACACTTTGAAATAGGAGATAAGATTGAAGTATTTGTTTACCTAGATAATGAAGAACGTATCATTGCAACAACAACAAAACCTTACATTAAAAACGGAGAGTTTGCAATGCTACGTTGTAATGAGGTTTCTAAATATGGTGCTTTTTTAGACTTTGGTTTAGTAAAAGAATTATTCTGTCCGTTTAAAGAACAAGCTTTCCCGATGAAAAAAGGAGGTTGGTATTTAGTAAGGTGTTATATAGATGAAAAAACAGAACGTCTAGTAGCTTCAAGTAAAACCAATAGGTTTTTAGATAATACTAATCTAACGGTAGAACAGTTTGAAGAAGTAGATTTAATAGCATCACATCCAAGTGATATTGGTATGAATGTTATTGTAAATAATATACACTCAGGATTAATTTATAAAGACAATATTTATCAAGATATAAGTGTTGGAGACAAGCTAAAAGGAATAGTTAAAAAAATTAGACCAGGTAATAAATTAGATATAGCTTTAGGTCAAATAGGTTACAGAAGTATAGAGCCTAATGCAGACAAAATTTTAGAAGAATTAAAAGATAACTCTGGTTTTTTACCTTATAATGATAAATCTAATCCAGAAGATATTAAAGAAGCTTTAGAGATGAGTAAAAAAAGCTTTAAAAAGGCAATAGGTACACTTTATAAACAAAAATTAATATTAATTAAAGAAGATGGTATACACCTTAACCAACATTAAAGTGTCTATACTTACTTTGGTTTTTTAGTCTACACCATTTTATAGCTTCATATAAATCATTAAATCTTTGCATTTTAAACCTAAAGAAAAATTTTTCCATTAAAGCACTTTGCCAACTACTTTCAAATTCTGTAACTATAGCATATCCATTTAATTTTAAATTTGCTTTTTGAAATTTTAACCAATCTTGTGGTTTAACAGAGTATTTGTTAACTCTATTAGATATGTAACAAATCTGTTTTCCAGAAGGATAATGTTTTAAAGCTTCATGTATAATTTCTTGGGCTTCGTCCCAAGTAAATGTAACACCTTCATTGATTTCTGAAATTATTATTCCATCTAAAAAATAAAAGATCCCACTATCAGATACATAAACATCTTCTATTTGATTGGCTAAATTTGTGTTTTCAACTTTCATAAAAATTAATAGCGTTAAATTTCTTATAGTTCAAAAATATTTTGTTTGTAAGCGAAATCTTAAATTATGAGGTCGCTTAAAAAAAACTTTCGATAAAATTCACTTTTATTGCGACAAACAAATTTAAAATGAAGAATAAATTGTGTGTCTATAACTGTTTGAAAATTAGTTTATTTAACACCTAAAACGTTTTAGATTTGTAAGAATTAAGCAAATTACTTACAAGTTATTTATTAGTAATACACACTAAAAATTATATAATTACTTATTTTTACATTATAAAAAATAACATCATGAGCCAAATTAATTGGGAAACAGCCAAAGAATATCAAGATATAACTTATAGAAAATGTAATGGTGTTGCACGTATTGCATTTAATAGACCAGATGTACGTAATGCGTTTAGACCGCAAACAACAAAAGAATTATACGATGCTTTTTATGATGCAAATGAAGACACATCAATAGGTGTAGTTCTTTTATCTGCAGAAGGACCATCTTCTAAAGATGGAATTTACAGTTTTTGCTCCGGTGGCGATCAAAAAGCTAGAGGACATCAAGGTTATGTTGGAGAAGATGGTTACCATAGGTTAAATATTTTAGAGGTACAACGTTTAATTAGATTTATGCCAAAAGCTGTTATAGCTGTAGTCCCAGGATGGGCAGTTGGTGGCGGACACAGTTTGCACGTAGTTTGCGACCTTACTTTGGCAAGTAAAGAACATGCTATTTTTAAACAAACCGATGCTGATGTTACTAGTTTTGATGGTGGTTATGGATCTGCATATTTGGCAAAAATGGTAGGACAAAAAAAAGCACGTGAAATTTTCTTTTTAGGAAGAAATTATTCGGCACAAGAAGCCTATGAAATGGGAATGGTAAATGCAGTTATACCACATGCAGATTTAGAGGATACTGCTTACGAATGGGCACAAGAAATCTTAGCTAAATCACCAACATCTATTAAAATGCTAAAGTTTGCAATGAATTTAACAGACGATGGTATGGTTGGACAACAAGTTTTTGCAGGTGAAGCAACACGTTTAGCTTATATGACTGACGAAGCAAAAGAAGGTCGTGATGCCTTTTTAGAAAAACGTAAACCTAATTTTCCTAAAAAATGGATTCCTTAAGATGAAAAACACTTTAAAATGGATATCTGCAATGCGCTTGCGTACGCTACCTTTATCAATATCAGGAATAATTATAGCGTCTTGTTTTGCAGGATATAATGGTGTTTTTGATATAAAAATATTTGTATTAGCAATTTTAACAACACTTAGTTATCAAATTCTGTCCAATTTAGCTAACGATTATGGAGATGGTGTAAAAGGCACTGATAATGATGATCGTATTGGACCACAAAGAGCATTACAAAGCGGTGCTATCACTAAGGAAGAAATGTTTAATGCCATAAGAATAAACATATTAATATCTATAGTTTTAACTGTGGGATTGGTCTATTATTCTTTTGGATCGGATAACCTTCTATTAGCTTTACTTTTTTTTGGTTTAGCAGGATTGGCGGTTAGAGCTGCTGTTAAATATACTGTTGGTAAGTCAGCGTATGGCTATCGAGGCAAAGGAGATATTTACGTATTTATATTTTTTGGTTTAGTAAGTGTTATAGGTTGTTATGTGCTTTATGCAAAGCAGATAGACCATGTATTAATTTTACCAGCTATTAGTGTTGGTATGTTAAGTACAGCAGTATTAAATCTTAATAATATGAGAGATATAATCTCTGATACAAAATCAAATAAAATTACATTAGCGGTCAAATTAGGTAAAGAAAAAGCAAAAAAATACCATTACTTTTTAGTTGGAGGCGCTATGATTTGTGCTCTCGTTTTTAGTGTTTTATATTATACTTCTTCACCTTTTAGTTTATTATTTATCATTTCTTACATACCATTACTTATACATTTGTCTAAGGTAAATAAGGTGTCAAATCCAAAAGACTTTGATCCTGAATTAAAAAAACTAGCTTTATCTACCGTATTATTTAGTGTACTTTTAGGTGTAGGTTATTTGTTGTAAATTATTTTATATGAAATTATTAAAACTTATTTTCTTAGTATTGTTACTTAGTAGCTGCCAATTCAATCAGTCAGTAAATAAAAACTTTAACACAGATACTTACACTAGAGGAAAAGGTCTTGCATGTAACGATGTTTATATGACAATTAATGATGTAGAGGATAACAGAAATGAAATTATCTACGGAGAGAAAATAAAGTTTGTTTTTAATGGTATTACTGGTTTTAATGTGATAGAAGACAAGTCTTATCCTGCAATGTCAATTTATGTTGTTAAAAACCAAAAAGATACGGTTTAAATATTCCAAATACGATTAAAGATATATCTGTTAATGGTACAGACTTAAAACCATTGCAATTACAAGCTCATATAACTGCAGGGTTACCTTATTCTAAAAATGAAACATATAAAGTTTTTGTAGATATATGGGATACAAAAGGTAATGGTACTTATAATCTAGAAATGCCTTTTACGGTTAAAGAAAATGACCTTTTAAGAGTAAAGACTGAAGGGCTAGAATATTCTAATGTTTATTTATGGGATCAAAGCAAAGAGCAAGTATTGACTAGCAAAGATAATTTTAAATTTGGTAAAGAGTATTTATTATTTATTGAAGGTTTAAATGGATTATCAGTTAAGGACAGTCTTGTATATCCAATGTTTTCTTTAGATATTATTGATAATGATAAAGAGGAAATCTTATCAAGCAGTAATTTGTTTAATGTTAGTGAAACTAAAGGAGTATCGTACAATGATATTAAAGAGAAATTTTATGTAAATTTTAGTTTTACAGAAGGTTACTTGTCTAATCCTTGTAAATTAAAATCTGTTGTTAAAGATTTATATTCAGAAAATGAAATAAGAATTTTAACAGAAATTAATATAGAAACTCAAGAATAACTATTTACCTGACATCACTTTTAATAACTAAACGATGTAATAGTTTAGGAAAAAATCGTTTTAAATAAACTCCAAAAATTTCCTTTTTACCAATATATACTTCAAATTTTTCCTTTTGTATCGCTTTAATCATACGTTTACTAAATTCAGAAACTGTTAATCCTTTTTCAGTTGCTTGATCTTGTTTATTTTGTAAACTTCCATCGCCTATTAAAGCATTTTTTGCAATATTAGTATTGACAAAACCAGGACAAACAATAGTTACTTTTATATTGTCTTTTTGATGTTCCATACGTAAAGCATCAAAAAAACCGTGTAAAGCATGTTTTGCGCCACAATATCCAGATCTGTAAGGCGAACTAAATTTACCCATCAGACTTGTAACCACTACAAAATGCCCATTTTTATTTTTGATAAAATGTGGTAGTAAAGCTTTACTTAACGCAACGGTACCTAAATAATCAACATCCATCAATTTTTTGTCTACACTAATATCTGTATCTACAATTAATGATCGTTGACTAATACCACCATTATTAATTAAAATATCAATATTTCCAAAGCAGTTAACTGCGGTTTCAACAACAGTTTTCATGTTATTAATTTCGGCTAAATCAAAAGGAATAACAGCTACATTTTCAGGCGTTTTACAGGTTAGTTTTATAGCTTCTAATTTGGCTTTATTTCTTGCAGAAATAATTAACTTACAATCCATATTAGATAAATGCTCAACAAGACCTTTTCCTATTCCACTAGAGGCACCAGTTATCCAAACAACTTTATTGTTGAAGTTCATTTTGTCTGTTCTTTAACCATTCATTTCTTAAATCATCGCTTAGTTTTCCTGTACCATCATGTTTCCAACCTGGTGGTTTTATTAGATAATTAATTCTATTTTTTAAAGAAATTTTATGTTTAAAAGTATCTTTAAACATAAAAAACCATTCTATAAAAGCAACTTTTATAGGATTATAAGTTTTAATGTTGCTAACTAATCCATAGATCACCTTTTCTTCATCTAATTCTTCTTGAAATGTTCCAAAAAGTTTATCCCAAATAATTAAAATACCAGCATGGTTTCTGTCTAAATAAATAGGATTGCTTCCATGATGTACTCTATGATGCGATGGTGTATTAAATATAGCTTCAAACCATTTAGGCATTTTGTTAATAGCTTCGGTATGTATCCAAAATTGATACAGTAAGCTTATTGACATTTGGAGTAAAATCATACCAGGATGAAATCCAACTAGAGGTAACCATAACCAAAAAATAAAGGTGTAAAAACCACCAGACCACGTTTGCCTTAAAGCTGTACTTAGGTTATAATGTTGAGAAGAATGATGCACAACATGCGAAGCCCAAAATAAACGACATTGATGAGATATCCTATGAAACCAATAATAACTAAAATCGTCAGCAAAAAAGATTAAAACAAAACTCCACCAAGTAACAGGAATCGTAAAAAGCCTAAAGTTATCATACACAAAATAAAAAGCAGCAATAACAATTGCTTTACTTATAAAGCCAAGTAAGACATTGCCAATGCCCATACTTAAAGACGTTACAGAGTCTTTAGTTTGGTAAGATTTTAAATTTAATCTAACAGTATAGACTACTTCTACAACCATAGCTATTATAAAAAAAGGAATAGCATATAGTATAATATTAGGAAATTGATGCATTATAATTTGGGTTATATATGGACTAAAAATACAAAAATAATTACCTATTTTTGAAACTAACTTTATGAAAGCAACCTACAAAAAACATATTTTAAACTTTAAAGTGCCTAGTGGTACATCTAGAGGTATTTTAAAAACCAAAGAAACTTGGTTTATAATCATTGAAAATGAAGATAAAAGAGGTATTGGAGAATGCGGAATTTTAAGAGGCTTAAGTACAGACGATAGACCAGATTACGAAGTACAATTACAATACACGTGTAATAATATTGAAAAAGGTTTAGATGTTCTTTATTCTGAAAACGAAGAATTTCCTAGCATTCAAATTGGATTAGAAATGGCTTTTAAAAGCTTAGAAGCTAAAGACCCTTTTATCTTGTTTCCATCTAATTTTTCAAAAGGTAATGACTCTATTCCGATTAACGGATTAATTTGGATGGGAGATAAGTCCTTTATGAATCAACAAATCAAACAAAAAATAGCAGATGGTTTTGATTGTATAAAGTTGAAAATTGGCGCTATAGATTTTCAAACAGAACTTGATATTTTAAAAGGGATTAGGCAAAATTTCAGCGAAAGCGATATAGAAATAAGAGTAGATGCTAATGGAGCTTTTAGTATTGATTCTGCTTTAGAAAAACTTAAACGCCTATCTGACTATAAATTACATTCTATTGAGCAGCCAATAAAACCAAACCAATGGGATCAAATGGCAAAACTTTGTGAAAAAACACCTTTAGCAATTGCATTAGATGAAGAATTAATAGGTGTTTTTAACGAAGATAAAAAGCAGGAACTATTACGTGTAATCAATCCACAATATATCATCTTAAAACCAAGTTTTATAGGCGGTTTTAAAGGTAGTAACACATGGATTACCCTTGCCGAAAAACAAAATATTGGTTGGTGGATTACTAGTGCTTTAGAAAGTAACGTTGGACTTAACGCTATTGCACAATACACCTATTTAAAAGAAGTCACAATGCCTCAAGGTTTAGGTACAGGTAGCTTATTTACCAACAATATTTCTTCACCATTAACAGTAAAAAATGGTACATTGCAATACAATACAAATTTAAATTGGGACTTTAATTTTTAACCTATGGATTATATAAAACAAGCCTTTTACGCTAAGCATGATGTATGGCGTTATATTGTTGGATTATTAATAATACTAGTTGCTTGGCAGTTTGTTGGCGCTATACCATTAATGATTGCATTAGTATTAGCAGTCGTTAACCAAGGAGGCAATTTAAATAATACACCTACAGATATAGCAGGATTGGTAGATCTTTTAGGTCAAAATAGCTTTTTAGTATTAATGTTAATCTCGTTTTTAATTGGTCTTATAAGTTTATTTTTAGTTGTTAAATTTATTCATAATCAATCCTTTACTTCATTAACAACAGCTAGAGCTAAAGTAGATTGGAAGCGTGTATTCTTTTCGTTTTTCTTTTGGGGAATTATTTCTTCTGCTATGGTGATTTTAGATTATCAATTAACACCAGAAGATTATGTGTGGAATTTCGATTTACAAAAATTCTTAGTTTTAGCAGTTATCGGTATCGTGTTGTTACCATTTCAAACTAGTTTTGAAGAATATTTATTTAGAGGCTATTTAATGCAAGGTATTGGTGTTATTGCAAGAAATAGATGGTTACCACTGGTAATTACTTCAGTAATTTTCGGAGTAATGCACATTGCTAATCCAGAAGTAGAAAAACTAGGTTATGTTATTATGGTATATTATATAGGTACTGGTTTTTTCTTAGGAATTATAACTTTAATGGACGAAGGTATGGAGCTTGCACTTGGTTTTCACGCAGCAAATAACTTGTTTACAGCATTACTGGTAACTGCAGATTGGACAGCTTTACAAACAGATTCTATTTTAAAAGACATTTCAGAACCTGGTGAAATGGCTTTAGGTGAAATCTTTGTTCCAGTGTTTATAGTGTTTCCAATTCTATTATTTATTTTTTCTAAAATGTATAAATGGAATAACTGGAATGATAGATTATTTGGTAAAGTTGAAGCTCCAGAATTAGATATAACTACAGATATTGGCAATGACACCAACGTATAAAAACATTCATAATCGTTTTAAGTTAAACGGTACTCATTACAATTTTGAAGATTTAAAAGAAGTCGCTTATAGCTTTATTAAAGAAGGTTTAGATTTTGAAAAACAAATAGGAGACTTTTTAAATCATTGGCAAGATGATAGCGAGTTTATCGATGTAAAAACTTCAGGATCTACAGGTCAACCAAAAACCATTTGTTTAAGTAAACAAGCTATGGTAAATTCTGCAATAGCTACAGGAGATTATTTTGGGTTAGAACCAGGTAATACAGCCTTAATGTGTCTTCCTGCAAATTATATAGCAGGAAAAATGATGCTAGTCCGTGCACTAATTTTAGGTTTAGAAATTGATGTAATAGAACCAAAAACTAATCCAATTTTTGATAACGAAGTGCACTACGATTTTTGTGCAATGATACCTATTCAAGTACAAAAAGCAATACAAAGATTAGATCATATTAACACGTTAATAATTGGTGGCGCTTCGGTAAATTATCAATTAAAAGAAAAGCTTCAAAATTTAAAAGTGAATGCTTATGAAACTTATGGAATGACCGAAACCATTACTCATGTTGCAGTAAAAAAACTAAATAATTTCAAAACAGATAACGATTGTAGTCCAGTTGAAGCTTCTTATTTTGAGACCTTACCAAATATCAATATATCACAAAATAAATCGCAATGTTTAGTTATTGATGCACCAAATATTTTAGAGGAAACAATAGAAACAAGTGATGTTGTAAAATTACATTCTGCAACTACTTTTGAGTGGTTAGGACGTAAAGATAATGTGATTAATTCTGGTGGAGTAAAACTGTTTCCAGAACAAATTGAAGCCAAATTACAGTCTCAAATAGCTTCACGATTTTTTATTTCAAAAGAAAATAATGATAAGTTTGGAGAGCAAGTTATACTTGTTGTAGAAGATAAAGATTTCAACTTAAAACCTTCAGATTTAAAAGATTTATCTAAGTTAGAAGTGCCTAAAAATATCTACACTGTAGATAAATTTATAGAAACATCTTCAGGAAAAGTAAACAGAGGTAAAACATTACAACTACTTCAAAAGTAGACTTCACTCAACAAAAAATACACTTTACTCAATAGCGGTTTTATAAGCATTGGTTTGGTTATAGTTTAGTTATAAACTTTAAAACCAAGGATTATGAAAACAATTCTATCATTAGTATTATTTCTGTTTTTAACGGTCATTAATGCACAAGAAACAACGCTCACAACTAAATCTTTAAAACTTGATAATCTAATTTCATTTGTAGCAGACAATTTTCCTTTGCAATCAGAAAATAATAACGAAGATGACGAAAATTATGAAGAAGAAGTAACTCAATTAAACTATCAAGTTACTTTTTTATTAGAAACAACGACTTCAAATTTTTCTGATGAAGATGAAATTATATTAAAGCAAGCCTTTAAATTTTTATCAAATAGATTAAGTAAAGAAGATAAGCTTTCAATAGTTGTTTATTCTGGTCAAAACGGATTATTATTAGATAATCAATCACCAAAATCACTTAAAAAAATTCTTCATGCATTAAGTGATGTAAAAAAGAATATCATCGAAGAGTATGATGATGGAATAGAAGACGCTTATTCTCATGCAAACTCAAATTTCAACACAGAATCTCATAATATTTTAGTTATGGTAAGAAATCCAGATGCTAAAGTAGAAACTAGTGAAACAGAAGAAATTGTTGAAACCTTAAAAGCAAACGGAGCAAAAACTAAGGATAATAGTATCGTGCTTTTAACAGCTATTTCATTACTACCAGAATTAATCGAAGTTATTAAAAAATAAAACCATCAAATTATGAAACTATTTTTAAAATCAATTTTAGTACTTTTTACAATAGTACAAATACAAGCACAAGAAAAAAAAATAAGCGGTGTTGTCTCTGATGAGAATGGGTTACCATTACCATCTGCAACCGTTTTAGTTAAAGGAACATCAAATGGAATTCAAACCGATTTTGATGGAAAATACTCCATTACAGCACAAGTAGGAGACATATTAGTATTTAGTTACGTTGGTTACAATACAAAAGAAGTTACAGTAGGATCTTCTAATACAATAAATGTTAGTATGGTACCAGATAATAATTTAGACGAAGTTATCGTAGTTGGTTATGGTACAACTAGACATCGTGTAAAGAAAGAAAGAATAAAAAATGCTAGTCAATTAGTTAGTAACAAACAGCAAGAATCTTCTAATGTGGTACAAGCTTTAAGTGGACAAGTTGCAGGTGTAGCAATAACTAATTCCACAGGTCAACCTGGTAATACAGCTAATATTAGAATTAGAGGTTATAATTCATTAACAGGGAATAGAGATCCCTTATATGTTATTGACGGAAGAATTTCTAGCAAAGACGATTTAAATACTATTAAAGCAAGAAAAGTATCAGAAGTTAAAGTTGCTAAAAATTTTGTTGGTCAAGCACTTTATGGAGACAAAGGAAAACACGGAGTAGTTTTCGTAAAAACTAAAAATAGCAATTATATACTACCAGATATAGAAAGTATTGAAAACGAATCCTACACAAAAATTCACGAAAACAAGTTTAAAACTGTAAGTGCCTCACCATTATCAACATTTTCAATAGATGTAGATAAAGCAGGTTATAGCAATGTAAGACGCTTAATTAATAATGGTCAATTTGTACCAGCAAATGCTGTAAAAATTGAAGAAATGGTTAATTATTTCAATTATAATTATCCGCAACCAAAAGACGAGCATCCATTTTCTATCCATACAGAAGTCGCAAAAACACCATGGAATCAAGACACAAAATTGGTTAAAATTGGATTACAAGGTAAAATTTATGAAAATGAAAATTTACCTGCAGCAAATCTTACATTTTTAATTGATGTATCTGGATCTATGGGAAGTCCAAATAAATTAGGATTATTAAAACAAGCATTTAAATTATTAGTAAATCAGCTTAGAGAAAAAGACAAAGTATCTATCGTGGTTTATGCTGGAGCAGCAGGAGTTGTTTTAAAACCAACATCTGGTAAACATAAAGATAAAATTATTGAGGCTTTAGATAATTTAGAATCCGGCGGTTCTACAGCTGGTGGCGCAGGTATACAATTAGCATACAAATTAGCACAAGAAAACTTTAATAAAAAAGGCAATAACAGAGTGATTTTAGCAACCGATGGTGATTTCAATGTTGGCGCATCTTCAGATCAAGATATGGAAGATTTAATTACTGAAAAACGTAAATCAGGCGTATTTCTTTCGGTTTTAGGTTTTGGTTATGGAAATTACAAAGATTCTAAATTAGAAACTTTAGCCGATAAAGGTAACGGTAATCACGCTTACATAGACACAATGCAAGAAGCTAGACGTATTTTTGAAAGTGAATTTGGCGGAACGTTATTTACCATTGCAAAAGATGTAAAATTACAAGTAGAATTTAACCCAAATAAAGTACAAGCCTACCGTTTAATTGGTTACGAAAATAGATTGTTAGCAGACGAAGATTTTATTGATGACACTAAAGATGCTGGCGAATTAGGCGCAGGACATACCGTAACAGCACTTTATGAAGTGATTCCTGTTGGTGTAAAAAGCGAATTTATTAAAAATGAAATTGATTTAAAATACACAGACAAAAAAGCAAATAACAATTATTCTGATGAGTTGTTTACAGTAAAATTCAGATACAAAAAACCAGACGAAGATACGAGCTTAGAGATGGTTCATGTTCAAAAAGATGAAACAACAGAAGCTTCCGAAAATATGAATTTTGCTAGCGCAGTAGCTTTATTTGGTATGCAATTAAGACAATCACAGTTTTATAATAACGCATCTCAAGATTTAGTGATACAATTAGCAGAAAAGGGAAGAGGAGAAGATAAAAACGGATATCGCGCAGAATTTATCCGACTAGCAAAAACACAAACATTTTAATTAATTTTTTAATGTATTTAGAACTAGATTGTATTTTTAATTTTTAATCATTTATTTTTATGGTCTAACTAAAAATACAATCTATGAGTTCTAAATTTTACGATTTTAAAAACTTAAAAGGAGATTTAACTGGCGGATTAGTAGCTGGTGTAGTTGCTTTACCTTTAGCATTAGCATTTGGTGTACAATCTGGTTTAGGTGCAATTGCAGGACTTTATGGCGCAATAGCTGTTGGTATTTTTGCTGCTATTTTTGGTGGTACAGCTACACAAGCAAGTGGACCAACTGGTCCAATGACGGTTGTTTCTGCAGCATTAGTTGCTGCTTCCATAGAAATTACCGGTAGTTTGGAAGCTGCAATGCCAATCATAATTCTTACGTTTTTATTAGGCGGAATTTTTCAGATTGTTTTTGGATTTTTAAACATTGCAGGTTACGTTAAATACTTTCCATATCCTGTAGTTTCTGGATTTATGAGTGGCGTAGGATTAATAATAATTATCCTTCAGTTGTTCCCATTTGTAGGATTAAGTTCGGCTAAATCTACATGGTTAGTGATGCAGGATTTACCTAGATTGTTTTCAGATTTTAACTGGCAAGCTTTAGTTTTAGGTGTCATAACAATTATTGTTTATTTTGTTTTTCCGTATATAACAAAAGCGATTCCTAGTGCTTTGGTTGCTTTAATTTTTTCATCTGTATTATCATTTTTATTAAAATGGGATGTACCAATTATTGGCGAAATTCCTTCAGGTTTACCAAGTTTACAAGTTTCTGGATTATTTTCAATAGACGCTAGTGCTTACGCTTTAGTTTTAGAATACGCTTTGGTTTTAGCTGTTTTAGGCTCGATAGATTCGTTATTAACTTCGGTTATTGCAGATAATATGACCAAAACAAAACACAATAGTAACCGCGAATTAATTGGACAAGGAATAGGTAACTCAATTGCTGCAATTTTTGGTGGTATTCCTGGTGCTGGCGCAACCAAAGGAACAGTGATAAACATAAATTCTGGCGGACGTACAAGATTATCTGGCGCAACACACGGTTTGTTTTTATTAGCGGTTTTATTAGGTTTAGGTAAGTTAGCAGCATTTATTCCGTTATCGGTTTTAGCTGGATTATTAATTCCAATTGCGTTTAAAATTATTGATGTTAAAGGCTTAAAACATTTACTAGTTGTACCAAGAGCAGATGCTGTAGTTTTAATAATTGTTTTATTAATTACCACATTTGGTAGTTTAATACAAGCAGTAGGAATTGGATTATTATTAGCCTCTTTATTATTTATGAAACGCGCTAGTGATATTGGTGAAAAAGGTTTAGAAGTTGGTACATTGGCTGGTTTTGATGGTGAAAAACCTTGGCAAGACGAAAAAGAGTTTTACGAAGAGCATAAGGACAAAGTATATATTAAACACCTTTACGGACCGTTATTTTTTGGATTTACTTCTCATTTTCAAGATGAAATTGCAAACATTCCTAAGCAAGTAAAGGCTTTAATTATTAGATTAGATCGTGTACCATACATTGATCAATCTGGTTTATATGCTTTAGAAAATGCAGTCTTAGATTTAGAACAACGTGGTATACAAGTACTTTTAACAGCTGTACAAGAACAACCAAAAGATAAATTAATATCTATAGATATTGTACCAGATTTAATTTCTGAAGAACATATTTTTGATACTATAGAAGATGCTTATGCGTATTTAAGAACGCATTTTAAATTATAGCAGTTACAGTCTATCTTTATATACCAAATCCTCGTTTAGGTTATAGGCTCTCCAAAGTCCAATAGGTTTGTCTTTACGGTATTTACCGCTAATTTTTAAAATCCCGTTTGGATAAAATTCTTGGTATTTACCGTGTTTTAAACCGTCTTTCAGTTCGACTACAATATGTGGTTTTCCGTTAGCGTAGTTTTTGGTGAATGTTTTTGCAGTTAAGTCTGTTGGATATAATTCGGCAACATTAAATACTGTGTTTTTATCTAAATTTTCTTCGGTAATTTCTATAGAATAAGATGAAGTATATTGCTTTTCTTTAAAGGTGAAATTGTTTTTAACAGATTTTAAATCATCGTATTGCACAACAATTTTACTGCTAAAAAACTTGTTTTCTGGTGTTAATTGTAATCCAATTTGAGGAAAACAAATAAAGTAATCTTTGTTAGCTTTTAGTTGTTTTTTGGTGTCATTATCTACAAATTGGTAAGCCGAATTATATAAACTTGGCGTGTTAATGTAGGCAAAAACACTTGATCTATTTTCAAATCTATCTTCAAAATCTATAAAAGCTTCAAAATTAGTAAGCGTTTCTTTGTCAATGTAAGTGTTTATAATACTTTTAAGCGTGTTTGGATGATTGCTAAACACCACATAATCATCAATTATAGTGAAGTAAGGCTTTTCAATATCTTCAAATAAACCGCCTAAAAACAGTTTAAAAAAGCCTTTAATTTGCATGAAATTAATAGCGTAACCTTTGTAGTTTATTTCTTTGAATTTTACAGGACTTCGCTTTCTAATTTGTTCTAAAACAAAACCCAAATTTTCTTTAGCATCATCTTTATGTTTTGCCTTTAAAACTAAAGCGACATCTTGTTTAGATTGCGAAACAGACGAATGTAATTGAAGTAAAGCCACTTCGTCATCAACCCAATTTATAAAGTGTCTTTTTATATTTATTTTAAGGAAACTTTCGACTTGCTCTATACCTTCGGTATAAGATTTAAATTGTTTTGGGTTTTCTTTTTGAAGCGCTTCAAAATTCTGATAAAATTCAGAAAAACGACTAAAACCAAAGCTAAGGTACAATGCGGTTTGTTTTGGCGCTATTCCGGTAATGCTGCGTCCACCTTTACCTGATTTTTGTAAGGCTTTAAGGTAGATACCAGCATTTGGATTAACATTTGTAATTCCATTTGCGGTAATGATATTTTTATTTAAGTCGAAACTAAAGCCACTAAACGCCAAACTTTTACTAATTGATGTGGTTAGTGTGTTGGGTTTATTGGAGAAAACTTTGACAAATTTATCTAAATAATCATATTGAAAATATAGACGAAACATATCATCACCGTCGACTTCTTTTTTAACCTCTAAAAAATTAAGATTTCGACCAATTTCTGGTTCTAAATATTGATCAATAGAGGCTTCTACTAACGTGTGCACGTAGGACGCAATCATTTGATTTTTAATAAAACTTATGTATAGCGTTTCGTGTGTTTTGTTATCGTAAACTTCAGTGATTTTATGAGTTTTATAATCTCGTTTACTCACTTTGTAATTGTTGTTTACAACAGTATTTAAATGCGACTTTAATACATTTAACCGAGATAGTTTTTGTAGGTCGACTACATAAAAAAAGCCATATTTTTTTGGCGCATACACGTGAGCAGAAACTAAAACATCTCTGTTACCAATACGATTAAAAACCGATTCTTTTTCTTTAAAAATAGAATCGAGTTTATTTAGATTTTTAGCAAGCGTATTAAAATAGTCGTTAGTGTTTAGATGTTGCCAAATTTCACTTTCACTAATGGTAGCCCAATTATCTACAGGTTGATCGGTTTCGATAACATAAACCGCATCTTTTGGTACTAAATATATGGATTGAATGTTATCGTTTGTAGCAAAGTAAAACACATAAACTTGATACAAACAAAAAGCTATAAACAATACTCCTAAAGCAGATAAAATGGGGAGTTTTTTCATTAACTACACTTGTAAAACACCCATATTAAAAGGTTTTTCGATAGGCGAGTGGTTAGCTGCTTCTATACCCATACTTATCCATGTTCTTGTATCTAAAGGATCTATAACTGCATCTGTCCAAATACGTGCTGCAGCGTAATAAGGTGATACTTGATTGTCGTATCTCGCTTTTATTTTATTAAATAATTCTTCTTCTTTTTCTTTAGTAATCTCTTCACCTTTTTTCTTTAAAGAAGCAGTTTCTATTTGTAATAAAACTTTTGCAGCGCTATTACCACTCATAACAGCTAACTCTGCACTTGGCCAAGCAGCGATTAAAGTAGGGTCATAAGCTTTTCCGCACATTGCGTAGTTACCAGCACCATAACTATTACCAACAACAATTGTAAATTTAGGAACTACAGAATTACTAACTGCATTAACCATTTTGGCACCATCTTTTATGATACCGCCATGTTCACTTTTGCTACCAACCATAAAACCGGTAACATCTTGTAAAAACACTAATGGGATTTTTTTCTGGTTACAATTAGCTATAAATCTGGTTGCTTTATCAGCGCTATCATTATAGATTACTCCTCCAAATTGCATTTCGGTTGGTTTGGTTTTAGAGCCCTTAGTTTTTACCAAAGTACGTTGGTTGGCTACAATACCTACAGCCCAACCATCAATACGTGCATAAGCAGTGATAATGGTTTGTCCGTAACCTTCTTTATATTCATCAAATTCAGAATTATCTACTAATCGTTTGATAATTTCTTTCATATCGTATTGATCGGCGCGAGATCTAGGTAAAATCCCATAAATATCTTCTGGATTATCTTTAGGTTTTTTAGCTTCTATACGATTATAACCAGCTTTATCATAATCACCAATCTTATCTACAATTCTCTTAATTTTATCTAAAGCATCTTTATCGTCTGCAGCTTTATAGTCTGTAACGCCACTAATTTCGCAATGCGTAGTTGCACCGCCAAGAGTTTCGTTATCTATACTTTCGCCAATTGCAGCTTTTACTAAATAACTACCAGCCAAAAAGATACTACCAGTTTTGTCTACAATTAAAGCTTCATCACTCATAATAGGTAAGTAAGCGCCACCAGCAACACAACTTCCCATTACAGCAGCAATTTGTGTAATTCCCATACTACTCATAACCGCATTGTTTCTAAAGATGCGTCCAAAATGTTCTTTATCTGGGAAAATTTCGTCTTGCATTGGTAAATAAACACCAGCAGAATCTACAAGATAGATAATTGGTAATCGGTTTTCTATAGCAATTTCTTGCGCGCGTAAGTTTTTCTTTCCAGTGATCGGGAACCATGCACCAGCTTTAACTGTAGCATCGTTAGCAACAACGATACATTGTTTACCACTTATGTAACCTATTTTTACAACAACGCCACCAGAAGGACAACCACCATGTTCTTTATACATGTCTTCTCCTGCAAATGCACCAATTTCAATAGATTTTCTTTTGTTATCTAAAAGATAATCAATACGTTCTCTTGCTGTAAGTTTGCCTTTTTCATGGTGTTTAGCAATACGCTTTTCTCCGCCACCAAGCTTTACTTTAGCTAATTTTTTCTTTAGTTCTGAGACTAATAATTTATTGTGATCTTCGTTTTTATTGAAGTTTAAATCCATAGAATGTCATTTTTTCACGAATTTACAAAAAGTAAATGCTTTTTAATACAAAAAATGTAATACGTTAATTAATTCATAAAATGTTACCGTTGTAAATATATCCCTTGGAATATAAATTTATATTTCCTAATTTTGTATTAACAAACAAAAAGATATTTACAATGAAAAAAATAATAGCTTTTGCAGGAAGTGATAGTAAAACATCTATAAATAAGCAATTAGTAACATATGCTTCTAATCTAATCAATGGTTTTGAGGTTGAAATTTTAGACCTTAATGACTATCCATTACCAACTTACAGTGTAAATATTGAAAAGGAATCTGGTTTTCCTGAAAACGCGAAGTTGTTTTTAGAAAAGTTAAAGACTGCAGATGCTTTTATAATTTCTCTTGCAGAGCATAATAACGCTTACACAGCAGTTTTTAAGAGTTTAATGGATTGGTTATCTAGAATAGAGTTAAATTTCTTTTTTAACAAACCTTTACTTTTAATGAGTACTTCACCAGGAGCAAGAGCTGCAATTTCGTCTTTTAGTATGGGTGAAGAAAGGTTTCCAAGACATTCGGCAGAGATTGTTTCAACATTTAATTTACCATCTTTCAATGATAATTTTAAAGATGAAAAAATTATTGAAGATGCATTAAATGAAGAATTAAAGCAGGCGGTAGATAAATTAACATCAGTTTTAAATAAATAATAATATGTCAAGTTTTTCAGAAGCTATAAATTCATCTTTTAAAGATAACAGAGTTAAGGCTATGCTTAATATTCTATATACTGCAAATTGGATTTCTAGTCATCAAAATGAATTTTTTAAACAGTTTGGGTTGTCTCCACAACAATATAATATTTTAAGAATTTTAAGAGGTGCTAAAGAACCAATTAAGGTACAAACTATTAAAGAACGTATGGTAGAACGTGCGCCTAACTTAACACGACTTACCGATAAATTATGTGATAAAAGTTTAATAGAACGCATTCCTTTTGAAGGTGATAGACGTGTTGTTTTGATTGGTATTACTAAACAAGGATTAGAATTATTAGAAAAAATAGATCCGCAAAGTCCACAATTAAATTTATTAAAAAATTTAAACGAAGAAGAAGCTAACCAACTTAGTGACTTATTAGATAAAATGAGGGATTAATATTGGGAAAATATTGCTAAAAGAAAAGAAAAAAATGAAAACAATTGTACACAAAGCAGAAGACCGTGGATATACAAACCACGGATGGTTACAAGCTAATCACAGTTTTAGTTTTGCTAATTTTTTTAATCCAGAAAAAGTTCAATTTGGAGCTTTAAGAGTCTTAAATGACGACATTATAGCTCCAAGTATGGGATTTAGTACACATCCGCATGATAATATGGAAATTATTACCATTCCTTTAAAAGGGACTTTAAAACATAAAGATTCTATGGGTAACACATGGGAAATGGTAGAAGCAGGAGAAGTACAAGTAATGAGCGCTGGAAGTGGCGTACAACATTCTGAAATGAATGCAAAAACAGACGAGTATTTAAATTTATTTCAAATTTGGATATTTCCTGATAAAAAAAATGTAAACCCACGTTACGATCAAAAACATTTTAATGCAGAAGATAGGCAAGGTAAATTACAAACCTTAGTATCTTCTATTGATAATGATGACGAAGGTTTAAAAATTCATCAAAATGCTAAGTTGTCAAGAATTGATTTATCAAAAGATGAATCTTTTACCTATAATCTTATAAGTGAAAATCATGGTGTTTATATTATGACTATTTCTGGAAATTTTTCAGTAGAAAATAATCAATTAGAATCAAGAGACGCAATAGGTGTTTATGATACAAAAGATTTTACTTTAAAGACTAAGGAAGACACTCAGCTTTTGTTCATAGAAGTACCGATGAGCTAATACATTTTAAAGTATAATTTATAAAAAAAGCACTCTATAAAAGAGTGCTTTATTTATTTATTTATTTATTTATTTATGTTTTCTAATTAGAATAATGATTCCCGCAAGAATAATTCCTGTACCAGCCATAGCAGCTCCAACCCAATCTGCAGAGGTATAACCGTAACCCATTGCAATTGGTAGTCCTGCAAAATACGCACCAGATGCATTACCAATATTAAATGCACTTTGATTTAAAGAAGAGCCTAAGGTTTCAGAGCCTTTTGATGCCTTTATTATCAATAATTGTATAGGAGTTGAAATTGAAAAAGCTACAACACCGATAATGAAAGTCATCACTAAAACCATTATTTTATCATGTGCTGCATACGTATTGATAACTAAACAAATAGCCATCATAATTAATACAATAGTTACAGCATAAAGCGACGAGAATTTTTCAGCTAATTTAGCACCAACAAAATTGCCAATAACCATACCTAGACCAGCTAATATCATTGCGTAGGTAACAATATCCTCAGTGTGATGAGCAACTTCAGTGATTAACGGAGCTATATAACTATACCAAGCAAAAAACCCGCCAGTTCCAATTGTTGTTAGAAGTATGATTAACCAAAGTTCTGTACGTTTAAAGATTTTAAATTCTTCTAAAAAGCTCTTATCAGAAGAATTCTTTAAAAATGGCATCCAAAATTTGACACCTAGTACAGCCATAATACCAACTAAACCAACAAGTAAGAAAGATACACTCCAAGAAAAGTTTTTTCCTAAATAAGTACCTAGTGGTACACCTAAAAGGTTAGCAAAGGTTAGTCCGCTAAACATAATAGCTATACCTTGTGCTTCTTTACTAGGTTTAGATAATTTACCAGCAACGACAGCACCAATACCAAAAAATGCACCATGTGGTAAACCAGATAAAAAACGTAATATAATGAATGAATTATAGCCAGTTGCAAAAGCAGATAAGGTGTTAAACACCGTAAACCAAACCATTAAACCCAAAAGCATTTTGTTTGACGGAAATTTGCTTCCAAAAGCTGTTATGGTTGGAGCACCAACAACAACACCTAATGCATAAGCAGATATAAAATGACCTGCAACAGGAATACTTACATTAAAAGCAGTTGCTACATCTGGTAGAATTCCCATAATAACAAATTCAGTAAGTCCAATTCCAAATCCGCCAATTGCTAAAGATAGTAAGGCTTTATTCATATAAAGAGGTAGTTTAAGGATAAAACAAGTTACAAATGTAATTTGTACAATTAACTTTAGAATCCTTAATTTTTATAATAATATGTTAATTGAAAACTCTTTAAAATAACCCCTAAAAAATTACTAAATAAAGAAAAAAAGAGAATCACTTTAATTAATTTATAATAGATAAATTGGTAACTCTTGTAATTAAAATTGTTTGTTAGAATTGTAAAAAAGCACTTAAATTATCTGCTTTTTTTACAAAATAAACGATATTTGTTTTTACTAAACTATAAAAGGATTTAAAATGGCAATGAATAAAAATACAGTCTTAGCATGGGCAACAACAATAATGATAATAGTAGGATTAGCGCTAATAGCACTTGGTGCTTTTAGGTATGATGATGTTGCTGGTTGGGGATTTGCTTCTGTAGGAATTGGTTTTTTTGCAATCGCATGGGTATTTAACGCACTTAAAGGTCGCGTATAATTGTAATAAATAATAAAAAATAAGATATAAAATATGTCAGACGATAAAAAAGTAATATTCTCAATGTCTGGTGTTACCAAAACGTTTCAAAGCGCTAATACACCAGTACTTAAAAATATATATTTAAGCTTCTTTTACGGAGCAAAAATTGGTATTCTTGGACTTAACGGTTCGGGTAAATCTACCTTGTTAAAAATCATAGCAGGTGTAGATAAAAATTATCAAGGTGATGTTGTTTTTTCTCCAGGATATTCAGTTGGTTATTTAGAACAAGAACCACAATTAGACGAAGAAAAAACAGTGTTAGAAGTTGTTAAAGAAGGTGCTGCAGAAACAGTTGCAATTCTTGATGAATACAACAAAATTAATGATATGTTTGGTTTAGAAGAGGTTTATAGCAATCCAGAAAAAATGGAAAAGCTAATGAATCGCCAAGCCGAACTTCAAGATCAAATCGATGCTTCTAATGCTTGGGAATTAGACACTAAATTAGAAATCGCTATGGATGCACTACGTACTCCTGAAGGCGATAAAAAAATAGGTGTTTTATCTGGAGGAGAAAGACGTCGTGTAGCACTTTGTAGATTATTATTAAAAGAACCAGATGTGTTATTATTAGATGAGCCAACTAACCACTTAGATGCAGAGTCTGTACATTGGTTAGAGCATCACTTAGCACAATACAAAGGAACTGTAATTGCAGTAACGCACGACCGTTATTTCTTAGATAATATTGCTGGTTGGATTTTAGAATTAGATAGAGGTGAAGGTATCCCGTGGAAAGGAAATTATTCGTCTTGGTTAGATCAAAAATCTAAACGAATGGCTCAAGAAGGTAAAGCAGCTTCTAAGCGTCAAAAAACATTAGAACGAGAGTTAGAATGGGTTAGACAAGGTGCTAAAGGAAGACAAACAAAGCAAAAAGCACGTTTAAAGAATTACGACAAGTTAATGAGTCAAGATCAAAAACAATTAGACGAAAAACTTGAGATTTATATTCCTAACGGACCACGTTTAGGAACAAACGTTATTGAAGCTAGCGGAGTAAGTAAAGCTTACGGAGATAAATTATTATACGAAGACTTAAACTTTAATTTACCACAAGCAGGAATTGTTGGTGTTATTGGTCCTAACGGAGCTGGTAAAACAACAATTTTTAGAATGATTATGGGTGAAGAAACACCTGATAAGGGCGAATTTAAAGTTGGTGAAACAGCAAAGATTGCTTACGTAGACCAAAGTCATTCTAACATAGATCCTGAAAAAACAATATGGCAAAACTTTAGTGATGAGCAAGAATTGGTCATGATGGGAGGAAGAGAAGTTAATTCTCGTGCATACTTAAGCCGATTCAACTTTTCTGGTAGCGAGCAAAATAAAAAGGTCAAATTATTGTCTGGTGGAGAACGTAACAGACTTCATTTAGCAATGACGTTAAAAGAAGAAGGTAACGTATTACTTCTGGATGAGCCAACAAACGACCTTGATGTAAATACACTTCGTGCATTAGAAGAAGGTTTAGAAAACTTTGCAGGTTGTGCGGTTGTTATATCTCACGACAGATGGTTTTTAGACCGTATTTGTACGCATATTTTAGCTTTTGAAGGTGATAGCCAAGTTTACTTCTTCGAAGGTGGATTTAGTGATTATGAAGAAAATAAGAAAAAACGTCTTGGTGGCGATTTAATGCCAAAACGAATCAAGTACAAAAAACTAGTAAGATAATAACCGATTAAACTAAAAAATCCTCAAAAATAATTTTTGAGGATTTTTTATTTTGCTAACTGCTAACTGTTTACTGATTTGGATACCATTCCAAAAGCTCTACATTAATATCAGGATTACCTTCATTTACAATAGATTTAAATTTTTCTACATCGCTCAAACCTTCAGTACCTCTAAAGTGGTAAGGATAAACGGTTTTAGGTTTAAAATCTAATACAGCACTAGCTGCACTTTCAACTGGCATTGTGTAAGGTAAATTCATACAAACAAAAGCTTTATCAATGTTTTTAAGATTTCTCATTTCTGGGATATCTTCGGTATCACCAGAGATGTAAACACGTTCGTCTCCAAAGGTTAATACATAACCATTTCCTCTTCCTTTTTCATGAAATTTTAAAGCTTCTTCACGTAAATTATACATTGGTATAGCTTCAATATTTATGTCTTTAACAACTGCTGTTTGTCCGTTATTCAACACTTTAAACATTGGTTTAAAGTCTTCAGGAAATTTGTCTACTACAGCTTGAGGCGCTACTATTATTGTGCCATTAAGATTTAGTTCTTTTAAAGTATCAATACTTAAATGGTCGCCATGTATATCTGTAATTAAAATAATTGTAGGTTGTTTAAAATCAGCAAATGCTGCTTTGCCACCAGTAGGATCTACATAAATAGTTTCGTCATCATAATTCATTACCATGGTTGCGTGTGTGATTGGTGTAAAATCTAAGCTAGCTTTGGTTTCTTTTTGTTCAATTACTTCTGTTTTAACCATTTCAGAAGTCGTTTCTTGTTTCGTATTCTCTTTACAACTAGTCAATAAAACAGACATTGAAAGAGTAATAAATAGTAGTTTTTTCATTTTTTATGGTTTTCTTTTAAAGATAAGTATCAATCGATAGAAAAAATAATTTGTAACATTTTTATAACAAATAATACCAATATTATGAGCATTAAATATTTCTTCAACTAATATTTTTTAACGAAATTGCTTACAGAAAATTTGTCCAACCTTAAAACAAAGTATATATGTCTGATGATTTTGACTTATTAGAAACTAACTCTCAAGAAAAAAACGAAAAAGTTGACGTTAATTGGGGAAAAGCAATTGACACCATGAAGTCTAAACTAGCACAAGAAGACGATCCTGAAAGTCGTCAAAAAATTCTTAACGCGACCTTAGATGATGTTGTTCACATGGCAGAAAAAGACCGTACAACACTTTTAGATGCAATTAAAGACTTAACCGATTATCAAGATGAAGTTGGGATACTTTTCGAGCGTTTTTCGTCTTTAAATGAAGACGAGCAAAAAGTTATCGACGATGCACAAAAAGCTTTAGAACGTGCTAAAATCGAACTTGAAGACGCAGAAAACAAACCAGATACGTGGTGGAATAACCTTTGGGGAAGAAAAAGCAAAATCAAAAAAGCCGAAGATACTTTAAAAGAAGCCGAAAAAACACGTGCAGCTGCAGATAATAAAGCAAAAGCAATGTTCCAAGAGCGTATAGAAAGTGCAGATGTGCAAACCTTGTTAAGCGAGTTATCTTACAAATCTCAAGCTGCAATTACACGATTAAAAAATCGTGAGGTAGAAATTAAAGAAGTAGAAGATAAGTTACAAGACGCTATAGTAGAAGCATCTAAAAACCATACAAAAGCGTTAGAGAAAAAAGCCGAAACCGAAGCTAAACTAGAAGAGCAATACGCATTATTAAAACAAGCGCGTCAAGCTTTAGAAGAAGTAGCAGATAAACAATCTACAGAATACTCAGAAGCGTTAGCTAAAGTCACAAAACTAGAGCAAAAAGTAGAAGAATTAGAAGGTCTTAAAAACGCTTACACAACTTTAGCTGCATCAAAAGATAGCTTTGTTCACAAGCATAATTTAACGATTAAAGTTTTAACGTCTTTACGCAGTAATTTACAGACGCATCGTGCAAAATTAAAGTCAGATACAGACGAGCGTTTAAAGTATTACGATGGTTACGTTGTAGCGCTTAAAGCACGTACAGACCAAGAGTTTGCCTCTATTTTAGAGCATTTAGGAGTAAAAACAGACGAGCATATTGGAGAGACGTTAGCAGCAATGCACACAGCAAGTGCAAGAGCACGTCAAGAGATGATGGACAATATACCAGTACACGAAAAAGTAATGCAAGGTGTTTACAGTAGTTATGCAGAAGCGTTACAAGAAATCCGCGCAAAAGACGTAGATATTCAAAAGAATTTTGCCGAGCGTTATGGTATCGACATGAAAGAAATTTTTGAAGACTATTACAAAGCAGATGCTAATCAACCTACTGAAGATAATTCTGGAGGCGTTGGTAATGGTGCTCCAAAACAAGACACCGAAGACGATTTATTAGGTTAAAATTGTCACTTCGAGTGATTTTGAGGAACGAGAAATTGTATCGAGAAGATGGGCGTTACCTACTTTTGCTTTTTATGGCAAAAGTAGGTCAGGCTTTCGGTAGTCGCAATCAAAGATGTGCTCCAACAATACCTCAATCCTTAACGCATCACTTAGCCAAGTAAAAGTAAAACGCAAAAGTTAGTCAATATTTACAGTGTAAAATGGATAACTTCATTCAATTTATTAAAGACAACGGATTATCAATAATCATAGTCATTGTTGGTATTTTCATTATAAAAACAACAAGTTCAGACATTGGATTAATCATTGGTAGTGTTAATGTATTAGTCTTTGGCGGATTAACATTAAAGGCACTGATTCAATATTTAAAAAAATAAATGAAAAAACAGAGTTATATTTTTTTAGGCATTTTAAGCTTAACTTTTATTTCAATTGTATGTATTCATTTTAATAATGATCATAAAGAATGTTTTGATTTAAAAGAACAAAAGGTTTTACAAGACGGAACAGTAGTTAAAGTTGAAAAACATATTTGTAATGAAAAATATAACTTTTAAGATTTGCTATTAAAAAAGCTAACAGCAAAAACATGTCAATACATCATATTACAACACCATTAGATTCGGCTATTTTAGATAGTAAAGCACAATATGTGTTTTATCATAAAAAAGTAGATTTTGCTCTTAAAGAATTGATTGTTGCAGTACAGCAAAACAATTTGTGTACACAACAAGAGATTGTGTTTTTTAAGCAATATGCAGATTTGTTGTTGTATTCTATCGAGGCTATGCGTATTAAATACATGTACGACGAGGAAGATAACATGAAAGTTGATGTAACGGATTCTGGATTTCCTAATTATTTAGAGTTTAGATATCTTTATAATGATTTATCATTACGTCATAATTACATTAATAAATTAAAAGATGTATCACAATTACAGGAAGAGTTTTTAGACCAATTATTAAGGGTAAAAGAACCAGTCAGACGTGATAAATTATTTCAAGCAGCGTCAATAGTTTATTATACTTCTGTAGAGCAAAAATATATTTTCAACCGTTTTGTACAAGGTAAAATCATAAAAGCACCAGAAGGTAGTCAAGCAGAATATATGACCAGTTGGAGTTTTTATGACGTGTCCTTAAACAGACCATTTATTTGTTACATGTATTTTGATTACGATGGTAAAGATCCTTTAAAAGACAAAGAAGATATCTACGAGGTTTTAAACAAAGTAGCAGATCGCCAAATGGATTTAGATACTATGGCTTATGGTATAGATAGACGTTTAAAACGTGTATTGCCAAAACATATTAAGCGGTTAGATGTTGGTGCATTTCATAATGTATTTGCAAAAGACGAAAACGAATTAACACATACCATTTTAGAAGCAATAGCAAAAAAAGAAGTGCCTTTAGAAGCTTACGCGTTGTCTTTTAAAGTACATGAGGTTATGTCTGGAAGCACATTTCAAGAAGGCGGATTTTTTAATAAGCAAGTGTTGCAAAATTGGAGTCCAGTTATCAAAAAAAAATATGTCTTTGCGCCTCATAGAATCATACAGCTATTATACAACAAAAACCCTGAAATAATGAATAAACTGGCTAAACCGCCATTTCAAATTTCAGATTTAAAAATTGAAAAAATTAAATAAAAATGGAACACAATTCCACATTTCCTATAAAAAAATCAGAACTAGATGTGTTACGTGATGAAGCGTCATCTTACTTAAAAAGTGTAAGTTGGGAGCAAGGCGCGCGTGCAAAAAACAGAGATAAAGATGCTAAAGACGAGTCTATTTTATTGTATCTATCTCGTGCTAATAATGGTTCTTCAGTTTCTGTAACATCAGTTTCAAAAACCATTTTAGCTCTAAAAAAGCGTTTGTTGCCAGATAGTATTGCAATTCCAATTCATCTAAACCAGACGTTATATGCCGTTCAAGAAGGTATTACTTTAGGAACGTGGATAAAAGATAGCTATTATGATGCATCGGGTTTATCAAGTTTAAACGAGCGTAAATCAGCATTAGATAGTAGTGGAAAACGCGAATACGAAAGCAAAATGCAAACCGCAACAGCGTTTATGTTATTTGCAACGTCTTATTATATTCTTCATCAAATAAAACCTTATGCGTCAGACGATTTAAGTGTGATGAAACAGAAGTTTGCAGGTATTCCGGAAGTGTCTTTACTATCACCATTAAAAGGAATTTCGTGCACATTATTTTACTATGACAAATATTTAGCGCATCCAGATATAATCAAATCTGATAAAGATGTAGCCGATTTTACAGCGGTATTTTTTGAAGCTGTAATAGACGAAATTAATTTAAGACGAAGCAGTTTAGAATACACCGAAACGATTGTAGATAGAACATACAAGTTAGAAAACAGTGATTTTGCTATTTCTGGTTGGGAAAACACGTTTCAAGGTACTGCAAAAAGTGTAGAGTTTAATAAAATTAAATTCGAGCAAATTGTAGGTAACAGAGATGCTAAACACTTTGCACGTCGTTTAACAGAAAGAATGCTAAGCTACGATTTTGCAGCACAGAAAAATCCGTTTCAAGAATTAGGCGGATTCATGCCAGTCTTTATGGGTTACGGTATTCCTGGAACAGGAAAAAGTATGCTTATCGCTGCTATAGCAACACGTTTAAAAGAACATTGTGATAATTTAGATATTCCGTTTTTGTTTCATCCAATGCCAGATACTTTAATTAGTACATTTCAAGGTGGATCTGCCGAAAAAATGGTAGACTGGATGAAACCTTTACAAGATCCAACAAAATTAATTTTTGCACCAATTGATGATGCCGAAAATAACTTGCAAGAGCGTACAGCACAAGGTGTTTCGGCTGGTGTAAAAGAAGTTATTGGTGTCTTTTTACGTTATACAGAAGGTGCTTATGCAGTTAATTATGGGAATAGTTCTATTGGTTTGTTTACTAACTTACCAGAAATGTTGGATAAAGCCGTAATCTCTCGTGTACAAGGACGTTTTAAAATTGACGGAGCACGTACAGAACACGATTTTTTAGATCAAGATCATTTATGGTGGCGTAAGTTTGAAAAGACAATGCCAGACTTTGTAAACATGCAAAATCCTACAAATTATACTTATTTACAAGATCAAGGTTTGGCGAAAAATATGGGTGAAATTTTAAACGTATCTAACAAACCAACAGAACAACGTGTTTTAGAAGCTTATGATATTGCCGAAAAGCAACATAAAACAACAGATCATTTGTTTTATGCTACGCTGTATAAAGAAATACAGAAGATATTTCCGTTTTTCTCTTCTAGAGATGTTAGGAATATACAAAGCGCAATTTCATTACGTTTAACCGATTTTGATTTAGAAGAAAGCTGGTTTGAAAATCCAGAGATTTATTTCAAAAAAGATTACGATACCAAGTTTGCGATGCTTCAAGAATTAATGAAAGCTAACATGAAAGGTTTAGATTTTTCTGAAATTAGACGACAAGAAGTTGTACGTTATTTAGATAATGTTGCAACCATTGCAGATACCGATTTTAAGCGTCAAGTAGAAGGTAGAGTTAATCAATTAAATATTGAAATGGAAGCTAGAAAGCAGTTTGATAAATCTTAATTAATCATGGAAACAGCTAACATTGAAACTACAGAACAGAATGTAACTAAATATAGTATTCAAGACTATATGTCTATTGGATATTTATTTTTATTAGTTTTAGGTGTAGCCAATCAAGCTATATTTTATGGGTTGTTAGGTGTAAATATTTTTGAATACACATCGGTTTTAGATGTGTTATTAAGTCCGTTAGCTGTGATAAGTTCTCATTGGCTTATGCCTGTTGTATTAGCAGTACTTATACCATTAATGATTGGATACTTTAAACTTTTACAATGGTATTATGCAAAGCTTTCAAAAAAGGAAAAATACCAATCAGGAAAAAAGAAAGAGAAACTAGATAAGGTACTTAAAAGTTTAAATAAAAAGTATGCTGTAATTCCTTTTATTTTATTGATGCTAATTTGTATGTTTTTAGGTTTTGGATTAGGCGGTGGATATAAAAGTAAAGAAAGGCTAGAAACACAAGATTACAAATACACACATCAAATTGTTTATGAAGATGGAGAAGTTAAAGATGTGAAAATTTTAGGAAAAAATAGCTTGTATGTTTTTTATGCCACAAAGGATAATAATGAAGTTCAGATTTCACCAGTAGAAGGAAATATAAAAAACATTATAAAGTTAACTTCAAAAGACACAAAAGAATAATTTGAAAAATTTTATTCAGATTTAGATCAAAATGCAAAAACTAAAACAAGCCAATTTATATAGAAGTGAATTAATTCCCGTTAGCGGAAAGTTAGTGGAGCGTTATAATAAATGCTTAGTTAAGCTTGGTTTTACGCCAACAAAATTAACTTCATTTTTTATTGATGGCGTTGGTTACAGTCCAGAAATAGCAGAAGAAAAAGGCTCGACGATGTACTTAAATAATGGTGAAGCAAATCCGCATGCCATTATCATTTCGCCTTTACAAAAGGGTAAACCTGTATATTCTCCATTTCATAGTTTTGATAAAGAAATGATGCAGCAAGTATTTAGAATTCATGGTGATAAAATAAATGATATTACTCGCGATAGTGCCATTTGCCTAGATTTTGATCAAAATATAGATGCGTTTTATGAGCCATTAGATGTTTTAAAATATGATAAAGTAAGTATCAACTTTCATCTAATAGATAATTTAAATAAAGCTCAAAAAGAACAAGAGCGACTTATTGAAATTTTTAAAAAAGGCAATAATTTTATAGATGAAAGTATTCATGAGCAATTGTTAGAATCTGCTAAAACATATGGAGACTTACGTCATAGAGATTTAACTTTACACAGTCTTCAGCATCAGTCAGAATCTTTTTACACCAAAGCTTTTGGTGGTGTTTATGTACTAAGAGATTTTATATCTCCAATCGTGGTTTTTGAAGATTTAAAATGGTATAAAGAAGCTATAAAAGATACCATACACGATGTGTTGATTTATCATATTAATCAACCAGAGTTAATGGAAAAATTGCGAGATCATATTATTGTAGAATATGATTTAGAAGCTGCGTTAAATACAGATCGATACCAACGTATTAAAAAAATGGAATTTGCAATGTCTTTAAAAGAGACACAACATCCAATACAGCAAATACTTAATGATAATGTGTTATTTAAAAGTTATTTAAATAAATTGGATATTGATACAAGAAAAAAGATTATGGGTGTAGAAATATACCTTGAAAAATTAGAAGTTAGTAATCAATACAAAATACACGATTTGGTAGATATAGGTATTTTTAATGCATTACATACACCACACTCTTCATTACATGTTTCTCAACAAGATTTAATATGGAAGTTATTAATCAATATTTCATCAAGAGATGTTTTATTTTTGTTTTGGTATGATAAAGATGAATTTTACAAACAATACGCTACTTGGGATGAATCTTTTCAAGATTGGGTTGTAGAAACTATATTAAAAAATATATAAAAAAACAGGTCGTTTAGACCTGTTTTTTTGTTTCATTAAGATTATTAATCTATTTTTTTATAAACTTTTCTAAAGATTTTAAACCGTTAGAGTTAATCTCTAAAAAGTACATTCCTTGTGATAAATTAGTAATATTTATTTGATAATTAAGCGTATTATTTTCAAGAGATATTGTACTTATTAATCTTCCATTTATATCGTAAATGGTTAATTTTTCAATATTTGTGTTAGACGAAATATTTAAAATGTTTAACGCAGGATTTGGATAAACTTTATAGTTTTTAATCTCAAACTCTTCATTAGATAGAGCAGCTGCAGGAGCAAAGCTATATATTCCATCAATACCTGTAAAGTCTCCGGTTAAGGTTACTCCGCCATTATAACTACCAATAGTAGCCATAACGTTTTCAACAGTGCCAGAAGTACTTTCTCTATTAATAACTAAGTCGTTTCTTGTATAGGTGCCAGCAACAGCAGTTTCCCAACCAGCAACTTCAGCTTCGGTAAAATAAAAAGTAATAGTATTATTTCCTGATTGAGTCGCTTGTGTAGCAGTAACTTCAAATTGCTTATCCATTGCTAATAATGGAGCTGTACTACCATTAATTGGTTGTCCGGCAGTTCCATCTCTATAAACACTTACATTTACACAGTCGTAATTAAAATTATCATTGTTTTCTAAACTAGCAATAATGTTACCATTACTAGAGTCGTAAGCATAAACTAATCCAGAACTAGCTAAAGGTACAATTGCATTTGTTGTTCCGTTATTAACACTAGTTTGTATGTTTGCATTACCTTGGCTAGTTACAGTAAAATTATCAATAGCTAAACCATAAGCCCAATTTCCTAAATCATTATATAAGAAAGAAATTAATACGTTAGATTGTCCAGCATAAGCAGAAAGGTCTACATCTACATTGGTCCATTCTGAATAAGAAATAAGTTCTGGTCCTACATTTTGCCAAGTTAAACCATTATCTGTAGATGCTTGTATAAAACTATCTGAAGCATATTGATCATTACTATCTGTATAAATAATATCAAAATTTAAATTAGCTGTACTGTAAGTAGAAAAATCAAATGGAGTAGTGTACATTAAGCGTTCTTGATTCATGTTACAATTACAAGCATCATCATTAACATAAGCAAAGTTAGTTGAGTTACCAACTGTACTCCAAGAGCTAGATGAAGATGATGCTGCATCTCCTATTGAGAAAGTAGGAAAACCATTTCCTGTAACAGTCCAATTTGTTAATCCAGATTCAAAATCATCCGAAGCTAAAGTTACATTACTACCTATTGAAGGAGCATAATCATCGTCAGTTATAGTAAAAGTTTTTGTATCTATAGTACCTAATTGAGCGTCACCACCATTTGCATTTAAAGATAGGTTTAAAGAAAAGGTTTCATCACCTTCAATAAAAGCATCATTATATACTCTAACAGTAAAAGTTTGATCTGTATCATCTCCTGCTAAAAATGTTATAGGATTAGGTGTTATAACTTCAAAATCTTCAAGGTTTGTAGCCGTTTCATTAATGATATTAACCGTAACATCTGCATTGTTAGATGCAGGCATAGCAATTCTTAAATTAAAATCTATATCTTGATAATCGCAACCAGTAGCTTCATTTACAGTAGAAGTAGCACTAGAAAAAGTTACGTAAGGTGCTTCAGGGTTAGGGTCATCAACTCCACAGTTAGGCATATTAGCACCTATTGCAGCAATTAAATTATCGCTTCTTCCGTAAGAACCATTTGGGCAACCACCAGTATTATGGATTGCAACTACTAAATGATCAGAATAGCGTATTACTGGAGACCCAGAACTACCACCTTCTGTATCACATTGGTATTCTACACGATTAGGAAAATCTCCTTGGTTTGTAATCATAGCAAATCCGTTTGCATCGCCACCAACATCTGTATTTACAGCAATTTCTTTTCTTCTTCCTGCTGGATGTTGAGGTATATAAATTCTTTCTCCTACAGGTGCTATTGTAGATGATAAGCTTAAGTATCCATAAGTAGAAGTTGGGTTAACTGGTAGCATAACAAGCGTAAAGTCTAAGTTTGCGTCTGTTTGAATAAAAGTAGAAGATGTAGCTACTAGGTCTTGTAAAGCAAAAGTTGTTTCGGCACAATCAGCATATTTATAATTAAATAAAAATTCTGTATTTAATGCGTCAGTTGAGTTTTCGATACAATGGTTATTGGTCATTAAGTTTCCGTCACAACCTAATAACCAACCTGTACATAATCCACTACCACCAATAAGTAGTCTACATACAGCTTCAGATTTTCTACCCATTTCTGTACCATCGTAGCAAACAATAGCTTCTTTATCATCAAAACTACATACAGTTTCTGTGTCTTGAGGTGTCAAAATTTCAAAAGCACTACTTATTTTATCAACACTATACCCATAGGCTACAGTATCAATATCAAATCCGTAATGGTTATTATTTCCGTTTTGACTGTATAATTCAACAATTATATGATCGCTCCATATAGTTGTAGACCAAAAAGTATCAATCATTTGGTCTTCATTACCAATTAATTTACCTTGGTTATAATAGAAAAACTCTTCAGAAGTTTTTGGGCTATATACCTTTACATAATCTCCAGAGTTTAAATCAAAATTCTTAAAATGTACTTTTACATAGCCAGAACCAGTAGATCTAAATTCTTTTTGAAAAACTATACCTGTTTGATTATTAGAGTAATATGGGTTTGAGGATATGTCTACACTATATTCATCCCCAATTTTTAAACGACCACTATTGTCTTGAGCAATTATTATATTAAAACAAAAAAGAAATAAAAAGAGAAGTTTTAGTTTCATTAGTTAATTAGTTAAGGGTTACAAAGTTGTAAATATATACGAAAAAAATTAATTATGGTTTATATAATTAATTAACTAATTAAAAGAATATATCTCAAAAAAAATACTTGTTTACCTGTAACTATTGCTATAAATTTACTACAAATAAATAAAAAGGAATGACACTAGAACTTATCATATTTGTAGCCTCAATTTTATTCGGAATTTTATTGTATTGGAGAGAATCTAAAAGCAATAAAGTCTATCGGTTTTTTAATAAACTAATGTATTCTAAAGAGTTACAAATGAAATCTGATAGTAAAAAAGGATTCATTTTTCAACAAAATTTTCTGCTTAGGTTAGTTTATATAACAGTTTTGTTTTTAGTAACAATAGTAGTTGTTCAATTTATTTTACCAATTTCAGTTTCATTAGTACAATGGTTTGTGTCTGCAATTGTAGGTACATTAATTGGTACGTATCTAGCTAATTTTATACTTAAATCTAGCGATGTTATTGGTGAAAAAAGTGAATCTTTTGAAGACGTTTTAAACGAAAGTATAAACAAAGGAAAAGAGTTTATAGACGACTTAAAAACCAAAGACACTAAAGTTGTAGAAGAAGCTAAAAAAGAAATAAAAGAAGAGCCTAAAAAAGAAGAAAAAAGTGCACGCCAACGTCTTAAAGACAAAGGATTAATGTAGTAGCTTTAAGCTTTTTTTAAATTAGAATACAATATTTATGATAAAAAATTACTGGAATAAAGGCAGAAAACAAAAAACAATAGTCATAATAATAAGCTTGGTAGTAGTAGGTCTTTTATTCTTTTTAAGAGACGATTATCAACCTGCATTATTGTTTTTTAGAAAATATATCTTCATAATAATATTAAGTGCAATTGTTTTATTTTTTGGGTTAAAAAAATTCCGAAACTCACCATCAACAGGAACACGTTTAGGTATTCTAGGTATTTTGGTAGCTTTTTTTGGATTGCTTTACGTGTTAGGTTGGCACTTAAAACTTTATGATTATATGAAAACATATAATGTTTTTAATAATTTAAATAGAGTTGAAATTAACGAATTACCTCTTACACAAAACGAACGTATACAACCATTACGTAACATTTTTTCTATGGCTAACGAAAGTGTTGGCGAAACCAAAGATGTTTCCTTACCGCATTTAGTTAGAGTAGATGGCGAAAATAAATGGACTATGGCAATTCAGCCAACCGAAAAGTACGTATGGCAAGGAATAAGTGATAATACAGAAGAAGTGTTTGCAGTACCAAGCACAACTCCATTTCCTCGTTTTTCTAATGAAAACCGAATTCCAGTAACATTCTCAATAGGAGAATCTTTAAAATTTAGTCGAAACACATACAACGCAGTAGTACAACGCTTTAATCCTTGGATGTTATTCAATTACGAGCCAAGCGACACCTATTATATGAAAAATGATAAAGGTGATTGGGTTGAAGTTGTTAGTTTAATTAAATGGAAAGGTTTTTTCTTTCCGTATCCAACCTTTGGTGGTGTTATGATTATTGAAAATGGAGAACATGATTTTAATGATTATTTAGAACGAATGGTTATTGGTAAAGGCACATTTATAGCTCCAGACCAAATGAAAAACTATCCATTTTTAACACGTCAAAATACCTTGGCAGAAAAAGTATCACGTTTACAAGCAGAATCTTTAAAGTTTCTTGGCGGATTTAGTGATCCATTACCATGGAATATGGAAACTGCTGTAAAAATTCCTGTTTTACCAGACGATCAAAACCAGCAACCTTTTGTTACCGATTTTGATTTTTCAGAAGCTAATAAAGATGCATATAGTGGTTTATATCATTGGTTTGGTTTAGAACCAGTAGGCGATGAGCGTACCAGTTTAACTTACAGTGTTTTTGTGCCTGCAGATGGCACAGAAAAGCTATTTTACTACGATCATGCTAGTAAAAAACAAGGTTATGCAGGTGTTTCTGCTATGCCTTTAAAAGTGATAGAATCTAGAAAAGAATACGATTGGTCTGTTAATAAACCAGTAGAGTTTAGACCATATATAAAAGAAATAGCTGGTAAAAAACGTATGTTTTTTCTAGGTACTATTTCTTCAATTAAAAAGGATAATGCGCAGTTTGATGGTTCTGCAACACCAGATTTAGCATTAATTGATAGCGAATATCGTGATGTAGTTTGGATTGATGCAAAACATCCTAGTCAATGGAATAAAATAGTTTATGATCAGTTAAATGAAGCTTGGCGTGCTAGTGAAGGTATTGGTAACTTTTTTCAAGAAGATAATACTATGTTAGATGCTATAAGTGGAATGGAAGACAAAGTAATTGAAATAGATTCCACATTAACTAATTCTACAAACAAAGACTTGACCGTTGAAGAATTAAAAGCACAAATTGATTCAATAAAAAATGCCAGAAAACAAAGTGAAGTAGAACGTTTACAACGCGAATTAGACTCATTAAAAGCTTTAGAAAACTAACTAAATTGTTTAAAAATATCGTTTACAACGGTTTCAATTTTTAGGTTTTTTTGTTCTTTTTCTAAGATTTTAGCTGGTACCATTCGCTCTTTACAATCTTTGATCGCACAACGCTCGCAAGTAACACCAACATTAAAGGTTTCAATTTTTTTGTCCTCTAAAAAGTTAAGCTTTCTTTTTAATTGTTGGTTAATTAATAATCCTATACTAACGCTTCTATATTGATCGGTTTTAAACGGATCTTTTGTTGCAGAAGACAATACTAAATATGATTGGTTACTATCTGGATAATTAGAGATTTGTAAATTAAACACATGTTTATCGTTTGTATTTACAATGTCTTTTAACACCTTTAAAGACATCCAACGTCTGCAATAATGCTCGTTTGTTTCGTTAGCATGAGGCGAATGTTGATGTGATAAATGCAGCTCTTTGGTTAAGTAAAAGTTTGGACTATTTTTTTTATGAATAAAACGTAAGAAAAATAAATTCTGAATATTAAAATCTTTAGGTAATATATTGGTTAAACGCTGATAAAAAGATTCTGGAGAAGCGTTAAACGATTGTGCAATTTGCACAAATTGCTTTTCGTCAAAGGTTTTTTTCTTAAATAGTTTTTCGACTTGATTAGTAAGTAATTCCTGCGGTAAAATTAACGAACCAGCAAAATAAGACGCGTAAAAATTATTTAATACTTGATCAAAATTCTCGAATTTAATCCAGGAAAATGTATATAATCGTTCTTTATAATTCAAATAATTATACGCAATTTCTTTAGCATAAATAAACGTACGTTGGGCTTCATCTATATGATTAGCCACTAACAACGTTTTTGTTTTAGGTATAAAAATAGATCTTAAATTATCTAATTCTTTATAATTTTCTAATTCTTTATTATTAATAGTGTAGCCATATTCTTCAACTAAAATTTCTTCTAATTCTAAAGATGAAATATTAGCTTTTAAATCTAATTGATAAGCTTCTGCAAACTTAATTACGCTTTGCTCTAAAGCTTCAAAATAGTTATTATTTGCTTCTTGAAAAGAACGTACAGACGCCAAATAAAAACTTTCTTTACTAAAGCTGTAATGTTGTGCTATTTCTATAATAGTACTGATAAAAGCATTGACTTTATCTGGTGCATTTGCAACAATATCTATCAAGTCGCTTTCTTTTATACCAAATAATTCTAACGGAATTTCCTTTAAAATCTTTGACTTTAAGATATCACCAATTGGCGCTAAATTTTTATCCAATTTTAAGGATACAAATTGATCGTAAGGCACATCTAATTTTTCAGATAATATTGCAATCTTATCAGGTTTAGGATATTTTTTTCCTTTTTCAATTTCGTTTAAATACGATTTTGACAACCCAGATAATTTAGATAATCCAAATAGGGATAAATTCCTGTCAGATCTTATCTGCTTTAGCTTTAAGCCAAAAATTAACTTAATATAATCTTCTTCCATAATAGCAAATATAATCAATTTTGCGAATATTATTTTTTAGCGAAAAAATAAAAACAGCGAACGTTCGCTTGTTTTTTTAAAAAGTTTGTTTTAATATTGCTTTATAAATACAAAACGTCATGGAATACAGCACATTAAAATTACCAACAGTACAATTTTCTAAAGCGGTAAAACAGTATTACCCAGAAATTTTAACCGATGAAGCTTTAGAGTTTCTTTCTGCTTTACACGAAAAGTTTAATTCTAATAGATTACAATTATTGTCCAGACGTGTAGAACAACAAAAGGTGTTTGACCAAGGTAAATTTCCAGAATTTCCTAGAGAGACTAAAGCCATAAGAGAAGGTGATTGGACAGCAAATGCAATTCCGGAAGATTTACAAGATAGACGCGTAGAAATTACTGGTCCAGTAGATAGAAAGATGATTATTAATGCATTAAACTCTGGCGCAAAAACCTTTATGGCAGATTTAGAAGATAGTAACGCGCCAAGTTGGAAAAACTCAATCGAAGGTCAGCAAAATTTATTAGATGCTAATAATAAGACTATTATTTTACACGATAGTAAACGTAATAAAACTTATAAATTAAACGATAAAACAGCAGTATTACTAGTGCGTCCAAGAGGATTGCATTTGAACGAAAGACATCTTTTATTTAATGATCAAGAAGCGTCTGGAAGTTTAGTAGATTTTGGTTTGTATGTGTTTCATAACACCAAAACAATGCTAGAACAAGGTACTGCGCCTTATTTTTATCTGCCAAAATTAGAACATTATTTAGAAGCACGTTGGTGGAATGAGGTATTTACCTTTGCCGAAAACTATTTAAATGTTCCTGTTGGCACATTTAAAGCAACGGTTTTAGTCGAAACTATTACGGCTAGTTTTCAATTAGATGAAATTATTTACGAATTAAAAGATCATATTGTCGGACTTAATTGCGGACGTTGGGATTACATTTTTTCTTACATCAAAAAGTTTAGAAATCATCCAAATTTTGTTGTACCAAATCGCGATCAAGTAACAATGACGTCGCCATTTATGGACGCCTATTCAAAATTAGTAATCCAAAGATGTCATAAAAGAGGTATTTTAGCAATTGGCGGAATGGCGGCACAAATTCCTATAAAAAATAACGAAACAGCTAATAAAGCAGCGTTAGAAAAAGTAAGAAAAGACAAAGAACGCGAAGTAAAAAATGGTCACGATGGGACTTGGGTAGCGCATCCAGCATTGGTAGAGGTAGCAATGAATGAATTTGATAAACACATGAAAACGCCAAATCAACTTCATGTTACAAGAGATGATATTACTATAACAGAAGAAGATTTAGTAGAAATCCCAAATGGAACTGTTACCGAAGCAGGAATAAGAAAAAACATAAACGTCGGCATTCTTTATATCGAAGCATGGCTACGTGGTTTTGGCGCAGTTGCGCTATATAATTTAATGGAAGATGCAGCTACAGCAGAAATCTCTAGAACTCAAATTTGGCAATGGTTAAAAAATGAAGTAACTCTTGAAGATGGACGTGTATTTAATAACCAATTATTTACTGATATTTTTGATGATGAAGTTGAAAAATTGATCACAGAAATAGGAGACGATGCTATTAAAAATACAAAATTTGAATTAGCGATTTCGTTATTTAAATCTTTGGTAACTGCTACCGAATTTGAAGAGTTTTTAACATTACCAGCTTATAAATACTTATAAAAAAATGATCCTGCGATTGCGGCAACAATCAACAGGATCCAATTATTAATAATAAATAACTATTACAAAATTATGAAAAATTTATTTGATACTAATTACAATTCTGCTTTACAAACAATACAAGATTTAAAAGCAAAATTTGGTACAACTTGGGAAGCAATTTCGGCTCAAAATGGTGCAAGAATGAGGTTTCAAAACCAGTTTAAAACAGGTTTAGACATTGCAAAATATACTGCAGCTATTATGCGAAAAGATATGGCAGAATATGATGCAGATGCTTCAAATTATACACAGTCTTTAGGTTGTTGGCATGGTTTTGTGGCACAACAAAAAATGATTGCCGTAAAAAAACACCACAATACAACAAATAAAAGATACTTATACTTATCGGGTTGGATGGTAGCTGCATTACGTTCAGAATTTGGACCATTACCAGATCAATCTATGCACGAAAAAACAGCAGTTCCTGCATTAATTGCAGAGATTTATGATTTTTTACGTCAAGCAGATGCGATAGAATTAAACGATTTATTTAGACGTTTAGAATTAGGCGAAGATGTACAAGATCAAATAGATAATTTTCAAACACATATCGTACCAATTATAGCAGATATAGATGCTGGTTTTGGTAACGAAGAAGCGACGTATTTATTAGCAAAAAAAATGATTAAAGCTGGTGCATGTGCGATACAGATTGAAAACCAAGTGTCTGATGCCAAACAATGCGGTCACCAAGATGGTAAAGTAACTGTACCACATGAAGATTTTATAGCCAAATTAAATGCGGTTAGATATGCATTTTTAGAGCTTGGAGTTGATGAAGGAATTATTGTAGCAAGAACAGACTCTGAAGGTGCAGGATTAACGCAAAAGCTTCCGGTAAGTAAAACAAAAGGCGATTTAGCTTCTAAATATTTAGAGTTTGTAGATGCAAATCCAGTTAATATTGAAGACGTAACCGAAAATGAAGTGTTATTAAAACGAAATGGGCAATTAGTAAAACCTGTACGATTAGCCAACGGATTGTATAAATTTAAAGAAGGCTCTAATATAGATAGAGTAGTGCTAGATTGTATTACTAGCTTACAAAATGGCGCTGATCTTTTATGGATAGAAACGCCAACACCAAATGTAAAGCAAATAGCACATATGGTAAATCGTGTAAAAGATGTTGTGCCTAATGCTAAATTAGTTTACAATAATTCACCATCGTTTAATTGGACTTTAAACTTTAGAAATCAAGTGTATGAAGAAATGTTAGCTGAAGGTGAAAACATGACTGCTTACGACCGTAATAATTTAATGGATGCAGAATATGATAATACCGAATTATCTTTTAGAGCAGATCAAAAAATTAAAACATTTCAAATGGATGCAGCACGAGAAGCTGGTGTTTTTCATCATTTAATAACATTACCTACTTATCACACTACAGCGTTGCATATGAATGATTTAACCAAAGGTTATTTTGGTAAAGATGGTATGTTAGCTTACGTTAAAGACGTGCAAAGACAGGAAATACGCAAAGGTGTAGCTTGTGTAAAACACCAACGTATGGCTGGATCTGATTTAGGGGACGACCATAAAACATTTTTCGCAGGAGATAATGCTTTAAAAGCTGGTGGCGCAAAAAATACTTCTAATCAATTTGAAACTAAAAAACAGGTTAAAAAAGAGGAAAATACTATAAGCGTTGTTGCTTAATTAATTTGTTAGTTTTAATTGAAAAAGCACTCTAAAAGTAGAGTGCTTTTTTTGTAACAATTATTTTGATTTTCAGACTTATAAGTAAAGCAGATTATGGGATACATGGGATTTGGTATGTTAAGTTGGGTTTATAATATGAAACCTCGTAAACCTTTTTCTGTTGAAAGAAAACCGTCTTTTACAGCTGTTCCAGTCTATAAAAGAAAATTTAAGCTTCAGCATTCTAAATCTTCATCTAAAAAAGTTGCTTTAATTGCATTAATAATCTTATTGATTGTTACACCAATTTCATTTTCTATGGTAAATCAGTTTTTAAAACATTCAAAAACTATAACTACAGCTAAGCAAAAGTTAGAAAAAAAAGAAGATAAAATTGCGTTTAATTTTTTATTAGAATCAGGTATAAATCGACTGTATTCTAAAGATTATAAAGGTGCTTTTTCAGAGTTTAAATTAGCATATAAAATCAATCCTAAACATTTACAAACGCAAACATTAATTATTGAAACCTTAACTGTATTATGCGTTAATAACAATGATTATTGCAGTTATTTAGATAAGTTTTTAAATGAAATTAATTCATATTAAATTCCATTTTAATATCTGCTCTTTTGTAAGGTGTATTTGGTTCTAGCTTAACTTCTTTAAATCCAATTTTTTTATACAAATAAATGGCATTTTCTAAAGATCTGTTAGAATAAAGCAATAAGTTTTTAAACTTATTTTCTTTAGCAAAATTTATAGCATGATTTAATAGTTTTTGTCCAATTTTTTGACCTCGCATTTTTGGTAAAACAGCCATTTTTGTAAGTTCAAAACCTTCTTTATCTTTTAATGGCATAAATGCATAGGTACCAACTACAGTATCGTTTAATTTTGCAAAAAAGATGTAACCACCTTTGTTAATAATATATTTTTCAGGTTGGCTTAAAACGTCTTCATCTAAAGGTTCTACGTAAAAATAGGTTTCTAACCATTCTTTATTTAGTTTATAAAAATCTTTACTATATAGTTTATTAAATGGTATAATATTAATTGTTCCAGTCATTAATTTAAATATATAATGGCAAATCCAAAAAGTAGTAAACTTATAAACGAAATGAAAAAAGTTAAATTAAGAATTGATTTATCTGCAATATTTTTTTTTACCAAATCAATAATCATCCAAATAGGTATTGCGATAATTAAAACTAAACTAGGTATAGTAAATAATTCTGCTAACGCTTTAAACCATTGTGAATCAATACGATTTATGTATAAAAATAGATGAGTGACTATATAAACAAAAACTAAAAAAGCTAGAGCTAATCTTATATATTCAATTTTTAGTTTATTCATTTTTGGTGTTTTTTGCTTTAATAAAATCGGTTATTAAATAAGTAATTAATTTACCTACTTGATTGGCTGTCTTTTTTGTTGGTGCAGCTTCGCAAATATGCAAATATTTTACATGTTTTCGTTTTGCAAAATAATGTAAAAATTGTCTTGTTTTTTTAACGCTAAATCCACTTGGTGTTTTTGCACTACTTGGTATATTTATAATAGCATCGCAATCTATTTCAATTCCAAATTCATTTTTACAAATATGGTCTTTACCTCGTTTTAAAGCGTTTTTAAATGATGTTTTTTGTCTTACATCTATGTCTTCATAGGTTATGTAGTCTAGCTTTTTATCAGTGTCTAAACTCTCGAAAATTGGAGTAGAGGTGTAGTTTTCATGTAAACCAAAAATAAAATACTTTTTTAAAAAACCTTCGTTGTATGCGTAGCTAAAACCATTTCCGCTATGTCTTCCTTCTAAGTTTCTAAAATCGGTATGGGCATCAAAATTAATTGCATTAATCGGTTTTTTTAAGCCTAAAGATGTACCTTTAATCATTCCGTAAGCATTATTGTGTCCGCCACCAATAGCAATAGGTGTTTTACCAGCGCTAATAATTGTACAAACTAAGTCTGTAACGTGTTTATCAATTTCGGTAACCAATTTTCTTGCACTTTGTAAATGTTTTTTATCGTTTTGCTTAAGTTTTGATAGTTGTTCTAACTCTTCAGTAAAATCTAAATGTCCTAATATCAAAACTCTATTAGCTGCTGTAAAAGGGTTACTTTGTATATTTAACAAAACTTTAATTGTGGCATTCCAAGCGTTGTAAGTGCCAGTATTTCCTAGGTTTGCGAATACACCAACATCTTCTGGTAAACCAAAAATAACGTAGTCAACGTCTAAAGATTTAATTGCGTCGTATATATTAGAAACGTTGGATAATAACTTGATTTGTTCACCAAATTTTATTTCTCCATCACGAGTATTAAGTAAATTGTTTACTTCTAATTTTTCTAATAAAATTAGTTTTTCCATTTGCTTTTTATAAGTTTTGTAGAATAAAATTAAGGTTTTTAAATCAAAGTTTATCCAAAAAAAAGAATTAACGTTTCACCCTTAAAAAAATTAAATATTATGGCAAACAACACTGCAAGCACAGGATTAAAAGTAGCATTAGGTATAGCTTTAGTGTTATTTATTGGTACAGCTGTTTATACTGGATCTTTATATAGCGAAAAACAAGAAACAGAGCAGCAATTAAAAACAGAAAAAAATGATGTATTAGCTAACTTAAATGCAATGAAGTCTAAGTACGACTTGGCATTAAGCGAAAACGAAGTGACTAATCAAAATTTAGTAGATGCAAGAGAAAGAATACAAGGTCTTATAGATTCTTTACAAACTGCAGAAACTAACGTAAAAAGTTTATGGAGGTATAAACAAAAGTACCTTGCATTACAAGAAGAAATGGATGTTTTATTAACAGAAAATGACCGTTTAAAAGTAGAGAACATGCAGCTTGCAACGACTTTAGATAGTACAAAAGTGCAACTTGAAGAAAGAGCAATGTTTAATGACTCTTTAATGATACAAAATACAGCATTAGCTGAAGTTATGGAAAATGCAGCTGTCTTAAATACAGTAAATCTTAAAGGATATGGTGTTTTAGTGCGTAATAATGGTAAGTTAGTACCTATGGAAAGAGCTAGACGTGTAGACAAAATTAGAGTATGCTATACTGTTGCTAAAAACAAGTTGGTACAATCTGGAGATAAAGAGTTATACGTGCAAGTTATTGATCCAAAAAACAATATTTTAGGAGCAAACCAACAAGTAACCTTTGGAGAACAAACTTTAAATTACAGTGTTATTAGTAAGTTTAATTACGAAAATGGAAACTTAGATATATGTGAGTTTGTAAGTAATAATACAGACGACGATTTTGAAGATGGTCGCTATCAAGTAAACGTATTTAACGGAAACGAATTGGTATCTAGCTCTGAATTTACACTTAAATAATATTCAGTAACAATGTAGATATTGTTAATTATTCCACTAAAAAGCCCATATTAATTTTGGGCTTTTTTTTATGCAATAATTTGACCGTTAATAATTACAGTTTCTATGTTATTTTCTCCAAAAGAATACGGTAAATAATAGTAGCTAGGTATTTGTTTAGTGATTATTACATTTGCTTTTTTACCTCTGGTGATACTTCCGTATTGTTTCTCTATACCCATAGCGTAAGCACCATTAATGGTTGCTGCATTAATAGCTTCTTCTGGTGTCATTTTCATTTTTATGCAAGCTGTACTTACTACAAAATTCATATTTCCGCTAGGTGTAGATCCTGGATTATAATCTGTAGCTAAAGCTAAAGGTAAACCTGCATCAATCATTTTTCTTGCAGGAGTATACGGAATACTTAAAAAGTAGGAGCAAGACGGTAACGCAACTGGCATGGTATTACTACCTTTTAAAACTTCAATGTCGTCATCATTCATTTCTTCTAAATGATCTACGCTTAAAGCATTGTTTTCTACAGCTAACGCTACGCCTCCAAACGCATTAAATTGATTTACGTGTATTTTTGAAGCCATATGATGTTTTTTACCAGCTTCTATGATTTGTTTAGTATCATCTAAATCAAAATATCCTTTTTCGCAAAAAATATCAATGTAGTCTGCTAATTGCTCTTTTTCAATTAGTGGTAGCATTACATTTATAATTTCATCTAAATAACCTTGTTTGTTGTTTTTATAATGTTGTGGTAGTGCATGTGCTCCTAAAAACGTGGCTCTTACTTTTACAGGAAATTCTTTTTTTATGCGTTTAATTACACGAAGCATTTTAAGTTCTGCTTCTGGAGTTAGTCCGTAACCAGATTTAATTTCTAATGCGCCTGTACCTAACTTCATAACGGTTTTAACGCGTGCAATAGATTGATTGTAAAGTTCTTCTTCAGAAGTGTTTTGAAGTGTTTTAGCACTGTTTAATATTCCTCCACCACGATTAGCAATTTCTTCGTAAGTCAACCCATTAATACGGTCTACAAACTCTAATTCACGATTACCAGCGTAAACAATGTGTGTATGAGAATCGCACCAAGTTGGTAATACAAATTTACCAGTTGCATCAATAGTGGTTTCTGCTTCTATGGAAGCAGCATCTTCCATTGGTCCATAACTTATAATGGTATCATTTTCTATTAAGAGATATGCATCTTCTATTGTAGGTAGCGTTTTCATGTCATTACCTGAAATAAACGATGGACAATTTTCTCTAACTTGAAGTAATGATTTTATGTTGGTAATTAATATGGACATATGGTTATTTTTAGATGAAATTCAAAGATAGATATTTTAATAAAAATTTATAATTGAAATATTCGTTCTTTTCAATAATAATGCAGTTTGTCGAATATTTAAATCTAAGTCAAATTTTTCAAAAACTTTTTTGTACTATGTCAAGATTAACTAATTTTAATCAAACATCCCTTAAAATATCAAATGATAACACCTGACTTAATACAAGCATTTAAAGATAATGTAAGTGAGTTTTATGATATTTCTTATGAGTCTTTGCACCTTTTAAAAGAAATAACAGAAGTTAGAGAGCTTAAAGCTGGAACAATTTTAGAAAATGTTGGAGATATACCTAACAGCGTTTATGTTATTATTGATGGGTATTGTAGATCTTATTTTGTAAATGAAAAAGGTAAAGAATTTACAAAAGCAATTTATAAACCTTTAGATATTTTCACTTCTTTTAATGCTATAATCAAACAAATACCGGCAGATTGTTATTATGCAACTTTAACAAAATGTACTGTAATAGTTACAAATTATAACGAATACATTAATTTAAGAGAACAACATCCTGATATATTAAAGTTTCATTTTAGTTATTTAGAAAATTTAATATGTCAAAACGATGTAAGACATAAAGAGCTTTTAAGTATGAATGCTACAGAGCGATATTTGAGTTTAAGAAAACAAATACCAAATATTGATAATTTAATACCTCAATATCAAATAGCAACTTATTTAAGTATTACACCTGTGCAATTAAGCAGAATAAGAAATAATTTAAACCATTAACATATGTTAATGCATAAACTTGATGTTTTAAGTATAATTGTATTGTTATAATACTACACACATATTAATAACTAACTTACACACAAAAAAACCGTTAAAAAGTTAATTTTTAACGGTTTTCCTTTTTTAAAGTATATAAAGTTATTATTTAAGACTTCCAACCATGTCTTCTGGTTTTACCCATTCGTCATAATCTTCTGCGCTTACATAACCTAAATTAATTGCTTCTTCTTTTAAAGTAGTACCGTTTTTGTGTGCTGTGTTAGCAATTTCGGCAGCTTTATAATAACCAATTTTTGTGTTTAAAGCAGTCACTAACATTAAAGAATTGTTTAATAATTCTTTAATCACTGCGTGGTTTGGCTCTATACCAGATGCACAATTTACATCAAAACTTACACAAGCATCTCCAATTAATTGTGCAGACTCTAAAATATTAGCCGCCATAACTGGTTTAAACACGTTAAGCTCGTAATGTCCTTGTGTACCACCAACAGTTATCGCCACATCATTACCCATAACTTGCGCACAAACCATGGTTAAAGCTTCGCATTGTGTTGGGTTTACTTTTCCTGGCATGATAGAACTTCCAGGCTCGTTAGCAGGAATAATAATCTCTCCAATTCCAGATCTTGGTCCAGACGCCATCATACGTATATCGTTAGCAATTTTATTTAAAGACACAGCAATTTGTTTTAAAGCGCCATGACTTTCTACAATTGCATCGTGTGCAGCTAACGCTTCAAACTTATTTGGTGCTGTGATAAATGGTAAACCTGTAAATTCAGCAATATATTCTGCTACACGTTTATCGTAACCTTTTGGTGTGTTTAGACCTGTACCAACAGCTGTACCACCTAACGCTAATTCTTTTAAGTGGTCTAACGTGTTTTCTAACGCTTTTAAACCGTGATCTAACTGAGATACGTAACCAGAAAACTCTTGTCCTAACGTTAATGGCGTTGCATCCATTAAGTGTGTACGACCAATTTTTACAACGTTTTTAAATTCTTCAGATTTCTTTTTTAAAGTATTGCGTAATTGTTTAACACCAGGTATGGTTGTTTTTACAATTTTTGAGTAAGCTGCAATGTGCATTCCTGTAGGGAAGGTATCGTTAGACGACTGCGATTTGTTAACATCATCATTTGGTTGAATAGTTTTATCGCCATCACCAATAGTTTTACCAGCTAATTGATGCGCACGGTTAGCGATAACCTCGTTAACATTCATGTTAGATTGCGTACCAGAACCAGTTTGCCAAATCACTAACGGAAACTGATCATCATGTTTACCTGCTAAAATCTCGTCACAAACCTTAGCTATAAGGTCGCGTTTTTCTACCGGTAACACGCCAAGCTCGCAGTTAGTGTAAGCAGCAGCTTTTTTAAGGTAAGCAAAACCGTAAACAATTTCTAAAGGCATAGATGCAGGCGCACCAATTTTAAAATTGTTACGAGAGCGTTCTGTTTGTGCGCCCCAAAGTTTGTCTGCAGGCACTTTAACCTCGCCCATTGTATCTTTTTCTATTCTGTATTCCATGGTATAGTTGATTATAAAAATAAGACTACAAATTTATAAAAAATTGAGGTCTTAATTAAGTGAATGTTAATAAGAAATAAATACTTTTTAGGGTTTGTATTTGAGATGTTGAATAATTTGTCGAAATTGTGGTTTAATAATAATTTATTTTAATATCATGAATTTAAATAGGTCAATCTTCTTTATCTTTTTGTTTTGCTCCACCATTAGTTTTGCTCAAAAAAAAGACAATCCTAATATAAGTATATTATTAAAACAATGGGAATTAGTAGATTTTGAAACTGTTGATAGTTCTTCAGATAAAATGATAGTAACTTTAACAAAGTATGCAGATAAGGTTAGATTTAATTTTAGAGAAGATTTTTATTTACAGGTTGTTTATTCTGAAACTAAAAAAGAAATTTATAAATGGAAGTTTAAACGAAAATTTACAATTGAAATTACACCATTAGATATTAATAGTTATAATAAAGATATTGTTGGAGAATTTGTAATAAGAGACTTAAGTAATATTTCCTCTATATTTTTAGAGCATAAGGGACAACCTCATAATGGTATAATGCTCAAACTTTCTGAAAATTAATAAAAAATCTTAACAACTCTGTTAATAATTTTTAGGATAGTGTTGTTTAAAAAAAAGGTAATAAGTATCTTTGCGGTAACAATAAACAAGTAATTAGACGTAATCATGTTCGAATTTGACCAATATTTAGGCTTTTTAGCATTTTTAACTATCTTAACCATAGGATTTTGGTTAATGATTTTTTTAATCACATTTGTAGTTCCTTATTGGATTGGAGGAAGCTTAATAGAGCGTTTAAAAGAAATTAAAGAAGAGAAAAAAGCAAAAAGACAACAGGCTTAAGCTTTTTATTAATCATATTTAAAAAGGGAAATTCTAAAATAGTTTTAGAATTTCCCTTTTTTTTATGTGTTATATTAAGTGGTTTTGTCATTTAGAGTTGTCACATTGAGCGCAGTCGAAATGAAAGTAAAGGATCTATTTATTTAAGATTATAAGATTCCTCAATTCTTCGGAATGACAGTTGATTGATATTTTAGGATATAAAAAAAGGGTTTATTACAATTTAATAAACCCTTTTTTATAGTTTGCTAACTTCTAACTTCTAACTTCTAACTTCTAACTTCTAACTGCTAACTGCTAACTGCTAACTGCTAACTGCTAACTAAAAACTATCCTTCAAACTCATCATCTCCATTATAGTTGTTATTTCTGCTACCTCTATTGCGTTCTTTTTTCTGATTAAATCTGTAAATCATAGATAAGGTAATTTGACGTTGTCTCCATTGAAATTCTGAAGTTACACGTTCTGTAGCTGTTGTTGTAACAGAGTTTCTTTTTCTTGAGTTAAATACATCTCTTACGTTTAAAGATAAAGTAGCTTTATCTTTAAAAATCTCTTTACTAAATGCTAAATCCATAGAGAAAATTCCGTCTGTATCAGATTGTGCATCAGATCTAGCACCTCTATAAAATGCATTTGTTTGCCAATCTATTTTTGCTGGTAAAGTTACTTTACTACTAAATCTAGCAAACCAACTTGTGTTTTTTGCGCTGTAATCTACACCGTTAAATTCTCCTTCGGTATTAAATTGGAAAAAGTTAATACTAGAGTTTAAACGTAACCATTTTTCAGGGTTGTATAACACACCAAGTTCGGCTCCAGTACGTTTGTTTGTAGATAAGTTAACAGGAATTGTTCTAATAATATTAATACCATCTGTTGTTACACTACCGGTGTTTTCTTGTACACGCTCAAAAGAATCTGTTTCGTGTTGGTAGTACACAGATGTAGTCAGTGTTAATTTATCCCAACGTTTTAAATATCCTAAATCAAAAGTGCTAGAAAATGCTGGATCTAGGTTTGGGTTACCTTGAAAAACTCTTGTTCTACTTGATCTGGTAGGAAAAGGATTAATAAACCAACCACGTGGTCTGTTAATACGTCTGTTGTACCCTAGTGTTATGCTTTCTTCTTTCTGATCTTCTTTTGCAAGATTATAAATTAAGTTTACTGTTGGGAATAAACCTAAATAGTTTTTATCAAAATCTGTATCAATCGGGAAACCAAAAGCATCGTTTAATTCTTGATCAGATAATCTTGAGTCAATTTTTCCTTTTAATTGTGTATGCTCTAATCTAAGACCTAATAAAAAAGAGAATTTACCTAATTTGGTACCGTATTGCGTGTAAAGTGCGTTTACGTTTTCTGAATAATCAAAAACGTTTGTAATAGTATCGTTTACAAATAAAGATCCATCTGTAATGTTTTCTTGTTCTAAAAGATAGTCTGTCACTTCATTTTGAAAACTACCTCGGTAACCAGCTTCAAATCTAGAATCTTCACCAATTGGTAATACATAATCTGCTTGTACTAAATATTCTTTTTGATCTTCTGTTTGATAAATTTGTTCTCTTTGAAATGGTTCTGGATTAGCATCTTCGGTAAAATCATAATTTTCATCTAAAAACGTAAATTGCTCTTCTTTATCAATTACATATTGAAAATCTGCAGTTAATTGATGACCTTTATCATCAAATTTAGTGATGTAATTTAATGCGAATTGGTAGCTGTTGTCTTCTTCATTTTGACGCTCGTATCTTGTAGTTTGCTCAACTAAACCACCATTATAACGTTCTGAAATATTTGTTGATAAATCTGCATCTTCACCATATCTATAGAAAAAACTTCCTGTTAAAGATGTTTTATCTGATAAGAAGTATTCCATACCAATGTTACCGTTATAATTACGATTAAGCCTAGTAACATCTTGGTCTTCTATAATTTGTCTATATTCTGGTGTTTGTAAAATACCGTCTTCATCTAAATAATCAAAATAATAGGTGTCACTATCACTTGTTCTTGGTGCGTCAAAATATCTAAAACCTATGTTTGAAAATAGGTTGAATTTTTCTGTTCTGTAGTTTAATGTTGTAGCAACACCAACTAAATCTGGATTACCAGCGTTTAAATTAATAGAACCATTAAAACCTAAAGTTTCCTTTTGACGTAGAATAATGTTTAAAATACCAGCGGTACCTTCGGCATCATATCTAGCAGAAGGCGATGTAATAACCTCTACACGCTCTATTGCTTCTGCAGGAAGCTGACTTAACACATTGCTGTCTCCAAAACCAGCAAGTGCAGATGGTTTACCGTTAATTAAAATTCTAACATTTTCGTTACCTCTTAAACTAATACCACCTTCTATATCTACAGAAACTGAAGGGACATTATTTAAAGCGTCACTTACAGTTCCTCCAGCTGTCGTTAAATCTTTACCAATGTTGTAGATTTTTTTATCAAGTCTAATGTCTACAGTGGTTTTTTCGGCAACGATTTCAATTTCATCTAAAGTTTCTGCATCTACAGATAGGGAAGTGGTACCTAAGTTTGTATTGCTAGTAATTGATTTGTTATTGATTGTTAGCTTTTTAAAGCCTATATATTCGTATGAAATGTTATAAGTTCCTGCTGCAACTTTAATGTTGTAATTACCTTTGGTATCTGTTATTCCTCCTGTAACATCACTAGCATCTGTTGTGCTAGTAAATACAATTGTTGCGTATTCTAATGGTGTTTGAGTGCTAGCGTCTACAATTTTACCTTTTACTGTAATTTCTTTTTCGTTCTGAGCAAAAATTAGCGTTGTAAATAAAAGAATAAAACTGGTTAGTATTTTTTTAGTCATAATTAGGTTTTTGTTCTAAGACGCCAAAAATACTTACAGGTTTAACCTTACTTGGTTAAAGCTTTGTTAAATAAAAATGAATAGTGTTAACGTACGTTAATTAGTCTGGAATAATATCAAAAATACGTTTTGCAGGTTTTCCTATTACGGCTTTTTCTCCGTTAATGATTATTGGTCTTTCAATAATTTCTTGATACTCAACCATTAGATCCAAAAGCTCTTCGTTATTAAACTTATGATTATCTTGATGTAAGTGATCAAAATTTTCTTTCCAGACTTTACTTTCTTTCCTAATTAGTTCTTCTGGATTAATTTTAAGAAGCTTTATTATTTTTTGAAGTTTTATTTTATCTAAAGGTTTATCCTGATATTTGATAGCTTCTTGATCATGTTTACTTGTCTCTAAAATTTCTAAACACTTATTTGAGTTTGGAGAGTCTGGGTTGTGATATATTACTATCATTATTGTTTAAGGGGAAATTTTATTACTCTATAATTATTTATGGTTTTAAATATTAATGATTAATAGCGATACAATTTAAATAATTTTTTTAATATTTTCAGGTGGTCTACCAACAATAGCTTTATTTTTATTTACAACAATTGGTCGTTCTATTAACTTAGGATTTTCAATCATTATTGTAATTGTTTCATTATCAAATAATTGTTTGTTTTTGTAGTTTTCTTTCCAAATAGATTCATTTTTTCTAACTAGGTCAATTGGTTTAATACCTAGTAGTTCTATGATGTCAGAAAGTTCTTCTTTTGTAGGCGTATTTTCTAAATATTTAACAATTTCAAAATCTTTACCTGATTCTTCAAGAATTTGTAATCCTTCTCTAGATTTTCTACATCTTGGGTTGTGATATATTTTAATCATATTAATTTTTTAAAGATTATTATTGTCTTCGGTTTGTTGCCCCATCATCATTAAATAAGACTTTAAAAATGGTTCTATATGACCATCCATTACAGCATCTACATTACCAGTTTCGTGACCAGAACGTACATCTTTAACTAACTTGTATGGATGCATAACATAGTTTCGTATTTGGCTTCCCCATTCAATTTTCATTTTACCAGCTTCAATATCATCACGTTGTGCCATTTGTTTTTGAAGTTCAATTTCATAAAGCTGAGATTTTAGCATTTGTAAGGCACGAGCACGGTTATCATGTTGCGATCGTGTTTCTGAGCATGAAATTTGAATTCCAGTAGGTTTGTGTGTTAATTGTACTTTAGTTTCAACTTTATTTACATTTTGTCCTCCGGCACCACTTGATCTAGCGGTGGTAATTTCTATATCTGCTGGGTTAATTTCGATTTCAATAGTATCATCAACCAAAGGATAAACATAAACAGAAGCAAAACTTGTATGTCGTTTTGCGTTACTATCAAATGGCGAAATTCTTACTAATCTATGAACACCGTTTTCTCCTTTTAACCAACCAAAAGCAAAGTCGCCTTCAATTTCTAAAGTCACTGTTTTTATACCAGCAACATCACCTTCTTGAGAGTTAAGTTCTTTTACCTTAAAACCATTTTTTTCTGCGTACATTAAATACATACGCATAAGCATACTTGCCCAATCGCAGCTTTCTGTACCACCAGCACCAGCTGTTATTTGTAAAACAGCGCTAAGGCTATCACCTTCTTCAGAAAGCATATTTTTAAATTCAAGATTTTCTATAGCAGTTTCTGCTTTTTCAAACCTAGATTCTACATCTTCTAAGCTAGCTTCCTCTTCTTTAAAAAACTCGTATATAACTTCTAAATCTTCAATATAAGTTTTAGCATTGTCATAGTCTTCTATCCATTTTTTCTTTTCTCTGATGGATTTCATGACTTGCTCTGCAGCTTTAGAATCATTCCAAAAATTCGGGTCAAATGTTTTTTCTTCTTCGTTACGAAGCTCTATTGTCTTTGCATCTAAGTCAAAGATATTGCCTTAAAGACTTAAGGCGTTTATTAAGATCTTTAATTTGATCTGTTGTAATCATATAATATATTGTTTGAAACAAAAATAAAATTATTAGTAAGATTCTAAAATTTATTAAAACAATATTTATAGTTTTATCTCTAAAAAAATATACTAATGATTATAGATTTAAGAAGTGATACGGTAACTAAACCAACACCAAAAATGCTTGAGGCAATGATGCAGGCTAAAGTTGGTGATGATGTGTATAATGAAGATGAAACTGTTAACGCTTTAGAAGAAAAAATAGCTAATCTTTTTGGAAAAGAAAAAGCATTGTTTTTTCCTAGTGGGACTATGGCTAATCAAACTGCTATTAAATTACACACCAATCCTGGTGACCAAGTAATTTGCGATAAATATGCTCATATTTTTAATTATGAAGGTGGTGGCGCATCTTTCAATAGTGGTGTTTCTTGTAAATTAATAGATGGTAATCGAGGAATGTTTACTGCAAAACAGGTTGAAGAAGCAATAAATCCACCAGATTTTTATCATAGTCCGTTAACCAGATTAGTCGAAATTGAAAATACCACAAACAAAGGTGGCGGCGCATGTTGGGATTTTGACGAAATATTAAAAATAAAATCACTTTGTAAAACACATAACTTAGGATTTCATTTAGATGGTGCAAGATTATGGAATGCTTTAGTAGCAAAAGAAGAAACTACAGAACAATACGGTAAAGCTTTTGATACCATATCTGTTTGCTTAAGTAAAGGTTTAGGTTGTCCTGTTGGATCCGTTTTAGTAGGTGATAAAGCAATTATGGAAAACGCAATACGAATTAGAAAGATATTAGGTGGAGGCATGAGACAAGTAGGTTTTCTTGCTGCTGCAGGTTTGTATGCTTTAGATAATAATATTGAAAGATTAGCCGAAGACCATAAAAAAGCAAAGTATATAGCAGAATTATTACAACAATCTAATTACGTTAAAAATGTAGAGTCAGTAGAAACAAACATCGTTATTTTTGAATTGTATGAAGAAACAAGCGAAAAGTTTTTGAAATCGCTTTCTGACAATAAAATTCTTATTACCAATATGGGAAATAACAAACTAAGAATGGTAACACATTTGGAAATTACTGATAATGAAGTTGATATGTTAGAAAATGTAATTAAGTCACTTTTTTGAATATAAATTTAATATTATTTAAAAGTTGCTTATGTCGTTTTTTTATGCATTTTATCGATTTTTTGGTTTTTCTTAACAGTTAATGTTAAAATAAGTTTGAATAGTGCTTTTTTTGTCTGAAATTAGTTGTAAAATGCTAATTTATAGTCTTTTATTAATCTATTTATAAACTTAAATTAACAAAAAATGAAAAAAGTATTACTAACGATTTTGTCTTTTGTAGCCTGTACAGCAGTATTTGCACAAGACTTACCAACAAATCCTGAACCAGGAAAATGTTACGTTCGTTGTGTTACTCCAGATGTATGGGTAAACCAAGATGTAACAGTACAAGTGGCACCAGCTTATAAAAAGCTATCTGTTGTGCCAGCTAGTTACAACACGGTAACAGAAGAAGTTATTGTGCAAAAAGCAGGAACAGAATTATCAGTAGTTCCAGCAAAGTACGAAACTCAGAATTTTGATGTAGTAGTACAAGAGGCAAGTCAAAAATTAGAAATCATACCATCATCAGTTTCTTACGAAGAGGAAACTGTTGTTGTACAAGAAGCTAGCCAAAGATTAGAGGTAGTTCCAGCTGTTTACGAAACTCGTACTTTTGAAGTAGTAACTCAACCAGCAACGCAACGTTTAGAGGTTATTCCTGCTAAATACGAAACAAGAGAAGAAACAGTAGTTGTTCAATCTGCAAGTCAAAAATTAGAAGTAATTCCTGCTGTTTGGGGAACACAAACTATTACATATAAGAAAAGAGAATTTGGTAACACTTTAAAAGTTGTACCAGCTAAATTTACTTCTAGTTACCAAGTTATAGAGGTTAAACCTGCAACTGCAAAGTGGGAAATGAGCGATACACCAGCTGCAGAGTGCCAATCAAGTGATCCTAACGATTGTAGATACTGGTGTTATAAAAGTGTACCAGCACAAAACATTACAATAAATACTACTGAATTAGCTTCAGATGCTTCTGTAATAACTACTCCAGGATGTGATAATTCTAATGGAGGAGCAGATGATTGTGGTATGGCTACTTATACTCAAAAAGTTATAGAAACTCCTGCAACAACAAGAGTTATTGATATTCCTGCTGTTACAAAAACAGTTAAGAAAACAGTAATGGTTACTCCTCCAACGACAAGAGTTATCGAAGTGCCTGCAAAAACTAAAACTATGGAGCGTGTTGTAATGGTTACACCTCCTACAACAAGAGTTATAGATATTCCTGCTGTTACAAAAACAGTTAAGAAAAAAATCATTACTCCAGAAACAACTCGTGTAGTTACCATTCCAGAAGTTACTCAAACAATGAAGCGTGTGGTTATGTCTACACCTCCAACTACAAGAACTATAGATATAGCTGAGAAACGTTCTACAATCAAGAAAACTGTTTTAGCTTCAGATGCTAGAGTAGAAGAGTCTGTTGTACCGGCTGTTAATAAGACAGTTACAAAAGAAGTTTTACAAACTAAAGGAGGTTTAACAACGTGGAAAGAAGTTGACTGTAAGTTAGTAGAATATAATGACCTTAACATAAACTGGAATTTAGGTTCTGCAACTTTAACACCTGCAGCAAAAGCAGAGATAGATGCTAAATTATTACCAGTATTAGCAGATGGTGTATCTGTAGAGATTGCTTCTCATACAGACTCAAGAGGATCTAAAGAATCTAATAGATTATTATCAGAGAGAAGAGCACAAGCTGTAACTAATTATTTAATTTCTAAAGGAATTAATTCTTCAAGAATTACTTCTAACGGTTATGGTGAGTCAAGATTAACTAACAGATGTTCTGATGGTGTATCTTGCACAGAAAGAGAACACTTAGCAAACAGACGTACTCAGTTTAGAGTTATCAACTCTAAATAAGAGTAGAAAGACATAATAAAAAAGGAAGCCATTTGGCTTCCTTTTTTTGTTTACACTATTATTTAAACATGTCCATGCCAGGTATATTTGGCATACCATCTTTAGCAACAGCAGCTACTTCTGTTTCATGTACTTCTGTAGCTTTTGTAATTGCTTTATTTAAAGTTAAAATTAAATAGTCTTCCAATTGTTCTTTGTCTTTTAGTAATGCATTATCAATGTTAATAGATTTTATCTCTCTATTGGCTGTTAATGTGACTTGCAATAGGTTGTCATTACTTTTTTCATCAACTAAAACAGTATTTAAACGCTTTTTAGTTTCTTCAACTTTTTTTTGGGTTTCTTTAAGCTTACCCATCATTCCCATTAGGTCTCCAAACATCTTTATTAGTTTTTAAATTATAACTGCAAATTTATTAATTTCAATAGATAAATTTCAACTCAATTATTCATTAAATGATTTAGCTGTTTTGTTATTTAACTTTACATTTGCTTTTCCTAAAAAAAAAGAACTTAAAATGACAGATTTTAATTCTGAATTAATAGCTCCAAAAGCAAAAAAAATAAAAAAAGAGCTTACCATACATAATGATGTAAGAGTAGATAATTATTATTGGCTTAATCAAAGAGAAGATAAAGACGTTTTAGAATACTTGAACGCAGAAAATGATTATACCAATGCAGTATTAAAATCTACAGAAAGTTTTCAGAAATCTCTTTTTGAAGAGATGAAATCTCGAATAAAAGAAGATGACCAAAGTGTACCATATAAATTTAATGGATACTGGTATATCACCAAATTTGAGCAAGGAAAAGATTACCCAATTTACACCAGAAAAAAGGAAACTTTAGAAGCAAAAGAAGAAATTTTGTTTGATTGTAACCAAATGGCTAAAGGCTATTCATACTTTAAGTTAGGTGGTTTTTCTGTAAGTGAAGATAATACGTTAGTATCATTTTCAATAGATACTGTTAGTCGTAGACAATATACCATAAAAATTAAAAATTTAATTACTGGAGAGATTTTAGATGATACTATAGAAAATACAACGGGAAGTTCTACTTGGGCTAGTGATAATAAAACTATTTTCTATGCTAAAAAAGATGAAGTTACTTTAAGATCGGATAAAATTTTCAGTCATAAAATAGGAGAAAAGGTTGAAGATGATAGATTGGTTTTTATTGAAGAAGATGAAACCTTTCATACATATGTTTACAAGTCTAAATCAAGAAAATACTTAATTATTGGAAGCTCTAGTACACAAACTTCTGAATATCAAATATTACCAGCTAATAATCCTGAAGGCGATTTTAAAGTGTTTCAATCTAGAGAACGAAATCTAGAATACTCTATAGCTCATTATGATGATAGTTTTTACATAATAACCAATAAAGATGGAGCGACTAATTTTAAAGTCCAAAAAACATTAGAAACAGCTACAGCAAAAGAAAATTGGGTAGATATAATACCTCACAGAGAAGACGTCCTAGTAGAAGACATTGAAATTTTTAAAAATTATTTAGTCGTTAACGAGCGTAAAAATGGACTAAACCACTTACGTATAATAAGTTGGGATAAAAAAGAAGATTACTATCTTGATTTTGAAAGCGAAACTTATACAGCAAGCATAGGTAATAACCCAGATTTTAATAGTAATGTTTTAAGGTATACATTTAATGCATTAGCACAACCAAGTTCTGTAATAGACTATAATTTTAAGACTAAAACTAAAGAAATTAAAAAGGAACAAGAGGTATTAGATAAAAGTTTTGATAAAAACAATTACACTTCCGAAAGGATTTGGGCGACAGCCAGAGACGGAAAAAAAATACCAATGTCTGTTGTTTATAAAAAAGGTATCAAATTAGATGGAACAAATCCTTTGCTTCAATATGCTTATGGAAGTTACGGCTCTACAATAGATCCTTATTTTTCCACAATAAGATTAAGTCTGTTAGATAGAGGTTTTATATATGTAATAGCTCATATTAGAGGTAGCGAATACTTAGGAAGACCATGGTATGAAGATGGTAAACTTCTAAAAAAAATGAACACATTTACAGATTTTATAGATTGTTCAAAATATTTAATTGATAAAAAATATACATCTTCAGAGCATTTATACGCAATGGGAGGAAGTGCAGGAGGATTATTAATGGGAGCAGTAATAAACTTAAACCCCAAATTATATAAAGGTGTTATTGCAGCAGTACCTTTTGTAGATGTGGTAACAACTATGTTAGATGACACTATTCCATTAACCACAGGAGAGTATGACGAATGGGGTAATCCTAACAATAAAGATTATTATCATTACATGAAATCCTATTCACCGTATGATAATGTAAAAGAAAAAGAATATCCTAATTTATTAGTCACTACAGGACTACACGATTCTCAAGTACAGTATTGGGAACCAGCTAAATGGGTAGCAAAATTAAGAGAATTAAAAACAGACAATAATTTGTTATTGTTAAAAACAGACATGGATGCAGGACATGGTGGCGCATCCGGTAGATTTGAAGCTTTAAAAGAAGTTGCTTTAGAATATGCTTTTTTATTCTATTTAGAAGGAATTACCGATTAATAAAAAAAAATGCTTATTTTTGTCAGGTTTTAGTAATTAAAACCAAAAAATAAGTAGCTTTTAAACAGCATTTATGGAACAAAGTAAACAAGTTTTTAATAGCGCATTAGATCTAATAGGTAATACGCCGCTAATAAAACTAAACAAAATGGCGACTGAGTTTAAAGGAAACTACCATGCTAAGGTAGAAGCTTTTAACCCAGGTCATTCTTCAAAAGATCGAATAGCATTATACATTATTGAACAAGCAGAAAAGCAAGGTATAATCAAACCAGGTGACACCATCATAGAAACTACTTCTGGTAACACAGGATTTAGTTTAGCAATGGTAAGTGTTATTAAAGGTTACGATTGTATTTTAGCAGTAAGTTCTAAGTCTTCAGCAGATAAAATAGACATGCTTAAAACTATGGGTGCAAAAGTATATGTTTGTCCAGCAAACGTAAGTGCAGATGACCCAAGAAGTTATTACGAAGTAGCAAAACGATTACATAGCGAGATTAAAGGATCGGTTTACATTAACCAATACTTTAATCAACTAAATTTAGATGCACATTACAATTCTACAGGTCCAGAAATTTGGAATCAAACTGAAGGTCAAATTACACATTTAGTAGCTTGTAGTGGTACAGGAGGAACAATTTCTGGTACAGCAAAATACTTAAAAGAACAAAATCCAAACATCAAAATTATTGGTGTAGATGCTTACGGTTCAGTATTAAAAAAATACCATGAAACACGTGAGTTTGATAAAGATGAAATCTATCCATATCGTATTGAAGGTTTAGGTAAAAATTTAATACCTACAGCTACAGATTTTGATGTTATTGATAAGTTTGTTAAAGTAACAGACGAAGAAAGTGCACATACAGCAAGAGAAATAGCATTAACAGAAGGTTTATTTGTAGGGTATACTTCTGGAGCAGCAATGCAAGCCTTAAAGCAACTAAACGAAGAGGACTACTTTAAACCAACAGACAAGGTAGTAGTTATCTTTCCTGATCATGGTTCAAGATACATGAGTAAGGTTTATAGTGATAAATGGATGAACGACCAAGGCTTTTTTGATAGTCAAAATGAAGCAGCAGCACAAAGCATTCAATACGTTAAGTAACGTGTAAAAAATATAAAATTAAAGTTAGCCATAATGAAAATTCATTTTGGTTAACTTTTTTGTTAATAACAGATTGACAATTTATTATGCAAGAATAGTAAAATTGCCTAATTTTGCCCAATCTAACTAAATACTAATAGCTTAAGCCATAGGCTTAATAATCATTTAAAGATGAAAGACTTATTTGAGAAAATATACAAAGACAAAGGACCGTTAGGAAAATGGGCGTCGCAAGCAGAAGGTTACTTTGTATTTCCAAAATTAGAAGGACAAATTTCTAATCGTATGAAATTTCAAGGTAAAGAAGTAATTACTTGGAGTATCAACGATTACTTAGGTTTGGCAAATCACCCAGAAGTAAGAAAGGTAGATGCAGAAGCAGCAGCAAAATATGGTTCTGCTTATCCTATGGGAGCACGTATGATGTCTGGTCACACAGATTTACACGAAAAACTTCAAAATGAATTAGCAGAATTTGTTAACAAAGAAGCGGCTTACTTATTAAATTTTGGTTACCAAGGAATGGTATCTACAGTAGATGCGTTAGTATCTAAAGACGATATTATTGTTTATGATGTAGATGCACATGCATGTATAATAGATGGAGTTAGATTACATCATGGTAAGCGATTTACTTACAAGCATAATGATATAGAAAGTTTAGAAAAAAACTTAGAACGTGCTACAAAAATGGCAGAGCAAACAGGTGGAGGAATCTTAGTGATTTCTGAAGGTGTTTTTGGTATGCGTGGTGAGCAAGGACGTTTAAAAGAAATTGTAGCTTTAAAAGAAAAATTCAACTTTAGATTATTTGTAGATGATGCTCATGGATTTGGAACATTAGGTGCAACAGGAGCAGGAGCAGGAGAAGAGCAAGGTGTACAAGACGATATTGATGTGTATTTTGCAACTTTTGCAAAATCTATGGCTAGTACAGGAGCATTTATTGCAGCAGATCAAGAGATTATAGATTATTTAAAATATAATTTACGTTCTCAAATGTTTGCAAAGTCTCTACAAATGCAATTAGTAGAAGGAGCTTTAAAGCGTTTAGATATGTTACGCACAATGCCTGAGTTAAAACAAAACTTATGGAAAATTGTAGACGCTTTACAATCTGGGTTAAAAGAGCGTGGTTTTGATATAGGTACTACACAAAGTTGTGTAACTCCTGTATACCTTAACGGAAGTATTCCAGAAGCTATGGCGTTAGTTAAAGATTTAAGAGAAAATTATGGTATTTTCTGTTCTATAGTTGTTTATCCAGTAATACCAAAAGGATTAATCTTATTACGTATGATTCCTACTGCGACTCATACTTTAGAAGATGTAAATGAAACATTAGATGCTTTTGATGCAATTAGAGAACGTCTTGTAAATGGAACTTACAAGCGTATGTCTGCAGCATTAATAAAAGCAATGGGCGAATAATTTTCCCTTACATACAAAATAAAAAATCCGATTTAAATATTTAAATCGGATTTTTTTATCTATAATGTTTTTCTGTAAGTGCTTCGTTTTTTTATAATTTTTGGATCAAAGTTTTTCCAGATTTTATGTATAGCTTCATTGTTTTCTAATTCTGGCGTGCGGTAACAATCTTCTATACCCTTTTCTTTAAAAATAGGGTAGTATTCGTTAAAAATAATACCGTGTACACCTTTGTTTTGATAATCAGGATGTACACCAATTAAATAAAAGTTTACGCTCTTACTTTCTTTTTTAGCTTTTAAAAGTTTTAAAAATCCAAAAGGAAATAATTTACCATTCATTTCTTTTAATGCTTCAGTAAACCTAGGCATAACAATAGCAAAAGCTACTAGATTATTTTCTTGATCTACAACAAATTTGATGTATTCTGGATTAATAAAATTGATGTATTTTTTCTTAAAATATTCTTTTTGAATATCTGTAATTTCAACAAAGGAAGATAGTTTAGAATAAGACAGATTAAACAAGTCAAACATCTTATCTACGTAAGGCATTATCTCTTTAGTCTTAGTAAAATTAAGTGGTTTTAATTTGTAACGTCTTTTAACTAAATCCTGAATTTTACTAAAAGCTTCAGGATTTACATTACTAAATTTAAAGGTGCTTTCTATATAAGTTTTTTCAATATTAAAGCCTAACGTTTGATAATGCTTTTGGTAATAAGGATAGTTATACCAAGTAATCATGTCGTTAGGATAATCAAACCCTTCAATCAAAACACCAACTTTATCTAAGTTAGAGAAACCTACAGGACCTTCAACAAACTCTAAATTATTGTTCTTTCCTATCTTGATTACTTCTTCTATTAATGCTTTACTAACCTCTAAGTCATCAATAAAATCAAACCAACCAAAGCGCATTTTTTTATCGCCTTGTTTGTTTACTTCTAACCAATTAATAATCGCAGCTACACGACCAACTATTTTACCTTCTTTGTAAGCTAATAATAATGTTGCTTCTGCATCATTAAACACAGGGTTTTTTTCAGTGTTAAAAACCTCTAATTCTTGACTTATTATTGGCGGAATCCAATACTTACAATCGTTATAGATTTTAAAAGGAAATTTTACAAAAGCTTTATAATCTGCTTTAGACTTTACTTCTTTAATGGTTATCATAGATTATAAAATAGGATTATTCGTCGTCAAAATTGATGACTTGTGTTTCTTTCTTGCGTTTTCCATCGTCAGCATTATTGTCATCACCTTTTTTCTTTTTCTTATTTCTGTTTCTGTTAGCTTTTCTTTCGTATTCATCCATCACATTAGTACCATTATCTACTTTAGGATCTTTATGAAAATCAAGCCTGTAAGATGCACCAAAGTTTAAACTAAACACAGAAGGTGTATCTTTAGTATTAAATGTAAGTGCTGTATCTAACTGAAAATCTTTTCCGAAAAGGTAAGCTCCACCAAATCTAAATAAATTATCGGCATAATAATCTCCGCTAATACCTTGAGTTTCTCCGAATAGAACAAATTTTTCGTTTAGAGCTTTTGTTAGTGTTAAAATATATTGAAAGCTAGAAAAATCTGTGCCTAACCTTTCCATAGAAAAGTTAGTGACAAACACCCAACCGCTACTAAAGTTATTTTGCGTAGCAACCATAGCTTTAAAATTAACGCCACCTTCATAAGCAGGACTTGTAAATGGGTTAGAATAAGGAACGTAAATATTATCTTTTGCATCCAAATTAACGCCACCGTAAACAGCTACTGCAGGAATTAAATTACTCCACTTAAATTTTCTATTAGCATGATAACTATATAAATTAGGTTTTTCTTCTTCTTTATTTTTATAAGGATCATAGACTAAATACTTGGCTCCTAAAGCAAAGTTTCTAAAGTTAGATCGGTTTGTTTCATTTGGAGAAAGTGAAGATCTATTATCTGTAAAAGTATCGTTTTGATAAGTTCCTTCTAGATTAATTTCTAACTCTTCCCAAAGTAAACCGTAGCGTAAAGCAAAGTCAATACCAAAACCTTTAGCTTCATTCTTTAAAGGTGTATGTTTTTCGTTTACAGTGTAAGGTCCAGCTTCAATTTGACCAACATTTACACCAACAGCAAAAGCGCTTTTAGACTCGCCAGGTCTGTTAGAGTTTATAACTTCTGTATACTGAGAAAATGCTGAAATACTGAAGAAAAATAATATGTATTTACAATAGAATTTTGGGTTAAGCATAGCTATTTGTTTAAAGTCAAATATAGAGATTTTATATTTTTTTTAGCTATTAAATAACGAAATTAAAATTAGAGAATTGTATTTTTGTATTTATAGAATAAAATTTGAATTATGGGTTTATTAAGAACCATTTTAATAATATTATTAATTTACTACGGATTTAAAATCCTATCAAGAATTTTTGCGCCTGTCTTATTTAAATACGCTGCCAAAAAAGCTGAACAACGTTTTGGTGGTGCATTTAATCAACAACGTCAAGAACCAATTAATAAAGAAGGTGAAGTGACTATAGACAAAATGCCAGAAAATAAATCTTCAAATAAAAATGTTGGTGAGTATGTAGATTACGAAGAAATTGAGTAATTTTCAACCTCATTGAATTTATAAATATTTATGCCGTTTTCTTTCAAAAAGTTGTTGCCACACATTATTGTGTTGGTAAGTTTTATTGTTTGCGCTTTATTATATTTTAATCCCGTTTTGCAGGGAAAAACGATTTTTCAAAGTGATATTGTCCATTACCAAGGTATGGCAAAGCAGCAAAAAGATTTTAAAGCTGAAACTGGAGAAGAAACCTATTGGACAAATAGTGCATTTGGCGGTATGCCAACCTATCAATTAGGAGCAAAATACCCAAATAATTATATCAAAAAATTAGATTTATCATTACGCTTTTTACCTAGACCAGCAGATTATTTATTTCTTTACTTTTTAGGCTTTTATATTCTGCTTTTAGTGCTAAAAGTAGACTGGAAATTAGCTGGATTAGGCGCGTTAGCGTTTGGTTTTTCAACTTATCTTATCATAATACTTGGCGTTGGTCATAATAGTAAAGCACATGCTATTGCTTATATGCCTTTAGTGTTAAGCGGTATTATCCTCACCTTCAGAAAAAAATATATCGCTGGTTTTTTACTAACAGCTGTTGCAATGGGATTAGAGCTTGTTGCAAATCACTATCAAATGACCTATTATTTACTATTGCTAGTCATAATTTTAGGTATAGTGTATTTAATAGACGCTTATAAAAAACAAGAATTACCGCACTACTTTAAGTCTATTGGCATTTTAGTTGTTGCTGTAATTTTGTCTATAGGCCTTAATGCTACAAATATTTTAGCTACAAAAGAATATGTTAATGAAAGTACACGCGGAAAATCTGAGTTAACCATTAATCCAGACGGTACAAATCGAGAAAACACAAACGGTTTAAGTAAGGAGTACATCACAGAATATAGTTACGGTATAATTGAAAGTTTTAATCTATTTATTCCAAGATTTTATGGTGGCGGAAGCGGTGAAGATGTTGGCGAAAACTCTGCAATGTATGAGTTTTTTACAGATAGAGGCGTATCACCAGCAGAAGCCAAAGAATATGCAAAAAGTACACCAACATATTGGGGCGATCAAACCATAGTAGAAGCTCCAGCATACATTGGAGCGGTTGTGATTTTTCTTTTTGTATTAGGATTGTTTTTAGTAAAAGGTCGTTTAAAATGGTGGCTTGTTGGAGGCACAGTTTTATCACTTCTTTTATCCTACGGAAAGAACCTAGAATTTCTAACCGACTTTTTTATAAACTTTGTACCGTTATACAATAAATTTAGAGCAGTAAGTTCAATACAAGTTATTTTAGAATTGTGTATTCCTATTTTGGCAATAATTGCAATAAAAAAATTATTTGATAATACTTCTGATGAAGAAAAGCTAAACGCACTAAAGAAAACAACAATGATAACTGCAGGATTTGCAGTTTTAATTCTGTTAGGAAAACTATTTGGAGTATTTGATTTTGTTGGTGGTAATGACGGGTATTATCGTCAAAATTACGGTCAAGAATTTGTAGATGCGTTGCGTGAAGATCGTGCTAGTTTCTTAACTATGGATACGTTTAGAACGTTGATTTTCGTATTGCTTTCCGCAGGAATTATCTATTTATTCTTAAAGAAGAAATTTACCGAAACTAAAGTCATTCTTGCGTTTGCTGTTCTTATTGTAATAGATCTTGTAAGTGTAGATAGACGTTATGTTAACAATGACGATTTTGTTTCTAAAATTAAAATGGAACGTCCATATCAAGCTAATAAAGCCGATTTACAAATCCTAAAAGACGATTCTAATTATAGAGTGTATGATTTAACTTCAGGTGGCGCAAAAGCAAGTTATTTCCACAATGCTTTAGGCGGTTATCATGCTGCAAAACCTAAACGTTATCAAGATTTATACGAATTTTACCTATCAAAAAATAACATCAATGTTCTTAATATGCTTAATGCTAAGTATATTATTGGACAAGGTGAAAACGGAGAGCCTTTCCCATATCTAAACAATGACGCTAACGGAAATGCTTGGTTTGTAAAACAACTTAAAAACGTTAAAAATGCAGATCAAGAAATAAAAATATTAGATAGTTTAGATAATAAAAATGTAGCTGTTTTTAGTATAACAGATCTTAAAGCAAAAACTTTCAAAGTAGATTCTACAGCATCTATAAAAGTTGAAACTTATAAACCTAACTATATCAAATACAGTTCAAATAATTCAAATGATGGTTTTGTAGTATTTTCAGAAATGTATTATGCCAATGGTTGGAATGCTTATATTGACGGAAACGAAAAGCCTCATTATAAAGTGAATTACGCATTAAGAGGTTTACAAATACCAAAAGGCAATCATACTATTGAGTTTAAATTTGAGCCAAAAGTAGTTAAAACTGGTAGTCAGATTGCTTTAGCAAGTTCGGTAATATTATTTCTTTTAATAATAGGAGGATTATTTTATCAGTTTAAAACAAGTAAACCAGAATAATATGCCTAAACGTGTTCTTATAGTTACTTACTATTGGCCACCAGCTGGAGGACCAGGTGTACAACGTTGGTTAAAATTTGTAAAATACTTACCAGAACATGATATAGAACCAATAGTTTATTGTCCTTCTAATGCTAATTACCCTATAATTGATAAGACTTTAAAGGATGAAATTCCTGAAAATGCAATCATTTTAAAACAACCCATAAAAGAGCCATATAAATTGGCTAATTTGTTTTCTAAACAAACCAAAACAATTAGTAAAGGGATTATAAAAGAAAAAAACAAGCAAAGCATACCAGAACGTTTGTTGTTATTTATTAGAGGTAACTTTTTTATTCCAGACGCCAGAAAACAATGGGTAAAACCATCTACTAATTTTTTAACAACTTACATTCAAGATTTTAATATAGATACTGTAATTACAACTGGTCCGCCACATAGTTTACATTTAATTGGTTTAAAAATTAAACAAAAATTAGATGTTAATTGGATTGCAGATTTTAGAGATCCTTGGACAAGTATAGGTTACCATAAGCAGCTTAAATTAACCAATTATGCAAAAAAGCAACACAAGCAATTAGAAAGCAAAGTGCTTAATCAAGCCGATCAGATTGTGGTAACAAGTCCAAGTACAAAAACTGAATTTGAAACTATTACAGATAAGCCAATTAGCGTGATAACAAACGGTTACGATAAAGAAAAAGTAATAGTTAACGATTTAGATGAAAAATTTACCATATCTCACATAGGTTCTTTATTATCTAAAAGAAATCCTGAGATTTTATGGCAAGCACTTTCTGAATTTGTTAAGGAAGATGAAAATTTCGCAAAACATTTTCAGTTAAATTTAGTAGGTGAAGTAGGAGAGAACGTGTTAAACTCTTTAAAACATCATAATCTAATTGATTATGTAAATAAAGTTGGGTATGTTTCACATAGTGAAGCTGTTAAATTTCAAAAAAAATCACAAATATTGTTGCTTATTGAAATAAATTCTGAAGATACTAAAGCTATTATTCCTGGTAAATTATTTGAATATATGGTGTCTAATAGACCAATATTAGCAGTTGGACCTAAAGGTGCGGATATTGAAAATATTATTAAGCAAACAAATACAGGACAGTTTTTTGATTACTCAGAATTTTCAGCTTTAAAAACAGCTATAAAACAACTTTTTGAAGATTATCAAAATAATTCTTTAAAGGTTAATGCTATTGGATTACAACGTTTTTCGCGACAAGCGTTAACAAAACAATTAGTAGATTTGATTAATAATCTATAAATTTCAACCACAAAATTTAATTTGTAAACTTAATGGGTATAGTCGTTAATCAATCCATAAAAAACACGGTAATTACTTACCTTGGTTTTGGTATTGGTGCTATTAATGTAGTGTTTTTATATACTAAATTTTTATCCGACGACTATTTTGGATTAATTACTTTTATACTCTCTACAGCCAATATTTTAATGCCTTTAATGGCTTTTGGTACACATAATACGATAATTAAATTCTTTTCGTCATTTAAGACTAGACAATCACAAAATGGGTTTTTAACCTTAATGTTATTTTTGCCTTTAATTGTCATTATTCCGTTAGGTTTTATAGGTGTTTTAGCATATGATACCATTGGAAATTGGCTTGCAAAAGAAAACCCAATAATCAAAGATTACAGTTGGTTAATTTACGTTTGCGCTATTGCTTTTGCTTACTTTGAGGTGTTTTATGCATGGAGTAAAGTACATTTACATAGTGTGTTTGGTAATTTTATGAAAGAGGTTTTTCATAGACTTTGTATTTCTATTTTGTTGTTAGCACTTCATTTTAGATATTTAAATGTACAGCAGCTTATTTATGGTATAGTTATCGTTTATATTGTAAGAATGGTCGTGATGAAACTTTATGCATTCAATTTAAAACTACCAGTATTTAAATTTGTTAAAATTCCTAAATTATCAAGTGTTTTAAAATACTCTTCATTAATAATTATTGCAGGCTCTATCGCAAATATCATTCTTGAAATTGATAAGTTTATGATTGGTCAGTTTGAAGCATTAAATAATGTAGCTTATTATGGCGTAGCTATTTATATTGCTACGGTTATTGGTGTGCCATCACGATCTATGCATCAAATAACAAACCCATTAACAGCACAATTTTTAAATGAAAAAAATAAAGTTGAACTTAAAAAACTATATCAAAAAAGCTCGTTAAATTTATTCATAATTAGCGGATTTATCTTTTTAGCAATTATAGTCAATATTAATCAGCTATATACAATGATTCCTGATAATTACTCAGAAGGTTTTTTAGTAGTTCTAGTTATTGGTTTAGCTAAACTATTTGATAATCTTTTAGGAAACAATAACGCTATTCTTTTTAATAGTGATTATTATAGAATGGTATTGGTCTTTGGAGTTATGTTGGCTATTTTAACCATAATTTTAAATCTGGTTTTTATTCCCGTTTACGGTATTAATGGTGCAGCTTACGCAAGTTGTATAACCATCTTTGTGTACAATACTGTAAAGTTGTTATTTGTTTATAGTAAATTTAAAATTCAACCGTTTACCAAAGAAACATTAAACTCTGCGTTACTAATTTTAGTTTGTGCTTTTGGTTTATTCTTTTGGGAATTTCCTTTTCATTCAATAATTAACATAGGTTTAAAATCAATACTTCTTGTATTAATTTATGGATTAAGCGTTTATAAGCTTAATTTATCTTCAGAAATTACAGGAATTTTAAATTCATTTTTAAAGAAATAAAAAAGCCCTATAACTTAAGGTTGTATAAACCATCGTTACAGGACTTATAGTAAGTGTTATAAATATTTTATCCTCTTCTTCCAGATCTAGAAGACGATCTTGATGTACTTCTTGATTTAGAACTTGATCTACTTGAAGATGCTTTTGATCTTGAGTTAGATCTATTTGTAGTTGCTTTAGTAGATGTTTTTGGTCTACTTGTGTTAGCTCTAGTTTGTGTTCTAGTTCTAGGCTTAGAAGTAACAGTGTTATTTCTAACTGCTCTTGGTTTGGAAATATTACTATTACTGCGTGTTCTAGGTTTTGTAATATTTTTTGAATTACCTCTAGTTTTTGGAGCGCTAATAGAGTTATTTTCTCGTGTTCTAGGTTGCGTAGCAGAACTATTTCCTCTAGTTCTTGGTCTAGAAGCTACTCCGTTTCCTCTTGTTCTAGGAGAAGAAGTAGTTGCATTACTACGTGTTCTAGGCACATTATTTCTTGTAATATTTCTTACAGCTCTACCATTACCACGAGTAGCTAAACTTCTGTTTCTTGATATTGTATTACCACGTCTTGTTGCTACAGCAGTTGTACGTCTGTAATTGTTTACAAAAGGTCTTGTATATGCATATCTAATAGGTCTATAATATCTTCTATATGGAGTAGTATAAACAACTCTGTATAATGGAGCAGGTACTACATAATATGAATGCCAAGGTCTATATACATAAACTCTGTTGTAAATATTTATAAATCCTGTACAGTGAGAAAAGCGGTTGTAACGGTTATAATGAACATAAAGTCCGCCAACTCTAGTAACAAAACCACGATTATTATAGTTAATCCTAACGTTACCAATTTGATTTACACGTCCATAATAATCATAGAATATTGGTGTGTTTTCAACTTGTATAATAGCACCATACTCATCATATTGTACATATGGGTTGTAATCATAACCAGTATTAAAACTAATAGAAGCATTTGGAGTGTTTACTGAAACATTTACGTTAGGACCATAATTTGGTATATAAAAATCAAATTGCCCATCTGCAAAAACTGAAAACTCAATTCCAGCTTCTGTAAAAATGAAAGAATTGCCATAACCTCGGTTATAAGATTCGTTTATAGTTAAACTTTCAGCGTTTTTTGTTGTGTCTGCATTAACAGCAAAAATACTTAAAGTAAATGCTGATAATAAAAGGAATAATTTCTTCATAACTAATTGTTTTATGATTGAACATTTAAATATTTACAAGCATCATGCCAAAAACCAAAACAGCTATAATTGTTATTAGGTTGTAAAATGAAAAAACCTCGTAAATAAAGACTTACGAGGTTTTTTGTTTTGATTGAAATTATTTTTTCAATTTAGGTTTTTCGGTTTTTACACCATTTCTATAGTAGTAAAAATCGTCATTATTATAATTGTAATCATAATTATTATCTATTGGTGATCCGTATGGATTTCCGTAGTTATTATCTAACACAAAAGACGTATTGTATCTATTTACATGACCAATTGTTCTAATTAACCTTCCGTGTCTGTTATAAATCAAACGCATTCCGCCAATACGACTTACCAAGCCTTGTCTATTATAACTTACATAAACAGACCCTAATCGTTTAACCTGTCCTTGTCTATTATAATTTAAAAACACATAGCCAACACGTCTTACTTTACCAGATCTATCATGTAAAACAATGGTTCCGTTGTTTGTTGGTCCATAGTAGGTATTGTAAGTGCCTGGTGCTCCATAAGTACGATTTATACTGCTACGTCTTGTGTTTACATTTACATTGTTACGTCTGTAATAATTATCACCTTGTGTATAATCTAATTGAGTATTAAAATCAAAGCTTCCATCAGGAAAGATTAAAAATTCTACACCGCGTTCTACAAACATAGTAGGTTGTACAAAACGGTTTGGGTTAACAACTAAATCTTCACCTTGCGATGCAGACTTATTTTCTGCTGTTACAGTGGTTAATCCCATTAACACACCTGTAATTAAAAGTACTAGTTTTTTCATAGTATTAAGGATTTAGATTTTGCCTACTGTTTAGCGTTTCGGCAATCGCTATTTGATAAATTAGTTTCAATAGCTGTGCCAAACTTGAAACACGTTAGTTTTACTGGTGTTTTGATACGAAATTATATTTCTACTATTTCAATTTTAAAAAAGAAATTAGGCATCTTTTAAAGTTTATTTTTACATTTACCTAAACAATCAACCAACATGTCACTTCAATATAAAGTTTGCGAAAACTGTGAAACAGAATTTAAAGATAGCTTTAAGTTTTGTCCTTGTTGTGGTATGAAAAATAGAGAAGAGTTAACAGTTAGAAGTCTTTTTTATAATACTATTAATAACTATTTACTATGGGATTCTAAATTTTTAAAGAGCTTTTTGCCTTTAATGACAAAACCTGGATTTTTACCAAAAAAGTTTTTGCAAGGTAAACGTTTAACATATTTACATCCTGCTCAGTTTTATTTATTTGTTTCGGTAGTTTTTTTCTTCATCTTCTCATTTTATATTAGAGAAACTAGAACAAAATTAGATAAAGCTATACAGGAAGAATTAGCAGTAAAAAAGGAAAAAGAATACCGTGAAGCTTTTGAAAGAGTAGCAGATTCTATAAAACTTGATTCTTTAGTAAATGAAAAAATAGACGCTAAAGATCGAAAAGCTAATGGTAGTGTTTTTGGAACTTCTTTTACTTATGATGAAAAAGAAATAGATTCTTTAATTGATGCAGGAGCAGACAAAAAAATTATCCTAAAAAAGATGGGAATGCCTGAAGATGCAGGTTATTTAAAACGAAAGTTTTTTGAGCAAATGTTTAAATTTCAGAAAGAAAAAGGTGTCGGGTCTATTTATCAAACCATTACAGATAGTTTTCCTATAGCTATGTTTTTTTTACTACCAATTTTTGCGTTCCTTTTAAAGGTTTTCTATTTTAATAAAGGAAGATATGCTTACCATTTGGTATTTAGCTTTTATTTTTTCTCTTTTATATTTGCAGTAATGGCTATAGATTTAGGCATAAACTGGTTTTATGATATGCCCGATTGGTTAGACTTTATATTGGTTTTATCTACCTATTTCTACTTTTTTATAGCAGTCAAAAAGTTTTACGATCAAGGTTGGTTTTTAAGTTTTATAAAAAGCGGAGCTATAACTACAATTTTTATGGGCATGATTATTCCTTTTGCTTCAATATTAATTGCAGTGTTAGCCTTTATGATTTATTAAATCTTATCTTTTAAGTATTTAGCGGTTGCGCTTTCTTTAACTTTTGTAACTTCTTCAGGTGTACCAAAAGCGACTAATTGTCCACCATTTTCACCACCTTCAGGACCAAGGTCTACAATGTGATCTGCACATTTAATCAAATCTAAATTATGCTCGACAACAATAATAGAGTGTCCTTTTTCAATTAAAGCATAAAACGATTTTAGTAGTTTTTGAATGTCATGAAAATGCAAACCTGTTGTAGGCTCATCAAAAATAAATAAGGCTTTGTCTTTAGTATTTCCTTTACCTAAAAATGTAGCTAGTTTTATACGCTGTGCCTCGCCACCAGAAAGGGTAGAACTACTTTGACCTAGTGTTACATAACCTAAACCAACATCTTGTAAGGGCTGAAGCTTGTTTTTTATTTTATTTTGTTTGTGCTTGTCGAAGAAAGAAATAGCGTCGTCAATAGTCATATTTAACACATCATCAATGCTTTTATCTTCAAAAGTAACTTCTAAAACTTCCTTTTTAAAACGTTTACCATTACAGGTTTCGCAGACTAAATGTACATCTGCCATAAATTGCATTTCTATTGTAACTTCGCCTTCACCTTTACAGGTTTCGCAACGTCCACCATCAACATTAAAACTAAAATGTTTAGCAGCAAAATTTCTTATTTTACTTAGTTTTTGTTTAGCAAACAAAGCTCTAATATCGTCGTAAGCTTTGATGTAAGTTACCGGATTAGAACGTGATGAACGACCAATTGGGTTTTGGTCAATAAACTCAATATGCTTGATGTTACTAAAATTTCCTTTTAATTCTGAAAATTGACCAGCTTTATCACTAAATCCAGTTAGTTTTTTTTGAATGGCAGGAAATAAAATTTTCTTAACCAATGTACTTTTTCCGCTTCCTGAAACACCTGTAATAACGGTTAACATTTCTAAAGGAAAAGTAACATCAATATTTTTTAAATTATTTTCTCTTGCACCAACAATTTCTATGCTATACTTACTTGTACGACGTTTTTTAGGGACTTCAATTTTTAAAGTTTCGTTTAAATATTGAGCAGTTAGTGACTTTGATTTTAAGATGTCTTTAAACGTTCCTGTTGCAACAACTTCACCACCAAAAGTACCAGCTTCGGGACCAATATCTATAATGGTGTCGGCTTGTTTCATGATATCTTCATCATGTTCTACAACAATTACTGTATTACCTAAATCGCGTAACGACTTTAATACCGATATTAGTTTTTCTGAATCCTTTGGATGCAAGCCAATACTAGGTTCGTCTAATATATACATAGAACCAACTAAGCTACTTCCTAGTGATGTTGCTAAATTAATACGCTGACTTTCTCCTCCTGAAAGTGTGTTAGATCGTCTGTTTAAGGTTAAATAATCTAAACCAACGTTGCTTAAAAAGTTTAGACGATTTTTTATTTCAATAAGTAAACGTTCGGCAATTTTAGTGTCATAATCATTCAATTCTAATTGGTTGAAAAAATTAGACAATTTATTTAATGGCATTTCTACTAAATCTGTAATTGTAGCGTTTCCTACTTTTACATAACTAGCTTCTTTACGAAGACGTTTACCGCCGCAAACATTGCATTTTGTTTTTCCGCGATAGCGAGATAACATTACACGATTTTGAATTTTATAAGCTTTGCTTTCTAGTTCTTCAAAAAAGCTATTTAAACCTTCAAAATACTGATTACCTTCCCAAATTAAATTTTTATGTTCTTGACTTAATTGAAAATAGGGTTTGTGTATAGGAAAATCGAATTTATGCGAATTGTTTACCAATTGATCACGGTACCAGCTCATACTTTCTCCTCGCCAAGGGAAAATAGCCTCTTCATAAACAGAAAGCGCAGTATTTGGGATCACTAAATCCTCATCAATACCAATAACATCACCGTAACCTTCACATTTTGGACATGCACCGTAAGGGTTATTAAAGCTGAATAGATGCACATTTGGCTCTAAAAACTGCATGTCATCTAATTCAAATTTATTACTAAAATGTCTTATGGAATTGTCTTTTAAGGTTTCAATATAGCAATTGCCTTTACCTTCAAAAAAAGCAGTTTGTATGGCATCTGCTAATCGGTTATAAAAATCGTCATCGTCTTTGGTTACAATTCTATCAACAACTAAAAATATATCTTCTGTAGATGTTAAATCTTTTGCTTGATCAATTCTTAAAACTTCATCTTTTACTTTAATTCTAGAATATCCTTGTGCATTTAAGGCGCTAAGTTTATCCTGAAGTTCTCTACCTTCTTCTAAATAAATAGGAGCTAGAAGTAAGAGTTTTTCTTTTAAATCAATTGTTTTTATAAAGTCCAAAACATCTGTAACAGTGTCTTTTTTGACTTCGTTACCAGAAATAGGAGAGTAGGTACGACCAATACGCGCAAAAAGTAGTTTTAAATAGTCATAAATCTCGGTTGTCGTTCCGACAGTAGAGCGTGGATTAGTAGAGTTTACTTTCTGTTCTATAGCAATTGCAGGCGCAATACCTTTAATATAGTCTACTTTAGGTTTGTTAAGTCTACCTAAAAATTGTCGTGCATAACTACTAAGACTTTCTACATAACGACGTTGTCCTTCTGCATACAACGTATCAAATGCTAAACTAGATTTACCAGAACCTGATAGACCTGTTATAACAACTAATTTACGTCTAGGTATAACAACATCTATATTCTTAAGGTTATGTAATTTAGCACCTTTAATTATGATGTTCTCTTTAGGGTTTACTTCAGAAAGCGTAGTCTTCATAGTCAATTTTCGTATAGATTTGCAAAGATAACACAACAAATTCAGCTTAAAAAATAGATTATTGTGCATTAAAATGTTAAAACTTGAAATTATGTTTGCATTTTTGGAATAATTGTTGTTACATTTGAAACATATCAATTAACCCACAAACACTTTTGCCTATAGCAAAACATTACTTTTTTAATTTATAAACCCCAAGCCCGAAACACGTTTTCTGTGCAAAAAAAGTAATGATTATGCAAAAAGAATTAATCTCTGATGCTCAATTAGTGAGTAATTATATAAGAGGCGAAGAATCTGCTCTAGAAGTTTTAATTACAAGACATAAACAAAGAATTTACAGTTTTATATACTCTAAAGTTTTTGATAGAGATATATCTGAAGATATTTTTCAGGATACCTTTATCAAAGTAATAAGAACTTTAAAAAGAGGTAAATATAACGAAGAAGGTAAGTTTTTACCATGGGTAATGCGTATTGCCCATAATTTGGTTATAGATCATTTTAGAAAAAACAGTCGTATGCCTAAGTTTGACAACTCAGGAGATTTTAATATTTTTTCTGTAATAAGTGATAATGCTTTAAATGCAGAAAAAACAATTATTAAAGGTCAAGTAGAAGCAGATGTAAGACGTTTGATTGACGAGTTACCAGAAGACCAAAAAGAAGTATTGGTAATGCGTATGTATAAAGATATGAGTTTTAAAGAAATCTCAGAACGCACAGGAGTAAGTATAAATACTGCTTTAGGACGTATGAGATATGCATTAATTAATATGAGAAAAGTAATAGAAAAGCACAATATTGTTTTAACAAATTAGGATAAACAATAAAGTTAAATCGTATCCGTTATAATGTAGTAACAAACTAAAAATCTACATTAAATGGCAAAACTTTACTCTAATAAACCTAAATCAGATTTTAAATTGAACCCAAAAGATGAAACAATAAGTTTTATCCTTAATTACTCTAAGGCTTTAAGTGTTATAAATTATAAAAGCATGAAGTTTGAATCACTTCAAAATTAAAAGAAAAACGTCCTAAAACATTAGGACGTTTTTTTATGATATTCTTTTAAAACTGTAGCTCTTCCAATAGTTTTTGTAATAATATCTTTATCTAAATCCCAACCACGAGCAGGAGAATATTCTCTTCCATACCAAATGATTTGCAGATGTAAATCGTTCCATAGTTCTTTAGGAAATAGTCGTTTAGCGTCTTTTTCGGTTTGAGCTACGCTTTTTCCGTTAGATAAATTCCAACGATACATCAAACGATGGATATGTGTGTCTACAGGAAAAGCAGGTACACCAAATGCTTGACTCATTACAACACTAGCTGTTTTGTGTCCAACTGCAGGTAACTCTTCTAAAGCTTCAAAAGATTGCGGGACTTCACCGTTATGTTTTTCTATTAAAATTTTTGAAAGACCGTAAATGCCTTTACTTTTCATTGGTGATAAACCACAAGGTTTTATTATCTCTTTAATTTCTTCTACAGATAATTTAACCATATCATAAGGGTTATCTGCTTCTGCAAATAATAAAGGCGTTATTTGGTTAACTCTAACATCTGTGCATTGAGCAGATAATAAAACAGCAACTAAAAGAGTGTATGGATCTTTATGATCTAAAGGAATAGGAATTTCAGGATATAACTTATTTAACGTATTTATAACAAAATGTACCTTTTCTTGCTTAGTCATTAATTTGTATTTTTGAATAAATCAAAATTACAACTATGAATACATTAAAACAAGGTGATAAAGTACCAAATTTTACAGTTAATGACCAAGATGGTAATGCTGTATCTTTATCTGACTATAAAGGAAAAAAATTAATTGTTTTTTTCTATCCAAAAGCAAGTACGCCAGGTTGTACTGCAGAAGCATGTAACTTAAGAGATAATTATAAAGTTTTACAAGATAAAGGTTTTGAGTTATTAGGTGTTAGTGCAGATTCTGAAAAAAGACAAAGCAATTTTAAGAACAAATATGAGTTTCCTTTTCCTTTATTAGCTGATGAAGAAAAAGAAGTAATTAATGCATTTGGTGTTTGGGGATTAAAAAAGTTTATGGGTAGAGAGTATGATGGTATACATCGTAAAACTTTTTTAGTTGATGAAGATGGAGTAGTAGCGCATGTTATTGATAAAGTAAAAACTAAAGATCATGCAGCTCAAATTTTAGAGTTAATTTAATTGAATTTAATCTTTTAAAAATAAAAAAAGGCGCTAATTTATATTTAGCGCCTTTTTTATTTATTGTAAACTGTATTATTTATTCTGAATTTCTTCGGTTTCGCAACCAAACAAGCTTTGTTCTGCAATTAATTTAGACACACCTTCAGGTAACATAGGTTGCCAACCATCTTCACCTTGGGCAATCATTTTTAAAACTTTTCTAGAGAAAACATTTAATGTTGATGGGTCATAGTCTGCAATATCTACAACTTTACCGTTGTATTTAAAGAATTTATAAAGCTCTTTCATACGAGGATGTACTTTTAAGTTATCACTTGTGGTAATGGTTCCATCTTCATTTTCCATAGGGTAAAGATATACACGTAAATCTTTAAAGAATAACTTACCAAAAGCTTCTAAAATACCACCACTTAAATGACGATAATACTTCTCGTCAAAGATATCTACAAGATTATTTACACCCATTGCTAATCCCATACGGTTTTTAGTGTATTGAGAGAAATATTCTACTAATTTATAGTACTCTTGGAAGTTAGATATTAAAACGGTTTGTCCTAAAGAACATAGTAAACGTGCTCTATCCATAAAGTCTTGCTCGTCTATTTCTCCTTCTGCTCTCAGGTTTGATAAAGTGATTTCAAAAATTACTTGTGTTCTTTCTTCGTCAACTTTATTTTCTTTAATAAACATATCTAAAGACTTCTGGTACATGTCCATATTTACCTTTGTTACAGGTCTAAAGCTACCACGAAGTGCTAAAATGTTTTTCTTATATAAAACTCTTGCAGGAAGTACGTTATTACCATCTGGAGCAAACATTACGGCGTCAGTCATTCCATTTTTTACTAGCTGTAAGCTCATTAAACGGTTATCTACGTTTTTAAATACAGGACCAGAAAAGTTAATTGTATCAATTTCTAATTGGTCTTTATCTAAATGGTCGTATAAATATCTTAATAATTTTTTAGGTTCGTTGTATTTATAGAATGCGCCGTAAATTAAGTTAGTACCTAATATACCAAGAGTTTCTTGTTGTAATCTTGCGTCATTTTCTTTAAAACGAATATGTAAAATAATTTCGTTAACTTCTTTATCTTCAGGATCTATTTGGTATTTAATACCAACCCAACCATGTCCTTTATATTTTTTTGCAAAATCTATTGTAGCAACAGTGTTAGCAAAACTAAAAAACATTCTATGTGGGTTACTTTCTCTACCTATACGCTCTTCAATTAATCTATATTCATGATGAAGCATTTTGCGTAACCTAGCTTCGGTTACGTAGCGTCTATCATCTTCAATACCATAAATAGCATCGCTAAAACTTTTATCGTAAGCAGACATTGCTTTTGCGATAGTACCAGATGCGCCACCAGCTCTAAAAAAATGTCTTACAGTTTCTTGTCCAGCACCAATCTCGGCAAAAGTACCGTAAATGTTTTCGTTTAAGTTAATACGAAGCGCTTTGTCTTTTAAGGATGGAATATTTTCAAATTCTTTATCTCCTTTTAGCGTAATTTCCATAAAAAAATCCCTATAAATTTAGTGTTACAAAGGTACCAAATAACTATAGTAAACAAAAAAATTAACTTATTTTTGTTTTCAAATTTTATAGATTTTGAAAATTACTTTTTTAGGTACTGGTACATCTCAAGGAATTCCTATTATTGGAAGTACACATCCAGTGTGTTTAAGTAAAAATCCTAAAGATAAACGTTTGCGTGTTTCAATTTTGGTAGAATGGGATGATTATACCTATGTTATAGACTGTGGACCAGATTTTAGACAACAAATGCTTAGAGCTAATGTAAATAAAATTGACGGAATCATTTTTACGCACGAACACGCAGACCATACAGCTGGTTTAGATGATATCAGACCCTTCTTTTTTAGACAAGGAGATATACCTATTTACGCACATAAAAGAGTAGTAGAGCAACTTAAGCAACGTTTTGCTTATATATTTGCTACAGAAAATAAATATCCTGGCGTACCAAACTTACAGGTAAATGAAATTGAAAACAAACCTTTTAAATTGAATAATTTAGAAGTGTTTCCTGTAGAAGTTTTTCATCATAAATTGCAAGTATTTGGATTTAGATTTAACAACTTTGCTTATTTAACAGATGTTAAAACCATACCTGATGAAGAAATGGAAAAACTAAAAAACTTAGATGTTTTAGTAATTAATGCCTTAAGAGAAGAGACCCATATTTCGCATTTAAATTTAGAAGAAGCATTACAAATTATAAACACACTACAACCTAAAAAGGCTTATTTGACGCACATAAGCCATTTATTAGGTTTTCATGAAGAAGTCCAACAAAAGCTACCTAAAGATGTGTTTTTAGCTTACGATGAACTTCAAATTAAACTTTAAAATCAAATATTATAATGAAGAATAAAATTTTTATGTACTTGTTTATCTTTACGTTACTTGTTGTTTTGTTTCAGTACGTAAACACTAAAAACTATGTAAAAGCTAATGATAGTCAGTTTAAAAGTTTAAAAGAAAAAAATATTAGAATGAAAGATTCTTTAGCGCTTTTAAACAATCAGCTAAATGATTTTATCATGTTTGATTTTAGGTATAATCAAGAAGCTAAAGATTATTTTTATGATAGAGGTATTGATACTGATAAGCTTACAATACTTATAGAAAATGAATTATACGATTTAACAGACGCATCTGGAGAAGATCATCCACTAATTCCTTACGCTGCTTCAGGTGGCAAAAAAATGCAATTTAATTCTATAAAAATACTAAACCATAAATGGGTTATAGCAGATTTTTCTGATGGTGTTTTTTGGGGAGAATTACTAATTAAATATGAAATTACTCCTGATAATCAGTTAAACTTCAAAGTTTTAGATCACTTATTGTATCCTACAAATTAGAGTTTTCTTTTAGCCATTCTCTAAACTCATAAAAATTCTGTGGTGCAACACCATGACCAACAGGAAATTCGCTATACTTATAGTTAACTCCTAATTGCTCCATAAATGGTTTGGTTTGTCTAGCCCAATCCACAGGTATAACTTGGTCAACACTACCGTGTGAACAATAAAAATTAAGATTTTTATATGTTACTGGATCTTTTAATTCAAATAAATCAGGATTTACATAACCGCTTAAAGCAATAATATTTTTAACTTTTTCAGGATATGTAAATGCTACAGCATAACTTAAAATAGCACCTTGACTAAAGCCTAAAAGCGTTACATTATTTCTATCTGCGTTGTATTTAGCTAAAATTTCATCTATAAAATTAGCAATCAAATCTCTAGACTGTTTGGCTTGCTCGTTATCACTCCATTTTCCTTTTTCAGCATCAAAATTTATAGCATACCATGCATTACCAAAAGGCTGCATTGGGTAAGGTGCTTTAGCAGAAATTATTAAAAATTCCTCAGGTAATTCTGATGCAAAACTAAATAAATCATTCTCATCACTTCCATAACCATGAAAGAGTAGAAGTAATGGTGCATTTTCTTTTAAGGTTGAAGGTCTTACTAAATATTCTAAGCTTAAATCTGTCATTATTATTTAACTATTGATGAAAAAATTTTTTGAAAAAATGGTCCTACTAGAGGAACAGCTTGCATTTTACCGCTAATAGCATTTATAATTCCGTAGAAAAATAATAAACCCATTCCTACCCAAAAAGCGACAGAGATTTGCATATTATCAAATTGACTAATAAAATATCCAATAATCATATACATTAAACAAAGTCCTAAACCTTGACGGTTATGAAAAGCTGTAAACTCGTTTTTTTTATCGTTATTCATTATGATAGCAATAACACTACCTATGATGGTTAAGTAGCTTACTACTGCTAATGTTTTTCCTTCTTCAGCTGTATTTTGATTCATTATAAAACTATTTTTTTGTTGGCATAAATACCATATGCTTTTCCTTTTAATTCTTGTCCTAAAAAGGCACTATTTTTTGATTTTGATAAAATGTTTGACTTACCAAATACGTATTTTTCATTTGGATTAAATAGCGTAATGTTTGCAACTTCTCCTTCTTCAATTTTAGAAGTTATAGAACCAAAACGTTCTTTTCCTTTAGTTAATAGTTGAATAGATTTTTTTGTGGAAAATATCTGGTTTAAAGCACTAAAAGCACTTTCTAATCCAATAGTACCGTAGTTGGCGTGGTCAAATTCTACTTTCTTTTCTTCTATAGTTTGCGGATTATGATCACTGGTTACCATATCTATCGTACCGTCTTTTATACCTTCAATTAAAGCATCTATATCGTCTTGAGTACGTAATGGCGGATTGACTTTGTAACGTGTATCAAATTCGTTTAAAACATCGTCAGTCAAAAACAAATTATGTATAGCAACACTACAAGTAACGTCTAATTTTTTTTCTTTGGCTTCTCTAATTAGCTTTACACTTTCTTTAGTTGAAATGGTAGGAATATGAAGTTTACCACCAGAATATTCTAAAATGTATAAATCTCGAGCCACTTGTAAAGATTCGGCTAAATTCGGGCTTCCTTTTAGACCTAACATAGTGCTAGAAACATGCTCGTTAACAATACCTTTACCAGCAATTTTTTGTTCTAAAGGAAAACTACATACCAAGCCATCAAAATTACTAGCATATTGTAAAGCAATCTTTAATAGATTAGGGTTAGTAATTGGTTTTTTATAATCACTAAACGCTACTGCGCCAGCGTTTTTCATATCGAAAAGTTCAGCTAAATCAACGCTTTCACTATTTTTTGTTAATGCGCCAATTGGTAACAAATCAACGGGTTGTGTTTGTGCTTTTGATAAGACAAAAGTAACGTCAGAACTGGTGTCTATGATAGGATTTGTGTTAGCTTGCAATGCAATGCTTGTAAACCCAGATTTTGCAGCTGTTTTTAAACCGTTTTCTATAGTTTCTCTATCTTCAAAACCAGGTTCGCCAAAGCAAACGCTAGAGTCAAACCATCCTTGAGAGATGTGTAAATTATCTAACTCAATTTCTTTATAATTGCTAGTGTTTTTAATAGATTTAGCAATTTGTGAAATCTTTCCTTTTTCAATTAAAACATCAACAATTTGATTATGAAACTTGCTTGATGTATCAATTACTGTTGCCGATTTGATTAAGACGTTCATTTAAAATATTTTAAGATGAGCATTTCTATGATTAAAAACACTAAAGCCAAAATTACAAACCATTTCCATAACTCATCAACTTTAGTGTCATTTTTTATTGTGTTAAAAGCTTCTTTAACAGAGTTTGAAACAGTGATGCCTTCTATGTTTTCAAGGTTTTGATAGGTTAAATCACTTTCGTTTCTGTTGTAGTTAAAGCTTACGTATTCTAAAATTTCATTTTTATTCTTTATTTCATAAACACCAGCGTTTTCTGGTAAATCGTTAGTTTTTATAACCACTTTATTGTTGTAGTATTGCTGTTCTGGTATTATAGATTCTTCATTATTAACAAGAGTTAATACAGTATCTGGTTGTAAATTTACAGACACATCAAATTGATTGTTTAGACCGATTGTATAATAAAGTTGGGCAGCATTTAAGCTTTGTTTAGCAATGTTATAAAATGTAGGTACAATTAGATTTATATTTTTAAAGTTTGAATTGTCCTCATTAATTGCTGCGCTAAAAACAAATACATTATTACGTTGTGATAAAAATGGTTTGTTATCTTCAAATTGAAGGATAGCAGTGCTTTGAGATGTATTTTGTGGAAAATACAGATTGACTTTTGGATACTGAAAGTTATCTATACGCTTTTCAAAAACACCATTAGCGTAAATTGGATGCGCATAGTTTATGGATGTAATGCGCTTTTCTTGCTCTAAAATTGAATTAAAAACACTAAAGTTAAATTGCTGTAAAAACGTGTTGTAGTCTTGTAAATTACCTTTTGTATTAGGTATAAAAGCAACAACGCCACCTTTATCTGTAAACACTTTAAGAGCAGTAATTAAAGTGTTTGGCAGGTTTTCAATTTCGTTTAAAACGACTAGATTTTGCGTATCAAAAAGCGCATAATCTAATGTGTTTGGTGTTTTTTGAGTGAAATTAAATTCGTCTTCTGTAAAAATTCCATTTAAATAGTTGGCATCATCGTTAGACACTGCTAATACATTAATTTTTGAAGGCGTATTTATGCTAAAGTATAAGGTGTTATCAAATTGAAGTTGCGTCTCGTCAATAGTAATTTTACCTTTTATAGTTTGATTGTTAGGTATTGTAAAAATAGCTTTGTTTTCGTTTTTAATTTCAACTGAAACTTTTGAGACTAATTGATCATTATTATATAACGATACAGGTAAATTAAAAGTAGTAGTTTGATTACTTTTTAATAAAGCAGTCAACTCATAATTAGTTGCGTTTTGTTTAGAGATATACAAACTATCAATAAATGCATTTGTTTTATTAACAGGGTTTAACTGAACAGCACTTAAAGTGATGCTTGAATCTTTTTCAATACTAAATTCTTGTGTTTTTTGTTGGAAATCTGACACAAAAATCAAGTTTTTAATGCTATTTGCTTTATTAGAAAATAGCTTTTTAGCTTTCAATAAAGCAGCGTCATAACTTAATTGATTTGAAGAATATTCAAGTTGAAGTAATTCGTTTTTAATTGCCTTTATAGTTGTGTTTCTATAACTATCAGTATTGGTTATTAGTGAGAATTTTTCATTCTCATCAATAGAAGTAATGATATCTTGTATTGCACGTTTTAAAAGTGGACCATTATTACCTTTAGCTTGCATACTAAACGAGTTGTCTAGGTATATAACGGTTTCCTTTTCTGTGTTAAAACTATTAGTTTTTGAAAAATAAGGCTGAGCAAAAGCAATGATAATAGCAGTTAAAAGTAGTAGCCTAGTTAATAAGACTAGCCACTTTTTAATTAGTTGACTTTTACGTGTTTGTAATTGTACCTTTTTTAAAATAGCAACGTTTGTAAAGTATTCTTTTTGAAACTTTCTTAGTTGAAATAAGTGAACAATAACGGGAATTAGCAGTAAGAAAAGCGCGTAAAGAAGTTCTGGGTTTTTAAACTGCATGTGTTATTAAAAGTTTGTCAAAGATAATAATTGAACAATTAAAAACAGCAATAAGAAATTAACATTTTAACAAAATCTTAATCTTTACGATTGTAACAAATTTTACTTTTGAGCGTCTTGTTACCAAGACCATTAACAAATAATATTTAAATATGAAAAAACTCCTATTATCAGCACTTGCTTCAGGACTTTTACTAGTAGGTTGCGGTGGATCTAAAACCACTACAAGTCTTTTAGCAACACAAACACCTATTGAAACTTCAATAGACTTATCTAAAGTTACAAATGATAAAGTACCAGTAACCATTAACCCTGGTCGTTTTACTACAGAAACAGTAACTTATAGACTGCCAAGAGTTGTACAAGGAACATACTCGGTAAGCGATTTTGGTAAATATATTGATAGTTTTAAAGCTTTTAATTATAAAGGAGAAGAGTTATCTACAAGTAAGGTAGACACAAATACCTGGACAATTACTAATGCTAAAGACTTAGATTATATTACCTATTATGTAAATGATACTTTTGATCAAGAAGTTGAAGGAGGAATAGGAGGCGAGCAACCTTTTTCGCCAGCAGGAACAAACATAGAGCCAACAAATTATGTAATGAATTTACATGGATTTATAGGGTATTTTGATAGTTTAAAAAACAGTCAATATAAATTAGATGTAACTGCGCCAGCAAACTTTAAACGTACATCTGCTTTGCAGGAAACTTCAAATAAAACAAGCGAAGACGGAAGCTTAATCACATCAAGCTACTTTGCACCAAGATATTTTGACATTACAGATAACCCAATGTTTTATGGAGAGTTAGATGTTGAAGAATTTCAAGTAGGTGATATTAAAATTGTATTAAGTGTTTACTCTCCAAACAAAGTACATTCAGCTACAGAAATTAAAGGTGTTGTTGAAAAAATGATGCAAGCTCAAAAAACATATTTAGGCGATATAAACAGCACACCTCGTTACGATATCTATTTATACTTATCTGATGGATCAGAAGGTTCTCCTAAAGGATTTGGAGCTTTAGAGCATCATACGTCTACAGTAGTTGTTTTACAAGAAGATATGCCATTTGATGCTTTAGCAGAAAGTATGATAGATGTCGTATCTCATGAGTTTTTTCACATCGTAACACCATTAAGTGTACACTCTGAAGATGTACATTATTTTGATTACAACCAGCCAACATTTTCTAAGCATTTATGGATGTATGAAGGTGTAACAGAGTATTTTGCAACATTATTTCAAGTAGATCAAGGTTTAGTGGATAACCAAGAATTTTACGGTGATATTTTACAAAAAATACAAACCGCTAAAAACATGAATGACTCAATGAGTTTTACCGAAATGAGTGAAAATGTTTTAGACGAGCCTTACGCACCACAATATTATAACGTTTATATGAAAGGTGCTTTAATCGGTATGTGTATTGATATCATTATGCGTGAAGAAAGTAATGGACAGCGTGGTATTTTATCTTTAATGAAAGAATTATCTAACAAATACGGAAAAAATAAACCATTTGAAGACGATAAATTAATAGACGAAATTACAGCAATGACTTACCCAAGCGTTGGAGAATTTTTAAATACACATGTAGTTGGAGGAACACCAATAGACTATAATGTATATTTTGAAAAAGTAGGCTTAATGATGAGTGAAGGAAAAGTAAAAACTAACTACATTCAGAATGGTGGCGAGTTAATTTTTGCTCCTAATCAAGAAACCATGAAACTTCCATTTTCTGAAGCTGTAAAAAACAACAGTTTTTGGGCAGATAATGGTGTACAACCTGGTGATGTAATGAAAACCGTAAATGGTGAAGCCTTTTCTTTTATGACTGCGCAAAAAATCTTAACAGATATGTATATGTGGAAACCAGGACAAGAAGTAGAAGTTGTTATTGATAGAAATGGTAAAGAATATACTGTAAAAACAAAACTAACACAGTCTTATACTACAGGAAAAAATATTACCGAAAACCCTGAAGCAACACAAAAACAAAAAGAAATTAGACAAGCTTGGCTAAAAGGTTAATCAAGTGGTAAATTATTTATAATAACTTGAAAAGCTTGGTTTTACACCAAGCTTTTTATTTTGGTATAATAAGTGAATAATAAGTTAAATGTAAAATCAAACAGTAAAAAATTATTATATTTATTAATATTAAAATCTAAATAAGATGAAACAAATATTCCTTTTTATATTTGCTCTGTTTATAACAACTGGAGCAGTTATGGCTCAAGATAAAATGCAGGTAGAAGACGCCAATTATGTTATTTTACTAAATGAAAAAGTTTTTCATTATAAAAAAACAGGTGTAGAGTTACTCAAATCTGATTTAAAATTAAATAATGGAACAGTTGTTAAAACTGATGGAAGTTATATTACAAAAGATGGAGACAAAACGATGCTTAAAGATGGGCAGTGTTTAGGCATGAGTGGTAAATTATACAAGGATCAAGCTACATTATCCAAAAAGCTTAAAAAAGAAATGAAATAAATAAAACATTATAATATTGTGAAAAAGCCTGATAATAATATCAGGCTTTTTTTATTTTTCTACAGAAAAACTAAAAGTCGTTCCTTCATTAACTTTTGATGTTAGACTAACTTCACCACCTAATTTTTCAACTAAAGTTTTTACAGTATACAATCCAATTCCTGTACCCTTATTTCCATACTTATCTGAATCATGCGCTGTATTAAACAGGTCAAATAAAGATTCTTTTTTACTATCAGGAATACCATTACCATTATCTGAAACAGAAAAGTGATGGTGCGTTTCATTTTCCTTATAATCTAAAACAACTAATGGATTATTGTTTGTGTTATATTTAACTGCATTATCTACCAAATTAAGAATAATTTGAGTTATAGCAGATTTATTGATATCTCCTAAATTTGGATTGTTTTTTAACTTAAACTGAGTATCTTTTAAGCTAAGCATCTGTTTTACATCATTAAAAATATTAGACAAATCTATTGTTTGTTTCTTATCTTGTAGTAACGCTTCAGATTTATAATGTTTTAAAATTCCGTCTATGTATGCTCTTAACGTATCAGCAGACTCTTCAATAAAGTCTAAATATTCTAAATTTATTTCAGGATTAGACGCTTTTAATTCATCTTTAAATAATTGAGATAATGATGTAATATTTGCTAAAGGCGATTTTAAATCATGAGACACTTTTCCTGCAAAAGTTTTTAAGGATTGATGCCTTTCATCTAACAAATAATATGCGTTGGTTAACTGATTGTTTTTTAATCTTAACTCAAATAGATTAACAACTTGTTTAGCTAAAATAATCATAGCTTCTTGTTGTTGTTTTGTCAGTTTTTTGGGTTTTACATCATAAACGCATAATGTTCCTAAAGGAAAACCTTCTGGATTGATTAATGGTACACCTGCATAAAATTTAACGTTGTGATCCTTTATTAAAGGATTGTCGTAAAAACGTTGATCTTTAGTAGCATCTTCAACAATAAAAATGGAATTGTTTTCTAAAATAGCATGACCACAAAAAGATATATTTCTTGGTGACTCATTAAAAGGTATGCCATAATGAGATTTTAAAAAATTTCTGTCAGCGTCTATAAGTGTAATTAAAGAGATTGGTACATCGCAAATATTAGCTACAAGGTTAGTTATATTATCAAAATCTTCTTCTGGTAATGTGTCTAGTAGTTTATATTCTTTTACTGCTTTTAAACGTTGTTTTTCGTTTTTTGGTAATTTGGGTCCAATCATTATGTGTGTAGGTAAGCTTTGGTTTTGATAAGCTTACGTAAATATAAGTATCTTGGATTTTAATTATGTTAAAACTTTTCGAAAACTCCTAAACCAAATAAAGCAAAGTCGTATTTAACAGGATCTATAGGATCTAATAGTCTTAAATTTTTATCTAATTCTTGTAAAGCCTTAGCATCATTTTGTTTTCTGCTTAAAAGCCCAAGTTTTCTAGCTACATTGCCAGAGTGCACGTCTAAAGGACAAGATAATTCTGAAGGTTTAATGCTTTTCCAAATGCCAAAATCTACACCTGTATTGTTAGGTCTTACCATCCAGCGTAAAAACATGTTAATACGTTTTGCTGCACTATTTTTTAAGGGATCACTAATATGTTTTTGAGTTCTTGGTAGGTGATTAATATCAAAAAAAATCTGTTTAAATTGAGAAATAGAATGCTGTAAATTTTCATTATTACCTTTACTGAAAACAGCTTCTAAACCATTGTGATTATTATAAATATTTTGAAGTGCTTTTATAAAAGTAATACAGTCTACATTATTAAAAGTGCGATGTACAAAGTTGTCAAAGCGTTGTAAGTCTTCTTCTTTATGGTTTAAAATGAAATCGTGTGGTGAATGATCTAATAAATCCATTAATTTATTAGCGTTATTGATTATACTTTTACGATTTCCCCAAGCAATTGTAGCGGTTAAAAAACCTGCTATTTCAATATCTTCTTTTTTAGAAAATTTATGCGGAATTTGTATTGGGTCACTATCAATAAACTTAGGATTATTATAAAGAATAACTTTTTCGTCTAAAAACTCTTTGAGATTATCTATAGTCTTCAATTTTTATTTTTTGATAGAAAATTTAAAAGTACTACCAACACCAACTTTAGAATTTACTGTTATATTTCCACCTAAATTAGTAACTAATTTTTTTACTGTTGATAAGCCAATACCATGACCTTTTTGACCAAATCTATCGGTCTCTTCAATGGTAGAAAATAACTTAAATATTTTTTTCTGCTTTTTTTTAGGTATACCAATACCGTTATCTTTTACTGTTATAAAGTTAAGATCTTCCTGGGTTGTGTCTAACTCTACATCTATTATAGTTTCTTCTTTATCGTTGTATTTAAGACTGTTGGTAATTAAATTAAGTAAAATAAGCTCTAAAGCAGCTCTGTTACTTGTTATATCAAAGTCTTTTTCGGGTAAATTAATGGTGCAGTCTACTTTGATATTTATAATATCTATAACTTCTTCTAGTAAATGATTAAAAGAAAAAGTATCTACAGAAGTTGAAGATGTATTACTGTTTTCGTAATAGTTTAATAGGTTATTTATATAGCTACTTAATGATAAAGATGAAGATTTAATGTTTTGTAAATAATTAATACCAGTATCATCTATATGTTTTTTGTATTTAGATTTTAATATGTCTGTTGTTAAAATCATATTTGCTAAAGGCATCTTCATGTCATGTGCTACTTGAGATGCAAATCCTTTTAGCATTTTATTTTTTTTAGTTAGTTTTTTCTTAGTTTGTTTAAGATTAAGATTACTTTTATTAAGCTCTATTAATTTTACAACTTGTTGTGCTAGTAGTTTTAGTGCTTCTTTTTGATCTTTGTTTATTGCATTAGGTTTATGATCTATCACACATAAAGTACCAAGTTTATGGTTATCTTTATCTGTTAGACATACACCTGCATAAAAAGCTATAGATTTATCTCCGTTTTTAGTAAAAGGATGGTTTACAAAACGCAAATCTTTTTTTGTGTTTTCTACTATGTAAACATCATCATCACTAGCTATTGCATAACTACAAAAGGATAATTCTTTTTCAGAGCTGCTAATTTGCATGCCTTTTGCAGATTTAAACCAAACTTCGTCCTTATCTACTATAGAAATTAATGAGACAGGCATATTGGTTATTTTTGTAGCCAGTGCAGTTATATTGTTAAAACTAATGTCTTTTTGACATCTGTTTAGCTTATAACTTTTTACAGCTAAAAGCCTTTCTTTATCATTTTTAGGAATCGTGTTTAGCTGCATTATTTTGAGAGTCAGAAATTTTGTTTAACTAAATTAGTAAAAATATAAACACGGATAACAAAAAAGTTAAACAATTTTTCCATCAACCATTGTAAGTTTTCTATCTGCTAGATTGGCTAACTCTTCGTTGTGTGTTACAATCACAAAGGTTTGTCCAAATTCATCACGAAGTTTAAAGAATAGATTATGAAGGTTTTCTGCACTTTCGCTATCTAAATTACCAGAAGGTTCGTCTGCAAAGATTAGTTCTGGGTTGTTAACTAGTGCTCTTGCTACTGCAACACGTTGTTGTTCTCCTCCAGAAAGCTCGTTAGGTTTATGGTTGTATCTGTGTGACAAACCTAAAAAGTCTAATAATTCTTTAGCGCGTTTGTTAGCTTCTGTTTTATTAGTTCCTTTTATAAATGCAGGAATACATACGTTTTCTAAAGCTGTAAACTCTGGTAATAATTGATGAAACTGAAAAATAAAACCTATGTGCTTGTTTCTAAATTCAGCTAATTGTTTTTCGTTTAATTCTGTAATATTTTTATCATTAATAATTAGCTCTGTTTCTGAGTTTTTATCAATAAAATCTAAAGTGCCTAATATTTGAAGTAAGGTGGTTTTTCCTGCTCCAGAAGCACCAACTACAGATACAATTTCACCTTTTTTAATAGTAACGTCTACACCTTTTAAGACATGTAAATCGTCATAATATTTATGAATGTTTTTTGCTTTAATCATAGGCTTATATAAAGCTTGAAAATTACTACTTTAAATTAGCTTTAGCAAGTTTAGATTAAGTTACTTTTTTTAGTAAATACCTTTTTTAAATCGTTATAATCTATAAAATAAACCATTCTTAAAGATACAGTGTTACGCTGCTTTTGCTTAAACAAATCGTCTAAAGTATCAAAATAACTATCTTCTGAGTTAGAAGATTGATTAAAAATCTGATTACGATATAATGCGGTTAATTGGCTACCAGGTGCAAATTGCCAAGTATAGCTTAAGTCTAAATTCCATGTATTAAAATTAATATCTGGATTAAAATTAGGATTGTAACTTATGTTATCCCTAGTATAAACTTCAGACTGTACAAGACTACCGTTGTTTTGTAGTACATACATTTCAGTGTCATAAGTTACAGTACTTACATAGTTTCTAAAACTTAGTGTTAATGCGTTAAAAGAGTTAAAATTGTAGCTGCCGGATATATTTGAGGTTATTTGCTTTCTGTCGCGTTGACCAAAAATTATACGATCGTAAATTTGTTGTCCGTTTACATAACCTCTATCTGCTGTGTAATCGTCATAATCAAAACCTAGTAATAGTAAAAACTTATCATTAAACTTAAACCTTGGATTGATACCAAACCAATAATTATTAAAATTATCACGCTCTTTATCAAAAAATCGTCCGTAACCAAAGTTAGCATCTATAGCAAAAAAATTGTTGTAATTGGAAGAAATCCACATGTTTGCTTGAGCGTAATTTTTGGTTGTAAAGAAGCTATTAAAACCATTACGAGGCTCAAAATAATCATGTTGTTCGCCAATATTCCAGTTACCATTAATACCAAAACTGTGTAGTTTTTTATTGGTAGCATTAAAGTTAAAACCAGTGTTTTTTCCTGTGTATACGTTTGGCGTAGCTAGCATGTTATAATTAAACCATGTGCCTAAATACATGTTATTTAGGTGTTTTGTTGGCTCAAAAATACGATAGCTAGCATCAAAACTATAGTTACTGTAGTTATTCCTGAATTGAATACCTAAATCGTTTGGATCAAAATTAACATCTGCATAGTTATAGTCTAAAGACACACGATATTTACCACTAATTTTTCCAATTCCTGCTTCTACAGCATAGCCATTTTGTTTGTTAGATACGTCATTAAACGTGCTCATCTTTCCGTTAGCATAGACGCCATAAGTGTTCTTTTTATTAACGATATTGGTTAAAAAACCAGTAACATTAGCATCTCTAAAATCGCCATCTCTTGTAACATTGGTGTTGATTAAAGTTACAGACGAGTTTTTATTAAACTGCTGATCTAAAACCATGATGTTGTAGTTTGCTAATGGCTCTACTATAGCACGCCTATTAGATTTTCTAATTTCTTCAGCTTCAGAATTTGGGTTTAAAACTTCAGTTTTTTCAATATCTACATAGGTTTTTTCTGTAATAGCATTAAAAAAACCAATACCTAAACCGTTTTTTGTACGTCCGGAAATTTTAACTGCATTTAATAGCTGAACTTTTTCAGGATATTCAACAATATCTTCATCTTCATCTAAAATAGGAAATCCGCTAGGCGCATCACCAATACGTCTAGAGTAGAAGAGGTTACCTTTGCTAAATAAATCTATACCTTCTGTAAAAAACTGGCGTCTTTCTGAAAATTGTTGCTCAAAAGGACCAAGGTTTAATATGACATTGTCAAAACCAGCTTGGCTAAAATCAGGTATTAAAGTAGCATCTAAAGTAATATTTTCTGTAATCCCATATTTTACATCCATACCTGCAGCAAGTTCGGTTTCTGTTTCTCCGTCAAAAGAGCTTGTTAAACCAGATGCGTAAGGAAAAAAACTAAGTCTTGTTGGAGGCGTAATGTTTTTTAATCCTTTTAATTCTGCATGGTATAGTCCATTATTTCCTTTTGTTGGATCTAAAGGATTCCATGTCATTTGTTCTCTTGTATTGCGATAATGTCTATGAAATTGTATACCCCAAGTTGGGTTTTCTTGTTGTGTAAAACGTAAAGCTCTATATGGTATTTTAACCTCTACAATCCAACCGTCATTTTGCATTTCTACACTACTTTCCCAAACGGCGTTCCAGCCTAAATCTTCACCATTATTTGGGCTTTCTACAGCATCTGCTTGTGTGCCAGAGCTAAACACAAAAAAATTAGTGTTGTTTTGCGCATCATTATTTGGATTAAAAATAATACCAAAAAAATCTGATTGTCCAAAATTATCACGTTGTGTAAACTGCGTCATTATATCTTCTGGTTTATCATAACAGTAAGCAGCAATGTAGATTCCAGAATCATCATAAGTCATTTTAACTTCTGTTCTTTTCTCTTTACTAGGTAGGTCGCCTAAATCAGGTCTAAACTCGGTAAAATTTGTAGCTATTTGTGCGTCATTCCAGGCTATATCATCTAAAATACCATCTATTTTTGGAGCTATATCAGTACGTTTGATTTGATAAGTTTTTTTGTCTTGAGCTTGTAATTGACAACTTATAAAAATGAAAAATAGCGCTTTAAATAAAATTTTCATGATGGTTTAAAAATTTCGGTATTCTCAATAAAGAGTAAACTAAAATATAAATGTTACACTTAAAGACACAAAACTAACTTTGTTGTTATACTTTTCTCATAATATAACGTTAAAATCTTTTTTGAAACTATAGATTATAACCTGTAAATTAACAGAAAACACTATTTTTATTGTAAAGTGATTTGACATTATGTTATGTCAAAGATTTTAATATAGAGGTCAAAAATTGATCTTTATAAAGAACAATTTATATTAATAGTGAGTAATAATGGTGACTAATTAAGGTTAGTAATTTACTACTATTTTATCTTGTTTATTTTGGAACACTATTTGCTTATAACTTGTTAGAATTTAAAATCTTATAAATGAACAACAACACAAACAAATACACAAAACTGTTTTTAGGTTTGCTTTTTGATGCTTTAGGATATGTTACTTTTATTATACCTGGTATTGGCGAATTTGGAGATATTATTTGGGCACCAGCATCTGCATGGTTAATGACCAAACTTTATAAAGGTAAAACGGGTAGAGTAGCAGCGGTAGTATCTTTTATAGAAGAGGCGTTACCTGGTTTTGACGTTATACCAACCTTTACCATTATGTGGTTATACACTTATGTGTTTTCAGGTAAAAAACAAGATAAAACTATTGAAGTGAAATAGGATTAATTTTTTAACGCTGAATTATAAAAAAAACACCTCTTTTTGAGGTGTTTTTTATTCATGTTTTTTTATTAATTCTTTTAAAGTTTTAATTTTTCTTTTAATTCTCTTCTCATGGAATTCAATTTTTTTTGATTTTTTAACTAATTTATAATTGTAAATTATACTTCCAATAATTTTCATAATTAGAGTAGTTGAAGTTCCAAGAAAGCTGTAAAAAAACAGGTCACTAGTTACTTTATTAATAAATAAAAGAGAGATTACAATTATTAAACAAAATAAAAAGTAGTTATAAGTTTCCTCAATTAAATTTAACAATTCATCATTATTATTTTCAGATATCTTTTTAAGTGATTTTAATTCATCTTTATAATGATTAACTAAAAATTCAATATTTTTTAATGACCATCTATTCGTTTTAGTTATGGAGAATTTTATTATAGAAAAGAAAAGTTTTTTTAGTAGATCATATATTATATTTAAAACTAATGAAACTAAAAGAACTGAAGTTAAAGAATTGTCTCTTACGAAGCTATTTAACCAATTTAAAATATTCTCCAAAATTTATTTAATATTTATAATTTAATAAATATAAAAAAAACCCAACGCTAAGGTGGGATTTTTTTGAAGTAATCTTCACTATGTTATTAACAGTTATATTGTTTATATCAAAAAGCTTGTTAACTAAAAAATCCCGCTATTTGCGGGATTTTTTAATATAAAAGTGTTTAACAAATTACTGTACAGTAACATTAAAAGTTACTTCAACATCTGTTTCTCCACCTGCATTTGTAATGTCTCCAGCGCTTACACCAGCTGCATCTTTACTAGGCTCGTGTCTTAAAGTAATAGTAAATGCTTCTGTACCAGTTGTAGCATCTGTTGTAACGATAAAATCTAATCCAATTGGGTTACCGTCTGCATCCATATCATTATAAGCTACGCTAAATAAATCGTTAGATACATCAAAGAAAAATTGGTGCTCTAAAGCTTCTTCTTCAATTTCTTCTGTAATAGACTCAGCAGGAGATTCTGTTTCATTTAATAAATCTAAGCTACCGCTATAAGTTGTATTTGCAGCTAAATTACCAGATATAGTAATTACAGGTGCATCTGGTCCGTCTCCATCTAAATCTTGAGATTGTAAAGTAACAACTGTACCACCACCAGCAGGTGTTAATGTAGCTGTTACAGTTGTAATTACTTCTTCTTCGTTTACAGGATCAGGAATGTTGTTGTTGTCGTCATCATCAGAACATGATACAAAGATTAAAGAAGCGATTAATAAGTATGATAAATGTTTTAAAGTTTTCATTTTTGTGTTTTTAATAATTATACTGAATTTTTAAAGTGAAATTTCTTCCTACGTCATCAGCAAAAAAACGTAATCTGTTTAAGTAAGACCTGTATTTTGTGTCTAATAAGTTAGATACACCAAACGCAAGATTTAATCTAGAATTTTCTGTTATTTTAAAATCTACATTACTATCAAAGTGTAATAAATGATAGGCGCTTGGCGGCGTACTTATGTCTACTAATACATTTTGGTTTGTTGTTGGGTTTAGTGTTTCAAAATTAAAATTTGGATAATCCGTTTGTTCTAAAACCCATTCACTTTTTAGACTAATACTTAAATTATTTAAGTCTGAATTAAAGTACTTTATTTGATTAGATATGTTTATTGGTGGTATATCAATAAGGTCTTGGTTATCGCTTAAGTCGTTTCCTTTTGTAAAAGAAGACTTGTTTGTAATACTAAACCTATCATTTAATTGATAGTTAACCGCTAGACCTAAACCGTACAAAGCAACGTTAGTGGTCTGGTATTCCCATACCGGAAATGCACCTCTTATAGTAAACTCTACACCTGTTGGCTTTAAATAAATAAAATTATTTATGTGATTATAAAAACCTTCAATATTTAGTTGAAACTTATTTTTTGAGTAATTGTAAGTTGAAGAAATTCTGTTAGAAACTTCTTGTTTTATTCTTAAATCACCTAATTCTATTCTTGCTGCCGAATGGTGCAAACCATCACTAAATAACTCTGATGGGTTTGGTGGACGTGTAGTTAAACTATACTGTCCGTTTATATAAGAGTTGCTATTTAAATTATATTTTGCACCAGCGCTAAGCGATATATTATGAAACGTAAACTCTGGATTAACCAATAATTGTGTACCAAGATCATCAATAATTAAATCATTAAACTCTTGGTCATAATTACGTTCTTCCCATCTGCTTGTTTTATAATACTTGTATGCATTTATAAAGTTGTAATCGTATCTTATACCAGCATCAAGACTTAAGTTACTATTTACATTCCAATTAGTTGTAAAATAGGCACCAAAATCATATTTTTCGTAATCTGGTATTAAACGTCTTACACCAGTATCTGGATTAGCAAAATTATCTTGAAATCTAAATAAAACACCTGCATTGTGCTCAAAATTATTCTTAGCATCTAAAAGTATATTACTTGTTAGTGTATGCGTTGTTAAATTAAGGTCTAAAGCAGGTTTATCACGATCATCACCAACTCTTATGTCATACTCAAATCGTTGGTTTTCTTGATAATCATACTGAATATCAATTTTACCAAAGTTTTTAAAACGCTTGTAATAATTAGCCTTAAAAATTTGATGTGTAACGTCTTGTTTTGGATTGTTAATATCATAGCTAAAATCTTCGGCAACTAAAGGTTGGTTAGAATTAATAGCATTGATTAAATCGTTAATATTTCCTATATGAGATGCTCTTAAAATACCTATTTCGCTATTTAAATAGCTGTAATAAGCTTCAAAACCAGACTCAAAAGATTTTTTACCAGCTCTTAGGGTTATTCCTTTAGAATTTAAACCTGTATTGGTTAAATAATAATCAGGAGACTTTAAATCGCCACTTTTTTTAAAGCTTCCTTGTACATTGGCAAACCAACCACTTTTAAAGCTTTTGTTTAAAGATGAATTTATTAAAAATCCACGACCATTACTATAACCATTAATAGAGGTTTTACCGTATAATGTATCTTTAACAATAACACGGTTTGGATTAACAACAATTATACCTCCAATAGCATCTCCACCATAAGCTAATGTACCAGAACCTTTAATTACAGAGATTTGATCTGCCGAATTTATATCAATATTTGGCGCGTGCTCAATTCCCCAATCTTGGTCTTGTAACCTAACATTATTGTTTAAAACAATTAGTCTGCTACTGTGTAAACCGTTAATAACTGGTTTTACAATGGTGCTTCCTGTATTTATTGAAGATACACCAGGTACTTCTTTTAGAGCATCACCTAAGCTTAAAGTGTTGTATTTGTAAATATCTTGAGATTTTATGATAGTTTCTTGACCTGAATTAGTGTTTTCTTTAACAGTTTTACCGTTAATTGTTACTTCTTCTAAATCTTCAATATGGTGTTCTAACAAAATGGTTTCATAAGTATCAGAATTAATGCTAAATGACACAGATTTTGTATCACAAGCGACATGACTTATGGTCAAATTTAAATTACCTTCACATAGGTTTTCAATTTTAAATTTTCCATTAATATCAGATACAACGTATTTATCCAAATTCTCTATATGTACAGTAGCACCAACAATAGGCGTTGCATCATGAAAATCTGAAATCTCTCCTATAAAAGTATATGTACAGTTTTGAGCACTTATAGTTTTTGGTACTACAAATGCTAAAATAATTAGCAAGTATTTCATTTTAAATATTTAAGTGAATGAGTTTTTAATCTACAAACAGATTAACAACTTGGTGGTCCTCTTAAATACGTATATGATTGCTGATGATTAAAAAGAAATTTATAGTAATGATAATTTGTAGAATAAATATTATCATTAAAACTTATATCAAATGAAGTAGGTAAGTGGTAGTATGTATTGTTTAGTTTAAACTTATAAAACTCGCAGTCTACATCTACTTGGTGTAAATGGTGGTCGCTAGTTTTTTCTGTACAAACTTCATGTTTATGATTTTCAAACACATGCAATGCTTTTACTGTCGCAGGTAGTAATACCGTAACAACAAGTATAAGCGCTAAGCTTTTTGATATGATGTGTTTAATAGTGTACATTTATTCGTTTAAAAAACGTCCTAAACCAAATCGTTTTAGCATTTTCTTTTCAAAGTTCCAAAAAAATTGAAATTGACCAAATAACCAACCATAAAATACTAGTAAAACTTGGTAAAAAATGAGGCCAATAATAATATATAAAATCCAATAAATAAAAGGATTTAAGTTTTCTTTAGTAATTCCTATATATTTTATTAAAGGTCTTCCAATAAACACAGAGGAAGATCCTGTAATAGCAAATACTATAAAGATAGCTATTAATTCCCATCTATAAGTTACTTTCCATTTGTTTTCTAATTTGCTAAACAAGAATAAAGTAACCTTTAATAATAGGTAGGTAATAATAATAGTAAAGCCAATTTTTAGGTAAATATTTTCAAAAAATAAATTAGCTAGTTTATATCCAGAATAAAGTAAACCTAATAAGCCTAAAATAGGAAATAGAAGCTGCCAATTTTTTTGAATTTGCCAGCGTTGTTTAAATACTTTCATAGCTGTTTTTTAAGTCTGCAAAAGTACAAAACGATTTAAAAAGGAGGCACACGACCACCTAAAAGATTTTGATTATATTTATTTTGGAAGTAAATAAAGTAATTATACAATTTATAATTAAGCTCATAACCATAATCAATATTCTGTCTATAGTCAATTTGCATTTCATATAAATTAGGATTGTAACGTTGTGGTTGCAAAACTCTGTTATTCCATGCTTGTACATAGAAAATATTTTTATTTTCTAAATAAGTTTGATTGTAAAACCCTTCTGGTCTTGCAGTTGTATTTAACCAAACATTAAAACCTGGTTCTATTATGATTATTTCGTATTCTGTTTTATCACTAGTTATTTTAATAGTATCTCCAATTTGTGCAGAACTATTATCTGCTTCTACAGTTTTTTTAGATGTAGTACAACTATAAGCAATTAAGATAATGCAAGCAGCTAAAGCTAAATTTTTCATCGTTCTGTTTTTACTAAAGTTACTAAAATTATAGGATAAAAAAAGCCAAACATTTTGTTTGGCTTTTTCTTGAAATATTTAATAATAATTATTTTCCAAATAATCCTCCTAAAAGTCCGCCAAGACCGCCTTTTTTCTTAGCTCCTCCTAAAACCATACCAGCTACGTCATCTACAACGCTACCATCTCCATCTGCATCTAATATTTTTTCTAAAAAGCTTTGTTCTTCTTTAGCTTCACTACCGCCAAGTAAACCACCAAGTAAACCTCCTAAATCATTAGTAGAACTAACGTTGTTTTGTCTTGCTTGTTTACCTAAAACACCCATTAAAATAGGTGCAGCTACTTTAAGGATATTACCAACAGAACCAGCATCTAAACCAGCTTTTTGGCCTATTACTTGTTCTACACCTTGCTTTTTTGCACCTAAAACATGACCTAAAATTTTATCACCATCAGTTTTTACAGACTCATCAACACCACCATTAAATAATCCACCAAGGTTATCTAAAATACTACCATCATGTTTATCCATTATAGCTCCAAGTAATCCTTGTGCGCCTTCTGGAGATGCAGAAGCGTTACGCTCCATAGCTTTCATTAATACAGGTAAAGCCATAGTTAATACGCTTCCTGTTCTGTTTTCGTCTGTTCCTGTAGATCCAGAAACACCACTAATTATTGTTTTTCCTAAATCTGAATTTAATAAGTCTAAAATACCTGCCATTTTTATTATGTTTTAAAGTTTGTTTAAATTTTGTGATTGTAAATTACAAAAAAAAAGTCCCAAGCTATTCTTGAGACTTTAATTAATAATTTTTTTAAAAGAAATCCGATAAAAGGTAAATTTTAATCGTTTAAAAGCAAGCTTTTAATCTGGTCTGCTAACTCAACTCCAATTCTGTCTTGTGCTTCGTTAGTTGCTGCACCTGTATGCGGAGTTAAAGATAAGCTACTATTCATTAATAATTGAATTTCTGGTTGAGGCTCTTTTTCAAAAACGTCTAGTGCTGCTCTTGCTACTTTTCCGCTTTCAATAGCATTAACTAGAGCGATTTCATCTAAAACGCCACCACGAGCTGCATTTACAATAATAACACCTTCTTTCATTTTATCAAATTCGTCTTTACCAATCACATATTCTTTTTGTGCCGGTACATGAAGTGTTAAAAAGTCTGAGTTTTTGATAACTTCTTCTTTAGACACAGTTTTAATATCGAAATTTAGTTTTTGACCATCAAAAAACTCTAATTCTAAATCAGCCTTTTCAATAAATGGATCAAAAGCAATTACTTTCATTCCTGCGCCAATAGCTACTTTTGCTGTAGCTTGTCCAATACGACCAAAACCAATAATACCTAGTGTCTTACCTTTTAATTCTGTTCCTTTAGCATAAGCTTTTTTTAATGCCTTAAATTTAGTGTCTCCTTCTAAAGGCATGTCTCTATTGGCATTATGTAAAAATCTTGCTAAACCATAAAGATGAGCAAAAACTAGTTCTGCAACAGAATGAGAAGATGCTGCAGGAGTATTGATTACGTGTATACCTTTATTACGTGCATAGTCTACATCTATATTATCCATACCAACGCCACCACGACCTATTATTTTTAGTTCTGGACAAGCGTCAATGATGTCTTTTCTAACTTTTGTTGCGCTTCTTACTAAAAGTACAGTTATATTATTGTTATTAATATAATTTATTAATTGTTCTTGTGCTACAGTAGTGGTATTAACTTCAAATCCAGCAGCTTCTAAAGCTTCGATTCCGCTATTTGATATACCATCGTTTGCTAATACTTTCATTATTATATTTTCTTTTTCTGTTTAAAAATGATTAAGCTTTACTTTCTAATTCGCTCATAACTTCTACTAATACTTTAACACTGTCTAGTGATAAAGCATTATACATACTTGCACGGTAACCACCAACACTTCTGTGTCCGTTAAGTCCGTTAATACCAGCTTCTTTCCACATGGTATCAAAAGTTTCTTTTAAATCGTCGTTTGTTAATGTAAAAGTTGCATTCATGTAAGAACGATCTTCTTTAGCTGCAAATCCTTTAAATAGAGGATTTAAATCTATTTCAGAATAAATTAAACGCGCTTTCTTTTCGTTTTCTTCCTCAATTGCTTTAATACCTCCTAAATCTTTTAACCATTGTAATGTTAACATGCTTGTATATACTGCAAATACTGGAGGCGTATTAAACATTGAGCTTTTTTCAATATGCACTTTGTAGTCTAACATAGAAGGTATTTTGCGTGATACTTTACCTAAAACATCTTCTTTTACTATAACTAGAGTAGTACCAGCAGGACCCATATTTTTTTGAGCACCAGCATAAATAATATCAAATTTTGAAAAATCTAAGGTTCTTGAAAATATGTCAGAACTCATATCACAGACCATTGGTATTGGTGAGTTTGGAAACTCTTTTATTTGTGTTCCAAAAATGGTATTGTTAGATGTACAGTGAAAATAATCGTAATCTTCTGGGATTTCGTATCCTTTAGGGATATAATTGTAATTAGCATTTTTAGAAGACGCAACTTCAATAATGTCATCAAAGATTTTAGCTTCTTTAATAGCTTTGTCAGACCAAGTTCCTGTATTTAGATACGCAGCTCTTTTTTCTAACATATTTTGAGCAACCATTAAAAATTGCATACTTGCGCCACCTTGTAAAAATAAAGCTTTATAACCTTTGCCTTCTAAACCAAGTAATTCTAAAGCCAAAGATCTTGCTTGCTCCATAATATCTACAAAGGATTTACTTCTATGAGAAATTTCAATTAAAGATAATCCGTTGTCATAATCTAAAACCGCTTGAGAGGCTTTTTGTAATACTTCTTGAGGCAATACGCATGGTCCTGCGCTAAAATTGTGTCTTTGCATTTTTTAATATTTTATGCATACACTGTAAAAGATTTACAGTATATATAGTTTGTTTAGCATTACAAAGGTGCTAATTAATACTGTAAAAAATGTTATTAATATGATAATTTATCAACTATATTTTTAACAAAAACTCAATAGTATTAATATCATCTGCGTAGTCCCAAAGTTGTGGTTTTTGGGTCATACCAAAATCTACATCGTTTTCGGTTAGCCCTTTAGACACAACACATTGAATTAAATCTTTATCAATGTTTAGTTTGTTTTGAAGTTGTTCTAAGCTATCATAGTATTCATAAAAAACAGTTGCGATAGGAGATGCATAGCTTTGGTCTTCTTTTATCATTAAAAAACCATTTTCTAACATGTCAAATTCGCTCATTAAATAGACTGCTTTATTATAATCATAATTATTAGCGTATTTAGCCTCTTCAATTATAGGATGCCATTTATACATCGCGTTAAAAAAGCCATCAAAATTGTAATTTTTTGGAACAAATAATTTAGAAACGTTGCGACAACCTAATCCATAATATCTAAAAATATCTTCTGATAAGTCATTAAGTTGATCTTCAGTTTCATCACCAGTTAAAATTGCTACTGAATTTCTGTTTTGCCTAATTATTGATGGTTTATTTTTAAAATAATACTCAAAATACCTAGCAGTATTGTTGCTTCCTGTTGCTATCACAGCATCAAAATCTTGAAGTTTGTCTTCGGTAAATGTTATTTTTCCTTTTAATTCAGGAGAAACATACTCTAAATATTTAGCTAAAAAAGGTAAAAGATGTTTATCGTTAGACGATTGTTTTGCCAACACATCATGTCCAGTGATTAAAACACTTAAAAAGTCATGAAATCCAACCAAAGGGATATTTCCTGCCATTATAATAGCTACTTTTTTTGGTTGGACTTCACTTAAATTATAACTTGATAACCATTGTTTTAAATTATTTTCAGTCAATAAATTAGCCCAACCTTCTAAAGCGAATAAAATATTGTTTTCAGTAAACCAGCCATTATGTTCTTTGGCTAATTTTATTTGATGTTTAAATCCATCAAAAAACAAGTCATTATGTAGAACATTTTCTTTTTTTTCAATTCCTTTAGTGGTAAATTGGCTTAAAAATTGGCCTAATTCGGCGAAAGCTTTAGTTATGTAATATTTGTTACCCATTATAATTTGTATAACCGTATTTTTGGCTTTATTTTTGTACAAAGTTAAGTAAACAAAAACGAAATTACGCTATGGCAATTATTATAACAGACGAATGTATAAACTGCGGAGCTTGTGAGCCAGAATGCCCAAACACTGCAATTTACGAAGGTGCTGACGATTGGAGATATAAAGACGGAACAAGTTTAGAAGGTAAATTAGTTTTACCTGATGGAAAAGAAGTTAATGCAGATGAGGCGCAAGAGCCTTTAAGTGATGAGATTTATTACATTGTCCCTGATAAATGTACAGAATGTAAAGGATTTCATGAAGAGCCACAATGTGCTGCAGTTTGTCCTGTAGACTGTTGTGTACCTGATGATGATCATGTAGAAAATGAAGAAACCTTACTTGGTAAACAAAAATTTATGCATCCTGATGGATAACATAATATTTATCTAAAAATTTAAAATCTCAAGTTAACACTTGGGATTTTTTATTGGATTAATGTGTACATTTGCACTCGTTAAAAATAAAATATAACAATGAAAGCAGGAATTGTAGGCTTACCAAACGTAGGAAAATCGACTTTATTTAATTGTTTATCTAATGCAAAAGCGCAAAGCGCAAACTTTCCGTTTTGTACGATAGAGCCTAATATTGGTGTGGTAAATGTACCAGATCCAAGGTTGGAAAAGTTAGAAAGTTTAGTAAAACCAGAACGTGTTTTACCAGCAACAGTAGAAATTGTTGATATCGCAGGATTAGTAAAAGGAGCTAGTAAAGGAGAAGGTTTAGGTAATCAATTTTTAGCAAATATTAGAGAAACAGATGCAATTTTACACGTGTTACGCTGTTTTGATAACGATAATATTGTACATGTAGATGGTAGTGTTGATCCAATTAGAGATAAAGAAACTATAGATATAGAGCTGCAATTAAAAGACTTAGAAACAGTAGAAAAAAAGCTTGACAAAGTAAAAAGAGCTGCAAAAACAGGCGATAAAGAAGCTCAAAAAGAAGAAGCTGTTTTATTAAAAATTAAGGAAGCTTTAGAGGCAGGAACATCAATTAGAGCTTTAGATTTTTCTGAAGAAGACCATAAAGCTTACGTAAAACCATTACAGTTTATTACAGAAAAACCAGTAATGTATGTGTGTAATGTAGACGAAGGTAGTGCTGTTTCTGGTAATGAATATGTCGAAAAAGTTCGTGAAAACGTAAAAAATGAAAATGCTGAAGTTTTAGTGCTAGCAGTAGGTACAGAAGCAGATATCAATGAATTAGATGATTACGAAGAGCGCCAAATGTTTTTACAAGATATAGGATTAGACGAGCCTGGATCTGCTAAATTAATCCGTTCTGCTTATAAATTATTAAACCAACAAACCTACTTTACTGCAGGAGTTAAAGAAGTAAGAGCTTGGACTGTAAATGTCGGTGCAACTGCACCGCAAGCTGCAGGAGTAATTCATACCGATTTTGAAAAAGGATTTATTAGAGCAGAAGTTATTGCTTACGATGATTATGTACAATTTGGTAGTGAAGCTAAAGTAAAAGAAGCTGGTAAAATGCGTGTTGAAGGTAAAGAATACATCGTAAAAGATGGCGATGTGATGCATTTTAGATTCAATGTGTAATTTACATTTTAGATTGCTTCACAATTAGATATTAAGATTTAAGACATTAAAAACGAGATGAAAATTCATCTCGTTTTTTGTTTAGAAGTGATTGAATTAAAATGTAAAACACTAGATGATTTTTGAAAATTCGTGAAATTTGTGTCGATAAAAAATAGTTTACTACTTATCAAAATATATTGTTAATTAATTTCATAGTCTACTATTTCATTTTTTACTGGGTTGTATTATATTAGCAACATATCTCACATTTTGCACCTAAATTTATGTCAGAACAAACAAATTATACCGAAGACAATATACGCTCGTTAGACTGGAAAGAACACATCCGTATGCGACCTGGTATGTATATTGGTAAACTTGGTGATGGATCTTCGCCAGACGACGGTATATACATTCTGCTTAAAGAAGTATTAGACAACTCGATAGACGAGTTTGTTATGGGCGCAGGAAAAACCATTGAGATTTCCATACAAGGCAATAAAGTAATCGTACGCGATTATGGTCGTGGTATACCATTAGGAAAAGTTGTAGACGTCGTGTCTAAAATGAATACCGGTGGTAAATACGATTCTAAAGCCTTTAAAAAATCGGTTGGACTTAACGGTGTTGGTACAAAAGCAGTTAACGCTTTATCAACATATTTTAGAGTAGAATCATCTCGTGATGGTAAAAGTGCATCTGCCGATTTTGAACAAGGAAACCTTGTAGATCAAGAGTTTTTAGAAGAAACGTCAAGACGAAAAGGAACAAAAGTCTCATTTATTCCTGACGAAACTATCTTTAAAAATTACAAGTTTCGTCATGAGTATGTAGCAAAAATGCTTAAAAACTATGTGTACTTAAATCCTGGTTTAACCATAGTTTTTAATGGCGAAAAATACTTTAGTGAAAATGGATTAAAAGATCTTCTTTCAGAAAAAATTAAAGAAGACGATCAACTTTATCCAATAATACACTTACGTGGTGACGATATTGAAGTAGCAATAACGCACAGTAAAACACAATATAGCGAAGATTACAACAGTTTTGTAAACGGACAAAACACAACACAAGGAGGAACGCATTTAAACGCTTTTAGAGAAGCAATTGTAAAAACCATTAGAGATTTTTATGGCAAAAATTACGATGCTTCAGATGTTAGAAAGTCTATTGTTTCTGCAATTGCCATAAAGGTAATGGAACCAGTTTTTGAAAGTCAGACTAAAACAAAATTAGGTTCGACAGATATGGGTGGAGATTTACCAACCGTTAGAACTTATGTTAACGATTTTATCAAAACTTACTTAGATAACTTTCTACATAAAAATACTGAAACAGCCGAAAAGCTTCAACGTAAAATATTACAAGCCGAACGTGAACGTAAAGAGCTTTCTGGTATTAGAAAATTAGCTAAAGATCGTGCTAAAAAAGCAAGTCTTCATAATAAAAAATTACGCGATTGTCGTGTGCATTTTGGTGATACAAAAAACGAAAGAAATCTAGAAACCACCTTATTTATAACTGAGGGAGATTCGGCTTCGGGAAGTATCACAAAATCTAGAGATGTTAATACGCAAGCCGTTTTTAGTTTAAAAGGAAAACCACTAAACAGTTACGGTTTAACCAAAAAAATAGTTTACGAAAACGAAGAGTTTAATCTACTTCAAGCAGCTTTAAATATAGAAGAATCTTTAGAAGATTTACGTTACAATAACATCGTAATTGCAACCGATGCCGATGTAGATGGTATGCATATTAGACTGTTGTTAATTACTTTTTTCTTACAGTTTTTTCCAGAAGTTATTAAAAACGGACATCTTTACATCTTACAAACACCATTATTTAGGGTAAGAAACAAAAAAGAAACTATTTATTGTTACAGTGAAGAAGAACGTCGTAACGCTATAGAAAAACTAAAGCCAAAACCAGAAATTACACGATTTAAAGGTTTAGGTGAAATTAGTCCAGACGAATTTAAACATTTCATAGGTGACGATATAAGACTTGATCCTGTAATGCTTGACGATAATATGTCTATAGAAGAATTATTGTCTTTTTACATGGGTAAAAACACACCATCGCGACAAGAGTTTATTATAGATAACTTAAAGGTTGAAATGGATTTAATAGAAGAGAAGTAGGATGAAATATAAAGCTATATTAAATTTATTATTTGTTTTATTGTTATGTTTTAATTGTTCTTCTAGCGATGAAAACGAAGATTCAATTCAAAGTTGTACAAAAACAATAACCATAACTCAGTTTTATATTCTTGACGGAGCATCTTACAGCTATAACACAGAACAAGAAGTGCCTTGTGATTTTTCAGAGCCAACTAGTGCAGAACAAATAGAACCTCAAAAATTAGAAGACTTTAGCTATGATGTAATTCAGTTTGAATACACACAAGACACAGGTAATAATACGTCTAGATTACAATTTGAAATTCAATTAAATAACCTTAGCGACCAACCAGTAGAAGGTATACAAAGAATAACTATTAATTCAGATAATATCCAATTTTCAACTAATTATGGCATAAATTCTTGTACATCAATTGATGCAAATTCAAGTTGTGTTATTACATATGATGTTGAAGAGCCACATTCAACAGGTATATCAAATACTTTTGAATTGATAGATGTAGAATATTATTTAACTATCGAATAATTAAAACTTATATTTAAGTCTAAATAAATAATTTCCTTTAAACAGGAATAACAATATGGCAGAAGAAGAAAACGAAGACTTAACAAACGACCAAAACCAAGACGCAAACGAAACCATTACCAGGATTACTGGTATGTATAAAGAATGGTTTTTAGATTATGCGTCTTATGTTATTTTAGAACGTGCAGTACCAGCAATAGAAGATGGTTTTAAACCAGTGCAACGTCGTATCATGCATTCTATGAAAGACTTAGATGATGGTCGTTACAATAAGGTGGCTAATATTGTTGGTCATACCATGCAGTATCATCCGCATGGTGATGCCAGTATTGCAGATGCTATGGTACAAATTGGTCAAAAAGACCTGTTAATTGATACGCAAGGTAACTGGGGAAATATCCTTACCGGAGATAGCGCAGCAGCATCACGTTATATCGAAGCACGTCTTTCTAAATTTGCTTTAGACGTAGTTTATAATCCAAAAATTACCGAGTGGCAAGCGTCTTACGATGGTAGGCGTAAAGAGCCAATCAATCTACCAGTAATGTTTCCGTTATTGTTAGCGCAAGGCGGAGAAGGTATTGCAGTAGGATTATCAACAAAAATATTACCACATAATTTTATAGAGCTTATCGATGCGTCTGTCAAGCATCTTCAAGGTAAGCGTTTTACAATTTTACCAGATTTTCCAACAGCAGGTATTGCAGATTGTGGCGATTATAACGACGGTATGCGTGGCGGAAAAGTTCGTGTGCGTGCAAAAATTTCGCAATACGATAAAAACACATTGGTAATTACCGAAGTACCTTTTGGTACAACAACATCGTCGTTAATAGATTCTATCTTAAAAGCGAACGACAAAGGTAAAATCAAAATCAAAAAAATAGAAGATAATACTGCTGCAGAAGTAGAAATCTTGGTGCATTTACCGTCAGGAATTTCACCAGATAAAACTATAGATGCACTTTACGCATTTACAAATTGCGAAATCTCTATTTCGCCATTAGGCTGTGTGATTGAAGATAACAAACCGTTATTTATAGGTGTTTCTGAAATGTTACGTCGTAGTACAGACAACACAGTTCAGTTATTAAAACAAGAATTAGAAATCAAACTTAACGAGTTTGAAGAGCAGTGGCATTTTGCATCGTTAGAACGTATTTTTATAGAAAACCGTATCTATCGTGATATTGAAGAGGAAGAAACTTGGGAAGGTGTTATCCAAGCAATAGACAAAGGACTTCAGCCACATATAAAACATTTAAAACGTGCCATTACAGAAGAAGATATTGTACGTTTAACCGAAATTAGAATTAAACGTATTTCTAAATTCGATATCGATAAAGCGCAACAAAAAATTGATGCTTTAGAAGATCAAATCGCCGAAGTTAAACATCATTTAGCTAACCTAATAGATTACGCAATAGCGTACTTTAAACGCTTAAAAGAAACATATAGCGAAGGTAAAGAGCGTAAAACAGAACTACGCGCTTTTGAAGATGTAGATGCTACAAAAGTGGTGATTAGAAACACAAAACTTTACGTAAATAGAGAAGAAGGTTTTATTGGTACATCGTTAAGAAGAGACGAGTATGTTTGCGATTGTAGTGATATAGATGATATTATTGTATTTACTGCCGAAGGTAAAATGATGGTCACTAAAGTAGATAGCAAAACCTTTATTGGTAAAAATATTATACACGTTGCAGTCTTTAAAAAGAAAGACAAACGTACTATTTACAATATGATTTATCGCGATGGAAGCAAAGGACCTTCGTATATCAAACGTTTTGCCGTAACTTCCATGACTAGAGATAAAGAGTACGACTTGACTAATGGAAACAAATCGAGTAAAGTTTGGTATTTCTCTGCAAACCCTAATGGAGAAGCCGAAGTCATTTCGGTATTTTTAAGACAAGTTGGAAGTATTAAAAAACTTAAATGGGATATAGATTTTGCAGACATTTTAATAAAAGGTCGAGCAAGTAAAGGTAATGTGGTTACCAAATATGCCATTAAAAAAATAGAATTAAAAGAAAAAGGTGTATCTACACTAAAACCTCGTAAAATATGGTTTGACGATACAGTACAACGTTTAAATGTAGATGGAAGAGGCGAGTTGTTAGGCGAATTTAGAGGTGAAGATCGACTATTAGTAATCAACCAACGTGGTTATGTAAAAACTATAATTCCAGAAGTAACAGCGCATTTTGATGACGATATGATTGTGCTGGAAAAATGGATACCAAAAAAGCCAATTTCAGCTATTTATTATGACGGCGATAAAGAACGTTACTACGTAAAACGTTTTTTAATTGAAAACGAAAGTAAAGAAGATTTATTTATATCAGAACATCCAAAATCACAATTAGAAATTGTATCTACCGACTGGAAACCTATGGCGGAAGTAGAATTTACTAAAGAAAGAGGTAAAGATAGAAAGGAAAATCTTCAAGTTAATTTAGAAGAATTTATAGCAATTAAAGGTATAAATGCACTTGGTAATCAATTAACTAAAGATAAGGTTAACCAAATAAGTCTTTTAGATCCTTTACCTTATGAAGCGCCAGAAGACGTTCCAGCAGATACCATTGATGTAATAGACGAAGAAAATGTTTCTTCAAAACCGTCAGAAGATTTAGAAGAAGGAAGTAACCTTGATGATTCCGGTCAACCTACACTTTTTTAGTAGGTTTTTTGCTTATTTTCTGATTCAAAAATTCGACAAATAAAGAAAATGCAATTGCAAAATATAGATATCCTTTAGGTATTGCACCAACCTTTTTATCAAAGAAAGTTGTGTGAGATAAATGACCAGCTTCTGTAATTAGCATAAATCCAATTAAGATTAAAAAAGAAAGCCCAAGTATTTGTATACTTGGGTTTTTGTCTATAAAACGTCTAATTTTATTAGCAAATCCAATCATTATTATTATTGAAATAACAACCGCAATTATCATTAAAATTAAATTGTAGTTGTGATTGTCTGATAAACCATTAGTCATACCAACAGCTGTTAAGATAGAATCTATAGAGAAAATAAAATCTATAATTAAGATTTGAATTATAGCTTGTTGTAAAGATTTAATAGCTTTGCCTTTAACTTCATCTTCATCATGTTTTGGATCAGAGACTTTTTCTCTTATTTCAGAAGTACTTTTGTATATTAAAAATAATCCACCAGCAAATAAAATTATGGCTTGCCAGCTTAACTCTAAATGCATCCAATTTAAATCTAAAGTATAAAAAGGCTTAGATAAACCAACTAAAAAAGACACAAAAAACAACAAAATAATACGTTGTACCATTGCTAGTAAAAGTCCAATATTTGTGACTTTACCACGTTGTTCTTCAGGAAGTTTGTTTGCAGCGATAGAGATAAACACAATATTGTCTATTCCTAAAATTATCTCTAAAAATGTAAGCGTTAGTAATGCAAAAATGGCATCACTAGAGGTTAAAAACTCTATCATGATTATTGTTGTTTATAAGCTATACCTTTTTGCTTTTTAGATTCGCCAACATAAGAATATTCAAAGGTATAAGTAGAATCTGTTGTGGTTAATATTTTTAAGTGAATATCTTTTTGCTCAGCCATACTCTTTGGATTTATGGTTTTAAAAATAACTTCGCAATTATTAATCCATCGCAAAGAAGAACTATCGGTTTTACCTTCGTAAGTTTCTACTTGTAGCGTATCATTTCTAAAAAATGTAGACTTATACAGTTTATCATTAATGGTTACTTCACTTGTAAATTTACCTGTTTTAAAATCTTTACAATTTCTTTCAACCTGATAACAACTAAATAAACTTAATGTTAAAAGCAAAAGGATAAAATGTTTCATAAAAAAATATTTACTACAAAATTACAAAACTAGCTTATTAAAAACGTATAATTTTTCACCTACTTATAACTTTCGTATTTGAAAATTTTATGGACTTAGTTACGAATTCTCAAAATTTTGAAAACTACCATCTTTATAAAAAATCACAATACGATCAATTTCTTTTTTTGAATTTTGTTCAATTCGTGAAATTGAAGTCGAATTTGTTTCTTGAGTTTTCTCTTCAACTTCAGAAAATAAATTTTGTGATTCTGGTCGAGTAGGAATTTCAGATTTAATTTCTGTTGAATTTTTTTCAGCAGGAAAATTTCCTTTGCCATTTAACAACCAATACAATTCTACTTCAGGATAAGAGGATAGGACTTTTAAAACAAATTCTAAACTTGGTTTATTTCTACCAGATAGTATGTGCGAAATACTTGAGCGTTGCACACCGATTTTTTCAGCAAAAGAAGAGCCACTTTCACCGTAATAATCTATGACTTTTTGAAGTCTTTTAGCAAATTCTGTATTGTTTATCATAGTGATACAAATGTAAACAAAGCAGTTCAAATTTCAATGTTACAATTGTAAAAAAATAGTTAATTATGTAAATATTATTGCTTATTTACAGTTAAAATATTTAAACTTAAACTTTAAATAAACTACATAAATAGCTGATAAACAATTATTAATGTGTGTTATTTGTTTAATAAAGCTTTCAACTACTTTCTTAATTAAAAAAGCCTTTAAGATTGATTGCAGGTGTTTACAAACGTAAATTACAATTGTAAATTATGTTGTTTACATTTGTAAAATTTAGTTTGTTTACATTTGTAACGTATAAAATTTAATATGACAATTACAGACTTAAACACTAGACATAAACAAGATAAAGAATACACTTTATTTGGGCGTTATATTTCATTAAATGACATAGCTCCTTTAATAGATAAATTACCTTCAAATTTTATAACTGAAATTATTGGACGTTCTGTATTAGATCAAAAGATCTATGCTATAACTATTGGTAATGGACCAAAAAAAATACTAATGTGGTCGCAAATGCATGGTAACGAGTCTACAACCACCAAAGCAATTTTTGACTTATTAAACAGCTTTAAAAACAATTATTTTGATGATATATTAAAATGCTGTACTATTAAAATAGTACCCATGCTTAATCCTGATGGGGCTAAAGCTTATACTAGATTAAATGCTAATAATGTAGATTTAAACAGAGACGCTCAGGATTTATCACAACCAGAAAGTAAAGTACTGTTAGATTGTTATAATGCTTTTAAGCCTGACTTTTGTTTTAATTTGCATGGGCAACGTACCATATTTAGTGCAGGTAAAACAAATAATGTTGCAACATTGTCTTTTTTATCTCCAGCAGTAAACAAAGAAAGAGATATTAATAGCACAAGAGCTATATCTATGCAGATTATAGCCTCGATTAATAGTTTTATGCAAACCGAGTTACCTAATCAAATTGGTCGTTATGATGACGATTTTAATGCTAATTGTGTTGGTGATAGCTTTCAAATGAAACAAACTCCAACAATTTTATATGAAGCTGGACATTACAAAGATGACTATAATAGGGAAGAAGTAAGACGATTTACATATCAAGCTATAATAGCAGGGTTATTAATTATAACTAAGGAAGATGTGAAAGGTGACAATTATAAGGCTTATTTTGATATACCAGAAAATCAAAAACTATTTTATGATGTTATTATAAAAGACGCATTAATAGACGGAGAAATTAAAGATGTTGCAATTCAATTTCAAGAAAAATTGATTGATAATAAGCTGAATTTTATTCCTAAAGTTGAGAAAATTTTTAAAAATGATTCTTTTTTTGCTCATAAATGGATTGAAGCCAATAATTTAGAGGTAAGGACAGTAAATAAGGAACTGTTATATGAAGGTTACGAAAACGATTTCGTTTTTATGAATAATGTGAAAAAATCATTAAAACACTAAAAATCTTTGTTTAAAATACAGAATAATCAAAGATTTTGTACTATTTTTGCCTAAAATCTATTAATTCAATAAAATGGCAAAGTTTAAATTAGACGAAATTGATCATCAAATTCTTGATATGTTAATCGATAACACAAGAGTTCCTTTTACAGATATCGCTAAAAAATTATTAATCTCTGCTGGTACAGTTCATGTACGAGTAAAAAAGATGGAAGATGCAGGTATTATTAAAGGGTCTTCTTTAACTTTAGATTATAAAAAATTAGGATATTCTTTTATTGCTTATGTAGGAGTTTTTTTACAAAATACATCTCAAACTACTTTTGTTTTAGAGCGTATAAACGAAATACCTTTTGTTACTGTTGCACATATTACTACAGGAAAATTTAATGTATTCTGTAAAATTAGAGCAAAAAATACAGAACACGCAAAAGATGTAATCTTTATGCTAGATGATATTGAAGGTGTTTATAGAACAGAAACAATGATATCTATGGAAGAAAGTATTAATGATAAAAAGCGTTTAATGCACAGTATTTTTAATGAGCTTTAAGCTTTTTTCATTTTTAAAATATTAAAAACGCTTCAGGTATAATTATCTGAAGCGTTTTTTTTATTCTTCCTCATCAATTAAAACGATATCATTACTTAGTGTTGTGTCTTTATTAAAATCCATCACAACATGTCCGTCGCTATTAGTTGTAAAATCTAAATTGCTATCAAAATTTGTCATGGTGTAGTGTAGTTTACTACTAACTTTTACAAGATAAATAGCATCTTTTGTTTTTACTTCAATAGCTTCAATACTGTGGTTGTGATGATCATCAAACTTGATAATATCATCATCTCCATAACCATCAGGAAATTTTTCTGTAAGTAATTGTAATACTTCAGGCGTTAATTTTTTGTAATCGACAATAACTTTTTTCATACCTAATAATTTATAAATTAAGAGGTTAGTGTAGTCATGTAAAAAGTAAAGTATTTAAAATTACAATTTATTTTAATATAAAGGTGTTAATTATTATAAAATTCAAAAGATTTGATAACCAGATCATTAGGTGCTTCTTGATTAATTTTACAGGTTCCTATATTTTCTAAAAGCACAAATTTAATTTTACCATTTTCGTTTTTCTTGTCATGTTTCATAAGCCCTATAATTCCTTCAAAGTCTTTAGGGTTAATTTTAGGTTGACCAAATGTTTTAATTAAAAATGACTTAATTTTTTCGACAGAATTAATGTCTAATCCAAGTATTTTGTGTGATAAATAACTTTCTAAAATCATTCCTATAGCTATCGCTTCACCATGTAATAACGCTTTATCTACTTGGTTTAAGTAGTAAGATTCTATAGCATGACCAAGTGTATGGCCAAAATTTAAAGTTTTTCTTAGGTTTTGCTCTGTTGGGTCTTTTTCAACAATTTCTTTTTTAACATTAATAGAGTCATAAATTAACCAATCTAAATCTTCAAGTGTTAAATTAGATAAGTTTTGTAAATCGCTATAATGCTTTGGGTTATTTATTAGTCCATGTTTAATCATTTCAGCTAATCCAGAACGCAAATCGCGTTGTGATAAACTGTTTAAAAATGAGGTGTCAATTAAAACCATAACAGGTGTTTTTATTATACCTATTTGGTTTTTTAAAGCCCCTAAATCTACACCATTTTTGCCTCCAATAGACGCATCTACCATAGATAATAGGGTAGTGGGTATATTTATAAAATCAATACCACGTTGGTAGCAACATGCAACAAAACCACCTAAATCTGTAACAACACCACCACCTAAATTAATCATTAAGCTTTTTCTGTCTGCTCCAAGTTCGCTTAAAGCTTTCCATAAACTACTACAAGTATCTAAGTTTTTATGCTGTTCTCCAGGCTCAATCTCTAAAACCTCAATTCTAATATCTGTATTTATATTGGCTAAAAGTTGTGATGAGCAATGTTCATTAGTATTGCTATCGGTTAAGATGAAAATTGAAGAGTAATTTTTATTATTTATTTGTTGGTTAAGATTATCGTAAGATTTTTGATTAAAATAAATAGTGTAATCTTGTGTTTGGATAGCTGTCATATTGTGTATAATGAAGTGTAAAAATAAGGAGTTTTTTAAATAATTTCTATTATAGTTCATTTATATTTGCACATAATTTTTTTGATAATGGTCGATAAAAAACTTTTTGAAAATACAGAGATAGCTTTTAAACTTAAAAGTGATTCTCAATTAGATCGTGCTTACTTTTTGTTTAAAATGATAGCTAACGAACCGTTAGTTAGAATTGGTACAGCAGCAACAAACTTTGCTTTAAAAGCTCATTTACCTATTGAAGGTCTTATTAGAGCAACTGTTTTTGATCATTTTTGTGGTGGAGTAAGTGAAGAAGATTGTTTGGATGTTATAGATAAGATGTATGAAGCTAAAGTAAGCTCTGTTTTGGATTACTCTGTAGAAGGAAAAGAAATAGAATCTCATTTTGATGACGCAGCTCAAAAAATCATTAAAATAATTCGATTTTGTGAAGAAAGAGAAGCAATGCCAATAGTTGTATTTAAACCTACTGGGTTTGGTCGTTTTTACTTATTTCAGAAAAAAGGAGAAGGAAAACCGTTTACAGAAGAAGAACAAAAAGAATGGGATAGAATAGTACAGCGTTATCATGACGTCTGTAGTCTAGCAAAACAGAAAGATGTAGAAGTTTTAATAGATGGTGAAGAAAGTTGGATGCAAGATGCTGCAGATGAGTTAGCTGAAGAAATGATGAAAACTTACAATACAGATATTCCAATAGTTTATAATACTTTACAAACTTATCGTCATGATAGGTTGGAGTTTTTAAAAGCTTCTCATAAAAGAGCAAAAGAGCAAGGATTTAAACTTGGATACAAAATTGTAAGAGGCGCTTACATGGAAAAAGAAAGAGAACGTGCAGAAGAAAAAGGCTACGAAAGTCCAATTTGTAAAGATAAAGCAACTACAGATGCTAATTTTAATGACTGCTTAACTTATATTTTACATCATATTGATGATATTTCAGTTTTCATAGGAACACACAATGAAATTAGTAATTACATTGCTATGGAACTTATGGAGACTTTAAATATAGATATAAAAGATAATCGTGTATGGTTTGGACAGCTTTACGGTATGAGCGATAATATTAGTTTTAATTTAGCAGCTAAAGGATATAATGTTGCCAAGTACTTACCATTTGGACCTGTTAAAGATGTTATGCCTTATTTGATTAGAAGAGCAGAAGAAAACACATCTGTTGCAGGACAAACCAGTAGGGAATTAACATTGATTAAAAAAGAAAGACAAAGAAGAAAAAATGCTTAATCTTCAATCTTTATTGATTGCAAAGTGACAGTTTTTTTACAATTTATTACAGTAAGGATAATAGTTTTATTATCCTTTTCTTTTTCAATATGATAGATGCCGCAAGGTTCTTTTCTTGGTTCGCTTTTAGAGAAAACAACATCACCTTCTTTTAGTATGTTTTTTATGGTAGTAGTATCAATTTCTTTATTCTGCAGTAAAATTTGACTATCTGCTGAGTATTTTAAGACTTTATTATTTATATCCTTTAATACTCTAGATTCTGGACCATAATCGTATTGGCAAGACGTTTTACTTCCGTTTAAAAAAAAAGCTAATAATACTAATCCGATAGCAAAACCACCAAGGTAATATCCTAATCTGTGAATAAATTTCATGAAGTTTAAAATTTGAGCAAAATTCGTAAAATGATTTCACTTAAATAATAAATTCTAAAAGTATTTTTAGAAAATAAGAAGGTTAATATCGCTATGTTTTAAATCAAACCATTCACCAACTGCACGACTAGTTAAAATTCCATGATAAAAGTAAAGACCGTTTTTTAAGCCTTTATCAAATCTAATGGCATGTTCAAGACCGCCATCATCTGCTATTTTTAATAAATAAGGAGTAAATATATTACTGATAGAAGCAGAAGCTGTTCTAGAATATCTTGCAGGAATATTAGGGACACAATAATGAATAACATCGTGTTTTCTAAATGTTGGCTTGTTATGAGATGTAATTTCGCTGGTTTCAAAACATCCTCCCATATCAATACTAACATCTATAATTACGGAGCCTTTTTTCATGTTTTCAACCATTGCTTCTGTAACTATAATAGGAGATCTATCTTTTCCTCTTACAGCACCAATTACAACATCGCATCTCTTTAAAGCTTTACTTAAATATTTAGGCTGAATAGTAGACGTATATATTGTACGATTTAAGTTAGTTTGTAAGCAACGTAGTTTTGTTATAGAATTATCAAATACTTTTACATTAGCTCCTAATCCTATAGCGCTTCTTGCTGCAAATTCGCCAACAGTTCCTGCACCTAGTATAACAACTTCTGTTGGAGGAACACCGCTAATATTGCCAAACATTAGACCATTACCTTGACTAGAGCTACTTAATAGTTCTGATGCTATAAGCACAGATGCTGTACCAGCAATTTCGCTTAAAGCTCTAACAGCAGGGTAAGCACCTACATCATCTTTTATAAATTCAAAAGCTAGTGCTGTTATGCGTTTTGCTGCTAGTTTTTCAAAATATTTTTTAGTTTGAGTCTTTATTTGTAGTGCAGAGATAAGAGTAGCTTGAGGGTTTATTAGATCTAATTCTTCTAGAGTGGGTGGTTCAACTTTTAGAATCATAGGGCAACTATAAACTTTAGCTGTATCTTTTGTGATTTCGGCACCAGCTTCACTATAATCTTTATCAGAAAAATTAGCGCCAAGTCCAGCTTCAGATTCTATAAGAACTCTGTGTCCATTATTAACTATAGCAGAAACAGCATCTGGAGTTAAGCATACACGTTTTTCTTGAAAAGCAGTCTCTTTTGGTATACCGATAAAAAGTTCGCTTTTATGCTTATAAATTTCTAAAGTTTCTTCTTGAGGGATCAGTTGTGCTTTAGAAAACGGCGTTATGGATTTAGACATTGATAAGTCAGTTTTTAAATATGAAACAAATTACGAAATAAATTGTAATTGCTAAACATTAAAAATACTGCTTAATTTTTCCCCAAAGCGATTTTGGTCTAAAAGTTAATTCGTCTTCTAATTCTTGAGTGGATTTATTTACAGAATTTATCCTATTGAATATTCTCGCTCTAACAAGGTAGATAGAAGGTATAATAATTATCATAACTGGAAGTAATACAAGCATTTCGTTTTGGTCTGCAAAAGACAAATCGTCATCTAAAATTACGATGATTTGATATATAAACATGCCTATAGGAATTAATATAGCATGATACCACCAATGTCTACAAGTAAAAATCCATATAAACATTAAAAGCAAAGGAATAAGCTTGCTCATTAACGTCCAAGCCATTACAAAAGCGCTTTGATAATACTCGCTGTTATATGTAAAAAAATAAGTGTTCCAGATTTTTTGATCTGGAACACTTACATAAGCATTAAATAATAATGGTGTTAGAGCTATTATAGTAGCTATTATACTTCCATATATTACATTTGTTTTACTTTTATTTACCTTGTCCAGGGACTTTAATTCTTGACTTTTCGATACTTGTTGTTTGTTGTTCATTTAAATCAATAAGATTTGTCGCTTGTGCAGTGAATAAAACGCCACCAAAAATTGCTAAGGCAATTACATACTTTTTAGTTTTCATAATGTTAGGGATTTAATTAATTAATACCGCTAAAGTATGTTGAAAACTAATATGATTTCAAGCTAAATGTTAAAATAATGTTAAAAAATATATTTTTCCAATTTTTTGCTGTGGTTAAAACCGCAAACGCACCAAAAATACATTTTTTTGTTAAAAAAAGAAGAGAATTTTTATTTAGTGTTAGTCAATTTAATTTGTCTAGAACTATTGTTTGTGGTTGTAAAACTTAAAACTGTGTATTCTTCTTGTAACATAGGTTTTAATAAGTCAGGCCATTCTACAAAAACATACTTATCACTATATATATATGTTTCTATTCCAAAATTATAAAGTTCTTCTTCTTCGTTTACGCGATATAAATCAAAATGATAAATGATATTATCATTGGTTTCATATTCGTTTACTAAAGAAAAAGTAGGGCTGCTTACAGTATCTTGACTTCCTAGTTGCTTTACAAGTTTTTTAATTAGAGTGGTTTTTCCTGAACCCATTTCGCCTTCAAAAAGGATGATTTTGGATTTAGCATTTTTTAAAACAAAATTAGAAGCCTCTTCTAGTTGATCTAATGTATATGTAAAATTCACTATTAATTTTTTTGCAAAATTAGTTTATTTAGGATTTAGTACAACAAAAGGAATAATCATTTCTTCTAAAGATACACCACCATGTTGATAAGTGTTTCTATAATGACTAACATAGTGGTTGTAATTATTAGGGTATGCAAAAAACAAATCGCTTTTAGCAAAAATGAAAGAGCTACTCATCGTAATAGAAGGTAAGTGTATTGTTTTAGGATCTTTAGCTACTAAAACATCTTTTTCTTCATAGCTTAAACTTCGTCCTGTTTTGTATCGTAGGTTTAAGCTGGTGTCACGATCTCCAATTACTTTTGAAGGATGTTTAACATTTATAGTACCATGATCTGTTGTAATGATTAATTTAAAACCAAGTTGTTGTGCTTGTTGGATCATCTCTAATAACGGTGAATTTTTAAACCAACTTTGGGTTAAGGATCTATATGCCTTATCATTAGAAGCCAGTTCTTTAACAACCTCCATATCTGTCTTTGCATGAGATAGCATGTCTACAAAATTATAAACAACAACAGTTAAATCGTTATCTTTAAGACCTTTAAAATTGTCTGCTAATTGTTTGCCGCTTTTAAGGTTTGTAATTTTATAAAACTCATGTTTTAAATGTGTCAAGCCTAATCTTTTGATTTGAGCTTCTAAAAAATCTGCTTCATATAGGTTTTTTCCTCCTTCATCTGTATCATTCTTCCAAAGATTTGGATGAAGCTTTTCCATATCAGCAGGCATTAACCCTGAGAAAATAGCATTTCTAGCATATTGTGTAGCGGTTGGTAAAATGCTATAAAACGCTTCTTCATTTTCTTTTTTATAATGATTAGCTACAGTTGGCTCAAATGCTTTCCATTGGTCATACCTTAAATTATCTACTACAATAAGTAATGTAGGTTGTTCTTTACTGAGTTCTGGAGCAATTTTTTCTCTAAAAAGCGTATGAGATAATATTGGTGCGTCTGTGTTAGGTTTAAACCAAGTAGGGTAATTTTTATCTATAAACTTACCAAATTGTATGTTGGCTTCGTTTTTTTGAGATTCTAGGATTTCAAACATACTTGGGTCTTCAATATTTTCTAGTTGAATTTCCCAATAAATCAGTTTTTGATATAACGAAACCCAATCTTCATAACTATTAACCATAGCAAGATCCATTGCTATTTTTCTAAATTCTTGTTGATAATTTGAAGTTGTTTTTTCGCTAACCAATCTTGAATGATCAAGATTTTTCTTTAGGCTTAGTAGTATTTGATTAGGATTTACGGGCTTTATCAAATAATCGGCTATTTTATTACCAATAGCTTCTTCCATAATGTATTCTTCTTCACTTTTGGTAATCATTACAACAGGAATGGTATCTTTTATTTCTTTAATTTCATTTAAAGTCTCAAGTCCTGTTAATCCTGGCATATTTTCATCTAAAAAGACAATGTCAAAATTCTTTTCATTTAAAATTTCTAATGCTTCTGTACCGCTATTACAAGTTGTAACATTGTAGTTTTTTTGTTCTAAAAATATGATGTGTGGTTTAAGTAAATCAATTTCGTCGTCTACCCAAAGAATATTTATATTGTTCATGTATATTTGTTATCTAATTATAATGTAAAGATTTAGTTTGAGAAAAATAAACAAACTTAAAATATTAAACGATCCAATTTACGGATTTATTACTATACCAAACTCGACAATTTTTGATTTAATAGAGCATAAATATTTTCAAAGGTTGCGACGTATTTCGCAAATGGGTTTGTCATATTTGGTATATCCTGGTGCGCACCATACAAGATTCCATCATGCTATTGGCTGTATGCATTTAATGCAAAAAGCGGTACAAGTACTTCGCTTTAAGGGTGTTAAAATTTCTAAAGAAGAAGAGGAAGCGCTATATATAGCTATTTTGTTACATGATATTGGTCATGGTCCATTTTCTCATGCAATGGAACATAGCATAGTAAATGGTGTATCTCATGAAGAAATTTCTGTGCTTTTTATGCAAAAGTTAAACGAAGAATTTAACGGCGATTTAACACTAGCAATAAAGATTTTTAAAGGCGATTATCATCGTAAGTTTATGCTTCAGTTAATATCTAGCCAAATAGATATGGACCGAGCAGACTATTTAAAACGAGATAGTTTTTATACAGGTGTTTCTGAAGGAAATATAAATAGCGAACGTATAATAACAATGCTTAATGTAAAAGATGATGAGCTGGTTATTGAACATAAAGGTATTTATAGTGTCGAAAAATTTTTAGTAGCAAGGCGTCTTATGTATTGGCAAGTCTATTTACATAAAACAAGTTTAGTAGCAGAACAGCTTGTAATAAGAGTTTTAAAAAGAGCAAAAGAACTAAGTAGGCAAGGCGTAAAATTAGAAGCTAGTAAACCATTACAGTTTTTCTTAAAAAATGAAATAACATTAAACGAATTTGATGATAATTGCTTAGATACTTTTGCCAAATTAGATGATTATGATATCATTTCTGCAATGAAATCTTGGCAGCATCATGAAGATTTTGTGTTGAGTAATCTATGTGAAATGATAATTGATAGACAACTACTTAAAGTAAAGATTAAAAAGAAACCTATAAAAGAAAACATTTTATCTACTCACTTAAAGTCTTTAATGGATAAATATAATATTACAGAGGATGAAGCGAAATATTTTGTGTTTAAAGGAGAAATAAGTAATCAGGCATATACCAGAAGTAAGCAGAATATAAAGATTCTTTATAAGTCAGGAAAAGTTGATGATGTAGTCAAAGCTTCTGACCAATTAAATTTAAAAGCGCTATCAAAAAAGGTAACAAAACATTATATATGTTATCCAAAGCAGAAACTTTAATTCATTTTTTCTATTTTTGCCAATAATGAAATTTACAGCAGAACAAATAGCTGGTATTTTAGAAGGTGTCGTAGAGGGAAATCCTCAAGTAGAAGTTTCTAAATTATCAAAAATAGAAGAAGGGGAAGAAGGTGCATTAACCTTTTTAGCAAACCCTAAATACACACATTATATATATTCTACAAAAGCATCAATTGCTATTGTAAACAATACATTTATACCAGAACAAGACATTAGTTGTACACTAATAAAAGTAGATGACGCTTATAAAGCATTTTCTAAATTATTAGAATACTACAATCAAGTAAAGCTTAATAAATCAGGAATAGAGCAACCTTCTTATATTTCAGATAATGTAAAGCAAGGAGATAATATTTACATAGGTGCATTTACTTATATAGGTAATAATGTTACCTTAGGTAATAATGTGAAAATTTTTCCTAGTAGTTACATAGGAGATAATGTAACTATAGGAGACGATACGGTTGTTTTTTCTGGAGCAAAAGTATATTCAGAATCGATAATAGGTAAAAACTGTGTGATTAATTCTGGAGCCATAATTGGCGCAGATGGTTTTGGTTTTGCACCAGATGAAAACGGAGAATATTCTAAAGTACCGCAAATAGGTAACGTTATTTTAGAAGATTTTGTAGACATAGGAGCAGCAACAACAATAGATAGAGCGACTTTAGGATCTACAATTATAAGAAGAGGCGTAAAGTTAGATAACCAAATACAAATAGCTCACAACGTAGAAATAGGAAAAAACACTGTAATAGCAGCCCAAACAGGTGTTGCTGGTTCTACTAAAATTGGCGAAAATTGCCAAATTGGTGGTCAAGTTGGTATTGTAGGACATATTACCATTGGTAATAATGTAAAAATACAAGCACAATCTGGTATAGGTAGAAATGTAAAAGACAATGAAGTATTACAAGGTTCACCAGCATTATCTTACGGTGATTTTAATAAATCGTATGTATATTTTAAAAACTTACCAAAAATAGTTAAAACTGTAAACGACTTAGAAAAAAACAATAATGGCAATAATTAATACAGACGTCAAACAAAAAACCATTAAAAGTGAAATATCTCTTACAGGTGTTGGTTTACACACAGGTAAAGATGTAACATTAACCTTTAAGCCAGCGCCAGAAAATGCTGGTTTTGCTTTTAAACGTATAGACTTAGAAGGCGCTCCAGTAATTGAAGCAGACGCTAACTATGTTACTAATACACAACGCGGTACTTGTTTAGAAAAAAATGGAGTAACAATCCAGACATGTGAGCATGTTTTAGCGGCATTAGTAGGAATGGGTATTGATAATGCTTTATTAGAATTAGATAATTCTGAACCACCAATAATGGACGGTTCGTCTAAGTTTTTTGTAGAAGCTATAGAAAAAGCTGGTATTGTAGAACAAGAAGCAACAAGAGAAGTATTTGAAGTTACAGACGTTATTTCTTATACAGATGAAGAAACTGGTAGCGAAATTTTAGTTATGCCAGCTTCAGATTACAAGGTTACAACAATGGTAGATTTTGGAACTAAAGTTTTAGGAACTCAAAATGCTACTTTAGATAAAATGGCAGATTTTAAAGATCATATTTCTTGTTCAAGGACTTTTAGTTTTTTACACGAATTAGAATCTTTATTAGAACATGGTTTAATTAAAGGTGGCGATCTAAACAATGCAATTGTGTATGTAGATAAAGAAATATCGCCTAACACTATAGAAAAACTTAAAGTAGCATTTAACAAAGATACTATAGCAGTTAAACCAAATGGTATTTTAGATAACTTAACCTTACATCATCCAAATGAAGCAGCTAGACATAAATTGTTAGATGTTATAGGGGATTTAGCTTTAATAGGAACACATATAAAAGGGAAAGTTATAGCTAATAAACCAGGACATTTTGTAAATACACAATTTGCAAAAAAAATGTCCAAGTTAATTAAAAACGAAAGACGTAACAACGTTCCAAAAGTTGATTTAAACCAAACACCTTTAATGGATGTTAATCAAATTATGGATATGTTACCACATAGACAGCCATTCTTATTATTAGATAAAGTTTTTGAACTTACAGATCAATATGTAATAGGAGCAAAAAATGTAACCATGAATGAAGACTTCTTTAGAGGTCACTTTCCTGGTGCACCAGTAATGCCTGGTGTTTTAATAGTAGAAGCTATGGCGCAAACCGGTGGTATTTTAGTATTAAGTACTGTACCAGATCCTGAAAATTATTTAACATTTTTCATGAAAATGGATAACGTTAAATTCAAACAAAAAGTAATGCCAGGTGATACTTTAATCTTCAAATGCGAATTAATCACACCAATACGTCGTGGTATTTGTCATATGCAAGGTTACGCTTATGCAAACGGTAAATTATGTGCAGAAGCCGAATTAATGGCGCAAATAACTAAAGTTAAAAACGACTAAAAAATGAATCAACCATTAGCATACGTTCATCCTGGAGCGAAAATTGCAAAAAATGTAGTTATAGAACCATTTGCTACTATCCATAATAATGTTACAATTGGAGAAGGCACATGGATAGGTAGTAACGTAACCATCATGGAAGGTGCTAGAATAGGAAAAAACTGTAACATTTTTCCTGGTGCAGTTATTTCTGCAGTACCACAAGATTTAAAATATAACGACGAAGACACATTAACCATTATAGGTGATAATGTAACCATTAGAGAATGTGTTACTATTAATAGAGGTACAACAGATAAAATGAAAACTGTTGTTGGAGATAATTGTTTAATTATGGCGTATTGCCATATAGCACACGACTGTACTGTTGGTAACAACTGTATATTTTCTAATAATAGCACCTTAGCAGGACATATAACAATTGGTGATTATGTTGTTTTAGCAGGTATGACAGCAGTACACCAATTCTGTTCAATTGGTAATCATGCTTTTGTAACAGGTGGATCTTTAGTTCGTAAAGATGTTCCGCCTTTTGTTAAAGCAGCAAGAGAGCCTCTATCTTACGTAGGTATAAATTCTGTTGGTTTAAGACGACGTGGTTTTACAACCGAAAAAATTAGAGAAATTCAAGATATTTTCAGAATTCTTTATCAAAAAAATTATAATAACTCTCAAGCAGCTGCAATTATTGAAGCTGAAATGGAAGCAACTCCAGAACGAGACGAAATCCTTCAGTTTATCAAAAATTCTCATCGTGGAATTATGAAAGGATATTTTACATCAAATTAAAAATTCAAATTAAAAGTAAATAATGGCAACAACATCAGATATTAGAAACGGTTTATGTATTAGATATAACAATGATATATATAAAATCATTGAATTTTTACATGTAAAACCTGGTAAAGGTCCTGCATTTGTTAGAACAAAATTAAAAAGTGTAACTACAGGTAAAGTATTAGATAATACATTTTCTGCAGGTCATAAATTAGACGATGTGAGAGTAGAAACTCATAAGTTTCAATTCTTATATAATGATGGAGAATTCTATCATTTTATGAATGAAGAAGATTATACACAAATTAGACTTTTAGAATCTGCTTTAGATAGACCAGATTTAATGAAAGAAGGAGAAGTGGTTACAATTCAAATTAATTCTGAAGATAATATGCCACTTTCTGTAGATATGCCTGCTACAGTAATTTTAGAAGTAACAGCAACAGAACCTGGAGTTAAAGGTAATACAGCAACAAATGCTACAAAACCAGCAACTGTAGAAACTGGTGCAACTGTAAATGTACCTTTATTTATAAATGAAGGTGATAAAATTAAGGTTGAAACAGAAAAAGGAACTTATAAAGAAAGAGTTAAAGAATAATTTAACTCTTTTGTTTTTTTAAAATGAAATTCCCAAAACCTCATACACTTCAGCAAATAGCGCAACTAATTAATTGCGAGTTTGTTGGCAATGAAAACTTTGAAGTTTTAGGCATGAATGAAATTCATGTTGTAGAACCTGGAGATATCGTATTTGTAGATCATCCAAAATATTACGACAAAGCTTTAAATAGCGCAGCAACAATAATACTTATTAATAAAGAAGTAGATTGTCCAGAAGGAAAAGCTTTATTAATTAGTGATGATCCTTTTAGAGATTTCAATAAGCTAACTAATCATTTTAAACCATTTACACCTTCAAGTTCTGCAATTTCAGATACTGCTAAAATTGGACAAAATACCATAATTCAACCAAACTGTTTTATAGGAAACAACGTAATTATTGGTGATAATTGTGTCATTCATTCTAATGTTAGTATTTATGATGATACGATTATTGGTAATAATGTGACTATTCATGCAGGAAGTGTCTTAGGTGCAAGTGCATTTTATTATAAAAATAGACCAGAAGGGTTTGATCAATTAAAATCTGGAGGTAGAGTTGTAATAAAAGACCATGTAGATATTGGTGCTATGTGTAGTATTGATCGTGGTGTGACTGGTGATACAACAATTGGTGAAGGATCTAAACTGGATAACCAAATACAAGTTGGTCACGATACTGTAATAGGTAAAAAATGCTTAATCGCATCTCAAACAGGAATTGCAGGTTGTTGTATTATTGAAGATGAAGTCACGCTTTGGGGACAAGTTGGTACAACAAGTGGTATAACTATTGGAAAAAAAGCAAATGTTTTAGGGCAAACAGGTGTGACAAAATCTATTGCAGGCGGAAAATCGTATTTTGGTACGCCAATAGAAGAATCTAGAGAGAAACTGAAAGATTTAGCGTACGTCAAAAAAATTCCTGAAATTTTAAAACAATTAAAAGAAAAGTAATGACAGCAAAAGAGGTTGTAAAAACATTTTATAGTTTAGACTTAGCTAAAGATAACGAAGCCATAAAGCATATTCATAAAGATTGCTTATTACATTGGAATAGCAGTAAAGGCTATATGTGTTCTGATTATAAAATGATTAAAGAGCGAATAGAAACCTTAAAAAAAGCATTTCATTCGTTTAATTACAAGCTTAGTCATTTGCTAGAGGATAATAATACAGTAACAGCAAGATATACCATTTATGTAACTTCAATTGAAAAACCAGAAGATGAAGAACCTTTAGCGCATTTTATTTCAATTTGGGAAGTTAAAGATGGACAACTTTATAGAGGACATGAAATAAGTCAGCTAGCAGACGAAAATTCTCAAAATTTAAACTCATTTTCTGAAATTAAAGTTTAAAAATACTTTAGTAATAGCAATCAAAAACTTATTTTTGTTACACAAAAAAATAAAAACATTTAAAAATTCTTAATAATACAAAACATGAGCGTTTTAGTAAACAAAGATTCAAAAATAATAGTTCAAGGTTTTACAGGTAGCGAAGGTACTTTCCACGCTGGTCAAATGATAGAATACGGTACCAACGTTGTTGGTGGTGTAACACCAGGTAAAGGTGGTCAATCTCACTTAGATAGACCTGTATTTAACACAGTATCAGAAGCTGTAGAAAAAGTAGGAGCAGACACTTCAATAATATTTGTTCCACCAGCATTTGCAGCAGATGCTATTATGGAATCGGCAGACGCTGGTATTAAAGTAATTATTTGTATTACAGAAGGAATTCCTGTAGCAGACATGATTAAAGCTGCAGATTATATTAAAGGTAAAGACTGTCGTTTAGTAGGTCCTAACTGTCCAGGTGTAATTACACCTGGTGAAGCAAAAGTTGGTATCATGCCAGGTTTTGTATTCAAACAAGGAAAAGTAGGTATTGTTTCTAAATCAGGAACATTAACTTACGAAGCTGCAGACCAAGTTGTAAAACAAGGTTTAGGTATTACTACAGCAATTGGTATTGGTGGTGATCCAATTATCGGTACTACAACTAAAGAAGCTGTAGAATTATTAATTAATGATCCAGAAACCGAGTGCGTTGTTATGATTGGTGAAATTGGTGGACAATTAGAAGCAGACGCAGCTAATTGGTATAAAGCTTCAGGAAGTAAAAAACCAATCGTTGGATTTATAGCAGGTGAAACTGCGCCAGCTGGTCGTACAATGGGGCACGCAGGAGCAATTGTTGGTGGATCTGATGATACAGCTCAAGCTAAAAAAGATATTATGAGAGATTGCGGAATCCACGTAGTAGATTCTCCAGCAGAAATAGGTAAAAAAGTAGCTGAAGTTATGGGGTAAGCCCAATAACATAAACTATTTAAAGCCTCATAATTTTATGACAATTATGAGGCTTTTTCTTATCAATAACATTCTAAATAACTATATTTGAAATACTAATTGAAAACAGAATTATAAATGAAACTTTTAGAAAATAAAACAGCTATTATTACAGGTGCTTCAAGAGGAATAGGAAAAGGAATAGCACAAGTCTTTGCTCAAAACGGAGCAAATATAGCATTTACATATAGCTCTTCTGTTGAAGCAGCAAATGAATTAGAAGAAGAGTTAAACGCTCTAGGTGTTAAAGCTAAAGGATATCAAAGTAACGCTGCTAGTTTTGAAGAAGCTCAAAAATTAGCAGAAGATGTGTTAGCAGAATTTGGTAGCATTGATGTGTTAGTAAATAATGCCGGTATTACTAAAGATAACTTGTTAATGCGTATGGGCGAAGAAGATTTTGATAAAGTAATCGAAGTAAATCTTAAATCTGTATTTAACATGACAAAAGCTGTACAACGTACTATGCTTAAACAACGTAAAGGATCTATTATCAATATGAGTTCTGTTGTTGGTGTTAAAGGTAATGCAGGACAAACTAACTATGCAGCAAGTAAAGCTGGTATTATTGGTTTTTCTAAGTCTGTAGCTTTAGAGTTAGGTTCTAGAAATATTAGAAGTAACGTAATTGCACCTGGCTTTATCGAAACTGAAATGACAGGAAAATTAGACGAAAAAACTGTGCAAGGTTGGCGTGATGCTATACCATTAAAACGTGGTGGTACGCCAGAAGATATTGCAAATGCTTGTGTATTTTTAGCTAGTGATATGTCTGCTTACGTAACAGGACAAACGATTAACGTTGATGGCGGAATGTTAACGTAAATTTTCATCCTAGATTTTTTTTTGAAATACTATTTATCCATAACAAAATAGTACTTCATATATTAAAAGATGTCTACACAAGATATATTATTAATCATATTAGCAGGATTTATAGCGCTACTTTTAGCGCTTTTCCAGTATAAATACAAAACAAAAAGCGCATTAAAAGACAATGCGTTTTTTGTTTTTTTAAGGTTTTTCACCTTTTTTTCTGTGTTTTTGCTTTTAATTAATCCTAAATTTGAGCAAAATTCTACATATACAGAAAAACCTAATTTAGTTATTGTTGCAGATAATTCAGCGTCTATTTCTCATTTAAAACAAAATGAAAAAGAACTTGAATTTATAAGTCAACTAAAAGAAAATCAAAAGATTAATAATAAGTTTAATGTTGAATATTTCACTTTTGGAAATCAGTTAAACACATCAGGTAATTTAAATTTTAAAGACCAACAAACCAACCTAAATAAAGTATTTAGAGATTTATCAGAAATCTATAAAAATACAACAGCTCCAACACTATTAATTTCTGATGGAAATCAAACTATAGGTAGCGATTATCAATTCTCTGCTAATAACTATAAACAACCGATTTATCCAATCATACTAGGTGATACCATTACGTATTCTGATTTAAAAATTAGTCAGTTAAACGTTAATAAATATGCGTATTTAAAAAATAGATTTCCAGTTGAAGCTATAATTGTTTATAACGGAAATGAAACAGTAACCAAAAACTTTACTATTACACAAAATGGTAAAGCGGTATATTCAAAGACAATTACATTTTCAAAAGACAAATCATCACAAATAATTAATACTACTTTACCAGCATCTTCTGTTGGTGTTAAAAGTTATCAAGCTCAAATAGTTCCAATTTCAACTGAAAAAAATAAGATTAATAATTATAAAAATTTTGCTGTAGAAGTTATTGATCAAAAGACAAAAGTTGCAGTTGTTAGCACTGTTTTGCATCCAGATTTAGGTGCTATTAAAAAAAGCATTGAAAGCAATGAACAGCGCGAAGTTTCATTTTTAAAACCAAATAAAACTTTAAATCAATTAAATGATTTTCAATTAATTATACTATATCAGCCAAACAATTCATTTAAACAATTATATGAAGCTTTAGAAGATCAAAATAAAAATAAATGGGTGATTTCTGGAGTAAAAACAGATTTACGATTCTTAAATTCGGTATCCAAAAATTATAACTTAGAAATCACATCTCAAACCGAAGATTATCAAGCTAACCTTAATCAAAATTATAGCAATTTTATTGTAGATGATATCGATTTTGAAAGCTTTCCACCTTTAAAATCTAACTTTGGCGCACCAGATTTTTCAGTGTCTTACCAATCTATTTTAAACAAAACTGTTTCTGGTATTCCAACAAACGAGCCACTTTTAGCCACTTTTGAAACTAATGGTAGAAGAGAAGCGATTCTTTTTGGAGAAAACCTATGGAAATGGCGTTCTCAAAACTATTTAAATGATCAGTCGTTTGAAGCGTTTGATGCTTTTATTGGAAAAATGGTACAGTATTTAGCTTCAAATCAACGTAAAAATAGGTTAACAGTCGATTATAATTCATTTTATAACGGTAGTGATAATATTGTTATCAGCGCACAATATTTCAATAAAAACTACGAATTTGATGCAACTGAAAACTTAAATATTTCACTTAATAATAAGGAAACTGATCAAGCCATATCTAGACCATTAATATTAAAAAACAACAGTTATCAAGTTAATTTAAATGGTTTAGACGCTGGAGATTACAGTTTTACAGTTAGTTCTACTACAGATAAATTATCATCGTCAGGTAATTTTAAAATTATACCATTTAATGTAGAACAACAATTTTTAAACGCCAATGTAACAAAGCTGCAACAAGTTGCTACTAATAGTAAAGGTCAAGCTTATTTTATTGATAACACTTCTACTTTGGCAGATAGTTTATTATCAGATAATCGTTATCAGCCAATTCTTAAAACCAATAAAAGAGTTGTACCTTTGATAGACTGGTATTATCTACTATTTTTTATAGCATTGTGCTTAGCTTTAGAATGGTTTATCAGGAAATATAAAGGATTAATTTAAAATAAAAATTACAATGGAAAGATTACCAAAAATTGCATTCCCTTTTATTATTGCGGGAGTTATATTTATAATTATAATAGCTAAATCTGCTGTCACCATAGATGCCGGTCATGCTGCTGTTTTATATGAAACTTTAGGAGATGGTGTAGACTCTAATAAAGCACCTTTAGGTCCAGGTTTTCATATAATTGCTCCATGGAATAGAGTTATAGATTATGAAACACGTCAGCAAGAAATTCCAGAAAAAATGTCTGTATTATCATCTAATGGATTAGATATAAAATTAGATGCATCGGTGTTATACGAACCAGATGTTAAAAACTTAGGAAAATTGCATAATGAGAAAGGAGAAAATTATTTAAGCAGAGTTTTACAACCTGCTATAAGAAGTGCTGCAAGAAGTGTAGTAGGTCGTTATACTCCAGAACAATTATATTCTACTAAAAGAGATGCTATTCAAGAAGAAATTTTTGAAGAAACTAGAAAAATTGTAGAAAGTCAATACATTCAACTTAACAATGTTTTGATTAGAGATGTTACGTTACCACCTACAATTAAAGAAGCTATAGAAAGAAAACTTAGACAAGAACAAGAATCTTTAGAGTATGAATTTAGATTAGTTACTGCTGAAAAAGAAGCTCAAAAACAACGTATTGAGGCACAAGGTAAAGCAGATGCTAATAGAATTTTAAGCGCTTCTTTAACAGATAAAATCCTTCAAGATAAGGGTATTGAAGCGACTAATAAATTAGCAGAATCACCTAATAGTAAAGTAGTTATAATAGGTTCTGGTGAAAGTGGAATGCCTATTATTTTAGGTAATCAATAATAATTAAATTAATTTTAACATTTCATAATTTGGAATTTTAAATATTAATTTACAATCTTTGTACAGAACAAAACTAGACATGACTTTTATTCAATTACATCATCATCATTTCCATACTTGCACTCAAGCGAGCTAGAAATGTATTGAATAAAACCAAAATATTTTTAAAACCGTTTGAGTAAATCAAGCGGTTTTTTTTATAACTAAAAACTTCACCAAGATTTACTCAAACACTTTAACAAAAAAAGAAAAATGAGTAAACTAAAAATTGCAATTCAAAAATCAGGACGATTAAATGAGGATTCTATGAAAATCCTTAAAGACGTTGGTATATCTATCGATAATGGTAAAGATCAACTCAAAGCATCGGCTAAAAACTTTCCACTAGAAGTGTTTTATTTGCGTAACGGAGACATTCCGCAGTATTTAAAAGATGGCGTTGTAGACGTCGCTATTATTGGTGAAAATGTTTTAGTAGAAAAAGGGCAAGATATCACTATTGCAGAAAAATTAGGGTTTTCTAGCTGTAAAGTGTCTGTAGCGATTCCTAAAGGGGAAAGCTACAATTCTATTAAAGATTTAGAAGGAAAACGTATCGCAACATCGTATCCAAACACTGTCAACCAATTCTTAAAAGATAACAATGTTAACGCGAATTTACACATTATTAATGGTTCCGTAGAAATAGCACCAAACATTGGACTAGCAGACGCAATTGTAGACATCGTTTCTAGCGGAAGCACCTTATTTAAAAACAATCTTAAAGAAGTTGAAGTCATTTTAAAATCTGAAGCTGTACTTGCAGTTTCACCTCAAATTTCTTCTGATAATCAAGCGATTTTAAACAAGTTACAGTTTAGATTACAATCGGTTTTAAAAGCAAGAAACTCACGCTATGTGTTACTTAATGCGCCAAACAATAAAGTAGACGACATTATAAATATTTTACCAGGAATGAAAAGTCCAACTGTTTTACCACTAGCCGAAGAAGGTTGGAGTTCACTACACTCGGTAATCAATAAAAACGATTTCTGGGAAATTATAGACGAATTAAAAGCCAATGGAGCAGAAGGTATATTAGTTTGTCCAATTGAAAATATGGTGCTCTAAATTCCTGCACAAGCAGGAATCTAATTTTTAAATTAATGTCTGGCTGAGCGCAGTCGAAGCCTAATTAATCGAGAAGAAATGAAAACAATAAAATACCCAAATAAAAATACGTGGTCAGAGCTTTTAAAACGACCAACACAAACCGTTAACGATATAGAAAGTACAGTTAATCAAATTTTTGAAGACGTACAACGCAATGGTGATGCAGCAATAAAAAAGTATACTAGCTTATTTGATGGCGCAGATTTACAATATATTCTTGTAACTGAGCAAGAAATTGAAGACGCATCTGCAGAATTATCTACAGAATTAAAATCTGCGATTAACCAAGCAAAGTCAAATATTGAAACATTTCACAAAGCACAAAAAACAGAAAAGGTAAGTGTAGAAACATCTGTTGGAATTACCTGTTGGCAAGAAAAACGTGCCATTCAAAAAGTTGGAATTTATATTCCTGCTGGTACAGCACCTTTATTTTCAACAGTTTTAATGTTGGCAATTCCTGCAAATATCGCTGGTTGTAAAGAAGTTGTGTTATGTTCGCCACCAAATAAAGACGGTAAAATTGCTAACGAAATTTTATATGCAGCTCAACTTTGTGGTGTGACTAAAATTGTAAAAGTTGGTGGCATTCAAGCGATTGCAGGATTAACATTTGGAACAGAAACTATTCCGCAAGTCTATAAGATTTTTGGTCCAGGAAACCAATTTGTAACCGTAGCAAAGCAATTGGCTACTAAATATGGTGTTGCTATCGATATGCCTGCAGGACCAAGCGAATTGTTGGTTGTTGCAGATGATAGCGCCAATGCAAGTTATGTAGCTTCAGATTTATTAAGTCAAGCAGAACACGGAACTGATAGTCAAGTGATTTTAGTATCAACATCTGAAAATTTGATAAATGAAGTTGAAACTGAAATCAACACACAAATCAAAGCATTACCAAGACAAGACATTGCACAACAAGCTATCAATAATTCAAAATCTATTTTAGTAAAAACTAATGAAGAAGCATTAGATTTAATCAATGATTACGGTCCAGAACACTTTATTGTTGCGACTAAAAACAACGATTTTTATGTTGATGGCATTCAAAATGCAGGTTCGGTATTTATAGGTAATTACACACCAGAAAGTGCTGGCGATTACGCGTCTGGCACCAATCATACCTTACCAACTAATGGATTTAGCAAAGCCTATTCTGGCGTAAATTTAGATAGTTTTACAAAAGCAATTACATTTCAAAACATCACAAAAGAAGGTTTGAAAAATATAGGAAACACCATAGAACTAATGGCAGAAGCTGAAGGTTTACAAGCGCATAAAAATGCAGTTTCAATTAGATTAAAAGATATATAGCAAACGTCACATCGAGTGATTTCGAAGAATGAGAAATTGTATCGAGATGTATAAGTTCTCGATACGATTTTCAAAAGAAAATCACTCGAACTGACGAAAATCAAATTAAATGAAAACAAATTTCAACATAAATAACTTAGTCAGACCAAACATTGCAGCTTTAAAACCGTATTCTTCGGCGAGAGATGAGTTTAAGGATGCAACATCAAACCAAATGATTTTTTTAGATGCAAATGAAAATCCGTTTGAAAATGGTGTAAATCGTTATCCAGATCCTCAACAAAAAGATGTAAAATCGTTATTATCAAACATTAAAAACATTCCAACCGAAAATATTTTATTAGGTAACGGAAGTGATGAAGTGTTAGACTTAATCTTTAGAGCCTTTTGTGAGCCTAATCAAGATAATATCATCACATTACCGCCAACTTACGGTATGTACGACGTATTAGCAAATACAAATGCTATCGACGTTTTAAAGGTTGAATTGGATACAAATTTTCAACCAAAAGTAGACGACATTTTAAATACACAAAATAGCAACACCAAACTATTGTTTTTATGCTCTCCAAACAATCCAACAGCGAATAGTTTTGAAGCTTCAAAAATTGAAAAATTATTAACTAATTTCAATGGAATTGTAGTAATTGATGAAGCATATATCGATTTTTCAGAAGACGAAAGTTGGATATCAAAATTATCAGATTTTCCAAATTTAATAGTTACGCAAACGCTATCTAAAGCTTACGGAATGGCAGGGATCAGACTAGGGATTTGTTATGCATCTACCGAAATTATTTCAATTTTAAATAAAATAAAACCACCATATAACGTCAATCAACTAACGCAGCAAAAGGCAATTCAACGTTTAGAAAAGCAACAAGAGGTTCAAAACGAAATTCAGAATATAATTTCAGAAAGAAGCTTGTTAATTAAAGCCCTAAAGGCGATTACTTGGATTGATATTATATATCCAACACAAGCCAATTTTGTGTTAGTAAAAGTTGATGATGCGACTAAAAGATACAATCAGTTAGTAGAAAAAGGCATTGTTGTTCGTAATAGAACCAATCAACCACTTTGCAACAACTGTTTGCGTTTTACTGTTGGCACGAGTGATGAGAATGAGAAATTGATTGCAGTATTAAAAAATATATAAACGTCACATCGAGTGATTTCGAAGAATGAGAAATTGTATCGAGATGTAAAAGTTCTCGATGTGATTTTCAAAAGAAATTCACTCGAACTGACGAAAACATAGAAAAAAATGAAAAAAGTACTATTTATAGACCGTGACGGCACGTTAATTAAAGAACCAGCAGACGAGCAAATCGATAGTTTTGAGAAGTTGGTGTTTTACCCAAAAGTCTTCACATATTTAAGTAAAATCTCCAAAGAATTAGATTTTGAAATCGTGATGATTACTAATCAAGATGGATTGGGAACGGATGTGTATCCTGAAAATACGTTTTGGCCTGTTCATAATTTTGTGCTTCAATCTTTTGAAAACGAAGGTGTTATTTTTGAAGAACAATTTATCGACAGAACTTTTGCTAAGGATAACGCACCAACTCGAAAACCAAATACAGGTTTGCTAACCAAGTATTTTAGTGAAGATTATGATTTAGAGAATTCGTTTGTCATTGGTGACCGTTTAACCGATGTTGAATTAGCTAAAAATCTGGGTTCGAAGGGTATTTTTATTAACGATAATACCAATTTAGGAACAGACGAAATCACGGTACAACGAGACGCTTTAGACCAGTTTATCGCTTTAGAAAGTAACGATTGGGAAGAAATTTATAAATTCTTAAAAGCTAAAGAACGCACAGGAAGCATCGAGCGAAACACCAATGAAACCAAGATTAAAATCGATTTAAATCTTGACGGAACAGGACAAAGTAATATAGATACTGGCATTGCTTTTTTTGACCATATGTTGGACCAAATTGCACGTCACGGACAATTAGATTTAAACATTAAGGTTGATGGTGATTTAGAAGTAGACGAGCATCACACGATTGAAGATACAGCAATAGCTTTAGGTGAAGTGTTTGCAACTACTTTAGGGAACAAATTAGGGATAGAACGTTACGGTTTTAGTCTTCCAATGGACGATTGTTTTGCGCAAGCAGCAATAGATTTTGGTGGTAGAAACTGGCTGGTTTGGGAAGCCGATTTTAAACGCGAGATGATTGGCAAAATGCCAACCGAAATGTTTTTTCACTTCTTTAAATCCTTTACAGATGGTGCAAAATGCAACCTAAACATCAAAGCAGAAGGCACAAACGAGCATCACAAAATTGAAGCAATTTTTAAAGCATTTGCTAAAGCAATAAAAATGGCTGTAAAACGCGATGTTGAAAAAATGATTTTACCAAGTACAAAAGGAATGTTGTAGTACTTGTCATTCCGTACTTGATACGGAATCTAAAAAAAATGAACAATAATTAATAATATTCCTGCCTTCGCAGGAATGACAATAAATGAAAATAGTCATCATAAATTACGGTGCAGGAAACATCAAAAGCATTCAATTTGCTTTTAAGCGCTTAGGTTTTGAAGCGTTGTTAACTAATAATCCTGAAGAAATTAAAGCAGCAGACAAAGTGATCTTTCCTGGTGTAGGCGAGGCGAGTAGTGCAATGCAAAAGCTAAAAGAATCAGGTTTGGATCATTTGATTCCGCAGTTAAAACAACCAGTTTTAGGAATTTGTTTAGGTATGCAATTAATGTGTAAATCTACAGAAGAAGGACATACAAAAGGTTTAGCCATTTTTGATGTAGATGTAAAACGCTTTTCAAACACAGTAAAAGTGCCACAAATGGGTTGGAACACGATTAATAATCTTCAATCAGATTTGCTTAAAGATATCAAAGAGAATGAATTTATGTATTTGGTGCATAGTTTTTATGCAGAACAATGCAAAGACGCAATCGCAACAACAACTTATGATGTAGAATACGCTTCAGCATTACAGAAAGATAATTTTTACGGTGTGCAATTTCATCCAGAAAAATCATCCTTGGCAGGCGAACAAATCTTAAGAAATTTCATCAATTTATAAAATAATAAAACGATTAGCTAAAAGCAAAAGGCGAAAAAATGAGAATAATACCAGCAATAGATATAATAGAAGGAAAGTGCGTAAGATTAACTAAAGGCGATTACAGCACCACAAAAATGTACAATGAAAACCCGGTAGAAGTAGCCAAGCAATTTGAAGATGCAGGTATAGAATACTTGCATATGGTAGATTTAGAAGGCGCTAAAGCAGACCACGTAGTCAACTATAAAGTGTTAGAAAAGGTTGCGACAAAAACCAATTTAAAAATCGATTTTGGTGGTGGACTTAAATCCGACGACGATGTATTTATAGCATTTAATTCTGGTGCTAAACAAATTACAGGTGGTAGTATAGCAGTAAAAAACACCGACACTTTTTTACGATGGATTAATAAATACGGAACCCAAAAAATCATTCTTGGTGCCGATTGTAAAAACGAGACAATCGCTATTTCTGGTTGGTTAGAAGAAAGTAGTTTAGAGGTTGTTCCGTTTATACAAGACTATCAAAAAAATGGTATTCAATATGTGGTATGTACAGATATTTCAAAAGACGGAATGCTTCAAGGACCATCAGTAGATTTGTATAAAAAAATAATCAACGAATGTACCAATGGTAGCGCAGATCAATCTGTAAAACTAATTGCTTCTGGCGGAGTAACAACTATTGAAGATGTTGAAGTTTTAGCAGACATAGGTTGCGATGGAGTCATAATCGGAAAAGCCATTTACGAAAACAGAATAAGTTTGAAAGAATTAGAACGCTTTTTATAATAAAAAATTAATGTCATTGCGAGTGTAAGCGTGGCAATCTCATTCTTTGTAAAAGATTGCTTCACTATGTTCGCAATGACGAATAGAATTTATGCTAACAAAACGAATCATACCTTGCCTAGATATCAAAAACGGTCGAACCGTTAAAGGCGTTAATTTTGTTAATTTAAGGGACGCAGGCGATCCTGTAGAATTAGCAAAACAGTATGCGGTAAAAGGTGCAGACGAATTGGTGTTTTTAGATATTTCTGCAACTTTAGAAGGTAGAAAAACAATGATTGAAATGGTGCTGAAAGTCGCCGAACAAGTTAATATTCCATTTACTGTTGGTGGTGGAATTTCCAGTGTTGAAGATGTAGATGTACTTTTAAAATCTGGTGCAGATAAAATATCTGTCAATTCTTCAGCAGTAAAACGACCAGAATTGGTAAACGAATTATCAAGTAAATTTGGCAGTCAATGTGTTGTGGTTGCTATAGATGCCAAACAAGTTAATGGACAATGGAAAGTACATTTAGCTGGTGGAAGTATTCCAACCGAATTAGATTTATTTGATTGGGCAAAAGAAGTTGAAACAAGAGGCGCAGGCGAAATCTTATTTACCTCAATGAATAACGACGGAACAAAAAACGGATTTGCAAACGAAGCTTTAGCTAAACTGTCAGAAACTGTAAATATCCCGATAATTGCTTCTGGTGGCGCAGGAACTATTCAGCATTTTACAGATACATTTAAAGAAGGAAAAGCAGATGCAGCTTTGGCTGCAAGTGTATTTCATTTTGGTGAAATTGAAATAAAAAATTTAAAAGAAGAATTAAAGCAGAAAGGTATTTCTGTTAGATTATAAATTTTATCCTGAACTTGATTCAGGATCTCATAAAGCGTAAAAATATAATGAACATAAATTTCAATAAAAACAACGACGGATTAGTCCCTGCAATCATTCAAGATGCAACAACCAAAAATGTGTTAATGTTGGGTTATATGAACGAAGAAGCGTTTAAAAAGACCCAAGACACGAAGTTAGTGACCTTTTTTAGCCGTACAAAAAACCGACTTTGGACCAAAGGAGAAGAAAGTGGTAACGTTTTAAACTTAGTAGATATTAAACTAGACTGCGATAACGATACTTTGTTAGTAACTGTAAATCCAAAAGGACCAACGTGCCACACAGGAAGCGATACGTGTTGGAATGAAGATAATACCGAAACTTATGGATTTTTAACCCAATTAGAAAACACCATACAAAGTAGAGTAGAAGCCGGTAACACAGAAAAATCGTATGTAGCTTCATTATTTGCAAAAGGAATTAATAAAGTAGCTCAAAAAGTTGGTGAAGAAGCTGTAGAAGTTGTAATTGAGGCTAAGGACAATAACGACGATTTATTTTTAAATGAAAGTGCCGATTTGTTATTTCACTATTTAATGTTGTTGCAGGCTAAGAGCTTTAAATTAGAAGATGTTATAAATGTGCTAAAACAAAGAGATAAAAAAAACGCTAGATAGGCATCTAGCGTTTTTTGCTTTATAATTCGTTAACAAGGGTTATTTTAAACTGCGGATAATTTTCTTTTAATTCCTTTTCTAGCCCAATTATATGAGCAGCACCAACAATAACAATATTTCTTGTTTTATCTGAGGCTATAACACTATCACCTATGTTTTTTGCCATACGCATATTTCTTTCGTTCCAGTATTTTTCGCCTTGCTTACAACCATCAGTCATATTTTTTGTGTAAGTAAATGAAGCTAGTTGATGGCTTGTTTTTAAAGATTTTCTCTTATTAGTGTGTTTACCCAAACCTCTAAATATTGCAGGTAAAATTGCCGAGTTATAGTCCTTTTTATTTAGTTTTTTCATAATAGCGTTATTCCCATTATTTTTTCCCTCTTTATAACATTTAGACCAACCTTCATGATATTTATCGTTGGTTCGTTGATCATCCATAGCATTTAATAGTTTAATATTTTGATGTATGGCTAATTTATAAGTAAGATCACCATCTTCATAACGGGTTGGTTTTTTACTTCCTTTTACGCCGTGCTTTAAAATATAACTGTAAAATCCAAAATTAGCATCGTCTCTATGGTAAGCAAATGTTTTCTGTAAATATTGTAAATCTTGTTTGGTCATGGCTGAAAAGTCTTTTTCTAAAAGAGATAAAACTTTAACACTATCTGGCTTAAAAACGTTTTTAATAGAATCTGACAAATGGTAGAATTGCTTATAACTTTTTGACCATCCATTTTTTAAATATGCCCAACTTAAACTGTCATTTCCTTTAGGACTCTCTACATATATTGCTGTCGGATTATATTTTTTGGCACGTCTTAGCATAGGCTTATAACTATGCTTTACAATTTTTGGAACCTTATGCATTGTGCCGACTAAAACAATTTCTTTTTGTACTTGTTGTTGTGCATTTAGGTTGAAAATAGATAGACAAACGATTAAAATTAGCATTACAATAGATTTCATCTTTATTAAATTTTTGATTAAACTTTGATACTGCTAAATTAAAATCTAATCTTGATAAAACCCTTTGTTTTATTGACTTTGGGGCGAAATGTTATGCTGTTGTGGTAGAATTAAACCGTTGTTTTATGCTACTTAAATATGTTTTTGAAATAGGAATTTGGATAGCATGATTTAAAATTAAAAAATACTTTCCTTTTTCGGTTTTCCATTGCTGAAAATGATATGGATTAATAAGATATGAACGATGTGTTCTAATCAATTCGTCAAAAGTTTCATCTATGACTGAAAGTTTATTTCTTATTAAGGTTTTCTTTAATTCATTTCCTGATAGATATAATACTTCAATATAATTATCTGAAGATTGTATGCTAATCAGGTCATTTAAATGCAATCTTATACCTTCAAAATTACCTTCACCTTTAATTTCTATTTTTTGATCTTCAACTTGTTTTTCAAAATATTTACCAAAAGCAAATCTAGCGATTATGATTATAGGTATAATAGTACCAGCTGCAGGTAGTAAAATAGCTTTAAGCATGTAACCCAAAGTGTAAGGGTTTGGAATGCCGTCCATAATTACATATAAGTAGTACAATCTAACAAACGTTAGAGTTATAATGGTATAGGTAAGCAGAAAAAAAATTTCTTTAGCAATAGTCCATTTTTTTATCTTATAAGGCAATAGTTTGTATTGTAAAGGCAAAAATAAAAGATAAGAAATACCGCCAATTATGCCATATCCAGGCAAGTATATTAGTTTTTCTGTATCGCCAAACTCGTCTACGTCCAAAGGTTCTGTAAAATAAAGAAAGACAAAAATCCAAATAGCAAGTAATAAACCTATAATAATATGGTGTTTTAATTTTGGATCAAAAGGATAGTTCATAATTAAAACTTATTCAATTTATAAATAATAAATCCTAAAACAGTTGTAATAACTAATAAAACAAATCCTTTTAAGGTATTGCCATAAATAAAACTTCCAATTGAAAATAATAACGCATATACACCAAAAACACCACAGAAAAAACTAATTGTTTTGTTGCCAAATCCTTTAAATTTTGATTCGTTACCAAAAATTAGAGCATTAAAAGTAGCTAAAGTTTTTGCATCTGTAGGTTGTGTTAGTAAAGTCACGATAATCCAACCAAAAGTCGTAATTACTACACCTAAAACTAATTGCCAATGTCCAGCAATTGTTACCATTGGTGTATCTAATTTTCCGTTTATAAAGAAGAAAACAGCAATTAAAAACGAGATTACCATAGCTGCAATTTCACTGTACGGATTAATTCTGCTCCAAAACCAACGTAAAATAAAAAGTAATCCTGTTCCAGCACCAATTTGAAGTAATAAATTAAATACATCTGCTGCCGATTGTAAATAAAATGAAAATAATGCAGCACATAACATCAATAATACTGTAGAGATACGTCCAACTAAAACCTGCTCTTTATCCGTAGCTTCTGGTTTTAGAAATCGTTTGTAAAAATCGTTTACTATGTAAGAACTTCCCCAATTTAATTGTGTCGAAATAGTACTCATAAACGCTGCAATAAGTGATGTTAAAACAATACCAATTAATCCTGCAGGTAAATACGTCATCATTGCTGCGTAAGCTACATCGTGACCTTGCATTTGCTTTGTAAGGTTGGGAAAGGTTTCTGAGATGGCATTTAAATTAGGAAAAACAACAATTGAAGCCAAACCAACCACAACCCAAGGCCAAGGACGAATTGCATAATGTGCTACATTAAAAAATAGAGTTGCCCAAGTCGCGTGTTTCTCGTTTTTAGCAGCTAGCATACGTTGCGCAATATATCCGCCGCCACCAGGTTCTGCACCAGGATACCACGTGCTCCACCATTGTACTGCTAACGGAATAATAAGTAAAGTAATTAATGCTTCTGTGTTACTAAAATCAGGAAAGAATGCTAATTTATCTACTACATTTTCATTGATTAAAAGATTTTCTATTCCACCAATTTCAGGGATGTTAACTATGTATATTGTAGCCCAAATACTTCCAACCATTGCAATAATAAATTGAATAAAATCGGTAATTAATACACCTTTTAATCCTCCTAAAGTAGAGTAAACAACTACAATAATAGAGGCGTAAAGCAACATTTCTTCTTGTGATATTCCTAATAAAATATTTGCAATTTTTGCACCAGCCAAACATACGCCAGCCATAGTAATAATATTAAAAATTACACCAAGATAGATAGCTCTAAATCCGCGTAAAAAACTAGCAGTTTTTCCGCTATAGCGTAACTCGTAAAACTCTAGATCTGTTGTTATTCCGCTTTTGCGCCATAATCTAGCGTAAAAAAATACGGTTAACATACCTGTTAGTAGCATTGCCCACCAAACCCAGTTTCCAGAAACACCGTTTGTCCTAACTAATTCTGTTACTAATCCTGGTGTATCTGCAGCAAATGTTGTTGCAACCATGCTTACACCAAGTAACCACCAAGGCATGTTTCGGCTTGATAAGAAAAAAGATTTTGTGTCTTTGCCTGCTTGTTTAGAAACAAAAATTCCTATTCCTGCAAATAGAATTAAAAAAAAGACAATTATTACCCAATCTAAAGTAGATAAAACCATAATTATAAATGTTGATAAACAAATCTAAGATTTATTAATAAATAAAAAAGCATTAGAAATTTCTAATGCTTTTTTATAGGAGTTAAAACTTATTACTTAAGCCAACCTTTTGCAATTCCTTTATTTGAAAATACTATTAATAGAATAGCTATTATAGGTATTGAAATTGACATACTTGTATCAAATCCAGACATTTTATCTGAAATTGGTGACATGAAAAACGTGTAAATAGATTGAACGATTACAGCAATAAAAGAAACTATAAAAAAGATGTTAGCTAGTTTTTTTCTCAATAATAATAGGATGCATGCTCCAAATCCAGCAAAAACAGCAATTGCGAATGCAGCAGTATACCAAGCAGGAAAATCTATACTATAAATTTCTTGTTGTTCTGGTGGCATTGCAGCGATAGCTTCTTCGGTTAAAAATGCTTGTCCAATATAAGCTAATACGCCCATTGCATTCCATAATAAAGCAATAATGCTTATTATCCAGAACCAAATTGGAGGTTTTTGTGTGGTGGTTGTCATAATTTTAAAATTTAGTTAGTTTTTTAATGATATACAATTTATAAAATTTTTGCCAATTGAAATGTAATAACTTATTTTCGGCAATAATTATGAAAAAGAAATTTTTTTACGTTATCACCATTCAATACTTAGGCTATCGTTTTCACGGTTGGCAAAAACAACCCAATGTAAAGACGTTACATTTAATGGTAGATCGTACTTTAAATTTCATTTTAAATAAAAAACCATTTAAAACCTTAGTTTCTGGTCGTACTGATGCTATGGTTAGTGCAGAAAACGCTGCTTTTGAGTTATTTTTAGAAGAACCTATTGAAGATTTTGAAGCGTTTTTAGAGTTGTTTAATTACAATTTACCTCAAGACATTCGTGCTAAATCTATAAAAGAAGTAGATAATAAATTTAATATTATTCAATCTTCAAAAACAAAAGAATACATATACATTTTTGCATTTGGTGGTAAATTTCATCCGTTTTGTGCACCAATAATGACTACTATTTTAGATCCGTTGAATATTGAAGTGATGAAAGAAGGCGCAAAACTTTTTGAAGGTAGACATTATCTAAAAAGCTATTGTTTTAGACCAACAGATCATGGTGTTTACGAAAGAGAAATTGATACTTGCGAAATCGTAGAAAACACACTTTACTCTGCAAATTTCTTTCCAGAAAAGACATATATGCTTCGTGTTAGAGGTAAAGGTTTTATGCGTAATCAAATACGATTAATGATGGGTGCATTAATCAATTTAGGTAAAGGAGAACTTACTTTAAACGACATTAAATCTAGCTTAACACCCGAAAACACTGTTGCTATAGATTATGTAGCTCCTGCATCTGGACTTATTCTTCATAAGTTAGAGTTTGATTAAACTGTTAATCGTTTTAACAACTCATTTTTTTCTTAACACAATTTTATGTTAAAAGACTTAGCTATTAGTTAAAGCTAGTTAAATGGCTAGTAATCAATATTGTTTAATTGTAATTTAGAACTGTTAAACAAAATAAACAACCCAAAATATAATATTGATTATGAGTTATTTGAATATGCAAGATGAAAAATTATTACCAGTAGTAATGGATTTAAATACATTATTATCTGACTACCATATGTACTACCAAAAACTAAGAAGTTTTCACTGGAATATATTAGGAAAAAACTTTTTTGACCTACATGAACAGTTTGAAGACATGTACAATGATGCACAAATTAAAATTGATGAAATAGCTGAGCGAATTTTAACACTTAGACATCATCCTGTTAGTAAATTTAGTGATTACATTAAAATAGCTACTGTACAGGAGGAAAGCGCTATGATTTCTGACCAAAAAATGATAGAAACTCTTTTAAACGACCACAAAATTATTTTAGCGCAAATGTCTAGTGTTATAGATTCTGCTGAAAATGCAGGAGATGAAGGTACAATTGATTTAGTTGGTGCTTATATAAGAGAATTAGAAAAAACTAGCTGGATGTTAAATGCTTGGACAAAAAAGTCTACAGAGCAATTAAAGGAAGAAGCAGTAGCTAGCTAATATTTTAGCAATTTAGATACAGTACTAACCTTAAAAATTTAAAATTATGAAAGATCAATTATCCGAAGCATATAATTTATTGATAGATAAATTAGAAGGCTGGTTTAATATAATAGTAACCAATATACCAAACTTAATTTTAGCAATCTTAGTATTATTTGCCGCATATTTTGTTTCAAAATATGTAAACAAATATGTAAGCAAGCTAATGGCTAGAAGAGTAGAACAAAACTCTATAACTAATATGGTAGGACGCATTTCTGCAGTAGTTGTAGTATTAGCTGGATTATTTTTAGCCTTAGGTATATTAAATCTTAGTAAAACATTAACCTCATTATTAGCTGGTGCTGGTGTTGCTGGATTAGCAATTGGATTAGCTTTACAAGGTACATTATCTAACACCTTTGCGGGTATTGTATTGTCTTTTAGAAAGAAAATACAAATAGGACATTGGGTAGAAACTAATGGATTTTCTGGAGAGGTTATGGATATTAACCTTAAAGATTTCACCTTAAAAGAAGCAGATAATAACATTGTAGTTATTCCTAATAAGAAGATTTTAGAAAACCCACTAAAAAACTATACACTAACAACAAAAATGAGAGTGTTTTTAGAGTGCGGTGTTGGATATGAGTCGGATTTAGAACAAGTAGAGCAATTAACTAAAGAAACAATCTGTAACACATTTGATCAGATAGAAAAACCAGAAGATGTAGAGTTTTATTTTACAGAATACGGATCAAGTTCAATCAACTATTTATGCAGATTCTGGATTGATGCCGAAAATGCTCTAGAAAAATTAAGAGCAAAAAGTACAGCAATTATAGAAATTAAAAAAGCATACGATAAGGCGGACATTAACATTCCGTTCCCTATCAGAACACTTCAATTTGATAATAAGTTATCATTTGAAGCACAAAATTTAGAGAAACAATTCTCTAACAACTAAAAGCAAAGTGCTGTTAGTTTAATATTAACCATTTAAAACCAAAAAATTATGTTACGTTGGACAATCACATTTATCATTATCGCAATTATAGCCGGAATCTTAGGATTTGGAGGCGTTGCAGGAGCAGCTGCAGGAATTGCTAAAATCTTATTCTTTGTCTTTTTAGTGTTATTTGTAGTATCACTATTAAGAGGAGCAACTAGATAAATACTAGTCAACTAATCAGTTACTTAAAATAATTTAGAAGCAAAAATAAGCTAGCTGATTAGTTCTATTTATTAACCAATAAAAACCAAAAAACGATGAAAAAATTAGTATACACCTTCTTAATCTTGTTCTCACTAACCACAGTGTTTACAAGTTGTAGAGAAGAAAAGAAAACACCAGAAGAAAAAATTGAAGAAACTATGGATGAAATGCAAGACGACATTGATGAAGCTTCAGACGATGTTAAAGATGCAATGGAAGACGTAGAAGATGAAATTGAAGAAGTTAAAGAAGAAAGCAAAGCAGAAGTCGAAGAAATGACTGATGAACAATAAATATTAACCACTAAAAACCAAATATTATGAAATTTACTTTAAAAAAATCTATTTATGCATTTATTTTAATGTTCTCATTAGCAGCAGCATTTACATCTTGTAGAGAAGAAAAATCTACAGGAGAAAAAGTAGAAGATACTGTAGAAGATGTTGCAGATGATGTAGAAGATGCAGTAGATTAATAACTACATAAATTGCTATGAAACAAAAAAACCTCAGTTTAAACTGAGGTTTTTTTGTAATTTTAATAAAAATTAAATCTTAATGAAATCGACTATATCTAAACACGTATTCACATTTTTAAAACAACTAGAAAAAAATAATAATAGAGATTGGTTTAATGAAAGAAAACCAGAATTTAAAACTATAGAAAAGGAAGTAAAAGCGTTTAATGAAGAATTATTTACTCTAATTAATAAACATGACCAAGTAGATAAGTTAAAGCAGTTTAGAATATATAGAGACGTAAGATTTTCTAAAAACAAACAACCTTATAAAACCCATTTTGGTTGTTCCTTCAATCGTGTAAAACCTAAACTTAGAGGTGGATATTATATTCATATTCAGCCAAATGACGAAAGTTTTATTGCTACAGGGTTTTGGGATCCAAATAAAGAAGATTTACTACGCATTAGAAAAGAGTTTGAAACAGACGATCAAGAGATGCGCAATATTTTAAACGATAAAAGCTTTTCTACTATTTGGGGAGATTTTAAAGGAGACAGCCTTAAAACAGCACCAAAAGGTTTTGATAAAGAACATCCAGCAATAGATTTAATTCGTCGTAAACAGTATATTTTTACTAAACCGTTTACAGACAATCAAGTTTTATCAGATAACTTTATAAATGAAGTAGATACAGCATTTAAAGCCATTCGTCCATTTTTTGATTATATGAGCGATGTCTTAACTACAGATCTTAACGGTGTTTCTATACTTAACGATTAGTCTACTTCGGTAACGATATATTTAGTGCCATTAAATTCAAAACGATCACCAACTGTTTTTTGCTTTAATAATTGACCTATTGGAGATTGTAAAGAAATAACATAAAACGTATCACCATCTAATTCTATTTTACCTAAACTAATAGCAATAAAAAATTGCAAACTATCCGTTTTTACTAAGCTTCCTAAAGCCACGTTAGGCGATAGTAAATTGGTTTTAACAAGCTTAAGGTATTCTTGTGTTTTTCTAGCTTCGTTTAAATAACCTATGTTTTTTTCAAGGTCATTCATTAATTTACCGTTACCAGAATCGTCGTCTTCGTTATTTGGTTTATCGTTATTTTCTAAAGATTCTTTTAAAAGTTCAATCTCGTTTTTGTAATCCTTTATGCGATTATCTACATGTGTATTACAAATCTGTAAAAGTTGTTGTTTTGTTGTCATTTTATCTTAAACCGCAGATAAATATTTAGGCTTTTCAAATAATTGAATATTGCTTTGTAAACGTTGTTTTACAATATTCATCATACGTTTATTTAGCGAAGACGAGTTTTTTATATACGTCAAATATTCATCTACTGTAAATTGACCAATCACCATACCTTTAAGGCTGTTTCTAAACTTAATGTCTTTATGTATAGCATTTTCAATATAATTTAAACGCTTTTCTAATGTCAATTGGTAAAATACATTTTTATGTTTTGCAATGTAATTTCTAAAAACCTCAATAAATAAATCATTTTGCAATTTAATTACTGGTCTTAACGTTTCATTTTGAAAACGTTCTTCACTACTCATTGTTTCATTAATAATAATACTTTCAATAATTGGTCTTGCAGCTAACAGTTGTTGATCTCGCGTAGTCATGATAGTAATTTTTACTAAAATTATCGATAAATAATAGCAATACAGACATAGTAAAAAATTGTTTTTAACGGTCTTATTAACAATCTATAAATTGTAATTTTGAAATAAATATGGATTAAATGAAATTTGGAAGCGTTACTAACCCAGAAGATATAGATTTTACTTTACCAGAAGACCATAAAGACACAAAACGTGTGCTTAATTTGGTAAAAGATGATAATGAACCAGAAATATATGTTGGTTGCGCAAAATGGAATAGAGCAGACCTAAAAGGCTTCTATCCAAGAGGCACAAAAGACGAATTGGAGTATTATTCTTCACAATTTAATAGTATAGAGCTTAATGCAACTTTTTACCGAATTTTTCCGCCAGAACAATTTGAAAAATGGAGAGAAAAAACACCATCAAATTTTAAGTTTTTTCCTAAGCTAAATCAAGAAATTAGTCATTGGAAACGTCTTAACGAAGTTAAAGAAGTCGTAGATAACTATCTATATTCTGCTATTAATTTAGAAGAAAAATTAGGAACTATTTTTTTGCAAATGCATAATAATTTTGCGCCAAAAGATTTTAATCGTGTTGTTAATTTTATTGAAGATTGGCCAAAAGAAATTCCATTAGCAGTAGAGTTTAGACATACCGATTGGTATAATGATCCAACTGTTTCAGAAGAGTTATTTCAACTTTTAGAAACTAATAACATATCAAATGTTATTGTTGATACAGCAGGAAGACGCGATTTAATGCATATGCGATTAACTAATCCAACTGCTTTTGTGCGTTACGTTGGCGCAAATCATCCTACAGATTATACACGACTTGACGATTGGATAAAACGATTAAAAACTTGGAAAACACAAGGAATTAAAGAGATAGATTTTTTTATACATCAAAACATAGAAAAAGAATCACCTTTACTTTCAGCATATTTTATAAAACAATTAAATGCAGAATTAGGCGCTCAATTAAAAGTCCCTAACGAAGCTCAACAACAAAATTTATTTTAGCCTATGAGATTTCATACAAGAAAATGGGTAAAACCAGAAGACTTAAATCCAAACGGTACTTTGTTTGGTGGTAAATTACTAGCTTGGATTGATGAAGAAGCAGCACTTTACAGCATAGTACAATTAGAAAACAATAAAGTGGTTACTAAATACATGAGTGAAATTAACTTTATGAGTAAAGCAACCGAAGGTGATATTGTAGAGATTGGTATTGATGTTAAAAAGTTTGGTGGCACATCGTTAACCCTTAAATGTGAAGTGCGTAATATGCGTACACGCGAAACTATTATTACTGTAGAAGATATTATCATGGTAAATTTAGGTGAAGATGGAAAACCTAAACCACACGGAAAAACACAAATAGAATACGTTAAAGACCGATTAAAAAAGTAGGAGAGAAGCCTACTTTTTTTTAGCTAAAAACTTTTTGTCTACGTAAAAAGTCCCAAAAGGAATTAAAGAAGCAACAAGTACAACTAAAAATGTACGGTTATTCCATTTTTGTTCTGGTTTTAACAACACAGCCAAAGCAATATAAGCTACAAATAATAACCCATGTGGCATACCTAAAAGCTTAACATATGTAGGGTCGTTTGCAAAATACTTTACAGGTGTTGCAATAAAAAGTAATAATATATAAGATACACCTTCTAATAAGGCGACAATTCTGAAAATACTAAGTAAACTCATTCAAAAAATTTTAAACAAAAATAAACCCTGAAACTTAATTAACCGAAAAAATATTAAATAAATTAACCGTATATTTGTATACTCATTTATAGCAAGTAATCCTTTCTAATTCTTTACTTCACTAACTATTCAGAATTTTTAAGCGTATCGCATTAATTACTTTCTTTTAAATGAAATAATTAAAAACTTAAAATACGCTAATGGCAAAATCACAACAAACATTTAACAAAAGTGAAAAAGAAAAAAAACGTTTAAAAAAGCGAGAAGATAAACGTAAAAAAATGGAAGCTCGCAAAGCCGAAAAAGAAGCTAATGGTGGTTCTAACGGTATACAATTTGCATATGTAGATCATAACGGAAATTTGGTAGATACACCACCAGATCCAGATATGAAAAAGAAAATAGATTCTGAAGAAATTGTACTTGGTGTACCAAAAAAGGAAGAAGGAGAACAAGAAGATCCTATAAGACAAGGTAAAGTCTCTTTTTTTGATACATCTAAAGGTTTTGGATTTATTATCGATTCTGAAAATAATGAAAAATATTTTTGTCACGTAAGCGGACTTAAAAGTCAAATAGCTGAAAATGACAAAGTATCTTTTGAACTAGAAAAAGGTATGAAAGGTATGAATGCTGTTAACGTTACTAAAATATAACACTACATAAAATATTAATAAAAACCTCTTTAAAATTAAAGAGGTTTTTTATTTGAAAAAATCTAACAACCCATTAACCCAAAAGAAATAACTAACTCTTGGTCAACAGTGTTACCGTTTTCATCTTTTGCTGGTGTCCAAGTACTAGGTAAATCTTTCAATAATTTAATAAGTTGCCTATCAACTTTTGGGTAGTTAGAACTATGATCCAAATGTATATTTTCAATTTCACCTGTTTTTGTTACTGTAAAATACAGTTTACCAGCTTTTAACTGTTTAGGATCAACATCTTGTCTAACTGTTTCGGTTTCATTTTTAAAATAGGTTTTTAATGCATTAAAACCTTCAGAATATTGTGCTTGCACGTCAGGTACAATGGTATGATGTGGTGTAGAGTAATTATAAGCGCCAGAATAGTTATCTATAAATTCTGTTCTAAAAACAATATTGTCGCCATAACCTAACGTTTGTAAGTAATTAAGTTGTTCTGTAGTAAAAGTTGTAGTTGTTCCGGCTAAATTTAAATCTTGTTGTCTATCGTTAACCACTTTTAGTAATCGTACAGCTTGTAAAGTTTTCATACTGTTTAGTGTTTCTATGTCGTAAACATCTTTTAGTTTTTTTGCATTGATGACTACTGATTTTTTAATGGGCATAAAACGTGTGCCAATTTCATAGATAAAATCTTCAAAGACTTCATTTTTAATAATTGGATCGTGTTCCTTAGGTCCATAAATTACGTCTTCAGTTTCAGTAATGGTTATTTGCGTTGGTGCAACGTCTTTAATGTCTTTTTTAAAAACGGTAAACGCTGTTAATACAAACGCAAAAATTACTATACCAAGGATTAAAATTTGTTTTTTCATAACTTTAAATTTAATGATTAATGAGATTTAAAAAATTTGATATTATAAAACTATAGCGATAAGCCGTTAAAAGTGTCAAAAAAGTGTAAAAGAAGTGTCAACTGTTGTAAAATCTCATAAAAATGTATGTTATTTACAATACTTATGAAGTTAACTCGCCTATTTTTAAAACCTATAATCGTACTAATTTTGGTTAGTATGGTATTACAATCTTGCACAAAAACACAAGAACCAGCAACAAACCAAGTAGTAAAAATAGCTTTAAGAGATGTTGGTCACCAACTATTATTAAGTAATCAAGACAGCACAACGGTAGTACCGCCGATACAAGATTTGGGCGATAACCATTACCAATTACAATTTAATACACGGTTAAGCATACATCCTGATAGTTTAGTACAGCAAGTAAAAACAAGTTTTAAAAAAGCTAATTTACCTAATAATTATATTACCGAAGTACAGCGTTGTAGCGATAACCAAGTAGCGTATAGCTACCAAATGAAACAAGATATAGAACAAGGTATTGTACCTTGTGGCGGCAGAGCTTTAAAACAAGATTGCTACACTATAACCGTAGCGTTTTATACAATAAAAACCACAACTTCTTTTGGTTATTATACTATACCGTTAGCCTTATTAATTATAGGATTATTATGGTTTATAAAGTTGAGATCTAAACCCAAAGCAATAAGACAACCTATAAGTACAAATGCTAAAACTATTGGTAGTTATACCTTTTATCCAGAACAAAACAAGCTAATTAAACAGGCTAAAGTAATTACTTTATCTAAAAAAGAATGCGAGCTTCTTAGCATTTTTATAGCACAACCAAACCAAGTTATTAAACGCGAAACTTTATCTAAACGTGTTTGGGAAGACCATGGAGTAGTAGTTGGTAGAAGTTTGGATACTTACATCTCTAAACTGCGTAAAAAACTACAAGAAGACCAAAGTATTAAACTAACCAACGTGCATGGTGTTGGTTATAAATTGGAAGTGGAGTAGTTGCTGATTAAAACCTAACCTTTTATCTTTGTTTTAGGTTATTTTGACGAATTATTCAAAAAATAAACTGTTTTTATTTTTTAATTATTTAGATTTAAAACTATATAATTAAGAAGAATGATTAGAATATTACACATTACAGATTTACACTTTACAAATAAAATAGGAGGAAGAACAAAACAACAGAAACTAATTGAAAATTATTTAAATGATTTAGAACAGAATGTAAAAGAGGTTGATTTTGTTATTTTTTCAGGTGATTTAGTTAGTAAAGGCTCAGAATTTAAAGATTTTGAATTAGCGGGTGAAAATTTTTTATTAAAGACAATAGAATATTTAAATACTAATAAAACTAACTTATTCATATGTCCGGGAAATCATGATGTAGATAGAAATAATGTATCAAGATCTGTTGTTAAATATTTAGATGAAGAAGTTAATAACAATGATAAGTTGAATGATTTTTTCAGAAATGATAATCCTGATTTAATAGCAAGCCATAAACCACTTTCTAATTATAGAAAATTTGTAAAAAAATATTTTGATTCTAATAATAGTGATGACCATGTTGAATTAATGTATTCAATTCATAAAAGAAACACTAAAGAAGGAAAAGTTGGTTTTGTCTGTTTTAATACAGCATGGAGATCAATTGGAATTAATGATGATAATAATCTATTATTTCCATTATCTAAAATAGATGAAGCATTAGATATGGTTTTAGATTGTGACATTAAAATAGCAATACATCACCATCCATTAAATGATTTGAAGCCATTTAACTTGTATGATTTAGAAGATTTACTTCACAAAAGATTTGATTTTATGTTTAGTGGACATATACATAAAAATAGTGTAAGCATGGACATAACTCAAAATGATGGTGTTGTAAAATTTGGTTCCTCTGCAAGTTTGAGTTTTGATAGAGATTCACAAATAGGTTATTCTCTTATTGACATAGATTACGAAGAATTAGAGTTTAAGGTTAATTTTAGGATGTATGATAAAAAAAATGAGATTTTTTATCCTTTACCTATAAAAAAAGATAAAATACCTACAACTGAGATTAAAAAAGAACAGAATAGATTAAGAATAAATATAAGAAATAGGTTTTTAGAGGAGATTGAAAATTCAAAAAGTCTATTTGTAGAAAGTGGAAGTAGCAGCGAAAGTAAAAATTTACTTGAATTAAGTACAAATCCAGTTTTAAAAAGTAAATCATTATCTGAAATATTAAATGATGATGAGCAATCACATCCAGATTTTATTTGGTCTGATTTCTTTAAGTTTGATAAGGATTACATAATATTTGGAAAGGATAAATGTGGTAAAACAATTTTATTAAAAAAAATAGAGTTAGAATTACTTAAAGACTTTTCAAGACATGATTATATGCCATACTATATAGATTTAAAATCATGGAATATATCTAATCAAATATTTAATTTTGAAAAAGAGTTTGCAAAATATTATTATATAAATCAAACAGTTGCAAAAAAGTTATTAGAAGAAAAAAAAATTGTTTTACTAATAGATAACTTTCATGTTAATGATAAAGCTATTAAGGATAAAATTGAAAAACAAGTAACTAATCATGATAATTTTAAATTAGTTTTATGTTCTACAACAGGACTTTTAAACACTTTAGATAATACTAGATTCGATGGTAGAGATTTAAATAAACTATATTTTCATAGACTACGTAAAATCCACATAAAAGAATTAACTAAGAAAAACTATAACTTACCAAAAGACAAAGAAGAGCAAATAGTAGACAAAATAAATAGCATATTTAAAAAACTCTCTATTCCATTTAATTATTGGACCGTTTCAATTTTTCTATGGGTTTTTAATAAGGATGCTAATAATAATTTGCATAACGATGTTGATTTAATAAATTTATATATAGAAAAGTTATTGGAAAAAGAACAGCTTACTGTTACTGCATCAACATTTACTTATAATAACTATAAAAAACTATTAGCAAATCTTGCTTACTTTTTGTTGGTTGACCATCGTATAACATCCCATTATGCAAAATACTCTCAAATAATTGATTTTATCCAAAAACAATTAGATAAAAACCCAAGAAAAAGTACAAATCCTAAAGAAATATTTGAATATCTAGATGGCAAAGGTCTTTTAAGAAAAAGAGAGCCAGATATGTATTCATTTAGATTAAATGGTGTTTTCGAATATTTTATAGCTTATTATATGACTTTAGATGACTCATTTTTAAATAAGTCATTAAATGATAAAAATTATTATTTATCATTTGCTAATGAATTTGAACTATTTGCTGGGTTTAAAAGAGATAATATTGACTTTTTAAATAAAATTTATTCAATAACTAAAGCTAATTTTAATCAATTAAATGAGCTCTACAATATTAAAGAGAACTCTATTGACAGTTTATTGATAAGTAAAGTGCATGAAGCAGATCAATTAGGTAAATTAATTGAAAAATATTCAAATAAATTAAAAGAAGGTTTAAGTGAAGCACAACAAGATGAAATAGAGGAGCAGATGATTAAAGAGATGAGGATTGATGAATCACATAGTGAAGTAAAAATGAAGACTTCAAAATCATTTAGTGACACTGCTGAAAGGTTAGAAGAAACCCTTAAAATATTAGGTAAAGTTTATAGAAATATTGATGATATTGATGATTCTGACTTAGTTTATGAAATTTTCGATTATATTATCAATAATGCATGTTTATGGAGTTACAAATTATTAGATGAATTTGGAGAAATGGATATGTCAAAAATTCTTAAAGAAGGAGTTAAAGGAGAAGCACAAGCTTTATTAAAACTTATTTCAAGTGTTATTCCAACTATTGTTCAAGTTAGATTATATGATATGATTGGTCATGTTAATCTAGAAGAAATAATTTTAAATAGACTTATTGAGGCTAAAAGTGATTCAAAAAATAACCAATTTAAAATTTTTATTTATTCATTTTTATTATTAGATATTAATTATAATGGACATAAAAGAATTTTAGAAGAAGTTATTCCCTTAATTAAAATTCCTATCATTAAATATTCTTTTATTTTAAAGTTGAACTATTATCTTGGTTTTAAAAACACTTTAACTAATGAAGATAAAAGGTTTTTAAAGAATAAAATTCAAAGTCAATATTTAAAATTTAACAATAGAATTGATGTTGGAGATGTTCAAAAAAAGTTATCTAAAAATAATAAGCCTCAATAAAATTCGTCAAACCAATATAAGAGCCATACCTTTGCAACTATTTACAAATTATAAACAAAAATTATGAGTAAAGTAAAAGCAAACGATACTGTAAAAGTACATTACACAGGTAAATTAACCAATGGACAAGTGTTTGATACATCTGCAGAAAGAGAACCGTTACAAGCACAATTAGGACAAGGACAATTAATACCTGGTTTTGAAAACGCTTTAATTGATATGGCAGTTAACGAAAAGAAAACTGTAACAATAGCCAAAGCAGATGCTTACGGAGATGTGCGTACAGAATTGTTTCAAAAAGTAGCAAAAGAAGAATTACCAAAAGAAATTACTCCAGAAGTTGGCATGGGCTTAGTTGCATCTGCACCAGATGGATCACAACAACAATTACGTGTAGCAGAAGTTAATGAAGATCATATTGTTATAGATGCTAATCATCCGTTAGCTGGTCAAGATTTAATCTTTGATTTAGAAGTAGTTGGAATAAACTAATATATTTTTAGTCATTTCGAACGCAGTGAGAAATCACATAATAAAAGAATCTATCAACAATTAGATTTATAATGAATTACGCTTTAGAACATTCTAAAGCGTTTTTTTATGATAAAATTTCTCTAAAAAAATAAATTCTGTATCTAGTGCGAAATGACAAATAATAATTATGTAAAATAGAATTAATATAAAAAATGATTTGTTATAATTAATCCTTTAAATTACTATTTTTTCTAATCGCTGAGAATTGCGTATTTAAAAATTTATTGTCATTTATACAGAATATTAAAATTATGAGAATTATGAAATATGACCATTTTTATGGTTTTTAAAGTCATTTCGAACAACGTGAGAAATCACATTATTTCTAAAATTAAATTTTATGATAGTTTCACTGATTAGTTGATTTATTATATTTTGAGATATAGATTCCGCATTAAGTGCGGAATGACAATTATATTTATTTTGGATTGAAAATATTTAGCTTTAATAATCATTTACGATATAAGTCTAAAGACATTATATCGATGACTATGTAAAATAGCACTTCGTGTTATTACGCTAACTATTATAATTGTTCTATAATTTATATTATGTAAAATAGAGACTTATTGATTGTACTCTATAATTATAATATATAAGAATTAAAAAACGCCTAGATTACCTCTAAGCGTTTTTAAACTAATTAATCTAAACTATTAATCGTATATACTCTAAGGGATTCACTTTTAATAATCTGTATAACCTTCTTTTCCTGGTGTGTAAAACGTATCAGGATTTGGGTCTTGTAATTCTTTATGATCTTTAAATCTTTCAACTAAATCTGGATTAGATATAAATGGTCTACCAACGTAAACTAAATCCATACCTTCATCTAAAACTTTTTGAGCATCTGCTTCACTAGCAATGCCACCACCTGAAATTACAGTACCTGCAAAACTTCCTTTAATGGTTGCTTTAATATCTGTTTTAAATTCTGGTGCGCCCATTGCTGTATGATCTACAATATGTATGTAAGCTATATCTAGTTTTTTAAGCTCTAAAGCCAAATAGTTGTATAGCTCTACTAAATCGTCATAATCATACTGTACGTCTCCGTTTACACCGTATGGTGATAAACGAATTCCTACTTTATCACTACCAATAGCTGCGACAACTTTTTGTGTAGTTTCTAGCACAAAACGAGCTCTGTTTTCAAAATTTCCACCGTAATTATCATCTCTAACGTTTGATTTTGGATTTAAAAACTGCTCTAATAAATAGCCATTTGCAGCGTGTAATTCGATACCATCAATTCCTGCATCTATTAATTTTTTAGCGCTATTAACAAATTCGTTTTGGGTGCTTTCTATATCTTTTAATGTCATTGCTCTTGGTGTAGTATGTGGCAACATTCCTTTTGTATCGGTATACATTTCGCCATCAGCTTTTATTGCACTTGCAGATAAAACTTCTCCACCATCAGGAATATTTTCATCTACAGCCATTCTTCCACAATGCATAAGTTGTACAAAAATTTTACCATCATTTTTATGTACTCCTTTTGCTATTTGTTTCCAGCCTTCAATTTGTGCTGGGCTAAAAGCGCCAGGAATACGCGCATAACCAAGCCCGTTAACTGAAGGAGAAGTTCCTTCACTTATAATTAATCCTGCTCCTGCTCTTTGACTGTAATATTCTGTCATTAAATCATTTGGAATATTATCTATTGCTCTGCAACGCGTCATCGGAGCCATTACTATTCTATTTTTAAGCGTTATGTTTTTTAAATTGTAATCGTTATATAAAGTCATGTTTTAAATTTTTATTAAAAATAAATACCATGGAAAATATTTCCAAGTGATTTAACTTAATTTTATAAGTGTTTTACATATGTATATATTGAAAGCTTGAGTGTTTAAATTAGTTTAATGACATATACATTAATTAATGATTTGTCCATTTTCTCTAAATTCTACATCTTTATTTTTACCTTTTTGTTTAAATTCTACATCATAAAAAATACCTTTTGTTGCACTTTGCACATATTCTACTTCTGTTATATCTTCATCTTTAAACTTGCTATTAATTACTTGTTTAATTGCTTTGGGTAGATCTTCTTTATTAATGCTTAATTCTGTTTCAATCCAATTTCCTTTAGGCGAAAAATCTGCGCGGTATTTTTTTCCATCTTTTTTGAAATGTGCCTCAAAATTTCCATGTGAATCTTTTTCCCAATTCGGATTTTTTTCACTTGGATACTTATTTTTAAAAGCTGTCTTTACGGTTTTAGGCACTTGCCCATTTACTGTGTTATTACAACTTATAAATAAAATGACTAGTAAAAGCAAACTTGATGTTTTAAGTAACTTCATAATTTTTATTTTTTATTAATGGTTTCTAATGGCTGAATATCATCTTTAATCTGCTTATAAACATCTAATTGAATTGATGTTAAAATATCTGCCATTTCTGCAGTTTCTTCACGCTGCATATTGTATAATTTGGCTAATTTGGTTTTTCCTGTGAAGTTATTTTCTATTTTATTTCTTGTTATTAAAAACTCCTCTACTTTCTTTTCAAACAGCATAAATTGTTTGGTGGACATTTCTAATTGTTTGTCGTATGCTTTAGCAATTTCTGTAGCTCTTTTATCTAATTTTTCAGAATGTTTTTGAGTGAAAGTATCTTGTGCAAAAATTGATGTGGTAATTAAAAATGCTAAAATGGTAAGTATCTTTTTCATAACTGTAATTTTTTGGTTTACAATAATATACTTTGATTTAAAGGCATTGTCAAATCATTTAAGCAAACTTTAATATTTAACTATAAAGGTTTAACAGTTATTAATATTTAGAAATAAAAAAAAGGCGCAACCTAAGTTGCGCCTTTTTACTAATATATTTTATGTTTATAGCTTATTACCATAAATATCAAGTTCTATAACAGGTTTACCAAGCTTTTTAACTTCTTCAAACTGTGTAGCTTTATCACCAACGACTAAATAAGTTAAGTCTTCTTCATCCATATATTTATTAATAATTGACTTATAGTCTTGCAGTGTCATGTTAATTAACTCTTCTTGATTTTTATCAAGGTAATCCTCTGCTCTATCGTATTTACTCATTTGTCTTAAAATGCCTAATTGTGCACCTAAACTTTCGTATGCTCTTGTGTTTCCTTTTAAGATTTTGTTTTTAGTAAGTTCTACTTCATTTTCTGAAAAACTATTTTCATAATCTTTAACCATATTTTTAATAATTTCTAAAGATTTTAAAGTAGCATTAGCACGTACGCTTGTTCTGATTGTAAAAGGACTAATAATATTAGCTTGCGAAATACTAGAATATGCACCGTAAGTATATCCTTTACCAATTCTTAGGGTTTGGAATAACCTTCCGCTAGAGCCGCCACCTAAAATTTCGTTAGCAAAATCTAAGTTATTAGCATCTTCATCTTTACCAGATAAGGCTAGTTTACCTATATATAATACAGATTGTTTTGCGTTTGGAACATCTACAAAATATAGTTTTCCTGCAGTGTCATTTGTTTTAACATCAGCTTCTGGAATAGAAATCGCTTCTCCTTTCCATTGGTTTAATGGTTGAAGTGCTGCAACAGTTTCGTCTTTATTAACATCTCCAGCAATATGGAAAGTAGCTTGACTTGGTACTAAATTTTTGTAATAAGTTTTCATGTCTTCCATAGTAATGTCTTTAGTGCTTTGTAAAGTACCAGAACTTGGGATACCGTAACGGCTATCTTCGCCATATAACAATTGACTGTATACATTGCTTGCAATAGCATTTGGATTAGCTTCACGTCCTTTTAAATTTGTTTCTAAAGCTTGTTTTAGACGGTCAAATTCTTTGTCGTCCCAACGTGGTTCTAAGATAATCTCTTTAACTAGCTTAATAGTTTCTTCAAAGTTTTTAGTTAAACATGAACCAGCGATATGAAAATCTTCATCACTGCTATACATATATATATTAGCACCTAACAATCCAATAGCTTCTTCTAAATCTGCAGGAGATTTTGTTGAAGTACCTTGCATCATTACATCACTAAATAAGCTTGCAACACCTTCTTTTCCTTTTGGGTCTAAAAGTTGTCCGCCTGGAATTGTAATATCAAACTGAACTAATGGAACTTCTGTATTTTCTATACCATATAAATCCATACCGTTAGCTAATTGACCTTTCCAAATGTCTGGAGATTTAAATACTGGTAATTCTCCAAAAGGCGGTTCACTTCTATCGTATTTACTTGGTGTTTTTTCGTAAACAGCTTCTTCACCTTGACTTACTTCTTCGTTAGCAACGTTTTGTTTTACTTCTTCAATCCAAACTTCTGCTTCTTTGCTATTTGTTACTGCTAAATCTATTTGATTTTTAGGCACAAAACTGGTCATTACGTAGTTTTCACCTTTTATATACTGGTTGTAAACACGCATAACGTCTTCTGCTGTAACAGCATTAGTTAAATTTGCTGTTTTTGTAATGTAGCTTGGATCACCACCAAACTCGTTATCTTGCACTAATTGAAATGCTTTATTTAAAACCGTACTAACACCTTGATATAACTGAGTTTCTAACTCTGCTTTAATACGTTTTAATTCTTTTTCATTTACTCCATTTGTTTCAAAACGTTTTAAGCCTTCTTCAATAGCTAGCTTAACGCTATCTAAATCTGTATTAGCATTTGCACGAACTCTAAATACAAATTCTCCTGCAAGTTCACTACTGCTTTGGTAAGAGCTAACTCCAGGAGCTAATTTTTCTTCTTCTACAATAACATTATATAAAGGCGATTTTTTACTTCCGCTTAATATTTGCCCTAAAATATTTAAAGCATAAGTGTCCTCATGATATTCTTTAACTGTTGGGATTACCATACGTAGTTCTGGTAATTTTGCAAAGTTATCTTCAAAGTACAATGCTTTAACACTATCTAATTTAACAGGTTCAAAATTTAACTCTTCAACTTCTGGTCCGCTTGGTATTTCTCCAAACCATTTTTTTACTAATTTTTTAGTTTCTTCTACATCAATATCACCTGCAATTACTAAAGATGCATTACTTGCGCCATAGTATTGATTATAAAACTCTTTTACATCTTCTAATGTAGCTGCTTGCAAATCTGGTAAAGATCCTATTACTGTCCAGCTGTAAGGATGTCCTTCTGGATATAAATTTTTTCTAATAACTTCATCTGTATATCCATAAGGAGAATTATCTACACGTTGACGTTTTTCATTTTTTACAACTTGTTTTTCACGCTCTAAAGCCTCTTTGGTTACCGTATTAATCATGTATCCAAAACGGTCTGAATCTATCCATAATATTTTTTCAAAAGCGTCTTTTGGTACAACTTCATAATATACGGTACCGTCACTCCATGTTCCTCCATTACGACTTCCGCCCCATTCTGGAATCATTTTTCTGTTAGCGCCTACAGGTACATTTTCAGAGTCGTTAAAACTCATATGTTCAAAAAAGTGGGCAAATCCTGTTTTACCTGGTTTTTCTCGGTTAGATCCAACATGCATCATGGTTGCAACAGCAACAATTGGATCTGAATGATCTTCATGAAGAATAACTTCTAAGCCATTATCTAAAGTGAATTTTTCATAATCAATTTTAAAATCTACAGCAGTATCTGCTTTAGATACTTGCGTTTTTGAGTCTGAATTGTTGCATGAGATAAATGCAAATACAGACAAAACGGATAAAGTTTTTAAGAGTCTCATTAAATTATATATTTGATTGAAGTCTAAAGATAAACAATATTTAATTGTCATAAATTTTTAATAAAACGATATGAAAAAAAATCTATTTTAATTATCTTTAAAAGGAACTTTAATACCAAAATAATATGGATATAAAATTTGAATATGACAATGTAAAGGCAAGTAAGGCTTTAGAAGAATACACAACAGAAAAAGTACAAAAACTTTTTAATAAGTATGAATTTTTAGTTAGAGCTGATGTTTTTTTTAAAGTAGAAAACACTAGTGATGATAAAACAGGAATGATATCTAGTATTAGATTAAGTGCTCCAGGACCTAGATTATTTGCTAAAGACAGTAAAGATACTTTTCATAAAAGTGTAAGTGAAGCTGTTAGAGAATTAGATAATCAATTAGCTAAGCGAAAGGGTAAAATGAAAACCCATCATTAATACATAACAATAAAAAAAGCGACCAAATAGGTCGCTTTTTTTATTGTTATATTAAACTGTTATTTGTTTCATTTTTATACCTAGAGCTTGTTCTACCTTAGTTACTTCGCTGTGTTCACTTGGTAAAATTAAAGCAATTGAAACTCCTTTTTTACCGCCTCTTGCTGTCCTACCACTACGATGTGTATAATATTCTAAATGTTCTGGTAGTTGATGATGAATAATAAAACTAACATCATTAACATCTATACCTCTTGCCGAAACATCTGTAGAAATTAAAAATTGTAAAGATTCGTTTTTAAAAGAACGCATAACCTTATCTCTATCTTTTTGGGGCATATCGCCTTCTAATGCATCTACATTAAAACCTTCTACTTGTAGTTGATGCTTTAAAGCTTGTGCACCTGCTTTTGTACGTGTAAATATAATACCACGTTCTTCTGCTCTTTCATCTAAAATTTGCATTATTGTACTTGCTTTTTGATGAATTGAAGTTTCTATAAAAAAGTGGCTTATATTTTTATTGACAATACTATTTCTGTCAATTTCAATACGGATAGCATTATCTGCAATGTATCTTTTTACAATATCTTTTAAATCGTTAGACATTGTAGCACTAAACAACCAAGTATTTTTTTTGCTTTTTATAGCGTTTAGTATAGTTGTTAAATCGTTTTTAAAACCCATGCTTAGCATTTCATCTGCTTCGTCTAAAACTATTGTTTTAATATTAGATAAATCTACAGCATCACGCTGCATTAAATCTACTAAACGACCAGGAGTAGCCACTATAACATGTGTAGTTCGAGCTAAATTTTTAAGTTGAATATCAATCTTTTCTCCACCATAAACAGGTTCTACAAAAGTTTGGTTTGTATTATACTTAGTAAACTTAAAAAGTTGTTTTTTTATCTGTTGAACTAACTCTCGAGTTGGAGATAAGACTAATGCTTGAACATGACTTTTTTTAGGGTCAACTTTATGTAGTAAAGGTAAACCGTAAGCTGCAGTTTTACCAGTACCTGTTTGGGCTAAACCAACAAAGTCTGTATTACTGCTTAATAGTATAGGTATGGCTTGTTCTTGAATTTCGGTTGGTGTTTTAATACCAATCTCTTTCAAAGATTTTGTATAGTTTTTATCTAAGCCTAAGTCTTTAAAAGTCATATTATTTTATTTGTAGTCGTTAGACTTGTTAATATATTAATTTATTCTTCTTCTGGAGGAGGAAAACCATGAATTTCTTCATAGATGTCGTCAAATTCAGATCTTATTTTAGCATTTAATTTTTTACGGTAATCGTCTTTAAGCCAATCTACAAAGTTATGTGTACTTTTACTAATACATTTTGTGTATCTACCAATTCTATAATCAATATCATCTCCTAAAAGCTTTGCTAAAGCTAAGGCGTCCCACATATCTTCACTATTTTCTACACAAATATGAGCATGCTGTGCAATAGAGCGTTCTAATACTACTTTAGAGCTTTCTCCTGCTCTAATTGAGTTTATATAGGTTTTTTTGATGTCAAAATATACATGCTCTGAGTTTTTAAACTGCTCACGCATGTCATCTGGCATTTCGTATTTAAAATTATTTTCAAGTTCTTCATCACTTAAAATTCCATCTAAATAATAGTTAGGAGAACGGAAAATTTTGTGCCAATCTAAATCTGCGCCCCATGCTCCAAAACGATGTACGTTATTACCTAAATCTATAACGGTAAACTTGTCTTTTTTATCTAAAATACGAGATCCACGACCAATCATCTGATAGTATAATGTTAATGATTTTGTCGCACGGTTTAGCATGATACAATCTACTGTAGGCTCATCAAAACCAGTAGTTAAGATACTTACAGATGTTAAGATAGCATCTGGTGTTTCTTTAAACCATTTTAAAATAGCCTTTCGCTCTTTTTTTGTATTGTTATTATCAAGATGAGCAATTTTATAACCAGCACGTCTAAAGGTATCGTAAACATGCAGAGATGTATTAATACCATTATTAAATATTAATGTTTTCTTACCTTTACAACGCTCTTCATAAGCTTGTAAAAGCTTAGTCAACATGTCTGTATTGGTGTATAAATCTTCTGAAGATTTTACAGTATAATCACCATTAGCACCAACAACTAAAGATGTTAAACCTACATTATAGCTATAGATTTCGGCACGTGCTAAAAATTCATTTTCTATAAGGGATTGTATGGTTTCTCCTACAATTAATTCATTATAATTATCCTTCATAGGAAGGTTAATATTACTACTTAAAGGTGTTGCTGTAACACCAAGTATAAATGAATTATCAAAAAACTTAAATAATTTGGTAAAACTATTATAATGTGCTTCATCAATAATAACTAAACCTATATCTGAAATATCAAGTTTATTATCATTTAAACGGTTATTTAAAGTTTCTACCATTGCAACAAAACAATTATAGTCACCTTGATCACTTAAATCTGCTTTACTATCTATAACTTTGTTTGACACACCAAACTCAGACAACATTCTTGAGGTTTGTCTACAAAGCTCTATACGATGCGTCATTACTAAAACTTGTTTTTTTCTAGTTTTAAGATATTGTCTAACAATTTCAGAGAAGATTACTGTTTTACCACCACCGGTTGGTAATTGATAAAGCAAGTGATAATTATCTGGTGCTTCTTCAAAACAAGTAAAAATCTTATCTATGGCTCCTTTTTGATAATTATATAAACTTTTCCCTTCTGTACGTTCTTGTAATTCTTGTGTTTGGACTGACATTAATTAATAGTTCTATAAAATTTAAGATGTGCAAAAATACAATGATAATAGACTTATGACGAATAATTAGCGAAAAAAAATTATTGATTACATTTATCCCATAATATGACAAGAATAATTGAAAATTATAAAGATAACTTTAGTGGTTTTTTTAAAACGCCACATCTATTTAATTCTGATGTACTAGGGATTACACCTTTTACTAAAACCTTACCACAACAATTTGCTTTTACAAAGCTGATAACTAAAAAGTTAAGATTAGGACAATTGGTAGAACATTTTGTTTTTGAAGAATTAAAACAATTTAATTCAATCAAAATATTATCAGAAAACCTTCAAATTATAAATAAAAATAAAGTAACAATTGGAGAGATTGATGCTATTTATTTGGATGAAGAGAAGCCATTTCATCTAGAAATTCAATATAAATTCTACCTATTTGATACCACTGTTGGAGATACAGAAATTGAGCATTGTATTGGACCAAACCGTAAAGATACTTTAACACAAAAACTAAAAAAGCTAAAAGACAAGCAATTACCACTACTCTATTCTAACACAACAACACCTTACTTAAAACAACTAAATCTAAAACCAGTAGATATAAAACAGAACATCTATTTCAAAGCTCAAATTTTTATGCCTTATGGCAAAAATATCATGCTTAAAACACTAAATAATGATTGTGTTTATGGCTTTTATTTCAACTATAATAACTTAGAAAATTTTAAACACTGTAAATTTTATATTCCTAAAAAATTAGATTGGTTAGTAGATGTAAACCCAAATGTAAACTGGAATAACTATGAGCAAATGCTTCCTCAATTAAAAGCATTTTATGAAGAAAAATACGCGCAAATGCTTTGGTTAAAATTTCCAAACGGAGAAATTAAAAAAAGTTTTATGGTTTGGTGGTGATTAACCGTTAATAACTTAGTCATAAAACTGCTTCCAAAACTTAACAATTTCATTTAATTTGCAACACTAAATTTTTTAATATAAATGAAAGTCTGTATAGCCGAAAAACCTAGTGTAGCAAGAGAAATTGCTCAAGTCTTAGGCGCCAAAACCAAACGTGATGGCTACTTTGAAGGTAATGGTTATGCGGTAACTTACACGTTTGGTCATTTATGCACACTAAAAGAACCTAACGATTATAAACCCTATTGGAAAAGTTGGGATTTAAACAACTTACCCATGTTACCTGATAAGTTTGAAACCAAAGTATCAAACGATTCTGGTATTAAAAAACAATTCAAAATAGTAAAATCCTTATTTGATAAAGCAGACGTTGTAATAAATTGTGGTGATGCCGGTCAAGAAGGAGAATTAATACAACGTTGGGTTTTAGACCAAGCCAATTATAAAGGTGAAGTTAAACGATTATGGATATCTTCTCTTACCACAGAAGCCATAAAAGAAGGTTTTGAAAAATTAGAAGCTAGCACAAAATACGATAACTTATACTATGCTGGGTTTTCTAGAGCAATTGGTGATTGGCTTTTAGGGATGAATGCTACCCGATTATACACCGTAAAATATGGTGGTTATAAACAAGTCTTGTCTATTGGTCGTGTGCAAACACCAACGCTAGCCATGGTTGTTAACCGTTGGAAAGAAATAGAAAACTTTAAACCACAACCCTATTGGGAACTACAAACGCTTTATCGTGACACCTTATTTAGTTATGAAGAAGGACGTTTTCTAAAAATGGAAGATGGCGAAAAATTAGCAAATATCGTTAAAGAACACGATTTTGAAATTGTAAGCATTACCAAAAAAAAGGGGAATGAATTTGCACCAAAACTGTTTGATCTAACAGGTTTACAGGTGTATTGCAATACAAAATTTGGCTTTTCGGCAGATGAAACTTTAAAAATAGTTCAAAAGTTATATGAAATGAAAGTGGTAACCTATCCACGTGTAGATACTACATTTCTTCCAAACGATATTTATCCTAAAGTACCTGGGATTTTGAAAAACTTGACTAATTACAGTCAATTAATTCAGCCACTTTTAGGTCAAAAAATTAAAAAATCTAAAAAGGTTTTTGACGATGCTAAAGTAACCGATCACCATGCGATAATTCCAACAGGTGTACAAACCAATTTGCAGTATAATCAACAACAGGTTTACGATATTATTACCAAACGTTTTATAGCGGTGTTTTATCCAGAATGTAAAGTCTCAAACACAACCGTAATTGGTAAAGCAGAAGCTGTAAACTTTAAAACTACAGGTAAAGAAATTCTTGAAAAAGGTTGGCGTGTTGTTTTTGAAACAAATGACAAACCAACCAAGGAAACCGGTATTTTACCCAAGTTTGAAAAAGGCGAAAAAGGTCCGCATGAGCCTTCTTTTTTAGAAAAAGAAACCAAGCCACCAAAACAATATACGGAAGCATCTTTATTACGTGCAATGGAAACCGCAGGCAAACAAGTAGATGATGACGAGTTACGTGATTTAATGAAAGAAAATGGTATTGGACGACCTTCAACAAGAGCCAATATTATTGAAACGCTGTTTAGACGTAAATACATAAAACGTAATAAAAAACAGGTGTTGCCAACAGTTACCGGTATTCAATTGATTGATTTAATTCAAAATGAATTATTAAAATCTGCAGAACTAACAGGACTTTGGGAAAAACAACTAAAAGACATAGAAAAAGGTGAATATAGCGCTGTAGCATTTATCAATAACATGAAAAAAATGGTAGACCATTTGGTGTATGAAGTTAGAACAGAAAAGGTTCAAGCTAAATTAAGTTACACCAATAATAAACCAGCCAACACCAGTAAATCATCTTCTAAAAAAACTTCAAAAAAAGGTATTGTAGGTAAAACATGTCCAAAATGTAAAAAAGGACAATTATTAAAAGGAAAATCGGCTTACGGTTGCACACTATATGGAAAAGATTGTGATTTTGTTTTACCTTTTGAATATGCTTCAAAAAAAATATCAGAAAATCAATACAAACGCTTATTAGATAAAGGATCTACTGTAAACTTAAAAGGATTTAAGGTTAAAGAGGCTTCTGTTGAAGGTTTGCTTCGTTTTGATGATAATTTTAAATTAAAATTAGAGCCTAAAAAAGAAATTTCCGCGAAAGCGACAAAAACAAACGTAGAAGAAAAAACTTGTCCTAAATGTAAAAAAGGTACAATTATAAAAGGAAAAACCGCTTATGGTTGTAGCGACTATAAAAATGGTTGCGATTTCAGGTTTAGCTACGATTTAATAAGAGAGAAAGCAAAAGGACAGCAACTAACTAAAGAGTTGGTTTTTAAAATTTTAAATGAAAACTAAACACCAACACTTTAAAATATATAAACCTTACGGAATGCTTAGTCAGTTTGACAGCAATGCTAAGCATGAGCAAAAAAAACGCTTTTTATCAGAGCTTGATACATTTACAGATGGTACAATGCCAATTGGCAGATTAGATAAAAAAAGTGAAGGTTTATTACTATTAACTACCGATGGAAAATTGAGTAATCACATTAACCAATCTGGAATAGAAAAAGAATACTATGCTTTGGTTGATGGCGCAATTTCCGCGAAAGCGATACAAGATTTACAAACTGGAGTCAAAATTGGTTTTGACGGAATAAAATATAACACAAAGCCTTGTAAAGCTAAAATTTTAGAATCTACTCCTAATCTACCGCAACGTACTAAAAAAATACGAGACGAAAGACATGGACCAACTACCTGGATATCTATAACTTTAACAGAAGGTAAATTTAAACAAGTTAGAAAAATGACTAGCGCTGTTGGCTTTCCAACATTAAGATTAGTCCGTGTTAGAATTGGCAATATTCTTCTAGAAAATATGAAATCTGGAGATGTAGTTTTATTAGAAAATTTACCAGAAATACTTTAACGTATCTTTAATTTATTTAGTTGTTTAAATAATCAAAAACTCTGTACTTTTGCTTGTTACAAACAATTAACATGAATAAATATCAACACTTTTTTTACGATTATTTTAAAGAATTAAGTTTTACAGACACTTCTGCAAAATACATGAATATGCTTTTGCTATTTGTAATAGCTTTGGTAGGTATATTTATTGTCGATTTGATTGTAAGAACGATTCTAAGATTTATTTCGGCAAGAATTGCTTCTACTACAAAATCTAATTTTGACGATTTATTAATTTCTAATCGTGTTCCTGCAAATACGGCGCATGTGCCTGCTTTATATTTAGTGCATGAGAGTATTCCGATTGTTTTTCATGACTTTGAAAACCTTCATATTGTTCTTGAAAAAATAACTACAATCATTGCTATAATTTTAGGTCTTTGGATAGTTAGAAGCTTACTAAATACTTTAAAAAGTTATTTTAAAACTCTGCCAAGACTTAAAGATAAACCAATAGATAGCTATATACAGGTCTTTATGATTTTTGCTTGGTCTGCTGGTATTTTATTAGCAATAGCTGTTGTAATAGAGTTGTCGTTAACAAAGTTTATAGCAGGATTTGGTACAATATCTGCCATTATCTTATTAATCTTTAAAGACACTATTTTAGGTTTTGTAGCAAGTATTCAAGTCGCTATAAATGATATGGTTAGAATTGGAGACTGGATAACTTTTGAAAAATATGGTGCAGATGGTGAAGTAACCGAAATTAATCTAGCAACGGTTAAAGTACAAAACTGGGATAATACCATAACCACAATACCTACTTATGCCATGATTTCAGATTCTTTTAAGAACTGGCGTGGTATGACAAATTCTGATGGTAGACGTATTAAAAGACATATGTTAATCAAGCAAAATTCTATTAAATACTTAACTGATGAAGATATAGAACGTTTAAAAGGTATTCAAATTATAGAAAGCTACCTAACTAATATGCAACAAAAAATAGAGCAATATAATACAGCTAACAATGCAGATAAGTCTTTATTAATTAATGGTAGAAATCTAACTAATGTAGGTGTTTTTAGAAAATTTATACAAACCTATTTAGAACAACACTCTGCGATAAATGACCAAATGTTATTGATGGCAAGACAACTACAACCTACTGCAGAAGGTATTCCTATAGAAATTTATTGCTTTAGTAAAGATAAACGTTGGCAAAATTACGAATATGTTATGAGTGATTTATTTGATCACTTTTTAGCAGCAGTGCCTTATTTTGATTTAGAAATTTTTGAATTTCCAGATAATTCAACTTTTAAAAGTCTAAGTAACAAGGGAAACGTTAATTTATAGTTAACTAATTTCAAAACCGATAGTAATACTATTAAATTTGCAAATAAATAGATGTTATATGCAAAAGTTACTATCTAATTTAAAAATTACAATTAACGAGAATATTTTTCTAAAAGATCCAGAGTCTTCAGATTTAGGAAAACGTATTGTTGAAAACAGCATTTTATTAATTGACGAAATAGGTTTTGACGATTTTACTTTTAAAAAATTAGGAGCTAAAATTGGCTCTAATGAAAGTAGTATATATCGTTATTTTGAAAACAAGCATAATTTACTAGTCTATTTAGCATCATGGTATTGGAGTTGGACAGAATACCAATTAGTATTTGCTATAAACAATATTGCAGATCCTTTAAAAAAATTAGACTTAGCTATAGAAGTTTTGACAAAGACTACAACTTTAGATAGCACTTTTAAACATATAGACGAAGTTGTTTTAAAACGCATTATTATTAACGAATACAGTAAATCCTATCTAACAAAACAGGTCGACTTAGATAACGATGAAGGTTACTTTTCGATTTACAAAAGACTAGTAATTAGGCTTAAAGAATTAATACAAGAAGCGAATAAAGACTATAAATATGCTTTTTGTTTAGCTAATACAGTTATAGAAGGATCTTTACATCAGCAATATTTAAAAGATCATTTTAAATCCATTTCTGGATTAAAACCAAATGAAGCTCCGACAGAATTTTATAAAGATTTAGTGTTTAACACTTTAAATATTTCACCTAATGAGTAAAAAAATATTAACAGCATGGCAACGCTTTATCAACCTATTAAAGCTTGATAAAAAAGATTTAAAACAAGTTTTTTTCTACGCCATTTTTGCTGGATTAGTTAACCTATCTTTACCTTTAGGTATTCAGGCAATTATTAATTTGTTACAAGCAGCTCAAGTAAGTACATCTTGGATTGTTTTAGTCATTTTAGTAACCTTAGGAGTCATATTTGTTGGTGTTTTACAATTAATGCAAATACGAATAATAGAAAATATTCAGCAAAAAATATTTACAAGAGCATCTTTTGATTTTGCATATCGATTACCAAAAATTAAAATGAGCGCATTAAGAGGTTATTATCCTCCAGAACTAGTAAATCGTTTTTTTGATACCGTAATTGTTCAAAAAGGATTAGCAAAGATTTTAGTAGATTTTCCTGCTGCTATACTTCAAATTATTTTTGGCCTATTACTACTATCATTTTACCATCCATTTTTTATCATATATGGTGTATTACTAATAGTACTAATGTATATTGTATTTAAATATACTGCAGAAAAAGGCTTAAAGACAAGCATAAAAGAATCAGATCACAAATACCGTGTTGCACATTGGTTAGAAGAAATAGCAAGATCTATAGTTAGTTTTAAACTTTCAGGAAAAACAAATTTAGCGCTTTCTAAAAACGACCAATTAGTCACCGATTATTTAGACGCAAGAGAATCTCACTTTAAAGTACTGGTTATGCAATTTATGCAATTAATTGGTTTTAAAGTCTTAGTAACTTTTGGGCTTTTAGTTATAGGTGGCGCATTGGTTTTAAATCAGCAAATGAATATTGGTCAATTTGTTGCTGCCGAAATTATTATTCTATTAGTAATTAATTCTGTAGAAAAATTAATACTTGGTTTAGAAACGTTTTATGATGTACTTACTTCTATTGAAAAATTAGGAAAAGTAGTTGATAAAGAATTAGAGCCACAAGATGGAGAGATTATAGATTTTGATAATAAAGAATTCAATTTAGAATTTGAAAACATCTATTACGAAGTACCTGATAAAGAAACACCTATCCTACAAAATATAAACCTTAAAATTAATAATAAAGATAGAATTTTAGTTAACGGTACAAATGGATCTGGTAAAACAAGTTTATTAAAACTAATATCTGGCATCATTCAACCAACAAAAGGAAATGTTTTTGTTAATAATCATTCTCTTGTTAGTTTAAACCTTAATCAATATCGTGCTCATTTAGGGCAAACACTAGAAGAAGAAACTCCTTTTGAAGGTACGTTAAAAGATAATATTACTTTTGGTGATCCGTCAATATCAAAGTCAGACTTAGATTGGGCAATACAAAGTGTAGGATTATCTAATTATGTTAAGCACTTACCAAAAGGTTTAAATACTATTTTACGTCCAGAAGGAAAAGAAATCTCTTACACTACAGCTAAAAAAATCATTTTAGCAAGAGCCATAATAAAAAAGCCAAAACTATTAGTTTTAAAGGAACCATTAGATCATTTTGATCAAAAAGAAGCGTCAAAAATAATAGACTTTTTAATAGACAAAAAGCATGATTGGTCATTAATTGTTGTTAGCCAAAATCAACTTTGGGAAAACAAATTAAGTAAAGTAGTATCATTAGATAACGGTCAAATAATTAACAATAAATAAGATGTTAAATATTTCAAATAATAAGCTTGATAATAGGTTAGATTTAACCAAGTACGAGTGCGGTAAAAAAGCATTTGGTAAAGAGCATTTTAAAGCGTTTAACCGCTTTTTAGTAACCTTTGGTGTTGTAGGTATAATAATATTATTCTTACCATGGACCCAAAATATAACAGCAGCAGGTAAGGTTACAACCTTAACACCAGATCAACGTCCGCAAACTATTCAATCACCAATACCTGGTCGTATAGAAAAATGGTACGTAAGAGAAGGTGATTTTGTAAAAAAAGGAGATACAATACTTCATATTTCTGAAATTAAGAATGAATATTTTGACCCTAATTTAGTTGAAAGAACCGATCAACAAATAAAAGCCAAATCATCTTCAGTTTCATCTTACAGCGAAAAAGTTAAAGCGCTTAACACACAGATAGCTGCATTAAGTAACGAAAAGAAGTTAAAGTTGCAACAAGCAGAAAACAAACTATTACAGGCAAGATTAAAAACCAAAAGTGATAGTATAGATTTTGAAGCTGCAAAAACAAATCTAAATATTGCTGAAACTCAATTTAATCGTACACAACAATTACAGTCAGAAGGTTTAAAAGCAATTACAGATGTAGAAGCTAAACGATTAAAATTACAAGAAACTCAAGCAAAATTAATATCGCAAGAAAATAAATTTTTAGCATCTAAAAATGAAATTATTAACGCACAAGTAGAGTTAAATCGTATAGATGCCGAGTATGCAGATAAAATTTCAAAAGCAAGAAGTGATAAATTTACTGCGCAATCTAATCAGTTTGACGCCGAAGCTCAAGTATCAAAATTAGAAAGCGACTACACAAATTATTCTATACGTAATGATATGTATTATATCAAAGCACCACAAGATGGTTTTATTAATAAAGCTATAAAAGGTGGTATTGGCGAAACTTTTAAAGAAGGAGAGCAATTAGTAGGTATTATGCCTTCTAAATATGATATAGCTATAGAAACATTTGTAGACCCTATAGATTTACCTTTAGTACATTTAGGTGAAGAATTTAGAGTACAGTTTGATGGTTGGCCTGCAATAATATTTAGTGGTTGGCCTAACGTATCTTATGGAACATACGGTGCAAAAGTTGTAGCTATAGAACGTTTTATAAGTCCAAACGGCAAGTTTAGAATACTATTAGCTCCAGATGAAAACGATTATGATTGGCCAGAAGCTATTAGAGTTGGTTCTGGAGCCAGAACAATAGGTTTATTAGAAGATGTGCCTATTTGGTTTGAATTATGGCGACAGCTTAATGATTTCCCTCCAAATTACTATCAACCTGAAGATGCATCAAACACAAAGACTAAAAAATAAAAATGAAAAACAAATTTATTTTCATATTTAGCCTCTTACCTATCCTATTACTAGGTCAAACTTTAGATAGTTTAAGTTATACCGAATATTTGGGTTATGTAAAACAATATCATCCTATAGCAAAACAAGCAGATTTAAAGTTGGCATCTGGTGAAGCGACTTTACTAAAAGCTCGTGGAGGATTTGACCCTAAAGTTGAAGGTAGTTTTAACGAAAAAGACTACAAAAACACAGAATATTACGAAAGACTAAACGCAACTTTTAAAGTCCCAACATGGTACGGTATAGAGTTAAAAGCAAACTTTGAAGAAAATTCAGGATATTATTTAAATCCAGAAAATACAGTTCCTGAAGATGGCTTATTTAGTGCTGGTGTAGCTTTTTCGGTTGGACAAGGGTTATTTATCAATAAAAGAATGGCAGATTTAAGAAAAGCCAAATTTTTTAGAGAACAAACTGTTGCAGAGCGTAAACTAATGGTTAATGAGGTTATTTATAATGCTTCTATAGCCTATTTTAATTGGGTTCAAGCCTATAATGAAACTAAAATTTATGAGAATTTTTTAAATAACGCCACAACTAGATTTAATGGTGTAAAATCAAGTGTTTTAGCTGGAGATAAAGCAGCTATTGATAGTTTAGAGTCTGGTATAACAGTGAAAAACAGAAAATTAGAATTAGAACAAGCTAAAGTTAAATTAATGAAAGCAAGGCTTGAAGCTTCAAATTACATTTGGCTAAACCAAACACCTGTAGATATTAGCGAAACTGTAAAACCAGTAACAATTAATGAAGAAGAAATTGATAATGTTTTAGCTTTAAATCAATTAGAAAGTTTTCAATTAAATAATCATCCAAAACTAATTGCTTTGCAAAGAAAAATAGATGGTTTAGGCGTAGATCAAAAATTAAAAGCTAATAAATTACTACCTAAAATAGATTTAGAATATAACTTTTTAACCGAAACACCAGATATTTCAAATTCCTTTAATTCATCAGCATACAAAGCAAAAATAAGCGCTGCGTTTCCTTTGTTTTTAAGAAAAGAACGTGGTGATTTAAAACTATCTAGACTAAAAGTACAAGATGCTAATTTTGAATTATCTGATACAGAATTACAATTAAAAAATAAAATAGATGCTATTACTAAAGAGTTAGAATCTTACGTTACACAAAACAAACTTATTAAAGACATAGTCCAAGATTATGATGCTATGTTAAAAGCAGAAGAACGTAAATTTAGTTTCGGAGAAAGCTCTGTATTTTTAATTAATACACGAGAAAATAAATTAATTGAAGTACAGGTTAAAGCTGTAAAACTTGAAAATAAATTTCTTTCAACTAAAGCAAAATTGTTTAATAGTTTAGGCGTATTACCTAATTAGATTTATTATTTGAAGTTTGTGTAGAATCATTTTTTTCTACGCTTTGAGACTTTAGTTTTAGCGGACTATCTTTTTCTTTTACTACAATAATCGTTGCTTTTACACCTGTTGCTAAGTTCCATTGGTTAACAGCAATAACATTGCCAAATTCATCTAACACCTGAAACTCTGCTGTGTTAGGACCAGAAGTCCCTTGGTTTAAAGCTAAAAAGTCTATTTCGTTAATACCTTCATCTAAAGGTAAGAGCAACCCATTAAATCCAGATGTTAAAACAACGCTAGGTACAACAATGTCTTTATTAATAAATACTCTAATTTTATCACCATCAGGATATTGATGATCACGATAAATGATATTTACAGCTTTTGCTGTGGTGCGATATTCACCTAAAAACTGATTAACTAAGCTACCGTTATTACTTTTTTCGTCGTCTTCTTTAAATTTTAATTGCCTATCAAGTTGTTTTTTAAATAATTCACCAGGATTTCTCAAATTATTTTTTTCTACCATAGAAAATTCTTTTTTAGGTAGAGCTTCTGTTTTAGCATCTTTTGGTGCAGCTACTACATTATCGTTATCGTCTGGTTTTATATCATTTTGCTGCTCTTCTACAGGTTCAATAATTAATTCTGGATCATCTTTTGGATCTTCAGTTTCTTCAGCAGGTATTGCAATACCAATTCTTTCACTATCAATTTGAGAAAAACTTGATACTGTTATTGAAAAAAATATTAAGAATGAAATTAAAATCTTCATGTTTAAATTAATTGGTACTAAATTAATTCAAAAACTATACCTAAATACTAAAATTATATTAATCCTTGTTAATTTACTATTAACACTATAAGCAAAAGGGTTTTATTAATTTTTTTACAATATACATAAATGTTAAAAATTGTTAAAACAGTATTATGTTATACAAAGTACTGTAACATTTTTGTTTTATACTCGTCATATAGGTGTAAATCATTTTAAATCAATCAAATAAAACTATTAATTATGAGAACTTTAAACAACAATCAATTATCAGAAACTTTAAAAGGAACTAAAAGTAACGTTTGGAATAGTAAAAGACGTTATAGACACTAAGTAAATAACAACTAAACCACAAAGATCATGAAAACACCAAAAATTATAAGAAGACTAAATCAAAATACTTTATCAAACGTACACTGTAATAGAGAAATCTTTAGGTTTAGTTGTACAAAAAACGGATTATGGCGAGGCGTTAAGCGCTATGCACACTAATAAAAAAAGCAAGTGAAACTCACTTGCTTTTTTATTTTAATACTCTAATAATTTTAATAGTTCTTCTTCAAATTTTCCTTTTGCTAAATATTGTTCTTCTAACTGATTTATAAAAGGAATTGGTGTATCTAAACTGGCTACACGTTTTACTGGTGCATCTAAATATTCAAAACAATGTTCCATTATTAAAGATGAAATATCACTAGCAATACCACCAAATAAAGAATCTTCTTGCAGAATAATAGCTTTACCTGTCTTTTTTACTGAAGTATAGATAGCTTCTGTATCTAAAGGTTGAAGTGTTCTTAAATCTATAACATCTGCTGAGATGTTAGGATGTACGTCTAATGTATTTAAAGCCCAATGTACAGCTGCACCGTAAGTAATAATTGTTATATCATTACCTTCTTTTAATAATGAAGCTTTGCCAAACGGTAATGTATAGTAATCAGTAGGTACATCTTGTCTAATACTTCTATATAACGCTTTGTGCTCAAAGAACAATACAGGATTTGGATCATTAATAGCTGTAGCTAATAAACCTTTTGCATCATAAGGAAACGCTGGAAACACAACTTTTAAACCTGGTGTTTTTGTAAACCAAGCTTCATTAGTTTGACTATGAAATGGTCCAGCAGCAACACCTGCACCACATGGCATACGTAATACCACATCTGCATTTTGGCTCCAACGGTAATGTGATTTTGCTAAATAATTAACTACTGGATTAAAACCTGAGGTTACAAAATCACTAAACTGTAGCTCTACAACACTTTTAATACCCGCAATACTTAATCCCATTGCAGATTCTATAATAGCAGATTCACAAATAGGAGTATTACGAACACGTTCTTTACCAAAAGCTTCGACAAAGCCTTCTGTTATTTTAAAAACACCACCATATTCTGCAACATCTTGTCCCATAATTACAAGATCTTCATGACGTTGCATAGATTGTTTTAACCCTTCAGAAATAGCATCTACTAAACGTAATTCTGACGTGTTTTCTTTTGGCTTAACTTCTTGGTATTTAAACCCTTGAAAAACATCATTTAATTCAGTACTTAAATTTGGCGTAATTGGTTCTTCCGCGAAAGCGATTTCTAAATGCTCGTTTATTTCGTGGATAATATCTTCTTTAATTTTAACTTCTTCTTCATCGGTTAAAATACCTTCATTTTTTAAAAATTCTTGATAGTTTTCAATTGGATCTTTTTTAGCCCATTGATCCATCAAATCTTGCGGTACGTATTTGGTACCACTAGCCTCTTCATGACCACGCATTCTAAAGGTTTTAAATTCAATTAATACAGGACGAGGATTTTTACGGATGCTTTCTGTAATTTCAGAAATTTTTGTGTAAACCTCTAAAATATTATTGCCATCTATAATATGACTTTCCATACCGTAACCAATAGCACGGTCTGCTAAATTCTCACAGTTGTATTGCTCTTTTGTTGGTGTAGACAAACCATAACCGTTGTTTTCTATACAAAATAGCACAGGTAATTGCCATATAGAAGCAACGTTTAAGGCTTCGTGTATATCGCCTTCACTTGTTCCGCCTTCACCTGTAAACACTGTAGTTACTTGGTTTTTGTTTTTTAGTTTAGAAGCTAAAGCAATACCATCTGCTACACCAAATTGTGGTCCCAAATGGCTAATCATACCTACAATCTTATATTGCTGTGTACCAAAATGAAAACTTCTGTCTCTACCTTTTGTAAACCCATTAGCTTTTCCTTGCCACTGCGAGAATAAACGGTATAACGGGATGTTTCTTGTTGTAAAAACACCTAAGTTACGGTGCATTGGTAAAATATACTCTTCGTCTTGCATAGCAGATGTTACTCCTACAGCTATGGCTTCTTGCCCAATACCAGAAAACCATTTACTTATTTTACCTTGTCTAAGCAAAATAAGCATCTTTTCTTCAATTAATCTAGGTTTAAGTAAACGCTTGTAAAGATCTAACAGCGTATCGTTATTTAGGGTTGATTTGTCAAATTTCATTAATAAGCTTTCAAAAATTGAAAATATGATAATATATACTATGCCAAATATAGTATAATTACGAATAAAATAAACTACTGTTTTTGCTTAGTTTTCGTTACATTTGTAGTTAGAAGATTATAATTTTTACACATTATGAATAAAATACCTAGTGTTAATTTAGAGGATTTTCTATCTGATGATCCTAAGAGAAAACAAAAATTTGTAGATGAAATTGGTAAGGCTTACGAAGAGATAGGTTTTGTAGCTCTTAAAGGTCATTTTTTAGACGATAAATTAGTAGACGATTTATACGAAGAAATAAAGAACTTTTTTGAATTACCTGTAGAAACTAAGCAGAAATACGAAATACCTGGCATTGGTGGACAACGTGGATATGTGTCTTTTGGAAAAGAAAGTGCAAAAGGTAAAAAAGAAGGTGATTTAAAAGAATTCTGGCACTTTGGACAATACGTAGAAGATGATCCAAAACGCGCCAAAGAATACCCAGAAAATGTAGAAGTTAAAGAAGTTCCTAATTTTAATGTCGTTGGAAAAAAAGCATACCAAACTTTAGAAAAAACGGCTAAGTATGTATTACGTGCTTTAGCGCTTCACTTAGGTTTAGAAGAAACGTATTTTGATAATTATATCCATAACGGAAATTCAATTTTAAGACCAATTCATTACCCACCAATTACTCAAGAACCAGATAATGCGGTTCGTGCAGCAGCACATGGTGATATTAATTTAATCACTTTATTAATGGGTGCACAAGGTCGTGGTTTACAAGTTCAAAACCATAATGGAGATTGGATTGATGCTATTGCTGAACCTGATGAATTAATGATTAATGTTGGTGATATGTTATCACGCCATACTAATAATAGATTAAAATCTACAATTCACCGTGTTGTTAATCCGCCAAGAGAATTATGGGGTACATCTCGCTACTCTATTCCTTTCTTTATGCATCCAATTAGCGAAATGAAATTAGATGTATTAGATAGTTGTGTAGACGAAAACAACCCTAAGCAATATGAAGATATTACTGCTGGAGAATTTTTAGACCAACGATTAAGAGAATTAGGATTAAAAAAATAGTTTTCAGTCGCAGTCTTAGTTGTTTCCTCTAAATAATTGTGACTGCAAACTGATACTGTAAACTAAACAACATGGATTTACAAGATCAATTAAAAAATCTATTTCCTGATCACGTCCCTGAAGAAACCGAAGAACAGCAAGAAGAAAGCAACATTTGGTTACAAGATGATCCTATAATTTGTAAATACGAAAAACGTAAAGGAAAACCCATTACAATTTTAGAAGGATATACTGGTGCTGATGAAGATTTTAAACTACTAGCCAAAGAGTTAAAACAAAAACTAAGCGTTGGTGGTAGTTTTAAAAACGATAAAATCATTATTCAAGGTGATTATCGTGATAAAATTATGGAAATATTAAAAGATAAAGGTTTTAATGTAAAACGTGTTGGAGGCTAATTATGAGTAAAAAAACGCTTCATATTACAAATGGTGGTGTATTAACAGAGTATTTAACCAAATTAGATTTTGAAGGCGACATGCTAACATGGCACGAAATGTTATGCGTTGGACCTACTACAAAAGAAATAGATAATGATAATTTTTTCAGTATTAGAAAAAATTTTATCGAGTCTACTTATAATATTCCTTACAAAGCAGAAGTTTTTAAAAAAGAGCTAGATAAACTTGCAGAATTAGAAAGTTACGAAGAAGTTATCCTTTGGTTTGAATATGATCTGTTTTGCCATATCAATATGATAGCCGCAATAAGTCTTCTAAAACAAAAAAAATGTCAATTACCTATTTACTTAGTTAATTGTGGGAAAATTGAAGGAGAAAAACAACTTAAAGGCTTTGGTGAGTTAACTCCAGAACAAATTCAGTTAAATTACGAAAACAGAATTCAATTAAATGTTGACGATATTGCTTTTGCTCAAAAAGCATGGCGTATTTACTGCGAAAACGACCATAATTTATTAAAAGAATTAATCGTACGTCCATCAAATTACATTTACATGAGCAATTGTTTAAAAGCGCACATGAAACGTTTTCCAGATACAAGATCAGGATTAAATATGATGGAGTATAATCTTTTAAAGCTAATTAATGAGTATAAAATAAAAGATCGCCATCATTTACTTGGTTATGGCTTGCATTATCAAGGTTATTACGGTTATGGAGATATCCAAATAAAAAGAATAATTGATAATATTTCAATATTCTATGACGAAAAAGAAGAACAGTTAACCCTTAACAGAAATGGACATTTAGCTTTAGAGCATCAAAAAAACTTCTTTGAAGAAATGAAATCAGACTTCCAATTTGGAGGCGTAAAAAAGTCAGATTTCCAATATTTAAAAACCGAAAGTAAATTAGTAAATACCATCAAATAATGGCAATACAAGAATCAGAACTAATCTTAAATCCAGATGGTAGTGTTTACCACCTTAATTTAAAACCAGAACATATATCAGATACCATCATCTTTGTTGGTGATCAAGACCGAGTAGAAAAAATAACAAAACACTTTGACAGCGTAGAAGTTTCTATTCAAAAAAGAGAATTTAAAACACAAACGGGCACTTACAAAGGAAAACGCTTAACCGTTATTTCTACAGGTATTGGACCAGATAATATAGATATTGTTTTAAACGAGTTAGACGCTTTAGTAAACATCGATTTAAAGACTAGACAACCAAAAGAACAATTAACATCACTTAACATTGTTCGTGTTGGTACTTCTGGCTCTTTGCAGGCAGATATCCCTGTAGATTCTTTTGTAATGGCGTCTCACGGTTTAGATTTAAACGGAATGCTACACTTTTATCAGATAGATCATATTAGTAACCCAGAAATCGAAGATGCATTTATAAACTTTACAAATTGGGACAGTAAAAAAGCACGTCCAATTATCATAAATAATAGCAAAGCTTTAGAAAAACAATTTGAAGGGTCAAATATTTTTAAAGGCATGACAGCAACAGCTGGAGGATTTTACGGTCCACAAGGTAGAGTATTAAGATTACCTCTTTTTGATGCAGATTTAAACCAAAAAATGGATACATTTAACCATGAAGGTTTTAGAGTCACAAACCTAGAGATGGAAACATCTGTAATTTACGGTCTATCAAAACTTTTAGGCCACAATGCACTATCACTTAATGCAATAATTGCAAATCGTGCTAATGGAACTTTCAGTAAAGATCCAAAAAAAGTAGTCGAAAACTTAATAGAATACACGCTTGATAAGTTTGTTAAGTAATTAAACTTTATAAACATATCTAAGTATTTCGCTTTCGCGGAAAAACATAACAATACATTAAATGAAACAAATAAACATTGGTGGCGTACCAGAACATTTCAATCTGGCTTGGTATTTAGGCTTAAAAAATGGAGAATATAAAGATGCAGGCATAAATCTACGTTGGAAAGATTATTTTGGCGGAACAGGCGCAATGAACAAAGGTTTACGCGATGGTGATATAGATATGGCTGTTATTTTAACAGAAGGGATTATTAAAGATATAATAGCAGGTAATAAGTCTAAAATTGTTCAAGTCTTTGTAGAGTCACCATTAATTTGGGGAATTCACGTAGCTTCTAAATCAGATTATAATACAATAGAAAGTCTTAAAGGCACAAAAGCAGCAATAAGTAGATACGGATCTGGTTCTCATTTAATGGCTTATGTTAACGCAAAAAATAATAATTGGGATTTAGAAAAAGATCTTGATTTTGAAGTCATAAAAAACTTAGATGGCGCTGTTGAAGGTCTTACAGAAGGTAAAGCCGATTATTTTATGTGGGAAAAATTTACCACAAAACCTTTAGTAGATAACGGTACGTTTAGACGCGTTGGTAATTGTCCTTCGCCTTGGCCATGCTTTGTAATAGCGGTTAGAGAAGAGTTTTTAAAAACGAATAAAGAAGAAGTAAAAACCATTTTAGATATTGTAAACGCTACTACATCTGAGTTTAAAGATATACCAAGTATTGATCGTATGATTGCTAATAGATATGAGCAAGAATTAGAAGATGTACAAGAATGGTTAAGTCTAACCGAATGGAGCCAAGAAAACATCTCTGAAGCGACTATAAAAAAAGTACAAGATCAACTATTTGATTTGAATATTATAGAAGAAAAGTGGAGTTATAAAGACCTTGTTGCCGAATTGTAGAATATGAAAACAATTGTTAAAATATTTGGCTTAGCACTACTCTATCTTTTTATAGTTTATCTTTTAATTAAAATCTCCTTTTCTTTATTTGACTCAAAAACAAATACAACTGAATTATCATCAACACTTTGGTTTCAGCTCATAGTCTATTTTATACCGTTAGTTCTAGTGATTTTGATTGGTAAACGTGTTTTAAAATGATTACCACTCTATCTCCTCTAACCCATTGTTCTTTAAAATAGCATTAGTCTTACTAAAGTGTTTATTCCCAAACCAATATCCGCGATTAGCACTTAATGGCGACGGATGACCTGATGTTAAAACATGATGTTTTTCACTGTCAATTAGTTTGACTTTTTTCTTAGCAAATCCGCCCCAAAGTAAAAATATGACATTTTCTTTTTGATCACTTATTGTTTTAATAACAGCATCTGTAAAAGTTTCCCAACCGTGTTTTTGATGGCTGCCAGCTTCATGCGCTCTAACAGTTAACGTTGCATTTAATAAAAACACACCTTGCTCTGCCCAACGTTCTAAATTTCCACTTTTTGGATATGTTTTTTTTACATCTGTTTCAATTTCTTTAAAAATATTAACTAAAGATGGCGGATGCGCAATACCATCATTTACACTAAAACATAATCCGTTTGCTTGATTGTAATTATGATAAGGATCTTGACCAATAATCACGACTTTTAATTGATCTAACGCACATTTTTTAAACGCATTAAATATTAGGTTTTCTGGCGGAAAGCATTGATGTTCTCTATATTCTTTCTTTACAAATTCAGCTAATTTTTTAAAATACGGTTTATCAAATTCGTCTTGTAAAAAAGGATTCCAGCTAGGGTTAATATCAACGTTCATAAGTTTGTAAATAAAATGGTAGTCTTCTAATTACTGAAGTACTTTCAAAGATAAAAATAATACTATCTTTATTTTTTAAAATTTACAGTATTTCTTCTATATGAAAAAACTAAAATTCCCTTCAGCACAAACTATTTTACTAATCATTGCAGGATTAGTAACTTTATTAACTTGGGTAATTCCTGCAGGTAAATATGAAACTTTAGGCTATAACAGTGCTGACAATACATTTACTAAAACTGGTATCACTGAAACTGAAAATTTACCAGCAACTCAACAAACTTTAGAAAACTTAAATATTAAAATTCCTTTAGAAAAATTTACTAACGGAGATATTTATAAACCAATAAATATTCCTAACACTTACCATCAATTAAAAGCTAAACCACAAGGCTTTTTTGATTTTGTAAAGTCGCCAATTAAAGGAGTTATAGAAGCAGCAGATATCATTTTTTTAGTATTAATTATTGGTGGATTAATTGGTATTATTAATAGTACAGGAGCTTTTGATGCAGGAATTGGTTGGTTGGCTAATGCATTAAAAGGACGCGAATTTATCCTAATCATCTTTGTAACAATATTGGTTGCTGCTGGAGGAACAACCTTTGGTTTTGCTGAAGAAACTATTGCCTTCTTCCCTATTTTAATCCCTGTGTTTTTAGCAGCTAGATATGATGCTATTGTTGGTATTGCGTGTATCTTTTTAGGGAGTACAATTGGCACCATGTGTTCTACAGTTAATCCGTTTAGTGTTATTATAGCAAGCGATGCTGCTGGTATTAGTTGGACAACAGGTATTTGGGGAAGATTTATAATGCTTTTAGCATGTTTAACCATCTCATTAATATATATTATACGTTATGGTAAACGTGTACAAAATGATCCTACTAAATCTATAGTTTACGACCAGCAACAACAAATCGCTGCGCTATTTAAACATGACAAAAAGAAAGTTAATTTTAATAGCAGATTACGTTTAGCCTTATTTGTATTTGCATTATGTTTTGTAATTATGATTTATGGTGTTGTCTTTTTAGAATGGTGGTTTATAGAAATGACTACTACATTTTTAGTTGGATCAATTATTATAGGTGTTATTGCAAAAATTAATGAAAGTGACTTTATAGATACTTTTATTAGAGGCGCAAGTGATTTATTAGGTGTTGCATTAATTATAGGTATTGCTCGTGGTGTTACCGTAATTATGGCTGATGGTTTGATAAGTGACACCTTATTATATTACGCTAGTTCTGCAACAGAAGGCATGAATAAAGGTGTTTTTGCAAGCACTATGACTGCAATCTACGCAGGCTTATCTTTTTTTATACCTAGTAGTTCTGGTATGGCTGTGTTGACTATGCCTATTATGTCTCCGTTAGCAGATAGCGTGGGAATTGGAAGAGAAATTGTAGTTAATGCTTACCAATATGGTATGGGATTATTTTACATGATTAATCCTACAGGTTTAATATTAGCCTCTTTAGCAGTAGTGAAAATTGGTTTTGATAAATGGTTAAAGTTTATAATGCCTCTATTTATTACTCTAGTTGTTTTTACATTAATCGTAATGACAATATCTTGCTACTTATAATTATAGTCTTAAATGACGATATTTTAAAATATCGGTCTTAAAGACGATTTTTTTGGTAATCGTGTTTTAAAACGATATCTTTATAAAAAAATATACATGATAGCAGTATTAACAGGAGATATTATTAATTCTAGACAAGGTCAAACATCGTTGTGGTTAAATCAACTAAAATCAACGCTTAATCTTTATGGACAGACACCAAAAGATTGGGAAATATTTAGAGGCGATAGTTTTCAATTAAAAACAAATCCAGAAAATGCATTACGTATAGCTTTGCATATTAAGGCTGTAATAAAACAAGTAAAACCTTATGACGTACGTATTGCAATAGGTTTAGGAGAACAATCTTATGATAGTAAAACTATATCTGAATCTAACGGAACTGCTTTTGTTAATTCTGGTGAAGGTTTTGAATCTCTTAAAAAACAAACATTAACAGTTGTATCTGAAAACAAAAAATGGGACAACACGATTAATATTATGATTAATCTAGCTTTGTTAACAGCCAATAATTGGAGTAATACTGTTGCAAAGGTAATTAGTACAGTGATAGAAAATCCTGAAAAAAACCAAAATGACATTGCTTTACTTTTAGGAAAATCTCAAAGCACCATTAGCGAAGCTTTAAAAAGAGGTGGATATGAAGAAATTATGCAGTTAAACACGTTCTATAAAGAACAAATCTTAAACCTATGATTGTACTTTTATTAAAACTATTATTAGCTCACGTAATTGGTGATTTTGTGTTACAACCAAAAAAATGGGTCAAGCAAAAAAATAAAAAGAAGCATAAATCAAAATACCTTTATTTTCATGTCCTTATACATGCTTTAGCCTTAATAATTCTTTTAAAGTTTAAATTTAGTTTCTGGATAGGTATTTTAGTTATTACAATATCTCATTATATAATAGATTTAATAAAACTCTATCTAAATAATAAAATAAAAGCACACTATCTGTTTATTGCAGACCAAATAGCACATATTATAGTAATACTAATTGTTTCAGCTTTATATACAAACTATAAGTTTGATATTAATAGTATTTACTCTAAAGAAGTCATAACTTTGTTATTAGCATTAATGACATTAACTTCAGTTTCTTCCGTAATTATGCAACTAATAATGAATAAATGGAAGTTAGATGAAGACGATGCAGAAAACTCTTTAGATAAAGCAGGAAAATACATAGGCATATTAGAGCGTTTGTTTGTCTTTGGATTTATCGTGTTAAATCAATGGAGCGCTATTGGATTGCTAATAACTGCAAAATCTGTATTTAGATTTGGTGATTTATCTAAAGCTAAAAACAGAAAACTTACCGAATATGTCCTAATAGGAACCTTGTTAAGCTTTGGTATCGCTATAGCTGTTGGTTTACTTTTTAATTTTGTTATAAAAAATTAGCTGTTAATTTTTTTTAAGAGTTAATAACTTTCAATAACTTATTCACTTAATCGATTGTGTTTGATTAATTGTTCTGTTAAATTAGTGATTAAATAAAAGATTTATGCCTAAAATTTTAATTACAGGAAATGGATTTGATTTAAATTATAATTTACCAACTCACTATTCTGATTTCATTAATATATTAAATTTTATCGAAAGAGATAAAAATTATGAATTTCACAAAATATATTCAAAAATTAACAAATATCAAGACATTGTAAATGATTACAATTCATTTGAATTAGATACTATTCGAATTGAAAAATTAAAAAAATTATTGAATGATAATTTATGGTTTAATTTTTTTAGTAATGAATATAAAATTGATTCTTGGATTGATTTTGAAAATAGAATTGAAAAAGTTTTAAGTATAATATTTAAAACTGCTGAAATTATAAAAGATAAAATTTTTGATAAAAAATCGATATTAATAAAAAACAATGAATCTTTTCCTTTCACCTATTTTAAAAACAATATCGAACATTTAGAATTACTAAAAAATTTTAAAATTATTTCATACAGAGATTTACGTAGTGGTTATTTTGTTTTAAACGAAGAGTTTTTAGTAAACAAATATGATCACCATATAGATTTAGATATTGAAGCAATTTCAAATTGTTTGAAAAAAAGTCTATATAATTTTAAAAAAATTTTCAATTATTATTTTGAAATTTTTGTTTTCCCTTTTTATGAAAATAAAAAGAATGTAATAGATAAGTTGTTTTTTAAAGATTTCAATAATTACTATACTTTTAATTATACCCCAACATTTGAAAGATTTGTTGAATTAAAAAACACCAATGTAAATTATTTACATGGTAATATAAATTCTGAAAATAATAAAATTGTATTAGGTATTAATAAAATTGATGAAAGCTTTTTAGAAAATAAATATTTTATCCCTTTTACCAAGACGTATCAAAAATTAGATTATGATACTGATTTTAAATTTTTAAAAGAATTTGAAAACAAAAAAAGTAATTATTATATGATTTTCTTTTGGGGTCATTCTTTAGATAAATCTGATAAAGAATATATAGATGAAGTCTTCAGTTTTATAAATAGTGTTAAATCACAAATTAAAAAAATAGTAGTTATTTATCACACAGAAAAATCAAAATCACAATTACTATTAAATTTAATTGATATTAGAGGTGAAAAAGATATTGTTAATTTAATGAAAGAAGATAATTTAATATTTGTAAAAATTGATTCTGAAAATTTAAAAAAACTTTTACTTATAAACACAAAAAAAGATTACATGCCTATTAGAGTTTAATGATTTTAATTTTCCCACCACAATTCCCTACCTTTGCAACGCTATATAAGAATTAACCTAGCGTTGAAAGTTCTGCAAAAGCAGACAGGATAGACATGATAAACATTCATCAAAAAACATTACAAGACTTAGAGTTTGCAACCGTTTTAAACCAAGTTAGTGAGTATTGTATCACTGCTTTGGGTAATGAAGCTGCGCTTTCTATTTCGCCATACAAAGACAAAGAGACCTTACTATTTTCGTTACAATTAACTAACGAGTATATTTCGTCCTTTTATAACGATAATCGCATACCAAATCACGGTTTCGATTCAATTACAAAAGAATTAAAACTACTAAAAATTGAAAACACTTTTTTAGAGCCACATAGTCTAAAAAAATTAGTTTCTATATCATTAACCAGTAACGATTTAATCAAATTTTTTAAAAAGTTTGAAACCTATTATCCAACTTTACAACAGTTTAGCAATAAAATTGAAGTTACTACAGATATTATAAACAAAATAGATAGTGTAGTAAACCGATTTAATGAGGTTAAAGACGACGCTTCACCAACCTTGTATGAGTTACGTCAACAAATAAACAAGTTAAAAGGTAAAATAAACTCTAGTTTTACCAGCGCTTTAAACCATTATCATAATTTAGAATATCTGGATGATATTAGAGAATCTGTAGTCGATAATAAACGTGTATTGGCTGTAAAAGCAATGTACAGACGCAAGGTTAAAGGCGCAATTATGGGCGGAAGCAAAACAGGAAGCATTGTTTATATAGAGCCAGAAACCACCTTACAACACACTAGAGAACTTAACAATTTACAATACGAAGAAGGCGAAGAAGTTGTACGTATCTTAAAAGAAGTAACCAATTACATTAGGTTTTATTTACCGCTTTTAGAGTTATACCAATCGTTTTTAACTAAAATAGATGTGATTTCGGCAAAAGCAAAATATGCCAAATCGATGAATGCGATTTTACCAGAAATCACAGAAAATCGTGAGCTATACTTACGTGATGCCTTTCATCCACTACTCTATTTAAATAATTTAGAAAAAAAGGAAACAACACATCCGCAAACTATCCAGCTTAAAGAAGATAGTCGCATTATAGTTATTTCTGGACCTAATGCTGGCGGAAAAAGTATCACCTTAAAAACTGTTGGTTTATTACAAGTAATGCTACAATCCGGATTGTTAATTCCGGTACACGAACGCAGTAAAGTCTGTTTATTTGACCGTATTGTTAGCGATATTGGAGATAATCAATCTATTGAAAATCATTTAAGTACTTACAGTTATCGTTTAAAACAGATGAATTATTTTTTGAAGAAAATAAACAAGAATACACTGTTTTTAATAGATGAATTTGGTACAGGATCGGATCCAGAACTTGGTGGCGCGTTAGCCGAAACATTTTTAGAAGAGTTTTATGCCCGTAAAGCATTTGGAATAATCACAACACATTATGCTAATTTAAAACTGTTAGCTAATGAAAAAGACGAAATGATAAACGCCAACATGATGTTTAACGAGCGTACTTTAGAACCAATGTACAAACTAGCATTAGGACAAGCAGGAAGTAGTTTTACCTTTGAAGTTGCACAAAAAAATGGAATTCCATATAGTTTAATTAATCGCGCTAAAAAGAAGATAGAACGTAGCAAAGTACGTTTTGACGCAACAATTGCTAAACTTCAAAAAGAACGCGCAAAGCTTGAAAAAACAGGTGAAAACCTAAAGAAAAACGAAAAGAAAAAACAATCTGAAGCAGATAAGTTAGAAGAAATTAATGCTAAAATTCAGAAAAAATTAGAAAGCTATCAAGAATTGTATGATAGCAATCAGCGTTTAATTTATTTAGGTCAAAAAGTAAATGATTTAGCCGAAGGTTACTTTAACAATAAACGTAAACGCGAATTGATGGCTGAGCTGTTTAAGCTTGTCCAAATTGAAAATTCTAAACGTAAAAAACAATCTGCCAAACAAGCAAAAGCTGAAAAAGCAAAACAACAAAAAGTAAAACAAGAAGCAGAGAAAAAGGTAGAAGCTATACGTAAGAAAAAGAAAGAAGCGAAGAAAAAAGAAGCCGAAAAACCTGCACCACCAAAACCAGTTTTAAAAGTTGGAGACCGCGTACGTATGCAAGATGGTAAAGCAGTAGGAAGTATTGATAATATTGACGATAAAGGTAAAGCTATTGTTAATTATGGTGTGTTTACAACTAACGTAAGCTTAGACCAATTAGAATTGGTAGAAGCGGTAAAAAAGTAAATTATTTACCAAACATTTTGTAAATAACCCAAGCTGGACCAATTAATAAAAACTGTAAATCATCAATAAAACTAGGTTTTTTACCCTCTACTTTATGTCCATAAAATTGCCCAATCCATGCTAAGACAAAAATTATTATAGATGTAATTGCTAAATTAAAATATTGAGCTATAAAGTAATTTACTATTAGACAAAATGCAGAAAAAAACAGCATTTGTAAACCAATTTTTAAAGACATTCTAAAATAAAAAAACACTAAAACAAAAGCTAATACAACAAAAGCCCAGTTTGCAATAATAGGATGTGGTAAAAAACGACTTAAAAAACCACTAGGAATAGACATAAACAGACCAACTATACTTAAAAAAATTGCAGGCACACAAATAAAGTGAATAGAAATATTTGTTGGATTTTGATGGCTTACTGCGTAACTATCAAACCATTCTTTAGCTGTTCTCATATAATTGGTTTTTGTAAATATATTAAATTATTTTTGTTATTATGAATCACTTACCAAAGCATAAACAATTAATACTTTTTGATGGCGTTTGCAACCTGTGCAATAACTCTGTTCAATTTGTAATAAAGCATGACAAAAAGAATCAGTTTATGTTTGCTCCTTTACAAGGTAAGGCTGGACAAGAAATCATTAGAAAATACAATATTAATACCGCAAAAAAAGATTCAATTTTATTATATTCTGAAGAAAAAGGACTTAAGTTGAAATCTACAGCAGCATTATATATAGCTAAAGATTTAGGATTTCCTTACGCTCTACTTTCTGTGTTTTTAATTGTTCCTGCTTTTATCAGAAATATGGTTTACGATTTTATAGCCAAAAACCGCTACAAATGGTACGGTAAAAAAGAAGCTTGTATGATTCCTACACCAGAGTTAAAGAGCAAATTTTTGGAGTAATATTGTTCTCGATACAATACTTCTATTGTCGCAATACTCGAATCGACGAGTTTAAGATATATAAAACCACGACACCTCGAGTGTTTTTTGAAGAATGAGAAAAATGCATCGAAAAGCTTTATCTCACCCAAAGTATAAGTTTACTTAATAAAAAGTTCACTTCCCTAATTACAATTTTTTTAGTTTATACTTTCAAATTAATTTAGCATTGAGAGTAAGTAATAAAAGATCTCAAAGCATTACTGTTAACTTAACCCTTACTTCTGTTAGTAAGGAACGAGTTAAGTTCTAAACAAAAGGCATGTCTAACCGTTTGTTTAGCTTAGGTTACTAATGGACAATGTAATGTTTTGAGATTTATTTTTTAGGTAAAGAGGTTTAAACATTTAATTATTTTAAAATCTTTTTTAGATAATGATAAGCTTCTTTTTCCATGATATCAAAACCACCATCTGCAAAAGCCATTAATTTTATATCAGCAAATAAATCTGCTAAATCATTACGGTAATAATCATGTGTTTTTACAGCTTCGATAATATTTTGTATGCTTTGGTAGTCATTATCTTGGTTAAACTTCTCTTCTACTCTTTTGTAAATATCCTTATCAACTCTAGATAAAATATATTCTTTTTCTTTTTTGGTTTCTTCTAAATCAGAATGAGCTACAAAAATTAAAATGTATGCTAATAATTCTTCTTTAGACCATTGTTTAGGATCTTGCATGTTTCCTGTTGTTAAAGTTCCGTATTCTGTCCACGAACCATCGTAAACGCTATTGTTATAACCTAATAGTGTTGCAGCTAAACTTAAAATTGAAGCTGTAATACCAGAGCCACAAGTAAACACTAAATGTTGATTATTGTTTGCTAAATCTTTAAAAGTTGAAGCTATTTGTTCTTTATGCTGAAATTTATGTTCGTTTAAGATATTTTGATATGGTAAATTAACCGAGTTTGGTATATGTCCTGAGCGTAAACCTTCTCTTGGTTCTGGTACGCGACACATAAAACGATCGTTAGACCTTGCATCGATAATCTTAAAATTTGGATCTTTATTTATAGCTTCTAAAGATTCAAAATAGACAATGTTATTTGGTTTGTATTTAGCTATAAAATTTCCTGAGTTATATTGTTTTTCAGTTTTAACTTCTGTTGGAAATTTCTGAGCCTTCCATTCAGGAAAACCTCCATCTAAAACAGCTACATTGTTATGTCCAAATGTTTTAAATAACCACCAAACACGCGGACTTGAATATATTCCAAATTCATCATAAACAACAATAAAATCATCGTGATTTATTCCTAATTTTTGTGCTTCGGTTTGAAATTGAATTTCAGAAGGAATTGTATTAGGAAATTCTGCTGAAGCATCACTAAAAGCATTCTTTATATCAAAAAATCTAGCATTTTCTATTTGTTGTTCTTCTGATTGAAAGTTGCTAGAAACTTTTTGAATCGTTCCATTTAAAACAACAACGTTTGGATGGCTTAAATGATCTTTTAACCACTTTACAGAAACAATATTATCAAAACCATCCATAATTAGATATTAAGTTTTATCTGTTTAAATTTAGAATAATTATAATACATGATTATTTTACATCTTCATAATTGTCATCCCATTCTTTTGGATGTGGCTCATGCAATTTATCTAACGATTTTGCAACTAACATTGATACAGTAGCATCACCAGTTACATTTACCACAGTACGACACATATCTAAAGGTCTATCTACTGCAAATATCAAGGCTAATCCAATTGGTAATAATTCCGCGGGAAAACCAATAGACTCTAAAACAATAACTAACATTACCATACCTGCACTTGGCACAGCAGCACTACCTATAGAAGCTAATAATGCGGTTAAAATTATAACAATTTGATTGGTAAAAGTTAATCCTTCTGGCCAAATTACCTGCATAATAAAAACAGCTGCTATACCTTGGTACAAACTTGTGCCGTCCATATTGACAGTAGCACCAACAGGTAATACAAATCCAGAAACTTCTTTATCTACACCAAGATGCTCTTCAACACGCTCCATAGTTACTGGTAAAGTTGCTGCACTACTAGAGGTGGAAAATGCTAATAATTGTGCTGGACTAATTTGTTTTAAAAACCATAATGGTGATTTTTTAGCATAAACACTAACTAAAATCAAGTAAAAACAAATCATTAAAAACAATCCTCCAACAACACATAATGCATATAATAAAAGTTTTAGTAAAATTTCTGTATCATCAAAAGCTATAATTACGTTTGCCATTAGTGCAAATACTGCGTATGGAGCAAAAAGCATAATTAAATCGACCATTTTCATTATGACTTCGTTGAGTGAATCGAAAAAATCTACCATAGGCTTGGCTTTTTTCTCTCCAATTAGCAACAAACAGATACCAACAAATAACGCAAAAAATATGACTTGTAACATTGAAGCGTCTGCAAAAGATTGAAATATATTACTCGGGAAAATATCTACTAAAGGTTGTAAAGGACCAGCGTCTTTAGTTGCGTTTGCTTTATTTAATTTATCAACAACACCTGCATCATTTTCATACTTCATTTTAATTTTTTCGATGGTATCTTTTGGCATTCCTGTACCTGGTTTTGCAATATTTACAATGCTTAAACCAATAACAATAGCTACTAAAGTTGTTGTTATGTAAATACCAATGGTACGTAAGCCCATTTTTTTAATTTTTGAAATATCTTTTAAATCGGAAACTCCTTTAATTAATGATGCTAAGATTAAAGGAACAGCAATTAACTTTAAAAGATTAATAAAAATTTTACCGAATGGTGCAATCCAATTTGTTGTAAATAATTTTCCGCCATCAATGGTATTCATTAAAAAACCAAAAATTATCCCTAGTATCATTCCTATAATAATCTTCCAATGTAACGCTAGTTTCTTCATATAATATATTTCTTTTCCTTAGATAAATTCTGTAATTAGTTATTTTATAGTTCTTTATAAGCTTATTATATTTTTAGTAAATTTTATTGATCAAAAAATAATCAGCTAAAACCAGTGCAGCCATAGCTTCTACAATGGGTACAGCACGAGGTACAACACAAGGATCGTGTCTTCCTTTACCTTGCATTTCAACTTCATTCCCTTCTTTATCAATAGTGGTTTGATCTTGCATAATTGTTGCTACAGGTTTAAAAGCAACTCTAAAATAAATATCCATACCGTTACTTATTCCTCCTTGGATACCACCAGAAAGATTTGTTTTGGTACTTCCGTCAATATTAAATTGGTCGTTATGTTCACTACCTTTCATTTTAGCGCCGCAAAATCCGCTACCATATTCAAAGCCTTTTACGGCGTTTATTGATAGCATAGCTTTACCTAATTCGGCATGTAATTTATCAAAAACAGGCTCGCCTAATCCAATTGGCACATTTTTTAATACACAAGTTACTGTTCCTCCTATAGTATCACCTTCTTTTCTGATTTGCTTGATTTTTTCAATCATTTTATCAGCATATTCTTCATCTGGACAACGTACAATATTAGATTCTACTTTAGAAAAGTCTAAATCTTGGTACGGTTTTTCAAGAAAAATATCACCAACAGAAGATGTATAAGCATGAATTTGTATAGTATTAAGCATTTGCTTAGCAATTGCTCCAGCTACTACTCTACTCGCAGTTTCCCTAGCACTACTGCGTCCGCCACCACGATAATCTCTAAACCCGTATTTTTTATCGTATACAAAATCTGCATGACTTGGTCTGTATGCATTTTTAATATGCGAATAGTCTTTAGATTTTTGATTGGCATTTTCTATAACAAAACCAATTGGTGTACCGGTAGTTTTACCTTCAAAAATACCAGAAAGAAATTTGACTTCGTCTGGTTCTTTACGTTGAGTTACAATTTTTGATTGTCCTGGTTTACGACGATTCATTTCGTGCTGGATTGCTTCAAAATCTAATTCAATTCCTGGTGGACAACCATCTATAATTCCGCCAATTGCAGTTCCGTGTGACTCACCAAATGTGGTAAGTTTAAATAAGTTTCCGAAGCTATTTCCTGCCATAAATATTTAATTTACGCTAATGTAATCATAAAAAATGCCTAAACAAAACAGGTTTTATTTCAACTTTAAAAAATTGATAATATTAACTTAACAATATACTGATAATTAAATAATTGTCTAGACACGTTGAATTAACAATCATTATCAATATTTGTAATGTAAAAAATCTAAAGTATTGAAATTTAAAAGAAAAGTTGAAATTGTAGTTATATCTGATGTGCATCTTGGTACTTATGGTTGCCATGCTAAACAACTTCTTACCTATTTAAATAGTATAGAACCAAAACATTTAATTTTAAATGGCGATATTATAGATGTTTGGCAGTTTAGTAAGCGTTACTTTCCTAAATCACATATGCAAGTGATTAAAAAAATTGTATCATTTGCTGCAAAAGGAACAAAAGTAACTTACATTACTGGAAATCATGACGAAATGCTTAGAAAGTTTACTGATACCGAAATTGGTAACATTGCAGTTGTTAATAAATTAGTTTTAGAATTAGACGATAAAAAAGCTTGGATTTTTCATGGTGATGTTTTTGATGCCTCAATCCAAAATGCTAAATGGTTAGCAAAACTTGGTGGTTATGGTTATGACCTTTTAATTTTAATAAACCGTTTTACTAATTGGATGTTAGTTAACTTAGGAAAAGAAAGATATTCTTTATCAAAACGTATTAAAAACAGCGTAAAATCTGCAGTTAAATACATTAGTAATTTTGAAAAGACAGCTACTGATTTAGCTATAGAAAACGGTTACGATTATGTGATTTGCGGTCATATACACCAGCCAAAAAATGAAATCGTAGAGTCTAAAAAAGGAAAAACACACTATTTAAATTCTGGTGATTGGGTTGAAAACTTTACTGCTTTAGAATATCAGTTTAAACGCTGGAAACTATACAAATACAGCGAAGATAAACTTTCTGCTTTTTATGCTGATGAAGATCTTAAAGAAATGACAGAAGCCGAATTGATTGCGGCAATTACAGTTATGAAACCAATGAAATAATTCGGTTTTTTAAAATAGATTAAGTTTCTTTACTTTGTAAAAAACGTACCACATGAAACTTACGCAATCTATTTTACTCTTATTTTTAAGTCTATTTTTATTTAATTGTTCTGATGATAGTGATGATTCAGAAATAAATAATCAAATTCAATTTTCTGGTGAGTTTTTACCATTATCCATTGATAACCAATGGAATTATGATATAGAAAACACAAATAACAATACAAACGAAACTACAAATAGTCAAGACGTTTTAAAGGTTGAAAGTGAAAATGCCTCAGGATTTTCTTTATCAGTTAATGATAATGGCGTAGCTAATGGAACTATGAGTGGCATTTTAACCACTGGAGATTTATCTTTAACAGAAACCACTTTAGTTTCTAACGGAACAATAGGCTTACCTATTGACGGATTTGATTTTAATATTGTTTTAGAAAATGCGTTATTATACAATACTGAAGCACCAAATGGCGAAATACTATATACACAGTCAGGTACTTTTGCTCAAGACTTTCAAGGATACCCAATAACTATTAATTATTCTTTGTTTAGCACACAGTTAGAAAACCTAGAAAATTTGGAAGTTTTAGGTGCAAATTTTGATACTGTAACATCTGCTAATATTTCACTTGAATTATCTGTATCTACAGAAGTGTCTGTATTTGGTTTAACGCAAACCATAAGTCTTTTAGATACTCAAAATGTCTTATCTGTAGATGCGTTTTATGCAAAAGATATAGGATTGATTACCGCTAATGCTAATATTGGTTATTCTTTAAACGAAAATACAGTAACCATTTTACAGCAACTAGGTGTAGATTTAAGCATGCTACCAACAAGCACGTCAATATTAAACACACAAGAATTGACAAGTTACACTTTACAATAAAGCTTCTTTTAATATAGTTATTGGATGATATGCAGTTTTCTGAGTTCCATCTTTTATTTGATGCCTACAACTAGTACCATTTGCACTAATTACAGTAGTTTTATCAGCTTTTCTTATTGCTGGAAATAAAGTTTGCTCGCCTATTTGCATACTTATATCAAAATGTTCTTTTTCGTACCCAAAACTTCCTGCCATTCCGCAACAACCACTTGGTATGATTGTAACTTTATAATTTTTAGGAAGGTTTAAAACGTTAAAACTATGTATTTGATTAGACAATGCTTTTTGATGACAATGCCCATGAAATTTTATTGTTTTTTCTTCAAGAGTGAATTGATCTGAAGTGATGTGTCCTTTAGCAATTTCATTACTAATAAATTCTTCAATTAAAAAGGTGTGCTTAGCAATACGTTCTGCTGAAATTTTATCATCTACTAACTTAGAATATTCATCTTTAAACGTTAGAATAGCTGAAGGTTCTATGCCTATTAAAGGTGTGTTTTCAGTAATTAACTTTTTAAAAGTTTCAACATTTTTATCTGCTACGGTTTTTGCTTGGTCCAATAATCCTTTGGATAAAAACGAACGACCAGATTCGGTATGATTTACAATTTCAACTTGATAATTTAACGCGTTTAACACTGTTATTGCATCTTGACCTATTTGGCTATCTAATTGGTTGGTAAACTCATCATTAAATAAATATACTTTTTTTATTAAATTATTTTCAATTAATTGATTTTTAGCATTTAGGTAATATTTATCTAAACTAACACTTGATAATAAAGGCAAACTTCTTTTAGACGCAATTCCAAAACTTTTTTTAATTAATGAAGCTGAAATTTTATTAGAAAACATAAAATTAGTTACACCTTTAAAACGTCTTCCAAATACATTTAATTGATTGTTGTAAGCAAACAATTTGGTGCGCCAACTAACTCCATTCTCTTTTTGATATTGATATAAAAACTCGGCTTTCAAACTAGCAACATCAACACTACTTGGGCATTCGCTAGCACAAGCTTTACAGCTTAGACACAAATCAAAAACATCTTTTAATTCTTTATGATTGAATTTGTTTTCTTTATCCGAAGTCGTTAAAAACTCACGTAACGCATTGGCTCTAGCTCTTGTGGTATCTTTTTCGTTTTTTGAAGCTCTGTAACTTGGACACATTGTACCGCCAAATTCTGGCAATTTTCTACAATCTCCTGATCCGTTACATTTTTCAGCTTCGCGTAAAATCCCTAAAGATTTAGAAAAATCAAGTTTAGTTTCAATACTAGGTTCTACTCTATCGGGTTGATAGCGTAAGTTTTTATCCATTGGTAATGCATCTACAATTTTACCAGGATTAAAAATATTATCAGGATCAAAAGTGTACTTTATTTGCTTTAGTGTTTGGTAATTTTTGCTACCTATCATTAACTCGATAAACTCTGCACGTACAATACCATCACCATGTTCGCCACTAAAAGAGCCATTATATTTTTTCACTAATTTGGCTACATCGGTTGTAATTTGCCTAAATAATTTAACGTCTTCAGATTGCTTTAAATCTAAAATTGGACGTAAATGAAGTTCGCCAGCACCAGCATGCGCATAATACACTGCATTCTGGTTGTAACGCTTCATTAAAGCAGTAAATTCATTAATGTAATTGGCTAAATCATCAACAGTTACAGCTGTATCTTCAATACAAGCAACCGCTTTTTTATCGCCAACAATATTACCTAATAATCCTAAACCTGCACTTCTTAGATTGTTAGCTTTATCTATTTCATCTTCTATTAAAATAGGATTAGCGTAGCTTAAATTATGTGTTTCAATATCAATAATAAAAGCATTTGCTTTGTCTTTGGCGTCTGTTAATGTGTTTGCTCTAACTTCGCACATTAAAATTGCCACAGGATCACCTACTATAAAGCTTCTATTTTCTTGTTGGGTTTTATTGGCTTTTGTACAATCTAATATGGTTTTATCCATCATTTCGCAATTAAACAAATCGTGTTGCATTGCAGGTTTTACTGCATTTAAACAATCTTCAATAGTTTTAAAGTGCATAGCAACCATGACGCGATGTTTTGGTGGTAAAGCGTCTAATTGCAAGGTGATTTCGGTGGTAAACGCTAATGTACCTTCGCTTCCTAATAATAATTTAGCGACGTTAATATCTTCTTTTTCTATTAGTTCGTCAATTGCGTAACCAGTGTTTCTTCTATGAATTTCAGGTTTTGGAAAGTTCTTTTTTATTTCGTTTACGATTTCTTCTGAAGAAATAATTTCATCTAAAACCTTATAAATATTGGCTTCTAAGGTATTATTAGATTTTAATTGCTGAATTTCACTTTTAGTTTTTGAATTAAAAACAGCTTCACTTCCATCACTTAAAATAGTTTTTAGTTGAATAACCTTATCTCTTGTCACTCCATATTTAATAGATGTTGTTCCTGACGAGTTGTTACCAACCATTCCGCCAATCATACAACGATTAGACGTAGATGTATTTGGACCAAAAAATAACCCAAAGGGTTTTAAATAATTATTTAATTGATCACGAACAACACCAGGTTGTACGGTTACTGTTTTATTATTTTTATCTAAACTTATTATTTTATTGAAATGCTTTGAAACATCAACTACAATTCCGCTACCAACACATTGACCAGCAAGTGATGTACCTGCAGTACGCGGTATTAATGAAGTTTTGTTGTTTTTAGCAAAATCAATAAGTTTAATTATGTCATTTACTGTTTTTGGATAAGCAACCGCAAGTGGTAAAATCCTATAAACAGAAGCATCTGTAGCGTATAATGTTTTTAATAGTTGGTCAAAATGAAGTGTTCCGTCTAAGTTTTTGGAAAGTGCTTGAAGCTTAGCGTTCATAAGAGTTAGGATGTTTTTGCTAAAAATCAAATTTAAGACATGTTAACTAATATTAACAACGATTTATGAACGAATTTTAACATTTGAAACGTTTTATAATTAATTTTACGTAAAACCAAAACAATTAAAATTTATGAAAAATCTTATTATTACAACTGTTGCATTATTAGGTTTTGCAACATTTACGTTTGCTCAAGACATTTCTCCAAACGCAATTGGATTACGTTTAGGAGATAGTGATGGTTTTGGGGCAGAAATATCTTATCAAAGAGCTTTAGGAGATAACAATCGTTTAGAAGCTGACTTAGGTTTAAGAAGCGGGAATAACTACGATGGATTTAAATTAGCTGCTTTATACCAATGGGTATGGAATATTGATGGTGGTTTTAACTGGTATGCAGGTGCTGGTGGAGGATTAGGTTCTTATAGTTTTGACAATGATATACCTGGTCTTGATGATGATAGCGAAACATTTTTATTTGTAGCTGGAGATATTGGTATTGAATATAATTTTGATATTCCGTTACAGTTATCTTTAGATGCTAGACCTGAATTAGGATTTGGAGATTATAGAGATGATTTAGATTTTGACATCGCTTTAGGAATTAGATATAGATTCTAAACCAATTAAAATACAAATAAAAAAGCCATCTAATTTAGATGGCTTTTTTTATTAATATACTTTACATTTATTAAGGGTTTCTTGATAAATAGCTTCGTATTTTGGAACGATTTGTTGTATATCAAAAGTTTTGGCTTGTGACTTAGCATTTTTCTTAAACTCCTTAAATCTACTTTCATCTTTTAAAATATAAATCGCATTTTTACTCATATCTTCAACATCTCCTACTTCACTTAAAAATCCAGAAAAACCTTCTTTATTAACTTCTGGTATTCCACCTGTATTACTTGAAATTACAGGAACACCTGACGCCATAGCTTCTAAAGCAGAAAGCCCAAAGCTTTCGGTTTTACTAGGTAGTAAAAATAAATCTGAAAAACATAGTATGCGATCAATCTCGTTACTATTCCCAAAGAAAACTACTTTATCTGCAATACCTAATTCTTCACATAAACGTTCTGCAGGTTCGCGTTCTGGTCCTTCTCCAACCATCATTAATTTGGCTGGTATTTCTTTTAGAATATTATAAAACACTTTAATTACATCTGGTATACGTTTAACTTCTCGCATATTACTAATATGCGTTATAATTTTTTCATCTTCTGTTGCCATCATAGCACGTTGACAATCTGTAAAATCATGATTAAACCTAGAAATATCTATAAAGTTAGCAACCACATTTATTTCCTTTTTTATATTAAACAAACGCAGCGTATCTTCTTTTAAACTTTGTGATACTGTTGTAACAGCATCAGATTTGTTAATACTAAATGTTACTGCTGGTTTGTAAAATGGATGATTACCTACAAGTGTAATATCTGTACCGTGTAAAGTTGTTACTATTGGTACATAAATACCTTCTTCTAACAACATTTTTTGAGCCATATATGCAGCATATGCATGAGGAATTGCGTAATGTACATGCAAAACTTCAATCTTATGAAGCTTTACCATATCTACCAATTTACTTGATAGAGCTAACTCGTATGGTTGATAATGAAATAATGGATATTCTGGAACATTTACTTCGTGAAAATGCACATTATTACCTAATAACTCTAATCGCACTGGTTGATTATAGGTTATAAAATGAATTTGATGTCCACGCTTGGATAATTCTAAACCTAATTCTGTTGCAACTACACCACTACCGCCAAAGGTTGGATAACATACTATGGCTATTCTCATTTATTTGATTGGTTTTAATTGAAAGGTTTTAATTTTCAAATATTTATAAGTTGGTCAATAATTTTAATTAAAACTTACAAAAGATCATAGTTATTCAATAATTGCTTCATATATAACTTCTTGAATATTTGTTCTTATGTTTTCTCTAAGTAACATGTTTTTTCCCATAGATGTTGGATAGGTTCTATTTGCCATAAAAACATATACAATTTCTGTTTCTGGATCTGCCCATGCATAAGTGCCTGTAAAGCCAGAATGTCCAAAACTAGTCATACTAACACAACCGCAAGTTGGTCCTACATCTCCTAATTGTGGTTTGTCAAAACCAATACCACGACGGTTATCACTTTCGCAGAAATAACATGTATTAAATTTATCTAATGTTTCACTTTTAAAATAGCGTTTTCCGCCATAAAATCCTTTTTGTAAAAACAACTGCATGATTTTGGCAATATCATTAGCATTACTAAAAATACCTGCGTGACCACCAACACCACCTTGCATTGCTGCGCCCATATCATGTACATATCCTTGCACGGTTTGGAAACGGTAATAATCATCATTTTCTGATGGAACTATATGCTTGTTACTAAATTTTTCTGAAGGATTATAAGTTGTATAATTAGCACCTAATGATTTGTAGAAATGGTCTTGAACAAGTTCATCTAAAGGTTTATCGTAGTGCTTTTCTATATATTGTTTTAAAATATAATACGGCAAATCACTGTATCTGTATCTTAATCTTGATAATAAATCTGTGTCTTTAATAATACCATTTATAGAGTCTTTATAATCGTCTCGCATATATAAGTCAGGCATAACCTTAACTGTAAATCCCTTTGTTTTTTCTTTTCTATAATATTTTAAAGACGGTTTTTTAGTAAGTGTATCTAATGTTTTATAATAAAAAGGAATCCAAGGTTTTAACTGTGCATAATGTGATAACATGCGTTTTAAAGTCACATCTTTTTTATTAGAATTTTTGTATTCTGGTATAATATCGGAAAGTTTTGTGTCTAAGCTTACAACACCTTGCTCCTCTAATTCCATTAATAATGGTAATGTAGCTACAATTTTAGTAAGAGAAGCTACATCATAAATATCATTAAACTTTACTTGTTCATCACCTTCATATGTATGTTTACCAAAGTTTTTATTGTAAATTACTTTACCGTGTCTAGCTACAATTAACTGAATACCTGGCGTCATTTTATTAGTTATCGCATAATTGGCTATAGAATCTACTTTTTTTAATATAGCACTAGACATACCAACTCGCTCTGGTGTAGAATATCCTAATCGTTCTAAACTATTTGTTTGGACTCCATCTCCAACGGAAAAATAAGGACCTGCAGAAACAGGTAAACAACCTCTAGCAGGAATAGCACCAAAAATTAACTGAGCTGATTTTTGTTGTGCAATATCACTATTTTGATAGCTAACAATAATACTTTCAAAATTAGAAATTGTTTTTAAATCCATTAACGCATATGGTTTTGCAAAAACATTTAAAATTACATTGTTAGTTCTTGCTATTTCATATAACCAGGTTAATTCTTTATCTGAAAATTTGTATGACTTCCAAGGGTTATCATTTGACTTATGAAAACCAACAATTACAGTATTATAATTTTGAAGTTTAGTAATTAAATTATCTAAATTATCATCCGAAATTATATGAACATCTGTATATTTTTTTAACTCATTATAAAAAACATCACCAGAATCATCACCTAGTTTTACATAGGCTATTTTCTTAGTTTCTAAGTGTCTAAATGGCAACTGTTTTGTTGAGTCTTTAGCAATGGTAATGGCATTTTCCATTAATTTTTCATACAAAACATCATCTTTAATTCGGTTTAAATCTTCAACTAAATTTTTAGTAGAAATTGGTTTATAGTTATTTAATCCAACTTTGTATTTAGCCATTAATATTTTTTTTACCGAATGTGCTAAACGTTTTTCAGAAATTTTACCTGTTTGATATGCTACAGCAATTTTATTAATACCAGCAGCAACATTTTCTGACATTAGCATTACATCATTACCTGCTAAAAAAGCAGCTAAATCAACTTCTCCTGCTGTGTCAAGTTTATTAACTTTATTTCCGTCGATTGAAGGACTTACATATTCTGAAACACCTTTCATTGTTAAGGCATCTGTAAAAATTAATCCTTCAAACTTTAAACGTTCTTTTAAAATATCCTTGATAATTATATTAGATATTGAAGATGGTAAACCTTCTTGACCTGTTAGGCTTGGTACATTTAAGTGTCCTACCATAACACTAGATAGTCCTTCTTTTATTAGTTTTTTATATGGATAAAGCTCTATAGAATCAATTCTTTTTGCTGAAAAATCTATTGTTGGTAAGGTTTTATGTGAATCTGAAGACGTGTCGCCATGACCAGGAAAATGTTTTGCATTAGCTAAAACGCCTGCGCTTTGCATACCTTTCATAAAAGCCAAAGCTTTTTCTGTAACATTATCTCTATCTTCCCCAAAAGATCGATTACCTATAATTGGGTTGTTAGGATTGGTATTAATATCTACTACAGGAGCAAAATTAAAATGGACACCTAAACGTTTGCAATGCTCGCCTAATTGTCTTCCTGTTTGTTCAATTAATTCGTTGTTTTTTACGGCGCCAAGTGTCATATTCCAAGGAAAAGAATAGGTTGAATCTAATCGCATACTTAATCCCCATTCTGCATCCATACCAATTAATAAAGGTGTAGCTGAAGCTGCTTGCAACTGATTATTTAATTGAGCTTGTCTAACTGGTCCTCCTTTACTGTAGATAATTCCGCCAATTTTATTGTCTTCAATAAGTTTTAATATATCATCTTTTGATGGGCCATCTCCGTTAGAAAATACTTGAACCATGTATAATTGTCCAATTTTCTCGTTTAATGATAAACTATTATACACACTATCTACCCATTTTTTTTGGGCTTCTTTGTCTTTAGTTAATAAAGGGTTATCACTATTTTGAGAAATAGAGAAAATTGAGAATAAACAAAATATAGCTAAGAAAAATAATTTATGCATAAAAATGAGTTGTCTGTTTTTATATATTCAACTAAAAACTATGCCAAATTAGTATATTTTGCAGGATAAATAAAGGACTTTAAGATTGTTTTATAAAAGCGTTATAAACAATATTAATCTACTAGATCTATATGTCTATCATGATACCCTAACAAATAGAGCACACCATCTAATCCTACGCTTGAAATAGAACTCTGTGCATTGTTTTTAACTTTAGGTTTTGCATGAAAAGCAATACCTAAACCTGCTAAATTTAGCATTGGTAAATCATTAGCACCATCTCCAACTGCAATGGTTTGATTTATATGGATACCTTCTTTTTTTACTATTTCTTTAAGGTATTCTGCTTTTTTATTACCATCAACAATTTCTCCAAGATATCCGCCTGTTAAGACACCGTTTTTAACCTCTAATTGGTTGGCATACACATAATCAATACCTAATTTTTTTTGTAAATAGTATCCAAAATAAGTGAATCCACCAGATAGTATTGCTGTCTTAAATCCGTAAGTTTTTAAAGTATCTATTAGTCGTTTTGCACCTTTAGTTATGGGTAAATTTTCAGCTACATTTTTTAAAACATCTTCACTTAAACCTTCTAACAATTTCATGCGACGTTTAAAACTTTGGTTAAAATCTATTTCGCCTTGCATTGCAGATTCTGTTATAGCCTTTACTTCTGCTCCGACGCCTGCAAGTTCAGCTAACTCATCTATAACTTCAGTTTGAATTAACGTAGAATCCATATCAAAACATACTAAGCGTCTGTTACGTCGATAAATATTATCTTCTTGAAAAGCAATATCTACATCTAAATCGTGAGATATCTGCATGAATTTTTCTGTAAACTCAGCTTTATTATCAATTTTTCCTCTAATAGAAAGTTGAATTGATGCACGAGGATAATCGTCTTCTTTAACTAAAGATGTACGACCTGTTAGTCGTTTTATCGCATCAATATTCAAATTTTTATCTGAAATGACTTGAGTAACTTTAGATATTTGTTCTGCTGTTAATTGTTCTCCTAAAATAGTTACAATATATCTGTCTTTACCTTGTAGTGTTACCCAATTTTCATAATTTTCTAAAGAAATAGGCGTAAATTTTGCTTTTACACCCAACTCGTAAGCTTTAAAAAGTAAATCTTTTAATACTGCTGAAGACTTATTTCCTGTTTCTATTTCAAAAAGAAAACCTAAAGATAACGTGTCATGTATATTTGCTTGTCCTATATCTAAAATTTTGGCTCCATAATGAGACAAAACGTTAGTTAAACTAGAGGTTAAACCTGGTTTATCTTGTCCAGAAATGTTTAGCAGAAAAATGTCTTTGGTCATGTTGTTTGTGTTTAGAAAAACCTGCTATGCCAGCTTTGTTCTGCAGGAACTTCCCAATTTTCGTTAAGCTCTCCAATATTTGTTACCAAATTATTAAAAACTATGGTGTTTTTTGATACTGCTTTATCTTTTACCATTTTTTTAAAATCAAGTAATGTTTTATGGGCAACAAATTGACCTTGTTTGTAGGATACATTCATTTTATCCATTAAATCTACATTGTAGTCTTGTTCTAATTGTTGAATAAATCTAACAGAAGCATCTATACTACAACCTGTTGCAGATTGTGATGTTTGGTCTACTGCCAATATGATAAAACGTTTATATCTAATCTCATACCCCGAATTAAGATCTGAACCGTGAGCTGTCCAATTGGTAATAAATGTATCTAATTTTTGTTTGATTTCTGTAAGCTCTTCTTCAGAAAAACTTCTATTGGCTTGGTATATCCAAACTCTTGAATGTTCTGGTAGCGTATTAAATTCTACTAACATTAATCTAAATTTTTGTTTTTGTTGTTAGGTTTACGTTTTGCCATAAAAATGCCAAAAATCCAAAATAAGAAAAAGCTAATAGTAGTATATAAGCTATTGAACGGCATATCTCTTAAATAGTTAATAAATGTAACTATTAATGTCCCTATAATAGCCATTATAAAACCAGTTATAACTCTTTGTTTTAACGGTGGTTTTTGTTGGTTTTCCAAAGCTTATTTACTCTTGTGTGTTAGCTATTAGTTCTGCAATATCCATAACATCTATTTCTGCTTCTTTTTCTTTGGCTTTAACACCATCTGTCATCATTGTATTACAGAATGGGCATGCAGTAATAATTACTTTTGGATCAGTTTCTAAAGCGTCTTCTGTTCTTAAAACGTTAATGTCTTTATCTCCCTTTTCTGGTTCTTTAAACATTTGTGCACCACCAGCACCACAACATAAAGAGTGACGTTGGTTACGTTTCATTTCTTTAAAATCTACACCTAATGTTTGAATTAAATCTCTAGGAGCTTCAAACACTTCGTTAGCACGACCTAGGTAGCATGGATCATGAAAAGTAACTTTTTTTCCTTTAAATTCTGATTCTTTAACTTTTAGTTTTCCTTGAGAAATTAATTGTGACAAAAATTCGGTATGATGAAATACCTCATAATTACCACCTAATCCAGGATATTCATTTTTTATGGTATTATAGTCATGAGGATCTGTTGTTATAATTTTTTTCACCTCATACATATTCATTACCTCAATGTTAGTTACAGCTTGCATCTGAAATAAAAACTCGTTACCAGCTCTTTTTGCAGCATCACCAGAGTCTGACTCTTCTGTTCCTAAAACAGCAAAATCTACATTAGCTTTATTTAATAATTTTACAAATGCTTTGGTTATTTTTTTTGCTCTATCATCAAAAGCACCTGCAGAACCTACCCAAAATAAATATTCTGGATTTTTACCTTCTGCCATCATTTGTTCCATTGTTGGCACATTTAATTGCTCGCTCATACTATTAGGAGTTTATTTGTTTAAAGCTTTAAAATCTTCTTTTGAAAGCCTTATGTATATTGATAATATTTTTATTCCGTTATCTCTACGGTTTTTAGGATCGTTTTGTTCAAGTTCTGATAATTTAATCGCTTGTAATCCTAATTGTTTTTTTTGTTCTTCGGTACAATAATCACAAAGTACTTTTTTCAATTTTATATCTTCTACTTTACTTTTATAATACTTTATTGCTGTGATTATTTTAAATTGTAATGAGTCTTTTGTATAATCTTGCGCTTTGGTTTGGTTTAAACTAAAGATGAATATGATTAATATTAGAACTCTGTATTTCAATTTTTAAAAATTTTAGTCTACTCGTCTTTCCATTTTAAACGATCCATTTGGTTGTATGGCCAAGGTGCACCGTTATTTTCTATATTAGTCATCATATTATTTAATTCCATTGGTGCCGCACTTTGCTCCATAACTAAATATTGACGCATTTGCATGATAATATTTAATGGATCAATACTAACTGGACAAGCCTCTACACAAGCGTTACAGCTGGTACATGCCCAAAGTTCTTCATTAGTAATATAATCTCCTAATAATTGTTTACCGTCATCTACAAATTTACCACCGTTTGCATCAATGTTTTTACCAACTTCTTCTAAACGATCTCTGGTATCCATCATGATTTTACGTGGTGATAATTTTTTACCTGTAAGGTTTGCAGGACATTCGCTAGTACAACGACCACATTCTGTACAGGTGTAGGCGTTTAATAAGTTTAACCAACTTAAGTCTTGCACATCGCTTGCTCCAAATTTTTCTGGTTCTGCAGCGTTTTCGTCTTCTGCTGGCGTAGCAAATGGATCTGCATTTGGATCCATCATTAACTGTACTTCTTTAGTTACTGTTGGGTTATTAGGAAACTGTCCTTTTGGCGTTAATTTACCGTAATACGTATTTGGGAACGCTAGTAAGATATGTAAATGCTTAGAGAAGTATAAATAATTTAAGAATACTAAAATACCTACAATGTGTAACCACCAAGCAGCTCTTTCTATAATGTGTAATGTTCCTTCTGATAATCCAGAAAATAAAGGTGAAATAAATTGACTAATTACATTACCTGAATCTAAGGATTGAAATGTTGTATCTGTTGCATTCATAACCAAAAACAAGGTCATTAATACCATTTCAAAATAAAGGATAAAATTACCGTCATTTTTAGGCCAACCTTTCATTTCGGCGCTTAAAAAACGTTTTAATTTAATAACGTTACGTCTTAACCAAAATATAACAACTGTAACAAATACTAATGCTGCAAGGATTTCAAAACTACCTATTAAAAATCCGTAAACAGATGTTGGTAATACTTTTAATCCTATTCTATGCGTCCCGAAAAGTCCATCAAGAATAATTTCTAAAACTTCAATATTTATAATAACAAAGCCTACGTAAACAATTATGTGTAACAATCCTGCTATAGGTCTTTTTACCATTTTACTTTGCCCTAAAGCAATGTAAGCCATGTTTTTCCAACGTTGTGGTTTGTTATCTGAAACGTCTAAATCTTTACCTAGCTTAATGTTTCTTGATAATTTTTTTACGTTTTTTACAAAGTAGCCAATGCCTAAAATAAGGACAATTGCAAATAGAATATTAGGAATATATTCCATAGTTAGTCAATTTTAATTTAGTTAGTTATTGTCTTTAATCTCATTACCTTCAGCATCATAACGTTTCGGTTTTTTTCCAAATAATGAAAAATGTACATAACGCTTTGGATTTAACTTCATGTCTTGCAGAAGTTGTTCCATTTGCAATGCTGCGCCTTCAAGATTATTATATAATTTATCGTCTTTTAAAAGTTTTCCTAAAGAGCCTTCTCCATTTTCTACACTTGCTAATATACCATTAACACTGTTTAATGTATTCTCTAATTTTTCAATACTATTACTTATTTGAGCTTCTTTTAACTCTTTTGATAATGTAGTTAAATCCTGACTTACGGTTTTAAAATTTTCTAAAACTTGAGCTATATTCTCATCATTCTTCTTAACAACTCCGTTTATTGAATATGAAAGATTTTTAAATGATTTTAAAGTTGAATTTAACTCTGCAATTGTATTTTTTAATCCGTTTTCTGATGTATCTGTAACTAAACCATTTAGGTTAATTAATAATGTATCTGCAGATTTTAATGTTGAATTTAGGTCTGTACTAAGTTCAGAAAAGTTTCCTGTTAGTTTATCTACTAATCCTTGCTCTACTTCAGACTTTAAAAAGTCACCATCCTTAGCATAATCATTATCATTAGCAGCAATTAAAGCCAAAGCATTACCATCCATAATACCTGGCTTGTAAAGTCTTATAATACTATTTTTTGAAAATTTTATTTCTTCATCAACAGTAAAAGACACTCTTGTTTTACCAGTGTTTATATCGTAAACAATATCTTTTACCTTACCAACTCTATTTCCTTTAATAGTTACAGAAGAAGATTTTGAAAGCGCATTGTATTCAAATTCGGTATAATATACATCGTCATTTTCTAAAATATTATTTCCTTTTAAGTAGTTATAACCGAATATAAACAGGAAAATACCTGTAAGAACAATTATAGAGGTTTTGACTTCTTTTGTAATTTTTATCATATTAGAACTTGGTTATGTAACAAAATTAGAAATAAAATTATTAATGGACTGCTATTTTTTTTCTGTTTTTAAAGCTTCAGAAACTTTTATCTGTTTACCATCTTTAAATGCAGTAATAAATGCTGTATTATAACCTTTGTTTTTTGCTTGAATTTGAAGCTTTTGTATTTGATTATAGTCTGATGTGTATCCATAATAATATTTGTAAAGCTTACCTACTTTTTGTCTAGAAATATCTTTTAAACCTTTAAAATTATAAGGTTTAGGGTCTAAAGCTTTACTACTTGCAGCCAATTGTACCTTAAAAACAACATTTGTAATGGTGTTTTCTGTTGTTGGTATCGTATCGGCAATAGGTTTTTCTATATGGTTACCTACATTAAAATCTAAATCTTTTTTATAATCTTTAATTGCATTAGCAATAGCTGTTGATAACTCTGCTTGACCTTTTTTAGAGTTAAGGTATTTACCTTCGTGCGTGTTGGTTACAAAACCTGTTTCTATCAATACACTTGGCATAACTGTTTGATGCAAAACAATAAAACCTGCTTGTTTTACACCTCTATTTTTTCGTTTTAGTTTGTTTGTAAAGTTACCTTGAATGTTAGTTGCTAGCTTAATACTTTGATCTAAATACTCTTCTTGCATAAAGGACAAACCAATAAAAGATTCTGGTGAGTTTGGATTAAAACCAGCGTAATTTTCTTCATGGTTTTCTTCTAAAAAGATCACTTCGTTTTCTGCTTTAGCAACCTCAAAATTGGTTTTATTTCTATGCAATCCTAAAACATAGGTTTCTGAGCCATAAGCTTGACTAGTATGAGCATTACAATGTACAGAGACAAACAAGTCTGCATTAGCATCATTTGCTATTTTACCTCTTTTAAATAAATCTACAAATACATCTGTTTTTCTGGTATAAACTACTTTTATATCATGTTCTTTTTCTAAAATCTGACCAATTCCTAATACAACTTTTAAAGCTATATCTTTTTCTTTTAGTCCAGATTTAGCATGTTTACCAGGATCTTTACCACCATGACCAGCATCTAAGACTACTATAAATTTATCTTTATCAACTTGAGCAAAAACATTATTTAATGTAAAAAATGTTAATACTATAATAAAAGATACGAAATGTTTTAAAGTGTTCGTTTGCATAGATATTATAACCTTTTTTTTATAGGTTTATTATGGAATATAAATTTTAACGAAATATAAATATTTCAATAAAAAATATATGTAGTTTTGTCATTTCAAAAACCAAGCCATACTTTTACAAAAATACATTTAAAAGCATTGCATACACAACGTCTTAACATACTTTTTACCCTGAGTTTTACAATGTTTATTAACATTGTTTGCTTTGCACAAAAAGATTTGCCTAAGGAAGGAACAAAAATTCCGCCTGTAGAAAACACAGAAGAATTACCTGAAGAAGAAGTTAATGATAGTCTAACCATTGATGCAGAAAGCTTTTTGGCAAGTAATAAAGAAATAGACTCTACCAAAAACGATACTATAAAGCCTAAAACTCAACTTTTATCAAGTACTGTAACTTATAAGGCTACAGATTATATGGCTTACAAGAAAAAAGAATCTAAAATGTATCTTTATAATGAAGCTGAAGTCTATTATGAAGATATGGAAATTAAAGCCGGTAGTATTATTTTAGATTTTGATAAAGATCTAGTATATGCTTACGGTATAAAGGATACATTAGGTAGTTATACACAAAGACCAAGCTTTAAGCAAGGTCAAAACTTAATAGAGCCAGATTCTATTATATTTAACACAGTGACAAAAAAAGGGTTAATTTACAACTCACAAACAGAACAAAACGGAGGTACTTTAATCACAGAAACTACTAAAAAAATTAATGATTCTGTATATTATGTAAGAAATGCAAAATTTACTACTGCAGAAGATTTAGACGATCCGGAATATTATTTTTTAATCAGTAAAGGTAAAATTGTACCAAACTCAAAAGTTATTACTGGTCCAACACAAATGCATATATATGATGTCCCTACTCCTGTTTGGATACCTTTTGCTTTTTTCCCGTTAACCAAAACACGTACATCTGGGGTAATATTTCCTAGTTTTGGAGAAGATGGTACACGTGGTTACTTTTTACAAAATGGTGGATATTATTTTGCGATTAGTGATTATGTAGATTTAGCTACTATCGGAGATTATTACACCAATGGTAGTTATGGATTAAGACTAGAAAGTAAATATGCCAAACGTTATAAGTTTAATGGTAACGTAGGATTTAGATATGAAAATTTAATTACTAGCGAGCGTGGCTTTCCTGATTATGCAAAAACTACTATTTATAACATACGTTGGTCTCACAATCAAGATAGTAAAGCCAATCCTAACTCACGTTTTTCTGCGTCTGTAAACCTTGGTAGTAGTAATTATTATCAACAATCTGTAAATCAAGTAAACTTACCTAACACTCAAAACAACACACTAGCATCTTCTATCTCCTATTCTAAAACATTTCAAGGAGAACCACAAGCAAATATTAGTTTAACAGCTACTCACTCTCAAAACACACAAACAGGACTTGTAAATATGACACTACCAACGTTTCAAGGTAGTATAAGTCGTATATTTCCTTTTGCACCAAAAACTGGAGTTAAAAAAGGAATTATTCAAAACATTAACTTACAGTATAATGTTAGAGCAGAAAATAGAATAAGTACAGAAGAAGAATTTTTCTTTAAAAGTGAAATGTTTGATGATGCGCAAGTTGGCGCAAGGCATTCTATACCAATTTCTACAAACTTTAAAGTGTTTGACTATTTTAGTGTAAGTGCTAATGCTAATTATGAAGAAGTATGGACATTAAATCCAATTAGAAAATATTATGATCCTGTGCTAGATGATATCGTTACAGAAGAACTAAACAAATTTGATTCTTTTAGAACCTATAATTTTAGCACAAGTGTTGGTACAACCATTTATGGTATGTTTGACTTTGACAAAAAAGGAGAAGGCAAAAGATTACAAAAAATAAGACACGTTATTAGACCATCTATAAGTTATAATATTAATCCAGCTTTTGATAATTATTATGACACCGTAGAAGTTATTGACGCAGATGGAACAACAAGGTCAGAATATACTCGTTTTGAAAACAGTCTTTTTGGTAGTCCAAACAATACCTTTTCTAGTTCTATAGGTATTGGTATAGCAAATAACTTTGAAGCAAAAGTAAGAGACAGAGACACCACAAAAGTAGAACCAAAAAAAATTACACTATTAAATAACTTAAATTTTTCTACATCATATAATGTGGCAGGAGACTCTTTAAATTGGAGTCCTGTAAGAGTTACCGGTGGTATGCAAATTTTAAATAATAAAATGAACATTAACTTTGGTGCTACATTAGACCCATATGCATTAGATGCTAACAACAGAAGAATAAACACTTTTAATATAGATAATGGTGGAAGTTTATTTAGAATGACCAGCGCTAACCTTACTTTAAACTACAGCCTAAGCAGTGATGGTATAAGCAATTCTACTAACGAAAGTCAAAGCTCTATTAACGAAAGGTTACAAGGTGGTGGACGTGCAGATGACTTATTTGGTGTATCTGAAGATTTTGCAGATCAACAATTTAATAGAGATGGTGTCGATAAAGAAGAAGAGGAAGAAGAAGAATCCGAACTCTACAATTACAAAATACCATGGAGCCTAAGACTTGCCTATGCTGTAAACTACTCTAACGCAGCAAGACAAAATGAAATATCCTCACATTCATTAATGTTCTCTGGTGATATAGAAATTTCACCAAAATGGTCCATTGGTGGATCATCAAGTTATGATTTTAAAAACAAAGGATTTGGTTTAACTCAATTAAGATTTCAACGTGATTTATTAAGTTGGAGAATGAACTTTAGTTGGGTACCTTTTGGTACTTATAATCGTTGGAATTTTTTCATAGGAATAAAATCAAGCTTACTTAAAGATTTAAAATACGAACAACGTCGTAGACCAGACGAACAATTATAATATTAATTATGAAAAAAATCATAACAACAACAAAAGCACCAGCTCCAATAGGACCATATAACCAAGCGGTTTTAAACGGAAATACTTTATACACATCAGGTCAAATTGCTTTTAATCCTGAAACTAATGAGCTTGTTTTAGATGATATTAAAACAGAAACTAAACAAGTCATGGAAAATCTAAAAGCAGTGTTAGAAGCTGCAGAAATGACTTTTGAAAATGTGATAAAAACTTCAATATTTATTAGTGATATGAATAACTTTTCTTTAATTAATGAAGTCTATGGAAGTTATTTTAATGAAGACACTGCTCCAGCAAGAGAAACCGTAGAAGTAGCAAACTTACCAAAATTTGTAAATGTAGAAATTAGTATGATTGCTTCAAAATAAGCTATAACTATAAACAATTGTTAATAAAACAGCCTTATCTTTTTAAAAAAAGATAAGGCTTCTTTTTTAATTACTTGTATTTTTGATAGTAACCCAAACATTACTATCAATGCGTATTGAATTAGATATTAAATTAGGTTTTAAAGATGTAATGATAAGACCTAAAAGATCTACATTAAAAAGTAGATCGCAAGTAGACTTAGAAAGAGAGTTTAAATTTTTACACAGTAACCATACCTGGAAAGGTATACCTATTATGGCAGCTAATATGGATACTGTTGGTACGTTTGAAATGGCTTCTGCCCTATCTAAACACAAACTATTTACTGCAATACATAAGCATTATTCTTTAGAGCAATGGAATCAATTTCTATCTACTTCAGGTAACGACATTAGTAATTATATAGCAGTAAGTACAGGAACAGGAAAAAATGACATTGAAAAGCTAAATTCAATTTTTAATGCTCATCCTGATTTAAAGTTTATTTGCATAGATGTTGCTAATGGCTATTCAGAGCATTTTGTTGATTTTGTAAAGAAAACAAGAGATAATTTTCCTGATAAGATTATTATGGCAGGAAATGTTGTAACCGGAGAAATGGTTGAAGAGCTATTAATATCAGGAGCAGATATAGTAAAAGTAGGTATTGGACCAGGTAGTGTTTGCACAACACGTGTTAAAACAGCTGTTGGTTACCCGCAATTATCTGCAATTATCGAATGTGCTGATGCAGCTCATGGGTTAGGTGGACAAATAATTAGTGATGGTGGTTGTACTATTCCTGGAGATTTATCTAAAGCTTTTGGAGCAGGTGCTGATTTTGTTATGCTTGGCGGTATGTTTGCTGGTCATACAGAAAGTGGCGGTACTACTATAGAAAAAGACGGAAAAAAGTATAAGCAATTTTACGGTATGAGCTCTGCAACAGCAATGAATAAACATGTTGGTGGCGTAGCAGATTATAGAGCTAGTGAAGGTAAAACTGTAGAAGTTGCTTTTAAAGGTGATGTAGAAAACACATTGCAAGATATTTTAGGAGGCATAAGAAGCACATGTACGTATGTTGGTGCTGCAAAACTAAAAGAGCTAACAAAAAGAACTACTTTTATTCGTGTTGCAGAACAAGAAAATCAAGTTTATAACTCATAAAAAAAAGCACTTTATTAAGTTAAAGTGCTTTCATTAAAAGATCTGCTGTAGCAGGATTTGTAGCTAATGGTACATCATGTACATCACATAATCGCATTAGCATTAAAACGTCTGGTTCGTGTGGATGTTTTTCTAAAGGATCTCTAAAAAACAATACCATATTACATTTTCCTTCTGCTACTCTTGCTGCAATTTGTGCATCTCCTCCTAAAGGTCCTGATAAAAGTCTAGTAACATCAAATCCTGCTTTTTTTACTTTTTTACCAGTTGTACCTGTAGAAATTAATGTTATATTTTTATTTAGTAATAAGTCTTTGTGCTGGTTTAAAAACTGAACCATTTCTGCTTTTTTACCATCGTGTGCTATAATTGCTATTTCCATAGGTCTTTGGTATTAAGAAGCATTAGTATGAAAGCTAACTAAACCTTCAATAGGTCTTCTTTCAAAATTTCCCACTTTAAAGTTTAGCTCTTTAGCAACTTCTTTAATTTCTTCTTGACAGAAAAAAGCTATTGAACCTGCAAAATGTACAGGAACAGTTTTTAGCTCTTCTTCGTACTGCAAAATCATGTTTTTAGCAAAACGTCTTATACCCTTTTTTATTAATTCTTTTACGTAATCAGAATCTTTATTAAGTATCATAAACTCTGCAAAACTTGCTAAATACGCGTTAGGATTTGGCTGTTTGTATAAATTATATTTAATATAATCTGCATCTAAATTATACTTGTCTCCAAAAGCTACTTTTATTTCTTCTGGCATGTGGTTAAAGTAATAATCACGTATTAATTCTTTACCATAATAGTTACCAGAAGCATCATCCATTAATGTATAACCTAAAGATTTTACACGTTGGTGTAGTTTTTTTCCATCATAATAACTACAGTTTGATCCTGTACCCATTATACAGACTACTGCAGCTTCGGTTGGCTCGTTTACTGTTGCAAATACGGCAGCCATAGTATCTTCTTCTACAGAAATTTCTGCATTAGGAAAAAACTCGTGAAGTACTAATTTTAGTACTAATTTTGGGTTTTCTGTACCACAACCAGCTCCATAAAAATAGATATTAGTTACTTCTTTTCTATGTTTTTTTAAAGCTTCACTTTTTTTAAGAACTTTTTTTATTTTCTTTTCTGAAAGAAGCGCAGGATTTAATCCTTTTGTACGGATTTTTTCTAACAACTGATTTCCTTGGTTATCTACCGCTTTCCAGTCGCATTTTGTAGATCCGCTATCAACAATTAAAATCATAAAATTAGTTTTAACAAAAAAGCGTAGCACTTTTTTATAAATATACTACGCTTTTGTTTAATTGAATAATTATGGATTATAGTGAGTTTACTTTTAAAGCTAAATCTACTAATTTGTTTGAGTATCCAAATTCGTTATCATACCAAGATATTAACTTGAAGAATCCAGAATTTAATTCGATTGACGCTTCTGAGTCAAATACACTTGTTCTTTCTTCGCTTACAAAGTCTTGAGAAACTACCATTTCGTCTGTGTAACCTAACACACCTTCCATTTCTCCTTCAGAAGCTTTCTTCATTGCTGCTTTAATTTCTTCTAAAGAAGTTTCTTTTTTCGTTTTTACAGTAAGATCTACTACAGAAACATCTACAGTAGGCACTCTAAATGCCATACCAGTTAATTTTCCGTCCAATTCTGGAATAACTTTACCTACAGCTTTTGCTGCTCCTGTTGATGTTGGTATAATGTTATTTAAAGCTGAACGACCTAATCTATAGTTTTTTCTTGATGGTGAATCTACCGTAAATTGTGTTGATGTAGCAGCGTGAATTGTTGTCATTAATGCCTCTTCTATACCAAAGTTTTCTTCTATCACTTTAGCGATTGGTGCTAAACAGTTAGTTGTACAAGATGCATTTGACACAATATTGTCTGATGCTTGTAATTTGTTGTCATTTACACCCATTACAAACATTGGTGCGTCTTTACTTGGTGCTGAAATTACTACTTTTTTAGCTCCTGCTTGAATGTGGTAATCTGCTGTTTCTAATGTTGTAAATATACCTGTACACTCTGCAACCACATCTACTCCTGCTTCATCCCATTTTAAGTTTTTTGGGTCTCTTTCTGCAGTTACACGTATAGTTTTTCCTTCTACTATTAGGTTACCGTCTTTTACTTCTATTTTACCATCGTAACGTCCGTGTACAGAATCGTATTCTAATAAGTATGCTAAATGCTCTACGTCTAATAAATCATTTATTGCTACTACTTCTACATTATCTCTTTTTAAAGTTGCTCTAAAAACGATTCTCCCAATACGACCAAAACCGTTAATTCCTAATTTTAATGTTGACATATTTCTATTAATTATTTTATTGTTAGTTATTATTTATGTTGTCATTATATCTGATACACGAATTAACTCGTGATCAATCTCTGACTTTCCTTTTACTGCTTGTTCTAATGGTGTTAAAACTATTTCGTCTTTAAGTAATCCTACCATGTAATTAGATTTACCTTCCAAAAGACTTTCAACTGCTTTTACACCCATTCTACTAGCTAAAACACGATCAAAGCATGATGGTGATCCGCCACGTTGCATGTGACCTAAAACAGATACTCTTACTTCGTATTCTTCCATGTTTTCTTCAACATAGTCTTTAAGTTCGAATACGTTTTTACCTGTTTTATCTCCTTCTGCTACAATTACTATACTAGAAGATTTACCTGATTGTTTACTTCTTCTTAAAGATTCTAAAAGTCTATCTAAACCTAAGTCTTCTTCTGGTATTAAAATTTCTTCAGCTCCTGCTCCTACACCAACGTTTAAGGCTATATGACCTGCATCTCTTCCCATTACTTCTACAAAAAATAGACGATTATGAGAACTAGCTGTATCTCTAATTTTATCTACACAATCTACTACAGTATTAAGTGCTGTATCATAACCTAAAGTGTGTGATGTACCATAAATATCATTATCTATTGTACCTGGTATACCCATTACAGGAAAACCAAATTCCTCGTTAAAGATTAATGCTCCTGTAAAACTTCCATCACCACCAATTACAACTAATGCATCTACGTTTTCGGCAACTAAAGCGTCATAGGCTTTTTTACGACCTTCTTTAGTTCTAAACTCATCAGATCTAGCAGATTTTAAAAATGTACCTCCTTTATTGATAATATCTTTTACACTTCTTGCTGTTAAGGGTTTAAAATCGCCTTCAATCATACCCTCGTAACCTCTATATATTCCTACACATTCTATTTTGTAAAAAGCGCAGGTTCTAACCACAGAACGAATAGCTGCATTCATACCAGGAGAATCTCCTCCAGAGGTAAAAACAGCTACTTTTTTTATAGTATTTGACATAAAATTAATTTGTTAGTATTGTAAAGCTACTAAACAAATTTTATTATTGACATGAGTTTTACTAAAATTTTGCGAAGTGCCGCAAACTATATCGTTTTCGTTAATAACTATTTAATTTTGAAGACGTTTTGCTACGGATATTTATGTTTAAAAAGTGAAAAATTAGTCTTTTTTGAAAGTATTATCAGACTTAAAAACCGATTCTGGTTCGGTTGCATTTTCGTTTGGATCTTGATTAAGATTTTGTTCTTCTTTTTCTTTTTTTGGATTGAAAATTTTACGCAGTAATTCTCCAAAAGTATCAAAGTCTACATTGTATGCAATTCCTACACCTTGAGTGTAGCCTATTTCTTCTCCAAAGTTACGAATGCTGTTTTCTCTATTAAATACTTTTGCTATTAAAGTTCCTTCTTCATTTAATAAAAAGTCAACCTGAACATCTCCTGCGATAACAGAATCTCCTAATCCACCAACTGGCACACCAACTTTACCGTTAATAAGAACACGGTCTGATATTTTGGTTTGTAAAGTTACACCTACTCTATTATCTGTTTGAAAATCTGGTCTTGTTTGTCCTGCTTCAAAATTTAATCCAACATTAAACTTACCGTCTCCTGAAGATAGTAGGTTGTTAACTAATCCATTTAAACGCTCGGTTAATGTTCCTGTAAAATTAAGGTTTTCTAATCCACGACTAAAGGATCCTGTAGCTAAAAGGAAAAGTGCTTGATTTTCTCTATCTTCTCTTGAGTCTAATCTATAATTTAACTCTGATTTTATTGTTGAGCTTGTATTAGGAAAATCAAACGCATAATTTATTGTTGGTCGTTCTAGTTGATCTGTTAACTCTAAGGTTAAATCTACAGGTATACTTCTGTTAATACCACTATCTAACAATGGTGATGGATTAGCACGTGTACTATATTTTGCTTTTATATCTATTAAGGCGTCTAACGGTGGACCATTCCATGCAAGTGTACTTACATAAGGCTCTACAACAAATTGTTTTTGTACAACACCGCTGTATAGAAAATTGTAAACACCTTCATAAATTACAAAGTCACCGTACATATCAAACTTATTATTAGTGTTTATTTCTATCAATAAACCACCAACACCACGACCTTTTATTGTACTTCCTGAAGTTTTATCTATTAAAATTTCAATTTCGGCATCTTGTGTAACATCTAATTCAAAATTTAAGTCTAAACCTTCATCTATTTCAAAATCTATTTCTTTACCTTCTTCTTTTGCTTGTTTTTCTTCTGGTGTTAAAAAGTGAATGATAGAATTATCTCCAAAAGACTCGTTATCATTTAGTGGAATTTTAAATACAGTACCTTCTTTAGTTTCGGCAATTACATTTATACTTAATGCTTCTGTTGCACCAACAATTTCTGCACTACCACCTATAAATGCGGTACCATAATACATAGATTCTTCTGTATATTTGGTATCTAACACTAAGAGTTTTTGTGTGTTTATGCCTAAGTTTAATTTCCATTTAGAAAAATTATTGTGGCTTATACTACCACTGAAGCTTCCTTTTGTATTGTGTTTAGTGTCTGTAATATTTGTTTTTTGAAAGTTGAAACTTTGGTCTTTCAAAATGACTTTTGTGTTATCCTGAAATTTATAATCAACCATCAAATAAGGCACACCTAATCCGCCATTATTAATTAATAATTCTCCATTAAAATTTGGTTGGTTAAGATTACCTACTACTTGAGTGTTTCCTGTAACCTTACCTCTTATATTGCTTAGAATTCCATCTAAAAATGGATTTAATGGTTTTAAACTAAAATCTCTAAACGCAATATCTAAATCTATAGAAGGCTCTTGTCCTGACACTTTTATATTACCATTGGCTTCAAAAGAGTTTGTTACATCATCCTTTATTTTTGCATTTACCGTATAGTTTGATAAGTCTGAGTTTCCTTCAATTTTTGCATCAAAAGAACCTAGATATGTTTTGTTAAGTTCTAAATTATCTATGGTGATGTTAGAACTTGGTAAATAACTACCGTTTTCTTGTAATACATTAAGTTTTCCATTAATCGTACCTGCAAGACTTAAACTATCAATCTCTGGAATAATTTTATTTAAATCTACATCTTTAAAATTAAGGTTTAAGTCTTTGTAGGTAGAGTCTTTTAAAACACCTGCTAACTTAATTTCTTCATTTTGATGGTTAAGTAAAATGTCTTCAATTTTAAAATCTTTAAAATCTCTATCAAAAATTATTTTATTAAAGTTGTTACGGTCTTCATTAATATGCCAATTATTACCTTTAAAGGTGACATCGCTCTTTTTAAAACCTACAACCGAATTGTTGTCTTGATCTATTGTATGATAAAAACTTAAATCGTAAAGGTCATCATTTCGTTTACCTCCTTTAAATTCGCTACGCATATAAAGCGTATCATTTAAGGTTACATTAATTAAGTTGAATTTTGAAATATTGTAGACGTTTGTATTTATACTATCAATTTCTACGTAAGTATTAAATAATGGATTGTTGTTATCTACTTGTATCTCAATTTCGTTAGCAAAATATTCTAATAGCTTTATTTTTGGTGATTTAAAGGTTAACTCAAACTCTTTTTCGTTACTTTCTACTCTTCCTCTTATAAATGTATTTGGTGCTAACTCTACCTCTGGTAAGAATACTTCTACTATTTTATTATAAATTTTAAAATTGAAATCTATATATTGATTACCTTCTATCTTATTAGGCTTGTAATTTGTGTATATACTTTTTAAAGAGTTTTCAAAAAGCAACTCTAAATCATTAAATTTAAAGTTTCCGCTTAAGCTACCTTCAATAATTTCGGGAGAGTTTATATCTATTATATGTTCGTTATCAATAAATTGAGAGTTAATTTCGAAATCCTTAAAATTATATGTATCATTTTCATTTTTATAGGTAGTATTTTTAAATTGAATGTATCCTACTGCATCATCAATAGTGTTTGCATTCATTTTCATTTCTACAATTCCTGAAAATTCAGACTGTTCGTCTCTATTATAAAAATTTAAAGTTTTTAGGTTGGCATAATCTACATTAGCAATAAAGTCAAAAGTGTTTACTTTTTGAGATAAATCTGCTAATCCGTTAAATTCTAATTTTAAATTTTGATCGTTAACAACAAGCTTACCATTAAATTTGCTCTGCTTATAAACACCATTAACAGCAATGTTTTGGTAATTATAAGCATTGTAGTTTATACTATAAACATCACCTTTTAATTGTGTAGATAAGTTTTCTTTTTTAAACCCAACACCATCTACTTCTACATTTAGAGATGTTGTTGTTAATTTAGGATCGTCTAATAATTTGCCTATATTAAATTGATCTAAAATAATGGTTCCTCTATAAGAAGCGTTATCAATATTATTAACATTATACATCTTTAAATCTGAGTCTACATACCCTAAATCTGTGATAATCTCTAAATCTGCAATTATATTATCTGGCGTTACATGGCTTGTCCCTTTTGCTGTAAAATTACCTAGCTTATCAAAAATTGAAGGTATGGCTTCGCCTAAAACATTAGGTAACAACGCTTTTAAATCTCTATAATTTGAAGACAGATTAGTAAAGCTTCCATCCATTTCAAAATTATTAGCTTCACTATTAAAAAGGTTTTTAAAATTTATATCACCATAAATTTTAGTGTTACTACTTGTGTTTAATCTTAAATTTGTAGTGTTTAAATTATTTAAAGTCCCTGAAAGTTTAGTACTAAAGTTAACTCTTTGATTAGTACCAAATTCATTATAAAATTTATTTAAATCATCAAGTAATATGCTAGCTTCTGTAAAATTTGCATCTACATTTACTTTATCTTCAAAATCTTTAAAATCTTCTCTATTATAATTAAAATTTAAATTTCCCTCTACATAAGATGCTTTGGTTTTAATACTTAAATCATCAAAACGCATTTGTGTTAAAGTATAAGAGAAGTTTGTTGATAAATTTTGAAGTGCTAAACCACGATTATCTACAAATTGCATGGTATTAATACGTGCACTTACATCACTTCCATCAATTAAAAAGTTTGTTGCATTTATGTTTAAATTATCAAACTGAAGTATTTTTGGTGTCTCTTTATTCTCATCAATCATTCTAAACACACCATTATTTATGGTAATATCACTAGAAGACATTAAAAAAGAACTTTTAGATGTTTTAGGTTGGTCATCATCAAATCTTGCTACAAAAACATCTAGATTAGTATCAGTTTCATCTTTGTAGGTTTTAATATTAAACACCAAATCATCTAAACTTATATCGCCAAAATTTAATGTGCCATCATAAAGATTCTTAAAATTAATTATAGAAGTTTTAATCTCTGATGCACTAATTAAAGTATCTAGTTTGTAATCTTTTATTAAAACACCTTTTATCTGTACATCTCCATTAAAAGCAAGACCAACTTTATCTATATTAATATTAGTCTTAAAATCTTGATTTAATCTATCTGTAGCATATTTACCTATCTTTGTTTGTACAGCAGGTATTGATAACACAAGCATTAAAATAATAAATAGCAATACAATTATTGCTATTATCTTACCAAATATTTTAAGTGCTTTTTTGATATTGAATTAAAATTATAATTTTAAAAGAAATCTTACATTTGCATATACGTTAACAAATGTAATCTAGTTGTTAATTAACACTTCAAAATTAACAATTATTATGCCTAAAAAAAGCTAATGAACTCACAAAATATTTATATCCTTGGTATTGAGAGCTCTTGCGACGATACTGCTGCTGCTGTAATCCATAACGGAAAAATTTTAAGTAACATTATTGCTAATCAAAAAATACATGAAGAATATGGCGGCGTTGTGCCAGAATTAGCCAGTCGTGCTCACCAACAAAATATTGTTCCTGTTGTTGACCAAGCACTTAAAAAAGCTGGAGTTACCAAAGATCAATTAAGTGCAGTAGCTTTTACAAAAGGTCCAGGACTTATGGGAAGCTTGTTAGTTGGTACATCTTTTGCAAAATCTTTGGCATATGGATTAAACATACCTTTAATAGACGTAAACCATATGCAAGCACATATTTTAGCGCATTTTATAGATGAAGTAGGTTTTGATAAACCACCTTTTCCGTTCTTAGCAATGACTATTTCTGGTGGACATACTCAAATTGTAAAAGTGAATAATCACTTTGATATGGAAGTTATTGGCGAAACTATAGACGATGCTGTTGGCGAAGCGTTTGATAAAAGTGGAAAATTATTAGGTTTAGGTTATCCTGCAGGACCAGAAATTGACAAACGTGCTAAATTAGGTAATCCACAAGCTTTTAAATTTAGTAAACCAAAAGTAGACGGACTTAATTTTAGTTTTTCAGGTTTAAAAACGGCTATTCTTTATTTTATTCAACGTGAAGTAAAAAATAACCCAAATTTTATAGAAGAAAATCTAAACGATATTTGCGCTAGCATACAATACACCATTATTGGTATTCTAACCGATAAATTAAAAAAAGCAAGCAAAGAAACAGGCATTAAATACATAGCAATTGGTGGTGGCGTTTCAGCAAATTCTGGAATACGACAAGCCTTAAAAGATGGCGAATCTAAACACGGTTGGACAACATATGTGCCTAAATTTGAATTTACCACAGACAATGCAGCTATGATTGCTATTGTTGGCTATTTAAAATATTTAGATAAAGATTTTACTACACAAAATGTAATGGCTAATGCAAGACTAAAAATCTAATTTTGTTAATAACGTTTTAAAAAAGCCTATCTACAACATCTTTTTTTTGTTTTTTTGTTCTATCAAAACTAAAATTCTAAAAATTTAATTAATGAAATATCTACTTACAGTAACACTAGCTTTAATCACTTTTACAGCAACTGCTCAAAAAAAACTGATTAAAAGTTTAGATACTATTACCAACACAGAACAAGCAGAAAAATTTTTAGAAACCAAAAAATCTAGAAAAAACAAGATCCTTATTTTTAATGAAGAAAAGCACCAATCCAAACTAGCTAACGCATTATTAAGCACATCTGTTGGTAGCACAAAAGTGGTTAAAGGTGAATTTGATACGACAGTTTACAAAGTCATAGAAAAAGATAACCAACGTCATTACAGACTAAGTTACGTGTATTTAGATGGTAATAAATTAGATGCCGAAACCATTGTAAAATATAAAAACGAAATCCTTCAATCTTACGAAGATGGTGTTAGGTTTGATGATTTAGCAAAAAAATATTCAATGGATAAAAATGCGTTACGTGGTGGCGATTCTGGTTGGTTAAAAGAAGGTAATCTTCCTGTTGAAGTAGAAACCGAAGCGTTTAATCTAGAACACAAAGTAGGACAAATTTACACGGTTAGAATACCAGAGCCACAAGCTTATTTTGTAATTTTAAAAACGCACAGAATTAAAAAAATTAAAGAAATTAAAGTTTTAAAAGTTATAGATTAATTATAAAGAATAATTTAGCTTTTAATCGTATAAATTACTGTTAGTTAATAGTTTGACGTAACTTACATTAGTAAACGTAAAACAAGCTATTATGAAACTATTTTTAATTAAAGCGATGGTAACTGTATCGTTATTACCATTAGCTTTTTCCCTTAATTCTGGTAAAAAACCAAATAACGACAAAAAAATTACAATTTGTCATGTTCCGCCAGGTAATCCTGGAAATATGCATAAAATAACAATAAGTAATAACGCATTACAAACACATTTAGATCATGGAGATTTTATTTGTACAGGACAAGACCAATAATTAAAATTTATTAAAATAAAGAGTCTTATTTTATCCAAAAGTAAGACTCTTTTTTATTTTTGTATTTTTAAAAATTATATGCAGTTATTCTATAATTCAGATATTTCAGAACAAAACAATACGTTTACTTTTCCTAAAGACGAAAGCAGACACATTGTAAAAGTTTTACGTAAAAAAGTTGGTGATATTCTTTATATCACTAACGGAAACGGATTTCTGTTTACTGCAAAAATCACTATTGCAGATCAAAAAAACTGCGTGGTAAGTATCGAAAATTCCGAATTTAAAAAACCAACAGATTACAAACTTCATTTAGCTGTTGCACCAACAAAAATGAATGACCGCTACGAATGGTTTTTAGAAAAAGCTACCGAAATTGGCATTACTAGCATCACGCCTATTTTTTGCGATCATTCCGAAAGAAAAAATGTAAAATTAGATCGTTTTGAAAAAATTTTACAATCGGCAATGAAACAATCGCTTCATTTATATCTGCCAACTTTAAATCAACCTATATCTTTTAAAGACTATATAAATCAAGGTTTTTCTGGAGATTTATTTATCGCGCATTGCGAAGAAACAGATAAAAAATCATTAAAAAGCGAAATTAAACCCAACACAGAAATCACAATTTTAATTGGTCCTGAAGGCGATTTTTCTGTTAATGAAATTGAAACAGCAATAAAAAATAAATTTATTCCTGTAACTTTGGGTAATACGCGTTTACGTACAGAAACTGCTGCTATTGTTGCCTGTCACAGCGTTGCTTTTATAAACGAATAATTATGAAGTTTAAACTTATCTTATGTTTTTGTCTGTGTTCTATCTTTGGGTTTTCTCAAGATTTAGCAGTCTTAAAATATAAAGGTGGCGGCGATTGGTATAGTAATCCAACTGCTTTACCAAACTTAATCAAGTTTTGTAACGAAAACATTGATACAGCGATGAACACAAAACCAGAAGTTGTTGAAGCTGGCAGTATTGATATTTTTCAATATCCAATGCTTCACATGACTGGTCACGGAAACGTTATTTTTGATGATGCTGAAGCTGAAAACATTAGAAACTATCTTATTTCTGGCGGATTTCTTCACATTGATGATAATTACGGAATGCAGCCTTACGTTGTAGAAGCTTTAAAAAAAGTATTTCCAAATCAAGAGTTGGCAGAATTACCTAATACACACGAGATTTTTAGCGCAGCATTTCAATTTAAAGATGGTTTACCAAAAATACACGAACACGATGGTAAAAGACCACAAGCTTTTGGATTGTATCATGAAGACAGATTACTGGTTTTATTTACTTTTGAAAGTGATTTAGGTGATGGTTGGGAAGATCAGGAAGTACACAATGATCCTGAAGACGTGCGTTTAAAAGCTTTAAAAATGGGCGCAAACATTGTAAAATATGCGTTTGAACATTAAAAATGGATGATTTAATAACAGCTCTTATTGACTTTATTTTTTTAAATTCAGATTATGATCAAAAAAACTCATATACTCAAATATTAAAAACTCTTTTTAAAGTTGTTATATTTTTAATAATAGCAACTATCATTTTATATTTCATATTAAAATAAATCTAAACTCCATTTGCAACTAAACCATTACAATACCAACTTTAAACAACAAACATTTCCTATTACCATTGTTTGTCAAAATGTAACTAACGCGCCTAATATTGGTAGTTTATTCAGGACTTCAGATGCATTTGGTGTAAAAGAATTAGTGTTTACAGGAACCGAAATTCCGTTAGGTAGAAAAATGACCAAAACGTCTAGAGCTACCGAAAAAGTTGTGAATTATCAGGTTGTAGAAGATGCTTTCGGCTTTATTTCTAATTTAAAAAACGAAGGTCATCAAATTATTTCATTAGAAATTACAGATAATAGCCAAGCATTACATAAATTTAATTTCAACTTAAATACGCCAATTGTATTAGTGATTGGTGATGAAAATTTTGGAGTTTCAGATAATATTTTAAGCATTAGTGACGCTATTATTCACATAGATATGTTTGGTCAAAATAGCAGCATGAATGTGGTACAAGCTACTAGTATTGCACTTTACCAAATAACTAAACAACTAAGCCACAAATAGTTTATCTTTACGTTATGACATCAAAAACTATCTCTAACGGAATCCTTCGTGCTGTAGCTATAATTATAGGTGTAGTACTTTTAGGTTGGTTTATTTATAAAGTACAAAGCGTAATTGTTTACCTTGCTATTGCTGGTGTTGTAGCTTTATTAGGTAGACCTATTGTTGTGTTTTTAAAAAGCAAATTAAAATTTAACGACACACTTGCTGTTGTATTTACAATTACTCTCTTTTTGATCTTTATTTTTGGTATTATAAGTCTATTTATTCCTTTAATAATTGAGCAAGGTAACAATTTGTCACTATTAGATATTGATGAGTTACAAAAAAACATAGAAAATTTATACGTAGAAGCAATTAGCCATTTTGGATTAAATACTTCTGATGTTGAAGCGTCTTTAAAAGATTCAAAATTTATGTCTAATCTCAATTTTGGATTTATTCCAGACTTTTTAAATTCGGTTATTTCTGGTTTTGGTAGCTTTAGTATGGGATTATTTTCTGTGTTATTTATTTCGTTTTTCTTCCTTAAAGACAGTAAATTAATGAGCAATGGATTAATTACCATATTACCTAAAAAACACGAAAAAAAACTTAGAAAATCGTTTGTTACGATTAGAGATTTACTAACTAGATATTTTGGCGGGTTGTTATTACAGCTACTTATATTATTTACAATATACTCTATCGTATTGTTCATTTTTGGTATAGAAAACGCTATAATAATAGCTACACTTTGTGCTTTACTTAATGTTATTCCTTATTTAGGTCCTGTAATTAGCGCAGCTTTATTAATATTATTAAGCATGTCTAGTAATTTAGGCGAAAGCTTTAGCGATGTAATTTTACCAAAAACCATTTATGTTATGATTGGTTTTATTATCGCACAATTAGTAGATAACTTTTTTAGTCAACCTTTTATTTTCTCTAAAAGTGTAAAATCTCATCCATTAGAAATCTTTTTAGTAATCATTATTGCTGGACTAATTTCTGGTATTGTTGGACTAATTATAGCTATTCCAGTTTATACTGCAATAAAAGTAATTGCTAAAGAATTTCTAAGTGAATATCGTGTTGTAAACAAGCTTACAGAAGGATTAAATGATTAGTTTCAATAAAGAAATACTAAATATTGAAATTCAAGAATTTATAAAAAATAATATTAATTCAAATATCTCTGAATTAATATTGAAAGGTCTACCCTTTCCTTCTGAAATTTCTTCTGAAATTATTAATCAAATTGAAGCCAAAAACCGTTGCAAAAACAAGCTGAACACTTGGTTTGAAACTGATAATATTTACTATCCAAACAAGCTTAATATTGAGCAAACATCTTCTGAAATTACCGCTAAACACAAAGCGTCTTTAATCAAAGGAAAAAGCCTAATTGATGTAACTGGCGGATTTGGTGTAGACTGTTTTTACTTTGCTAAACAAATTGAAAGTGTAACACATTGTGAGCTTAATAACGATTTATCTAAAATTGTCGCTCACAATAATTCCGTTTTTAAAATTGAAAATATAGATTGTGTTGCTACAAATGGAATAGATTACATCATAAATAACGATACTATATACGACTGGATTTACATTGATCCTTCACGTCGTAACGATGCAAAAGGTAAAGTATTTATGTTGTCTGATTGTTTACCTAATGTCCCGCAACATTTAGATAATCTATTCAAAAAAACTAATAACATCATGATTAAAACATCACCGTTATTAGACATTTCTTTGGGCATAAAAGAACTTGATTTTGTAAAAGAAATTCATTGTATTGCGGTAAATAATGAGGTCAAAGAACTGTTATGGATTTTAGACAAAGGTTTTGACCAATCAGTTAAAATTATAACCACAAATATTAAAAAGGATAAAAAACATAATTTCGAGTTTTATTTAGATGAAGAAGCTAATGCAACGGTTAATTACAGTAAGCCACTAACCTATTTATACGAGCCAAATTCGGCAGTATTAAAATCTGGAGCGTTTAATAGCGTTGCAGAACAATTAAGTGTGTTTAAACTACATAAACATTCGCATTTATACACAAGTGAGCAATTAATAGATTTCCCTGGAAGACGTTTTAAAATTGAAACAATTGCGCCTTACAACAAGAAAAAGTTTAAACAACAATTTAAACTAGATAAAGCTAACTTTACAACTAGAAACTTCCCTGAAACTGTTGCACAATTAAGACAAAAACTTAAAGTTAAAGATGGCGGAACTGACTATTTGTTTTTTACTACAGATGAAGACAACAACAAAATAGTGATTCACTGCACAAAAGCTTAAATTTTAAAAATCGCATCTTCTGTAAACACAATATTAGTGTTTTTTTTATCCGTTTTATTAGTGTTTAAACCTGTAAACTTACTAAAAGCTGGCAATACGATATGATTATCAAACACTTGATAACATGGTAATTTTATAAACTGTTTGCCTTTACCCTTCAACACATATCCTGGATGAATATGTCCTGAAATATAAAATGCATCGTCTTCACATTCATTTAAATCATGAACAAAAGTAAATGGATCTAATTTTAAGCTTGGTTTAAAAATGTCGATATTTAAGTCTTCGTATAATGTAGCTGAAAGTCTGTCGTGATTACCAATAATTAACTGCAATTTCAAGTTATCAAATTGCAACAACCAATCTTTAAAATAGTCTATATCTGTATTAAATTCTGCGTGAAATAAATCACCAACAATTATTAGTTTTTCAGCTTTAAAATGATCTATTAAAGCCTTTAAACGCTGTAAATCTTCAATTAAAACAGATTGACTAATTGGTATACCATTTTTTCTAAATGTAGCCGATTTACCAATATGTAAGTCACTTAAAACCAATGCGTTTTCTGTTTCCAAAAAAAGTGCACGTTGGTTGGTAAACACTAAGTTTTGATTGGCAAATTTTAAACTAATCGTCGCTAATTGTTTCATGCTTCAAATTTAAGCATCTGTTTTTTAATGCGCTCGATACGTTTTTGCAAATCTTCGTTTGTCATCGTGCCTCTTAATCCATCTACTTTTAATGGAAAACTCAATGGTGTAAACGATTTTGAATGCTTAATAATAATCTCACTGTTTTTAATCCTATTAAAAGCTTCACGTAATCTCACTTCTTCTAATTCTTGATTAAAAACTTCGGCATAAGCTTGTCTGATTAATAAGTTAGAAGGCTCATTTTCTTCTAAAACTCTAAAAATCAAACCAGAAGACGATTGCAAACTTTTATTAGTTTTGCGTTGTCCTGGTTGCGATTGCACAACCAAACCAGCAATAACTGCTATATCTCTAAATTTTCGGCTAGCCATTTCACTAGCATTTATACTTGCCACAACATCTTCCATTAAATTCTCAACAGATAATATTTGATGAATTTTAGCCTTATCTAAAGGTAATTCTTGATCGCTTAATAATTCAAAACCATAGTCGTTACATGCAATACTAAAGGTTAACGGTTTAAATTTACTAATACGATATGCCATTAATGCAGCGAAAATCTCGTTAACCAATCTGCCTTCAAACGGATACATAAATAGATGAAATCCGTCTTTTGTGGTGATTAATTCGACTAAAAACTGATTAGCTTTAGGTATTTGTGACGCTTTATTTTGACGTTGCAATAACGGTCTTAAAAACTTTAATTCTTTTTCGGATGTTTTAGCAAGTAAAGCATCGCTTAACTTCAACCTTAAAAAGTGCGTCAAATACGATGTTAATGGCAACGAGCCACCTTTCCAACTTGGTGTAATGGCTTTTTTAGACTTACTTAAAGTTACCAAAGCCGTCATATCTTTAATTTGTTTTAGTTGCAATACACGACCAGCCAAAACAAATGCGTCGCCTTTTTTTAATTTTGAGATAAAAAACTCTTCTATCATACCAATATAACCGCCAGAAAAGAATTTTACCATTAGCATCGCGTCACTAACAATTGTACCAATATTCATGCGATGTAGCATGGCTATTCGTCTACTTTTTACCTTAAATAAACCATCTGTATCTAAAATGACTTTATGAAATTCTTCATATGAGGATAAGGTATTACCGCCTTTTGTTATAAAGTGAATTGCCCAATTAAAATCGTCTTCCGTTAAATACGAATAAGCATGAGTTTGTTGTAAAATTTTAAAAATTTCGTCCTTTTTAAATCCTTCGCCAACAGCTAAAGTGACTAAAAATTGTACCAAAACGTCGTACGCCAAAACAATTGGTGATCGTGTTTCGATTTGTTGTTGTTTTACTGCTTCTTTAACAGCAGCAACTTCGATTAATTGTAAAGAATGCGTTGGAACAAAATATATTTTTGAAGTCTCGAAAGGCGAATGACCGCTACGACCAGCACGTTGTAAAAAGCGTGCTATACCTTTAACTGAGCCTATTTGGATGACACAATCTACAGGCTTAAAATCAACACCAAGATCTAAAGAACTTGTACAAATTACCGCTTTTAAAATACCTGAAGCAATGGCGTCTTCAATAAAATTACGTTGTTTTTTATCTATAGATCCATGATGAATAGCAATCAATCCAGCCAAATCTGGTGCTTCTTCAAGAATGATTTGATACCATAATTCACTTTGATTTCTTGTATTAGTGAATATTAACGTCGTAGTATTTTCATAAATTATCGGTATAATTTTAGAACTCATTGTTCGACCTAAATGTCCTGCCCAAGGAAGTGTTTCGACTTGGTCTGGTAAGACTGAAATTATGTCGATTTTCTTCTTTAATTTCGCTTTAATTTGAATGGTTTTTAAATCTTTATAAGGCATTAAAACCTGCTGAGCTTCATCTAAATTACCAATAGTTGCTGTGATTCCCCAAATTTGAAGTTTTGGAGATAACTGTTTTAATCTTGCTATAGCTAATTCGGTTAAAACACCACGTTTATTACCTAATAACTCGTGCCACTCATCTACCGCAATACAATTAAGATGTTTAAACCAACGTGAATTTTTCTTTTGTGAGAACATTAAATGCAACGTTTCAGGCGTAGTAATCAATACATCGGGCATTAAACGTTCTTGCTTGCGTTTTATGTTTGTTGGCGTATCACCATTTCTAACTTCTATTTGCCAATCTAATCCAATATCTTCAACCGCATTTGTCATTGCTTTGGCCAAATCTTTAGCTAAAGATCTAAGCGGACTAACCCAAATTAATTTTAGTCCTTTTTTATAGGCTTCTGGATGATTTAAATAATCGATAACAACCGCTAAAAACACCGAAAACGTTTTACCAAAACCAGTCGGAGCTACAACTAAACCAGAATGTTTAGTGTAATATTTAGACCAAGTTGTATACTGAAAATCAAATGGTTGCCAATCGTTTTGATGCATCCAATTCTCAATAATTTTATAACCAGTAGAATTTTTAAACTTAGACATCTAACGGATTTGTAATGAGTTGTTTAACAGTTTCTATAGTATCAATTTCTGAAACTGGTTTATCTTTTCGCCAGCGTTTTATTCTTGGAAAACGTAGTGCTACTCCACTTTTATGACGCTTACTAAAAGCAATACCTTCAAAAGCAATCTCAAAAACTAATTCTGGTTTTACTGTTCTTACAGGACCAAATTTTTCGATAGCATTTTTATTAACCCACCTAGAAATTTCGGTAATTTCATCGTTTGTCAAGCCAGAATAGGCTTTAGCAACTGTAACTAAACCGTCTTCTGTTTTTACCGCAAACGTATAATCTGTGTATTTGCTACTTCGTCTACCGCTACCTTTTTGCGCGTAAATCATCACAGCATCAATGGTTAAAGGCTCTACTTTCCACTTCCACCAATCGCCTTTTTTACGACCAACGTGATATTCAGATTGTTTTTGTTTCAGCATTAATCCTTCGCTATTATGCAATCTGGCTTCATTTCTTATCGCATCTAATTCTTCCCATTTATTAAATTGAATCACTTCTGAAAGTTTAAAATTTGGTTTTGATAATTGATTATCGCTAAAGAGTTGCTCAAGTGTATTTCGTCTAAACTGAAGGCTTTTTGCTCTTAAATCTTCATCATTAATTTCTAAAATATCGTAAGCAAAAAAACCAATTGGTACGTCTTGTAATAGTTTTTTTGAGATGGTTTTCCTATTTAATCGCTTCTGTAAATCGTTAAATAATAACACAGATTGATCTTTAACAGCTAGGATTTCGCCATCTAAAACAAAATCTTCTTTTATGGTTGAAACAATTTCAACTAGCTCCGGAAATTGTTTTGTGACCAACTCTTCGCCTCTTGACCAAATGTAAATTTCGTTATTTCGTTTTACAATTTGACCTCTAATGCCGTCCCATTTATATTCGACTTGCCAGTCTGAAACTGAGCCTAATTCGTCAAGATTTTTCTCCAAACTATACGCTAAACAAAACGGATAAGGTTTTGAATTATCGTAATTGATATGCGAACCGTTTATTAAGTCTTCAAACGAAATAGAATTGATGTCCCATTGCCCAATAATACTATGCATCAATTGATTAGCATCGATATTAGTTAGTTTAGAAAGTGCATTTACTAAAGTTTTTTTAGAAACGCCAATTCTAAAACTTCCACCAATTAACTTATTAAAAATAAAGCGTTGTTGCGTATCTAAATGTCGCCAAGCATTCAACACGTAGGCTTTTTTTTCATCATCAGATTTAGTTGAAAGTTGCTTAAGCTCGTCCATATAAATATGTAACGGTTTATCAATTGTATTAGAAGGTTCTGGTAATAATAAGGATAAGGTTTCTCCTAAATCTCCAACAGTGCTGTAAGATTCTAAAAACAACCATTCTGGCAAACCTGTTTCTTCAATACACCATTGTTTTAATAAAGATGTTTTTACAGGTCTTTTAGGTCTTTTTCCTGTAAATAAAGCAATTAACCAGAGTTTATCTTTATCTAAAGCAGTTTCAAAAAAATTGACTAATGCATCTAATTTAGCATTAGTTTTATTGGTAATTTCTAATGAATTTATGAGTTGCGAAAACTGTTTCATTAGCTAGTAGTTGTTAATTGTTGGTCTTTGGCGTCTTCGTTGTCTTCTGTACCATATTCTGTAACGACTTCTTGACTTTCTATACCAATTTCATTTAAATACTTTGAAAATACAGCTTGCGAACCATGAGTGACGTAAACTTTCTCTGCTTCGGTAGCTTTAACAGCAGAAAGTAGTCCATTCCAATCTGCATGATCACTAACTGCAAAGCCAGCATCAACGCCTTTCCAACGTCTATTTCCTCTTATTTGCATCCAACCAGAGCAAATTGCAGTTGCTGCATTAGGAATCTTTTTAAGTAGTTTAGAACCCAATAAAGCTGGAGGAAGAATTACGATTTTGTTATGAATGTCTTTTTTATTGAAATCTGAAGTGATAAGTTTTGATTTTGGTAAAACAATTCCAGATTTAGAAATAGCTTGATTTAGATTGTTAATTGCTGAATGTACATAAACCTCATCAATTCCATCTACTAAAGACATAATTCTTTGCGCTTTACCTAAAGAGTAACCAAAAAAGACACTAGTTTTATTTTGTTTTTGATTATTTACAATCCATTGCTGTAGTTGAGATTGTAATTCGGCTTCTGTTTTCCAACTGTAAATTGGCAAACCAAAAGTACTTTCTGTAATAAATTCGTGACACTTAACAGGCTCAAATGGTGTCGTTATAAAATCTGGATTAGTTTTGTAATCTCCAGAAAACACAACAACTTTTCCTTTATATTCAAGCTTTATTTGAACAGAACCGATAATATGTCCAGCAGGAAAAAATGAAACTTTTACACCATTTACAGTTTTTATTTGGTTGAAATTTAAAGTTTCTATCGAAATGTCTTTTCCTAAACGATGAAGCAGTATGTTTTTTGAGTTCTGATGACACAGATAATGCTTATTTCCCCATCTTGAATGATCTGCATGACCGTGAGAAATTATAGCATAATCTACAGGATACCATGGATCTAAATAAAATTTTCCTGGTATGCAGTAAATACCTTTTTTAGTGAATTTTATGAATTTCAAGCGTTTTTAACTACAAAATACAACCAAAATCATAAAATTATAGTAGACTTAACTAATTTTTAACCAGAAACAAAAAAGCCTTACTAAAATTAGTAAGGCTTTTTGTGATCGCGACAGGATTCGAACCTGTGACCGTCTGCTTAGAAGGCAGATGCTCTATCCAACTGAGCTACGCGACCGATAAAATGTCGGGGTGGCAGGATTCGAACCTGCGACCTCCGCGTCCCAAACGCGGCGCGATAACCGGGCTACGCTACACCCCGAAATTGGTTATCTATATTGCGGAGAGACCGGGATTCGAACCCGGGCATCCCGAAGGATGACAGCTTAGCAGGCTGCTGCATTACCACTCTGCCACCTCTCCTAAATCATTTAATGAACTTTGCAATAAAATTGCGGATGCAAATGTATGATTTCATCTCGTAGAACACAACATTTTTAGTGATTTTTTTGAAATTTTATTCCGGATACTCAATTCTTAAATGGTAAATGTTTGCTAACTTGCGTTTTAGCACTTTTTTTATGGCTTCAATTTCTTTAAAGGTTATGTCTGCATTTAAAAATTGTCCTTCGTCTTTTTGTTTATTTATTATATTTTCTACAAAATTATCAATTTTTGCTGATGTAGGTTCTTTTAAACTTTTTGATGCTGCTTCTACACTATCACACATCATTAGTATTGCAGTTTCTTTACTAAATGGCTTTGGTCCTGGATAGCTAAAGTCTTCTATGTTTACACCTTCATTATTAGCCTTTTCTTTCATGTAGAAATAATAAACTTGACTGGTACCATGGTGTGTTCTTATAAAATCTATTACTCTGTCGGGTAGATTATTTTTCTTAGCAATTTCAATTCCGTTTATAACGTGATTTATTATGATTTGAGCACTTTCTTTTGGAGATAATTCGTCATGACTATTTATTCCTGACGATTGATTTTCAGTAAAATAAGTAGGGTTTTTCATCTTCCCAATATCATGATATAAAGCTCCTACTCTAACCAACATCGCATTTGCATTTATTTCATTTGCAGAAGCTTCTGCTAAATTTGCAACGTTTAATGAGTGATGGAATGTACCTGGAGCTTTATTTGACAGCTCTTTTAAAAGTTTAGAATTTGTATCGGACAATTCTAAAAGAGAAACATCTGATACTAATCCAAATAGCTTTTCATAAACATAAATTAATGGCTGGACAAACAATGTAGCCAACCCGCAAAGTATAAATAGTACAAAGGTTTGGGTATGTATGTTTTCTATACTTGCTTCATGTATAACAAAAAAGGCAAAATAAGCAATGATATAAATTAATGTAATTTGACCTACTGATATGAATAGATTTGCTCTTTTATAAAGTTCTGAAACTGTTAATATGGTTACAATACCTGCAATAATTTGCAAAAACATATACTCATAACTATTTGGCACTATTGATCCAAGTAAAAGCACTGTAATAACGTGTGCAAACAAACCTAATCTAGCATCAAAAAAAGCTTTTAAAACTAAAGGTAAAATAGCTATAGGTACAATATAGACATATTCTGATTTGTAACTTACCACCAAGGTTGTAAGCAAGACAACCACAAATATGTTAAAGAATATAAAGGTAACTTTAGTATTATTGTTAAAAACATCTATTCTATATTTTCTTATAAATAACAATAACATTAATAGGGCTAAAGCGACTAATAATGTGTAAGCAAAAACAATCCAATAATAGTTAGATTTTGTCCAATCTTTAGACTCATATTCATTGACCAAAGAGTTTAAAATTTGAAATTTATTATCGTTTACAATTTCTCCTTTAGAAATAATTAAAGTCTCTTTTTCAATCATTCCCCTATTTACCGAAATAGATTGCAAAGCTTCATTTAAAACATTTTCTGTTAATGTTCTATTATAGGTTAAGTTTGGTTTTATAACATTAAAGAAAAGCGCTGTTATAGAATTTATTTCTTTTGGTGTAAAAATATCTTTTAGTTCGTTTTCAACGGTAGATTTTACTTCAGATTGGTTGAATAAATTTTTAAAATTTGTAGTTTCTTTTTCAACATTATTTTCAAGTATAATTACAGTTTTTTCAGGCTTTAACTTGATGTTTTCGCTTAAAATTCCATATTCATAAAACTCATTTAAAATCTGACTACTTTTTTCTTTAAGAATGTTATAATTTGGTATTGAATCTGAAAAAACATTACTAAAAGACTTTTCAAAAGCATTAAAAACGCTTGATTTAACTTTTTCATTTCTATTAAAATATGCTATAGATTGACTTTTTAGAAGCTCTTTTTCTTTATCAATTTCAGACTTATTTTTCTTTATAGCAAAGTTAAATGGTGCGTAAAGATTTTCTGTTTGCCAAGGTTTTCCTTTTTCAAAGTTATATTTAAAACGACCACTTTTAGGAAATAAAAACACAATTAAAAAAGTAGTAGCTATAAAAAGTAATACTTTGTATATGTTAGAATGGTTTTTGTAAAAAATATTTATGTTGTTGTTCATGTTCAACTAACTAATAAGTTTTTAAGCTTGTATGTTACACTAATTTATTATTCAAATTCTATATCAAAATCTTTTTGGTTGTATTTAATGGGAATTTTAGACCAAAAAATTTCATCTTTATTGTAAATGCTATCAGGCACTTTAATTTCTAGGAATATAGTACTAACTTCAGGATCATCTGGTAAAAAAGTTACAAAATACTTTTCACTCTCTTTTGGTTTAGATCTCCCTATATAATTATTTTGAGTGTAAGTAATAGAATTGTAACTATAGGTATATTTACAAGTCACACCACCTTTCATAGCATAAATATCATCAATAGTTGCTATTGTGAACTTCCCTTCGTTTAACAATTTTTTATCTCTTTTAAGATTAATTATTAAACAAATAATAATAAAAATCAAAAAAATTGGAATGCCTATTTTATCCTTTTTGTTTAGTTTAAACATTTTTACTAGTTAGTTAGATTCTTAATATTTCTTAACCAGCATTAAATTAACTTATTTTAAGTTATCCATTGACTTCTATTAAAAAACTGTAGTTTTTCAAATGTAATAAATAAATACAGTTTTGATTAGTTATAATGCACAGAATGGTCTAAATTTTATTAAAAAATTAGTAATTTCGTGGACATAATAAAAACTAAATAAATATATGAGTAAAGAAGTTGTAATTGTCTCGGCTGCAAGAACACCAATAGGTAGTTTTTTAGGTGCTTTAAGTACTGTCCCTGCTCCTAAATTAGGTGCTGTAGCTATTAAAGGTGCATTAGATAAAATTAATTTAAAACCAGAATTGGTTGATGAAGTTTTAATGGGTAATGTAGTACAAGCTGGTACTGGACAAGCACCAGCAAGACAAGCAGCTATTTATGCAGGTATACCAAATACTGTACCGTGTACAACTGTAAATAAAGTTTGCTCTTCTGGGATGAAGGCTGTAATGCAAGCTGCGCAAAGCATTGCTTTAGGCGACACAGAAATAGTTGTTGCTGGAGGTATGGAAAACATGAGTTTGATTCCTCATTACTTACATGCAAGAACTGGAACTAAATTTGGTCCTGCAAGTTTAATCGATGGTATGCAAAAAGATGGTTTGGTAGATGCTTATGACCAAAATGCAATGGGTGTTTGTGCTGATGATTGTGCTACAGAATATAATTTTTCTAGAGAAGAACAAGATGCTTTTGCTATTCAATCTTACAGTAGATCTGCAGCAGCTTGGGACGCAGGAAAGTTTGATAATGAAGTTGTACCTGTAGAAGTACCTCAGCGTCGTGGTGAACCAAAAATAGTATCTAAAGACGAAGAATATACAAATGTTAAACTTGAGAAGATTCCTGCATTACGTCCTGCTTTTACTAAAGACGGAACAGTAACTGCTGCTAATGCTTCTACAATAAACGATGGTGCTGGAGCAATGGTTTTAATGAGTGCTGATAAAGCAAAAGAATTAGGCCTAACACCATTAGCAACTATTAAATCTTATGCAGATGCAGCACAAGAGCCAAAATGGTTTACTACTGCTCCTGCAAAAGCATTACCTAAAGCTTTAGATAAAGCGGGAATTAAATTAGAAGATGTAGATTACTTTGAGTTTAATGAAGCTTTTTCTGTTGTTGGATTAGCTAATATGAAAATTTTAGGGTTATCAGACGACAAAGTAAACGTTAATGGTGGTGCTGTATCTTTAGGTCATCCATTAGGTTGTTCTGGTGTAAGAATACTAATCACTTTATTAAATGTTTTAGAACAAAATGATGCAAAAATTGGTGCAGCAGCTATATGTAATGGTGGCGGTGGCGCATCAGCTTTAGTACTACAACGTCAGTAAATACAACTAATGCAATACGGAATTTGTAATTTAAGCATTGTTCCTTTAAGATTAGAAGCATCAGACACAAGTGAAATGGTTTCTCAGGTCATTTACGGTGATGTTTTTAAAGTTTTAGAGCAACGAAAAAAATGGAGTAAAATCAGATTAGCTTTTGATAAATATGAAGGCTGGATTGATAATAAACAATATGTAGAAATTACAGAAGAACATTATAATGACTTAAATAATCAACCTTTAAAAATCTCAACAGATTTAGTTGAGTTTATTCAGGATGAAAATGAGCAACTTCATACAATTGTTTTAGGTTCTAGCTTAAATGGTGTTAGTCTATTAAATCATAAATATGAAGGTGCTTTTGTAGATCAAACACAAGAAAAAAATCATTTAATTGAAACTGCATTTAAATATTTAAATGCTCCTTATCTTTGGGGAGGAAAAACTCCTTTCGGTATCGATTGTAGTGGTTTTACACAAATGGTATATAAACTTAATGGTTATAAATTATTGCGTGATGCCTCACAACAAGCCACACAAGGTGAAGCTTTAAGTTTTATTGAAGAAAGTGAACCAGGTGATTTAGCTTTTTTTGATAATAATGAAGGCCAAATTATTCATGTTGGCATAATAATGCAAGACAATTATATTATACATGCACATGGAAAAGTAAGGATAGATCGTTTAGATCATACAGGTATTTACAATGCAGATAGACGGATGCATACCCATAAACTTAGAGTTATTAAAAAGATAATATAAAAAAAGCCTCCTAAAATTTAGGAGGCTTTTTTATTATAATGGTTAAAGGTTTTATTTCCCTTCAATCTCTGCATTAATTGCTTTTGCTTTTTCTACTTCACCTAAAGCATTATATATATTCTTTAACTGTTGTAAAACAGATGTAGGTACAGAAGTGTTATTGTTTTTGAAATCTACTAGCGTTTGTGCTGCTTGATCAAATAAAGAAGACTTCTTCTTTTTAAGTTCTTCATATTTTAAATCATCTGCTCTACTGTTTCCTAAAGAATTCATTTGCTCTACTAAAGCATTTCCTTCTTCAAGGTATGATGTAGATAAGTTTAGTGCTGCATCTGCATTAGCAGGTTTTAAGCTTAATACTTTTTCAAAAGACTGTCTTGCTTTTTCAATCTCTTTGTTATTCATGTAAATAACACCTACGTTATAATGTAAGTCTGCATTATTAGGCTCTTTTTGTATAGCTTCTTGCAAGATTGATTGAAACTTTTTCTCATCACCCATTTCAAAATAAATGTTTGCTTCGTTAATTAATAAATTAACGTCATCTGGGTTTGCTTGTTTTGCCTTTTCTATAGCTGCTAAAGCTTTGTCTTTTTCACCTTTATTAATATAAATTAATGCAATATTTTTAGTGATTTCAGAAGCTCTAGATTCTGTGTTTTGGGTCTCTGGATCTGTGTGTGTTCCACTCTTTACATATATATCTCTTTCAGATTTACTGTTAAAGCTATCTACTTGTCCAGTTTCTTTGTTTGTAGCAACAAACATTGTTTTTTCTCCTGTATAACCTAATTTATCTAACTCTAAGTAAGACTCTAATGCTTTATCAAAGTTTTGAGCACCTATATAACTTACTGCTGTGTAATATAAATAGTCCTGTGCTTCTGGATTAACTTGATACATCATGTTAAAAGTTTCTGCTGCTTTATTAAACTTTTTACTTGAGTAAAAATTATTTGCTTTTGTTAACAGATCATTTTCTATGATTCTTTTAAACTCTGCTCCTTCTCCTTCTACTTTAAGTATATTTTCTATAGCTTTATTAGTATCTGCATTAGTAGAAGTCCCGTTAGCATAATATGCTTTTGCTGCAGCTAGGTAATAATCTTCTTTTAAGTCATCATCCATAGCAGACACTTGAGAATCTAATTGTGTTGCTATAGTTTTAGCTTCTGCAAAATTGTCTTTTTTTACTGCTTTTTCTAATGCTTTAACTTCTTTTTTTTGGGCAAAAGTAAAAACAGATACAAATAATGCTAAAGCAATAATTACTTGTTTTTTCATTTTAAATTTGTGTTTTAAATTTTATAAATTATTTATTCTTCTTCGTTAGTAGCAATAGTTGTGCCATCTTCTGTGTTGGCAGTGTCTTCTAGGTTGTCAATATCTATTTCTTCTTCATCTTCATCTTTCATTACTTTAGCTACAGCAGCTATAGAATCGTTACCTTTTAAATTGATTAACTTAACACCTTGAGTTGCTCTACCCATAGTCCTTAAGTTTTCTACCGCTAAACGAATAGCAATTCCGGATTTATTAATAATCATTAAATCATCAGAATCTGTAACGCTTTTTATTGCAACTAAGCTTCCTGTTTTTTCTGTGATAGAAATAGTTTTAACACCTTTTCCACCTCTATTAGTGATACGGTAAACTGCTTCTCCATCTTCTGGATCATCAATAAAAGTACGTTTACCATAACCGTTTTCTGAAACGACTAATACAGTTTCTTCTTGCGGATTGTTAACAGTTACCATTCCTATTACTTCATCATTATCATTTCCTAGAGTTATACCTCTTACTCCTGAAGCATTACGACCCATAGGACGTGTTTTTGCTTCTTCAAATCTAATAGCTTTACCAGATTTTAAGGCTAACATAACTTGGCTGTTACCTGTTGTTAGTTTTGCTTCTAGTAACTCATCATTATCTTTAATGGTAATTGCGTTAATTCCGTTTGTACGAGGTCTAGAGTATTGCTCTAAAGCTGTTTTCTTAACCTGACCTTGTTTAGTAGCCATTATGACATAATGAGAATTTATGTAATCCTCATCTTTTAGGTCTTGAGTACAAATAAATGCCATAACCTTATCATCTTGTTCAATATTTATAAGGTTTTGTATTGCTCTACCTTTTGATGTTCTTGAACCTTCAGGTATTTCGTAAACACGCATCCAGAAACATTTTCCTTTTTGGGTGAAGAATAGCATATATTGATGGTTTGTCCCAACAAATAAATCTTCTAAGAAGTCTTCATTTCTTGTATTTGAAGCTTTTTGACCAACTCCACCTCTATTTTGTGTTTTATACTCTGTTAAAGATGTACGCTTGATATATCCAGCATGAGAAATAGTAATAACTACTTGCTCATCCGGAATCATATCTTCGATACTTAAATCTCCACCAGCATATTCTATTGTAGAACGACGCTCATCACCATACTTATCTTTTACTTCGATAAGTTCTTCTTTGATAATGTCCATACGACGTTCTTTCTTTTCTAAAATATCTTTTAGATCTGCTATAGTCTTTATAATATCTTCATATTCACTACGTAGCTTATCTTGTTCTAGACCGGTTAATTGGCGTAGACGCATATCTACTATTGCTTTAGCTTGAATTTCTGAAAGCTCAAAGCGATCTATTAATTTTTGTCTTGCTTCTTCTGCATTAGACGATGCTCTAATTATTGAGATTACTTCGTCTATATTATCTGAAGCTATTATTAAACCTTCTAAGATATGTGCACGTTCTTCAGCTTTGCGTAATTCGTATTTAGTACGTCTTACTACAACATCATGTCTATGCTCTACAAAGTGATAGATTAAGTCTTTTAAATTTAAAAGCTCTGGTCTACCGTTTACTAATGCAATATTATTGACACTAAAAGAAGATTGTAATGCTGTGTATTTGTATAACTTATTTAATACGATATTTGGTATTGCATCACGTTTAAGCACGTAAACAATACGCATTCCGTTACGGTCAGATTCATCACGAATTGTAGAAATACCTTCTAATTTTTTATCGTTAACTAAATCAGCAGTCTTTTTAATCATATCTGCTTTGTTAACTTGATAAGGTATTTCGGTAACTACTATAGATTCTCTTCCGTTAACTTCTTCTACATTAGCTTTACCACGCATAACAATACGTCCGCGACCTGTATGAAATGCTTCTTTTACACCATCATAGCCATAAATTGTTCCTCCTGTAGGAAAATCTGGAGCTTTAATATGTTGCATTAACTCGTCTACTTCAATATCGTTATTGTCAATGTAAGCAATAGTACCATTAACAACTTCTGTTAAATTATGAGGTGGCATATTTGTAGCCATACCTACCGCAATACCAGAAGCACCATTAATTAATAAACCAGGAATACGTGTAGGTAAAACTGTTGGTTCTTCTAAAGTATCATCAAAATTTAGTTTATGGTCTACAGTTTCTTTATCGATATCTGCCAACATGTCTTCAGATATCTTTCGCATACGCGCTTCTGTATAACGCATTGCTGCAGGACTATCTCCATCTACAGATCCAAAGTTACCTTGACCATCTATTAACATATAACGTAAGCTCCATTCTTGAGCCATACGCACCATAGTGTCATATACTGAGGTATCACCATGTGGATGATACTTACCTAAAACCTCACCAACTATTCTTGCAGATTTTTTATGTGCAGTGTTAGACCTAACACCTAATTCGTGCATACCAAAAAGCACACGTCTGTGTACTGGTTTTAAACCATCTCTTACATCTGGTAAAGCACGTGACACAATGACTGACATTGAATAATCAATGTAAGCCGACTTCATTTCATCTTCAATGTTAATCGGAATGAGTTTTTCTCCTTCTGCCATATATAATTTAATTTGTTATATTCATTATTTCAAAACACGCTAATATAAAACTTTCGTTAGTAACGGTAAGCCTTTTACTAGGTTTTTTTAGTGTTTTTTATTAACAATTTCAGCCCCTTTTTTAGTTAATAACTTAATCACTGTTAATTTGTAGATTATTCTTACTTTCAAACCAAAAACAATTAACATATTATTTAAGGTACAGTTTTTGCCTATACTAATTATGTTTACTATTTTTAAAGCAGAAAGGAAATAAATATGGACGATAATTTTTCACCAAGAGTTAAAGATGTAATTGCATACAGTAAAGAAGAAGCGCTTAGATTAGGACACGACTTTATTGGCACAGAACATCTTATGCTTGGTCTTTTAAGAGACGGAAACGGTAAGGCTATTAATATTTTAAACGCATTAGATATTGATTTAAATCATTTAAGGCGTAAAGTAGAAATTTTAAGTCCTGCCAACCCAAATACATCAATAACTTCTAACGAAAAGAAAAACTTGCACTTAACGCGACAAGCAGAACGTGCTTTAAAAACTACTTTTTTAGAAGCTAAGCTTTTTCAAAGCACATCAATAAACACAGCACATTTACTGCTATGTATTTTAAGAAACGAAAATGATCCTACTACAAAGCTTTTAAATAAGCTTAAAGTAGATTATGATAATGTAAAAGAACAATTTAAGTCAATGATTACAAACGATGATAATTTTGAAGATATAACAGGAAGCCCTAAAGCCGAGTTTCCTGAAGATGATGCACAACAAGATGATGCATCAAAAGATATATTTAATACGCCTTCATCAAAAAGCAACAAAAAGTCTAAAACTCCTGTTTTAGATAATTTTGGTCGCGATTTGACTGCTATGGCAGAAGAAGGTAAATTAGACCCAGTAGTTGGACGTGAAAAAGAGATTGAAAGAGTGTCTCAAGTATTATCACGTCGTAAGAAAAACAATCCTCTCTTAATAGGCGAACCTGGTGTTGGTAAGTCTGCTATTGCAGAAGGACTTGCTAACAGAATTGTAAGCAAGAAAGTATCTAGAATACTTTTTAACAAACGTGTAGTTACTTTGGATCTTGCAAGTTTAGTTGCTGGTACTAAATACCGTGGACAGTTTGAAGAACGTATGAAAGCTGTGATGAATGAGCTTGAAAAGAATGATGATGTTATTCTTTTTATTGATGAAATTCATACCATAGTTGGAGCTGGTGGCGCAACAGGAAGCTTAGATGCTTCAAATATGTTTAAGCCTGCTTTAGCACGTGGCGAAATTCAATGTATAGGTGCTACAACTTTAGATGAGTACAGACAATACATAGAAAAAGATGGTGCTTTAGAGCGTCGTTTTCAAAAAGTTATTGTAGAACCTACTACTGTTGAAGAAACTATTCAAATACTTAACAACATTAAAGCTAAATATGAAGATCATCACAATGTAGAATATACAGATGAAGCTATTGAAGCTTGTGTTAAGTTAACTAATAGATATATGACAGATCGTTTCTTGCCAGATAAAGCTATAGATGCTTTAGATGAAGCGGGATCACGTGTTCATATTACCAATATTGATGTCCCTAAACAAATTCTAGAATTAGAAAAGAAACTAGAAGAAGTTAGAGAAACTAAGAATTCGGTTGTAAAAAAGCAGAAATACGAAGAAGCTGCAAGATTACGTGATGACGAAAAACGTTTAGAAAAAGAACTTGCTGTTGCACAAGAAAAATGGGAAGAAGAAACCAAATTACATCGTGAGACAGTAACAGAAGATAATGTAGCAGATGTTATCTCTATGATGACAGGTGTTCCGGTAAACAGAATAGCACAAACCGAGAGTAATAAACTAGCACAATTACCAGAATTAATTAAGGGTAAAGTTATTGGACAAGATAATGCTGTTGCTAAAGTTGTTAAAGCAATACAACGTAATCGTGCTGGATTAAAAGACCCTAACAAGCCTATTGGATCGTTTATATTTTTAGGTCAAACAGGTGTTGGTAAAACACAATTAGCAAAAGTTTTATCAAAACAATTATTTGATAGCGAAGAATCTCTTATTAGAATAGATATGAGTGAATATATGGAGAAATTTGCTATATCTAGATTAGTAGGTGCGCCTCCAGGATACGTAGGTTATGAAGAAGGAGGACAACTTACAGAAAAAGTAAGACGTAAACCTTATTCTGTAGTACTTTTAGACGAAATTGAAAAAGCGCATCCTGATGTATTTAATATGTTGCTTCAAGTATTAGATGATGGTTATTTAACAGATAGTTTAGGTAGAAAAATAGATTTTAGAAACACTATAATAATCATGACCTCTAACATTGGTGCCAGAAAATTAAAAGATTTTGGTACTGGTATAGGTTTTGGTACATCGTCTCAAAAAGCTCAAGAAGATGCAAATGCTAGAAGCGTTATTGAAAATGCACTTAAAAAATCTTTTGCACCAGAGTTTTTAAACAGAATAGACGACGTTATTGTCTTTAATGCTTTAGAGCAAGAAGACATTAATAAGATTATTGATATAGAATTAGAAAAACTATTAAAACGTATTGATGGTTTAGGCTACAACTTACAATTAACTAAAGATGCTAAAAACTTTATAGCAGAAAAAGGATTTGATAAGCAATACGGAGCAAGACCATTAAAACGTGCTATTCAAAAATACATTGAAGATGCTTTAGCTGAAGAAATTATAACTTCTAAATTAAAAGAAGGAGATAATATAGTTATGGATTTAGATAAAGACAATAACGAAATAGTTATTTCTATTCAATCATCTGAAGAAGCTAAATAACAATATAAAATTATAATAAAAACCTGTTGATTATTTATATTAACAGGTTTTTTCTATCTTTATAAGAGTTAAAACCAACCTATATGCCTATAAAAATCACATTAGATTTTTGCACTTTAGAATTTATTGATAAAATTGCTATTGCAGTTATTAATGAAGGTGTGCACGTAGACTATGAAATTAGTAAGGCTATAGCCCAAGCTTGTACAAACTACTTTAAACAAGCACCTTTTGTATATTTATCGCTTAGAACAAACTCATATTCTGTTGACGTTACAAAATATAGTACTTTAGTTAATCAAATGGAAAACCTTAAAGGTTTTGGAGTTATTTCCACTTCATTATCTGCAAGAAATGCAGAAATAGAAAGCCTTTTCCTAGATCTTCCTTTTGCAATATTTGACGATTTAGACGAAGGTCTTAAATGGGCAAAAAACATTTTAGATAAAAATCCAAAGAGAATTAACTAAATAACTCACTTGCATCAATACCTAAATTATTAATAAATAGTATTGATTTTTCTATATCATCGTGTAAAATTTCATCTTCTTTAACAAAAGGCACTTCTACCCTATAACTTTGTAAAAATAATTCTATAAAATCAGAAGATTTTAATGGTGCTCTAAAGTATATAGCTTGAGAAGCATTAAATAACTCTATAGCCAAAACACGCTCTACATTATCTATTAACTTAAAAGCTTGTGTAGCTGCATTTGCACCCATACTTACATGGTCTTCTTGACCATTACTTGATACAATACTATCTACACTAGCAGGACTTGCTAACTGTTTATTAGCACTAACAATACTTGCTGCGGTATATTGCGGTATCATAAACCCACTATTTAAACCAGGATTATCTACTAAAAATGCAGGTAAACCACGTAGTCCTGATACTAATTGAAAAACTCGTCTTTCAGAAATATTTCCTAATTCTGACATTGCTATTTTTAAATAATCTAATGCTAATGCTAAGGGTTGACCATGAAAATTTCCTCCAGAAATAATTTCATCTTCGTTTGCAAAAATATTTGGATTATCAGTCACAGAGTTTATTTCTGTTATAAATGTTTTTTCTACAAAAGATAAAGTGTCTTTTGTTGCACCATGCACTTGTGGTATACATCTAAAGCTATAAGGGTCTTGTACGTGTTGTTTTTCTTGACTTATAATTTCGCTACCTTCTAAAAATTCTCTTACTCTTTCTGCAGTTTTTAATTGTCCGTTATGCGGTCTTACTAAGTGTATTAATTCATTAAAAGGCTCTATTCTTCCATCAAAAGCTTCTAAAGAAATACTTCCTATTAAATCTGCTAAATAAGATAATTTATAAGACTTTAATAATAAAAACACACCGTAAGCACTCATAAATTGCGTGCCATTTAACAATGCCAAACCTTCTTTAGACATTAGTTTAATAGCATCCCATTTAAAGTATGTGTTTAAATCTTCTGCTTCTAAAACTGCATCTTTATACCACACTTTTCCTTTTCCTATTAAAGGTAAAGCTAAATGCGCTAAAGGAGCCAAATCACCTGAAGCACCTAATGATCCTTGTGTATAAATTACAGGTAAGATATCATTGTTAAAAAACTCAATTAAACGCTGTACAGTTTGTAATTGTACACCAGAATGTCCATAACTTAAAGATTGTATTTTAAGTAACAGCATTAACTTAACAACTTCATTAGGCACAACATCTCCTGTACCACAAGCATGAGACATGACTAAGTTTTCTTGTAATTTAGTTAAGTTTTCTTTATTAATTTTTACATTATATAACGATCCAAAACCAGTATTTATACCATAAATTGGCTTAGTTTCTGTTTTTAATTTTTCATCTAAATACGCACGGCAATTTTCAATTTTGTCAATAGCTTCATTAGACAACTCTAAATGCTTTTCTTCTAAAATTATTGATTGAATGGTTGCCAAATCTAATGGCTGTGATGATATATAATGAATTGAACTCATGGACATATTTTATTGTGTCCCAAAAGTCATAATTTGAGATAAATTCTGCAAGTTTTTGTTAATAATTCGTCAAAATAAGAAATCCTCAAATTATTCTTTTATTTTTGATTGAAAATTAAATAATCAATAATGAAGAAAGTTTTAATGTGCTTAGCAGGTTTGGCCATAATAGCCTGCAAACAAGAACCTAAAGATTACGCTACTTTTTCTGGTAAAATCGAAAACGCTAATAGTGATTCTTTATTTGTATTTCAATCAAGAAATTACAAAAAAACTATTAAGGTTAATGAAGATGGAACTTTTAGTGACACTTTAAAAGTAAATCCTGGAGTTTATGGTATTTATGATGGAAAGGAACAAGCTTTTGTTTACCTTAAAAATGATGCAGATATCAAACTTTCTGTTGATGCAAAAAACTTTAGAGAAACCATTAAATATGAAGGTAAAGACGTAGAAAACTCAAACTTTTTAGTAGAAAAGGCAAGGTTTGAAAGCGGTTTAATTGATTTAGAAGCTCTAAAAAATCTTGACTCTTTAGGTTTTGAAAAAAAACTAGAAAGCCTTAAATCTGAAATGATGGCTTTTTATGATAAAAACAAAAATATAGATTCTAGTATTATAGCTACATCAAAAAGTCAAATTAATCCAATGCTTATGTCTTTAAAAAGATATGTTGGAGAGTCTATTAAACTAAGATCACAGTTACCAAAAGGTTCTGAATCTCCTTCATTTAAAGACTACGAAAATTATGCTGGTGGTACTACATCTTTAGAAGAATTAAAAGGAAAATATGTTTATATAGATGTATGGGCTACTTGGTGCGCACCTTGTAAAGTAGAAATTCCTTCATTAAAAAAATTAGATGAAGACTACAAAGACAAAAACATAACTTTTGTAAGCATATCAATTGATGACGCAAGAGCACACAAAGGATCTATGGAAAACGCAAACGAAGCTTGGAAAGCTATGGTAGCCGATAAAGAGTTAACTGGTGTGCAATTATTTGCTCCTAATGGATGGCAAAGTGATTTTATTAAAGACTATAAAATTAATGGTATACCGAGGTTTATATTAATTGATCCAGAAGGAAAAATTGTAACACCAGATGCACCAAGACCTTCTGACGAACAACTAAGAACTTTATTAGATACTTTAAATATCTAATCTATTATAATTTAAAATAAAAAAAGCGAGCTTTATATGCTCGCTTTTTTTATTTAATCTTGTTCGCCATCATCCTCTTCTTCTACTTGAGGTTGTTCTGGTTTTTTAAATAAATCTAGATAAGCTAATGGTATTCCCTCAACAACATGTGTAGCTATAAAACTTTGATAACCTAACTCATCTACAAGTAAGTCTGCCGCTTTACCGTGTAAATAAATGGCAAATACTGTTGCAGATAATAAATCATAGTCTTGTGCTATCATACCTGCAATCATACCAGTTAAAACATCTCCTGTACCTGCTGTTGCTAATCCTGGGTTACCCGTAACGTTTACATATAGTTTATCCTCTGCAACCGTTATTGTATTAGCGCCTTTTATAACTACTATACATTTATACTTTTTACTAAATGCTTTTGTTTTTTGTAATTTATCAAAATCATCTTTCCAAGTCCCTATTAAACGTTCTAATTCTTTAGGATGTGGTGTTAAAATAGTTTGTCGTTCTGGTAAAAGCTTTAATAGTGACTCTCGTTTAGCCAACATATTTATACCATCTGCATCAATGACTAAAGGGTTTTTATTTGTTTTTAAGAAAGCTTCAAAAGCATCTATAGACGCATTATCTGTTCCTGCTCCTACTCCAAAAGCTATAACATTTACATCTATATCAAAATTAATCTCGGTAAGCTTTTCTTCATCTTTATCTGTAATTAACATTAACTCAGGAAAAGCGCCTTGTAAAGGAATATATCCACATTTGGGTGTAAAAGCTGTTACTTTACCTGCTCCTGCACTTAACGCGCCTCTTCCTGCTAAATTTACTGCTCCTATTTTACCGTAACTACCTCCAATTATTAGTGCGTGACCAAAAGTACCTTTATGACTATATTTTTCTCTTGGTTTGTATATTGTTAAGACTTCATTCTTACCAATTAAGTCTGCTTCTGTTGGTGTCGTATATAAAAATTCAGGATCTATACCAATATCTAACACTTCCCATTGTACTGTGTATTTTGCAGTTTCTGGTAAGAAAAAAACTAATTTAGGTGATTGAAAACTTAATGTATATCCTGCATTAACAACATTATTTGGTGATGTTGGCACAGCATCTGTTTGCAAACCTGATGGTATATCTACAGATAAAACAAAAGCTTTTGTAGCTCTAAAATGATCAAAAATATTTACTACCCAATTAGCTACTGGTCTGTTTAGACCTATACCAAAAATAGCATCAACAATAATATCTCTTTCTTCTATTTGCGGTAATTCGCTTTCTTCATTTAGTAATATTGGCCAATCTTTAGTTGTATTTTTAATACGATCGTAATTAATTAAAAAGTCTTTTGATCTTGACGTACTGTAATTAACAATATACGTTTTAACATTATAACCATGAGTTATTAAGTGCCTAGCAATTACTAAACCATCTCCTCCATTATTACCAATACCACAAAATATATGAATTGGTACTTGCGCACCATGCATACGCATGTGTAACCAATTAAAAATTTGTATGCCAGCACGTTCCATTAAATCTGTAGAACTTATATTTTGTTTTTTAGCGGTTAATGCATCACCTTCATAAATCTGTTCTTTCGAAAATATTTTCATCTATAAAAATTTATTATAACATTCATTTTAAGTTTCATTATTAATAAAATTTAAGCTTAAATTTATTAATCTATCAAAAATCAAACTTAGGTTTGTTTATTAAGGTAAAAGTAATACATTTGATAAGTATTGAAGCAAAAAGATGAAAACAACTTCTTTAATTATTACTTTTTTTATGACAATGACCCGTTAGGGTTATGCTTCTATATATCTTCCGTTTAAGGTAGTTTAAAAAACTACAAATTTTAATTAATTACATACAAACTAGATGAAAGTTCTAAAATTTGGAGGAACCTCTGTAGGTTCTAGTCAAAACATAAATAAAGTTATAGCCATTTTAAAAGAAAAATCGCAAGAAGATACTGTAATATGCGTAGTTTCTGCAATTGGTGGCATCACAGATAAATTATTAAAAGCTGGACAATTAGCTAAAAATAAAGATAAAAGTTATTTAAATGAATTTGAAACTATTAAAGACATTCATTTTAAAACAATAAACCAATTATTACCACAACCAAGTAAACCCATAACGACTGTTGTAGAAGATAAACTTAATCAATTAAAAGAATTATTGAATGGTATTTATTTGATAAACGAATTATCGCCAAAAACATCTGATAAACTATTGAGTTTTGGTGAGCACTTATCTTCTACTATCATTGCTAAAACAATGAAAACTCAAGGTTTTGATGTAGAATTAAAAAATAGCCAAGATTTAATTGTAACTGACGATAATTTTACACGTGCCCAAGTTAATTTTGAAGTAACTAACAATAATATCAAATCCTACTTCAAAACACCTAAACAAATTACAGTATTACCTGGTTTTGTGGCAAAAACTACTTCTGGAGAACCAACAACGTTAGGTCGTGGCGGATCAGATTTTACTGCTGCTATTATTGCTGCTGCATTAAAAGTAGATCAATTGGAGATTTGGACAGATGTAAGCGGTATGTATACAACCAATCCAAAACTAGTAAAACAAGCATTTCCTATTGATAATTTATCGTATCAAGAAGCTATGGAATTATCGCATTTTGGAGCCAAAGTATTATATCCTCCAACAGTACAACCTGTGTTAGATTTAGACATACCAATTCACATAAAAAACACTTTTGATCCTGACGCTATTGGAACAGTAATCACCAAACAAGACAACGAGAAAAACTTAACCGTTAAAGGTATAAGTAATATAAACGACGTAGCTTTACTTACACTTGAAGGAAGTGGAATGATTGGTATTCCTGGATTTTCTAAACGATTATTTGAAGTTTTAGCTACCGAAAAAATCAATGTAATTTTTATAACACAAGCGTCTTCTGAACATTCTATTTGCTTCGGAATTGATAAATCGGATGCTGAACGTGCCAAGAAAGCTATTGATACTGCTTTTGATTATGAAATTTCGCTTCATAAAATAAATCAAATAGAAGTTGAAAAAGACTTATCTATCATTGCTTTAGTTGGCGATAATATGAAAAGCCATCAAGGTATTAGCGGAAAAATGTTTAGCACTTTAGGTAAAAACAATATAAATATTCGCGCTATTGCACAAGGTGCTTCAGAAAAAAATATATCTGCAGTTGTATCAGAAAAAGATGTAAAAAAAGCATTAAACGCTTTACACGAACGTTTTTTTGAAAGCAACACTAAACAACTTAATGTATTTATAACAGGCGTAGGTAATGTTGGCGAAAAGCTAATAGAGCAAATTAAACAACAACGCAGTTATTTAAAGAAAAACCTAAAACTTGATGTTAGAATTATTGGACTATCAAATTCTCGTAAAATGGTCTTTAAACCAGAAGGTATCGATTTAAATAATTGGGCTTCACTTTTTCATCATGCAGACAAATCAAGTATAGAAGGTTTTTATCAAAAAGTAGTTAATCTTAATTTACGTAACAGCATTTTTGTAGACGTAACAGCAAACGAGGATGTAGCAAACATCTACGAAAAATACCTAAAACAAAGTGTAGCGGTTGTGGCTTGTAGTAAAATAGCGTGTTCTAGCGCATTTGCTAATTATAAAAAGTTACAAGATTTATCATTAAAATATAACGCACCTTTTTTATACGAAACTAATGTTGGCGCAGGATTACCAATAATAAATACCTTAAGTAATTTAGTTGCTTCTGGTGATAAAGTGATAAGTATTAAAGCCGTTTTATCGGGTAGTTTAAATTTTGTGTTCAATAATTTTAGTGACAAGAAAAACTTCCATGACACTGTAAAACAAGCGCAATTTGAAGGTTATACAGAACCTGATCCGCGAATTGATTTAAGCGGCATTGATGTGGCTAGAAAAATTCTAATTCTTGCTCGTGAAAATGGAATAGAAATGGAAATTGAGGATATTAAAAACAAATCATTTTTAACCAAAAAGAATTTAGAAAGTGACACTGTCGATGATTTTTATGAAACATTAATTGAAGACGAAGCTCATTTTCAAAAGTTATATGCGTCTGCTAAAGCAAATAATTGCCAACTAAAATATGTTGCAGAATATAAAAATGGTAAAGCATCTGTTGGCTTACAAGAAATACCAGAAGGTCATCCATTTTATAATTTAGAAGGTAAAGATAATATTGTAATGTTCCATACACAGCGCTATCCAGAACAACCTTTAATTGTAAAAGGTGCAGGTGCTGGCGCAGATGTAACTGCTTCTGGATTATTTGCAGATATTATTAAAATCGGAAGTAAATAATATGGATTGTATTAAAATATTTTCTCCTGCGACTGTTGCCAATGTGTCTTGCGGCTTTGACGTCCTTGGGTTTTGTTTAGATCATATTGGTGACGAAATGATTATAAAAAAGACTAAAGAAAAAGGCATTAAAATCACAAAAATTGAAGGTGCAAACCTTCCTTTTGAAGTTGAAAAAAATGTTGCCGGAGTTGCTGCTTTGGCTATTTATAATCACGCAAAACCAGATTATGGTTTTGAGATTGAAATTTATAAAAATATAAAACCTGGAAGTGGTATTGGTAGTAGTTCTGCTAGTGCATCTGGAGTTGTTTTTGCTATCAACCAATTATTAGGCAAACCATACAATGCAACGCAATTAACCCAATTTGCAATGAAAGGTGAAGCTGTTGCTAGTGGTTGTGAGCATGCAGATAACATTGCTCCTGCACTTTTTGGTGGCTTTACTTTGGTAAAAAGTACGCAACCATTGGGAGTACTGTCGTTACCAACACCAGCGGATTTATATGCTACAATAATTCATCCTCAAATAGAAGTAAAAACTGCTGAAGCTAGAGCCATTTTACCTAAAAAAGTAGAATTGCAACATGCCATATCGCAATGGGCAAATGTTGGTAGTTTGGTACATGCATTGCATACTAACGATTATAATTTGTTAAGTGAATCTTTAAAAGATAAAATTGTAGAACCATACAGAAGCAAGCTTATACCTTATTTTGATGATGTAAAAAATGCTGCAATAAACGCTGGTGGATTAGGAACAGGAATTTCTGGTTCTGGACCTTCAATTTTTACTTTAAGTAAAGGCGAAAAAACAGCAAAAGACGTTGAAAAAGCTATACAAAACGTGTACAGTAAAACAGATATAAAATTTAATACTTACGTGTGTAAAATCAATACTGAAGGCATAAAAATAATTTAAACAAAAGTTTCGCTAAGACAACAATATGAAATACTACTCTTTAAATAAAAAAGCACCAATTACTACATTCGAAAATGCAGTAGTAAAAGGATTAGCGCCAGACAAAGGACTTTACTTTCCTGAAAAAATAACGCCTTTACCTCAATCCTTTTTTGACACTATTGATAATCTTTCTCACGCTGAAATTGCTTTTGAAGCTATCAAACAATTTGTAAGCTCTGAAATACCTGAAGCCGAACTTAAACGAATTGTTGAAGACACATTGTCTTTCGATTTTCCTGTTGAAAAACTTTCAGAGCAAATTTCAACATTAGAATTATTTCATGGTCCAACTATGGCGTTTAAAGATGTTGGCGCTCGTTTTATGGCGCGTTGCTTAGGTTATTTTAATAAAGAAAACACAAACGAAGTTACAGTTTTAGTTGCTACTTCTGGCGATACTGGTGGCGCTGTTGCTAACGGATTTTTAGGTGTAAAAGGCGTAAATGTAGTGATCCTCTATCCTAGCGGAAAAGTAAGTGATATTCAAGAAAAACAATTAACTACACTTGGTAAAAACATTAGAACTTTAGAAGTAGATGGTGTTTTTGACGATTGCCAAGACATGGTAAAACGTGCGTTTTTAGATGAAGAATTAACCTCAAAAATGCAATTAACTTCAGCAAATTCGATAAATGTTGCACGTTGGTTACCGCAAATGTTTTATTTCTTCTTTGCTTACAAACAGTTACACAACTCACATAAAGACATTGTATTTTCTGTCCCAAGCGGAAATTTTGGTAACATTTGTGCAGGAATGATGGCGCAACAATTAGGCTTACCAATCAAACATTTTATTGCCGCTAACAATGCAAATAATGTTGTGACAGAATTTTTAAAAACCGAAAATTATCAACCTAAACCATCTGTTCAAACCATTAGTAATGCGATGGATGTTGGTAATCCAAGCAATTTTATTCGTATACAAGAAATTTATAATCAAGATTTCAACGAATTAAAAAACAACCTAACGTCTTACAGCTATACAGATGAAGAAACTTGCGAAGCTTTAAAAGAAATGTATAACGATTACAACTACGTTGCAGATCCACATGGCGCTGTTGGTTATTTAGGCTGTAAAGACTATTTAAAAACTAATCCAAACGCGCATTGTGTCTTTTTAGAAACAGCGCATCCAACCAAGTTTTTAGATGTTGTGGAAGATGTAATTAAAGAAAATATAGAATTACCACCACAAATTTTAAGCGTCATGGATAAAAAGAAAAAGGCGACTAAAATTAGTTCTTATGAAGAATTGAAACGTTTCTTATTGAAATAACAATTCATCATCTAACTTCTACAATTCGGTGATATAATATTTAGTATTTTTCAAATTAGAGATAAGTTTGCTTCAACTTTTAATTTCAACTAATGAAAAATAAATCAAAATTAATCCTAAGAATTGTTCTGCTTTTAAGCACTGTAATTTCGCTCTATTTTGTCCCTTGGCCAATTGTAACTGCTTGGATAAAACCGTTACCAAATACTATTCAAGAACAAGTAAATCAAGCTTCAGATTACGGTTTTGATGGCATAATAGTTTATGTAGATCAAGCAGGAAAATCGCCTCAATTTTACACTTCTGGTTATCATAATACAGAAAATAAAATTCCTACAAAACCTGACGCTTTATTTAAAATTGCAAGTAATGATAAACTATACACATCGGTTAGTATTGCTAAATTAGTTTATGACAAAAAGATTGATTTAAATAAAACATTAGCGGATTATTTTCCTGAGTTAGTTGGTAGAATCGAATATGCTAACACCATAACTATTAAAATGATGGTACAGCACAGAAGTGGTATACCAAACTATACAGATTTTAATAATTATTGGGCAAATCCAAAATATACAAATGAAGAAAACCTTAAAATTGTATTAGATTTACCTGCTAGTTTTAAACCAAATACAGATTACGAATACAGTAACACCAACTATCTATTACTAACAGAACTTATTGAAAAAGTTACCGAAAAACCTAAGTTTGATTACATAAACCAGCATATCTTAAAACCATTACAGTTAACAAACACTTATAATTCCATAAACGATGTAAATATTAATCGTGTTATGAGTGGTTATTATGTTGGTTATGACAAAGATTTAAAAACCGAAGATGTTGGTATGCTTGCTACTGCAGAAGATTTAGGCAAATTTTTAAGAGCCTTAAATAACGGAGATGTATTTAAAAATAAAGAGGAACAAAAAATTTATTCCTCTATATATAAATATGAACATACTGGTTTAGTTCCTGGTTATCAAAGCATCGCTAAGTATCATAAAGATATTGATGCTGTTGTAATACAATTTACTAATACCGTTAACTTTGAAGGTTATAATTGGAACCTATCTGAAGTTATGTATGGTCGTGTTGTTAAAATTTTAAAACGCAATAATTAGCTAGATAACTTATGTAAAGCTTCACCAATTAAGGTTTCTCCTTTAATTATTTCAAAAGTCTCTCTATTTGCTGTATCGTCATTTAATACACTAACTAATGTTTGTGCAACATCGTTACGACTAATTTCGCCATGTTTATTAAGATGTTGTTTTAACTCAATTTTATTTGCTGCTGGCTCGTTAGTTAATGATCCTGGTCTTACTATAGAGTAGTTTAAATCTTTAGATTTTAAATACTCGTCTGCATTGTGTTTTGCTTTTAGATAGTCTTGAAGTTGGTTAGCTTCTTCTGGTTTATCTGCACCTAAAGAGCTAAGCATAACAAATTTTTTGACATTGTTTTTAATAGATGCATCTACTAATTTTTTAGCACCTTCTTGGTCTACATTAACTACATCTTTTCCTCCAGATCCAGCTGCAAAAACAACTTTATCAATAGATTTGTTAAATGCCCCATCAACATTATCTTTTAAATCTGCTAATACCGTCTCGACATTTTTGGCTTCAAAAAAAGGGATTTGCTCTTCTTTTCTAACCATTGCAATTGGGTTAAAATACTGAGATTCTTTTAAAAGGTTTACTATTTTTTTTCCTGTGGTACCATTGGCACCTGCTACTAATATATTTTCCATAATACTCTAATTTACAAAAGAGTTAGATTTTAATAAGAATTGTAAAATAGGTTTAACTTAGGTTTAATATAGATTGAAATGAAATGCTAAATTTTTAACACTAAAAACGTATAAATTCAATAATTAAAAAGAAATTTCAGTGTGTGATAAATTGAAGTTATTTCTTCAAAATGAAAATGTCTAGTCAATATTTTTCAATACTTTTGTTTCACTTAAAACTAAAAAATTCCGCTTGACGGAAATAAAAAATATTATTTAAAATGAAAAATACTGCATTAACAGATACTCACATTGCATTAGGTGCTAAAATGGTTCCTTTTGCAGGTTACAACATGCCTGTTCAATACGAAGGTGTTAATATAGAACACGAAGCTGTAAGAACAGATTGTGGCGTTTTTGACGTGAGCCATATGGGTGAGTTTTTGATTGAAGGAGAACATGCTTTAGATCTTATACAAAGCGTAACCAGTAATGACGCTTCAAAATTGACTATTGGTAAAGCACAGTATTCTTGTTTACCAAATGATGAAGGCGGAATTATTGACGATTTAATTGTATACCGAGTAAAAGAGAACACTTATTTATTAGTTGTTAATGCTAGCAACATAGAAAAAGACTGGAATTGGATTAGCTCTAAAAATACATTTGGCGCTACTATGCGTGACTTATCTGAAGAGTATTCTTTACTAGCTATTCAAGGTCCTAATGCAGTTGAAAAAATGCAAGCTTTATCAAGCCACGATTTATCCGAAATTAAATTTTACAACTTTATAGTAGGCGATTTTGCTGGGATAGAAAATGTTATCATCTCTGCAACAGGATATACTGGTAGCGGTGGATTTGAAATTTATTGTAAAAACAACGAAGTAAAACAAATTTGGGATAAAGTTACAGAAGCTGGTGCAAAACCAATTGGTCTTGCAGCACGCGATACGTTGCGTTTAGAAATGGGTTATTGTCTTTACGGAAATGATATAGACGATACAACATCTCCTTTTGAAGCAGGTTTAGGTTGGATTACTAAGTTTACCAAAAAATTTACCAACTCAGAAAACTTAGAAGAACAAAAGAAAAAAGTATTAAAACGCAAACTTATAGCGTTTGAGTTAGACGAAAAAGGTATACCAAGAACAGGATACGATATTGTAGACGGACAAGGAAAATTAATAGGTAAAGTTACCTCTGGTACAATGTCTCCTTCATTAAAAAAGGGAATTGGTTTGGGTTACGTCTCTCCTGTTTTTAGTGATTTTGGAAGTAAAATTAACATTCAAATTCGTAAAAATGCAGTTCCTGCAACGGTAGTAAAATTACCTTTTTACAAAGGATAATTTTTTAAAGAAAATAATACAATGTCAGTCTAAGCTTGTCGCTATAAACATTGGTTTATTTTAACAAGTTTATTCTGGCATTTTATTTGAAATGAAGTAGATTAATGAAGCCTCAAAAAGACAACAAACATCGTATATTAATTCTTGGCGCAAGTGGTTTTTTAGGACAAGCCATTTATAAAGAATTGTATGCCTACTATAACACATTTGGTACCTACTGTACCGATAAATATGCATATGAGAAAAATCATCATTTTTTTCAGTATAATATAGAAGAAGATGACGTTTTTGAAATCTTAGATATAATAAAACCTACAATAATTATATCTGCCCTTCGTGGTAATTTTTCGGCTCAAGTTATAGCACATCAACACATTGTTAGTTACATTACAAATAACGATTGTAAGTTACTTTTTTTATCATCAGCAAATGTTTTTGATGCTTACAGTCAATTTCCTAGTTACGAATTTGACAAAACTTTAAGCCATAGTATGTATGGTCATTTTAAAATTAAGATAGAAAACATGCTTCTTAGACTACCAAAAAACAAAATAGGTGTTTTAAGACTACCTATGGTTTTTGGCGTACAATCTCCTAGAATTAAAGAAATAAAACTACATTTAAGAGAAAAACTACCTATTGAAGTGTTTCCTAATTTAATAATGAATGTTACAAATGATAGCAAGGTAACTCAGCAAATTCATTACATCATTAATCGAAACAAATCAGGAATTTTTCATCTTGGAAGTCAAGATCTAGTGCATCACGAAGATTTTTTCTCAGAAATTATTTCATCTTTAGGATACAAAAATCCATTGTATAAACGAGTATATACAACCAACGAAGATCGTTATCTTGCTGTTTTACCAAAAGAGAATAAACTACCAAAGCACCTTCAAATATTAAGTCAAGACATTTTATCTGAATTAGAAGTATAAATTTCTTATTTTTAAAACATAAAACATTAATATGGAAAAACTATCTAAAACCGACATAGAAACACGTCTATTAAGACTACCAGATTGGGAATATTTCGATAATGCAATACATGCCGAATTTGAATTTGAAAACTTTAAAGATTGCTTTAGTGCTATGAGTCGTATAGCTTTTGAATGTGAAGCATTAAACCATCATCCGGACTGGAAAAACGTGTACAACGTATTAAGTATTTCTTTATCTACACATGATGCAGATGGTGTTACAGACAAAGATTTTAAATTAGCACAAGCAATAGAAGCTATTATTGAGGAAGAAGAATAATTAAATTCTCTTTTTTTTAAATTTGCAAAAAAAATTAAATAACCGCCTTCGTTAGAAGACAAAAATAAAACATCAAATATGGGAAGAGCTTTTGAGTTTAGAAAAGCACGAAAAATGAAACGTTGGGCTGCTATGAGTAAAGCCTTTACACGTATAGGAAAAGATATCGTAATGGCTGTTAAAGAAGGTGGACCAGATCCTGACAGCAACTCAAGACTAAGAGCAGTTATACAAAATGCCAAGTCTGTAAATATGCCTAAAGACAATATAGAACGAGCAATAAAACGTGCTAGTGATAAAAACCAAGGCGATTATAAAGAAGTTGTTTTTGAAGGTTATGCGCCACACGGTATTGCTGTTTTAGTAGAAACAGCAACAGATAATAATACACGTACTGTAGCAAACATACGTAGTTATTTTAATAAATGCGACGGTAGTTTAGGTACATCTGGATCTGTTGTTTTTATGTTTGACCATACTTGTAATTTTAGAATTAATGCTGAAGGATTAGATCCTGAAGAATTAGAATTAGAGCTAATAGATTTTGGTGCAGAAGAAGTGTTTGTAGATGATGATGGTATCTTAATCTACGCACCTTTTGAAAGTTTTGGAGCAATACAAGCAGAACTTGAACGCAGAGAAATAGAAATTTTATCTTCAGGTTTTGAACGTATACCACAAGTCACAAAAAAGTTAACCGAAGAAGAAGCTGCAGATGTAGAAAAGCTTTTAGAAAAAATAGAAGAAGATGACGATGTACAAAACGTATATCACACAATGGAAGAAACAACAGATTAATAAGCTTCCTTATTTATAAAACAAAAAGGCTATTCAAAAATTGAATAGCCTTTTTTCTTTCAAATCAAATCAATTATCAACCATTAATTATTGCTTAGAAAGATAAACTGCAGAAGCTGATGCTAAATCATAATCTAAAACCGGTGTAAGGTTACCTCCTGAAGAGATATTATTAAAAGCTAAAATCTTACCATTTGCAGCTTCTGCAATATATACTGTTTCAGTCATACTATCATACGCAACATCTACTGGATTACCTAACATTGTATTAGATCCTGCAACTCTAACTTGACTAGACATTGCTAAAGTACCACCATCGTTTATACTATTAAATTTTGTTGAGAAATTAGAAATAACATGAAATCCACCATCTGATGCACTTGTAGAAGTACCACTTGCAACACCTATATCTGTTAATACCATAACATCTGCATCCATATCGTAAGCTATACCATGTGTTCTAACAATTCCTTCTACAGAAACTGTTTTTGTAGCCATAACTGTAGCGTCTGTAGTATTTGACAAAAAATCGTTAAATACAGCTAATTGATCTGTAACATCTACAATTGCATATAAATCAGACCCAGCAAAAGTAATTCCCCATAATTTAAAATTTGTAGTAATAGTATTTCTTAAAGTGAAGTTACTACCCGATTTTTGATAAATAAATAATCTACCATCAGGTGTGTTTGTATCTCCATCTACATCACTGTTATCTACAACTACATAAAAATCACCATTTACTGCAACTTCACGAGGACTTGTCATATCTGCCGTACCAGTAAAATCTATGGATACATTTGTACCAGAGCTAATCATACTTACATTAGAAAAACCTTCTAAAGAAAGATTTGATCTTGATGCTTGAAAAACGGCATCAGATTCTGAATCATAATATACACCATCTGCAGCTGTACTTGTTGTAATTAAAGTTTTAGATTCTACGTTTGACATATCTGATACATTAATTTCGTCAATATTACCATTGGCATTATTAGATGTATAAATTTTAGTTGAAACTTCTGCCATAGGCATATCCATTCCGTTGTCATCGTCATCACTACAAGAAGTTAAAGCAAATGAAGCAATTGCTAAAAGACTTAAAAATTTTACTGTTTTTTGAGTTTTCATAATTTTTGTTGTTTTGTTAATACACCATACTTACGAAGTTTCCTTTTAATGAGTTTTACAAAAAACACACATTAACATTTTTTAACAAAAAAAGCGCTTTCAACTATATAATTGAAAGCGCTTAATTTAAGTAAGTTGTAGCTTTATAATGTTTCTTTTTAGTGATTTGGGAAGTTTACTTTATGTTTCATTAATATCTACACTATAAATATATCAAATAAGATGCCAAAACTAAGATTAACAACATTTTAGCTTAAGAATTTTTACTAATCTTACCTTTAACACCATTAAAAAAAGACTTCATGTATTTAAAATCTTCTTCTATATTATCTGTTGGGTAAAAAGGTCTTGAAACTTTGTTTTGTTTGTTTTGATAATCTAATGTAAACATAATTATTGGCACATTTGCTTTTTTGGCTATGTAATAAAAACCAGTTCTCCAATTATCTACCTTACTTCTTGTGCCTTCTGGAGCTAAGGTTAACCTAAATTCTTCTTTATCGTCAAAAAGTTTTGCTATGGTTTCAACTTTATTTTCTTTATTTTTTCTGTCTACAGGAACACCGCCAACAGCTCTAAAATAATATCCTATAGGCCATACAAAAAGCTCTTTTTTTCCTAAATAGTTAGATTTTAAATCAACAACTTTTCTTAAAAGTAGTCCTATAATAAAATCAAAATTATGAGTATGAGGCGCAGAAATTAAGACTGCTTTTTTTATGGTATCCTTAGAAAAATTAGTATTTCCTACAACTTTCCAACCTAAGATTTTGAAATAAATTAATTTAGCTAACCAACGCATTTTACATTTTTTGGTAGAGTGCCTTTAAGACTTCTGGTGTTATTTTTTTCTTCCAGTTTTTTCCTATTGCGTTTTCCCATAATGGTTCTAGGCTTAATGCTACACTAATCATGGTATCAAATTCTTTATCTGTTAAATTGGCACAAATACCTTGTGGTAATTGTATGTTATGCTTTTCTTTCATTTGTTTGAAAAGTTTAACGCCTTCTGGATAATATTCCTCTAAATGATCAAACACTATACAATTACCTATGCCATGTTTTACACCTAATAAATATCCTAAACCATAACTCATAGCATGAGCAACACCTACTTGAGAATACGCAATACTCATCCCGCCATGCCAGCTAGCCATCATTAATTTATCTTGGGCTTCTTCTGCTGTGAGATGATCTGATAAGAAAATTTCTTTACATAACTCATAAGCTGTTTCACCATAAGTTTTACTAAAAGCATTTAAGTATGTTCCATTTAAAGACTCTATGCAATGTACATAACAATCCATACCTGTGTAAAACCACTGGTCTTTTGGTACATCTTTAGTTAATTCTGGATCTAATATAACTTGATCAAATGGAGTAAAATCACTATTAATACCCAATTTACGTTCTGGACCTGTTAAAATTGTTGTTCTTGACACTTCTGCTCCTGTACCAGATATGGTTGGCACACCAACATGATATACTGCAGGATTTTTAACTAAATCCCAACCCTGATAATCTTTAGATTCTCCATCGTTATTTAGCATAATAGATACTGCTTTAGCTACATCCATAATGCATCCACCACCAATACCAATAATACCAGATGGTCGTTCTTTATAATCTAATATTATTTGTTCTACTAACTGATCTATTTGTGATGTTTTTGGCTCTTCTGCTGCTGAGACGTATATTATTTTGTCGTCATAAGCTAAAGGAATTCGTGAAGTTAACCAAGCATTACCTTTAAAGACATCATCTACAAAATATATAAATGGAGCATCTCTGTTTACACGCTTAGGTTCTAATATTTCTCCTAGCTGACTGAAACTGCCTCGTCCAAAAACAATTTTGGAGACCATTGGAAAATTTTTAAATTGCATTAACTAGTTTTCTTATTTTGTAAATTTATTATTTATTTAGGTGTTTCTGAAATATTTCTGAAAATAAACCAATATGATATCCATCTACAAGTGCGTGATTTACACTTATAGCTACATTCATTTTTAATTGGTTATTCTTATTTACTGCTTTACCAAAAGCTAATTTTGGTACAGAGTCTTTTAATCCTGAAACGGGTTCTTTATGTCCTGTAAAATCTACCCAAGGTAGTGCAGAACAATGTATACAATCTAATCCGTTTTTAGGTGGATATAATTGATCTGTGTTATTAATTCTTTGTTTTTCTAAATGTAAATTATTTAAAAATACATCTAAATTTTTATCATAGTTTACAAAAGAAAATCCAAAAGTTTTATCTTCTCTAGATATCGTTGGTGATGCATTTATGACATCATAACTAACTACTTTATCTTCTATTATTCTATACTTTAAATTTTCTACATTATTAATTGCTATCATACAAGCATGCAAATAGACACCAAAAAAACTTAGGTTATTATCCTTAGAAAATTGATAGGTTTTTGTTACATCAAAAGGAATAGTTACAGCAAAATATGGGTCTTTAAAATTGGCAAAGTGATTAAAAAGCTGCTTTCTTTCCCAGGTTTCTATATCTATAGTTTTTAACATTGTAATAATTGTGGTATTTCTTTCAAAGTTTTTAAAGTATGAAATTGATTATTACTATTTGCATCTAATTTAACTTCTTCATGTGCCCAAGTGGTATGAAAAGGAACATGAATTGCTTTTGATTTTATGTTTATTAAAGGTAAGATATCTGATTTTAAAGAGTTTCCTATCATTAAAAATTCTTTAGGATTGATGTCTAAATGATTTAATAATTTAGAGTAATTAGCCTCTTTTTTATCACTTAAAACTTCTATATGATGAAAGTAGTCTAACAGTCCAGATTTTTCAAGTTTTCTTTCTTGGTCTAATAAGTCTCCTTTTGTGGCTACAATTAATTTATATTTAGTTGAGAGTTTTTTTAACACTTCTTCTACACCATCTAAAAGCTCTACATCTTTATTAATCATATCTTTTCCTATCTCTAATATTTTTGAAATGACTTTATTAGAGACTGTTCCATTTGATAATTCTATAGCCATTTCTACCATTGATAACACAAAACCTTTTACACCGTAACCATAAACAGAAAGATTTTTCATCTCCATTTTAAATAGTTCTTGATCTATTTTATTAGGTGTTTCAAATTGACTTAATAGATTAGCAAATTCTGATTCCGCATCTCTAAAATAGGTTTCGTTAACCCAAAGCGTATCATCTGCATCAAAACCTATTACTTTAATATTATCGTAATTTATTTCCATAGCTTTTTTGCACGTTCAAGGTCTTCTGGTGTATCAATTTCTACTCCTTGTACATTAGTTTCGACCATTTTAATTTTTTTTCCGTATTCTAAATATCTTAGTTGTTCTAGTTTTTCTGATGCCTCTAATGTTAGCATAGGAAAATGATAAAAATCTAATAATGCTTGTTTTCTAAACGCATAAACACCTTTATGTTTGTAGTATTTTACATTAACATTTTCATCTCTAAGATAAGGAATTGGACTTCTTGAAAAATAAAGCGCTAGGTTATTTTTATCTAAAACTACTTTTACTGTATTAGGATTTTTAATTTCTTCTTTATCTTTAATACGAACCATTAAAGACGCTAAATCTATTTCTTTATTTGGATCGTTTTTAAAAACATTTATTAATTTTTTCAAGGAATCAACTTCAGTAAAAGGCTCGTCTCCTTGTACGTTAACTACTATATCTACATCTAAATCTTCTACTGCTTCTGCTATCCTATCACTTCCACATTGATGTTCTTTTTTACTCATCATAACATTACCATCAATATGTTTTATTTCGTCATAAATAATTTGACTATCTGTTACAACTAACACATCGTCAAATAAATTGGTGTTAACTGTAGCTTCATAGGTACGTGTAATTACTGGTTTTCCGTTAAGGTCTTGCATAAGTTTACCGGGAAAACGAGAAGCACTGTAACGTGCTGGTATCATGGCAATGATTTTCATATTTTATTTTGAAAAATTACTATTCAAAAATAGTCTATTAATGTTAATTATTGGTAGGTATTGCTTTAATTTTCTTCGAAAAATTCGTCTTTAAAACCTATTAAATACAGTTTTTCTTTAGCTCTGGTTACTGCTGTGTATAGCCAACGTAGGTAATCGCGATCAATCCCATTTGGTAGATAAGGTTGTTCTACAAAAACAGTGTTCCATTGTCCTCCTTGCGATTTATGGCAAGTAATGGCGTAAGAAAACTTAACTTGAAGAGCATTAAAATGTGGGTTATTCTTGATTTTTAGGAACTTTTTATAGTTACTCGTTTCATCCTCATAATCTTTTTGTACTTCTTCATAAAGTTTATTTGATTCTTCATAAGACAGTGATGGTGATTCGGCAGTTATCGTATCTAAAAGTAGAACGGTTTCAAAAGGTTTCATTTTAGGATAATCTACCATTTTTACTTTTACTTCTGCAAATTTAAAACCATATAATTCTTTAAAACTGAAGATTTCTAAGACTTCAATAATATCTCCGTTAGCTATAAAACCTGCTTCGGTATTTGGCTTTATCCAAAAATAATTGTTTTTAACTACCATTAGATAATCTCCTGCTGCAAGTTCGTTTTCACTAAATAGAATTCGGCTTCTAATTTGTTGATTATATAAATTAGCACGTTTATTACTTCTAACAATTATACTTGTCTCTTCATATCCTAAAGTGCTATATGCATCATTTATAGCATCCATTATCTCATAACCATCAACTAACCTAACTATATCTTTAAAAGGTTTTAAGTTAAATTTAAAGCTTTCAAAAAACTCGTCTGCTAACGCTTCTCTTAATAAAGTTGCATTTTCTAAAATCCCAGAATCTAAACCTTGACGTGTTACTTCATCTAACTCCATCTTTGTAACAGATTTGTTGTAGTTTAGATTTAGTGTGTTTTCATTTAAAGCTGGACTTAAATCTAACTTTACTGGAGGCAACTGTGCTGTATCACCAATTAAAAGTAACTTACATTTATGTCCTTGGTATACATACTGCATTAAATCGTCTAACAAAGACCCGTTAGCATATAATTTTGAGTCGTTTGGTGTGTCTGGTATCATAGACGCTTCGTCTACAATAAATATGGTGTTTTTATGTTTGTTTGGTTGTAAAACAAAATTAACGCCACCACCTTTATTTTTTTTAGGAAAATATATTTTTTTATGAATTGTAAAGGCTTCTTTTTTTGAGTAATTAGATATTACTTTTGCTGCTCTACCTGTTGGAGCCATTAAGACTGCACTTTTCTTTGCTTTCCATAAGTTAGTTACAATAGTACCTATAATTGTTGTTTTTCCTGTACCGGCGTAACCTTTTAATAAAAAAAGACTATCTGTAGTATCTTTAAAAATAAATTCTGAAAGTTGTAAAAGTAAAATGTCTTGTTTTGCGGTTGGTTTAAATGGAAATTGCTGTTTTATAAGGGAATAAAATTCTGAACTAGTCATTAAGGCACAAGGTTTAAAAACTTTTTCTCAAATATATAAATCATTTTTACCAACAAATGGTTTTTACGAATAAAAAAAAATTGTAGATTTGTCACTGACCTTAATTATATTTTAATAAAAAACACTATGCTAAATTTAATATTAATTATTATTGGTGCCATTCTTTTAACCTTTGCAATTGTATGGCTAATTGACAAATATTTACCTTCAAAAGTAAAACCTGTAATTGTAATTGCACTTTGGGCTTTAATTATCCTTTTAGGTTATTTAACTTTTGACTCTGTTTATGGAGAAATTAAATTTAATCAATTAAAAGTAAAGCGTTACGCTGCTGCAATTGAAAAATTAAAAGACATTAGAGATTCTGAATTAGCATACAGAGAAGTAAACGGAAAGTTTACAAAAAGCTACGATACTTTAATTAAGTTTATTGAAAATGGTCAATTTACAATTATAGAAAGACGCGACTCTAGTGTTGTTGACGAAGAAAGAACCAAGGCTTATGGTGGTGTAGAAATGTTTAAAGATATTGTAATTACAGATACTATTGGATACGTGCCTGTAAAAGATAGTTTGTTTAAAACTTCTACTAGATATAAAACAATGATGGATGTACCAAATGCTAAACCTGGTACTAAATTTACTTTAAATGCAGGAGAGCTAACAGATGGAGATAATAAAATACCTGTATTTGAAGCGTTTGTTAAAAAAGACGATTTATTATTTGACCAACCTAAAGATTTAGTTTCTAAAGAAAAAGAAGTATTATCTGTAGAAGGTGTTAACGGAGATGCTTTACGTGTTGGATCTATGGACGAAGTTAAAACTGTAGGAAACTGGCCAAAAACTTATGGCAATAACGAATAATACACATAATATTTTAACCAACCTAGAACTGTCCATTCAACTAAGTTTGAGTGGACTTTCTTTTTGTATCCTAAACACAGATACAAATACCATTATAGATTTACAAAATGTAAACTTTACAAAAAAAACACCGTTAGATTTATTAGATGCTGTAAAGCATCAGTTTAACTCTAATCCTAAACTAGATCAAGCGTTTAATAAAGTAACTGTTATTCATGAAAACGAATGGTCTACTCTAGTTCCTAAACCATTATTTGACGAAGAAAATTTAGCAGATTATTTAAAATTTAACACCAAAATTTTAAAAACAGACTTTATTACTTTTGATGATATTAAACAAAATGATAGTGTCAATGTTTATGTCCCATTTACAAACATAAACAATTACTTATTTGACAAGTTTGGAAGTTTTACTTACAAACATTTTTCTACAGTATTAATTGAGCAATTATTGACTTTAGAAAAAAACAACAACACTTCTAAAGTATACGTTAATGTAAATACAGAAAGCTTTGAAGTAGTAGCATTTAACTCAGGTAAATTAGCACTTTACAATACGTTTAATTATCAAACTAAAGAAGATTTTATCTATTATTTACTCTTTACTTTAGAGCAATTACAGCTCAATCCAGAAACTATCGAGCTTGTCTTTTTAGGAAATTTAGATAAAGAACATCCTATTTATAAAATAGCTTACAAGTATGTAAGACATGTTAGTTTTGGTAATAGATTTGACACTTTCGCTTTCGCGGAAAAACCAACAAATAACTATTCCAATTTCACTTTATTAAAAAGTCTCTAATGCGTATTATATCCGGAAAATACAAAGGACGAAAGTTAGTTGCTCCAAAAAAACTACCCGTTAGACCTACGACAGATATGGCTAAAGAAGCCTTATTTAACATCTTAAATAATCAATATTATTTTGATGAAATTTCTGTTTTAGATTTATTTGCTGGCACGGGTAATATCAGTTACGAATTTGCATCACGAGGCACCGAAAACATTACCTGCGTTGATCAAAATTATGGATGTATAAAATACATTAATGAAACTGCTGAAAGTTTTGAAATGCCTATCAGCACCATTAAAAGTGATGTGTTTAGCTTTTTAGAAAATCATCAACAATCGTACACCATTATTTTTGCAGATCCACCATATGAATTTCCTGTGGAAGAATTTGCAAAAATCCCAGAATTAGTCTTTCAAAATAACCTATTAGAAAAAGATGGACTTTTAATTTTAGAACACTCTAAACATACCGACTTATCAGGTTTATCACAGTATTCTCATTCCAAAAGTTATGGCGGTAATATGTTTAGTTTTTTTGAACTGACAGAAGAATAGTATTCTTAAAACCAATTTATAATTCCGAGTAATCGAGTAATCTCATCCTTATGAGATTTCTCACTTTGTTCGAAATTACAAAAAATAAAAAACCACCTTAAAAAAGGTGGTTTCTTTATAAAATAGTAAATCTATAAGCCGGATTCTGTACGCAAAAGCGTCCTTATCATTTATCTGAATGTGCTGTTACCAACACACTTTAGCTACCTACCCTTTAACATCGCACGTGCAGCGCTCAAACGTTAATATACATGGTATTGCACCTTATAGAGTTTACCTGATTTCACTACAGCATGACCTGTACATTCTTTCTGTTGCACTTTTCCTCACCTTTCGGCGGATGGCTGTTAACCACTATAATTGCACTATGGTGTCCGGACTTTCCTCTAAATTCTCGCGAATGCGGGAATCTCAAAAAAAGAGAAACTCAATCAAGTTGAGTTTTTAGCGATAAGGCGATTTACTGGTGCTAAATTACGATAAACTAATGTATGTATTTGTATAAAATAATAATTATATTTTTTTAAATAAAACATCTATAATTTTAAGACCAACTATAGAGTTATTGTTATCTCTAAGAAAGGTTATTAGGTCAGAAGAGTAATCAAAAGCATCTTTTTCAAGAGGTATAATCTCATTTTTCCAAGCACCATTTCTGCTAAAAACAAAAAGTTTACCGTCTATTAGTTTGATTTTTTTACTGATTTGAAAATCTGCATTAAAATATTGTCCTTCAAATTCTTTTAATTGCTTTTCGTTGTAAGTAGTAGGACTGTATTCTCTAAATAGCCAAGGTAATTCGTTTTCAGAATCATAATATTTATAACTCTTGCTATCCAATTTTAAGTCAAATACAACTAGCTTATCATTAAACATAAATTGATGATTTCCAATAGGTTTTAATCTTGTTATTTCATCTCCATAAGTCGTAAGTACAGCAAGTTCATCATTTTTAAGTTGAATTGTGTTTGTTTTAATTGTCTCTACATCGCTTCCGGCAAAGAGATAACTTCCTTCATATAATTTTAGCTCTTTTTTTGAAAGCTTTACTTTATTCACCTTTTCGCTATTTTTTGTTTCGTTATTGAAATTATTTTTAGGAATGTATAAGTCAACTAACTTAAAAAACTGTTCCTCAAAATCTGAATCAAAGGTATTTTGAGTAGTGAAAAACATCATATCTAATTCAGGAAAATAAAGATATTTAGAAACAAAGCCGCCTAATATCATTCCGTCAAAACCAAATGCTTGATAGTTATTATAAGTTTCAAACTCTACTCCTAAACCATAATCGATAGTATTACCATTATTTAACTTGGCTTTGGTATGCATTTTTTTATATAATTCAGAATGTTGATTTTTAATTTTCTGTAAACCTATATGCCACTTAAACATATCTTTTGGAGTGGTAAGTACTTGTCCGTCGCCATCGTAAACAAAAGCGTGTAAATGTGATTTATAGAAATTGTCTTCATCTTCTATATATCCAATTGCTCTGTTTTTAATAATAGTGTAAGTGCTTGATTTTTTAATTGTATTTTCCATTCCGAATGGTTCAAAAACATTTTCGTGCATAAATTTCGTAAACGGTTTACCTGAAACTTTGGTTACAATATCTGCCAGTAAGATATAGTTTGAATTTGTGTATTGAAAGTACTCGCTTGGTTTGAAGTTTAATGATGTCATTTTTGTAATAAAATTCATCATTTGAGATTGAGTGAGTAAATCATTCTTAGTTAAATCTGCAATTCCCGCAATGCCATCTACTTCTTTGATGCCACTTGTTTGATTTAATAATTGTTCAATGGTTGGATTTCCTTTTTGATATTGAGGTAGATTATTTATGTATTTATAAGCAGGCTCTTTAATAGATAATTTACCTTGTTCTTCTAGCAAAAGTATAGCGTATGCTGTAAATTGTTTAGCAATTGAACCGATGTCAAAAACTGTTTTGTTTGTAATTGGTATGTCATAATCTAAATTAGATATTCCATATTGTTTTTCTACTAAGATTTCTTCGCCTTTAGAAACTATAATTGAAAAACCAGGTGTGTTATCTTCTACTTGATAAATTTTATCAACTTCAGCATCTAAATTTTGGCAAAATCCAAATGTTGATAAAAGTGTAAGAAAAGTAAAAGCAGTCAGTTTTTTTATCATTTTAATTCTTTTATATAAGGACAAGAATAATTATCTTTTGTTACAGTCAATATAATAATTAAAAAAACTATTACTCTTCAATTTTTGTTAATAACTCAAAATAAATTGAAGCATCAAACTTCCTTTTTATTAAGCTATTTTTTAAATTTGTATTCAATCTAATGTCTATGGAACATTTTGTAGTATCAGCCAGAAAATACAGACCACAAACCTTTAAGGATGTTGTTGGTCAATCTGCTATTACAAACACTTTACTTAATGCCATAGAAAACAATCATCTAGCACAAGCACTGTTATTTACTGGTCCACGTGGAGTTGGTAAAACGACTTGCGCACGTATTTTGGCAAAGATGATTAACAGTGAAGGCAATGAAAACTCTGAAGAAGATTACGCCTTTAATATTTTTGAGTTAGATGCAGCTTCCAACAACTCTGTAGACGATATTAGAAACTTAACCGATCAAGTTCGTATTCCGCCACAAGTTGGTAAGTACAAAGTTTATATTATTGATGAGGTACATATGTTATCTCAAGCCGCTTTTAACGCTTTTTTAAAGACTTTAGAAGAGCCACCAAAACATTGTATTTTTATTTTAGCAACTACTGAAAAACATAAAATAATCCCAACTATTTTATCACGTTGTCAAATTTTTGATTTTAAACGTATTACAGTTAAAGACGCTAAAGAGTATTTAAAATACATTGCAGAAGAGCAAGGTGTAAATGCAGAAGATGATGCGCTACATATCATCGCTCAAAAGGCAGATGGTGCTATGCGTGATGCACTTTCAATCTTTGATCGTGTAGTTAGTTTTTCTGGTAAAGATTTAACAAGACAAGCAGTTACAGAAAATTTAAACGTATTAGATTACGAAACTTACTTTGAAAGTACAGATCTTATTCTAGACAATAAAATCCCTGAGTTATTACTTCAATTTAATAAGACATTAGCAAAAGGTTTTGATGGTCATCATTACATTGCTGGACTTGCATCACATTTTAGAGATTTATTAGTTTGTAAAAACCCTGCTACGATAGAACTTTTAGAAGTTGGAGAAGACACTAAAAAGAAGTACGAAAATCAAGCTACAAAATCAAGTCAGCAGTTTTTAATACAAGCTATAAATCTGGCTAACGACTGTGATTTGAAATATAAAAGCAGTAAAAACCAACGACTTCTGGTCGAACTTACTTTAATGCAACTTGCCTCTATCACTTTTGATGGAGAAAAAAAAAATAGCAGACGTTACATAATTCCGCCTAGTTATTTCAGAAAAAAAGGTATTACACCTATTCCTGTTAAAAAACCAGTAGAAGCTTCTTCTAAAAACGAAACACAAAAAGTAAATCCAGAACTTAAACAATTTGTAGAACCACCAAAACCTAAAATTGTATTAGAAAAAGGTATAGCATCTGCAAAAAAACGAACATCTGGATTATCTTTAAAAAGTATAAGAGCAAAAAAAGAACATGAAATAAAACAACTAGATGTTGTTGTTGATGAAGAAAACCTACCAAAAGAACCTTTTACTCAAGAAGAACTAACCAATCATTGGAATTTATTTGTTAACGAAATTGAAGCCAAGGGACAATTTAACCTTGCTTCTATCCTATCTATAGATAAGCCTAAATTAGCCGAAGATGGTGTAACCGTAAAATTAACTTTTCCTAACGCTACAAATAAAGTTGAAGTAGAACGTCAATCGTATGATTTGATGTCTTATTTACGTAAAAGTCTAAACAATTATGATATTAATTTAGACATTACTGTAGATGAAGTGATGGAAAAAAAATACGCCTATACACCAATTGAAAAATATGAAAAACTAAAAGAAAAAAATCCTAACATCGAATTACTAAGAAAGGCTTTTGATTTAGATGTTTAAATTGTAACTTTATAATTATGAACAAGTTTACAGTACTACTTTTAGGAATAATAATTACGCTTATTAGTTGTGATGCTAGAGATAAAACTAATAGATCACCTAAAGATATCTTAAAGGACAAAAACTTATTAGAATCTTTTTCAGAACGTGTTTCTTACTTTCCTAAAGAATATGCTGAAGTTAAAACAGATACTATTTTAAGTAATGGCTATCATGTAAATGTAAAAACTTTTACAGATATGAAATCTTCATACTTAAGACAATTTAAACACGACTCTATAAACTATAAATATCATTACAGAGATTATAAAGCCCAAGTTGTAGCACGTCAAAACAAAATTATTTTTAATGATGTTATTGATAAACAATATATTTTAAAACATGATAAAACGGTTTCTTACTATATGGAAACTTCAATTTTAAAAAGTGTTTGGGTAAATCAAGAAGAAAGTTTAAACCAAAATAAGTTGGTTTTAAACATTCTTTTTACACAACCAAAATCTAATACAGAAAAACTTTTTGAATTAGTAATAGATAATAAAGGTGATAAAAAACTAATCAACCTTACAGATTTAGATCATAACTACTTAACTGCTTAAAAAAATATGCTTGGACTAAAATTACCAACAGATCCACGTTGGGTTAATATTGTAGAAAAAAATATAGAAGAAATTCTTACAGACCATGCCTTTTGTGAGCAAAAAGCAACAAGTACTGCGATTTCTTTAATAGTAAGTTTTCCTGAATATACAGAGCTTGTTCAAGAAATGACTGCTTTAGTTAAAGAAGAAATGAGCCACTTTAAAATGGTACATGATAAGATTATAGAACGTGGTTGGACTTTGGGTAGAGATAGAAAAGATGAGTATGTAATTCAACTTTTAAAATTCTTCCCTAAAGGAGGAAGCAGAACAGATCAATTAGTGCACAGACTATTATATGCTGCACTAATTGAAGCTAGAAGTTGCGAGCGTTTTAGATTACTTTCTGAAGAATTAAAAGATAAAGAATTAGCCGAGTTTTATAGACGATTAATGGTTAGTGAAGCTAATCACTATACTATGTTTTTAGGGTATGCTCGTAAATACGGAAACCGAGAAGAAGTTGATAAAAAATGGCAAGATTTATTAGATTATGAAGCCAAAATAATGAAAGATTTAGGGACAAAAGAAACCATACACGGATAAATATAAAAAGCCTTTTCTAAATAGAAAAGGCTTTTTTTAAACACTTACTATTTATTGAATATATTAGAATTTTACTCCAAATCCTATTTGCATTGTATTTCCTTTAAATTCTACACCTAATTCATCATCAACTAGGTTTTGTAATCCATACTTATATCTAAAGTCTAAGAAAAATTCATCAGTAATCATGTAGTCAATTCCAGCTACACCAGAAAATGTAAAGTTTTTAATGCCATCATCATACTCATGAGCTTTTAAACTAGCTTGTGGTCCAACTGCTAAAGCAAAATTATTAGATAAGTTAAACTTAAATAAAACTGGTAATTGGATATAGTTAATTCTCAATTCTTCTTCTTTAGAACCTTCTGCTGAAAACTGAATTTCTGGAGCAATATCAATTAAGTTTGATAACTTATACTCTCCAAAAAAACCAATCATAAATCCATTTCTGTGAGTATGAGGCGTATCATCAAACTGATCTTCAAAATCTAAATCAGAAATATTAATACCAGCTCTAACTCCATAAACAGAGTTTTGAGAAAATCCATAAAAAGAAGCTAAGATTAAAGTAAAGAAAAGAATAGTTTTTTTCATATTTTAAAAGTTATAAGAGGTTGAGTTTAGTTTTTATAATCTTATTAGTAAATATATATATTATTATTTAATCTATCACAATAAACAGATAAAGTGTACTATTTTAACTTTGTATGACTCTTAACCGTATCATTATATATACTTTTTATAATACCATCTGCTAGTCCAATTTTTGGAACATAGATATCTTTTGCGCTACTCCATTTCATCGCAGATAAATAAATACGTGTTGCAGGTATAATCACATCTGCTCTATCTTGATTTAAGTCTAATTGAGATATACGTTCTTCGTAAGAATATGTTTGTAAGGTATTATAGTAAGAAGTAAGGTAAAAATAGGATAATGGTTTACCTAAAGATTTTCCTGAAATTTTAAAAATTTTATTAATGTTTCCTCCAGATCCAATAACATCAATTTTTTCGAATTTAGATGTTTCAGTTTTTATCCATTCTTCAAGTTCTTGCCAAGCTTCTTTTTTTACTACATCATTTAAAAGTCTTACAGTTCCTATTTTAAAGGATTTTGACGATATTTTTTCCCCTTTATCTATTACAGAAAACTCAGTACTACCGCCTCCTACATCTACGTATAGATAAGTTTTATTTTCATCAATGTAACTTTGAAGATCTGTTGCAGCAATAATAGCAGCTTCTTCTTCTCCGCCTATAATATCTATTTTAATACCTGTTTCTTCTAATACTAAATCTGCTATTTGCTTACCGTTTTTTGCTTCGCGCATTGCAGACGTTGCACATGCTTTGTACCTAACAACATTATGTGTTTGCATTAACAAACTAAACGCTTGCATGGTTTTAAGCATACGCTCTTTATTATTTTTAGAAATCTTTTCTTTTATAAACACATCTGCACCAAGACGAACAGGAACACGCACTAACGAACTTTTTTTAAAGCGTACTGGTTTACCTTTTTCTTCTATAATATTAGAAATTAGTAGTCTTACAGCGTTAGACCCAATGTCTATTGCAGCGTATTTTTGTATGGTTAGCATTATTTAGTTTAGTTTTTCTTTTAAATAATCATAAGTTGCAAATTGAGACCTTAATTTAGGTTTATCGTTTTTACGATAATTATTTTTTTGAGTTTTGTCTAATAGTCTTGCTTTTGCATTATCATTCCAACAGATATCGAATATATCTAATAATTCTTGTTTAATATCATCTTGATAGATTGGGCAAGATACTTCTACTCTATTATCTATATTTCTTGTCATCCAATCTGCAGAAGAGATGTATACTTTTGTATCGTTATTATTACAGAAAATGTATAGCCTAGTGTGTTCTAAAAACTTGTCTACGATACTTATTACTTCAATGCTTTCACTAACACCTTTTACACCAGGTACAAGACAACAAATACCTCTAACAATCATTTGTATTTTTACACCAGCTTTGCTTGCTTCGTATAGCTTATCAATCATTTTATAGCTTGATATACTATTCATTTTTAATTTAATAAAAGCTGGTTTGCCTTGTTTAACATTTTCTATTTCGTTATCAATTAAACGAAAAAATTTATCTTTTGTATAATGTGGCGATGTAATTATGTGTTTATATCTGTAAATTTTATAGTTAACTTCAAAAAAGTTGAATACTTTATTGATGTCTTTTAATATTTTTTGATTGGCTGTAAATAACGTAAAATCTGTATAAACACGTGCAGTAGACTCATTAAAATTACCTGTGCTTATAAAGCCATAACGTTTAGTTTTCTTTCCTTCTTCACGCTCTATTACACACATTTTACTGTGTACTTTTAATCCTTGTACTCCAAAAATTAGGTTAACACCTTCGCGCTGCATTTGTTCCGCGTAAGCGATATTTGCTTCTTCATCAAAACGCGCTTGAATTTCCATAGAAACAGTAACTTTTTTACCATTTTTTGCAGCATTGATAAGAGAACTTGCTACATGAGATATCTGTGCTAATCTATAAATTGTAATTTTTATTGATTTTACTTTTGGGTCTAAAGCTGCTTCGCGTAAAAACTTTACTACATATGTAAATGTATGATATGGCGCATATTGTAAATAATCTTTTTTTGCTATAGACTCAAAAATACTGTCTTGTAGGCTTAAACCTTTAACTTGTAATGGTGTGATTTTATCGTAAAGTAAATCTGTTCTGCCTAAACTAGGAAAATCCATATAATCTCTCCTATTATGATAACGTCCACCTGGTATTATACTATCTGTATTATCTATACCCATAATTGACATTAAAAAGTTTAACGTCGTTTTATCTATAGTTTTATCGTAAACAAATCTTACCGGCTCACCAATTAATCTATCCTTAACGCTATCACTAATTTTTTCCATAAAACTTTTAGACAAATCGCTGTCTAAATCCAACTCTGCATCACGTGTAATTTTTATCATATGCGCAGAAATATTTTTATAGCTAAAAACGTTAAAAATATCGTCTAAAAACAAACGCAACATATCATCTAACATAATGATATACTGTTTATTGTCTACTTTTGGAAGTACAATAAATCGTTGCATTGATCTAGAAATTTCTATCAAAGCATATTGGCTAGAATTATCTTCTAAAACCATATTTATTGCTAAATACGCATTACTATCTTTTAGGTTAGGAAGTTCTATATCTGGGTTTAAAATAATAGTTACTAAAGCTGGACTAACTTTTTCTAAAAAATACTTTTTAAGAAACTCTTTTTGAGATTTATTAACCTTATTTTCTTTTATAATAAAGATGTTTTCTGTCTCTAATTCTTTTTGAATTTTGCTTAAAATTTTAAGACTTTCTGTTTGATGTCCAATAACAGTATTTGTTATTATCTCTAACAACTCTGATGCCTTAATACCTCCAAGTTGACTTTTACCTGCTTTACCTGCATAGTCAATACGTTTTACTGTAGCATAACGTACTTTAAAAAATTCGTCTAAATTATTAGAAAAAATACCTAAAAAACGTAATCTTTCAATTAACGGAACAGTCTCATCTGCTGCTTCTTGTAAAACTCGGTGATTAAATTGAAGCCAGCTTAACTCTCTATTAATGTACTTATTATCTATAATGTGGTTGTTCATTTGACGAATTTTTACTACAAATATATTTAATTAGATTGGCTATTTTAAATGTTTAGGGAATACAATTCTTGTTGTTTTACCAAATTTAACCTTTTGCCAACATTGAGCATTAAATTCTATTTGAACAAATCCAGATGTTGGTAAGTTTTCTATATAACTATCTCCTAGCTGATTACACAAATCTGTAAGCGCATAATTGTGTCCAAATATTGCTAAAGTTTTCACAGAATCGTCACAGTTGTAGATTTGATTTAATACAGCGTCTCCAGAAAAATCATAAAGCTCTTTTTTAAGTTGAAATTTGACGTCAAAAAGATCTAAATTTTTAATGTAATTTTTAGAAGTTGTACATGCACGATTTGCTGTACTTGACAATATTAAATCTGGCTTTTTAAAATCTTTTTTTATGTATTTAGACACTAATTCAATATCCGTAAAACCTCTTTTTTTTAAGGGTCTATCATGATCTGGTAAATTATATTTCCATGAAGATTTACCATGTCGAAATAACTGTAAAGTTTTGTCCATAATGATTATTTAAATGATTATTCTAGAGATTTTTAGAGTTAAAAATGTCGTTTATCGATTAAATATACGCTATATCATTTTTTTTTGATTTTAATATTATTTACAACTTGATTTGTATTGCTATTAATTAATTTCACCCTTGAATCTAAAAACTAAGAACCTACTAAACCATTCCCTTAAGCAAAATAGTAGCACTTTAAATGTATGTAATTTTTTTAAAAATTATAAAGTAAAACAGTGTTATATGCATATTAGTTCTAAAAACATTTATATTTTAAGTAATAAGTTAATTATATTGCAATTAATTACTGTTTTTGTGTGTACTGTATATGTTATAAATCAATTTTTGTCGTTTTGAAAAAACTTAACCCATTAGTAAAGTGCTATAAAGCACTTTTAATATTAGCTGTGTCATTAATTGCTACAATTAGTACAGCTCAAGTAAAAAAACCATTTACGCTTAGATACCAAAGTAGTATTAATGGTGATGTTATTGTTGTTGGTAATAACACAATCTCTAGAACTGCTACAGGTAATTATAATGGATCTGATGGTAATCATGACTTTTCAGATAACGTTTATGTAGATATTGATAATGACATTACTACATTTAACTCTAGTAGCGCAAACTTAACAAACCCTTATCCGGGCGATCCTTGCTTAGCGATAGATAAAGTTTTACTATATTGGGCTGCAGCAGATAAAGGTTTAATAGTTGGTAATGGTAATAACGCTGTAGAGTTAGATAATCAACCTGGTTGGAATTATAACCAAGTAAAAATAATGCTACCTGGACAAACAAGCTACACTACTGTTTCTGCAGATGATGTTATTTTTAGAGGTCGTGATGAAAATCCTCACTTTGTTAATGATGCTTACATCTGTGTAAAAGATATCACTAATAATGTTTTAAATAACAGCAATGCATTTGGTAAGTATCAAGTTGCTAATGTTGAAGGAAGACAAGGGTATTTATATTCTCATGACGGAAATAACACAGGTACTTCTGGAGGTTGGCAGCTAGTAGTTGTTTATAAAAGCGATCAATTAAAAAGAAAAAACATATCATTTTTTGATGGTTATGCTAATGTAACTAGTTCTAACAATAATTTTAATATTAATTTTAGTGGATTTCAGACAATTCCAACAGGAGCTGTAAAATCTGATATAGTAATTGGAGCTTTAGAAGGCGATCGTGATTTATCAGGAGACAGATTACAAATGCTTAACTCTTCAAACGTCTTCGAAGATTTAGATGCGCCTTTAAGAAATTCAAATAACTTTTTTAATAGTAGAATTACTAATGGAAATAGCAACTTTACAGATCGAAATCCAGCAAGTACAAACACTTTAGGTTTTGACTCAGCTCATTTTCATTTAGATAATTCAGGAAATAATCTTCTACATAATAATCAAACATCAACAACCTTAAGACTAACTTCAAATCAAGAAGCATATGGTCTATATCTATTAGGTTTAGCTGTAGAGGTTTATGAACCTAAATTAGATCCAATTGTATATACAGCTACACCAAATACTATTACTCCTAATAGTAACCCTCAAACAGTAACATATAATGCATCCACCACTAATAACGGTAATGATGATGCTACAAATATAAGCTTTGTTACAACGGTTCCTGTTGGTTCAGAACTAGTTCAGCCTATAACTGGTTTACCTGCTGGTGTGACTTACAGTTATAATTCTAGTACAAGAGAATTAACTTTTACAGCTGCTGATGGATTATTGGATGTTGGAGAAACATTAAGTTTTGCTTTTGATGTAACAGTAAATGATCAATGTTATTATTTAGAAAACGGATGTTCTACAACTTTAAGCTCACAACTTTCTTCTTCTTACACGGGTTTTATCAATGGTCACAGTACTACTATAGTAAGTTCTAATAGTTTAGACGAATGTAAGCAAGGTAATAATTTATCAACTACAGTAACAGTTAACCCTCCAGCACCAGCAACTTGGGTTACTACACCTAATGAATTAGATAGAACTGTAGAGTGTGATAATACAAATGCCTTAAATAATGCTCAAAATTTAGCTCCTGTAGCAAGTTGTAACAACCTTATCCCTATAAAAACATCAGGCAACTTTATGCCAGATCCATCTTGCCCTTCTAACGGAACTATAACAAACACATGGTCATTTACCGATGCTTGTGGTAATACAATAGAAGATTACACTCAAGTTATTACTATTGTAGACACGACAGGACCTGTAATTGACACAGAATCTTTTGACTTTACAGTACAATGTGATGGAAATGGTAATACTGACCAATTTAACAATTGGTTAGCCAATAATGGTAATGCTGTTGCTTATGATGAATGCGGCGGACCAATAACTTGGTCTAATACTATTACAAACACAACCGATGATTGTGGTGAAACTGGTAGTACAACTGTTACTTTTACAGCTACTGATGAATGCGGAAACTCATCTTCTACAACAGCTACTTTTACAATAATTGATACATTACCGCCAACAATTGTAGGTTTCCCTTCTAATGTAGATAATAGTCAACCTTCATGTGTTGATGTTCCTGTATTAAGTTTTGAAAATTATACTGAAGAAACTGGTGATGGAAACAATAACACGTTTTTACAAGGAGAAGTTTTTAGATTTACTGAAATTGCACCAGGAGTAGACGCCTTAGTTAATATTGTAGCAACTGTTAATACTACAATTCCTGTTTTCGATGATAATTCTACAGGAAGCGATTCTTTTAGACCTAGAACTGCTTTTTCAATAGCAAACAATGGAGATAGAGCTTATACAGAATTTAGATTCGATTTTGTTCAAGCCGGAACTTCAACACCTACTAGTTTACCTGAATTCTATTCTAATTTTAATGATATTGATGGTAATAATAATTTTGGAGAAGTAAACTGGACTCAGTTTACAAATAGTTATACTGTAAATGATCCTACAGATTTAACCATTACAGAAGAAGGTCCTTGGATAGTTGCTACCTCTGGAACTACAGAGTATACAGGTGTTACTAATGCTAATCCTCAAGCTAATTTTACCACTAGAAATACAGACGCAACAAGTTTTTCTTTTAGAGTTGGTGTTGAAGCCAGAAAAAATAATGTTTCTGGTAGTGGAAGACAGCATAATATTGAATTTACCTGTATTTCTAATTATACAAATGCCGTTACTATTTCTGAAGAAATAACAATTGAATGTGATGAATTACAACCTGCGGAAGATTTAACAGCTACTGATGAATGTGGAAGTGCTACTATTAATTTTGAAGAAACAACAACTCCAGGAACTTGTGAAAATGAATTTACAGTAGAAAGAACTTGGACTGCTACAGATGAATGCGGAAATACAACAACAAGAACTTTAATCATTAATGTTGTAGATACTACTCCTCCAACATTTACTGTGCCTGCCGATGTAACTATTAATTGTGAGCAAGACCCTAATGATTTAACACTTACTGGAGATGTTACTGATGAAGCAGATAATTGCGACACGACTTTAGAGGCTACTTTTAGCGATCAAGAAGACACTTCTGCTGGGAACTGTAGCAGCGAATCTATCATCACTAGAACGTGGACTTTAACTGATGATTGTGGGAACACTACATCTCAAACACAAATCATTACTATTGAAGATTCAACAGCACCTACTTTTACAGCGCCAGATGATATCGAAATTTTTACTGATGCGTCTTGTAACTATAATGCGTCGGTTGCACAAACAGGTGATGTAACGGATGAAGCTGATAACTGTTCTGCTTCTATTGAGGCAACATTTACTGATTTGGTTACTGCAGGTTCTTGTGAAGGATCGTATATCATTACAAGAACATGGACTTTAACTGATGATTGTGGGAAT
>NZ_AULQ01000002.1 GCF_000422365.1 Mesoflavibacter zeaxanthinifaciens DSM 18436
ATATCCCAGTTACCATTACTATCTGCAAAAGTTGTTCCTGTCCATCCTGATGGTACATAGTTTGTATCATTTCCAAAATCTTCTGTAAAGATAAATGTTGATGTTCCACTAGAACATGTTACACCTACTGGTGCTGGTGGTGGTGTGTTAAACGTTGTGAAGTTTACTGGTCCCACCCAGTTACTAAACCCATCAGTATCACAATCAGCTCTTACATAAACTTCATAAGCTGTACTTGGTGTTAAACCACTTGCTGGATAAGGGTTGTTAGTCGATGTTGTTGTACCATCTGTTGTTGGCTCTCCTGTTCCTGCTGGTTGTATCCAAATTTGCCATTCAGTCTCTGATCCGCCTGCTAACCATGTTATATCTGCAGTGCTCTCACTTAAAGTTGTAACCGATAAATTTAATGGCTCAGGGCATGTCACATCAAAAATAGACACATCATCAAAAGCAAATCCTTCATCCTGAACAGATCCATCTGATCCAAAAGCTATTCTTAGCTGAACACTACTTTCGCCTGCTAAGCCTACTAAAGCATGACGTGCAGTTACCCATCCATTAGACCCAGAACCATTTCGTCCTGTCCATCCTTCTTGTTGCCCTCCTGGATTACCATTAATTGTAGTATCTGTATACCAATTATTAGGGTCTCCAAAAGCACCAACATTTTGCCATGTTGCTCCACCATCAATAGATGACTGTAATACAGTTCCATCCCAACTAAACTCTGATTCCCACCAAATACTCATTTCAATGCTTGGTGATGACAATGTTGATAGATCAAAAATTGGACTACTTACAAAAGAGTCCTCATTACTATTATAATTTCCGGTTAGATTTGTTACCCATGAGTTACTACCAGATGCTGCACTATTTATAATAGTAGCTGCTGGCGTTCCTAAAGCCCATGTTCCTGTACCGTTTGCTGTCCAGCCACCATCTCCAGATTCAAAATCTTCTGAGTAAGGATAACTGGTAATTTGTGAAAATGATTGTATGCTCGAAAATAAAGCAATCAAACAAATTAGTAGAGTAGTTTTTTTCATATTAATTAATGAGATGTTTAGTTTTAGAAACATCTAAGCTATTAAAAAAAACCTACTACTACTTACCCTAAATAGTTAATATAGATAAAATGTTTTAATTTATCGTTTAAAAGAAAACAGCGACTAATCCCTTAATGACTATCGATTAAGGAGCAGGATTAGGTATTATGGAATGAATTTGATTTATTTTTTCTAAAATTTCTGAAGATAATTCAATATTAATGCTTGAAATATTTTCTTTAAGTTGCTCTAAATTAGTTGCTCCAATAATATTACTAGTTATAAATGGTCTTTGATTAACAAAAGCCAATGCCATTTGCGCTAAGCTAAGATTATTAGCTTCTGCTAGCTCTAGATATTTTTTTGTTGCAATTGTTGAATTTTCACTACTGTATCTAGCAAATCTTGGAAACAATTTTAATCTAGAGTTTTCTCCTGCAGTTCCTTTAATATATTTACCAGATAACACACCAAATGCCATAGGCGAATAAGCTAATAATCCTATATTTTCTCTTATTGAAATTTCAGCCATGTCTCCTTCAAAAACTCGGTTAATTAAAGAGTATGCATTTTGAATGGTTATCGGTCTTATTAAATTATGCTTTTTAGATTCTTCTAAATAGCGCATTGTTCCCCATGCTTTTTCGTTAGAAAGTCCTGCAAAACGAATTTTTCCTTCTTTTTTTACAGCCTCTAACTGCTCTAAAACGTCTTTAAAATTATCTTCCCATTTGTCGTTTGGATTATGATTATAATCTCTTACCCCAAACGTATTAGTTTGTCGTTCTGGCCAATGTAATTGAAACAAATCTATATAATCTGTTTGTAGTCTTTTTAATTCTTTTTCTACAGCATCTTTAATTGATCCTTTTTGAAATCCTGATGTACGTATGTGTGCGGTATAATCGCCTGGCCCAGCTATTTTGGATGCGATAACAACTTTTTCTCTATGTCCTGTTTTTTTAAGCCATGTCCCTATTATTTCACTAGTTCTTCCTTGCGTTCTTGCTTCAGCAGGTACAGGATATAATTCTGCTGTATCTATAAAATTCACACCTTGTTCTATTGCATAATCTAATTGTGCATGACCTTCTTCTTCTGTATTTTGATTTCCCCAAGTCATAGTACCTAGGCAAATTTTACTCACTTTTATATCTGTGTTTGGAAGCGTTGTATATTTCATTTTTTGGATAGTTTACTTTTTAACAAATATAAAAAGACCTTTAATTAAATAATTTAACTAAAGGTCTAAATGTTTGTTAAGAATTTTATACTCAAAACTTAACAATTTGCGCTAAGTATAACTCAAGACTGTGCTAACGCCCTAATTATTTAACAACTCTGTGATTTTGTCTAATTTTGGTGTTAAAATAACCTCTATACGACGGTTTTTTGCTTTTCCTTCAGCTGTGTCGTTAGTTGCAACAGGAGCATACTCGCCACGACCTGCAGCTGTTAAACTTTCTGGATTGATATTTTTATTTTCTTGAAGGATATTTACTATTGCTGTAGCACGTTTAGTTGATAAATCCCAGTTGTCTTTTACGTTTCCGTTACCAGAAAATGGGTCGTTATCTGTGTGTCCTTCTATCAATACTGAAATGTCTGGATTATCTGCCAACACTGTTCCTAACTGCTTTACTGCTTGTTTACCTTGTGTTCCTACTGCCCAACTACCTGATTGGAATAACAGTTTATTTTCCATAGATACATAAACTTTTCCGTTACGTTTTTCTACGGTTAATCCTTTACCTTCAAAATCTACTAACGCACTTGAAATGGCGTCTTTTAACGCATTCATTTCGGCTTCTTTTGCAGATATTATAGCCTCTAGATCTGCTACACGTTGCGATCTTGCTTCAAGTTCTTTTTTTAACTGCTCTAATCTAGCGTTTTCTGTAGCTAATGCTTGCTCTTTAGCTTCTAATTGCGCTAATAATTCTCTGTTCTTTTTTGTGTTTGCCGCAATTGCAGAACTACTATTAGCTTCTAAAGCGTCATATGATGCTTTTAAAGTATCATAATTAGTTTTTGTTGCTGCTAGATCTGCTTGTAATTGGTCGCGTTTTGCTACAGCTTCGTCATATTTTGCTTGTAATGAAGCTAAGTCATTTTCAGCTTGGTTTTTTGCTTTTTGTAAATCCTTATTTTGATCTTTTAACGATCTATTTTCTTTTTTTAAGTCTGCATATTTACTTTCTAGCTCTTTGTACACTTTTGGCGATACACAACTTGATAATACAAAAGTTGAAAGCATTAAAGTTAAAAAGGTGTTTTTCATTTTTTATTTATTTGGGATTGTTGTTTATTAGTTTTCTAGTTCTAGCAAAATTGGACAATGGTCACTATGTTTTGCTTCTTGTAATATAACTGCTCTTTTTATTTTTTGTTGTAATGGCTCGCTAACCATTGCGTAATCTAAACGCCAACCTTTATTGTTTGCTCTTGCATTGGCGCGGTAGCTCCACCACGAATATTCTTGTCTTTCTGGATGAAGATATCTAAAGGAATCAATAAAACCGCTATCTATAAAGCTTGTTAACCACTCGCGCTCTTCGGGTAAAAAACCTGAAACGCCTTTCATTTTTGGGTTATGAATATCTATTTCTTCATGACAAATATTGTAATCTCCACAAACAACTAGATTAGGTCTTTCTTGACGTAAATCATTTAAATATTGATGAATCATGTCCATATATTCAAATTTGTGCGATAATCTAGCATCGTTTGTTCCAGAAGGCAAATACATACTCATCACCGATAAATGTCCAAAATCTACACGCAAGTTTCTACCTTCAAAATCCATAGATTCTATTCCTGTTCCAAACTCGACATGATCTGGTTCGGTTTTACACAACACAGCTACACCGCTATAGCCTTTTTTTTGTGCGCTAAACCAATAATTATAATGGTAACCAGCGTCTTTAAACAAGTCTAAATCTAGCTGTTCTTCCATTGCTTTTATCTCTTGCAAACACAAAATATCTGGATTTGCACTTTTTAACCAATCTATAAATCCTTTGTTTATTGCTGCTCTAATTCCGTTAACGTTGTATGAGATAATTTTCATCTTAATTATTAATTTCTGCTAAAATAAATAATGCGTTACTTTTACAAGATGAATTATAGCCTTTTTAACTAAAAAATATTAACAAAATAAAGTAACCATTTTACTGTTATAGTTGTAGATGAAAAATTGCTTTACCTTTTTTATTTTCTTGTCAGTCTTTTTTGCTTTTGGGCAAGACCAAGACGATTTATTGGTAAAGAAAACCATCGCCGTTAAAGACACTATAAAAGTAGATAGCGTAAGTATAAATTCTAATTTTTTTGAACTAAAAACTAATAGCAATCAGGTTTTAGATACTACGTATTACACTATTGATTTTGCAACGTCAACGCTTCAACTTTTAAAACCTATTGAAGGAGATTCTGTAATAGTAAGTTACCAAAAATATCCTGAATTTTTAACTAGAACTTACCAACAATTTGACAAAAGCGTTATTGTAGAAAGTATTGCAAACATTGACAAACTTGTACAACTTAAACAACCCAATATTACAAACACTTTTACACCTTTTGATGGTTTAACCACTACAGGTAGTATAAGTCGCGGCGTAACTATTGGTAACAACCAAAATTCTGTTTTAAATAGCGAATTAGATTTACAAATCACTGGTAAACTAAACGATAAAGTCTCACTGCGCGCCAGCATACAAGATGCCAACATACCATTACAAGAAAGTGGTTACTCACAACGTTTAGACGAGTTTGACCAAGTGTTTTTAGAGCTTTTTAGTGACCGTTGGGCAATACGCGCAGGAGATATCGACTTACAAAATAACAACTCTTATTTTGCTAGTTTTTCTAAGCGTGTGCAAGGCTTACAAATAAGAGCGAACTTGGGTAACGACAACCATCAAACCAATCTTTTTGCGTCTGGCGCTTTGGTACGCGGGCAATTTACCAACTACCAATTTACCGCTCAAGAAGGTAATCAAGGTCCGTACAAACTGCAAGGTCCAAGTGGCGAGTTGTTTATACTTATCGTTTCCGGAAGTGAAACCGTTTACGTAAATGGCGTACCGTTAAAAAGAGGAGAAAACGAAGATTATATTATAGATTACAATGCAGGTGAAATTATTTTCAACCCTACGTATCCTGTAACTTCAGAAATGAGAATTAGTGTTGATTTTCAATATTCTGAACGAAATTATTCTAGAATTGTCGCTTTTGGAGGTGGAAATTACAGTAGCGACAAACTGAAAATTGGCGCTTCTGTCTATTCTGAAAACGATTCTAAAAACAATCCATTACAACAAAATATCTCTCAAGCACAAGCTGAAATTTTAAGCAACGCAGGTGATGATCAAAACCTAATGACAGCGCCTTCTGAAGTCCCAGAAGCATATAATGAAAATAGAATTTTATACAAAAAAGAAATTTTTAACGGAGAAGAGATTTACATATTCTCCAACAATCCAGATGACGAGCTTTACAGCGTTACCTTTACTTTAATTGGAGAAAATCTAGGTGATTATATACTATCATCGTCAAATGCCATTAATAATATTTATGAATACGTTGCGCCAATAAATGGTATACCACAAGGTAATTATGCACCTGTAGTACAATTAGTAGCGCCAACGCTTTTACAAATTGCAGTAGTAAATGGTGAATACACACCAAATGAAAAAACAAACATTAGTTTTGAATTAGCCGGTAGCAAAAACGACCTTAACCTGTTTTCTAATTTAGATGATGAAAACAATAATGGTTATGCAGGTAAATTAACCGTAGAACAGTCCATAATCAAACAAGATAGTCTTTGGAATCTTAATGCAATTGCAGATATAGATTACATCAATCAAGATTTTAAAACTATACAACGTTTATACCGACCAGAATTTAATCGTGACTGGAATTTAAGCCAAAACAGCACCAATCTTCAAAATACAACCTTAGGAAATCAAGCTTTAATTTCAGCAGGTTTTGAGGCTGTTCACCCAGAAAAAGGAAATGCAAGTTACAACTTTCAGCATTTAAACTACTCAGGAACATTTAGCGGAAGCAAACACAATTTAAACACCAATTTAAGACTTAAAAAACTTAATATTTCATCACAAACAAGTCTATTAAATTCGGATGCAACTTTTAACAAATCTAGATTTTTCAGAAGTTACAACAAAGCCATTTACGCCTTAAAAAAGCAATGGTTTGGGGCTGGTTTTTCAGCTGAAGAAAACAAAGAGCGCATTAAAGAAACACAAGCTTTTACAGACCTATCTCAACGTTTTACAGCTTATCAAGCCTTTACAGGAATTGGTGATAGCACCAATGTTTTTGCAGAAGTTGGTTATAAATTTAGAGTTAATGACAGTATTCAAAATCAAAAATTAACTCGTGTTAATACCTCAAAAACATACTATTTAGATTCGCGTTTGATAAGTAACAAAAACACCAATCTATCAATGTATGTTAATTACCGTACGCTGACTTATGAAGATGAAGACATTGCAGACGAAAACTCTCTAAACTCGCGTATATTATTCAATCAAAAGTTTCTAAAAAATGGTGTTATTTGGAATACTGCTTTCGAGACTAATTCTGGCTCTTTACCTCAACAAGATTTCACTTACGTGCAAGTAGAACCTGGTCAAGGCGCATACACTTGGATTGATTATAATAATAACGGTATACAAGAATTAGAAGAATTTGAAATTGCTCAATTTACCGATCAAGGTGAATATATTCGTGTGTTATTACCTAATCAAGTTTATATAAAAACACATCAAAACAGATTGAGTCAAACCCTAACTTTAAACCCAATAAATTGGGTGAATTCAGAGCAAAAAGGAAAAAAATTATTATCTAAATTTTACAATCAAACCAGTTATTTAATTGATAGAAAAATTAGAAGAAACGGTGATAATTTTGATTTAAATCCTTTTAAAAAAGACGAAGACAATCAATTGGGACTTAACCAAAACTTTAGAAATGTACTGTTTTTTAACCGAGGCAAGCAACGCTATACAACGTCTTACACGTATTTAAACAATCAATCTAAAAGCACACTAAGTTTTGGGTTTATAGAAAACAAATTGAAAAGTCACCAATTAAATTTCACGCACAAAATAGCTAATAGTTGGCTAGTTACTTTAACCTCTACTTTAGAAAATCAATTTAATAAAAGTCAAAACTTTAGCAGTAAAAATTTCGATTTAGATACTGAAGCTTTCAACCCAAAAATATCATATTTATTAAATGATAATGTTCAATTTGACGTGTTTTATCAATATACAAACAAAGAAAATACAATTAATAATTTAGAAACTTTACAGCAGCAAAAGTATGGTTTATCATTTGCGTTTTCGCCTAAAAGCAATGCACAATCTGGCGCAATTTCTGCTGAATTTAACGTATTCAATAACGACTTTACAGGCAACGCCAACAGTCCTGTAGCTTATCAATTATTAGAAGGTTTACAACCAGGAAAAAACTTTACTTGGACACTTTTAGCGCAAAAAAAACTAACCAAATTTTTAGATTTAAATCTTAATTATTTTGGTAGAAAAACTGAAACCTCAAAAACCATTCATACCGGTAACGTACAGTTAAAAGCTTATTTTTAAGCATTTACGTATTTTAAAAACTTCCATTTGCTAAAACCCTTTAAAAAACGTATACTATGACAATAACCACAATACGTTTTAATGAAAGATTTTATAATTATTGGTGCAGCACAAGCAGGATTATCTATGGCTTATCACTTAAAGAAAAATCAAAAAGATTTTTTAATAATTGATAAAGAGGATGAAATTGGTGCTTCTTGGCTTAACCGTTGGAACTCGTTAAAACTATTCACACCAACCGAGTTTAATCATCTTGCAGGAATGCCTTTTCCTGCACCTAAAGGACATTATCCTGACAAATACGAAGTCGCAGATTACTTTAAAGCTTATGTAGAAAAATTTGACTTCCCAGTGCAATTAAACACGCTTGCAGAACGCATTGAAAAGAAAGACAATCATTTTATTGTAAAAACAAATAAAGGTGATTTAAAGTGCAAAGAAGTTATTGTAGCAACTGGACCGTTTCATATTCCTTACACGCCAAAATTTCATAATAATCTTTCCGAAGATATTTTTCAAATACATAGTAATTACTACAAAAATCCGGAACAACTTAAAGATGGCGCAACACTGGTTGTTGGTGGCGGTGATAGCGGATTTCAGATTTTAGATGAAATTTCAAAACAAACCAATAATAAAACTTATTTCTCAGGAAATACAGACATCAAAACTTTACCACAAGAAATCTTAGGAAAAACACTTTGGTGGTGGTTTACTATAACAGGCTTTTTAAGTTTTAGTAAGGACTCTTGGCTTGGAAAAAAGATTAGTAAATCTAAACAGCCAATTATTGGCACAGATGTAAAATCTATAATTAAAAGAGATAACGTTATACCTGTCGGATACACACTTGACGCCGAAAAAAACACTATTAAAACATCAAAAAAAACACTTAACGATGTAAAAAATATTGTTTGGGCAACCGGTTATAAACCCAACTTTAATTGGATAAAAAATATTGAGTTAACCCAAAATGGTTATCCAAAACATCATCGTGGTATTAGCACAACAAACGGACTATATTTTATTGGTTTACCATGGTTACACACACGTGGATCTGCTACTTTAGGCGGCATAAAAAAAGACGCCAATTACCTAGCTAATAATATTTTATAAATAAAAATCCTTAATTAAAAACGTTCTATATTAACAGTCATATGTAACTTTTGTAACAGTTTAATTCCTTTAATTTTGTAATTTCGTAAGGCATGAACAAAATATTGGCATTAACATATTCGTTTCTGATTCTTATTCAAAGTTTCAATATTAACTTAGACGACATTTCTAAGATTAATGCCTTGATTGATCATGCTCAATTTCATAAAGAAATGTATGGCGATTCTTTTTTTGATTTTTTAGCTGAACATTATGGTGAAGCTAGAGATGATCATGAAAGCGACCATAAAGAACATAAAGATTTACCGTTTAAAGACAATCACCACATGTGCACACATATTAACTTGTCTTTTATAAGTCCTAATATTTCATTTAAAATAAGCAATGAAGTCTTCATTGAAATCCCTTTCAACTTCTTCTATAAAGAATCCTTTACTTCTTTCGAAAAACCATCTGTTTTTCAACCACCAAAACACGCATAATTCATTTTAAAATTCATCCTGTTTTTAATTATAGACAGGTACTTTTCAATTTTATCATTATGAATTATGTTAGAAAAAATCATAAAATCAAGCTTAAATAATAAGCTAATTATTTTCCTTTTTACAGCATTTATTATTGGTTTCGGAATTTTCTCTTTAACCCAAATTCCTATTGGCGCTGTACCAGATATTACCAATAACCAAGTCCAAGTGATTACCACATCTCGCAACTTATCAACCCAAGATGTTGAGCAATTTATCACCTATCCTGTTGAGCTAGAAATGGCAAATTTACCAGGCGTAGAAGAGATCAGATCTGTCTCAAAATTTGGACTTTCGGTAGTCACCATTGTTTTTAAAGATGAAAAGGGCACATATCTACCAAGACAATTAATTGCAGAAAAAATCAAGTCAGCTTCTGAGAAAATTCCAGACGGTTTTGGCTCGCCAGAAATGGGACCAATTACCACTGGTTTGGGTGAAATATTCCAATACATTTTAGATGTAAAACCTGGTTACGAAGACCAATATTCCATTACCGATTTGCGCACCATCCAAGACTGGATTGTAAAACGACAACTCTCTGGTATTCCTGGTGTAGTAGAGGTTAATACTTGGGGCGGATATTTAAAGCAATACGAAGTTGCCATTAACACAAACAAGTTAAATGCTATGAATATTTCGGTGTCCGAGATTTACGATGCATTAGAAAAAAACAACAGTGTTGCTGGTGGTGGTTATATCGAAAAAACTGATGAAGCCTATTTTATTCGTGGCGAAGGCTTGGTTAAAAACCTTGAAGATATTGAGCAAATCGTAGTCAAAAATGAAGGCGCGCCAATTTATATTAAAGACGTTGCTAAAGTTGGTTTTGGAAGTGCCACGCGTTTTGGTGCTATTACCGGTAATGGCGAAGGCGAAAAAGTGCTTGGGCAAATTATGATGCTTAAAGATGGTAACTCTAAAGCCATTATTGATGCTGTAAAAGAACGCGTAAAAAGCATTGAAAAAAGTTTACCTGAAGGTGTTTACATCAACGGATTTTTAGAACGTAGTGAACTGATTGGGAAAACCACCTTTACCGTGTCCGAAAACCTAATTTTAGGATCACTCATTGTCATATTCGTTGTAGTGTTATTGCTTGGCAATTTGCGTTCAGGTTTGGTCGTTGCGTCTGTTATTCCGTTGAGTTTATTATTTGCCATTTCAATGATGAATATTTTTGGTGTAGATGCCAATCTAATGAGTCTTGGCGCGATAGATTTCGGAATTATTATTGATGGCGCAGTGATTATTGTCGAGTTTATTGCTTTTAGAATTATTACGGAAAGTGAAAAACTAAAATCACTCACAAAAGAAGCAAAACAGTCAGAAATCGATCAAATTACATTAAAAAGTGCCTCAAAAATGATGAATTCTGCCATTTTTGGACAATTAATCATCTTAATTGTTTTCATTCCAATTTTATCATTAAGCGGTGTAGAAGGCAAAATGTTTAAGCCTATGGCATTAACATTCAGTTTTGCGTTAGTTGGTGCAATGTTACTTTGTCTCACTTATGTTCCAGTAGTATCATCATTGTTTTTGAAACCTAAAGCACCAAGCGAAAAAAATGTTTCCGTTAGGTTAATGAAAGTGCTTAACTCTTGGTACAGACCTACTATTAATTGGGCTTTACATCGTAAAAAAACAGTAGTAAGTATAGCCGGAATTCTACTCGCTATCAGCATCTTTTTATTTAGTAAAATGGGTGGTGAATTTGTACCAACTTTAGACGAAGGCGACTTCGTAATTCAACCTGTTTTAAAAACAGGAACATCACTTGGAAAAACCATCGAAATCACGACTAAAATTGAGAATATTCTATTAGAAAATTTCCCGGAAGTTGACCAAGTTGTTAGTCGTATTGGTGCTGCCGAAGTCCCAACAGATCCAATGTCTATGGAAGAAAGCGATGTCATCATAAAACTAAAACCAAAAAACGAATGGGTAAGCGCGAAAAGTAAAGACGAACTAGCAGATAAATTTAAAGAAGCATTAAGCATCATTCCTGGTATGGAAGTGGAATTTACACAACCTATCGAAATGCGTTTTAACGAGCTAATCACAGGTGTTAGAGCCGATGTGGCTATTAAAATATTTGGCGAAGATTTATCCATTTTAGCCAATAAAGCAGACGAAGTCAAAGAACTAATTAAAAATGTAGAAGGTGCTTCAGATATAATAATTGAAAAAGTTGAAGGTTTACCTCAAATGAGTGTGTCTTTCAACCGAAGTAAAATTGCACGTTACGGACTTAATATTTCCGATGTTAATCAAGTAATTTCAATGGGATTTGCTGGCGGAACTGTTGGTCAAGTTTTTGAAGGCGAAAAGCGCTTTGATTTAGTGATGCGTTTAGACCAAAACAATAGAAAAAACCTAGCCAGTCTTCAAAATTTATATGTCGATACACCAAGTGGAACAAAAATTCCGCTTAGCGAATTAGCAGAAATCACATACACCACTGGACCTGCAAAAATTTCAAGAGACGACACCAAACGTCGTATAGTCGTTGGGATTAATGTACGTAACCGCGATTTGCAATCGGTAGTAGATGATGTCAGATCCATTCTAGACCAGCAACTAAAATTACCTGTTGGTTATAATGTAACTTATGGTGGACAATTTGAAAATTTACAAAGTGCCAAAGCACGTTTAATGATTGCGGTACCAATTGCTTTAGCCTTAATTTTTTTACTGCTGTATTTTGCATTTAGCTCAGTAAAAGAAGCCTTATTAATATACTCTGCTATTCCATTATCTGCTGTTGGTGGCGTATTGCTTTTATGGTTACGCGATTTACCGTTTAGTATCTCGGCAGGTGTTGGTTTTATTGCACTTTTTGGTATTGCCGTACTTAACGGTATTGTACTTATAGAGCATTTTAAAGAACTAAAAGAACACGGTATGGATGATATTGAAGAACGCATAAAACGTGGTACTTCAGAGCGTTTGCGACCTGTTTTACTAACCGCAGCAGCAGCAGCTTTAGGATTTTTACCTATGGCGGTTTCGACCAATGCTGGTGCCGAAGTGCAGCGTCCGTTAGCAACGGTAGTGGTTGGTGGACTAGTCTCTGCAACCGTATTAACCCTAATCGTGTTACCTGTTTTATACGCTTGGTTTGAAACTAAAAAAGACATAAAAATGAATAAAACAGCAATCGTTAGCATAATTGGTTTCTTTTTTATGATGAATGCTAACGCACAAAATCCATTAACTATTGAAGAAACTTTGGATTTAGCAATAGATAACAATGCCAGCTTAAAAGCGTCGAGTCTTAAGGTAGACGAAAGTAATGCTTTAATAGGAAGCGCATTTAGTTTTGATAAAACGTCTATTTATTACAGTTATGACGAAAATAATTTAGCCATAAACAATCAACCATTAAAGGTGTTTGGTATTGCTCAAGATTTTAAATTTCCAACGGTATATTTTGCGGAAAAGAAAACGAATAAAGCAAAAGCTAGTTTAGAAGAAACACATTACAATCTTCGATTTCTGCAATTACAGCAAGCGATTTACGCCAACTATTATCAGTTGAGTTATGCTAAAAACAAGGCAAAAACTTACAAATATTTAGATAGTCTGTATCAAGATTTTGCCAGTAAATCAAAACGCCGTTTTGAACTTGGCGAAACCAATTATTTAGAAATGATTACCGCTAAATCCAAACAAAAACAGTTAGAAACCTTATACAAACAAGCACTTAAAGAAGTTGAATTTTCTAAAGAGCAATTAAAAAGTGTTGTGCAAGTTGATAGTTTAGATATAGTAGACCAACCGCTTGAACAGTTACAAATTGAAACTATTTCAACACAAAACAATGTTGGTTTTCAATACTTTGAACAAGCTAAAAACTATCAAAACGCCATCTATCAACAGGAAAAACAAAACCTGTTACCAGACATTAGTGTAGAGTATTTTCAAGGTACAAATGACCAATTAAATACCAATTTAAAAGGGTATCAATTCGGGTTAAAAATTCCGTTGTTGTTTTCTGGCAATGCTTCAAAGATAAAAGCTTCAAAAATTGCTAAAGACATTATTACAGAGCAACAGCAAGATTACAAAACCAAATTAAATACTAAATACAATGCGCTTTTGGCGACTTTAGCGCAATATGAAGAAGCTGTAAACTACTATAATAATGAAGGTGAAGAGCTGAAAAATCAAATTATAAAAACCGCAAACCGTACCTTTAAAGAAGGTGAAATTGACTTTTTTCAATACATACAAAGTCTTGAAACCGCTAGCGAAATTGAATTATCGTACCTAGAAAATTTAAACGCTTACAATCAAACCGTAATACAAATTAACCACCTTACTCTAAATATTTTTTAACATGAAAGCCCATAATGGGCATTTGGCAAATAAAGACCAACAACTTTAGAAAAGTAAATAACCGAACCAATGGTTCTTGAAAATTTTAAATCTATGAAACATATATACATACTTCTTTTTTCGCTTTTATTTTTAACCTGCGGAAATAAAGAAAACAACTCAGAAACAGTCGAAAACACAGCAACAAAAAACAATATTATAACCGTAACTAAAGCTCAATTTAAAAGCGAGCAAATGGTTTTAGATACGTTGAAAACACTTGATTTTTCAGCAGGAATTGCCGTTACCGGAATGATAGACGTGCCACCAAAAAACAAATCGAGTATCACGACATTTATTGGCGGATATATTACAAACACACCACTATTAGTTGGTGACGAAGTTAAAAAAGGACAACTTTTAGTGAGCTTAAAAAATCCTGAGTATGTTGAAATTCAGCAAAACTATTTAGAAATCGCAGAGCAACTTAATTATTTGAAAGCTGAATTTAACAGACAAAAAACGTTGTTTGATGAAAAAATAACTTCAGAAAAAAACTACCTAAAAGCACAAAGCACTTACAAAAGTAGTTTGGCTACTTACAACGGACTAAAGAAAAAATTACAAATGATGAATATTAGTCCAGCTGCTGTAGAACAAGGAAACATTACCTCAACCATTAGTTTATATGCACCAATTAATGGAAACGTCACTAAAGTAAATGTAAGTAATGGCGCTTATGTTGCGCCAAACGATGTGATATTAGAAATTGTAGATATTGACCATATTCATTTGGAATTATCAGTCTTTGAAAAAGACATTATGCACATTAAAAAAGGTCAAAAAATACTCTTTAAAATTCCTGAAGCTTCAGAAAAAACTTTTGAAGCAGACGTGCATTTAGTTGGCACTACCATTGATGAAACTACAAGACGTGTTAAAGTTCACGGACACGTAGATAAAGACTTAGCCAATTTTATTGTTGGTATGTTTGTAGAAGCTAACATTATTACAGACAGTAAAAAAGGTCTTGGCTTACCAAACGAAGCTATTGTAAGTGAAGACAAAAACAATTATGTGCTTGTTTTAGATGAAACAACTACTGATGGCTATCAATTTAAAAAGCTAAAAGTAAACATAGGTCAAGAAGACGAAAATGCTACAGAAATTTTAAATCCTGAAGCATTACAAAACAAACAAATATTAGTTAAAGGTATAGGAATGTTACTAGAAGAAGGTGGCAAAGGTGGACATAGTCATTAAACTAAAACGCCCAAAACATAAAGTTTTGGGCGAATTTTATTTATAAATTTCTGTTTTTACAGGAATTTTACATCTTCATTAACCATTCTTTTACATCAACTTCTTTTTTAATGATGTCGCGTAATTCTTCAACTTTAACACGTTTTTGCTCCATAGTATCTCTATGACGTATCGTTACAGTGTTATCTTCTAGACTTTCGCCATCTACAGTGATACAAAATGGCGTACCTGCTGCATCTTGACGACGGTAACGTCTACCAACTGCATCTTTCTCGTCATAGGTAACGTTAAAGTCCCATTTTAAATCGTCTACAATATCTTTTGCCATTTTAGTTAAACCTTCGTCTTTTTTAACTAATGGTAAAATTGCTGCTTTTGTTGGTGCTAAAACTGCTGGTAATTTTAAAACGGTTCTTTCGCTTCCGTCCTCTAAAGTTTCATCTTGTAAACTGTTAGAAAACACTGCTAAAAACATACGATCTAAACCAATTGAGGTTTCTAAAACATAAGGCGTATAACTTGTATTGTCTTCGTTATCAAAATACTGAAGTTTTTTACCAGAATACTCTTCGTGTTGTTTTAAATCGAAATCTGTACGAGAATGAATTCCTTCTAATTCTTTAAATCCGAATGGGAATTTAAACTCGATATCTGTAGCTGCATCTGCATAATGTGCTAATTTTTCGTGATCATGGAAACGGTAATTATCTTCGCCTAAACCAAGCGATTTATGCCATTTAAGACGTGTTTCTTTCCAGTAATCAAACCATTCTTTTTGTGTTCCTGGTTTGATAAAGTATTGCATTTCCATTTGTTCAAACTCGCGCATTCTAAAGATAAATTGCCTTGCAACAATTTCGTTTCTAAAAGCTTTTCCTGTTTGAGCAATACCAAAAGGAATTTTCATACGTCCTGTTTTTTGAACGTTTAGGAAGTTTACAAAAATACCTTGTGCTGTTTCTGGACGTAAGTATAAATCCATTGCGCTGTCTGCACTTGCACCTAATTTGGTACCAAACATTAAGTTGAATTGCTTAACGTCTGTCCAGTTTTTACTTCCGCTTAATGGACAAGCAATTTCTAATTCTTCAATTAAGGCTTTTACGTCTACTAAATCTTCATTTTCTAAAGATTTACCTAGACGTTTTAGGATGGTATCAATTTTTTCTTGATAGCCTAAAACACGACCGTTTGTGCTTAAAAATTCTTCTTTATTAAAAGCATCGCCAAAACGTTTTTCGGCTTTTTTAACTTCTTTATCAATTTTAGCTTCGATTTTTAAGCAATAATCTTCAACTAAAACATCTGCACGGTAACGTTTTTTTGAGTCTTTATTATCAATTAACGGATCGTTAAAAGCATCTACGTGTCCAGACGCTTTCCAAGTGGTTGGGTGCATAAAAATTGCAGCGTCTAATCCTACAATATTATCGTGCATTTGCACCATTGCGCGCCACCAATAGTCGCGTATGTTTTTCTTTAATTCTACACCGTTTTGTGCGTAGTCGTAAACTGCGCTTAGTCCATCGTAAATTTCGCTACTTTGGAATACGTAACCATACTCTTTTGCGTGAGAGATTACTTTTTTAAATTGATCGTCGTTGTTTGCCATAATACAGCAAAGATAAACGTTTATAAAAAGTTTACAATATAATTTTTGGCTGATTTAAGCCTAATAATTAAGAAGAAAATTAGTCTAACAATATTGAAGTACTAGCTAAACGGTTGTCTTGGTTAAAAACGTTTACAAAATAAACACCTTGTTTAAAAGGTTCATCTTTATCAGCATCTATAAAAGTTGAAACTGCTAAATCTTTATTGTTAAAATTAACATCTAGTTTTTTACTGTAAATTAAGGTTTGTTTACCAAACTTAGCTTCGTCTTTGTTTGACACCACATTATTATTTGGATTAACTATTTGTATATAAATATCTTTTTTACCCTTAGTAATTAAATCATTTTTTGGTATTACAAATTCGACTAAAAGTTTGTTTGTTCTTTTTGCTTTATCTGTTGTTACAACCTTATTTTTACTAACACGTTTTACTGCTTTTGCATCTAACATGGTAATTTGCATTTGACTTGCCTTAACAATGTGTTTATTTAAGGTTTCATTACGTTTTTTAAGCTTTACATTTGTTTCTTTTAATGTATTGGCTTTAACTTTTATACTGCTTAATTGTTGTTTAGATTGAGTAACTTCTGTTTGTAAAGTTTTATTTTGAGTCTCTAAACTATTAACTAAGTTAAGAATACGCGCCTTTTCTTCCTTAAGTAATTGTACTTTGGACTTATAATGAGTTAATAAATTGGCTGTGACTTTTAGTGTTTTTATAGAGTCTAACGCTTGTTCTAGTTTTAGCTTAGAAGCTTCTAATTGTAAACTTAATTCTTCATTCTCAATATCTAAAGTATCAAATCTAGATATCATCTCTGACAACTCATTTTGAATTAAGCTTTTTTCTTGAGCTAAGTATGCATTATACTCTTCTAACTTATTTTGATTTTGAAATGTAAATACTCCTAAAACGGATAACGCTATTATCAATGAACCAATAATTAACTTGTAGTTATATGTTTGAGGGAAAACTATCATTGTTAATTTTTTTTTTGCAAAGTAAACAAGAAGAATAAAGACCATCAATAATTATCGATAAAACGAAAAAATAATTGATTAACTATGTTAATTGATTATCAAATTATAATTATTAAAACCTAAATTTAGAAATATGTTTAATCATAGGTTTTTAATATTAAACATTTATTCATTATTTTCATTGAAGAATAAAATGAATATTCGATGCAAAATTTAATAAGAGATTTTATTAATGTTTTCTTCCCTTCAGTTTGTAACGCTTGTAAAAACTTACTTTATGATAATGAAGATTTTATATGTACAGATTGTAGACATAAATTACCAAATACAGAGTTTCATTTTAATAATGATAAAAGTATTGATAATGTTTTATACGGTCGTGTTGCTATAGAAAACGGTACTGCTTTACTTAGGTTTGAAAAACAAGGCACGGTACAATATTTAATACATCAACTTAAATACGGTGGCAATGAAAAAGTAGGTGAATTTTTTGGAAAATGGATAGGCACAGAACTTAAAACTATAAAAAGTTATAATGATGTAGATATAGTAATACCAGTACCCTTACATCCAAAAAAACTAAAAAAACGTGGTTATAATCAAGTTGAAAAATTTGGAAAAGAAATTGCTTACGCATTGCAAGCTGAATTTATAGATGATATTTTGATAAAAATTAGTGGTTCTTCAAAATCTCAAGCATCAAAAAAACGTCTTGAAAGATGGCAACTTAATAACGAACTTTTTTCTACTAAAAACATAGAAAAATTGAACAATAAACACATTTTATTAGTTGACGATATAATTACTACTGGAAATACAATAGAGTCTTGCTGCATACAACTTCAAAAAGCAAATAATATAAAAATAAGCATTGCTTGTATGGCAATAGCATAAAGGATTTTTCGTTAAGACATAAATATGTTGTTAATTTGTGCTTCTATTTGATTTTTTATGCAAAAACGTTGGATAAATTTTAGTTTTTATTTAATACTAGCACTTACTGCTATTAACTGTGCCAACCGTGGATCTATTGGTGGCGGACCAAAAGATGTAACTCCACCTGAAATAGTAAAAACTGTACCTGAAAATTACTCGACTAACTTTAACGCAAACGAAATAAGAATCTACTTTAATGAATATGTAAAAGTTAAAAATTTACAGAAGCAGTTAATTATTTCGCCTCCAATGGATATTCAACCAGAAATAACACCTTTAAGTTCTGCTAGTGAGTATATAAAAATTAAAATTTACGACATTTTAAAACCTAATACAACATACGCCTTTAATTTTGGTAATAGTATTGTAGATAACAACGAAGAAAACCCTTACGAGTATTATCGTTACGTCTTTTCTACCGGAGACTATATTGATTCTTTAAATGTTAAAGGAAGTGTGGTAGATGGATTAGACCGAATAACAGAATCTTTCATATCTGTTCATCTTTACGAAGTAGATTCTACTTACACAGACTCAATCATATATAAAGAAAAACCTAAATACGTCACCAACACATTAGATAGTACAACAAATTTTACTATCGAAAACTTAAAAGCTGGTACATACCGCTTAATTGCTTTAAAAGACAATAACAACAATAATTTATACGAGCAAAAAAGTGATAAAATTGGCTTTTTTGAAGATTACATTACCGTACCAGATACTTCTGCTAATTATCAACTTAAAGTGTTTAAAGAAGATTTAGATTATAAAGCATTTAAACCAAGATTAGTTGCAGGCGAAAAAATAGCATTTGGTTACCAAGGTGATTATACAAAAACTAAAATAGATGTATTATCCAAAGTACCTGAAGATTTTAAATTTAGAATTGTAAAAGAGCAAGACACAGATACTTTAAATTATTTTTACTACCCAAAATTAGAAGACACAGACTCTTTAATTTTTAAAGTACAAAACGATAAAATAATAGACACATTTACTGTTAAGCTTAAGGATAATTTAAAAGACTCTTTAAATCTAAGAGCAGAACCTATAAATACTATTGCTATAAACGAAAGTTTTAAATTAAAAGCTAATATCCCTATTACTAAAGTAAATAAGGATAACATTAGCATTATGGATAAAGACTCTGTATTTATTGATTTTGATACTAAACTTGACACATTACTAAATCATCTGGAAATCAAATTTGCAAAAGAAGAAAAAAGCCAATATAAAATAACAATTTTACCAGAAACAGTAACAGACTTTTTTGAAAACACTAACGACTCTTTAAATTACAATTTGCAAACTCCAGATCCTGATGCGCTAGGAGAAGCAAGAGTTTTAGTAAAAAATGCAACTTATCCTATTTTAGTACAACTTGTTAATGATAAAAGTGAAGTTAAATACGAAAAGTATAGTACAAAACCAGAACCATTAGATTTTTTCTATTTAAAACCAGGAAAATACTATTTAAGAGTTGTTTTTGACAGCAATAAAAACGGAAAATATGACACAGGTGATTTTTTAAGAAAAATTCAGCCAGAACGTGTAAGCTACCGTAAAAAAGAAGTCGAAATTAGGGTTGGTTGGAGTAATGTTGAAGAGTTTATTCTAAACTAAAACTATCTTTATCATCTAAAAAACGAAGTTTACTTCTTACATCATCAATATGTTTTTTGTTTAAAACTATTACTTCTACACCTTCAAAATTTGGCTGTATGGTTGAAAGTTTTTTACCTAAAGCATCATAGACTGCAGAGTGACCAGAATATTCATAGTTATTAGCATCTAAACCAACACGGTTAACACCAATACAATAACTCATGTTTTCTATTGCTCTAGCTTGTAACAAAGTATTCCAAGCATGTACTCTTATTTTTGGCCAATTAGCAACGTAGATTAATACATTATAATCTTCTTCAGCTATTCTTGTCCAAACAGGAAATCTTAAATCGTAACAAATTAGAGGTTGTATTTTAAAACCTTTATAATTTACGATGACTTTAGAATTTCCTCTTTTGTAAACCTTGTCTTCGCCTGCTAAAGTAAACGTGTGCTTTTTATCGTATGTGTCTACCAAACCATTTGGATGCACAAAAAATAATCTATTGTAATAATGGTTATTATCTTTAATTGCAACACTTCCGACAATAGCTGCTTGTTTTTGAAAAGCCATTTTCTTCATCCAAATAATGGTCTCTCCTTCTTCAGTTTCGGCAATATGTTCTGGCGTCATTGTAAAACCCGAAGTAAACATTTCTGGTAATACAATTAGATCTACATCTTGTGTAATTTCTTCAATTTTTTTGGTGAAATTTTCTCTGTTTTGATTGGGATTTTCCCACACCAAATCTGCTTGAATTATCGCAACATGTAGAGTATTTTGTTCCATTACAATTTTTTTAATTTCTTTTCTGCTTTGGCTACTTTATCATTAAGTTTTTCAATTTTTTTTAGCCATTTAGCTTCATCTTCTGTACTTAATTTTCCTTTTTTACTAAGTTTTTCATATTTAGATTGTGCTTTTTTAGCTTCTTTTTCGGCTTTTGCTAATTGTTTTTCTGCTTTAGCTTTTTTAGCAATTGCATTTTCTTTCTTTTTTAATGCTTTTTGCGTCTTTTTTTGTTGTTTTTCAAGCTTTTTTAATTGTTTTGCTTGTTTTTTGGCTTGTTTTTTAGCTTTTTCAGATGCCTTTTTCTCTAATTCAATTTGTTTTAATGCGTTTTGCTTTTCTTCAGCTAAATTGTATATTTTTTGCTGCTGCTCTTCATTTAAAGCATTAGTAATATCCTTACCATTAGACAATATTGTTTTATCATCTACTTGGTATTTTTTATCGTCTAAAGTAACCTCTTGTGCAAATGTAAAACCTGCACCAAATAGGATAATAATTAAAGTAATTATTGATTTCATTTATAAAATATTTAATACCTAAATATAAGTAATTGATGTTTGCTGGCTTACGCCTTTAACTAATTTTTTATATTTGAGTTTTAATAAACTAAATACAATGAGACTTATAAAATTTTTACTGCTTTTTATCACTTTTAGTGTATCTGCACAACAAGGTGGAATGTGGATTCCTTCGCTTTTGGATGGAATGAATGAAACCGAAATGGCTAACCTTGGAAGCATGCTTACTGCTGATGATATATACAGCGTTAACAAATCTAGTTTAAAGGATGCTATCGGTCATTTTAATGGTGGTTGCACTACCGAAGTGATCTCTCCAAAAGGATTAATTTTAACTAATCATCATTGTGGTTACAGTCAAATACAATCGCACTCTTCTTTAGAAAACGATTATATTAAAAATGGTTATTGGGCAATGAATTTAGATGAAGAATTGCCAAACGAAGGTCTTTTTGTCGAATTTATTGTACGTATTGAAGATGTTACTAACGATGTTTTAGCTGGTGTAACTGATGAAATGTCTGAGAAAGAAAAACAATCTGTAATTGACAAAAACAGCAATAAAGTTCAGACTTACTACGATATAGAACCTTGGCAAGACACTAAAGTTAAGGCGTTTTATAAGGGTAATCAATATTTTTTATTTATTACAGAACGTTTTGAAGATATTAGATTAGTTGGTGCGCCACCAGCAAGCATAGGTAAATTTGGTAGCGATACAGATAATTGGGTATTCCCGAGACATACCGGCGATTTTTCTTTATTTCGTATTTATGCAGATAAAAATAACAGACCAGCAAAATATAGTACAGACAACGTACCATACACACCAAAACATTATTTACCAATATCTTTAGATGGTATAGAAGAAGACGATTTTACCATGGTATTTGGTTTTCCTGGTCGTACAAACGAATATCTTCCTGCAGTAGCTATACAACACATCACACAAGAATATAACCCAAGCAATATTGCAATACGCGAAGCTGCTTTAAAAGTTATTGACGCCAACATGAAAGCTAACGATGAGGTACGTATTAAATACGCCTCTAAACAAGCAAGAATTGCTAACGCGTGGAAAAAATGGATTGGAGAAAATCTTGGTATCGAAAAAAGTAATGCAATAGCAGAACGACGTGCTTTTGAAGCTGAATTTACAAAAGCTTTAAAAGACAAAAATTTAGAAAGTAAATACGGAAACATTCTTCCTGAATTTGATCGACTTTATAAAGATTTTGCAGCAATAAACATTAAAAGAAGAAATTTTATTGAAGTATTTATTGTTACCAACGAGTTAATGACCATGACGCTTAGAGCTTATCAAATGGAGCAAGCTATTAAACAAAATCCTGATAATTTTGAAAAAGCTAAAGCGCGTTTTGCTTCAACTTTAAAAAGTATTCATAAAAATTATGATGTAAATGTAGATAAAGGTGTTTTTAAAAACGTTATGCCTTTTTACACACAAAAAGTAGACGCTTCTATTTATGATAAAACAGCTCTTACAGATTTAAACGACGCATTAAAACTTCTTGATGGTAAACCAAAAGACGTCCTTAAAAAGTTAAATAAAGACGTTGCTTATAAATATGCAAAAGCATTTATTGATGAGTTTTACAGCACAATAAACCCAGAATTTGAAACTAAAAACGCACCGATCACTGCTTTAGAAAAACAATACATGAAAGCTTTGATGGAAGCGTTACCTGATGCTAGATATTTTCCTGACGCTAACAGTACAATGCGTGTAACTTACGGGAAGGTAAAAGGCTATTCGCCTAAAGACGCAGTTTACTATATGCCAGTAAGCTACTTAGATGGTGTGATTGAAAAGTATGTACCTGGTGATTACGAGTTTGATGTACCACAAAAACTTTTAGACCTATACGCTGCAAAAGATTTTGGACAATATGCAGATGCAAACGGTAAAGTACCTGTTTGCTTTTTAGGCACCAATCATACCACTGGAGGAAACTCTGGTAGTCCTGCAATAGACGCAAATGGTAATTTAATCGGACTAAATTTTGATCGCGTTTGGGAAGGTACAATGAGTGATATGAATTACGATCCAGAAATTTGTCGTAACATAATGGTTGACGCTAGATATGTTTTATTTATCATAGATAAATTTGCTGGTGCGAAACACTTAATTGAAGAGATGGAATTAGTGCATCCTAAAAAAAATAAATAATCCTAATTTAAAAAAAAGCCGAAACTAAAAGTTTCGGCTTTTTTTTTAAACAATATTCATCTTCTTTAACAAGAAGCTAGCATTCATGTTTTGACAAATTCCCTTTTTAAAGGTGTAATCAAAAAATAGCTCATCATTAACTATTTGAGCATCGAAATAATAGTTTTTAACTGCTTGTAACTCTTTTTCTATTTCGCACAAACTTAAGTCGTGTGTAGCAATTATTCCTGTTGCTTTACTTGCCACCAATTTCTCTACAAACTTTTTACTACCAATAGCTTTATCTGTACTGTTTGTTCCTTTTAATATTTCATCTAAAATGATAAAATAATCGTCGGTTTTAATAGTTTCAACTATATATTTAAGTCTGGTAAGCTCACTAAAAAAGTAGGAACTATCATCTGTTAAAGAGTCTGTTGTGCGCATACTTGTTATTAACTTTACGGGACTATATTGACTTGACTTTGCGCAAACGGGCAAACCTACATTTGACATTACAATATGCAAAGATACAGTGCGTAAAAAAGTACTTTTACCAGCCATATTAGCGCCTGTAATTATAAAAAATTGTTGATTTTTAATTTCAAAGTCATTATCAACTCGCTTTTCTGACTTTAATAAAGGATGACCTAATTGCTCAACTTTAGTCGTTTGCTTGGTATCTAATATTTCAGGAAAAATATAATCTGGATTATTAAAAGTATAATTACCAAAACTGTTATAAGCATCAAAAAAACTAACCACTTCAAACCACTGTTCTACGGTATCATGATAATTTTCTATCCATTTTTCTATGGAGAAACTGTGTTTAATATCTGTCAAAAAATAACCGTTACCAAAAATGGCAGAAATGAAGTTATTACGATTATCTAATGCATCCATTGCTTTAGATAATTCTGTTAAAATCTCAGAAGCTTTTTTTGACTCTTGTTTTATTTTTTGTTGTTTATCTTTTAGTAAAGAGGCGTTAAATTTTTCGTTTTCAATTAACTTAAGTAGCAACGCGTATTGTCTAAACGTATCTCTTATTTTATCTGTGCTTGAAGCTAAACTGCTTAATTTTTTTAAATATTTACCAGTAATAAAAAAGCCAACAAAAATCCAGTATCCAAAATATTGTGGTTGTAAAATTTTAAAAATGACTAGTGCTAATAACACTAAAGATGAAATTCCGAAAACTAATGGAATATGCTTCATCCATTTTGGTAAAAAATTTTTATGATTATTTAAAAAATAAACGACTTGATTAACATCGGTTTCTACGTGTATTAAACTTGCTGTTGCTTGATATTCTTGACGCCAACTAGGTTTTTCGGCTAACTCTTTTATAGCTTGTTGTCTATCTTTTATATTTGTTATTTGATTAGCTTTTAACGCATTTGCTAGTTTTTCCTGTCCTTGTTTTGTTGCTGTTCTATCTAAAAACTGAAAAAATGATCCTCTACCAAACAAATCAATATCTAATGCATAATTATGATTAACATTTTGATATTGTTCTCCTTTGTCTTTATAGAAAAAATCTCCTGATATAATTCTAATTTCTTCCTCATTAATTGAAACTAACTGTTTATATAACAACAGTTGTTTTTTTATATTGGTATATTTAGATAATAGCAATAAAAACAGGCTCAATCCAAGTGTAGTTATAATTGAAAAAAATATCCATTCTCCAAAAAAACTATACAATCCAATTGTGGTAAGAATAAAAATCGAGAAGCGTAATAGACTTAAACCAAATAATTGCTTACTTAGTTTTGACACCTGATTAGAATAGTTTGTAATATTTTTTTGGTAAAAAGCAGAAGGTTGTTGCATATTCAAAATTAAAAAGTAAAGAAACAAAAAAATCTCAAGAAGCAAGCCTCTTGAGATTTTACTAATTATATCTTATTTTAGGTTATAAACTAACCTTTAAGACTTGCTTTTAAGTATTCGCTATTCATACGAGCTATGTTTTCTAAAGAGATTCCTTTAGGACACTCAACCTCACATGCTCCTGTATTTGTACAGTTACCAAAACCTTCTTCGTCCATTTGCTTCACCATGTTCATAACACGGTCTGTAGCTTCTACTTGTCCTTGTGGTAATAAAGCAAACTGAGATACTTTAGCACCAACAAAAAGCATTGCACTAGAGTTTTTACAGCTAGCTACACATGCACCGCAACCAATACATGTTGCTGCAGAAAATGCATCGTCTGCATCATGTTTATTTACAGGTATTGCATTAGCATCTATAGTATTACCAGATGTATTTACAGAGATAAATCCTCCTGCGTGCTGTATACGATCAAAAGCACTTCTATCTACAACTAAATCTTTAATTACAGGGAACGCTTTTGCTCTAAATGGCTCTATAAAGATTGTGTCACCATCTTTAAACATACGCATATGTAATTGGCATGTTGTTACGCCTCTATCTGGTCCATGTGCTTCTCCATTAATATATAAAGAACACATACCGCAAATACCTTCACGACAGTCATGATCAAACGCAACAGGCTCTTCACCTTTGTTAATCAACTGTTCGTTTAATACGTCTAACATTTCTAAAAAAGACATATCTGGAGAAATATCGCTGACTTGATAGTCAACCATTTTTCCTTTATCGTTGGCGTTTTTTTGACGCCATATTTTTAATGTTAAATTCATATATTCAGATTTTAGTATTGAGTATTGAGTATTGAGCGTTTAAATCTGTGTCTAACATCTCTTACCTCAATACTTAATCTATTTATAACTTCTTTGTTTTAACTCAATATCGTTAAATTCTAATTCTTCTTTATGTAGTTGAGCTTCACTTGGTTGCCCTTTGTATTCCCAAGCAGCAACATAAGCAAAGTTTTCGTCATCACGTTTTGCTTCACCTTTTTGTTCTCCACTTTCTTCAACAAAATCTTCTCTAAAGTGTCCACCACAAGATTCTTCACGATGTAATGCATCTTTAGCAAATAACTCTCCTAATTCTAAGAAATCTGCTACACGACCAGCTTTAGCTAACTCTTCATTAAATTCGTTAGCAGTTCCTGGTACTTTAACTTCTTTCCAAAATTCTTCACGTAAGGCTTTAATTTCTGAAATAGCTTCAGTTAATCCTTTTACGTTACGTGCCATTCCTACTTTATTCCACATGATTTTTCCTAATTTCTTGTGGAAATAATCTACAGAGTGCTTTCCTTCATTGTTTACAAAAAACTCTATACGTTCTCGAACGTTTTTTTCTGCTTCTTCAAATTCTTTAGATTCTGTAGAAATAGGTCCTGTTCTAATATCGTCTGCTAAATAATCACCAATTGTATAAGGCAATACAAAGTAACCATCTGCTAATCCTTGCATTAATGCAGACGCACCTAAACGGTTAGCTCCGTGATCAGAGAAATTAGCTTCACCAATTGCATATAATCCTGGTACTGTTGTTTGTAAATTATAGTCTACCCAAAGTCCACCCATTGTATAGTGTACTGCAGGATAAATCATCATTGGTGTTTCGTATGGATTTTGATCTACAATTTTTTCGTACATCTGGAATAAGTTACCATATTTAGTTTTGATAACTTCTTGCCCTAATTTTTTTACTAAAGCAGCATCGTTTTCGTCTAATCCTTTAACGTGTGCTTGCTCTTTACCGTAACGTGTTATTGCAGAAGCAAAATCTAAGTACACTGCTTCTCCTGTTGCGTTTACACCGTAACCTGCATCACAACGTTCTTTAGCTGCACGAGAGGCAACATCACGAGGTACAAGGTTACCAAATGCTGGGTAACGACGCTCTAGGTAATAATCTCTATTTTCTTCAGCAATTTCTGTTGGTTTTAATCGTCCTTCTCTAATTGCTTTTACATCTTCTATATTTTTTGGTACCCAGATACGTCCATCATTACGTAATGATTCTGACATTAACGTTAGTTTAGACTGATGATCACCTGAAACAGGAATACAGGTTGGATGTATTTGAGTATAGCATGGGTTTGCAAAGTATGCACCGCGTTTGTGTGCTTTCCAAGCTGCTGTTACATTACTTCCCATTGCATTTGTTGATAAGAAAAATACGTTTCCGTATCCTCCTGATCCTAAAACTACTGCGTGTGCCGAATGACGTTCTATTTCACCTGTAACTAAGTTACGTGTTATGATACCTCTTGCTTTACCATCTACTACTACAACATCAAGCATTTCATGACGGTTGTACATCTTTATCTTTCCACGTCCTATTTGACGGTTCATTGCAGAGTAAGCTCCTAATAATAATTGCTGACCTGTTTGTCCTGCAGCGTAAAATGTACGAGATACTAATACACCACCAAAAGAACGGTTGTCTAATAATCCTCCATATTCACGAGCAAAAGGTACTCCTTGAGCTACACATTGGTCAATGATATTTGCAGAAACTTCTGCTAAACGATATACGTTTGCTTCTCTAGAACGGTAATCTCCTCCTTTTACAGTATCGTAAAACAAACGGTAGTTAGAATCACCATCTCCTTGATAATTTTTGGCAGCATTAATACCACCTTGTGCTGCAATAGAGTGCGCACGTCTTGGTGAATCTTGAAAGCAAAATGCTTTTACGTTATAACCTAACTCTGCTAAAGTAGCAGCAGCAGATCCACCAGCTAATCCAGTACCAACAACAATAACATCAATAAGACGCTTGTTAGCTGGGTTAACTAAATTAATATTATTTTTATGATTAGTCCATTTGTCTGCAATTGGACCCTTAGGTACTTTTGAATCTAAACTCATAGTCAACTATTTTTTAGTGATTAAAATGGTGAAACAATGCAATAAAAATAAATCCTAACGGAATTAATATAGCATAGGCTTTACCAAAACCTTTTAATCCTTTTGTATATTTATTGTTAGCTCCAACTGACTGGAATGCCGAGTTAAAACCGTGAAGTAAATGCAGTGCTAAGAATACAAAACCTAAACAGTATAAAGCAACTCTCCAGATTGGTTCAAATTTATGCACTAACTCTTCGTAATATCTAAACTCACCATTAGGTAATGTTCCAGACATATCACCAACAATATACTTAGTATTGATTTCTGGAAACCAAAAATCGATAAAGTGAATAATTAAGAATACTAAAATGAAGCCTCCACTCCAGATCATATTTCTACTCATCCAAGTAGAATTTGCACTACCATTGTTTTTAGCATAGCTAATTTGACGTGCTTTCTTATTTTTAATTTCTAAAACAAATCCCATGATGAAGTGAAAAACTACCCCAAAAATTAAAACAGGCTGCAATACAAACTGTATTAACCAAAACGTACCCATGAAGTGTGATACTTCATTAAACGTATCTGGGCTAAAAACAGATAAGATATTGATTGCGAAGTGTTGAAGAATAAAAATCATAAGAAAGAATGCCGAAAGTGCCATAGCAACCTTTCTTCCTATTGAAGAATTTAAAATTCCGCTCATTGTGTATATGGTTATTTTTTCTTTTTACAAAGATAAGCCTCAGAGCAATTTATAACAAATTAAAAGCTTTATTTACGCTATTTAGAATGAGTTTAATTAACCTGAGTTTTACTTTACTTCAAACGTTTTAGATGTATTATTGATTTTTACAAAATACTTACCTTTAGGCAAATAAAATTTTCCGTTTTTAGCTTTATTAATAACAAGGGAAGCGTTTTCCTTTAAAAGCTTTTTCTTTGCTTTTTCTGTAATCTCTAAACCATAATCTACATAATTAAATCCTTTATTTAATTTAACATTATCACTATGTAGAACTGTACCTTTTTCTGTTACTATATTAAAATCTGCTTGACCTGAATTATTACTATAAAACTCGACAACTACTTTTGGTTCAAACGGTTTAGCCCATTTATTCCAACTACTTCCCCAACGTCCAGAATATCTAATATTATTTATATCAAAAATTGAAATGTTTTGAGATGCACTTTCAACATCATCATATTTTTGAAGATTAGCCACATTGGTTTTATAAATACTTCTTCCGTGTGTTGCCAACAACAAATCATTAGTGTCTTCATGAATCACTAAATCATGTACAGCAACTGCTGGTAAACCTTCAGAAAACGCTTGCCAAGTTTCACCTTTATTAAAAGATACATATGCACCGTTATCGGTTCCTAAATACAATATATTTTGATTTACTGGATCTTCTTTAATCACGTTTACTGGAGACATTGGTACGTTTGAAGAAATATTTTTCCATGTTTGACCATAATCATCAGATCTATAAATATAGACTGAGAAATCATCCCAACGGTAACCGTTTAATGTAGCATAAACACGTTCTTTTTTATGCGAAGATGCTATAACACGACTTACCCATAGATCTTTAGGAAAAGATGTAGAAATATTTTGCCAAGATGCTCCTCCATTTTTTGTTATATGAAGTAAACCATCATCGCTACCTGCATAAATTAACCCAAATTGAAATGGTGATTCACTAATACTAGTTAATGTGCCATAGGCTACGTTTCCTTTTTTACCACCTTTAGTTAAATCGTCGCTAATAGCTTCCCAAGTATTCCCTTGATCTAAAGAACGCATTAATTTATTACCTCCTAGATACAAAATATCCTGATTATGACTTGATAGTTGTATTGGAGTTTGCCAGTTAAAACGATAAGGGCTTTCGCCTAATTGATGCTTTGGTTGTATGTAAGTTTGCTCTTCGGTATCTAGATTTAGACGGTAATAATTCCCAAACTGATAACCTGTATAAACGATATTTGGATTACGGTTATCAATTTCAATTTGCATACCATCTCCTCCCATAATCATTTCCCAAGGGTATTGTCCATATTGTTGCCAACTTCTGTCTTCTGGTGCGTTGTTTGCACCTTTCCATACACCATTATCCTGCAAACCTCCATATACATTATATGGTGTTTGATTATCTACATTAATAGCATAAAATTGCCCAACGGATGGTGAGTTATTTTTTATCCAAGTTTCACCATCATCATATGTAATATTTACCCCACCATCGTTACCATTAATTAAATGATTTGGATTCTTTGGATTAATCCAAAGCGCATGATGATCTGCATGTACATTTTCTGCAGAAATCGAAGTAAATGTTTTACCTCCATCCTTAGATTTTAAAATAGGCACACCATAAATATATAGGTGTTCTTTATTAGCAGGTGATACATAAATATGTCCAAAATAGTATCCGTAACTATAATATAAATCTTCTATATAATCATCGTGAGTTTTACTCCAAGTTATTCCGCCATCAGTACTTTTATATACTTCTGCACCAATAACAGGCGTATCAAACAACATAGAGTTTGCATCTTCTAGATATGTTGCTATATCTGCAGGTTTTACATTACCGCTGCGCACCATTTGTTTAACGTTTTCTGCTCTGTATTTTTCTTGAAATCCGTTAGTCTTTAAAAAATTATTCAGCTTCTTATCTTCTAATTTTAAAAACACATCTGTAGTCATCGATTTAAAATCGTCTTTCTGCAAGCCGTTACTTTCATCTTTTTTACCTTCAGAAGGTCTTCTAAATTGACTATCATGTATAGCATAAACAATATTACTGTCGTAAACTGCTAATCCTATTCGACCAACACCATTCCCAGTAGGAAAACCACTTTTTTCTGTAGATACTTTTTGCCAAGTTTCACCTGCATCGGTACTTTTATAGATTGCTGAGTTATTTCCGCTTCCATCAAAATTCCAAGCTTTTCTATCTTTAGTCCAAGACGTAGCAAACATGATATTATAATCGTTTGGAGCATGTTGCATGTCAATAATTCCGCTAACATCATCTATATACAATGTTTTGGTCCATGTTTTACCTCCATCTTTAGTTTTGTAAACACCTCTATCTACGCTTTTAGAATACAAACTACCCGTTACACCAACAACCACTTCTTCTGGATTATTAGGATTAATTAATATACGTCCAACGTGTTGCGAGTTTGGTAAACCAACATGTTGCCAAGATTTTCCGTTATCAGTAGATTTAAGTATTCCTATACCAGCGTAAGACGATCGTGAGGCATTGTTCTCTCCAGTTCCTACCCAAATAGTTCTAGTGTTCCAATCTACAGCAATATCACCAACATTTTGGGTTTGCGCGTTGTCTAAAATAGGCGTAAAAGACGTACCATTATTTGTAGTGTGCCAAACGCCACCAGATGCGTAACCAACATAAAATTCGGTTGGATTTTCTGGATTTACAGCCAAATCTACCACGCGACCACTCATAACTGTAGGTCCAATATTTTCAAAAGGTACATTTTTAACTAAAGAAGCGTTTACAAGTTCTTTTTTATTAATTAAAGCTTGTTGTACCTCTCTTGAAGTCGTTAAGTTTTGTTGTGCTTCAGCACTAAAAGTAAAAAGTGCTGTTAAGATTAACAGAAGTTTAAGTTTCATAGTTAGTATAATTTTCTTTAAAGATAATTAATCTTCTTATTTTTGAAGTAAATAAATAGATAATAACTTTTCGCTTTCGCGGAAAGTAAAACAATATCATAATGAAATACCATAAAATAGAGAAAGAACTTTTTATAAAAAACCGTAAAAATTTTGCTGCAAAAATGCTTCCTAGCAGTTTAGCAGTTTTTAATTCTAACGATATTTATCCGATTGGTGCAGATAGCACGTTACCATTTCAGCAAAATCGAGATCTTTTTTATTTAAGCGGCGTAGATCAAGAAGAAAGTGTACTTGTTATTTTTCCTGATTGCCCAAACCCAAAACATCGCGAAATCTTATTTTTAAAAGAAACTAACGAACATATTGCTGTTTGGGAAGGCGAAAAATTAACCAAAGAAAAAGCGTTTGAAACTAGCGGTATCAAAACCGTATACTGGTTACAAGATTTAGATAAAATCTTATTCGAAATCATGACGCAATGCGATACTGTTTACATTAATACTAATGAGCATTACCGTGCTAATGTTGAAACCGAAACACGCGAAGACCGTTTTACAAAAAAACTTAAAGACCGTTTTCCTGCACATCGAGTAGCAAAAAGCAACCCTATTTTACAACGATTACGCTCTGTAAAAGATCAAATTGAAATTGACTTAATACAAAACGCTTGTAATATTACCGAAAAAGGTTTTAGACGTATTTTAGAGTTTGTAAAACCAGGTGTTATGGAATTTAACATTGAAGCCGAGTTTATGCATGAGTTTTTAAACAATCGCTCTCGTGGTTTTGCATACACGCCAATTGTTGCATCTGGAAACAATGCTAACGTATTACACTACATAGAAAATAATCAAGAGTGTAAAGCTGGTGATTTAATCCTTTTAGATGTTGGTGCAGAATATGCTAATTACAGTAGTGACATGTCTCGTACTATACCTGTGTCTGGTAAATTTACAGCACGTCAAAAAGAAGTTTACAACGCTGTAAACCGTGTAAAAAATGAAGCTACAAAACTACTTACACCAGGAACCATTTGGGCAGATTACCACGTAGAAGTTGGTAAATTAATGACTAGCGAGTTAATAGGTTTAGGCTTATTAGACAAAGCAGATGTACAAAACGAAAACCCAGATTGGCCAGCTTATAAAAAATACTTTATGCACGGTACGTCTCACCACATGGGATTAGACACACATGATTACGGTATTTTAACCGAGCCTATGCAAGCTAATAATGTTTTTACTGTAGAGCCTGGTATTTATATACCAGATGAAGGTTTTGGTATTAGATTAGAAGATGATGTAGTTATCCAAGAAACAGGAGAACCTTTTAACTTAATGAGAAATATCCCAATTGAAGCAGATGAAATTGAGGAGATTATGAATAAATAATAGTCTTTAGTAAAGATTTTAAAAAGCGAACCGAATGGTTCGCTTTTTTTTCAAATCAACTTAAACTAAAACTTGGTTATTTTCAAAGACATAGCGTTGTAGTTTTTTAAGGGTTTCTACTTTATCGCTAGTATTAATTAATAGTGAGATATTATTATTGCTTCCGCCGTAAGAAATCATTCTTACATTAACATCTTGTAAAATTTGAAACAGATTAGGTGTATCAGGATGATAAACAATTGCGTTTCCTACCAAACATACAATACTCATAAAATCGTCTACCTCAACATGCGCAAAAGCATTAAGCTCATTTACAATGTCTTGTAAATAGGTAGTGTTGTCTATGGTTAATGACACTGCAATTTCAGACGTGGTAATCATGTCTATAGAAGTCTGATAGCGCTCAAAAATTTCAAAAACTTTCTTTAAAAAACCGTGCGCTAATAACATTCTTGCCGACTTAATTTTGATTGCCGTAATACCATCTTTTGCAGCTATAGCCTTAATACCTTCGCCATGTACTTGATTAGTAATTAACGTACCGTGTGCATTTGGCGACATGGTGTTTTTTAATCGCACAGGTATATCATAAGCGCTAACTGGCATTACCGTTTGCGGATGTAAAATTTTAGCTCCAAAATATGCCAACTCAGCAGACTCGTCAAAAGACAAATTAGAGATTGCTGTTGTGTTTTCTACAAAACGCGGATCGTTGTTATGAAATCCATCAATATCAGTCCAAATTTGTACTTCTTCGGCTTTTAATATTGCACCAATTATAGTTGCGGTGTAATCGCTTCCGCCACGTTGTAAATTTGCAATATTCCCATCTGCATCACGACAAATAAAACCTTGTGTGATGTAGATTTGAGATTCGGAATTCTCAAAAAGGATGCGGTTTAAATTTTGTTGAATATAAAAATTATCAGGCTCGTTAGTTTTATCAATTCGCATAAAATCTAATGCCGAAATCAAACAAGCATCGATACCTTCTTGATGTAAATATCTAGTAAAGATATAGGTTGATAATCTTTCGCCTTGCGCTACAAATGTATTGTATGTTAAGCGATTATATTCATTATTGGTATTTTGCGTTAAAACCTCAAAAATATTAGATACATACGCATTAACTTCTGCATTAAATGTTGGATTAGTTATTAACTGATCTATAGTATTTTTATATGTTTTATGTAATTGATCAAGTAACACTATTGCTTCTTCGGCATTATTTTGCTTCAATTGCTCAGAAATATTAACCAACGCATTTGTTGTGCCAGACATTGCAGATAATACAACCACTTTTTTCTTACCATCATTAATAATGTTTTTTACATTAATCATGCTTTCTACACTACCTACAGATGTACCACCAAATTTTAATACTAGCATTTTTTTATTATTTAGACTGCTAAACTACTATTAACCTTAGCAATAGCCTTAAAAATGAAAAAATTATACTACTTTTACACAAATTGTTAAATAATTAACATTATGAAAACCATTTCATCTTGCGTTGAAGATATCTTAATTGCACAACCATTTTTAGAAGAAGCTTTAACACGCAGTATTATAAATTATTCTGCTTTAGCAGAAGAGCTACGCGAACCTATTAGCAATATGCTAAGAAAACCCGTAAAATCTGGCGCTATTATGATGGCATTAAGACGTTACAATACACCAAATAATTTACGTCATTCTTTAAAACTAAAAACGACGCTTCAAAAACTTGGTGATATTACGGTACGTTCTAACCTTAGTGATTTTACGTTTCAAAACTCGGAAACCTTAATACAATGTCACACCAAAATTTTAGAACAAGTCGAAACGAACAAAGACATTTTTTATGCGTTTACCAGAGGAATTTACGAAAGCAACATTATTATTTCTAGCTCTGAAAACAAGAAAGTTTTAAAACGTTTTAAAGATGAAATTCAAATTGGATTGCAAGAAGGTTTGTCTGCAATAAGTGTACGATTACCTAAAGACAACTCTAAAGTATCTGGTTTGTATTATCAAATTTTTAAGCGCTTAGCTTGGGAAAACATCCCAATTTACGAAGTGGTTTCTACTACCAATGAGTTTACTGTATTGGTTGAAGATCACGTGGTAGACAAAGCGTTTTCTGTGATTAAAAATTTGAAGAATTAACTATTCTGTCCTTTTTAAAAACAAATCTTCAAAATCGTAACTAAAATCTGTTATAGGTGCAATTGGTTTTAGGGTAGCACTTTGTGCTTTTCCTTTTTCATCAAAAGTAAATTGCATAAAGCAATCGGCATCATAACTACGATTATCCCATTTTACTACAAATGTTGTGGCGTTATATGGTAATAATTGACCTTTAATAGTTTTAGAGTTTTCCGATGAAATTAACAAATCTTCACCTTCTTCTTTAATCACCATATCACCAAACCAAGCATCGGTAAACGTACCTGTAATTTGTTCTGGACTAGGTATGATTGGGTTTGATGTCATCATTTCAACTTTATTAAATACTTCGGTTTTGATACTATCGTTGTACTTATACCAATCTTTGTTGCTTTGTCCTAATTTGTCCAACCAATCTCTATCTTCGTAACCTAAATACGTGTCTTTAATGGTGTTGGTTATAGTGGTAAATGCAGAACCATTCATTTGATTAGTTAAGACAACTATTCCTAAATTTAGTTCTGGAATGATAGTAAATTGGGTCACTGTTCCTAATAACCCGCCAGTGTGATACACTTGTTTATATCCGCCTTTTACATCGGTTACAAACCAACCTAAACCATACCCTCTAAAATTAGAATTGTAACTGTCATTGGCTCTAACTTTTAATGGTGTTTGTAGTTGCCAAAGCTCGTGTAATTGATCTTCACTTAATAATCGTGTTCCGTTTTCGGTTACAGCATCATTCATTAAAAATTTTGCCCAAGTTAGCATATCGGTAACGTTACTTACAATTCCTCCAGCAGCATTAGCAGTATCATCCCAATCATGCGGAATTTCTTCTAATTTACCATCAGCCATCGTATGTGCTTCGATTATATTAGACTTATCTGTCACACGACTGTAAGCAGCTTTACTGTTAGTCATCCCAACAGGTTTTAAGATTTTAGTTTCTATAAAATCTTCCCAAGATAATCCGCTTACACGTTTTAAAACTTCACCAGCAACGATAAACATATTGTTATTGTATTCAAACGTACTTCTAAACGAGGTACTTGGCTCGATATACTTTAAATTATCAATTACTTTTTGCACATCAAAATGGTCGTTTTCTGGAAAAAACATTAAATCTCCTGCACCTAAACCTAGTCCACTTCTGTGCGTAACCAAATCTCTAACCGTAAAATTTTGGGTTACCCAAGCATCGTATAATCTAAATTCAGGAATGTGTTTTGTAACTTTATCGTCCCAACTTAATTTACCTTGGTCTACCATCATTGCTAATGCAAAACAGGTAAACCCTTTACTGTTTGACGCTATACCGACTAAGGTGTTTTCATTCATTTCTTTTTGGTTAGACAATGCTCTAACACCATGTCCTTTTGCGTAAACCACTTTTCCATCTTTTAAAATCCCAACAGAAATACCAGGAACATCAAAGGTTTTTAAAGTTTTTTCTACTAATTTATCTAATTGCTTTTCTTCGATTTGAGCTTGTAAAAACAAACATGTAAAAAAGGCAAAAATGAAAGTGATTTTATTAATTTTCATTTTAAAAATTTTAAGTTGAAAGTCTTCAAATATAATAAATCCTTGAGCTACTTTTTACGCTCTTAACTTATATTTGCAAACTATGACAACAACCTACAAAAACATTACGGTTTCTTATAACGATATTGGCAAAGGTGATACAATAGTATTAATCCATGGATTTTTAGAAAACAGCACCATGTGGAATGCTTTAGTTGACACATTAAAATATACTAACAGAATAATAACTGTAGATTTATTAGGTCATGGTCAAACCGATTGCTTGGGTTACATTCATACTATGGAAGATAATGCAGACATGATACATGCATTAATTACCCAATTAAATATTAAAAACTTTACAGTAATAGGTCACTCTTTAGGCGGTTACGTTGCTTTGGCTTTCGCCGAAAAACATCCAGAATACATTAATGGGTTATGCTTAATGAACTCGACACCATTTGCTGATAGTCAGTTACGTTATGATACTAGAACACGAGCTATAAAAGCAGCAAAGAGAAACTACGAAAGCTTGGTTAGTATGTCTATTAGTAATTTATTTTACGAAAAAAATAGAGAATTATTTAGTGAAGACATTGAAGCCTTAAAAACAGAAGCTTTAAAAACACCTTTGCAAGGTTACATTGCTACTCAAGAAGGTATGAAGCTAAGAAAAGATAGAACCAAAATTTTAAAACATCTTAACTGCAAGAAACTAATTATTGCTGGTAAAAACGACCCAATTTTAAGCTTAGAAGACCTTGAATCTTTAAAACCTATTAATCTTCTAGATATTAGCATTTTAGAAGGCGGACACATGTCTTATATTGAAAATGAAAGTGATTTCTTACAAGAAACAGTGTATTTCATCGAAAAAATATAACTTTTTATCGGTGTTTTAGATTTTATTATTTACATTCGAAATGTTAACTACTACATTTTTAATCTTTTAGCCCCAAAGCTATCTAAAACAAACATACACCGATGAGAAAAGTAGACAACCAAACAACTAATCGCAGTAGTCTATACTGCGCTATTTTTGGACACAACTTTCAGGTGAGTAAAAATATCACCTATCATGTTAAAGAGTACAAATGTTGCAATTGCAAAAAAGAAATGACCACCAATAGCAATGGTGACTTAACAGAATTAACTCCTAAATTTAAAGAAATTAATTCCGTTTTAGAACGAATACATAACAACAAACTAATTAGGTTGTCTAGACAAAGGATTGATTATCCTCAATTTAAAATGACGTCCTAGTCCTCTGTAGATTTAAAACTTTTCCATCCTTGCGCTTGCAATTCAATTTTTTGATCTGCTCTTGTAACTAAGTGTGCTCCTGAATTTTTTTCAGTAATATATCCTATTACTGTTAGGTTTGGATTGGCCTTAATTTTCGGGAAATCTTCTTGGCTTATCGTCATTAAAAGCTCATAATCCTCACCTCCGTTTAAAGCTATTGTTGTACTATCGATATTAAATTCTTCACAAGTAGCAATAACTTGAGGATCTAAAGGTATTTTGGTTTCGTATAGATCGCAACCTACTTCACTATTTTTACATATATGAAGTATTTCTGAAGATAAACCATCACTAATATCAATCATAGATGTAGGTTTTACATCTAACTCCTTTAATAACTTAACAATATCCTTTCTTGCCTCTGGTTTAAGTTGTCTTTCTACCAAATAAGTATACTGATCTAAATCTGGTTGATTTTGAGGGTTTACTTTAAACACTTCTTTTTCGCGTTCTAAAACTTGAAGTCCTAAATAAGCAGCTCCTAAATCTCCGGTAACCACAAGCAAATCGTTTGGTTTAGCTCCACTACGATATACCTCATTATCTTTATCTACATGACCTATTGCTGTAACAGAAATTACTAGTCCAGATGTTGAACTTGTAGTATCTCCTCCTACTAAATCTACGCCATAAATATTGCAAGCAGTTTGTATACCTGCGTAAAGCTCTTCTATAGCTTCTAACGGAAACCTGTTAGAAACCGCAATAGACACAGTAACTTGAGAAGCTTGTGCATTCATTGCATAAATATCAGATAAATTAACCATAACTGCTTTGTAACCTAGGTGCTTTAAAGGCATGTAGGACAGATCAAAATGCACACCTTCAACTAAAAAATCTGTTGATACTACAACTTTATCTCCTTTAAAATCTAAAACAGCAGCGTCATCGCCAATTCCTTTAATAGTTGATGATTGTTTGATTTCAAAATTTTTAGCTAAATGGTCTATCAAGCCAAATTCTCCTATTTGACCTAAATCTGTACGTTGTTGATTTTTATCTTCTATCATAGTGCAAAAATACTAAGGCTATTTTAAAAGGTAGGTAAAAAGTAAGATTAATTGTTATAATTAATAGTTAGCATAAATCTAAATTAACTACAAATTTTATTTAATTGTTAGTATTTCTGTTAAATTTGCTAAAATCTCAATATCAGAACTTAACCTAAATGAATTATTTAAAAAAATTACCATTTATAGCTTTTAGTCTTTTTTATTATTTAACTAATGCTCAAAGTCCATGTGAAAATGGATTTGCTTCCCATACAATAAATGGCGTAACAACATCTTACCCTTGCAACGGTTACGACTTGCTATCTAGAGTACCTATTTCTGTTTTAGCAACTACACTAGGGACAGAAGAAGGTAGTGATATTTGGGGATGGACCGATCCTTTAGACGGAAAAGAATATGCTATTATTAGCACAACAAACAGCACTGCTTTTGTTGACATTTCTGACCCTTTAAATCCAACTTTTTTAGGAAGAATAGAAACTGCAAACGGAAACACATCCTATTGGCGAGATGTAAAAGTGTATAATAATCATGCTTACATAGTTGCTGATGGCGTAGGTAATCATGGCATGCAAGTTTTTGATTTAACCAATTTAAGAAATGGTCCAAATCCGGATTTAACATTTACTAGTGCTATAAATGATGGTGGAGTTGTGGTATTTAGTGGCGATAACGGAATTAACATTGGCAGCTGTCATAATATAGTTATTAATGAAGAAGACGCAACCGCTTATCTGGTAGGCTGTAACGCAGTTAGTGGCGGACCTATATTTGTAGACATTTCTAACCCTAGCGCACCAACTATTAGTGGTAGTTACGCCGCAAGCGGATATACACATGACGCACAAGTTATAACTTATAATGGACCAGACACAAACGCTAGTAATGTTACTGGAGTTTCTAGTTATATAGGTAGACAAATTTTAGCAGCTAGTAATGGAGGATCTAATGATAAAGTTGTGTTTTTAGATGTTACAGACAAAAGCAATCCGCAGTTTATTTCAGAAATTACATATCCAAGTCCAGGTTACGCACATCAAGGTTGGTTTACAGAAGATCATAAATATTTCATTTTTGGAGACGAAACAGACGAAATGAATTTTGGAAACAATACACGAACTTTAGTGTTTGATGTTAATGATTTAGATAACCCATCATTGTTATCAACATATTATGGACCTTCAGATGCAATAGACCATAATGGCTACATTAAAGGTAACAAGTTTTACTTAGCAAATTATCGTGCTGGCATGCGTGTAGTAGATATTTCAACAGTAAACACAACTTCTAACTCTATGACAGAAATTGGTTATTTTGATACTTACCCATCTAGCAACAGCACAGCTTTTAATGGCGCTTGGAGTATATATCCTTATTTTGCAAGCGGAAATATTATTATTAGTGATATAGAAAGCGGCTTATTCGTAGTTAGAGAAAGTGATAATGCATTAAATAATAAAGAATTTGAAATTGCTAATAATTTTTCAATGTCTCCCAACCCAACAAAAGGTAAAAGTAAATTAACAAGTAACAGCACAAAAAAAATAATGACTGTTCAAATATTTAATGTACTTGGTAAAAAGGTATTTGATAAAAACAATATCAATGCCAGAAGCTTCGTTTTACCAACAGACAATTATAATAATGGGATTTATATTGTCCGAATAAACGATAGAATATCTAAAAAATTGATAATCAATAAATAACAAAAAATGAACAACTTTAAGCTTAAAATAAAACACTATTACAAAACATTAAGTTTAATAGTTATTCTTTTATTAAACCTTAGTTGTTCAGAAAATGAAGAGATTACCTCAACACAGCCTAACAATAGTACACAAAGCTCTCAATCACCCTGTATTGATGGATTAGCAGGAAATTATCCCTGTAATGGCTTTGATTTAATGGGAGAAATAGATGTTCTAACTTTAAGCGGATCTACTGCAGCAAGAGGTAATGACATTTGGGGATGGACAGACCCATCAACCCAAAAAGAATATGCAATAGCCGCTTTAACTAACAGCACAGCATTTATAGATGTTACTGATGCAACAAACCCTATATTTTTAGGTAGACTTGAAACAAACACAACTTCAAGTATATGGAGAGATGTTAAAACTTATAATAACTATGCTTTTATTGTTGCTGATAATGCAGGCACGCATGGGATGCAGGTCTTTGATCTTACTAGGCTAAGAAACCTTACTTCTATACCAGTAACATTTACTGCAGATACAACCTTTAACGGTGTAGATAGCTGTCACAACATAGTCATTAATGAAGAGGAAGGTGCAGCATACCTTGTTGGATGTACCAATAATAATGGAGGTCCTATATTTGTAGACATTACTGACCCTTTAAATCCGACATACTTAGGCGAATATAACTCAGCAGGCTACTCTCATGATGCGCAAGTTGTAACTTATAACGGACCAGACAGCGACTACACTGGACATCAAATATACATAGGTAGTAATGGCAATACAGATCAAGTTGTAATTTTAGACGTTACAGATAAGTCTAACATCACTCAAATAAGCAGTATATCTTATCCTCAAACAGCCTACGCACATCAAGGTTGGTTTACAGAGGATCAAGCCTATTTTATTTTAGGTGATGAGGTAGACGAAATCACCTATGGCTTTAACACAAAGACTTTAGTTTTTGACTTTAACGATTTAGACAACCCTTCATTATCTTCAACATATTTTGGACCAACACCTGCAATTGATCATAACGGTTATGTAAAAGGAAACGAATATTATTTAGCCAACTATCGTGCAGGTCTAAGAGTATTAGACATCAGTAATGTGTCTGCAGCATCCAACGCTCTTGTTGAAACTGGTTTTTTTGATACTTATCCTGCAGATGACAATCCTGATTTTAATGGTGCATGGAGTGTATATCCTTATTTTGAGAGTGAAAATATTATAATAGGAGATATTGATGCTGGACTTTTAATTATTAGAAAAAGTAATTAAATGAAACATATTTATCTAAAAATAATTGCCTTAGCTTTCGTTTTAACTTCTTGTAAAACTGAAGATGACACACTTCAATCTCAACAAGAACAAGAAACTCCAGAAGTTACAACAACAGGCAGTATAGAAAACATATCAACTTTTGGCGGTTCAAAAAATGATAGCGCAGAAGCAGTAATCAAAACATCTGATGGCGGATACGCTGTTGTTGGATATACACAATCTGTAAATGGCGATATCACAAACAAGTCTGACGAAAGTTATGATGCATGGTTATTAAAATTTGACGCTAACAACAATTTACTATGGAACAAAACTTACGGAGGTAGTAATGATGAAAAAGCTAATGATATTATCCAAACTAACGATGGTGGATTTATTGTAATAGGATACACTTTTAGCAACGATGGAGACGTAAGTAATAATGCTGGTCAACAAGATTTTTGGGTATTTAAAACAGATCCTCAAGGTAATATTGAATGGGAAAAAACTTATGGCTATTCTGGTTTAGATTACGGATTATCAATAATACAAACAAATGACAACGGTTATTTTTTAACAGGTGTTTTAGACGTTACTGCTTCTGGAGGAGAAGGTAACACCAGAAGTAATCAAACCTTACATGCTGGCGGCGACTATTGGGCTTTAAAAATAGATGAAACAGGTAACCTTCAATGGAGTAAATATTTTGGCGGTTCCTTCTCAGATACGCCTTACGACACAATACAAACAGAAGATAATGGCTTTATTATTATAGGATCCTCAGATAGCACCGATTTTGACGTTACAAATAACATCGGTTCTTACGATTTTTGGGTTATCAAAATAAATAGTCAAGGTATTTTAGAATGGAAAAAAAATTATGGAGGCTCTCAAATAGACGAAGCACGTAAGATAATAAAAACAAATAATGGTAATTATCTAATTGTTGGTGACACAAGAAGTGAAGATGCAGATATCTCAAACAGTTTAGGTGCTGCAGATGTATGGTCTATTATAATTGATGATTCTGGTCAACTTCTACAAGAAACCAATTATGGAGGAGAAAGTTTTGATGTTGGTCGGGCTGTTATTTCTGATTTAGAAAACGGATATCTTTACTGCGGAAGCTCTAGAAGTGGCACAGGACAACTCACTCAAAATAATGGACAAAATGATATTTGGGTATTTAAAACTAATTCTAATGGTGATTTAAATTGGCAAACATCAATTGGAGGAAGCAACATAGATTACGGACATGGAATTACTCAATTAGACAATGGTAAAATTGTAGTTGTTGGCGTCTCTAGCAGTAACGATATTGACATACCAGAAAACAAAGGTTTTGAAGACTTAATTATAACAACATTAAATTAAATGAAGAAAATAGCAACATTAATAGCTTTATTTTTAACCCTAACTGCATGTAGCGAAGATGCAGACGACAATGCTGTAGCAGAAACAAATGCTAGTGTTAGTTTTAAATTTACACACAATTGGAATGACCAATTATTAGATAGTTCTAATTTTGAAAACTTAGATCTTACAAACGAAAACGGAGAAGTAATAAACATTGACAGAATAAGATACCTTATCTCTCGTATTGAATTAATTAATACCGACAACAACCTTAGCTATGTATTTGACGGTTATAAATTTACAGATTTATCAAACGAAGATACATATGATTTCTCTCCAGAAACCAATGCCGTTCCACTAGGTAATTATCAACTTAAATTTATTTGGGGATTTAACGAACAAGATAATATAAACGGTGCTTATCCAGATTTAAATATTGCTTCTTGGAATTGGCCAGACATGCTTGGTGGCGGTTATCACTTTTTACAATTTGATGGCATGTATAATGTTAACACAACTAACCCTGCTCCTTTTAATTATCATAACGGAACTGCAAGAGTAAGCGAAGGTGTTTTTGAGCAAAATTTTGCAACAATAACATTTTCAGAGTCATTCACTATTTCAAACAATGCAACGATTGAAGTTAAAATGAATATTGCCCAATTTTTTACCAATCCAAACACTTGGGATTTAAACGTATTAGACACACCACTAATGCCTAATTATACCGCACAAAAAATGATGCAAGAAAATGTATTATCTGTATTTAGCTTAGGTGAAATTATACAATAAATATTAATGAAATATTGGATTACATATTGCCTATTAACAATTATTATTTGTTCGTGTTCAAAATCTGAAGACACAATAAACAATAATGATGCTTATGTACCTATACCTTATCAATTAGAAGTACCGCAACATTTTGACCAATTGTTAATAGATCCAATTATTCCTTTTGACAATCCAATGACAGAAGAAGGTGTTTCTTTAGGAAAACGCTTATTTTACGATCGTATTCTATCTGTAGATAACACAAAAGCTTGTGCAAGTTGCCATATGCCACAAAATGGATTTTCAGACTCTAATAAATTTAGCATAGGTGTTTCAGGAAATTTTGGTAATCGCAATAGTATGCCTTTAATTAACTTAGCATGGAATTTTGATGACAAATACTTTTGGGACGGACGCGCATTAGGACTAGAACATCAAGCATTAGAACCAGTTACCAATCCAATTGAGCTAGAAAATCCTTCATGGAGTGATGTAGAAGACAGACTTAACAACCATCCAGAATATCCAAATTTATTCAACCAAGCGTTTGGTACTTCAACTATTACAAAAGACTTAGTAACAAAAGCAATTGCACAATTTGAGCGTACTTTAATTTCTGGTAATTCAAAATTTGATAAATTTCTAAATGGAGGAGCCACCTTAACTGCTCAAGAACAAGAAGGTTTAAATGTGTTTATGGATGAAGAACGTGGTGATTGTTTCCATTGTCATGGTAATCCTAACAATCCGCTTTGGACAGACAATCAATTTCACAACAATGGTTTAGATGCTACTTTTACAGACTTAGGCTTGGGTGCAGTTACAGGCAATCCTAATGATAATGGTAAGTTTAGGTCACCAACACTACGTAATTTAGCTTACACTGCACCATATATGCACGACGGTAGATTTCTAACTTTAGACGATGTTATAGAACACTACAGTAGCGGTCTTCAAAATTCTTCAACTATTGATCCTTTAATGAAAAAAGTAGAGCAAGGTGGCGTTCAACTTTCAGAAGAAGACAAGAACAACTTAAAAGCTTTCTTGTTATCACTTTCTGACCCTTCATTTATAAACAATCCCGCATTTCTTCCTCAATAAGAAAAATCAATCTGCCTATTTATTAATATAATGTTACTAAATATGGTAAACAGAGACTTAAATTGTATCTTTGCATTCTATTTAGATAAACTCTAATAAACAGGTATGATAAAAGTTTCTGATACAGCAAAAAAGAAAGTCATCGAATTAATGAATGATGATGGCTTTAATCCTAGCACTGACTACATAAGAGTTGGTGTAAAAAGTGGTGGTTGCTCTGGTTTATCTTACGATTTAAAGTTTGACAAAACCAAAGCAGAAGAAGATAAAGTTTTTGAAGATAATGAGGTTAAAATTATTGTTGACAAAAAAAGTTTTTTATACCTAATAGGTACCACTTTAGAATATTCAGGAGGATTAAACGGAACTGGATTTGTGTTTAATAACCCTAATGCCAACCGTACTTGCGGTTGCGGAGAAAGTTTTTCACTTTAAAAAAAGAAGACAAAAATTACTATGTCAAAATATACTGAAGACGATTTAAGAGAAGAATTAAAAACTAAAGAATACGAATACGGTTTTTACACAGATATTGAATCTGACACCTTTCCTGTTGGTTTAAACGAAGACATTGTTCGTGCCATTTCGGTTAAAAAAGAAGAACCTGAATGGATGACCGAGTGGCGTCTTGATGCCTTCAAAACTTGGAAAGAAATGGTAGAACCAGAATGGGCAAACGTACATTACGAAAAACCAGATTTTCAAGCTATTTCTTATTACTCGGCTCCAAACAACAAACCTAAATACGATAGTTTAGACGAAGTAGATCCAGAATTATTAGACACTTTTAATAAACTTGGAATTTCTTTAGACGAACAAAAAAAATTAGCAGGTGTTGCTATGGATGTTGTTGTAGACTCTGTTTCTGTTGCAACAACATTTAAAAAGACATTAGCAGAAAAAGGTATTATTTTCTGTTCTATCTCTGAAGCTATTCGCGAATATCCAGATTTAGTAAAAAAATATATTGGTACCGTTGTACCTAAAAAAGATAATTTTTACGCAGCATTAAATAGCGCAGTATTTAGTGATGGTAGTTTTTGCTACATCCCTAAAGGTGTAAAATGCCCAATGGAATTATCAACATACTTCCGTATTAATCAAGCAGGAACAGGACAGTTTGAGCGTACATTAGTTGTAGCAGATCAAGGTAGTTATGTAAGCTATCTTGAAGGTTGTACAGCACCAAGTCGTGACGAAAACCAATTACACGCTGCTGTTGTAGAGCTTATAGCATTAGATGATGCCGAAATAAAATACAGTACCGTACAAAACTGGTTTCCTGGAAATGCCGAAGGAAAAGGTGGTGTTTATAACTTTGTAACCAAACGTGGTTTATGTGAGAAAAACGCAAAAATTTCTTGGACTCAGGTAGAAACAGGTAGTGCTGTAACTTGGAAGTACCCAAGCTGCGTATTAAAAGGAGATAACAGTGTTGGCGAGTTTTATTCTATTGCAGTAACTAATAATTTCCAGCAAGCAGATACAGGGACTAAGATGATCCATCTTGGTAAAAACACAAAATCTACAATTATTTCTAAAGGGATTTCTGCAGGTAAATCTCAAAACTCTTACCGCGGATTAGTACAAATAGCAGGTCGCGCAGAAAATGCACGTAACTTTTCACAGTGTGATAGTTTACTAATGGGTAACGAGTGTGGCGCACATACATTCCCATACATTGAAGCAAAAAACAAATCGGCACAAATAGAACACGAAGCTACAACCAGTAAGATTGGAGAAGATCAAATCTTTTATTGTAATCAACGTGGTATTGATACCGAAAAAGCAATTGCTTTAATCGTCAACGGTTTTAGTAAAGAAGTATTAAATAAATTACCTATGGAGTTTGCTGTAGAAGCGCAAAAACTTTTAGAAATTTCATTAGAAGGTTCTGTAGGATAATCAATATTTAACTATGAAAAAACTAATCATTCTTCTTATTACCCTTTCATTATTTGTTGCTTGTAAAAAAGACAAAAAAGAAACTAGTGTAGAGCAAACAGAAACTGAGGTTAAAAAAGAGCCTATTAAAATGTTTATGTTTGATGGTGGTACTGTTCAAGTTAACATGCTTGAAATTTTTTCTCAAGATGATGCTTACAAAGGACAATCAAAAACCTTTGCAGATGCTTTTTATTTAATTCAGCATCCAGACGGTAACTTATTATGGGACGCAGGATTGTCTGAAGATTTAATAGGAAAAGAACCATTTACAACTCCAGAAGGCGCTTTTACTGTAAGTAGAAAAACTGGAATTGAAGAACAACTAAAGTCAATAGGCTTATCAACCAATGATGTAAAATATATTGCCCTATCGCATACACATTTTGACCATTCTGGATCTGCATCTAAATTACCAAACGCCATTTGGATCGTTCAAGAAAACGAGTATAACTTTGTAACTAGCGAAGAACAAAAAAAACAAAGTCCAGACAACTTTAACGCGATAAAAAACTTAAAAGCTTTAAAGAAAATAAATGGTAATTATGATGTTTTTGGTGACGGAAGAGTTGTTATAGTATCAACTCCAGGTCATACGCCAGGTCACCAATCTTTATTTGTAGATTTAGAACAAGAAGGACCATTAATGCTTACAGGAGACATGTATCACATGGAAGAAAGCAGAGAAAACTCTAGAGTACCAATCTTTAATCATGATGTTGACCAAACTTTAGCATCAATGGAAGTTTTTGAAACATTTGCAAAAGAAAAAGAAGCACGTGTTATTATACAACATTCAACAAAAGATTATAACAGTTTAAATCCAGCACCAGAACCAATTCAATAGTAAAAAATGAAAAAAATAATTCTTATTTGTACTATCATATTAGCTTTTGGTTGTAAAGACGAAAAGAAACACACCGAAACCACTTCAACAGATAAAAAAGTTGAAACCAAAAGATTAGTTGGAGAGTTTGTATACTATGCAGACGCAGCAGTTTTTCAAGTAAAAAATGATATTTACGGTGTTATTTTAGATGAAAAATCTAAAGCTTTAAATAAAGAAGCAGAGCCTTACAAAAAAGAAGCTACAGATATGGTTATAGCAGATGTAGAGGCACAAATTATCCCAAAAGATAAAAATGAAGAAGGCTGGCCATACAAACTAAAAATAGAAAAAATACATAGTGTTAAAGCACTAGACCCGAATAAAAACGACGTTATTAAATTAGGAAAATAAACAGTATGTTAAAGATAAATAACTTACACGCAAGCGTAGAAGACAAATCTATATTAAAAGGTATTAACCTAGAAGTAAAACCAGGTGAAGTACACGCCATTATGGGACCAAACGGTTCTGGTAAAAGTACATTAGCTTCTGTAATTGCTGGTAAAGAAGATTACGAAGTTGAGGATGGAGATATCTTTTTAGAAGGAGAAAACATTAACGAGCTTGCAGCAGAAGAGCGCGCACATAAAGGTGTATTTTTATCGTTTCAATATCCAGTAGAAATTCCTGGAGTTTCGGTAACCAACTTTATGAAAACTGCTATAAACGAATCTAGAAAAGCAAAAGGGCTAGAAGATATGCCAGCTAACGAGATGTTAAAGCTAATTCGTGAAAAATCAGAATTACTAGAAATAGATCGTAAATTCTTATCTCGTTCTTTAAACGAAGGGTTTTCTGGAGGAGAAAAAAAGCGTAACGAAATTTTCCAAATGGCAATGTTAGAACCAAAATTAGCTATTCTTGACGAAACTGATTCTGGTTTAGATATTGACGCTTTACGTATTGTTGCAAACGGTGTAAATAAATTAAAAAACAAAGATAACGCTGTTGTAGTAATTACGCACTACCAACGCTTATTAGATTACATCGTACCAGATTATGTACACGTGTTATTAAATGGACGTATTGTTAAATCTGGAACTAAAGAATTAGCACACGAGCTAGAAGAAAAAGGTTACGATTGGATTAAAGAAGAAGTTGGTGCATAAGCACTTTCTAGCAAATTAAAATTATGTAGAATAATACAGCTTTAAGCAGCATTTACAAATGCGTTGAAGACTGAATACTGAAAACTTAACAAATGAGTTTAAAAGAAAAATTAGTTTCATCTTTCATGGCTTTTGAAGACCATGTAGACGTTGATACTAAAATACATGATATTCGTACAGAAGCTATAAAACTTTTCGAAGATAAAGGCTTTCCTACAAAAAAAGATGAAGCTTGGAAATACACATCTTTAAACAGCATATTAAAACATGACTATAGCGTATTCCCTAAACAAGAAAACGCTATAGAATATAGTGATATAAAACAATATTTTATTCACGATATAGATACTTACAAGATTGTTTTTATCGACGGTAAATACTCATCTCATTTATCTCAAACTACACACGAAGGTCTAGATGTTTGTTTAATGTCTGCTGCATTAACAAAACCAAAATACCAATTGGTTATAGAAAATTACTTTAACAAAGTAGCAGAAAAAGATGGCTTATCATCTTTAAACACAGCATTTTCTCAAGAAGGCGCGTTTATTCACGTCCCAAAAAACAAAGTAGTTAACAAACCTATTCAAATTGTACATTTTTCTACAGGTAACGAGTCTGCACTTATGCTTCAACCTCGTAACTTAATTGTAGTTGACGAGAATAGTCATGTACAAATTATAGAACGTCATCAAAGTCTTACAGACAATCCTGTATTAACCAATAGTGTTACAGAAATATTTGCCAACAAACGCGCAATTGTTGATTATTATAAAATTCAAAATGATAATCTAAATGCCTCTTTAATAGACAACACTTTTGTAGAGCAAAAGCAAGAAAGTTTTGCTTCTGTTCACACCTTTAGTTTTGGTGGTAAATTAACCAGAAATAACCTTAATTATTATCAAAACGGAGAGCGTATAGATTCTACATTAAAAGGAGTAACAATTATTGGTGAAAAACAACATGTAGATCATAACACATTAGTACATCATATAGAACCAAATTGCGAAAGTCACCAAGATTACAAAGGTATTTTTGACGATAACGCAACCGGCGTATTTAATGGTAAAGTAGTTGTTGAAAAAGAAGCACAAAAAACAAATGCTTTTCAATCTAACAACAATATTTTAGTTAGCGATAAAGCTACAATTAACACCAAACCTCAACTAGAAATTTTTGCAGACGATGTAAAATGCTCTCACGGTTGTACAATTGGTCAGTTAGACGAAAGTGCTTTATTCTATTTAAAATCTAGAGGTATCCCAGAAAAAGAAGCAAGAGGATTATTAATGTTTGCATTTAGTAACAACGTATTAAGTTCGGTAAAAATACCAGAACTCAAACAAAGAATAACAAAACTTATTGCTCTTAAATTAGGCGTCAATATAGGATTTGATCTATAAAAAAAAGCAGCTATTAAATAGCTGCTTTTTTTTATACAACAATTTAAAAATACGACAATTGCCTAATGTTATATGATATTCTTGTCTCTTAAATTTGACAAAAAATAATATCATGAAAAACATTATTACTCTTCTATGTCTATTTATCACAACGTTATTAATAGCACAAAAAAATCCTCCAATTAAAGAAGCGCCTTTAAACCCAATAATTTTAAAATACAAACTAGAACATTTCAATTTAGTAGGAAATATTCAAACCGTAACACTTAATAATTCATGGCAATTACAATTTAATGAAGATGGGTTACTTGTTAAAGAATATAATGATGTTTACGATGCAAATAAAAAACTGGTTAAGGAATATAAGTATCCAGATAATACAACAATATTAGAAACGAAATATGAAGGCGAAAATGGTGTAATAAACTCAAAATATATACTTAACGACGATCTAAATATTATTCAATACGAAGTATTAGACACTAAAAACATACCTGATTATTATATTCTAGATCCAATTACATACGAGTATAAAGACCAATTACTTATAAAAGCCACTACAGATAAAAGTAAACACAACTACAACTTTAAAAGCGAAATAACAACATACAAATACGATAACAAAAAAAGGCTTATACAAACCAGTTTATTGTACGATAATGAAGAAGACATAAAATTTAGAAACACCTACGATTACTCTAAATTTAATGAAGGAAAAATTCTATTTTTAAAAAACAACGGATATTATCAAATAAGCCAAGACTACAATAACAAAGGAACATTAACTTACGAAGTAGTTAAAGAAAACGGTAACAAAGCCAACCCATTATCGATAATCTATCGTAGTCCAAAGTATGATGAATATGGTAATTTATCTACTTTTAGTGATGGAGAATATAGATATACTTATTTCAAAAAATAATCACTAAATAAATTATAAAAATTCCATTTTAAGCGTTACAAGTAGTAAATTTGTAGCATGTTAGAAATAAATAAAATAAGACAAGATTTTCCTATACTTAATAGACAAGTAAATGGTAAACCTTTAGTGTATTTTGATAATGCTGCAACGTCGCAAACACCACAACAAGTTATAGATGTAATAGTAGATTATTATTCTAATTATAACGCTAATATACATCGCGGTGTACACACACTAAGTCAAGAAGCCACAGATAAGTACGAAGCTGCACGTAAGACTATTCAAAATCATTTTAATGCTAAACATACTTATGAAGTTATTTTAACTTCAGGAACAACACACAGCATTAACTTAGTTGCTAATGGTTTTGCTTCACTTTTAAATGAAAAAGATGAACTTTTAGTCTCTGCATTAGAGCATCACAGTAATATCGTTCCTTGGCAAATGCTTTGCGAAAAAACAGGAGCAACGCTTAAAGTGATCCCTATGACTAATGAAGGCGAATTAGACATGAATGCCTATGTTAATTTACTTTCTGAAAATACTAAATTAGTCTTTGTTAATCATATTTCTAACGCATTAGGCACCATTAATCCTATTGAAACAATTATTGAAAAAGCACATCAAGTTGGCGCTGCTGTTTTAATAGATGGTGCGCAAGCTTGTCCACATATAAAACCAGATGTACAAGCATTAGATGTAGATTTTTATGTAACCTCTGCTCACAAAATGTGTGGACCAACAGGTGTTGGTATGCTTTATGGTAAAGAAGAATGGTTAAAAAAACTTCCGCCTTATCAAGGTGGTGGAGAAATGATTGACCAAGTTACTTTTGAGAAAACAACGTACGCAGGTTTACCACATAAATTCGAAGCAGGAACACCAAATATTTGTGGAGGCATTGCTTTTGGAACCGCAATAGATTATATGAATGCTATTGGCTTTGATAACATTGCTACTTATGAGCATGAGCTTTTAAAATACGGTACTAAAAAACTTTTAGAAATTGAAGGATTAAAAATCTACGGAACTTCTAAAAACAAAACATCTGTAATATCATTTAACTTAGATGGTATACATCCTTATGATGTTGGTACATTATTAGATAAAATGGGGATTGCTGTTCGTACTGGTCATCATTGTACGCAACCAATAATGGATTTTTATAAAATACCAGGTACAGTAAGAGCTTCGTTTGCATTCTATAATACTAAAGAAGAAATAGACGCTTTAGTTACTGCTGTAAAAAAAGCAAAGATGATGTTAAGTTAAACATGATTTACATATATTTTTTTTAAAGCACTTCATAAAAGAGGTGCTTTTTTATTGAATAAAATTGTCATTTTGTCTAATAATTAATATTTTGTTTGAAAAATATTTAATAATTTATGATTTATACCGTATATTAACTAACATAAACTGATTAAATATAGCAAAATGAAAAAATTATTTTTAGGAATAGCTAGTGTAGCACTGCTGTTTATGTCTTGTAACGACAATCAAAGTGAATCATTAAACGAAGAACAAGCTAAAGTAGACATGTCAGATTTTTATTTGTATACAGATGCAGATAATGATGAAACTGCAAGAGCAGCACAAGGAAAAGCCGTTTGCTACTCGATGGTAAACCTAAACCGTCTATTAAACGAAAATCCTGGTTTAGATAAAAAAATGTATGACATAGAATACAATACTAGAAGTTTTATTGCTTCAAAAAAACCTGATGGTGCAGGTAACGGAAATGGAAATGGCGGCGGATCTGGAGGATCTGGCGGCGGTGGTGGAGACACTTCCGACAATTTAGGCGTGGTAAATATTCCTGTTTACGTACATGTAGTTTACAGTAATTCTGCTCAAAATGTTAGTGATCAACAAATTAATGCTCAAATCGCTGTGTTAAATGATGATTTTAGAGCTTCAAATAACGATGTTAACCAAGTCCCTTCAGAATTTGCTAATTTAGTAGCTGACACTGAAATCAACTTTACATTAGCTGGTACATTTAGACACTCAAACTCTACATCTGCTTGGAGTACTAATGATGCTGTAAAAGCTGCTTACCCACCAGTAACACCTTCTACTCACTTAAATATTTGGGTATGTAACATTAGCGGTGGTATTTTAGGATATGCACAATTCCCAGGTGGACCATCTGCAACAGATGGAGTTGTAGTATTATACTCTAGTTTACCAGGAGGATCGTCAGCACCTTACAACCAAGGAAGAACATTAACTCATGAAGTTGGACACTATTTAAACTTACGTCATATTTGGGGAGACGGAAGATGTAAGCAAGACGATTTTGTTGCAGACACTCCATCATCAGATGGACCAAATTATGGTTGTCCTTCTTATCCAACTGTTAATTGTCGTTCTAATGATATGACTATGAATTACATGGATTATGTAAATGATGAGTGTATGTATATGTTCTCTCAAGGTCAAAAAGAAAGAATGAGAGCTATCTTCCAAGCTGGCGGATCAAGATCTGCTTTAGTAGGAAACTAATCCATTAAAGTCATAAAATTCTAAAAGACGCCATATTTGGCGTCTTTTTTGTATTATTATAGTAAATAATAAATTTCAATAAAGATGAAAACCTATATTCTTATTTTTTTAACCTTGTTTTTAAACGCATGTAATGCTTCTAAAAATATACAATCTGACTTAGCTAAAAGTAACACAGAAATATCAACAAACGCTAAAACAACGCAATTAGACATTTCGTCATTTGAATATACTGCGGTTACAAGAGGCGGTTATTTAATGGTAAAATCTAATAAAGATAAAATTACATATAAATTATCTCGCACGTCTAAAGAAGAAACAAAAGATTGCACAACTAAGAATTGGGAAACTTTAACCAACTTAGCTAGTAATTTTGACATTACAAAAATTAATGAATTTGAAGCTCCAAGCAAAGCACGTCAATATGATGGTGCTGCAATTGCTAACTTAAAAATTTTTATTGGAGAAAAAACTTATAATTCGCAATCTTTTGATGCAGGTAATCCTCCAAAAGAAATTGCAGAACTAGTTAACTATCTTTTAAACTTAGTGCCAAAAAATTAAGAACGGTTTAACGACAAGTCAAGGCTTACAATAGAAGAATATTCATTAATTTTGTAACTGAAAAAGACAGAAACGACTTATGCCTAGTATAAAAGAAATACAAGAAGACATCATAGATGAATTTTCAATGTTTGAAGATTGGGAAGAGCGTTACCAATATATGATAGACCTTGGTAAAACCTTACCATTAATTGACGAGCAATACAAAACCGACGATCATATAATTAAAGGTTGTCAAAGCAAAGTTTGGGTACATGCCCAAATGGACGAAGATAAAGTTGCCTTTACTGCAGATAGCGATGCTATAATTACCAAAGGGATTATAGCTATTTTAATTCGTGTGTTCTCAAACCAACACCCAAAAGATATTATCGAAGCAGATACCGATTTTATTGATAAAATTGGATTAAAAGAACACCTATCTCCTACAAGAGCAAACGGATTAGTTAGCATGATTAAGCAATTAAAGATGTATGCAATTGCTTATCAAACACAATTAAAATAATTTCGCTTTCGCGGAATAACAAAAGAAAAAGAAAATGAGCACAATAGATACAGCCGAATTAGGAGAAAAAATAGTAAAGGTTTTAAAAACCATTTACGATCCAGAAATACCAGTAGATATTTACGAATTAGGATTAATTTACGATGTATTAGTAAACGAAGATTACGAAGTAAAAATCCTAATGACCTTAACAACACCAAACTGTCCAGTTGCAGAAACTTTACCTCTTGAAGTAGAAGAAAAAGTAAAATCTCTTAACGATATTAAAGACGCTGAAGTAGAAATTACTTTTGATCCACCATGGTCACAAGACTTAATGAGTGAAGAAGCAAAACTAGAATTAGGAATGCTATAAAAGCAATCAAAATGGCAGACGAAATTATAAACCGCGTAGCCAATAGCAAGCTGCAAGTAATAGATCTAGAAGATTATTATCCGTCTGGTAAACGTGTAGTTTTTGACATTAAAGATTGGCTTTATGAAGGATTAGTCCTTAGAGAAAAAGATTTTAGAGAACAAGTAAAAGCATATGACTGGTCTCAATATAAAAACCAGTACGTCGCAATAAATTGTAGTACAGATGCTATAATACCAGATTGGGCATTTATGTTGTTGGTCGTTAATTTAGAACCTTTTGTCGAAAAGTGCCATATCGGAACTTTAGAGGAATTAGAAACTTCAATCTACCAAGATAAAATCGATCAACTAGACACCTCAATTTACCAAGATAAACCAGTAATCGTTAAAGGCTGTAGCAACAAGCCAGTCCCTATAAACGCTTACACTATGCTTACTTCTAAACTAAAAAAACACGCCAAATCAATAATGTATGGAGAAACATGTTCTTCTGTGCCATTATTTAAGCGTTAATAACTTTGTTAATTATTTAAATTACTGAATAATAGACTTTTAAGTTGTTTTGATAATTTCACATAAATCAAAAGTAAAACTTACCTTTGCATCCGTTTTATTAAAAACTAAAATAATTAGAAATGAAAAAAGTATTACTTATTGGAGCTATATTTTTAGGAATCGTTTCCGTAAATGCTCAAACAAAAGAAGAATTAAAAGCTGAAAAAGCTGAAAAACAAGCACAAGCTGATAAGTTTCAAGCAGAAGCAAATGCTATACAAGCTCAAATAGATGCGTTACCAGGTTGGAGAGTTGGTGCTTTTGGTACCATTGGAGGAAGTATCTCTGAATTTAACAATTGGTATGCTCAAGCAGCACCTAACAACAGTTCTGGTAATATTGGTTTTACTGTAAATGGTTACGCAAATTTAATTGAAGAGAAATTTTTCTGGCGTAATAACTTAAATGTGAATTTAGGTTGGGTAAAATTAGATGATAAAGACGATCCTACAGACAGCGATAAGTTTAGAGAAAACACAGACGTTTTTAATATCACATCTCTTTATGGTAGAAAATTAAGTGATAAGTGGGCAATTTCTGGATTAGGAGAATACAGAACAACACTTTTAAACAATTTTAATAACCCTGGTTATTTAGACCTTGGTGTTGGTGCAACTTGGACACCTATAGAAAACTTAGTAGTTGTAATACATCCATTAAACTACAACTTTGTTTTTGCTGATGAAGGTACTGTTTTTGAATCTTCTTTAGGAGCTAAATTTGTAGCAGACTATACTAGACAAATTGGTAAAGTAAACTTTAAATCTAACTTCTCTGGTTTTGCTAGCTATAAAAGCGGTGACTACTCTAACTGGACTTGGATTAACAGTTTTGGGTATACATTATGGAAAAACATAGGTGTTGGTTTTGACTTTGGTTTAAGAAGTAACAAACAAGAAGCTGCAGCTTACCAAGGTGTAAGTTTAGATAATGCAGATAATGATTTACAATCTTACTGGTTATTTGGTTTAAACTATAAACTATAATAAACACTCTAGATTTAGATATAAAAAAAGTGCTTCCCAAAAAGGAAGCACTTTTTTTATGCGTTAGGGATTGAGCTATTGTTGGAGCACATCTTTGATTGCGACTAGCGAAAGCCCGACGCACTTTTGTCATTAAAAACAAAAGTGGGTAACGCCCAAGTTATTTTACTCTTCTTCTCCTAAATTTTCATAATCGTAATCTGGATATAAGAAGTGATTATAAGGAAAACGTGTAACGTGTATTTCTCTTACTTCATTATATACACGCTTTTTAAATTCTTCTAAATTCCTTTTGTTTAGCGCAGAGATAAATAAAGCATTGTCTTCTCCTACTCTATTCATCCAAGTCCTTTTCCATTCAGCTAAACTATAATGATCTGTGGTACGTTCAGCAGTTAAATCGGTTTCATCAAATGGTTCTGCCTTATAAGCATCAATCTTATTAAACACCATAATTGTAGGTTTGTCTGCGCTATCAATTTCACCTAAAATTTTATTTACAGAAGCAATATGCTCTTCAAAATTTGGATGCGAAATATCTACAACATGAAGCAATAAATCTGCTTCACGTACTTCATCTAGCGTACTTTTAAAACTTTCTACCAATTGTGTTGGCAGCTTGCGTATAAAACCAACAGTATCGGTTAATAAAAATGGTAAATTCTGAATTACAACTTTTCTAACTGTAGTATCTAAAGTTGCAAATAGTTTGTTTTCTGCAAAGACTTCAGATTTACTAATAGTGTTCATCAAAGTAGATTTACCTACGTTTGTATAACCAACTAAAGCTACACGCACCATCTTACCACGGTTACCACGTTGCACAGCCATTTGCTTATCAATAGTCTTTATTTTAGCTTTTAACAATGCTATTTTATCACGTACAATACGTCTATCTGTTTCAATCTCGGTTTCACCAGGTCCACGCATACCAATACCTCCTTTTTGACGCTCAAGGTGTGTCCACATTCCTTTAAGTCTTGGTAACAAGTATTCGCATTGTGCTAATTCTACCTGCGTACGTGCATAACTAGTTTGAGCACGTTGTGCAAAAATATCTAAGATTAAGTTGGTACGGTCTAATACTTTAACACCTAAAATCTTACTAATATTGCGTTCTTGTGCTGCGCTTAACTCGTCATCAAAAATGGCTGTCCCAATTTCATTATCATCAATAAACTGCTTTACCTCTTCCATTTTACCTGTACCAATAAATGTTTTGGGATTAGGCATCTCCATTTTTTGGGTAAAACGTTTTTTTACTTCTCCGCCTGCTGTATAGGTTAAAAACTCTAGTTCATCTAAGTATTCTTTAGATTGTGCTTCGTCTTGTTCTCTTGTTACTACACCAATTAATACGGCGCTTTCTAATTTTATGTCTTTTTTCTCTAGCATATAAATATTTATATTGCAAATTTACATAATTGTAGCCACAATAAATTTGCTATTTTTAGACTTTTAAAATTCTATCCTTTTGAAGTTTAATATATTTAAATCTAAAACTAATAAACAAACTGTTGCTTTTTATAATATCGAAAATCTTTTTGATATTTATGATGATGAATTTACTCGTGATGATGATTTTATCCCTACTTCCAAAAAGCGCTGGACAGTTAAACGTTATAAAAATAAGCTACGTAAAATTGGTTATGCTATTTCTAACATTGGTAGAAAAGAAACCAACAGTCATCCAGCAATTATTGGGTTAGCAGAAGTAGAAAATGATGCTGTATTAAGGGATTTAATTGCTTCAAAACACCTTAAAGAGTATCCGTATCAATTTGTACATTATGATAGTCAAGATGAACGTGGTATAGACGTAGCATTTATTTACGATAGTAAAAAGTTTGAGGTTTTACATTCTGAAATTTTCACCTTTACTTTAACCGATGAAGATGGATTACCCGACTACACAAGGGATATCTTATTAGTATCTGGTTTGTTTTTTGGTGAAAAAATACATTTTATAGTCAACCATTGGCCATCAAGAAGAACTGGTGATGTTGCTACAGAATTTAAACGTATTAAAGCATCAGAACAAGTACAAGCTATTATTTTAAGACTACAAGAAGATTATGACAATCCTAAAATTGTAGTAATGGGAGATTTTAATGATGATCCTTTTAGTAATAGTATAAAACAGTTGGTAGATAATATAGGTTTGTTTAACCCGATGGACACTCTACTATCTATTGATAGAGGTACAACAAGTCATAATTTTGAGTGGAATTTATTTGATCAGATTATAATTACACACAATTTTTTTGAAAGAAAGCCAAAAACACTACGCTACGTAAAAGCAGATATTTATGATGCAGATTTTTTAAAACAATATGACGGTAAGTATAAAGGTAGTCCTTATCGGACTTATGTTGGAAAAAATTATAAAGGTGGTTATAGTGACCATTTTCCTGTATATCTGATCTTAAATAAAAAATAAGTTTTTAAAATGAAATTAAAAACACTTTTAGTCTTTATTTGTATTCTGGCAAGTCCTTTTGCTAACGCTCAATTTACACCATATTTTGAAAATTATTCACTTTCAAAATATAATGCAAGTAACCAAAATTGGGGAATATCTAAAGGAGATGACGGTAAAATTTATGTTGCTAACAACAACGGACTTTTAATTTATAATGGATTAAATTGGAAAATTAAATCGTTACCTAATAAAACAACTATAAGATCTGTTTTAGCGGTAAAAGACAAGATTTACACTGGTTCTTATGAAGAATTTGGATATTGGACTTACAATGACAAAGGTCAAATTATCTATCATTCATTATCACATTTACTAAATAAAACTAAATCAACAAGTGAAGAGTTTTGGCAGATATTAGATTACAACGATAAGATCGTTTTTAGATCGTTTCAAAATATTTACGTTTATGAAAATGATAAAATCACTAAAATTAATTTACCATCTACAGTTATTTCTTGCAGTATAGTTAATAACACTTTATATGTTTCAACTTTAAACAAAGGTGTGTTTATACTTAACAATCAATTAAAATTAACTCCTTTCATTCAAGATGATATTATAGCAGGAGATAGAATAATATCTATTTCTAACTATAAAAATCAATTGCTACTTACAACAGATTTAAAAGGTTGTTTTATTATTAAAAATAAAAAGTTAGAACCATTAAACTTACCCATAAACGAAACTTTAAAAAAATATCAACTTAATCGTTTTGGACAGCTTGATAACGGATATTTAGTTTTTGGAACTATCAAAAATGGACTTTATATAACCAATCATAATGGTGAAGTTGTTTATAATATAAACAAAGAAAATGGACTTGCTAACAATACTGTTTTAAGCATTTTAATTGAAAAAAATGAAAATATTTGGCTGTGTTTAGATAATGGACTTTCTAAAATTAACTTAAAAAACAATATCTCTTATTACAATGATGTAACGGGTAAATTAGGAGCTGTTTATGATGTTATAAATTTTAATAACACCATCTATATAGGAAGTAATACTGGTCTTTATTATCTAGACCAAGACCATAATCTTAAATTTATTGAAGGTACACAAGGACAAGTTTGGGATTTAAAAATAATTGATGATCAACTATTTTGTGGTCACAATAACGGTACATATCTGGTTTCAAAAGACAAAACTGAACTTATCTCTAACTTCACTGGTGGTTGGACTTTAAAAAAAATACCAGATACAGACATATATACCCAAGGTACCTATGGAGGTTTAGTTAAATTTAAAAAAGAGAATAATAAGTGGCAAGTTAACCATTTAGGTAAAACGACTAATCCTACGCGATTTTTAGAATTTGAAAACAAACAACAAGCATGGGCTGCAAACGCTTATAAAGGATTAAGTAAAGTTGTTTTTAATACTAATCATGATTCAATAACAAAAGTTGTAGACTATAATCATAAAGGTTTAGAAACAGATTATAACGTAAGAGTTTATAAACTTAAAAACACCATTTGTTTCAAGACAAATAATGGTTGGAAAAAATACGAGCCCTTATTAGATAGCATAGTACCATATCCTTTTTTAAATGAAAAGATAGGTAAAAACTCAGATGTAATTTCAGAAGCGTCAACAAATAGTATATTTTTTAAAAACAATAACGGAATTATTAAACTAGATGAAGATAATTCTGTAAGAGAAATTTTAACAAGAAACTACTATGACAACCGTATTATCTTAGGTTATGAAAACGTATCAAAATTAAACGACTCAACATACACATTAAATCTTAACGATGGTTTTTTAATATTTAATCCTAATCATAACTTTTCTGCTCAATCACCAAAAACTCCAGCTATAGAGCAAATAAAAGTTAATGATACTTATGTGAGTTTAGAAAATAAAGTTATAGACATACCCAATAATGGTAATATCAATATTACTATATCATCACCTGGTTCAACTAGCCATAGTTTTGAATATAGCCTTACTACAGATCCAAATAAATGGGAAAAAGTAGATAATGAAAACCTGGTACTATCTAATCTAAAAAATGGTGATTTTGGAGTGCTTTTTAGAACCACTAATAAATCTGGACAAACATCTGATGTAAAATCATTAAAATTACACGTACTTCCACCTTGGTATAAATCTAGTCTTGGATTTATACTATACTTTATTGCTGCATTAATCCTTACGGCTATTTTTTATTTTTTACACAAGCGTAAAATGTATAAAGAACAAAGAAGACTTGAAATTGAATTAAAAAAAGAACAACAGCACTTATTAAGAGAAAAAAACATAGAAAACGAACGCAAATTAGTAGAAATTAAAAATGAAGCTTTAGAAAGCGAAATTCAATTAAAGAGCAAACAACTAGCAAATACCGCAATTGCACTAGTTAAAAAGAACGAAGCTTTACTAGAAATAAAAAAAGATCTTCAAATTAACGAAGGGCAGTTTAGCAATAAATTAATTAACAGAAGAATTCAGAAAAAAATAGATCAAACCATTGGTAACAAAGATCAATGGGAAATATTTGAATATAATTTTAACCAAGTACACAAAAAGTTTTTCAATCAGTTAAAAGAAAAACATCCAAAATTATCACCTAAAGATTTAAAGCTTTCTGCCTACATCAAAATGAATCTAACCACAAAAGAAATTGCACCTCTAATGAACATATCTACACGAGGTGTAGAAACGCATAGATATCGTCTTAAAAGAAAACTAAAACTAGATAAAGAAGACTCTCTTACCGAATATTTACACAGTTTTAATTAGTACTTTTTTTAACAAAATAAGTCATTTTTAACATACGTCAAAACTACGTCACTATAACGTTTTAGTTGCGTATTTGCTAATTTTTTAATAGTTTAACAGTACGTCATACCTGTGTTTTTAACATTTTTACAATCATGACGTAATCAAAATGTATTTCCAAATAAAAGATTTAGTTAAATAGCTGTTAATTTTACTTCACTAACATTTAAAAACTAAAAGTAAATGAGAACAAAGATTAGCGTTTTATTCTTCTTCCTTCTTGGCATTACTTTATATGCACAAGACAGAACTATTACAGGTACTGTAACCAGTATGGAAGACGGATTGCCTATACCTAGTGCTAATGTCCTAATTAAAGGCACTAGTACAGGAACAAGTACAGACTTTGACGGCAATTATACAATTAGCGCCAAACAAGGTGATGTAATAGAATTTAGTTACATAGGCTTTAAAACAGTAGAAATAACTGTTGCAAACCAAAACACTTTAAACATAGCTTTAGAAACTCAAGTTTCAGACTTAGAAGAAGTTGTTATTATAGGATATGGTTCACAAAAAAAATCAGATTTAACCGGAGCAATAACAACTGTAGACTCAGAGGTTATTGAAAAAACACCTAACAGTAACGTAATGCAATCTTTACAAGGTAAAGTACCTGGTGTGCAAATTACAAGTGCAGGATCACCAGGAGATTCTCCTAATGTAAGAATTCGTGGTATTAACACTTTAAACGGTAGTCAAAACCCACTTTACGTAGTTGATGGAAACTGGTATGATAACATTGACTTTTTAGATAATAGTCAAATAGAATCTGTTTCTGTTTTAAAAGACGTTTCTTCTACAGCAATCTTTGGTCAAAGAGGTAGTAATGGTGTTATAATTATTAAAACTAAAGGCGGTAAAAAAGGTAGCAAACCTGTTATTACTTATAATGGATATACAGGTATTCAACATGCACAAAACGTATTAAAAATGGCTAACGCAGAACAGTTTGTAACTATGGTTTATGAGTCTGGATCTGCTGCAGATATACAATATGTAGAAAATGCTATACAACGTTTTGGTAGAAGTCGTGTTAATCCTAACATCCCTAACGTAAACACAGATTGGTACAGAGAAGTTTTAAGAGATGCACCAATTACAAACCATAGTTTAGGTATTACAGGTGGCGGAGAAAACTCTAACTACGGTATAAACACAAGTTATTTTGCCCAAGAAGGTATCTTAGACATGAAAAACGAATACGAACGTTTTAATATTCAAGGTAATATAGACATAGACGTATCAGATCGTTTTAAAGTAGGAGTAAATAGTGCGTTTAGTAATGCTACCAAATATAACCCAGAAAACGGAGCATGGTTTCAAGCTTATTTTGCAGTACCTATTTTACCAAAATACGACTATACAAACACAGCTGCAGACCCAATACCTTTTTCAGACGCTACTTTACTTGGTTATAGAGGATCACAAAACCCATTTCCGGCTATGACGTTTAATGATAATCAATTAAGAATAAGAAAACTACTTACAAGCATCTATGCAGAGTATTACCTTATTCCTGATAAATTATCTTTTAAAACAACCTATTACAATGATTATTCAACAATATTAGAAAGAAATGTAAGATTACCTTACTTCATATCTGGTCAATCTCAAAGACAAGTTTCTAGTATTAGAAGAGCTAATTTAACAACATCTAACCAAATGTGGGATAATCTTTTAACTTACTCTGACACATTTGGTAAACACTCTGTAAAAGCAATAGCTGGTACATCATATAGAGATTTACATTCTAACAGTTTCTCTGCTACTGGAGAAGATATTAGCGCTGTAGATTTTGAAAGTTCTTGGTATTTAAACTTTGCAGATCCAGATTCTTTTAACGGTAGAGTTTTTGAAAGTGCTAGCAGATTTTATTACATGTCTTATTTAGGTAGACTAGAATACGGTTTTGATGATAAATATTTATTTAACGCAACCGTAAGACGTGAAGGAGACTCAAGATTCCCAAGAGAAATTTGGAAAACAACTCCTCAATTTGGTTTAGGCTGGGTAATTTCAAAAGAAAAATTCTTAAACGATAGTAATTTTATTAACTTCTTAAAATTAAGAGCTACATGGGGACAATTATCTAACGGTTCTTTATCAGGAAGCTCTGGTACAAACACAATAAACACAATCGTTACAGCAATAGACGATACACAAACTAATGGTATAATTGGTAGTACAACTTTTCAAAATCTTAAAAGAGAGATTATGGAAGAAACCAATATAGGTATTAGTGCTAGATTATTTAATAGTAGATTAAGTCTTGAAGCTGATTATTACATAAGAGATATTAAAGATTTAGTAGCATCAAGAGAAGTACCGATTACTGGTAACTTTGTAAGAGATAATATTGGAGAAATGAGAAACAAAGGTTTTGAATTTGCTGCTAATTGGAATCAAACTATCAATGATAACTGGAAATTCTCAATCGGTGGTAACATCGCAACTTTAGATAACGAAGTAACTAAACTAGATAACGGTCGTGGTTATATAGATACTGGTAGTGCAGAATTTAGACAAAGAATTGAGGTAGGAGAACCTGTAAACTACTTCTTCGGATTAGAAGTTGCTGGAGTATACCAAAACGACACAGAAGTTGCTAATGATCCTGTTGCTGTAGATAATGGATTAGTACCAGGAGACTTTAAATATGTAGACCAAAATAACGATGGTGTTATAGACGATAATGATAGAGTAAACATAGGCTCTTATCTACCTACATTCAATTATGGGGCAAATCTAAAAGTATCTTACAAAAACTTTGATTTATCAATAGACATGCAAGGTCAATCTGGTAACCAAATACTAAATCGAAAAAGAGGTGAAGTAATTTTTACAAACGATACTAATATGGATGCAGATTTTGCTATCAATAGATGGCACGGAGAAGGTACAACAAACTCATACCCTTCTGCAGCAGGAAGAAGAAGAGCTTGGAACCAAAAATTAAGTTCATTTTTCATAGAAGATGGTGCTTACTTCCGTATCCAAAACATTCAATTAGCTTATACTATAAAATCAGGAACATTACTAGGCGATAATATGCCAGAAACAAGAGTTTACTTTACTGCAGACAGACCATTTACTTTCTTTAATTACAATGGGTTTAATCCTGAAGTAGCAAATGGTGTAGATAGACAAACATATCCTGTACCTGCAGTGTACACCGTTGGAGTTAACGTAAAAATTTAAAAAAGAAAAGCTTTATGAAAAATTTAAAACAAAACTTTAAACAACTAACTTTATTGTTAGCAGTTGGGTTTACTTTCTTCAATTGTAATGACAAATTAGAAGAAATTGAAGGTCAAGTAGCCACAGACGATTTAGATTATACTATATCTAGTGATATGATTTTACCATTAATTGGTGCATACTCTACAACTTATACAAGAGGTTGGGAAGACCCATTATTAGTTGGTGTTAGAGGTGATGATGTTAATGCTGGTGGACTTGGTGATCAACCTTTATTTGCAGAAACAGATTTATACAATTATGATAATGGATTCTGGATGTATAACCAAGTTTGGAAAAACTTCTACGGAGATATTGTAGACGTACTTAATGCTGGCGAAATAATACAAAGATACGGTGATTTAGCTACTGGCTCATATGTAGACCTAGCAAACCAATATGTTGCAGAAACTAAAGTACTTAGTGGTTTCCAACACTTACAAATGTCGCGTCTTTGGGGTAATATTTATATTATTCAAAACCCTGCAGATCCTCAAATAGATATTGATAACGGAATTGACTCTAAAATGGAAGTTATGCAGTACGTATCAGATCTAATGGATGAAGCTATACCTTACCTACCAGATGCAAGACCTAACGAACGTGAAGATGTACCTGGTGGTGTAACAAAATATACTGCACTAGCAGTAAAAGCTTTAGCTAATTTAGAAATGGAAGATTACCAAGGAGTTGCAGAAGCTACAGAAGAAATTATTAGCTCAAACAAATTCTCTTTATTCCCAGATTATTACGAATTATTTAAAAAACCAGGAAAACTTTGTAACGAAAACTTATTTGAATTACAATTCTCAGATTACAATACCGATTCTGGAGATGTTAACAATCACCTTTTTGCGCCTTTTGGTCCTTCTAGCTGGACACCAGTTGTAGAAACTGCATCTGGAGGTTGGGGATTTTATGAGCCAAGTTTAAAATTTATCAAATTTATGCTAGATAGAGGTGATCAAACTAGATTAGTAACTAGTGTATGCTTCACACCAAGAGGTATTGACGAAATCATGGAAGATCCAGCATACGCAACGCTTCCTAATTATGTATCTAACACAACACCTTCTGGAGACATTTTTAACGACTACCCAAGAGCTATGTTTGCTAGTGGTAAACACTACCTTCCTTCTACTCAATTAACACCTGGAAGAAACAGCTACGGTTCTAGTAAAAACCTAATTGCTATTAGATATGCAGAAATCTTATTAATGTATGCAGAAGCATTAACACAAGGTGCTACAGGAACAGTAATGACAGCAGACGAAGCTGTAAATAGCGTTAGAGCAAGAGTAAATATGCCTGCTCTATCTGGAGTAACTACAGACGACGTCATTGACGAAAAATTTGCAGAATTAGCAATGGAATGGGGAATCAGATACTTTGATATGATCAGATTAAATAGATATGACGAGTTAAGCTACGAAGGAAGAACTTTTACTGCTGACGACGAGTATTTACCATATCCACAAGCACAAGTAGACTTATTACCTCTTGAATAAAACACTAAATTATGAAAAAACTAAGCACATATATTTTAGCCTATTTAACCTTAGCGCTTACTGCGTCATGTTACGAGGGTATAGATCCAATAACACAAGTAGATCCAGGTCCTGACGCTGGTGCTCCTATTGTTACGATAGAAAAACCTGTTGATGGTTTTCAAATTCAAGTAGCAGATCTTGTTACTTCAACTCCTATAGAGTTTAAAGCTGAAGATGATATAGAACTAACTTCTGTAGTTGTAGAACTTGATGGAGATGTTATAGCTTCTTACAATTCATTCTTAGATTATAGAATTTTTAATGAAGAGTTTGTTTATGATAATATAACCACAGGTGATCACTTTATTACTGTTACTGCTACAGATATAGCAGGAAACACAACAAGTGTAACTAACAACTTTAGCAAACAACCACCATATACACCAGAATATCAAGGCGAAACATTTTATATGCCTTTTGATGGTAGTTACACAGAGCTTGTAACTGTTACAGACGCAGAAGAATTTGGAGCTCCAAGTTTTGCTGGTGAAGCAAGAGTTGGATCAAATGCATATGCTGGCGCACCAGATTCTTATTTAACATTCCCTACAGATGGTCTTCTAGCTAACCAATTTAGTGCCGCTTTCTGGATGAAAGTTAACGCTACACCAGATCGTGCAGGTGTATTAGTTATTGGTCCTCCAGATTCAGCAAACCCAGATGCGCAAAATAATCGTACTAGCGGTTTTAGACTTTTTCGTGAAAATGCTGGAGGAATGCAACGTTTCAAATTAAATATCGGAACAGGATCTGGAGAAGCATGGTTTGATGGTGGTGCAGCTGCAGATGTAGATCCAACTTTAGACGAATGGGTTCACTTAGCCTTTACAATTTCAGAATCTCAAGCTACTGTATACATCAACGGTCAAGTTGTAACTCAAAATAGCTTTTCTGGAATAGATTGGACAGGTTGTGATATATTATCTATAATGTCTGGTGCTCCTAGATTTACAGGTTGGGGACACAATGCTGACCAAAGCTATATGGATGACTTAAGATTATTCAATATCGCTTTAACACAGAATGATATTACAGAATTAATTGCCAATAGCGATCAAGTTTTTAAACTAGCATTTAATGGTAGTTATACAGAAAGCTTCAGTGATCAAGACTGTACAGAGGTTGGTAATCCAGGATTTTCATCTGATGCTTTTGAAGGTAGTAGCGCATACCAAGGTGCTACAGATTCTTACTTAACTTTCCCAACAGAAGGTTTATTAAATGAAGAGTTTTCAGCTGTATTTAGATACAAAGTTAATGCAACACCAGATAGAGCTGGCGTATTAGTAATAGGTCCAGAAGACACTGCTAATCCTGATGCTCAAAATGATCGTACTAAAGGATTTAGATTCTTCCGTGAAAACGCTGGTGGAATGCAACGTTTTAAATTAAATGTAGGTAGCGGTTCATCAGACTCATGGTTTGATGGTGGTGCAGCTGCAGATGTAGACCCAACTATTGACCAATGGAAACAAATGGCTTTTACCATTTCAGGTACAGAATGTGTAGTCTATATAGATGGTCAAGTTGTTAGTCAAAATGCTTTTGCAGGTGTAGATTGGACTGGTTGTGATATTATTTCAATTATGTCTGGTGCTCCAAGGTTTACAGGTTGGGGTCATAATTCTGACGCTAGTTTAATGGATGACTTAAAAATTTATAAAAAAGCACTTACTCAGGCTGAAATACAAGCCATGTTGTAACCGTAGATTAATTAATAGCAAACATTAACATTTTAGATTAGTCTATTTTTTCACTCTTTAGCTGTATTTATAATCGCGTAAATGCAGCTAAAGTTTATCTTAATTTTTTCTAATGAGATTAAACCTTCAAAATAATATCCTTGTTTTGACAGCTATACTATTATCAATTTTTAGCTGTAAAAACAATACCAAAAACAAAGAAAACTCTGAGTTAGCTTTAGCTAATAATACTAAAGTTGAATTAACCGAAAATCAACTATTAGACACTATTCAATATCAAACATTCAATTACTTCTGGGATGGTGCCGAACCTAATTCTGGTATGGCAAGAGAGCGTATTCATTTAGATGAAAATTACTCAAGCTCACCTAAAAACACAGTAACAACCGGAGGAACTGGCTTTGGGCTTATGGCTATTTTAGTTGGTGTAGAACGCGGTTGGATTACAAGAGAACAAGCTTTTAAAAGATATACTAAAATTGTAAATTTTCTTGAAAACGCAGACCGTTTTCATGGTGCATGGTCTCATTGGATAGATGGTGAAACTGGTAAAGTTTACCCATTTGGAAAAAAAGATAATGGTGGCGATTTGGTAGAAACAGCTTTTCTAATTCAAGGATTACTTACTGTTTCAGAATATTTTAAAGACGGAAACAAACAAGAGCAAGAATTAGTAGCCAAAATAGATAAACTTTGGAAAGATGTTGAGTGGAATTGGTACACCAAAGGAGGCGAAGACGTATTGTATTGGCATTGGTCGCCAGAATACGGTTGGGATATGAATTTTCCTGTCGGTGGTTATAACGAATGCTTAATTATGTATGTACTTGCTGCTGCCTCACCAACACATCCAATATCTAAAGAAGTTTATGAAAAAGGTTGGGCAAGAAACGGTGCTATTGTTTCTAAAGATTCATATTATGATGAAGAATTAGTTTTAGACTATTTTGAACATAGCGACGCACCAATAGGTCCGCTATTTTGGGCACATTACTCTTACTTAGGCTTAAACCCTAAAGGCTTAACAGATCAGTTTGGTGATTATTGGAAGTTAACTCAAAATCATGCAAAAATTCATTACAAATACGCTATAGATAATCCAAAAAACTATAAAGGATACGGAAAAGACATTTGGGGATTTACCTCAAGCTATTCAGTAAACGGTTACGCTGGTCACAGACCAGGAGACGATCTTGGTGTTGTATCACCTACAGCAGCACTATCTTCTTTTCCTTACACACCAAAAGAGAGTATGCAAATGCTAAAAAATCTTTATAAAAATCACGATAGTTTGGTTGGTAAATATGGTCCTTATGATGCTTTTAGTTTTGAGCATAATTGGTATTTACCAAGATATTTAGCAATCGATCAAGGTCCAATTCCGGTAATGATAGAAAATCACAGAACAGGTTTATTCTGGAAATTATTTATGAAAAATAATGATGTACAAACAGGATTAAAAAAGTTAGGTTTTAAACACGAAAACAAGAATTAGATGAAAAATTTCAGTTTACTAGTTTTAATAACATTTATTCTAAGTTGTGGTAACGATGATGGTCCTGGCTATCAAGAACCTTACAACCCAAATGACGACGATCCTGTGGTAATAGATCCCTTAACGGATGAAGAAATTCTGGATTTAACCCAGCAAGAAACCTTCAAGTATTTTTGGGATTTTGCAGGCTCAAATTCTGGAGCAGCAAAAGAGCGTTACCATCCTAACAATCCGTCAGACAGTCAAAACGTAATTACAACTGGAGGAAGTGGTTTTGGTCTTATGGCTATTATAGTAGGCATAGAACGTGGTTATATTTCTAAAACTGAAGGTGTACAGCGTTTAACACAAATACTAAACTTCTTCGAAAATGCAGATCGTTTTCACGGAGCTTGGTCACATTGGATAGATGATGCTTCTGGCGCTACAATACCATTTAGCACTCAAGATAACGGAGGAGATATTGTTGAAACAGCTTTTTTTGTTCAAGGCTTAATTTGTGTGAAAGAATATTTTAAAAACGGAACTACCGAAGAACAAGCTTTAGCTAACCAAGCTGATACACTTTGGAAAGGTGTCGAGTGGGATTGGTACACCAACAACCAAAACAAATTATTATGGCATTGGAGTCCTTCTGATGAGTTCGCCATAAACTTAGAATTAAAAGGTTATAACGAAGCATTAATAGCATTTATTCTTGGTGCAGCATCACCTGATTATCCAATTTCAGCAGAAGTATACCATCAAGGTTGGGCAAGTAATGGTAATATAGTATCCTCATCTAGTCAATATAGTATTCCTTTAATTTTAGATCATGCTGGCACTGGTACTGGTCCTTTATTTTGGGCACATTATTCGTATTTAGGACTTAATCCAACTGGCTTAAACGATCAATACGCTAATTATTGGGATTTAAATGTTAATCACACCAATATTAATTATCAGCATTGTGTTAGTAATCCAAATAATTTTGCAGACTATGGTCCAGATTGTTGGGGATTAACAGCAAGTTACACACGTAATGCTGATGGTTCTGTAGGGTATTCAGCTCACGAACCAGAAAATGATAACGGTACAATTTCACCAACTGCAGCAATAAGCTCTATTCCATATACACCAGAAAAATCCTTAGCAGCAATGCATTATTTCTATGAAAATGAATTAATGGGACCTGCTGGTTTTTATGATGCATTTAGCCCGCAATATAATTGGGTAACAGAGCGCTACTTGGCTATAGACCAAGGTCCACAAATCATCATGATAGAAAATTACCGTACAGGTTTACTGTGGAATTTATTTATGCAAAACGAAGACGTACAAAACGGATTAGACACACTAGGATTCACCTATTAAACTCACTAAGAATGAAACACATTAAAACACAAATTACTTTTTGTCTGCTACTAATTACATCACTAGCATTTGCACAAAAAGATCTTTATAAAGAAAAGGTTCATATTAAAGGCAAAGACACGCTTAAGTACCGCATTATGTATCCTGAAAATTTTTCAGAAGACAAGCAATATCCTGTTTTATTATTTCTTCATGGTGCTGGCGAACGTGGAAATGATAACCAAAGACAGTTAGCACACGGAAGTAAATTATTTGCAGACAAAACCAATCGTGGTGCATTTCCTGCAATAGTAATTTTCCCGCAATGTCCAAAAGATAGTTACTGGTCTAATGCAGATGTAGATAGGTCATCTTTTCCAAGAAAATTAGTGTTTCCTAAAGATAAAGAAGCTACAAAACCAATGCAATTGGTTATAGATTTAATGCAAGACGTTACCAGCAAAGACTATGTAAATACAGACAAAGTTTATGTTGGCGGATTATCTATGGGTGGAATGGGAACATTCGAAATTCTATCAAGACAACCAGATATGTTCGCTGCTGCTATCGCTATTTGCGGTGATGGCAATGCCGAACTAACAAAAAACTACGCAACAAAAGTAGATTTATGGGTGTTTCATGGTGCAAATGATGATGTTGTAGACCCAAAAGGTTCAATAAAAATGGTTAATGCTATTCTAGAAAATGGCGGAAAACCAAATTTTACTTTATACTCAGATGCAAATCACAACAGTTGGGATCCTGCTTTTGCAGAACCTGAATTATTAACATGGCTTTTCTCTAAATCAAAAAAATAAATAATGACAATGCTTAAACTTACTAACATAAAATCCCTAGCAATAGGTTTTGGGTTACTAACTGCTATATCTTGTAATACCAATAGCAACAAAACAACATCGTCAAAAAGCGATAACCCTTATCAAACTAAAGTAGATTCTATTATCGGGTTAATGACTTTAGATGAAAAAATTGGTCAATTAAACCTTCCTGCTACAGGTCCAATTACAACAGGTGCTTCAAAAAGTACTGATGTTGTAAAAAAGATTGAAGACGGAAAAATTGGTGGTCTTTTCAATATTAAGGATCCAAAAAATATTTATGAAGTTCAGAAAATTGCAGTTGAAAAAAGCCGACTTGGTATTCCGCTTATTTTCGGAATGGACGTTATTCACGGTTTTAAAACCACATTCCCAATTCCTTTAGGTTTATCTGCCTCTTGGAATATGGAAATGATTGAAAAAACAGCACAAATTGCAGCTAATGAAGCTAGTGCAAACGGTATTAACTGGACCTTTTCGCCAATGGTAGACATTTCTCGCGATCCACGTTGGGGACGCGTTTCCGAAGGAAATGGTGAAGATCCGTTTTTAGGTAGCGCTATTGCTCGCGCTATGGTTCGTGGCTATCAGCAAGATGATATGGCTGCAAATAATACCTTAATGTCTTGTGTAAAACACTTTGCATTATATGGTGCGCCAGAAGCAGGTAGAGATTACAATACGGTAGATATGAGCCGTATTCGAATGTATAACGAATATTTAGCGCCTTACAAAGCTGCTGTAGACGAAGGTGTTGGCTCTGTAATGGCATCCTTTAACGAGATTGATGGTGTGCCTGCAACTGGAAACAAATGGTTATTAACAGATTTACTTCGTGATGATTGGGGATTTGATGGTTTTGTAGTGTCTGATTATACTGGTATCTACGAAATGCGTGCACACGGAATGGGTGATGAATACGATGTAACCTCGCTAGCATTAAAAGCTGGATTAGATATGGATATGGCTGGTGATTCGCCAAATATTAAAGCCTCTTTTACCCATGCTTTAAAAGGTGCATTAGACCAAGGTAGAATATCTATAGAAGATATTGATACTGCTGTTGCACGTGTGTTAACCGCAAAATACCAATTAGGTTTATTTGACGATCCTTACAAATATTGCAGTGAAGAACGTGCTAAAAACGAAACCTACACACAAGAAAATAGAGATTATGCACGTCTTGTTGGTGCAGAATCTTCAGTATTATTAAAAAACGACAATCAGCTTTTACCATTAAAAAAATCTGGTACTATTGCTGTTATTGGTCCGTTAGCTAAAGCTAATAGTAATATGGCTGGTACTTGGTCTGTATCTACAGATCATCAAAGTTCCATTTCGGTTTGGGACGGTTTACAACAAACCGTTGGTAACGATGTTAATTTGTTATATGCAAAAGGAAGTAACGTAGATTATGACTTAGACATAGAAAAGCGTGCTACAATGTTTGGTAAAGATATCCCAAGAGATGGAAGAACAGATCAGCAAATGCTTGATGAGGCTTTAGCAATCGCTAAAAAATCTGATGTTATTGTAGCTACTATTGGTGAGTCTGCTGAGTTTAGTGGCGAAAGTAGTAGTCGTACAGATTTAGGTATTCCGCAAGTACAAAAAGATTTATTACAAGCCTTATTAAAAACAGGAAAACCGGTTGTCTTAGTACTGTTTACAGGTAGACCTCTAACGTTAGTTGAAGAGAGTGAAACCGTTCCGGCAATCCTTAATGTTTGGTTTCCTGGTAGTGAAGCTGGTTTATCTATTTCAGATGTGTTGTTTGGTGATGTTAACCCTTCAGGAAAATTAACGGCAACATTCCCAAGAAATGTTGGTCAAGTTCCGTTATTCTATAATCACAAAAATACAGGTCGTCCATTAGGAAACGACGAAGGTCATTTTGAAAAATTCAAAACCAATTATTTAGATGTTCGTAACGAGCCTTTATATCCGTTTGGTTTCGGATTAAGCTACACTACTTTTGAGTATGGCGAACTTAAACTAGATAAAACATCGATGTCTCAAAACGATACAATTAATGTTTCGGTAGATATTACAAATACTGGTGACTACGACGGAAAAGAAGTAGCTCAATTATACATAAGAGACTTAGTTGGTAGTGTAACAAGACCTGTAAAAGAGCTTAAAGGCTTCCAAAAAGTATTTATTAAAAAGGGTGAAACTGTAACAGTTACTTTTAAAGTTTCGGTTGAAGACTTAAAATTCTACAACTCTAATTTAGATTTTGTTGCAGAACCTGGTGAATTCCAAGTTGCTATCGGAACAAGCTCTGATGTTGCTTTAAAAAATTCATTCAAACTTTTAGATTAATAGCTAATTATTATGCCACACATAAAATATAAGACGTTTTCCCTAGTTTTAATGGCGTGTGTGGCTTCCCTTTTTTTAAGTCACGCACAATCTAAAATCATCAATTCTGGTTGGCAATATTCCGAGGATAAAACCCATTGGCAAACCGTAAATATTCCACATACATGGAATGATAAAGATGCTTTTGATGACGAGTCTGGTTACCGTCGTGGTTTGGGCTATTACAAAAAGCAAATCTATGTGTCTTCTCAAGATAAAGACCAGATTTTCTATCTAAAATTTAATGCTGTAAATCAGGAAGCTACTGTTTTTATTAATGGAAAAAAAGCAACCAATCACAAAGGTGGTTACACAGCGTTTAATGTCGAAATCACATCGCTTTTAAACTTTGATGCTTATAATTTAATTGAAGTTGAAGTCGATAATTCTCACAACGATGATATTCCACCATTAGATGCAGATTTTACATTCTATGGTGGTATTTATCGTGATGTGGAATTGATAAAAGTCCCAAAACAGCATTTTAGTTTAAAGGATTTTGCATCCGATGGTTTTTATGTCAATTATTACAACGTTTCCAACGACAAAGCTGGTGTAAAAGTTGATATATCGATAGATAATTTTGAAACCAAAACGGATGCACATTTATATCTTGAAATTTTAGATGCAGAAGGAAATCGTATTAGAGAAGAACATAAAGGATTAACTTTAAAATCCAATAAAACCGAAACCGTTAAGGTCACGATTCCTGAAATTAAAAACCCCAAATTATGGTCGCCAAACCATCCGTATTTATACAAATTACAGCTAACCTTAAGTGATAAAAACGGAACGGTTTTAGACCAAAAACAATCTAATGTAGGCTTTCGTTGGGCAACTGTAGATCCTGAAAAAGGGTTTTTTCTTAACGGAAAACCAATAAAATTAATTGGTGTAAATCGTCATCAAGATTATAAAGATTATGGCAATGTAGTACCAATAGAATTGCAAAAACAAGATATTCATCTTATTAAAAATATGGGTGCAAATGTGATACGCTTTGCACATTATCCGCATTCTAGAGAATTATACAAACTTTGTGACGAACTTGGGATTTTGGTATGGACAGAAATTCCTATAGTAAATAAAGTGACCGATTCTGAAGTGTTTTTTGAGGTCTCACATACAATGCAAAACGAGCACGTCAAACAATATTACAATTACCCAAGTGTAGTGATGTTTGGGTATATGAATGAAATTTTTCTGCGATTGGCATTTGATAAAAAATCATCGGATAAAGAAAAAGAGGATTTAAAAACCACAACTTTAAAATTGGCCAACCAGCTAGAAGATTTAACACGAAAATTGGCACCAAACCACATTACAGTTATGGCTGGTCATTTAAACGAAGTTTATAACGATACTGGCATAGCAGATTTACCAATGCTGTTTGGTTGGAATCTGTACTTTGGTTGGTATGATGCACAAATTGAAGATTTAGATAAATTCTTAGACCAACAACATCAACGTTATCCTAAGCGCTCATTATTATTGTCAGAATATGGTCCTGGTGCAGACGTTAGAATTTTTACTAAAACACCTAAAAAGTTCGATTTTTCAACCAATTATCAAGCAAAACTGCATCAATCGTATTACAAACAGATTACAGAAAGACCGTTTATGACAGGAATGACAGCTTGGAATTTTGCCGATTTTGGTTCAGAATTTCGTGGAGATGCCATTCCGCACGTCAACCAAAAAGGACTGGTGCAATACGACCGAACACCAAAAGATATTTACTATTGGTACAAATCTGTTTTAGACGATAAAAAACCATTTATACATATCGCTACAGATTATTTAAAGCAACTAACGGTTTTAGAAAATGAAACTGTTCCAGTTCAAATATATTCCAATCAAAATGACATCAATGTTAGCATAAATGGAAATAATTTAGGCAATTTTAAGATTGAAAACGGTACTGTTTCAATTGATATGCCTTTCAAAAATGGTAATAATTCTATCAGAGTTTCAACTGAAACTATTTCCGAAGAAAAAACAATAAAAGTTAATCGTATTGAAGCTTTTGATTTTAAAAATTTTAAACGTTTTGGGATCAATTTAGGTGCACATTTCAACTTTTATGATAAAACACAAAACATCACATTTGTACCAGACCAAGCGTATAAAAAAGGATGGTTTGGATATAAAGATGGTTCAGCTTTTGGGATGACCAAAGATAAAAATCAAGGTCTGCCACATAACATTAAAAACACAGATTCAGAACCGTTATTTCAAACCTTGTTAGAAGGTTGTACAGAATATCAACTAGACGTACCTGAAGGCAATTACAACGTAAAATTATATTTTGTAGAGCCACAAATTAAACCAACTGAGAATATTTATAACCTTTCAGAAGTAACTTCAAGAAATACTAAAACACAGCGCATTTTTGATGTGTATATCAACGATACATTAATAGAAGAACAATTAAATTTAGCCCAAGCCTATCCAGAAAAATATGGTGTAACGCTTCAGGCAACTATTCAAACAAAAAAAGGATTAACTTTAAAACTCAACGCTATTGAAGGGTTACCTGTAATTAGCGGTATTTTAATTGAAAAACTAGACTAAATGAAATTAGTAATAAACGTATTTGTATTCTTTTTTGTGTTAACACTTTCGGCACAAAACAAAGCGACTTACACCTACTCGATCAAAGGAAAAGACACATTAAAACTAGATGTTTACACACCAGAAAACATCAAAAAAACAGACACGTTACCTGTATTGCTTTGGATGCATGGTGGCGGATTTTCAGGTGGTCATAGAGAATACATAGATGATGAAAATTTAGTTAAATATGCAGCGAAAGAACAGAATTACATTGGTATTTCCATTTCGTACCGTTTACTAAGAAAAGGTACAAAAACAGGTTTTGGTTGCGATTGTACAAAAGACGAAAAATTGGAAACCTTTAAACAAGCTGCTATCGATTATATGGATGCTGCAAAATATGTAGTTGAACATGCTAACGAACTTCAAATTGATACTACAAAAATCATTGCTGGTGGTAGTAGCGCTGGTGCTGAAGGTATTCTAAATGCAGTTTTTATGCGCGAGTATTTTGTAGATAATGCCGAAGCGTATAGCAATGTAAAATTCGCTGGTGCTTTTTCTTGCGCTGGTGCTATTGTTGATGCAAGTTATATGACGCCAGAAAACGCTGTACCAACGGTGTTGTATCACGGCACAAAAGACCAATTAGTGCCTTACGGAAATGCGCCACATCATTATTGTGCACCAACAAAAGATGGTTATATAATGCTAGATGGTTCTAAAATTATTGCTGATAAATTAGAGGAATTTGAAACGTCTTTCTATTTCAATATTGTCAAAGAAGCACGTCACGAAATTTCAAGAATTCCTTATGAAGAATTGGATATTGTGTTCAACTTTTTTGAGCGTACAGTAATTAACGATGAAATTATTCAAACTAAAATTATAAAAACGAAAAAGTAATGCGATACATCTCTTTTATATTAACCTCATTATTAATACTTCAGTCTTGCAAAGAAAACAAGTCAGAAGCTGTCAATGCAGATGTAACTGAAAACTCAAAACGACCAAACATCATTTACATTATGGCAGACGACCACGCAGCGCAAGCCATTAGCGCGTATGGTCATCCTATTGGTCAATTGGCACCAACACCAAACATTGATAGACTAGCTAAAAACGGTGCGATTTTCAAAAATAACTTTTGTACCAATTCTATTTGCGGACCAAGTCGTGCTGTAGTGTTAACAGGAAAGCATAGTCATATTAATGGATTTAGAATGAATGGCGACCGTTTTGATGGTTCACAACAAACGCTTCCAAAATTGCTAAAAGAAGCAGGTTACAATACTGCAATAGTAGGTAAATGGCATTTACACGGTTATCCTGAAGGTTTTGACCACTGGAATATTTTAAACGACCAAGGTAACTATTATAATCCGCAGTTTATTAAGATTCAAGATACAGTTCACATAAACAAAAAACACATTGATACCACTGCGCATTGGACAACCAAATTACCAGATACCACTGTCGTTAAAGGCTATGCAACCGACTTAATTACGGATTACGCGATTGATTACATAGATGAAAAGAAAAATAGCAATCAGCCTTTCTTTTTAATGGTGCATCACAAAGCGCCACATCGTAATTGGATGCCAGCGTTACGTCACGTTAATAAGTACGATTCGGTGCAATTTCCGTTACCTGATACGTATTTTACAAAGCACGAAAATTCAACTGCATCAAAAGAGCAGTTACAGACTATCTATCGTGATATGTACGAAGGTCACGACCTTAAAATGACCAAAGAAAAAGGCAGTCCAGAATTAGCTTGGAATCCTTGGAAAACAGATTTTGAACGAATGACACCAGAGCAACGTGCTGCTTGGGATAAAGCCTATCAACCAAAAAACGATGCGTTTCACGATGCTAATTTATCAGGCAAAGCACTAGCCGAATGGAAAGGACAACGTTATTTACAAGAATATTTATCAACAATAGCTTCGGTAGATGAAGGTATTGGGAAGATATTAGATTATTTAGATGCTAATGGTTTAACCGAAAACACCATTGTTGTGTACACGTCTGACCAAGGTTTTTATTTAGGCGAAAAAGGATGGTTTGATAAGCGATTTATGTATGAAGAATCCTTAAAAATGCCATTATTAATCCAATATCCTGAAAAAATTAAACCAGGAACTGTTGTTGAAGGCTTAACCCAAAACCTAGACTTTGCTGAAACCTTTTTAGATTTTGCAGATGTTGACATTCCTAATGATATGCAAGGAAAATCCTTTGCAGGTTTATTAGATGGTACTGAAAACAATGAAGATTTTAGAGATGCGGTTTACTACCATTATTACGATTATCCAGCATTCCATATGGTAAAAAAGATGTATGGTATACGTACAAATCGTTATAAATTAATTCATGTGTATGATGATATTGATGAGTGGGAATTATATGATTTACAAACCGACCCAAAAGAGTTAACCAACCTTATCGATGACGAAAATTACGACGAGATTGAAACCAAACTAAGAACACGTTTAGCCGAATTACAACAACAATATAAAGTTACCGAAAAAGAATTTGAAAAGGCGCCAAAGCAACGTGTAGATAATGCTTACAAGCAATTTGACAGATTAAGAGGTAACACAGGATCAAAATATCATCATCATTAAAATGAAACATCTCTGATTAATCTGAAGTCACTTAGTGAACATATTAATAAGATGTTCCATCTGACGATTGAAAAACAATAAAAATTAACAGATGAAATTAAAACATAGCATACAACTCGCATTCCTAATTATAACAATGGTATCTTGTAAACAAAAGCAAGAAAATACTGTTGTTATAGAAGATAATAAAACTAAAACAACAACAATAGATACCACACAAACTTACATCAACCCGTTAGATATTGATTATACCTATATGGTTTATAATTCTGCCAGAAATCAATCCTATCGTTCTGGTGCAGATCCGGCGGTTATAGAGTTTAAAGGCGAATATTATATGTTCGTCACGCGTTCGTTTGGCTATTGGCATTCCACAGATTTAGTCAACTGGAAATTTATCAAACCACAACAATGGTTTTTTGAAGGCAGCAATGCACCAACAGCTTTCAATTATAAAGATTCACTAGTTTATTTTGCTGGCGATCCTGCTGGCTACGGAAGCATTTTATATACCGACGATCCTAAAAAAGGATTATGGTCACCAACTGCATCTATTTCAAATAACATACAAGATTCCGAATTGTTTATTGATGACGATGGTAAGTCGTATCTATATTGGGGAAGTTCTAACGTGCATCCTATTCGTGTAAAGATGTTGAATAAAGATGATCGCTTTTTAGAAACTGGCGTAAGAAAAGAGCTAATAAATTTAGATGAAGAAAAACACGGTTGGGAACGTTTTGGTGAAAACAACTTTCATCCAACCTTAAAAGAAGGTTATATGGAAGGTGCGTCAATGACTAAACACAACGGAAAATACTATTTACAATACGCAGCACCAGGTACACAATTTAACGTATATGCTGATGGTGTGTATGTTGGCGATTCACCACTTGGACCTTTCACCTATATGAAAAATAATCCGATGAGTTTTAAACCTGGCGGATTTACCAATGGTGCAGGTCACGGTATTACAGTAAAGCAAACCAACGGTCAATACTGGCATTTTGCGACGATGGCGTTGGCATCTAATGCACAATGGGAACGTCGTTTATGTATGTTTCCTACCTATTTTGATGATGAAGGTTTAATGTACAGCAACACATCTTACGGCGATTACCCACATTATGGCGCTAATCACCCAACAAAAGCAGGACAACATAATGGTTGGATGCTATTATCGTATAAGGGCAATGTAACAGTTTCGTCTTCACTTCAACAAATAATGAAATTTACGTCTAATGATGATGAAGTTGAAGTCAAAGAAATCCCAACAGAAACCAATGCTGAAGGACAAATAACTTCAAAAGTTTTAACCGACGAAAACCCAAAAACCTTTTGGGTTGCCAAAGCGAATGACGATAAACAATGGATCACAATTGAATTGTTAAATGAAGGAACTGTACATGCTATTCAGTTAAATTACCACGATCACGAATCAGGAATTTACACACGTGTTGAAGGATTAAAACATCAATTTACTATTGAAACTTCTGAAGATGGAAAAAACTGGAAAACCGTTGTAGATAGAAGTAAATCTGAGATTGACGCACCAAACGCTTATCTAGTTTTAGACAAACCTGTAAAAGCAAAATACGTTAGATACAATAACATTAAAGTACCAGGAAACAACTTTGCAATGTCTGAGGTTAGAGTTTTTGGTTTAGGCTTAGGTGAAGCACCAAACAAGGTGTCTAACTTCAAAATTAATCGCGAAAAAGACCGTAGAGATATATCATTCTCTTGGGATAAAGTTGAAGGCGCGCAAGGGTATAACATACGTTGGGGAATTGCACCAAACAAATTGTACCAATCTTGGCAAGTTTACGATACTAATTCTCATTTTATGCGTTGTTTAGATAGAGATACACCGTATTATTTTACTATTGAAGCGTATAACGAAAACGGAATTTCGGAACAAACTGAAACTATTTATGTAGAATAAAGATGAAAAATTTTATAACACTTTTAGTTGTTTTAACTTCATTTTCGGTCTTATCTCAAGACTTGAAAATAATGAGCTACAACATCAAATTAGATTATCCAAAAGAAGGTAAAAACAGTTGGACAAACCGTAAACCATTCATGGTCAATCAAATCAAATTTTACGAGCCAGATATTTTAGGTGTGCAAGAAGCTATGCCAAATCAAATGAAAGATATGGATAGTCTGTTGACAGATTACAGCTTTGTTGGTGTAGGACGTGATGATGGAAAAAATGAAGGCGAGTTTTCTGCAATTTTTTATAAAAAGAAGGAGTTAAAAGTGCTTCAATCTTCAACATTTTGGTTGTCACAAACACCAGAAAAAGTAAGTATGGGTTGGGATGCCGTTTGTAACCGTGTGTGTACATATGCGTTGTTTCAACATAAAAAAACAAAAGAAACATTTTGGGTGTTTAATACACATTTTGATCATGTAGGCGAAGTTGCTAGACAAAAAAGTGCGGCATTAATTCTTGAAAAAATAAAAGTATTCAATACAGAAAACTATCCTGTTTTACTTATGGGAGATTTTAACTTAGAACCTGATAGTAAACCTATACAAACAATCACATCTACTTTAGACGATAGTAAAAATATTGCGAAATTAGCATTTGGACCAGAAGGTACTTTTAATGGTTTTCATTTTGATAAAACTGTTAAAAGAAGGATAGATTATATTTTTGTTACAAAATCATCTATTTTAGTAAAAAAATATTCAGTTTTAAGTGATAATTGGGATTTAAAATATCCTTCAGATCATTTACCTGTTTTTATTACTTTTCAGTTTTTAAAAAAAGATACTAACTAACACTAATAGATTAAAATGAATAAAAAAGTTTTCTTATTACTAATCACAATAGTTTCTGCTTTAGGTGGATTACTATTTGGTTATGACACAGGAGTTATTAATGGCGCACAATTTTACTTAAGTAAATATTTTGAATTAGACGCAGCTATGAAAGGTTGGGTTGTTGGTAGTGCACTTTTAGGTTGTTTTGCAGGAGCAATTGTAGCTGGACCTTTAAGTATTAAACTAGGACGTAAGTATTCTTTGATTATCTCTGCAATACTATTTACAATTTCTGCATGGGGATCAGGTTTACCTTCATTTTTTGAAGAATCTGTAACCTTATTAGTTATTTTTAGAATTATTGGAGGTTTAGGTATTGGTATAGCTTCTATGAATGCACCTATGTATATTGCAGAAATAGCACCAAGTAACATTAGAGGTAAAATGGTTACTTATTACCAATTAGCCATAGTTGTTGGTTTTTTTGTAGTGTTTTTAGCTACCTATTTTATTGGAAATAATTTAACAGAAGCCGAAAATATAGATTTTGGTTGGCGACGTATGTTTTGGTCAGAATTAATCCCAAGTGGTTTATTTTTAATACTATTATTCTTTGTACCTAAAAGCCCACGTTGGTTAGCATTAAAAGGAGATGATAGTGCTGCGTTACAAATTTTAAATAAAATACATGGTGTAGAAGAAGCTAAAAAAGAAATTGTTGAAATAAAAAATTCTTTTGAAAAAACTGAAAACAAGGTAAAAGTTAATTATTTTTCTAAAGGGATTTTAGCTATAATAGTTATTGGAACAGCATTATCTGTCTTACAACAATTTACAGGTATTAACGCTGTATTATACTATGGTGCAGATATTTTTGAAAAGGCTTTAGGATTTGGTAAAGAAGATGTTTTAGCTCAACAAATATTATTAGCATTTGTAAATCTTGTATTCACCTTTATCGCTATGTTTACAGTAGATAAGTTTGGTAGAAAACCTTTATTGTATATTGGTTCTATAGGTATGATTCTAGGATTTTTACTTTTAGGAGTATCATTACAGCAAGATGCAGTAGGCTTTATATCTTTATTAGGAGTTTTAATTTTTATAGGCTCTTTTGCTATGTCTATGGGTCCAATTGTATGGGTTATTTTATCTGAAATGTTCCCTAATAAAATCCGTAGTGTAGCTATGTCTGTTGCTGTAGCAGCACAATGGGCTGCAAATTATTTAGTCTCTCAATCATTCCCTATGGTGATGGAAAGTGAAGCTAACAATAGCGCTCCTTGGAATGGATCAATGCCATACTTTATATTTATCGCGTTTATCCTAGTGATTATATTTTTAACTTATAAATTTATACCAGAGACTAAAGGAAAATCTTTAGAAGAAATTGAAGAATTCTGGAAAGAATAATAACAATAAAAAAGGCTCGCTTAAAGCGAGCCTTTTTATTTGATATAATATCTAAATCTTATTTGCTAAGCATTAATAACTCGTTACATATTACTTCTGTAACATAACGCTTGTTACCTTCTTTATCTTCCCAAGTACGGTTAGTTAATTTACCTTCTATAGCTATTTCTTGTCCTTTAGTAACGTAGTCTTCAACTACTTTTACTAAACCGTTTTTAACAACTATATTGTGCCAATACGCACGTTCTACTTTGTTACCATTTTTGTCTTTGTAGCTATCGTCTGTTGCAAGACTAAATTTAGCCATTTTGTTTCCGTCGTTAAAGGTTATAATTTCTGGATCCTGTCCTAATCTACCAATCAACTGTACTTTGTTTTTTAATGCGTTCATAATTTTAATTTTTAATGTTAAACAGTTAATACTATCGAGTTCTTATGTTTCGACAGTGCAAAGATCAGACAGCTTGCAAATTTTATTCGGTTGTTACCTATTTAATGTCGAATGTAATCGTTTGTTGTCGTTTGTAAATGTTTTTTATTTAAAACAAAAAAGCTACTTTTACCAGTAATGAAAAGACTTTTAAGCTACTTCTACCCGATTACTAAAAAAATAAAATCTAAGTATAGCGATACTTTAGAAATTACTTGGTACAACGGAAAAAAACATTTAAACACTAAAAATGCAAACTATTCTTACGGTAGTTTACAGCAAATTTTGAAATTTGGATTAAAGCAAATCCAATTAAAAACCGTAGAGAATATTTTGGTTTTAGGTCTTGGTGGCGGAAGTGTAATTGAAACATTACGAAAAGATTTCAACTTTAAAAAACAGATATTCGGAGTAGATATTGATCCTGTAATTATTGATTTAGCTAAAGAAGAATTCAGCTTAAAAACAGATCAAAACCTTAAGATAATTTGTCAAGATGCTGTTAAGTTTTTAGAAGAAACTCAATTGAATTTCGACCTCATCATCTTAGATATTTTTATTGATACCAAAGTACCAAACTTTGTTTTAGCAAACAATTTTTGGGCAGCGATTATAAAAACAGCATCGGTTAAAAACCAAATTATTTTTAATGCTGCTTTACATCAAAATAACGACCAGAAGTTAGCTGGCATTATTTCATTTTTAAATCAAAACAAGTACAAAACTGAAACTTTAAATAAAGTAAATGGCACCAATACGTTATTAATTGCGCAACGTAAGCATTTGTAAATGAATAATTTTTGTAATTTACTATCCTTAAATTTCAATTATGACCTTTAATATTGAAACCGAGCGTTTACTACTTCGCGAAATGCGTGACGAAGATCTTAATGGCTTGTTTACTTTAGACAGTAATCCAAACGTTCATAAATATTTAGGTAATAGACCAATAAAGACAAAAGCTGAAGCGCAAAAGGTTATAGACAGTGTAAAACAACAATATAAACAACGTGGTATTGGCAGATTTACGGTCATAGAAAAAGCTACGGGTAATTTTGTGGGTTGGTCTGGTTTACGACTTAACACCGAATATAATATGAATGGCTTCACAACATATTATGACATTGGCTACCGTTTAATTGAAGACTATTGGGGAAAAGGCTACGCTACCGAATCGGGTAAAGCTGCTGCAAAATATGCTTTTGAAGTTTTAAATTTAAAACGTCTTTATGCTACAACTCACATAGATAATCAAGCATCACACAATGCGTTATTAAAAATTGGTTTACATTATTTAAACGATTTTTATTTTCCGCCGGAAAAAATGACTTTACGTTGGTATAAAATTAATAATCTAAAACTATGAGTAAAACCTGTCCAGAATGTGGCGACAAAATAGTTGGAAGAATTGACAAAAAATTCTGTTCTGATGGTTGTCGAAACGCGTATAACAACAAATTAAATAAAGACGGAAAAAATTTAATTAGAAATATAAATAATCGCTTACGTAAAAATTGGCGCATTTTAGAGGCTTTAAATCCTGATCAAAAGACAAAAACTACACGCACAAAATTGATAGAAAAAGGATTTGATTTTAACTACTTTACTAGCATTTATACCACCAAAGCAGGAACAATCTATTATTTTGTGTACGATCAAGGTTATTTACCTTTAGATAATGATTTTTACGCACTTGTAAAACGACAATAACATGAAATACACACTACTTTTTTTAGCGTTAATATTACTTAGCTGTAATAACAAAAGTCAACAAACTGATACTGATACTGAAACTGATCAAATAGTAAAACCTATTACCATTGATGCTAAAAAAGCAGATTACTTATATACGTTTGCTTACACCTGTATTGATCAAGAGTATCCAAACAAATTAGGTCAAGTTTTAGGAGACAGTACGTATTTAAAAACACCTAAAGAATTACATCCTACTTTTTATGGTTGTTTTGACTGGCATAGTGCTGTACATGGACATTGGACACTAGTTAACATACTTAACACGTACCCAGATTTTAAAGAAAAAGATGAAATTATAAAAAAACTACAAGCAACCATTTCTAAAGAAAATATTTTAAAAGAAATTGAATATTTTGATGATGTACATAACAAAACTTTTGAGCGTACTTACGGTTGGGCTTGGCTATTAAAATTAGCTAAAAGCTTAAAAGAATCTAATATTCCTGAATTAAATGAATTAGATAAAAATTTAGAACCATTAACCCAATTAATCGAAAGTAAGTGTATTGAATTTTTTAAGAAATTAAATTATCCAATCCGTGTAGGAGAACATCCAAACACTGCTTTTGGAATGAGCTTTGCTTTAGATTATGCTGAAAATTACAGTCCAGAATTAGCTAAAGTTATTAAAGAAAGAGCTAAAGCATTCTATCAAAATGATAAAGGTTGTCCCATAAATTGGGAACCTGGCGGATTTGATTTTTTATCACCATGCCTAGAAGAAGCTACTTTGATGTTAAAAGTATTACCTAAAGAAGACTACTTAACATGGTTGGATCAATTTTTACCTGGTTTTAGAGAACAACCAGCTCAATATATATCACCTGTTGAAGTTGTTGATAAGACGGATGGTAAAATGGCACATTTAGATGGTTTAAACTTTAGTAGAACGTGGTGTTTATACCAAATAGGAAAAGCACTAGATAACAATAAAATGATTGCATTAGCTAATACACATTTTAATGATAGTTATTCAAAAATGGATACTGGCGAATATGCTGGCGCACATTGGTTAGCTTCTTTTGCATTGCATGCTTTAAAAGCTGGCAAATAACTGTAACTAATATCTATAAAACGCTACTTATACAGCACAGTTAAACGCTTTTAATTATCATAATGGAAAAATCTATCATAATCATCTCTATTGTTTCTGTTGTAGCTATAATTATTTTTTTAATCTACTATTTTAATCCAAAGACCATTATTTTACGCCGACTTAAAAAATTACGTTTTAGTAAAATAGGTAGTTTACAAAATCATCATTATTCTAAAGTTGAAGGCAATGCTCTTAACGTTAACCAACCTTTAATTGCTCCTTTAAGTCAACGCGAATGTGTGTTTTATCAAATTGTTATTGAAAAGAAAGTTAATAGCGGAAAAAACTCACATTGGAAAACTATTGTTGACGAGGAGAAAATTCAAGATTTTTTTGTGGAGCAAACTGGCGAAAGATTACTTATTTTCCCTAAACAAAATCCCAAAAATTATTACGCCTATTTGGTGTCTGATAAAAAAGCAAATTCCGGAACATTTAATGATCCAACACCAGAGTTTCAGTCGCTTTTAGATAATTACGGCATAGAATCGACAGGACTTTTTGGGTTCAACAAACAATTACGTTACCGCGAATCTATTATAGAAGTTGGCGAGCGTATTACTGTTGCTGGTTACGTAAAATGGGTAGAATTAGAACAGCCTGTTTCAGATTACAACTATTCTCGTGTAGCGACATTAGTTGCTAAAGACAAAAACAAGATTTTAATCACAGATGCTACAGAAGCTTTAAAACCAAAACACGGTCGTTAAGGTTTCCAGTTATGTCCTTTTAATTGCATAGCCGCTTTTAAAATATCTTTTTGGCTTATTTGTCCAATTAATTTACCATCTTCAATAATAGGAAAACGTCTGCGTTTAGCACTTAAAAACTTATTGGCAGCATCAAAAATATTTAGGTTACCGTCAATGGTTTCAACATTTTTTACCATATGGTTTTCTACATGACTATCTTGGGTTGGTGAGTTGTAGTATCTACTTTCACTAATTTGTTTAATGCAATCACCTTCAGAGATAATACCAATTAATTCATTGTTTTCATTCACAACTGGTCCACCTGAAATTTTGTGTTTAATTAAAATTTCTACAACTTCTTCAACACTTTGTGTAGGTTTAAAAGTAATTAAATCTTTAGTCATGTAATCTTTAACCTGTAAAGAGGTATCATCTACTTGCTGTTGTCCTTTTCTAGAACCTTCAAAACTTTTAATTCCCATAATTTTTAATTTTCGGTTTAACTAAAGTTACTTATTTTCAATCACTTATCCTAAAATATTTATACACGCAATTATTTCTTACTTTTATACTGCAAACTAAAACCTTCAAAATGTTTAAAAAACTAATTGCTATTCTTGTATTGTGCTTGGCTGTATATTTAAGCTTCGATGCACTTCTTCCTAATAAGATTTCAAATTTAGATACACCTTTATCACAATTCTCTACAGATAGAGCTTTGGTACATTTAGCAGAAATTTCTAAAGCGCCTCATTACACAGGAAGTAAAGAAAATAAACGTGTTAGACATTATATTATTTCTGAATTAGAAAAACTGGGTTTAACCACCGAAACACAGGAAGGTTTTACTAACAGTCAATGGAATAACTTTACAAAACCTGTCAATATTTTAGCACGAATTAAAGGCGAAAGTAACAGCAAAGCTTTAATGCTGTTAACGCATTATGATAGTAACCCGCATTCGTCCATTGGTGCAAGTGATGCTGGTTCTGGTGTGGTTACTATTTTAGAAGGTTTGCGTGCGTATTTAGCTGAAGGAAACACACCTAAAAACGATATTATTGTTTGTATTACAGATGCTGAAGAACTAGGATTAAATGGTGCCGAATTATTTGTAAATAAACATCCTTGGGCAAAAGATGTTGGTTTAGTTTTAAATTTTGAAGCTAGAGGAAGCGGCGGACCAAGTTATATGCTTATTGAAACTAATGGCGGAAATGCTAATTTGATGAAAGAATTTGTAGCTGCAAACCCAGAATATCCAGTAGCCAACAGTTTAGCATATAGTATTTACAAAATGCTGCCTAACGATACCGATTTAACCGTTTTTAGACGTGATGGTGATATTGAAGGTTTTAATTTTGCTTTTATCGATGATCATTTTGATTACCATACCGCTAATGACAATTACCAGCGTTTAGACCGAAATACATTAGAGCATCAAGGCACGTATTTAATGCCTTTATTAAAGCATTTTAGCCAAGCTAATCTAACCAACTTAAAAAGCACAGAAGATTATATCTATTTTAATGTTCCTTTTTTTAAGACAGTTACTTATCCATTTAGTTGGATTATACCAATGTTAGTTATTGCTTTTGTAGCTTTTATTGCGTTATTGATTTATGGATTTAAACAACGACAATTAAAAGGTAAAGACATTGGCAAAGGTTTTATTGCCTTTTTATTAAGCCTACTAATTTCTGGAGTTGTTGGATTTTTTGGATGGAAATTAATTTTAACCATCTATCCAGAATACAACGAGATTTTACATGGTTTTACGTATAATGGTCACACCTACATCTGGTTTTTTGTATTTCTAACATTAGCCATTAGTTTTTACGTTTACGGTAAAGTTTATAAGACTAATAATGTAAGTAGCTTACTTATTGCACCACTATTTTTTTGGTTGCTAATTTGTGCTTTAACAGCTTTTGGTCTAAAAGGTGCTAGCTACTTTATTATACCTGTATATTTTGGGTTAATAGCGCTTTTTGTGTTAATAAGACAACAAAAACCTAACCTTATTATGTTGGCATTTTTATGCATACCTGTGTTGTTTATTATGTCCCCATTAATAAAAATGTTTCCTGTTGGATTAGGGCTAAAAATATTATTTGTTACTGCTATCCTATTGGTTCTAATATTTGGACTTTGTTTACCAGTTTTAGGCTTTTTAAAACATAAAAAAAGATGGAGTTATGCCTTTTTTACTTTAGCTATTATTAACTTTTTTGTAGCGCATTTCAACTCGCAATTTACAGAGGATTCACCAAAACCAAATAGTTTAGTTTATGCGTTAGATGCGGATAAAAACACTGCAGTTTGGGCAACCTACGATAACATTTTAGATACGTATACCACTAATTTTTTAGGTGAAACTCCTGACAAAGCCAAAGCTTTTGGTAAAAATACCTTTGGAAGTAAATACGGTACAGGTTTTAGTTATTCTAAATCTGCACCTATAAAAAATATACCTCAACCAAAAATTGAAATTTCTAACGACACTATAATTGGTAATTTACGATCATATAACATTTGCATTATTCCACAAAGACATGTTCAACGTATAGAATTGTTTTCTGACACCACAAATGTGTTTAAAAGTTTTAAAATAAATGGTGTTAAAATTGAAAAGAAAACTGAAAAAGACTCTGCTGTGTTTAGCAATAGGAAAAGTAATAGATTATTCTGTTATTATGTAACAAATGACGAGCCTTTAGAGTTAGAAATTTCTGTACCAAAAAATCAAGAGACTAGAATAGAACTTTATGAAGCGTCTAATGATTTATTAGAAAATGAATTATTTAGTATTCCTAAAAGATCAAAAGATATGATCCCAAAACCTTTTGTGCTTAATGACGCTATTATTGTTAAAAAGACAATTAGCTTAGAATAATTAACGCTTATTTCACTTATTTTAAGACCACTAAGCAAAATATTTTTTTAGTTTTGAGCCACAAAAATTTTTAACAAAATGAAACACATAATTTATTTATCTATTTTTTGCTTTAGCCTTAGTCTTACTGCTCAAAATAATGACGCTTTAATAAAGCATTACGAAGCGTATTACCAACAAATGCAAATGCAAGGTGACGTACAAGGTATTATTAATGCAATGACGCATTTAAACGTTTTAAAACCATCTGAAGCAAGAAAAGATACTTTAGCTTACATCTATCTTCAAAACAATAAATTTTCGCAAGCTTTAAATACCATTGGAATTGACAATAAAGATTCTGATTCTGATATTGCAATAGAAGTAAAAGCTGTAGCACTAAAAAACTTAGGTGAATTTGAAAGAGCAATTCCTTTTTACACTAAAATTTACAATAAAACAAAAAATGCTTTAGTGGCTTATGAAATTGCAGAACTTAACCTTAATATTAATAATCTAACACAAGCTAAAGCCTATATTAATTTAGGAATACCTGGTATAAATGAAAAACAAGGAAAAACCTACTACGAAACGCAACAACCTTACACAGTACCTTTAAAAGCAGCTTTTACCTATCTAGACGCATTAGTAAAATACAATCAAGATAAAGTAGCAAATATAGATTTAGCTATTAAAAAATTAGATGAAGCTTTAGCTTTAGCACCTAATTTTAATATGGCTAGTTTAGCTAAAAATGCTTTAACACAACAAAAAACACCAAAAACAGCTACCGAAACTAAAGAGTAGTTTTAAGTTGAAATTATAAAAAAAGCCTTCAGGTAACTGAAGGCTTTTTTATTTATAAATCTTTATCGATTACCAAATTCTAACTCGGTCTTCTGGAGCAATGTACATTTTATCTCCTTCTTTAATATCAAAAGCTTTGTAAAAAGCATCTACATTAAGTAAAGGTTGTACAGCTCTTGTCATTCCTGGTGAGTGTGGATCTGTTTTAATTCTTGTTTTTAAAGCATCGTCACGCATTTTTGTACGCCATACTGTTGCCCAACTCATAAAGAAACGTTGTTCTGGTGTAAATCCATCAATAGTTTCTTCTGGTCTACCGTTTTGCTCATAGCTTAATTGTAAAGCATCGTAAGCCGCTAAAACACCTCCTAAATCTCCAATGTTTTCACCTAAAGTAAACTTACCGTTGATTTTTGTTTCTGGTAACACTTCAATTTCAGAATATTGATTTGCAAGGTCTTCACCTAAAGCTTCAAATTGTTTTAAATCTTCGTCTGTCCACCAATTGTTAAGGTTTCCATCTTTATCGTAACGCGCACCAGAATCGTCAAAACTATGAGAGATTTCATGACCAATTACTGCACCTATTCCACCGTAATTTACAGCATCATCTGCATTAAAATTATAGAAAGGTGGTTGTAAAATAGCTGCTGGAAAAACAATCTCGTTATAAGATGGATTGAAATATGCATTTACAATTTGAGGTGCCATGTACCACTCTGACTTATCAACTGGTTTGTCTAATTTATTGATGTCTTCATTAAAGTTCCAAACTCTAGCGTTTAAAGAGTTTTGTAAGTAAGATCCGCCTTCTTCTACACTTTTAACTTCTAAATCAGAATAATCTTTCCATTTGTCTGGATACGCAATTTTAACTTTAGTCGCTTTTAGTTTTTCGATAGCTTTTTGTTTTGTTTCTGGACTCATCCAGTCAAGCTTTTCTATACGTTTTTCAAAAGCAAGAATTACGTTTTTAATCATTTTCTCTGCTTTTTCTTTAGCTTCTGGCGGAAACTTTTTATCTACATATAATTTACCTAAAGCTTCTCCTAAAGTTCCGTTTAAAGCTGCTAAAGCACGCTCTTCTCTTGGTCTCTGTGCTTTTGCACCGTTAAGTTCTTTTCCATAAAACTCCCAATTAGCAGTTTCAATATCTGTACTTAAATAGCCTGCAGCACTTCTAAATGTGTTCCATTTTAAGTAGGCTTTCCAGTTATCTACATTATTATCTGCTAATACTTCGTGTAATCTTTTAAAATAACCTAAATCACCAACAATTACGGTATCTAAATCTTTTAAGCCTACACCAGCAAAGAATTTTTTCCAGTCTACTTCTGGAACCATTTCTTGTACTTGCTCTATAGATCTTGGATTGTAACGTTTACGAGCATCACGTCTATCTACTTTATCCATTTTAGCTTCTTCAAGACGCGTCTCAAAAGCTAAAATTTGTTCTGCTTGTTCTTTTGCTTCTTCTTCTGAGTCTCCTAAAAACTGTAACATTCTAGTAATGTGTGCTACATACTTTTCTCTTTTTTCTTTAGAATCTGCATCATCTTTTACATAATAATCTCTGTCTGGTAAACCTGTACTACCACCACCTAAATAAGCTACATTACGGTCACTATCTTTAGGATCTGCACCTACACCTACACCATATAAACCACCGCCGCCAGCTGGCTCCATCTTTATCATATAGTTTTGTAAGTCTTCAATGTTATTTATTGCTTCTACTTTAGCTAAATATGGTTTTACTGGCTCTAAACCTGCTTTATTACGACCTACAGTATCCATAATAGTTTGGTAGTAAAACACTGCCTTTTCTTGATCTGAACCTGGTACAACTTGGATACCTTTTAAGTCCTTATCATTAGACATAGCTTCTTTTAAGATTGCTAAAGCGTCTTCGTCTGTTTTTTTTCTTAACTCGTTAAAACTACCCCATACTGTTCTATCTGCAGGAATTTCGTTAGTGTCTAACCACTTTCCGTTTACGAATCTAAAAAAGTCTTCGCTAGGCTTTACAGAAGTATCCATATACTCTGTATTTATACCAGGCAAAACTTCTACTTGAGCTGTTTCCATCTCTTCAGCTTTTTTTTCTTCTTTACAACCAAGAAGAAAAACACCGCCTAAAGCACTCAATAATGCTAAATTTTTAAAGTTGAATTTCATTGTTATAAGTATTGACTATGTTAGTTATTACGCGACTCAAGATATAAAAAAAGCGCCTGACATAAGTTTGAAAGGCGCTTTTTTTAAGTTTATATTAACTTTTATTTAACGATTAACTTTTTAATTGTTGTTGTTGTTGAAGTTTTAATACTTAAAACATAAATACCTGAAGAATAATCACTTAAATCTATTTTGTAATTATTGTCTTGAATATTTACGTTTTGTTGATTAAGTATTTCTTTACCTGTTATATCTATTACTGATATATTTAATTGCTGAGCGCTATCAGTCTTTAAATTAAATATACCTGTAGAAGGGTTTGGATAAACTTTAAATGTTTCACTATTAAAAGTTTCTGTACTTAAAGCTGCACCAGATATAATTGGGTTATCTATAATCACGCCTTCTTCATTAATAATTTGATCTGAATGAAATACAAATCTGTACATAAAGTTTGTCTCTGTACCAAACGCAGATAAATTATAAGTATAGTGTGTCATAGTTGTATTTACACCAGTCCACTGTCCTCCTGGACAATTATAACAAGTTCCGTTTTCTCCTGATGTTAGTCCATTATTATACCAGTTTACATCTGTACTTGATCCAAGCAAACTCCACGTTGTGCCTTGATCTAAAGAGTATTCTACATATACAATATCCCAATCTTGTTCTAAATCAAAAGCCATATCAAATTCTAACGTTGGTAATGACACTGTTGTTAAGTCAAAACATTCTGATACTAAATAACTTTTAGTATTATCTGCATAATTACCTGATAAATTTGTACCATATACATTTGTATTGTTTACAGTGCTATTTAAGGTTGTGCCATTTGCTAAACCTCTTTGCCAGTATTGATTTGTAGTACCTTCGTCATAAACTAATAATGCTTCTTCAGGTGTTTCAAAAGTATTAACTACAAGTGTTGCTCCAGACGCGTTTGCTTTTATGTATGAAGTTTCTGAGTTATTATTTTCGGCAAAAGCATCATTATTTATTGTAGATGATACGTTAAATGAATGTGTTCCTTTTGATAATGAAAATGAAGGTAAAGTTACCGTTACAGAAGTTTCTGATGCTAATGTACCGGTCCAAGTAAACATATTAGGTGTGCCATCTATATTATAAGTTAAGTCGATAGATGTAATCGTATTTTGTCCGTTATTAAAAAGCTCTACTTGTGGTGCTAAATTTGCGTTACATTCAATTGTTTGTCCTATTCCAGAAACCGAAACTAATTTAACGTCATCCTGAGGTAACTCATAAGGAATACTTGATTGCCAAATACCTCTTCCATATGTTGCTGCTGTAATGTTATTATCTATTAGATTAATTTCTATATCTCTTACAGATACGTTTGGTAAATTATTATTAAATAATTCCCACATTAAAGTATCATCATCATACCTGTATACACCTAAGCTAGTTCCTAAAAACAAAGGATTTTTAGTATGTAATGCCTGATGTTTAATGCTGTTTTTTGTCACATTTGGTAAACCTGTTGAGATACTTGTAAAATTAATCCCTCCATCTACAGATTTATAAACTTGACCTGCAACACCAGATGTTGTAACATAAATAATATTGTTATCTGTATTATTAACTTCTATAGAAGTAATATTTGAAGAAAACGAATAGGTAAAATTAAATGTTACACCATTATCTATACTTTTATATAATGAAGAATTAGTACCTACGTAAATATTATTAGGATTAATTTCGTCTATTTCTAAAACATCTATATTAGTTCCAAAAGAAGGAGAAACTGCTACCCAACTTCCACCTTGTAATTTGTAAAGGCTATTATAACCTGAAAATAATTCGCCATTAGCACTCATTGTTAAAGGAGTTATCCAGTTACCACTTTCTCCTGCAGGAGCACTTACATTACCTGTTAGTGAAGCACCTGCGTTTGTAGAATAATACAATCCTCCTCCATTTTGTGTAAAACCATAATATAAGTTAGAATTATTAGGGTCTATTGCAGTATCCATACCATCTGCACCATAATAGTTTTGCCATTGTCCATTAGAAAAAGCGTGTCCACCATTATCTTGCAAACCTCCAACCATCTTACTTGAAGATTGTTTTGATACAGATATACGGTAAAACTGACTTATTTGCATACCTGCAGTAAGGTCTGTAAAACTAGTACCACCGTTACTTGATTTATAAAAACCTCCATCTGTTCCTGCAAACAATTCTCCGTCAAAAAATCTTAGAAAATGAATATCTGCATGCGTATAAGAACTAGAAAAAGGAGAACTCCAATTATTTATTTTTGTAAAAGTTGCTCCACTATCTGTAGTTTTCCAGATATTAAGTACTCCAGTATACACTTCGTTTTCATTAGTATCTGATACAGTCATTGCCATATCATACCATGCTTGTGGAGATTCAAATATATCTCCGACAGTAAGAGATGAAGCTACGTTTGTGAAAGAATTAGCAGAATCTGATGATTTATATAACCCTAAAAAGTTATACGAATTATCTGCTGCTAACGCATAGACAACATTAGGATTAGCAGGCGTTACATCTATTACATATCTAGAAACGCCGTTATTAGGTAAGCCACTTGAAACTAAACTAAAGCTTTCTCCGCCATTAGTTGATTTATAAATTCTGCTACTAGAAGCTGCATAAATAATGTCTGGGTTTGTTGGATGTATTTTTATGTCTTTAATATTTAATCCAGCTGTACCATTACTTCCTCCTAAAGAGTTTTGATTAGACCAAGTCACACCAGCATCTGTAGTTTTAAAAACACCACTATTAGTTGCTACCCATAAGATATTAGAGTTAGATGGGTGCATGTATATGTCATTCATAGAGCTTGGTGAGTTAGCAGGATTTAAACCTGTAGTATTCCATGTTTGACCACCATCTGTAGACTTCATAACACCAACACTGTAAGAATCTCCTGCATCATCATCTCCTGTTGCTATGTAAATAATATTAGAATTATTGACATCTACCGCAATTCCTGAAACACCTATTTGAGGTAAATTATCGGTTGTTGTATTCCATGTTAAACCAGCATCTGTAGATTTCCATATACCTCCAGCAGGTGCTCCTACATAAAATATTGATGGATTATTTGGATCTTTAACGATAACATTAACTCGTCCTTGACCAGAAGACCAAGAACCTGTATTGGTGTGTGTAAATGGGCCTATTGGCATCCAATTACTTTCATCTATTAGTACATTACTACTACGTAAGTTTTGAGACTGATTTAGTACTAATTGATAGGTATCCCATAATTCTTCCGAAGTAGGTAAAGTCCCGTCTTCTTTTACAAAGTTAGACCAATACGCTTCCCATCTTTTAAATGGTTTATATCCACTGCCCTTTTGATTTTTATCGTGTGTTAACCAATAATTATTGAAAGCATCTACAATTTGTTGAAATTTTAAAGGATTGTCACTTGACCTGTTGGATGTATTTAACATTTTCATCCAAGGAGCGCTTTCGTTAAATTGTGCTTGGATAGAAACTGAAAGTAATAATGTAAATACAAAAAGTAATACTCTTTTCATTTAACTTATTTTTAAAACAAAAATATAAGATTTTATTTAAAAACCTGACAAACAGATAAAAAAATAAGCTAAAATCCAAAAAACGATTTTTTATTCGGTTTTTAGTTTAAGCTTTTGCTTTAACAAACTATCTGTGTCTTTTTTGATATTTACGACATTTTTAACTTTTGGGTTTGGAATTGTAATAGATAAAACATAATGCTTTATTTTCCATCCATTTTCAGTTAATACAACAACACCAGATCCTCTGCATAGTCCCATTTGCGTATCTAAAATTTCGTCAAACCAAGCTAGATTTTTGTTACTATCTAAATAAATGTTACGTTCTAAAGAAGTAAAACTCCAAGCCTTTCCTTTATCAAAATAAGGTTTAGAAAACTCTTTAAATTCTTCTAAATGCCAATTTTCAGTAGCGTCTGTACCAATAAATACAGCATCTTCTGTCATTAATTTAAAATAAGAATCAAAGTCTGCATTTGCAGCTGCTTCATGCCAAGCATCTATTGTTTTATAAATTGATTTTTTTATTTTAGTATCGTTTTGGCTTAGTAATGTGCATGACATTAACATCAAAAATATTAGAGCATAATTTTTCATAACTAATAAGGTCTTTCTATATTTTGACTATCTTTTTCTAGCTTTTTATTAATCTGTAAGTTAAGGTTAGAAAAAGCAACAAAAACTTCTTTTGTTGCAAAAAGAATATCCTTTTTATCTATAAAATCAAGGCTATTTACATCTTTTAGATTTAACAATTTTGTTTTAAAAGCTAAAACTCTTGCTTCTATAGACTGTGTTTTAATACTTGGTGGAATAGTCTGTTCTAAATCTTTTATGGCTGTTGAAAAAACTTCAATATCTGTATTAAAAAAAGAATAATCTGCTAGCTTTAAACTTTGAACAGCATCCGATAAAGTTTGATAAGCTTGCCATGTAGGCATAATTGAATTTGTTTTGGCGTCCAACCCAATATCTACATAATTTATTTTATTAATATCTTCTTTTTTTATATTTAAAGAGTCAGATTGTTGACTTTGTTCTGCGACTAAAGATTGATCTGTTTTATCTTTACAACTAAAAGATAAAGCACACAAAAGCAAGATGATAAATAGATGTTTCATAACTTAAAATATATCTTAAAACAAATATATAAGATACTAGTTTTAAACCTTAATTTTTAACTAATCTTTTATTCTAACTTTTAGCATTTATTTATTGAAATATCTTTAAAATTGTTCTTACTTTTGAGCTGAAATTTGCATAATCCTTTAATAAATGAGCGAAAAAATATTAATTATCGGGGCTTGTGGCCAAATAGGATCTGAGCTAACTTATAAACTGAGAGAAATTTATGGCAATAAAAACGTTATTGCTAGTGATATTAATTACAATAACGTAGAGTTAGTTAATTCTGGTACTTTTGAAATTATTGATGCTATGGATTATGCATCACTTAAAATTTGTTGCGAAAAACACAACATAGATACCGTTTACTTAATGGCTGCAATTTTAAGTGCAACAGGAGAAAAATACCCTATGAAAGCTTGGGATTTAAATATGCAATCTCTTTTTCATGTTTTAAATCTTGCAAAAGGCAAAGCCATAAAAAAAATCTTTTGGCCTTCAAGTATTGCCGTTTTTGGACCTACTACTCCTAAAAATAACACTCCACAAAGAACCGTAATGGAACCAACAACTGTTTATGGTATTACAAAACAAGTAGGAGAACGTTGGTGCGAATATTATCACGAAAAGTATAATGTAGATGTAAGAAGTTTAAGATATCCAGGTTTGATAAGTTGGAAGACCTTACCTGGAGGCGGCACAACAGATTATGCTGTAGAAATCTATCATGAAGCATTAAAAAAAGAATCTTATGAATGCTTTTTAAGTGAAAAAACAGCACTACCAATGATGTACATGAATGATGCTATTGATGCAACAGTTAAATTAATGACAGCTAAAGAAGAAGATGTAAAAATCAGATCCTCTTATAACCTAGCGGGAATTAGTTTTACTCCAGATGAAATTGCTAATTCTATAAGAAAGGAAATTCCAAATTTCAAGATATCTTACCAACCTGATTTTAGACAATCAATTGCAGATACTTGGCCAAGTAGTATAGACGACACTGAAGCACAACAAGATTGGAATTGGAAACATAAGTTTGATCTAGATGCTATTACAAAAGAGATGCTAACTAATCTTAAAGAAAAAAATAAGACTAGTTAATCAATTAAAGTAATAAAACTCTTTAATACTTTATAATATTTTACAGAGACAATAAAAAGCTTCTTGAGTAAATTCAAGAAGCTTTTTTATTTTGTTATAACAATCAAAAATTTCTCACTAATTATATAACCGCAATAAAAATGTTAACATTTTTATTTAAAATCAAATAAACACAAAAAAGTCAGCAATAAAACAATTTTTTTAATAAAAATTGTAAGAAACATATATTTCATTTATTTTGCTTAACGCTAAAAATTAAATAGCCATTTTAATGAAATATTCTCTGAAAATTTTAATAACAGTTAGCTTAACTTTATTCTTATGTAGCTGTAAAACAAAAAGCAACAAACAGATAATTATTACACCAGAACAATACCATGCTTCTGTAAATAAAATAATAGATATTATGATACATGATATCTTTTCTCCTCCTGTAGCAAGTAGAGTTTTTGTGTATCCAAATATTGCTGCTTATGAAATTTTAGCACAAGACAACCCTAAACTTTTAACTTTAGATAAAAAGCTTAATCAATTTACAACAATACCAAAGGTTAACACTACAGAAGGTGTTAACTTAAAATTAGCAGCACTAATAGCTCATCTTGAAATTAGTAAAAAACTAATTTTTTCTGAAGATAAATTAGATCATTATAAAGATAGCTTGTACACAGAGTGGAAAAAAATTAACAAAGAAGAATTTACTATTACAAAAAACTATTCTGATAAAGTAATTGGTCATATCACTGAGTGGATGAATAAAGATAATTACAAGGAGACTAGGACTATGCCAAAGTTTACTGTAGATATGGAAGACCCATCAAGATGGCAACCAACACCACCTAGTTATATGGATGGAGTAGAACCACATTGGAACAAAATAAGACCTTTTATATTAGACTCTGCGTCACAATTTAAACCTATTCCTCCTCCAGAGTTTTCACTTAAAAAAGATTCAAAATTTTATCAAGAAGTATTAGAAGTTTATAATGTAAGTCAAGAAATAACAAAAAAGGGAGATAATACTGAAGAAATTGAAATTGCACAGTTTTGGGACTGTAATCCTTTCGTATCTGTAACTAGAGGTCATTTTATGTTTGCTACAAAAAAAATATCTCCAGGCGCACATTGGATTTTAATTTCTCAAATTGCCTCTAAAAAAACAAAGTCTAGTTTTGAGGAGACAGTAAACACATATACAAAAACATCTATCGCAATAGCAGATGCTTTTATTAGTTGTTGGGACGAAAAATATAGAAGTAACCTTATTCGTCCAGAAACAGTAATAAACCAACACATTGATCCAGATTGGTTACCTATTTTACAAACACCACCTTTTCCGGAGTATGTTAGTGGTCATTCAGTAGTTTCTGGATCGGCATCGGTTGTTTTGACCAAACTATTTGGTGACAACTTTGCTTTTAACGATACTTCAGAAATCCCTTACGGTTTACCGTCAAGAAATTTTAAATCTTTTTATGACGCATCAGCAGAAGCAGCTTTAAGTAGACTTTATGGAGGTATTCATTATAGGGCTGCTATTGATAATGGTTTAGATCAAGGTAAATCTGTTGGACATTTTATAGCCAATAAACTTGGTCTTTAACAAATCCCTCTTTAAGTAAGAAAATATTAATAAATTACCACAAAAAAACCCGATACTAGAATGTATCGGGTTAATTTTTGCTCCCCCTCTTGGGCTCGAACCAAGGACCCTCTGATTAACAGTCAGATGCTCTAACCAACTGAGCTAAGGAGGAGTGTTTATTTTCGCTGTTGCGAGCGCAAATATATATGTTTTTTTAAATACTACAAATAATAATTTTAAAAAATTTAATTAAAAATTGCTTTTACTATATCATTACCATTTGCAAACAGCACTAAAGCTATTAAAATGAAGAAACCAACCATTTGAGCTTTTTCTAAAAACTTCTCTCCAGGCTTACGTCCAGATATCATTTCATATAATAAAAACATTACATGACCACCATCTAATGCCGGTATAGGCAATAAATTTAAAACACCTAACATTATAGATAAAAATGCGGTTAATCCCCAAAAGGCTTGCCAGCTCCAAGTACTTGGAAATATATCGTAAATGGCTTTAAAACCACCAACACCTTTATATGCTCCTGTTTTAGGATTAAAAATTGCTTTTAATTGCCCAAAATATGAGGTAATTTGACTGGTAAATTTTTTAAATCCAACGCCAAAACTTTCTCCAAAAGAATAATTTTTTGTTATAATTTTTAAATAACCTAATTCTTCAAAGGTTTTTAAACTTCTTATTGTTACAAGATCAAGTTTAGCATACTGATCAACTTTTAAATCTCTATTAATTGTAGTATTACCTCTTTGTATAGTTACATTAATAATTTGTCCTTTTGTATCTTCTAAAATCGGAGCTACTTGATCAAAGTATTCTGCTGGTTTACCATTAATTGATTTAAAAACATCTCCTTTTTGTAGATCAACAGATTTATTTAAAGAGGTATCCATTACCTTTTCAACTATAAAAGGTTGACGCAAATCAAATAAAGATCTATCATCACTTGAAGATAATTGTCCTAAAAAATCTATGGGTAATTCTATTGTTTTTTCTTCTTCTCCTCTTTTTATAGTAACATTATTAGCTCCAATAATATTTCGTCTAATATCAGATTCATATGTTACAGGCTCTCCATCTACCTTAGTAATTTTATCTCCTGTCTTAAAACCTATTTTAGTTAAAATTGGATTTTCTATTACAAACCCATCTTTTAAACTTGAAGCAGAAATATCTGTATCTCCGTACACAAAAGATGCTACAATATAAATAACTAATGCTAGTAAGAAATTTACAAAAACACCACCTAACATTATTATTAAGCGTTGCCATGCTGGTTTAGACCTAAACTCCCAAGGTTGTGGTTCTTGCGCCATTTGCTCTGTATCCATACTTTCGTCGATCATACCAGAGATTTTTACATAGCCTCCTAATGGTAACCATCCTATACCGTAAACCGTTTCGCCTATTTTCTTCTTAAAAAGAGAGTATTTTACATCAAAAAAAAGATAAAACTTTTCGACTCTGGTTTTAAATGCTTTTGCAGGGATAAAATGTCCTAATTCATGTAAGACAATTAGTAATGACAGACTTAATAAAAACTGTCCAATTTTTATGATAAATTCCATTTAGTATTGTTATTCAATAGTAGTCGGCAAAAGTAAGTATTTAAGCTTAGTATAAAAAACTTAATACCTTATGCTTAAGTATAATTAACAAATTTTATGAGCTATATCATGTAGTTAATCCTCTTTTTACTCGTATTTTTGTATTCCGAATTTAAATTAACTTGGTATGCTTAACTTTTTTAAAGCTTATAAAAGATTTGCTATTGTTTTTGGAATCATTTCAATTATAATTATTTCAATTTTTTACAACATTTTGAAGGTAGACAAACCTTTACCTATTTATCAACCTGCAGATGTAAGTACTGAATTGGTTGATAGCACCATTCAACATAAAATAAAATATCATAAAATAGCAGATTTTAGTTTAATCAACCAAAACGGAGATACAATTACCCAAGATACTTATAAAGATAAAATTTACGTTGCCGATTTCTTTTTTACAACCTGCCAAACCATTTGTCCCATTATGACAGATAACATGGTAGATATTCAAAAAGAAATTAAAAATGATGATGAAGTTATGCTGCTTTCTCACTCTGTTACACCAAAAATTGATAGTGTTGCACAGCTAAAACGCTACGCCATTAAAAAAGGTGTTATTGATAGTAAATGGAATTTAGTTACCGGAGATAAAGGCGAAATTTACCGATTAGCCAGAAAAAGTTATTTAGCTGTTAAAGACGATGGAATGCCAGACGATTATGGCATGGTACACACCGAAAATTTTATGCTAATAGACAAAAAGAGACAAATAAGAGGCTATTACGATGGTACCAAAAAAGATGAAATTAAACGTCTTTTACAAGATTTAAAAACTTTAAAAAAAGAATATGAAGATTAGTTTTTAGCTTTCAATTTTTTTAGGCTAAAATTTTCCATTACTTTTGCTTCTTTAAAATCAATCTAAATAAGCTTGAACAATACACTAGACACATTAAAAAAAGGAGAAATAGCAACTATAATAGATGTTTCTTCAAAACATATACCTCTAAAACTTCTAGAAATGGGATGTTTGCCCGGTAATAGTGTTCAGTTGGTTCAATTAGCGCCTTTTGCAGATCCAATGTATTTAAACATTAACGGTAGTCATCTGGCAATTAGAAAAGAAACTGCTATTCATATTTTAATTGAAAAAGAAACTGTATGAGTAAGCAAATAAATGTCGCTTTAATAGGTAACCCTAATACTGGTAAAACTTCTGTTTTTAATGCCTTAACAGGTTTAAATCAAAAAGTTGGAAACTATCCAGGAATTACTGTAGAAAAAAAAGAAGGTATCTGTAAATTACCAAGAGGCGTTAAAGCGCACATCATTGATTTACCAGGAACTTATAGTCTTAATGCATCTTCGTTAGACGAAAATGTAGTTATAGAGCTTCTTTTAAATAAAAACGATAAAGATTTTCCTGATGTTGCTGTCGTAGTAAGTGATGTAGAAAATTTAAAACGTAACCTTTTACTTTTCACACAAATAAAAGATTTAGAAATTCCAACCATTCTTGTTATTAATATGGCAGACAGAATGAGTTACAAAGGTATTTCTTTAGATATTCCTTATTTAGAACAAGAGCTAAACACTAAAATTGCCTTAATAAGTACAAGAAAAAAACAAGGTATCGAAGGTTTAAAAGATTTAATTTCTAATTTTAGAGAATTGTCTACAGAACCGTGTTTACACGCATCTGAGATTGATCCAGATTATTTTAACAAACTACGTAAAGCCTTTCCTAACCAACTACTTTATAAACTTTGGTTGGTAATTACACAAGATGTTAACTTTGGTAAAACAGATAGAAATGAAATTGAAGCTATTGCTAGTTTTAAAACCAAATCTAAAAGCGATTTAAAACGACTACAGCAAAAAGAAACTATTAAGCGCTATCAATTTATAAACAATACCTTAAAAGTTGGACAAACCATAGATGTTAGTCAAGCTAAAGATTTGCGCACAAAATTTGACCGTATTTTAACCCATAAAGTTTGGGGATACGCCATCTTTTTTATCATTTTACTTCTAATTTTTCAAGCTATCTACGACTGGTCTTCAGTTCCTATGGATTTTATTGATAATGCTTTTGCTAATCTTAGTGATTGGGTTAAAAACACATTACCAGAAGGCGCATTTACTAATTTATTAGCAGAAGGAATAATATCTGGACTTGGCGGAATTGTCATTTTTATACCACAAATAGCATTTTTATTTCTCTTCATAGCTATACTAGAAGAAAGTGGTTACATGAGTCGTGTTGTTTTCTTAATGGATCGTATAATGAGACGATTTGGATTAAGCGGTAAAAGTGTTGTCCCTTTAATTTCTGGAACTGCATGTGCCATTCCTGCAATTATGGCTACGCGTAATATAGAAAGTTGGAAAGAACGTCTAATCACCATTTTAGTAACACCTTTTACAACGTGTTCGGCTAGACTGCCTGTCTATTTAATTATCATTTCTTTAGTAATTCCAGAAGGACGATTTTTAGGATTAAGTTACCAAGCATTAACCTTAATGCTGTTGTATTTACTAGGTTTTGGTACTGCAATTATTTCGGCATACATTTTAAATAAAGTGCTTAAAATTAAAAGTAAAACCTTTTTTGTGGTAGAAATGCCAAACTACAAATTACCATTGTTTAAAAATGTTGGCTTAACGGTATTAGAAAAAACAAAGTCGTTTGTTTTTGGTGCTGGTAAAATTATTTTAGCGATCTCTATTATACTTTGGGTTTTAGCATCCTATGGTCCTGGTGAAAACTTTAATAATGCAGAAGAAATTATTAAAACCGAATACGCGTCACAAAATTTAAGTGAAGACGAATTAAGCCAAAAAATAGCTGCTCAAAAATTAGAACATTCCTTTATTGGTATTGCAGGACATGCAATAGAGCCTGCTATTAGACCTTTAGGTTACGACTGGAAAATAGGCATTGCAATTGTAAGTAGTTTTGCTGCTCGCGAGGTCTTTGTTGGTACATTAGCAACTATTTATAGCGTTGGTAATGATGATGAAGACACTATAAAAAACCGAATGGCAGGAGAAGTAAATCCAATACTTGGCGGACCTTTATTTAATTTTGCATCTGGTATTTCTTTATTATTATTCTATGCGTTTGCAATGCAATGTATGAGTACGTTGGCAATTGTAAAACGAGAAACAAACAGCTGGAAATGGCCAATTTTACAGCTTGTAATTATGACCTCAATTGCTTATATTACTGCTTTAATGGCATTTCAATTTTTAAAATAAAATGAACACTTTTCAAAACATATTAGTTTTTTTAACCTTTGGTTTAGCGCTTTCATTTTTAATCAAAAAATTCTTCTACAAAAAGAAATCGAAAAAAGCTTGCGGAACCGATAATTGTGGATGTAATTAGCTCTAACCTAAAGCCACATCCAAGGTCATCATGACTATAAATCCACCAATAAATCCAAGTGTGGCTATGTCTGTATATTTATCTCGTTGGGTTTCTGGCACGACTTCTTCAACAACTACAAAAATCATAGCACCTGCAGCAAAAGCTAATGCATAAGGTAAAATTGGAATAAAAAAGGTGACTGCAACAGCACCAATAACTGCAAAAATAGGCTCGACTATTGCACTCATTTGTCCATACCAAAAGCTTTTAAATTTACTTACGCCTTGACGTCTTAATGGCATAGAAACAGCTAAACCTTCTGGGAAATTCTGTATTCCAATTCCCAATGCCAAAGCAACAGCGCCACCAATACTAGCTTCTGGTATTCCTGCAGCAACACCTCCAAAAAGCACACCAACTGCTAAACCTTCTGGTATGTTATGTAGTGCAATTGCTAATACTAATAAGGTTGTTCTATGCCAAGGAGATTTTACGCCTTCTTTTTCGCTTTCTTTAAAATTGATGTGTAAATGCGGTAATACTTTATCTAATCCAAAAATAAAAAGTGCGCCTAAAGCAAATCCTACTGCAGCAGGAATGACTTTTACAAATCCTTCGCCTGGACTCATTTCTATTCCTGGTGCTAATAAGCTCCAAAAACTGGCTGCAACCATAACACCGCCAGTAAAACCAAGCATACCGTCTAGCAAGGCTCTATTCATTCCTTTAAATAAAAATACTAGTGCAGCACCAGATGCTGTTAAAATCCATGTGAATAATGAGGCGTACAATGCACCTAATATAGGATCTATACTTTCAAAATATTGAATAATGCTATCCATTTTATACTAGTTTTATGTAAATATTATTTGAAATTAATTTAGAAATTTGAAGTGTTTTGTCTTCAATTTTTATAGTCATAGAGTCGTCAAACTTTTCTTTTCCAACCACTTCTATAGATGTTCCTAAGGCTATGTTATGCTTACTTAGATATTTTAAAAAATCTGATGAAGAATCGTTTACACCAACACAAACACCAACACTGTTAATGCTTACTTTAGATAAAATTGTTTTTTCTCTAGTAACCATATTTCCGTTTTTATCCGGAATAGGATCTCCATGTGGATCATGCGTAGGAAACTCTAAAAACGCATCCAATTGATTAACTAATTTATCAGATTTAATATGTTCTAATTGTTCTGCTACATCATGTACTTCGTCCCAAGTAAAATTTAGCTTTTGCACTAAAAACACTTCCCAAAGTCTATGTTTTCTAATAATTGAAGTCGCTACAATTTTACCATCTTTGGTTAGGCTAACACCTTGATATTTTACGTAATTAACCAAGTCTTTTTCGGCTAATTTTTTAACCATATCGGTTACAGAAGACGCTTTGGTCTCCATTTGCTCTGCAATTGCATTGGTACTTACCGCAGTAGTTCCATGCTTACCAAGATGATAAATTGCTTTTAAATAATTCTCTTCAGATAAAGTCACTAGTTCATTTTTAGATAAACAAAGATACAAATTTAATATATTCAAAAACATATTTTTAGACAAGCCTAAAAATATGTTTATATTTGCATAAAAATAATTAAATAATGAAGTTAGTTTCGCTCTTAATATCTCTATTTTCAGTAATATGTGTTGCGCAAAATACATATACAATTTCTGGCACAGTTTCTTCAGAAAATCAAACTATACCTTACGCTAACGTATATTTAGAAAATACCAAAATTGGGACTACAACTAATGAAAACGGTTATTTTGAAATTAAAAACATCGCAAGTGGTAATTATACAATTGTTGCATCTTACGTTGGTTTTGAAACTGAAAAGAAAGAAATTATAGTTGATAAAAACTTCAAAAACCTATCATTTCAACTTATAAATGACCAATCTTTAGATGAAGTCGTTGTTTCTGGAACATTAAAAGCTGTAAACCGATTAGAAAGTGCTGTTCCAGTAGAAGTGTATACACCAACATTTTTCAAAAAAAACCCAACTCCAAATATTTTTGAAGCGTTGCAAAACGTAAACGGTGTAAGACCTCAACTTAATTGTAATGTGTGTAATACTGGCGATATACACATTAACGGACTTGAAGGTCCGTACACCTTAGTAATGATAGATGGTATGCCCATAGTTAGTGGTTTATCTACTGTTTATGGCTTATCTGGTATTCCAAATTCTTTAATAGAACAAGTCGAAATTGTTAAAGGTCCTGCATCTTCTTTGTACGGTAGCGAAGCAGTTGGTGGATTAATAAATATTATCACAAAAAGTCCAGAGAATGCGCCAACGGTTTTTGCAGATAGTTTTATAAATTCTTGGGGCGAACTTAATGTTGACGCTGGTTTTAAGGCTAAAGTTGGTGAAAAAGCAACGTTGCTGTTTGGAACTAACTACTTTAAATATGATAATCCAATAGATAATAACAACGATAATTTTACCGATTTAACGCTTCAAGATCGAATTTCAATATTTAATAAATGGGATTTTAAACGACAAGATAACCGCATATTTTCTATTGCTGGACGTTATTTTTATGAAGATCGTTGGGGAGGAGAATTACAATGGAATAAAAATTTTCGTGGTGGAAACGAAGTTTATGGCGAAAGCATTTACACTAGCCGATTTGAAATTTTAGGTAAGTACCAATTACCTGTTAATGAGCATATTAATTTGCAATTTTCATATTCTGATCATGATCAAAACTCAGTGTATGGAGATACGCCATACTTAGCAAAACAACGAATAGGTTTTACGCAATTGGTTTGGGATAAACCTTTAAGAAATCACGATTTATTATTTGGTGCAGCGTTACGATACAACTATTATAACGATAATACAACTGCAACTATAAATGCAGATGAAGTTACTATACCTTCTCTTTTTGTTCAAGATGAAGTTAAGCTAAACGATAAACAAAATTTATTATTAGGATTACGATATGATTATGATAACCGACATGGATCAATCCTAACACCTCGTATTGCTTACAAATACAAACCAACTGAAGACGATATTATTAGACTAAATGCAGGAACAGGTTTTAGAGTTGTAAACCTTTTTACCGAAGATCATGCTGCACTAACTGGTGCAAGAGATGTAATAATTGAAGAAACATTAGATCCAGAACAATCGTACAATATTAACCTTAACTATCTAAAGAAATTTTACACTAAAAAAGGTATGATTTTCACTTTAGATGCTTCGGCTTGGTATACTTATTTTACTAATGCTATTTTACCAGATTACGATACTAATCCTAATCAAATTATATACGACAATTTAGATGGACATTCTGTATCTAAAGGGTTAAGCTTAAACTTTGACGCTATTTTTGCAACAGGTTTTAAAGCGAATATTGGTGCGACAGTACAAGATGTCACACAAACTGAAAACAACATAAAGACACGACAAATTTTAACCGAACGTTTTACAGGAACTTGGGGAATATCCTACAAACATTATCCAACGCATTTAACCATTGATTATACGGGTAATGTTTATGGACCAATGCGTTTACCAACTTTAGGGGATTTAGATCCAAGACAAGACTACTCGCCTACTTGGAGCATACAAAACATACAATTAAGCTACGATAAGTTTAAAAACCTTGACATTTATGGTGGCGTAAAAAACTTACTAGACTGGACACCAAATAAAGGCAACCCTTTTATCATTGCTAGAGCAAAAGATCCTTTTGACGAAAATGTTCAATTTGATAATAGTGGTAATGTTGTTGCAACACCAGATAACCCTTATGCATTAACCTTTGATCCTTCTTATGTCTATGCACCAAACCAAGGAATTAGAGTCTTTTTTGGGATGCGTTATACTTTAAAGTAACTCTATTGTTTTTCTAGAGTCATACCTTTTACCCAAAACAAGTTAGATTGATAAAAACGTAAGGCTGTTTTAATAACTCTATCCGATGTATCTCTTGGTGATTTAGATATGTATCTTGCTTTAGTTTCATTAAAATCTAAAGTGAAAGTACCGTCTAAAGATGAAGATGAAAAAGAAACAACCTTTTTATCTATTTTCCAATGTCCTTTACCGTAAGTGTTAGTTTCTTTAGGTATTCCGTTTTCATCTCTTTTATAATTATGAAAGCTGAAAGTTCCGTCTTGATGTAACGTTAAGGTGCGCTTTAATTCAAATTTCTCAGAATTTGTATGCAAAAGGTAAACGCCAGAAATATCCTGCGCTTTACTTGAAACACTCCAAATAAAAAATAAAAGAGCAATGCTATATTTCATATTAAAACAATTGAAAAGTTGACTTCTATATTAATCACAGGAAGACAAATTAAAACCCACGTTCTTTCTGTAACTGTTCGTAAGCTTTTTGTACTTGTCTAAACTTCGCTTCTGCGCCTTGTTTGTGTTCTTCGCCAAGATGCTCTACACGATCTGGATGATATTTCATCACCATTTTACGATACGCACGTTTTATTTGGTCTACAGTTGCTGCTTTATCTATTTCTAAAATTTTATAAGCATTGTCAGATTGATTATAAAACATGGCTTTAATGCTATTATAATCACGACTGCTTATTCCTAAATAACCTGCAATGGTATAGATTTGACGCTCTTCTTCATCTACAACAATCTCATCTGCTTGTGCGATACCAAATAAAAAATGAAGTAGTTGTAATCGTGCTGCATGATCCATCATAGTTTTGATCTGCAAACAAACCTGACGCGTATTAATATGTTGATTATTAATTTGTTTGAATAATCTAAATGCTTTGTTGGCTCTGTCTTTGCCATACATTTCTACAAACTTCATACGAACATAATCAAGCTCGCGTTGGTCTTGACTACCGTCTGCTTTTATCACTACAGAAGCTAAGATTAATAAACTTACTTCAAAATCTCCTGAAGTGGTTTGTGCTCTTTTTTGTTGCTGTGTACGGTAATCTGGTCGTGTTCTGTATCTTGGTCTTTGTTGTTTTGGTTGTCCGTCGCCTAACAACGTTCCTTTACCATCTGCTAATGCGTCTCCTAAACTACCTAAAGCTAACCCTATTATTGCACCAATTGGTCCGCCTAAAGACCAACCTAAAGTGGCACCAATCCATTTTAATGCACTCATTAATTTGTTTTTGTTGTAAATATAATACTTTGTAAGTATACTTTTTATTGGTTTTGTTACTGGTTTTGGCTGGTAACTGCGTTAAGGATAGAGGCTTTGTTGGAGCGCCTTGCAAAGGGCGACTGCCGATAGCCTGACCTTATGACACCATAAGTGTTATAAGGTAACGCCAAAATAAATTTTGCATGGTTTTTGCTTATCTTTGCAAAGAATAGATTTATAAATACAAAAATTACATAAATATGTATCCAGCAGAATTAGTAAAACCAATGCGCGAAGACTTAACAAACGTTGGTTTTGAAGAATTACATACACCTGAAGCGGTAAAGGCTGCATTAGCAAAAGAAGGTACAACGTTAGTAGTTGTAAATTCGGTTTGTGGTTGTGCTGCTGCTAACGCACGTCCAGGAGCAAAAATGAGTTTAAACAATCCTAAAAAACCTGATCATGCGGTTACGGTTTTTGCTGGTGTTGATAAAGAAGCTACTGATGTTGCTAGACAGCACATGGTACCGTTTCCTCCAAGCTCACCAAGTATGGCGCTTTTTAAAAATGGCGAATTAGTACACATGTTAGAAAGACATCATATTGAAGGTAGACCTGCAGAACTTATTGCACAAAACCTTATGGATGCTTACAACGAGCATTGCTAAGCCTTAACAGGATTAAAGTATTATTTAAAAGCCACGATTTTTTATCGTGGTTTTTTTATTTTTGAAACTTAAAAAATCACTACTAATGAGAAAACTTTTGGCTTATCCGTTAACTTGTATTTACTTCCTATTCTTTGGATTAAGCTTACTTGTTTTTCATCCAATACAATGGTTTTGTTTTAATGTGTTTGGATATCAAGCACATAAAAAAAGTGTAGATTATCTTAATTTTTGCTTGACACGTTGCTTACATTTTTTAGGCTGTAGCTATCAGTTTAAAGTGCCAAGCGATTTACCTAAAAATGTTCCTGTAATTATTGTGGCTAATCACCAAAGCATGAATGATATACCACCAATAATATGGTTTATGCGCAAGTTTCATGTTAAGTTTATTAGCAAAAAAGAATTAGGTAAAGGTTTACCAAGTGTATCTTATAATTTACGTCATGGTGGATCAGTTTTAATAGATCGTAAAGATGCCAAACAAGCACTTAGCAAGATTAAAGAAATGGCTGCTTACATTGAAAAAAATAATAGAAGCGTAGTTATTTTTCCTGAAGGAACGCGTAGTCGTGATGGACAACCAAAACCGTTTCAGACACGTGGTTTAGCTACTTTAATCGAGCATGCGCCTAATGCTTATATTTTTCCTGTTACGATAAATAATTCTTGGAAAACATTGATTTACGGAAAATTTCCTATGGGTATTGGTTATCGCTTAAAATATACAGTACATAAACCTTTAAAAATTAGTGATTACGATACACAAACACTTTTAGAGACTACAGAAAACACCATTAAAAACGCCATCACTTTTGAAAAATAATCAAATTATTGAAGCTACTAAAACCTTTGTAAAAACGACTTTAAAAGATGCCGAAGGTGGACACGATTGGTTTCATACAGAGCGTGTTTACAACAATGCGTTACTGATTAGTAAAGGTGAAACGGTAGACGAATTAGCTGTTGCACTTGGCGCTTTATTACACGACATTGCAGACAGTAAATTTAATAATGGTGACGATACTATTGGACCAAAAATAGCTGGAGAGTTTTTAATGAAACAAAACGTCTCTACTGAAGTAATTAATCACGTTATTAAAATTATTGAAAACGTGTCTTTTAGTTCTAATATAGATAATGCTTCTGCATTTAAATCTAAAGAATTAGAAGTGATACAAGACGCAGATCGGTTAGATGCGCTTGGTGCTATTGGTATTGCACGTACATTTAATTATGGTGGATTTAAAAATAGAGCACTTTACAATCCAGATATTAAACCTAATTTAAACCTTACAAAAGACGAATACAAAAAATCTACTGCACCAACTATAAATCATTTTTACGAAAAATTATTATTGTTAAAAGACAAGATGAACACCAAAACTGGTCGTAAAATTGCTGAAGAAAGACACAACTACATGGTCGATTTTTTAAAGCAGTTTTATGCTGAGTGGCATGGTGAGAAGTAGTTTAAAATAACTTTAATTGTCCGTCTTTACAACTTTCGTGTTGGTTTGTGTTTAATGTTGGCATTGCTTTATCTTTAAAATATTTAAGTTTAGCCAGTTGCATTAAATCTGAAACTTGTTTTGCAATATTACCTTCACCTTTCATACGTGTTGCAAATCTAGAATCGTTTAAATTTCCGTTGTGACAGTCTTTAATTTGATTAAGTACTTTTTCTGCTCTATCTGGTATTTTTTTCTGTATCCAATCTGTAAATACTTGCCCAATTGCACCGTTAAGCCTTACTATGGTATGCGCAATACTTAATGCTCCAGCTTCACTTACTGCTTTTGCTAATGGTAAAATTTCATGACTGTTTATAGATGGTATTATTGGCGCTAACATGACATTAACAGGTATATTATTTTCGCTTAAAATTTTTACGGTTTCAAGTCGTTTTTTTATGGTAGCTGTTCTTGGCTCTAGTATACGCCTTGTCTGTTCTGATAAAGATGTAATTGAAATATTTACACTAATTAACTGGTCTTTTTGCAATGCTTTTAAAAGATCTAAATCTCTTAAAATCAACGCATTTTTAGTAATTATTGAGACTGGATGTTTATATTTTAAAAATAGCTCTAAACATTTTCTGGTTATTTCGAATTGCTTTTCGGCTGGTTGGTAGCAATCTGTATTGCCAGACATAACAATTGGATGTGCTTTCCATGATTTCTTCTTTAAAAAATCTTCTAAAAGTTGTGGCGCATTTTTTTTTACCAGAATACGTCTTTCAAAATCTAAACCTGCGCTGTAGCCCCAATATTCGTGACTATTTCTTGCGTAACAATAAATACATCCATGCTCGCAACCTTGATACAAATTCATAGAATATGACATACCAACATCTGGAGAATTTACTTTATTTACAATGGTTTTTGGATAGACTTCTAAATATTGTGTTTTGTTATTGTCTGCTACCTCACCTTCTTTTTCACAATATTCTAAAAAATCGTCTCTTACTTCGTGAGATAATTCAAAAAAACGATTGTTTATGTTTTGCTGCGCGCCACGTCCTTTTTTTATCGAATCATTCAACATATTTTATAATTTCTGTAAAATTACAAAACAATATCATGTTTATGTTTTAATTTTTAATAAATAATAGCACTCATCAAAACATATTATATAAAAAAGGTGAGCCATATTTAGCTCACCTATATAAAATCATATTTTAATAGATTATTTACCAGGAAAATCTGCTTTTCTTTTTTCTAAAAACGCAGTTGTACCTTCTTTAAAATCTTCGGTACCAAAACAAGCTCCAAATTGCTCAATTTCTACTTCAAATCCATTAACGCCATCTTTGTAATTTGAGTTAACTGCTTCTATTGCTTTACCAATAGCTACGCTAGAGTTTTTCATGATTTTTCCAGCAATTTTTTCGGCTAATGGCAATAATTCTTCTTGCGCCACCACATGATTTACTAAGCCATAACTTAGCGCAGTTTGTGCATCTATCATTCCTGCAGTCATAATCATTTCCATAGCACGACCTTTACCAATTAGTTGTGGTAAACGTTGTGTGCCACCATAACCAGGTATTACACCTAAACTAACTTCTGGCAAGCCCATTTTTGCATTATCACTTGCAATTCTAAAATGAGCCGACATTGCTAATTCTAATCCGCCACCAAGCGCAAACCCATTGACAGCAGCAATTACTGGTGTACTTAAATTTTGTACATAGTCAAATAAAATTTCTTGTCCTTTTGCTGCTAATTTACCACCGTTTTCTACATCAAAATTTGCAAACTCACTAATATCTGCACCAGCAACAAAAGCCTTTTCGCCGCTACCTGTAACAACAATCACTTTTATATCTTTATCTTGATCTGCCGCTTTAAAAGCTTGATGAAGTTCTTCAATTGTAGCTTTATTTAAAGCATTTAACTTTGATGGTCTGTTAATTGTAATTGTTGCTACACCTTGATTGGATGTACTTAAAATATTTTCAAAATTCATAATAGAAAAGTTTTTATTATTTAGGAAATGAAACCGTAAAAGTAGTTCCTGTGTTTTCTTGAGTTACAAAGGTAATGGTTCCTTTATAAGTTTCTACAATATTTTTTACCATAGCTAACCCAAGTCCCATTCCGCTTGACTTGGTAGTAAATTTAGGTTCAAAAACTTTGTCGAGATTTTCTTCTGAAATACCTACACCGTTATCAGAAATATTAATTTTCACTTCTGTGTCTAAATCTAATACCTGCACTACAATTTTTGGTTGTTTAGTGTCTGGTATGGCTTGTATTCCGTTTTTAACCAAGTTAGTAACTACACGTATTAACTGAGTACGATCAAACTTGGCAATAATTTCTTCTTTTTCAGGTAAAAATTCTATATAATCTTCGTTAAAAATATCTAGTGCTAAATCTATAATTTTAACTACGTTAAGCATTTCGTTTTGCTGTGCAGGCATTTTTGCAAAGTTAGAAAATGCACTTGCTATAGAGCTCATTGTGTCTATTTGCTGGATAAGTGTTTTACTGTACTCATCTAACTTTTTGATAATATCGGGATCTTTTGGATCAAATTTTCTTTGAAAACTTTGTACCGTCAAACGCATTGGCGTTAAAGGATTTTTAATCTCGTGAGCTACTTGTTTTGCCATTTCTCGCCAAGCTTGCTCACGCTCACTTCTTGCTAATTTCACAGCACTTTCCTCTAACTCGTCAATCATACTATTGTAAGATTTTACAAGTGTATCAATTTCAGAAGAAGACGATTTTATAACAATTTTTTCATTACGTTTTTCAAGTCTAATCTGCTTAATCTTTTCACTAATTGTTTTAAGGGATTTTGTAATATATTTTGAAATTAAAAATGCTAAAAACACTGCTATGATTAACATCAGTAAATAAGCATATCCTAAACGCTCAAAAAACTCATTCAACTCGCGTGATAGAAAATCGTCATTTTCTAAATATGGTAAATTTAAAATTGCTAAAGGCTTAAATTTTTGATCTGTAATGTAGGTATAAGACGACCTAAAACTTTGTCCTTTTACATCACGTTTTTGCACATATCTATGATCAACAGTCGAATTTAAAATATTAAGTACCTCTGCATTTAAGCATTTTTCTTTGACATCTTGTGGTAATGCTGCTTTAGACGAAATTAATAAAGTACCTTCTAAATCATACAGATTAACTTGAAGCCCATGTACGTCTGCTATTTTATAGATTTCTTCTTTAAAAATGAAAGGAATTTTATCGGGAACAACCTCAAAAGACGTTTCTCTTATCACAAAATTTATGTGACGTTTTATACTAGTTTCTTTACGTTCTAAACGTTGTTTGTGGTAATCTTGTGTTTCTTCTCTATATTGATATGCAGCTACTAATGCTATTAATATAGAAGCTAATAGCACTAAAGAAATCATTGCTATAAATATGCGTAATCGTAAAGAAAGTTTTCCGAATTTCATTTCTTAAATATAGCAATAATCAAACCAAAATATTAGATTAAGATTTAAGCGTTAGGATTTTTTTCGCGAATGCGTTTATAGATCTTAAATCCAAGCATTAACAACACTCCTAAAACAACAATACCTATAACACCAAATACCCAGTTTATGGCGCTTTTTAAAATTACTAAAAATACGACTGCAAAGAGTATAAATGTTGCTCCCTCATTCCAAAGTCGCATAAAATTTGAAGTCTTTTTAACTTCATCTTTTTGTAATTGTTTGTAGTAAACATGGGTCATATAATGATAAATATATAATAAAACTACAAAGGTCAATTTAACATGCATCCATGGTTGTTTTAACCAAACAGGCTGCAAAATAAGCAACCAAATTGCAAAAATAGTTGCTAAAATTGCGCTTGGCCAAGTAATGATAAACCATAAGCGTTTTGCCATTAGTTTTAATTGTTTCCCTAAAATTTCTTTATCTGGAGATGGTTTATGATACGCTTCTATTTGGTATACAAATAGTCGCGGAATGTAGAATAAACCCGCAAACCAAGTCACAACAAAAATAAGGTGTAACGCTTTTATGTAATTATAATATTCCATTAGTCTTTTGGTGCTAAGTTAGTTTTAACTTCACGATATAAAAAATAAGCTGTAATTATAGTAGATAGGACATCTGCAATTGGAAAGCTAATCCAGACACCAAGTTCTCCAAACATATTTGGTAATACCAACAACAACGGTATAAAAATAAAACCTTGTCTTGTTAAAGTAAGCAATAATGCAGGTGTAGCTTTACCAATTGCTTGGAAATAAGCTGCACCAATAAGTTGTATGGCTATAATTGGTGTTACCGCAAAAACCCAACGCATGGCGCTTGGTGTTTCTTTTAAAACTTCTGTATCTGAAGTAAATAGTTTTGTGATAAACTCTGGAAAAACCATTAACAAAACAAACACTAATGTTCCTAAAATAACAGCGTATTTAATGGCTGTGAAAATGGTTTCTTTGACCCGTTTATAGTTTTTTGCGCCGTAATTAAAACCAGCTATTGGTAAAAACCCTTGTGTAATACCATACACAGGAAATAGAGCAAACATTAACATACGACCTACAATAGCGTAAGCTGTAACCGATGTTTCTCCTCCTAATTTGTATAAAATATTATTTAAAAATAAATACGTAATACTAACTACAGCTTGTCTAGATAAAGTGACAAAACCAAGACTAGCTATTTCTTTTACAATTGGAGTATCTAACCTAAATTGATTAGTTTGAATTTTTAAGGTTGAATATTTTGAGTAAAAATACCATAAAATATACATAAAACAACATAAATAAGATCCTGTTGTTGCCCAAGCAGCGCCTGCCATTCCTAAATCTAAAAACTTGATAAAAACAACATCAAGTATAAGGTTACCAATAGACGGTATTAACATTGCGTACATTGCAAATTTTGGGTTGCCTTCAGCTCTTATTACTGTATTCCCCATCATGCAAAGCGCCAAAAATGGAACACCATAAAGCACTATTGTATAATAGACTTTTGCTGGCTCAAAAATATCACCTTTTCCGCCAAAAGCGGGAATAATATTATCTACAAAAAACAACCCAAAAACCACAAATATTATTGTGAATAATAGAGTTAACGTAATTTGATTACCAAAAACACGTAATGCTTTTTTATAATTATTTTCACCTAAAGCACGAGATATAATAGAAGATCCTCCAACACCAATACTCATCCCTAAAGCAGCAATAAAGAAAGATACAGGAAGTACTACATTAATTGCCGCTATAGCAACAGATCCAATCCAATTACCCACAAAAATGGTATCTACTAAAATGTTTAAAGACATTACTAGTATACCTATGGATGCCGGAACTGCTTGTTTAACCAATAATTTACTAATGGGTTCAGTCCCTAAATTAGATGAATTGCTATTTTTCATTTAGATTGTTGCAGGTGTTTTTGCCCATTCTTCAATCCATTTGACTAAATTATTTACCCAATTTTGATCGGTATTTAAGCATGGTACCGTGGTAAAATCTTTACCGCCAACTTCATGAAAAATCTCTTCACCTTCCATAGCAATTTCTTCTAAAGTCTCTAGACAATCACTAACAAAAGCTGGCGTTACAATTGCCATATTTTCTATACCACTTTGACCTAAACGCTCTATAGTACGGTCTGTATAAGGTTGTAACCATGGATCAAACCCTAACCTAGACTGAAAGGATGTTGAGTAAGTTCCTTCTTCTAAATTTAAATATTCTGCAACTAATCGTGTTACTTCTTTACATTGATGTTTGTAGCAAAACTCATGTGCTTTACTTTCGGTTTTACAACATGCACAATCTATAATATCACTTGGTTTACAATGTCCGTTGGTGATGTCACTTTTTCTAATATGGCGTTCTGGAACACCATGATAAGAAAACAATAAATGGTCGTAATTTTTACCTTGTAAATGAGATTTTATTGATTCTGAAAGCGTCTTTATATACTCTGGTTTGTTATAAAACGCTGGCAGGCTTTCAATCTTTAAATTAGGGAAATGTTGCTGCCTAATTTCTTCAGCTAAAACCAAAATAGTCTCGGTAGTTGCCATAGCAAATTGAGGATAAAGCGGTATTAAATATACGTCTTCTACACCTTTATCAACTAGCTCCTGTAATCCTTTTTTTATGGTCATACTTCCATAACGCATTGCTAGCGCTACAGGATACTCTACTTGCTCTTGTACTTTTTGTTGTAATTCTTCACTAATCACAATTAATGGCGATCCGTTTTCCCACCAAATTTTTTGATACGCTTTAGCGCTTTGTTTTGGTCTAGTGTTAAGAATAATCCCTTTAACTAAAAGGGTTCTTGCCCATTTTGGCACATCAATAACACGCGGATCCATCAAAAATTCTCCTAAATATTTTTTTACATCTTTCGGGTTAGGGCTATCAGGAGAGCCCAAATTAACTAGAAGTACTCCTTTTTTCATTTGCAAAAATTTAAGAGTGTAAAAATACAACTCTAATTTTATAATACCATTTTATTTCTTTTAGTTATACATACTTAAAGTCTATGATTACATAAATAAAACCTTTATTATCAAATTTAGTTTAATATATTTACCTTACTGCTATTACATTAACATATGAAAAAATATATCATTGCGCTTTTCTGCGCAATTTCGCTTACATCAATTGCTCAAGAAAAAAATCAAAGTTTATTATGGGAAATATCAGGTAATGGTCTAACCAAACCATCCTATATTTATGGGACAATGCACGTTAGTAAAAAAGTAGCTTTTAGACTAGACGATGTTTTTTTTGAAGCTTTAGATAAAAGTGAAATTGTAGCTTTAGAGTCTGATCCGTCTTTTTGGTTACCTTTTAATTACCAAACCCTAACACTTTCTCCTCAAAATTATAGTTACAGAAATTATGACAAAAATTTTTACTCTAATTTAATGGGAATTGAACATCCTGAAGAAGTAGAAATTAGAGGAAGTATAAGAGCAGATAATCGTATGATTAACGGTTATTTGTATCGTAAAGATGGATATTCTGACAACTTTGAAGAAGAAACTTATCTAGATATGTTTATTTACCAAGCTGGTAAGAAAAAAGGAAAAGATGTTTATAGTTTAGAAGATTTAGAAGAGTCTCGATTTTTAGTTGGTAAAGCTCAACACAATGCCACAAAACCAAAAATAGATCCTTGGTTACAAAAAATCTACGAAAAAGAAAGTCCGTATTTGCTTCAAGAAAACACTTACAGAGACAGAAACCTAAAGCTTTTAGACTCTATTGGAGAAGCTACAAATACAGAGTTTTTTAGAGAACACATGCTATACAAGCGTAATGCAAATATGGTGCATGTTATGGATAATTTAATGCAATCTAAAACCGTATTTGCAGGTGTTGGTGCCGCACATTTACCTGGCCCTAAAGGCATGCTAGAAATGTTTAGAAAAAAAGGATACACGGTAAAACCATTATTATCTAAACAAACCGAGGTTGGCAAGGCTAAAAAAGATGCAATTGAGGACTACATCCTACCAGAAAAAACAACTTTAAATAGTACACCAGATCATTTTATAAGCCTGAATACTTTTACCAAATTATATGAGTTTGCTTACGGAAGTCAAAAATATTACATCTCTCCAGATATGACTAATGGTGCATATTTGACCATTAATCGCTTTAATACTTTTAACTATTTACCTCATGAAAAAGACATTACTTTAAAACGTTTAAATGACTTTTTATTTGAAGATATTCCTGGAGACATCGTTAAAAAGGAAAAAATAACATCACCTTATCCTGGCATAAGTATTTTGAATAAAACCAAAAAAGGCGATTATCAAAAATACCATATCTACAAAACACCTTTAGAGATAATTATTATAAAATTAGCTGGTCCAAAAAATTATGTTTTAAATCAAGAGGCAGATATTTTTGACTCTATTACTTTTAAAACACAAACTTCAGAATTTAAAAATTTCACTTCAAACTATAATAAATATGAAGTTGACTTTCCTGAATATATGATTACAGAAAATCTTGAAAATGCAGGACAAAAACTTATACAGGGTAAAGTTGATAATAACTACTATTTCTTAAAAGAAGGCGCTTTTAATGATACTTTTTACATAGAAGAAGATAAGTTTGAAGCTAAATTTATTGTTACTAACTTTTTTAAAGATTTAGATATTGACGACCATATAGGTAGCTTCGATATAAAACCATATTACAGTTATACCGGTATTGCAAAAAAAGATTCGACCAACGCAGAAAATATTCATCTTAAAAGCATTATAAAAGATGGTAGTTATTATCTGTTAGGTTACGTTGGTGAAGATACCCAAAAAGCAAAAGCATTTTTAGATTCGTTTAAATTTAAAGCTACCAAACATCACGGATTTAAAAAAACTATAGATACTACACTATATTTTTCGGTAATCACAAACACAAAAGCACCATCTTTTGATAATTACTACGGTTACAGCAGCAAGAAAAAAGATTATGAAGAAAAAACAAAAAGCACTACTTACTTCTCTAAAGCTAACGAGCAAATAAACATCACTAAAATCAAATTTCATGACCTGCAGATGTACAAAAACATTGATAGTTTATGGAACGAGATTGACAATAAATTAAATCCTTTTAAGGATTATAAAGATTACGATAGTGGTTATAAAAAATATATAATAACAGATAAGAAAAAGTATCAAAGAGATGATAAATATTACTATGATTTCACTATAAAAGACTCGTTAAGCGCTAAAGAAATCTTGGTGAAAAACATCCTTAAAAAAGGTGCTCTTTTTGAACTTAAAACTTTAACAGATTCTATTTCTGAACCTTCAGAATTTATCACCAAATTTTACGATACTTTTGAACCGTTAGATACACTTTTAGGTAAATCGGTATTTAACGATAAAACCATTCTATTCTTTGAAGCATTAAAAAATAATGACAGCATTGTCTTAAATGCAGAATCTAAAATTAAGTTTAGCAAAGCAAATGCTAGCACAATGATAGATTTGATTAAAAACTTCGAATTCCCACAGAATAAAGAAGATTTAAAAACCTTTTTAATTTCAGAATTAAATAAATTAGAAGATCCTCGTACCGATGCTTTTCTAAGACAATTATACTTAGATTCCTACTCAGAGCCAGACATACAAACAACCATTTTAAAATCTTTAATTAATAAAAAGACAAAAAAGTCCTATAGTCAGTTTTTAGAATTACTAAGTAAAGATTTACCTCTAGATAAATCTATCAATTACATGTTTTACAGCTATCAAGATTCTTTAGAATTAAAAAAAATACTGTTTCCTAACATCATGCAATACACTACAATTAAAGAATACAAAGAACCTGTATACAAACTTTTAACTAGGCTAAAAGATAGTAATGTAGTAAAAAATAAGATTTACAAAAAATACAAAAAACAGATTTTAACAGACGGTAAAATCGAAATAAAACGTAGTTTAAGTAATGGTAACAATTATGGTTACAAATCCTATAATAGTATCTTACCACAATATGTAAAACTACTATTTCCTTATAGAAACGAACAAAACGTAAAAATCTTTTTCGAAAAACTCTTAGACAGCGACAACAACCAAGCACTAACAACCTATTACGTACTGTTAGAAAAAGCTAAAGAAGATATCCCAGAAAAGCTTAAGAAAAAAACCATAGAAGAATTTAAAAATCAAGCCGTATTAGTAGATAAAATGTATCGCCACAAGTTATTTAAGCCATACTTAAAAGAAAAAATAACTCAAGAGATGTATGCAAAATCTACTCTTTTTGAAAATAAAACAATTCAAGAAGAACGTGATTCTATTCAATTTATTGGAAAAAAAGAATTTACAACAGACAAAAATAAAGAAGGTGAAATTTACTTTTACATGTTTATCAAAAAACGTGAAAAAGATGAAGATAAACGCTTCTACTACGCTGCATTTTTGAAGCCAGAAGACCCTAAAAAACTACAAACAAAAGTATTCTATAAATCTGGTTATAGTGGTGATTATATTGACGACAATAAAGAAGACGATAAACTTATTGAAGAAGTCCTAGATCAAGTCAAATACAAAGACAGAAAACGACTTAATGATTAATAATAAAAGAGGCGCTAAAAAGCGCCTCTTTTATTTTGATAAAATATATTTTTTTGGTGTTATGCCATACTTTTTCTTAAAAGCAGCGATAAAATGACTTGCTGTACTATAACCAACCCTTAACCCAACTTCATTCACATTATGCGCTCCAGACTCTAATAGTTTTCTAGCAACTTCCATTTTATAATCAAATAAAAAACTAAATACAGAATCTCCGTAAATTTGCTTAAAACCTTCTTTTAATTTTTTTAAAGGCAAACCTATTTCGTCAGAAAGCTCTTGTAAAGTTGGTGGTTCTGACATCCTTGTAATTATAACATCTTTAGCTTTTTTTATTTTTGCAACATTGCTTTCGTCTACTAAAAAAGGACATTGCTCTATATCTGCATCTTCGCCTTTATTAAAATAAAGACTTAAAAGCTCATAAGCTTTTCCCTTAAAATATAGATTTTTGATAGACGAATTCAAATTATAATTCACAATTTGATTTAATGTAATAGCCATAGATGGCGAAATTTTTCCATCCTTATAATATTTTTTATCACGATTATCTTCACTTAAAAAGGTGATATAATTTGCTTCTTGAGAAAATAAACCGTGAAATTTTTCTATTGAAATCAATAACGTCACCAACCAACAATTTGGGTTTACTTCTAAATGTATCGGTAAATCTCTTTCTGGATTGTAAAGCAATAAAGAAGATTCTTCCTTAATGTCCAAACGATAAGTTCCATTATTAAAAACAAAAGTACTTTCACCTTTTAAACAAAAATGAAACTGTATAAAACTACTATCTATAAAACGTTCAATAACTTGATTTTCAGAGGTTTCATTTTGATAAGTTAAAACAAAAACCTCATCATCAACTTGGGTTTCATTAAAAGAACCTTTAGCGTTATTTTTTTTAGCTATTGAAAGTGACATATTTATCTTTTATTTAGAATGATTCTAAACAAAAGCGCTTAAAACCATTGTGATTACTACAAAAATATGATAATTGTCATTGTTTTGAAAAAAACATGCATAAAAAACGCTAATCGATATTAAAAGTTCCTTTAGCGTTATTTTTTATTTAGCTTACTATATAAATTTGTATCGCAATAAAGTCCCAGTCAGGTAAACATGGAGCATTATCAAAAGTCTTTAGGCACTTATTTCTATGCCTTAGGTTTAAGTTATAAAAAAGCAGACGCAGAAATTAGAGGTCATTTTAGTTTAGATGAAAATTCTAAAACTGCGTTATTGCAACAAGCTAAAGCCAACGGAATAGAGAGCTTAGTAGTCACTTCAACATGTAACAGAACCGAAATTTATGGTTTTGCACAACATCCATATCAACTAATTCAATTACTTTGTGATAATTCTAAAGGCAATGTAGAAGAGTTTCAAAAATACGCTTATATCTACAAAGGTAATGATGCAGTCTCACATTTATTTAAGGTAGGATCTGGTTTAGATAGTCAAATTTTAGGTGATTTTGAAATTATTGGGCAACTTAAAAAGAGTGCTTCAGAATCAAAAAAATATAATTTATTAAACCCTTTTTTAGAACGTTTACTTAACTCGGTTATACAAGCCAGTAAACGTATAAAAACAGAAACAGATATTTCTACGGGCGCAACAAGCGTGTCATTTGCATCGGTACATTATATTTTAAATAATGTAGATAATGTTTCAGAAAAAAATATTTTACTATTCGGAACAGGAAAAATTGGTCGTAACACATGTGAGAATTTAGTAAAACACTCTAAAAATTCGCACATCACATTAATAAACCGTACAAAAGATAAAGCCGAGGCTATTGCAGGAAAATTTAATCTTATTGTAAAAGATTATGCAAACCTGCAAGAAGAGATTAATAAAGCAGATATTTTAATTGTTGCTACTGGTGCACAAAACCCAACAGTAGACAAACATCTTATCCAATCCAAAAAAGGCTTATTAATTTTAGACTTATCTATACCTAAAAATGTCAACGAAAATGTAACCGACTTAAAAAATGTAAAGCTGGTACATTTAGATGATTTATCACAAATTACCGATGAGACTCTAGAACGTAGAAAAAAACATATTCCTGTTGCAGAGTCTATTATAGAAGATATTAAAACAGATTTTGATGCTTGGTTAACTACACGCAAATTTGCACCTACAATTAAAGCATTAAAAGATAAACTATTAGACTTTAAAGCTGCTGAATTAGATACTCAACGCAAAAAAATGGCTAACTTTAACGAAGAACAAGCCGAATTAATTAGTAATAATATCATTCAAAAAATTACTAACCATTTTGCGCACCATTTAAAAGACGATTTAACCTCAACAGACGATAGTCTAGAACTTATAAAAAAAGTGTTTCAATTAGAAAACACCACAACCAATGTCTAAAACCATTAGAATAGGAACTCGCGATAGCGAGCTAGCTCTTTATCAAGCCAAAGTAGTACAAAAATTATTAGAAGAAAAAGGTCATAAAACCATATTAGTACCTGTAAAATCTACAGGAGATATTGTTTTAGACAAACCACTTTACGAGCTTGGTATTACCGGAATTTTTACCAGAACATTAGATATTGCAATGCTTAATCACGATATAGATATTGCTGTACATTCTTTAAAAGATGTTCCTACAATATTGCCTAAAGGCATCGTACAAGGAGCTGTTTTAAAACGTGGCAACATCCGTGATACATTGGTGTTTAAAAAAAATGAAGAGTTTTTAGCTTCAAAAAACGGAACCATTGCAACTGGTAGCTTACGCAGACGCGCACAATGGTTAAACCGCTATCCAACCCATAACGTTGTAGATTTAAGAGGAAATGTAAACACACGTTTACAAAAGCTAGAAGATAACGATTGGGACGGCGCCATTTTTGCAGCAGCAGGTATTGGTCGTCTAAATTTAAGACCAGAAAACTCTGTAAATTTAGAATGGATGGTACCGGCACCAGCACAAGGAGCCATTATGGTTGCAGTTTTAGATGAAGACGAAGAAACTAAAAACATCATCTCTGAAATTAATCACGAAGAAACAGAAATCTGTACAACTATTGAACGTACATTTTTAAATAAATTAGAAGGTGGTTGTACTGCGCCAATAGGTGGATCTGCTTTTATAAAAAATGACGAAATTCACTTCCATGGTGTATTACTAAGTAAAGATGGCACTAAAAAAATTGAAGTTAAGCGCACAAAACCTGTTGGCGAGCATTATGATTTAGCCGAATGGGCTGCAGAATACATCATTGAACGTGGCGGAAAACGTTTAATGGACCAGTTAAAAGATGAAGATAAACAGGTTAATATCTACTCTACAAAATCATTTACAGAAGATCAACGCTTCTTATTTAATGAAAAAGTAACGCCAGAAAGTAGTGACTTTATCAAAATAAGCCTTAACCGCATTCATCCAAGATTTGTAAAAAACGAAATTGAAAACGTAGTTATTACTAGTAAAAATGCTGTCGAAGCTTTATTGACAAGCTTCTCTCCTATAGAGCTTCAATTTAAAAACATCTATTGCGTTGGAAGACGTACCAAAAAACTGATAGAAAAAAGAATTGGCAAGGTTAAACACAGCGAAAAAAACGCAAAAAAACTAGCCAATTATTTAGTTGAACATATGGAAGGTACAGAAGTAACTTATTTCTGTAGCAACTTACGCTTAGACGACTTACCTAGCATTTTAGAAAACAACAATATTAAGGTAAACGAAATTGAAGCCTATCAAACAAAATACGATAGTTTAAAAGTACCTGAGTCTGTAGAAGGTGTTATGTTTTATAGTCCTTCAACAGTACAGAGTTATAAAAAAGAAAACATTGCTAATGGTATTGCATTTTGCATTGGCGAAACTACAGCAAAAGAAGCAAGCAAACATTTTAAAGATGTACGTATTGCAAAAGTACCAACTGTAGAAAGCGTTATAGAATTAGTAAATGACTTTTACACCAACAAGTAAAAAAAACCGTTTTAACGGAACATAAAAATATGATTAAAAACGATTTATTTTTAAGAGCATTAAAAGGAGAAACCGTAGAACGTCCACCAGTTTGGATGATGCGTCAAGCAGGTCGTTACCTTCCAGAATTTATGGAAATTAAAGCCAAATACGATTTCTTTACACGTTGTCAAACACCAGAATTAGCAAGCGAAATTACCGTACAACCTATACGTCGTTACGGTATGGATGCAGCTATTTTATTTAGTGATATTTTAGTAATTCCTCAAGCCATGAATATTGAGGTACAAATGAAACCTAATTTTGGTCCCTATTTACCAAATCCAATACGCACACAACAAGATGTAGACAATGTAATTGTACCAGACGTTACAGAAGCATTAGACTACGTATATCAAGCCATAAAAGCAACCAAAGAAAAACTTAATGACGAAATTCCGTTAATAGGTTTTGCAGGTTCACCATGGACAATTTTATGTTACTGTGTACAAGGACAAGGCAGCAAAAACTTTGACAAAGCCAAAAAATTCTGTTTTACAAATCCAGTTGCAGCACATCAAATGCTTCAAAAGATAACAGATACAACCATTGCCTACTTAAAAGAAAAAGTAAAAGCAGGTTGTAACGCTGTGCAAGTGTTTGATTCTTGGGGCGGAATGCTTTCTCCTGAAGATTATCAAGAGTTTTCATGGAAATACATTCAGCAAATTATAGATGCCTTAAAAGACGATGCTCCAGTAATTGCATTTGGTAAAGGTTGCTGGTTCGCATTAGACGTTATGGCAAAATCTGGCGCATCTGCTTTAGGTGTAGATTGGACGTGCTCACCAAGAAACGCGCGTTATTTAACTGGCAATAACATTACTTTACAAGGTAATTTTGATCCAACACGATTATATTCTTCACCAGAAAAAATTAAAACTATGGTGACAGATATGATTAATCAATTTGGTAAAGATAAATACATCGTTAATTTAGGTCATGGTATTTTACCAGATATACCTTTAGAAAACGCAAAAGCATTTATAGATGCTGTAAAAAACTATAAAGCTTAAAATTTTTAAAGCGTTACCTACTTTTTTAGTAACATTTAGTCATAAATTTCAACTAATAGACGTAAAAAAGTAGGTCGCGCTTTCACTACTCGCTCTCTGCGAGGAGCTCAAACAAACCGTTCAATCGCTGACGTGTCAAGGAGAGCGTAGTCAAAGCACAACTTTTTAAACTAAAGTTATGATAAAACACATACTACAAGGGTTACAAGGTTATGCAGGAGCTTTCGGCTTAATTTCAAAATTAAAACTCTGGAAATATTTTTTCATTCCCATCATCATTAGCTTTGTAACAGCAGTAATTATTAGTGTTTCAGCTTACGGATTATCAGATAATATTGGAAATTTTATTGCAAAAATATGGTTTTGGGATTGGGGAAAAGAAACCTTTACAACCATTTCTTCTTTTATTGGTGGTTTTGTAGTTGTTGCTTTAGGCTTAATTCTTTACAGACATATCATTATGGCACTTTCTGCACCATTTATGAGTCCAGTTTCAGAAAAAATTGAAGCACATTTAACAGGCATTCAACAACACCAACATCGTAACACATCGTTTTCAGAGCAATTATCTAGAGGTATCAAAATAAACCTAAGAAATTTAACTAGAGAATTACTACTAACCATACCAATATTATTAATTAGTTTTATTCCTGTAATTGGCATAATATCAGGTATATTACTATTTTTAACACAAGCCTATTACGCAGGTTTTGGTAATATGGATTACACCTTAGAAAGACATTTTAAGTATAAAGAAAGTATAAGTTTTGTTAGACGTTATCGTGGTATTGCAATAGGTAATGGTATTGTTTTTATGCTACTACTTTTAATCCCTATTTTTGGTATCATACTAGTATTACCTTTGTCTGTTACTGCTGCGTCTTTAAAAACTGTACAAGTGATTAATGCCGAAAAATTAAGCCATTAAAATGAATTTAAGATTTGACAACTTTGAAATCAAACCAATCCATAACGGTGACGCTTGGAAATTATGCGATTTTATGGTTGCAAATCAAGATAGGTTAAAACGCTTTTTTCCTAAAACATTAGCTCAAAATTTAACTCCAACGTTATCTCAATTATTTGTCGACAAAAAAGTAAAACAGTTTAATAATAAGGAAGAATTTCTATTTACAATAAAACAATCTGAGTCAAGAGAATTAGCAGGTGTAGTCTATATAAAAGAGCTAAATTGGAACATAAAACAAGGGGAATTTGCCTACTGCATTGGTTATCCTTTTGAAGGAAAAAACATTACCTCTAAAGCGGTTAAATGTTTAAGCGAATTAGCATTTACCCAATTACATTTAAACACCTTGCAAATTATAGTTCATAAAGATAATATTGGAAGCGTAAAAGTCGCCGAGAATACTAATTTTAAATGGATTAAAACTTTAAAAAACGAATTTACTCCAAATGGCGAAAAGCCATTAGACATGGAATTATACGAATTACATAATGAAACATAAATTTTACCAATACATACAAGACTTACAAAACACAATTACTGCTGGCTTAGAGGCTATAGACGGAAAAGCCAAATTTGAAGAAGACATTTGGGTTAGACCAGAAGGTGGCGGCGGACGTACACGCGTGATCCAAAACGGAAATGTGTTTGAAAAAGGCGGCGTCAATATTTCTGGTGTACACGGTAAATTACCAGATAGTATGCAAAAGTATTTTGGTGTAGAAGATGCCGATTTTTTTGCATGTGGTTTAAGTCTTGTTATTCACCCAAAAAATCCAATGGTGCCAACGGTACACGCTAATTGGCGCTATTTTGAAATGTATGACCAAGACGGAAATATTGTAGACCAATGGTTTGGCGGCGGACAAGATTTAACGCCTTATTACCTTTTTGAAGAAGATGCGAAACACTTTCATCAAGTGTGTAAAACAGCTTGCGATAAACACAATCCAGAGTTTTATCCAAAATACAAAGCCCGTTGCGACGAGTATTTTCATAACACACATCGTAACGAAGCACGAGGAGTTGGTGGATTATTTTTTGACTACTGTAAAGCAACAGAAGAAATGAGCATGGAAAACTGGTACAATTTTGTAACCGAAGTTGGTAATAGTTTCCTTGAAGCTTATCTTCCTATAGTTGAAAAACGTAAAGAATTACCTTACACAAAAGCTCAACGCGATTGGCAAGAAATACGTCGCGGTCGTTATGTCGAATTCAATTTAGTACACGATAAAGGCACTTTGTTTGGCTTAAAAACTAATGGACGTATAGAAAGTATTTTAATGAGTCTTCCGCCACATGTACAATGGGTTTACGACCATAATCCAGAAGACGGTAGTGACGAAGCTAAATTGTTAGACGTACTAAAAAACCCTAAAAATTGGGTATAACTTATGGATTGCTATTGCGGATCACAAAAGCCTTATAAAGAGTGCTGCGAAATCTTTCATAAAAATGGAGGTAAAACAGAAACAGCAGAACAATTAATGCGTTCAAGATATTCTGCTTTTGTATTAGCAAATGGCGATTATCTAATGCAAACACATCATAAAAGTACAAGACCTACAAAAGACAAGAAAAATATCGAAAAATGGGCAAAATCTGTTCAATGGTTAAAATTAGAAGTATTAGAAACTACTGTAGATACAGTAAAATTTAACGCATTCTTTTTTGAAAACGGAAAACCAGATGTTATCCATGAAAATTCTAAATTTGTAAAAGAAAATAACCATTGGTATTATCTAGGTTTTGCAAAATAAATCATTTAAGTAAACACTTAAAAAACACAATTACATGTATCCTTTAAGAAGAAACAGAAGACTAAGAACTAACGAGGCTATAAGAAGCTTAGTTAGAGAAACCATTATATCACCAAACGATTTTTTAGTACCACTTTTTGTGGTAGAAGGTAAAGGCGTAAAAGAAGAAATTGCATCTATGCCAAACTATTATCGTTACAGCTTAGATTTATTAGAAAATGAAGTCAAAGAACTATGGAAGTTAGGCTTAAAGTCGGTATTGCTATTTGTAAAAGTACCCGACAACTTAAAAGACAATAAAGGGACAGAAGCTTTAAATCCAGATGGACTAATGCAGCGCGCTATCAAAACTGTAAAAAACGCATGTCCAAACATGTTAGTAATGACAGATGTGGCTTTAGATCCATTTTCGTCTTACGGTCATGATGGTATTGTAGACAACGGGCAAATTATTAATGATGATACTGCTGAAGTTTTAGCAGAAATGAGCGTCTCTCATGCAGAAGCTGGTGCAGATTTTGTTGCGCCAAGCGATATGATGGATGGACGTATTTTAACCATTCGTGAAGCTTTGGAAGACGAAGGTTTTATCAACACAGGTATCATGAGTTACTCTGCTAAATATGCATCTGCATTTTATGGACCGTTTCGTGATGCGTTAGACTCTGCTCCAGTAGATATGGTTGATGTACCAAAAGACAAAAAAACCTACCAAATGGATTATGCAAACCGTTTTGAAGCCATAAGAGAAACCGAAATGGATATAGACGAAGGTGCAGATATCGTTATGGTAAAACCAGGATTATGCTACTTGGATATTGTACGTGAAATTAAAAACGAAGTTGATGTTCCTGTAGCAGTTTATCAAGTCTCTGGTGAGTATGCCATGCTTAAAGCTGCTGCCGAAAAAGGTTGGCTAGAACACGATGCTGTAATGCTAGAACAAGTTACAGCAATAAAACGTGCTGGCGCAGACATTATTGCAAGCTACTTTGCTAAAGATGTTGTAAAATTATTATCGTAACTTAGCACAAACTAAAACCAAAAACAACCTATGGGATTACTCCTTTTTTACGCGTTTGTATCGATTTTCTTTTCGTTTTTATGCTCTATTTTAGAAGCTGTTTTACTTAGTATCACACCAACATTTATTAATGTTAAAAAACAAGAAGGTAAGCTTTATGCAGAAGATTTAGAGGCTTTAAAAAAAGACGTAGATCGTCCATTAATAGCTATTTTAACTTTAAATACAATTGCTCACACAGTTGGTGCCATATTGGTTGGTGTACAAGCAAAAGCTGCATATGCAGAACTTTTTGGTTCTGAAATAAAATCGTTTTTAGGCATTAAATTTACAGAAGATGTTATGGTTGGTGTAGTATCATCAATCATGACAGTTTTAATATTAGTAGCTTCAGAGATTATCCCAAAAACCATAGGCGCAACGTATTGGAAAAAGCTAGCTAACTTTACTACAAAAGCACTTCATATATTAATATTTCCGCTTAAGTGGACAGGAATATTATGGATCTTACAACTTACCACAAAGTTAATTGGCGGTAAAGGTCATCATGGAAGCGTACTAAGTCGTGAAGATTTTCATGCAATGACAGATATGGCTCACGAAGAAGGTGTATTTCAAGAAAACGAAAGTAAAATCATAAAAAATCTTTTAACCTTTAAAGATGTAATGGCTAAAGATGTCATGACGCCAAGAACCGTTATGAAAACCGAAAGCGATGCCACATCTGTAGAAGACTTTTTTAATAAAAATCTAAACCTTCGTTTTTCAAGAATTCCTATTTATACCGATGCAGAAGACAACATTAAAGGCTTAGTTTTAAAAGACGAAATCTTTAAGGAAATGGCTTTAGGTAATGGTACAAAAAAGCTAGCAGATTTAAGAAGAGATATTATAATTGTTCAAAGAAATTTACCAATACCAACACTTTTTGAAAAACTAGTAGAAACCAGAAACCATATGGCGCTAGTAGTTGACGAATACGGAAGTGTTAGTGGTTTAGTAACTATGGAAGACGTTATAGAAACACTTTTAGGACTTGAAATTATGGACGAAAGTGATAACGTTTCAGATCTTCAACATTTAGCAAGAAAAAGTTGGGAAGCACGTGCTAAAAAACTAGGAATTATAGAAAACGAAAATTAATGGAAACCTGCTACATCAATTCGCCTTTAGGAGTCACTAAAATCGAAGGTGATGTAGATGGTATAATGTCTATTTCGGTATTAAATAATAATGAACTCGCCGATTATAATGAAGGCGAAACCGATAATTTGTCATTCCCACGAAAGTGGGAATCTAAAGAAAAACTAACCGATATAATTCCAGAACTCTTACAAGACTGCGTTTATCAACTTAACGAGTATTTTGAAGGCAAACGTCAAAATTTCAGCTTAAAATTAAATCCTCAAGGCACAGATTTTCAACAAAAAGTTTGGAACGCTTTGCAAACTATTCCTTACGGTACAACAACAACTTACCTTAAATTATCACAACAATTAGGCGATGTAAAAGCAATTAGAGCTGTTGCTAACGCCAATGGTAAAAATCCGCTATGGATTGTTATTCCGTGTCATCGTGTTATTGGCAGTGATGGAAGTTTAACAGGTTATGCTGGCGGATTGCACCGCAAACAATGGTTGTTAGAGCATGAAAGTCCTTACAAACAACAAACTTTATTTTAATGTATAAAACAGCGACACAGATTCTAACACGTTTTTTAAAACCTTCAACCATTTACAAATATGGTTTTAATTGGTCGCCAATGTATAGACGTACTACTGCAAAAATAATTTCAGTAAGTGATAATTTACATTACGTAAAAATCAAAATGTCTTTAAATTGGAAAAACCGAAATTATGCTGGTTCTATATTTGGAGGAAGCATGCTTGCAGCAACAGATCCAATTTATATGATACAACTAATTCAAATACTTGGTAACGATTACGTTGTTTGGGATAAAGCTGTTACTGCACGATATAAACGACCAGGAAAAGGGACAATTTATGGCGAATTTATTTTTGATAAAAATGAAATCCTTGATTTAAAATCACAACTACAACAAACACCTCAAATAGACATTATAAAAACCATGCAATTAGTGAATGATAAAGGAGACACGATTGCCGAATTTGATAAAACTTTATACATCGCTACAAAGACGTTTTACAAAGAAAAAATTGCGTCAAGAAACGCAAAGAAAAAAACTAACTAGAATTTATTTATATTTAATTTTTCTAAACTAACTTTCTAAAATGAGAATCTTAAAAAAAACTTTAAAAGTAATAATCATACTTTTTGCACTAATAATTGCAACCCTTTACATTACCGATACAGACTATTTAATAAAAGCAGTACGCACCATCTATCTACGTGGTTATACTACTGCATTTTTAGATGATTATAAGCGTTTTGACAATGCAACAATAGATATTAGCCAACCTCAACCATGGACTAATCATAAAGACTATAATACTGTTAAACCTACCAAAAAGCTTGAGGAAATAAACAAACAAAATAAAACTATAGCTTACGTTATTATAAAAAATGACAGCATTTGGTTTGAGAAATACTATGATGGCTATGATGAAAACTCAAAATCAAACTCATTCTCTATGGCAAAAAGCTATGTATCTGCTATGTTAGGTAAAGCTATTATGGAAGGTCATATAAAAAGTCTAGATCAACCAGTTTGTGATTTTTTACCAGCTTTTTGCGATGGTAAAGCAGCGCAAATGACGGTTGGAGATTTATCTTCAATGAGTTCTGGAACCAATTGGGACGAAGCTTACTACTCGCCTTTATCCATCACTACACGTGCTTATTTTGATGACGATTTAGCAAAAGTAATCAATGGTTTAAAGGTTGTTAATCAACCAGGACAAGCCTTTAAATACGCAAGTGGTGACACACAAATGCTAGCTATGGTTATAGAAAAAGCAACAGGTAAAAAACTATACGACTATTTAGAAGAAAGCTTTTGGAAACCTTTAGGTAGCGAAAACCAAACCCTTTGGCAATTAGACAGCGAAGCACATGATTTAGTAAAAGCCTATTGCTGTATTGCTAGCAATGCTAAAGATTTTGCACGTTTAGGAAAACTATACAAAGACCATGGTAAATGGAATGGACAACAAGTCTTAGATTCGGCATTTATAGCAAAATCGGTAACACCTAGATTTAAAGAAAGTCCAGAATACGGTTACGGTTGGTGGTTAAAAAAGGTAGGAGACAAATCCTTTTTTATGATGCGCGGTCATTTAGGTCAATATGTTATTGTAGAGCCAGAAGACAACGTAATTATTGTTAGACTTGGGCACAGTAAAGGACCTGGTGACGCTTTAGCTACTTTTACACCAGATATTTCAACATATATAGAAGAAGCTTATAAAATGCTAGATGAAAACTAATTAATAACCTTAGTAATGATTAGCAAACTAAACCTAGAACACATATTATTTTTAGATATTGAAACCGTTCCAGAAACGCAGCATTTTTCTGATTTAGATCCTACAAAGCAAGCACTTTGGGAACACAAATCGCAATACCAACGTAAAGACGATTTTACCGCAGAAGAATTTTATGAACGTGCAGGTATTTGGGCTGAGTTTGGTAAAATTATATGTATTTCGGTTGGTTATTTTAAAATTCATGGTGATACAAGAGTGTTTAGAACAACTTCTTTTTTTGGTGAAGAACGTCAACTTTTACAAGACTTTAAAAACCTGCTTACTACACATTTTAGTCACGCAAAACATTTACTTTGTGCGCATAATGGAAAGGAATTTGACTTCCCGTACATTGCAAGACGTATGATTATAAATAATATAGAGTTACCATATAAACTTAACCTTTTTGGTAAAAAACCTTGGGAAGTACCTCATCTAGATACTTTAGAATTATGGAAGTTTGGCGACTATAAAACCTTTACTTCTCTTAAATTATTGACTAATGTTTTAGGTATACCTTCTCCAAAAGATGATATAGATGGTAGTGAAGTATGCAGAGTGTATTACGAAGAAAACAATATTGACAGAATAATTACCTATTGCGAAAAAGATACTATAGCTGTAGCACAAGTGTTATTGCGCTTAAGAGGCGATAGTTTATTAGAAGAAGACGAAATACTTCATGTTTAAAATCTTTATTCAAATTTAAAGTTGTCAGGTCGGCGTAGTCGAGACCTAACTCTTTTTAAATCTAAACCATATTTAAGGTAACTGAAAATAAAAAATCCAGAGTTTTCACTCTGGATTTTCAAGTTTAATGGTTGGCTGGTTAGTTAAGGGATTATTCTTTTATAAATCTTTTGACTTTGGTTTTTTCGCCAATGTTCAATTGTAAAATATAAACTCCACTATTAAACTCAGAAACATCTATACTAGACTTGTAATTACCTTTTAGTACTGTTTGTCCAAGCATATTTTTAATTTCAAAACTTTGTGCTTCAAAACCAACTAAATCTATGTTAAGTATTTGCTTAACAGGGTTTGGATATAGTTTAAACTCCTTATCAAAATCATCCTTTGTAGTTACTATGCTAGTAAATGTTTTAACGTTATTTGTTAAACAGAAATTAGTCGTTTCATTACTTGTAAACGATCCACCAGAAGCTAAAACAGCACCTGTATCTGTATTTGTTAATGTGTACGATCCATTTCCGTATGAACAGCAAATACCATCTCCGTAAGCATCTGTAATTGTAAAGTTATAACAACCATCATCTAAACATCCAATAGGAATATTTAAAGTAGATCCATCTGCTTGAGAACCGTATGTACCGCCAGATGCAACTGTTTGACCAGAATTGTTGGTTAATGTCCAAGCGGTTTCTTCTGGATAGTTATCAAAAGTAATTGATAATGTTACATTAGAACAACCTGCATTACCGCCACCAGAAGTAGATAGGTTAACAGCATCTACAGCCATATCACCTTGCCAAGTTGTACCTGTTACACCATTAAAACGCAATTGAACAGTACCACCAACATAAGCACTTAAATCTACAGTAGCAGTTTGCCAAGAATTACCTTTGTTACCTGATTGGCTCCAAACATTAGTCCAACTTGCGCCGCTATTATCACTTGCTTGTAACGCTAAACTTCCCATAGAAGTTGCACCGTACATATGATAATCAAAACTGAAAGTTGCTTGAGATTCTGCACTTAAATCAAAACAAGGTGAGTTTAAAATCGCTCTTTTTGTCGAGTAATTAGGTGAAGAAGACTCCATATACACATAATACGTGCCCGCACTTGCGCTAGATGGTCCAGTGTTACTAGAAGGTGTTCCGTTGGCATCAACAGTCCAGTTAAAGTCATCTGAAGTTGATTGCGTCCATGCTCCTAAAGTATTTTCAAAACTTTCAGAATAAGGGAATGCACTAATACCGTCAGTACAAGATCCTGTTGTTGGTTGTGTAACAATTATTGTTCTTGTTACTTGTGAAGCAGCGTTTCCTGCTGAGTCACTAACATTGTAAAATCTTGTGTATGTTCCTGCTGTGTCTGTATTAACAGTTCCTGTTATGACAATGCTTGGAGAAATGTCTCCATCTTCATTATCTGTAGCAGTTGCACCTAATTCTGTATAAGTGTCTCCAACTTCTAAATTAATTGTAGATGCTCCAGTTAATGTAATTACTGGTGGCGTTGTATCTGGTGTTCCTGTTATAATGTTAACCGTATAATCTTCAACTTCACCATAAGAAAAAGCCTCACAAGATGTTGGTATACCGTTATATTTCATAGAAACTCTCATTCTTGTTGCTCCGTTAGTTGCAGATGCTGGTACTGTAAAGCTTCCGCTAACTGGTGAATTTTGTGTTGCTGCATTGGTCCAAACTTGCTCACCAGAATCTGTAAAATCGCCATCTTGGTTGTAATCAATCCATACAGAATAACCTTCTGCATAAGTAGTTCCTGTCCAAGTTGGAGTTACTGTTACCGTATAACCAGAACCTTTAGATAAGTCTGTAGAAATACTTGTAAAATCTGAATACGTTTGAGCTCCTGATGTATTATCTATAGTTGCTAATTGTACTCTAGAAATATATTCGTCATTAACATTATTTCCTTGTGATGCACAATATTGTGGACCTGTTTGGCAAGGCGCGCAAGAACCGCCACAGTCTACACCAGTTTCATCACCATTTTGTACACCATCGTTACATGTTGGTTGTGGCGCTGCACCACATTTATCTGATAAAGCTAGACTTCTTCTTACTCCGCCAGCTTCTAAAACAGCACGCATACGATTTTTTTGACCTTGCGTGAATAAGTTCATACAAGAATCGTCTGAGTAATCCATATAGTTTTGTGGCATATCTGTAGATCCACAAGACGTTTGTCCAGTCGGACAACCATAATTAGCGGTTTGGTGTGTTGGTGTGTCACTTACAAAATCGTTACCACAATTAGAATCTCCCCAAATGTGTCTTAAGTTTAAGTAATGACCTACCTCATGAGTTGTTGTTCTACCACCATCAAAAGGTGCAGAAACACTACCTACACGACCAAAATAATTATATGCCATTACAACACCATCTGTTGCAGCATTACCACCTGGAAACTGTGCGTATCCTAAAATAGTATTACCATTACTTGTCATTCTTGGTACAATCCACATATTAAGATATTCACTAGTATTCCAAGGATCTACTCCGCCAGTAGAAGAACGTTTCATATCATCACTTGTTCCCCAATCTTGTCTAGTTACTTGCTTTCTAGTAATACCAGTTGTAGCATTTCCGTTAGGATCTACAGTTACTAGACAGAATTGAATCTCGGTATCTGCAGCTTGCGACCAAGTGTTATCTGCATCTGGATTTGTTCTTCTAAAATCTTCATTTAAAACATCTAACTGAGATTGTATTTGTGCTACGCTAATGTTTTCTGTAGAGTTTCGATACAAAACATGTACTACAACAGGTATGGTTATTACACTACCATCTACCCTATTGGTATTGTTTTGCATTTGCTGTACTTTTGTTTTAGTAAATGCCTCTATTTGAGCCATTCTTTGCTCAAGTTTTGGGTTTTGTTGTTTTCTGTACTCTAAATTTTCCATTGTTGCACAATGACGTTTTTGTGCAAAGGAGAAAGCCACAAAAAACAAACCTAAAATAGTTAAGGTAATTTTGTTTTTCATATTTAATGTTTAAAAAAATAGTTAATATTTTATGAATATATTAACAATTATATTAAACACACAACAATAAACTAAAATTATAGTCAAATAACTTACCAAAAGATTATATAAGACTTTACTTACGGTTTTAACCGTATTGCATTGAAAGAATTTGATTACTTTTACCTTAAATGAGCAAAAATTTACTTCAAATAAAAAACCTCTCTATTGGCTTTAAATCTGATAAAGAATTAAAACCAATTATTAAAAACATTTCATACGACATCTTTGAAAATGAAATTGTTGGTGTTGTTGGCGAATCAGGTTCAGGAAAATCTGTTTCTTCTTTAGCAATAATGGGACTATTACCTAAAAAAATAAGTCAAATAACTTCAGGAGAAATTGTTTTTAATAAAACAGAATTAACATCTCTTAATGACAAACAATTTCAAAATATAAGAGGTAACGAGATTGCTATGATTTTTCAAGAACCTATGAGTTCTTTAAATCCATCTATGCGTTGCGGTAAACAAGTCGAGGAAATTTTATTTAAACACACTTCATTAAACAAAAAGGAAGTAAAAGCAGAAGTGATTTCACTTTTTGAAAAGGTAAAACTACCAAACCCAAATCGTGCCTACACAGCCTATCCGCATGAAATTTCTGGCGGACAAAAACAACGCGTTATGATAGCTATGGCTATTGCCTGTAAACCTAAATTATTAATTGCAGACGAGCCAACAACAGCACTAGATGTTACCGTACAAAAAGATATTATTTTATTATTGAAAGAACTTCAGCAGGACACAAAAATGAGCATTTTATTTATTACTCATGATTTGTCTTTAATTTCTGAAATTGCGCAACGTGTGTTAGTGATGTATCAAGGTGAAATTGTAGAACAAAACAAAACCAATCTTATTTTTAAACATCCAGAAAACGAATACACCAAAGCACTTATTAAAGCTAAACCTTCTTTAAAAGAAAGGCTTAAACGTCTACCAACCATAAAAGATGTCATGCAAAAGACGGTTTCTAAAGAAACTATTACTGCCGAATTGAGAGCCAAAACACACAAGGAAATCTATAGTAAAGCTCCTATTCTTGAAGTTGTTAATTTAGAAAAAGAGTACATTTCTAAATCAGGTCTTTTCTCTAAACCAGAAAGTTTTAAAGCTGTCAATAACGTTAGTTTTAAATTATATGAAGGTGAAACTTTAGGTTTGGTAGGCGAATCTGGTTGCGGTAAATCTACCCTAGGAAACGCTATTTTATTGCTTAACAGACCAACATCAGGTCACATTTTTTATAAAGGAAAGGATATTACAATTCTTAATAAAGCTGAAGAAAAAGTATTACGTAAAGACATTCAAATTATTTTTCAAGATCCATTTGCTTCTTTAAATCCGCGTTTAACCGTTGGGCAAGCAATTATGGAACCTATGCAAGTACATAAGCTTTACAACTCAAAATCTGAAAGAACCGAAAAAGCAATAGACATTTTAAACCGTGTAGGCTTAGATGAAAGTGCTTTTAACCGTTATCCACATGAGTTTTCTGGCGGACAACGCCAGCGTATTGGTATAGCACGTACAGTTGCGCTTCAACCAAAACTAATTGTTTGTGACGAGTCTGTTTCTGCATTAGATATTTCTGTACAAGCACAAGTTTTAAATCTTCTTAATGAACTAAAAGAAAACTTTGGCTTTACCTATATTTTTATTTCTCATGATTTAGCAGTTGTTAAATACATGAGTGATCAATTATTAGTTATGAATAAGGGTAAAATTGAAGAATTAGATGATGCAGATGCCATTTATGAATCTCCTAAGAAAGAGTACACAAAAAAATTAATAGAAGCTATCCCTAAAGGATTATAGCATAAATAGTTTTTTGGTAAGTACTAAAAGATTTTTAGTTAATCTAAATGTATTTTTTAAACCAACATAAACTTTGCTTATATAATTTGTAGGTTGTTCAGGTAGGTTTGAAGCGTAATACATAAGCAAAAGTTTATGGTAGATTTGGGATATCTATTTGGTATAATTTGGGATTACTAATATGAGATTTATTTTAATTAAATCGGTTTAAAAACATAAAATTTCGATGAAATGCGTTATTTTTTAACATTTCATCGAAATTTTATAAATATTCGTGTTATTTTTCTTACAAAAAAATATTATCTAAATATCCATTTCTGGTATATCTCCATTAATAATTAATGTGCCTTCTGTAGCATTTTTAATATCTTCAACTGAAACTCCTGGAGCACGTTCTAATAGTTTAAACCCTTGGTCTGTTACTTCTAAAACAGCCATATTAGTTACTATTTTTTTAACGCAACCAACTCCTGTTAATGGCAAAGAGCATTTTTTAAGAAGTTTAGACTCTCCTGCTCTATTGGTATGCATCATAGCAACAATAATATTTTCTGCACTAGCTACAAGATCCATTGCTCCTCCCATACCTTTTACCATTTTTCCTGGTATTTTCCAGTTTGCAATATCTCCATTTTCCGCCACTTCCATTGCGCCTAAAATGGTTAAGTGTACGTGTTGACCACGAATCATAGAAAAACTCATGGCGCTATCAAAAAAACTAGCTCCTGGTAAGGTTGTTATGGTTTGTTTTCCTGCATTGATTATATCTGCATCTTCTTCACCTTCAAAAGGAAATGGTCCCATACCAAGCACTCCGTTTTCACTTTGAAATTCTACCTCTATATCGTCTCTTACAAAATTAGCCACTAAAGTTGGTATACCAATACCAAGGTTAACGTAAAAACCATCTTTAACTTCTTTTGCAATGCGTTTTGCTATTCCGTTTTTATCTAACATTTTATTTAGTTTAAGGTTGTGGTTTATAAAACTATAAGCCTTATAAACATTTATTTTTTTGGTCTTACTGTACGTTGCTCTATACGCTTTTCAAAAGTTTCTCCTTTAAAGATACGTTGCACAAAAATACCTGGTATATGTATTTGATTAGGATCTAATTCTCCTGCCGGTACTAATTCTTCTACCTCAGCTACGGTAATTTTTGCTGCGCCACACATTACTGGATTAAAATTACGTGCTGTCCCTTTAAATATTAGGTTTCCTGCTTCGTCACCTTTCCAAGCTTTTACAAAAGCAAAGTGTGCTTTAAAGGCATGTTCTAAGACATACATTTTACCATCAAATTCTCTGGTTTCTTTACCTTCTGCAACTTCGGTACCATAACCTGCTGGTGTATAAATAGCAGGAAAACCAGCTTGAGCTGCTCGGCATCTTTCGGCTAATGTCCCTTGTGGAATAAGTTCTACGTCTAATTCTCCAGACAGCATTTGTCTTTCAAATTCGTCGTTTTCTCCTACGTAAGAAGATACCATTTTTTTAATTTGCTTTTTTTGAAGTAATAGCCCTAAGCCAAAATCGTCTACTCCTGCATTATTAGAAATACATGTTACGTTTTTTACGTTTCGTTTTACTAATTCTGCTATTGCATTTTCAGGAATTCCGCTTAACCCAAAACCACCTAACATAAAAGTCATGTTATCTTCGACACCATCTAAAGCTTCCTGAACTGTATTAACGGTTTTTTTTATCATCATTTAGTTTTTTAGTGGTTTAAATTTAAGAATAAAAAAAACCATTCTGAAAAGAATGGCTTTTAAAATTTATCGTTGAAATATTTTAGAATTCTAATTCATCAGGAACATCTTCTTCTGGCATATCTAAATCGCCTGAATTTGAATTATTTCCTTCCTCATACTTATCACAATCTACAATAATAGAAAGGTCTTTAGGTTTTTCAAATTGATCTTTTGATACATCTAATTCTTTGTCTTCATAACAACTTTTCATGTACATACCCCAAATTGGTAACGCCATAGATGCACCTTGACCGTATGTAATCGATTTAAAGTGAGCTGCTCTATCTTCTGCACCAACCCAAACGCCAGTTACTAGATTTGGTACCATACCCATAAACCAACCATCTGATTGGTTTTGTGTTGTTCCTGTTTTTCCTGCTATTGGGTTTGTAAATCCATATGGATAACCTGTGATAATTTCTTTATAAACACCACTATTTGGCATCCAAGTACGACGTAGTCTAGCTCCAGATCCTTCTGTGGTTACTCCTTCCATAAGTTTAACTGTAACATAGGCAGCTTCTTCACTTAAAACATCTCTAGTTTCTGGTACAAATTGGTATAAAACAGTATCATTTTTATCTACAATAGTAGTAACCATTACTGGTTTTGTATAAACACCTTGATTTGCAAATGCAGAATATGCGCCTACCATTTCATATAAGCTTATATCTGGTGTTCCTAATGCTATAGATGGTACTGCTGGTATTTCTGATTCTACTCCTAAATCTCTTGCCAGTTTAGATACTGGTTCTGGACCTACTTTATCCATTAACCTTGCTGTAATAGTGTTAACCGAGTTTGCTAATGCTGCCTTTAAGGTCATTTCTCCACTATAATCTCCATTTGAGTTTTTTGGTGCCCATGCCTTTTGATTTCCAAATTTACCAGCCTCAATAGTGTATGGTGCTTTAGGTAATTTATCACATGGCGACATGTGCAATTGATTAATTGCTGTTGCATAAACAAATGGTTTAAATGTAGATCCTACTTGGCGCTTACCTTGTTTTACGTGATCGTATTTAAAGTGTTTATAATTCATACCACCAACCCAAGCTTTAACATGTCCGGTTTGTGGATCCATACTCATTAAACCTGGTTGTAAAAAGTGTTTGTAGTAACGCATAGAATCCATTGGTTTCATAATGGTATCTATTTCTCCTCTTTCCCAAGAGAAAATGGTCATTTCTGTTGGCTTATTAAAAGATGCTATAATTTCTTTTTCAGATTTTTTTAAATCGTACTTCATGTGTCTCCAACGTTCTGATTGACGCATAGAACGTTGCATAAGACTTTCTATTTCATCTTTATCTAGATCTAAAAATGGTGCTGTTGGGTTACGGTCTGGTGTATTTTGATGAAAAAATTCTGCTTGCAATTTTTTCATGTGTTTTACAACTGCATCTTCTGCATATTTTTGCATACGAGAATCGATAGTTGTATACACTTTTAATCCATCTTGATATATATTATATTTAGAACCGTCTGCTTTATAATTTTTCTTATCGTTTGCCCAGTCTTTTAAAAATGCTCTGAGGTATTCTCTAAAATAGGTAGCTGTACCATCGTTATGAGATTCTGGATTAAAATTTAAATCCAATTCTGTTTTTTGAAGTGAATCTTTAATTTTTTGATCTAAAACACCATATTTGGTCATTTGTGCAAGGACAACATTACGTCTATTTTTAACACCTACTGGGTTTTTATCTGGTCTTGGATTATACAACGACGAATTTTTAAACATACCTACCAACATGGCAGATTCTTTTACTGTTAGCTCTTTTGGTTCTTTACCAAAGTAAATTCTTGCTGCAGATCTAATACCATCTGCATTGTTACCAAAATCATAGATGTTGAAATACTGAGCAATGATTTCTTCTTTTGTATACTGACGTTCTAAACGAACCGCAATAATCCACTCTTTTACTTTTTGAATTAAACGCTCTACAATATTTTTTGATCCTTCACCATGAAATAACTGTTTAGCTAACTGTTGAGAAATGGTACTTGCTCCTCCACTTCCTGGTTTTAAGACAGCACGTAATAAACCTCTTGCATCAATACCAGAATGGTCATAATATCTAGCATCTTCTGTTGCTACTAAAGCATCTATCAAATTTTGAGGTAAGTCTTCATATCGTACTGGTGTACGGTTATCGTTTAAATAAAATTTAGCTAATGTTTTACCGTCTGAAGAAATAATTTCGGTAGCTAAATTGGTTTCTGGGTTTTCTAATTGTGTATGGTCTGGCATTTCACCAAAAGCACCAACAGATGCTAAAAAGAATATTAAAACGATTAAAAGAATGCCTCCTAAAAAAAGCATCCAAAACCATCTGATGTATTTTTCGAAACCTGTAGTTTCTTGTTTTTTAGTTTTTGCCATCTATGCCAATTTATTCTGTTTTTTCTATCCTAAAACCTACGTCTGTAATACCTTCTAAATTTACTACGCCATTTACATTTCCGTTTTGGCGCATTGCGTGCTGTATGTTTACTTTATATTCTCCTTTTTCTTTAAAAATCACACCTTCTTTATACCACAACTTATTTTCTTTTACAGAAGATAACCCTTCGCCTAGCCACTCGCCATTTGGTTTTGTCATTGCGTATTGTAAAGTGTCTGTTATTGCTTTTCCGTGAGGAAATTTCATTTCAACAATTAAATATAAATTACTGAATTTATAAGCATTGGTGTTTCTTAAATTAACAAACAGGTTGTAAGGTTTTATAGAATCTGGTGGATTTATTTTAAAACTTACTACATCTTCTTTATTCCATGCTGTAGACACACTTTTATACTCGTCATAAACAGCTTTAGAGTCACAAGACATTGCTAAAACAAATAGTAATAAAACAATTATATTATTTGTTTTCATTGTTGTTGTTTGGTTTGTTTTTGTTTGGTCGACGTTTTTTAGGTCTTCTTTTTTGATTGTTTGAGTTGCTATTAGTGTTTGTATTACTTTTAGCTTCTACTTTACTTGGTCTATTACGCTTTCGGTTTTTATTAGTTTTACGTTTCTTATTGTGTTTTGGTTTATCAAAGCGTGTTAAACTATCTTGACCAACAACGTTTTCAAACTCGGTTTTAGTATCTACAGTAAGGTCTGCTGCGTATTCTTCTAAACTAGCAACTTTCTTTTTTTGTTTATTAATTTCTATAATTTCGTTGGCTTGTTCCGTGGTAATTAAGTGCCAATTCATCCATTCGCCTTCATAAGCGTACCACATATGTCCTTTAAAAATGTCTGTTTTTTGGCATACTGCAGTACCTTTTTCGGTATACAATTTTGTATCTGTTTTAGGAAATGATTTTAAAGCATCTAAATACGCATCAAGCTCGTAATTTAAACAACATTTTAACTTACCACATTGACCAGCTAATTTTAACGGATTAAGTGATAATTGTTGGTAACGTGCTGCACTTGTGCTTACCGATCTAAAATCTGTTAACCAAGTAGAGCAGCATAGCTCACGACCACAAGAACCAATACCACCAAGTCTTGACGCTTCTTGACGAAAGCCAACTTGTTTCATCTCTATTCTTATTCTAAACTCTTTAGCGTAAACTTTAATTAGCTCTCTAAAATCTACACGTTCTTCAGCAGTGTAATAAAAGGTTGCTTTGCTTGCATCACCTTGAAACTCGATATCAGAGATTTTCATTTTAAGACTTAAATCTATAGCAAATTGACGTGCTTTAACCTTCATTGGTTCTTCGCGGTCTCTTGCTTCGCTCCAAATATCTATATCTTTTTGTGATGCTTTACGGTATATTTTTAATACATCGTTTTTGGTGTCTATCTTTTTGCGTTTTATTTGTACACGCACTAATTCGCCCGTAAGGGTAACCATACCAATATCGTGACCAGATTGAGCTTGAGTAGCTACAATATCTCCAATACTAAGTGTTAATTTTTCGGTATTTTTATAGTAGTGTTTACGTCCGTTTTTAAAACGTACTTCTACCCAATCAAAAGGTTCTTCTCCGTTAGGCAAAGACATGTTTGCTAACCAATCAAAAACCGTTAATTTATTGCAACTATCTGTACCACACGTTCCGTTATTTTTACAACCTTTAGGCTGTCCATCCTTTCCTGTAGCGCAACTTTGACAAGCCATACTATTTTATGTATATATTGAATCTAAAGGAGTTAGCTTTAGATGACGATTAATAATTTGTGACTTTTCGCTTTCGCGGAAAATGAGCCACTTCAATTTGTAAAGATAAGATTATTCTTATGACTTTAAAATAATAAAATTTAGGTGTTTTTACACGTCTTTAACCGAAATTATATTTACCGGACATGCTTTTGAGGCTTCAGTACAAGGTTCTAAAATTTCGTAATCGTTAGATTTTAAGGTAAAAAAACCTTTTCTATCGGTTGAATGTAATAATACAGTTTTACCGTCTTTTTTTGACATCCTAAACTGGTTTGGTGCCAACTCTACACAGTAATTACAACCAATACACTTGTTTCTTTGTAAGGTAATAACAACCATTAGGCTTCTACTTTATTTTCTACAATTTTATAAAGTTTGTCTGATGGTCTTACTCTAAACTCTAATGGAATAGTGATTGAGTCTCCTTTTGTTCCTTTTTCTAACGCTTGATCATTAACCAACATTTCTTTAAGCTCAAACTCTTTAGCACCTGTTGTTGGTCCAGTAATTAGTAAAGTATCACCTAATGACAAATCGTAAGCTTCAATTTTAAATTCGCCAATTTTAGCTTTTGGATAAAAATGAACGCCTTTACCAATATACACTTTCTTTTGCGTTGCATGAGATCCTGAACCTTTACTCCATTCGCCTAATTTTTGTCCTAAATAATAACCACTCCAAAATCCACGATTATAGACTTTTTCTAGCTCTTGCATCCAACCAATAACTTTGTCTTTATCGTAAGTGCCGTTTTCTACACTATCAATTGCGTCTCGGTAACATTTAATAACTCTAGCAACATATTCTGGTGCACGACCACGACCTTCAATTTTTAAAACTTTGATACCTGCATCTGCCACTTGGTCTAAAAAATCGATAGTACAAAGGTCTTTTGGAGACATGATATACTCGTTATCTAATTCCATTTCAAAACCAGTTTCTTGGTCGATAACGGTATATTTTTTTCGGCAATTTTGTTTACATGCGCCACGATTTGCAGACGAGTTATGTGAGTGTAAACTCATATAACACTTACCTGAAACCGCCATACACAATGCACCATGACCAAAAATTTCGATCTCTACTAAACGACCTGATGGTCCTTTAATTTGTTCTTTTTCAATTTGCTCTGTAATGTGTTTTACTTGGCGTAAACTAAGCTCTCTACTTAACACCATTGTATCTGCAAACATGGCGTAAAACTTAACTGTTTCTATGTTTGTGATATTAATTTGTGTTGAAATATGAACTTCCATACCCAACTCTCTAGCTACAGCAATTACCGCTTGATCCATTGCAATTACTGCTGTAATATTAGCTTCTTTAGCTCTTTTTACTAAGGTTTTTACGATGGATAAATCGTGATCGTAAATAATAGTATTAAGAGTTAGGTAAGTTCTTACATTTTTAGCTTGACAACGTTTAGAGATTTCTTCTAAATCGTCTAAAGTGAAATTAATAGACGCACGAGCACGCATGTTTAGTTGCTCTACACCAAAATAAACCGAGTCTGCGCCATTATCTAAAGCAGCTTGCAAGGATTCAAAATTTCCTGCAGGTGCCATTAATTCTATCTTTTGCATCGCACTAGTCTTGTTTACTTTTTTAAAGTTTCAAAAATATTGCGTAAATCTTTTTTATATGGTAAATGGTCTGCTCTACCTTTTTTGAAGATGTCATTACTGTTACCTTGTCCTTTACGTAGTGCTTTTTGCTCTTCATAAGGCAATGCGTTTATATCTTTACACGTTGAAGAACAGCAATTGTCCATTTCAGCTTTACAATCTTCACACTGGATAAATAATAAATGACAAGCATCATTTGCACAGTTTACGTGCGTATCACAAGGCTTACCACATTGGTGGCATTGTGCAATTACATCGTCGCTAATTTTTTCTGCTCTTCTTTCGTCAAACACAAAATTCTTTCCTATAAACTTATTTTCTAAAGCTTTTTCGTTGACTTGTCTTGTGTATTCTATAATTCCTCCATCAAGTTGATAGACGTTTTTAAACCCTTTGTGTTTAAAATAGGCACTAGCTTTTTCGCAACGGATACCACCAGTACAATACATTACTAATTTTTTGTCTTCTTTATGTGCTTTTAAATCATCTTCAATAATATCTAAAGACTCTCTAAAGGTATCTACATCTGGCGTTACGGCGTTTTTAAAGTGACCTATTTCGCTTTCGTAGTGGTTACGCATATCTACTAATACCGTGTTTTCGTCTTCTATTAAATCGTTAAACATTTCGGCATTAACGTGTATTCCTTTGTTAGTAACATCAAAAGTTTCGTCGTTTAATCCATCTGCAACAATCTTATCACGTACCTTAACTTTCAGCTTTAAAAAAGACATGTTGTCTTGCTCTACAGCAATGTTAAGTCTTACATTTTCTAAAAAATCAATGCTATCTAAATGAGTTTTGAAGTTTTCAAAATTATCTGCTGGAAGTGATAATTGGGCATTGATACCTTCGGTAGCGACGTAAATTCGACCTAAAACATCTAAACTATCCCATTTTATGAATAGTTGGTCTCTAAATTCTTGTGGATTGCTAATGCGCGCATATTTGTAAAAAGACAGAGTAAGACGTTCTTTACCTGCTTTTTCAATAAGTTCGGCACGTTCATTAGCACTTAATTTGTTGTACAGTTGCATGCTATACTTTCGTTTTAAGAGTTAATAAATGAGGTGCAAAGGTAGAATTTAAAATGGGTATTGCAAGATTAAAGATTGCATTTTGATGTTATTTTAATGAAAAACAAACAGTTAACCTATAAAAAGAAAAAAGTCCTTTGTGTTTTACAAAGGACTTTTAACAGACTAACTCGTTAATAATTTTTTAATTTTTTTATTAAAAAATGTTACGAGTTAACCTCCATCGGCTTTACAACTGCTATTTAAGAAAATAGAGATTGAAACGCCTAATGCATTAATCAAGATTATTTTTTTTAAATATTTCATTCCTTAGCAGTTTAGAATTAATATCTATAAAGAGGAATAAATTTTTTTCTTTTTCATAGCTATTTTTTCCCTCTTTTGTTAAGTAGATGCAAAAAGTTTAAAAAGGTTGCGTGAGAAAAATAAAAATGGTTAAAAAAGTAGTATTTTAGCATTGAAATTTTATAAAAAGAACTGAAAATGAGCAAAGAAAACGAAGCAAAATTAAAAGCTTTACAACTAACACTAGACAAGCTAGATAAAGCCTACGGAAAAGGAACAGTAATGAAAATGAGTGATGCTGCTGTTGTAGATGTAGATGCTATACCTTCTGGATCTTTAGGTTTAGATATCGCTTTAGGTGTTGGTGGTTACCCAAGAGGAAGAGTTATAGAAATATATGGACCAGAAAGTTCTGGTAAAACAACTTTAACATTACATGCAATTGCTGAAGCACAAAAAGCAGGTGGTATTGCAGCGTTTATTGATGCAGAACATGCTTTTGACCGTTTTTATGCTGAAAAACTAAATGTAGATATCGATAATTTAATTATTTCTCAACCAGATAATGGTGAGCAAGCTTTAGAAATTGCAGATAATTTAATCCGATCTGGAGCTATAGATATTGTTGTAGTCGATTCGGTTGCTGCATTAACTCCAAAAAGTGAAATTGAAGGAGAAATGGGTGACTCTAAAATGGGATTACACGCACGTTTAATGTCTCAAGCATTAAGAAAATTAACCGCATCTATTAGTAAAACCAATTGTACCGTAATATTTATTAACCAATTACGTGAAAAAATTGGAGTTATGTTTGGTAACCCAGAAACTACTACTGGTGGTAACGCTCTTAAATTTTATGCTTCTGTTAGATTAGATATTAGAAGGTCTACACAAATTAAAGACTCTAACGGAGATGTTATGGGTAACAAAACAAGAGTTAAAGTGGTTAAAAACAAAGTAGCACCGCCATTTAAAACAGCAGAATTTGATATTATGTATGGTGAAGGTGTTAGTAAAGTTGGAGAAATTTTAGACGTAGCTGTAGATAAAGGCATTGTAAAGAAAAGCGGATCTTGGTTTAGCTACGAAGACACTAAATTAGGACAAGGTAGAGATGCTGTAAAACTAGTTATAAAAGATAATCCAGAATTGTTTGAAGAACTAGAAGGCAAAATAAAAACCGCAATAAAAGAAGAACAATAAAATAAAATCCCGATTAATTCGGGATTTTTTATTTTTATACGCAACCTTTTTATAACTAATGCATCTATTAAGTACTTAATAGCAATAAACCTAGATGAAAAAATTAATATTATTACTGATAAGCTTTAGCTTTATGATTACTTCTTGTAGTGTAGAGGATGATACACCAACAGAAAATTATCATATAGAAATACTACCTGTAGAGTCTGCTACTGTGCCAGAATCTTTTACCTATGGAGAAGATCATGAAATTACGGTTAGCTATATTAGACCTAGCACTTGTTACGAATTTAATGACATATATTTCTTAAAAAGCAATAATGTAAGAAATGTTGCAGTAATGACCACAGTATGGGATAACGTAGTAAATTGTGTAGACTTACAAAGCATAGAAGAAAAAACATTTACAGTTAAAGCAACTCAATTAGAAAACTATATTTTTAAGTTTTGGCAAGGTATTGATGATAGCGGAGAAGATATTTACTTAACCGTTGAAGTACCTGTTGAGCAATAATTTTTTTTTAATTAATAAAATATGCATTGAGTTTAGACCGGCTCATATATAATTGTCAAAAAAATGACACAAAAGCGCAAAGTGAATTATATGAACTTTTTTCAAGTAAATTATTCTCAATCTGCTTAAAGTATTCTCGTAATTACGCAGAAGCAGAAGATAATTTACAAGACAGTTTTATTACCATATTTAATAAAATAAAACAGTATAAAAATAAAGGAAGTTTTGAAGGTTGGCTTAAAAGAATAACAATCAACACTGCATTACAACGTTACAGGCAACAAAAAGTATTTGACATTGTTAACGAGGATGCAATTGAAGAGGAAGAAGAAGTAGATATAGATGAAAATAACGTAAGCCTTGAGTTTTTATTAAACTGTATACAAGAGTTACCAGATAGATACAGGCTAGTTTTTAACTTATACGTTTTAGATGGTTATTCTCATAAAGAAATATCACAAATGCTAGACATAAATACAGGTACTAGCAAATCTAACCTAGCAAGAGCTAGGCTAATATTAAAAGAAAAAATAACAACATATACTAGCGGTAATAATTCGCAAAGTTTATAGATGAGTAAAAAGAATTTAGATAGACTATTTCAAGAAAAGTTTAAAGATTTTGATGCTAAGCCAGATAAACATGTTTGGCAAAACATTAAAAAACAACTTGAAGAAGAAAAAAACGACAAACCAGTGTTAATCATTCCACTATGGTTAAAACTTTCTGGTGTTGCTGTTTCTATATTATTAATGTTGTTTTTAGGCAACTCTTTATTTAATACTAATATAGAAAATCAGCCTATAATTGTAGATTCTCCACAAAAAACAGAGAGTAACACAACAACTAAAAAGCCTAAATCAGAGCTAAACAATAAAGAAACTAATATTACTACTACAGTAAAAAATAAGAACTCTGTTACAGAATCTATCTTACATAAAACAGAATCTTTTAATAAAAAAGAACCATTAAATAATCAAAACACAAATAACTTAACTACTTCTAGTGTAAAATCTGCTGTAACAGCAATAAATAACTCAGAGACAACGTCTACAAAAAAACAAAGTACTTCTAATAATAAAAAGGCTGTTTTAGAAGATAAATTAGATCAAACTGGTATTGCAAAATCTTCTAACAATACTAATAATAGCAAAGTGCCATCAAATAATCTTAAAGGCATACAAAACAATAATTTAAAACTTGATAGCAGTAAGGCTTTAGCAGAAAACAGCTTAGAAAAAAATAATTTAGATAAAGAAGAAAAAGAAGACCAAAAAGAAAACGCAATTGAAACTGCAATTGCAGAAAACGAAGAATCAAATAATGAAAAAGAAGAAGATTTTAACAGGTGGAGTATCTATGCTAATGCTGCACCTGTTTATTACAATAGTTTTGGTAATGGGTCTTCTATAGATGAGCAATTTATGGGTAATAATAAAACCGGCGAAATAAATGCTGCTTACGGACTTAAGTTTGGTTACGCCATAAACGAAAAAGTTAAAATTAGAACAGGTATTAATAAACTAAATTTAAGTTATGATACCAATGATGTAATTGTTTATCAAAACGTAAGTAACAACCCTAAAGTTATGAGAAACGTTAGATTAAATAAAATTAACAACTTGGACATAAACGTTATTAGCGGAAACGAATCTTTTTTACAGGTACCAAATATAGGTTTTGTTAGAAATGTTTCTTTAAGTCAACGTATATCTTATTTCGAAGTTCCTTTAGAAGTAGAATATAACCTTATAAATAAAAAAATTAGTTTAAATATTATTGGTGGTGTTAGTTCTTTCTTTTTAGACGATAACGAGTTAATATCTGAATTCGAAGGAGATCAAACTAAAATAGGAGAAGCTAATAATCTAAATTCTGTGAGTTTTTCTACAAACTTCGGTGTGGGATTATATTACAATTTTTCTAGACATCTTCAGTTAAATTTAGAACCAACTTTTAAATATCAAATTAATGCTTACAATAATACATCTGGAGAGTTTAACCCTTATATCATAGGGTTATATTCTGGGTTAAGTTATAAATTCTAAGTTTTAGTTATTTTTCTTCTAAAAAAGAAAAATAACTATCAAAAAAGCCACTCTGTGCCAAGAGTGGTTTTTTTTATTTAAAATTTTCTAATTGTTTTAAGATAATTAATCTAGCCTTTTCATTTAAGGACTTAGTATCATTAACGCTCAAATCTGATGTAGATATAAACTGATGCATAGTTGCTCTTAAAATACCTGGTCCACCACTAAAAAAAGTATAAGAAAATCGTCTTTTATTATCTGCAAACGTTAATGGTACAATAGGTATTTTATGGTTTATAGCTAGTCTAAAAGCACCATCTTTAAACTCGGCTAAATCTATATGTTCTTCAGGCACCATGCCTTCTGGGAAAATACAAATACTTAAACCTTGTTTTAATCGCTTTTGTGCCCTCATAAAAACACGTTTTCTGCTTTCTGCATCACCACGATCAACTAAAATACAAGTACGCTTATAGAAAAAACCAAATAATGGAATTTTTGCCAACTCGGCTTTACCAACAAAAACAAAAGGATTTTTTACTGCCACTAACATTAGCATAATGTCAATCATAGACGTATGATTAGCAATAAACATATAGCTTTTTTTGAGCTCGGTTTTTTGCAGATAATTAATTTTTGTTGGCATACCCATTCCAACTAAAATAAAACGCGCCCAAAAGCGGGCTAATTTAAAAAAGTATGGATACCAAGATTCTTTAGAAATAGAAATTAAAAGTAACGGAAACAACACAATTATTGGTAAGGCTACCAATACGTAAAACCAAATACGGTAAAATGTCCAAAAAATGTACTTAAATATCTTCATTTGGATTCAAAACTAATTAAATTAATTGAGCTATTCTACTAAAAAAATTACCTTTGTCATTCAGAATTAAATTTAATCATGGCAAGAATACTTACAGGAATTCAAAGTACAGGAACACCACATTTAGGTAATATATTAGGTGCAATTTTACCTGCTATAAAATTATCAGAAAACAGTGATAATGAGTCTTATTTGTTTATAGCAAATTTGCACACCTTAACACAAATTAAAAATGCAGAAGAGTTAAGACACAACACCTACTCTGTTGCTGCAACCTGGTTAGCTTTTGGATTAGACATAGAAAAAACAGTGTTTTATAGACAAAGTGATATACCTCAAGTTACAGAACTTGCTTGGTATTTAAACTGTTTTTTTCCGTTTAAAAGATTGCAATTAGCCCATGGTTTTAAAGATAAAGCAGACCGTTTAGAAGATGTAAACTCTGGTTTATTTATGTACCCAATGCTTATGGCTGCAGATATTTTATTGTATGATGCAGAGATTATTCCTGTGGGTAAAGACCAACTTCAACATATCGAATTTACAAGAGATGTAGCCTCTCGTTTTCATGCAAAAATGGGTGAAGCTTTTGTTTTACCTGAAGAAAAACTTCAAGAAAACACAATGCTTATCCCAGGTACAGATGGCGAAAAAATGAGCAAAAGTAGAGATAACTACATCAACATCTTTTTACCAGAAAAACAACTTCGTAAAAAAATAATGAGTATTGAAACAGATAGCACTCCATTAGAAGAGCCTAAAGACTGGAGTACGTGTAACTGTTTTGCTATTTACAGCTTATTAGCTAACGAAGAACAAATTGCAACAATGAAAGCAAATTACGAAAATGGTAATTACGGTTACGGTCATGCTAAGCAAGCGCTTTACGAGTTAATCTTAACCACTTTTGAAGCTCAAAGAGAACGCTACAACTATTACATGCAAAACTTAGATAAAATAGACGAAGCGTTAGCTATTGGTGCAGAAAAAGCTAAAAAAGTAGCAGATAAAGTATTAGCTAGAGTTAGAGAAAAGGTTGGATATTAATTAAATAAGCTCAAACAATTTTCCTGGTAAAGGTCTAACAACACCTTTTAACTCCATATTAAGTAAAATACTTGCCATTTTGTAAGTTGGTAATTTGCAGTTTATAGCAATAACATCTAAAAGCTCTTTATCGTTATCTTTTAGGTAATTGTAAACTATTTTTTCATCTGCATCTAACTCTACAAATAGCTGTTTTTGTATTGGTGGCTTTTTTAACGCTTCTAATTCCCAATTAAGCATATAAGGAATATCGTATGGTGTAGATAGCAAATGTGCTTTTTGCTGCTTAATTAGGTTATTACAACCAACACTTTGGCTATCTGTTATGCGACCTGGTACCGCAAAAACATCTCGGTTATAAGAATTAGCAATATCTGCAGTTACAAGGCTTCCGCCTTTTTCTGCAGATTCTATAACAATGGTTGCTTGACTTAAACCTGCAATAACACGATTTCTTTTTAAAAAGTTGTTGCGATCAAAAGTATCACTACTCCAAAAATCAGTATAAAAACCGCCATTATTTTCTACTTCAGCCACATATTTTTTATGCACTTTAGGATAAATTTGGTTTAATCCATGCGCTAAACAACCAATTGGTTGCTACGCCCATTTGGAATGTTAGTTTAATAACTCAAAAGCCTATAGAAAACTACCCTAAAGAACATGAAACTAGTTTAGGAGCAGCATTAAAACGTACTCGTTTAAAGAAAGGGTTGACTCAAGAACATGTAGCCAATAATTTACAATTATTGCTTCAAAATTATTCTCGATTTGAAAAAAACATTCATATTCCTTCTATAAAAAAGCGTAAGAAAATAAATGAGTTTTTAGGATATAATTTTTGGGATGATGGCACAGAAACCTTATCAAATATAGTTCTTTTATATCGAATTGAAAATCAATTATCAGCTAAAGAATTTGGCAAAATAATCGGAGTAAGTAGAAATACAATAAAAAGAATAGAGTTAAAAAATAATGTGTCAGAAAAATCAAAAAGACTAATAATTAAATTTCTTAAAATGATTGAATAGGATATTTGATTCTCTTCTATATAAATACTTTAAGAAAATAATTCAAGAACGATTTGTTTTTTCTGCAAAATATTGTTTCGCTCTATCTGTAACTTTTTTAAACAGAATTAAATCTTCATCATCAATATTTCTCAGTGAAAGATAAGGACTAATTTGTTCTGAATTGAATTTATTATATAACTGTCCAATCGCAGCATTTAAAAAAGCTGTAGTAACTATAGTTATACCCATAAAATCTAGAACAACTTCTTTTTTTTCGGTAAGATGCTCATCAACAATGTAATATATGGTATTTCCATCATCTGTTGTAACAGCAAAGTTACCATCAATTATATCTAAAACGTTAATTAATTCCATTTACTTTCAAAAATACAAAATTAAAAAATATTCATTATATCTACCTCTTCTTTTAACATATAAGATTTTGTGTCAGAAAAATTAAATTCAAGATTAGCTATAGTACCTGGAAAAGAGAATTCTAAGGTTTCTTTTTTAACTTTTCCTTTTCTAAATTCCCAATATCCATCAGAAGAAACTATTTGAATTTTTCCTTTATTACGTTTAATAAACTCTGATATTAAAGCTAAACCTAAACCTCCACTTACATTACCCGTTTTGGTAGTGTTGTTCTCTTCCATAGCCCATTCTATACATTCTGCGCCATCTAATGATTTATTAAGGAAGTCATTTACATTTTTTTTAATTGTTTGTCCTAAATCGACAATGGTAAAGTCCATCATCGATTTATTTGGATAGTATTGACCACATGTATGTATATTTTCACAAAGACCATGTGTCCTAGCATTTTCAAATAATTCACATACACTCTGATTGATCTTTTTATTTAGTAAAGGGGAAACCTTTGGGAAATCCTTGTTGTTTAAAACCTCACTATCTAAATAAATTGAAAAGGATTTACTTTGATTTTCTTTAAATGTCCTATATTCAATTTCTGTATTATAAGTATATTCAGGATGCTTAAAACCGTAATTTTTCAAAAAACCATTCCTAGTCAATATATCTTTAGGAGATTTAACATTGACTATTTGGACAGAGTTTTCTCGATTTTTCAAAAACTCTATCATAGCACCTAATACTGCACAAAGATTAGCTTCAAACCAATATGTTTTTCGCATATCAATAATAACCATACTGTTTTCTAAATATTCAAGTTCTCTATAAAAATTTAATAAATTATTATATCCTGAAATTTCAGAAGATATAGTTGGTGGAAATATTTTAGTTATTTCTTTATACATTAAATTATAATCTATTACCTATTTCTCAAACCCTCTTAAAACTTTTGACATCATAGTAACTATATCATCATCATTAAATTCGTAACTTTTATTCAGTAATTCCCCTATTTTTACATCTTTCTTTTTAATTGATTTTAGTAGTTCTTTAAATTGTATAGCAATTTTGTTATCTACTTCCATTTCTAGCGTCATAGTAACCTCATCTTTGTAGGACATAAATGAGTCATAACATTTATTGTAAGCAACACCTATAGCTCCTGAGAAAGGAATCATTTTAGGTTGAGTTTTTATACTACCACCTTTAAGTATCTGATCATTTGATATTCCAGGGTACGGATCAATAAAGTATATAGTCCTAATTCCTAATTGATAAGCTTTTTTAGAACATAATTCACAAGGACTAGCAGTTGTAAATAAAATTCCATTTTCAACACCTTGCCCTCCTAGTTTTGTTATTTGAAGCATTGCATTTTCTTCTGCATGTAATGATCTCGTATGTACTTGATTTACTTCACCTTCATAATGATTGTGGACAGTTTTAAAGCAAAACGCACAATGCTTTCCGTTCAAGTCTTCTTTTTTTAAGGACAAAGGCTCACTAAAATATTCTACTAAAGCTTCCTTAAAATCACCTGGAGTTTCATTTTTATATTTAAAAGAAGAATTATTTGATACTTTCCCTTTTTCGAAGGGACTATAATGTTCTGTTTCATTAAACCATTCTTCAGATGGAGGAGAAATAATATCCTCAACATTTCTTAAGTTACAAGGGGTATGTCCCTTAGCAACATCATTCCAACCTATTGATTTGACATAAAAAGATGAATTTGTAATTGCTGCTCCAACATTCCTAGATATACATCCAGAGTTAATCTTAGCTGTAGCTGCAACTTGCATTGATCTTTCTACAGAAGTTGGGGTTACTAAGCCTGGTTGAGAAATTAAAGCTATTAATTTAACTAATTGTTCTTCTCGAGTTAAGAAATTTGCTCTTCCATAAGGAGGATCATAAATTTTTAAAAATTTAGTGACATCTTTTTTCTTTAGATTAAGTAAATGGTAATCACTTTTTTGAATACAATTTTCTACATCAGGAGATGAGAATATACCTTTTGAAAAATCTTTGGTTCTATACTCTGTAGCATCTAAATCAAACAGTTTTTTTGCTATTCTTTTTCTTTCTTCTACATCATTAATTGTTGTTGATAATCTATCCAAAACTCTATCTTCAGAATTATCTAATACATCCTTAGTAGCTACCATATAAAATCCTGAATACCTCTCTTTAAAGAACATTATTTCAAGCGAATTTCTTAAAGAATCAATAACTATCCTAGTAGGATTTTTGTCGTTAACAAACTTTTTAGCTTTTATAATTCTGTTTATGACACTTGACAATTCAAATATATTTTCAATACTTCTTTTCGCATTACCAAAAAGCTCTCCACCATTCCTAATATTACGTGCAATATTATGTAAAAAATTAGTTTTTCTGTAATAGCCCTGAGATTGTAAAATTTTAAAAAAAGTTTTACTGAATTCATCGAATTCGTCTCCAAAAAAAATAGACTCTAATTCTATTAAATCTTTTTCTAATTTTATATTTTTTAATTTATTTAAAGTAACTATTCTATTAATTAGATTAGAATTAGTAGATATTAAAGGTTCTAATTCTTTTATTAGATTTGCTATAACTAAAGTGTTATCTTCTGAAAGGGATTCTTTAAAGTATTTAGAAAGTAAACTTTTAATATTAGAAATTTCTTTTCCATACTTATTTATCAAAACTAAAAGAAGTACATTTTTATAGCTTATAACATCAAATGGAACCCAATTATTTTTATTTTCAATATAATTTTTGATAATTGTATATTTTCTAAAAAAAGTTGATTTTAAAGTTCTAGAGTCATTAAATTCTCTCAATCCACTTTCTTTTATTGATTCAAAAGAACCTGAAAGAAGTTTAGCTATAGCCGTACAACCTGATCCTGTGCGACCAGTAAGCCCAATTATTATAAAGTTTTTACGTAAAGAATAAAGATGATTTAATTTCATTTCAAATTAATTTGATTTTCTATAATTCCAGTTCTAAATATTTAGAATTTTTATTAAAAGTTAAAGAATATCAAGATATTCTGTTTTTAGGAATTTAGAAAAAATAAATGTCTTTTATACTACTAGGTCTAAAACAAATATATTTATTTAAAATAATAAAAAACTATAACTGTAGAAAATAATAGTATTTGTGGTTTAAAATTAAAAAACAGTTAATTTGAAATAAAATACAAGTATACATTAAGATGCCTGTATTAAATTATTTACAAGTAAAAACACTATACGTTAAAAGGAATGAATTAGTAAAATATGTTTAGTCTTTATTTGCACATACCATATATAAATAATAATATCCATCATAAGAATACATTCTTTTTCCTGGGGCTTTTATTCTTTTGTTTTGGTTTTTTTCAAAATGAGAATTCATATATTTTTCAATATAATACTCTTCTAGTTTTGAAACAAAAGTTGGGCTTGTTGATTTATAAAGTAAATACATAAATGAGTAATTATTTCTATAATCTCTTTTATCACTCCTTATATATGTATCTCCTGTTTTACCAATTTTAAAAATATCATGATGAGGAATTATATTGTTAATACTTTGGGTTATTTGAGATTTTAAACCAACTGAAATTCTTCCTGTTTGACACCAAGATTCTTCAATAATAGGTTTTGTTCCAGACCAAAAGTTTTTCCAAAACCTATTCCATTCAGTTTCCATTTGAGACAAGTGAGTACGTGTAGATTTCTTTCCCATAAATTAAAATTATTGAAAATAAAGATATTAAAAACAAATCAATTATAATGATAGGTAGTAAAATAAAATCCATATATAAAGAGAGTAAGAAATAAATTGAATTAAAAATCATATCTTTAAAAATCAAATAACGGTATAGTATGAATTTTTTTGCACAAAAAAATAAAACTTTAAAAAAACGACAATTAGAAATAGAACCTCTTAAACTTTATGATTCTTTGTCAAAAGATGAGTTATATGGATATTTAAGAGGAGTGCAAGAAGAAGTTTTAAAAGAATGGCACAAGAGAAGAGAAGAAAATGAGCTTCTAATAAAAATGAACACTGGAGCAGGTAAAACCCTTGTGGGTTTATTAATTCTATATTCTAAAATGTTAGAACATAATAAACCTGTTGTTTATTTGTGTCCTGATAATCAACTTTTAAATCAAGTAATAGAGCAGTCTAAAAATTATAACATTCCTACATCAATTATTGATGAAAAGAATGATTTTCCTGAGTCCTTTCTTAATGCAGAATCTGTATTAATTACCACAATAAACAAAATGTTCAATGGAAAGAATATTTTTGACAGAGACAAAATAAAGCCTATAGGATTAGTAATTGATGATGCACATAGATGTGTTGAAAAAGTTAAAGATAACTTTACAGTAAAAATACCCTCTGATCATGAATTATATTCAAAATTAATAAAGCTATTTAAAATTGATTTAAAGAAACAATCAATGGGTAGTTTTGAAGCAATTAAATCTTCTGTTCCTCATTATTATATGAAGGTTCCTTTTTGGAGTTGGTTAGACAATATAGATAACGTAACAAGCCTTTTAGTTAATTACATTGATGAAAAAGAAACATTACTTTTTAAATGGGATTTAATGCAAAACAACCTATTACAATATGAAATGTATTTTAATGCTCAAAGGGTGGAAATTTGCCCTATGATATCTTTTTCACAAAATATAATTACATACAACTCGACAAAATTTAAATATGCTCTCTCAGCAACTTTTGTTAATGATTCTTCAATACTAAAAGATTTAAATTTTTCAATCGAATCATTATTAAACCCAATAGTCCCAAGAGATAGAAAGGATTATGGGCAAAGATTAATATTAGCTCCTAAAAGGTATTATAATAATATCTCTAATAAGGATCAGTTAAATATTTTAGATAAACATATAAAAAATGATCAAAATGTTGTTGTTCTAGTTCCAAGTTGGAAGGTTGCTGATGAGTGGGAGAAAATAGGTGCAGAAATTGCCAGAACTGAAAATATAAGCGATATAATAGAAAAACTGAAATCCTCTAGAGGTAATTTTGTAGTGTTTGTTAACAGATATGAAGGTATTGATTTAAGCGGAGATTCTTGTAATGTCCTTGTTATACATGACCATCCAAAATTTAAGTTTATTAGAGACCAATACTTTGAAGATATTCATCATGAAACAAGCGCAAATATTATAGCACAAACCATTGAGCAAGGAATGGGTAGAAGTGTAAGATCTAGTAACGATTATAGTATTATATATTTAATGGGAAGGCATATTTTGAGATTTCTTCGCCAAAAACGTAATTTAGAGTTTTTTAATTCGCATACAAAAACCCAACTAGAATTAGGTCTTTCATTAATGGAAGGACAAAAACTAGATGATGAAAATGTAGTAGACAAAATTGTTGAGATTGGTAATTATTGTTTAAATCAAGATGAAGATTGGAAAAGCTATTATCAAAATTTTATGGACGAGAATCTAGAAAAAAATTCGCTATCAAGGACTAAAAAATTAAAAGTTTTTAATAGCGAAAAAAATGCAATTTTAAAATTTATACAAGGTGAATATCAATCTGCCTTAAAAATTGCTAAAGAAATGATGAATGATGAAACTACACCTATTGAAAAAGCTTGGTATTATCAAATTTTTGCTAATATTATTTATCCTCAAGATAAAAATCAATCAAATGATTATCTCATAAAATCTAAAGCAATTACTTCAAGAATGCCCTTGCCTTTTTTATCTAATAAAAAATGGAAACTTCAAAAAATTCCTGATCAATTTTCTAATGCTTTAAATTTTATACATTCATTTTCATCTATCAATGACTTACTTTTATATATAACAGAAATTAATAATAACTTGATTTACGACCCTAATAATGAAGCTGAAGATTTTGAAAATGCACTTAATAGATTAGGAAAATTACTAGGTTTTATGTCATCACGTCCAGAAAAAGAAATAAATGAAGGGCCTGATGTTTTATGGGGTTCTAATGATGTATATTTGATTTTAGAAGCCAAATCTGAAAAACTCGAAACAAATAAAGTATCTAAATCTGATGTTGAACAGTTATATCATTCATTTGAATGGTTTAAAGGAAAGTACATATATGAAGGTCAAATTTTTGGAGTTAGTTGGCAACCAAACCCTATAAAACATAATGATGTAGCAGTTAATAATAATATTAAAGTTTTAGATAATAAAAAACTTAATGAATTAAGGAATTCTTTGTCTATTTTATATAACTTCTTTGCTAGTCAAAATAATATAAAAAAAATTAGTGAGGAAAACCTTAAAATTGAATACAATAAACTAGGTATAAACGCTTTACAATTTATTAATCGTTATCTTAAAGATATTAAATAGTTGAGAAAAAGAAAGTTGCCATATCACGTAAGATATATAATATATTTGTTTAAATGCCTATGGTATTATGTCTTATTTCCTATTGGAGTTGAACAGGATGAGTTTTCAAAAAACTTTTTTGGGGATAAGAACAAAGATTCTAAATAAAACCTCCTTTCAAAAAAACACCATAAGGTGTTTTAATTTTCCATATAAAAATGGGTTACTCCAAGTGAGACTGCATCAAAAGCTCCCGCCATATACTTTTCCGATTCACTGGTCTTTCGTGGAGTCATAAGCTTGTGTTCCATATTTTTTACATTTTCGGCAATTACGCAGGCAATCTCATATTTGGTATGTGCATTAAAGTTACTAAACACATAACGTATATGAGAGCGAGCATAAGAATAGGTTTTTAAGTGTTTTGTGTGTGCATACTGAGAAATGGTATCAATCATTTTCTGAATACGTTTTGACTTTCGAGAACCAATACCCTTGTAATCTTCTACAACAATAATTTTTGGCTCATAGTAATTTATAATCTCTCGGATGCGTTTCATTGCCAGTCTGTTTGAAACTGGCTTGACCTGAACCACTCTTGAGCTCAAGACGGTGAGCGCACTGCTCATAACAGCAAAGCCAAAACCGATGGCGTTTGGATAAATACTGAGTACTATTTGTTCTCTATCAGAAGTTTTATCCTTAAGCGTCATACAGTTTTTCTTGGCTAAGATGGTTGACAATTGCCTGTATATATGCTATACTATTAATACTCTTCAGGGTATGCTTGGGATTGTTCTGAGTATGGAGTAGTGCACTTCGGCGTATCAGTTGTTTCCGTATGTTCTTTAGTTGAGGCGACAGGAGTTCTGATATCGGTACTCCGAAGAGGATATGGTACATCAATAATATTTCTGGGGTTGGACTTCGTTTTCCAGTCTCATATCGATTGAGATTGCCTTTGTCTATGTTCAGCAAAAAGGCAACATCCTGTTGCGTGACATCGGCATCGGTACGAATCTGCTTTAAGAGATGTGTTGGTTTATTCATATAAAAAGATAAGGCGGTGAGGGTTAATCTCTCACCGCCTTATCCATTTTAAAAAATCTCACCAGATAGCAAAAGACGTTACTATGACGTGTAAAATTGTCCATATGGACAATTTTTTTCGCGGTCGTACAACATTCTGTGAAAAAGATGTGTATACTGTGGTACGACTAATATGTTATGAATAAACAGCTTTTAATAAGCTTTTGAATCACTACGAATGCATGGTTCTAAATGAGCCACATTTAGCGTTTAGCATCCAATTGAAAAACGCATGAAAACACCCTTTAAAGTAGAATAGGTTTTGTTAGTTCTATATCTGTTTTAATAAAGTAGCATCTGCCTTTATTGAAATAAAGGCTCAGGGTACTTCTTTGAATACAGTAATAGTAAAAATAATTTCAATATGAATTTCTATTTTATTCAATAACGGTACGTTTGCCCACATACCCTGCCTTTTCTAAAATTTGAAACGACCTTGCTAATATTTGCTTTACACGAGTGGCAGATATATCAAAGTGTTCTGCAACTTCAGAAAAATTCTTTCCCTCTTCCAACTGTAAACGTAACATCTCAAAATATCGTTCGCTTAAAAGTTCTTCAAATGCTTTTTTGTATCGGTTAAAAACATCTTTTGAAATTTCGTAGTCCTTGATAGTCATAAGGTGTATTATAATCAAGATTTGATGCATAGAAAAGCACCTATTTTCGTTTGCTTAAGATATCTTGAATGCGTTCCCAGTCCGATTGTCGTCCGAGTTGAGATAACTTCTTTTGTCTGTTTAGTTTTGTACCTTTAGTTTTGTTATATGCCTTATTTTGCATAGGTTGACGCTTCTGTTTGCCTACCTTTTGGGCGTTTTTTGCACATCTTTTAAAACAAGGTGCGTAATAGATGCGTGTCTTTCCCTTGCGCTCTTGAGGTGTGTGGAGCAGGTTTCCATGATAGTCTGTAATACGAATGAGCTGTTTGAGAATTAGGGATTGCACCGTATCGGGAATGGATCGTAGGGAAACGCCCGTGTTATTGTGGAACTGTCTGTAGGTAATGCGGTCTCTTTCTTTGCGCTTTCCGTTTTTGAGTACCCAACCGTAGGTCTTGCGGATGATGTGCAGTAGCATTTTCAATTCTGAAAAGGTCAGCTCTGTCAGGTGGACATCAAACACTTCGTTAGGCGTTTGGGTCGTCTGTTTGTAGCGCATAGTAGTCTTTTGCAGAATTAATTTTCTCTAAAGTAGAGGCACAACCGCAGAGAAACTTGTAAAACAGCTTTATTTGCTCTTTATTCATTGGCTTTGGAACGACAGATGACGTATTTTTGTCCGAATAGACAATTTTACCATACAATATTCGTTGACCGTCCCGTTCTGGGGCGCTTGATGATAAAGTGTCCCTAAAAGCTAGTTCTCGATATGGAGAAACCATTGTAAAACTTAGCTTTCTTTGATTTGCGGTAAGGTTCGAGGTTACTATTTCCAGTAATTCCCGTTTTTCTTCTACAATCCCTGAATTGTATATATTTATTGGGCTTTTACAAAGTTCGAGGAAATTGTCTATCTCTTCTAAAATTTGATCTTTGGAGCTTGAGAGTTGATTCTTTTTAGCTTTATTTTCCTGTAATTCCAAAAGAATTTTGGCTCTTTGTTTGTTATAACGATTTTTATCAATTACATCTTCCAAATACATATCAATTAGCTTTTGTTCTTTAGATTCTAGCTGACCTATCTTTAATGTAATCCCTTGAGCGATGTTTTCTTGTGTATTCACCCAATCATTTTTACTTTCTGTATGGACTTCTTTTAGAGTTTGAATTTCTTTATCGCTCAAAGAAATCGTTTTCAGAATATTTTTAACATGGTGCTCCACCAAATCTTCTCTAATACTTTTTGTAGGACACCCTTTAGTCGCACACCTGTAATAGACACAGCCCTTTTGCATCTCACCAGACATTATGTAATTACAGAGTTCACAACGAATTTTTTTTCTGAACAAGTAATTATGAATCATTCCCTTACTGGTCAGCCTTCCTTCGATTTTTAATTGAGCTTGTTTAAATACACGAGGGTCAATGATAGGGGTATGATTTCCTCTATATGTTTTTCCTTTAATTTTTATAAGCCCAATATAAAATGGATTTTTGAGTATCCTTAAAATTCCATTTTTACAGACACGCTTATTCCTCTTATTCTTTAAGCCAAGAGCTTCCATCTTTTTTGATAAAGCTTTTGCATTATATTCTCCTTGAACATAAAGATTGAAAAGTTGTTGTATTAAATCTGCTTGTTCATGATTAATTGTCTTGATCTTCCCTTTTCCATTGTCGTTATATCCAATAGGTGCTTCCCACGGATAGTATCCTTGTTTTAGTCTACCATACATCCCTTTAATGGTTTCTTGGCGTAAATTCCTAATATAATCAGATGCCATAACAGCTTGAATATCTGCCGACAATCTACCACTTCGTTCATTTAAATTAAGACTCTCATGAGCAAAAAACACATCAATATTCATATCGATAAGGTCGCCAATATTTGCCCAATCGTGAAGGTTTCTGGCACTTCGATCTATTTTGTGAATTATAACACCATCTGCTTTATAATCCTTCAGATTCTGCATCATTTTTTCAAATAAGGGACGCCCTTTCTTTGCAGCGGTCTTATTTTCTTCATAGATGTGAATAATATTCAGTTTATTTTTTTCTGCGAATTCTTTGATGATACGTTTTTGTTCAATCAATGAAGTTCCTTCTTTTTGTTTTACGTCTGATACACGAATGTATCCATATACTTGTTTCATAATAATTTGTAGTTGAGGCGAATAATTAATACACTTTAAGTGTAACTGAAGACTATTTTTTTAGTCAAGAAGCTTTTTACGGTTATTGATTTTTTCAGCTAGATTAATATATCTCAAGAAATTTAGCTCAGCTTGCTTTTGCTGTTCTTCATCTCTCTTGCTACATATATTTCTTATAAAATTGCTAATAACTTTACTGTTGTTTGTATTCATAACAAAACGATAATAACTCCCCATTTTAAACTCCAAAAGACGTGAATATGTATGGCTCTACATTATCATGCCTTTTGTGTTTTGGTGGGCTTGTCATACTAGCTTTGTATGCTCAATGAATACAAAAACAAAGACGTCAGTTATTTCGCCAAGACCAATTTTAGGGAAGAAGGTCAGCTCTTCGGTATCTATCAAAAGGATAGATTGCTCCATACCTATATACTTGGAAAAACAGGTGTTGGTAAAACCAACTTACTAACGACACTCATTTTACAGGATATCATTCACGGACGAGCAGTCTGTGTTTTTGATGTGCATGGGGATCTTATAAATATGATTCTTGCACATATCCCAAAATCAAGAGAACAAGATCTTATCCATCTTGATATTCCCAATCCCAATATGCACTATCGCTATAACCCCTTAAAACGAGTGTCATATGAAAAACGCTCATTAGTCGCTTCTGGAATACTGGACACCTTCAAGAAACTTTGGAAAGGTGCTTGGGGAGTGAAATTAGAACATATTTTACGATATATCCTTCTGACCTTATTAGACCAGGAGAAAGCAGATTTTACCGATATTATCAGAATCATTCATGATGTATCCTTTCGTAAGCAGTGTATCAATAATATCGTCAACGACGATGTAAAACGATTTTGGGATAAAGAATTTGAAAAATACACAAAAACCGACATCATTCCCATTCTAAACAAAGTTGGTGCCTTTTTGGTGCATCCAGCAATTAAGCGGTTCTTGATCCAGAATGAACATGAGATATCGCTTCGTCATGCCATGGATAATAATAAAATAGTACTGGTTAATCTGAACAAAGGAAGTCTGGGTGTCGACACCTCACATATCATCGGTTCCCTATTGCTTAATTCCATCATGAACGCTGCATTCTCTCGAATCGATATAGCAGAAGACAATCGAAAACCTGTAGCGGTTTTTTTGGATGAGTTCCAAAATTATACCACCCAGTCCATCGCTTCCATGCTTTCCGAGTTGCGGAAGTTTAAGGTGTTGCTGGTTATGGCACACCAATACCTGCATCAATTGGATGCCGATATCAGAAATGCTGTATTGGGTAATGTAGGGACTATTATTTCCTTTAGAACTGGACAGGCAGATGCCAAATATCTTGAGCAGATATTTATACCTGAATTTGTAGCTTCTGATTTTACCAATCTTGAAAATTTTGACATCTACTTAAAGCTTATGATAGATGGAAAACCAAGCAAAGGATTCTCCGCAACTTGCATACACTACAAATCTGTGTTGTTTTTGGATTTCCCGCCATAATCCCGTCTTTTTTAAAAGTTGTGCTTGGTTCATACTGCACCCAAAGTATGAACCTTAAACAGAATATTTATGAAACCACTTGTACCAAGCACACTAGTCTTGAGTAGTTGTGAAATCGAACTCCACTACAAACGTCCCTTCTTTGATTCGATGTACGCTATCTGTAATCCCGAAGATACCGATACGGTGTTAAGAATGTTCGTTAACTCCAAACAATTGGATTTACGGGAGCATTTTTGGGTCATCCTCATGACCAATGCCAATCGTATTGTTGGCATCAGTGAGGTTGCCAGTGGTACGACACTGGGCGTACAGACCAATATGAAGTACATCTTCCAATTGATACTCAAGACCAATGCAGTCAACGTTATCCTTGCGCATTCGCACCCAGGGGGCAATCTAAACGCCTCTGCTCGTGATATCAAGGAAACCAAAAAGTTCTTGCGTTTAGCCAAACTCATGGACGTCACCTTACTCGACCATATCATTATCACCTCGGAATCCTTTAGCTCTTTTGCAACCGAAGGACTGCTGTGATAGTGACTTAACCTACTTATCTATCTATGCCCAAAACACCCATAACCTACTATGGAGGAAAACTCAATATGGTATCGGAGATACTGCCATTGATTCCCAAACACAGAATCTATACCGAAGCTTTCTTTGGTGGCGGAGCTATCTTCTTTGCCAAAGACCCTTCGGAAGCTGAAATCATCAACGATACCAATGCCATGGTCATTAACTTCTATGAAGTCTGCAAGACCGATTTTGTAAACCTAAAGGCAAAGATTGAAGCGACCTTGTTCTCTCGTGCTACCTATTCGGTGGCATGGACAATTTACCGAATGCCACACTTGTTCAATAAACTGCAACAGGCGTGGGCATTCTATGTCGCTACCAATATGGGGTTTTCCTGTCGGATTGGCTCTTGGGGATTTGATAAGTATGGGAAGCGAGTTAAGGCTTTTCGGAACAAGAAACTACTCTTTGATGGTATAGTGTTTAAACGTTTAGCCAATGTTCAATTGGAACATACCGATGCCTGTAATATTTTAGAATTGTATAACACCGAAGATGCTTTCCATTATGTTGATCCGCCGTACATCAATTCCAATCAGGGACATTATGGTGGCTATACCGAAGCAGACTTTACAAGGCTTTTGGATGCTCTTTCAAAAGTGAAAGGAAAATTTTTATTGAGTAGTTATCCCTCTGAAATTTTGGATGACTACATCAAGCAAAACGGATGGCATACTAAAACCTTTACCAAAACACTCTCTGCAACAAAAGGAGTAACTGGACAGAAACGAAAAACAAAATATGAGGTACTGACAGCCAACTTTGAGATATAGATGCTAGTGCACATTTGAAATTTAATTTTTTAATCCTTAAAACTGAATATTATGAAAAAAGTAATTGACAAAACCGTTGACCTTGATTTGGTTGGCGTAAATGGAAATGCCTTTATGATTATGGGTGTATTCCAAAGACAGGCCAAACGTGAAGGTTGGTCTCAACAAGAAATCGATGCTGTTCTTAAGGAAGCCAAGAGTGGTGATTATGATCATCTTTTGGCGACCATTGAAAACCACTGCGAACCTAAAGATGATAGTTATGACCATTAAAGAACGTAAACGCATTTTATACTTTCTGGAAGCCTTAATGGTAAATCTGGAAAGCCATGAAGATAATCACGTAAGTGCCGAATTTTTGAATTTATTTTCAAGAAAGGAATTGATGGATATGGTGCTGTGGCTTCATACCAACTATGACAAGAGTATGCTGGCAGAAAAAACCGATGCTGAATTACTGGAACTACTTAATGATGATAGCAATATACTTGCGTATGTTATTGAACAGTGGAAAGCTAACATCAGTGCAGTACCAAAGTTAACGCAGGATGATGTTTTTGAATTCTTTGAGCGGATACCTATTTACATTCATTATTTAAGGGATAAGCCAGTCGAGGAGTGGGATGATTATGATGTGAGCAACTACTATTCCCTGTTGTTCAAACATGGAAAGACCAAACGTGTATTTGCTATTTTCACCTCTGATGTAAAAGACGAGGATAAATATGCTGTGACCACACAACCTTCATTCTTTTTTGACACCAAAGAGGAAGCACAGGAAGAGCTCGAACGCATTTGTTTGGAATCCAAACGAAGTAAGTCGGATTTTACCATCCATTCACTATGGAAGAGCAATTGAATTAACTGAATACAAATTTTTAAAACAGAACACTATGAGTAATGCAAACATTGTCGATATCTTGATAGAGAATATCAAGACCGACCAAAACCTATTGGCTGAAACCGAAACAAAAATTGAAGATGCCAAAGAAGAAAAAAGAACTATTGTTAACCGTCTTAAGGATTATCAAAAAGACGTGTTCGTATTGTTAAAATATGCTGATGACAGCAAGAAAAAAGAACTCGAAATACTGGGTTTTGATTTCTCTGAATCAGAGCGTGGCTTAAACGCCGTAGCTTCCAAAGCGTATGACATTATTGTAAAAGCTAAGGATAATCAGCTTACCAATGATCAGCTCTATGATGCTTATGTAAAATCCTTGAAGGATAAAGAAGACGCTGTAAACTACACAGAGTTTAACATTAAGTGTCGTTCCCTCTTTAACACCCAACGTTTGTTGCGAAAAAAAGATAAAGACCCTAAATCATCCCGAGAGGATATCATTTCCTTAAATGGGCGCGTGTTAAAGCCACAAGCTGACAAACAGGAAAAGAAATAGTGCTATGAAAAAAGATAATTTTTTAGACTTATTTGATAGTAAGCAAAAAGCGATTGATCATTGTATGTATTTGAATTTCAAATATCGTATTGCAAATATTTGTTTTGGAGTTTTACACGGTCCTGATAACAATTGGGCGGTTTGCGAAGAAGCAACTGCCCAAGAAATGGATATGGAGTTTTTAAATGTTTTACCTAAAGACTATTCTGAAATGAGTTATGATAATATTAGACATATCCGTATGGATCAGGACCCCTTACCACATTGGGACAGTATTATTGGACTGTTTTCAGTAGCAGATGGTGAAATACTACGCTATATTCTATATGCTAAAATACCCCTTGAAAAGTTGATTCGTCATGAACTGGCTGGTCGTGGGTATGATAAAAACCATCGTTGGGTTGGTTTTGATAAGGCTTGTGAGATTTGGCTAATAAAATAATTTAATCTTTAAAATTTAAAAAGGCTATCTAAATCTATTTTAGATAGCCTTTTTATTATTTAATGTCTATTTTTTAAAAGATTTTCCTCTATAAATAAGAAAGACAAAAATTGACTGAATTGTTAAGTTTATTAAAACTAGAAAAACTATTTTAAATCCAGATCCTTCTATGTAAAATGGGTAGCTAGGATGAATAATTCTTAATGGTAAGCTTATCAACGATTCCAAGAAGTTAAAAATTGAATTGTAATTGGAGGGCAATAAACTCTTCAATAATATAATTATAGATTGAAACAAAAAAATAGTGCCAAAAATTTTCAAAAATATTGTTTTTTCCTTTTTAGATAGCTTCATATTATAATTTTTGTTTATCCTAAATCAGTTAAATAGTTTTTAAAATTTGTAGAATTTCAAAAACGTTAATTTCAACTATAGATTTGATTGATAACGGAATTTCTTTGATTATAGGAGAGGATTTTGTTTTGCTATTATATTTAGTAAAATACAAAATAAATCCATTTTCATTATTGTATGTTATTTGACAAGTACTAGCATCATAGCTTGATTTCCATGATTTTTCTTTTAATAATTTCAATAATTCATTACCTAAATAATATTTTTCATCTTCTTCTTTTTGAGATATTTCCCTACTTTGATTAAAACAATCAATTAAGGATTTTTTAATTACTGATTCATCACTACCTAGTGGTAGAACATAAATAGGTTTGCTGTGAATAGTCAACCAAGACTCAGTTCTATAACCAGTATAAATTCTAATAAAATCTTTTTTTAAACTTATAAATGTGCTTTTATACATATCAATTATTTTATTACTCTTACATTTACTTTAATACCATTTTTAGCGCCATATTCAATTACTCTATTAAGTTGTTTAATTTGAGCTTGAGTAGCTCCTCTAGGAATTCCAACTTCCATAATCTTAGATTTTATATCACTATTATTTAGTGTTTGTCCTAATTTAGTATCACTTGAAAAATTAATCATATCGTCTAGATACTTCTTAAAAGTTGAGTAAATTCGTGAAGGAGCTTCTTTATATGTATCATCTAAAAGATTTAATGTTTTCACACTCCATGCCTTTCCTTTATAAAAAGCATCAAATGTTTTAAAATTAGATGCCTTAAATCTATTTTTTATTACACCTGCTTTCTCTAAAATTTGTTCATAAACAACTCCTCTATTACCGAGTCCAATAGCTGGTAATTTCCAAAGAGTACCACCAGCTCTTTTTAAAATATTAAAAAGTAGACCTCCTGCTTTAAATATACCCCATCCTACAAAGTTTGCTTGTGCTTCATTCCAAAACGACTCATCTGCTTGATTATATTGTTTGTGATCAACATAATCGCCTCCAAAAAGATTTCCGATTTTTGCAAATAAATTTGAAGTGTTTTTATGATAATACGTTCCTTTTATTTTTGTTAACTCAAGATATCCTCCTTGACCTCCACTTGGTTTAACATTACCCATATATTCTCCAAAACTAGAATCTCCATCTATCCAAAAACCTTGATGGTTCATATAGTATTCTGGGGGTAGTCCTTCCATTCCATTAGGGTCAATAAAATTTACTGGGTTACTAAAAGTGTATTCATAAGGGCTTCTATTTGGGTATTTTTCTGTCATAGGGTCCACACTTAACCAAACAGACCACTTAGGGTTGTAATACCTTGAACCATAGTAATAATTACCGGTTTCATAATCTAATTCTTTACCATTAAACTTGAAGGGTGTGTTATAAGAATTTTGATGTTCATCAACCAAAGTTTCTCCGTAAGGTAAATACTCTATATGCTGAGTAACTACACCGTTAAGGTTGGTAATATAACTAGAGCTTCCTAAATGATCACTGTGATACCAGTAGGCGTCGTATTTTTTACCATCATGAGTAAATCGGGTAATACTGCCCTCAATTACTGGTGCGTTAAGGTTTATAGTCTGTTCTAAATCTGTATAAGTCTCTATTAAACCTGTGTTGGCTTCTTGTACACTGGTATTTGCCAGGTTACGTATGTTTGGGAACATCCCTTCTATTTTTGGAGGATACAGCCCTAAGTCTTTAGTTGTTCCCAAAGTACTATTAATGCGTTCAGAACCAATATAATAATGCTTAGTGTAATTACTAACCAAATCTCCTTTTTGTGGTGCTATACCAGGTTTACTTAAGGCTTTAGCAGTTACCAAAGGGCTTGGGTAAATCATTACTTCGTCTCGCTCGTTTTTTGACACATTGTTGGCATTGCTACTTACATCCAGTCGACCTGGTACATAACGTACAGCACGTTGCCCTGAGGCATCATAAGTATAAACGGCTATAGGGTGTGCACTTTTGTCTTCTGGGTTTAAATCTACAGCACGTAGGCGGTCTTCTTCATCCCAAATGTTTTTTTGCAAGGTTATTTCTTGCTGCTCGACAACACCTTCGTAAGCAGCATTTTGTGGCTCTTCAGTAACTACTTGCTTAATGGTGGTCTGGTTGCCGTTAGCATCATATTCAATCAGTTTCTTTTTATAATCAGGGTCACCAGTATTTAAAGTTGCAGAAGCATCAGGAGTTTCAATAATCTCCCTTGGTGCATGTGGCTGTACATAACCATACTCATCACCTTGGTTTTGGACTACATTTACACCCGAAGCGTACCCACCATATTCCAAATGATAATTGGTCTTAATCATAATTTCAGGAGTTGCAATGGTGCCTGCATAACTATCTACTGCCCCTTGTACATGAGATTGTGTCTTTTTGATAATGTTATGAGCCAAGTCATACTCCATATCCAAACTGTACTCCTGAGCCAATAGTGGTGCGGTCAAATCATTAGGGCCTGTATAGCGACCTTCGGCATGTATTAAACGGTTATAATCATCATACTCGTAAGTATGGCTTATTGGTCCTCCCAGTTGTCCAGTAGCAGGAATACTGTTCTGAGGGTTTTGGGTGGCAACACTAGTCACGTTGCTTAAGGCATCATAGCCATAGCGGTTGGTAATTCCAAAACCTGTAAACTGATGGCTTAAGTCTTTAAGACGTCTTCTATTATCATAAGTGTATGAAGAACTTGTGCCATTACCATAGGCTATTTCTGCACGCTCTCCTAAATTATTGTACTTTATATTACTTACTATAGGATCGTTGTTTACAATGCCATCAATAGTCCTAGTAATATTTTTGAGCGTACCTCCTAGATTATAGTTATAGTCCACAATTTCCCCATCGGGGTAAATAATACGCTGTACACGATTGTGGCTGTCATAAGTCCATTGGGTATGGTACCAAAAGGTATGTCTTCCTGCCACGGCCACACCTCGTAAATGGTTGTTAAGGTTTCCTAATTTATCATAACCAAACCCTTGAACACCAGAGGCATCTTCTTGCATATACAACCTACCTACTGCATTTCTGGCTACAGCATCTGAATTGTTTGGTGCACCATAGGTGTATTTAACATTATTCTCTGGGTTTTGAGGGTAAAGGACTTCTTTTAACCTATTGTATTCATAGGTATATTTTATAGATAATTGCTGGCCATCTACCAATAAATTTGAAGTGGAGCGTTCCAGTAGATTACCTACAGCATCATACTTATAAGTAGAAAGCCCTCTATCAGGATGCCTTTCTTGTATTCTTCTTCCTCCTAAATCATATTTATAAAAGTAATCATAGCCTTGTTGGTTCCTGACTTTAACTTTTTCATCAATAGCATTGTAATATATTAGAGTTGATATCTCGCCATTTTGAACAGATTTACGCTGCCTCCCTCTAACATCGGTATATGTTTCAAACGTCTGACCTAGCTCATTTGTTGCAGTGGTCAGGAACATTCCATCTGCAATACTAAAACTTGTGGTTGCTGTCTGGGATTCTCCAGGCTGTTTAATGCTTACTAAACGATCCCTATTGTCATAACTCATGATTGTTGGAGGTATCGAATTTTGGGTTGTTATATAATTAAAGGCACTTGTTGGTAAACTGTTAGGATTGGTAGGGTACCCTGTTTGGTACGTTGGCAAATAGGCTTCTATAACACGACCAAAAGTATCCTTTTTCTCTTTACCGCTCACAAGCCATCGCACCTGACTGCTGCTATTGGTATTTGCATATAAGGTTTTTTTAAGCTGAATGGCGCTGCCTGTACCATCTACCAAGCTTACAGTTAATAATTGATTGCCTTGTGCTTGAGTTACATTATGTCTAGTAACTGCATAATGCTTTGATGAAGTAGGTTGACTGGCTCCAGGGTTAATCGCTTGGAAATTTCCAGTTGCGGATAGTACAAAATTAGAACCATTAAAACTTGGTACATTTACACTCTCTCCTTGATATTGCATTCGTATTGTCCAACTGTTAGGCATTTCATTAGGAGCTGTAACCTCTACAAGGCGCCCTCTATTATCAATACGTGTGCGCAGTTGCTGACCATTCAAATCAGTAGCCAATACTGGTATCCCAAAGAGATAATCATAACTGGTAGAAGATACTTCATTAAAAGAATTTGATACTTGTATTGGATACGTATGAATAGTTGTATCGTAAGCAACAGTAGTCTCAAAACCATTTTGGAGTATCGATTTTATAAGGTTGCCGTAAGAATCATATAATAAGTCAACTTCATTGGTATCAGAACTGTTAAGTTTTGTTTTGACTTTAGTCAATTTACCTTGGGTGTTGTATTCGGCTTCGCGCTCACGTAACAATTGCCCATCACTTTGACGTTTAACCTGTATTTTTTTGACAAAACCAATACTATTGGTTAAGCCAGTGATTGAATTATAATATTCCAGTTCTGTACGATAGGCATCGTTAGATGAAGCAGAGGTATAGGTGTCACCAAAATTCTTATATGTTAATAAGTTACCTTTATTGTCATAAGCAGTGAACTGTTGCTCAACACTCAGACCATCTCCGTCTTCATAAGTCGTGGATACGGTTTTTACTGGCGCAACAAATAGACGAGAATAATCCAATAGATCTTCGCTCAACCCTGTTTGAAGATAGTTTTGAGATTCAGTACTATTAAGATTGACCTGAGGGTTTTCAGGGTTCATAACATTATATAGCGTTGAGCTTTCGTTAAGCATTGTATCACTGGCATCCAATACAGCAGTGTGTTTTACTAAACCTTTTAAATAGATATTATCATTGTGGTACTCAGCGACTGAATAACGAAAAAGACTTTGACTGTTGGGGTCTCGCTGTTCTATTCTGACTGATCCAAAACCTAAAAACTCTCGTTCTCTACGATCATGTTTAGGGTTTTCATAACTTATAGTGGTCAATGTTTCATCTGGTCCAAAATTAGAATCAGCTGTAAATCCATCATGGGTCTTTATTTCATTCAATACCCACTTGTTTTGAGGTAAATTGTAAGTGTTGCCTTCTCTTTTATAATCAACTGTCCAACTTCCTCCTAAAGGCGTATTAACCGTTTTAAGTAAATTGGTTTTACCAATTTTGTTAAGCTTAGCTACGACATCTCCATTGTCATTGCCTGCTTGTAACACATCAGGATAACCATCTCCATCGATGTCTTGTACTGTTATTCTTTTTTCATTTACCCCTGCATTTACTCCAGCGGTAGGTGTAAAAGTGAATTTAAGTGGAATTACTCCTATTACTACATAAATTGGAATGACAAATCCAGCCGTGAATGACCCGTATATATTTCCTGAAAATGATACATCTCTATCTATATTTCCATTATAAAATGTCTGTTGCGCAGTAGACTCAAAACTAACTCCATTATTTAGATAGAACTTATATGTTGCCCCTGTTTTTTCTACTAAATCAGGTAAACCATCTGAGTTGACATCAATCAAAGTAGCGTTAAGATTGGCGGTACTTTCCGCTGCACCAAACCCTGCTGCCCAAGATGCGTTTGGATTAAAATTTCCGCCAAGACCACCTCCAACACCAATATTATTTCTGGTACTTACATATAAGTCATTGTAACCAGAGCCCCAAACCACTTCGTTAGCAAAACCGTAGCCTGTATTGAGTTGTACCCTGATTTCAGATTTAGTTATAGTAACTCTATCTGTAAGACCATCTCCATTAATATCACTCCATTGTCTATTATTATAGGAGTTTCCATTGCTGGTATTTATCCCTGAGTTAACATTGGTTCTCGTGTTATTGTTGTTATCGGATTTTGTTGAGTTGGGTGCGACTCCAGAAATAGTGACACCAACTGTATCGTCCTTACTTTTTCCACCCGATACAAAGTTGTTGCCAATGGTTAGGTTTGATAAACTTCCTTTCATTCCAGTAAATTGTATATCCCCATCTGTAACGATATCAGGGTATCTGTCACCGTTGAGATCAATATACTGGTTAAGCACCTTCGAATTAGCTTCACTAATTGTTCCTGAAGCACCAGCTGGTCCTATACCTACATTTCCTGAGGTTGATTTACCCTTGGATTTTGAACGTTGTTTTAGTCCAACAAAGGCACTACCATTAATTAGTGTCTGAGGATCAGTCCATAAGTCGTATATATTTGGTTCTGCAAATCGTCCCAACAATACGGTTAATTGATTGCCACTATTAAATCCAAAACTAGCTGGAATGTACTCATTAGAAGAAGTATTGAACTTGTGTTTTATTGCTACGTTTTCATATTTATTGAATTCATTTACTTGAGTATAAAATGAGTATCGAATTGCTGTATCATTCAAATCCATATCATCTGGATTAGCTGAGTCGATATCATTTTGTAGTTGGTTTGGATCAGCTCCATAGTTAAAGACTGACATATCAATAGCCCCATCAAAATACGTTGGTGGTATTGTAGGAATGATTTCGCCTTCATCATCATATTGGAATTTAAGCCCTCCATTATATAAAAATTGACCCCAACCACGGTACGTCCACCCATAGAAAGCTGGTTGCTTAGCCATAAAAGGGCTGTCCAAAATTTGGGTGCTAAATGAATAGTTTGCAGTTTCATTAGGATGCAAAACAATACTAATATCAGCATTATTGCCTTGACCAAATTCAGGATTTTCTATATAAAAAGAAGCATATACATTACCTGAACCATTTTTGATTTCTTGTACTTTATCCTTGGAAAGGTCAAATTGAAAGTAAGGTTCGTAATAGGAATTTGATGTGTTTATTTCTGAACTGGTCGGTGAGCTAGAAGTTCTATAAGTATAGGTACAAAAATCTGGTTGTCCAAACGGAGGATCATAACAATTATTTCTGTGAAGATAAAAAGTACGTTTATGCAACACTCTTGAAACGGAATTAATCTCTTCTTTAATAATCCAATTAACTTTTATTGGAAATTGTACATCCTCAATACCAACAATAAACTGACTATAGTCAATACCAAACATATTGTGGCTTATTCTAAGTAAAGGATTATCCCCATCATTTGGAACATTAGCATCAATATTTGGAGTTGGGAAACTACTGCCATAAAGTTTGTAATTACTTTGGTTAATATTACTGTCAAAAGGTGTATAGTTGGTTGGAGCATAATGTGCGCCTGACGTACTTCCAGTAATGATTGGTTGCCAATTTATCTCATCCCATTGCACATTCGAGTCACTTTCAACATAAAAACGGTATTCATAGCTATACAAACTGCCATTAGCAAACTGATTTGACGTACCGTAAAATCCTGATGGTAAACTTGAAGTAGAGATATTTCCATTTTGGTGGTTATAGGTTTTGCTCCAAGTCCAAGTTTGAGGTGTTCCAACAATCTCACCATAATTATCATCATTAGGGTCATTGTTATGTTGTGTCCTTGTTTTCTCTATCCTGAAATGGACATTATCTGAAAATTGAAATTGGTTAAAATTCGGTAAATTCCAGTTGATGGCCACACTATTATCCTCTTTATCAGGACTCCAATTTCCTCCATTGTTCATCATATAGTCATCTTCCGCATTAAAAACCCTAAATTGTTTATCATGCTCATTGGTAGTATTGGGAATGTTAGATGATGATGTAAAGGTAACTACTGGATTCCATTCTATTTCACCACCACAGCCATATACCTTGTTGTGAACTCTGAAGAAGAACAAATCTCCTTTTGTAACATTACTTTGAGAAACATTAAGTGAAATTGTTTGATTAACATTAGTTAAGGTGCCATTTGAAATTTGGCTAGCTGTCCCTGAACTTTGCCCATTCGTTGCACGTTCAATAGTTAGTTTGAATTGATTAGGTTCATTTGAACTTCCACAATTGTTTTTAGCTATTAATTTAGCAACTCCTTGAATATTTATATTTCCGCTATAAGGTGCCTTCCAAACTTTCACATGATCAAATTGCGAGTGCTCTTCCCTAAGTTCATCTTTGGTCTCTAAATCTAAATTATCTATCAATGATGGATTAATAGACCCTGATACAATAGGGTTAGAGGTGTTGTCAGCCAGTATACTAAAAGCTGTATTAGTAGGTGTTTCCCATGCGTAAGTTGTATTAAATCTTACCGAGCCATTGTTTATTATATCAGGAAGTCCATCGCCATTAAAATCAGTAAAATAACCATCTGTAGCAGTTCGTGTTGTACTCCAGCTTTTTCCAGCTCCTACTACACCGAATAGATTAGCATCAACACCAGTTGTATTTGTCTTGGATTTGGTCTCATCAAGTTCGTTCCACCCCACAGAAAGTGCTGAACCAAAACTACCTTGACCATCAACATACCCTAAGTTAGGTAGGTATTTTAAGCCTCCTGAGTTAGGTTTATAGACCTTATCTGGTAATCCATCTCCATTGATATCCAAAAAGCTAATTCTGGTTTTTTCTTTAGCTTGACTATAATTGTATGACCCTCCAAGTGTATTGTTTACACTTGTAGATTGCCAACCAATCCCAGCTCCAGTTCTTAATCCCGCAGAAAATCCGCTGGTTGTACTTGTCCCTAAAGCAGAACCCGTAGGCACAGGAGTGCCACTAGGAGCCATATCTAAAAGTGGAGATCCTACAGTATCTGAGGTTCCATTCCAAGTTACAGAGATGTTATTGACTAATGGGTTTGTTCCTATCTCATCATAATACTCCATGGTATTGGAATAAAAAAGATTTCCTTCTGTATCGTATTCTGAAATCTTATTTAGCTGCATTTTTTTAAACGCTGACTCGACATAGTCAAAGCGATAGCCTCTAATGGCATTGGTTTGTCCATCATAATAAGAAACCTTAATTTCTGTAAGTAGTTCGTGTTCCGCCATCATGACTCCATTTCTTGCACTTAAGGTAACATCAGTACGGTTGACACTGCCTCCTGTTCCAAGACTGTAATCTTTTCTTAAGAAATCTACTTGATAATAATTAGGATTAGAACTTCCCTTTAATGTGTATTTGATAGTTTTAGGGTAAAAATATTGAGCTGTAACTCCATTGGTTTCATTAGTATTTGCTATTCCTTTATCATATTCATAGATCACATAATTCCCGTAAGGATCTTGTGTTTTATATAATGCCCAATGTGTGATGTTTCCAGAACTTATTGAAGCATCTCGAATGACAGTGTTAGAAACCGTTCCATAGAAACTTTTATTTCCATATTTATCGGTAACCTCCCACTTGTAGTTACTTGGATTTGAACCTTGGCGTACTATTTTTAAGTAACTTCCCTCGTTTCGAAGATAAAATATTCTATTGGATGAGCGTGGAATATCAGCTTGATGTCGGTGTGGATTGGTATATTCACTTCCAACTTTCATTACCATAGTTTCACCATTCATTTGATAAATTTCAGATTCTTTAGAAGATTCAAATCGAGGTGTTCCCCAACGGGTATCCAATGTTATAGCAGGTAATTGGAGATTCCATCCAACACCCATCCATCCATTGCCAGCTTCACTATTATAATTGATGCCCAAACTAGGCATCATACCATTTCTTCCCGTTGGTAGTTTTATAGGGAAACTTGTAGATACATTACCATTAGAGTTAGGGCTTGGGGGAGCAATGCTCACAACTCCCGCACTTGGATCTGCATACTTCATATCAGTAATGGTGGTTGGGGTAAAACTTGATGTTTCTGCCATTTCTGGCACTTTAATAACCCCATTTATGTAGTCCGTATCACCATTGTATTTTGTGACAACTACACTGTTTTCATAGTCCAAATTCTCTACAGGCAGGGTAACCCATTCCCTTTTTTCCTTGTCAAAGAAAAAGGTACGCACATCTTTATCTGTATAACCATCTGGTATTTTTGACTTGTCATACTTTAATTGCAATTCAAAATCAGCACTGTCATTCTTGATAAGCGTCTTAAGTCTATATCCTAAGAATTGTCCTGATGTCACATTGACAACATCGGAATTAACAGGTCGTAATTCCTCAAAATTTATCCCCTCAATCTGCAATTGGCTATCTGTTAAACCTGAAGTGTTTACAGTATTTTGTATAGTTAGTGCATCTAGGGATAAAACGCCTAACATATTGTTTTTATTTACTTTATTATCTGTATTCTCTTTTTTAGAAAAAGCGTAATCAATAGTCTCGTCTTTATAAGTGACTCTAATTTCTTCTTTATTATTAAGGTTTTTACCATAATTGATAGACAATATTCTTGTATTCTTAGGTACTTCATTTAAAATGGCTTCAAACATTCCATCTTTAATAGGTATTATCTCACCCAAAACCTCAATTTGATTGATATTATCATCAACAAACCCTGAAAGATAAATCTTATCTTTATAATTAGTTAATGAACTTGAAGTGGTAAAAACCTTATTGGAGCTTTTATTAACTAATTCAATTCTTAAATCTTTTACCTTGTACAGATAGTTTTTATCAGCTCTTCGATTAAAGAAAATTTCATTTTTCCCTGTTTTAAGGTAGGATTTAGGTAAATTTTCTTCAACTGAAATCCAAGTATCATTTAGTTTGATAACTTGACCTCCATAAATATCGTTACTATTTATACTTTTCGCAGTTTGTTCTGCACCTGAAACACCATAAACCTCATATTTTAATACAACATCATGGTTCTCTAAATCTATAGATTCAGGAAGTATTAACGTGAAAAAGTTATCACGAGGATTCTCCTTTTCAATCTCAGTAGTTATACCTATTACAGCTTGTTCTTCCAGTGCATAAAAAACTGTTGAAGTATTCTTTTTGAGTGTTTTAACTTTCTCTTTATTGGAAAAAGCAGGTACTACAGAGGATGTTTTTTCTTCAAAATTAGAGCTTGAAACATAAGCATAGTTTGAGTAGTTGTCAAAGGTCTCAAGTTGGTTGATTCTTTGAGTCATTTGCTGAATAGGCTGACCAAAGACTATAACATTACTTAAAAGAGAGGTTAATAACGTTCCTGTAAAATATGACTTTCTAATGGTTTTAAATAAGTTGTTATACATAACTAATAGCTTAGGTTATTCAATTATAATCTTGTCTGTTTTTACTCCTAATGAAGAAGTCGTTCTTATAAAGTACATTCCAGCAGAATTGAGGCTGAAAGGCAACGTATAGCTTGAGCTTCCTTTAATTTTCTTGGTGTATAGTTTGGCTCCTGACACAGTAAACACTTCAACAGTAGCCTCGAATTGTTCTGTTGCTATAGCTTCATAAGTAAAAGTTGCACTTGGTTTTGAAGGATTTGGATAAACTTTAGTTTTTAAATAGCTATTATCATCAGTACTTTGACTTAACTGAGTAGGTTGTGATGTTTCATTATCATTGTTTGGACAATATCCTTTAAATAAGAATGATTCGCTTACAAAACAATTATTTTCTATGACATCAGAAACTTCTACTCTTAAAATTCTAACATTTGATGGTGAGTTATAAATAGAATCTTGATAGCAATAAAAAGGATTTACAGAATCAAATGTAATTGTTGGTTGTTCACTTATAAGGATGTCATTTAAAAACCATTGATAGGTTGCTGTTGGGCTTGAAATTAATATACTTGCGTCAATTGTAAACTCTAAATTCCCATGTGAGAAAAATGGAATATTATAACCTAAATAACTAGGGTATGCAGGGTCTCCTGGATAATCAAGACAACTACTACAGATAACCTCTAATTGTGATGCTAAATCTAATTCAAATGATGGCATCACGAAATCTACAAGTCCCTCAAAAATTTCTCCAACATCATCTGTTACAGTAACTATATAAGATCCATAAGGAATATCGGTTATTGTAGTCGTACCACTATGGGCATAATTAATAGTTCCATCAACACCCTCTAAACTAGTTGTATAATTAGGTATACCTCCATCAATTGTAACCGTTAGACTATTATGTAACTGATCACAACCGTTTATGCTTGAAAATACGACTTCAAAATCTTTATAGAATATTTCTACAATATCAGATATCGTACAGGACAGGTCACCACTGGTAACTACTACCTCATATTCTCCAATTTCATCTATAGTTAATGTACTTCCAGTATCAGGTAATAGTACATCATTATGATACCACTCATAAGTGGCATCTGGATCATTTATTCCTTGTCCTGCATCAAGAGTAATTTCAGGTTGTGAGGCGCTTAAAAATTGATCAGGCCCCAAATTCAAATCAAAACCCCATGGCTCGACAGTCACTTCTATTTCAGCTACAAGACCCTGTGAGTCATGAACTATAATATGGTAGGTTACATCAGGTTCTACAGAAAAAGTATATGTATTATTATTTGTAGTATCTTCTATGTTGCCTTGATTAGATTCAACTACAATATGATATTCTGGTTTTCCTCCAGTAATATCAAGGACTATTTCCAACTTATCTTTTTTACAGCCTTGTACTTGAGCTTGTACAATCATTCGAGGTCCTACGCCAAAGGTAAATTGATCATATACACTTTGGTCAGAATCAAAATGTACGTCTCTAAAATAGGCTATTTTATTTTCCCAATCAATTTCACCTGCATAATACTCAATGTTTTCACTATCGAACTCAGATACTTCATCATTTCCTATATACTTGTCTTGTAAAAGCCATATAGATTCTTCTGGTGTAGATAGTAAATATTCTAATAAATCCTCGGTTAAGAATAATTTATAATGGATTGGAAATTCTTGTACGGCTTTTCCTGTACGTTGTGCCAACCATACTTTTTCCCAAAACTTAATTTTGTGTTCATTTTCTTTTATCAGCAAAGGTTTACCACCATTATCTCCAAACACTAGGAAATGGTCGTTTGGGATGTTTATCTGCTCTTGCTTTTCCATGTTGGTTTCAACAATATTATCAATAGCAGAAACCAAGTGATCTTTTAGATGTGTACTTTCGCTTTGTAGTTGGTTGAGAATAGAGGTATTGTCCTTACCAAAACCAAAAATTCTATTTGGAAACAACTTGTTATTGGAGTCATTCCAGAACACAATGTTTTTTGAACTTAAATAAGAGGTTTTTTTATTGAGAGTTAATCCGTATTTAAGAGCCAAGTAACTTTCAATACGGTTACGTTCGTTATTACTCAGTTCTCTAGGAAAGGAAATAAATTCAGGAAAGTTTCCAAAAAAGTAATTGTCCTCATAACTTTCGTCAGGGTCTATTTGTGTAGGCTTACCAATATAGAACGTCGTCTCACCTTCCTGACCGTAACTTTTAAACTTTTTATCAATATTGTAATTGTTGGTATGATAGAAATTTACATTAGCATTTTTGTCACTTGAGTAATCCGAATAAATTTCTTTTGTAAAGACATTTTTATTGTTAAAATCAAAAAAGTTTCTAATTATAGAATCTGACAGAATGTTTTGCCCAAAATCATGCCTCCACAATGTCCCCAAATGCGAAAAAGAGGGCTCTGGTTTTTCAGGCTCTCCAACAAAAAACACGTTTCTCCCAGTTGTATTTTCTAAAGGTGCAACGTATTCCAAACAAAGTTTTTCAGTAAAGATTGAAGGGTTAAAGTTAAAAAGAGCTTTTTCTGCTTCGCCACACTTATTAATATTAATATCTGTTTGTGCTGAATTTTGAAATTCTCCATTACCGATGTGTTCCCAATTAACCATATACCAAACTTCAGAGCCAGTAACACCACCCGGATAGTTTTGTGCGTTAGAAAGATTAACGGTTACAATAAAGAGAACTAATACTAAAATTTTGAAATTTAATTTTGAAAACATAATTAAAGCATTGATTAATAACAGTTTGAATTCGCATTGAATATTCAGTTAATTTAATATTTTTATCTAATATTTAATTACGGCAAAAACCGTAATTAAACTTAAGCTATTGATTATAAACGATTTAATTAAAGTTAATTAACGTTTTTTTAACATTGATATTCTTGTTAATTTTTAATAAATTTTAGAGTATTAATTATCATTGATTTATCAATTACCTTTAAGAAATATATACCCTCAGATAAAACCTTAACATCTATCAAATCATGATTTTGAAATGATATTACTTTTTGACCTTGTAGATTGTAGATTTCTACTTTATTAATTTCACTTTTTGATTTTATATTTATGAAGTCCGTGGTTGGATTTGGGTAGATTGAAATATTTACATCACTTTCAAATTCTTCTGTAGATAATGGCGCATCGTTAAGATCAATGATATTAAACGTAGTTTCAATATCAGAATTGAAATTATATGCTATGCTCATTGCTGTATCTCCTTGATTGTATGAAACAAGACTTAAAGGTGTCCCCGTAAAGGTTGGAGCTAAAAGCCTATCATCATTCATTATAGATATATTTTTATGCCATATTCTACTATTTGTACCGTTAGGGTTGTTAAAGGTATTCCCATCATATAATAGCGACACATTGTTAGTGTTGATATTAAATTCTGTTAAGTAATAAGAAAAAGCCTTCCCATCAGATTGAAAAACCGTTTGGCTCTCTACATACAGGTTATCATTAGCAGCATATATAGCAGTTGGATTTTGACCAGTACCATTTACAGCATTATCAAATTGGTAATAAACCGAAAACAAACCTGTAATCCCATCTATTTTAAATACTGAGCCATCTACTCCGTGAGAGTTTTGAAGTACACCATAAACATCACCACTGGTTACTTCAACAAAATCAGAAATGGAAGCGTTAGTTATATTCTCTATGACTAAAAATTGATTGGTTTGAATGTCATAAGAGAATACATATCCATTACCATTAGTACCGCCAGTACTTGTTACGCCATATATTATACCCTGTGAAGTTAGAAGAGATGCTCCTGTACTGGCTAAATCATCAGACTCATATAAAACGGAATAGGTGTGAGTTACTGTATTATACGAAAAGATAGTCCCTTTGTACAAGACACTATTCCCTCCCCAGCGCTTAATACCATAAATAATATTATCCTTTTCAAAAAGTTCTACATACTCACCAATAGTATTACCATCATACAAATCACTAAACTCATGGGCGAGTTGGTGATTTCCTGTGCTTGGGTCATATTCTATTAAAGAACCTTGTTGGGAAGCTAAGGCTCCAAAAGAGGTGTAAATGTATATTAAGCCATCAGTAGTTTCAATTAAATTAATAGGATTGTTACCGTAAATAAAAGTTGGTTCTGTAGCAAAATCAAGAAGTACATTATATTGATTTGTATTAGGGTCAAAACTAAAAAGCTTATCATCATAGGTGGTCGTAAAATTATCCGCAGTAACACCATAAATAATTCCTGTAGATGATTTAATCATCTTATTGGGTGTTTTACCATCTGTACCAAAATTAGTACCTAGTAATTCACTTGTTGTTTGCGAATTAATATCGTATTCGATAAGGTTTCCATTCCCTTGGTGTATTCTATTTCCATATACAATTCTATTGTCGATTGTTTTTATAATCGATGTGGTTATTATTCCATCATCCAATCCATTTAGAATATTACTGGCAGTATTAGTAACTACATCATATTCAAAAAATACTTGCTCGTTACTATTGAGCAAAAGGCTTACACCTAACAATTTATCGTTACTAAAAAACAGAGGGTTAAAATCTCTAAACCAGGCAGCATTCCCTTTAGGTTGAATATTTGCAGGAAAAGAATAGATATTATTAAAACTATTGGTATTTAAATCAAACTGATAAATTCTTGCGCCTCCACCTGTAATTGGATTGGTATATCCATAGAGTTGATTTGAATTTCCTTCAACTAAATTATCGGCTTTGTTAGTAGTCGTTAAATCATATAGTTTAGAATAGGTGTTGTTTGTTGTGTTGAATTCAAAAATAACACCTTCATCATTAGTGCCTCCATAGGTTGTTGCTCCATAAATATTGCCATTGCTATGTTCCATAATGGAATGACACCAATGTCCATCATTACTATTGAAAGTAAATTCGTTAGTTAACGAATTACTTGTTAAATCATAAGAGAACATTACATTTGTTCCAGTATCAGGTCGGCTAACACCATAGATTTTATTATTAGTAGTAAATATTAAGTCTTTGACCTCACTAACTCCTATGGAGCTCAAAGACACTAATGGTGTTATAGTCTGAGTATTTATATCAAATTCTATTATGGATGTGCCTGTAAAGAATTGGGTTTGCGTTCCATATATTTTAGTTCCATCTGTACATAAATTTGAGATGTAATCTAATGGTTCAAAGTAATATAATATGGAAGACGTCCCGTTACTGTAATCATACTCATATAGAGCTCCTTTACCTAAAACACTATATTCAGTAGTGATTCCATATATCTTTCCATTTATTTCTAATAAATTATCACTTGGTAATGCAAGTGCGCCATTATCAGTAAAAGTATATCCCGTTTGAGGTACATCGTCATTAATTGTGATGATAGAACCAAAGCTATTGGCATCATTGTTATCTGAAAAAGCAAGATAGTTGGTTTGAGTAAACCCTATAAGTGGAAGCAGTAGAATAAGTAGTATTTTTTTCATCCTTATTTAGTTTTAATTACCCTTTGGCTCCTAAGGGTGTTAATATTGAGCCATTTATAGTTCAAAGATAGATTTTATTTTTAAAAATACTACTTAAAAGTAGGAATTTATAAATAGTAACAAATTAATGTGAATTGATAGTAATTTGTTATATGGCTAAAAAGGATACATACACAGAAAAACAGCTTACAAATTTGGGTAACAAATTGCGTGAGTTACGCATACAGCAAGGCTTTTCGAATTATGAACAGTTTGCCTATGAGCATAATCTCCCTAGGGCACAATATGGCAGATATGAGCAAGGACAAGATCTTAGGTTCTCTTCCCTTCTCAAAGTTCTTAAAGCATTTAATGTGTCCTTAGAAGATTTTTTTAAAGATGGTTTTGAAGAGTTATGATTTTTTTCTTCGATATATGTTTTTTAGAGTTTCATCTAATTCATAAAAAACTACAATCTATTTGAGGTATATAGAATTTAGTGTCTTTATTAGTTTTCATTTTAGAAAATTTAAACTTTTTAATAAAAGAAAAAGACCATAACGAATTATGGTCTTAATAATCAGTGGTGTTCGGATAATGAATACAACACCTTGTTTTTTGAATTAGGGTACTCGTGTCCGTTTGGAGTTAGCTGATTATCTAACTAAGTCTAATTACCTAACGCATAATATACTTGGTAAGCTTCTTCCCTAGATCATTACTCCGACGATAGTTCGCGATTCATTTAAATCATAACAGAACATTTAAAAATTAAAAGCGATTTTATTTAAAGAAAATAAATAAAACAATTTGTCAAAAGTTTCTTAAGTTATAACATCTCTCAATTAGTGAATTTATGTCACCATCATTACCAATTAATGCTGTTAAAACAGTATCTAAATTTTGTTGATATTTAGTTTTATTTCCACTTCCAATCTGTTTTATAAGCATGTACTCTTCATTATCGATTATCAATTTTCTTTTACGAATCTGAGACCATACATACCTAAATTTTTTCTTATAATCATTTAAAGTATTTTCGTTTTCATCGTCTATTGCAGATGTCCACTTAAATACTTTGCGTGAAGCTTTTGAGATACCTGTAGGGTAATTAAGAAGAATATTTATATCTAATATTGCTGATGATATATCATCACTGAATTGATTAAGCCAAGCATCAATTATATTAATAACCCTTAGTTCAATCAATGATTTTATGCTTTCAATTAAACTTTTGTTAAACCCTTCATCATCTGTTTCATTAATATCATGTATGGCGTGTAATTTATTATTTAATTTACGAATTAAATTTGATTTTGCTAGCTCAATATTTCGGCATTCAGGATTTAAAAAGTTACTTGATTTATCTATGTAGTTTTTAAAATTCTTAATTAGGTTTTTATTATGACTTTTACTTAAAATAAATAAAAGTTTATTTTGTAGTGTTACAGAATGAATAGCCTCTTTGGTTAGCCAATCAAAATTGGCCTCATCACTATCTTCTGTATTTGGTATTACGCTATAAGTAGCTGTACTAAGCCATATTTTTGATTTAACAACCTCATTAATAAATTTTCCAGGAGTTGTTTCTTTAACAGTAATAAGTTCAACTCGATTAGCAAAGTGTTGCTCAATTAAATGCTCTATTTTATATCTAAGTGTTTGTGAGTCTGATTTAGTAAAACGATTCGATAAAAAAATCTTTGTATTTAAAGGCGATATCAAACTTTGTTCACGTAGATTATATAAAAAAGTAGAAAAATTTATAAATCTTTTAACCCATAATGATGAGGTTTGGTTAGCTAAATCATCTTCCAAAGTCTTGTCAACTTTTTCTGAGTGATAATTTAAAATACTTTGTCTTAGTAAGATTAAATCATTATCATTTTTAATTCTAGAATCATAATCTATTTTATCATTTTTTAGTTTCCTAAATTTTTCTTTAAAATCTTTTGAGCTAAATCCTATAATTTTATAGAGTTCGTTAATAAAAAAATAAGCAAAATATTTAGCATAACGTACTTTAAATATTGAATCTCCATATAAATCGTTGAGCTCTCTTTTAGTTTTTGTAAGTTCATAGAAAAATTGGTTAGAAAGCCCCCTTGTAGTAGAATTTATAGCGTCTGTTTTAGAGGTTATAGATTCAGAGAGGATTGATTCACAAGATTTCGCTTTTTTAATGGCAGCAGGTAAATCTGAATGATTTTCGATGTCAAAAAAGTTTTCAGCTACATCTTCCAAATATCGATTAAAAACGACATCTAGTCTAATTTTAAGACTTCTAAGAAATTCTAATTTACTCGTTAAAGCTTGATGTTCATTACTACTTTTAGCCTTATTTTCTATATATGGATAGACCCCGATTCGACACTCCCTTTCGTGACCATTAAATACTACTTTAAATTTTTCTGGTAAAACACATACTGGGATAGAGCCAAAACGATGTACAGCAATCGATATGTGTGGGATATTAAATTCCTTATCATAAATACTATTTACAATGCCCTTAGCTGTGTAAAATGAACCTTTACTTTTGTAAAGTTCTATTTGATTTCTAAGTGTATCAAAACTTCTTTTTACCTTTTTACTCTTAATAATATTTGATTTTGTTGTTAAAAGTAATGTTCGCTTTTTTAAGTTGTCTAACAAATCATAAGTAAGATACCCAGTACCTTTTTCACCATTAATTACAAATTCATACTTATAGCCATTGTCATTTTCGTTTGGTTGAATTATCTTAATCATACTTAAATAGTTTTAAAAGTTATTTTGCAATGTAATTGAAGTATTATTAGCATTTAACCTTGAAACAGATGATTCATTTAGTCCTTATTTTTAAGGAGGTAAAAACACTTAATTTAAATGAAATATGCTTTTAATTAGTTGTGCAACTTTGTTTTGAACGTTAAACAGAATAAACATGAAAAACAAAAACGATGAAACTGTTGAAAAAATGCAAACAGTAACGGAAACAAATGCATCAGAAAACAACTCTGAAGAAAAACCTAAAGATCCAAAACCAAGTACTGAATCATCAGGAGAGGTTATAAAGCCTGGTATTACCAAAGAGAAAAATCCAAAAAAAATGTAAGAATACATTTTTTCAGATGCTTACAAGATTTGGCTTTATTATCTTTAAAAATAATAAAGCCATTTTTATGATAAACCAAAAAGTACTAATTAAGAGGAATATTTTTCATATGACATTTTTTATATATCTAAGTTTAACCTTAAATTTTTTATATGGTCAAAATACAACTATTGTAGATAGTCTTTTAGATAAATTAAGTCAGCAGGTAAATATTGATAGAGTCGATACATTAAATGAATTAGCATGGGAACTAAGAAAAAATGATTCTGAACATGCGCTTGATTATGCTACAAAAGCAAAACTATTAAGTAATTCTTTAAATTATAGAGAAGGATACTTAACAAGTTTGAATCGTATAGGAACTATTTATATTTATCAAAAGAAATTTGAAAAAGCCGAATTTATTTATCAAGATATTTTAAGTAATGAGAGCAAGTTAAATAATGAATATGGTATAGGTAGAGCTTATAACCAACTTGGCTTAATCTACACTCAAAAAGGAGCCTTGAATCAAGCCTTGAGATATACTTTAAAAGCAGAACAAAAATTTGAGAAATTAGGAAAAAACAATATTGTAGCTATAACATCCAATAATATTGGAGATCTAAATCGTCAACTAGGAAACTATGAAATAGCAATGCAATATTTTTTAAAAAGCTTAGAATTAAAAAAGAAACAAAAAAACAAAGAAGCTATTGCTCTTACGTTACAAAATATTGGGTTGTTTCAATTAGAAATTGGCAACAATGATAAAGCTTTAAACTATTTATATCAGAGTAAATTAATATTTGAGCAACTCAATGATAAATATGAGCTAGCAAAGGTTTTTAAGAATATAGGCTCTATATATTTTAAGAATACTATGTTAGATTCCGCCTATATTTTTTATCAAAAATCTATCGCTTTGAAAAAGGAACTTGATATAGGTGATAGAGATGCTGATATTTATAACAATCTAGGAGTTATATATCATAAAAAGTACCTATATGATGATGCTTTGAATTCCTATAATGAAGCATTAAAAATTCATCCTACAAGTAATATTTATAACAATATAGGCCATTTATATTATGAAAAGGAAGATTATTTAAATTCAATTTTTTACTACCAAAGGGCTTTAGAAAAAGCTAATATTTCAGAGAGAAAACTAGATCAAATGGATGCCCTAAACAATTTGTCGGATGCAAATAGTAAACTTGGTAAATTTGACGTCGCTATGCGATACAATCAACATTATTTAAAACTAAGAGATAGCTTGGAGTTAAAATATAAGAATGCTACAAATCTTAAAATAAATTATGAGGAGCAACAGAAACAGAAAGCTCTCTTGGAAAAACAAGAAGCAGAAAACCAAAGTAAAGAAATTCTTATTTATAGCTTAATTGCAGGAATAGTATTAATAAGCTTATTATTTTTTGCAGTTTTAAGAGGTAATAAACAAAAACAACTAGCCAAAATTGCAGAAAAAAATAGATTGATTGAATCACAAAGAGTTGAAGAACTATTAAAAAATCAAGAATTAAAGTCAATGAATGCAATGATGGTTGGACAGGAAGAAGAAAGAAAGCGTATTGCTAGAGATTTACATGACCGACTGGGTAGTATGTTAGCCATGGTCAAAAACCATTTTAAGTCTGTTGAAACCAGTATTGACAGTATAAAAGACGCTAATACAACATTATATAAAAAAGCAAATAGTTTACTTGATGAGGCTTGTGAAGAAGTGCGCAAAATTTCACAGGATATGGCATCTGGGGTACTCACTAAATTTGGATTAACAGCAGCTTTAGAAGATTTAAAAGTTACCTTAGAGGAAAGTAAACGATTAGAAGTAGAATTTATAGCTCATGGATTAAGCGAACGATTACCTTTAGAATTAGAAATCACTATTTACAGGATAATACAAGAGTTAATAAGTAATATTTTAAAACATGCCAAATCTTCAGAAATTTCTATTCAATTACTAAAAAGTAAAAATGGATTAAATATTATTGTAGAGGACAATGGTGTTGGCTTTAATACTGACAACAATAATACTGGAATGGGATTGAAAAACATTCAATCAAGAGTTGACAGCCTTAATGGGGAACTAAAAATAGATTCTACCTTTAAAAAAGGAACCACAGTAACAATTGATATACCTTTAAATAGAAAAGCAAATGATTAATATTGTAATAGCTGATGATCACGAAATTGTAGTGGAAGGATTACGCTCTTTATTAGAAAATGAAGAAGAAATCGTAATTGTAGGCGAAGCCTATGACGGAGAAGAAGTAATACCTCTTTTAGCATCAAATAATGTTGATGTAGCCGTACTCGATATTAGTATGCCTAAAATGGATGGTGTTGATTTGACTAAATTTATAAAAACCAACTATCCTCACGTCAAAATTTTAATTTTAACAATGCATAATGAAATTGGTTTTATCAGAAGAATTATTGAAGCTGGTGCCCATGGTTATATATTAAAAAATAAAGGAAAAGAAGAGTTAGTGAGAGCCATCCAAGCATTACATAGCGGAAATGAATATTTAGGAGAAGAGGTTACAAAGACTTTATTCTCTAGTATTAGAAATGCTAATGTATATGGCGAAATACAACTTACAAAACGAGAAAAAGAAGTCTTAAAGCTAATAGCCAGTAGTTATACCACTCCAAAAATTTCTGAAAGACTCAATATTGCTCCTTCAACAGTTGAGACCCATCGAAGAAACTTAATTGAAAAGACAGGTGTTAAAAATTCAAAGGGATTGGTGAAGTTTGCAATTGAAAATGGTTACTACTAAAACTTTTCTACCATGAATTCCCCTTCCAGTTATTTTTCATAATAGGCATACTATTATTTGGAAGTATTTTATTTCTTCTTAAAAATGCATCATGAATCCATCTTTGATTTTCGAGAGGATTTTCAGACCAAAAATGAATACTAGAATAACGATTTTGAATATTTTGTATTAAACGTTTTGGAATGGTACGAGAATTATAGGTTTTTGATAAATAGGAGGTATAACTTGGTAAAATGATTCCAATTAGACCAGACCTTGAATTGTTTGATGTATCTTTAAGTGTATTATAAATCTCATAATCAACATGTTTTCTACTCCATGTAGATTCTCCTATCAAGACGACTGTAACAGTTGATTCCTTTAAATGTTTTTCTCTAATAATGCGTCTAAATTCTTCAGTCCCTACATTACCTATTTCATTTGGTTTTACGGCATAAGAGTTTAAAATATCTAATTGATTAGAAAATAATTCTTCAAACTTGAATCTATAATCGTAGTCTTTTTCATGATGATAACTAATAAATACTTTATGTTTCATAATTATTTTTTGACAAAAATAATGACCTAAACACAAAGAGAACTCCACACTTTTGAGGATAAAAATATCACTAGATATAATGTTATATAAGATGTAATGATTATTGAATTTTGACATATAAATTTAACGAATCATATTATGTCAAAACTACAAATTCAATACTCAAAAGAGCTAGCTAAAGAGCTAGGTAAGATTGCTGTTTACTTACCAGGAGAGAAAGTTAACGTAGGTGATATTATAGCTTTTCCTTTTGGAAAATCTTTTTTAGGAAAACCTCGCCCTCTAGGAACTTTCAAAAAAATTACATCATTACAAAAACTAAATGTAAAATATACTGAACCCTTGTTTTCAAACCAACCTGATACTTACCAATTCTCAAGTAAAAACGCTGTTGATTTTAACTTTAGCATTGGAGCTAATGCAGACTTAGGAAATGATGATTTACCAAAAGGTAATGCTAAAATGAAAATTAGTTTTACTTCCGAAGGAGCTATTTATTTTTTAGCAGTTGATTGTGATAAAAAGCAATTAGATGATTTAAGTGCTTTGGAAAATGAAATAAATGCTAAAGGGAAAAAAATGTTATGGAAAGATACTTTTCTAGTTACCTCAGTAACTGTAGCAAAAAAGGCATTCATTGCGCAATCACGTTCTAAAACTTCCGAGCTACTGATTGATGGAAATATCCAAGGACTTAAGTCGAATACGGCTAAAATTGATGCTGAGACAAAACTCAAAATAAATAAACAAGAGGGAGATATTTTTATTAAGGATTGGTCTAATAATGTTACTGTATTTATTGACCTTGTTAGGTTTGAAGAAGAAGTTTTTAGTGAAAACTACCGAGGAGACAAAGCAATCTCTAATGAGAAGTTTGAGGAATCAAGAATATCATTTAAACCAGTGCTTATCGAAGATTTATTAACGGATTAACTAAAAATAATATTACATGAAATTTTATACAAAGAGTTACTTATCAGACCTTTCCGAATCTAGAAAAAAAGGAGCCAAAACGTTTTCTTCTGTTATTAATGAAAACAGAAATCGAACACATTTTGACATTTTTTTGTCTCATAGTTTTAAAGACCAAAAATACATAGCAGGACTCTATTTAGAACTTACTTCAAAAGGCTACTCTGTTTATGTAGATTGGATTATTGATCCTCATTTTCAAAGAGATAATGTGACTAAAGCGACTGTTGACAAAATTAGATTAAGGATGAAGCAATCAAAATCTCTTATTTATGCCACTTCAGAAAATGCATCTAATTCCAAATGGATGCCTTGGGAATTAGGATTCATGGATGGAGACAAAGGGAGGTGTGCAATTCTTCCAATTACAGATTACGAAACAGATACTTTTAAAGGACAAGAATTTTTATCTGCTTATCCTCTTGTCACCAAAGGAAGTAATACTTTTTTTGAATCTGACCTAAATATACAATTAAGTACTTACTCTTCTAAAGAGATGAAAAGTTGGATGAGCTTTTAACTAAAACTAAAATTTAAAACCAAAAAATATGGCAAACACCCACAATCTTTTTATTAGTCACTCATGGCAATACTCCAATGCTTATGAAAGTCTATGTAATTTATTAAGTAATAGAAATTATTTCTATTACAACAACTATTCTGTACCAAAAGATGACCCTGTACATACCAACGGAACAGACAAAGAATTGGCTCAAGCAATCTATAATCGACTAAGACTATGTCACGTCGTATTAATAATGGGTGGAGTTTACTCTACTCACAGTAAATGGATCAATAAAGAAATACTAATTGCGAACAATAGTTTTTCAGTACCAAAGCCAATTATTGGTATTAAACCCTGGGGACAAACTAAAATTTCAAGTAGAGTTAAAGAGAATGCTGTCGAGATAGTAGGATGGAATACAGAATCTATCGTTGCAGCTATAAGAAAACATTCAAACGCATAATTATGAGAAAAGCATTAATAGTAGGTATAGATTATTACACGCATCAAAATTCACTTCACGGTTGTGTTAATGATGCTTACGCAGTAAAAACTGTTTTAGAAAGACATGGAAATGGTACAATCAATTTTGATGTTAAGCTCTTAACAGCTACTAGTGAAAATCAACTTGTAAAAAGGAGTACATTAAAAGAAAATATCATTGAATTGTTTAAGAGTGAAAGTGAAGTTGTTTTTTATTTCTCTGGGCATGGTCATATCGAGAGCACAGGTGGTTATTTGATAACTTCAGAATGTGAGGAAGGTGACCAAGGATTGCCAATGATTGAACTAATGGATATTGCCAATAAATCAAAAGCTAAAAATAAAATCATTATTCTAGATAGCTGTCATAGTGGTTATACTGGTACTGATTATCATTCTGAAGATAATGCGTTGTTATCAAAAGGCACTACCATTTTAACCGCCTCATCAAAAGATCAGTATGCAACAGAAAAAAATGGCTCAGGAGTTTTTACATCCTTATTGGTGGACGCTTTAAATGGAAGTGCAGCAAATTTAATGGGAGAAATAACACCAGGTAGTGTATATGCACATATAGATCAATCATTGGGACCATGGCAACAGAGACCTCTATTTAAAACTAATATAGAAAACTTTGTCTCATTAAGAAAAGTTCACCCTCCCATCGATCTTGAAGACATTTTACTAATAACCACTTTATTTGAAGAAAAAGGGATGGAGTATCAATTAGACCCTTCATATGAACCTGAAAGTGATACTCCTGACTCTGAAAACACCAAAAAATTTGCTGTATTACAAAAGTATGAGGGTGTTGGTTTAGTTATTCCTAAGGGCGCAAGTAAAGATCATATGTATCATGCAGCGATGGAATCTAAAAGTTGTGTTTTAACACTTCTCGGACAACATTATTGGAATTTAGTTAAAAATGAAAGAATATAAATTATGGACGAATTCACTTTCTATCTAACAAAATATGGGGTGTATATCCTATCTGGTATTATTGCTATTCTAGTTTTAAGATTTATTTTCAGTAAAACTAGAAAAAATTATCACTCGCGGTGGAATATCCTTATTGATAACTTTGAATATTCACCTAAAGAATTTTATGCCTTATTAAAAACCGAATTAGAATCTCATGGCATAACAAAAATCAATATCAAAGAAAAATTCATTAAAGAAGGAGGAGCAATGTCTCATTCTCGCATCTATTTACGAGCTACATGGAAAGATTACCAATATGATATTTGTGGAGCCAAGTTTGGTGATGGCTTTTTCGTGTCTTGGTGGTTGTTATATAAAGATTCCATTGGCAAGATACTGGTTGCTAAAATTCCATTTATAGGTGGTTGGCTTGCAAGAAAATTGTATCCAGTAACCTATTACCGAATTGATACTGCCAGTATGTTTATGAACTATGCTCAATCTTCTGTATTAAAAGTCATTGATGACATTACCAACGAAAAAGGAGTCCGTTCTATTAGTGAAGCAGACCGTAAGCCTATGCTAAATAATGTATTTGTCCGCTAGCTTTTGATGTTTCTCTTGTTTTTGTTTCTTTCAAGGGACAAGTCCAAGAATTTAAACTTTACACCAAGAGCTTCCATTTGTTGAACGGGATTGACTATATATGATATAGATAATGGTTTCAATATCTCTTTTGTGATGCACTCCATAGTTCCAAGTCCTTTGGTGTGGTAAAAGGAATTATGATAAAACGTATGTATATAACCACCATTACCATAAAGAGCCTCAAGGCTTTTTTCAAGGGATTGATAACCATGAATTGTAATTTCCTTTGTGTTTTTATAGAGATCAACACAAATGTTGTAATAGATTTCTTGGTCGCTAAACCTGAATGTTTGAATAGCATAGGTGTATGCCAACGCTATCCAATAATATGGTGTTGCATGGAAAGAAATATCGTCAAAAATAGTCTGCTGTGATCCATCAGTTCCCTTTTTTGTTCGTTTATGACGGGTTGGTGTAGTTCTTTCTATTCGATTTGAAGCTCCGTGATAAACATACATAACTAAAGTATAACAGATTGAACCTATAAATTGAAAAATCAAATACAAATCTTAAATTCAAATACAATGAAAGCACAAACTAAAAACTGGAACGATTTACCAACATTGACTGATGTACATGAAATATCAGCAAAAGATGATTTATGCCTTAAGGAACTACAATCCGTGATAGAAAAATATGGATTGACCTCAAAATTCGGTGTGGCACTTCTTCATAAACATTTTAGTATTGGAGATGATGAAGTTCTTTTGGAAAAGAATGACCCAGTAGAAAAATTATTGACGAGCAGTCCTATTAAAATATCTGAAATTAATAATGAGGGTTATGCTACGACCATTTGGCGTTTTGATGATGGACATAGGTATGGTTGTAGTTACTGCAATAAAAATCATTGTGATTAAATGAAATTAACAAGAAGTGAACAAGCAACACTTAATTTCTATAATTGGGAGTATCGATTTCGTGGGTATTACCATTTCGATACTCCTATTGATATTGAAGTGCCATATGTTCCCTTTCAACATGTAAGCCAAAACCGACCTTCAATACAAGATGATGGTCGAGCACCTTCGCTATTCAAACAAGTAACCAAACTACTTGCTCCTCCTAAAGAAGAAGAACCAGAAGAAGATTTAACAGAAGTTAAACCTCGTTTTCTTGAAGTTTCAGAAAAGCCTCAACTTGTTGGTCTCTCAATTTCTTTTCCGTCTGGGACAGAAATTATCCCAAGCAGGAATATTGAACTTCTCAATCTACTATCCTTTACGGAATATTTACTGTCCTTTGAAATTATTGGTAATTCAGACACTATCAAAATTCAAATGGTATGTAGTGAGCAGGATATAGGTAGATTGGAATCACAATTATTGGCATACTTCCCAACGGTTATCATTAAAACTATTGAAGTTGATGATTTTGGCTTTTCAAACGAAAAGGATATTGCTATTGCAGACTTTGGGCTTAACAGTGAATATATGCGAAGCATTGTTACGACTGATTCTTTTAGCATAGACCCATTAACTTCAGTCATCGCAACTATGGAAGCTTTGCATGATGATGATGTTGCTGTTTTTCAAATTCTGTTTAAAGGTATTAGCTCTCCTTTAGCAAAGGATACAGTATATTCGGTAAATGATGGTTCTGGCGGTTCTTTTTTTTCGGATGCTCCTGAAATGCCCCAGTGTGCCAAAGAGAAGATAGCACATCCACTATTTTCAGTGGTGATGCGTATAGCAACTCAAGGCAAGGATAATTACAGGAGTCAGTATCTGGCACAAGATTTAGCACGAAGTATTTCGGCAGTTTCAACCTCTCAACATAACAACCTCATCCCTTTATCCAATGAAGGGTATGATTATGATTTTCATAAATACAATCTACATCATCGCCTGAGTAACCGATTGGGTTTTGTGTTGAATTCCAAGGAACTGAATACCTTTCTGCACTATCCCAATAAAACGGTGGTTTCTAAAAAACTACAATGGCAAATTGGTAAAACCAGACGCATTCAACAGCAAGAGAATCAGGGTATCCTAATTGGAACCAATACCCATAATCAAGAAGATATTCCTGTTCAATTAAGCTATGAAACACGTTTGTCACATACACATGTAATAGGAGCAACTGGAGTTGGTAAAAGTACCCTACTGGCAAATATGATACTTGCCGATATTGAAAATGGGATGGGCTGTGCTATGTTCGACCCACATGGCGACATCATTGATGATATTTTAGAGCGTATTCCAGAAAATAGGATTAATGATGTAGTTTTAATAGACCCTTCCGATGCTGACTTCCCTATTGGATTCAATCTATTGGAAGCGCATACGGATGCTGAAAAAATTGTACTCTCATCAGATTTAGTTTCGGCATTTAAACGTCATGCAACTGCTTGGGGAGACAATATGACTGCGGTACTACAAAACGCAGTTAATACCATGTTAGAGAGTACTCAAAGAGGAACGCTTATTGAATTAAAGCGTTTTCTGCTTGAAGAACCTTACAGGGCTCAATACTTAAAAACAGTCAACGACCCTTCGTTACATTACTATTGGAATAATGAATATCCGTTGGTACGAAAAGGTATTGCACCACTCCTTACTCGTATAGATACATTTTTACGCCCAAAATTGGTTCGCTATATGTTGGCTCAAAACAAAGGTGTTGATGTACCAGATTGTCTTAATACCAACAAAATTGTTTTACTGAAATTATCGCAAGGACTTATTGGAGAGCAGAATTCCTATTTATTAGGCTCACTTTTCTTGGCAAAATTTAATCAATCGGCATTGGCAAGACAATCTAAAGGTAAGAATAGTCGTAAACCTTTTATGTTATACCTAGATGAGTTCCAAAACTTCATCACACCAAGTATTGAACGCATATTAAGTGGTGCCAGAAAATATGGTCTGGGTATTACCATTGCCCATCAAGAATTGGCTCAAATTGAAGATGTAAAATTGCTGAACTCTGTTTTATCAAATCCCAAAACAAGAATTTGTTTTCGTCTTGGTGATAGCGATGCGAAGCGATTGGAGTCTGGGTTTTCTTATTTTGAACAATCCGATTTACAGAGTCTTGGTCGAGGTGAAGCCATTATGCGAATAGGCTCTAGTACTAACGATTTTAATTTAAATACCAATCCGCTTTCTGAAAACAAAACCTATACTTCAGAAGATATTATTGTAAATGTTAGGAATAGATATGCATCGCCAAGAGCAGACGTTGAAGCTCATCTAATTGCAATGCTTCCTTCTCAAAACGTTAAATCCAAAGAGGTTAAAAAAGTTGTTGAACAAGAGGATCGGAAAGAAGAATCAATTAAAGACGCAACTGTAATAAATACACAAGAACTATCAAATCTGAAAGAAACACCAATAACAAATACCTCTAAAACGAATACATCCTCCCTGGAAAATCAAAAACAAGAATATATTCAGTATGAAGAAGAAAAAGAAATTTTTCGAAAACATCGTGTAATCCAAGATTATATTAAGGCACTTGCTTCTCAACGAGGGTTTGTTACTACTATTGAAAAAGAAATAGAAACAGGCGGTCGTATAGATGTAGTTCTTAATAGAAATGAAATAAGTATCGCTTTCGAAATATCTGTTACTAATAGTATTGATTATGAAGTACAGAATATTCAAAAATGTATTAAAGAAAATTATACACATATCTGTATGGTGTCTGAAAGTGATATTCACCTCAAAAACATTAAAAAAAGAGCAAAAAAACATATATCAGATACGATATTTAAAAAGATTTGCTTTATATCTCCGTCTGAAATAATACCGTTTTTAGATTCATTTGAAAATAAAAAGAACCTTATTAAACGAGTATGTGGATATCGAGTACAGTCAAGTTATCTAGATATGCAAGAAAATGATGTAAATATTAAAAGTTCAACTATTAAAAACATCGTATTAAAATCACTTGGGAAAAGCTCGAAAAGAAAGAAAAAATGAAAGCAATATCCTCTTGATTTTTAGCCACATGAAACGTAGGTTCGTTATATAAATTTTTGACAAATGGAACAAAAAAAGGTAGGTATTTGGGTACGCGTATCTGACCCAAAACAAGTTGTAAAAGAAAGCCATATTCATCATGAACTTCACGCAAAAAATTTCGTGGAATCTCGCAAATGGAAAGTGGCAAAAGTTTATCGACTTGAAGCGATGAGCGGTAAATCCATTATGAATTACCCGCAGACGAAAGAGATGCTCAATGATATTAAAAATGGCCTTATCTCTTGTCTTGTTTTTTCAAAAATTGCACGATTAGCAAGAAACACCAAAGAGCTTATTGAAATAGCTGATTATTTTAATGAATATAATGCTGATTTAATATCTATGGATATGACTGTAGATACCTCTACAGCAATAGGAAGACATTTTTATCGAACTATGGGTTCAATGGCTCAATGGGAACGAGAAATGACCGTTGAACGTATTAAATCTTCTATTCAAGCTCGAGCTCAACTAGGTAAACAAATAGGAGGTCAACCTCCTTTAGGATACATCTATGTAAATAAAAAGCTTACAATTAACCAAGAAGAAATATCTGTTATTAAACTAATATTTGAGCTTTTTTTAGAAAATAAAAGAAAACGAACAACTGCAAGAGAACTCAATAATAGAGGATATCGAACTCGTAGAGGTAATTTTTTCACAGACGCTACTATACGAAGAGTGCTTACTGATCCAGTATATAAAGGGCTGCATAGAATGAATTATAGTGCGATGGTAAATGGAGTAAGAGTTATTAAACCAAAAGAAGAATGGGTTTTTCATGAGGTTGAACCTATTGTGTCTGAAGAAGTGTGGAAACAAGTTAATGATATTGTCATTCAACAAATATCTTCTCACACGCAAGTATTAAATAGAAAAACGTATCTTTTTACAGGGTATATATACTGTTACTGCGGAAGTAAAATGTATACACATAACAAAACTAAAAATTACTTCTGTGACAAAAGATGTGGTAATAAAGTAAATAGAGAAGACCTTGAAGAAGTATTTCAAAGTCAATTACATTCATATACAGTATCACAAGCAGAAATACAAAATTATGAGATTAATATATTAAATATTATTCAACAAAAAGAACGTGAGTATTCAAGATTATTAAAGACGCGTGATGCACTTGAAAAGAAAATACAAAAACTTTTAGATTTACATCTAGAAGGACAAATTCCTACAAAATCATTTAAAGAACATCATGATACACCATACAAACAATTGCAAGAAGTTAAGGGACATATACAAGAAATTGAGAATGAAAAAACACTATTAGAAAATCAAAAATCAGTAGTAGAAGAAACAATTTCTGATGCAATAAATTTATATCAATCATGGAGTACTTTAGATCATAATCAAAAACGACAAGTAATCGAAACCGTGGTTAATAAAATAATTGTTGGCATACAAGATATCTCAATACAATTGTATAAAGTATTACCAAACGATATATTACCTCCATTTTCTAAAACAACTCCGAATGGGCTTCACAACCAATAGTTTGCAATTTGTTTTTTATTGCTGCTTTATGTGCGGTTATATCTGTACCATAAGCAAACCCAGAAATAATTATAGGCTTGTATACTGCTAAATCTTCAATTAATTTTTCGCAAAAAGCTATACCAGATGTTGTAATTTTTCTAGTACCAACTATGCTAATAATGTGTTGATTATTTAAGTTGATATTTCCTGACGAGAACAATAAAATAGGACCATCTAAGCAATGTTTTAATTTTTCTGGATACGTTTCATCTAAAAAATAATGACAATTTATACCTTCATCTCTTATGTATTTTAGTTCATTTTCTGCAGCTTCAAGATGATTTGATTTATGCAATTCACTCAATAAAACTTCACCAATACCATCAATTTTTAAAAGATTACTTCTTTTTTCTTTAAAGACAGCTTCTGCACTTCCGCAGTGATTAATTAGCTTTTTTGCAGTAGTATCTCCAATTTTTGATACGTGTTGTAAGGCTAAAATATGCAGTAATTGGCTATCTTTCATTTTATATTAATCTGATTTTTAAGCTACAAGAAAAGAAATTTATTGCTGTTAATAAATAATAGGGTCTAAATTTTATTCGCTTTTAAAAATTTATAACTTTGTTTTTATGCAATTAGAAACCTACATAAGCGATTTGTTATACCGTTACGATTGTGTGACTGTACCAGAGTTTGGTGCTTTTTTAACGCAACGTAAATCGGCTACGGTACACGATTCTACCAACGCGTTTTATCCGCCAAAAAAAGTATTATCTTTTAATGAACAAATACAAAATAACGATGGTCTTTTAGCACGTTATATTGCAGATGTAGAAAAGATTCCTTTTGAAGTTGCTACGCAAAATATAGCAATGCGTGTTAAATCGTTAAAATCTTATTTAACCGAAGGAGAAACTTTAACCTTTGAAAATATTGGCGATTTAAAGTTAAATAATGAAGGTAAAATACAGTTTACACCTTCTTATCACCTTAATTACTTAACAGATGCGTTTGGTTTATCTCAATTTGTAAGTCCTTCTGTAACAAGGGAAGAATACAAAAAAGAGGTTGAAACAATTGAAAAAGAAGTACCAACTATTGCAATTACCCAAGAAAAACGTAAAAGTAAATCTTATCTTAAATACGCTGCAGTTGCTATTATTGCATTAGGTTTAAGCGGTTTTGGAGTAACTAATTATTACAAAAATATAGAAAACCATAACCAAATAGCTCAAGAAGAAGCAGATGCACAATTAGAAAGTCAAATACAAGAAGCTACATTTGTAATAAGCAATCCTTTACCTGCTGTAACATTAAATGTAAATAAACAAATAGGTAATTATCATGTGATTGCTGGTGCTTTTAGATTAGAAGAAAACTCTGATAAAAAAGTTGAACAGTTAAAAGCTTTAGGTTTTAAAGCAAGAAAAATTGGTACAAATAAATACGGATTACACCAAGTTGCTTATGGTAGTTATACGTCTAGAGAAGACGCTTTTAACGCTTTAAATTCAATAAGAAAAGAAAGTAATAAAGACGCTTGGTTGCTTATAAAAAAGTTAGACTAAGTAATGTTTAAAACAAATATTAAAAGCCTTACAATTATAATTGTGAGGCTTTTTGTTTTCATAATTATTTGTAAAAAGCTAAACTAAAAATGTAAATCGTCTTACCTTTGCAAAAAAATAAATTCTATGACACCTAAAACTGCCGAAAGTTCTAAAACAACATTAACCGATTTAGTATTACCAAGCGAAACTAATCCGTTAAACAACCTTTTTGGTGGCGAGTTACTAGCACGTATGGATCGTGCAGCAAGTATTAGTGCAAGACGCCATAGTAGACGTATTGTAGTAACTGCTTCTGTTAATCATGTAGCATTTAACAGAGCTGTACCTTTAGGTAGTGTTGTAACTGTAGAAGCTAAAGTATCTAGAGCCTTTAAAAGCTCTATGGAAATATTTATTGATGTTTGGATTGAAGATCGTGAGTCTGGAGAACGCACAAAAGCTAATGAAGCTATTTATACCTTTGTTGCTGTTGACGAAACAGGAAGACCTGTAAAAGTACCAGAACTTTTACCGGAAACCGATCTTGAAAAAGAACGTTATGCTGCTGCTTTAAGACGTAAGCAATTAAGTTTAGTTTTAGCAGGGAAAATGAAACCTCAAGACGCTACAGAACTTAAAGCTTTATTTGAGTAATTACATTTTATAAACCCATTCTGCTGGGTTTTGTGATGCATTATTTTTATAAACGCTAAACTTTAATAAGGTTTGACCATCGCTGTCTGTAAAGACTTCGCCAATCTGTTGTTTTGTAGAAATCTGTTCGCCTTTTTTAACGTAAACTGTTTTTAAATTACCATAAGCTGTAATGTAATTACCATGTTGGATTAAAACCACAGGATTACTCTTTTTTTGCACCATTACAGCTAAGACTTTACCTTTAAAAACAGCTCTAACTTTAGCATCTTTTTCGGTAGCTATTCTTACACCGCTACTTTGTATTTCGACACTAGGATTTATAGGAGATCTTTGTTTTCCGTAACGTAGTTTTACAATTCCCTTTTCTACTGGCCAAGGTAATTTTCCTTTGTTACTTATAAAGTCTGCTGCTATTAATTTTGCTTCGGCTGTTAATGCAAAACCAGATTTGTAGGTAGACGTTTTGCCTGCTTTTTTATTAGATTTTGCTATTTCGGCTTTAATAATTCGGTCTATTTCTTCATCTATTTTAGCAGCTTCGCGCTGTTTTTCTTTTATTTGAGCAGCATACTTATTTAAGTCTTTTTTAATCTCTGCCATTATAGATTGATGTTGCTTTCTATCGGCTTCTAATTGATTTTGAATGACCTTATTTTCTGCAATTAACTTATCCTTTTCTTCTTTTTGCTTAACTAAGTCTAAGTTTAAATCTTGAAGCTTTTTTGCTTTTACTTTTATGTCTTCAGCTTGTTGTTTCTGCACCTTTGCATATTGGTTCATGTACTGTAAACGCTTATAAGCTTGTCTAAAATTGTCTGAAGACAGTAAAAACATTACACGGCTTTGTTCGCTTTTATTTTTATAACTTTTTTGAATCGTTTTTGCGTAGTTTTCTTTTAAAATGGTAAGCTCGTCACGCAATTGCGAAATTTCTTTTTGATTATTATTTATTGATCTAGTTAATAAATTAGCTTGTTGATTGGTGACTTTTATTAAATTATTGGTCACGCTTAACTTATAGTTTAAGTCTTCTATTAAAGCGGTTTGATCCTTCTTTTTATTTTGGTTAGAAAAAAGAAGACTGTTTATTTTTTTAATTTCGTTTCTAAGCTCTATTCGTCTTGCTTCAAGCTGGTCTTTTTTATTGTTTTGCGCTTGCGCGGAAGTGATGCCAAGCAACAAAAACATTAATGAAAGGGTTAGAAACTGATTGAATTTCATGGTTATAATTCTATTTTTTTATATCCTGAAGGAATACTAAACGGAAAACGTACATCTTCATTCAAATCTACAGATTTTAATTCTAAATTAATCACTAGTTGATCTTCATTTTCTATAGCAAAAATCTTTGTTTCTGAAGGTAAAGTTAAGTTGTCTACTTTTTGATAAGATAAATAGTCTATTTGTAAAATTCTACGTTCTTTAGGTTGTGCAATTTGCTGAGAATCCATTTTAAAATGACTTGGGTTGAACATTAAAAAAAGCTCGAATAAATCGCGTTGTTTTTTTGGTTTTAATTGGTACGATTGGTCAAAAGTATCAATCTCATAATCCTTATCATTAAGTGCAAACATAGACTGACCTAATAGCATATTTTGTACTTTTTGAAAATCTAATTCTGTCCCTAAAAGATTACTTAAGTACGTAAAATCGCCATCAAAATAAGTGTTATCTAGTTTGTTATAAAACGCGACTCTTGTTGGTGTTATTAGCGCTTTAACTAACCCTAATTTACTCATCCAAATGGTTTTATCTTTTTCTATACGAAGACTAACGGTTGTTCCTTCAGATTTATTTTTTTCTATGTATTCAATTTTCATTTTACCTACTAAAGTCTTAAAATCTGACTCTACTTTTTCGGTTTGTTTAATTAATTGTTTTGCTGTTAATCTATTGTTTAGTTCGCCATTGGCAACAATAGTTTTGGCTGATTTACAACCAACAAATACAAATAAAAATAGTATTGTATATAGAGAAAATTGAGTTTTAATAGTCATTAATTAGATAATTGTAATTTTTTTGCTTTATCACTAAACGTTTTTGCTTTATTTAAATTGTTTGTTGCAGTATAAGCTTTGGCTAATTGATTATAAAAATCTGCTTCCATTGGTTTGTCATCAATAATGTAATCTAAGCCCATTTCTAAGCTTTCTATAGCTTCTTTTGGTCTGTTTAAATAGTTTAATGACACACCATGAGTAAGATATAAAACTGGTTGCGATGGGAAAATTTCTATACCTTCTTGGCTACGATCTGCTGCTTGTTTAAATTGTTTTAAATCTATGTGAAGAAGTATTATATTTCTTAATATCCCAAAGTTTTCTTCTTCTTTTTGAAGTGCTTGTTCGTAAAAACTTATTGCTTTTTGTTTTTCGCCTTTAAGTAAATAATATTGAGCTAACTCTACCAACGTTTTACCACTAGATTCAATTTTTGTTAGCATTGAAGTTACATCTACTAAGTCTTGCTCGTATTGTTGATTTTTACTGACAAATTTTACAAAATCTGCTAGTACTTTTATTTTAGATTCGGGATTAATTTTTGAGCTTTGTAAAGCAATTTTCATAGAATTAATTGCTTTATCGTGGCTACCTTCATCTAAATAAAATTTATATAATGCTAGATGAACAAGTTGGTTTTTTGGATTAATTTCTAATAGCTTTTTTGCTGTTTCAAACGCTTTTTTCTTGTCGTTATTTTCGCTGTAACGATAGATTAATCTTAAATAAGTTTCTTCAGATTCTGGATTTTTATCTACGCGTTCTTCAAGATTTTCAATTTGATCTTTTTTTCTACCTGTTGCGTTGTAAATGCGGTTACGTAGTAAGTCTCTATCGTCTGTAATACCGTACTCTTCATCTAACTCGTCTAAGATTTTAAGTGCATCTTTAAAATTACCTGTTTGTACGTAAATATTGGCTAAATCCTCTTTATAATCTGGATGGTATTTTACCAATTGTCTTACGGTTTTTATGGCTTTGTTATATTCTTTTTGCTGAATGTAAACATGATACAGCTCGTCTAAAACCCATTCGTTATCAGGCTCTATTCTTAATGCATCTTTTAATGCATCTTCAGCTTCTCCAAAATTTTTAAGCTTGTTGTAGTTTTTTCCTAATTGATAATAAATAACCACATGAGAATCGTCTAATTCTAAGCAACGTTTTAAGTTATCTACAGCACGGTCATAATTTTCTATACCGTGTTGTTTCATGGCTTCGTAGAAATTATTTTGAAATTCGTCTTCAAAATTTCCTAAGTCGTCATTTGGTGTTTTATTAAAATCTACTTGGGCATAGTTAGTCTGCGGAATGCATAACATTCCGAAAAGGAAATATAAGATGTAAAGCGTTTTTTTCATCTAAATAACCTTTTGACTAAGGTTTAAGTGACTATTTATTTTAATTAGGTCAATAATTATTCCAAAACAGAATAATCGCCAATGCTAATTTTGGTAAACTTACCATCGTACTTAACGTGGTTACCAATCATAGCTTCGTCTAAATTAGCATTTTTTATACTAGTTTGGTTTTGTATTAAACTATTTTTAACGGTTGAATTTTCGATAACACAATTATTACCAATTGAAACATATGGTCCAACCGTTGCGTTTTTAAGCACTACGTTTTCTCCAATATAACAAGGTTCTATAATTGTTGAATTTTCATTTTTTACAGAGTCTGAAACTAATTGCTCTTCTCCATCTGCTTGTAAAAAGCCTAACATACGTTGGTTTGTGTCTAATGTTATGGTTTTGTTTCCGCAGTCCATCCACTCGCTAACTTCGCCTGTTTTAAAGACTTTTCCGTCTGCCATCATGCCTTTAATTCCGTCATTAATTTGATATTCGCCACCATTTATAATATTATTATCTAATACTTTTTGTAGCTGATCTTTTAATTGGCTTACTTCTTTAAAATAGTAAATACCTATAACTGCCAAATCGCTAACAAATTGTTGTGGCTTTTCTACAAGTTCTATAATTTCCTTTTTGTCGTTTAATTTAACAACACCGTAAGCTTCTGGTTGATCTACTTGCTTTACCCAAATTACTGAGTCTGCTTCTGGATCTAAATTAAAATCTGCACGTATTAAAGTATCTGCATAAGCGATTACTGCTGGTCCTGATAAGCTTTCTTTAGCACACATAATAGCGTGACCTGTTCCTAAAGGTTGATCTTGACGATAGATTGAGGCTTTTGCACCTAAGCTAGTCGCTAAGTCTGTTAAACTGTCTACTACATCGTCTCCAAACCAAGCTGGATCACCTAAAACAAAAGCAACTTCGGTAATTGGTTGTTTTAAAACCTTTGCGATATCTTTTACTAATCTGTGTACAATTGGTTGTCCTGCAACAGGAATTAATGGTTTTGGAACTGTTAAGCTATGTGGTCTTAGACGAGATCCTCTTCCCGCCATGGGTACTATTATTTTCATTTTTTTATGCCTGCGTAAGCAGGTATCTTTTTTTAATTAAACTTATTTTTTGGGTTTATACTAAGCTTGATTTTATTTTTACTTGCTTAGAGATTCCTGATTTCGCAGGAATTATTTGACTCCTGTACTTCCAAAACCGCCTTCTCCACGAGATGTTTCAGAAAGTGTATCTACTTCGATCCATTCGGCACGTTCGTGCTTAGCAATTACTAATTGTGCAATACGCTCGCCGTTTTCTATCGTAAAATCTTCGTTAGAAAGGTTAACAAGGATAACACCTATTTCTCCTCTATAATCTGCATCTACTGTTCCTGGCGCATTTAAGACAGTTATTCCTTTTTTTGCGGCTAATCCACTTCTTGGTCTTACTTGCGCTTCAAAACCTATTGGTAACTCTATAAATAAACCTGTTTTAACTATAGTACGATCTAAAGGTTTTAAGGTTATTGCCTCATCTATATTTGCTCTTAAATCCATTCCAGCGGACGCAATAGTTTCATAATTCGGTAAAGCGTGATTGGATTTATTAATGATTTTTATTTGCATGAAATGTTATTTGAGTAGTTTTTTGATTTCATTTTTTTCAAGTTGAAAAACTATGCCTAAAAGTACAATTATTGCAGTAAAACCAATAAAATAATTACCTCTAAAATTATAAAAATAGATGAAAGAGAAACTAATCGACACCAATAAATAAATGACTATTTTCTTTAAATTGTAAGGAATTGGATAGTATTTTCTTCCGAAGAAATAAGATAAAAACATCATTAAGCTATAAGCACAAAGCGTTGCAATTGCAGATCCTTTAAATCCTATTTTAGGTATTAAAATGTAATTGATTAACAATGTTATTACTGCACCAAAAACCGAAATATAGGCACCATATTTAGTCCTGTCTGTAATTTTGTACCAAACGGATAGGTTATGATAAATACCAAGACAAAAGTTTGCTAATAGGATAAAAGGCACTATCCACATGGCGTCATAATAAGCTTCACTTCTAATAATTATAGGTTTTATTATATCTGCAAAAACAACAACTGTCACTAAGATTATTGCTCCAAATGCAATAAAAAACTCTAATATTTTGGCGTAATTTTTTTGTGGATCTTTAGTTTTTGAATGGCTAAAAAAGTAGGGCTCTATCCCTAATCTAAAAGCTGTTGCAAAAAGCGTCATAAATAACGCTAGTTTATAGCATGCAGAATACATACCTATTTGGTCATCTGCTATATTTTCTGGCAATAATTCTTTTAAAAGAATTCGGTCAAAGGTTTCGTTTATAGAATACGCAACGCCTGCAATAAGTACAGGTAAAGCGTAGTTCATCATCTTTTTCCAAAGTTTAATGTCTATTTTAAACTTCACTTTTCTATAAAAAGGTAATAACCAAACCAACGTTAATGCGCTAGCAATGACGTTAGAAATGAAAATATAATTGATTTCAAATTTTGGTTTATAAATAGAATTGAAAATGGAAATAGTTTCGGCTAAATCTTTTAAGTAAACTAATAAAAATACATTTAATCCTAAGTTTACAGCTACGTTTAAAATCTTAATTATAGCATATTTTGTAGGTTGACTTGTAGCTCTTAACCAAGCAAATGGTATAATTACTAATGCGTCTAAAAGCAAAATTAAAAAGACTAAGTTTAAGTATTGTAAGTCAATTTCAATTAAAGATGAAATTTGATTTCTAAAAAGAAAAGCAATACCTAAAACAGCTAAACTACTAACTGTTAACGATGTTGCTGATGTATTTAAAACATTTTTTTGATTTTCTTCTTTATTAAAAAATCTAAAAAACGCGGTTTCCATTCCGTAGGCTAAAACCACATTAAATAAAACGAAATAAGCAAAAATAAAAGATACTTCGCCATATTCAGCTCTTGATAACACTGAAGGATCTGTGTATAATGGCACAAGTATAAAGCTTAACATTCTGGGTAAAACTGTTGCTAAACCATAAATAAATGTTTGCTTAAAAAGAGATTTAAATCCGCTCAAAAGGTTGTTTATTTTGACCTAAATGTATTGAATTTGTTACAGTAATAAAAACATTAATTAATTGGTGGTCCTTCTGGATAGTAAACACCTTCTTTTTCTTCTATATTTGAAACCTTGTAATACTTAGTTGTACCATTTTCTATATAACTAATTACACATTCTCTATTTTCTAATTGAAAAGGAAAAAAACCTTTAGTTGTTAGTGCATTTCCTTCTTCATTAGTTAATCTTTTTGTTAATCGAGAAAAATATTGACCTTTTAAAGGTATTAGTTTTCCTTTCATTTTTCTAAAGTACACACTATCCATTTTAATACTTGAATGGTTTGGATAAAGGTTAGAAAAATAAAGATTGACACCAGAGCTACCAATAGCTACACCGGTTGTCCAATTCTGTAAATAGGTTTGCGTTAATTGAATTGGTGCTTGTTTTTGTAATGCATATTTAGAAGGTGAACAATTACAAATACAAATAAATAACACAATTAGTGTTATTGATTTAAGGGCTTTCATAATGTAAGTAGGTTAATAATTAATTTTGTTTTGGTGGCGCACTCGGAAAATACTCAGTTTGTTTTTCTTTTATATTATCAATTTTATAATACTTCTTTTTATCGTTTTCGGTATAAATGACAACTGCTTCATTTTCTTTTAAATCGAAAGAAATTTCTGCTTCTGTATTAGGAGAGAAATCTTCATTTTGATTAGCTTCAGTTAAAATACGTCCTATAAACAGATTTGGATTATTTGGTTTAGTTTCTAATAAAACTTTATGCCCTCTAAAATATAAACTGTCTAATGATATATTAGTCTTTAAGTTAGTTACAGGAATAAATATATTAATACCTGATCCGCCATTTTTAACTCCTGCAACCCAGTTTTGATAATAAGGTTGTTCTATTTTAAAACTTACACTATCTTGAAGTTTTTGGACACTAGAACATTGTAAAAAAAATGCAAATACTATAAATGTAAACGTGATGTATTTAAAAAAGTTAATCATGAGCTTAGTTTTTTTATAAATATAACAATCAAATTGTATTCCATAAAAAAAGCCTTATCAAAATTGATAAGGCTTTTATTTTTTATAATTGCTTTGAGTTTAGCACTATTAATTATTTAATGCTTCTGCACCACCAACAATTTCTAATATTTCATTAGTAATTGCTGCTTGACGTGCTTTGTTGTAAGTTAATTTTAATTGATCTCTTAACTCTGTAGCATTATCTGTTGCTTTATGCATTGCTGTCATACGTGCTCCATGCTCACTAGCAAAGCTATCTCTTACACCTTTATAAAGCTGAGTTTTTAAAGATTTAGGGATTAACTCTTCTACTATTTCGGCTTTAGAAGGCTCAAAAATGTAATCTAAATTAACGTTTTCATCCTGTTGTATTGGAACAATAGGTAAAAACTGTTCTGTCATTACTATTTGTGTTGCTGCATTCTTAAATTTGTTGTAAACGATTTCAATTTTATCAAACTCGCCTGTAACAAACTTATCCATTAGCATTTGTGCTATTTCTGCAACGTTATCAAAAGTTAGATCATCATAAATATCACTTTTGTTAGCAATAACAATTCCTTTTTTTCCAAAAGCGTCATTAATCTTTTTTCCTATTGCTAAAACAGATACTTCTTTACCTGCGTAAACATTATCTATCAAATTGTTTGTTTGTTTGATAATGTTAGAGTTAAAAGCACCACATAATCCTCTATTTGAAGATATTGAAACTATTAATACTCTGTTTACTTCACGTTGGTCTGCAAATTTACTTCCTGCATCTGCTTCTAAAGTTGCACTTAAGCTTTGTAAAAGCTCTGTTAACTTGTCTGCATAAGGACGCATTGCTGTAATAGCGTCTTGGGCTTTCTTTAACTTTGCAGCAGATACCATTTTCATAGCACTGGTTATTTGCATTGTTGAAGATACCGAAGATATCCTATTACGTATTTCTTTAAGATTTGCCATTTTTTAGTAATTAGTATTGAGTATTCAGTAGTGAGAAAACTTTCTATCTCACTACTCAATACTAAAATCTATTATTATGCTTTATATTTAGCTGAAAGGTCTTTTGCTACTGCAGATAATGTATCTGTAACCTCATCAGTTAATTTTCCTGCTTTTAAAGTATCTAAAACATCTCTGTGTTTAGCATTTAAGAACTCGATATAATCTCTTTCAAATTCTTTTACTTTTTCAACAGGTACATCTCTTAATAAGTTTTTAGAACCAGCGTAGATAATTGCTACTTGGTCTTCTACTGTATAAGGATCGTTTTGTGCTTGCTTTAAGATTTCTACGTTACGCTTACCTTTTTCAATTACATTTAACGTTGCAGCATCAAGGTCTGAACCAAACTTAGCAAATGCCTCAAGCTCACGGAACTGTGCTTGGTCTAACTTTAATGTACCAGCTACTTTCTTCATTGACTTAATTTGAGCAGATCCACCTACACGAGATACCGAGATACCTACGTTAATTGCTGGACGTACACCAGAGTTAAATAAGTCTGACTCTAAGAAAATCTGTCCGTCCGTAATAGAAATTACGTTAGTTGGAATATATGCAGAAACGTCTCCAGCTTGTGTTTCGATAATTGGTAAAGCTGTTAAAGATCCACCACCTTTTACTACTGGCTTTAACGATTCTGGTAAATCATTCATGTTTTTAGCAATATCATCATCTGCAATTACTTTTGCAGCACGCTCTAATAATCTTGAGTGAAGGTAGAAAACGTCTCCTGGATACGCCTCACGTCCTGGTGGACGACGTAATAATAAAGATACCTCACGGTAAGCAACTGCTTGTTTTGATAAATCATCAAATACAATTAAAGCTGGTCTACCAGTATCTCTAAAATACTCACCTATTGCAGCACCGGTAAATGGCGCGTAAACTTGCATTGCAGCAGGATCTGATGCATTTGCAGCTACAATAGTAGTATAAGCTAAAGCTCCTTTTTCTTCTAAAGTCTTAGCAATGTTTGCAACTGTAGACGCTTTTTGTCCTACTGCTACATATATACAATATACAGGCTCTCCTGCATCGTAAAATTCTTTTTGATTTAAGATGGTATCAATACAAACTGTTGTTTTACCAGTTTGACGGTCACCAATTACAAGCTCACGTTGTCCACGTCCTACAGGAATCATGGCATCTACAGATTTAATACCTGTTTGTAATGGCTCGTTTACTGGTTGACGGTAAATAACACCAGGCGCTTTACGCTCTAATGGCATTTCGTAAGTATCACCAGCGATAGGTCCTTTACCATCAATTGGATTTCCTAATGTATCTACTACACGACCAACAATACCTTCACCTACTTTAACAGAAGCAATACGGTTAGTACGTTTTACTGTAGAACCTTCTTTTACTCCAGTTGATCCTCCTAATAATACAATACCTACGTTGTCTTCTTCAAGGTTTAGTACAATACCTTCTAATCCTCCTTCAAATTCTACTAACTCTCCGTATTGAGCATTTGATAATCCGTAAGCACGTACAATACCATCTCCTACTGTTAATACTGTTCCAACTTCGTCTAATGAAGCACTTGCTTCAAAACCAGATAGTTGTTGTTTTAAGATTGCTGATACTTCAGCTGGTTTTACTTCTGCCATCTTATTTAGATATTAGATGTTAGATTTAAATCTAACTATATTTAATTTATTGTAAATTCTCTTTTTAATTTGTTTAGTTGGTTAGCAATACTTGCGTTGTATTGTGTATCTCCAACTCTTAAGATGAAACCTCCTAAAATGTTTTCATCTACTATATTTGTTATTGCTGCTTCTTTACCTGTAAGCTCTTTTACTTTTGCTTGTACTTTATTTTCTAACTCTTTTGTTAAAGGTACTGCTGTAGTTACTTGTGCTACTTGGCTGCCTTTTTGTTGCTCAAAAAGGGTTATAAAACTTGAAGCCACTTCTGGTAATAGAGATATACGCTTGTTAGCAATAAGTACATCTATTAAATTAACTGTTGCTTTGTTAGTATTTTTAAAAATTTCTAACAATGCCGATTTTTTTACAGATGAACGTATTACAGGACTGTAAAGCATATCTTTTAAATCTTTACTCTCAGCAACAGTATTTTTTATTAGCTCCATATCTGTATTTACAGCATCTGCTGTATTACTTTCTGTGGCTAAACTTAGTACTGCTTTTGCGTAACGTATTGCTGCTCTTTCTCCTGCCATTTTTTGACTAGTTTAATTTTGCGTCTCCTAACATAGACTCAACTAATTCTATTTGTTTGTCTTTGTTAGATAATTCTTGACGTACAACTTTTTCTGCTATCTCTAAAGATAATCCTGCTACTTGACCTTTTAACTCAGCCATAGCAGATTTCTTTTCGCTTTCTATTGCTGCTTGAGCTTGCTCTATAATTGTATTAGCCTGCTCTTGTGCTTCTGTTTTAGCGTCTTCAATCATTTTTGTTTTTAACTCGCGTGCTTCTTTTAACATTGCTTCACGTTCTGCACGAGCTTCTTTTAATAACTTATCGTTATCTGCTTGAAGATTTTGCATTTCAACTTTGGCATTCTCTGCTGCTTCTAATGCGTTTTGGATACCATCTTCACGAGATTGTAAAGCGTCTAAGATTGGTTTCCAAGCAAATTTTCTCATTAATACTATAAGTATTACTAAGATTACAGCTTGCATTATAAATAAACCTACTGAAAAATCGTTTAATAAAGTTTCCATTTGATATTGATTACTTCTTTGTGTTTGTTTAATTTAAAACAGCTTCTGCAACCAACCGTTGCAGAAGTTGTCTTGTTTTGTTTTAGGATTATTTTCCTAAGATTAATGCACCGAATGCTAAACCTTCTAATAAGGCACCGATGATGATCATCGCAGTTTGGATTTTTCCAGCTGCTTCTGGTTGACGAGCAATACCTTCCATTGCTTTTCCACCGATTTGACCTAAACCGATTCCTCCACCGATTACGATTAATCCTGCTCCAATTAAATTGTACATACTAATTGATTTTAAATATTAATTAAACAAATTCTTATTAATGATGGTCATGCTCTTCAACCGCCATACCTATAAATAACGATGATAACATCGTAAAAATAAATGCTTGTAAAAAGGCTACCAATATTTCGATAACCGATATAAATAATGCTAACACTAAAGACATACCTGTAGATGCTACTGGTCCAAATGCTTCCTTCATTGTTATCATTAATGCTATAAGACTCATTACCACAAAGTGTCCTGCTGTCATGTTTGCAAATAAACGAACTAATAAAGAGAACGGTTTAATTAACACAAATCCTACTAATTCTATCACTGCTAATACTGGTCTTAATATTACTGGTACTCCTGGCATCCATAATGTATGCATCCAGAAATCTTTGCTACCACTAAATAAATAGATTACAGCTGTAAATATTGCTAAACATACTGTTACAGCAATTTGTCCTGTTACGTTAAATCCTAATGGCGTTAATCCTAATAAGTTTAATATCCAAATAAAGAAAAATACTGTTAATAAGAAGCCCATAAATTTACGGTACTTTTTCTCTCCAATATTTGGCTTAGCAATATCGTCTCTTACATAGATTACTAATGGTTCTAATACACGACCTATACCAGTTGGGATGTTTTTTCCTTTTTTGTAGCCTTTTGCTAAACTACCAAAACCTAAAATCATTAATAATCCAGCTAGCAACATACCAAACACACTTTTAGTTATAGAAAAATCTAAAACTTTGTGTGCGTTTGTTGGGTGATGTGCATCATCAAAAGCAACAGTTGTTGCACCATTGTCTAACTCGTATATTTTACTGTGTAATTTTACTAATCTAGTATCTCCTTTTTCTACGATTACTTCACCGTTATCGTCATGATGGAACTCTGAAGACATAAACGTCTTTAACCCATTACTTGTCCAAACAATTACAGGTAATGGCATACTCCAATGTTTTCCTGTTTTATTATTAGTAAACAAATGAAAATCGTGAGAATCTTTTAAGTGATGTTGAATATACTCTTTAATTTCTGAAGGTGTATCAATTGTATTACCGTTGTGGTCTTCTTGATGAGACTGGTTTGTTTCTGCTAATGAAACAGAAGTTATTAATACACAGAATAATGCTATAATTAATTTGATAGATCTTTTTGCAATCATCATTTTTTCGCCTAATTAAAGTTTTGCCTTTAAATTTCGTGCAAATGTAAGCATTTATTTAAAAATTTAAAGCTTTTTTTTATTTTAAAAAACAGCTTTTTTTTTTGAGCTAAATAGCTGATTATATAAGCCTTATTTATTAGTTAGTAGTTTACCTACTAATAATGCTTCAATAATTAAAAAAATAAATAAAGGAACCACCAAACTTATTCTTTCTTGTAGCGCTTCTAATTCTACCGCAAAGACTGATTTTTGAAAAATTAACACAAATGCTCCTATCTTAAAACACATTAGCATTAAATAGGCGTAACCTACTTGATTTGGTAGTTTGGTAAAAAGAAATTCTATTATTAAATATACTATTATGGCAGATAGTGCATGAAAAAGATAGACACTAAATAATGAGTACTGAAGCTGAATATCTATTAGTGATTTATTTAGTCCGTAACTAATAAAAAAAGCAGCTATGATTATAGCTACAGATATTATAATACGTTTTAGCATTATTTTTTGTTTGTAATTTTTATAACTTGATAGATAACCGAAAACATTGCAACAGCAACTGCAATTAATGTTACTACCTTATAATAGATTTGATTGGTTGTGTTGTATTTTTGGTCAAGCCACTCGCCAAGCTTGCTTCCTAAGTAAATGGTTAATCCCATTTGTAAAGCAATAGAAGTAAACTTTATGTATTTATTAGGCTGTTTTTTGTTGTTTTGATTTGCCATTTATATCTTTTACAGAAGATTTCATCTCACAAGTTACATTAAATGTTGCTCCTGGCTCTACTGCTAATTTTTCGGTAACAACATCTCCTTCTATATATGCTGTAGATTTTAATGTTAATGTACCTGTTAATTCTATTGTACCGTTTAGTTTTCCTTCAAAATAAGCATTGCTACATGATAACTTACCTGATATTTGACCATCTTTACCTACTACAACCTTACCTGGTGTCTGTATGTTTCCTTCAATAATTCCATCTACACGTAAGTCGCCTTCACTAAAAAAATCACCTACAATTTTAGTTCCTTTTGCTATTATATTTTGGATAGAAATATGTTCTTGATTTTTGTTTTTCTTCATAATTAAGGGAGATTATTGATTTGCTATATAAGTGTCTAAGTTTTTATGTATTTGGATAATCTGGTAATTTTCTTGCGAAATTCCAAAAAATGGTCTATCTATTTTCTTTTTATCCTTTTCTTCTACAATATTAGCAAACCCTTTTGCGCCATCTATACTTTTTATACCATGTACTACTAAAAATGTTTTATCTTTACTATAAACATCTACAGACGTTGATAAGTCGTAGTAAGATATTTTTTCTATCACTTTATCTAGTGTTTCTTTAAACTCTTTTAATTCAACTTCTTGATTTTTATCAAATTGATAGACTACTTTAAAGTTTTTAGATACATCATTTGGCACAAATATTTGTTTACTTAAAGACTGTAAACTATTAATTAGATTTTGTGCTTTTATACCTTCTTCTGTGTTAGCATAATCTAATGCTATTTGGTTTAAGGCTTCCATGTAAGCTGTGTAACCATTTAATCTACCGTTTGCTGTTGCTTTTAGCAATTCAAATTTTGGCACAATTGGATCGCCGTCAAAGTAGTTTATATATTGGTCACTGTCTTCTATAACAGATTGATATTGTTGCTCTTCAAGTTTTTTATAGGTTTGCTCGTAAAGATTTTCTGGGCTTCCTTCATTATCTGCAACTGCTTGATTTGGATTCTGTAAAATAAAGGCATATCTAGAATCTGGATAATTACTTATTATATCTTGCTTAGTAATTTCAGCTTCATTTGTTTGTCCTAAAATTTCATAGATTTTATACAGATTATATTTTGAAGGTAATATTAAACGTTCCTCCGGTGCACTTTTTAATAAGGTTGTGAATTTTGTTTTTGAAAGCTCGTATTCTTTAAATTTCTCTTTATAAATTAACCCTAATTGATAGTAAGCATAATTTCTTTCCTTCATTAGACTATCAATGTCTTTATCTGTGCTTGGTAATTGTTTTAAGTAATAATCTGGAGAGAATTTTTCGTTTTCAGAATTATTTTCTATTGCAGAAGCAATTGCGTCTGTAAAAGAAAACCCACTGCGACCATTACTTGACCAACGCCAATTATCTTCATTACTTCTTTCTCCCCAAAGTTGTTCAAATTGGTTTTTACCATAAGCTACAGTTTCTTGATTATAAAAATAGAAACTTGTTGCATTACCTACTGGTGAAGCACCTCGTGGTGGACCAAAACCACTTTTTTTGTTAGTAGTGTTTTGCTGAAAATCTTTTATACGTTTTTGAGTTTCTAAACGCTCTTGCTCTTCTTCAGCTTTAGCTTTTAATTTATCTGTATAATCTTTAAAATACTGTTCTCTTTCTGCTATTGGCATAGCGACTAACTTTAAAATACTGTCGTTAGCTTCTGCAACACCTTCGTAGAAGATAACATCTTCTAAATTTTCGTTTTTCTTTTTAATCACACGGTATGGTTTACTATTTTCTACCATATTGATTAATGTACTGTCGTAGTAGGCGCCTGCTAGTTTATACTCTGTATTATCAAAATAGTAATTACCTAAAGTTTCGTAGTTTTTGGCAACTAAAATTTTGTCTTTAGAGTTGGTGCGAAGTGATTTATTGTAGTAAGCTATTGCTAAAGAATCGAATTTATTTTCTAAGTGAAACTCGGCTATTTGGTGATAAATTTTATCTAAAAACGGACGGTTTTCTCTATTTTCTTCAAGTTTGGTTAAGTGTTCTAAAAATTCGATTTTATTACCGTTTTCATAATCGAAATTCTTAGCTTTTTCTACTTCTGCAGCAATAAGATATTGACGTGGTATTTTTCGGTTTAAATCTATAACCTCATCAAAAGCTATGTTTGCGCTGTCTTTATCTTCTAAAGCATTGTAAAGCTGACCTTTTATAAAGTTGAAACGACCTTTTTCTTCATTCTTTTTTGTGGCTTTAGATGCTGTTTTTATATGCACAATAGCACTATCTAACTGCTCTAAATTAATATAAGCTTGTGCCAAAGTAGATGTAGCATCTGCAAGTTGTTGGTCTTCTAGATCTTCTTGTTCTAATAGGCGTTTGAGGTTTTCTATAGCAATTTCGTTATTTTCTAATCGCATATTGGTTTTTTCTCGCCATACTTTTGCTGTGTTGATTTTATCAGAATCGCCATAACTTGATAAAATCTTATTAAAAGCGTTTAATGCAGGAACAAAACGTTGGTCAAAATAACGTGCTTGACCTAATAGTAAATAAGCTTCGTCTATTTGTGGATTATGCTCTTTACCTTGAATATTCATACCGTGTTTTTGAACGGCTTTGACAGCTTTTTCTTCAGCTTTTGTAAAATCAGAATTTTTGGATTGTCCTGGTAAAATAACTTCTTCTGTTATTTGCATACGCTCTACAGGAAGTATGGCCCAATAATTATCAAAATAAGTAGCGTTTAGACTGTTACGTCCTTGCTCTAACGCATTGTAACCATTAAATAATGTGTTATATTCTGCAGTTACTGCGTGAAAATTACGACTTATAAAACTATCGTTTTTTCGAGAGCAACTTGTAATTGTTAGTACTATAACCGTAAAGGCTAAACTTATTTTAAATGCTAATTTCAATGCGGTTGTATTTTGTGTAATACATAACTGTTTACATGCAATTTTATTATATTTTTTGCATGTAAGAGCGTAAAAATAAGCATCTTTTTTTAAATAACTTAACGCATATCAATTTACAGAGAAAAAACTATAAAATATTACACTTCTGATATGCCCGAAAAATGCGCTTCTAATTCTTTTAAAGTCGCCTCGCTAGTTTTAATATCTTTTACAGCTTGACCTTTATCTAAAACCACAATACGCTCGCAAACATCGGTAACATGTAATAAATCATGACTTGATACTAACACGGTTACACCTTGTTTTTCGGCTAAATCTTTAATGATTTGTTTTAATCTAATTTGTGTTGTTGGATCTAAGTTTGCAAAAGGTTCATCAAGAATAATGACTTCTGGATTACCTATTAATGCAGCAACAATTCCGGCTTTTTTCTGGTTTCCTTTACTTAAATCGCGTAAATATTTTTTCTGGTTTAAGATTTCACCATGAAAAAAATCTTCAAACTGTGCCAATAAGTTGTCTACGTCTTGTTTGTTTTGCCCACGTAAATCACCAATAAAATAAAAATATTCTTCTGGTGTCAAGTAACCAATTAAGAAGCTTTCGTCTATAAATGCAGAGGTAAATGGTTTCCAGTCTTCACTTTCGCTAACAATAACGCCATTATTTTCTATCTGTCCTGTTGTTGGTTTTATTAAATCAAGAAGTAAACTAAAATAGGTTGTTTTACCTGCTCCGTTGTTTCCTACTAATCCAAAACTTTGTCCTTTTGGGATTTCTAAAGTTGAAATATTTAATACTTCTTTACTATTATATTTTTTTGAAAGGTTTGTTGTCTTTATCATGATTAAAAGTGAATTAAGGTTAGCTGTCTTGACTAAATGCGTCTATCATTTTATATTTAGAGTCTAGGTATTTTTGTGTAATTAGTTTCATTAATTTTTGATGAAACACAATACCTAATAAACCCAAAAAGGCTAATGCAAATAGACCGACTTGAAAACTGATAAAAAATGAAGTTAAGCCAAATATTGCTGCAGGTAAAATCATTAAAGGAATACCAATAATCCATTGTACTGCACCAGTACCTTGATAGTTAAATGCTGCACGTTGATTTAAGTCTATTTTTTTGCGATTAAAGCTTCCGCCAAGCATAATTACATAACTATTAACACCAATGTTATAAATGGCTGCAGCAAAATGTGCTGCTAAAATTTTCCAACCAAAATACACATACGGAATACTAAGTACAAACATGATAATTACGCTTAAAATCATAAGCGTGTATTTAGATTTTAGGTATTGCTCGTATTTAATGTTTTGGCTCATTAACATTTTGTAGTAACCGCTATCCCAAGCAGGAATAAACTGCCCAAAATTGATTAAGAAAATACCTGTTACGAAAATACCTACAAAACCAAATATCATTGGTGAATCTTGAAATTGAGGATTAGGGTAAAAGAATAATCCATATAGTAAGCCAATAACTAAAATAAATACCGAAGATTTTGGTCTTTTATTACGCCATATTAAACGCAAATCTAATTGCATAAATGGTGCAATGTCCCCAAAGTTTTTTGTCCAACCAAGGTTAGAAGCATTAACTTCTTTTATTTTAGTTTTTAAAGAATGATCTAAATACAGTTTTTGTCTTAAAATCTTAAAATTAAACCAATAACAAACACCTAAGATAGCGACTAATATTAATAGATATATTGGGTTATTAGCTATAGCTAAAATGGATGCAGATAGTAATCCAGAAATATCTAAAATTTCGAAATAATTTAAAGCAAATAATCCTCCAGCAACTACAATAATTGGTAGGTAAGATAATTCGGTTTCTGACGAGATACTTTCAATAATAAAATTTAAAAAATTACTGATTAACGATATCAAAACCATTGCTACTAACCATGTTAACACCATAGATTTTGAATATCCTTTTGACATTAAGACTATGCTAAAAGGGATTGTTGCAAAAAGCGGTAAAAAGTTAATAAACGCTAAAGTTGATTTACCCAAAACATAGTTAACCACTGTGTTTCTTTTAACAGGAAGCGTTAGCAAAGGTTTTACACTCATTACTGGTAATTTCTGAAAGAAAAAACGAATAAGAAGCTCCATTAAAACCCAGTAAAAAATAACTTGATTTACAATAATAAAAGGATCTTGATCTGGAAATGCTTTTTTTAAACCAGGATATAGTCCAACACCTAACGCTAAAAATGTAACAATAAAATAAAGCGCAAAAAAGCCCATTAAAATTTTTAGCGCTAAGCTTTTTCCGAAACTGGCAGAACGAAAAAATTGTTTCCACTCTAAACTTATAAACTTGCTTATCATAGATTAATATTTTGGTTTGGTTTATGTATTGGTAGCTAAGTTTATAGATTTGTTACAAACTGAATTCAGGATAAGTTGTTTTTAACAACTCTTCTGCTTTATCTGGTATAACTCTAAAGCTTATATAATTAACTAAATATAAGAGTGTAAAAATTGCTGCAGTTAATAAAACTAATTTGGTGTTAGATATAAAAACATCACTCCACATTGAGATATTATAAAATTGAGATAAAAAAATTATACCTATACTTCCTGCTTGTTTAAAAATAAGCTCTTCTAACAACCATTTTTTACTAGATATTTCTTTTCTTTTTCTAAACTCTCTATTAAGCTGTATACTTCTAAATAATGTCCAAATTGCCAATACACCAAATATTATAAAGAAAAAATATTTAGCATAACTTGTTTGAAGTAGTGTAAAAAAAGTAACAAATAAAGTTGCGGTCATTATTATTTTTGGGATAGAAAACCATTGTTTAAGTTCTGATAATAAATATTTGTAATAACGTTTATTCATTGCTTTTTGTCGTTGCTCTACCACATCCATAAAACCAAAAACACCAAACTTTTTAAAAGATTGATCTCTTGCTTCTTCAAAAGACAGCTTAGGGTTTTCTTGCCAAATAGATTCTATATCATTAGCTAAATGGTCTACAAGCTCTGTTTGTAAATCGTAATGATATACATAATGATTTCTTGTAAAGGCATATAAATCTTGTAATTGTGATGGTGTAACTTTCAAAATCTAATTTGTTAATTTAGAAAAAATATTTTTGTATTTATTATAATATTTAAAGTAAGTGTTTGTACTAGACCTCATGATAGGGTAAAGTAATATTGCTGTTATAAATAGTATATAATATGGTTTATTATCTTGGTCTTTATTAAGCATTACAAACAACTGAAAAACCATATTGTATAAACTCCATGCCAACATTATAATTCCAGAAGACATTGTAATATTTAAAGACCGTTTTGAAACCTTATCCTTTATTGAGTGTAAAGCGCTAAAAAATAATGGTAACATTAGTAGTCCTAAAACCAAAGTACTTGACACTTTAGGATAAAAATTAAAACCATAGTAACTAATAATGCCAAAAGCTGTAAACTCTAATAAAAATTTAGGCGTAAACATTAAATTTTTCAATTCTTGCCAATGTGCTTTTCTTAGTTTTCGGCCTATACTTCTCTGTTTTTGTCTTTCAAATTTTTTAAAGCCATTATTATCTGCATACAATCCTTCTTTTAATAGTTTACCATGATAAATCCCGTAAACTTCTGTACTATTTCCAAAACTTTGATGCACTTCTAATAAAGCTTCGTTAAATGAAATTCCTTCTTTTTCTATTTTTTCTTCTACTGCAGAAGCAATATGATCTAATAGTTCTACACGCACATCCCAATACTTAACCTTAGATTTGATTAAGTAATTGTCTATATATTTTATTTCTTCTCTAGTTAACTTCTTCATTACTCTAAACCAAATTTAGGATTTACTAAAATCTGCATGGTTTTAATATACTCTTGTAATTCGTTTAGTTTATTAACCGTTTCTTTGTTTCCTTTTTCTGTAAGTTTATAGTATTTACGTAAACGATTATCAACTTTTTTCATCTCAACTTCCAACAAGCCATCTGCTTCTAATTTATGAAGCGCAGGGTACAAAGCGCCTTCTGTAATTTTAAGCTCTCCTTTAGTAATTTCTTTTACTTTTTGGGTAATTTCATATCCATACATTTTATCACTTTCATTTAAAAGCTTTAAAATAATTGTAGTTAAACTACCTTTATATAATTTAGAATTTGCCATGATTCAAATATACATAATTTCCTTATGCATAATAAACTTAGGTATTAATTTTTTATAAAACAGACCACTTTCCGTTTAGGCTTCATTATTTTTGCATTAAAATTTAAAACTATGTCTCAATTTCATACACTAAATATTAAAGATATTACACGTCAAACAGATCAATGTGTATCTATAACTTTTGATGTTCCAAACCATTTAAAGGAAGAATATAAATTTAAAGCAGGACAATACATTACTTTAAAAACAGATATAGATGGTAAAGAAGTAAGACGCGATTACTCTTTGTGCACTTCTCCGTCAAGCGGAAATCTAACCGTTGCGGTTAAAGAAGTAGAAAACGGAACATTTTCTAAACATGCTAATCAAGCTTTAAAAGTTGGCGATACTTTAGACGTTGCGCAACCACAAGGTCGTTTTACCTTTACACCTGACACTTCAAAAACTAGAACCATAGCTGCATTTGCTGCAGGTAGTGGTATTACACCGGTTTTAAGTATTTTAAAAACAGTTTTAGAAGAAGAGCCAAACAGTAAATTTGTATTAGTTTATGGTAACAAGACATTAAAGGACACTATCTTTTTAAACGACCTTTTAGATATTCAAAATAAATATAGTGACCGATTAAGTATCCAGTTTTTATATAGTCAATCTCAAGAAAAAGATGCGTTATTTGGTCGTATTGAAAAAAGTACAGTAAACTTTATCGTTAAGAATAAATACAAAGATGTAAATATTGACGCATTTTACATTTGCGGACCAGAAGGTATGATTAATACCGTAAAAGATGTATTAGCAGAAAATAATATAGAAGATAGTAAAATCTTTTTTGAGTTGTTTACAACAACTTCTTCAGTCTCTGTAGAAGATTTAGAAGAAGTCACTGACGGTACAACATCTATAACTGTAATTGTTGATGATGAAGAAAAAACATTTACAATGTCACAACAACAGTCTGTTTTAGAAGCTGCTTTAGAGCAGGATTTAGACGCGCCTTATTCTTGCCAAGGTGGTATTTGTAGCAGTTGTTTAGCAAGAGTCAAAGAAGGTAAAGCAACAATGAGACAAAACAATATTTTAACCGATAATGAAGTAGCCGAAGGATTAATCTTAACATGCCAAGCACATCCTGTATCTGCAAAGATTATAGTTGATTATGATGATATTTAAGCAATTTGTCGTTTTTTATTGCATTTTGTCGAACAATTCAAATCGTTGGATATCATTTTAAAGTTCTTAAACTAATCATTATAAATTAGCTAAAGATTAGAATGCTACAAATGTGTTAGTTTAAGGGATAATATTAATATGAATTAGTAGTAAAATCTAAAAAGCCTCAAGAAATTGAGGCTTTTTTTTTATGCTTTTAAAATAGATTGAATTTTTTCTATAACTTCTTCTGAAGTAATACTTCCTGCAACATCCTTATAGTCTTCTGGATATTTATTACCGTAAATTGAGGTAGGAATTTTAATAAATGTATTTCTATTTGGTAATAAATGATAATCTGACGGTTGATTAAACGCTGAAAAACCAGCATAAGGATGAGTTACGCCCCAAATTGTCAATACTTTTACGCCAAACATAGCTGCTAAATGGGCATTACCAGAATCCATAGCAACCATTAAATCTAAATTAGAAATTAAATCTAATTCGTCATCAAAATTTAGTAAACCTGCAACATTTACAACATTTTTTGAACTTGACAATTCACTTAATTGCTGCTGTTCTGCTTTAGCTCCAAATAAAAATATATTGTATTGCTCTTCTAAAGCATTTACAACGTTTTTCATTTGTGACAAAGGGTACATTTTTGAAGGGTATTGAGCAAATGGTGCAATACCTATCCATTGTTTTTTTGATGGTTGTACTTGCTCTACAATTAACTTAGGAAGCGTTTTTCTTTCAGGAAACCTTGGGTTTGATAAGTCTAAAGAATAGCCTAATTTTTTAAACACGTCGGCGTATCTTTCATGGGTTGTTTTTAAGGATTTAAAACTGTCACCATTTATCAGTGCCTTCTTCTCTGCTCTACCTTTATCAATTTGTACAAACGTCTTTCTGAAAAAGAATAACTTTAAAATTTTGGTACGTAAAACGTTGTGTAAATCGGCTACTTTATCAATATTTAGCGCTTTCAGTTCTTTGTATAGTTTATACAACCCAAAAACACCTTTATGCTTTTGCTTTTCGTCAAAAATAAAAACCGAAGTATTTGTTAGATTTTTAAAAAAAGGCGCAAAAAAAGGTCTAGTTAACACTGTTAACTTGACCTTTGGATGTTGTTGTGTAAATGCTCTCAACACAGGAACTGTCATAGCAACGTCACCCATTGCAGATAGACGTATAACTAAAATGTGTTGTGTTGTTTGCATTTCAACTTATAATTAAATTGAAATTATTTCTGATTTCTTAACACAGGATTAAGCTCATCATCATTATACATTTTCATCTGCTTATACACTTTCATGTATTTATCACCTTTAGAAATATCGTCTAAAAGTGTATCTATTGCTGTGCTTAAATCTACACGTTGCTCTAATAATACGTCTAGTTTTTTTTGGCAAGCTTCTTTGTGTGCATCCGTAGCATCTTCACGAGTTGCTTCTTCGTGCATGTGATAGATTTTTAATGCTAAGATTGATAATCTATCTATTCCCCAAGCTGGACTTTCAGTATTAATAGTTGCATCTGCTTTAGGTGTAACGTCTTTATATTTTTCTAAAAAATAACTATCAATATACTCTACCATATCCGTTCTATCTTGGTTAGAGGCATCGATTTGTCTTTTTAATTTTAAAGCAGCTACTGGGTCTATTTGTGGATCTCTAATAATATCTTCATAATGCCATTGTACGGTATCAATCCAACATTTACGGTATAACAAGTGTTCTAAAAGGTTAGATTTTTTGTCGTAAGGATTTGTAAACGGTTGGTCTACGGTATTGATAACGTGGTATTTTTCTATAACGTCTTGAAAAATTTTATTGGCTTTGTCTGTAAACATATTTTATAATTTAAGACTGTAAAATTACACATTTTAAAAATAAAAATGAGTCATACCTTAAAAGGCTTTACAAATAATAATAAATTTGTAATTCACATTAATAATTAAGTCATGATTGTTCATAATTTATCTGAAGAAAACTCGATTTTAAACCAATTTATAGCTGAACTTAGAGACGTTTCTGTTCAAAAAGACAGTATGCGTTTTAGAAGAAATATTGAACGTATAGGTGAAATTTTAAGTTATGAAATGAGCAAAACCTTAGAGTTTTCTTCAAAAAAAATAACAACACCTTTAGCCGAAATGGAAGTTAAAACTCATGACAACAATATTGTTTTATGCTCTGTTTTACGTGCTGGCGTACCTTTACATAGCGGATTACTTAATTATTTTGATGCAGCAGAAAATGCTTTTATTTCTGCTTACAGACATCACAAAGAAAACCCTGAAACTTTTGAAATTGTTGTTGAATATTTAGCATGTCCTGACTTAAATAACAAAACATTGATTTTAGCAGATCCGATGCTAGCAACTGGACAATCTTTAGTGGCTACCTACAAAGCTTTACAACCTTTTGGGACTGCTAAAAACTTACACATTTTTGCTGTTATTGGCGCTAAAGAAGGCGTGGAATATTTAGAAAAACATCTACCTAAAGATGCTCATTTATGGATTGCTACTGTAGATGATAAATTAAATGATAAAGGCTATATTGTACCTGGTTTAGGAGATGCTGGCGACTTAGCTTTTGGTGAAAAACTACAAAACTAACAGCACAATTGGTGCTATGATTAATAGTGCTAAAAATGAGTTTTTAAACCAATTGTCTGTAATCGTTTCAATGTAATTCATGATAATTACAGATAAAGGCGCGAATAAAAATAACATCTCACTACCGTTTTTATTTGGAGTAATTATAGCAATTGCAGTCGCAAACATACAAGCAACAAACATAATTTTATATGATGGTCTGTAACTTCTCATTTTCTTTTTAATAGTTGTTAAATAAAATACAGAAGACCATAACCCAAAGGACAATAAAATTGTTATTGCACCAATGAGTTGAAACGAATTGTATGCTGTATAATTAAAGCTGAAGGCTATTTTCTGAGGAAAAATTGAAAAAATATCACCATAAAATATTACTGAAACTGCAGACAAAATGACAACTAAAGTTGCTAAACCTAACACCGGAATAAAATAATATTTCGCTTTAGATTCAGAAAAAAACAATAGTGAAATTATGATTAACGGAAAGAATAATATGGACCAAAAATAAAAGACACTAGCTAGTCCTATTAAAAATCCAGAATCGAATAATTTTTTAATGATTTCTTTTTTAGACCTAATGCTTATCATTCGGCGTAAAGCCATCAAAATAAACATATTAGAAACTATAATTTTATACGATATAAATGTTTGTGGTACATCTAAAACAAATAAAGCAAACACTAAAAGCTCTATATTACTTTGTTGTGATAGACCATTTTTTAAAACAATAAAATGAAGCACTAATACTGAAAAAAATACTATTAAAAACATGCTTATTTTAGTACCTAAACCATAATTTACCGATAGGCTGTGTGAATACTTAAATTCTAATATTAAAAGTGAAGCAAGTAGCACACAAAACACTATTAAAAAATTAATTGGTTTGGATTTACTAAAAATTGTTGTAATCATTAACTCTTTTTGTATTTTTGCTGTATAAATATACAATCATGAAAGATTTTTTTTACGCAATACAAGATTTATTTGTTAACGTTTTATTTGCTCCATTAGACGCTTTAAGAGAATTAGAGTTAGAAAACTGGTGGGCAGCAAACATAATGAACTGGTTATTTATGATCATTGGTTTTGTTGCATTTGTTTATTGGATGGGACAATTAAAAAAGTTTAATAACAACAACGAAGAAGATAAAAGTATTTCGTCTCATTCTTATTTATAAGTCGAAACCAATATCTTTTCTATAATACATCTTATCAAACTTTAGATTATTTTCTATAGTTTGGTAAGATTTTTTTATGGCTTCTTGGTAAGTTTCTCCATAACTAGTTACCGCCATAACACGTCCGCCAGACGTTACTATTTTACCGTCTTTTTCTTGTGCACCAGCATGAAATAAAATAGAATCCGTAGGCTTTTCTACTCCAAAAATTTCTTTTCCTTTTTCGTAAGCTTCAGGATATCCGCCAGACACTAACATTATTGTTGTTGCTGCTCTTTGATCTACTTCTAAAGTAACTTTATCTAATGTTTGATTTGCAATAGCATCCATCAAAACGACAAAGTCGTTTTTAAGTCTTGGTAAAACTACTTCGGTTTCTGGATCGCCCATACGCACGTTATACTCTATTACTTTTGGATCGTCACCAACTTTAATTAAGCCAATAAACACAAACCCTTTGTATGGCAAATTGTCTTTTTGTAAACCTTCAATAGTTGGTTTTACAATTTGGTTTTCAATTTTATCTAAAAACGTTTGGTCTGCAAATGGTACTGGAGACACTGCTCCCATTCCGCCAGTGTTTAAACCTGTATCACCTTCTCCAATACGCTTATAATCTTTTGCTGTTGGAAGTATTTTATAGTTTTTACCATCGGTTAAAACAAAACAGCTTAATTCTATGCCGTCTAAAAACTCTTCGATAACAACTTTGGTACTCGCATCACCAAATTTAGCGTCTACAAGCATACTTTTTAGTTCGGCTTTAGCTTCATCTAAATCATTTAAAATAACAACACCTTTACCAGCTGCTAAACCGTCTGCTTTTAAAACGTAAGGCGGATTTAAAGTCTCTAAAAACGCATAACCTTCTTCTACATTTTGCGCGTTAAAACTTTGGTATGCTGCAGTAGGAATATTGTGTCTAAATAAAAATTCTTTTGCAAACTCTTTACTACCTTCTAAGGTTGCTGCTGCTTTTTGAGGTCCGATTACAGCGACGTTTTTAAGTTCTTCGTCTGCTAAAAAGTAGTCATGAACACCTTGCACTAAAGGATCTTCTGGTCCAACAATAACCATTTCTATATTGTTGTTTAGTACTACGTCTTTTATTGCAGGAAAATCGGTTACCGAAACTGGTACATTTTTAGCAATTTTTGCTGTTCCAGAGTTTCCTGGTGCTACAAAAAGGTTACCACATTTTTCGCTTTGCGCTAATTTCCAAGTTATTGTATGTTCTCTTCCGCCAGAACCTAATACTAAAATATTCATGAGTTGATTGTTGTGTTGTTTGGCACAAAAATAATTATTTAAAAGAATTCTGTTAGGATTTAATCAGATAGTTTTAATATTTAAATTCGCTTTCAATTTGTAATTGAAATTTATCAAATATTGTCTGTTTGAGTAATTTTGAAATATGAGAAATTGTATCGAGATCTATTTTAGTTAAAATTCTTGTTTTCGATACAAATTTTCACTCTTTCTAATCGTGAAAATTCACTCAAACTGACGAATTTCATTATAAAGTGTAATATATTTACAATATAAAATTCAACCTTTTGAAACGATTTGAATGGTCTTTACGTCTTAAAGGTTTCCCGATAAAGGAAGCTAAAAAAACCTTGCGCTTAATTGAAAGTTATGACGAGAAAGCGTATGCTAATTTTCTAAGTAGACAATTACGCAGTATTGTGCAATTTCATTTAGAAAACACGCCATTTTATCAAGAGTTATGCAACGGTATTAACTCCAATAATTGGAACGAATTACCTGTCTTAACCAAAGCCAATTTACAGCAACCTTTAAAAGATCGTTTGTCTAACAAATACACCGAAAAAACGGTACATCAACATAAAACTTCTGGCTCTTCGGGTACGCCTTTTAGCTTTGCTAAAGACAATTTTGCGCATGCTATGACTTGGGCTACGTTTATGCAACGTTATGCTTGGTATGATATTGATTTAAATACGTCTAAACAGGCGCGTTTTTATGGCATTCCGCTAGATAAAAAAGGGTATTACAAAGAGCGTTTAAAAGATTGGCTGGGTAATCGTTTTCGATTTTCAGTTTTTGATTTGAGTGATGCTGCTTTAGAAACTGTTTTGAAAAAGTTTAAGCATACAAAATTTGATTACATTAACGGTTATACCAGTAGTATTGTACAGTTTGCGAAATTTTTAGAACGAAAAAACATCATTCTAAAAGAGATTTGCCCAACATTAAACGTGTGTATTGTAACCTCTGAAATGCTTTTTGAAGCCGACAAACAATTACTTGAAAAACAATTTAATATTCCAATTGTTAACGAATATGGCGCTGCTGAATTAGGTTTAATAGCTTTCCAAAATAAAGACAACCAATGGTTGGTTAATAGCAACCATTTATATGTTGAAATTTTAGACGAGAAAAACCAACCGTTACCTTACGGAGACACAGGGAAAGTAGTAATTACTGATTTGTTTAATCGTGCGCATCCATTTATACGTTACGAACTTGGTGACATTGGAAGTTTGTCTACAGCTAGCACATTACAACAACCCATTTTAGAACAATTAACGGGTAGAACTAGTGATATTATTAAATTGCCTAGTGGAAAAACCTCAGCAGGATTGACCTTTTATTACGTCACTAAAACTGTGATGGATACTAAAGCCAACGTTAAAGAATTTGTTATCGAACAAACCCAATTGGACTCTTTTTTAATTAGTTACGTTGCTAAAAACGAATTAACTAATGAACAAAAACAAGCTATACAACTCGCAGTTGATAAATACTTAGAACCAAATCTTAAGCTAGTTTTTGACCAAAAAGAGGTATTACAACGTCAAAACAGTGGAAAGTTGAAGCAGTTTATTTCTTCTCTGTAGAAACAATCAGCTTAGATTTTACCATAAAATGTTCCCAAAGAAAAATAAGCATTCTATAAAGCGATTTTATAGTACTAAACCCTAAGCCTTTTTTATAGACTAGGTAATTGTATTTAAGTAATTCTATTTTATTAGAAGAAATTGAATTTTGCCTAACACGATAATACGCTAAAGATTCTTGAATACCTAAAGCTGGTTTGCTTGACTTTTTAATTGCAGCTAACCATAATAACCAATCTTGTCTTTTTCTTAAATCGGGACTTGTTATTTTGCCTAAAGTTTTGGCATTGTACATTCCTGTTAAATTGCCAATGTAGTTTGTTTTTAGGTATTTATTATACGTAAGTTTTGGTATGGCTTGTACTAATTTGTTTAGCGGTTTACCGTTTTCATCTATTTGCTCGTAACTAGAAAAACTAACGTCACAATTATGGGTTTGCATAAATTGAATTTGTAGGTCTAGCTTATTGGGTTTCCATAAATCATCTGCGTCTAAAAACGCTATGTAATCACCTTTTGCTTCTAGTATTCCTTTGTTTCTGGATTTTGCGGCACCTAAATTAGTTGGATTTTGAAGTAGTTTAATGTTAGTGGATTTCTGCTTAAAATCTTCAACGATTTGAATGGTATTATCGGTTGAACCATCGTCTATAAGCAACAATTCCCAATTAGAATAGGTTTGATTTACAACGCTATTAATAGTTTTCAGAATAAATTTTTCTGAATTATACATTGGAGTAATAATGGACACTAAAGGTTGCATTAATAGGCTTGTTTTTGTCCCTTAAAGATATTAATTGTAGTCTGAAAAATAATTTTTAAATCTAAAACTAGTGACCAATTTTCGATATAAAAATTATCGTATTTAACACGGTTTATAATGTCTTCATCATTTTTAACTTCTCCTCTATACCCCTTTATTTGCGCTAAACCGGTTACTCCTGGTTTTACATTGTGTCTAAAAATGAAGTTATATTTATCTATTTTTTTCGAATAATCTTCTGTGTAAGACAACATATGTGGTCTTGGTCCTACAACGCTCATATCGCCTTTTAAAACGTTATAAAATTGAGGTATCTCGTCTATGCTTGTTTTCCTTAAAAACTTACCAATTGTGGTTAATCTGTTATCATCTTGAGTGACGTAAGTTCCTTTAACTTCTTTAGTTTCTCTTAAGGATCTAAATTTATAGCAATCAAACTCTTTATAGTTAATCCCGTTACGTTTGTGCTTATAAAATAAAGGTCCTTTAGATTCTAGTTTTATTAAAATGAATAATAGCGGCGTTAACCATGATAAAATAAAAACAATTACAAATAACGAAAACAAAACATCAAAAGTACGCTTAACCAATTTATTAAAACTATTATTTAAAGCGACTTCCTGCATAGATAAGACAGGTAGGTAATTGTAATAATCGGTTTTTAATCGTTTTGTTATTAATTTATTGGTTTTGGGAATAAACTTGATATTGCAATGGTGCAAATTGGCGTATTTAACGTATTTATTAACTTGATTTTCTGTAAGCTCGTCAATCGAACAATAAATCTCGTCAATACCAGAATTTTCATTTAAAAACTGAAAACTATCTTCTATGTTACCTGTAAATTCGTTTTCATTTTTAGTGTTAGCAAACATTCCTTTTAGCTGGTATCCTAACTCTTTTTTTATTTCAAAAAGTTGTTTAAGTTCTAATGCGCCTTCGCTTTTACCGACTATGATTACACGTCTTACGTTTCCGTTTAAATAGCTTCTAAAACTCTTTAAAACATAAAAACTAATTAGTTTAATAAAAGCTATGCAAGCAAAACTGTAAATAAGGTATTTTAATGTTGTAAAAGCTTGGATATCTATACTTCTAAATATCCCTATGAAAGCAAATACAATGATAGCAAATACAAAAAATTGCTTGATTAAAAGTGAAATTATATTAAGAACAGAGGTATATCTATATACTCTATAAAAGTTGATTAATGATGTAGACATTAACCAAGCAATAGTTGAGTAAAAGATGTATAATAAATGTTTATTATTTAATAATGCTGAAGAGAAAAAGTATAAATTTTCTTCATTAAAATTGAAAATATAAAACGCAAAAAGATTGATGACAAAAATGTCAAAAAGCACCAAAAATGGTCTTAACAACCAAGAATATCTACCGCGTTTAAACTCCATAAACTATTTATTTATGGTAATTAGTAAAGTCTTTGTGTTCGCTTTTGTAAAGCTCTTCTTCAGTTAAACTTTTAAAATATTCGAAAGTTTTTTTCATGCCTTTTGCTCTGCCAACTTTTGGTTCCCAACCTAAAATATCTTTAGCTCTTGTAATGTCTGGTTGACGTTGCATAGGGTCGTCAATTGGTAAATCTTTGTAAATCACTTTTTGATCTGTACCTGTTAATTGGATGATTTCTTCAGCAAAATCTTTAATTGAAATTTCATGTGGATTACCAATGTTTATAGGGTTTACATAATCACTTAAAAGTAATCTATAAATACCATCTACTTGATCTGACACGTAACAGAATGAGCGCGTTTGAGAGCCATCACCAAAAACGGTTAAATCTTCACCACGTAAGGCTTGTCCCATAAATGCAGGTATAACACGACCATCGTTAAGTCTCATACGTGGTCCATAAGTATTAAAAATACGAACTATTCTTGTCTCTAAACCATGAAATCTATGATACGCCATAGTAATGGCTTCTTGAAAACGTTTAGCTTCGTCATAAACACCTCTTGGACCAATTGTATTTACATTACCATAGTAATCTTCTGTTTGAGGATGAACTAATGGATCTCCGTATACTTCTGATGTTGATGCAATAAGCATTCTAGCACCTTTTGAACGTGCTAATCCTAAACAATTATGCGTACCTAAACTACCGACTTTTAAGGTTTGAATAGGGATTTTTAAATAATCTATTGGACTTGCTGGAGATGCAAAATGAAGTATATAATCTAAATTTCCTTCTATATTAATGTAATTGGTTACATCATGTTCTATAAATCTAAAATTAGAGTTTCCTGTAAGGTGTGCAATGTTTTTAGAGTCTCCAGTAATAAAGTTATCCATGCCGATAACAAAATAACCTTCACTTACAAACTTATCGCATAAATGCGAACCTAAAAAGCCTGCAGCACCTGTAATTAAAACTCTTTTTTGACTCATTTATCTGCCTATTGATATGTATTTAAAACCTTCGTTTACAACATCTTTAACTTCGTACAAATTACGTCCATCAAAAATGGTATGACCTACCATTAGATCTTTCATTTTAGAAAAATCTGGAGTTCTAAATATACTCCATTCTGTAGAGATTACTAAAGCATCTGCGTCTTTTAACGCTTCATACATAGAATTAGCAAAATTAATTTTAGTGCCTAGCTTACGTTTTACATTAGACATAGCTTCTGGATCAAACGCTGTAATGTTAGCTCCTTGAGACAATAATTCTTCAATCATATATAATGAAGGCGCCTCACGAATATCATCTGTTTCTGGTTTAAAAGCTAATCCCCAAACTGCAATATTTTTACCCTTTAAATCGTTATCAAAATGATTTTCTATTTTAGGAATTAACACTAATTTTTGTCTAGCATTGACGTTAATTACTGCATCTAATATTTTAAAATTATAGTTATTTTCTTGTCCTGATTTATGTAATGCTTTTACATCTTTTGGAAAACAAGATCCACCATAACCTATACCCGGAAATAAGAAACGTTTACCAATACGAGAGTCTGTACCCATACCTATACGCACCTTATCTACATCTGCTCCAACTTTTTCACAGAAGTTAGCAATCTCGTTCATAAACGTGATTTTTGCTGCTAAAAAGGAATTTGAAGCATATTTAGTTAGCTCGGCAGATTTTTCGTCCATTATAATAATTGGATTACCAGATCTAACGTATGGTTTGTATAGTTTTTCCATAAGTTTTGTTGCACGCTCACTACTAGATCCAACGACTATACGTTCTGGTTTTAAAAAATCGTCTACAGCAAATCCTTCTCTTAAAAACTCTGGGTTTGAGACTACATCAAATTCTACTTTTGCATGTTTTGCAATAGCAGCTTTTACTTTATCTGAAGTACCAACAGGCACAGTACTTTTATCTACGATTACTTTATAATCTTTGATTAATTTACCAATATTGTCTGCGACACCTAAAATATATTTTAAATCTGCAGATCCATCTTCATCTTCTGGTGTTGGTAAAGCAAGAAAAATAATATCTCCATGCTCTAATCCTTCTTCTAGACTTGTTGAAAATCTTAGTCTATTTGCTTTAATGTTTCTTTCGAAAAGTACATCTAAATGTGGTTCGTAAATTGGAACTTCTCCATTTTGCATTTTATTAACCTTTTCTTGGTCAATATCAATACATAAAACTTCATTTCCTGTCTCTGCTAGGCATGTTCCGGTAACTAAACCTACATAACCTGTACCAATTACGGCTATTTTCATTGGTAATTACAATATTTTTTTATCAAAAATTTCATAGTCAGAATTCATACTAATAAACTCTGGAACTATATCTTTCATTTTTTTAACGATTGCATTTTTATCTTCCTCTTTTGCAATCGTTATTAGTTCTTGGATGTGATCGTTGATTTCTAAATGAGAATATGTCTCTACTTTAGCAATCATTATTTTTTCATTATATGTAGGCAGTGTTGTAGACTTGTCGCTTAACAACTCTTCATATAGTTTTTCTCCTGGTCTTAAACCTACTACCTTAATATCTATGTCTTTATAAGGTGTAAATCCTGCTAGTCTAATTATTTTTTTAGCTAGGTCTATAATCTTTACAGCCTTACCCATATCAAATATAAAAATTTCGCCTCCATTTCCCATTGCTCCTGCTTCCAAAACTAACTGACAAGCTTCTGGAATAGTCATAAAGTATCTTATGATGTCTGGATGCGTTATTGTTAGTGGTCCACCTTCTTCAATTTGTCTTTTAAATAAAGGAACTACAGACCCATTACTACCTAAAACATTACCAAAACGTGTTGTCACAAAATTTGTTGTTGCTTTGTTTTTTTTATTAACCTTTTGTTGAAGAGCTTGAACATAGATCTCGGCAATTCTTTTAGATGCACCCATAACGTTACTTGGGTTTACCGCTTTATCTGTTGAGACCATTACAAACTTTTCTGCTTTATACTTACAGGCTAAATCAGCAACATTTTTTGATCCAATGATATTAGCAAATACAGCTTCTGAAGGATGACATTCCATTAATGGGACATGCTTATAGGCTGCTGCATGATATACAACATCAGGTTTATATTTTTCAAAAACTGTTTCTAATACATCTGCTTTTCTTACATCTGCAATAACAGCCTCGTATTGTAGTTCAGGAAAATTATTTTTAATTTCTAATTGAATATTATATAAAGGCGATTCTGCTTGATCTAAAATTAATAGTTTTTTGGGCTTATAATTAGCTACTTGCCTTACTATTTCACTACCAATTGAACCTGCTCCACCTGTGACTAAAATTGTTTTATTAAAAATTTCTTTAGCAACTAGTTTGTTGTCTAGCTTAATCGGATCACGCTCTAAAATATCTTCAATTTGTATTTTTTGTATTTGAGAGGATAAGTTTGTTTTGTTTTCTATATCAGAAATTAATGGTGCTCTAAACACTTTATAATTATGCTCTAAACAGCTATCAACAATTTTAATACTTTCTTCTTTTGTAAGGCTGTTATCTGCAAGTATTAAAGCTTGTGCATTATAAATTCTTAAAATTACAGCTGTCTTGCGATTTATATGTATAATTGGTAAGCCTAATATCTCTTTGCTTTTATTTTTACCTTCTTTATCTATAAATCCTAACACATTATATCTTGCTGGTTTTTCAGATTTTAAAGCACTTGCAATTGCTATTGCATTTTCGTCTGTACCATATACTAATACATTTAATTTTGTATCAATATCACTGTAGCTTTGATAAATTTCAAAAATTTGTTTTACTAAAACTCTAAACAAAAATAAACCACAAAACGAAATAACTGCATAAATAAATAATTGCGGAATAAAGAAAACCTCTTCTGATGTAAACAAATAATATCCATAATGGATTAACAATACTGAAAGTAAAGTAGCTGCTGTTGCTATTAAAAATTTAGCAGCATCTATAAATGTAGAGTGTCTAATTAATCCTGCATACGTCCTAAATAGGATAAAGAACAGTATATTAATTAACAATAAGACAACCTCTTGCGAAGAAAAACCAAAATCTACAATTATCGTCTTTTGTATTTTGCTCACAACTAACCTTGTTATAAACAAAGAGATAAGTAGTGTTATTGTATCAAAACAAAGTATAGCCCATCTTGGTAGGTAACCAATATTTTTAAAATCTATCTTCTTACGACTAGATTCGATAACTTGACGGAAGGCTTGTTTTAATTGATTAAGCATCTGGGTTGTTTAAAAACAGTTTACAAATATCTTAAATATATCTACAATATAGAAATTATTGAGTTTAAAACGCTTTTATGATAAGATATTAACCTTATGCTAATAAACTATTTACCACATTTTTTATACAGTTAAGCTCATTCTCTGTTAAGTTTGAACCACTTGGTAAACAAACTCCTTTTTTAAATAATTTTTCACTTATATTTTTTCCATAAAATGGTAAACCGTTAAATATAGGTTGAAGGTGCATTGGCTTCCAAAGTGGTCTTGTTTCAATATTTTCTGCATCCATAGCTGCTTGAAATTGAGCTTTTGTAAATGGCGCATCATCATGAATTAATATACAACTTAACCAAAAATTAGAATAGTAGTCTTGGGTTGGTTGCTGTTGCACCTCTATACCCTTAACGTCTTTGAATAAGTCATTATAAAACTGATTATTAGCTCTTCTTAAGTTAATGTGTTTATCTAAGACTTCCATTTGACCTCTTCCTATTCCTGCACTTATATTACTCATTCTGTAGTTGTAACCTATTTTTGTGTGCTCGTAATGAGGTGCATTGTCTCTAGCTTGTGTTGCAAAAAAGATAGTTTGCTTCTTTTCTTGTTCTGTATTACAAACTAATGCGCCACCACCAGAAGTAGTAATAATTTTATTTCCGTTAAAAGATAATATTGAATATGCTCCAAATGTACCGCATTTTTTTCCTTCATAAGTTGAACCTAAAGCTTCTGCAGCATCTTCAATTATTGGGATTTTATATTTATTTGCAACTTCTAATAATTGATCTATTTGTGATGGCATACCGTAAAGGTGAACTATTATAATTGCTTTTGGTGTTTTTCCTTTAGCTATTCTATCTTTTATGGCTTCTTCTAAATAGTCTGGACTCATATTCCAGGTCTGTTCTTCACTATCTACAAAAATTGGTTTTGCTCCCAAGTAAGTTATCGGGTTTGCTGATCCACAAAAGGTAAATGTTTGACAAATTACTTCATCATCTCTTTTAACTCCTAATTGCAATAAAGCTAAATGTATAGCTGCTGTACCAGATGATAGACAAGCTACATACTTATCATTATTCAAGTAATTTTCTAAATCATTTTCAAAGCCAGTTACATTAGGTCCTAATGGAGCTATCCAATTGGTATCAAATGCTTCTTGTACATAGTTTTGTTCTGTTCCTCCCATATGCGGTGAGGATAGCCATATTTTTGGTTTCATACTTAATGAAATTTTATAGGTTTAGCTGGTATACCTACTGCTGTACACTTTTCAGGTAAAGACTTTGATACTACTGCTCCTGCTCCTACTATTGTATTGTTTCCTATAGTTAATTGATTAATTATTTTTGCTCCTGTACCAACATAGACAGACTCTTCTATAACAACCTCACCAGATATATTTACAGATGGCATAAATGAACTATAGCTTTCTACTATTGTATCATGACCAACGGTACAACACAAATTTAATGTTACAAAATCTTTAATTTTAATATTGCATGTTATTATAACATTTGCACATATTACACATCCATTTCCTACTTCTACACTATCATCTGATTTAATAACAGAAGGATGTATAAGGCTAGGAAACTTCAAGTTATTATTACCTAGTTTATTATAAATCTTTTTTTTAAGATTTGGTTCACCTAAACCAAAAACAACATTAAGTTTATAATCTATCTTATTTAAATCTTCAATATTTCCAACAACTTTATAATCATTAATTAGTTTTCCTTTTTCGATATTATCATCAAAGAAACCTATAATTTCGTAGGTGTTATCGGCTTTGTTAAGGTCATCTATTAAACATTTAACTTCTCTACCAAAACCTCCTGCTCCTATAATTGCTATTTTTTCCATATTCAATTTAAACCGTTAAATTTTTCTGTTGTTGCCATATTTTTTGCATTTATATCTTCAGATTTTATAACCTTTGAAATTGTTAATGCTATAATTTTTAAATCTAAAAAAAAACTCATATTGTCTACATACCAGACATCATATTCAAACTTTTTACTCCAACTTATCGCATTACGACCATTTACTTGCGCCCAACCGGTAATACCTGGTTTTACTGAATGCCTCCTTTTTTGAGTATTATTATACAAAGGTAAATATTCTGGCAATAATGGTCTTGGACCAATTAAACTCATATCGCCTTTTAATACATTTATAAGTTGAGGCAACTCATCTAAAGAGGTTTTTCTAACAAATTTACCAAGATTTGTTAATCTATCTGCATCTGGAAGCAAATTACCATTTTTATCTTTTTTATCAGTCATTGTTTTAAACTTGACTACTTTAAAGATTTGTTCGTTTTTACCTGGTCTTTTTTGAAAGAAAAACACCGAGCCTTTATTATTTAATAGTAGTAATAATGCGACCAACATAAATATTGGACTAAAAACAATAATGGCTATAAATGATACTGTAAAGTCTAATATTCTTTTAAAAAAGGATTTATACATTATTTTAGGAATTCGATTAATTTATCACTTAATAAATCTATTGTTCTGTTTTTAATAACATACGATTGTCCTTTAAGTCCTAAATCATTAAAATTTTTAAATTCTTCATCAATAAATGTCATTAATTTAGTAGCAGACTCAGCCAAGTTATCTCTACTTAAAGATACACCACATCCAATTTCCTTAATTGGATCATTATGACTACCTCTTATTGCTAAAACAATTGGTTTACCACTAGCCATGTAATCATATAATTTGTTTTCACTACCATAAAGAACATTTGATGTTGAAACAAATAACAAAGTCGCTTGAGCCAAAATGTTAGGAACTATACTTTTAGAAACAGGATCGTGCCAAACAATATTGTTATTACCTGATTGAATAGACTTGTTCCTTAAATACTGTTTTTCCTTACCATCTCCATAAATATTAAAGGTAACATTAACGTCGTTGATTTTTGAAGCTAAGTCAACCATGAACTCTAATCCATGAACTTTTTCGATACCTCCTAAATAAGTTATATTTATTTTTCTTGACACCTCGTTATTTAATACATCTTTATTAATGTAATTTTTATTTACACCATTTGGTAATAATAATATATTATCTTTATTGTAATTATAATTATCTTTTAAATATCCTATTGTTAATGGTGATAATACAATAATTTTAGAACTTTTTATAACACTAATTTTTTCAATATATTTAAAAAATTTAGCCGTTATACTTGATTCTTTCCATAAATTCATGTCAATAAAAGTTTGAGGCCACAAATCTCTTATTTCCATAATATATTTGGCTTTAAACCTCCTAGCCATTTTGGATGCTATTAATGGAGCAAAAGGATGAACTGTTGATCCAATAATATAATCAGGTTTTTCTAAACCAAGCTTGGGTATAATTTTATTTAATTTAAGTGCGTAAGAAACTGTATTTAACATACGCTTCCAGTTATTAGCCTTATAGGGAAAAGTTTTAACCCAAATAAACTTAACTCCATTATTTATTTCTTCATAAAAACCTTTGTCATTATATTCTACTACATGTTTAAGTAAAGTATGATGATATCCAGAACAAAAAATGGTTACATTATAGCCTTTTTCCACTAATTCTAAACCTAAATCAAAATGTCTAGTACCTCCAGGAAGGTTAGACCCTTGAGCGTAGTGATTAAAAAACCAAAGATTTTTATTTTGCATTCTTCTTTATATAAAATTTGTTAAATGTATTACCCTTATGGGTTTTTAAAATTAAGCCTAAAAATAAAAATAACAGCCACAAATCTGTAATATTTCCTGTTTTCATTGCGCTTAGGAAAAGAAAAAAATAAATACCCTTTAATGTATTTGAAGTGTTTTTAATAAACAGAACAGATGTAGTAATAAAGATAAGTAGAATTGCCCCTAATATACCCAATTCAAACCATGATTCTAAAAATATGTTATGAGGATATTTTCGAGCATCTATACCTTGAGATAAAATACCATAACTACCTATACCATTTCCAAAAATAAAATTAATAGGTGAAGACAGAATAGTTTCAAAAGAATAATCATAATGATGAAGCCTTCCTAAACTTGATTGATCTTCAGTAAAATTTATTAAAGATTTAAATCTAGCTATTCCAGTTGATATAATATTTAAAATCTTATTTCTAAAGTTAATAAATACACCTATAAAAATTATCATGAGCAATAATAATGATACTTTTTGGCTACCTTTTAACTTCCTTATTTTTATTTTAAATATTTCTTGATAATGAAAACAAATCAAAGTTATAATCGAAAAAAGTAAAGACCCTCTGCTTCCTAATGCCAAAATCATGAAAAGTAGTATAAAAACTTGTAACCAATTTTTTTTAAAACTTTCATAAATTAAGCTAATTGAAACTAAAACACCTAGTGCTAAATATACAACGCTTAATTTAATGTAACTACTATCAGGACCCCTATATTCAGCATTTGAGGGTAACCAATAACTATATCTTTGATATATAAAAAAAACACTTAATACGATTGCGGTATATTTTACTATAGGCATTACTTTTTTTATGTTTATTTTATTGATAAAAAGAGGATAACATAAAGTAACACAATTCACAATAAAATTCATGCTCTTTATATATTTATATTTAGGTGATGGAGAGTAAAACAGAGTTATAATAATTAATAGATAAAAACAAAACATTAAACCAATAATTATAGCATAATTAGATGGTATTTTAATTTTCCGTCTTGATAAATTAAATATAATATCTATAATCACTATAATTAATACAAGGAAGGTTAAACTAAATTCAATAATGTAAGCGTTTAATAAGTTATTTAAAACTCCTGATACTATAATAAAAGAAAGTAGCCTGTTTTGAAAGTTATTATAAAAGTTTTCCATTTACTTAATCATAATTAGCATATATATACTATTACTATTCTTTTATATTTTTTATATCTAGTTATTTATATTGAATTTTATGAGACAAAAAATTAAAAAGTAAGATATTGCTTTAAGATAATTAATATTAATTTGTTGTTTTAAATAACTTAAATAATCTATTTATTCTTGACAAACAAAATATTTTTAAAATTAAAATAATCTGTATTTTCTTGGTTCATGTACATCAACCCAATTGTTAAAAATAATGTCCATAAATCTGTAATATTTCCTGTTTTCATTGCACTCAAAACTAAAAAAAAATAGATAGCTTTTAATAAAAGTGATTTACTATTTATAAAGAAAGGTATCAGAATAATTAATATCATTAAAACAAAACCAATAATACCTAACTCAAACCATGATTCTAAAAATATGTTATGAGGATACTTTCGTGCATCGATATTAACATATAAAACACCATAACTACCTATACCATATCCAAAAAGGATTGAATTTAAAGAAGAAAAAATCATTTTTATCGTATAAGTATAATAATCTATTCGACCAAGAACTGAAGCATCATTTAAAATATTTAAAAAAGAATTAAACCTAGATATACCAGCAGATGCTATATTATATTTTTTAATATCAAAATAAAAAAGAAATATAGGTATCACTAAACCGATTATTATAAAACTTAAACCATTTGAAAACCATTTTTTTATTGAATATTTTTTTTTAAAATGAAATAATAATAAGACAATGATTGAAAAAACAAACGACCCTCTACTACCCAAAGCTATTATTAGAAATAATAGTAATAAAACTTGAATCCAATTTTTTTTAAAACTTTCGTGTAGTAAAGTTATTGAAATTAAGACACCTAATCCTAAATATGCAACACTTAACTGACGATGCTTTGCATAAAAAGTATCACGACCAACATTTGATGGTAAAAAGTAGTTATATCGCTGGTAAATATAAAATAAGCTTAAAAAAAGACCTACAAACTTTATCAAGAATAAGGCCTTTTTTATATCTATTTTTCTTATAAAAAAAGGATAAATTAGGTAAATTATACTAACTATAAAATTTGCTGATTTAATATATTTATACTTTGGAGAAGGAGAGTAAATTAACGATAATAATATTACAGCATAAAAACCTAACACTATTAAAAAAAATTTAAAATAATTTTTAGGTATTTTAATTTTTTTTAAAGATAATAAATTATAAATGATATCTATTGTAACTACAAAAACAACTACAAAGGAAAAACTAAACTCATATAAATATACATTTATAAAATTATTTAATACTCCTGAAAGGATTATTAATGACCACAATATATTTTGAAAACTGTAATATAATTTCTGCACTTATTTAGTGTTTTAAAAAGTTCTTTTTACTTACTTTTACAATTAAAATTTATGAAAACAATATTTAGAAAATTACTTCTTTTAATTTTCCCTTTTACACTTTCATTACCACTAATACCACTAAACATATCTTCTATAGCTTTAGGTTTGTTTTGTTTAGGTGCAATTATAAACGAAAAACCTTCTGTAAAAAGAAAAGTCAAAGATAGTTTTTTAGTTTTGTTTTTACTGTTTTTTTTATCTGACACTCTAAGTAATCTATTAAGGTTAGATTTCAATTCTCATTTTTTTAGAGAAATAAAATTATCTTTCTTAATCTTTCCTATAATTTTCATAGCATACTCTAAAACTATTATTGAAAATTTTAAACCAATTTGCTATTCTTTTGTTTTTGGTGTTTTAGTTTATGTAATATACTCATGGTGTTTTGTTTATGATTTTTACTACATTACTAATCGCGGATATAGACTTTTTTCTTTAACCGATGGTTATATTCGTTATATGCTTTACAATTATCTTCCAGGTGCCATTCATCATACTTATATAGGAATATATATTGTTTTTTCAATTTCTCTGATATTACATGACATTATTACTTTAAAAAAAAGAATTATTATAAAGTCTTTATTATTACTTATTTTATTTGTTAGTCTGTTTTTCATTGGAAGTAAGTTTTCAATCATTATGCTAATTTTTTTCATATTCAGTTATTTACTGACACTTAAAAAATGGATAGTAAATTTTATATTTATAGCCTCTTCTTTATCTGGTTTATATTTAATTAAAATGTGGATTCTAGGAGTAGGATTAAATAGTAGTTTTTATTCAAGAATTGAGTATTATAAATGCTGTATTATTATTATAAAGAATAATTTTATTTCGGGAGTTGGAGCAGGAAATTTATCAAAGGCTTCTTCATTACTATGTGATAACGACATACTAATACCTCACAATATATATTTAAGATCTTTCGCTGAAAATGGTATTTTAGGCTTTTTGATTCTTGTGGCTATTTCCTTTTATTTAATAAAACAGTCATTAAAAAGTAATGATTATTTATATCTAAATATAGTTTTATTATTAATTTTAGGAGGATTAATAGAAGATTTTATTTTTTTACAGAGAGGCGTGCTATTTTTTATGCTTTTTCTATCCCTTTTCTATGTTAAAAATAAATACAATACTTTACAGCAAATTTAAGCTATATTGTATGATTGAAAAAAACATCTTACGTTTGCTTTTTTATAAAAAGCGAGAAAACACAAAGATAGTTTATAGAATATTTAAAATACCTTTATATATTTTACAATATTCATTAGCAATTGCTTCCCAATTAAAAGTTTTGCTTTCAACAATTGCTGTATTAGATATTTTAGAATAATTATTAAGTAATGCCCTTATTTTACTTGTCTCTAATTTTAAGTCTAATATGTTTATTGGTACTCCAACATGACCTTCTTTAAAATAACCATCTACGCCTTGGTTTTTAGTATATATAATTGGTAAACCTTGAGACATTGCTTCTATATATACTAAACCAAAAGTTTCTTTTTTAGATAACATTATAAAAAAATCTGATTTATTGAACTCTTTTTTAAGAGTTTCCTTTTCATAAACAGGACCTAAATAATCAATCCAATTATTGGTCTTAATTAATTTTAAAATATTTGAAGACTTTTTTGTTTCTGGACCAATTATAGTAAACTTTACCTTTAATTTATATGTTTTCTCTATATTCTTTAAAAAGCTAATAGCGCCTTCTATATTTTTATTACTATCTAAAACTCCAATAAATAAAAATCTAATTTCTTCTTTATTTAAATCTCTAGGTTTTACAGTTGTGTTAAGCCAGAAAGTATCTATACCGTTGGGGATTACTTTAGTTTTTTTTGTAAATTCATTTTCATAGCCACGAAACGTATTTTTTTTTAAAAAATTTTGATAAGAAGGAGATATGAAAATAATGCTTTCTGAAGCTTTTAATATTTCTTTTGCATATAATCTAAGATTAATGAAATATTTATAGAAAATATTTACATCGGTATTTCTAATTGCCGAAATATATGGGATATTATACTTCTTTTTTATTTCAAAAGCGACACCTCCATTTGAATACAAAAAATGAGAATGAACTATGTCTATCATGGATAAATCTATTTTAGATTCTATATCATTTAAAATCGTTTTTATTTTTAAATGATATAATACTCTCATGGACTTTTTTAAAATTACAGAATATACTAAAGTAGTATTTTCAAATGCTTTAAATTGTTTTTCAATCTCTTGTAATTTATCATAATTTTCTCCAAATTTAAGTGGAACATATATGATTTGATTTACACCTAATTTATCTAGAGATCTAACTAAATTAACATATAAATTGGTATTAAAAAATGCAGAACAAATATGAAGTATTGTGGGCATTATATTTTTACGTTATTAGTGATTGTTATAAATGAAAGCAAAATTTAGTTATTAAAAAATTATTTTTAACAACAATTAAAAAGGTAATTTTTCTTTATCAAACTTAGAGTTTAAAATCCTAATAGCATCACCTATAGTCTTTATATTGCTTTCTTGAATAATTCTATTGAAACTACTTCTGTTATATAAAAAAATATAGACTCTATTTATAAATATTTTAACACAACTAAAAATAAATTTAAAATTAAATAGACTAAAACGAAAATCTTTAAAAATTTGATTTCGCTTATTATAATCAAAAACAAATAATTTAGCGTACAAGTATTTAAAATTAAAATCCTCTATTTTATTTTCCTGATTGCATGCTCTCAATGCATCTAATACAGATTGAGCCCAAATAGTTGGTCCTGTCCAATATCTAGGGATTCTTGTATCCCAATTTTCTTTAGTTTTATTTGGCAAATGACCTACATCTTCTATCCTAGCAACATGTTGATGTAAAACACCTCTACCTCCAATACTACTAGATGATTTTCCACTTATTACAACAGGAAAATCTAAGTATTTAAAATTGTTTGTATAAAAACATAATGCTATAGCGTTAGCCATATCTGGACTAGGTCCAGGAAAAAAAGAACCAGTTTTTTTGTATATTTTATTTAAAACAGATCTTTCAGCAATTCCATGGTATAAGCACGGTAATTCATTAATATTGGTACCACCTTTTTTCAAGGCATTATTTAGAACTTTAGGTAAGTTTACATCTATAATTTTAAAATTCCTTTCTTTAAACTTTAAAACACCACTCTTATTGTTTTCTAAAATATTAGACTGTAAGCCTGGCCAAGTATACATTGGCTTGTATGATTTAATAACATCTACTGTATTATTCTTCATCCATTTAACAACATCAATTATGTAAGGCATTACACCATCGTCATCACCAATAAAACAAACATATTCGCCCGTTGACTTTAATACTGCTTGGTCTGAGTTTCCTGTTTGTGATAGCTTTTCGAGTGTATGATAATATGAAATTCGCTTATCGTTAACTTCTTTTAGATGTTTTAGTATTTTTTCATTCTTATCACTATTATCATGAACGACAAATTCTACTTCTTGAGAGTCTATTGTTACCAAAAAATCCAACAATGGTAAAAGTGTAGAATATCTATTCTTGGTTGGAATTATTATACTAAGCAAATAGTTCATATTTTATAAATTTTAATATATTTTTTGGTTTTATTTTAAAAGAAAAACAGGTTGAGACTATAAATATTAAAACAGATGAAATAATAATATATATAAGAATTAACAATTGATTATTGATTAATTTCTGTTGAATTAAATAAAAAAAGAAGTTTCCTAAAAATATTAGTAAAAGAGGTTTTAAAAAATTTATTATTATCCAATCCTTAGTTTTCATACTAATATATTTTTTTAATACGATTATAATAAAAATTGGAGTTATAAAACAACTGTATAAAAACCATCCCATTGCAGCTCCTTTAAGTCCATAATATTTTGATAACAAAATAACCAATGGAAAGAGTAAGAATAAACCAAAAACACCCATTTTAATATTGACTTTCGTGTTTCCTTTTGCCAAAAGTAAATTAAATGGTATTACTTGAAAAGATAACATCATTTGACCCAATAGTAAATAAAACGCAGGTATACTTGCTTGAAGTGCTAATGTTTCATTCTGAGTCCATAAGGCGAGAAAAAAACTAGAATAAAAAGCTAATACAAATCCTGCTGAACCAGTCAAAAGTAAAACCATTTTAAATGAATTTTTAAATAGCTTTTCTAAATTTGGCACATCATCATTATCATGATAATTTACTAGTTTAGGGAAAATTGCAGTAGCTATAGGACCAGACAATATTACAGGAATCATTGCTAATGAATAAGCTAATGTATAGATTCCTAATTCAGAAACAGAAAAATATTTGCTTATTAATATTTTATCAAATTGAGAATTTAATGCAGCGATAATAGATATTATTAGCATGCCTAAAGCATATTTCCAAACTTTATTTAAAACTTTAAAGTCTCTTTTAAATTTCCAGTGAAACTTATTTTTTTTGTATAATAGTTTCAATAATAAGAATCTTAAAGCTAAAACATATGCTAAATTAACAACTAGTTGCCACCCAAAAAATATCTCAAGCGTATTGTTTAGATAATAAATAGCAAATACTACACCTCCATTTTTTAATAACCCCCATAAGAATTGAAGTAAATTTGAAAGCACTTGTTTTTCCATTCCTATCAAAGCGCCTTGATATGGTTTTGATAAAAAATTGAGACCTAAAGCGAAACCCATTATTTTAATACCATTAACTGTTACTTCTTTATCTAAATCTTCAATATTTAACCAACTATCTACTATGTAGTTAGATCCAAAAAATATTAAGCTTGTAATAACAAATACTATTAATAGGTATATTAATTCTATAGACCTAAGAATCTTAAATTTATATTCTCTACTTTCTTCAGAATTATTTCCTTTGGCTAGTTCTCTTTTTAAGGTTGCTGTTAAACCTGCGTCTGCAAAAATCAAAATACCTTGTAAAATAGCATAGAAACTTACTACACCATATATCTTAACTCCAAGAATTGTAATGTATAAAGGAATAAAAATAAAAACAGACAAAACACTCCAGATTCTTCCCAGAATGTTTGCTAAAATGTTCTTATTAACTAAACTCATTTTAAATCTTATACCTTACGTTATAATTAAAATCTAATTTATACTTGTTCATAAACTCATATTGTTCAATTAACATTTGTTTATATGATTTTGAAACAATAAAATCAGGATGTAAGGTATTAATGAAACTTTTATCTTTAAAGAAGTTATCTTTTTTAGTTACTTGAATTTTTTCTTTTTTCCAAATATCTTTAAATAGGCATAGAAGATCGTATTTGGAAATTTTATTATTATTCGTTAAATGATATATCCCTGTTATATTATTTTTTAAAACTGTTACTATACCATGAGCTAATTCTAATGTAGTAACACCACTCCAATAGACCTTTGTAAAACCATTAATTTCACCATCTTGAGACATAAACCAATGAAATAAACCTTCTCCATTATCTTTTAATTCTGGTCCAATTATTGACGTTCTTATTGTAACACTATTTTTGGTATTTATTTCACCAAGTGCTTTTGACCTTCCATAAACATCATCGGCATCTCTAAAGCTATCTTCCTTATACCCTCCATGACCATTACCAGAAAATACACAATCGGTACTTATATGAATAAATTTAGAACCTTGATTAAAACAAATTCTTTCGAGAAAATGAGGTAGGTAACTATTAATAAGAATCGCATTATCTGATGCTGATTGTGATCCTTTTATTAAAACTCCAACAGCATTAATAACATAATCTGGTTTTACTTCTTTTATTGTTTTCTCAACCTCATTAAAATTAGTAACGTTCAAAAGAATATGCTCCTTTTGATTTTTTAATTCTCTATGAGATGTGCCTATAACTTCAAATTTATTTAATTCAGTAAGGGTTTTATATATAACATGCCCAGCCATACCAGCCATGCCTAAAAGTAAAACTTTTTTTTTATGCTTCATACTCTTCTAATTCTCTTTTCACATAATCAATTGTTAACAACAACTCTTTCAGTTCTTTAACATTTAACTGTTTTGTGTTGTCAGAATTATACTCATCACCTTGTAATTTAGTGCCATCTGATTGTACATATTTAGTATAATTTAAATCTCTCATATCTGCAGGAACACGATAATATTTTTCCATATTCTCTGATTTCGAAATTTCTTCCTTACTGCATAATGTTTCAAACATTTTCTCACCATGTCTTGCTCCAATAATGCTAATTTCGTTGTTAGCATGAAATAATTCTTTCAATGCTTTAGCTAATGTTAAAACAGTAGCAGCTGGGGATTTTTGGACAAAAATATCTCCAGGGTTTGCATTTTTGAAAGCAAACATTACAAGATCTACAGAATCTGTTAATGACATCATAAATCGTGTCATATTTGGATTAGTAATTGTTAAGTTTTTTCCTTCTTTTATCTGTTTTATAAATAAAGGAATTATAGATCCTCTAGAAGCCATCACATTGCCATATCTAGTAGAACAGATAATTCCATTATTTTCTTGAACTCTAGTATCTCTAGCTTTTGATATTGCTAATTTTTCCATTAATGCCTTGGTCATACCCATTGTATTTATTGGATAAACCGCTTTATCTGTACTTAATACTACTGCTTTTTTTACATTATTTTGAGCTGCTGCTTCTAAAACATTTTCTGCGCCTAAGATATTTGTTTGAATAGCCTGCATTGGATAAAATTCACAAGATGGAACTTGTTTTAAAGCAGCTGCATGAAATAGGTAATCGACTCCTTTCATGGCCTTGTTTATACTATTAAAATCACGAATATCCCCAACAATAAAGTTTAATTTATCATTCTTGTAGTTAATTCGCATATCTTCTTGCTTTTTCTCATCTCTACTAAAAATTCTAATTTCTCTAAGATCAGATCCTAAAAATTTTTCTAAAACTGCGTTACCAAAAGAACCTGTTCCGCCTGTTATCAATAATACTTTATCTTTAAACATATTATTTATTATTTAGTGATTTTATATGTAACGTTTCGAACATATATTCTCTTTTTACTTATTTCGTTTGTATTATCATTTATTAATTGCAAAATTATTTTATCGAATTCACCTCCGCTTTCTGACAAGTTAACTACAAAAAAAATATCACCATTATTTTCTATTTCATTAATTTTCGAATACCATGAATCATACTTTAAATTGCGCTTTTCAGTATCTTCTCTTAAATCGTCTAAATAAGTCGGAAACGTTCTTACAATAATTCTATAGTTTTCTTTGATATCATTTTCTATTCGTTCGCTTAATTTGAAAACAAGAAAAGTTTTCTTTTGAATTTTATCTTTGAATACGGAGATATTCTCAATTTTAACAGACTCTCCAAGGACATCATTTACTTCTACTACATTTTCTTTATTGTCTAATTGAATATAGTCTTCTATTGTTTCAATTTTTTTTTCTGGCTTTTTCTTAAAATTATCTTTCTCATTTGAATCTTTACAAGAAATCGAAAGAAGGATAATAAAAATAAATACTATTTTATTCATGATTTTTTGTTTTAAATTTTATTAAAGACGTTTATTTACGGTTTTAAATTCTAAAGTTCCTTTAACATCATAAACAATTCCTTTATTAGATTTTAAATTATTTAAATCTAAATCTAAAAATTCTTTATGAGATACAACGTGTACAATTGCATCATAGTTTGTTCCCAGTTTTTGAATTGTAGATATGTTATACTCATCCTTAACCTCTTCTTGATCTGCCCAAGGATCATAAACATCCACATCCATATTAAAGCCTTTTAATGCTTCATAAACATCTATAGCTTTTGTATTTCTAATATCTGGACAGTTTTCTTTAAAGGTAATACCTAACATTAACACTTTAGCATCCTTAATAGTAATGTCGTTTTTTACCATTAATTTTAAGACTTCAGTTGCTACATATTCTCCCATAGAATCATTTAAACGTCGTCCTGCTAAAATTATTTCGGGATGATAGCCTACTTCTTGTGCTTTTTGTGCCAAATAAAAAGGATCTACGCCTATACAATGTCCGCCTACTAAACCAGGTTTAAATGGTAAAAAATTCCATTTTGTTGCAGCTGCTTCTAAAACCGCATGTGTGTCTATATCTAATTTATTGAAGATTTTAGCTAATTCATTTACAAAAGCAATATTTATATCGCGTTGCGCATTTTCTATTACTTTGGCAGCTTCTGCAACTTTAATGGTTGGTGCTAAATGTGTACCTGCTGTAATAATAGATGCGTATAAATTATTTATTTCTTCCCCTATTTCTGGTGTAGATCCTGAAGTAACTTTTAAAATATTAGCTACTGTATGTTGTTTATCACCAGGATTAATACGTTCTGGAGAATAACCACAATAAAAATTTTGGTTAAATTTTAAACCACTTGTTTTCTCTAAAACAGGAACGCATTCGTCTTCTGTTACTCCAGGGTAAACTGTTGATTCGTAAATAACAATATCTCCTTGTTTAAGTACTTTACCTATAGTTTCTGAAGCTTTAATAAGCGGTGTTAAAATAGGTCTATTATTTTTATCTACCGGTGTTGGAACTGTAACTATGTAAACGTTACATAAAGAAATATCTTGAGCTTTATCTGTTAGTTTTAAACCTTTATTTTCATTTTGATTTAAAACAGCTTTTAAATTTTCGTCACTAACTTCTAAAGTATCATCATGACCGCTGTTTAACTTAGCAACACGAGAAGTGTTAATATCAAAGCCTGTTACTTTATATTTTTTTGCAAACTCTACTGCTAGAGGTAAACCAACATAGCCTAAACCTATTATTGCAATTGAATAGTTTTTGTTTTTAATCATTTTATTCGTTTTAAATTATACAACCATACCAGCAGCTACAGTCTCATTAGTGGTATCATCTACCAAGATAATACTTCCCGTTGTCCTGTTTTCTCTGTATGAGTCTATCATTAATGGTTTTGTTGTTCGTATTTTTACTTTAGAGATATCGTTCATCTTTAAGTCTTTATCCTCGCTGTTACGCTCTAAAGTATTAATATCTATTTTATAAACCACTTCTTTTATCATTGCTTTTTGATCATTAGAAGTATGTTTTATAGTATATTTTGCTCTAGGCTTTGCTGGATTATTATTTAACCAACATAGCATCACCTCGATATCCTGAGAGGCTTCTGGTTTGTTGTTAGAACGTACAATCATATCACCTCGGCTAATATCAATATCATCTTCTAAAGTGATGGATACAGACATTGGCGCGTAGGCTTCGTTAACTTCTCCTTCAAAGGTGTCTATACTTTTTATTTTTGAAGTAAAGCCAGAAGGCATTACAGTTACCTCATCACCTTTTCTAAAAATACCACTAGCAACACGACCTGCATAACCACGATAATCTCTAAAATCTTCACTTTGTGGTCTTAAAACGGATTGCACAGGAAAACGTGCATCTACTTTATTTACATCGCTACTAATATGCATCGTCTCTAAAGTATGTAATAATGGTGCACCTTGATACCAAGACATATGTTCTGAACGGTTAACCACATTATCTCCTAATAATGCTGAAATTGGTATAAATCTTACATCCTTAACTAGCATTTTAGATGAAATACTCTCAAACTGAGAAACTATATTATTATAAGCTTCTTCTGAAAAATCTACTAAATCCATCTTATTAATACATACAATAATATGTGGAATTTGTAGTAACGAAGCAATAAAAGCGTGTCTTTTAGTCTGTTCAATTACACCATGTCTTGCGTCTACTAAAATTATAGCCACATTTGCTGTTGATGCGCCTGTAACCATATTACGTGTATATTGAATATGTCCTGGTGTATCTGCTATAATAAACTTTCGTTTTGGGGTTGTAAAATACCTGTAAGCAACATCTATGGTAATCCCTTGCTCTCTTTCGTCTCTTAATCCATCTGTAAACAAAGCTAAGTCAACACCTTCATGTCCTTTTTTCTTACTTGTGCTTTCTATAGCTTCTAATTGATCTTCAAAAATAGATTTAGAATCGTATAGTAATCGACCAATTAGTGTGCTTTTTCCGTCATCTACACTTCCTGCTGTTGTAAATCTTAATAATTGATTATTGTCTAACATGCTTTGCTTTCTTTTTAAAAGTAACCTTCTCTTTTTCTATCTTCCATTGCAGATTCTGAACGCTTATCGTCACTTCTGTTACCTCTTTCGGTTTGCCTCATTGCTGCTACTTCTGTAGCTATCTTCTCTACAGTATCTGCGTCAGATTCTATTCCTCCTGTTATGGTAATGTCTCCTAAGGTTCTAAATCGTATTTTTTTAGTTACTACTTCTTCACCTTCATCTAAAATTAAAAATTCAGATTTTGGTATCCAAGAGTTACTTCTCCAAACCACTTCTCTTTCGTGAGCAAAGTATAGTGATGGAATTGAGATGTTTTCTCTTTTAATATAATTCCACACATCCATTTCTGTCCAGTTACTTATTGGGAATGCTCTAAAGTGCTCGCCTTCAAAATGTTTCCCGTTAAATATGTTCCATAATTCTGGTCGTTGATTTTTTGGATCCCATTGTCCAAAATCGTCTCGATGTGAGAAAAAACGTTCTTTTGCTCTTGCTTTTTCTTCATCACGTCTTCCTCCTCCTATTGCACAATCTATTTTATTAGCTTCAATAGCATCTAAAAGTGTTGTAATTTGAAGTGCATTACGTGTGGCATTTTTTCCTTTTTCTTCAGCAACTCTACCTTGGTCAATAGACTCTTGAACAGATCCAACAATTAAATTAGCGCCTAATTCTTTAATTAAATTATCTCTAAATTGAATAGTTTCAGGGAAATTATGTCCTGTATCTACATGCATTAAAGAAAATGGTATTTTGCTTGGGTAAAACGCTTTTCTAGCTAAATGTGTAACGACTATCGAGTCTTTACCACCAGAGAAAAGAATGACTGGATTTTCAAACTGTGCCCAAACTTCTCGCAATACAAATATTGCTTCACTTTCTAATTCATCTAAATAGTTTAAGTAATACTTACTCATTGTCCAGTTTTAATTTTGGTGTTATGTGGTCAATAATTTTATTAACCGCCTCTTTTACAGATACTTCTTCTGTTTTTATTTCTATATCAGGTTGTTCAGGTGCTTCGTAAGGCGCCGATATACCTGTCATGTTTTTTATCTCTCCTGCACGTGCTTTTTTATAAAGTCCTTTAACGTCTCTACGTTCACATTCTTCAACACTAGTATTGATAAAAACCTCGACAAAATTACTGTTTTTAACGATATTCTTGACGTTTTCTCTATCTTTTTTATAGGGTGAAACAAATGCAGCTAAGACAACTAAACCTGCATCAATCATTAAGTTAGAGATCTCGGCTATTCTTCTTATGTTTTCAGTTCTATCTTCAGGTGAAAATGTTAAATCATTATTGATTCCTTTTCTAATATTATCACCATCAAGTGTGTAGGTTTTTATTCCTTTTTCAAAAAGTTGCTGTTCTACAAGGTTTGCTATTGTCGATTTTCCAGATCCTGATAGACCCGTAAACCAAATCAAAAATGAATTGTGGTTATTTTTAGACTTTCTGTCTTCACGACTTACTTGATAATCGTGTTGTATAATGTTTTTACTTATATCTAATTTATTTCCTTCTTTCATCTAATCCATAATTTATTTTATACCACGTTCTTTCATGTAAATAGTATAATAGCATTTTTGTAATTACTTCTGCAAAACCTATTTTTAGTCCTGTTAATGGGTCACCAGATATAATCCAAGCTAAAATTATTGTGTCTAATGTCCCTATAAAGCGCCATGTTAATGTTTTTGCTATGTGTCTTTTTTTGCTTTCTAAAACTTTACCATCTTTTGATAAGTTAATTTTAAACCATGTTCTTTCATGAAGGTAATACAAAATCATTTTTGTAATCACTTCTGAAAAACCAATTTTTAATCCTGTAAATGGATTACCAGATATGATACATGAAAGCACAATGGTATCTATTGTACCAACAATACGCCAAGTAATGGTTTTGGCCAGGTGCCTTTTATATGAGCTATCTTTCATTTTATTTAGACACTAAAAACCAAGGATTTAACAAATTTTCTTTGTTATAAAGTAGTGGTTTATTGGTTTCTTTAGAAAATACAGAAATACCAACAGCATTACAGATAGCTTGTCCTGCAGCAGTGTCCCATTCCATAGTTGGTGCAAATCGTGGATATACGTCTGCTTTACCTTCTGCGACTAAACAGAATTTTAAAGAACTTCCTTTTGATACTATGTGTACCTCTTTACCTTGTTGTTTTAAATCTTCTACATAATCAAGTGTTTCTTGACTCATATGAGAACGACTTCCAACAACTTCCACTAATATTGAATCTTCTTGTTTTGGTGTCAGTTGAGTTGCTGAACTTAAAACTTCATCTATTGAAACATCATGAGTATTTAATTCTGCTTTAAAAGCTTGTTTGCTTTCTACATCTGCAAAATAAATGATTTTAATTGCAGGTACATAAATGACTCCTAATTTTGGAATACCATCTTCGGTTAATGCTATGTTTACAGTAAACTCTCCATTACGTTTTATAAACTCTTTGGTACCATCTACAGGATCTACAATCCAGCATTGATTCCAGTGTTTTCTATCGTTATAATCTGTTTGTTTATTTTCTTCTGAAATAATTGGAATTTCTGTGGGAATTAAAAACGAATTGATAATGTCATTCGCTCTTTTATCTGCTTCCGTTAAAGGCGATTTATCGTCTTTGTATTCTACTTCAATTTCAGAATTATAAACCTTCATTATTTCCTTTCCGGCATGTAATGAAGCTTTTATTGCTGTTTCTAAGTTTTTTGAAATGCTAAATGCTTTCATTATTATCTATATAATATTTTATCGTGTGTTTTATACCTTCAGAAAATGAGAACTCAGGATTATAATCAAAATTAGCTTTGGCTTTAGATATGTCTGCTAAAGAGTGCTTTACATCGCCTTGTCTTTCTGGTCCGTTAGTTACTTTGGAGGATGTTGAAATATTTAAGGCTGAAAGTCCGTTTTTAATGGCTTCAACTAATTCATTTAAATTAGTATTATCTCCAAAAGCAACATTATATACTTGATTAACTGCTTTTGGGTTATCTGTTAAAGCTGCTTTTATATTGGCTTGTACTACATTTTCTATGTATGTAAAATCTCTTGAGTGTTTTCCGTCCCCGTTGATAATAACCTCTTCATTATTTAAAAAACGACCGATAAATTTTGGGATTACTGCAGCGTAAGCTCCGTTTGGATCTTGTCTTTGCCCAAAAACATTGAAATATCTTAAGCCAATAGTTTCTAATCCATAAGTTTTGTAAAAAACATCTGCATACAGTTCATTAACATATTTAGTGACTGCATATGGTGATAATGGTTTACCTATGTTGTCTTCTACCTTTGGAAGTTGTTTACTATCTCCGTAAGTACTAGACGAAGCGGCATACACCATTCGTTTTACTGTTGAAGAGTCTTTAGCAGCAACTAACATGTTTAAAAAACCAGAAATGTTGACTTCGTTAGAAGTTATTGGATCATTAATTGATCGTGGTACAGAACCTAAAGCTGCTTGATGTAAGACGTAATCTACATTTTGCATTGCCTTTTTACAAGTGTCTAAATCTCTAATATCTCCTTCTATAAACTCGCAATTAGGTTGTTTGATAAAATCGCTAATGTTGGAAAGTTTTCCTGTTGCAAGATTATCTAAGATAACAACTTTTTTAGTATTATTTTTAAGTAGATATTCTACTAAATTGGAGCCAATAAAACCAGCGCCACCTGTGATTAAAAAGGTGAGATTTTTTAATTCTTTATTATGAAAATTAGTGTTATACATAGTCTTCATTATTTTATTTCTTTCAAACACTTCTCTAAACTTTTCTTCCATTGTATTGGTTCTAATTTTAGAAGAGAATGTATTTTACTAGTATTTAATACACTATACTTTGGTCGTGTTGCAAGTGTTTTAAATGTATTTGAGTCAGTTTTGTAAAGATTAATATCTACATTTGATTGCTTAAAGATTTCTTTTGCTAAATCATACCAAGTGATTTCTCCTTGGTTTGAATAATGATATATTCCAAACTTTTTAGATTGACTGTTTATGATTTTTAAAATGACTTCAGCTAAATCTTTTGCATAGGTAGGGCAACCTGTTTGATCATCTACAACACTTAATTCTTTTTTTTCTTCTGATAACCTCAACATAGTTTTCACAAAATTACTCCCAAATTCTGAATATAACCAAGATGTACGAATAATAAAGTGTTGTGGTAGGTTAGATATTATTGCTAATTCTCCATCTCGTTTTGTTTTTCCGTATACAGATATTGGATTTGTAGTATCTTCTTCGGTATAAGGTAATTTTGCTGTTCCATCAAAAACAAAATCTGTAGAAATATGTATTAGTATACTGTTGTTCTTTTTACAGGCTATTGCTAAGTTTTTAGCACCTGTAACATTAACTTTTTTTGCTAATTCTAGTTCTTCTTCAGCTTTATCTACAGCTGTGTAAGCAGCACAGTTAATACAATAATCAAAATGGTTTTTACTAAAATAATTTTCAACTTCTTTTTTTTTAGAAATGTCTAAATCACTACTTCCTAAAAACACAAAATCTAACGTTTTAAAGTCGTTAGATATAGATTGCAAACATTGTCCTAATTGCCCTTTTCCTCCTGTTATTAATACTCTTATCATTTAGAAAACTGCTTTAAGGTTGGTAAGTTTTTATCTTTTTCAGATATTAACAACTCATCTTCATTTAGCAACCAATCTATGCTTAAATCGGAATCATTATACATAATTCCAATTTCTGCATCTTTGTTATACCAATTATCACATTTGTAATTAAATACTGCTGTTTGACTCAACACTACAAAACCGTGTAAAAATCCTCTAGGAACAAATAACTGCTTCTTATTTTCTGAAGATAATTTTACTGATACGTGTTGCATATATGTTGGTGAATCTTTTCTAAAATCTACAGCTACGTCTAGTACTTCGCCTTGTGTTACTCTAACTAATTTAGCTTGAGCAAACTCATCTTTTTGACCATGTAATCCTCTTAAAACTCCACGAGAGGAAAAGGACTCATTGTCTTGTACAAAATTTATATTTTGACCTATCAGTTTATCAAACGTTTGCTTGTTATAGCTTTCAAGAAAATAACCTCTTGAATCATCAAAAACTGTTGGTTCTAGAATGTAACAACCTTTAAGCTTTGTTTCTTTAGCAATCATTAGTCTTCTTTTACTAAGCTTATTAAATGTTTTCCATAACCACTTTTTAGAAGTGGCGTAGCAAGGTCTATTAACTGTTGTTTAGTTATAAATCCGCTTGTGTATGCCGCTTCTTCTATCGCTCCTATTTTTAATCCCTGACGTTCTTCTATAACTTGAACAAATTGAGAGGCTTGCATTAAAGATTTAAATGTGCCTGTATCTAACCATGCAGTACCTTTATCTAAAATACTTACTTGTAGCTTTCCTTGTTCTAGATAAGCTTTATTAACGTCTGTGATTTCTAATTCGCCTCTTTGACTTGGTTTAATATTTTTTGCAATTTTTACTACCTCATTATCATAGAAGTATATACCAGGAACTGCATAATTTGATTTAGGTTTTTCTGGCTTTTCTTCGATAGAAAGTGCTTTGCCTTCTTTATCAAAATTAACTACGCCATAACGTTCTGGATCTGTAACGTGATAAGCGTAAACAATACCTCCATCTGGATTATTATTTGCTTTTAACAGGTCTGCAAGTCCAGTTCCGTAAAAAATATTATCTCCTAAAATTAGTGCTACTTTATCTTCTCCTATAAATTCTTCTCCTATAATAAATGCTTCTGCCAGACCGTTTGGTGAGTCTTGTACAGCATATTGAAAAGTACAGCCTAAGTTTGATCCATCTCCTAAGAGTTGTTTAAAAAAAGGGATATGTTCTGGTGTAGAAATTATTAGAATTTCATTGATACCAGCTTGCATTAAAGTAGAAAGCGGATAATATATCATTGGCTTATCATAAATAGGCATTAACTGCTTACTTAATACTTTTGTCAATGGGTGAAGTCTGGTTCCTGATCCGCCTGCTAAAATTATTCCTTTCATTAATCAGTATATTTTTTTAGGTACCAATCAATAGTTTTTTTAATACCTGTTTCAAAATTTTCGTCTGCATTCCAGCCTAATTCATTTTCAACTTTAGAAGCATCTATTGCGTATCTAAAATCATGTCCTGGTCTATCTGTTACAAAAGTAATTTGATCTTTATATGATTTGTCTGCAGGCTTAATTTCATCTAAAATTGAACAGATAGTGTTTACAATGTACAGATTATTTCTTTCATTTCTACCTCCAATATTGTAAGTTTCTCCTGCTTTTCCTGTTTTAAAAACTAGGTCTATACCTTTACAGTGATCTAATACATATAACCAATCTCTAACGTTTGTTCCATCGCCATAAATAGGAATGTTTTCTCCTGAAATAGCTTTTCTGATAATTGTTGGTATAAGCTTCTCATCATGCTGTTTTGGCCCATAATTATTAGAACAATTTGTGGTAACAACATTCATTCCATACGTATGAAAATAGCTTCTAATTATAAAATCTGAAGATGCTTTTGATGCACTATACGGACTATTTGGTGCATAAGGCGTATTTTCTGTAAACAATCCTGTTTTTCCTAAAGTACCATAAACCTCATCTGTAGATATATGATGAAACCTGTTGTTTTCGCAACCGTCTTTGTGTTTAAATGGTGCTTCCATCCAATTGGATTTTGCTACATCTATTAAATTGAATGTCCCAGTAATATTTGTGTCTATAAAAGCGCTAGGACTGTTAATAGAATTGTCTACATGAGACTCTGCTGCAAAATGAATAACACCATCAAATTGATATTTATCAAATAAAGATTCTATTAAGTTTCGGTCACAAATATCTCCTTTAATAAAAGTATAATTTGGATTACTCTCTACTTCCTTTAAATTAGAAAGCTCTCCTGCATAGGTGAGCTTATCTAAATTAACAACATTTGTACCTGGATTGTTGCTAAGATAATGTAGAATAAAATTAGACCCTATAAATCCTGCGCCTCCTGTAACAAGTATTGTTTTAATCTTCATAATTTAAAGTAAATATTATAACTTTTTTAGCTATAAAGAAAATGATTAGCAGTACAAATGCTAAAACTGGGAATATAATAGAGTATTTTTCTAACCAACTAGAAGAAGCATTTCCTACTCTTTGAAAACTTGATATAACTTCAAAGATAACATCTTGCTCTATTTTTTCTTCTTCTAATTTTTTTATTTCGTTTCTTATCTTTTGTTCTTCTTTTAATAAGTCAAATTCTCTAGTTTTAGAGCTTTCATTTGAAGTAATTGAAAACTCGCCTAGTCTAACATTCTGTTTTTTGTTATCGGCTTCGGCTCTAACAACATCTATATAAAATTGTTTTAAAGAATCTACTTGCTTTAATTGATCGTAAAGATTTTGCTTCTGTATTTCAATTAAAGTATCCCTTCTTTTCATCTCCTTATTAGTATAGTCGTTGGTAAAAGAGTTTAAAATACCTCCTTCTAAATCTTTAAAGATATCAGACTTATAAGCATTAGCCTTAATTAAAAAATATCTACCAGCATACACACTCCTGTTTTCTAAAAACTCTTCATAAGAATAATCTTGAGCTCTAACAGAATCTAGTTTACTAATAAACTCCTCATACTGCAATAATTTATCATTTTCAGTTTCTGGTCCTGGTTCTATTTCAAAACTTCTAACTTCATTGATAACATCATCTCCAACTTTAAATATTTCTTTTAAAGTTTCTTTCTCGTTATTAGAAATTAACGCATTAAAATAGTTGATATTTGTAACTAGTTGATATTTTGAATTAAAATATGGCTCTACCAACATTTCTGTAGTATAAATTGTTGGTCTTGATTTTTCTAAAGCATAACCTACTATAGCTGCTATAAGCAAAACTCCTAAAACTATTTTCCAGCTTTTAAAAAGTGTTTTTAAGGCATAAATAATTGAAGAGAAAATAGTTTTAAGAATGCCTTTAAAGAAATCTATAACTTTGTTTATTGCATTTCCAATTAGATTAAAAAAAACAATTAAGTCTACTTCTTCGTTTTGTTTTTGATTGTTTGGTAATTCTTTACTCATAGCTTTTTAAGCAAATATTTGTTGTAATATTTTACGTGTTATTAAATATGTTGGTTTTACTCCAGAAGTACCTAAACCTCCTGAAGCTAATGTACTTCCTGTTTCTAACGGATTATCACTTGCGTAATAAGCGTATCTTACTTTTACATCTGGATTAATACTTCGTCTTACTTTAGATGCTGCTTGTATAGCTTTTTGATAATGCGCACCTTCCATTTCTAATCCAATAACATTCCATGTTGAATTAAAAAAGAATTTAAGTATGTCTTTATTTTGAAGTGATGTCCCTAAAACAGTTATCATAGACCCTTCATAAACATCTACACCTTGACCTTCTAAATCGGTTTTAGATAATTCATTTGTGAAAGGATAGTTGTCTGCTGTACCTTCAAAAATATGAGCAGAAGGTATCATAATATCTCCTTTTCCTCCTTCTAATATTCCTGCTTTACCCATTATTGATACAGATTCTATATTTAAAAATACTTTATCTCCTTCGTTAGTATATGGTTTTAAAAACTCGTCAATGGTTTCATATGCTTGTTCACCAAACGCATAATCCATTACAAATAAAACTGGTGCTTCTTTGTCTTTAGATGGTTTAGGCAAATTTAAATCTGTTTTAGAAAGATCTATTTTAGATGTATCAAAAATCTGAACGTCTATGTTTGTTCCCGATTCATCTTCTATAAAAATCATTCCTTGCTGTAACGCCTTTTGCTTTACTTTATTGCGAAGCGATGTATTGTTACTTTGACTTAAACTTTCGTAAACTTTAAATATATCGTTTTTAGACGTTTCTGATTTTAATGCAATTGGTGCAAAAAGTGTATTCATAACACTGTGTAAATTTGCACTAATTATATGGATTGGTCTTTCTAAAAGCTTATGCTTTTGAAGTGTTTCTTTAATTCTATTTGCCCAAATTTCTCCATGTAAATGGTGCCCTAATCGTTCTCTTAATACAGGACTAAAAGTAACTGTTCTTTTATTGTTATGAACAACTTCGTCTATTGCAAGATTACCTAGCCAATAGACTATTTCTAATAGACGTTCTGGCTTATTTGGTAAAGCAAAAGCGTTGTAAACCTTAGTAAGTTCTTTAAACGTTCTTCCTAGTATATTAGCAGTGTGTGTTATTGCTATTTCTCGTTCTTTTTGAGTAAGCTTTTTTGTCTTTAAAACTGCTTGTTCTAACTTTTGCCAATCTCTTGTTGTTGCTCCGTTTTCATCAATAAGAACACGTTTACTTATTTTATGAGACTCTACAAACAAAAAGGTTAGATGGGTTAAGATATCGTATATTTCTGATCTACCTCTTGTTATTTCAATATTCATCTGCTCATCATCAATACGATAACAGTTACGACGTCTTTTAGGAGGTATTATAACCTCAAAATGTGAATCTTTATAACCTTCGTCGCTTGTTAAATTGATAAATCGGCATTGTTCTATACCGTATGGTAAACGGTCTATAACATAAAGCAGTCCTTCTAATTCTGCTTTTTCTTCTGATATAGAACCATAAATTTCTGGTCGTAAAACCAATAATGCTTCTCTTAATGTTTCTCCAGAAACACCCATTGGCTTATAAAACCCACGATTAAACAAGTGTCGCATGGTAATATACATGCGTTCAATTGCATTTGAGCTTTCTTGAGCTCTAGTTCTTTCATGTGGTTTTTTTATACTCATTATCTAGTTTTGTTGAGGCAAATATAATATTATTTAACCAATAAGAATGCTTTTAAGGCTTCAGCTATCTTTCTATCATTAGACAGTCTTGGCATTTTATTTTGTCCACCTAATTTACCTATAGATTTCATGTAGTTTTGAAATCCATTTTTTTCAATTTTTGTAATTTTTAATGGTTGAAGCACTTTTCCTTCAATTAAATCAAAATAATAGCTGTTTTGCTTTTGCAAGGAAGTATCTAATTTTTTCGCTAAAGCGGAAAGATTGTCTGGTTCATTTTCAAATTCTATAAACCATTCATGATACGGTAATCCTGAATCTGGATTTATTTGCGGAGCTACAGTAAATTCATTTATTCTAATTGAAGTATTTGTTGTTGCATCTTTCATTGCTTGCTCTACTTCTTTGCCAATTACATGTTCTCCAAATGCAGATATGAAATGTTTAATCCTTCCAGAAACAATAACTCTGTAAGGCTTTGTATTTGTAAACTGAATGGTATCGCCAATATTGTAAGCCCAAAGTCCTGCTGTTGTTGATATAATCATAACATAATTTACGCCAACCTCAACATCTTTTAAAGTGATTCGTTTAGGGTTTTCGTTGAAAAAATCTTCTGCTTTTACAAACTCATAAAACATACCTGAGTCTAGTTGTAAAAGCATTCCTTTTTCATCTTGCTTGTCTTGAAAAGCAAAAAAACCTTCGCTTGCAGGATACAATTCTATACTATCTACTTTTCTTCCTATTAGGTTTTCAAATTTAGCACGATACGGTTCATAATTAACACCACCAAAAATGAATAAATTGAAATTTTTAAAGATATCTCCTACCTTTTTCCCTGTTTTTTGCTGCAGTTTTTCAAAATACATTTGTACCCATGACGGAATACCTGATATTACTGTCATGTTTTCTGGCAATGTTTCTTCTACAATAGCGTCTACTTTGGTTTCCCAGTCTTCAATACAGTTAGTTTCCCAAGATGGCATACGATTTTTTTGAAGGTATTTTGGAACATAATGTGCTACAATACCCGATAATCTACCTAATTGTACTCCGTTTTTTTCTTGAAGTACTGGACTACCTTGTAAGAAAATCATTTTTCCGTTAACAAAATCTGCATTACCAGTTTCGTGTATGTACATTAAAATGGCATTTCTTGCAGCGTTTACGTGTGTTGGCATACTTTCTTTAGTAAGCGGAATGTATTTTGCGCCAGATGTTGTACCAGAAGTTTTTGCAAAGTATAGAGGCTTACCTTTCCAAAGTACATTTTCTTCACCATCAACAACACGGTCTACATATGGTTTTAAATCTTCGTAATCTCTTATTGGTACACGTTTTACAAAGTCTTCGTAAGTATTGACACTTATAAAATCGTGGTCTTTACCAAATGCTGTTTCTGTAGCTTCTGAAATAAGGTTTTTAAAAACTTTTTCTTGAGTTTCAATGGGATTATTTGCCCATTTTTGAACTTTCTTGTAGATGCGTTTTGCAAATGGTTTTGCTAATATGGATTTAAATGAAGGCATTACTTAAAATCTATAAAATTAGTTGGGTTTACAGGGTAACCGTCGCTCCAAAGTTCAAAATGAAGATGTGGTCCAGTGGTTAATTCTCCTGTATTACCAGCTGTTGCAATTACTTCTCCTGCTTTAACTAAATCTCCTTGAGATTTGGTCAATGACGCATTGTGTTTGTATACAGAAATTAATCCTGAGCTATGTTCTATTAAAATTACATAACCTGTTTGCGCTGTCCATTCTGCAAAAATAACCGTTCCGTCTGCGGTTGCTTTTATGGGCGTGTTTTCTTCTACAACAATATCTACAGCATAATGTTTACTTTTTACATCATAAGGCTCACTAATGGTACCATTTACCGGTGGGAAAAGTACAAAGTTTGTTTTTGCTGTAGCAGTTTCGAATAAGCTATATTTATCTTCTTTATCTACTTTTTCTCTTAACAAAGAGTCTTCTTTTATTGGTGATAAATCTACCTCACTAACCTCTTGCTTTACTGCTTGGATTATTGAATCTCTATCAAAGTCGGCTACACTAACTTCTCCTTGTAAAACTTGCTTTATTGACGCAAAATATTTTTCGTTAAAATCTATAACGCGTTGTAAGGAATCTGTTTTAAAACTTAGCGCTATAGCTTTCTTTTTTAAAGATGTTGACGAATAACCAGGTATGTATTCTTTTAAAGGCGTAAATGCAATTAATAGTGTTGTAAATGCAATTAAAAATATAGCCGATAATGTACCTATTACAAATACATTTAATCGGTTTAAGTTTAAAGATAAACGCTCTTCAAAAGTATCTTCATTTAAAATAACTAAACGGTACTTGTGTAGTAGCTTCTTCTTTATTTTTTTTGATTTCTTTTCGCTTTTTGCCATAGTAAAAAACAAAAGTAATTAAAATATTATGTTAAGCACTTTAAGCAAATGCTAAAGTTAGTGTTTAAACGTTATTATTTAAGTTTAATTATTAACTTTGTAGCCTAAATTAAAAAGTTATGATTTCTAATAGTATATTTTTAGGTGTAGTAGGACCTTGGCAAATTGCCATAATTGTTATTTTGGTTTTACTTTTATTTGGAGGAAAAAAAATACCAGAATTAATGCGTGGTCTAGGAAGTGGAATTAAAGAGTTTAAAGACGCAAGTAAAGAAGATAATAAAGAGGAAAACAAATAATTTTTCTCATTCTTATAAAAAAAACCCAATGCAAATGCGTTGGGTTTTTTTATGCTTTATGCCTAATTGTTATTTAACTTTAAGCGACTTTATAATTGCTTCAAGCTCTAAAACAAAGTCTCTTTTATTTACGGATGGTGCAAAAGTAAACCCTTCTGCAACTATGTACCTGTTGTTTGGTTTATCCTCTATCATATAATTTACAAAAGGACCAGCATTAAAAGTCCCTTCTATATCCCAAGTACTTCTTACCTCGTAAGTTGGTTTATTGTCAATTGTTGTATTAAATAAGAATGGCGAGTAAGCTTCTTCTGTCTTCATATAACTACCGTCTAAAGGTCCTGGTATATATTTTTTACCCAAACTATCTCTGTGTTTTATAACTTGCTCTATGATGTCTCCTTCTTTATTGATAGAATCATAAGGAATGGTATATAGCATAACGTTGTTTGTTCCTGTGCTTAGGTTTTTTCTTATCCAGAAAAAGTTATCGTCCTTTTTAGCAAATCTATAAATAGAAGGAAAACTAATTGTAACGCCTAGTTCTTTCTCAACATCATCTGTATTTAATACAGATTTTTTTATTTGATCTTGGCGCCATTTTACTTCTTGCGCTTTAAAAGCACTAATTATTTTATCCTTATTAACTTTTAAAATTTCGATAATTTGATCGTTGTTTTGTCCTGTTACAAATACTACTTTCTGTGGTTTAGCATAGACATTATTTGCTATTTTTAAACCCGCTTCTTTTCCTTTGCTAACCCTTAAAACTGTTCTGTTTTTTGTAGCAAAATCTTTAAAAACTTGAGGTGGAATTTGATTTACATCAAACATAGGCTCGTTTTGTGGTAAGCCAGGTACATTTGTAGTTACTACATCTCTTACAGCATCTCCTACACTACCTTTCCATAAATCACTATCAATAACGACAGAAAGGTTATTTAAAACTCCTGATGAGTCTTGTACGTATCTTTGTTCTTTTTTATTCTTATCATTACACGCAATAGTAAGTGTAGCTGCTAAGACCAATAAAATTATTTTTTTCATTTTATAACGATGTTTTAATTTGAAGTTTAGCCTTTAGACAGTTTTAATGTCATACCAGGCTTTAAATTAGTACCACTAATACCATTCCATTCTTTAATATTTTCAACAGAAATTCCTGAAAATTTTTGAGAAATACTCCACAAGCTATCTCCTTTTTGAACGGTATAGGTTTTTCCTTTATAGTTTTTTAGATTTGAACTATTTGAATTTGAAGCTGTTGATTGCCTTATTGCTGCACCATTTCGTGGGTAAATAGTTAAGCGTTGACCAATTCTTAAATTATTACTTCTTAAACCATTCCAACGTTTTATTTGACTTACTCTTACTCCAAATTTTCGTGCAATTTTACCTAAATAATCACCTTGCTTAACACGGTATCTAGTTTTTGTATCTGTATTAAAAAATTGAGGTAACGGTTTTTCGCGTTTATCAAATTCTGCTTTAGCATAAGCATACATTTGGTCTTCGTTATTTACAAAAGCGCCAATAATATTTCTTGGTAATCTTAAAGTGTAATTTTTTCCTTCGATATGAGGAATAATATCTAGTTTGTACGATGGATTTAAAAACTGAAGCGTTTCTATCTTAACACCTGTAAACTCTGATACTTGATCCAAAGTAATCATTTGCTTAACGCGAATCGTGTCAGTATCTATGTAATTAAATTCTGGTTTATGTTGAATGAAACCATGCTCTTCTGCATATTCAAAAATATACATAGTGGCTAGAAATGCAGGTACATATCCTGCTGTTTCACGTGGAAGATGTGGACGAATATTCCAGTAGTTTTGATACCCGCCAGAACGTCTAATGGCTTTACTTACATTACCTGGTCCAGAATTATATGCTGCTAACGCTAAGTCCCAATCTCCAAAAAGCTCATAAAGTTTTGCTAAGTATTTTGCAGCAGATTCTGTAGATTTTATTGGGTCACTACGCTCATCTACATAACTGCTTACGTCCAAACCGTATTGTTTACCTGTTGCAAACATAAACTGCCATAACCCTGTGGCACCAACACGAGATCTAGCTCGTGGTTTTAAAGCAGACTCTACAATTGCTAGATATTTCATCTCTAAAGGAATATCGTAGTTGTCAAATTCGCGTTCAAACATTGGGAAGTAGTAATTACTTAATCCCATTAAACGCTCAAAAGATTGATGTCTGTTCTTTAAGAACATTTTTATCACACTTTCTAACGCAGGATTATATTCTACATTAAAAGGTGTTTTTGCATTTAATCTTTTAAGCCTTGCTTTTAGTGTGTCTGTGGTTAATTCTGGATAGTAAACTGCTTTATAGTTAAGCCCTTTAACATCTCTGTAAATGGTATCAAAAAGTGTTGTACTATATAACTCTTCTAACCATTTTTTATCAATTTCTGCAGCGTATTCATCATCTAAAAGTGCTTCCGGAATTTCTGCAGAAATTGCTTTAATTGACTTTTTATAATACGTCTGACCATCAATAATTGTATCTATCTCATAACTTTCTCCAGAAATTAATTGGTCTTGTTTTAGCCTAGTTGGATTAATTTGCAAGGAATCTTGTGCTAACAACCAGCTACAACAAAATGATAAAATTGAAACTATTAAAAATGATTTTTTTAAAGACATATAAAGCGTTTTATTGCTTAACGTTAATTATTTATATTTTATTCTAAGATAGCAGCGATACCTGGTAAAGTTTTTCCTTCTAAACTTTCTAACATTGCGCCACCGCCAGTACTTACGTAGCTTACTTTATCTTCAAAACCAAATTGTTTTACTGCAGCAACAGAATCACCACCACCAACAAGTGAAAATGCACCGTTTTTAGTTGCTTCTGCAATAAAATTACCTAACTCTATAGTACCGTTAGCAAAGTTTTCCATTTCAAAAACACCTAAAGGTCCGTTCCATAAAATGGTTTTAGATTCTAATACAACATCCTTAAATTGCTCTAAAGATTTTGGTCCTGCGTCTAAACCTTGCCAACCATCTGGAATATTATTTATATCACAGGTTTGAGTATTTGCATTATTATCAAACTTATCTGCTGCTTTAACATCTACAGGTAAATGTATTTGTACATTTTTCTCTTTTGCTTGTTTTAATATATCTAATGCTAATGGTATTTTATTATCTTCGCAAATAGAATCTCCTACTTTTCCACCATTAGCTTTGGCGAATGTAAAAGACATACCTCCACCAATAATTAAATGGTCTACTTTATCTAAAATGTTTTCTATAATTGTAATTTTAGAAGACACTTTTGCACCACCAAGTACTGCTAAAACTGGTTTTTCGCCAGTTTTCATTACTTTTTCTATACTTTTAATTTCTTGTTCTAAAAGGTATCCAAAGCATTTGTTTTCTGTAAAAAATTGTGCAACTACTGTTGTAGATGCATGTGCACGATGCGCAGTACCAAAAGCATCATTTACATAAATGTCACCTAATTTTGATAATTGTTCTGCAAAACCTTTATCGCCTTTAGTTTCTTCTTCATGAAAACGTAAATTTTCTAAAATTAAGATTTTTCCAGGTTCTAGATTTGCTACTGCTTGTTCTACGTCTTCTCCAACACAATTGTTTACAAACTGAGTTTCTACACCAATAATATCTTCTACTTTAGATACAATATGCTTAAGAGAAAATTCTTCTTGCACACCTTTAGGACGACCTAAATGAGACATTAATACACAACTACCACCATCTTCAAGTATTTTGATTATTGTTGGTTTAGCTGCTTGTATACGAGTTGCATCTGTAACCTTAAAATTAGCATCTAAAGGCACATTAAAATCTACTCTGATTAAAGCTTTTTTGTTTTTAAAATTGAAATCGTTAAGCGTTTTCATTAGTTTTTAATTTTGTTGTTAATCGAGATTGGCTTTAAAAATCCAAGCATCTCTATATCTATAATTTGTTCTTAATTCTTCCATAAGCTTAAAAGCTTCTTCTGCGGTATCGCTTCTAAGTACGTAAACGTAGTTCCAATTATTTTTTGGGTTTACAAATACGTCTGCATCAAATCCTTTTTTTATTAATGATGCTGTCCATTTTCCTGCTCTTTGTGCTTCTGAAAACACATTAGTAATTACATAATAACCTCCTTCTATACCTATAACAGATGTGGATTTTTTTCGTTTTAAATATCTAAAAGCATTAGAGTTTAACCCTTTTTTGTAATATACGTAAGGTGCTCTTTTTGTGTCTTTAGGGTCTTTACTTGCTATAGTAGAAGCGTTAGATCTTACTACTTCTGGTTCTACTTCGGCTTTTTTGCTTACTGGTGTTGTTTCTTGTACTACATCTTCAAAAAATGTTTGTGCAATCTCGGTTTGAAATGCGGTAAAGTATAAGTAAAAACGATCTGATTTTGTTTTTAATCTCATCGTTGTTTCATTTATATCATTACTAATTATTGTGTTATTATAATTAGGGATTTTTAATTGAGCAATGTCAAAACCTAAAGTATTTTCGCTATTAGGGTAACGATCTCTATTGACCATAGAGTTATTGGTTATTGTACTATTAAAAAAGTTTTGCTGGTATCTTGCACCATTACTTAAGGATTGAAATTGATTGCTATTTGCTTTTAAAATGGCACACTCGTCTAAATCTAAATTATTATCTCCTTCTAAAGCAGATACAACTAAAGAAGTGTTTACTTTACCTTGATTAATAGATTTAAAATTTTTAAAGTTTATATCTACCGGTCTACTATTTACTAATGCAAAACCATTGTAAGTTGAAATGTACTTTGGATTATCTGTAGGTGATTGATAAATAACATACAACATCCAACCTGCTGCACTACCACCAGACAAATAACCTTCTGTTGCTTTAACATTTGCAACAGTGTAGTTACCTGCTTTATCTTCTGTGTTTTGAAGTAATTTTGTAACATCTGCATAACAAACATATGGCGAGTTTATTGCATGCGTTACATTAGTTGATCCGTCATAAATAATATCTCCTGTAATGTCTTGATAATCTTGATTTGGAAGCTTAAGTTTTATTTGATTTATTACTGGTGATCGCTCTCCATTACCTCTAAAGATATAATTATCCTTTTTAGCTTTTCTTGTGCCTTTTTCGTACGCGTAAGTTGCTGTCCAATATAAACCTGCATAAACAATTTTTTTAAAATCATCAGGTAATGTTAATTTTGCTTGACTAGAAGAAAACGTTTCTGGATTATCATCAATATCAACATATTTCATTTTAATATTGTCGTTGTCTTCTTGTCTATTGTTGTATGGTTTTTTACTGTCTTCACTTAAAAGATTATTACCAATAACAGCAGCATCACCAAAGATATAAAACTCGTTAACCGGTTTAAAAGAAACACCATTAGAAAGCGTACTATCTATAGCTACTTTTAATTCTTGAGCTACTGATATATTTATACTTAAAAAAGCAATAAAAAATACAGATAGATATTTCATTTAATTTTAATGATTAAGTAATTTTCAAATATAGACATTTAGAGTGATACAAAACAGTGTAATTATTAAAATCAAGCGGTAAGATATTCGCTTTTATTTTAGAAGAAAACTATATTTGCTTTATGCTTTTTAGTGATATTTTAGGACTTCAACATATAAAAAAACACCTTACAACTAGTGCAGACCATGGTCGTATACCACATGCACAGTTATTTGTAGGACCAGAAGGGTCTGGTACATTACCTATGGCTATTGCCTATGCACAATACATTTTGTGTGGTAACAGCAATGCAGAAAACGATGGTAATAATCAAGCTTGCAACTTAAAGTTTAATAATTATTCGCATCCAGATTTACATTTTGCCTTCCCGGTAACTACAACAGATAAGGTAAAAAAACATCCTGTTAGTAGTGCTTTTTTAGAAGAATGGAGGCAATTACTAACCCAACAACCTTACGGAAATTTATTTGACTGGTACAGACTTTTAGGTGTAGATAATAAACAAGGACAAATTGGTGTAGATGAAGCCCAAGATATAGTTAAATCTCTTAGCCTTAAAGCTTATGAAGGTGGCTATAAAATTATGCTAATTTGGATGGCAGAAAAGCTTAACACGCAAGCAGCAAACAAGCTTCTTAAGTTAATTGAAGAACCGCCAAATAAGACCATTTTTTTATTAATTGCCGAAGACGAAGAGCAAATTATAAATACCATTAGATCACGTTGCCAAATTATACATTTTCCGCCATTAGCAGAAGAAGATATAAAAAACGGATTGATAAAACAGTTTGATATTAATGAAGCTGATGCTACTAAAATTGCACACCAAGCCGAAGGTAATTATAATAAAGCATGCGATTTAGTCTATCATGATAGCGAAGACACTCAGTTTGAAAAATGGTTTATATTTTGGATTAGATCTGCTTTTAAAGCTAAAGGAAACAAAGCTGCAATACACGATTTAATTGGTTGGAGCGAAGAAATTGCAAAAACAGGTAGAGAGACACAAAAGCAATTTTTAAACTTCTGTTTAGACTTTTTTAGACAAGCCTTACTGCTTAATTACGGTGCTGAGGATTTGGTGTTTTTTGAAGCTAAAGCTGAAAAATTTGACTTGTCAAAATTTGCTCCTTTTGTACACAATAATAATATTTTAGATATTTCTAACGAGTTACAAGATGCAATCTATCATATAGAGCGTAACGGAAATTCTAAAATCATACTAACCGATTTATCTATAAAACTAACTAGACTTTTACACGCTAAGCAAGAGTAGTATTAAGCTAAAATTTCCTTTATAATTTTAATATCTTTAAAATATAAACTAATTAACTATGATTTCTATTTTAGACCACATTACCGAAATAATTTTATTACTTTTTTTAGCCATCACTTTTTTACAATCTGGATTAGATAAAATTTTGGATTGGAAAGGAAATATTGGCTGGTTAAAAGAACATTTTTCTAAAACTTTTATGGGAAAGATAGTAGAAATTAACGTTGCCATTATCCTAATAATAGAAGTTATTGCTGGTATTTTGGCTGTTTTAGGTATATACCAACTTATAGTTAATGATAACTCTACCTTAGGGTTTTATGCTGCTATTTTAAGCGCTATTACATTACTTTTATTATTGTTTGGGCAGCGTGTAGCTAAAGATTATGACGGTGCAAGAACTATTGTTATCTATTTAATTCCTACTCTTTTTGCTTTGTATTTAATGCAATAGATTAAAAGTCTGTCATATTAACTTTAAAGACCCAGTTATCTTTAAAAAGATTTTGCTCTAAATACGATTTATGTTGCATGTAAGCATCATAAAAGTTTTCTGTATGAAAGATATAAACATAGTAAAGTTTATTTTTTTCATCTATTAAAAAGTCGCTATTATACCCTTTTTCTTTTAAGTCTTTTTGCCAATTAAAAGCATTTTGAGGCGAAGAAAAAAACTTTGTAATAACGTAATATCCCTTTTTAGCACCATCAATCTCTGCTGCATTTTTTTCTAAGACAAGTTTAAATTGTTGAGTTTCTAAAGGTTTTTCTTTAACCTTTAAAGCTTCAACATAAGTAGAAGAACTAATAATAACATTACCTTGCTTTATTTGTTGTTGCTGGTAACCAGATGTAGCTACTTTTGGGCTTAAAGAATTTTTATCTTCTTGTTCTTGGATAACTTCTGGTTTTTTAAGCACAACATTTTCTGCTTTAATTTCATTATTTACGACTGTTGATTTAATCTTTGTTTGTGCTTTAATTTCTATTTTTTCCTCAACAACTTTTGGTTTTACTTCTTCTTTTGTATCGGATTTTATAACCGTAGCTTTTTCGGGTAAATTTGCTTCAATTTCATTAAAAAAAGATTTGCTGATTTCAGTTTCAAATGCAGTAAAAAACAAGTAAAACCGGTCTTCTTTTGTGTTAAAAAGTAATTCTACTTTATCCGTATTATTATCTATTACTATTTCTTTATTTTTTGGCACTTCTATACGTGCAATATCAAATCCTAAAGTATTTTTACTGTCCGGAAAACGTTTAATATTACTATCTATACTGCTATTAAAAAAGTTTTTTTCTTGTCTGTTTGTTGTACTTAATCGTATTGCTGTTTTAAGATTAGGATTTGCTATTATACACTCGTCTTCAGTAATATCTGCATCACCTTCTAACGTTGCTAAAGTTAGATTTGTATTTATTTCTCCTTGTTCTGGCGATTTAAAATCTTTCAAATTTATAACAACAGGCTCTGTACCAACATGAGCAAAACCATTAAATGTTGTGATGTATTTTGGTTGTTCTGTTGGTGCTTCATAAACAATATAAAGCATCCAACCTGCTGAGCTTCCACCAGCAACAAAACCTTCTGTAGCGTGAATGTTTGCAACTGTAATTTCGCCATTTTTTTCTTCAGCATTTTGTAATAAACTAGTTACATCTGCATAACAAGCGTAAGGAGAATTAAGATGAAAACCGCTTTTTTTATAGCCATCAAATATAACTGTTCCTGTTATGGTTTGATAAGATTGGTTTGGCAGTTTTAATTTAATATTTCTTATTAAAGAACGGTTTTTCTGTCTTTTTCCAGAGAAGAAATGTTGTCCGTTTTGAGACCGTCTTTCTCCCTTAATATAACTATACGTTGCCGTCCAATAAAGTGCCGCATAAACTATATTGTTTTGATTTTCAGGAAGTTGAATATAAGAAGAACTAGAATTAAATGTAGAATCATCATTATCAACGTCTACAAATGTCATTGGTATATCATCGTTAGCAATTGATGATTCATTAAATGGTGTATTTTTTTCTTTACTTAAACTATTATTACCAATAACCATTGCATCTCCATATACATAAAACGATTTTTCCGTTTTAAATGAAGTTGCAACTTGAGCGTTAAGTTGATAAAAAAAAGTAAAGAAAATGATTAAATGCGTTAGCAATTTTCTCATAGTCTTTTATAAATGATTAATAGCACGATAAATATAATTAAAACTATGAAAACAACTGATAAATAACAGTTTATAAATAAAAAAAAAGCGTTAAACCGAAGTCTAACGCTTTTTTTATAAGTAAATATTTAATTACTTTTTGTAATTATTATCTAAGTCTTTTATAATTGTTTCTGTAAGGTCATATTCATCTTTAGCATACATAACACTTGGAGAAGACTCTACAGTACCTAAAATAACATCAAAACCATTTGTTTTACCGTATTTTTTAACATAATCCTTAACCTTAGTAATTAAAGAATCCATTTCTTCTTGATAAGGTTTAGATATTTGTTGTTGCTCCATTTGAAATTGTTGCTGCAACATTTGCTGTTTTTGACCAAGCTCTTCATATTTAGCTTGAGCTTTAGATTGACTCATTTTTTGAGCTTCCATCTGGAATTTTTGAGCTTCCATTTGAAAAGCTCTCCCGATACTATCCTTTTTAGCATTAAAAGCATTAAGCTTTGTTTCGTATTTTTTTTCTAAATCAACTTTCTCTTGCATTTCGTTAATTACTTTTCCGTTGTCAACATATCCTATTTTCTGTTTTTGACAAGAAGTAATAAAAATTGCAATAGATAAAACCGCTAATATTTTTTTCATCTTAATTTTTGTTTTAATGAATTTTCGCAAATGTATAAAAATTAAAAAGTGATAAACACATTTTATGTAAATATTGTACTAATAAGTAAAATCTATTTTAATTTAATTTTAAAATAATTATTAACTATGAAAAACAACTTCAAATAAAGCGATTTAAGACACTTTCTAAAAAAGGTAAGGTTATCTGTTGTTTAAGACTAAAATTTAACCTTATGCTTTTTTAAAATAAGTTTTAACTGTTTTTAAGCACATAAATTAGCGAAGAATACTCTCTAGTACGACTTGCATTTAAATTAGATCGTAATCCGTTATAAAAACCTTTAAAAATATTTTTACGTCCAGATTTATATTGTTCAGAAAGTAAGCTAACATAAAATGCATCAAATAGCATTGGTTTAAGTTGTTCTATTTCCATATCAATAGAAGCGAATAATTTTGATATTGAATTTTGATCAAAATGCCATAAATGTCTTGGCACATCATAAGCTGCCCAAAACTGATTATAATAGTTTGCATCAAAACTTTTATAATTTGGTACAGCTACCACTAACCTACCTTTAGGTTTTAAAAGTTTTTTTAATATTGAAATTTGATGTTCTAAATCTGGAAGATGTTCTAAAACATGCCAAAGTGTAATTACATCAAAACTATTAGATTCAAAATTATTTAACTGTTCGATATCAAAAACTGCGTTTTCTGTTTTTTGATTTGCTATTGTTCTTGCTTCTGCATTTGGTTCGATTCCAGAAACTATCCAATTATTTTCTTTAGCTGTTTTTAAAAAATCTCCTGTACCGCAACCTACATCTAAAAGTGTTTTTGTTTCGGTTTTAAAACCATTGATTAGTTTTAGTTTTTGTTTTAAAGAAAAACGTCTAACTAAATGATATGCTTTTTCAAACCAATTTCGTTTTGCATCTGTGTGAGAAATGTAATCTTCCGTTTTATAATATTCTGAAAGTTGATTAGTTTTTGGTTGAGGAAAAGTCTCTAAAAAACCATATTTTTCATTCTCCTTTAATTGAAACATTTCACCAGAAACGGAATGGTCTTTTATACATAATTGTGTTTGTTCTTTAGTCATAAATTAAAATCTAATCAAAAAAAAGAAGAATTGAAACTGAAAAAAAATAAACGTTCCACGTGGAACGTTTAAAATTTATCGACCTAAATACACCAATAAAACAGAAATATCTGCAGGAGAAACTCCACTTACTCTTGATGCTTGTGATATGGTTACAGGTTGAATTTTATTTAATTTTTCCCTTGCCTCCATACTCATCGATTTAAGTTTTGAGTAATCAAAATTATCAGGTATTCTGATATTTTCTAGACGCGTTAGTTTATCTGCGTTATTCTTTTCTTTAGCTATATATCCAGAGTATTTTACTTGTATTTCGGTCTGTTCTATAATCTCATTATCTAGATTATGTTCTTCTATGTAATTAGAAACAGACTCGATTTTTTTCATGTCTTCAATATCAATATTTGGTCTAGCAAAAATCTTAAACATCTTATCTTGCTGTTTCATTAATGAAGAATTTTTGGACTCTAAAATCGGATTTATTTCTCCTGTAGTCACACTAGTATTTTGAAAAAACTCTACAAACTTTTCTGCTTGTTCGTGTTTTTCTTCCATACGTTTCAATCGTTTTTCAGATGCTAAACCAAGCTCATATCCTTTTGGTGTTAATCTTAAATCGGCATTGTCTTGACGTAATAACGTCCTGTATTCTGCGCGAGATGTAAACATACGATACGGTTCTTTTGTTCCTTTAGTAATTAAATCGTCAATTAAAACACCTATGTAAGCTTCGTCTCTTTTTAAGATAAATTCATCTCTTTCTTGAACTTTTAACGCTGCATTGATACCTGCCATTAATCCTTGAGATGCTGCTTCTTCATAACCAGTTGTTCCGTTAATTTGACCAGCAAAAAACAGTCCGCTTACCAACTTAGTTTCTAAAGTATGTTTTAATTGTGTAGGTGGAAAATAATCATACTCTATAGCATAACCAGGTCTAAAAAATTTGACATTTTCAAACCCTTCTACAGAGCGTAGAGCTTTAAATTGTACGTCTTCTGGTAATGAAGTTGAAAACCCGTTTATATAATACTCAACTGTATTCCAACCTTCAGGTTCAACAAACAATTGATGTCTATCTTTATCTGCAAAACGGTTAATTTTATCTTCTATAGAAGGACAATATCTAGGACCTAAGCTTTTTATTCGACCATTAAACATTGGTGAGCGATCAAAACCATCTCTCAATAAATCATGTACTTTTTCACTTGTATAAGCAAGATGACAACTACGTTGTTGCGTTAGTGGTTTTGTGATATCTAAATAAGAAAATTTATCAGGATTTTCATCACCAGGTTGTTCAACCATTTTAGAAAAATCTAAAGATCTTCCATCAACTCTTGGAGGCGTTCCGGTTTTCATTCTACCGGATTCAAAACCTAAATCAACTAGTTGTTCTGTAATACCTGTTGCTGCTTTTTCTCCTGCTCTTCCTCCACCAAAGTTTTTATCTCCAATATGAATTAAGCCATTTAAAAATGTTCCGTTAGTTAGCACAACAGACTTTGCTTTTATTTGAATTCCAAGAGACGTAACTACACCTTCAACCTTACCATTATTGACTAAAAGACCTCTAACCATTTCTTGATAAAAATCTAAGTTAGGTGTATTTTCTAACATCAATCTCCAGTCTTCTGCAAAGCGCATACGATCGCTTTGTACCCTTGGACTCCACATTGCAGGTCCTTTAGATTTGTTCAACATTTTAAATTGAATTGCTGATGTATCACTAACAATACCAGAATAGCCACCAAGTGCATCTATCTCTCTTACAATTTGTCCTTTTGCAATTCCTCCCATAGCAGGATTACAAGACATTTGAGCAATGTTTTGTAAATTCATAGTTACTAATAAGGTTTTACTACCCATATTAGCAGCTGCAGCTGCAGCTTCGCTTCCAGCATGTCCTGCTCCAACAACTATTACATCGTAAACTTCGTTAAACATATTATTTTGATTGTTCCACGTGGAACGTTTTTAAATTCGACTTAAATTTGACGTGCAAATATACAACAAACTATTACATTTCTTTTAATAACAAAAGTGCTTCGTCTTCTTTAGCTCGCATTAGTTTGGCATCATCTTCGGTCTTATCTTTAAAACCACAATAGTGCAAAATACCGTGTATGATTACACGATGTAGTTCTGTAGTAAAATCTACATCAAAATCTTTAGCATTATCTTCTACCCTTTCAACAGAAATAAAAATATCTCCTGATATAGTTTTTCCTATTGAATAATCAAAACTAATAATATCTGTTAGGGTATCGTGATTTAAATACTGAACATTTAATCGATGTAAATATTCGTCATCACAAAACACATAACTTATCTCTTCTTTTTTGCAGTTGTGATGTGCTATAATTTTTGTTATCCAATTAGAAATTTTAGCTTCATCTAATAGCTTAAAATCGGTTTCGTAATTAAAACTAATCATTTTTTTGTTTGAAATATTCTTGTACTTTTTGCTTATAAATTTGCTGCAAAGGTAAGCTTTGTTTATTCAATATTTCGGTAGTATTAAAATATTGTTTTGCTTTGTCTATCTGATTGTTAGTTGTATTAGAAAATGTTTTGGTATTGGTTTGAGATTCGCGTTTTGAATCTTGTCCTTGTTGAAAAGTGGCGTTTTCTAACTTTAGTAATTGATGTTTAAGTTCCATCATTTTAGTTAAAGTTTCATTAGTAAAGCCTTCATTGATTAATTTTAATTCTACATCTTCCATATCATTTAAAAGTTTTTTGGCGTCACCATTTCCTCTTAAACCATCTTTCTCTAAACGTTGTTCTAGTTGTTGACGTAATAATTGTTGTTCTTGATAGATTTTAAATAATTCGGCATTCATCTGTTCATTAAAGTCGCCTTCTCCTTGTTGACTTCCACCTTGTCCTTGTCCATCACCATCTTTACCGCCTTCTTTACCGTTTTTACCTTTTTCTCCTTTGTTTCCTTTATCTCCTTCTTTACCTTGTTTACCTTCATTATCGCCTTTCTGATCACCTTCATTTTTTCCATCTTTACCAGACTTTTGTTCGCCTTGCTGACCTTGTTGTCCGTCTTTCCCTTTTTCTCCTTTTTTCATTGCTTCTTCCATTTTTTTTGCCAATTCTTCTTGACTTATTATAATATCTGGAAGTGGCATATCGCCTTCTCCTTGACCTGGAGATGGCATACCCATTTGGTTTTGCATATTATCTAAAGCAGCACTTAAAAAATTTGCTAGATTATTAGCAGACGTTAATGCATATTGTTGTGATGATACACCTTGATATAATTGATTTTCTGATAATTGATCTAATGCTTTATCAATATTAAAATACACATCATTAATTTCTTTATTTATTTGTTCTGAGAATTGTGGTTGTCTTAAAGATATTGCAAATAAACTATCGTCTACGTGCTCAAAATGTGTACGTAAATCGTATTGCTTTTTTAAGTACTTAGCATATTCATTATGGTTAACTTCTATGCTTTTAAACTTGTTCATTAAGTCTTCTTCATCAAAAGAAAATACAACTAAATTATCAATGATTTGTCTAAGCATTTCTATATCTTCTTGCAATTGTTTTTTACTACCTGAAGACATTTGCATTTGCATACTCATACTCATTTGTTTCATTTTTTGAGCTGCATTTTTTTGATTTTGTTTTGCAGAATTTTGTTTATCCTGCTTTTGTTTTTGGTCAGTAGATTGTTCTTTTTTTTCTAAATCTTCACTTGCCTGTTGTTGATCTTCTTTAATGTTTTCCTCTGTATTTTTATTACGAGGTATATCCATTGGGGATTTTAAATCGTCATTGTCTTTTTGTAAATCTTCAAGTTGTTTCTGGATGTCTTCAAACTTTTTATTTAGTTCGTCTTGCTTCTCTTTGGTGTTTTTTTCTGAATCTTGATTAGCTAATTTATCTTGTTCTTTGGCTAATTTATCAAGCTCATCACTAATTTTTTCCATCTTTTTGGACACGTAGTAGCGTTTGGTCAATTCTAATAATTGCTCCATACTACGCTTTTGGTTTTTAGCTTGTTTAGCAAGATTATCTAATTTCTCAGTAAACTCTTCTTTTTGAAACTTTTCTTTAAGTTTCTCTAATTCTTCAAGTAGCTTTTCATCTTTTTTTAATTGCTCTTCGTTATCTTTTAAACGCTCTTGTAACTTTTCTTTAAATGGATCTTCTTTTGGATTATCTTTCTGAAATTCTTCTAAATTATTTTGAAGCTTTTTGTTGAATTGCTTCATCATGTCTTCTTGTTGCTTCTGACGCTTCAAGAAATTTTGAAGTTTTTTCTTAACGTTATAATTAAGTTGAGCTTTCTCTTTTTGCGTTTTTGAAATCTCTTTAAGTTGTTGTTCTTGTTTTTCAAAATTTTCAAGAGATTTATTAAGATCTTTTATAGTTTCGTTTTGTTCGTTAAGCTGCTTTTGTTCTTCTTCGTCTTTAGTACGCTTTCTGTATGAGATCACAGAACTTTTTGTGCTTTTGTTTTTATTTACCGCATCGTTATCAAAAACTTCAAAATACAACTCGTAAGGTATACCGGCTTCTATATCTAAATTGTTTGGGAAAGCAGTTAAAAACTCATCAAAATTAGAAGATGAAATAGGTATGTTTTTTACAATTTTATTGGTTTCATTTTCTGAAGGATAATAGACTAACTGTAATTTAGATAAACCATAATCGTCACTTACTTGACCTTTAAAATACAAGGTTTGTTGGTCTAAGCTATCTGTTTTAGATTCAATTTTAAGTTCTGGATATTGATCTTTGATAACCGAAATACTATACGCTAAATTCTCGTAATTTTTAAGGTTTTTATTACTTGTGCTAATGTTATAGTCTAAATTATTATAAACGCGTTTAGAGGCTTTAAAAACACCATTTTCTTCTGTAGTAAACGCTAAAGTATCTATACTAATTAAATCGACTTGATCGGTTGCTTTTGTGTTAAGTTGCCAAGTAATTTGTGTGCCTTGTGGTACAACTGCATTACCTATGCCTTTTAAAACTTCGTTACGTTTGTTGGTGTAATTTGGATAGTTTAAAACCATCTGAAAATTTAACAATGTTGGCACTTCTACAACCTGTAATGTATATGGTTTTGAGTTAACACCATTGGCAGATAAATTGAAAGTAATGTCTTGTTTTGGTTGCTCAAAAACATACTCAAAAGTACCTGGTTGACGCTGTTGCAAAAAATAAGACTGATCGTTAAAATTGATTTGTGCATCTTCAGGAACAACATCTCCTTCGGTTTGTACAAATAATCTAAAGGTTTTGTTTTCTTCAGTTTGCAAACTTTCATTTATAACAAAAAAACTGAAAGGTGCTGGCGGCTCATATGCAGTTTGATAATTTACTACTCTTTTATAACTATCTGTAAACCAATTAGTTTTTCCTAAAACAAAGCTTATTAATAAAATAGCGACTGGAATAACAGCGTATTTTAAATATTTAGTATTGTGTTTAAAATTAATCGCAAAATTGAAAGGAATTGGGCTTAATTCTTCAGCTTTTTGATCGATGCTGGCTAGAAGTAATTCGCTATTATCGTTAGTTTCTTTTAGCTGAAGTACATTCAATAACTTATCATTAACTTCAGGAAAATGATTACCAATAATCGCAGATGCTTGTTTATAGTTAATACCTTTTTGAAGTTTAAATAACTTAGCTAATGGCAATGCAATAAATTTGATAAACAAACCAACCTCAACAGCAATAAACAACCAAAATAAAACTGTACGTAAACCAGAATTTAACCACAGAAAATATTCAATTAGTAACGTAATAATAAGATATAACAAGCCAATACTAAAAAACAGGATAGCGCCTTTAATCAACTCATTAGTGTAATATTTTCTAATAAATTGTTCTAATTTGGTTTGTATGATATTGAAGTTATTCAAAGCCATTTTTTTAATTAACTTACTAAAATACAGTTTTTATTTTTTTATGTCTGTTAAAGGCGCTTAAAACTTGTTTTTAAATAGTTCTTTGTGTTTCTTCTACTCTATTCTATCTTTGCACTTTCAAACCAAAAGAAATGTCAAAACAAGTTAGAGTGCGTTTTGCACCAAGTCCTACAGGACCTTTACATATTGGCGGCGTACGTACCGCATTATTTAATTATTTATTTGCAAAAAAACACAACGGTACTTTTGTATTACGTATAGAAGATACAGACCAAAACCGTTATGTAGAAGGCGCAGAACAGTACATTATAGATAGTTTAAATTGGTGCAATATTCCGTTTGATGAAGGTCCAAATAAAAATGAAAAATTTGGTCCATACAGACAAAGTGAACGTAAAGACTTATACAAACAGTATGCCGATCAATTAATTAAAAGTGGTCATGCCTATTACGCATTTGATACTGCAGAAGCACTTGATGCACACAGAAAAGACCATGAAGCTAAAGGAAAAACCTTTATCTACAATTGGCATAACAGAGAAAAATTAAGCAACTCTTTATCGCTTAGCGCGGAAGACGTGCAAGCTAAATTAGATGCTGGTGAAGATTATGTAATTAGATTTAAAAGTCCGCAGGATCAAACACTTCATCTTAAAGATATTATTCGTGGTGATATAAAAATTGATACCAACATTTTAGATGATAAAGTTTTGTTTAAAGCAGACGGAATGCCAACCTATCACCTAGCTAATATTGTTGATGACCATTTAATGGAAATTACGCACGTAATTAGAGGTGAAGAATGGCTACCAAGTCTTGCTTTACATTACCAATTATACGATGCTTTTGGTTGGGAAGCACCAGAATTTGCTCATTTACCGTTAATCCTAAAACCAACAGGAAAAGGAAAATTAAGTAAACGTGATGGCGATAAATTAGGATTTCCTGTATTTCCTTTAGAATATATATCTCCAGAAGGTGATGTTTCAAAAGGTTATAAAGAAGATGGATATTTTGCTGAAGCTGTTGTTAACTTTTTAGCCTTTTTAGGATGGAATCCTGGAACAGAACAAGAAATATTTAGTTTAGAAGAACTTATAGAAGCGTTTGATTTATCTAAGGTGAATAAAGCCGGAGCACGTTTTGATCCAGATAAAATTAAATGGTTTAATCACCATTACATGCAAGAACAAAATAATGATGATTTAGCTGAAGCGTTTAAACAAAACCATGAAGCATTAAAAGACATAGATGTTAATTACATCTCAATGGTTGTTGGGCTAATTAAAGAACGCGCTACGTTTGTAAACGATTTTTGGGATTTAAGTAATTTCTTCTTTGTAGCTCCAACAGAATATGACGAAAAAGCTTTTAAAAAAGCTATTAAAGACGATACAAAATCTATAATGACCGACGTAAAATCTATCATAAATAACATTGAAAATTTTGAAGTAGAGACACTTCAAAACGATGTAAAAGGTTGGATTACGTCTAACGACATTGGTTTTGGTAAAGTGATGATGCCTCTACGTTTAGCCTTAGTTGGTGCATTACAAGGACCAGATGTTTTTGACATCATGTACATGATTGGTAAAAACGAAACTGTTAAACGTATAGATAATTTAATTGAAAAAATAGGTTAAAATATTAATCAACTATAAACAAAAAAGCCTCTAATATTTAGAGGCTTTTTTTATTAATTTATTTGGTATAAATTTTAAAACGTTATCAATAAAGCTATGGTTAACATGCTTTGATTTCCTTTAAATTTTTTATTAGTAAAATTAGCAGCATTAGAATCATTTAAATCACCAAGTATATTAGTAAAACCATAGATATATTGTCCTCTTATTTTAAAGTTTTCAAAACCTGCGGTTAATCCAACAGCACCATTCACATTAAAATTAGTAATATCTACAAAATCTTTAGCTAGTAAGCTATCAAACTCTGCAACAAACCATTCTTCTTGACCTTCATCATCAAATTCTAAATCACTATTGTACTGTAAAACTGGTCCAAAATCTAAAGTTAAATATGGTCCTGCTAATTTTGCATGCATTAAAAAAGCAACTTGAGCGGTTAAAATCTTGTAATCTATAGGCTCAAAATTACTGCTTAAAGCAGATGCAAATCCGTTTACACTCATCCTATTTTCAGATAATTGCATACCGTAACTTACATTGTACCATTTATGAGGAATATCTACCGTTGCAGACATATGTGCTAACCAACCTGTATTACTTTTAGTTTCAAAATTATCAGTAATAATATCAAACTGAGTCAATCCACCACCAAGAGCAAATCCGTTTTTTATGTTGTAAGAACTTCTTTGTGCAAAAGAAAATGTAACAAATAGACTACAAATTGCTACTAATAGATAAAGTTTAAATTTTTTCATTACTAATAATATAGATTAGTGAACAAATATAACTTAAATTAGTAATCAATAAAGTAAAACCAAAAACCATTAATTATGCCTTTTTTAATTCCTATTGTAGTCTTAGGACTAATCATTTTAATTTCAGCATTTTTTGTTGTTAAACAACAAACTGCAGTAATTATAGAACGCTTTGGTAAATTTCATAGTATAAGACAATCTGGTCTTCACTTAAAAATTCCTTTAATAGATAAAATTGCTGGTCGATTAAGCTTAAAAATTCAGCAATTAGATGTCATTGTAGAAACTAAAACTTTAGACGATGTATTTGTTAGACTTAAAGTTTCTGTACAATACCGTGTGTTAAGTCAAAAAGTATACGATGCATTTTATAAGTTAGATTATCCGCATGAGCAAATTACAAGTTATGTATTTGATGTGGTACGTGCAGAAGTACCTAAGATGAAATTAGATGACGTTTTTGTTAAAAAAGATGATATTGCATTAGCGGTGAAAGCTGAGCTAAACGACGCGATGTTAGACTATGGATTTGACATTATTAAAACGCTTGTAACAGATATAGATCCTGATGCACAAGTAAAAGCTGCAATGAACCGTATTAATGCTGCAGAACGTGAAAAAACTGCTGCACAATATGAAGGTGATGCACAACGTATTTTAATTGTTGAAAAAGCTAAAGCTGAAGCTGAAAGTAAACGTTTACAAGGTCAAGGTATTGCAGATCAAAGACGCGAGATTGCACGTGGATTAGAAGAGTCTGTAGAAGTTTTAAACCGTGTTGGTATTAATAGTCAAGAAGCATCTGCATTAATAGTTGTAACGCAGCATTACGATACGCTTCAATCTTTAGGTGAAGAAACTAATAGTAACTTAATCTTATTACCAAATGCGCCACAAGCTGGAAGTAATATGCTAAACGAAATGGTTGCAAGTTTTACCGCAAGTAACCAAATTGGTGAAGCTATGAAAGAAGCTAAACGCAAAAAAGAAGAAGAATAAAACTTACCTAATAAACACAAAAAAAGCCTCTTAGTAGAGGCTTTTTTTATTTATTTTCTTTTTCATAATTATCTATCAAACTCTGTAAAGAATTTAGATAATCTTCTAAAGATTGTTTATCAATATGTGTTTCGTTATTATCCTTTGGTAATGTAATACGTTGCTCGTCTAAGTACTTTTGTAACTCTGGATAATCTTCTTCTATTTCTCTTGTCTTAGCTGTAATTTTACTTAATAATTCTTGTATTGCGTCCATTTTATTTTTGATTTAAGTTATCCATTCAAAATAATTCAAATCACTTATAAATCAAAAGATTATATACTAAATGGTTGTTAAAATTTATATATATAAAAACCCGCTAAGTAAAACTTAGCGGGTTTTAGTTTGTGTTTTATATTAAGCTAACTGTTGAGCTTCTTCTACCAACAACTTGTTTTTGTCTTCTAATGCTGTATTTATAAACTCATTAATAGCTTCGTTTTTTTGTAAGCCATTTTTAAGTAAAACACCAAGTGTGATCATTGTAATAATACGCGTACCACTTTTCTTTTTAGAAGTATTAAAAAGTGGCTCTACATCTTCATAAGATACGTCTTTGGCTAATTCTAAGATTTCTGCTTTTGCTTTTGCTCTAGCATCATCTGGTAGTCTATCATACTTTTTACCAAAAGACTTTATTTGCTCTATTGCAGGACGATTATTAGTTTGCTTTTGAGGCTGATTCTGGTTTTGTTTTGGTGCTTGTTTTGCCCAACTATCTCGTAAACCAACCGTTTTATTAAATACTAAAGCGTCGGATTTAGAATCGTCATCCACATTAAAATACCCTAAACGTTGAAACTGAAACTGCTCTCCTACTTTAGCTTCTGTTAAACTTGGCTCAACAAATGCATTAATAATGTTTAAAGAATTTGGATTTAAAAATTCCATAAAATCTTTACCATCATGACTATCTGGCGCTTCGTCCATAAACAGCCTATCGTATTCTCTCACTTCAGCTTTTACAGCATGTTTTATAGAAACCCAATGTAGCGTTCCTTTTACTTTTTTAGAGGTATCTGTATCGTAAGTACAATGTACTTCCGTAATATTACCTTCAGCATCTTTTACAACGCTTTCAGCTTTGATGATGTACGCATTTTTAAGTCGAACTTCGCCGCCTAATTTCAATCTAAAAAACTTACTTCCAGCTTCTTCTTTAAAGTCGTCTTTTTCAATATAAATTTCTTTTGAAAAAGGTACTTTTCTAAATCCAGCACTATCGTCTTCTGGGTTATTTTCGGCTTCTAACCATTCTTCTTTATCGTCTGGATAATTAGTAATGACCACTTTTAAAGGATCTAAAACCGCCATAACGCGTGGTGCAGTTTTATTTAAATCCTCACGTACGCAAAATTCTAAAAGCGCAACATCAATCACGTTTTCACGCTTTGCAACACCAACTTTTTCTATAAATTGTCTAATTGAATTTGGTGTATAACCTCTACGTCGTAAACCTGAAATGGTTGGCATACGCGGATCGTCCCAACCCGAAACTACCTTCTCTTCTACCAATTTAAGCAACTTACGTTTACTCATAATAGTGTAAGACAGATTCAAACGTGCAAATTCACGCTGTTTTGGCTGCATTGGATAGGTTTCCTTAGCATAGTCATAAACTTGCTCTTTAAACCAATCGTAAAGCTCTCTATGCGGTTTAAATTCTAAAGAACATAAACTGTGACTAATTTGCTCGATATAATCACTTTCGCCATGCGTCCAATCGTACATTGGGTAGATGCACCAATCGTTACCAGTACGATGATGATGTTTCTTTAAAATACGATACATAATAGGATCACGCATTAACATATTAGGATGTTGCATGTCTATTTTTGCACGTAAAATATGTTCACCTTCGTTGAATTCGCCATTTTTCATGCGTTCAAAAAGGTCTAAATTTTCTTCTACAGATCGGTTGCGATAAGGACCATCTACACCAGGTTGTGTTGGTGTTCCTTTTTGCTCTGCCATCGCTTCAGAAGATTGGCTATCTACATAAGCCTTTCCGTCTTTAATCAATTGTACAGCCCAATCGTATAACTGTTGAAAATAATCTGAAGAATACAGCTCATTTTCCCATTGGTAACCTAACCAAGCCACATCTTTTTTAATCGCATCTACATATTCTTGCTCTTCTTTTGCTGGGTTAGTATCGTCAAATCTAAGATTAACAGGCGCATTGTACTTTAATCCTAAACCAAAACTAATACCAATAGCTTTGGTATGACCAATGTGCAAATAGCCATTAGGTTCTGGCGGAAAACGAAAACGTAATTTATCCTTAGCTAATCCATTAGCTAAATCTTCTTCTATAATATGCTCAATAAAATTGAGTGATTTTGTTTCTTCAGACATGTAATTAGGTTTATTTTTAAGTGATTACTGCTATTAATCTACTTTAATAATAAAGTGTAAAATTAGTTATTTTTTAGTTGAAATGAATTGTTCTTTACTTTAAAAATGAAGCACGTAAAATTTTTAGGTATTTTTGCTGAAATTTTATTGAAATGGGAAAAATTAAAGTTGAAAATATTAGAGTATTTGCGCATCACGGTTGTTTAAAAGAAGAAACTGCTATTGGTAGTGATTATCGTGTAGATTTAGAAATTACAGCCAATTTACAGCATAGTGCAAAGACAGATCAACTGAAAGATACGGTAGATTACGTGTTTTTAAATAGAATTATTTTTGAAGAAATGAAGGTACCAAGCGCACTTTTAGAACATGTTGCACGACGTATTTTAAACCGAATTTTTACTGAAGATCAAATGATTAAAAAAGCAACGGTAAGTGTTAGTAAAATAAATCCGCCAATTGGTGGCGATGTACAACAAGTAACAATTGTTATGAGTGACAAAAGAAAAAACTTCAAGAAATAGTGTAAAAAGTTTATTTTTTTTACATTTGCTGTCCAATTATAATTGGCGTCTTGGCCGAGTGGCTAGGCAGAGGTCTGCAAAACCTTGTACAGCGGTTCGAATCCGCTAGACGCCTCTAAAAGCTTTCAGAAAATCTGGAAGCTTTTTTGTTTACAATTAATTACGTCAGTTCGAGTGACACGACAAAGGAGTGTTGTATCGAGAACTTTTAATGCAACTACTTCTCGATACAATTTGTTCGTACCTCTCAAATCACTCGAAGTGACGTTGTTTTTTTTAAAATTCTAATCCAAAGGATTAATCTGCTCTATTTTTTCTTTAAGTAATTCTTTTTCTTTAGGAAAGAAACCTTGGACTAGTAATAATACGCCAAAGCCTAATATTACTAAAGCTACAATCTTTTTAGTCTTGTAAATAAGTCTTGGTGTAAGCTTATTTTTTAAAGCTTTTGCAGCTGTAATTTTTACTAAATCTGCTAAAAAATAAGTTATTAACATGGTACTAATAAATACTATTACACCATTTTTAGACGTGGTTATAGAATTAGCAATTACAATAAATGCTACCCAACCTAACAGTACACCAATGTTAATAAAGTTAAGCAAAAAGCCTTTTAAGAATAATTTACCGTAGCCTTTTTTAATTTCAACTTTATGATATTCTCTTACTATTTCTCTAAACGATTTTGATGTTTTTATAAACGAAATAAAGCCATAAATTGCTAATAAAACACCACCAAAAATTAAAAAATTAGGATCTTTTTCTATTTTACCTACCAATTTTTCGGTACTAAAAAATGCAACTACAATAAATAAAATATCTGCTAGAATTACTCCTGCATCAAATATTAAAGCACTTTTAAACCCTTTAGTTGCAGCAGTTTCTAACAAAACAAAAAATACTGGTCCAATCGTAAAAGATAATATGATACCAAAAGGAATTGCAGTAAGAATATCGTCAAACATGTTATATATCTGGATTGTCTTACAAAGTAAAGAAATTATTTATTGATTATAGAATGCTTATTAACAGAAATAAAAAAAGCTTCAATTTAAAACTGAAGCTTTTGTTTTTTAATTTAGGTTTCGACTACGCTAAACCAACTGTACTATAATTAAGTTATTAATCTTTAACTGTAATTGATCCACCAAAGGTATTCTTTTTAGTAACGGTTCTAGGATTACCATAAATATCAATATCTCCACCAGCAGTAATACGTGCATCTACAGTATCACTTGCAGTTACTTCTGCTTCTCCAGCAGCACGTACTTTTATGTTTGTATTTTTGGTTTGAAAATCTCTTCCTTCGTAAATTCCACCTGTATTTAATGTAATATTTTGAGTGTTAGCTTTACCTCTAGTTTCTATAATTCCGCCAGTTACAGCTCTTACATTTACAGTGTTTACATCTAATCCTGCAATAATTGTAGCACCTTCTTGGGCACGTAATTCGATTGTGTCTTGCGTGATAAGCTCGTTACCTACAATTTTAGATCCTTCATTAGCATCAATAACTTTTATCTCTTTATAATGCACAGCAACAAAGGTTTTTGTACCATCAAAAATACGGTCTATATCCATGCGTATTTTTAACATATCGTTTTTAATTACTACTTCTACATCGTCTACATCTTCACCAGTAATAATCACTTTATTTTCGTCAGATTTTACTAGACTTACTTTTATTAAATCGAAAACTTTAACCGTTGTAAAGTCACCTACATGCTGACTTTTTGGGTTTTGTGCAAAGGTATTTAAGCTAAAAACTAAAGCTAAAATAGACAGTAAATATTTCATAATATTGAAGGTTTTGTTTGTATTAAGAGTCTATTTTTTGATTAGTGTTACAGTTTTATAAATATTTTGTTCTTGATATGATTTTTAAATATTTAATAAATCAGTCGAAACGATGATTAATTATGCAACATTTACTGCTGTACCAACTACTGAAACAAAAAAATAAGAGCCATTTACAGTTTCTATATCAAAACTAATACCTACTACAGCATTAGCATTTAAATTTTTAGCATTGTCTTGTAACTCTTGAAACGCATGTTCTTTAGCTTCGTTAATTATCGCTTTTGTAATGTCTTTACTTTTTTCGACTTTAAAAGAAAACTTCGTTTTCATTTCAAAAGAAGTACCAGTTACAATGCCTTTATATTCTATTATTTTAAAGCCTTCTATAGTATTTGTTGTGGTTAAAATCATGATTTATATTTTATTGATTAGTCCTTTAAATTTATAAAATGTTACAAATAAAATAGATTCTTCGCTACGCTCTGAATGACAATAAAATTCACTTCGATAAACTCAGTTTGACAATTATAACTATTTACGCTTCGTGTTTACCAATTAAATCAAAATCTAAATGACGTTTTACTAAATCTGCTTGTTTTACTTTTACAACAACTTCGTCTCCTAATTGGTACATGTTTTTTGTTTCGCGTCCAACAAGTGCAAATTGGTCTTGATCAAACTCGTAATAATCATCTTTTATATCTCTAATACGGACCATTCCTTCGCATTTATTAGCAATAATCTCGACATAAATTCCCCAATCGGTTACACCAGAAATTACGCCTACAAATTCTTCATCTTGATGATCTTGCATAAACTTAATTTGCATGTATTTTATGCTATCACGTTCGGCTTTTGTAGCTAAATATTCCATATTACTTGAGTGCATGCATTTTTCTTCATAAATCTCTTCGTTTGCACTTTTTTCGCCATCTAAATAACGTTGTAATAAACGATGCGCCATAACGTCTGGATAACGTCTAATTGGCGATGTAAAATGGCTATAATAATCAAAAGCTAAACCGTAATGACCAATGTTATGCGTGGTATATTCGGCTTTAGCCATAGTACGAATTGCTAAAGTATCTACTAAATTTTGCTCTTTTTGACCTTGAACATCTTCTAATAATTTATTTAATGAAGATGAAATACTATCGCGACTTTTAAAGTTTAATTTATGACCAAATCTAGCCACAACACCTTGTAAAGCAGCTAGTTTACTTTCGTCAGGCTCGTCATGAACACGATATACAAAGGTTTTTGATGGTTTCATTTTAGAAACAAACTCTGATACTTTACGATTGGCTAATAGCATAAATTCTTCTATTAACTTGTTAGCATCTTTACTGGTTTTAAAATGAACACCTGTTGGATTTGCTTGTTCATCTAAAGTAAATCTTACTTCAACTTTATCAAAACTAATTGCTCCAGAACGCATACGTTTGCTACGCATTTTTTTTGCTAATCGGTCTAAAACTAAAATTGCTTGGGCTATTTCTGGTTGTGTATTGTATGTTTTACCGGTAAGAGAAACGTCTTCTGGAATTTCTGTTTTTATGGATGAGATTTCTGTATTATTAGAAATAACAAAATCTGTGTTATTTTCTATAACAGCTTGCGCTTCTTCATAAGCAAATCTTGCATCACTATACGTTACTGTTCTACCAAACCATTGGTCTTTTATTTCGGCTTTTTCATTTAATTTAAATACTGCTGAAAAGGTATATTTTTCTTCATGTGGACGTAAAGAACATGCGCCATTACTTAATATTTCAGGAAGCATTGGCACTACTCTATCTACTAAATAAACAGATGTTGCACGCTCGTAAGCTTCATCATCTAAAATGGTACCTTCTTCTAAATAGTGAGAAACGTCTGCAATGTGTATTCCTATCTCGAATAAGCCATTTTCTAAAACTTTAAAGGATAATGCATCATCAAAATCTTTAGCGTCTTTAGGATCTATGGTAAAGGTTAAATCTTTACGCATATCGCGACGTTTTTTAATTTCTTCTGGTTTAATAGAGGTATCTATTTGATTTGCAAAATCTTCGACTTCTTTTGGAAATTCGTACGGTAACCCATATTCGGCTAAAATAGCATGGATTTCTGTATTGTGTTCTCCTGGTTTACCAAGGACTTCTTTTACACGACCGTTTGGTGAATCTGCTTTTTCTGGCCAATCTACTAACTCAACTAAAACTTTATCACCATCTTCAGCTTTATTAATTTTGTTAATAGGCACAAAAATATCTGTAGTCATTTTGTTAGAATCTGGGACTACAAATGCAAAATTGTTCTTTTCGTGTATTTGTATAACACCAACGTATTGCGTTTTTGCACGTTTAATGATTTGTGTTATTTCGCCTTCTAATTTACCGCGTTTACGACGTTTAAAGACGTAAAGTTCTACTTCGTCACCATCTAACGCTTTGTTAACATTGTTAGAGGCAATAAAGATATCTTCTTCAAAATCATCACAAATTACATAGCCAGATCCACGTGAAGACGCATCAAAAATACCAGTATGATACTCGGTATTTACAACTGCTTTAAACTTACCACGTTCTACTTCTTCAATCTCTTGCTTAGCTTTAAGCTGCGCAAGTTTTTTTATAATTTGGTTACGACTACTAGCATCATTAACGCCTAATTTGGCAGCAATCTGCTTGTAGTTAAAGGTTTTATTACGTTCTTTTCTAAGTATGTTTAGAATAGTCTCTGTTAGATTGGAAATCTTATTATGACTAGGTTTCCTTTTCTTTTTCTTCTTTGACATTTATATTTTTTAATGTATTGAATTTCTAAAGTTAAGTGAAATTCGGTTTATAATTAACTTAATTAGTGGGAAGAGAAAGTCATTAAGTTTTTACAAAGCTACATTTTTAAATTTAAAATAGAATTAAGGAAGCGTTAAATTAAAGACTTCAAACGTTATTCACATTTATATTATATATCATTTCTTTTCTTTTAAAATTTTTAAAAAATAATTGTAATGATTATTGCTTGTTAATAGCGGTATAACTTTTTGAAGTTTTTATTTGAAATTAAGTTAAACTTGTTCTATTAACAACTTATTAGAGTATTAACTATCTGATTTTAAAGTCTAATTAATATGTTATTAACAACTGTTTATAACGTAAATTGACAATTAACTTTTAATAAATACTTTTAAAATTGACGTTGAAAATTGACATTTTAGTGCTAATAAGTTTACAAAAAATTAAGGTTAACTATTTTGGTTGTTAACTAAACGTTACGGATTGTAAATTTTACTTAATAATCCAAATAAAAGTTTTAAAAAAGAATAAGAAGATATTAACAACTAATCAATACTTAAAGTAAAGAAATTAACAATTAATAGAGTTATTAACTTTTTTAGTTATTTAAAGATAAGTAACCATATAAAGATTATTAATAATGCTAAGCAATTAGTAACTTTGAGGCACTATAAACAACACAACATCAATTATTATGAAAATTTCAATAGGTAACGATCACGCTGGTACAGAATATAAATTTGCTATAAAAAAGCATTTAGAAGACAAAGGTATTACAGTTATTAATTATGGTACAGATGCATCAGATAGTGTAGATTATCCAGATTTTGTACATCCTGTAGCAAAAGATGTTACAGATGAAGCTGCAGATTTTGGTATTTTAATTTGTGGAAGTGCTAACGGTGTAGCTATGACAGCTAATAAACACCAAAAAGTAAGAGCTGGCGTATGTTGGACTAAAGAAATTACAGAACTTACCCGTTTACATAACAATGCAAATATTATTTGTATTCCTGCACGTTACACCGCTTTACAACAAGCTATAGCTATGGTAGATACATTTTTAGAAACTAAATTTGAAGGTGGAAGACACCAAAATAGAGTAGAAAAAATACCTATGTGTTAATAAGATGGGTCACCATCATACACATAATCACAATCACGCACATGATTTAAGAGGAAAAAAACTATTAATATCTATCCTTTTAAATATTGGTATTACCGTAGCACAGATTATTGGTGGTTTTGTTTCTGGTAGTTTATCATTACTTAGTGATGCTTTACACAATTTTACAGATGTTATTTCTTTAATTGTAAGCTATTTTGCTGCAAAATTATCAAAGAAAAAAGCGTCTAATAATAAAACTTTTGGTTATAAACGTGCCGAAATTTTAGCAGCATTTATAAACGCTTCAACATTAATAGTAATTGCTATTTTATTAATTATTGAAGCTGTAAAACGCTTTTTAAATCCTGAAACTATAGAGTCTAATCTTGTTATTTGGTTATCTCTTTTAGCTATCATTTTTAATGGATTAAGTGTTTTATTATTAAGAAAAGATTCTCAAACCAATATCAATATAAAATCTGCATACTTACACTTATTAACAGATATGTTAGCAAGTGTTGCCGTGTTAATTGGTGGTTTATTAATGAAGTACTACCAAATATTTTGGATAGATAGCGTATTAACATTTTTAATAGGTTTATACCTAATTTGGGTTGGTTACGCTTTGTTAAAAACCTCAACAAAAATGCTAATGTTATTTACGCCTTCGCATATAAATGTAGAAGATGTTGTAAAACGTGTTAATAGTATAAATCATATTAAAAAACTACATCATGTACATATATGGAATTTAAATGATGACGAGCTTCATCTAGAAGCACATTTAGATTTAGATAAAGATATTACAATCACGCAATTTGATGCTATTTTACAGCAAATAGAGCAGTTATTACATGACGAATTTGATATTAATCACGTTAATATCCAACCAGAATACAAAAAAGAAGATCCTAAAGATATAATCGTACAAGATTAAATTTATGCTAAACATTAAAGTAAAAACATTTAGTCAATTAACTACAAAAGAACTGTATGATTTACTACAATTACGTAGTGAAGTCTTTGTAGTAGAGCAAGATTGTGTATATCAAGATATAGATGGAAAAGATCAAAAAGCACTACATGTTTTAGGTTTTAAAGATGAAGTTTTAGTTGGTTATACAAGAATTTTTAAACCTGGAGATTATTTTGAATTAGCTAGTATTGGTAGAGTTGTAGTTAAAGAAAATGAACGTAAGCACAAGTATGGTTATGATATAATGGATGCATCTATAAAAACTATTAAAGATGTATTTAACACGACAGATATTAAAATTTCTGCACAGTGTTATTTAAAACGTTTTTATAATAATTTGCAGTTTTTTGAAGTAGGAGAGCAATATTTAGAAGATGGTATACCACATATTGCTATGATTTATGAAGATAAATAATAATTATTTTTTATCTGCAATATAGGTAATCAAGATTTCTACACGTCTATCGTATTTAGGATCACCACCAAGAGGAAATTTACGACGTAAACCGACATATTTCATGCGTTTTTTATCTACACCTTTACGTGCTAAATAATCATAAATATATTTTGCTCTAGCTACAGATAAATTACGTTTTTGTGTTCTTTTATCTACAGCATCACGACTATTTTGTGTACAACATACATGACCTTGTATAGTAAAATAGACGTTTTTCTTTGCAACTAAAATTTTAGCTAATTTTTCTAAAGTTTTTTTAGAATCTGAAGTAACATAACTGTAATTAGTTTTAAAATAAATTTTATCTAATCGTATTTTATCACCTGTTTTAATGTTGCCATTAGCTATATCTTCAGGTGTTATTTTTTTGTCTTTATTAGAAGTTTTATCAACAACTGTTTCTTCTATCTTTTGCTCTTTTGTAGCTAACTTTTTAGGTTTAACTATAATTTCTACTTTACGGTTTAAACCTCTAACTTTGTTTACTTCGTCTTCTTTTAAAACTTTTAATAAAATTTCGCCTTTACCATTAACATTGGTTATTAAATTTTGATCAATACCATAATCAGCAAACATCATTTTTATAGCATCTGCTCGGTTTTGAGAAAGCTCTAAGTTATAATCATTGGTACCACGATCGTCACAAAATCCATAAATTGAAATTTTATCAATTGTAATGGTGTCTAGTGAAGAAATAAAAAGCAGAAGCCTGTTTTCTTCTGTTAAAGGAACATCATATTCGTCAGTATTAAAATACACATCATGTTTTAATTCGCTTTGCGAAAAAATAGACGTGTTTATTAACAAAAAGATGATTAAAAAGTACTTCATTTTAAATTGCTTAACCACTAAATATAATAAATTTTTACTAGATTTTAATTTAAATATCTATTGTATTTACTTGGGTTAGCTAATATTTGTGTTGCTGTTTTAATCTCTTGATTATTTACTTTATAGTAGTCGTACAGTCCTTCTCTATATACATAACGTTTTACAATCTCGTCAGTTAGTAGATTAACTAATTGTGTTTTATTTTGGTCTACAGTTTGTGTTTTAGTTTTGTCTAAATGTTGTAATAAAGCATTGTATTCTTTTTGAATATCATCATTTAAATTTTCTGTTTTAGAGACTTCAAAAGCTTTTTTAAGCGCTTTTTCTGTTTCGGTTTCAAACTCAAAGCTAGAGTTTTTTAAATGATTTTTAAATGCATTAAAATCTGTATCAGATAATTTAAAACTATTAATATCTTCAATTTGATGATTGTAATAATACTGAGTTGCAAAATCAAAAATGGCTTGACTGTTTAATATAGCATCTGTAATTGCAGAATTTTTTGTTGTTTCTAAAGCTTCATCAGGAAAAACACCGCCACCATCATAGACTTTACGTCCGTTTTTGGTTTTAAACTCATGATAATTTTCTTGTTTTATACGTACTGCGTTACCATTTTCGTCACGATTCCAATAATCTAAAGACTGTATACAACGTCCTGAAGGCGTGTAGTATCTAGAAATTGTAACTTTAAGTTGTGTACCATAAGTTAGCTTTTTTGGTCGCTGTACTAAGCCTTTACCAAAACTACGTGCACCAACAATTACAGCTCTATCTAAGTCTTGTAATGCACCAGAAACAATCTCGGAAGCAGAAGCACTACGACCGTTAATTAATACTACAACAGGTATTTCTGTATCTACAGGTTCGTTTTTTGTATAATAGGTTTTATTGTATTTTTTAACCTTAGATTTTGTCGTTACTACCAATTGTCCTTTTGGTACAAAAAGGTTAACAATATTTATGGCTTCGCGAAGTAATCCACCAGGATTATTACGTAAATCTAATATGATGCTTTTTGCGCCTTGTGCCTTTAAATCTTTTAAGGCATACTCGGTTTGCATAGACGCTTTTGCATTAAATTTTTGAAGTACAATGTAGCCTGTAGTTTCATTAATCATAGAAAAATGAGGTACAGCATTAATTTCAATTTCAGAACGTGTTAAGGTCGTTGTATTGGTTTTTCCTTGACGTTTATAAGTTACTTTTAATGTTGAATTTGGTGCACCTTTTAATAAGTTAGAGGCATCATCTTCATAACCATCTACTTTGATACCGTCTACTTCTATAATTTCGTCACCTGCTTTAAGACCTGCTTTATCTGCTGGATAATCTTTATAAGGCTCTACAACTACTAATTTATCTTTTAAAGTTTTAATTCTTGCACCAACGCCAGTATAATCTCCTGTACGACGTATACGCTCTGCTTCTACATCTTGTTCGTTATAAAATTTGGTATACGGATCTAAATCGTTAAGCATATTTTTAATGGCATTATCCATTAAATCTGCAGGATTAGTCTCGTCTACATAATTCATATTAAGCTCTTTAAAAAGTGTGGTAAAAATTTCGATTTGTTTAGCTATTTCGAAAAAATCACTTTTAAAGGCGCTTCCGGTTATAAAAATAGTTAACGCAAAAACAGGAATTAAAATGCGTTTTTTAAGTATCTTTTTCATTCTTCTCTATATTAGAAACTTGGTCATTAAATTTAGTTAGTAATGCCTTCATTTTTTTGTCAATAGTCTTAAAATCTGGCATTTCTTTACTAATATATAAAATCATTAGCGTGTAATGGTCTAACTTATTGTCTATTAACAGATTTTTATTAAGTCTGTAGCCTTCACGTAGCAAACGTTTTACACGATTACGATGTACCGCTAATTTAAAATTTCGTTTACTTACAGATACCCCAACTTTTAGTTGGGTTTGGTTATCTAGATAGACCATACGCAAAGGATATGCCGAAACAGATTTTCCTTCAGCAAATAACTGCTCAATTGCTTTTTGGCTTTTAAGTTTTTCGTCTTTATTGTATGTGTAGCGCATTAATTTAGTTTTTTAATGCTTCTTGAAGTTGTAATAATTTACTTTCAAGCTCGTGTAAACGGTCATAAACATCCATTGGTTCTGGTATTTGTTTTGATGCAAACATTGTGACGTGCCAAACTTCCATAATGTCTTCTGCATTTATGGTGTATGTTGGATAATTTCCGTTTGTGTTATCACTTTTTAAAATAAGTTGTCCTTTTTCTTGAATATTATTGATAATTCGTTTTAAAACAATACCATCATTTTTACTGACAATAACGTAAACACGACCATTTTTAATATCTTTTAAATTTTCTACATATTGACCAAAAACCAAATCGCCATCTGCAAATGTGCTAAACATAGAATTGCCTTGTACTTCAAAACACCTGTATGTTCCATTAGTAAGTTGTGGCATATGAAACGTTGGTAAAGTCTCGATATACTCGCTATCTCCGTAACCATCTAAATAACCAGCTCTTGCTTTTACAGGAACGTAGACTACGTTTTCTTCATCGTTTTGATTAACAGCAACTACTTTTGGTATTCCAGAATATGTTTGAATTTTAGCCATATCTTGTTTTAACATCACATCACTTTTACCAAAAAGATAGTCTGGATTGATATTAAATTGATCTATAATTGCACTTAACACATCATAACCAGGTTTGGTTTTTTTACGAGTTCCATCTGGTTGAGGTCTACCATTAACAATGCTATCTATGGTTGTTCCGGTAACACCTATACGTTTTGAAAATGCATAATTATTAAGCTGAAAATGATTGATTATAGCGGTTATTTTTTGATCTATTTGCTGCATGTTTCTCAAAAGAAAGGTCTTGAAGACTTATAATTTAAGCTAAGATATGAAAATTCAAACATTTGTAGAGATATTGAAATTTATCTAATTAAACAAAAACATCATACGTTCTTGATTGTCTGGTAAACCAATAATATTGTTAGCATAATCGTTTTGATATGCTAAGTCTCCTTTTTTAATGTAACCTTCAGATTTTGGCATACATGCGCTCCATGCACCAGAAGGTTTACAGTCGTTAACATCTAATTTTACAATAGTATGATTATCTACAGTGATGACTACATTTTTAAAGTCTTTAGCTTTAGTTAAAGCATCATTAATATTATCTTTATTTAGCTTAACAACTTCGGTTGCAAGGTTTGTTGCTTTTGTTTTAAAGGCTTCAATTGGATTAGCAGACGTGTCTTTTTCTAAGCTTTTAATATCTTTTAGAAAAGGTAAATCTGCGTTAGTTTCAGTATTTTTTTCAGTGTTTTGTGTAGTAGTTTCTGTATGTGTTGTGCTTTCTACTTTAGTATCTACTTTTTCTTTTTGGTTGTCTTTACAACTAAAAGCTAATACTAGAATTAATACGTAGGCTAAATGTTTCATCTTTTTTCAGTTTTATTGAATAGCTTTTCAAATATAGAGTTTTAAGAATAAAAAAAGCTTCAACAATTGTTGAAGCTTTTAATTTCATTTTAATAGATAGTATTACTCTAATGTATTGTTACTTTTATCAACATCTGCCATTAGTTGTTTTGGATCTATTTTTATGCTTTTTATGGCACTTTTAGGTTTGTTTATACTAAAACTATAGGTTGGATATGCCCAAGCCCAATCGTTTAATATTTTTACGTTTGAAGCTAACGGTTTTTCGCCTCTCATAATTCTTAAAGGAATATTATACCATTCAGACGTTCCGTCAGTATATTCTACTTCAATATCTAAAGGCATTGGCATTAAGCCTTTACGCTCTAAATTTACTGTTGTTATGCTATTATTTTCTTCTGTAGAAGTTACTGCATAATCAATAGTATTAGTTGTTTGTGTCCAATCTATTAAGTACCAATCTAACTCTAAACCAGACACTTTTTCGGCAGTTCTAATAATATCAATAGGTCTTGGATGTTTAAAAGCAAAATCGTCAAAGTACTTTTTAAGTGTTTTTTTAAGATTGTCTTCACCTATTATGTAACCTAATTGAGATAAAAATACAGAACCTTTGTTATAAGCTGTTATACCATAAGCCATATTAGTTTCATAACGATCTGCATGTGTAGTTTGTGGTTTTTCTTTACCAGATTTTGCTAAATAAATATAACCTCTATAAGCATTTGCGTTAGGAATTTCTTTTCCTTCATTCATTACTTTATTCATTGCATGATCACTAATGTAACTTGTAAAACCTTCGTCCATCCACTCGTGTCTAGCTTCATTTGTCGCTAATAAAAATTGAAACCAAGTATGTGCTAACTCATGAGCTGTTACACCAACTAAACTACCAAAGCTACGTTTACCTGTAATTAATGTACACATGGCGTATTCCATACCGCCATCACCACCTTGAATAACAGAATATTGATTATATGGATATTTACCTACGTTTTCAGAAAAATACTGCATTAACTCAACAGTTTTAGGTTGTAAGTCTTTCCAATATTTTAAGTTATCTGCCGGTAAATCTTTTTTGTAATAAAAATGAAGCATTGGACCGTTTGGAACTTGCATAGTATCGTGAATATAATCCGGATCTGCAGCCCAAGTAAAGTCATGAACATTTGGCGCTAAAAATTGCATAGTTTTTTTGTCGCCTTTAATTTCAGGTTCGCCTTGTAAGTAACCAGTACCACCAACAACGTAATCTTTATCTATAGTCAAATTAACCTCAAAATCTCCCCAAACACCATGAAACTCGCGTCCTATGTATGGATCTGCATGCCATCCTTCAAAATCATATTCGGCTAACTTAGGATACCATTGTGTCATAGAAAGTGCAACACCTTCGGCATTATTACGACCAGAACGACGAATTTGAACTGGTACTTGCGCATCAAAATCCATTGTAAATGTTACACTTTGTCCTGGTTGAATAGGTTGAGCTAACTCTACTTCTAATACAGTACCAACCGTTTCATAATTAATTTTTTTACCGTCTTGTTTTAGGCTATTTACGTTGATATAACCAATCTCGTTAGGTTTTAATTTACTTATACGATCGCCAACTCTAGAATCTGGATCTTCAATAGTACGAGAACGTACATCCATTTCACTACCTGGTTGAAACGCATTAAAGTATAAATGATAAAACACTTTATCTAAAACGTCTGGCGAATTATTTGTATACACTAACGTTTGTTTTCCTTGGTATTGATAGTTGTTAACATCCATATCAATATCCATTTTATAATCTACATGTTGTTGCCAATATGTAGAGTTTTTTTCAGTTGAACTTTCTGAAGTTGAAACCGCTTGTTTTGTAGAACTACAAGCAGTTAAAAAACCGAAAGCAATGGTAAGAAGTAGTAATTTTTTCATTCTTTAAAAATTTAGTTGAAATAAAAAAGCCTCAACAGTTTTGGGTTGAGGCTTTTTGTATCTTTTTATGTATTAATTAGCAACTTGAGATGCCATAATTAAAGCATTGTAAGCGTTAACTATTTTTGCAGATTTACTAATATCTGATAGCGTTTTAACGTTATTAGCATCACCACCAACAATTACCTGAGATTTTACTGGTAAACCAGAACTCATAATAATTTGTTTTACTTGAGAAGCTTTTAAGTCAGGATATTGAGACCAGATTAAAGCTGCAACACCAGCAACTGCTGGAGCAGCCATACTTGTTCCTCCTTTAGTATCATATTCATTCTCTGGAGTTGTAGAGTATACTTTTGCTCCAGGAGCAAATACATCTACATTTTTAAGACCGTAGTTAGAAAAACTAGCAATCATTTTTGTACCATAACTAGGCGCTAAAGCACCAACGCGAATGTAAGTATCTGAAATCTCTACAAAATCTACATTATCATCAGGGAAGTTTGGTTCTACATCTACATCTTTACTATCGTTACCTGCTGCATGAACAAAAATTACGTTTTTATCACTAGCGTATTTAATAGCATCTCTTACCCAATCAGAATGAGTAGAATAGCTTTTACCAAAGCTACCGTTAATAATTTTTGCACCGTTGTCTACAGCATATCTAATAGCTTTTGCAATATCTTTATCATACTCGTCACCATTTGGTACTGCACGTAAAGACATGATTTTTACATTGTTTGCAACACCGTTAGCACCTAACCCATTATTACGTTCTGCAGCGATAATACCAGCAACGTGTGTACCATGACTTTCAGACTTAACAGAAGGCATTACGTTGTTGTTTCCGTAACCTGGTTTGTCATCAAAATCATCTGGATTATCTCCTGTTGTACGACCGTTAAAGTCTTTATTTAAGTTGTAGTTTACTTGGTCTGTAAAATACTCTACACCACCTTTTATTTGCTCTTTAGCTTCTTTCATAGACGTTAAACCATTTCCGTAGATAAAATTAGCAACACCAACAGCATCTTTTAGTGCTTGGTCTTCTGTATTGATTGCTTTAACTTCTTCTGCAGTGTAATCTTCTTTACCAAAATGCTTTGTTAACACATCGTGTGCTCCAGAAACTTGAGCGTAAATTTGGTCGTAGCGTTGTTTACCAGAAAGTGCTTCTTGATATTTTTTGTCTAGTTCTTCAACAGCTTCAGCATATCTTGGTATGCTAGCATTACCACTAGCTGCGATACGCGTCATTTCTAATCTTTCGTTGTATGCATCACCTAAGAAATTCCATCCATGGATATCGTCTACATAGCCGTTTTTATCATCGTCAATGCCGTTTCCTGGTATTTCGTCTGTGTTTGTCCAGATTACTCCATCTAAATCTTCGTGTTCGATGTCAATTCCAGAATCGATTACAGCAACAATAATTTGTTGTCCTTTTTTTCCTTTAATAATTTCGGCGTAAGCCTTATCCACACTCATTCCAGGAATGGTGTCTTTAACTAAATCTAAATGTCCCCAATTATGTGCTTCTGCTTCTGTTAAAGGCGTTTCTTTAATTGGCGTATTGTCAATATTTTCAATTGGAGTTGAAAGGATTGGTGCATTACCACCACAGCTTGAAAGCACAACTGCTGCAAATGCAGACAGCATTAATGGCTTGTAATTAATTGTCATTGCTTTTTCTTTGTGTTTGTTTTGTTAATTAAATATATCGTTGCACGTGTAAGTGTCTTTTAATCGTACGCCTTTTTCGGTATGTTGTACGGTTATAATTTCGTTGTGTGCATCGTGTTCCAAAAATAAGTAATAATTATTATCTGCCGCTAGGTTTAAGAATTTTTCTTTCTCGTCTAACGTCAGTAATGGTCTTGTATCATAACCCATTACAAAAGGTAAGGGTAGATGTCCTACGGTAGGAAGTAAGTCTGCCATAAAGCAAATGGTTTTTCCTTTGTAATTGATCATTGGTATCATTTGCTTGTCTGTGTGTCCATCTGCAAAAAAGATGTCAAAGCCAAGTTCTGAATTTTTTAAAATATCATCTTGCGGAATACTTGTAAATTTTAAGTGACCGCTTTCTTCCATTGGTAAAATATTTTCTTTTAAAAATGAAGCAACTTCACGACGGTTAGGTTGTGTTGCCCATTTCCAATGGTCTTTATTGCTCCAAAAGTGTGCATTTTTAAAAGCTGGTTCTAATTTAGTACGGTCTTTATTGTAATTTATGCTTCCGCCACAATGGTCAAAATGAAGATGTGTCATAAATACATCTGTGACATCATCTGTAGAAAAACCTGCTTTTTTTAAAGATTTTTCTAAACTATCATCGCCCCAAAGATGGTAATAGCCATAAAACTTTTCACTTTGTTTGTTACCCATTCCTGTGTCGATTAAAATTAATCGATTACCGTCTTCAATTAATAAACAACGCGCAGCAATATCTATCATATTATTACTATCTGCAGGATTGGTTCTGGTCCATAAAGATTTTGGGACTACACCAAACATAGCACCGCCATCTAATTTAAAATTTCCAGCTTGTATTGGATATAATTTCATAAAAGAAAGATGATTTAATAAGTTGCTGCAAATTAATAATTATAGAAGAAAGCTTAAGTCTTATTAGGGAATTATTAAGAAAAATAGAATAATTAAATTATTTGTTAAATTGACTTAGAATTAAAAAATGTAATTTTTTATGTATTTGACTAAATTTGGGTTAAAATTTATAGCATAAATTTAAGAATTACTATTTTCACGCAAAACAAGTTTAAATGTTAGAATTAGCAGGAATAATCATTTTAGGAATATTAGCACAATGGGTAGCATGGAAGTTTAAAATCCCAGCGATTTTACCCTTAATTTTAATAGGATTACTAGTTGGTCCAATTGCTGCAGAATTTATAACAGACGATGGTTCTAAATGGATAGAACCAATTTGGAATGAAAGAGAAGGCTTATTTCCTGGAGAAAGTTTATTCTATTTTGTGTCCTTAGCCATTAGTATCATTTTATTTGAAGGTGGATTAACCTTAAAGATGGCTGAAATAAAAAATGTAGGTCCTGTAATTACTAAATTAATTTCTATAGGGTCTATTGTAACATTTTTTGGTGCAGGTATTGCAGCACATTATATTTTTGAATTAAGTTGGGAAATTTCTTTTCTATTTTCTGGATTAATCATAGTTACTGGTCCAACTGTAATTACACCTATTTTAAGGAATATTCCTCTAAAAAAAGACGTATCTGCTGTCTTAAAATGGGAAGGTATTTTAATAGACCCAATTGGCGCTTTAGTTGCCGTATTAGTGTTTGAATTTATTAGTGTAGATGCTGGAGGCGAGTTTACCAAAACAGCCTTAATAGAGTTTGGTAAAATTGTACTTTTTGGTGCTACATTCGGGTTTACTTTTGCACATGCTTTAAACTTTATTATTAATAAAAAATGGGTGCCACATTATTTGCTTAATGTATTTGCTTTAGCAGCAGTTTTAGGTGTTTTTGTACTATCAGATGCATTTGCACACGAGTCTGGATTATTAGCTGTTGTGGTTATGGGTATGGTTTTAGGTAACTCTAAATCACCATATTTAAAAGACTTATTATACTTTAAAGAATCGTTAAGTGTTTTATTGATTTCGATTTTATTTATTCTTTTAGCTGCTAATATTAATTATAGCGATTTACTTTTAATCTATAACTGGAAAACCGTAATATTATTTGCAATAGTTGTGTTTGCAGTAAGACCTATAGGTGTATTTTTAAGTACACAAGGTTCTAAATTAAAACTGAATGAAAAACTATTTATTAGTTGGGTTGGTCCACGTGGTATTGTAGCTGCTGGTATTGCGTCTCTTTTTGGTTTAAAATTAGCCCGAAATGGTGTTGCAGGAGCAGAATATATTACACCATTAGTCTTTGTAATTGTATTAGGAACAGTACTTTTAAATGCCACAACAGCGCGTTTATTTGCTAAGTTGGTTGGAGTGTTTCTAACAAAATCTGGTGGAATTTTAATCGTTGGCGCTTCAAAAGTATCTAGATTAATCGGACATTATTTAGAATCTAACGGAAGACATGTTGTACTTATTGATAGTAATCAAAACAACATAAATAAAGCTAAAGAGTTAGGCTTAGAAGCTATCAATACCGATATTTATTCTCAAACTTTAATTGATAATATCGAATTAAATGACGTTGGTTATTTAATGGCTTTAACAGGCAACAGCGACATAAATAAATACGCTATTAACAAATTTGGAAAACAATTTGGAGAAAACGGCGCTTTTAGATTAGTGTCTTCTTCAGAAATGGCAGATAAAAATAATAACCCAAAAGAAGGTTTATTTTCTCATACTGATGATTTTAATTCTTTATCTGAAGTGACCAGAAAATACCCTAGCATTCAAGAAATTGAAATAATAGATAAAGAACATTTAGACGACTTAATTAAGACAACTAATAATGATAAGGACATTATTCCTTTATTTATTAAAGATAATGAAGGCGAGCTACATATCATTTCATCTTACAATACCGAAATTACAGATGTAGAAAAAGGCTATCATTTAGTCTATCTAGGAAAACCTTTAGATGTCGAAAAAGTAGAAACAGTACAAAGCTCTTAAAAACAAAAAACCTTCAGTTAATATTGAAGGTTTTTTTTATATGTACAAGGTTTAAGTTTTAATCATTTAGTTTTAAAACCGCCATAAATGCTTGTTGAGGTATTTCTACATTACCGACTTGACGCATACGTTTTTTACCTTTTTTCTGCTTTTCTAAAAGTTTTCGCTTACGCGAAATATCTCCACCGTAACATTTCGCTGTTACATCTTTACGTAACGCTTTAATAGTTTCTCTAGCAATAATTTTTGCTCCAATAGCAGCCTGAATTGGAATATCAAACTGTTGACGTGGTATTAATTCTTTTAGCTTTTCACACATCTTTTTACCAATATGATAAGCATTATCTGCATGTATTAAAGCCGAAAGCGCATCTACATTTTGTGCGTTAAGTAATATATCTACACGTACTAATTTTGAAGCACGCATACCAATTGGATGGTAATCAAATGAGGCATAACCTTTAGAAACGGTTTTTAAACGATCGTAGAAGTCAAAAACAATTTCGGCTAATGGCATATCAAAACTAAGCTCAACACGCTCGGTAGTTAAGTAAGTTTGATTGGTAATTTGTCCACGTTTTTCAATACATAAACTCATTACATTACCAACAAAGTCTGCTTTTGTAATAATTGTAGCTTTAATGTATGGTTCTTCAACACGATTTAAAGTTGAAGGTTCTGGTAAATCTGATGGGTTATTAACAATAATAATTTCATCTGGATTTTTATTTGTAAACGCATGATAACTAACGTTTGGTACGGTTGTAATAACAGTCATGTTAAACTCACGTTCCAGACGTTCTTGGATAATTTCCATGTGTAACATTCCTAAAAATCCACAACGGAAACCAAACCCTAATGCAGCCGAGCTTTCTGGCTGAAATACTAATGATGCATCGTTAAGCTGCAGTTTTTCCATAGAGGCACGAAGCTCTTCATAATCTTCAGTATCAACAGGATAAATACCTGCAAATACCATTGGTTTTACGTCCTCAAAACCGCCAATTGCATTTTTAGTTGGGTTAGCAGCATCGGTAATGGTATCTCCTACTTTTACTTCTTTAGCTTCTTTAATACCGGTAATGACGTAACCAACATCTCCAGCTTTTATTTCTTTTTTTGGTAACTGTTTTAGTTTTAATGTACCAACCTCATCAGCACCGTAAGTTTTTCCTGTAGCGATAAACTTAATTTGTTGATTCTTTTTAATAGAACCATTAATAACTCTAAAGTAAGTTTCTACACCTCTAAAAGGGTTGTAAACCGAGTCAAAAATTAAGGCTTGTAAAGGTTCATCTTCGTTACCTTTTGGTGCAGGAATACGCTCTATAATCGCTTTTAAAATATTGTCTACACCAAAACCTGTTTTTCCGCTAGCGTGAATTACTTCTTCTGGGTCACAACCTAATAAATCTACAATATCATCGGTAACCTCTTCTGGATTAGCACTTGGTAGATCTACTTTATTTAAAACAGGAATAATTTCTAAGTCATTTTCTAACGCTAAGTATAGGTTAGAAATAGTTTGTGCTTGTATACTTTGTGCTGCGTCTACGATTAGTAAAGCACCTTCGCAAGCAGCGATAGAACGAGAAACTTCATAAGAAAAATCTACGTGACCAGGAGTATCAATAAGGTTAAGTACATAATGTTCACCTTCATGAATAAAATCCATTTGAATGGCGTGAGATTTTATTGTAATACCACGTTCACGTTCTAAATCCATGCTATCCAAAAGCTGATCTTGTTTTTCGCGTTCGGTAACAGAACCAGTGTAATCAAGTAACCTATCTGCAAGTGTACTTTTACCGTGGTCAATATGTGCAATAATGCAAAAGTTTCTAATGTTCTTCATAGTCCAAATATCTTCATTAAAAAAGATGTTGCAAATATAATGTAATTATTAAGGATTTAAATATATTTATTAATAAGGTAAATCATTGAAAATTGCGGTTTTTCCCACAAGGAAAAGTAATTAACAATTATTATCTTGCACGACCTATTAATTTTTAAATGAAATACTTAGCCAATATTTTATTCTATTTACTGTCTTTTTATGCTATTGGGCAAGAGGCGACCATTACTGGTCAAGTAGTAGATCAAAATAACCAACCACTATCTTTTGTTAACGTTTTAGTTACAGATGCATCAGATAATTCTATAGTAAAAGGAGCAAGTACAGATGAGTCTGGAAAGTTTATTATTACAGGATTAGACTTTAAAACTTATATTTTGCAAGCTTCTTTTTTAGGTTTTGCAAGTTATACTGAAAATTTAACTATAGCTAACACGACATCTGTTACAAATATTATTTTAAAAGATAGCACAGAAAATTTAGAAGAAGTTGTTGTTACAGCTAATAAACCAACCCTTAAAAAGGAAGCAGATAGATTAATTTTTAATGTTGCAAATACTTCTTTAGTAGAAGGTACAATGTTAGACGTCTTACGAAGCACACCAGGTGTTTTGGTTTTAGGCGGAAATATTTCTGTTAAAAACAGTACTCCTACAGTATTTATTAATGGCAGAAAAGTGCAACTATCTGCATCAGAAGTAACACAGTTGTTAGAAAACTCTTCTGCAAATAGCATTCAAAAAGTAGAGGTTATTACCAATCCTTCTGCTAAGTATGATGCAGAAAGCGGAGTTGTTTTAGATATAGTAATGACTAAAAACTTAATAACAGGTTACAGAGGTAATGTGTTTTCTAATTACACGCAAGGTGTTTTTCCTAGGTATAATGCAGGAATCAATCAGTTTTACAAAACCAATAAAGTTAATATTAACCTTAACTACAACTATAACCAAAGTAAGATTAACAGAGATAATATTAACGAAATAAATTATTTAGATAATAACAACGCTATTTCAGAAAATTGGTATTCTACTTTAAATAGAAATACAACTTCAAAAACACACAATGCAAACTTAAATTTTGACTATTTTTTAAGTGAAAGAAGTACGCTTAGTCTAACATCTAACTTTTTGTATTTACCTTATTTTGATTATTTGACAAGAGGAAATACAACAGTAAATGATTTACAAGGAACTAATAATTATAATTTTAATGTAAATAATAATTCTAGTGATGATAAATATAATCTTGGAATAGATTTAGACTTTATGCAAAAGTTTAAAAATGAAAGTTCTTTAGCTATTAATGTACATATGACTAAATATGATTATGAGAGACACCAGCAAGTAGAATCTCAGTATTATTTTGTTAATAGTAACTCTAATTTTGACACTGCTTTTACAACAGATAATAATCAAACTACAGATATTATAACATCACAAATAGATTACAATACGGCATTAAGTGATAACTCTTCTTTGTCTACAGGAATAAAAACGTCTGTAATTAATACAGACAGTGATATTAGTCAGTTTGATATAGATCCAAATACAGGAAATACAACATTTAACAATCAAAATTCTGATACTTATCATTATGATGAGTCTATTTTTGCTGCATATTTAGACTATCAAATAGATTGGGAAAAATGGAGTTTTTCAGGAGGATTAAGAGTAGAGCAAACAGATATTGAAGGTCAATCTATAAGCACAAACGGATTAAACAACCAAGATTATTTAGAATGGTTTCCTACACTTAATTTAAGTTGGCAAACTTCAAAAAATATAAATCTATACACTAATTATAAACGTAGTATTAACAGACCAGATTATCAAGATTTAAATCCGTTTAATTTCTTTTTAAATGATAATACGATAGCTACAGGTAACCCTTTTTTACAACCAACATTTACCAACAAATTTGTTTTAGGAACATCTATAAAAAGCAGATATACTTTTGAATTTTACTACAAAGACATATCAGATCAAATACATGAAATTCCAATTCAAGACAATACCAACAACATTTTAATCTATCAACCAACCAATATTGGTAAAGCAACAGATTTTGGTTTAGATTTTATAACATATTTTGATGTTTCAAATAGCTGGTCTGTTTATTTTGTAACATCTTTTTATAACATACAAGAAGAAGCTTTTTTAGACAATCAAATAGTTAAACAAGATCAATGGAGCAACTACTCTGTGCTTAGTAATGATTTTTCATTTTTAAAAGACAAAAGCCTATCTGCTAATTTTACAGTTATTTACACAAGTAAAAATTTACAAGGGTTTCAAACGGTAGATGGACGTTTAATATCAGATTTGTCTATTAGTAAAAAGCTATTTAAGGATAAAGCAACATTATCTTTAGCTTTTGCAGATTTATTTAATAAGCAAGATTTTACTGTACGCACTAAATATGGTAGACAAGACAATTATAACTTCCATAACCAAGATAATAGATATGTTAAGTTAGGTTTTAGTTATAAATTTGGTAATACAAGCTTACAGACTAACGAACGTACCAAAGATAAGAAAGAAAGAGACCGATTAGAGTAAGAAACAATCTTAAATAATAAAACGTTTTTAATATAAAAAGACCGTGTAACATAAAGTTATATGGTCTTTTTTATTTAGGCTCAAAAGAGTTTATAATTAACATGGCATCATCAAAATATTTATCAAATAATTTTTCTTCCATATGAAACGCTATATAATCTAATTTAGAGTCTCTAACATAAAAAAACTCTAATCGTTTAAATTTTTCTTTAAAAGATTGTCGCTCAATAGTCGATTCAATTTTATAAATATATTTAGAACCTTCTGGTAATTTAGTTAATATGTATTCTTTTTTAATTTCTCTTGGTCTTAGGGTTTTACCATGTTCGTTTAAAGTATTTTCTACGCCATTAAATTTTTCAATATAGAAAGGGTTTTTATTTACAGAGATATTATTTAATTCATCTTCGGGATTTAAATCTTTTAATTTTTTTGGAGTCAAATTAATGTGACCAACACCTCCAAACCTAACCCATGTATTAGGATATTGTATCTTAAAATGACTGTGTCTTATAGTTTTTAATTTTATCTGGCTATTCTGTGTGCCACAGCTAAAAAAGATAATGCAAAAAATAATGATGAGTCTTTTCATTTAGAAACTAATTTGCATAAATATAGTTTAATCTTCTTTGTCTTACAATTATTTAAAAAGATGTAATTTTGCCAAAAAATTGTAACGTGGTAAAAATAGGTAATATAGAACTTCCAGAGTTTCCGTTGTTGTTAGCTCCAATGGAAGACGTAAGCGATCCGCCTTTTAGAAAATTATGTAAAGAGCAAGGTGCAGATGTGGTGTATACAGAGTTTGTGTCTAGCGAAGGTTTAATACGTAATGCAGCTAAAAGCGTTATTAAGTTAGATATTTACGAAAAAGAACGTCCTGTTGGTATTCAAATTTTTGGAGCTAATATGGATAGTATGTTACAAACCATAGATATTGTTTCTGAGTCTAAACCAGATATCATCGATATTAACTTTGGTTGTCCAGTAAAAAAGGTAGTTAGTAAAGGTGCTGGCGCAGGTATCTTAAAAGATATTTGTTTAATGGAACAATTAACTGCCGAAATGGTTAAGCGTACCAATATACCTATTACCGTAAAGACAAGATTAGGTTGGGATCATGATTCTATTAGGATTGTTGAAGTTGCAGAACGCTTACAAGACGTTGGTTGTAAAGCAATAGCGATACATGGTCGTACACGTGCGCAAATGTATAAAGGTAACGCAGATTGGAAACCAATTGCTGAGGTAAAAAATAATCCACGTATGCATATTCCTGTTTTTGGAAATGGAGATGTAAATACACCAGAACGCGCAATGGAAATGCGTGACCAATACGGTTTAGACGGTTGTATGATTGGTCGTGCTACAATTGGTAATCCGTGGTTTTTTAAACAAGTAAAACACTTTTTTGAAACAGGAGAACATTACCGACCAATAACTATGCAAGAGCGTGTTGATGCGGCAAGAAGACACTTGCAAATGGCTATAGATTGGAAAGGCGAAACTTTAGGTGTTTTAGAAACCAGACGTCATTACACCAATTACTTTAAAGGTATTCCTCACTTTAAAGAATACAGAACAAAAATGGTAACTAGTGATCATTCTGTTGATGTTTTTGCAGCTTTTGATGAAGTAGAAAAACAGTTTAGCGATTATGTGTTTACTGAGTAATCTAACCTGTTTTTACTAAATTTCTATTTATTCTAGATGCAGCAATCTTAGAAGCTATGACGCCTAAAACCATTAATGTTAGCATTACAATTACAAAGTTTTTAAATTGTAATGCAACAGGATAAGGTAAAACAGGTGTTATCATAATTAGCTTAAAAGATAATTGTAATTGTACTAATGCATAACCAATAATTAGTCCAATAATACCGCCAATTAATGTCATTAATATACCTTGATATAAAAATATTTTTCTAATATCTTTTACGCTTGCACCTAAGTTATATAAAGTGTTTAGTGTCTTTTTCTTATCTAAAATAGCCATTATAATGGTGCCAATAATATTGAAAAGCGCAATGATTAAAACTAAAGTGAAAATAAGATATACCGCCAGATTTTCAGTATTTAACATCTTATAAATAGCATCATTTAATTGGTCTTTGTTTTTCACCAAAATATTAGGTCCTAAAACAGAAGCTATTTTATTTTTTATAGTGTCTTCATCTGCATTTTCATTCAGTTTAAACTCAATGCATGTAATTTGGTTATCGTTGTAGTTTAATAACTGCTTTGCTGTTTCTAAAGATGTAAAAATGTATTTGTTATTTATTTCTTCATTAATATCATAAATACCAACATTAACTACTTTTACTTGGTTTATAGCTTGATTTTGAGATGTAATTTGACCTTTTCCTGGTTTTGGTACAGAAAGCGTCATACTTTTTCCGTAGTCGTTAGCGCCAACATTTAAATGTGTAGAAATGGTCCAACCAACAACAGATTGTGGTGTTTCTGGATAAATCCAACCACCAATAGGAATAACAGATTCTATTTTAGTAACTTCACTAAAATTTTGATCAACACCTTTTATGTAAGCAGGATGATTATTGCCATCAAAAGTAGCGATAACACGTTCTTCAATAATTTTTGAAAAACTAGCAATACCTTCAATGTTCTTTAAATCTTCAGCTTGGTGTTGAGACAATGTAAACGATTTACCAATAGTTGTTTCTGCTTTTAAATCTGGATCGATTATAGAAGTAAATTCTAAAGTAAACTCACGTAAACCAGCAAAACCAGAAAGTACAATAAATAAAGAAGCAGACCCTAATACGATACCAACCATTGCAATAATGGTTATAAAGTTTATAGCATTATTACTGCTTTTAGAACGTAAATAACGTTTAACTATGTACAGCGGAAAATTCAACTAAGATTTTTTTCGTTTGCCTAATAAATCTGGGTTTTCAATAGGATTATCCTCTCCTTTTAAAGACTTTTCAATTTTGTCAATATATTCTAAAGAGTCGTCTATATAAAACATTAGTTGTGGCATACGACGTAATTGATTTTTAGTACGTTGCGCAATTTCGTGTCTTATAAAAGGTGTGTTTGCTTTAATACCTTCAAGCAACTCTTTTCCTTTATCGTTAGGAAAAATACTTAAATATACTTTAGCATCTGTTAAATCTGCAGTTACTTTTACTTTAGATACCGATATAATTACACCTTTTAATCCGCCTTTAGTAGCAGCACCTTGTAGTACATCTACCAAATCTCGTTGAAGTACCGAAGCTATTTTTTTTTGTCTTTGACTTTCTTCCATGCTACAAAAATAGTTGTTATTACAAGAATATATTACTTTTAAGACATATTTAAGCAAATATTAGATCTAAAATACGTTAAAAAATGGAAAAAATTGAACATATTGGTATAGCAGTTAAGAGTTTAGAGGATTCTAACAAACTTTTTGCTAAACTATTTGGTAAACCACATTATAAAGTTGAAGCTGTAGAAAGTGAAGGCGTTAGCACATCTTTTTTTGAAGTTGGACCAAACAAAATAGAACTTTTAGAAGCAACAAAACCAGATAGCCCAATTGCAAAGTTTATAGAAAAAAAAGGTGAAGGAATACATCATATTGCTTTTGCGGTTAATGATATTGAAAAAGAAATTAAGCGTTTAAAAGAAGAAGGTTTTACAGTTTTAAATGAAACACCTAAAAAAGGCGCAGACAATAAGTTAGTAGCATTTTTACATCCAAAAACAACTAACGGAGTTTTAATAGAACTTTGCCAAGATATCAAGTAATTTAAAAAAGGTTTGCAGTATTTTAAAAATAGTAGTAATATTGCACTCCAATTTCGGGTCCTATAACTCAGTTGGTTAGAGTATCTGACTCATAATCAGAAAGTCCCTGGTTCGAGCCCAGGTGGGACCACTTCTAGAAATTGAAAAGCTTCACAGTTTTGTGAAGCTTTTTTTATTTTCGTTTTAAATATTTTTGATAAAAGTATTTAAATAAAAAGGACGTTATCATATCGTTAAATATGTATTTTAACGATAAAATTTGCACTTGAAAGATAAATTTTAAGTAAAAACTGTTTAAAAAATTTTGTTAGCAGTCTTTTTTTCATACATTTACAACCGAATTTCTCTCAAGTTCAATAAAAAAATAATAGCCCAAATGTTATTTATGTTTTTTAACCTAATTAATATAGTAGATGGAGGTAATGTTCCGCCACCGCCACCGCCACCAGTACCACCACCTGGTTTACCCATAGATAATGGTATTGTGTTTTTAATTGCTGCTGCTCTTTTTTACGGGATATATAAGGTTATAAAACATAAACAAAGCTTAAGCGCTTAGTTCGGTTAAACGTTTTACATATTTTCCTATAACATCAAATTCTAAGTTTACTTCAGTTCCAACTTTAAAAGTTTTAAAATTTGTATGCTCAAAGGTGTAAGGTATAATTGCTACACTAAAGCTGTTTTTTTGAGAGTTTACAACTGTTAGACTTACACCATTTACAGTTATAGACCCTTTTTCAATAGTTACATTATTTAATTTTGGGTCATATTCAAAAGTAAATAACCAACTGCCTTCAGTTTCCTTTACATCAATACAAGTTGCTGTTTGGTCTACATGACCTTGCACGATATGTCCATCAAGTCTTTCACCTAATTTCATTGCGCGCTCAAGGTTTACGGTACTATCAATAATTAAATTACCGATATTTGTTTTATCAAGTGTTTCTTTTATGGCTGTTACAGTATACTGGTTATTATCAATTGCAACTACAGTCAAGCAAACGCCATTATGGGCAACACTTTGATCTATTTTTAGCTCATGAGTAATTTCGCTTTCAATAGTAATATGTAAATTATCTTTTTCAGTAACAAGATTGGTTACTTTACCAAGTGTTTCAATAATTCCTGTAAACATAAACGTAATCGTTATTATTTGGTTAAATTTGTTGCAGGTAAAATTACAAACAATAGTTAGTTTTATTAATGAAGAAAGAAGAAAATATTAAAGTAGGAATTTCAATTGGAGATTTAAACGGGATCGGCTCAGAAATTGTTCTAAAGATTTTTGAAGACGCAAGAATGTTAGATTTTTGTACTCCAGTAATTTTTGCTTCAATTAAAACAATGAGTTTTGTAAAAAAACATTACAAAATAGATATCAATCTTAATGGCATTAATCATATTAATCAAGCAGTGATAGGTAAAGTTAATGTGCTTAATTGTTGGAAAGAAAATGTTAACATATCCTTTGGAAAAGAAGATAAAACCATAGGAGAATATGCTATAAAATCTTTACAAAAAGCTACTAAAGCTTTAAAAAGTGACGAAATAGATGTGCTTGTAACAGCACCAATAAATAAAAGTAGTATACAATCAGATACTTTTAAATTTCCTGGACATACAGACTATCTTAATCAAGAGTTAGAAGGTAACAGTCTTATGTTTATGGTCAATGGAGGATTAAGAGTAGGATTGTTAACAGATCATGTACCTGTTAAAGATGTATCTAAACATATAACAACAAAACTAATTGAAGATAAAATAAATACAGTACACGATTCTTTAGTTAAGGATTTTAAAATTAATAAACCAAAAATTGCCGTATTAGGTATTAATCCACATACAGGAGATAATGGAGTTATAGGAAATGAAGATGATAAAATTTTACGACCAGCATTAAAGAAAATTAAAGAAAAAGGTAAGTTAGTCTTTGGGCCATACGCTGCAGATAGTTTTTTTGGTTCTAATAATTACCAAAATTTTGATGCAATAATAGCATCATATCATGATCAAGGTTTGATACCATTTAAAACGCTTTCGTTTGGTCAAGGTGTTAATTATACAGCGGGATTAAACAAGGTAAGGACATCTCCAGATCATGGAACTGCTTTTGAAATAGCAGGAAAAGGACAAGCAGATATAGGGTCTTTTAAAGAAGCTATTTTTACGGCAATAAAAATTTTTAATAACAGAAATGAGTACGCAGAAATAAGTAAAAATCCTCTACCTTTCTCTAAAAAAAAGATATAAACAAAAAAATGTTTATAAGTCTTTATAAATAAGAAGATTTTTGTATATTTGCAGGCTCAAAATAGATGTGAGAATGAAGCAATTAAAAGAATTTACAATACAGTTTGTAGGTTTAAAAGAAGGAAAACATCATTTTGATTATAAAATAGACCAAACGTTCTTTGATCATTTTGACTATGAAGAGTTTAACTCTAGTAATATAAATGTAGATGTTACTTTAAATAAAAAATCTACTTTATTAGAATTTCATTTTGAAGTTTCAGGAGATGTAAACGTAAACTGTGATGTAACTAATGAACCTTATGACCAACAAATATCAAACACCTTTGATTTAGTTGTAAAATTTGGAGAAGAATATAACGATGAAAACATTGATATATTAATAGTGCCACACGGTGAGTATGAAGTAAACATACAGCAATACATTTATGAAACTATTGTGCTAGCAATACCAAGTAAACTAGTGCATCCAGGAGTAGAAGATGGAACATTAGACTCAGAAATACTCAAAAAGTTAGAAGAATTAAGTCCAAAATTAAAAGATAAAAAAGAAAAAGAAGACGAGATTGATCCTCGTTGGAATACATTAAAAAAACTATTAACGGATAAATAATAATATAAAATGGCACATCCTAAGAGAAAAATCTCGAAAACTAGAAGAGATAAGAGAAGAACGCATTACAAAGCAACTGCGCCACAAATTGCAACTTGCCCAACAACAGGTGAAGCTCACTTATATCACAGAGCTCACTGGAGTGAAGGAAAATTATATTACAGAGGTCAAGTATTAATAGACAACTCAGTAGAAGAAAACGTAGCATAATTTATTATGCACGCATATAAGAAACGCTCACTTGTGAGCGTTTTTTTTATGAAACGCTTTTCTTTACGTTAAAAACGTTTTACTTTGCGTCAAATTAGTTCAAAAATGACTAATTTAGCTTAATTTAAGTCATTTTTGTCCCGTTTTGGGTCTTTTAATGACCAAATTATATAAAAATATGAGCAAGATTACTGCTGCAATAACTGCTGTTGGTGCTTATGTACCAGAGTTTGTATTATCAAACAAAGTCTTAGAGACTATGGTGGATACAAACGACGAATGGATTACCACAAGAACAGGAATTAAAGAACGTAGAATTCTTAAAAAAGAAGGCAAAGGTACCTCTTACCTTGCAATAAAAGCTGCACAAGACTTACTAGAAAAAAGAAATCTAGATCCCAAAGAAATAGACTTAGTTATCGTAGCAACAGCTACGCCAGATATGCCAGTTGCATCTACAGCAGTATATACTGCAACACAGATAGGCGCAACAAATGCTTTTGCATACGATTTGCAAGCAGCATGCTCTAGTTTCCTTTATGGCTTATCTACAGCAACAAGTTATATAGAGTCTGGACGATACAAAAAAGTTTTATTAATAGGAGCAGATAAAATGTCTTCTATAATAGATTACACAGATCGTGCTACATGTATCATTTTTGGAGATGGAGCAGGAGCTGTTCTATTAGAACCGAACGAAGAAGGTCTAGGATTTCAAGATGAATATCTTAGAAGTGATGGTACCGGAAGAGAATTCTTAAAAATTGAAGCAGGAGGATCTATATTACCTACCTCTCAAGAAACACTAGATAACAAACAACATTTTGTACACCAAGAAGGACGTACAGTATTTAAATTTGCTGTAGCAAATATGGCAGACGTTTGCGAAAAAATTATGCAGCGTAATAACCTATCCCATGAAGATGTTTCATGGTTAGTACCACATCAAGCTAACTTACGTATTATTGATGCAACAGCAAATAGAATGAATCTTGATGAAAGCAAAGTGCTAAAAAATATCTACAGATACGGTAACACTACATCAGCAACATTACCATTATTACTATACGACTTTGAAAAAAAGTTAAAAAAAGGAGATAACTTAATTTTTGCTGCTTTTGGAGGCGGATTTACATGGGGCTCAATTTATTTAAAATGGGCTTATAACTCTTAAACTAACTAAAACTTAAATTAATAACTTAATAATTATGGATTTAAAAGACATTCAAAACTTAATTAAATTTGTAGCAAAATCTGGCGCAAGTGAGGTTAAATTAGAAACAGATGATGTTAAAATAACTATCAAAACTGGATCAGATACAGAAACTACAATTGTACAACAAGTGCCAATGCAAGCACAAATGCCTGTACAGCCAATGCAACCAGCACCAGCTGCAGCACCTGCACCAGTTGCTACAGAAGCACCAGCTGCACCAGCAGAAGACTCTAAATATATAACTATAAAATCTCCAATCATAGGAACATTCTACAGAAAACCATCTCCGGATAAACCATTATTCGTAGAAGTAGGTCAATCTATAGCAGAAGGAGACGTATTATGTATTATCGAAGCTATGAAGTTATTTAACGAAATAGAATCTGAAGTGTCAGGTAAAATCGTTAAAATATTAGTAGATGATGCTTCTCCTGTAGAGTTTGATCAACCACTTTTCTTAGTAGACCCATCTTAATTTAGATTATTAGATCTGTTCAAGTTTCATCTTAAAAATTTGAACTATCAATAATCCTATTGTCTAATTATCTAATTCAATAAAGATGTTTAAAAAAATATTAGTTGCCAATAGAGGTGAAATAGCACTGCGTGTTATTAGAACCTGTAAAGAAATGGGCATAAAAACAGTAGCTGTATACTCTAAAGCAGACGAAGACAGTTTACATGTAAAATTTGCTGACGAGGCTGTTTGTATTGGTCCAGCACCAAGCAACGAGTCTTATCTAAAAATGTCAAACATTATTGCAGCTGCAGAAATAACAAACGCAGACGCTATACATCCAGGATACGGGTTCCTTTCAGAAAACGCAAAATTCTCTAAAATCTGTGAAGAGCATGATATTAAATTTATCGGTGCTTCAGAAGAGATGATTAATAAAATGGGAGACAAAGCTTCTGCAAAAGCAACAATGAAAGCAGCAGGAGTACCTTGTGTACCAGGTAGTGATGGTGTTATCGAAACTTTTGAAGACTGTAAAAAAATAGCAAAAGAAACAGGTTATCCTGTTATGCTTAAAGCTTCTGCAGGTGGAGGAGGAAAAGGTATGCGTGCCGTTTGGAAAGAAGAAGACCTAAAAGACGCTTGGGATTCGGCTAGACAAGAATCTAAAGCTGCATTTGGAAACGACGATATGTATATGGAAAAACTTATCGAAGAACCAAGACATATCGAAATCCAAGTAGTAGGAGATAGTACAGGTAAAGCATGTCACTTATCAGAAAGAGACTGTTCTGTACAACGTCGTCACCAAAAGTTAACAGAAGAAGTACCTTCGCCATTCATGACCGACGAGTTAAGAGATAAAATGGGTAAAGCAGCCGTAAAAGCTGCAGAATACATTAGCTACGAAGGTGCAGGAACTGTAGAGTTTCTTGTAGACAAGCACAGAAACTTCTACTTTATGGAGATGAATACGCGTATACAAGTAGAACATCCAATAACAGAACAAGTAATAGATTTTGATTTAATCCGAGAGCAAATATTAGTTGCTGCAGGAGTACCAATTTCAGGTAAAAACTATACGCCTAATTTACACTCAATAGAGTGCCGTATAAACGCAGAAGACCCTTATAATGATTTTAGACCTTCACCAGGAAAAATCACAACACTTCATGCGCCAGGAGGACATGGTGTACGTTTAGACACACACGTTTATGCAGGTTATAGTATACCGCCAAACTACGATTCTATGATTGCAAAATTAATTACCACTGCACAAACACGTGAAGAGGCAATTAATAAAATGAAACGTGCATTAGACGAGTTTGTAATAGAAGGTATCAAAACCACAATTCCATTCCATAGACAATTAATGGACCATCCAGATTACCTATCAGGTAACTATACCACTAAATTTATGGAAGATTTCAAAATGGAAAAACCAAAAGAAGATTAAAAAAATAAAACTCCGAAAGTAATTTCGGAGTTTTTTTATGGTGTTACCCTTTGTTGTTAAGTCAACAAACGGTCAGGCTATTCGTTATATCTTTTTTTCATACTTCAAAAAAGGATGCCACTACTATCCTTAACACAAAGCCAACAACAGTACTAAAAATTAAGTACATTTACATCACTTAATCTTTTACTTATTTTTTTGTGAACTTTAGCTATTGGGAAATAAAATCATGGTTAACCAACGTAGACTTTACTATTGTTGGCAGTGGTATTGTAGGTTTAAGTTGTGCATTACAATTAAAAAAAACATATCCTAAAGCAAATATTTTAATCCTTGAAAAAGGAGTTTTACCAAATGGCGCTAGTACTAAAAACGCAGGATTTGCATGCTTTGGTAGTTTAAGCGAAATTTTAGACGATTTAAATACACATACTGAAGCAGAAGTTCTACAATTAATAAACAAACGCATAAAAGGCTTAAAACTATTACGACAAACCTTAGGAGACCATACCATAAATTATCAAGCTTTTTGTGGTTACGAGCTGTTTACAGAAAATGACAATCTATTTGAAAATTGCCTATCAAAAAAAGATTATATCAATAAGCTGCTAAAGCCAATATTTAATGCAGAAGTGTTTAGCTTAAAAGACAATATATTCAATTTTAAGAACATAAAAAAGCAATACATATTTAATGCTTTTGAAGGTCAAATAGACACCGGGAAAATGATGGAAGCACTTCTTCAAAAAGTACAATCTAAAGGAATTAAAATTTTAAATAGTATTACTGTTGAAAGTTTTTCAGAAAATCAAGATTCAGTTAAAGTAAAAACCAATCAGTTCGAGTTTTTAACCTCAAAATTATTGATAGCTACCAACGGTTTTGCTTCACAATTAAACATTCAAAATGTAAAACCAGCACGAGCGCAAGTATTAATTACAAAACCGATAAAAGATTTACATATAAAAGGTACGTTTCATTTAGATCAAGGCTATTATTACTTTAGAAATATTAATAATCGCATCCTTTTTGGAGGTGGACGTAACCTAGATTTTAAAACCGAAGAAACTACCGAGTTTGCGCAAACAAAACTCATTCAAAATAAATTAGAAACACTTTTAAAAACCACGATTTTACCCGAAACTAACTTTGAAATTGATCACCGTTGGTCTGGTATTATGGGTGTTGGTAAACAAAAAAACACTATAGTAAAACAGGTTTCTAATAATGTGTTTTGTGGTGTTAGACTTGGTGGAATGGGCATAGCAATTGGAAGTTTAATAGGAAAAGAATTAGCAGATTTAACCCAAAATTAAGCAATGAAAAGAGTCTTTCGGTTTTTACTAAAATGTTGTGTTTGGTTTGTAATTTTAACTGTATTATGGGTTGTAATTTATCGTTATGTACCAATATATTATACACCGTTAATGGCTATTCGCTCTTTAGAAAACACAGAAAAAACCTCAACATTTAAACATAATTGGGTAGATATTGAAGATATTTCAATTCACCTACAAAAAGCTGTAATTTGTAGTGAAGATCAAAAATTCGTAAACCATAATGGTTTTGATATAGAAGCGATTGAAAAGGCTTACCAAAATAATAAAAAATCAAAACGAATAAAAGGCGCAAGTACCATAAGCCAACAAACCGCAAAAAATGTATTTTTATGGCCAAACAGAAGTTGGTTACGTAAAGGTCTAGAAACTTATTTTACGTTTTTAATAGAAAAACTATGGTCTAAAGAGCGCATTTTGGAAGTGTATCTTAACAGCATCGAAATGGGTAATGGCGTTTACGGCGCAGAAGCAGCGTCACAACATTGGTTTGGGACTTCGGCAAAAAGATTAAATATCAATCAATCGGCTGCAATAGCTGCAATTTTGCCAAACCCAAGACGCTATAAAGCACAACCTGTAACAAGTTATATTTCGGCAAGAAAACAATGGATTATCAAACAAATGGGTTTTTACGGACCATTAAAATTTCCTAAGAAAGACGATGAAAACCCAAAACATTAAAACCCAATTATTACAGCTTTGTAATCAAAGTTTAGAGACGCGTTTACAGAGTGTTTTGGCGGTTATTGAAGATATAAAACAAAGTCTGCAAAGTGAAACAAAGAGTAGTGCAGGAGATAAGCACGAAACAGGACGCGCCATGTTGCAATTAGAACGGGAAAAAGCAGGACACCAATTAGCTGAAATTGAAAAAACGAAACAAATTCTGTCTAAAATTAACACCGAATTAACCTCTAAAAACATTGGTTTAGGTAGTGTTGTTTTCACTACAACATCTAATTACTTTATTAGCATTAGTGCTGGTGAAATTAAAGTTGAAAGTGAAGTTTTTTACGCTATTTCGGCAAATACACCAATTGGTCAATTACTTCTCGGAAAATCGGTTGGTGATAAAGTAACTTTCAGAAATATGTCTTTTAAAATTACAGAGATTTTATAATTAAAAAAGCAGACCACCATATGTTAGTCCACTTTTTTCCTTTCTAAGATTTATTTCTTCTTCTTTTCTCTCTTTTTACACGCCAAGGTGCATTTTTTTGCCAATCGCCTGCCATAATACAACCGTAAGGAAGTACCTCATCAATGACATTTCCTAAACCGTATTCCTCCATTTGGTTTCTAACGGTTTGAGCATTTTTATAAGCGCTTGGTAATTCGGTAATATCAATTTCTTTAGAGAAAAACCTAACATCTAATCCGCGTGTTTCTTCCTTAAAAATTTGCATAATGCTTCCCGTTTTGCTCTTTCTATGTTGTGTACGGCTTACGTTTCTACCAGCACCATGTGGCGCAAAACCTAAATTGGTTTTGGTAGTGGCACCATCAACAATTAATACAGGCTCAGACATATTTAAAGGTATTAATCTTGGACCTGTAATATCTGGCATAAACTTAGCATCTAAAGGTGTTGCGCCTTTCGCATGGTAAAATAAATCGCCATCTTTAAATACAAAGTTATGCTCGTTCCAGTAACGGTTTTCAATAGCAATTTCTAAACTTTCTGCAACCGAATTATGAATCACCTCATGATTGGTTTTTGTCCATTGTCTTATGGTCTGTAAAGCTTGCCAATAGCCTTGACCTTCTTCTGTATCAAAAGGAATCCATGCGTTTTGTTTTAACGTTTCTGGTGATAATATTTTTCTAAAACGTTCGGCTATTTTCATACCTTTTGTATACAATCTAGCACCAGGACCACGTGATCCGTGATGCGTTACCAACATAGTGTTTCCTGTTTTTTTAGAGGTACCAACAAACAAGAAATGGTTACCATCGCCTTGAGTTCCTAAATGAGCTCTTGCGGCTTGGATCATTTGTTGGTCTTTTAAGAAATAATTGTTTTCAAAAGCTTCTAATAGTTCTTTCGGAAATCTAAATTGCGTATTTCTATCGCGTCCGCCAGGACCAAAATGTGTATTAGCATGTGCTGCGTTTAGCACGTCTTTTGGGTTGACTTTTCCAAAGTCTGTTAGCATGACCGAACAACAAATATCTGCACTATGCATACCTGGATGAATAGCATTTTTAGCTACTGCAACGCCGCCAACAGGAATGGTTCCGTCTGGTCCCGTTGGGCAAGCATCTGGCATAATAGCACCATTGACTAATGTTGGTGTTTTCATTAAGGTTTGCATCGAGTTAATGACTTTAGAAACGTTATCTTCTTCTAACTCGTTTTCTGCTTTTATGTTAATTGAAAAGTCTAAAGGTTTACTATGTAGTGGTAATGGATCTGGTAACTTGTATTGCTCTAAATAACTTTGTAAAGCATTGCCTTGTAATTGGTTTTCGTTGATGTAAATCAATGCTTCTTGCATCCATTTGCCTTGTCTGTAACCTAAATTGATTAAGTCTTTTCCGGTTATTTTTGTGTTTGTTTCCATTGTTTTATTTCCCACGTTGGTGATAATGTTTTTTTCTTTTATCTTTCAATTTAACGAGATTCTTCGCTGTCGCTCTGAATGACATTACAAATATTATAGTGTATTACGCAATGTTTTTGCGTTTTTGTATTTTTTTATTTAACAAAATGCTTATTGGTTTAGCCCGCGTAAGCGATTGAAGTGGCATCCTTTTGCTTGCAAAAGATATAACGTAAAGCACGACCACGCCACTAAAAGCGTGGTTACGCCCAAAAAATTACTTGTTTACCGAAAAAATATCTTTTAATTGCTCGATCACGTTTCCGTTTCCGGCTATAGTGATTTCGCCAATTTTATCGGCTATTTTTTCTACGTATTCCATTTCTTTTAATTTGAACAACATGCTGTTGTCTTCCATTAATTTTGCGGTATTTAACAAGCTACGTGTCGATGCGGTTTCTTCGCGTCTTGTAATTACGTTGGCTTGCGCTTTTTTCTGTGCAATTAATACTTGGTTCATGATGTCTTTCATGTCGCCTGGTAAAATTACATCGCGCATACCGGCATGTAATACGTTTACGCCTAACTTGCTGGCTTGCGCTTTTACGTCTTCTAGAACTGCTTTTGCTATTTGGTCTTTTTGCTCTAACAATTCGTCTAAGGTGTAAGCGCCAACGTATGCTCTTAAGGCTAATTGCAAGCTTGTGTACAATTGTTTTTCGTAATCTTTATTTTGCATTAATGCCGTTTCGATATCGATTACTTTGTACTGTGCGTAAAAGTTAATACGTACCGCTGCTTTGTCTTTGGTTAACAACTCTTGACCTGACACTTCTAATTGTAACTGACGTAAATCTGCTTTTGCGATTTTTATAGTTTGATTGTTTCTCCAGAAGTGGTATGTACCGTGATCTAAGATTTTATCGAACTTATCGTCTACAATCATAATGGCTTTTTCGTATGCTGCTACTTCGAAAGCGCGTATGTATTGTCTTAATTGCATATTGGTGTATAATGACTTGCTGATGTTTTCTGTGATTTCGATTTTACTTAAATCTACAGTAACAAATTTATAGTCTACCAACGTGTTCCAAAAGGTGTATTGACCAGCGGTTAGCACTTGCTTAAAGTTGTTGTACGTGTAAACTAAAACAATTTGATTGTCTTCTACATTTACAACGTGTAACATGTTGGCTAAAGCTTGGTCTTCTAGTAAGATTTCCAATGCTTTAGGCGCATTAAAAGCTGTAGTTAAGCTGTATGTTATAACGCTTTCGTTAAAGCCTAACCAATGTGTACCACTAGTAATTACGCGTTTGTAATCACCGTTTTTAAATACTAAACCTACGTTTCCTGCATGAATTCTTACTCTCTTCATGATTTCTAATTATTATGTTCTGATTGCATTATTTTTTAAATATCAGAACGGTTATACATTTATAATAGGATTTTCAAGCTTATGCTGAAAATGATCTATTCTTAGTTAAAGCAAAATAAAAGTTAACCATCTTTCTTACTACGGAAATACTACGGTTTTATAGCGCTTTACATAATGTTTAGTAGATGATTTTTAAATGTTTACACCGAAAAAATTTCAATGATTTGATTTAAAAATGAATCTTTAAAAGATTACCCAAAGTGACTTTAAATACATTAGTATTTCAAGGTGTTGTCTAGACTGCTTTTTGTAAAAATTACATAAGCTAGCCAACTTATACTTTGCTTTTGTTTTTAGAGCCATTTTTTACGTGATGGCAACACTGGTGGTCTATTTTTACAAGTGACCTTCTTGATCAAAAAAGATGGATTAAAGTCCATTTTCAAAACTGTAACCTAAATACAGCGCGTTTACCAATTTCGCCACAAGACCGTTAGATCTTGGTAGGATTCGAACCTACAATTTGAATCTATTGCTTAACCGCTAAGCTACTTCCCGTTAGAGAAGACAGGATTCGAACCTGTGTACATAGATGGGATTATTTATTTGGTCAAATAACCTAAAAACCTTCAAGCCAAGTTGAACATAAATACCTAATGCGAAACTGCAAGGATTTATACAATAGTGCTATACAGAAACACTTAACAAGACTTACTTGATATTTTAATTGTCTGAGAGATAGGATTCGAACCTACAACCTCTCGCTTCCAAAGCGAGTAAACCAACCATCGTTATCCTCTCAGTTATGTTTAAGAACTTTTATTAAGCTTCACCAGTTCCTTCGACTGGTGAAGCGCTGCTTTAAAAGTCTGATTCCAAAAGACTTTTTGTTATCTACTCTGCAAATATTTTACGCTATTGCGCAATATTTTTGCGTAGTTTAAAATTTATTTTTTCTTCTTCTTTTTCTTGTCTTTTTTGCTCTTTTTCTTCTTAGAGGCTTTTTTCTTTTTAGGTTTTATTTTGTCTTTAATCCTAGATATTTCATTATCTATATGACTTATAAAATCTCTATTGTAACCAAATGCTTTTGCTGTTTTTAATGCTTTTATGGCTTTTTTGTATACTGTTTGATACTCTAAAAGCATACCTTGATAATACCAGATTAAGCCTTTATCTATGCCTTTAACGGTTAGCGCAAAGTCTATTAAATTTTGAGCTTCTTGATAATCGTCGTTCCAGATTAGTACTAAAATGTATTTATCATAAACCTTATGAAAATCCATTTTATTAGCTAAAGCTTCTGCAAAATAGTGCTTGGCTTTTTCATAGTCGCCTAATTGTTCTGCTTGTAATTGTCCCATTAAATACAAAGCGTAAGCGTTGTTACTTTCGTAAGACAAAGCGTAGTTTAGGTTTTCTACGGTTTCTTCTAATTCGTATGGATAAGCATCTATAGCTTTAAGCACGTAGTTGTTTAACAAATTCGTGTCCATTGTTTTATGTTTTTTTAATTCTGAATTAAATTCAGTGATATTTTTTAAAATCAATTAAAATGAGATGCTTCGTCAAGCTCAGCATGACATTCTGTTTTTATTTTAATGTTTCGGGGAAATGTTTTAGCAGACTTGCTAATGGCTGAAAAACAAAAAATCCGAAACAGTTAAAAATTTGCTTCGGATTTTTCATTTTGTATGAATTTACAAAAGTTTATCTACAATAATCACGAAGCGTCACAAAAGGTGAAAGTCCTTTTGGTTCTGGTTGATATGTTATAAATAAACGCATTGTTCTTGTTTTTAATTTTACTTGTTTTAGCTGGTCTTAGTAAGCCAATTGCGCTGCAAAGATTTAGATTTATTTTTCAATTTTCAAAATTTATTTTTTGAATTTCAAGAAATTACAACCCTTAATACGTAGTATTAACTTTTTTTGAAAAAAGCAAGAATTTTTTGCTATTGAACGAATTTTTCATGAAAAACATGACTACGCAAAATTATTGCGTAGAAATTATTTACTTTTATTTCGACCTTAAAAATCACTTAAAATGGCTGTAAATAAAAATGCATTAATTAGATATAAAACCATTGATAAATGTCTTCAAAATAACTATCGAGAATGGACACTTGACGACTTAATTACTGCTTGTTCTGATGCGCTTTACGAGTATGAAGGTAAAGATGTAGATGTAAGTAAACGTACTGTGCAATTAGATATACAAATGATGCGTAGTGATAAATTAGGCTATAATGCGCCAATAGTGGTTTACAATCGTAAATTTTATAAATACGACAATCCAGAATACAGCATTGTAAACATACCTGTAACCGATAAAGATATTAAGGTAATGAACGAAGCTATACAAGTGCTAAGGCAATTTAAAGACTTCTCATTATTTAAAGAAATGGATGGCGTTTTACAGCGTTTGGAAGATTCGGTGTATGCGTCGCAAAAGGACAATCGCGCTATTATTCATTTAGATAAAAACGAACAACTAAAAGGTTTAGAGTTTATTGATGTTATTTATAACGCGATACAATCTAAAAAAGTGATTAAAGTGTCATATCAATCGTTTTCTGCAAGAACTTCTAGCGTTATGCAAGTGCATCCGCAGTTATTAAAAGAATTTAATAACCGTTGGTTTTTGCTAGCGTCTCACAAAAAAAAAATGATCACTTTGGCTTTAGATAGAATAATAAACATTAATATTGAAGACAACGTAGATTATATTGATTTGCAAATTGAAGGTGACAACTTTTACAAAGACGTTGTTGGTGTTACGGTATCCAACTCTAGAGCGCAACGCATACAATTTTGGGTTGATAAAAAAAATGCACCTTATGTGGTTACTAAACCTTTTCATCCGTCCCAACGTACAATAAAAACCAGAGAAGATGGTACTATTTTTAATATTTTCGTTCAACATAATTTTGAGTTAGAACGACTCATTTTAGGTTTTGGTGATAGTATTGAAGTTTTAAAACCTAAAAAATTAAGAGACCGAATTTTAGGAAAATTAAAACAATCGGTTAAAAATTATTCCGAAATTGATAAGTAAATTTCTTGTCCTTTTTCTATTGAATTATGATGCTCAAAAAACACTTTGTCGCCATTTAAATTAGCTTCAATTAAGTAGTGATTGCCTTTAAAATAACTGGTAATAATAGTTGCTTTTAGATTAGATTTTTCAACGATTTTTAATTGATTTGCGTAAACAATTCTGTCATCAATCACATTAAATTCGTCAAAAAAAGAAGCAATTAATGGTGTTTTAGGATTGTTATATAATTGTTCTGGTTTACCTTGTTCTAAGATTTTTTTATCCTCCAAAACAATCATATTATCGGCAAATCCTAATACATCTTCTTTGTCATGTGTTGCTACAATACAAGCGATATTTTTATCTTTTAAATACTTAAACACATTACGTCTTAAACTTTGTTTTTTAAAATTATCTATATGGCTAAAAGGTTCATCCAACAAGATAATTTCTGGTTGCTTTGCTAAAGCTCTTGCTAGTGCCACACGTTGTTTTTGTCCGCCAGATAGCGTTTTTACTTTTACATTGGCAAATGCTTCTAATTCTACAACGTTTAGTAGCTCTCCGGTACGCTCTTCTCGTTCTTCTGGATAAAATCTTGACAGATGTTTGGCAATATTTTCGGCAACGGTTATGTATGGCATTAAATCGAATTCTTGATGCACATATTTCATAAACTCATAACCAACCACTAAGTTGTATTTTGGACCTAAAATTTCGGTGTCTTTCCAAAAAATGTGTCCTTGATTTAAATCAAATTCGCCATAAATAAGATTTAATAACGTACTTTTTCCTGAGCCACTTTCGCCAATAATAGCAAGGTTTTCACCAGTTTCAACTTTAAAAGAAATATCTTTTAAAACAGGTGTATTTTTATATGAAAATGTTAGGTTTTGTACGTTTAGCATAGTTGCAAAAATAGTATAAAAAAAACCGCTTAAATTAACTTTTAAGCGGTTTGATGTATTTTTATCTTTATTCTTAATTTTTAAAATCTTCAATTTTTTCTGGTAGTACATCAAATCCCATATTGAATAATGTAAACCCGTAAATATCTGCATATTGTTCTATGGTTTTACTTACCGGTGTACCAGCACCATGACCTGCATCGGTTTCAATTCTAATTAAAACAGGATTATCTCCTTTTTGTTTTGCTTGTAGTTCTGCCGCAAATTTAAAGCTATGTGCAGGTACAACTCTATCATCATGATCACCAGTGGTAACCATTGTTGCAGGATATTGTGTACCTTCTTTTACATTGTGTACAGGCGAGTATCCTTTTAAGTATTCAAACATTTCCTTGTTATCTTCAGCCGTACCGTAATCGTATGCCCAACCGGCACCAGCGGTAAATGTATGGTAGCGTAACATATCTAAAACACCAACAGCAGGTAAAGCAACCTTCATTAAATCTGGTCGTTGCGTCATAGTTGCGCCAACTAATAATCCTCCGTTTGATCCACCTCTAATTGCTAAGTAATCTGACGAGGTATATTTGTTCTCTATAAGATATTCTGCAGCAGCAATAAAATCGTCAAAAACATTTTGTTTTTTTAGTTGTGTTCCGGCATCATGCCAAGCTTTTCCGTATTCTCCGCCACCACGTAAATTTGGTACAGCATAAATACCTCCTTGCTCCATCCAAACTGCATTTGCTATACTAAAACTTGGTGTTAAGCTAATATTGAAGCCACCATATCCGTAAAGTATTGTTGGGTTTTTTCCGTTAAGTTCGATACCTTTTTTATGTGTAATTATCATAGGTACTTTTGTACCGTCTTTTGAGGTATAAAATACTTGTTTACTTTCGTAATTTTCAGGATTAAAATCGATATCTGGTTTACGGTATAATTCTGAAGTTCCGTTTTCGATATCGTACTTATAGATGCTTCCTGGTGTAACATAGTTTGTAAACGAGTAGTAAAGCTCTTTTTCTTCTTTTTTAGCACCAAATCCGCCAGCGCTTCCAACACCAGGTAATTCTACTTCGCGCACTAGTTTACCAGAATAATCATATTGTAATACTTTTGATACAGCATCTACCATATATTCTGCAAAAAAGTATCCACCAGCTTTTGATGCGCTTAATACATTTTTAGTTTCAGGAATGATATCTTTCCAGTTTTCTGGAGCTGGATTTGAGGCATTAACAGTTACTAATCTTTGGTTAGGCGCATTAAGATTTGTAACTATAAATAGCTGATCGCCTTCGTTTTCTAAAATGTATGTGTCACTATCTGTGTGATCTAAAATGGTTACAAAATCACTATTTGGTTTTGTTAAATCTTTAATTAATAATTTGTTTCCTGAGGTTGATACACGAGGAGAAAGAATTAAAAATCTATCGTCTCTAGTAACATTTCCATAGATATAACGGTGTTTTTCGGCTTCTGTACCACCATAAATTAACTGGTCTTCGCTTTGTGGTGTTCCTAATTTATGATAGTAGACTTTGTGTTGGTCTGTTTTTGCAGATAACTTGCTTCCTTTAGGTTTATCATAGCTTGAGTAATAAAAACCTTCGTTTTTGTACCAAGACATACCACTAAATTTAATATCGACTAAAGTATCTTCTATAATTTCTTTAGTTTCTACATCCATAATTAAAATTTTACGCCAATCGCTTCCTCCTTCAGAAATGGCATAGGCTAAAATCTTTCCATTTTTAGAAAAACTTGTTCCTCCAAGAGAGATTGTTCCGTCTTCTTTAAATGTATTTGGGTCTAAGAAAACTTCGGCTGTTTTTGGGTCTTCACCTGTTTTGTAACGATAAATGACGTATTGGTTTTGTAGACCATCATTTTTATAGAAATAAGTATAATCACCTTCTTTAAAAGGAGATCCTATTTTTTCGTAATTCCATAATTTAGATAGACGTTCTTTTAATTGCTCTCTGTAAGGTATGTTTGCTAAGTAACCTTGTGTTACTTTATTTTCTGCTTTAACCCAAGCTTCAGTTTCTTCACTTCTATCATCTTCTAACCATCTGTATGGGTCTTTTACTGTTTCACCAAAATAAGTATCTACAGTATCTACTTGTTTAGTTTCTGGGTAGGTAAGTTTGATTGTTTCTTTTTGCTTCATTTCTTCTTTACAAGACATTATGGTGATTAGGGAAAATAGACCAATAGCTAATTTTTTCATTTTTAAGTGAATTTATATTTAATAGCTTTAAAAATACGCAAAAAAGCGTTTGTAAACTTGTTACAAACGCTTTTTTAAGATTTTTTTAAATAGAAAACAAACTTATATAAGTTTGTTTTCTATTAGGTATTCTGCAATTTGAACAGTATTTGTTGCTGCTCCTTTACGTAAATTGTCTGCAACAATCCACATATTTAATGTGTTTGGTTGAGTTTCGTCACGTCTTATGCGTCCAACAAAAACGTCGTCTTTATCATGTGCATAAATTGGCATTGGATAAGTGTTTGTATCTGTATTGTCTTGCACAGTAACACCAGGTGTTTGACTTAATAAAGATCTAACCTCGTCAAGGTTAAAGTCGTTTTCAAACTCTACATTTACAGACTCGCTATGTCCACCTGCAGTTGGTATTCTTACCGCTGTTGCAGAAACAGAGAATGTACGATCGTCAAGAATTTTTTGAGGTTCGCGTGCTAATTTCATTTCTTCTTTAGTGTAACCGTTAGCTTCAAAAACGTCACAATGCGGTAATGCATTTTTGCCTATTGGATATGGGTATGCCATTTCGCCTTCAATACCTGCAATTTCATTTTCTAATTGTCTAACTGCTTTTACACCAGTACCAGAAACAGATTGATAGGTTGAAACAACAACACGTTTCATTTTATATTTTTGATGAAGTGGTGCCAAGCACATTACTAACTGTATTGTAGAACAGTTTGGATTAGCAATAATTTTATCTTCTTTAGTCAATTGTGATGCGTTAATTTCTGGCACTACTAACTTTTTAGTCTCATCCATACGCCAAGCAGAAGAGTTATCTACTACTGTTGTGCCAGCATCTGCAAATTTTGGAGCCCATTCTAAAGAAGTAGATCCTCCAGCAGAAAATAAAGCAATGTCAGGACGCATAGAAACTGCTGTTTCTAAACCAACAACTTTATAATCTTTGTTTTTGTAGGTTATTGTTTTTCCAACAGATCTTTCTGAAGCTACAGGTATTAATTCTGTTATTGGAAAATTACGTTCTGCTAATACTTTTAACATGACTTCGCCAACCATTCCTGTGGCACCAACAATTGCTACTTTCATCTTTTTTGATTTAAAAAATTTGCACGTAAAATTAGAGTATTTATAGTATTAGAACGCTAATAATTTCTTAAAAAAAGACCAAAAAAAATCAGGAACTATTAATAATTCCTGATTTAGTATAAAATGTGTTATCTAGATTACTTTTTTAAAGCGTCTCTAATTTCTTTTAATAAGTCAATCTCTGATGGTCCTGCAGGAGCTGCTGGAGCTTCTTCTTTTGGCTTTTTAGTTTTGTTGTATGCTTTTACAATCATAAATAATACAAATCCTACAGTAATTAAATTAATGATAGCATTAATCCATTTACCATATAAAATTGCATTTTCTGGTGTTGTTACGGTTCCTTCTGCATCTACTACAGCTGGAGATAATACTACTTTAAGGTCTTCAAAGTTCATTCCACCAGCAAAATGACCAACAATTGGCATCATAATGTCAGATACAAATCCATTTACAACCATTCCTACTGCACCAGCAAGAATTACAGCTACTGCTAAATCTATGACATTTCCTGTCATGATAAAATTCTTAAATTCTTTAAGCATAATCTTAAAATTTTACGTTAGTTAATTTTTAATATGAGATTCAAATTACTTAAAATTTTAACACAAACCGATTTTAAGTAGCATAAAAAAAGAGTTTTTATCGATTAAAGACACGTTTTATACGTTGAGAGATAGCTGTGATTAATTCGTAAGAAATAGATTGCACAGTTTCTGCTAAATCTTCTGCAGTGTTATGCGCATCAAAAATTATGACTTCGTCTCCTTCTTTACAGTTTATATTAGTAACGTCTACCATAATCATATCCATACAAACATTACCTAAAATAGGTGCTTTTTGGTTGTTTATTGTTATAAAACCTTTGCCTTTACCATACTGTCTTTTTATGCCATCTGCATGTCCAATAGGTATTGTTGCAGTTGTTGTATCTTGTTTAGCAATATAACCTCTGTTGTAGCCTAAACTGTCTCCTTTTTTAAGATGATGAATTTGAGAGATAATACTTTTTAAATTAGCTATTGGCTTTAAATCTTTTTTGTGTTTAGCATCGTTACCAAAGCCATATAATCCTATACCACTTCTTACCATATCAAAATGTGCTTCGGGATAATTTAATATTCCTGATGTGTTACACATATGTAAGAAAGCATTGTAACCTAAACCAGAATTAAAAGTTTTTGCAATGTTTTTAAAACTTTTAATTTGATTTAAAGTAAATTCTCTTTCATTTAAATCTTCGCTTGCAGCTAAGTGTGAAAATAGAGATCGCACTTTGATACTTTTAGTTGTTTTTAAGCTACTTAAAACAGTTTGGATATCATGTTCTGAAAAGCCAATTCGGTTTAATCCTGTGTTAAATTTTATATGAACAGGATAATTGGTTTGTTTATGTTTTTCCGCGCAAGCGATAAATGTTTCTAGAATACGTTTAGAGTACATGCTAGGTTCTAAACAGCGTTTGATTATAGTATCAAAATTTACAGGTTGTGGATGCAGTACCAATATGGGTTTTGTAACACCAGCATCGCGTAATGCAACACCTTCGTAGCTATACGCAACAGCAAAATAATCTACGTCTAAGTCTTGTAAATATTTGGCAATTTCTACAGCATCACTACCATATGCAAATGCTTTTACTACTGCTAAAAATTTGATGTTTGCAGTGGTTTTTGATTTTAAAAACTTAAAATTTTGTTTTAGTGTTTTTAAATCAATTTCAAGAATAGTTTCTTGTGCCTTATCCATTTTTTGCTTCTGGATTAGTATCTAATGGTTTAGCGTCGGTTACTTTTATGTTTTTAATTTTTTCGCGCATGGTTGCCTTGTAATATGCTGCGCGACTTAAAGGTTCATACTCTTCTGTTTCTCCCAAAAGTACTAAGTTGTCGTTTTGAGATTTACGGTAACTGTATTGTGCTAGGTTACCTGTTCTTGTGCATACAGCGTGTACTTTAGTAACATACTCTGCAGTTGCCATTAAAAAAGGCATTGGTCCAAAAGGATTACCTTTAAAGTCCATATCTAAACCAGCAACAATAACTCTAATACCTTTATTTGCTAGGTCATTACATACTTTTACAATTTCGTCATCAAAAAATTGAGCTTCGTCAATACCTACAACATCACAATTATCTGCTAAAATAGGAATATTTGCAGCAGCCGGTACAGGAGTTGATCGAATAGAGTTTGAGTCGTGAGATACAACTTCTTCTTCGTCATATCTTACATCTATAGCCGGTTTAAAAATTTCGACTTTTTGTTTTGCAAATTGGGCGCGTTTTAGTCTTCTTATTAGCTCTTCGGTTTTACCGGAAAACATTGATCCACAGATGACTTCAATCCATCCAAATTGTTCTTTTTGATTTACTGTATTTTCAAGAAACATTTTGTAATTTTAACACTAGAATAAGAATGGTACTTGTTTTCTATAAAGGTGGCCCAAATTTATTAAAAAACAAAAGGCTATCTTGTATTAAATTTTAAAAATTATAAAAAAGACAAATCATGAAGAAGAAATTAGAGTCAGAATTAATAAGCATTGCGCACAGGATTCTAAAGTTAGGTGGTAAAGAAGATGTTAATAAAATGCATGCAGAAGTTGCTGCGCTTTATGAGAAGTTAACAGTTTTAAAATTTGCTAATGAAAATTTTGAGGACGATAAACCTACTATAGGTGATGATTCTTCTTTTTTTGGGATGCTAGATACAGCATTTAACAATAGAATAAGTGATAATATTGAAGTTGATAATAAAACATATATCAATTTAGATGACACTGAAAATGAAGAAATCACAGAACCTTTAATGGAAAAAATTAAAGACATGGTAGCGCAAATGCCTGAAGAAACTCAAAAAGTTGATGAGTTATTAGAAGAGGTTATCCCAAAAAAGAACTACCATAAAAATGATTTTGAAGATATTACTGCTGGTTTTGAAGAAATGCCAATTTTTGAACCTGTAACTAACCAAACTAACCCAGAAAAGAAAAGCCTTAACGATAGATTTAAATCTAGTTTAAACATTGGTTTAAACGACAAGCTGGCTTTTATAAAACATCTTTTTGATGGTAGTGCAGAAGATTATAACCGTGTGCTTTCTCAATTAAATACTACTTCAGACCTTACAGAAGCTACACATCTAATACGCAATGTTGTAAAACCAGACTACAACAATTGGGAAGGGAAAGAAGACTATGAAACTAGATTTATGCAAATTATAGAAGCTAGATTTAATTAATAATTTAAATATACGTAGCCAGTAAAAACATTAGATATTCCTTCTATCTTAAAAGTGTAAAAATACGTGCCAACAGGTAACACTTTATTTTGGTTAAGTGGTCCTGTGTTAGGTTTTCCGTCCCATTGATTTATGTAATTGTCTTTATGATAAATTAAGGTACCATAACGATTATAAATATCTAAACTGTTAATTGGATAATCTTCTACGCAAGGAATTACGAAAGTATCATTTAAGGTGTCTTCATTTGGCGAAAAACCTTCAGGTATTTGTAAACAGTTATTTACTAATACTTCTGCAAAATCTTCGTTATTAGTCAAATCTCTATCAACTTCGTTTACGTTACTTAAGGTAGCAACATTTAATAAATTTTGTGCTGAAATTACCTGAACAGTTAATAATAAATTCTCTGATTGGTTAGGAGTAAGGTTAGGTATATTCCAGGTTGAAGAACTTTCATCATAAGTTCCAAAACTAGTTAAGGCATTTATAAATAAATATCCTTCTGGCAAATTTTCTATAATTTCGATATTAGTTGCTTCAGTTGTTCCAATATTAGTTGCGGTTATTGTAAAAACAACTTCGGTACCAATTGCTGTTTCTTCAGGGTTTACTGTTTTTAAAACTTCAATGTCGACATTAGTTGTGTCTTCTGTAACTAATAATGTTGCACTTGCCTGAGAACTATCTATATTATTTAAATTGCTAAAATTAGAGCTGTTGTTAATATATTCTCCAGGTGTATTTGAAGTTACTATTACAGAAAAGCTACAAGTACTTACACCTTCAGGAAAAGTTAAATCAGTAACCGAAATTGCTGTATCTCCGATTTCACCAGAAAATGTGGCTGTACAATTATTAGCATCTTCCCAAACAATTGGACCAGCTATTGTTAAACCCGTTGGCAAATTGTCTGTAAATGATATGTTGTTTTGAGCAGGATTTCCTGATAAATTTTGAAGTGTAAATAGTAACATACTAGTTTGACCTTGCATAATTTGATCTGGAGAAAAAACTTTTTCTACCAAAGGAGCAATAACTTGAGCGTTGCTAATTGAAATATTTGTTTCTGGAGTTAACTCTTCATTGTCCTCTCCGTTAGGTATGGCTTCTGCTGTATTTGTAAATGCGCCGCCATAGCTAGGTGCTGTAACGGGTATTATAATTTGAATATTTGCAGCAGGATCCATATTTGATATATTTCCTGTAATAGTATTACCATTTACATTGAAATTTGAAATACAAGTGGCATTTCCTGAAACAACATTACAAGTTGGTGTCCCGTTTATTGTAAACTGAGCACCTAACGTATCTATAAAATCTATATTTATGGCATTTGAGCTAGTATTACTATTGGTAATATCTACAATCCAATTGAAGTTATTATTTACACCTACAGAGGTAAATTCTGGATAAGTTTGTACAACTAAATCTACACATGGAGCAAAATAAATAATAGAAGATGCTGTATTGTTACTTTCGTTATTATCTAAAACACCATCTAAATTTTCGATAGAGACATTATTTGTAGCTCTAACAAAATTAGCATTACAACCAGGAAACCAATCTACAATAACCTCATAAGTTATAGAGCTTTGAGCTGGAAGTATTAAGTTATCTTCAGGTAAAATTTCCCAAAAAACATCTGGTTGTCCATCTTGTGGTAAACCATCGTAGACAATGCCTACATTTTGATTTGTAACATCAAAGCACGTTGCTGTTCCTGTTGTACCAACACAGTTTACAGATATTAAGCTTGCATCTGTATTAGTGTTTTCTCCTAAAGGCATATAGTCTTGTACAGCTACAGTAGCATCTTGATCACTATTATTAGATATAACAATTTCATAGGTTACTGCTCCCCAAGATGTAGTGTTATTAGGAGAGTTTCCTATTGGTAATACTGGATCAATTTGTGTTTTTGTAACACTTAAGTCTACATAGTCTTCTGGTTCACAAACAGGTAAAGGTGGTAATAAAACAAAATCACTTTCTGCATTATTATTAAGGTTAGGATCTAAAATAAAAGAGTCTAAGTTGTTTACACCACTTCTTACGTGACCAAGTGTGTTATCTTCTTGTTCAGCAGCACAATCGTCAGATTCTAAAAAGACAACAACAGTAGTTACTTGGATAGTTGTATTAGGTTGTAGTACAAAATTATTACTTTGCCAGTATTGATCTAAATCTGTAAGTGTAAAGTCGCTACAGTCTACTGGACCTGTTGTAAAATCGCAAGTTATAGAAATAATATCCCAATCTACACCTACTGTTAAATTCTGTAAAAAGAAACGCATTAAAGTCGCTTCAGGACCACTATTACAAACGGTGGTTTGAAAGGTAACTTGTTCTCCCCATGCAACATCTTGGGAAGCATCAGGATTTATTTGAGTAGTTTGTACGCATAAATCTGCTTCGGGACAAGCTTCTGCAAGTAATAATGGTGTAATAACATTATTAGAGCTATTAGAAGATTCATTTGTATGTTCAATAAGTATTTGTGAGAAGCTAGACACAGACATTTGCTGTATGTCTATACCACATAATGGATCCAAAAATCTTATATCAATTTCAAAAGTTAAAGAAGCGCCTGCAGGAAAATTAATAGTTTGATCAACGGTTAAAATTGTAGATACAGAGGATATAGTTTGAATACTATTATCCTGTACATTTAAAGAGCTAGGACAATTTATACCGTTTGTACCACCAATACAGTTTATAGATTCTAATTCAATTCTTGGTCTACCATATAAAATACTTGAGTTAAGATTAAATTTTTGAGAAAAGCTTTCAAGCGGAAACGCGATAGTACTATTATTAGTTATTGTAACTTGATAAGTCACGACCTCATTCCAAGCACTTATACCTGTCCCTAAACTAGGGTTTGTTTGGGTATAATCTACTGTAAAATCTATTGGGATATCAAAAACATCAATTGATATTACAGATTGATTATTGGATGTATTAGTATCTGTGACCGTATCCGGAGCAGATACAGTTGCACTACTAGCAATACCACCAAGGTTTAAAGGCGCTTTTACTAATACCTCTAACGCTACACTTGCATTTGACGGCATATTAGCAATAGTACCAGTTATAATACTACCGGTTATATTTATTGGGTCTATACTGCTAGCGCCACCAGTTTGGTTTTGACTTTGAGCGCTTAAAATGATTAAATTAGTATTTAAAGTTTGAGAAAACGAAGCATTATTTACAGCATTTCCTCCATTTAAAATGGTAACTATGTATTTAAATTCTTGATTAATTCCTATTTGAGAAATAGGATTTCCTGATAAATCTTGAGCTTCAACAACAATAGATAAGTCTGTTGTTTGAGCATTTAAAATGTAAGACACAACAGAAAATAAGAAGATAAATAGCGATTTTTTCATTAAAGGTTGGTTTATTAACAGATGACTAAAATAGCAAAAGGTTGCTTCATTATATATTAAAAGATTGTAAATTTGAATAATATTTCAAAATAAAATGGGTAAACTCTACATTGTACCAACACCAATAGGAAATTTAAAAGACATCACTTTTAGAGCAATTGAAGTTTTAAAAGAAGTTGATATAATTTTAGCTGAAGATACGCGTACATCAGGTAAATTATTAAAGCATTTTGAAATTAGTACACCAATGCAAAGTCACCATATGCATAACGAGCATAAAACGGTTGAAAGTTTGGTGCAAAAATTAAAAGCAGGAACAACCATTGCATTGATTAGTGATGCAGGTACACCAGCAATTTCTGACCCAGGATTTTTACTAACTAGAGCATGTATTGAAAATAATATTGAAGTAGAATGTTTACCAGGCGCAACAGCATTTGTCCCAGCATTAGTTAATAGTGGTTTACCAAACGACAAGTTTGTTTTTGAAGGGTTTTTACCTGTAAAAAAAGGAAGACAAACCCGACTTTTATTTTTAGCTGAAGAAACCAGAACCATCATATTTTATGAAAGTCCGCATAAATTAATAAAAACATTAACCAATTTTTGCGAGTATTTTGGAGAAGACAGACCAGTTTCAGTTTCTAGAGAACTTACCAAATTGTATGAAGAAACCATACGCGGTACAGCCAAAGAAGTTTTAGAATACTACACCAATAAGCCACCAAAAGGAGAAATTGTAATTTGTGTTGGAGGGAAAAAGTAAAACCTTATTAATTATACTTACTGCTACTGAAAACTGTCAACTAGTTAAACATGCTTCCCAACCTCAAAACCATGTTTACCTAAATGTTGTTTTCCGCTATCAATAGCATCATGCTCTAAGGTTGTTGCCATACTATCATTCCAACGGTTTAAATAACCAAATAGGCTAATTACGCCAAGCATTTCTACAATTTCACCTTCATTCCAATATTTATATAGTTCAGTTTTAATAGTTTCATCAACTGCATTTGGTACTTGACTTGCGGCTAAACTAAAATCTAATGCAGCACGTTCGGCATCACTAAAAGCAGGATGCGTTTTATAATCCCAAATATTATCTAATTGTTCTTGTTCTGCACCATAACGTTCTGCAGCTCTAATGGCATGAGCTTGACAATATCTACAACCTGTTGCGTTACTGCTAACCCAAGCAATCATTCGTTTTAAAGCAGAAGTCACTTTACCTTCATTAGCCATAACTGCTTTATTTAAATTTATAAAAGCCTTACTTATTGCAGGTCTGTGTTGCATGGTTAAAACCGAGTTTGGGCAAAAGCCAAGTGTCTCATTAAAAAAGTCTGCAAGCGCTTTGGTTTCTAAATCGTGATCTGCGTGTAAAGGGTTTACTAAAGGCATGGGTTTTCTAAATTTTATAATGTATTTTTGATACATTCAATAAACAAAAAAATTCTTAAAAATGACACATAAAATCACAACTAGTTGGAAAGGCGGAATGCTATTCGATTCTGATAACCCAAGTAATCATCATGTTTTAATGGATACCGATGTAGAAGGACAGAAGCGTCAAGGTCTATCACCAAAAGCAATGATGCTTTCTTCTTTAGCAGGTTGTTCAGGCTTAGATGTTGTTTCTATTTTAGAAAAAATGAAAGTTGAGGTCGAAGATTTTAAAATGGAAGTAGAAGGTGAGCTTACCGAAGAACATCCAAAATACTATAAAACCGTTTGGCTTACTTACCACTTTACAGGTACAGATTTAAACGAAGAAAGGATTAACAGAGCAGTACAACTATCTGTCGAAAAATATTGCGGCGTTATGGAAATGTTTAGACAATTTGCCGATGTAAAAACAGATATTAAATTTCACAGCAAATAAACTTTTCGCTTTAAAACTTTCAACTTTTTAACTGAAATATGCGCTGGACATTAAAGCCAAAACCAAACCTAGAAATTGTCAAACAACTGCAACAATCTTTAAATGTAGATGAAGCAATTGCAACGCTTTTAGTACAACGTGGTATAGAAACTTTTGAAGACGCGAAACACTTTTTTAGACCTAGTTTAGAGCATCTTCATAATCCATATTTAATGAAAGGTATGGACAAAGCAGTGACTAGAATTTTGCAAGCAATTAAAGACGGCGAAAATATATTGGTATATGGCGATTATGATGTAGACGGAACAACATCAGTAGCGTTAATGTCTTCCTATTTAAAGACCAAAACAGCAAATGTCGCAACTTATATTCCGGATAGATATGATGAAGGTTATGGCGTCTCTTACAAAGGAATTGATTTTGCAGACGATAATGATTTCAGTTTAATCGTTGCATTAGACTGCGGTATAAAAGCAATCGATAAAATAGACTATGCTAAAGAAAAAGGTATTGATTTTATTATTTGCGATCACCATAGACCAGGTAATCAAGTACCAAATGCTGTAGCGGTTTTAGACCCAAAACAAGAAGATTGTAATTATCCATACAAAGAACTTTGTGGTTGTGGCGTAGGTTTTAAATTAATACAAGCTGTAGCTGAAAAGTTTAGTGAAACGTTAAATGATTTAATCCCATATTTAGACCTTGTTGCCACAGCAATTGGCGCAGATATTGTCCCGATTACAGGCGAAAACAGAGTGTTAGCTTATTTTGGTTTACAGGTTATAAATGCGCAACCTCGTGCAGGTTTTAAAGCCATAATTAATCAGATAAAAAAGGATTCATTAACCATTACCGACGTTGTTTTTATCATCGCACCACGTATTAATGCTGCTGGTAGAATGAAACATGGGCAATACGCTGTAGATCTTTTAACCGAAAACAATTTACAAACAGCCTTACAATATGCTGAAGAAATAGAAGCATTTAATACCGATAGGAGAGAAGCCGACCAAAGTATAACCCAAGAAGCATTAGAGTTAATAAAGTCTGAAAATGAAGAAAACCGTTTAACAACCGTAGTGTATCAAGACCATTGGCACAAAGGTGTGATTGGTATTGTGGCATCTCGTTTAATCGAAACCTATTACAGACCAACCTTAGTATTTACAAAAAGTGGCGATAAGTTAGCTGCTTCTGCTAGATCGGTTTCTGGATTTGATGTGTATAATGCGTTACAAGGTTGCGCCGAACATATCGAGCAATTTGGCGGACATAAATACGCAGCAGGATTAACCCTTAAAGAAGAAAACTACGAAGCGTTTAAACAAGCTTTTGAAGATGAGGTCTCTAAAACCATAGATAAAAATCTACTAACGCCAGAAATAAAAGTAGATATGCAAATTGATTTAGCTGAAATTGATGATAAATTTTGGCGAATAATCAAGCAGTTTGCACCATTTGGACCAGGAAATATGACACCAATTTTTATGACCGATAACCTAAAAGATACAGGTTATGGTAAATGTGTTGGCGAAGATAAAACGCACTTAAGGTTTACAGCAACGCAATCAGGTAAACAATTTGTATGCATCGGTTTTAATTTAGGTGAAAAACTTAATCTTATTAAAGACAAGCAACCGTTTAGCGCTGTATATTCTGTAGACGAAAACCATTGGCAAGGTAACGTATCGCTTCAACTTAAAATTAGAGATATAAAAGGATAACATGCAAAAAAACGATCCTTACGCGGCACTTCGTATTAAAGAATTCAACACCTTTTTATTGTTAAGATTTGCCTTAGTTTTTGGTTGGTCTATGCAATTTATTGTGATAGAATGGGAAGTGTATTCTTTAACAAAAGATCCGTTATACTTAGGTCTTATTGGACTTATGGAGATTATTCCCGCCTTTACTATGGCGCTTTTTGCAGGACATATTGTAGACCAAAAAGAAAAACGAAACTTGCTAGCTATTTGTATTGCTGCATTTTCATTAATTAGTTTAGGCTTGTTTTTATTGACTTGGGATAAAGTGGTTGGCGATTGGGAAACCCAAAACATTTTATACTGTATTTATGCTTTGGTGTTTTTTGGCGGATTTTTACGCTCGTTTTTTGGTCCAACCATATTTTCATTAATTGCGCTTATTGTTCCCAAAAAAATCTACCCAAATGCAGCAACTTGGAGTAGTAGTACATGGAAAGCAGCTACCGTAACCGGCGCATTATTTGCAGGATTTTCAATAGATTGGATAGGTGTTGACAAGACACTTTGTATTGTTTTTGCACTAGTTACCTTCGCATTACTAATTACTTTCAAGATTAAAAAGAAACCTATTTTAAACCCAAATATTGGCGAGTCTGTTGGAAAAAGTTTAAAGGTTGGTTTACAATTTGTGTTTAGTAATAAAGCCATTTTAGGCGCACTAACATTAGACATGATTGCAGTTTTATTTGGTGGTACAGTAGCACTTTTATCGGTGTTTGCGCAAGATATTTTAGAAGTTGGTTCTAAAGGATTTGGCGTGCTTAACGCATCTATTTCAGTAGGAAGTATTTTAACCATGTTTATTACTACCTATTTACCAGTTAATAAAAATGCAGGTAAAAAATTACTAATTTCAATTTTTGGTTTTGGTATTTGTATTATCGTATTTGGAGCTTCAAAATTATTTTGGTTAAGCGTGTTAGCGCTATTCTTTTCTGGAGTTACAGATGGCGTTTCTATGGTAATTAGACAAACCATTTTGCAGTTAAAAACGCCAGATCATATGCGTGGTCGTGTTGCGTCTGTAAATAGTATGTTTGTTGGATCGTCTAACGAGCTTGGTGCTTTTGAAAGCGGTTTAGCTGCAAAAATTTTAGGTCCTTCTGTCGCTGTTATTTTTGGCGGAATAATGACTTTAGTTACTGTTGTTGCTATTGGAGCCAAAAATAAAACGCTAAGAGAATTAGATCTTACTGAAGATATTGAAGATCACAACGAGTAATTCAATTTAAATTTCTTTTATATTTGAACTTCGCAAGCTAATCTTTTTGATTTATGAAAAAACTAATCATCGCTTTAATTGTCATTATAGTATTAATTTTTGCTTACAACCAGTATAAAGAATATCAACGTTTTCATCCAGATAACTTTAATTATAAATCAAGCGAAAATATTGATTTAGAGTATTATAATCAAGATGTAGTTTATAGTTATTTTGAAGCAGTACAAGCTTTAAATGGTTTTGCTAACATGCAATGGAATGTAAATGAAATTAATGTAAAATCTCCAGAAGATGACGATGAATCTACAACTTTTGTAGTTAACGAATATCGAAAAAAGTTAGCAAAAGTTAAGTATTACGAAGCTAAGTTAGAAGCCTCTAAACAATTAAAAGAAGAAGGATTAACAAACGATTTAATTAAGTTGAAACTTGAAGGGAATAGCACAAAACCTGATAGTAGCGCTATTTTTAAATCTAAAATAAAAAGCATGTATGCAGCAAATCCTAAAGTTAGATTAGGCGAAAAAAGTGCTTTTATTTACGAAGTACAAAAGCTGTTAGTTAAAAAAGGGTTTGATTTAGAATTAGATGGCGTTTATCACACAATTACCAGAAATGCTATAATAGAATTTGAAACTAAGCATAATCTTTTTCCTGATGGTAATTTAGATGTGATGACCTTAGATGCGTTATTAGATTAGTTTTTAAATTCTTTTAACTCCATCTTTTCACCATCAAAAACACCATAAGTATAATATTGTATCCAATCACCAAGATTGATGTATTTAGAGTTTTGGGTCAGGTCAATATTTAAAGGCAAATGTCTGTGACCAAATACAAAATAATCTCGGTGTTTGTCTTCCAGTTTTCTTTTGCAATATTGTACCAGCCATTCATTGTCTTCGCCTAAAAACTTAGCATCATCATCACCAGAAATAAGCTTGTTTTTTACCGATAAATAATTACCTAAACGCATTGCAAAGTCCGGATGCAACAATCTTTTAAACATCCATTTAGAAATAGGATTGGTAAATAACTTTTTCATGCGTTTATACCCTTTATCACCAGGTCCTAATCCGTCGCCATGACCTATAAAAAAAGATGTTTTATTAAAGGTAAATTCATGTGGTTTATGGTAAACAGGTATATTTAATTCTTCTTCAAAATAACCATTCATCCATAAATCATGATTACCAACAAAGAAGTAAATAGGTATTCCAGAATCTGTAATTTCGGCTAATTTGCCTAATGTTCTTGTAAAACCTTTTGGTACAACATTGCGGTATTCTACCCAAAAATCAAACAAATCGCCTAATAAAAAAATAGCAGCTGCATCTTGTTTTACTTGATCTAACCAAGCCACAAATTTTTTTTCTCGTGGTAAAGATGCTGCTTTTGTTGGCGCACCAAGATGATTATCTGATGCAAAGTATATTTTTTTTCCGTTAGGTACGTGTATGTTAATAGGCTTATTCATTATCACTTGCATACCATTGTGCGTAACTGGTTGCAGTTTCAGAAAGTTTTAAAGAATGTAATTTGATAGTATTTGGTAATCTGTCTTTAATTTTTTTGGCAAAATCTATAACCATCATTTCGCTTGTTGGTTGATAATCTACCAGTAAAACATCATGACCTCGATCTTGAAGTTCTTTTGCTAAATCTACATGAGGTGTATTTTTATTAAACACAGTCGCATGGTCAAATACGTCTACAATTTCTTCTTTTACAATTTTTTTAAGGTCACCAAAATCTATGACCATCCCAAACTTTACATTATTGGTATCTGTAATAGGTTGTCCTATCACGGTTACGTCTAGTTTGTAGCTATGACCATGAACATTTTTACACTTACCGTCGTAGCCATAAAGCGCATGACCAGTTTCAAAAGAGAATTGTTTTGTTATTCTGATGTTTGACATACATTAATTTTATGCTACAAAGATATTGATTTTGTAAAACCAATTAGTTTTTAGTTTACATTTACGCACTTTTTTTAAAATAATTGGCTAATGAGTCAGCTTTTTGAAGCTATCGATTTTGTCGAAGTCCCTTTATATGAAAGGATTATAGACGATATTACACATCAAAAATATTGTATAATTGACAATTTTTTTGATGATACTGAAGTAGATTTTTTAAGAGCATCTTTACTAGAAAAATATGAAGATGATGCGTTTAAAAAAGCTGCTATTGGTAATAAGTTTGATGAGGTAATTGCTAAATCCATAAGAGGCGATGTAATTTTATGGATGGATGAAGCAAGAGCTAATCCTTCTGAAAGCTTATTTTTTAATAAGATTAATCACTTGGTCAATTATTTAAATAAGACTTGTTTTATGGGTATTTTGCATAAAGAATTTCATTATGCTATTTATCCTAAAGGTACGTTTTATAAGCGTCATTTAGATACTTTTAAAAACGACGATAGGCGTAAATTATCTTTTGTTTGTTACCTTAATCACGAAGATTGGCAACCAGAAAATGGTGGCGAATTGGTGTTATATCTAGACGAAAACAATCCAGAAAATGATAAAATAATTTATCCTTTACCAGGACGAGTTGTTATTTTTGAAAGCCAGATTATAGAGCACGAAGTTAAGCCTGTAAACACAAAACGCTTAAGTATTACAGGTTGGCTTAAGACCCGTTAGTAGCGCCTGCGTTTATTGTAAAAATAAACGATTATAAGTACGATAGCTAGTAGTAAAAATATTCTATTCATAACTAATTGTTGTTTCTGTTTTTGTTGTATCTGTAAAGAAAGTATGCTAATAATACTAAAACAATTAGCGGTAAGAAAGAACCAATAAAGACACCAATTTCATAACTGTTATCTGGAGCATTTTTAATTTTTTCTTCAATATCAACTTGTTGTAATAAACCTATAAGCATAATCTAAAACTAATTGTGTTGTAAAGTTAGTTGTTTTGTGTTAGCGGTAAAAATTGTTTTCTAAAAATTATTATTAATGGTAAACCACGAGCAATAATCCAAAAGGTAAATGCAATAAAGATACCGTGCAATTTTAAGTCAAAATAATCTACAATAAAAAGTATAGGAATAAAGACTAAAAATGTTGACAGAAGTAATACATTACGTAAAGCCTTCATCTTACCTAAACCTTTAAATATTCCATCAAAAATAAAGGCTAAAGCACATAAAGGTTGCATTGCTAGAATAATCCAAAAGACGCTGTAAAACTGGATTAAAACATTACTTTCGTCTGTAAAAATTCTTCCAATAGGATAGTATAAAATACTACCAATTATTGCAACAGTTATTCCAAGATAAATACCATACTTAATTAATTTGTTACTTAGTTTGATTAGTTGATTGTAATTTTTTTGACCAAATAATTTTCCTGATAAAATATTACCAGCGCTAGCATAACCGTCAATAATAAAAGCACCTAAAAACCATAAATTAATTGCTATAGTATAAGCTGCAATATAATTTTTACCATAACCTGTAGCATATTTTGTAGCAAGGTAAAGCGTAATGTTTAATGCTAATGTGCGTATAAACAGATTTAAAATCATGAGGGCAAAATTTTTAATCTGCGGATTTAAAGGAAAGCTAAACCGCAAAGGAATACTTGTTTTTGTAAGCAGCAAGTATGCCGAAAATAAAGCCATAAACACTTGAGCAATTAAACTTGCATAAGCAGCACCTTTAATGTGTTGACCAGTAATTACACCATCTATTCCGTACACTAAGATGAAGTCTAAAATTACGTTTAATGCAGCTCCAGAAATAGCTATAACCATTGGGTAATACGTGTTTTGTAATCCTCTAAATGTTCCAAAAACAGCAATAACAAAAAGTGTAAACGGAAATCCTAATACGCGTATCCTATAATACTCAACACTGTAATCTAAAATTAAGTTTTCGGCATTATATAGTTTAAAAATTGGTGCAGCTAGAGGATAGGTTATAGCAATAATAAATATACTTAAAGATGTAATCAAAAAAATTGCTTGAGCAGGTAATTGTCTTACTTGGTCTAAAGCATTTGCACCAAGATGTTGAGAAATTATTGAAGATATAGCACTACGTGTTTGTCCTAAAACCCAAATAAGCATAGAGATAAACGTTGTAACAATACCAATAGCAGCTAAAGATTCGGTAGCATTTAAGTCTACATTACCAACTACAGCTGCGTCTGTAAGTGATAATATAGGCTCTGATATGCCAGCAATTAATGCAGGAATTGCTAATTTGTTGATATGCTTTAAGCTAATTTTAGTTTTCACTTTGATAAAAATTAATGCCAAAGGTCGTAAAACTTTATTTAAATTTAAGTGAATAAAAAATCTGTACTTTTGTAACCTAAACCATTTATTTATGAAATCTATTTTAGTACCTGTTGGTTCTTCAAAAAATGCACAAAGTCATTTACAATATGCGGTAGATTTTGCACAAGCTTTTGGTGCAAAATTATATGTAGTACAAATTTATAATGTCTACACAAAATCAGGTACAATGATTAAAGTAGATCATATTTTAGAAAGAGAAAGCATGGACTTTTTAAAAGGTCATATTGCTAAAGTAGATACTAAAAATGTTGAAGTTGTTATTAAGACGTTTAAAGGAAAACTAATTGATACATTAGAGTTAGTTTGTAAGTCTTTAGATATTGATTTAATCCTATTAGAGCCTAGAACAAACTCTATTAAAGATGAAGTTTATCTAGGTAAAACATCAGGAAAAATTATTAAACAAACCAATATACCAGCTTTAATTGTTCCAGAAGGTTATAAGTATAAACCAATTATTTACATACTAATGGCTTTAAAATCTGCAACAATTAAAAAAGAAGGCGTTTTAAAACCATTACAAGATATTAAAGAACATTATAAATCAATTGTTAATTTACTTTTAGTAAAAACCCCTTTTTATAATAATGGTGATTTTGATGTTAATGAAGAGTTGAGCAGTATGATTACTAAAACTACAAAATCTGAAAATGCCACAACGTTTCAAGGTGTGCTAGAGCATTATAAAGATAATGATCCTGATTTGTTATGTGTGGTTAGACGTAAGCGTGGATTTTTTGCTAAACTGTGGGAGAAAAATTCGATTTTAAAGAAAGATTTTCACTCTTCAACATTACCAGTTTTAGTATTAAGCGGAATAAAATAATTTAAAATTTTATATAAAATTTTTATTTAAAAGGTCGAGCTAAGTTGCTCGACTTTTGCTTTTTAACGAATATATTTAGTCTTAAACTATTTTTTTAAGCAGTTAACCGTTTTATAGGTTTATTTATAAAACTTACAAAACCCCATTTTCGTAAGTAACCTAAACTTAACCTAATATGAAAAAACTAACCTGGCTGTTAATAGCTTTGTTTTGTGCGGTAACTTTTGCGCAAGATAAAATTGTATTCAACCCAAATACCTCTAAAGGAAAACTTTACCAATACGCTAGTTTTGTAAATGTAGAAGATAACACGTTGTCAATTGAAGATGTTGTTGCTTCTAAAAACCTTGATTTTAAACCTATACCATCAGATAATCTAAGTTTAGGTTTTACGTCTTCAAATTATTGGGTCTCATTTAGTTTAGAAAACACATCATCTAGTAAAAACACCTATTATTTAGAAACAGCAAGACCAGTAACAGATTTAGCTAATTTGTACATACTAAATAAAGGTAGTGTTACAAAATATCAAAGCGGAGATCAAATCCCGTTTAATAAGCGTCAAGTAGCACATAGATCAACAGTTTTTAAACTTCAATTAGAGCCAAATACTGTAAAAGATTTTTATTTAGAATTAAGTAGTGATGGCGAAACTATAAATGTACCTTTAAACCTTTATTCTGAAAGCGAATTTTTAATAGCCAATTACAAACAGCAATTGTTTTTAGGTTTGTTTTACGGTATTTTGTTTTTAGCAGGTATTGTTTATTTGTTTTTTTATAGCAGTTTATCTAATAAAACCTTCTTGTATTATAGTTGCTATGTATTATCTATAGCGCTTATGCAAGGTGCTTTAGATGGGTTTATTTATCAATTTATCTTTACTAATGCAGGGTTTTTTAATAGCAAGGCAGTTTTAGTTTCAGCTTTACTATCTAACTTTTTTCTTTTGAAGTATTGCGAACATTTTTTAAAAATTGATAAACGTTTAAAAGTTCTAAAAAAGATTTTTAATGGTATTTATATTGCTATTGCTGTACTTTTTATAATGACAGTAATTTCGCCTATAACTATGGAAGCTGTTTATCCTTTAAGTAATTTAAATGGCTTAATAAGTTTATTGTTAATATTAACATCTTTAACAATTTTAAAAGTTAAAAAGGTAAAAATTGATCCTTTCTTTTCAGTAGGGATATTCTTTTTAGTAATAGGTCTTTTAGGTTTTGTAATGAATAACTTAAGCTTGCTGCCTAATAATTTTTATACTTTAAATAGCGCAAAGTTTGGATCAGGATTAGAGGTTATTTTCTTATCGCTTTCTATGACAAATTTGATTAAAAAATTAAGATTAGAAAACGAATCTTCTCAAGAATTAGCCCTTATAAGAACAAAAGAAATAAGTGAGTTAAAGTCCTATTTTATGTCTAACATGAGTCATGAGCTTAGGACACCAATTAACGCCATTCTAGGGATTGTACAATCAAATTTGGATACTAATGATCCAGAAGTAAAAGAACAATATCAAACTATTAAAAATGCATCCTTAAGTCTTTTAAGCAATGTAAACGATATTTTAGATTTTGAGAAGATAGAGTCTAACCAACTTAGGTTAAATATCAATAAGTTTAACCCAAAACAGTTAATTACAGATATAAGTGATAACTGGAAAGTAGAAGCAAATAAAAAAGGACTAAACTATATATTTGAAATTGATTCTGAAATACCAGAAACTGTAGAAGGCGATGCAGAGCGATTTATTCAAATCATAAATAATGTATTAAGTAATGCAGTAAAATTTACTTTAGAAGGCACCATAGTTTTTAAATTAAAATGTTCAAGCCAACCCAATGGTTTTAACCGGTTTTCTATACAGATTTCTGACACAGGAATTGGTATGACAGAAGAAGTTAAAAACAATGTATTTAACAGCTTTAACCAAATGCGCAATAATCACAAACGTCAATTTGGAGGTATTGGTTTAGGTTTAAATATAGTAGAAAATTTAGTAACCTTGTTTGAAGGTACTATTTCTATAGAAAGTAAGTTAAATAAGGGTACAAATGTTTATATAGATATACCGTTACAAGTAGTTGAAGCAGAAGCACAAGTACAAAAAGAACAACAGCCTAGTCAAGAAAAAAGCATACAAATCTTGGTTGTAGAAGATAACCGACTAAACCAAATGGTAATGAAAAAGCTATTAAGCGCTAACTTAAGGTTTAATTATACCATTGTTGAAAACGGTAAAGAAGCTTTAGACGAATTAAATAATAATACATATGATTTGGTTTTAATGGATTTACAAATGCCAATTATGGATGGCTACGAAGCCACTAAAGCCATTAGAGAAGGAAAAACAAGTATATTAAATAAAGATATTGCAATAATTGCAGTAACTGCAGATGCTATGCCAAAAACTAAAGACCGTGTGTTAGAAATTGGGATGGATGATTATATGACTAAACCAATTGATAAAAACGAACTGTTTGATAAAATAAATCACTTTAGCATAAAGCCAAAACTTAAGATAGCTTAGCACTTAATAAAAGCTATTGTTTTATTAACTACTTTTTCTAAATTATCGGGCATATCCTTTTCTTTCCAAGGATGTTTTGCATCAAAAACATGATTACTGTAATCTATTGTAAACAGTTCACTTTTTTGATTCCAATTGTTTAAGTTTAATGCTTCTTGGTATAAAACTGAAGGATTATCTTTTGCATGAATAATTAAGTGAGGCACAGTAATATTTTTTTCTGCATTTTCAATATTTAAGCGTTGCTCATTAGCTTTAAAATCCAGATAAAATTGAAAATTATGAGGCATTTTTTGGTTTGTTCTTCCGTTTAAAACGTATTTAACTCCATCCTTTTTCCATTGTTCTAAATTACCTGTAGTAGATGTGCGTTTGCCAAAGCTACTTACACTAGCCCAAGTAATTAACTTTTTAATACGTTGGTCTTCATTTGTTTTTAAAATCGAAATTCCGCCACCACGAGAATGTCCAATAACAGAAATATTATTAATATCAATTTGATCTAAAAATTCATTTTCTTCAGAAGTTAAAAACGTAATCATATCATCCAAATCGTCAAGTTCTTTAGAGTAGTTATTTTCTGCAAATGCTTCTAAATCCGGAAAATCTATAGGTTGTTCAACTGTACCTCCGTTATGAGAAAAATTAAATTTTACAAAAAATACATTGGCTTTCATAAAGGCTTCTGCAACTAAATCCCATGCGCCCCAATCTTTAAAACCCTTGTATCCATGACAAAAAATAATTAGTGGTTTTTTCTTGTTATTATTGTTAAAAAAGGCATCCCAAACAATTGGTTTGTTATTTTCTCTTTTTAGAACTAGATTTTTATTGATCATTTTTAGACTTCTTTTTCGGTAAACGGTATGTTTGGATTACAGATTTCTGTAATTAATTTTTTTAGCTCTAACTCAAAATCAGATAAAGTGTCTTCGGTAATATTGGTGTCCTTTTTACTGTTACCTGGTTTTTCTTTTTTTGCAAATTTTATAAACCCTTCACTTAAATTTTTAAATGAAACAATTCCAGCTTCCACAGGAAATTTAAGAGCTGTTTTTTTAGACAGCATATATGCATACATTAATACCTGAAATGACTTGCTGTATTTTTTGTAGTCTGTTGGCAAATCTTCCCAATTTACAACTGTTAGGTTGGTTTGCTCTACTTTTCCCGTCTTATAGTCTATGATTCTTGTCATACCATTACAGGTGTCAATTCTATCAACTGTTCCTTTTAAGTGTATGTCAAAATTTAAACTTTCAATGTTGATTTTTATGCCTTCAATTTTTTCTTCTAAAGCTATGATTTTTATCTCGTTACCAGATTTTATAGTATCAATTTCAAAGTTTAAAAAGTTTAAAACGTATCGTTTAGCAATTTCAAAAACAATTAGGTTTTTTCCTTTGGTTATATCGCCTTCTTTGTATTCGTCTTTAAAAAATTTAGTGATGTATTTTTCAATTTTTGGGATAAGATTTTTAATATCATCTACTGTTAATATTCTTCCCATTAATGGTAAATACAAAGCTTCTAATGTATTGTGAACAACTGTACCTAATGTGTTTGCTGCAACATTTTCTTCGGCTTCTTCAACATCTTTTACGCCTAGTATTTTTTGGTTATAAAAATCTATCGGATTACGAATGTAGCTGGTTAAAGATGAAGGTGAAAATCCGCTATTTGCTAACCTTTTTATCTGATTTACCAATGCTTCGGATTTTTTAACTTCTAATAGTTGAGGTTGATAATTTGGTACTTCTGGCGAAATAATTTGATGATTAATTTGATGAATACCTTCTAGCTCTAATTGGCTAATAAACCTACTTTTTTCGCCACCTAAAAGCGTGTCTATTTCTGTATTATAAAGTATATATACATTTTTTGCACGTTGTAGTAAATGGTAAAAATGATAGGTATACACTGCGTCTTTTTCTTTGTATGTCGGTAGGTTTTTTTCAACTTTTACATCAAAAGGGATAAAAGAGTTATTTGTTTTGCCAGATGGTAAAACGCCTTCATTAACGTTTGTTATTATTACGGTTTCAAAATCTAAAACCCTAGATTCTAACATTCCCATTATTTGTAAGCCTTGTAATGGTTCTCCTTGAAAATCTAAAGTCTCGCTACTTAAAAGTTCTTTGTAAATATTATACAGGCTTCTAATGTTTGTTAATGTGTTAAACTTTTTATTTAGTCTATCAATCTCATTAAAAAGCACATTAAATCTATATAAATACTCTAAACTAAGTTGGTTAGATTTTCTGTCTTCAATAAGTTTATTTTTTATTAGCTGGATTAACTTAAAACTATTTTGAATAGCTAGTGTTGGATTATTATTCCAATTACTAAAAATGATATTAATAATGTCACTCTGTTCACTATTAAGTGATAAGGATAGCAGTTTTTCTTTGCTTAGATATATTATATTATTTGTGTTTATAATATCGACTATCTTTTGAGTGTAATTGTTATTAAAAACAGTGCTTAAGTATTGATCTTTTAGTATGTCAATAACATCTTTATGGTAATAGTTATTTGTATTATTTATTTGTACGCTAAAAATTTTCTCAAATAATGCTGCTAATGGGATTGAGTTTAAAGGAAATCCCATAGTTACATTTATTGCATTAATATGTTTTGGTATAGAATTTAACGTTGGTAATAATAAGTTTTCGTCACCTAAAACAACAGCTGTATTTTTTATGTCTTTTTCTGATAAACTATTTAGTATATTTCCTATAGTTTTAGCTTGACCTATTGCTTTAGGTACACCAAATATGTTTATATTTTTTAAAGTTGAATAATTACTCTCTTTCCAATTAAATGGGTTTTTCTGAAAATACTTCCAATTTTCTTTATGTTTTCTTTTAAATAAACCTGCATCATGATATGAGCTATCTATAAATATTTTATCTATATCCCAATATATAGCTGCTAGATCATTTTGTAATAATTCTTGGATAATGGTTTCCTCTGCTGTATTTAGTGCATTAAAACCAGCAAAAACATGTCTTTTAGAACAGCTTTGAATATAAGTTTCAAGGTTATCTACTGCTTCTCTATAAATCAAACCTTGATATCCTTTTTTCTGATTTATTAAGCTTTTACTAAAGTGTTTGTAAAACGGATAGAGTTTATTCCAAAATTTTATATAATTGTTTACTACATCAGTTGGATTTGGATTTAAAGACCAATGATCTAAATCTTTTATAGCAGATAAATACTCAAATATATTTTTTTGAGGTATTAGATGTCTATCAATTTCATTAAAATCTTGAAGTAAGATTTGACCCCATTTTGAAAAGATATCAAAAGGTTCTTGCTCTTCTTTTGGTGTTAATTCTATATAGCTATTATAAAGCTGAAATAGAAGTTCTGTATTTGTTAAGGTTTTAAGTTGAGATAGCTCTTCAACAAAAGACTCTATACTAATTATGGTTGGAGAGAAAGATGTTTTATTAATAATATTACTTAATTCTTTCCTCAAAAAAACACCTGCTCTTCTACTAGGAAGGACAAATGTTATATCACTAAAATTTACATTTTGTTTTTGTAAATCAAGTAGTACTTTGGTTATAAAACTTATCATAACATAAAAATAAAAAACGCTTCGGTTATCCGAAGCGTTTTCTAATAAATTATATTATTTGTTGATTAAAACTTAGTCTTTTTTAAGTTTTACTTCAACACGTCTGTTGTTTCTTCTACCAGCAGCAGTTGCGTTAGTGTCGATTGGGTAATCTTCACCAAATCCAAAAGCTCTTAATCTTTCAGTGTCAATTCCGTTTTCAATTAAGTAAGCCATTACAGCGTTAGCTCTAGCATCAGATAACTTTTGGTTTAAAGTTTTGCTACCAACACTATCAGTATGACCTTCAATTGTAAAGTTAGACTCTGGATATTCTTTTAAGATTGCAGTAATAGACTGTAATACAGAGTAAGATTGTTTTTTGAAACTAGCTTTACCAGTATCAAATAAGATAGTTTTAGCGTAGCTGTTTAATTGCTCCATAACTTCTTGAGTTGGCTCAACTATTTCTGGACAACCATCGTTAGCAACAGTACCAGCTTCGTTAGGACATTTGTCTACGTTATCTGTTACACCGTCACCGTCAGTATCAGGCCAAGGACATCCGTTGTTAGCTTTAGGACCAGCTTCATTAGGACATTTATCATCAGCATCTGTTACACCGTCACCATCAGCATCTGGACAACCACCTAAAGATTTTAAACCTGCAACTTCTGGACAGTTATCTTTATTGTCAGCAATACCATCACCGTCAGTGTCAGGACATCCGTTAAACTCAGCTAAACCAGCTTCGTTAGGACAAGCGTCTTTAGAATCTTCGATTCCGTCACCATCAGCATCTGGACAACCATTGAATGCTTCTAATCCAAATACTTCTGGACAAGCATCATCTTTGTCATATACACCGTCACCGTCAGTATCAGTTCCACCAAATCTTACAGCAACACCTGCAGAGTGTTGGAAGTGCTTAGTTAAATAGTCTTCAAAAGAGTGCTTGTATTTAGACTCTACGAATAAACCAATGTTTTCTGAGAACCAGTAAGTTAAACCTAAAGAAGCATTAACTGTACCAGCACCTACTGTATTGTTAGTACCAGCAGCTGTAGAGAAAGTGTTGTATGGACCTTCTTCAATCCAAGTGTAACCACCACCAATACCAATTGCTGGGTCAATTTTCTTTGAATTAATTAAATTAGCAAAGTGATATCTTACGTTACCATCTACTGCATAGTATGCTAAATCGTCTACTTCTAAACTAGGAGAAGTAGCATCTTGTCCCCATTTTTTGATTTGGTTTACAGAACCTCCAACTTGAACAGAGAAGTTATCTCCTACATATTTAGATACAGAGATTGTAGATAATGATGGTAAAATACTCCAGTGGTCACCAACATTAAAAAATTCGTCAAAATAACCTCCTTGTGGAGCGTCTTCACCTACTGGAAACACATCAACTGCGTTAACACCGAAGTTGATAGCCCAAGGATTGTTTTGGTCTTGTGCCATAACATTACCCATAGTAGTTACAAGTAACATTGTGAACATTAATCTGCTAAGATTTTTCATATTCAAAAATTTAATTTTTAAGTGTTAATTAGAAGCAAAAATAAGCTGTTAAATATTATTAACAAAGACAAATATATAAAAATATTGATTATTTAAGGTTTTTATTAAGGTTTAAACAATTGTTTATTAAATGATTTCTAAAGTTTTGCCAACCTTTTTAAAGGCGTTAATAGCTTTGTCTAAATGCTCTTTTGTATGCGCAGCTGAAAGCTGAACTCTTATTCTTGCTTTTTCTTTTGGCACAACAGGATAGAAAAATCCTATTACATATATACCTTCTTCTAACAATCTATTTGCCATTATTTGTGATAGCTTAGCATCATATAGCATAACCGGAACTATTGCAGAATCACCATCTACTATATCAAATCCTGCTGCCTTCATTTCTTTTTTGAAATACTTTGTGTTTTCTTCTAGTTGATCTCTTAAAGAGTGATCATTAGCTAGCATATCAAAGACTTTTATTGATGCTCCTACAATTGCTGGTGCTAGAGAGTTGGAAAACAAATAAGGTCTTGATCTTTGACGTAGCATTTCTATGATTTCTTTTTTTCCTGTGGTGTATCCACCCATTGCTCCGCCTAATGCTTTTCCTAAAGTACCTGTAATGATATCTATTCTGTCCATTACTCCTTTTTCTTCTAAAGTACCACGACCGGTTTCGCCAATAAAGCCAGTAGCATGACACTCATCTATCATAACTAAAGCGTCATATTTATCTGCTAAGTCACATATTTCATCTAATGGAGCTACTAAACCATCCATAGAAAAGACACCATCTGTAACAATAATTTTAAAACGACTTCCAGCTTCGTTAGCTGCTATAAGTTGTTTTTCTAAATCTTCCATGTTATTATTTTGGTATCTATATCTTGCTGCTTTACATAATCTAACACCATCTATAATTGATGCATGATTTAATGAGTCTGATATAATTGCGTCTTCTGGACCTAATAATGGCTCAAAAACACCACCGTTTGCATCAAAAGCTGCTGCATATAATATTGTGTCTTCTGTACCATAAAAATCTGCTATTTTTTGTTCTAAAGTTTTGTGTATGTCTTGTGTACCACAAATAAATCTAACAGAAGACATTCCAAAACCATGAGTATCCATTGTGTCTTTTGCCGCTTGGATGACTTCTGGGTGAGATGATAAACCTAGGTAATTATTTGCACAAAAGTTTAAAACCTTTTCTCCTGTATTTAATGTAATCTCTGCACCTTGAGCAGAAGTTATTATACGCTCTTCTTTAAAAAGTCCACTGTCTTTTATGTCTTGTAATTCTTTATTTAAATGATCTTTAATTTTAGTGTACATAATTAAGGGTTGTTTTTTTACAAATTTAGTAATGTTTTTGCGTTAGTGATAGAAACGACATCCTTTTTTGTTTTAAAAACAAAAAAGATATAGTGGATAGCACGACCCTTTGTAGTCTGTACGAAAAAGGGTAACGCCTTAATTGTAATTTTTAGTTTGAATATTCTCGTTGATAAAAACCAAAATTTTATTTGAAATTTGATATCCCATTTCTTTTAAATGTGTAGCATATATTTCTAATTGCTGTTCGTATTTTGGATTTGGTAACCCTGTTTTGTAATCAATAATTGTAGCTTGATTGTCCCTTATAACTAAACGGTCTGGTCTAATCATTTGTCCTGTGCTGGTTAAAATATCACGCTCGTTGTAAATTGTATATTGATCTGTAAAAAACTCTTTAAGGTCTTTTTGGTTTACAATATCATTTATGTTTTTTGTGATGCCTTCTACTTGGTCATCATTGATAAATCCATTGTCTAAAGCTAAATTTATTGCAAAATCGATATCGTCTTTTGTATAGATTTTTGACATTATATCGTGTATAATGTTTCCTTTTTCTATAGCATGCTGTTGATTAGTGTCCCATAAATATCCAGACTTAGTAATTATTTTAATGTTGTGTTCCTTTTTGTTAACACTTATAATGTTTTTGTTAGATGAAGTGTCTAAAGATTTTTCTACTGGAATAATTTCTCTTTTTGAATTGCCAAATTCGTAAAAGGTTTGATTGTCACTCCATAGTTGTTCTGTTTGTAAATAAGATTGGAATAGTTTAGAGTAGCTATTTAATTCATTTAAATTATTATCTGTTTTACTAATAACATGTAATTGCTCTACAGGTCTTGTTAAAGCAACATAAAGTAAATTTATATTGTCTAGTTCTTGTTCTGCCTTATGTTTGGTGTAAATGTTTTGACCAATTTCCCCAAAATTTTCTACATCACTGTTAAAGTTTATTAGTGTTTTTGAAAAACCGTTAAAAAGGGTTTTATCTATTGGAAACCATTCTTGAGGGTCTATCTCTCGATAAATATCTAAATCGGCAAAAGGAAAAATAACCACAGGAAACTCTAAACCTTTTGATTTATGTATGGTCATTATTTGTACCGCATTTTGGTTGTTAGGAGACACAATACTTAAGCTGTCTTTTTTATTGTCGTAGTAATCTAAAAATCCAGAAATACCAGTTATATGTTTTTGAGAAAACTCTAAAACTAAGTCTAAATAAAACTGTACAAATGCACCTGAAGTTTGTAGTAAATTAAACTGTCTTGCAATATCTTCTACACTATCGTATAGCGAAAGTTGTGCAATTTCTGTAGTATTAAAATCGATACCAAATTGTTTAAAGCTTCCAAAAAAAGTATCAACATTTAATTTTAGATTTTGATTAAAAAATGTGTGTTTATCTTCAACGTTGAAAGTACTTGCTAAATAATGAAGTACATTAATTCTAACTTCAAAATTATTTGGATTGACTAATAATCTTAAGATGTTATTGATTAGCTGAACGGATTCGGAATTATCGATCAGCATTGTTTCAGAAGACATGATCTTAATGTCGTTTTCACTTAAATAATTTGCTACAGCAATACCTTCTTTTTTCTTACGTACTAAAACACAGATGTCTTTTAAATCATAACCATTATCTAAGCATTTTTTTAAGGTATTGTATGTTTCTTTAGCATAAAGGGTTTCTTTATCGTCTTCGCTTTCCTTTAAATCTAAAAATTGAAAGCTTACATAACCTTCTTCTTTTATGGTAGGATTTTGATGTGCTTTTTTATACAAATTTGCATAATGCTCATTTCTAAAACTTGTGTTTGAAATGTATTTAAAAAACGAATTATTAAAGTTGACAATATTTTTGTGACTACGGTAATTTTCTTCAAGCTCAATGAGCTTTTTATCTACAGGAAAAGGATTTTTATCTTCGGTTAAATCTATAAATTGTTCTGCCTTTCCGCCACGCCAACGGTAAATAGCTTGTTTAGCATCACCAACAATCATAGTGCTTCCTTTTTCGCCTTTTAAATTTTCGGCGGTAAGCGAGTTTTCTATTAATGGGATTAAGTTATTCCATTGCATTTCGGAAGTGTCTTGGAATTCATCAATAAAATAGTGTCTAAATTTTTCTCCAATACGCTCGTAAATAAATGGTGTTGGTTGGTCTTTTAATTGATTTGAAATTAGTGTATTAAATTCTGAAATTAATAGTTTATTCTCATTGTCTTTTATAAGTTGAAGTTCGGTATTAATAGCATTTAATACAGAAAGTGGTGTAACGTTTTTATATATGGCTTTGAGAAAAGTTAGATTATAGACAGCTGCTTTTATGGTTTTATAGGTTAAACCAATCTCTGGAAGTAAACTATCTATAATATCTTTTTTATTAGCATCTAGCTTTGTAGTGTATACTTTGTTTTCTTCTATATTACTTTCTAATTGATTATTATATAATCCGTTTGTTTGTAATAATGAAGCTTTTTCAAAATGATTAAAAAGCGTTCCTCTAGAAAAGTCTGCTTTAGTTAATCCGTTATTTTCAAATGTTGTTAAAATGCTTTTAGCATTATCTATAATTTGGTTTTCAGTAGATTTAATTTGTTTGATTAAGCTGATTTTTAAGCTTTCAAAATCGTCCAAAGTTTTGTCCTTTAAAGCTTTTTTTAAATGTGGTATGTCGTTTTCGTTGGTAAGTTTTTTTGCAATTTTATTTAAGTCGTTGGAGATGTCCCAGCTTTTATCGTCATCAGCTTTTTCAATAGCAAAATCAATTAAAATTTTAGTAAGTTTTTTGTCGGTTCCTGCTTTAGCTATTAGGCTATCTACAGCTTCAATTAAAAGGGCTTCGGTATCTAACTCGACTTCAAAATTGATGGGTAATTTTAAATCGTAAGCAAACGTTCTGATTAATCTGTGATTAAAACCATCTATCGTACTAATATCAAAAGCAGCATAATTATGCATTATGGTACTTAATAATGTTTTGGCTTTTTTGTTAACGTATTCTGGTTGTAAACTTAGTTCTAAACAAAGAGCATTAAACATAGCGTCGTTACCATCTAAAACGGTTTCTTCAGAAAAATCTTTTAATTTTTTAAGAATACGCTCTTTCATTTCACCAACAGCTTTGTTGGTAAATGTCATTGCTAAAATGTTTCTAAACCCAAAAATATTTTCGGTTTTAAAAAGTAATTTTAAGTAAGATTTTACAAGGTTAAAGGTTTTTCCGCTTCCAGCAGAAGCGTTAAATACTTTAAAAGGAGCAATATTATTCATCAAAAAACTAATTTGTTACAAGATAAGGACAATCAATCTTAAAATAGTTATAAATTATTAGCATTATTGGAGAAAAAAGCTAAATTATTTTTAAGTTTGATACAAACAAAAATTAATAACCACAAAAAAATATATTATGGCTTTTGAATTACCAGAATTAGGTTATGCATATGATGCATTAGAACCACATATAGATGCAAGAACTATGGAAATACACCATAGTAAACATCACAACGGATACACAACAAAATTAAATGGTGCTATTGAAGGTACTGACTTAGAAGGAAAATCTATTGAAGACATTTTAACTAATCTAGATATGTCTAATAGCGCTGTTAGAAATAATGGAGGTGGATTTTATAATCACTCTTTATTTTGGACGGTAATGAATCCTGAAGGAAAAGGACGTTTGTCTGGAGAATTAAAAGATGCTATCGAAGCAGAATTTGGTTCTTTTGAAGATTTTAAAGATGCATTTAGTAAAGCAGCAGCAACACAGTTTGGATCTGGTTGGGCTTGGCTTTGTGTGCACAAAGGTGGTAAAGTAGAAGTTTGTTCTACACCAAACCAAGATAATCCTTTAATGCCAGGTGTTTCTTGTGAAGGTACTCCAATCTTAGGATTAGATGTTTGGGAGCACGCTTATTATTTAAATTATCAAAATAGACGTCCAGATTATATTGAAGCATTTTTTAATGTAATTAACTGGAATGAAGTAGAAAGAAGATACGCTGAAGCTAAGTAGTTATCTACTGAAATATAAATAAAAAGGCAGACTAATTAGTCTGCCTTTTTATTTTGTAAAACATTGATAATCATTTGTTTGTTTCAATAAAAAAGCCGGACGAGAGTCCAGCTTTTTTGCCCCAAATCTACCATGAACTTAACCTACTTATGTTATGGTAAGCTCAAATATAACGAAGATTAATTTCAATAATTGTAATTAATAGTCAAAACGTAAAAAAAATCGCTTAACGGACTTTTAGGTAAGAAAACCCTTCAAATTAGTTAATAAGCTCTTTCTTTATTGCCTTCATAAAAATTAATAAAAGCTCTGTTAACCACACGGTTACCTCCAGCTGTTGGATAATTACCTGTAAAATACCAGTCGCCTAAATGTTCAGGACAAGCTTGGTGTAAATTGTCTACAGATTGAAAAATAATTTCTACATCAGCATTAACAGAACTGTCTGTTAATAACTCTGATATTTTAGCAGAAATTTGTTCTGGAGTAAATTGATCATAAATTTCTTTTACAAAATTTTGTACGTCTTTATCTGCAAGATCTACTTGTGCTTTACATTTTTTGTAAACCTCTTCAACTAAATTATAATTGTTATTTTCTTTTAATAGCTCTAAAGCAGCATTAAAAGCAACTAAAGATTCTAAGTTAGCCATGTCTATACCATAGCAATCAGGATAGCGTATTTGTGGTGCAGAAGAAACAACTATTATTTTTTTAGGATGTAATCTATCCATCATTTTAATAATACTTTTCTTTAAAGTTGTACCACGTACAATACTATCGTCAATGATTACTAAGTTATCGGTTGGTTTTATAACGCCGTAAGTTACATCGTAAACGTGTGCTACTAAATCGTCACGACTACTGTCTTCGGTAATAAACGTTCTTAGTTTTACGTCTTTAATGGCTATTTTTTCAATACGAGGTGTTTCTTCTAAGATAGATATAACCTGCTCTTTAGATAAATTACCATTACCTTTTAAAATATCTTGTGTTTTTCTTTCGTTTAGATGTTCTTCTACAGTATCAATTAATCCGTAAAAAGATGTTTCTGCTGTATTAGGTATGTAAGAAAAAACAGTGTTTTTTGTGTCGTTATCTATTGCTTTTAGTACCTGAGGCATCAACAATTTACCTAATGTTTTACGTTCTTGGTAGATTTCGGCATCACTTCCTCTAGAAAAATAGATGCGTTCAAAACTACAAGATTTACGCTCTAAAGGTTGTAAAATTTGTTTTATAGATACATCTCCAGAAGTTTTTGTAATTATAGCATGACCTGGCTCTAGTTCTTTTACATCATCAAATTCTACGTTAAAAACGGTTTGTATTACAGGTCGCTCTGATGCTACAACAACAACTTCGTCATCCTTATAATAAAAAGCAGGTCTAATTCCTGCTGGGTCGCGTAAGACAAAAGAGTCTCCATGACCTAAAAGTCCAGCCATAGCATATCCTCCATCCCAATTTTTAGCAGCGCGTTTTAATATTTTGTGTACTTTTAAACGTTCTGCAATTAAAGGTGAACACTCATGTTTGCTGTATCCTTCTTTTTTTAGGTCTTTATAGACTTTACTTACTGCATCATCTAAAAAATGACCTATTTTTTCCATTATAGTAATGGTGTCTGTATATTCTTTTGGGTGTTGTCCTAAATCTACTAGGTTTTGAAATAACTCTTTAACATTGGTCATGTTAAAGTTTCCTGCAAGAATCAGGTTACGGTGCATCCAATTATTTTGTCTTAAAAATGGATGTACACTTTCTACACTGTTTTTACCAAATGTACCGTAACGTACATGTCCTAAAAGCACTTCGCCAATGTAAGGAACGTGTTTTTTTTGTAAAGCAACATCATCTTGATATTCTGGATGTTCTGTTAGTACTTGATTAATACGACTATTAATTTGACCAAAAATATCTTGAATAGGTTGTTGTTGTATTGATCTTACACGACTTATGTATCGTTCTCCAGGATTTGTATTTAATTTTATACTCGCAAATCCAGCACCATCTTGACCGCGATTGTGCTGTTTTTCCATCATTAAATACATTTTATTAACACCATAAAAGGCACTACCGTATTTTTCTTTGTAGTATTCTAATGGTTTTAATAATCTAATATGCGCTATTCCGCATTCGTGTTTTAAAGCATCACTCATCTTAGTTGTGTTGTGTGTTGTTTTTTAAGAATGATAAATTTTTATGTCCTTAATTTAAAACAAGTTAATAAAAAATGCGCTCAAAAAAATTAGAGCGCATAGGTTTTATAATTCGATTTCAAATTGTGTTAAGTTTTTAAACTGTTGCAGTCGTTTGTTTACTTCGTCTTGTGTTAGTGTAAGCATACGCTCGGTTCCAAATTTTTCTACACAAAATGAGGCTAAAGTAGAACCGTAAATGACTGCGTTTTTCATGTTTTCAAAAGAAACATCATTTGTGCTTGCTAAGTAACCTGCAAATCCGCCAGCAAAAGTATCTCCTGCTCCTGTTGGGTCAAAAACTTCTTCTAAAGGTAATGCAGGTGCATAAAATACATTGTCATCATGAAATAGTAACGCGCCATGTTCTCCTTTTTTAATCACTACGTATTTTGGACCCATTTCATGTATTTTTCTTGCTGCAACAACCAAGCTGTATTCTCCGGTTAGTTGTCTTGCCTCTTCATCATTAATTGTAATGACGTCTACACGTTTAATAACTTCATGTAATTGGTCTAAAGCTGTATCCATCCAAAAATTCATAGTATCTAAAACTACTAGTTTTGGTTTTTTTGTCATTTGGTCTAAAACACCAATTTGTACGATAGGATGTAAGTTACCTAGCATTACAACATCAGAATCTTTGTAATTATCTGGTACGATAGGATTAAAATCTGCTAATACGTTTAGCTCTGTTGCTAAAGTATCACGAGAGTTCATGTCGTTATGGTATTTACCGCTCCAGAAAAAGGTTTTACCTTCTTTAACTATTTCTATTCCTTCAATATTAATATTTCTATCTTTTAAAAGGTCTAGATATTCTTGAGGAAAATCTCCACCAACTACAGAAACTGCAGCTGCATCTAACTGAAAATTTGAAGCAGATAAACCTATGTAAGTTGCTGCTCCGCCAAGTATTTTGTCTGTTTTTCCAAAAGGTGTTTCAATAGCATCAAAAGCTACAGTACCTACTATTACTAATTTGCTCATAAGGGCGATTTAAATTAAGGCGCAAATATACGATTTTTACTGAGTATTTAAATGAAAGAAGATTTAACTTATTTTCTGCCAAAATCTGCAGGAATTTCTCCCCAAGCTTTGGTTTCCCATTTAACGATTGTAGTAGTATACGTGTTTTCTTTTAGCCATTTTACAGCACGATCTACCAAATCAAAAACTGGTTTGTTTTTATGGTTACGTTTTAATTTACTGTTGCAGTTTTTCTTTTTAACCCAACTTATTGCGGTTTTAGAGTCGGTATAAATAATACGGTCACTATTATGTTGTTTTAAAAATGCTAACCCGTGGACAATAGCTAAAAATTCGCCTATATTATTGGTGCCTTCTTCAAAAGGACCTTGAATAAATAATTGTTTTTTGGTTTTGGTGTCTACACCACGATACTCCATTACGCCAGGATTTCCAGACGAAGCGGCATCAACCGAAATGGAATTGTAATTAGGTTGACCTATTTTTTTTAGTTGTTCGGTAGAGAGTTCGCTTTTAAATGTTTTATTTTTTCCAACGTAGTCAAAATAGTTTCCTTTTAAAGCTTTTTTTGCAGCATCAAATGTTGTGAAAGATTTGTATTGCGCGCCTTCAAAATCTTTAATTTGAGCCTTACAATCGTCCCAAGATTCAAACACACCGGTGTTGTGACCTTTCCAAACGGTATAATATTTTTTTTTCTTTTTACTCATTTAAAAGTCGATCAACCACTTTAGGAAAATGTTCCATTTCTAATTTATGAATTTTTGTAGCAACATCTTCAGCGCTGTCTGAAGCTTCAACCTTACATTTTGCTTGAAATATGATAGCGCCTTCATCGTAATTTTCGTTTACATAATGTATTGTAATACCAGTTTCTGTTTCTTTATTATTTACAACAGCTTCATGTACATTCATACCATACATACCTTTACCGCCAAATTTTGGTAATAACGCAGGATGAATATTTATCACTTTATTTGGGAAATTTTTTAAGATATTTTCTGGAAGCTTCCATAAAAATCCTGCAAGAATAATCAAATCTGGATTAGAAGATTTTAAAATATTAAGTACATCTTCTGTTTGTGTAAAAGCAATTCTGTTAAATGATAAAGCGCTAACTTTTAATCTTTTACATCTTTCTAAGACTTTGGCATGAGGATTGTTAGTCAATACCTGAACAACAGAAGCATTGTCACTATTGTGAAAAAACTTTATTAAATTTTCAGCATTACTTCCGCTACCGGACGCAAAAATTACTACACGTTTCATTTATATAGTTTCAGTGTTAAATTCTTCAAACAAAAAAAGTAATAATTATTAACAATTACGGGCAAAACCGATTTAATTATTTAATTTAGTAGCACATTTTTCAACTAAAAGTGTGTTTTAAATTAAAGTTTTTTATTTTTGCCACTTAATTAAAACTAAAAAATTAAAATTATGTCAGACATTGCATCAAGAGTAAAAGCGATTATCGTAGACAAATTAGGTGTTGATGAGAACGAAGTAGTAAACGAAGCAAGCTTCACAAACGATTTAGGAGCAGATTCTTTAGACACTGTAGAATTAATTATGGAATTCGAAAAAGAATTTGATATTCAAATTCCAGATGACCAAGCAGAAAATATTGCAACAGTAGGTCAAGCTGTATCTTATATTGAAGCTGCAAAATAAGCACAATATTTATGGAACTTAAGCGAGTAGTAGTTACAGGTTTAGGTGCGCTAACACCAATAGGAAACACTAAAGACGAGTACTGGAATGGACTTGTTAATGGAAAAAGTGGTGCAGCGCCTATAACATATTTTGATACCGAAAAATTCAAAACTAACTTTGCTTGCGAGTTAAAAAACTTCGTGGCAACAGATTTTCTTGATAGAAAAGAAGCCCGAAAAATGGATAGGTTTACACAGTACGCAATGGTCGCGTCAGACGAGGCTATTGCGGACTCAAACCTTGATTTAGACAAGGTCAACAAACTTAGAGTTGGCGTTGTTTGGGGAGCAGGAATTGGTGGACTAGAAACGTTTCAGAACGAAGTTTTAAACTACGCAGCAGGAGACGGTACACCAAGATTTAATCCTTTCTTTATCCCAAAAATGATTGCAGATATCGCACCAGGAAACATATCTATTAAAAATGGATTTATGGGTCCTAACTACACAACTGTATCTGCATGTGCATCTTCAGCAAATGCATTAATTGATGCCTTAAACTATATACGTTTAGGACACTGTGATGTTATCGTTACTGGTGGTAGTGAAGCTGCAGTAACTATAGCAGGAATGGGCGGGTTTAATTCTATGCATGCTTTGTCTACAAGAAACGATAGTCCAGAAACTGCATCAAGACCGTTTGATGCTACACGAGATGGATTTGTTTTAGGTGAAGGAGCAGGCGCATTAATTTTAGAAGAATATGAACACGCTAAAGCTAGAGGTGCAAAAATTTACGCCGAAGTTGTTGGTGGAGGATTATCTTCAGATGCATATCACATGACAGCACCACATCCAGATGGAATAGGAGTAATAGCTGTTATGAAAAACTGTCTAGAAAATGCAGGTTTAAAACCTGAAGAAGTAGATCATATTAATACACACGGAACATCTACACCATTAGGTGATGTTGCTGAATTAAAAGCTATCAAAGCAGTTTTTGGTGATCATGCTAAAAACATTAATATCAACTCAACAAAATCTATGACTGGTCATTTGTTAGGTGCAGCAGGAGCTATAGAAGCGATTGCATCTATTTTGGCTATGGAAAACGGTACTGTTCCTCCTACAATTAACCATACAACTGTAGACGAAAATATTGATCCAGAACTAAACTTAACATTAAACAAACCTCAAAAAAGAGATATTAAAGTAGCTATGAGCAATACTTTTGGCTTTGGAGGACATAACGCTTGCGTATTGTTTAAGAAAATAGATTAGTTCAAAAATTTACATGAAACGTATTAAAAACATATTTAATTCCCAGTCTAAGGACAAAGGGGAATTTTTTATGTCTATATCTAAGATTGTAAACTTTAAACCTAAAAATCTTAAATACTATAAAACAGCCTTTACGCATCGCTCTATGAATATTAGAGATAGTAAAGGGCACATAGTAAACTATGAGCGTTTAGAGTTTTTAGGAGATGCTATGCTAAGTGCCGTAATAGCTCACTACTTATATACAGAAGTACCTAGTGGCGATGAAGGCTATCTAACAAAAATGCGATCTAAAGTTGTAAGTAGAGAGCATTTAAATGAGTTAGGAAAAGACTTAGGTTTAATTAATCTTGTTGAAAGTAAAATACCTAAAGGACAATTTGGAGATAACATTCATGGTAATCTTTTTGAAGCATTAGTAGGAGCCATTTATTTAGATAAAGGTTATAAAGCCTGCGAAAAATTTATAGAAGATAGAATTATCGAACCTTACGTAGATATAGAAAAACTTGAAGGTAAGGTGATTAGCTATAAAAGTTTGTTGATAGAATGGTGTCAAAAAGAAAAAAAACATTTTGATTATAATGTTTATGAAGACACAGGTAATAGTAGTGTAAAACACTTTGCTGTAAAATTATCTATTGATCATAAAATCGTATCAAAAGCTAGAGCAACTTCCAAAAAAAAGGCAGAAGAAAAAGCATCCAAAAGAGCCTTTTTTGCTTTTCAAAAACAGATAACAAAAGCTGCTATTCTGTAAATATTTCATCTTAAAAAAGGAACACAACACTACAACGTTTTCGTATTTTTTCATGTTAAGAATACGTAAAACATGCTTAAAATAAGCGTTTAAACATTATATTTACATTTAGTTAAGTAAATAAAATGGCTGTAAAAAAATTATTGTTAGACGATTTTTTTGAAGAAGAACAGTTTAGCCTGATAGGTATACATTGTACCATAGAAGATTTTAGATTAGCCTATTTAATTAATCAAGTTTTAGATTTACAACTAAAAAGAAATAAAGATGACGTTTGTTTTACAAAAGACAAATCAAGATTTGCACTATTTGATTTTGATGAAAAACAGCAACATGTAACCTATCATCTAGTCTCTAATATTTGTAAAGTAAAACAAGAACAAAACCAGTCACTTAACTCACTTTTTGGAAACGAAAATTTTGGTTCGACCACACATTACTTGCTTCCAGAATATAAAAAGGTTAATTATCTGCTTAAGATAGAAACAGACCTTACGATTAACAAAGAAAAACAGATACTAAACAAACTGTTAGAAATACCACAAGTAGTTACAGCTTATAGTATAGATGTGGATACTTTAAAAACTAAAAACAACTTAATATTCGACTAATGCCAAAAAGAAAAAAAACCAAAATAGTTGCAACTTTAGGACCAGCAACAAGTAGTAAAGAGGTATTAAAAGGAATGTTAGACGAAGGCGCTAACGTATTTAGAATTAACTTCTCTCATGCAGATTATAAAGATGTAGAAGAGCGAGTTAAAATGATTAGAGAACTAAATGAAGAGTATGGTTACAATGCTTCTATTTTAGCAGATTTACAAGGACCAAAATTACGCGTTGGTGTAATGAAAGAAGAAGTTATTGTAAATCCAGGTGACGAAATTATTTTTGCAACAGGAGAAAGATTTGAAGGTACAAAAGAACGTGTCTACATGACTTATGATAATTTTCCTCAAGACGCTAAACCAGGAGAGCGTATTCTATTAGATGATGGAAAATTAATTTTTGAAGTTGTTTCTACAGACAAGAAAAAAGAAGTTGTTGCCAAAGTAATACAAGGCGGACCATTAAAATCTAAAAAAGGAGTTAACTTACCTAATACTAATATATCTCAACCAGCTTTAACAGAAAAAGACGTAGAAGACGCAATTTTTGCATGCAAGCTAGGTGTAGATTGGATTGCACTTTCTTTTGTGAGACATGCAGAAGATTTAATGGAGCTAGAAGAGTTGATTAAGAAAAATAGTGACCATAAAATACCAATTATTGCTAAAATAGAAAAACCAGAAGGTGTAGCAAACATAGATAAAATTGTAGCTTACTGTGATGGTTTAATGGTAGCACGTGGAGATTTAGGTGTAGAAATTCCTGCAGAAGAAGTACCATTAGTACAAAAACAATTAGTATTACGTGCTAAAAAAGCTAGAATACCAGTAATCATAGCCACACAAATGATGGAAACTATGATTAATAGTTTAACGCCAACTCGTGCAGAAGTTAATGATGTAGGTAACTCGGTAATGGATGGTGCAGATGCAGTAATGTTATCAGGAGAAACTAGTGTAGGACAATATCCTGTACAAGTAATTCGTCAAATGTCTAACATTATTAAAAGTGTTGAAGATTCAGACTTAATTAAAGTACCACAATCGCCACCACATATCCGTACTAAACGATATATAACAAAATCTATATGTTATCATGCTGCAAATATGGCTAATGAGATTGATGCAAAAGCAATTTCAACATTAACAAATAGTGGTTACACAGCGTTTCAAATTTCAGCTTGGCGACCAAGCGCACATATTTTAGTATTTACTTCTAACCGTCGTATCTTAACACAGTTAAGTTTACTTTGGGGCGTAACTGCATTTTATTATGATAAATATGTAAGTACAGATGAGACTATTGAAGATGTTAATGCAATAGCTTGTAAAAAAGGCTTTTTAGAACAAGGAGACATGTTAATAAGTCTTGCTGCCATGCCAATACAAGATAAAGGAATGGTAAATACATTAAGAGTAACAGAAATAGAAAGTTGTAATTTTTAAGTTTTAGGGCATTACCCTATCAAATCACGCTTTTTGTAGTTGCTATAAAAGAGCAACTAACAATGGTATAAATATTAAAAACCAGTTTCTTACTAAGAAGCTGGTTTTTTTATTAAAATTTAAATTTTAATTGTACGCTAACGCTTTTCTTTTCTTCTGTCTTTTTAGTGTTTTGTTCTGTATTTAAGTTTGATAAAGAAATACCTAATAATCTCACAGAATTATTTAATTTTTCTTGATATAATAAATCTTTAGCAGTTTCTAAAATTACAGACTTATCTGCAAAAAAATAGGGTAGAGTCTTACTTCTAGTTTGCAAAGTAAAATCGCTGTATTTAATTTTTAATGTTACTGTTTTTCCTGCAACACTGTTTTTTCCTAACCTTTTAGATACTTCTTCGGCAATATGCTCTAATTTTTCAAGCATAAATATTTCGGAAGATAAATTTTTACTAAATGTACGCTCTGCAGCAAGGCTTTTTCTAATTCTATTTGGCTTTACTTGACTGTTATGTACACCTCTTACAATATGATAATAATAGGCGCCAGATTTACCAAAATGTTGCTCTAGGTATTCAATAGTTTTTGACTTTAAATCTTTACCAGTAAAGATGCCTTTTTGGTACATTTTTTCGGCAGTAACTTTACCGATACCATAAAACTTCCTTATATCTAAAGCTTCTAAGAAATTTAAAACTTCTTCAGGATTAACTGTTTTTTGTCCATTTGGCTTATTATAATCGCTAGCAACTTTAGCAACAAATTTATTAATACTAATTCCTGCAGATGCTGTTAAGCCAACCTCATTGTAAATTCGATTTCTAATTTCTTCAGCAATTAAAGATGCGCTAGGATTTCCTTTTTTGTTTTGTGTTACATCTAAGTAGGCTTCATCTAGAGATAAAGGTTCAACTAAGTCGGTATAATCAAAAAAAATAGCTCTAATTTTGTTAGAGATTTCTTTATAACGTCCAAAATCTGACTTTACAAAAATTAATTCAGGACATAGTTTTTTTGCTAATTGACCAGACATAGCACTTTTAACACCAAATTTTCTAGCTTCATAACTGGCAGCGCTTATAACACCGCGCGTACCGCCGCCACCAACAGCAATGGGTTTACCTTTAAGGTCTGGATTATCCATTTGCGCTACAGATGCGTAAAATGCATCCATATCTACATGAATAATTTTTCTTATTGGTAAATTACTTGACATGATGTAAATTTATAAATTACAATGTATAATTATGAAAAAATCCACCTACCTTTTAATAACTTTTATTGTTGCATTAACCGCTATTTTCACCTCATTTTTTAAGTTTATTAATTGGTTTTATATTTTAAAACCTTTGACAACGGTTTTGATTTTACTTTTACCTATAATTTTCATTAAACTTAAATTAAGTAAATACGCTTTAATAATAATTCTTGGTTTGTGTTTCTGTTTAATAGGCGATGTTTTATTAATGTTTGAGCATTTATTTATATACGGTTTAACTTCATTTTTATTAGGTCATATATTGTTTACTTATGCCTTTACAACTGTCAATGGATTTTTATATAATTTTAAACCATTAGTGTTTTTAATACTCTTTGCAATAGCAATGTTTTTTGTATTAAAAGATAATTTAGGGCAATTATTAATACCAGTTATTTTGTATATAATTTGTATTGTTATTATGGCTTGGCAAGCATTAAATTTATATTTTTTAAATAGTAATAAAGTTTATAGAATAGTAGCTGTAGGAGCTATTTTATTTTTAATTTCTGATACCGTTTTAGCTTATAATATGTTCGTTATTAAGTTTTCTTTTTCAGAATTAATTATATTATCTACTTATTGGGCTGCAATATGTTTTATAGCACTGTCCGCATTATATATACCAATCAATAAATAATATGTCATCTACAATAGAAATAGAAAGAAAATTTTTGGTTAAATCTCAGGTTTTTAAAGAGGAAGCTTTTAATAAAACACATATCAAACAAGGTTTTTTAAGTACAGATAAAGAAAGAACCGTTAGAGTTAGACTTAAAGGAGATAAGGGTTTTTTAACAATAAAAGGAGCCTCTTCAAATGATGGACTATCAAGGTTTGAGTGGGAAAAAGAAATTAAAAAAGAAGATGCAGAACAGCTTTTTAAGCTATGTAAAAAAGGAATTATTGATAAGATGCGTTACGAAGTAAAACTAGGAAATCATATTTTTGAAATTGATGAATTTTTTGGAGACAATAAGGGTTTAGTTTTAGCAGAAGTAGAGCTTAATAATGAAAACGAAATATTTGAAAAACCTAATTGGTTAGGAGAAGAAGTAACAGGAGATATTAAATATTATAACTCTCAGTTAAGTAATCAACCTTTTAAAACATGGAAATAATGAAACGACTTTTAATTTTTGCTTCTTTATCAGTTTTAGCATGTAAAACAGAAAATAAAAATGTAGATATACAAGACAAGCAGGTAGTTAAAGAGTCCAATAAACTATCTATTAAAGAGCAAGATTCTTTATTAAAAAACAAAGGATTTAAAACTTTCTATTATGTAGAAGAAAAAACTAAAGACACCTTTTTAATGCAAGAATATTACATAGTTTTTTTAAAAGCAGGACCTATAAGAAGTCAAAACGAAGAAGAAGCTAAACAACTCCAAGACCAGCATTTAGCTCATTTAGGAAAAATGTACGAAATGGGTTTTGCAGACATATCTGGCCCATTTGGTGATGATGGAGATATTAGAGGTATCACAATTTACAATGTACCTAACCAACAGTTAGCAGACAGTTTAGCTAATTCAGACCCTATGGTTAAAGCAGGTAGACTTCAGGTCGAAATTCATCCATGGTGGGCAGCAAAAGGTTTTAAATTACGATAACCTAAAGCCTTGCTAATTAATTAGTGAGGCTTTTTTTATTGTAAAGATTTGGGCGTTTTAACAGGCTGTTCGTTATATCTTTTTTTGCCTTATATGGAAGCAAAAAAAGGATGCCACTACCATCCTTAACGCAAAAAAGCGGTAATTTGATTGGTTCAAATTACCGCTTTTTTAATATTAATAAAGCTGATTATCTCAGCATAAAATTTAGATTACTGCTTCACAATTAAGAACTGGCTTCTTCTGTTAAGTTGGTGTTGTTCTTTGCTACAAGGGTTACAATCTACAGCAGGCTCAGTTTCACCTTTACCAGATGCAGATATTCTGCTAGCATCAATACCTTTAGAGATAATGTACTGTCTTGTAGTTTGTGCACGTCTTTCTGATAAACCTTGGTTGTAGCTATCAGAACCTCTAAAGTCTGTGTGAGACGTCGCTTCTATAACCATATCTGGGTATTTATTCATCACTTGTACTAAATTGTCTAATTCAAACGCTGCTTTTGCAGTAATGTTTGATTTGTCA
>NZ_KE383820.1:0-90551 GCF_000422365.1 Mesoflavibacter zeaxanthinifaciens DSM 18436
AGCAGCGTTTGAATTAGACAATTTAGTACAAGTGATGAATAAATACCCAGATATGGTTATAGAAGCGACGTCTCACACAGACTTTAGAGGTTCTGATAGCTACAACCAAGGTTTATCAGAAAGACGTGCACAAACTACAAGACAGTACATTATCTCTAAAGGTATTGATGCTAGCAGAATATCTGCATCTGGTAAAGGTGAAACTGAGCCTGCTGTAGATTGTAACCCTTGTAGCAAAGAACAACACCAACTTAACAGAAGAAGCCAGTTCTTAATTGTGAAGCAGTAATCTAAATTTTATGCTGAAATAATCAGCTTTATCAATACTAAAAAAGCGGTAATTTGAACCAATCAAATTACCGCTTTTTTGCGTTAAGGATGGTAGTGACATCCTTTTTTTGCTTCCATATAAGGCAAAAAAAGATATAACGAACAGCCTGTTAAAACGCCCAAATTTTTACAATAAAAAAAGCCTCACTAAATAATTAGCAAGGCTTTGGATTATTTTATTAAATCACCATTTTTATCGTAAAAATGATATTCTAAATATGTGTAAGCATCTCTAGGTTGTATTTTTACCCATTTTTTGTGTTCAAAAAACCATTTTGAACGTACAGATGGAAAACCTTTTGTTAAAAAGGCTGCTATAAAAGGATGTGTGTTTAAGGTCACCTTTTTATAGTCTTTTTTAAATAGTTGTTCTAAGTCATGAGTTATTTTTTGTACCAATACTATTGGTGCTTCGACCTCTTCTCCATTATCACCATTAGGGTTAACTTCTCTGGTTTTAATGTTCATTTCTGGTCTTACTCTTTGACGTGTTATTTGAATCAATCCAAACTTACTAGGAGGTAATATTTTATGTTTGGCTCTATCATCTTTCATTTCTTCACGTAAGTGATTGTAAAGTTTTTTTCTGTTTTCGGCAGAGTTTAAATCTATAAAGTCTACTACAATAATACCGCCCATATCGCGTAATCTTAACTGTCGTGCTACTTCTGTTGCAGAGATAAGATTTACTTCTAGCGCAGTATCTTCTTGTGAGTTTGATTTGTTAGATCTATTACCGCTGTTAACGTCTATTACATGAAGTGCTTCAGTATGTTCTATTACAAGGTAGGCACCTTTAGCCATAGATACTGTTTTTCCAAAAGAAGTTTTTATTTGTCGTTCTATCCCAAATTTCTCAAAAATGGGAACTTTAGATTGATAGAGTTTGACAATTGATTCTTTATTTGGTGCAATTTCTTGCAAATAATCTTTTATTTGAAAATAAAGCTCTTCATCATCTACATGTATACCTGTAAAAGTGTCGTTAAATATGTCTCTTAAAATTGAAGATGCTTTATTTAATTCTCCTAATACTTTGGTAGGATGATGGGCTTTGTGTAGCTTTTTACACATTGTTGTCCAACGACTTAACAAATGCTGTAAATCTTTGTCTAGTTCGGCTACTTTTTTGCCTTCAGCTACTGTTCGTACAATAACGCCAAAACCTGGTGGAGTTATACTTTTTACCAATCGTTTTAAACGGTCTTTTTCTTCTCTATTTTCTATTTTTTGAGAAATAGATATACGATCAGAAAAAGGGACTAAAACAATATATCTACCGGCAATAGAAAGCTCTGAGCTTATTCTTGGACCTTTTGTAGATATTGGTTCTTTTACGATTTGTACTAAAATAGACTGATTTGATTTTAAGACGTTGTTTATTTTACCGTCTTTATCAATGTCTTTTTCAAATGGGTAATCTTTTAAAGAAAAGTCTTTTAATTTACCTGTGCTTACACGTTTTGTGAATTTTAAAAGCGAAGAAATTTTTGGTCCTAAATCATGATAATGCAAAAAGGCATCTTTTTCATATCCTACATTAACAAATGCAGCATTAAGACCTGGTACAGCTTTTCTTATTTTGGCGATAAACACATCGCCAACAGCAAACTTGTTACCATCTTCATCTTTATGTAATTCAATTAGTTTTCCATCTTTTAATAAGGCAAAATCAACAGCTTCTGGACTAGACCTAATAATTAATTCTTTATCCATTTAGGTTAATTTTTATCCATACGATTAAGTATAGATGGATTATACAATTTTCACAGGATTTTTAATCCGGCTGAGTTTATTTTTACGCAAGGTTATAACGTAATTTTTTTAAACTCTATTTTCAAAGAACGAAATTTTAAAAAACCAAAAAAGTAGTTAAAAAACTACTTTTTGGAATTATTTTTTCTTTTTGTGACGGTTAGCGCGTCTACGTTTTTTACGCTTATGCGTAGCAACCTTGTGTCTTTTACGTTTCTTACCACTTGGCATAGGTTAATGTTTTTAAATTAATAATTCGTTTAAATTTTTACTTTACGTCAACATTTGTCTTAACGCCTTCTACAAATACTTTTGCTGGCTTAAATGCTGGAATATTGTGAGCTGGAATCTTTATTGTTGTGTTTTTAGAAATATTTCTTCCAGTTTTTTCAGCTCTAGTTTTGATGATGAAGCTACCGAATCCTCTTAAGTACACGTTATCTCCACTCTCTAAAGATGTTTTTACTTCTTCCATAAAAGTTTCAACAGTCGCTTGAACATCTCCTTTTTCAATTCCTAATTTCTCAGAAATTTTTGCTACTAAATCAGCCTTAGTCATTTTCTTTTATTATTTGGGTTATTATATTTTTTTTAAGGGTTGGCAAATATAGGCATTTAATATTCAATATTTCAAACCTAATTCATTAAATTTTAATGCTATAAACTTTACTTTTGCATTTCTTGTAGTTTTTAGCCCTATGAATTTTTCAACAAAGTTAATTAATTGGTATACAGTAAACAAACGCGATTTACCTTGGCGTAGTACGAATAACCCTTACTATATCTGGCTTTCTGAAATTATCTTACAGCAAACACAAGTTGTTCAAGGTACACCTTATTACCATGCTTTTACAAGTCAATTTCCGACAGTTTTTGACCTTGCAAATGCTAATGAAGAAGACGTTTTAAAATTATGGCAAGGATTGGGTTATTACTCACGCGCACGAAATTTACATTGGTCTGCAAAATATATAGTAAACGAGCTTGATGGTGTTTTTCCTGATACATATAAAGATATTTTAAAGCTAAAAGGTGTAGGAGATTATACTGCTAGCGCAATTGCCTCTATTTGCTTTAACGAAGTAACTGCAGTGGTAGATGGTAATGTTTATAGAGCTTTATCAAGAATTTTTGGAATTGAAACACCAATAAACTCTACTCCAGGACAAAAAGAATTTAAAGCGTTAGCACAACAATTAATAGATAAACAACAACCTGCTATTTTTAATCAAGCTATAATGGAGTTTGGCGCAAGACAATGCAAACCTAAAAATCCAGATTGTAGTGTTTGTCCTTTTAAAACAAGTTGCTTAGCATTAAAAGAAAATAAAATTGCTGTATTACCTGTTAAGCTTAAAAAAACTAAGGTTACTAAAAAGTACTTTAATTTTATAGTTATTATTTCTAAAAACGAAAAAACAATTTTAGAACAACGTATTGGAAGCGGGATTTGGCAAAACTTATATCAATTTCCTTTAATTGAAACTGAAAAACCTTCAACTTATAATAATATAAAGTCTAAGATTGAAAATTTAGATGTTTTAGAAGATATGAATTTTGATGTTCATTTATATAATGATACAGATATAATATATAAACTATCGCATCAACATTTGTACACAAAATTTTGGATAGTTAGTATAGATAAAAGTATTGAAAATGGTATTGATATTTCTAATATAGAAGACTTTCCTGTACCTATTCTAATAGGTAACTTTATTGATAAATTTAATTTTTAAAATTTATAATTCATTCACTTCAAAAAAAATTATTAATTTTAATAACATACAGACGCAATTCTGTAATTTTGCGTCCTTAATATTAAATAATTATGTCAGGAACACTAAACAAAGTAATGCTAATTGGGCATTTAGGAGACGAAGTAAAAATGCACTATTTTGAAGGTGGTGGCTGTGTAGGACGTTTTCCTTTAGCAACTAACGAAACTTATACCAATAAGCAAACTAACGAGCGTATTAGTAATACAGAATGGCATAATATAGTTGTACGTAATAAAGGTGCAGAAATCTGCGAAAAATACTTGTCAAAAGGAGATAAAATATATGTTGAAGGTAGAATAAAAACTAGAAAATGGCAAGATGATTCTGGTAACGACCGTTATAGTACAGAAATACAAGTGACAGATTTTACGTTTTTAAGTAATAAAAACGAATCTGAAGCTATGCAAGGTAATGCACAAGCAAAATCGATGCAACAACAAGCACCAAAACCTGAAACACCAAATACACAAACAGTAGAAGACGATAATGACGATCTTCCTTTTTAAGTAATATTATATGGATCCTGAACCCTCGTGTTTTATCTTACTTTTAGCTAGTACTAATATAAATATAGTACTAGGATTTGTACTTTTAATAGTTCTTTTAATTGGTTCTGCATTAATTTCTGGAGCAGAAGTTGCTTTATTTTCTCTGTCAAGAACAGACTTAGAAGACGAAGAATTAGCTGCAAAAAACCAAATAAAAATAATTACCAAGCTTTTAGAACGACCAAAAAAACTACTGGCAACCATATTGGTGGCAAATAACTTTATAAATATTGGTATAGTAATTCTGTTTGCTTTTTTAAGTGAGTTTATGTTTAAAAATATTACATCTACTTTAATAAAATTTATAGTTGATGTAGTAGTTGTTACCTTTCTAATATTACTTTTTGGAGAAATTTTGCCAAAAATATATGCTAGCCGTAATAATTTAAAATTTGCCACTTTTATGGCATATCCTTTACGTGTTTTAGATGTAGTGTTTTCTCCGTTAAGTTTACCAATGCGTGCTATAACGCTAACAATACATAGCCGATTAGGAAAACAAAAATCAAACCTTAGTGTAGATCAATTATCTCAAGCATTAGAGCTAACAAGCGAGCATGATACAACCAAAGAAGAGCAAAAAATACTACAAGGTATTGTAAGTTTTGGTAATACAGATACCAAGCAAGTGATGCAACCACGTATTGATGTATTTGCATTAAGTATAGATCAAACTTACACAGAAATTGTGGAAGAAATTGTAGCCAACGGTTATTCCAGAATACCAGTTTACCAAGATAATATGGATAACATAAAAGGTATTTTGTACGTAAAAGACTTGTTGCCTTATTTAAATGAAAAAGAATTTGATTGGACATCGCTTTTACGTGATCCATTTTTTGTGCCAGAAAACAAAAAATTGGATGATTTAATGTCAGAGTTTCAAGAGAAAAAAGTACACCTTGCTGTTGTAGTTGACGAATATGGCGGAACTTCAGGTTTAGTGTCTTTAGAAGATATTATAGAAGAAATTGTTGGTGATATTAGTGACGAGTTTGATGACGAAGATTTAATCTTTTCTAAGCTAGACGATAAAAACTATGTTTTTGAAGGGAAAACAGCATTAAAAGACTTTTATAAAATTATAAAACTTGAAGACGATACTGTTTTTGAAGACAATAAAGGAGAAGCCGAAACTTTAGCTGGATTTATTTTAGAGAATTCTGGAGGTTTTCCTAAACGAAACAGTAAAATAAAATTTGAAAATTACGTTTTTACTATAGAGTCTTTAGATAAAAAAAGAATTAAGCGTGTTAAGGTAACTTTACCCTAACCAAAATGTAGAATTGATGATACAAAAACTAACATATTTACTTTTAGGTTTACTCTTATTAACCAGTTGCGCAGAAGATCCTGTGCCAAAACCAAAAGGGTATTTAAGGTTAGAGTATCCAGAAGCAACTTATAAAAGTTATAATAAACAATTACCGTTTTCTTTTGAAAGAAATACACTTAGTGATACCGTTAAAATTAAAACCATTCCTAATGATCCTAGTAGTTTTGGATTAAACTTAGAGTATGAAAAATTAAAAGGAACAATTTATCTTACTTATAAAACCATACACGACGAGGAAGAATTAACTAAGTTTTTAAAAGACGCACAAAACTTTACACAAGAACACACACGCAAAGCTGATGAAATTGTAGAGCAAGTTTATGATAATAAAGACCGAAAGGTTTACGGAATGTTTTACGAAGTTGGTGGTAATGCAGCAAGCCAATCACAATTTTATGTCACAGATAGTACAAAGCACTTTTTAACAGGTTCTTTATATTTTTACGCAAAACCCAATTACGATTCTATCTTACCTGCTGCTAACTATCTGCAAAAAGATATTAAACACATTATGGAAACTTTAGAGTGGAAATAATTTATTTTTTAGAACTATAAATTTTCTCAAAAGCATCATATACTGCAATATGTAAAGCATCTCCGTGAGTTTTGTTTTCTAAAAAGTTAAAAAACAACCTTGTATTTTGTTTTTTATTAGAGTTTAGTTTTTCGTAAAGTTGTTTGGTTGTACGTTCCATAACTTGCCCTTCTTTACCAACTGCTATGTAAATAGCTTTATTATTGTTATAATTAATAGGTTTGAAGTTTAATAAATTTTCATCATCCCACCACAAACTAGGACTAACAATAATATAATTGTCAAAAAGGTTTGGTTTTTTTAATAATATTTCTGTTGCTAATAAGGCGCCTAAAGATTGACCAATAATTGTTTTTTCTTTACTAGTTTTAAATTTAGAGTTAATGTAAGGCTGAAGTTCTGATTCTATAAAACTTATAAATTTTTCAGATTTTCCAGATGAAGGAAATTCTTTTTGGTCAAGTTCATTTTTAGATGGATATGTAAAATCTCTTTTTCTGTCTACATTAGCAATTCCTACAACAATAGACTCTGGCAACATATTAATCCAAGAAAACGAACCAAACTGTACAATTCCTGAAATATGTATAAAATCTTCGTCTTTAGAACCGTCTAATAAATAGATTACAGGATAGGTCTTTATACTGTCTAGATTGTAAGATGCAGGTAAATAGATATTTAATTCTCTGTTTTCGTTTAATATTTTAGACTTAATTTTTACTGTTTTACCAATTGTAAAAGTTGTATCGCTAATGGTTTGAGGTAATGTTTGAGCTTTTATAAAATAAGTACACAAAATTGTAATGAATAAGAGAATTTTATTTTTCATTTTTAATAAATTTTATCCAAAATATGAATAATTAATGATTTTAAAGCATAAAAAAGCCTCGACTAATCGAGGCTTTTTATTATTAATTTTTAAATGTCTTAGGCTTTTTTAGCTTTTTCTGCACAAGTTTTTTTGCACGTTTCTTTGCAAGCCATTTTTTCTGCATCTGTTTTGTTTGCACATTTTTCTTTACATTTTGCAGAACATTCTTTTTTGTCTTTAGTAAAACTTTCTACAGTTTTCATGTCTTTTACACTGTATTGATCTGCAACACTTGTAACTGTGTTTTCTAAACTTTCTGGTGTTACTTTAGCATCATCATATTCTACCATTGCTAATTTTTTGTCAAAATCTACTGTTGCAGATTTTACACCTTCCATTTTAGCCATTTTCTTCTCGATAGTTTTTGCGCAACCCATTGCACAAGTCATTCCTTCGATAGTGAATTCTGCCTTAGCATAGTTAGCGTTTGGATCTAATTTAGCTACTTCATTATTAGTTGTAATTTCAGAGTTTGGAGAAGTTACTACTTCTGGCTTAGCTTCATTTTTACAACTAAACGCAAAAAGTGTGACAATAGCTAAAGCTAATATATTTTTAAATAATTTCATTTTATATAGTATTTAATTATTACTGAATAGATTACAAAACTAAGAAATATTGTTAATTATTGTATGTATTATTCCATTTTTGTAGTGTAAAAATTGACTATGCAAAATAATGATTATTTAAAATGGGTTTACCTATTGATGTTGTCTTTAATTTGGGGTACATCTTTTATCCTGATAAAAAAGGCATTGATAGGATTAAATGCTTATCAATTAGGAGCTTTACGCACGATTATTACCGGTGTGTTTTTGTTTATTGTTGGTTATAATAAATTGAAGCTTCTCAAAAAAGAAGACTGGAAATGGATAGCGCTTTCAGGTTTTGTAGGCTCATTTTTTCCTGCGTTTTTCTTTGCTATAGCAGAAACTGAAATTGATAGCGCTGTGGCTTCTATTTTAAATAGTTTGGTGCCTTTAAACACGGTTTTGTTAGGTGCTGCTGTTTTTAAAATAGCGACAAATACTAGGCAAGTTATTGGGATTGTAATTGGTTTTGTAGGGACTTCTATTTTAATTCTTGAAGGAGCAGATCTAAATCCAAATCAAAATTATTGGTATGCAGGTTTTGTAATTGCATCTACAATTATGTATGCAATTAATGTAAATGTTATAAAAACTTATTTGCAACATGTTAAACCATTAAGTATTGCAGCAGGTAATTATGTTATAATTTTTATTCCTGCATTATTGGTGTTGATTTTGACTGACTTTTTTAATGTTGAAAACTTAGACCAATCAGAATTTGTAAGCTCTATTGGTTTTGTAGTTGTTTTATCTTTTTTTGGTACCGCTTTAGCCAAAGTTTTATTTAATAAGTTAGTGCAGATGTCAACACCTGTGTTTGCATCTTCTGTAACTTATATAATGCCAATTGTAGCATTAATTTGGGGATTATTAGATAATGAAACTTTTAGTTGGACCCAAGGTTTGGGTAGTTTGATAATATTATTTGGTGTGTTTTTAGCAAATAGAAAGCAAAAAAAAATCCGAAGTAATTAAACTTCGGATTTTTAATAAATATCATAAACAATTAATTATTCAAAGTCTGCTTCTGTAACACCTTCGTTAACTTTAATTGCTTTAAAATTCATAGATATAGTTTGAGGTCCAGAAACAATTGTTTGACCATACGGTAACTGTACTCCGTTAACAGGAGAATAGTTGTTGTATGATACAACTGTTTTAATTTCTTGACCTTGTGCTTCGGTAGTACTTTCTACTTGAGTTAATAAGTTAGTAGACGTATTGTAATAACGGAAGATTTCATTATCTCCATTAACTACTTTTACTTTGTAGTTATCCTCTCCGTTAATAGAAACAATGCTTTCTAAGCTTACATTGTTCATGTCCAAATCAGTTTCTGGGAATAATGCTGGGCTAGCTTTTTTCTCTGCAATTTGATCTTCTGTCATATCTCTTTTCATTCCTTGTTGCTCCATATATCCAGTTGTTCCATTCCACTTTTGCTTCATTAAAGTACCCATACCTTCAGCGTTCATTTCTAAAGATTCTTTGTTAGGCATCATGTATTTTACTTCTGCAGTTAAAGGAATTGGCACACCTTCAATTTTTACATCTCCACTCATGTGTACTGTTTTTACAGCTTTGATTTTGTCTATTCCACCAACAGCTGTTAAGTAATTATCAACTACTGTTTTTGCAGTAACACCATCAGGGATTGGTTTAGAAAATACTGGCTTTTCTACAGGGTTTGCAAATTTGTCAAAATACTTAATAGGTAATCCTGTTTTTTCTAAGTTAGGTATTACTTCGCTTCCTTTACCAACTATAATAACTCTTGCATTTTCAGGCTTAAAATATTTATTAGCTGCATCTTTAATGTCTTGAACTGTAAGTGCATTAATTCTTGATAAATAAGTCTTGTAGTAATCTGCAGGAAGATTGTTTAGTTTAATGTTTAGAGCATTTCTTGCAATAGTTTGTGGTTGTTCTAAAGACATGATAAAACTACCTACATACTTAGCTTTTGCATTTTTTAAAGCTTCTTCAGTAATCGTTTCGTTTTTAATACGATTTACCTCTTTAAGCATTTCTACTACAGAGCTATCTGTAACCATATTTCTTACTTCTGCAGTAGCTTCAAATCTTGATGCACCATATTTATTTGCTCCTATACTAGAATAAGATCCATAGGTATAACCTTTATCCTCACGAAGGTTTAAGAATAAATAACCTTCACCACCACCACCAAGGATGTAGTTAGCAACTTTAGCAGCTAGGTAATCGTCATCATTCATTTTTAAGTCTACATTGTTAGTTAAAGCAATGTTAGATTGAACTGCGTTTGGCATATCAACAAAATTGATTTGCGTAGCAGGTACATTAGGATTTGGTTTAATTACATTAGTTGTAACATCTATTCCTTTTTCCCAATTTTTAAAATATTTCTTTACGTTTTTTTCAACGGTTTTAAAATCTACATCTCCAACAATTACAAGGTAAGCATTGTTTGGGTTAAAGTATTTTTGGTAAAAAGCTCTAACATTATCTAACGTAATATTATTTACAGTTTCTTCTGTAATAAATTCTCCATAAGGATGTTTTTTACCATAAGCAAGTGCAGAACCTACTCTTCCTGCTACAGCAGATACACTTTTTTCTGAATTTTTAAGTCCTTCTAAAACTTTAGTTTTTTCTTTGTCAAACTCTTCTTGTGTAAATAATGGGTTAATTGCTGCATCTGCCATTAACTCCATAATACGCTCAGAATATTTAGATAAACCAGAAGCGTATGCGCTACTAGATCCAAAACTTAATCTTGCTCCTAAAAAGTCAATTTCATCATTAAATTCGTCTTTAGATATATTTGTAGTTCCATTACCTAACATAGCTCCAAGCATACTCGATACTCCAGCTTTGTCTCCTTCTACAATTGGATTGTTGTCAATTGTTAAAGAGTAAGATACGCGTGGTAATTTGTGGTTTTCTACAACTAAAACTTTAAGTCCATTTTTAAGTTGAAATTCTCCTGGTACTTCTAGAGTAATGGTTGGAGCAGGACCTGGTTTAGGTTGTACAGATCTATCAATTTGAGCTGTTGCAGAAATTGATAAGAACAATACGGCTAATAAGGCTGTTATTTTTGTTTTCATTATGTTTTATATTTTAAATTGAAAAATTGCCGAAGCTAATCTTCATTTCTTATTTGTTATCTTTTTCCTCTGGTAAATACTCTAATACAAGACGCTTATTAGGCTGTAAGTATTTTTTAGCTACTTCTTGCATATCTTCTCTAGTAATAGATCTATAGATTTCAATTTCTGAATTGATTAAATCTGTATCACCGTAAAGCATGTAGTATCTAGCTAAAGAGTTAGCAATACCTGAGATACTAGAATTAGAATTTACAAATTGATTTTCAAATTGATTTTGAAGTTTTTGATAATCTCTTTCTGATATTAATTCGTTTTGAACTTTAACAATCTCTTCATCAATTTCTTTAATTAGATCAGAAAGTTTTACATCTCCTAAAGGAAGACCAAAAAGGATATAAGTACCGTAGTCTTCTTGGCTATTGTTAAAAGCACCAACTTGTAAAGCCATTTTCTTTTCGTCAACTAACTTTTTGTAAAGTACAGAAGATTTTCCGCTACTTAAGTAAGTAGATAACATATCTAAAACGTAAGCGTCTCTATCTTTCATAGATGGCGTACGATAAGCAGCTACAACAGCAGGTATTTGGATGTTAGCGTCGTAAGCTTTAGCATTTATTTGTTCTGTTATTGGGTCTTCTTTTGGGAAGTTTCTTGTAATTTCTTCACCTCTTGGAATTGGTCCAAAATAATCTTTAATCATTTTTTTAACCTGAGGTACATCTATATCACCAGCTACAACTAAAACAGCGTTGTTAGGCACATAGAATTTTTTGTTAAATGCTTGAAACTCTTCTAAAGTTGCTGCATCTAAATGTTCCATCTCACCAATTGTAGTCCAACGGTAAGGATGTTTTTTAAACATGTGTTTTTTTACGTTTTCAAAAAACTTACCATAAGGAGAGTTATCTACACGTAAACGTTTTTCTTCTTTTACAACTTCATTCTGTGTATCTACACCAATTTGATTAATTACAGGATGCATTAAACGCTCAGATTCCATCCATAAACCTAATTCAACTTGGTTAGAAGGAAAAACTTCGTAGTAGTACGTTCTATCATCTGTAGTATTAGCGTTGTTGCTACCACCATTTGATGATACTATTTTAAACCAATCTCCACGAGGAATGTTTTCTGTACCTTCAAATAAAAGATGCTCAAAAAAGTGAGCAAATCCTGTGCGTTCTGGGTTTTCGTCTTTAGCACCAACGTGATACATTACAGAAGTAGTAACAACAGGTGCAGAATTGTCTTGATGTAAAATAACGTGCATGCCGTTATCTAAATCATACTCTTCATACTTAACTTCTTGAGCATTAGCGGTAAAACCAGCCAACACTAAAGCTGCTAATGAGAATAAACTTTTTTTCATGTTTAAGATATTTAATTGTCTATTTTTTGGTATTAGTATCAAATCTTAAAGATTTGTTACACTTTTTAACAAAAATAACAATAGAAATGGCTTAACATCCTTTCAATCAGAAAAATTAACATCAAATTATAAAAAAACAGTTTTTTTTTCACGAAATTAAATGGACTATTTAACCAATAAAATAAAAAACTATGAAAAATATCTCATTACCTATTAAATATGGGTTTGCCATAAGTGCAGCCCTTATTGCTTATTTTTTAATTTTAGCATTATTTAATTTACACACAAATCCTTTTTTTAGTTTGTTTAATGGCTTTATAACGGGATTTGGTATTTACGAAGTTATTAAGCATCAAAAACTAAAACAAGATGAAGACTTTACTTACTCTAATGGATTTACATCAGGCTTAGTAGCAGGATTCTTAGCTGCTATTGTTTTTACAATATTTTTTACGTTATATGCTACCGAAATTAATCCTGATTTTTTAAGTCAGCTACTTACTGTATTTAAACAAGATTACAACGTACACATAGGATTAGTGGCTTTTGTAGTTGCAATTATGGGATTTGCTACAACAGTAGTCTTAACCTTAACTTGCATGCAAATGCTAAAAAAGAGCAGAAATATGCTTCAAAATGCCTAAAACGTTTGTAGATTAATTAATTAGAAGTATATTTGCATCCGCTTTCTGAGAAAACAGAAGCAATTAGTAATAATTAAATTAATAAAAACGTTACGCTATGTACGCAATTGTAGAGATAGCAGGGCATCAATTTAAAGTTGAAAAAGACCAAAAAGTTTTTGTTAATCGTTTAGCAGTAGAAGAAGGTAAGCAAGTTGATTTTGACAACGTACTTTTATTAGCAGACGGTAGCAATGTAACAGTAGGCGCCCCAGCTATAGATGGAGCACAAGTAAGTGCAAAAGTCTTAAAGCACCTTAAAGGTGATAAAGTTATTGTTTTCAAAAAGAAAAGACGTAAAGGTTACCGTGTGAAAAATGGTCACAGACAAGCCTTAACTGAAATCGTAATTGAAAACATAGTAGCATCTGGAGCTAAGCCAGCAAAAAAAGCTGAAAAAGCTGCTCCAAAAAAAGAAGCTAAAGCAGAAGCACCAAAAGCAGCTGCAAAAAAGTCTACTGCTAAAGCAGACGATTTAAAGAAAATTGAAGGTATCGGACCTAAAATTGCAGAAACTTTAGTAGAAGCAGGAATTGCTACTTATGCAGATTTAGCTAAAGCTAAACCAGCAAAAATTTCTGAAATCATCGAAGGTGTTCGTGGTAATCACGTACCAGACACTTGGCCTCAACAAGCTCAATTAGCTGCTGATGGTAAGTGGGATGAATTAAAAGAGTTACAAGACAAATTAGATGGTGGAGTAGAAAAATAATCTACAACACTTAAGTATAACACAACGTTACTGCGTAAAGCAGAAACTTTAAAACCTTAAAATTATGGCTCATAAAAAAGGAGTTGGTAGTTCTAAAAACGGTAGAGAATCAGAATCGAAACGATTAGGTGTTAAGATTTTTGGTGGTCAAGCAGCTGTTGCTGGAAATATCATTGTAAGACAAAGAGGTAACACACATCATCCAGGTGAAAACGTATACCAAGGTAAAGACCATACGTTACACGCTCAAGTAGATGGTGTTGTAAAATTCACAAAGAAAAAAGATAACAAATCTTATGTTTCTATAGAGCCTTTTCAGGCTTAAGAATTTTTAGCCCAAAAAACAAAAAACCCTTTCTAATTTTAGAAAGGGTTTTTTGTTTCTTTAATATTACCTCATAGTTTTGTTAATATTAAAAAGCTTATTTTTTCATTTAAAAATAACTCAACCTTTAAGTTTATCTAAATTCACTTAGATGGGTATTTTATTATTTAGCGTTGAACAAAAATCAACAAAATATGAAATACTTTTACACCTTATTAATGCTGCTAACTATCTCTTTTAGTAGCTATTCTCAGTCAGGAAATATTCAAGGAACATTAACAGATGAAAATGGTATATCTATACCAGGAGCTACTATTTTAATAGAAACATTAAATAAAGGAGCAATCTCTAACTTTAATGGTAAATATACTCTAGTAGACGTGCCAGAAGGAAATTATACTGTATTGGTTAAATATTTAGGATATTCTGATGTTTCAAAATCTGTACAAGTAACAGCTAATACAACAACAACGCTAAATATAAATTTAAACTCAGAAAACACCGAATTAGAAACGGTTGTATTGACTGGATACGGTATTGGTAGTCAAGCAAGAGCTTTAAATGCTCAAAAAAACAAACAAAATATTACAAATATCGTATCTACAGACCAAATAGGTAAGTTTCCTGATGCCAATGTAGGAGATGCTGTAAAGCGTATACCAGGTATTACAATGCAAGTAGATCAAGGAGAAGCAAGAAATATTATTGTTAGAGGTTTATCACCTCAATTAAACTCGGTAACTCTTAACGGAAGCAGAATTCCTTCTGCAGAAGGAGATAATAGAAACATACAAATGGATTTAATTCCTTCTGACATGATTCAAACTATCGAAGTTAATAAAGCCGTTACACCAGATATGGATGCAGATGCACTTGGAGGATCTGTAAATTTAATTACAAGAACATCGCCACAAGGATTTAGATTGTCTGCAACAGCTGGTTCTGGTTTAAACTTTATTACAGATAAGCGTATTTTAAATGGTTCATTTTTAGTAGGAGACCGTTCTAACGATGGTAAATTTGGTTGGATGGTTTCTGCATCTATCAATGATAATGATTTTGGAAGTGATAACGTAGAAACAGAATGGACAGATGAGTTTGAATATAATACAGGAGTCCAAGACATAGAAGGTGATGATATCCTTGAAGAAGTAGATGTAAATCCTTACGCTAATGTTTTTGAAATTAGAGAATACTTAGTACAACGTGTTAGAAGAAGTTTTTCTGCAAATTTTGATTACGAGTTAGATAAAAATAATACGGTTTACTTCAAATCAATTTACAACTGGAGAGATGATCGCGAAAACAGATTTAGATTAGAACATGAAATATTAGATGGAGAAGATATTGGTTTAGGCGATTTTAATGTTGATAGCAATGGAAATTTAACCATGTTTCCGGTTGAGGCAAAAAGACAGTCTAAAGGCGGAATTGATAATAATAGAAATAAAAACAGGCGTTTAGAAGATCAACGTATGTTTAACTTTAGTTTAGGTGGAGATCATTTATTAGGTAATGTAGAATTTGATTGGATGGCTTCATTTGCTAAAGCATCTGAAGAAAGATTAAACGAGCGTTATCTAGAATACGAAAGCGAGTACATGGTTAACTTTAATAACAATCAAGATAAACCAAACTATTCACCAGTAAATGCTGCTAATTCTGATTTTTCAATTTTTACGTTTAATGAGTTATCAGAAGAAAATCAATATACAGAAGAAGAAGATTTTAACTTTTTTGTAAATGCCAAATTACCAGTTTCTATTGTTGAAGATAGAGATGGATTTTTAAAATTTGGAGTAAAAACTAGATTAAAAAATAAAAATAGAGATAACGATTTTACAGAATACAGTGATGCAACAGGAATGTTAGAAGAGTTAGGAATGATTCCTACAAAAAACTACTCTGATTCAGATTTCTTAGCTGGTAGTCAATATCAAATAGGGACATTTGCTTCAGAAGAATTTTTAGGAGGACTTAATCTTAACAACACAAACCTATTTGAAAGTGAAGATTTGCCAGAAGAATACATAACAGCAAACTACGATGTTAATGAAAACGTATATGCAGGATATGTTATGTTAAATCAAGATTTTTCTGATAAATTTAGCGTGTTAGCAGGTGTTAGGTTAGAGCATACTTCTATTGATAGTGAAGGTAACGAGTTGACTTTTAATGAAGATGGAGATGTAGACGGTATTCAAAAATTAACAGATAAAAATTCTTACACAAACCTTTTACCAGGTGTTCATTTAAAATATAACGTAACAGATAATACTGTTTTACGTTTTGCTTGGACAAATACTTTAGCGCGACCAAACTATGTAGACTTAGTGCCTTATCAAGAAATTAATAATGAAGATGAAGAGATTTTCTTAGGTAATTCAGAGTTAGACCCAACTACATCTATGAACTTTGATATTATGGCAGAGCATTACTTTAAATCTGTTGGTATAATATCAGGAGGTTTATTTTATAAAGATATTCAAGATTTTGTTTACGTAAGACAAACAGAAAACGAAAATGGTTATGAAGTTTACCAACCACTAAACGGAGATGGAGCATCGGTTTTTGGAGCAGAATTTTCATTTCAACGTCGTTTAGATTTCTTACCAGGTTTTGCTAAAAACTTTAATATTTATTTAAACTACACGTATTTAACTTCAAATACAGATGGTATTTATAACGAAGACGGAGAAGAGCGTACAGATTTAGATTTACCACAAACAGCTCCAAATATGTTTAACGGATCTTTAAGCTATGATGCTAAAAAATTCAGTTTACGTTTATCAGCAAACTTTTCAGACGATTATATAGATGAAATAGGAGGAAATGCTTTTGAAGACAGATACTATGACGAGCAGTTTTTCTTAGACTTTAATGCTAATGTTGCATTAAGTAAAAATCTAACCTTATATGCTAATTTAAATAACATTACTAACCAACCATTACGTTATTATCAAGGTGTAAAAGGAAGAACCATGCAAATGGAATACTACGAGAAGCGTTTAACCTTTGGATTAAAGTATGATCTATTTAAAAGCAAAAAATAATGAAACAATTTTTAATACTATGTTGCGCAATTACAATGGTAGCTTGCAAAACTAACTTACCAGTAATACCGCCAACATTAAAAACAGATAAAGTACCTCACGATAGTGATGATCCAGCAATTTGGGTAAACAAACAAAACCCAGAACAAAGTATAGTTTTTGGTACAGATAAAGACGAAGTTAATGGTGGTGTTTACGCTTTTGATTTAAACGGAAAACTAATTAAAGACAAAGCAATTACAGGTGTAAGTTACCCAAATAATGTAGATGTAGAATATGGTTTTAAGTTAACAGATAGTACTGAAACAGATATATTGATGTTTACAGAAAGAGAAAAAAATCAAATACGGTTATTTTCTGTACCAGATTTAAAGCCACTTGATAATGGAGGTTTTAAAGTATTTGAAGATGAAACTGATAAGCTTCAAAAAAGACCAATGGGAATTTCAATTTATAAAAACCCAAAAACTAATGAAGTCTCTGTATTTGTTAGCCGAAAAGCTGGTCCAAAAGAAGGTTATTTATACCAGTATGGATTAGAATCTGACTCGACAGGAGTTTCTACAAAATTACTTAGAAAATTAGGCACATTTAGTGGTCAAAAAGAAATTGAAGCCATAGCTGTAGACGACGAGTTAGGTTTTGTATATTTTTCTGATGAAGGTGTAGGTATAAGAAAATATCACGCCAACCCAAAAGATGGGAATAAAGAAATATCCATGTTTGGTTCTGAGTATTTTAAAGACGATATAGAAGGTATTGCTATAGCAACTTATCCTAACGGAGAAGGTTATATAATAGTATCTAACCAACAAGATCATACGTTTAACTTTTTTACAAGAAGTGATAATGCTTTCGTAAAAACTTTAAACTTAGGAACTTTAGAAACCGATGGTTGCGATATTACGACACAAGCATTAGGTGATAAATTTCCCAACGGATTATTTGTTTCAATGAATGATGAGCAAGATTTCTTTTATCATGCAGTAGATTCATTACAATTGAATAAATAATAATTTTTTCATAAATTAAGAAAACCCTTTCTTTAACAGAAAGGGTTTTTGATTTTTAAAATGTACAATAAAAAAATCCCAAACATTTCTGCTTGGGATTTGTAATTTTTCTGCTGTTGCAGAAATTTTAGTATCTATAGTGTTCTGGTTTAAAAGGACCTTCAACCGTTACACCAATATATTCTGCTTGATCTTGCTTAAGCTCAGTAAGTTCAACACCAATTTTTTCTAAGTGTAATTTAGCTACTTTTTCATCTAAATGTTTTGGTAGCATATATACTTCGTTTTCATACTTGTCAGAATGATTCCAAAGCTCGATTTGCGCTAATGTTTGGTTGGTAAAAGAGTTACTCATTACAAAACTTGGATGACCAGTTGCACAACCTAAATTTACTAAGCGTCCTTCTGCTAAAACAATAATATCATTACCATCAATAGTATATTTATCTACTTGAGGTTTAATTGTGTTTTTAGTGTTGCCATAGTTTTCGTTTAACCAAGCCATTTGTATTTCGTTATCAAAATGACCAATGTTACATACTATGGTTTTATCTTTCATTGCTTTAAAGTGCTCTGCACGTACAATGTCTTTGTTACCAGTTGTAGTAATTACGATATCGGCATTACCAACAACAGTTTCTAATTTTTTAACTTCAAAACCGTCCATTGCAGCTTGTAACGCACAAATTGGGTCAATCTCAGTAACTGTTACGATACTTCCTGCACCTTTAAAAGACGCAGCAGTACCTTTACCAACATCTCCGTAACCACAAACAACAACGCGCTTACCAGCTAACATCACGTCCGTTGCACGACGTATAGCATCTACAGCACTTTCGCGACAACCATATTTGTTATCAAATTTAGATTTTGTTACAGAGTCGTTTACGTTAATTGCAGGCATTGGTAATGTTCCGTTTTTAACACGCTCGTATAAACGGTGTACACCAGTCGTAGTTTCTTCAGACAAACCTTTAATACCAGAAGCTAATTCTGGGTATTTATCTAAAACCATATTAGTTAAATCACCACCATCATCAAGAATCATGTTTAAAGGCTTACGATCTTCTCCAAAAAATAAGGTTTGCTCGATACACCAGTCAAACTCTTCTTCTGTCATATCTTTCCATGCATAAACAGCAGTTCCTGCGGCAGCAATAGCAGCAGCAGCTTGATCTTGTGTAGAGAAAATGTTACAGCTACTCCAAGTAACCTCTGCACCTATAGCCTGTAACGTTTCAATTAAAACAGCAGTTTGAATGGTCATATGTAAACAACCAGCAATACGTGCGCCTTTTAACGGCTGCTCATTTTTATACTCTTCACGTAAACTCATTAAACCTGGCATTTCTGCTTCGGCTAATTCAATTTCTTTTCTTCCCCAATCTGCTAGAGACATATCTTTTACCTTATTAGGAACGTATGGGACTGTTTTTGTACTCATTTCTAAATTTTTTCTATGTTTATTAAAGGGCTAAACTTTGGTTTTAGTGTTTTAAAATAACTAAATTCGCTATATAAAATGCCAAAATCGCCTTAGGCGTTGCAAAGATAACTAATAACATTTAGAATATTAAATGCCTCTTTACAAATCCATTACTCCTAATAGCCAAACTACTGTTAAAATTTGGAAAATTGAAGAATCTTATGACGATTTACTATCGCCTTTAGACTTAAAACCAGAAAGTTTAACCAGAGTTTTAGGAATGAAAAGCGAGTTACATCAACGTGGTTTTTTAAGTGTTAGACACTTGTTACGAGAGTTTGGTTATACCGATCAAGATTTGTTTTATGATGAAAACGGTAAACCACATTTAAAAGACGGAAAGCATATTTCTATCACGCACAGTTTCACATTCTCTGGAGTTATTATTAGTGATAATGAAGTTGGTATTGATATAGAAATGCAGCGCGAAAAAATTACGAAAATAGCTAAGAAATTTGTCGACTACGAGTTTGAGTATTTAGATACTGAAGCTAAAGATTATATTAATAAACTAACAGTTATTTGGGGCATAAAAGAGTCTTTATATAAACTATTTGCAACACCAGGAATGTTGTTTAGAGAGCACTTTTTAGTCATACCTTTTTCTATTAAAGATGAAGAAACAGTGTGTTGGATTGATTACAATGGGCTAAAAAAAAGATACAACTCACACTTCTTAGAATTTGAAGGATTTACTTGCGCTTACGTTATTGAATAATGAACATTTACAATCATATATTACAAGCTAAAAATGACGGAAATAAACTATTGGCGGTGTTAATAGATCCAGATAAATTTCAGCTTAAAAATGCATTGCAATTTATAGATAAAGTCAATGAATCAATAATAACACATATTTTTATTGGCGGTAGTGAAGTAGGGCAAAACGTAACACAAGAGTTAGTAGAAGTGATTAAAATGCTTACCGATTTACCAATAGTTTTATTTCCTGGTGATGTCACACAAATTTCAAAAGATGCAGATGCTATTTTGTTTTTGTCTTTGCTTTCAGGACGTAATGCCGACTATTTAATAGACAAGCAAGTGCAAGCTGTACCTCTATTAGAAAAAACACAATTAGAAGTCATTTCAACAGGATATATTTTAATAGAATCTGGCAAAACAACAGCAGTACAGCGCGTTACAAAAACGTTACCTTTAAATAGAACAGATGTAGATGCTATCACAAACACAGCAAAAGCAGGAGAATTATTAGGTAAAAAGTTGATTTATTTAGAAGCTGGTAGTGGTGCTACTTACGAAGTACCGGTTGAAGTAATTGAATCTGTAAAAAATAAAATAGATATTCCGTTAATTGTTGGTGGCGGAATTAGAACAAAAAAACAAATAGAAAACGCTTTTATTGCAGGCGCAGATATGGTAGTTATTGGTACTGCTTTTGAAGAAAACCAACAGTTTTTTGAACAATTAAAACATTAGTATGCAAATATCAGTAGATTTAACCTTGTCGCCGTTACAAAACGATTATGAGTCACACATTATAGACTTTATAAAAACACTTAGAAATTCTGAATTTAAAGTACTTGAAAATCCTTTAAGTACACAAATATTTGGTGACTTTGATACGCTTATGCCATTTTTAAATCAAGCTATTAAAACATCTTTTGAAAATACAGATATTAGTGTATTAACCATGAAGGTTGTAAAAACAAACAGAAGCGATTATGAACCACATTTTTGATTTCTTTTTTGGTCAATATACAACTTATAATACTGTAGATGTTGTTTTAGAAATTATTGCCGTAATCTTTGGGTTTTTATCTGTTTGGTATTCTAAACAAAACAAAATTCTTGTCTTTCCAACAGGTATGATAAGTACACTAATTTTTGTGTATTTATTACTAAAATGGGAACTTTTAGGCGATATGATGATAAACGCTTATTATTTTATAATGAGTGTTTATGGATGGTATTTTTGGACAAAAAAGGTAGATCAAACTCATGTAACACCAATTTCTACAACAACCATTAAGGAAAAACAAGCTAGTATTGTTATATTTATTGCAACTTTAATTTTTGTTTTTACTGTTTATAAAACTTTTGATAAGTGGACAAGTTGGGTTGCTTATGTAGATGCGTTGACAACAGCTATTTTCTTTGTTGGAATGTGGTTAATGGCAAAACGAAAAATTGAAAATTGGATTTTTTGGATTATAGGAGATATCATTTCTGTACCTTTATATTTCTATAAAGGATTTACATTTACCAGTTTACAGTATTTAGGATTTACGGTAATAGCAATTTATGGATATTTAGCATGGAAAAAGCTCTTAAACAACAACCAAGCAATTGTATAAAAGTTGTGCTTTTTGGACCAGAAAGTAGTGGTAAAACGACCCTTTCTAGGCAATTAGCGCGATATTATAATTCGGTTTGGGTACCAGAATATGCACGCGAATATCTTCAAAATAAATGGAATAACGATCGTAAAACTTGCGAGCCTAAAGACCTTTTGCCAATAGCTATTGGTCAAATGCAATTAGAAAATACATTAGCTCAAAAAACAGATTCAGTTTTAATTTGTGATACCGATTTACTAGAAACTAAAGTGTATTCAGAAGAATATTATTCAGGTACATGTGATCCATTATTAGAAAAATATGCTTTAAAAAACACCTACGATTTATACTTTTTAACGTATATTGATACACCTTGGGAAGCAGATGATTTAAGAGATAAACCAGAAGAAAGACAAGAAATGTTTGAAGCGTTTGAAGCAGCTTTAATAAAATATAACAAACCATATGTTTTATTAAAAGGCGATAAGCAAACACGTTTAGCATTAGCCACCAAGCACATTAATCAATTATTAGCAAAGAAAGATGAAGTTAAGCCCTAAAGACCAAGAGTTATTAGAAAAAAAAGGAATTACTGTAAAAAAGCTAAAGCAACAATTAGAAACTTTTAAAACAGGTTTACCTTATATCAACTTAAAACGTGCAGCAACTGTAGGAGATGGTATTTTGAACTTAAACGATACAGAAAAAGAACAATTAATCTCGTTATATGATGCTTCTAAGGATAATATCGATGTAATTAAGTTTGTTCCTGCGTCTGGCGCAGCAACACGTATGTTTAAATTCTTATTTCAATTTTTACAATCATACCAATCTAATGACGAGAGTATTAATGCATACATTAACCGTAAAAAAGCATTAGATATTTCGTTATTTTTTATAGGTCTAGAAAAATTACCGTTTTACAACGATGTTATTCAACATTTAAAAAATACAAAACCGCATTATTCAAAATTAACTCTAGAAGAACAACGTATCGAGTTTGTAAAAGCTTTATTACAAGAAAATCAGCTTAATTATAGCTTTTACCCAAAAGGATTATTACCATTTCATAAATACAAAGATCATATTGCAACTGCTTTTGAAGAACATTTATACGAAGCAGCGTTATATGCTTCTTCAAATAAAAAAGCAAAAGTACATTTAACAATTTCAGACAAGCATCTAGAACTTTTTAAAGCAGAGTTTGAAAAGATTAAGGATAAAGTAGAACAAAACACAGAAACCAAATTTGATATTTCATTTTCTTATCAAAAGCAATCAACAGATACTATTGCAGTAAATAGTAAGGACGAAATTGTAAGAACAAAATCTAAAGAGTTATACTTTAGACCATCTGGTCACGGAGCTTTGATAAACAACTTAAACGATTTAAATGCAGATGTTATTTTTATAAAAAATATTGATAATGTTGTGGTTCCTAAAAGCAAAGAACAAGTTTGGAAACATAAAAAAGTCCTTGCAGGATTGTTGTTAGATGTAAAAACTAAAGCGTTTGATTATGCCAAAGCATTAGACGAAAAGGATCTAACCGAAGAAGAGTTAATAGAGATTGCAACGTTCTTACAAAATAAACTTAACGTAGTAATTTCTCAAGAATTTGAAAAGTACGCTAAAAAATATCAAGTAGAATATTTACAGAAAAAACTAAACCGTCCAATTAGAGTTTGCGGTATGGTAAAAAATGAAGGAGAACCTGGTGGAGGACCATTTTGGGTAAAAGATGAAGCTGCTAATATTTCTCTTCAAATTGTCGAAACAGCTCAAATAGACACCAAAGCAAAGTCACAGAAAAAAATACTTAAAAAAGCAACTCATTTTAATCCTGTAGATATAGTTTGTAGTATTAAAAATTATAAAGGTGAAGTGTATGATTTACAAAAATTTTTAGATCCAAAAGCAGCTTTTATAACAGAAAAAACCGTTAACGGTAAAAGTATAAAAGCATTAGAATTGCCAGGATTATGGAATGGAAGTATGTCTAACTGGAATACTATTTTTGTAGAAGTACCATTAGCAACATTTAATCCAGTAAAAACGGTAAACGATTTGCTTAAATCATCTCATCAAGTAGACTAATGTTGCCTTATCAAGAATTAGAAAAAGAATTTAACTTTAAAGCCATTCGTAGCTCAGGTAGTGGTGGGCAACATGTAAATAAAGTTGCTACAAAAATCGAATTAAGTTTTTCCGTTTCAGAATCTTTAGTATTAAATCAACACCAAAAAGCAATAATAATAGAAAAGCTTTATAATAGGTTAACAAAAGATCAAGTGTTAATTCTGCAATGTGGAGAAACACGAAGCCAACTTAAAAATAAACGAATTGCAATAAGTAGAGCATTTTCGATCTTAGAAGCAGCACTAGAGGTTAAAGCAGAAAGAAAACCTACAAAAGTGCCAAAGTCAGTTATTAAAAAGCGACTAAAAAACAAAAAAATACAATCCGAAAAGAAAGCAAATAGACGTAAACCTAACATTGATTAGTTTGGTATTATTTTAAAAAAGAACAATTTTATTTTCGGCTATTTTTAAATTAATTCTATAAAAGTTAGAATTCTTATTTTTATTTCAAAAAACCTATTTATCTTTGCGCCGTTCTCAAAAAAGGGGTGCTTTTTTGATTTAAGATATACTAGTCAAACTTAAATCATACAGGCTGAGATCATACCCAACGAACCTAGAACAGGTAATGCTGTTTAGGGACAAAGAATGGACAATCTTACAAGTAAAAACGTATGATTAACATTCAACAAATTAATTATTAATAGTAAAGAATAATTACCTCTTTTTATTCGATTATAAATTTCATAATCGTAATGAAAAATTTATTTCTTTTTTTAACACTTTTAGTGTTATCAGTCAGTGTTAATGCGCAACAAGAAAAGCAACAAGACACAACAAAAACCCAACAATTAGACGAAGTTTTAGTAAAAGCCGTACGTGTAGATGCAGACTCGCCAATCACGCACAGTAATGTTTCTAAAGCAGAAATCCAAAAGCGTAACTTGGGTCAAGATGTACCTATATTACTTAATTATTTACCGTCTGTTGTTACTACAAGTGATGCTGGAGCAGGTATAGGATATACTGGTATTAGAGTACGTGGTACAGATGCAACACGTGTTAATGTAACTATTAACGGGATACCTTATAATGATCCAGAAAGTCAAGGTACTTTTTGGGTTAATTTAGGTGATATAGCATCATCAACAGAAAGCATTCAGTTACAACGTGGTGTTGGTACATCTACCAATGGTTCTGGAGCGTTTGGAGCAAGTTTAAACTTGTTAACCGATGTGTTTTCTGAAGAAGCTTCTGCCGAAATTTCAAACAGTTTTGGTAGTTTCAATACAAGAAAACATACGGTAAAATTAAGTACAGGATTATTAAATGATCATTTTGAATTCTCAGGAAGGTTATCAAAAATAGATTCAGATGGATATATAGATAGAGCTTTTACCGATTTAAAATCTTACTTTTTACAAGGAATTTATAAAGATGAAAATACATTAATTAAAGCCTTAACTTTTGGTAATGTAGAAAGAACTTATCAAGCATGGTATGGTTTAACTAAAGAAGAGTTAGAAGAAGATCGTCGTCAAAATCCATATACTTATGATAACGAAACAGATAATTACTGGCAAGATCATTATCAATTACACTGGAACCAACGCTACAATAATAATTGGTCAACAAACCTAGGATTAAACTATACAAAAGGGAAAGGATACTTTGAGCAATATAAAGAAGAAGAAGCTGCAGCAGATTTTTCTAATTTAATAGAAGACGACTCAGATGTTATTGTACGTCGTTGGTTAGATAGCGATTTTTATGTACTTAATGCCAATGTAGTTTACAAAAAAGATGCTTTAGAGGTTATCTCTGGTATCTCATATAGCAGTTTTACAAATGACCATTTTGGTGAAGTAATTTGGGGAAGCGATTTAGCACCAAACACACAAATTAGAGATCGTTACTATGATGGTGATGCTACAAAAAACGACTTTAGTGTATTCTCTAAAGCTACTTTTAAACTAGCACCTAAATTTACAGGATTTGTTGATTTACAAGGACGCTTTGTAAGCTATAAAACCAATGGTATAAATTCAGATTTAAATGAATTTGTTACCGATGCAGATTTTAGTTTTTTCAATCCTAAATTAGGATTAACATATAAATCTTCAGAAAAAAATAGCTACTACGTATCTTATGCAAGAGCTAACCGCGAGCCAAATCGTGACGACTTTAAAGCTGGTGTAACAGAAAATGAGACTTTAAATGATATAGAGTTAGGTTGGCGTTATGCAAATAATAAAGTTAATGTAAATACTAACTTATACTACATGTTTTATCAAAACCAGTTAGTGCTAACTGGCGAATTAGATGATGTTGGTAGTCCTATAAGAGCTACTAGTGGAGAAAGTTATAGATTAGGCTTAGAAGTTGATGCTAATATTGCTTTTAATAGTAAGTTTAGTACGTCTTTAAACGTAGCAGTAAGCCAAAATAAAAATCAAGATTTTACAACATCATTAGACGGACAATTTGTAAATCTTGGCAATACAAATATCTCTTTTTCCCCAGAGTTAGTTATTGGTAACGCTATTAATTTTATGCCTACTAAAAATTTACAAATTTCATTCTTAAGTAAATATGTGGGAGAACAATATATGGGTAATATTGATAGTGAAAACTCTAAGTTAGATAGCTATTTTGTAAATGATTTAAACGTTAATTATCAAATTAAACCAAATAAACTATTTAAGTCTATCGTATTTTCTGGTTTAGTAAATAATGTGTTTAATAAAAAGTATGTTTCAAATGGATATTACGGTACATATGATGATACTTGGTCAGTACCTGGTCAAACAACAACTTTAGATTATGCAGGATACTATCCACAAGCCACAACAAACTTTTTGTTAGGAATGACTTTAAAATTTTAATTAGTAATTAATTACAAAAAAAAGCACCTTTTTTTAAGGTGCTTTTTTATTTTTCAATAAGTTTTTTTAATTGTTGTAAACGCGTATTACACTACCATTTACTTCAACAAAATAAGGTTTTAAACTAAAATTGCCGTCAGTACCATCAAAAGGAGCACCAGTTACAATGTTGTAACTATTGCCATCCTCACAATTACAAGTTGCAGTAATACCTTCAACAGTTAATCTAGAACAATCAGAAGGTGCATGGTTTGGATCTGTTAATTCAAAAGAAACATAATTGCCATTACCAACATTATAAATAACAATAGCATTATAACCAAAAGCGTTTAGCACTAAGTGGTTTCCAGCAAACTGTAAATCGTTATATTGAGGCAAAGATGTATCTATAGAGTTTTGAGTGTCAAAAGCAATATTAGGGATATAATTATTGTTGTTATTATCATCATCTTTTTGACAAGAAACACTAATAATAATAAGCGATACAAGTGCTAATAATTTGATTTTCATATTCTAAAATAAAAGTCTAAATTCTATACAAATTTACAACAATAAGTAGCGTAAAATAAATATTTTGTATATTTGCTTAACAAAATCTCGTGCATGCGAGATTTTTGCGTTTTACGCTGAAATTTTTTTCAGCGTCTTTTTATTTAAAACGAAATAACTATGAGTAAAGTATCTTATTATACAGCAGAAGGTTTAAAAAAACTAAGAGATGAGCTTAAGCAACTTAAAGATGTAGAACGCGTAAAAGCATCTAAAGCAATTGCCGAAGCAAGAGATAAAGGAGATTTAAGTGAAAATGCAGAGTATGACGCCGCTAAAGAAGCGCAAGGTATGTTAGAGATGCGTATTTCTAAATTAGAAGAAGCTTTAGCTGGTGCGCGTTTAATAGACGAGTCTCAATTAGACACATCAAAAGCACTGGTGTTATCTAAAGTAAAAATTAAAAACCAAACCAATGGTATGGAAATGGTTTACACGTTAGTAGCAGATGGTGAAGCAGATTTAGCATCAGGAAAAATCTCTGTAAATAGTCCAATTGGTAAAGGATTGTTAGGTAAATCTGTTGGTGAAGTTGCCGAAATACAAGTGCCAAGTGGTATTATGAAATTTGATATTATCGAAATTTCTAGATAAATAATATTTCGCTTTCGCGGAAATTAAAAACAAAATTCCTGTGTATTCTGAAATATGTTTTCAGTTTGGCAGGAATCTTTTTTATATTTAAATTATAAATTAATCAATATGGCTTCAATATTTACAAAAATTATAAATGGTGAAATCCCGTGCTACAAAATTGCAGAAACAGAAGACTTTTTTGCCTTTTTAGATATCAATCCTAATGCTAAAGGACATACGCTTTGTATTCCCAAAAAAGAAGTTGATAAGATCTTTGATTTAGATGAAGCTACATATATAGGCTTAATGCAATTTTCTAGAAAAGTTGCTATAGCTATAGAACAAGCAATATCATGTAAGCGTGTTGGTGTAAGCGTAATCGGTTTAGAAGTACCTCATGTACACGTACATTTAATTCCCTTAAACACTATGGAAGATGCGCGCTTTATTAGTAAAGAAACACTTACTAAAGAAGATTTTGAAGCAACTGCAAAAGCAATACAATCTTACTTATAAGAGCTGATTAAAAACGTAACTAAAGCAGCAATTAAAACTATAGCTACTACTATTAAAATCAATGCAAATGGTTTTAGTTTTAAGTAGTTTTTTTTTGGCGTAAATGCTTTTAATTGATACTCATAAACACGCTCAATGTCATCAGTCCATTGTACAGGGAAGATTTCAGTTTCACAAGTGTTACAATATAAGCTATGACTTATTTTTTGAGTCAAAGTTTTGTGAAGTGTCGTTTCTAAAAACTCTTGTTTAAAAGTAAGTTGTAATCCAGAGTTGTTATAACATTCTGGACAGTTATTTTTTAAAACTACTTGTTTTATTGTAGCATAACTTTTACGCATAATTAAACTGTTTTTAGAGAAATTAACATGGTTGTTCCAACACCAATTTCTGATAATTGTACTTTTATTTTTCCGTCATGAAAATCTTCAACAATACGTTTTGTTAAAGATAATCCCAATCCCCAACCACGTTTTTTAGTGGTGTAACCTGGCTCAAAGATAGTTTTAAATTCTTTTTTAGAGATGCCTTTACCAGTATCACTAACTGTAATATCTACATATTTTTGATGTGGCGTAATTTGAACTCTCAAATTCCCTTTTCCTTTCATGGCATCTATCGCATTTTTAACCAAGTTTTCAATACTCCAACCGTATAATTGTCTATTTAAATTTACATAAATTGGTGTGTCTGGAGCATCAATACTAAAGTTAATCAATTTTGAGGATCTAGACTTTAAATAACTATAAGCATCTTTAGTTTCTTCAACAATATCTAATTGTTCTAACGTTGGTAAAGAGCCTATTTTACTAAAACGTTCGGTAATAGTTTGTAATCTATTTATGTCCTTTTCAATCTCTTTAATATATTCTGGATTAGTGTTTTCGGTCTTTAAAATTTCTGTCCAACCAATTAAAGAAGATAGCGGCGTGCCAATTTGATGAGCTGTTTCTTTTGCCATTCCTGACCACAATTTGTTTTCGGTTGCGTTTTTAGAACTTTTGTAAAAAAAGTAAACAACTGCACCAAATAGTAAAATGATCAACAGTAGCGCTAATGGATAGTATTTAAGCTTGTTTAATAAAGGAGAATTTCCGTAGTAAAGCGTAGATAAAACTTTGTCTTTGTATTTAATTTCGATGGGTTTATTTTCTCCTTTAAATTGTTCTATTAAAGATTTAAGGTAAGTTTCGTCTTCTGTTTCCTTTTCATCTATGTTATTAAAGTCCATCGTTCCATCTTCGTTAACTTTAATCATTGGAGTAGTGTTATTACTTTCTAAAATTTTTAGGGGTAAATTGCCAATATCTCCATTTAAATCCATGTTCTGGATAATGTCTTGTTGAGCAAAAGACCAAATCTCCATTTTTTTGCGTTCTTCTTCTTTAAATTTTTGAAAGAACACGTAGGTATTCCATAAAATCAAAGAGATAATTCCAAAAGACGCAATAATAATAATCCAACGTACTAGCTGACGATGTTTAGTAAAAAACATGATGGTTAATTTTTGTTGTTAATATAATGCAATTCTGTTAATAATATTGTGAGAGTTACCCATTAAATTGCTTTTAGTTGCGTGCCAGATTATGTACTTTTGTACAAAATAAACAAGTAGTATGTTATCATTTTTGCCAAAGGATTTAGAAACACCAAAACTACACAGTTACCTACTTAGCGCTGTGGCACCAAGACCAATCGCGTTTGCAAGTACAGTAGATAAAGATGGAAGACCAAACCTATCACCGTTTAGTTTTTTTAACGTATTTAGTGCAAATCCACCAATATTAATATTTTCTCCTGCAAGACGTGTTAGAGGCAATACCACAAAACATACTTTAGAAAATGTAGAAGTTACAAATGAAGTCGTAATTAATGTGGTAAATTATGATATTGTACAACAAATGTCATTAAGTAGTACAGAATATCCTGAAGGTGTTAACGAATTTGAAAAAGCAGGGTTAACCATGCTAAAATCGGACATTGTTAAACCTTTTAGAGTGGCAGAAAGCCCAATACAAATGGAGTGTAAGGTTAATGAAATTGTTAAGCTAGGTACAGAAGGTGGTGCAGGTAATTTAGTAATATGCGAAGTGGTTAAAATGCATATTAATGATGAGGTTTTAGATGAAAATGGAGCTATCGATCAAGTAAAATTAGACTTAGTATCAAGAGCAGGAGGTAGTTTTTATAGCAGAGCAAAATCTGGTTTTTTTGAAATACCAAAACCTTTAAGAACCTTAGGTATTGGTGTAGACGCTTTACCAGAACATGTAAAAAACAGTAACATCTTAACAGGTAATGATTTAGGTTTATTAGCAAATGTAGAAACATTACCAACAGAAGATGCTATATTAGCATTTAAACAAAAACATGATTTATCAAAATTAAATCTAGAAGAAAAACACAAAAAAGCACAAGATTTTTTAAGTTATAATGATGTAGAAAGTGCTTGGAAAATGCTATTATTGTAAAATAGCAATATAAATTTAGACGAATATTTAATAATTATAGAGAGAAATGGAAGTACAAGGAAAAGTAAAATTAATTGGAGAAACACAGACTTTTGGAAGTAATGGGTTTAGAAAAAGAGAAATAGTAGTAACTACCGAAGAGCAGTACCCACAACATATCATGATAGAGTTTGTTCAAGATAAAACAGATTTATTAAATAACTACCAAGTAGGACAAGATGTAAAAGTTAACATTAACTTACGTGGTAGAGAATGGGTAAATCCACAAGGTGAAACAAAATATTTCAACTCTATTCAAGGTTGGCGTATAGAAGCTGTTCAAGCAGGTTCACCACAAGGCATGCCAGAAGTGCCACCAGCACAAGCTTTTGAACCAGCAAATAATGTAAACGAAGAAGAGCACGACGATTTACCGTTTTAAACATATTTCGATTTCGCGGAAATAAAAACCCTCAAAACCTATTTGGTTTTGAGGGTTTTTTGTCAAATTCATTTTAAATATTTATTTTAAGTAAAAATAATTGCATTGAATTTTCTAAATAAACATCACTTTTTTCCTCCAGTATCTCAAGCAACAGAAGATGGTCTTTTAGCTTTTGGTGGCGATTTAAGTCCAGAACGACTTTTAGCAGCTTACCAAAACGGAATTTTTCCTTGGTTTGAAGATGATAATACTATTTTATGGTGGTCACCAGATCCTCGATTTGTTTTATTTCCTTCTAGGTTAAAAGTATCTAAAAGTATGAAACAAGTGTTGCGTAATTGTAATTTTGAAGTGACCGTAAATAAGGATTTTAATGCGGTTATTACCGAATGTGCTAAAGCAAAACGACCAGGTCAAGACAGTACATGGATTACCAACGGAATGGTAGAGGCTTATAACACATTACATCAACTAGGTTTTGCTAAATCTGTCGAGGTTTGGCAAGACCAAAAACTTGTTGCTGGTTTATATGGTGTCGACTTAAATAATGGTGTGTTTTGTGGTGAAAGTATGTTTACCAAAGTTAGTAATGCTAGCAAAGCTGGTTTTATCACTTTTATTCAAAATAGTAATTACAAATTAATAGATTGTCAAGTTTATACCAATCACTTAGAAAGTTTAGGTGCAGAAGATATTTCTAGAGATGAGTTTTTAAAATATATAAAATAACTACATTTTACTAAACTTGATTATACCTAAAACAATCAATCTCATGGTCGTTAACCATACCAGTTGCTTGCATATGTGCATATATAACAGTGCTGCCTACAAATTTAAACCCTCGTTTTTTTAAATCTTTACTTAAAGCATCACTTATTGGTGTATTTGCTTGAGCTTCTTTATAATTTTTTACTTTGTTTTTTATAGGTTTTCCGTCTACAAAAGCCCAAATGTATTTACTAAACGATCCAAATTCTTCCTGCACTTTCATAAAAGCTTGTGCATTGGTAACTGTAGCTTTAATCTTTAGTCTATTGCGTATAATACCTTCATTTTGCATTAATTCTTCAAGTTTCGTTTCATTATAATTTGCTATTTTTTTGTAGTCAAAATCATCAAAAGCGACTCTAAAATTTTCGCGTTTACGCAACACAGTAATCCAACTCAATCCAGCTTGAAATGTTTCAAGAATTAAAAACTCAAAAATGGTGTCGTCATCATAAACAGGTTTTCCCCATTCTTGGTCATGATAGGCTTCGTATAGTGCATCACCAACGCACCAACCACATCTGTGTTTTGTCATTGTAAGGTTTTTAAAAATATACTACTAATGTAACAACAGTTACTAAATTATCCTAAAAGTTGCTGTAATTTTAGACTATGGAAACAACACAATTAGACTTAGCAAATGTTATAGAAGAGAGCTTAAAAAAAAGTCTTTCTTATCAAGATTATAGAACTTTATTAAGCAGGTTAGTAGAAGAGAATGCTACTACAGGTACTAATCAATCTGAAGCATTAATTAATTATACAGCGCTTAACGATAGACGTATGAAGCGCTGGGATAAAACGGTAAAAATTAGTGAAGCCGATAAAATAACTATTAAAAATGCAACAGTAAATCAAACATGGATTGTTCTTACCGAAAGTTGGTGTGGCGATGCAGCACATGTAATACCTGTAATTAATAAGGTTGCCGAGTTAAATACTGGTATTAATTTGCAATTGGTTATGCGTGATGAAAATGAGCAATTAATGGATTTGTTCTTAACCAACGGAGGTAAATCAATACCTAAACTTATTCAGTTTGATAATACATCAAAAACAGTTTTAAATAGTTATGGACCTAGACCAACAGAAGCTACCAAGCTGGTTAATGATTTTAAAAAGATACACGGTACGTTAACTGCCGAATTTAAAGAAGATTTACAACGTTGGTACAATAAAGATAAAGGTCAAAATGTGATTAAAGATTTAATAGAATTGATATACTAATAACGTCAGTTCGAGTGATTTTAAGGCACGAAAAATTGTTTCGAGAACTTTTATTGAAATTCAAAAGTAATAGTACCTATTTGTGAAGTTTTATTAGCACTGTTAAATCTAGCTTCTTTTGCATACTTTAAAGCGTAGTCTTTTAAACAAGCATTATTAGAAGTTGATGCAGAATTGGTGCTAACTTTAACCACGTTTCCGTTTTGATTTACTGTAATATTTACTACTATTTTTCCTCTTGCATCGCATAAATAAATAGGAACAGGTAAAAATTGATCTATACGACCTTTTAAAGAATAATAGACATTACTGTTGGTATTTGCGACATTGCTTTGTGCTGCACTTTGATTTTTGCTACGTTTAGAAAGCACACTATTTACACTATTAAAACTGGTTATAGTTTCTTCAGAAATTGAAGAATTACCATTGCTTTTAGATGTTGAAGTCTCCTTAATTACTTCATTTTTATAAGTTTCTAGTTTAGGGTTTTTATAATCTTTTGGTGGCGCTATAGGTTTGTAAGCTTGTGCGTAATGTTTATAATTTTCGGTGGTATTAAAAGCTTTATTTGTAGTGTTAGAACTTTTGTTTTGTGATTCAATTTCAGGTATTTGTTCTTTTATATCTTCAATAGTTTCTACTTCATAAAATGTTTCAGCTTGCGCATTATCTAACTTAAAAATAGTTGTATTAAAAATTGAAAGTACCAATGTACCCACAATTAAAAAAGTTATAGCTAATGCCTTATGTGAATTGTTAAACTGCATGCAAACAAATTAATAATTAAGCTTGATTTGTTAGTAATTAATATACGCAGCTATATATTGAAAAGACGTTTTTTATTCCTTTTTTGGCAAATTTTTAATAAAATCTTCGATAGAAAGTCCATTCTTTACATCAAAATCACCAATTTTTGTACGTCGTAATACTGAAAGATGAGCGCCAGAATTTAAAGCTTTTCCAAAATCGTTTGCTAAAGACCTAATGTAAGTACCTTTGCTACAAACTACTCTAAACTCTAAGCTTAAACCGTTAATTTTAGTGATTTCAAAAGCTTCGATGGTTACTTTTCTAGACTTAATTTCTACATCTTCACCAGCACGAGCAAATTCATAAAGACGCTTTCCATCTTTTTTGATGGCTGAAAATACTGGTGGATATTGATCAATTTCACCAATAAATTGTTTGGTTGTTTGGTGTATTAATGCTTCAGTAATATGATCGGTTGGATAGGTGTTGTCAATTTCAGTTTCTAAATCAAAAGAAGGCGTTGTGCTTCCTAAAACAAAAGTGCCAGTATATTCTTTAATTTGACCTTGAAACGTATTTATTTGCTTAGTCATCTTTCCGGTACAAATCACTAATAGACCAGTTGCTAATGGATCTAAAGTACCAGCATGACCAACTTTAATTTTTTTTATGTTAAAGGCTTGCCTGATTTCCCAACGTAGTTTGTTAACAACTTGAAAAGACGTCCAATTTAAAGGCTTATCTATTAATAAAACTTGTCCTGATTTGTAATCTTCTCCTGTCATTTTTTCTAATTTAAAAATGAATATGTTATAGCAATTAACCCAACAATAGCACAGTAGATAGCAAAGTAAGATAGTTTACTTTTTTTAACTAAACGTATCATCCAAGTACAAGCAAATAATCCAGAAATAAATGCAGCTATAAAACCTATTGAAAGCGCCGTAATGTTTTGAGATTCTAAACTTAAATCTCCACTTAACACATCTTTAGCAATTTTACCAAAAATTAAAGGCACAACCATTAAAAACGAAAAACGTGCAGCTTTTGTTTTGTCATTACCCAACAAAACAGAGGTCGAAATTGTTGCGCCACTTCGAGAAATACCTGGAAGCATTGCTATTGCTTGAGAAACACCAATTATAAAGGCATTACTAAATGAGACGTTTTTATTAGTGTTTTTAGCTTTATCTGCAAAAAATAAAAGAATAGCCGTAATTAATAACATAAAGCCTACTAATAGGATGTTTCCTCCAAAAAGTTGCTCTAATTGCTCTTCAAAAAATAAACCTACAATTACTGCAGGCAACATAGATATTGCAATTTTTGAAGCAAATTGTAAATCGTCGTTCCATTCAAATTTTAAAATGCCTTTTAAAAGCAACCAAATGTCTTTTCTAAATACAACAATGGTACTTAAAGCAGTGGCAAAATGAAGTACAACAGTAAATAATAAGCTTTCTTCAGGAATACTTTTATCACCTAAAACAGCTTTTCCTAACTCTAAGTGACCACTAGATGATACCGGTAGAAACTCGGTTAAACCTTGTATAATTCCTAATAAAATTGAATCTAAAACCTCCATTTAAATAAATTAATTGGCCAAAAGTAAACATTTGTTTTTTAAATTTTGAAGCTAGAATCTCTAATAATCAAGTTTGTTTTTATTTCTATAGTTTTATTGACGTTAATTTGATTAGTGCTGTTTATTTCTTCAATTATTTGTTTTACTGCTGTAGATCCTATTTTTTGTCCAGGTTGGTCTATTGTTGTTAATTTAGGCTCTATTATCTGTGAGTTTGTAGAATTACTAAATCCTACTACAGCTATATCTTCTGGAATTTTTATACTAAGTTTTTTTAAAGTTTTAATTACTCCAATAGCGGCACTATCCGTTATAGCAAAAATTGCATCTGGTTTTTCTTTTAAGGATAGTAATATATTGGTCATTCTCTTTCCCTGATGCATAGAAATGTCTTCTACACTTAAAACTATTTTATTATCTAATGGAATATTATTTTCTTTTAAAGCTCTTAAATAACCATGATACCTTTTTTCAGAAGTAAAAGAATATTCTGTTTCTTTAATAATTGCAATTCTTTTTTTTCCAATGTTAATTAAATGTTCAACTGCATTAAAAGCAGCTTCCTCTTCATTAATAACTACTTGTGTACATGGTATTTTGTTAGAGGCTTTGTCAAATAAAATAAGAGGTACAGTATTTAATACTTTAAGAATATCATCAACATCTTTTGTCATCTTAGAGATAGACATTAGTACGCCGTCTACACCAAATTGTAACATAGTATTTAGCATTTCGGTTTGCTTTTTTACATCATTATTAGATTCTGATATAATGACTTTATAACCTTGAAGATTTGCTTCTTCTAAGATTCCTCTAATTAAAGTAGTCGTAAAATAATGAGTAATATTAGGTACAATTACCCCTAAAATGTTACTTCTGTGAGATCTAAATCCTTTAGCAAATAGATTGGGAACATAATTTAAATTTCTTGCAAGGTCTTTTACCTTTTGTTTAGTTTCTATACTTATATCTGGATGATCATTTAAAGCTCTAGAAGCTGTAGATGGAGAAATATTTAGACGTTTAGCTAGGTCTTTTAAGGTAATTATCTTTTTTTTCATGTTTATTTATGCAATCGTTACCGCAATCGTTTGCGTACGAATCTATTAATTTTTTTGATAAAAATTTAACTATTTGATAATATTTTAGCCTCACTAACACAAAATATATAACTAACATGAAAAAATTTTTACTTACATCTTTAATGATGATTAGTATTATTTCTGCCTTTTCTCAGACTGTCATTAAAGGAAAAGTTTCAGATGCAAATAATACGCCTATAATGGGAGCAAATATTATTATTAAGAATAGTGACTTTGGAGCTGTTACAGATTTTGAGGGTAATTTTACGTTTACTACAAGTTTGACAGGTCAACAGACTTTACAAGTGTCTTACGTTGGTTTTGATACTTTTGAACAAAGTATTGATTGTAATAACAGTGAAGTGAATATTAACGTTGTTTTACAAGAAGGAGAAAATGCATTAGAAACAGTTGTACTTACAGCGTCTTCTACTTTTAGATCTCAAAAAGAGACACCAATGTCTATAAGCTCTGTTAAACAAAAGGACATTACAAAGTTATCTGCAAATAGCCAAGCAGATGTTTTACGTAGTATTCCTGGTATTACAGCAGAAGGTGGTGGAGGAGAAACAGCTACTAATCTTTTTGTAAGAGGTTTACCTTCTGGCGGACAATACGTATTTAATCCATTACAATACGATGGTATGCCATTAATGAGTACGTTTGGTCTTAACTCTTCTGCTCATGATGTGTATGCAAGACCAGATTTAGGATTTAAAGGTGTAGAATTTGTTAGAGGTGGAGCAGCAGTTTTATACGGTGCTGGTTCTGTAGCAGGTATTATTAATTACACTAGTAAAACAGGAGATTCTAATGATGAAAATATCCTTAATTTAGAGTATGGTACAGATGGAAGATTAAAAACTGAATTCTACTCTGGAGGACAATTAGGAGGAGAAGACTCAAATACTTACTACGCAGTAACTGGTTTTGTTAGAAAAGACGAAGGTCCTATAGATACAGGATTAGATACTAGAGGATTTCAATTAAGAGCTAATATCAAACAAAAATTTGATAAAGGATTTTTTACAGTACATGGTCAGTTTATAAATGACCGCGCACAATTTTTTATGCCTTTACCTCTTCAAGGAGGATCAAGAGAGCGATTAAATGGTAATGATGGTGATGAGGTACAATCTTTATTAACAGGAGAATTGGCTAACACATCTTTTTTAACACCTGGCGGAAATTATGACAGCCCTATAGGAGATGGTGTTTACACTAAAGGAGGATATATTTTAGCAGACTTTAATTACGATTTAACAGATAATTTAAAATTTAAGTCTAAAGTAAAATATGCTAACTATCAACACAATTTTGCTTTATATGTTGGAGGTAACGGTAATTATGGTAATCCTATTACTTTATCAGATTATGTGTCTGCTGTGGCACCAAATAACATAGATTATACTGCAAATTATTTAGGTGGATCAGGACAACAAATTAATGGTAATGATTTAGTAATTGAAAATTTACACATTGATAGATTAAGACCAATGACAGACTATTCTGGAGAGGCTAATTTAGTTTTTAAATCAGAAAACGGTATACATACTTATACAGCAGGTACATTCTTGGCACGTACAGAAGCAGAAGATGTTAATTATCAATATAGAGTACTTTCAGAATTTAATAATAATCCACGTCTTATAAACTTAAGTTATACAAATGCTGGTGGAGATAATGTTATTTACTCTCAAGGAGGTTTATATAACAGAATAGGTATGACAACTAATAACTTTTTAAACCAAAGTAGAACAGCATTTTATATTACTGACGAGATGGTTTTAGATAAATGGCGTTTTGATGTTGGTTTTAGAATAGAATCTACAAAGGGAACATTTAGAAGAGGAAACTTAGCAGAAAGCCAAGTTTATGATGATGCTAATTTAACTTCAGATCTTCAAAACGTAAGATATACAGACGGTACATTTACAACAGGTGAAATTGAAGCAACAGATTGGGCTGTATCACTTGCAGGTTTATATAAACTAACAGCAACTACAAATTTATACGCTAACTTCTCAAGAGGATTCTTTTTCCCACAACAACGTGGTTTTGCACCAACACCAGGAATTAGAGACACAAATTATGACGCTGAAACAATTTTACAAGGAGAAATAGGAGCAAAATTTGGTACATCTAAGTTCTCAGGTTCTGCTGCAGCTTATTACGTAGGGTTAAGTGATCGTATTAGAATTGATCAAGCAATTGTTAACGGAGAGTTAGTAGACCAAGGTCGTAGCGAACAATCTACAAAAACATTAGGACTAGAAGCAACAGGTAACTATAAAATAACAGATGCATTTACAGCATCAGCAACATTAACGTATCAAAATCATGAAATTACAACAAATCAAACAGAAGATTTAGTTAATGGTGGCATCACTACAATTAACGAAGGAAATGAAATAGGAAGGCAGCCTAACTTTTTAGGATCGTTTGCTCTAAATTATGACAATAGCCAGTTTGACGCTTTATTTTCACTTAACCATACTGGTGCAAAATTTACAGACGATACTAATAACGTAGAGTTAGACGCAATCACTATAGCAAGATTAGGTGCAGGATATACTTTTAAAACTAAAGACAATAGTAATTTAAGAGTTGGATTCTCTGTATTTAACTTATTTGATAGTTCTGGACTTACAGAAGGAAATCCAAGAGCTGGTATTGCAGGACAATCTGCAGATGGTGACTTCTTTTACGGAAGACCAATATTACCAAGACGATTATTTATTACCACTACATTTAATTTCTAAAATTATTTAATTATGTCTTAAAGCATTGGTATTATTTATCGTAATGCCGATGCTTTTTTTACAATTTTTATATTAAACCAAACTATGAGTAAAGACAACCTACAAGAAAAAGCAAAACATATTCTTAATACTAATTTTAATGAAGATAAAGGATTTACAATACCTTGTGAAGGCTTATATCCTTTTCAGTGGAATTGGGATTCAGGCTTCATAGCTATCGGATTTGCCCATTACGATAGTAACAAAGCAAAACGAGAAATAGAAGCATTATTAAGCGCACAATGGGAAAATGGATTTATTCCTCACATCGTATTTCATAACGATAGTGACACCTATTTTCCTGGTCCAGATTTTCACTTATCAAAACTTCATCCATTAGCATCTAAAAGTCATAGAACAACTGGTATGACGCAACCGCCAGTACTGGGATTTGTGCTTAAAGAAATTTATGATATTGTAGATGATAAAGAGGATATGCTAAATTTTATCAAGCAAAACATAGATAAAGTTTTTTTTAACCATCAACATTTTTACAACCACAGAGACCCAAATCAAGAAGGATTAGTCTTCATATATCATAATTGGGAATCTGGTACAGACAATTCACCAATTTGGGACGATATTTGGGAGACTATGGATCCGCCAAACTATAAGTTTGAAAGACGAGATACCACACACGTCGATGCAGCACAAAGACCAACAAATAGAGAGTATGATTACTATCTTCATTTAATTGAAATTGCAAAAGCGCATAATTATGATGACGCAAAAATTGCAGAATTATCACCATTCTTAGTACAAGACCCATTATTTAATGCTATGCTTATTAAATCTAACGAAGCATTAATTGAGTTGTATGAAATGATTGGCGATTCAGAAGATAAAATAAGTACATTAAAAGCTTGGCAAGAAAAGGCAATAACAAGATTTAACGAAAAGCTTTATAACGAAAAATTAGGAGGTTACGTACACTACGATTTAAGAAACGAAAAGCAGATAGAACATCTTTCGTCTTCATCTTTTGCACCTTTATTTTCCAATATACCAACAAAAGAACACGCTGAGGTAATGGTAAAAACGCTAATTGAAAAATTTGGAGGAGAAGACCGTTATCTTTGTGCATCTTTCGACCCAGAAAGTGATAGATTTAACCCAAAAAAATATTGGCGTGGACCAATTTGGATAAACCTTAACTGGATGCTTTATAACGGACTAAATAATTATGGGTTTACAGATATTGCTAATCGTGTAAAAGAAGATTCTATAACACTAATCGAAAAATATGGTTTTTACGAATATTTCGATTCTAGAAAATCTGTAACAGAAAATGCTGGTTACGGAGGGAATAACTTTTCTTGGAGTGCAGCATTATTACTAGATTTATTAAAAGACTAAAAAGCAACTAAATGAATTGGCTAGATTACACCATTATAATTGTTTACCTCATAGGTTTTGTGGCTATGGGCTATTTCTTCAAAGAAAATAAAGATTCTAAAGATTATTTTTTAGGAGGAAAAAGCTTAGGTTGGTTTCCACTAAGTTTATCAACTATGGCAACCCAATTATCTGCCATTAGCTTTATTTCAGCACCAGCTTTTGTTGGTTTAAAAGCTAACGGAGGATTAAAATGGTTAACCTTTGAGTTTGGTGTTCCTCTAGCTATGATTGGTATAATGTTTTTCATAATTCCACCTTTATACAAATCTGGTATTGTTAGTATTTATGAATATTTAGAACGTCGCTTTTCTAAATCCACTCGAAAATTAATTAGTGTTGTTTTTCAAATTAGTAGAGCTTTAGGGACAGGTGTAATGGTGTTTACTATGGCGTTAATTATTCAAGCTGTAGTAGGTATAAGTTTTCATTGGACGTTAATTATTATAAGTATTGTAACACTTGTCTATTCGTATCAAGGTGGTATGAAAGCTGTTGTTTGGGGCGACGCCATACAAATGATAATTCTGTTTTCAGGATTAATAATTTGCCTTATTGTTGGTTATTCTTTAATGGAAGATACCGGAACATTTACAGGCTTTAATTCCGAAAGATTACAGGTAATAGACCTGTCAAATTTAGGAATTTTCCAAGGTGAAGAATATGGCTTTTGGCCAATGCTTTTAGGTGGTTTGTTTTTGTATTTATCGTACTACGGTACAGACCAAACCCAAGCACAACGCTTATTATCTGCAAAAGACGAGGGTACAATTAGAAAACTTTTAATGGCTAATGGACTGCTAAGATTTCCTGTAGTATTGGTATACTGTATTATGGGATTAATTATTGGCTATTTAGTTAGTAATATTCCAGAGTTTTACCAAAGCATACAAGAAACAACGCGTGTGCATTATCCTGCAGAATATGCAGCTTCTGGTATAAAACCAGATTTAATGATGCCTGTATTTATTACCAAATATTTGCCAAACGGACTAATCGGTATTTTAATGGTTGGTATCTTATCTGCAGCAATGTCTTCGTTAAGTTCTACCATTAATTCTTTAAGTGCTGTAACTATCGAAGATTTTTTTAATAGCGGAAAAAACAAGCTGTCCGAAAAACGCTATATGGTGTTATCTAAAGGGCTTGTTGTTTTTTGGGGTGTAGTTTGTATACTTGCAGCATATCTTTTTGGTAATAGCCAAAGCACAGTTATAGAGCTTATTAATGCTATTACATCCTTGTTTTATGGGCCAATATTAGCCGCTTTTGTTATTGCAATATTCTTAAAAAAAGTTAATCATATTGGTATGAATGCTGCCATTATAACATCGGTAGCAGTTAACCTTATTTTTAAATACTTACCAGAGTTAGTGTACTTTTTTACACAAGGTCAGTTTTATTCGGGTCAAGATTCTATTCATTTAGCATTAGCAGATTTAGGATATAATTATGTGCCTGATATTTTTTGGATTTGGTACAATCTCACAGGATTTATAATAGCAATTTTAGTTGCGATTTTAGTGAGTAAATTAACCCATAAAGTACCTGCAAAACAAATAGAGATGGACTATAAAGTTAGCTTTAAGGATTTATTTAAAAAGGAAAGTATTATACTAATTTCATTCTTTACTTTTATACTTATAATAAGTTCATTTTTACCTAATATCTTAAGTTAAAAAATGAAAATTGTATTAGCACCAGACAAGTATAAAGGCTCATTATCAGGCTTAGAGTTTTGTAACATCGTAGCGCCAATTTTAAAGCAAACCGTCAATGCAGAGGTTATTAACGTACCGTTAGCAGATGGAGGAGATGGTACTATTGAAGTTGTTAATTATTACCTTAACGGAAACAATATAGAAGTTGAAGTTAATAATCCGGTATTTAATAAGGTAAAGGCAAACTATCTATATGCCGAAGAGTCTAAAACAGCTTTTATAGAAATGGCTGAAGCATCAGGTTTAAAGCTTTTAAAACCAGAAGAGCAAAATTGTATGAATACCACAACCTTTGGTACCGGACAATTAATTCTCGATGCGATTAATAAAGGTGCAAAACACATCATTTTAGGAATTGGAGGAAGTGCTACTAACGATTGCGGAATTGGTATGGCAACCGCTTTAGGCTACCGTTTTTTAGATGAAACTAATAACCAAGTGAAGCCAATTGGTAGCGAGCTAATTAATATTAAATCTATTGATGATACGCATGTAGATTCACAATTAAAATCAGTTAGCATACAAATAGCATGCGATGTCACAAATCCGCTTTTTGGTACAAATGGTGCAGCACATGTATATGCAAAACAAAAAGGTGCTTCAAAAAATGATATTCTATACTTAGATCAAGGTCTTCAAAGTTTTTCAAAAGTTTTAGATGCTCATTTCAATACAAATGTTCAAGACATTGCTGGAGCAGGAGCAGCAGGCGGAATGGGCGCAGGTTGCGTTACTTTTTTAAACGGAACACTATCACCAGGAATAGAACTAGTAAAACAAATAGCCGATTTTGATAATAAAATAAAAAACGCAGATTGGATCATTACAGGAGAAGGCAAGCTAGATAGTCAAACACTTTCAGGTAAAGCAATAGATGGTATCTTAAAATCTGCAAAATCAAAAGGGATTAAAGTAGCAACATTTTGTGGTAGTGTAGATTTAAGTCAAGAGGCACTTCAAAAAATAGGCATACAATACAGCGCATCCATTATGGATAAAGCAAAAAACTTTGAAGATGCTTTAGCAAATACAGAGACTTATTTAAATCAAATCACTAAAGATTTTATACTTAAATCAAAATTATAAAGGGTAGATTAATTTTTAGGCTTAGATAGTATTGCATAAACCTGTACGCCAAGACCAATAATAACCAATGTTGGTGCTAGTCTAATGCGTCTCCAACTAAAAATTTCTGGGTTAAACACATTAGGGTCATCACTTCCACCGCCAGACATAAGTATAAATCCAAGCGCCATAAGAGCAAGACCTATGAACATAAACTTATAATTGTGCTTTTTAAAAACCAATTCGGTTTTAAGATTGTTTTTGTTCTTGTTTTTACTTTCGCCCACGATGATTTATTATTTATAAGACAAATTTAAACTTTTTAAATTAATCATATATATGTTTAATGGTATGTTTTTTTGGACTTACCTTTTCTACTTGTGCTACTTTATTATTAGCTTCTGGTTTTGCTTTGGCAATGTAAATTACAATTGCTATAAGACCTATCAATACAAACGTTACTCTTTTCATAACCGTTAATTTTAGGGATTAATTAAATTTGTTAATGTAATGGTATGGTCAGTCGCACTTAATTTTTTGGTTAAGTAAAGATAACGTGCTATTGTGTGAAGTATTGTTAACGCTAACGTTAAAAGCTGTTAAAGTTGTTTAATACAACTGGTCAGTTTTTAAATTTAAAAAACGTTGTGTAGCAAAATGTGTACTTATCCAAGTGATTATAATCCCTAATAGGAAAACGGCTAAAAATAAACCACCAATTAAGACTAAACTTTGTCTAAGTGCTAATTCTGGAAACATTTTATCGACGTAGTAAACAACAAAACCAAGTCCTATTAATGCTACAACAGCACCAAGAATACCAAGTTTTATGCTTTTCCAAACAAAAGGTCTGCGTATAAAGCTTTTTGTAGCGCCAACCATTTGCATAGTTTTAATTGTAAATCGTTTAGAGTAAACAGATAATCTAATAGAGCTATTAATTAAAAGTACAGCAATTAAAGTGAAGATAGCACTAAGCAATAATACCCAAAAGCTTATTTTTTTAACGTTGCTATTAATAAGTTCAACAAGACTTTCGTCGTATTTAACTTCGTCTACAAAGCTTTTTTCTTGTGCTAAAGCAGTTAATTCTTCTAACTTTTCGTTAGTTAAAAAATCGGCTTTCAACTTTACATCAATACTATTTTGTAAAGGATTATAACCAACTAGATCCATAAAATCGTCACCAAATTCAGATTTCATTGCTTCTGCAGCGTCGTCTTTAGATACAAAATCGGTTGTTTTTACATAGTCTGCAAGCGCTAGACTTTTTTCAAGTTGTTTTATTTCAACATCCTTAGCAGTGTCTTTTAAATACACTGTTACGTTTACGTTTTCTTTCATAAAATCGGTTACTTTTTTCGCGTTAAGCAATAAAAAGCCAACAATTCCTAATAGAAAAAGTACTAAAGCGATGCTAATTACAACTGAAAAATAAGACGAAATTAAACGTCTTTTTTGATATCTGTCAAAAGATGAACTCATAAAACGATGTTAGATTATACCGTAAAAATATAAATATTTTGGATTGCTTAATGTTTACAACGTTTAAACTTTCAACATTGTTATAATAAGTTTAAATTTGCGCTTTTATAAGCCGAAAAACAACAAGATGCAATACGATTTTAAAAAGATAGAAGACCATTGGCAACAGTATTGGGCCAAAAACGAAACTTTTAAAGCCGAAAACAACAGCGAAAAACCTAAATATTATGTGCTAGACATGTTTCCTTATCCATCTGGAGCAGGATTACATGTTGGACATCCGTTAGGGTATATTGCTAGTGATATTTATGCGCGCTACAAACGTCATAAAGGCTTTAATGTATTGCATCCGCAAGGTTATGATAGCTTTGGCTTACCGGCAGAACAGTATGCTATCCATACAGGACAACATCCTGCAATTACAACAAAAACCAACATTGCTACTTATAGAAAACAGTTAGATAAAATTGGGTTTTCTTTTGATTGGAGTAGAGAAGTACGCACTAGTAATCCAGAATATTACAAATGGACGCAGTGGATTTTCATTCAACTGTTCAACTCTTGGTATAATATAGATTCAGATAAAGCTGAAGGCATTTCAACATTAGAAACACTTTTTTCTTCAGAAGGAAATACAACAGTTAACGCTGTTTGTGACGAAACAGTTGAAACATTTTCTGCTGAAGAATGGCAAGCCTTTTCATCTGAAAAACAACAAGACATATTATTAAAATACAGATTAACGTATTTAGCCGAAACTGAAGTAAATTGGTGTCCGGCTTTAGGAACTGTTTTAGCTAACGACGAGATTGTAAATGGCGTGTCAGAACGTGGCGGTCATCCTGTTGTGCGCAAAAAAATGACACAATGGTCTATGCGTATTTCGGCGTATGCAGAGCGATTATTACAAGGTTTAGATAGCATCGATTGGACAGATGCGTTAAAAGAAAGTCAGCGTAACTGGATAGGTAAATCGGTTGGAGCATCTGTAACTTTCAACGTAAAAGATCATAACGAAACCATCGAAGTTTTCACGACAAGACCAGATACTATTTTTGGCGTAAGTTTTATGACCTTAGCGCCAGAGCACGATTTGGTTTCAAAAATTACAACACCAGAACAAAAAGATGAGGTAAATGCCTACATCGAAGCAACTGCAAAACGTAGCGAACGCGATCGTATGGCAGATGTAAAAACCATTTCTGGTGCATTTACAGGTGCGTATGCAGAGCATCCGTTTACTAAAGAACCAATCCCAATTTGGATTGGCGATTACGTATTGGCTAGCTATGGTACAGGAGCAGTAATGGCTGTGCCTTGTGGCGACCAACGTGATTACGATTTTGCTAAACATTTTAATATCGAAATCCCAAATATTTTTGAAGGTGTAGATATAAGCGAAGCAGCGTTTGCAGATAAAGAAAAAACCGTGATTGCTAATAGCGATTTCCTTAACGGAATGAACTACAAAAAAGCAACCAAACGCGCTATTTTTGAGCTAGAACAAATAGGACAAGGACAAGGAAAAACCAACTACCGTTTACGCGACGCAGTATTTAGTCGTCAGCGTTATTGGGGAGAACCTTTCCCGGTGTATTATGTTAATGGTATGCCACAAATGATAGACCAAAAACATTTGCCAATTACCTTACCAGAAGTAGAAAAATATCTACCAACCGAAACTGGCGAGCCACCATTGGGTCGTGCAGATGTTTGGGCTTGGGATACACAATTAAACCAAGTGGTTAGCAACGATAAAATAGACGATAAAACGGTATTTCCTTTAGAGCTTAACACCATGCCAGGTTGGGCAGGAAGTTCTTGGTATTTCTTTAGATATATGGAAGAACAAGCTAATCGTGGTAACGCATTTGCAACCGAAGATGCACTTAACTACTGGGAAAATGTAGATTTATACATTGGCGGAAGCGAGCACGCTACTGGACATTTATTATATGCACGTTTTTGGACTAAGTTTTTAAAAGATAGAAATTTTGTAAACGTAGATGAACCTTTTAAAAAGCTAATAAACCAAGGAATGATCTTGGGGACTAGTGCTTTTGTTTATAGAGTTGAATCTTTACCTATGACTGGAAAGAAATCAACAGGTAATATTCAAGATAATGCGGTTAGATCAATTTTTTCGTCTTCTATTTATGTTTCTGCTGAGATAGCTAAACTTATAGAAAATGATGATGTTGATAAAATTTCATCGGATTTATGGGCTAAAATTGTTGGAAGAATTAATAAAGAAATAAATGAAGTTAATGAGACTTTACCTGAAGGTGAAACGAAATATGGGCAAACTAATATGCTTAAAGTTTCTGCTTTACATGTTAAAGTTCAATATGTAAATGCTTCAGATGAATTAGATATTGAAGGCTTAAAAGAAGATAGCGAATTTGGTGACGATTTTAAAGGTGCTATTTTTATTGGTGAAAATGGAGAAATAATTGAAGGAGATAATGATGTTTACAAAGTCGGTCGCGAAGTCGAAAAAATGTCAAAATCAAAATACAACGTGGTTAATCCAGATCAAATCTGTGAAGATTACGGTGCAGATAGCTTACGTTTGTATGAGATGTTTTTGGGTCCGTTAGAGCAAGCAAAACCTTGGAATACTGCTGGTATTACTGGTGTGCATGGTTTCCTTAAAAAATTATGGAAGTTATACGTAGACGATAACGGTTTAAAAATTACCGATACAGAACCTACAAAAGACAACTTAAAAACTTTACATAAAACCATTAAAAAGGTAGAAGAAGATATAGAAAATTTCTCTTTCAATACATCGGTATCTACTTTTATGATTGCGGTTAACGAGCTAACAGCACAAAAATGTACAAGTCGCGATATTTTACAACCATTACTAATTTTAGTATCGCCATACGCGCCACATATTGCAGAAGAGTTATGGCATCAATTAGGTAATGAAATGTCAATTTCTACAGCGCCTTTCCCAGTTTTTGAAGAAAAGCATTTAGTAGAAAGCAGTAAGAATTATCCAATTTCGTTTAATGGTAAAATGCGTTTTACACTAGAATTACCTTTGGATATGAGCAAAGACGAAATAGAAAAAACCGTTATGGCTCACGAAAAAACACAAGAACAATTACAAGGACGTACACCTAAAAAAGTAATCGTCGTACCAGGTAAAATTGTGAATATCGTAGGATAAATTCCTGCAAAAGCAGGAATCTCTTTTGGATAAAATATCACACTGAGTTCATAGGAGTTTTAAATAAGAAAAGGTTGAGTCATTTCGACGCTAGGAGAAATCACATAATTATTACATATCGTGTGCGATGTCTCACGTGAATTCGACATGACATGACTAAAAAATACCACAAAAGCCTTCAATAATTTTTGAAGGCTTTTTTTATACTTCTCGATACAATTTGCTCGTACCTCATAAATCTCTCGAAGTGACGATAGTTTTAATCCCAATACGTCAGTTCGAGTGACGCGACGTAAGGAGCGTTGTATCGAGAACAAAAAATGCTAATTTTTCAAAATAAATCCTTCAAAATATCAATTCCATAAAAATCCTGTAAACACATCATTCTCTTTGGGATAGCTAAAAATTTCATTGTAATTTTCATACGCTATAATCTACAAATTCAATAAAAAAAATGAAAATCGGTATTCCAAAAGAAATCAAAAACAACGAAAATAGAGTAGGTATGACACCAGCTGGAGTTTTCGAATTAATCAAGAACAATCACATTGTTTATGTACAAAAAGATGCCGGTTTTGGTAGCGGTTTTTTTGATCAAGATTACAAAGATGTTGGTGCAACAATTTTAGATGGTATTGAAGAAGTTTATGCCTCAAGTGATATGATTGTTAAGGTTAAAGAGCCAATTGCAGAAGAGTATCCGCTTATAAAATCGCATCATGTGGTATTTACTTATTTTCATTTTGCGTCTAGTGAAGCACTGACTAAAGCTATGCTAAAAAGCGAAGCAGTTTGTATTGCTTACGAAACTGTAGAAGATATAGATGGCACATTGCCTCTATTAACGCCAATGTCTGAAGTTGCGGGACGTATGGCAATACAACAAGGTGCAAAATATTTAGAAAAACCAATTAAAGGTCGTGGTGTACTTTTAGGCGGTGTACCAGGTGTGCCACCAGGCAGAGTTTTAGTTCTTGGCGCAGGCACTGTTGGGATACAAGCCGCAAAAATGGCTGCAGGATTAGGAGCGCACGTTACTATTATGGATATAAACATGAAACAACTACGTTATGTAAATGATGTAATGCCAAATCATGTTGTTACAGAGTTTTCTAGCGAATTTAATATAAGAAAACGTATAAAGGATCACGATTTAATTGTTGGTGGTGTATTATTAAAAGGTGCAAAAGCACCAAACTTAATTACCAGAGATATGCTAAAAGAAATGCGTCCAGGAACAGTCATTGTAGATGTTGCAGTAGACCAAGGTGGTTGTGTAGAAACCTCAAAACCAACCACGCATGAAGAACCAACTTATATCATAGATGATGTTGTGCATTATTGCGTTGCAAATATGCCAGGAGCAGTACCATACACTTCAACTTTAGCTCTAACAAATGTAACTTTACCTTACGTTTTACGATTGGCCAATCAAGGTTGGAAAAAAGCTTGCGAAAACGATAAAATGTTAGCAAAAGGATTAAATGTTGTTAACGGAAAAATTGTATATCAGGAAATTGCAGAAGCTTTTAACTGGTCTGTTGATGCAGTTTAAAAAGAACTGACATTGTTTTTCTGACAAAATTACCTAACATTAAATTGGCTTACTTTTTGTTATATTTAAATCATTAATATTAAAAAGAGAAAAACATGTTTACAGGATATATGGGTTACTACATACTAATAGGTGTCATTGCATTAATAAGTGGTATGGTAAGTAGTCAATTAAAACGAAAATTTGCACATTACTCTAAGGTACATTTACGTAACGGAATGACAGGCGCACAAATAGCAGAAAAAATGTTAGCCGATCATGGTATACAAGATGTAAAAGTAATTTCTACAAGAGGACAATTAACAGACCATTACAATCCAGTGGATAAAACCGTAAATTTAAGTGAAGTGGTTTACAATCATGCTAACGCAGCAGCAGCAGCAGTAGCTGCTCACGAAGTTGGACATGCAGTACAACATGCTACAGCGTATCAATATCTAACGATGCGATCTAAACTAGTGCCAATTGTACAAGTCACATCAAGTATGTCACAATGGGTTGTAATTGGTGGTATAGTATTAATGGCATCTAATGCTTTAGGCGGTAGTGGTTTTTATGTAGCAGTTGCTGGATTAATTATGATGGGATTTGCTACCTTATTTAGTTTTATCACTTTACCTGTAGAGTATGATGCAAGTAACCGCGCATTAGCATGGTTAAAAGCTAAAAATATGGTAACTCCAGAAGAATATAAAGGTAGTGAAGATGCTTTAAAATGGGCAGCAAGAACATATTTAGTTGCAGCAATTGGTGCTTTAGCCTCATTACTATATTGGGCATTACAAGTATTTGGAAGTCGAGATTAAACAAATAAGTATTAGATTATAAATCAAGCCGAAGAGTAAAACGATTTCTTCGGCTTTTTTGTTTATATTTAAAATCTAATTAAACAATAATTTTTATATGGAAAATCAAATTCAAGGTCCAATATTAGTTGGCAATTTAGAAGATAGCGAAAAAGCTGTTTTTTATCGTAAAACTTATACTCACGTTGCATTTGCAATTTTAGCCTTTATACTACTAGAGTATATCTTTATAAGTATGTTTGAAGATGCAGTTATTTCATTAATTAACCTTATGTTTGGAAGTAGCTTTTCTTGGTTAATAGTTTTGGGTCTTTTTTGGTTTGGAAGTAGTATGGCAGATAAACTTGCTCATAACCCTTCAAAACAAACCCAATACTTAGGATTAGGACTCTATGTGCTTTTAGAAGCAATCATTTTTTTACCAATGATATATCTTGCGGCATATCATTCTACAGGATCAGAAATGTTAACTCAAGCAGCAATAATTACACTTTGCCTTTTTGCAGGTTTGACAGCTACAGTATTCATGACAAATAAGAATTTTTCTTTCCTTAAAACAGGTTTGGTTATAGGAAGCTTTGTAGCAATTGGATTAATCGTTGCAGGAACTATTTTTGGTTTTGATTTAGGACTATGGTTTTCTGTAGGAATGGTTGTGTTTGCTGGAGCAGCAATTTTATATCAAACATCTAAAGTAAAATATGAATATACTGGTGATCAATACGTAGGTGCAGCTTTGGGTATATTTGCTTCAGTAATGTTATTATTTTGGTATATACTTCAATTATTTATGTCCAGGGACTAGATTATTATTTGGGCGTTACCCACTTTTGCTTTTAATGGCAAAAGTGCGTCAGGCTTTCGCAAGTCGCAATCAAAGATGTGCTCCGACAGTTGCTCAATCCCTAACGCAAAAAAACACCTCAAAATTTTAAAATTTTGAGGTGTTTTTTTTTGTTCTTTTCTCTTTATTCTAAAAGCGTAGCGATCTAGAATCTAGATTTTAATTTGTCTTTCTATCTGTTGATCTAAAGAAATAAACGTTTCTGTTCTAGATACGCCTTCTATCGATTGAATTTGACTATTTAATAAATGCATTAAATGCGAGTTGTCTTTACAAAGAATCTTAATTAAAATACTCCAATTACCTGTAGTGTAATGACACTCGATAACTTCAGGTATTTTTTGTAATTGTTTTACAGCTTGCGGATTACTAATGGCTTTATCTAAATAAATCCCAACAAACGCCATAGTAGTATAGCCTAAAACTTTAGGATTTATGACAAATTTAGATCCAGCAATAAGTTTAGATTTTTCTAGCTTACGTAAACGTTGGTGTATTGCAGCGCCCGAAATACCAACTTGTCTAGCAATTTCTAATATAGGTGTACGGGCATCTTCCATAAGTGCGCGTAATATTTTCTTGTCAATACCGTCTATGATAATATTGTTATTTGAAGTTTTCAAAAGATTTAAGCTTATAGTTTAAAAGATAAAAGTAAGTATTTTGTTTTAAACTAAAACTTTATTTTGTGTGTTTAACTTTGGCTAGCGCGTTAGGGATAGTAATGTAAATCCCACAGCGAGGTACGAGCGAGGAATTGCAATGAATAGCCCGACCGTACCGATGTTTTCGGTACGGTAACGCTATAATAATCTTAAATATTTAAAGGATTATACCCTAAATAAGGTACTTCGGTTTCTTTAAAAATAATACCGTAGTTTTCTAATTCTTCAAGAATTGGTGTGTACACTTCTTTGTTTATAGGTAGTTGTACACCTGGTGTAGTAATTTTTTTATTTAATATGGCTAATGTAGCTATTGCAACGGGTAAGCCTACGGTTTTTGCCATAGCTGTGTAGGTTTGATCCTCGCCTAAACAAACCATTGTCGAGTCTATTTGGTGTTTTTTACCATCTAACTCGTATCCGAATTTGTGATACATCACTAGCATATCTTTGTCTTCTTGTGCTAGTGTCCAGCTATCCATTAATATTTTTTGAAGGATTTGAGCTGGTGTTCCTTTTTTAAGTTCGACCATTTTATTAGGGTTAAAAATATCAAGTTCTACAAACTTGTCCCAAACCATATCATCTTGGTCTATCTTTAATGCGTGTCTAAATTTAAGCTCTACAGAGTCTGTTGGACTGTATGGTAAAAAAGAGTTTACAAAGTCGCGGTAGCTCATGTTTTCGCTATCATCTATGGTATAGCTATCGTCTGTCATGCCTAATAAAACAAAAGCTTGCCAAGCACGAGAAAATCCTACACGACGCATTGTACCTCTGTATAATGTCCTGATATTATCTAATCCGTAAACGCTTTGGTATTTTAAAGAATCGCGATTAGCATAAGCTTCAAAGCGTCCAAAACCTTCAATTTCTAAAAATTCGGTACGTCTAAATAATCTGTGATAAGGAATATATTTATAGGTGTTTTCTTGTAAAAATTTAGCAGCGCCACCTTGTCCTGCAACAACAACATTTCTTGGATTCCAAGTAAATTTGTAGTTCCAAAGATTGTTATCACTTTCTGGCGCTACAAGTCCGCCACAAAATGATTCAAATAGTATCATTTTTCCGCCTTTATCACGAATACGGTCTATCACTTGCATAGCGCTCATGTGGTCAATACCAGGATCTACACCAATTTCGTTCATAAAAACTAAACCTTTATCCTTAACTTGTTGGTCTAAAGCTTGCATCTCGTCACTTATGTAGGATGCTGTAACCATATTTTTACCGTAGGTCACACAATCTTTAGCAACTTCTATATGAAATCTTGCAGGTAGCATAGAGATAACAATATCTGCTTTTTTAACAGCATCTTCTCTAGAGTTTTTATCAAAGACATCTAAAGTTATAGCTGTAGCATTTTTATGATTACCAATCATTTTTTTAGCATTATCAATGTCTAAATCACCAACGGTAATGTGCAGATTTTCAGTTTCAGATTGTTCTAATAAATATTTGAATAAGTAAGAGGTTGATTTTCCGGAACCTATAACTAATATATGTCGCATAAAGGTTATTAACTATTTTTAATTTTTATGTAATATTTTTAAAGTATCTTATATTTTTATACGAATTTAATAAATACTTACTGTATTTTTGTGTTAAGATTAAATTATTATGAATAAAAGAATTCTAATTTTAGCTTCATTTTTAGGTTTAACAAGCGTTATAATTGGTGCTTTTGGGGCTCATGGATTAAAGGAAGTTTTAGATGCAGAGCAATTACAAACTTTTGAAGTTGGTGTACGTTACCAAATGTATCACGCATTATTCTTGTTATTTATAGGACTTATTGATAAGATTTCAGAAAAAACAAAATCAACAATATTCTATTTAGTATTTGTAGGTGTTATCTTTTTTTCAGGCTCAATATATGGTCTAGCTACAAATGATTTAACAGGATTTGATTTTAGCAAAATAGCACTAATAACACCAATAGGTGGCGCTTTATTAATAGCAGCTTGGGCTATATTGTTAATAAACTTTTTAAAATATAAAGAGAATTAACAAGTTTTACTTAGCGTTAATTTATATTAAATTTTACCTTTGCACTTTAAACAACACAAACAAATTATGGTAAACCATACACAATCCACGAAAACGATTTCGTTAGAACAGTACGGAATCAAAAATGCACAAGTACAATATCAACTAACACCTGATCAATTACATGATGTAACTATAGAAAAAGGTTTAGGAGTAGAAGCATCTTCTGGAGCTTTAGCAATTAATACTGGAGAGTTTACAGGTCGTTCTCCTCAAGATCGTTTTATTGTAAAAGATAGTATTACCGAAGATAAAATTTGGTGGGGAGATATTAATATTCCGTTTGATTCGGATAAATTTCAGAAATTATATGATAAGGTAACCGCTTACCTTTCTGATAAAGAAGTTTTTGTAAGAGATGCGTATGCTTGCGCAGATGATAATTACAAACTAAATATTAGAGTAATTAACGAATTACCTTGGAGTAACATGTTTGCTTATAACATGTTTTTAAGACCAACAGAAGAAGAGTTAAACGACTTTACTCCAGAATGGACTGTAGTAAATGCACCAGGTTTTATGGCAGATCCAGAAGTAGATGGAACACGTCAACATAACTTTGCTATTTTAGATTTTACACGTAAAATAGCTTTAATCGGTGGAACAGGTTATACTGGTGAAATCAAGAAAGGTATTTTTTCTGCTTTAAACTTTATTTTACCAGTGTTTAAAAATACGTTGCCAATGCACTGTAGTGCTAACGTAGGTGAAAATGATGAAACAGCTATCTTTTTTGGTTTATCAGGAACAGGAAAAACAACACTGTCTGCAGATCCAAATAGAAAATTAATTGGAGATGATGAGCACGGTTGGACATCAGAAAACTCTGTGTTTAATTTTGAAGGTGGATGTTATGCTAAAGTGATAGATCTTTCTGAAGAAAAAGAACCAGATATTTTTAGAGCAATTAAAAGAGGTGCAATTTTAGAAAATGTTATTATGGATGATAATGGCGTTGTAGATTTTGCAGATACTTCAATCACACAAAATACACGTGTTAGTTATCCAATTTATCATATTGATAACATCCAAAAACCATCTATTGGTAAAAACCCTAAAAACATATTTTTCTTAACTGCAGATGCTTTTGGTGTATTGCCTCCAATTTCAAAATTAACACCAGCACAAGCTGCTTACCATTTTATATCAGGTTACACAGCTAAAGTAGCAGGTACAGAAGCAGGTATTACAGAACCAGTACCAAGCTTTTCAGCGTGTTTTGGAGCTCCTTTTATGCCTTTACATCCTACAAAATATGCAGAGATGTTAAGCAAAAAGATGAAAGAAGCTGGCGTAAACGTTTGGCTAGTTAATACTGGATGGACTGGCGGATCTTACGGTGTAGGAAGCAGAATTAAACTAAAATACACTAGAGCTATGATTAATGCGGTATTAAATGGTGATTTAGGTTTATACAATTATAACGATTATCACATTCATTCTGTATTTGGTGTAGCGCAACCAAGAAGTTGTCCAGGTGTACCAACAGAAGTTTTAAGTCCAAGAGCAACTTGGAATAATGATAAAGAATATTACAAAACAGCATTTAAATTAGCTAATGCGTTTAGAACTAACTTTGAAAAGTTTGAGTCTTACGCAAGCGAAGAAATTAGACGTGGCGGACCGCAACGTTATGCTGAGTAATACAAACCAAGTGTTAAAGTAAAAAAGCGCTATCTAAATAATTAGATAGCGCTTTTTTTATACTGTTTAAAGAGAAGTTTTTACTTTCCTTTATTTACTTCTTTAATGTATTTTTCTAAAGCCATAGTCATAGAAGGTGTTTCTGGTGTTGGTGCAGAAATGTCTACACGTAATCCTTTTGCTTCAACAGCTTTAATTGTAGTATTACCAAACACAGCAATTCTTGTATCGTTTTGCTTAAAGTCAGGAAAATTATGAAATAAAGACTCGATACCAGATGGACTAAAAAACACTAATATGTCATAGTACACGTTGGCTAAGTCTGATAGGTCACTAATTACAGTTCTGTAAAAAATAGCTTCTTTCCAATCTACACCAAGTCCATCTAATATGGTTGGTACTTCTGGTTTTAACTTGTCTGTTGTTGGTAATAAAAATTTTTCATCTTTATACTTTTTGATTAATGGCGAAAGCTCTGCGAAAGTACGTTTACCCACATAAATTTTACGTTTTCTGTAAACAACGTATTTTTGTAAGTAAAAAGCTACAGCTTCAGACTGGCAAAAGTACTTCATTGTATCTGGTACTTTAAAGCGCATTTCTTCGGCTACTCTAAAAAAGTGATCTACTGCATTTCTACTGGTTAGGATAATTGCAGTGTATTTAGTCAAATCTACTTTTTGTTGTCTAATTTCTTTTGTAGATACACCTTCTACGTGAATAAAAGGTCTAAAATCAATTTTAACTTTCTGCTTTTCTGAAAGATCAAAGTATGGCGAATTTTCAATTTTAGGTTCTGGTTGCGAGACTAAAATGGTTTTCACTTTCATAAGTATCTTTAAATTTTTAGGCCTATTTTATTGCTATAAATTGATAAACAATAAGGTAAGGTGCGATTTCGAGAGCGCAAAGATACAAAATAAAATAAAACATACTTCTTTTAAATACATTAAGATTAGCTTTAAAAAAAGTTAATAAACCTAAACTAAAAACAGTTGATCCTAATAAACTTATAATAATCAGTGTGTTAAGATTTGGAGTGACCGAGTATATTAATATTGCATTAATTGGTAGTAATAATAAACCTAGATAATTTCTATAACTAGTTTTAGTAAACAGGTAATCTTTAATAAGCAATTCTATCTCAAAAATGCTAGATAATAAACGTTCTAAAAGTACTTTTACTATAAAAAAGCAAGCTATCAAAAGTGCATATTTTAAGATTAGTAATTGCGAAATTGTCTCGCCAACCAAGCTGTTTATAAACAAGTAAAAAAAGATAGCGGCATTAAGGCTCAAGTTTATAAACAGTATGCCATCAAAAAGCTCAATAAAATGCTGATCTTTTGAAAATAACTTTGTGTATCGGTTATTAACAACTAAGTAAGAAAAAATCTCAAAACGTTTTGTGTAGATTAATTTACTTAAGGCAATACAAATTAAGCACACTATAAATATTAGTGTAATAATATCTGTATTTATAATTTCTCTAATCACGTGGTAAAATTATTACTTTTTAAAGCAAAAAAATGGCAATTATTAAGGTTTTTTTATAAACATTTAACCCTATAAAATGTACATTTGCCTAAATTTTTAAAAGAATTAATGCAAGACGCTATTGTCATTATACCAACGTATAACGAAGTTGAAAACATAGAAGCAATTATAAAAGCTGTTTTCAATTTAAAAAAAGAGTTCCATATTTTAGTGGTAGATGATAATTCTCCAGATGGAACTGCAAAAAAAGTACAGCGTCTTCAAGAACACTATCAAGACAAGTTGTTTTTGTCTGTTAGAAAAGAAAAATCTGGACTAGGAACAGCTTACATACATGGGTTTTATTGGGCTTTAGAAAAAGAATACAATTACATTTTTGAAATGGATGCAGATTTTTCTCATAACCCAAAAGATTTAGAAAAACTATATAAAGCGTGCCATGTAGATGGTGCAGACATAGCAATAGGATCAAGATATGTTAAAGGTGTAAATGTTGTAAATTGGCCATTAGGTCGTATAATCTTATCTTATGGTGCATCATTTTACGTTAGATTTATAACAGGAATGCGTATAAAAGACGCAACAGCAGGTTTTGTATGTTATAAAAGACAAGTTTTAGAGACACTAGACTTAGAAGATATAAAGTTTGTAGGTTACGCATTTCAAATAGAAATGAAATTTAAAGCATATTTAAAACGTTTTAAAATCGTAGAAATACCTGTTATTTTTGTAGACAGAATAAAAGGCGAATCTAAATTAAGTTCTAGCATCATATCCGAAGCCATTTTTGGAGTGATTGCTATGAAAATAAAAAGTATATTTAAAAAGAAATAAGGCATTATGCATCAAAAAATCACTTTAATAAAAAATGCAAAAATCGTTAACGAAGGAGAAATCGTTAATGGAGACATTTTAATAGAAGGCGAAATTATTACAAAAATAGCACCATCTATAAGTCCAAAATCTGCAGATGTTAATGTATTTGATGCAGAAGGACAATATGTTTTACCTGGTGCAATAGATGATCAGGTACATTTTAGAGAACCAGGTTTAACCCATAAAGCAAATATAGAAACCGAATCTAGAGCTGCAATTGCTGGTGGTATTACATCATTTATAGAAATGCCTAACACCAACCCGCAAACTACAACAATAGAAGCGTTAAACGATAAATTTGACCGTGCAGAAAAAACATCTTGGGCAAACTACTCGTTTATGTTTGGTGGTACAAATGATAATTTAGAAGAAATCCTTAAAGTCAATAAAAAAGAAGTTGCAGGATTAAAATTATTCTTAGGATCATCAACAGGAAATATGCTTGTAGATAATCCAGAAGTTTTAGAAAAAATCTTTAAAAGTACAGACCTTTTAATATCTGTACATTGTGAGGACGAAGCTACAATCAAAGCCAATTTAGAGATTTATAAAGAGCGTTACGGAGATGATATTCCTGTACACTTTCATCCAATAATTAGAAGTGAAGATGCGTGTTATTTATCGTCTTCTAAAGCAATAGAATTAGCAAAGAAAACAGGCGCAAGATTACACGTGTTTCACCTATCAACAGGAAAAGAAACCGAGCTGTTTGATAATAGCATACCATTAAAGGATAAAAAAATTACTGCCGAAGTTTGTATACATCACCTATGGTTTTGCGATAAAGATTATGACGAAAAAGGAACATTAATTAAATGGAATCCTGCTGTAAAAACAGAAAAAGATCGTGATCAATTATTAAAGGCGCTTTTAGATGATAAAATAGATGTTATTGCAACAGACCATGCACCTCATACATTTGAAGAAAAATCTAATGTCTACACAAAAGCACCTTCTGGCGGACCATTAGTACAACACGCTTTACCTGCATTATTAGAAATGCATCATGATGGTGATATTTCAATTGAGAAAATTGTAGAAAAGTTTTGCCACAATCCTGCAATCTTATTTGATGTAGAAAAACGAGGTTTTATAAAAGAAGGCTATTACGCAGATTTAGTAATAGTTAACTTAAATAACCCTTGGACCGTTAAAAAAGAGAATATTTTATATAAATGTGGTTGGTCTCCGTTTGAAGGTACTACCTTTAAATCTAGGATTACCCATACGTTTATAAACGGTGGTTTAGCATACAAAAACTTTAAGTTTTATGATACCAAGTATGCAAAACGATTAACTTTTGATAGATAATTTATAGTGAAACACAGTAGCCTTTTTTACCTTTTAGTTTTGACACTGTTTGTGTCTTGTTATGATATAGAAAAACCAGAAAAACCAAAAGATTTACTCTCTGAAGATAAAATGGTTGATGTTTTGGTAGAGATTTCTATTATGTCTTCTGCTAAAGGAATAAATAAGCGTATACTAGAAAATAATGGCATAAAACCAGTTGAGTATATTTATAAAAAACATGGCATAGATAGTATGCAATTTGTTAATAGCAACACTTACTATTCTCATGATATAGAAGTCTATGACAAAATTTACGATAAAGTAAAAGACAGTGTTACAAAGCTAAGAGATAAGTATAAAGCCATTCAAAATAAAGAAAAGAAAAAAAAGGAAAAGGAGAAAAAAGAGTTAAAGAAAGCAGAGTTAAAACTAGACCAAAATCTTATTGAAAAAGAAACTAATTAAGTTTTAAACTTTACTTTAAATCGTTTTTAAATAAACTAGTCGTAGTCTTTATACTTTTATCTATTGGTAAAAATTCAAAACCTATAGCGTCTTTAATTTTATTATTACTGTAAATAGTTGTTGTAACTGCGCTATTTGCGGTTTGCTTAGATAAGACTCTACGTTTTTTAGTTAATTTATGTTTTAGCCAATCCAAACGCCAAGCAATATTTAACAACCAAGGTTTAGCTTCTTTTTGTGGCGGTTTTACACCTAAGTAATTAGCGGTTTTGGTAAAAAAATCTTTAAAAGATAAGTTTTCAGAAACTAGAATATAGCGTTCGTTTTTTACATCGCTTTTTACAAGTTGTATCATTGCTTTTACAACATCATTAACATCAACATATCCTGTAGATCCTGTGGTGTAATATTTTAGTCCGTTGTAAATCATTTTTATTAAACTGCCACTACCGTAGCGCCAAATACCAGGTCCAATAATAACACCAGGATTAACAATTACAGCGTCCAAACCTTCTTGTGTACCGCGCCAAACTTCAAGTTCTGCACCATATTTAGTAATGGCATAAACGCTGTTATCAATTTCTTTATTCCATTCGGTTTCTTCAGTAATAGCCTTGTTGTTTAAAGAAGCGCCTAAAGCAGCAATAGAGCTAACGTAACATAGTTTTTCAACTTTATGATCAATACAAAAGTTAACAATATTTGCGGTACCTTTTATATTTGTCTTTTGCAACAAATTAAACTTATCAGGTTCAAAACTTACAAATGCGGCGCAATGGTACACGTGTGTTATGTCTTTAAAAGCTTCGGTAAGTTGTGGTATATTGTTTAGATCTGCTTTAACCCATTCAATAGTATCAAATAAAGCGTCTGCATTGTTGGTATAATAGCCAAAAATACGTTTAACGGTATCAAATTTTTTTTCATTTCTATAAATCGCACGTATTGGCTGGTTTTCATTTAATAAATGAAACAACAAATGTGCGCCAACTAATCCCGTTCCTCCTGTGACTAAAATCATGTTACTAAAGTAATAAATATAAGATATTGTACAGATTTTATGGCACTATTTTTATCTTTGTGGCTTCATTAAATAAAATAATTTAAGATGGCAAACGCACTTGTAGAAGAATTACGTTGGAGAGGTATGGTACACGACATCATGCCTGGAACAGAAGAGCAACTTGATAAAGAAATGACTACTGCTTATATAGGATTTGATCCAACATCAGATTCTTTACATATAGGTAGTTTAGTGCCAATTATTTTGTTAGTGCATTTAAAAAAAGCAGGTCATAAACCAATTGCTTTAGTTGGTGGTGCAACGGGTATGATTGGTGATCCTTCTGGTAAAAGTGACGAGCGTAACTTATTAGACGAAGCAACACTAAACCATAATGTAGCTGGTATTAAAAGTGTATTGTCTCGCTTTTTAGATTTTAACTCTACAGAAAAAAACGCACCAGTTTTAGTTAATAACTATGACTGGATGAAAAACTTTAGCTTTATAGATTTTGCACGTGATGTTGGTAAGCGTATTACCGTAAACTACATGATGGCAAAAGACTCTGTAAAAAAGCGTTTTAGTGGCGAAGAAGGTAGCGTTGGTATGAGCTTTACCGAGTTTACTTACCAATTAATCCAAGGGTACGATTTTTACCATTTACACAAAACCTTAAATTGTAAATTACAAATGGGTGGAAGTGACCAATGGGGAAACATAACTACAGGAACAGAACTTGTTAGACGTATGAATGTTGGCGACGATACCGCAAAAGCATACGCTATGACTTGCCCATTAATTACTAAAGCAGACGGATCTAAATTTGGTAAAAGTGAAGGTGGTAACGTATGGTTAGATGCCGATAAAACTAGCGTGTATAAATTCTACCAGTTTTGGTTAAATACTACAGATGAAGATGCAGAAAAGTACATTAAAATCTTTACGTTTTTAGATAAAGACACGATAGATACTTTAATTGCAGAACATAAAGAAAACCCTGGTTTTAGAGCTTTACAGAAAAAGTTAGCTGAAGAGGTAACAACCTTTGTACACAGTAAAGAGGAATATGAAAATGCAGTAAAAGCATCTCAAATCCTTTTTAGTAAAGACTTTAAAAACGATATCAAACAACTAAACGAAAGTTTATTTTTAGATGTTTTTGAAGGTGTGCCACAAGCTGAGGTAAGTAAAGATAAAATAGACGCTGGTTTAGATATGATTGCAGCACTGTCTGCCGAGACTAACTTTTTAGCAAGTAATGGCGAAGCACGTCGTGCGTTAAAAGAAAACTCGGTAGCTGTTAATAAAGACAAAGTTGCTGAAGATTATACCATAACGACAGAAGATCTAATTAACGATAAGTATGTTGTAATTAATAGAGGTAAGAAAAAGACCTTTATTATAAAAGTGATTTAATTGTCGCTTTGAGCGCAGTCGAGAAGTTTTGAATAAATTAAAGAAAGGTCTCGACTACGCTAGACCTGACACTATACTTAAAAAATATAAATAAAATTAAAAGCCTGTTTTCAAAAATTTGAAAACAGGCTTTTTTTACAAAAATTAGCTAATCAACTAAATCTAATTTTTCTTTTTCGTTTATAGTTTGTCGTATGTGGTAACTTGTCCTTACAACACCATTAGATTACAACCTCTAATATCACTATTATCAAAACGACCAATAACCTCAAAGCTACCGTTATTAAGTGGTTTGCCTAAGTCTTGCGTTGCAATAAAAGCACAAGAGTTTATATTAGCTAAATCTATAACATTAATGCCTCCTGTTTTTTTGGTGTCAAAAACGGTTAAAGCATCTTCTGTATCTCTAGTTAAAATTTTCATCCAAGGTGGACAGTTAAACACACCGTTACCCTTAGAATACGCTTGACTTAAAAGTTCGGTCATGCCATATTCGCTATGTATTTGGTCAACACCAAAACCAGATTTTAAAAGTTGGTGTAACTCTTCTCTAATTATTTCTTTGCGTTTACCTTTCATACCACCAGTTTCCATAATAATGGTATTATTAAGGTTGAATTGATAACGCTCTACCAAATCTAAAAGTGCAAAAGACACGCCAATTAGTAGTGTTTTTTTACCTTCATTTTCAAGTTGAAGTAAAGTGTCTTTTAATTCGTCTAAATTATTTAAATAAAATCCGCTTTTAGGCTGTTTAGAGTCTTTAATTAAATGATCTACCATATAGACTAAAGACGAACCTTCGCGTTCTAAATAATTAGGTAATAACGCCAAGATGGTATAATCTTCTACATTACCATAAAAATGTGCAAATCCTTTTTTAAAACTATCTTCGTAAACCTTTAAATTGGTAACATGGTGTTTACTTGTTATTTGTCCTGTAGTACCACTACTAGAAAAAGTAATTTCGGTTGGTGTGTTAGCGCTTAAAACGTCGTGCGATTTAAAAAACTGAATAGGTAAAAACGGTATTTGATGTAGTGCTGTAACATCACTTGGGTTTTTGTACAATAAATCACAAAAAGAACGATACACGTTATTATTTTCGTACTGAAATTTAAACACGTTTAAAGCATGTGTTTTAAACGCCTCTTCTGTAGTAATGTTAAAGATGTCTTTTGTATTTATCATAGGATTACAAAAGTATAGAAAATAAAAAAGCGTTGCCAATAGCAACGCTTTTAAAATTTATATCAAATAAGGATTACTCTATAACTAATTTTTTAGTCGTTGATGCTCCGTTTTGCTCTATGTTTAATAAGTACATACCAGCTTTTAAGTTAGATACGTTTAAACGGTTAGTCGTTAATGTTTGTTTAACAACTTGTTTACCTAAAACATCAAAAACTGTTACGTTAATAGCATCGTTAGATGTAGTTTTAATGTTAACAAAACCGTTTGTTACAGGGTTTGGATATACAGAAAATTCTGCAGTTTCAAAGTTTTTGTTTGAAAGAGTTGAAGCATCAGTCCAAGAAAATTGATCAACCATTATTCTTTCAGTTGTCCCATTAGAAATAAATCTAATTTTGATGTTATCATTAACACTATTTATAGTTCCTGAAAATAAAGTAAAATCAGATGAATCAGATAATGTTGTATTATTAATTGTTGCAACATTAGTCCAAGTTGTTCCATCAATAGAGTATTCTAAAGAAAAGTCTGGTGATGGACTAGCGTCCCATCTTCTTACTTGAACATCAAATGTTGTAACACCACCAGAAGCGATATTAAAAGTTAGACTAGATGTAGAATTATTTCTTAACCTAACAGAATAAGCAGAGTTTAAATAAGTTCTATCAAAACCATCTTGAGTACCATCAGTTTCTCTTAAAGTACTATTTGATGTAAAAGAGAATACACCATCAGAGTAAACTTGAGAACTATATCCTGACCCAAGAGTTGTCCAATTAGCAGCTGTATCAAAATCTATAGTTGTTGTAATTTGTGCACTTAAGTTAAGTGAGATAAGTGCTAAAAATAAAAAGTAAAATTTTTTCATTTGTGTGTTTTATTTAAATTCAGTTCAAATCTAGCAAAAAAAAAGAGTTATCTAATTGTAGATAACTCTCTTTTAACAATAGCTTAATATAGCTTTTATTCTATAACTAACTTCTTAGTTGTAGAAGCTCCGTTTTGTTCTATGTTTAATAAGTACACACCAGCTTTTAAGTTAGATACGTTTAATGTATCGTTACTTAATGTTTTAGTGATTACTTTTTTACCTAATAAGTCAAACACAGTTACGTTTACAGCGCTGTTAGACGTTGTTTTGATGTTTACATAACCTTTGTTAGTTGGGTTAGGGTAAATGCTAAAGTTAGCTTGTTCAAACTCTGTGTTTGATAATGCAGGATTATCATTTTCTGAACCAGGAGAGAATTGAACAGGAGTAGTTGTATGTGATAAGTGTTGTACAAAAGCACCAGTAAAGTCTGGCTCTCTAGCTATAGACTGGTTGTTACCGCCTTCACTACCATAAGTATACTCTGCAACAGTTACACCGCCAGCATTTTTAATAGTTACAGTATCACCACCGTTATTTAGTCCTAATACACCAGTTGAAGCAACTTGAGACATACCGCTAATACCTGTTGGCGTACCACCACCAAATACAGTTATAAATGTGTTAGGAGCTAACATTGTTCCTGCAGGGAATACGTGTCTATCAGAAGCTCCATCTGCAATTACGTAATCTGTTAAATCTATTGCTACAGTACCTGTGTTGTATAATTCTACAAACTCATCTTGAGAAGTGTCAACAGTTCCGTCTCCGTTAGCATCACCTGTAGTTGCATCTGGATCAGATAAAATCTCATTAATTACTAAGAAAGAAGGATCGCAGTTAGTTGCAAAAACAGTACCAGAGATAGTTGTACCATCACAGTCACCACCGTTAATTGTTAAATCCCAAGCATCACCTTCACCTAAACCAGTAATTGTAATTGTTCCGTCTGTTACAGTTGCAGGATCATCTCCACCAATTGTACCAGCAGAAGTAGTTGATAAAGAAGTAATAGTACCTTCAACACCTGTATAAGGAATTTCAATAGTTACCATATCGTTTCCAGCTCCAGTAGTGTTACCTAAGCATACGATATTTTCTTCACCTAATATTAAATCACAAACCGCACAGTTAGAAGTTGGTCTTGTTCCTAAAGTTGGGCAAGCTCCAAAAGCATCTAAAGATACGTTTGATAAGTCCCAACCAGAATAACCATCGGCACCATCATCAATATATTGAATACCGATATACACATCTGTACCAGTAGCAGCAGTTAAGTCTACCTCGTAAGAACCAGCAGCTGTTATTGTTTGAGCAGTTGTCCAAGAAGATCCAGTTGGGCAACCAGAGTAAGCATCTGTATAAGCAATATTTAAATCTGTTACACCAAAAGCTTCAGCAGCATCAAACGCTAAAGTTAAATCTGTTACACCAGTCATATCTAAAGGACCAAATACTAACCAGCTTTCTACAGGCTCAGCACATCCACCACCACAAAAAGCGTTAGCAGAGTATGTTCCGCCAGATTCAGACCAAGTACCGTTGTTGTTACCACTAGAGTTTGTTGTTACAGCAACAAGTTCGAATAATTCTGTACCATTACTTAAATCAAAACAAGTGTTTGGAGTTGGGTCACATAAATCGGCAGCTATCGTACCAGAAGCAGTTATTGCTCCACAATCACCACCAACTAGGTTAATATCCCAAGCGTCACCTTCAGTTAAACCTGTAATTGTAATAATTCCGTCAGTAGTTACAGCAGGATTATCTCCACCAACTGTACCACCAGAAGTAGTTGTTACAGCCGTAACTGCAGCATCAAGACCTGTGTAAGGGATTTGTACAGTAACACTATCGTTATTGTCACCTATAACATTTGTATTACAGATGTAAGACGCACTATCAAAAGTTACACCACAAGATGTAGAAAAAGCTGTCCAAGTAAAGTTGTCAACCATTATTCTTTCTGTTGTTCCATTAGATATAATTCTTACTCCAACATTAGAGTTAGCACTGTTTATTGTACCGTTAATTGTTTTCCAATCAGAATCATCTGTAACAGTAGCATCAATTACAGAAGATGTACTCCAAGAAGCACCGTTATCAGTAGTTGTTTCAACAGTAAAATTTGTAGCAGGATTTCCGTCCCAACGTCTAGCTTGAAAAGAAAATGTTCCAATTCCACCAGATCCAACAATCATTGTTAGGGATGTACCTGAATTATTTCTTAATCTAAAAGAATATGTTCCGAAAGCACCAGAAAAGCCATCTTGTGCAGAAGTTGTATTTCTTAACACATCTACACCAGTTGCAGTGAAGTTTGTATCAGTGTAAGTGTAGTCTCCATACCCAGAAGGTGCTGGACTCCAGTTTCCGTCGGTATCAAAGTCAATTGTTCCTTGTGCAGAAACAAATGATAGTGATAAAACCGTTAAAAGTAAAAAGTAAAATTTTTTCATAATTAATAGTTATAAATTGTGAGTTACAAATATACACAGATTTTTGTCTTACAAGTAAGTTACAAAACACTAATGCTATTTTTTACAATTATATAACATGATATTTTAACTACTTGGTAAGCAAAAGATTGTAAATTACATAAACCTAAAAACTTAGGTTAGGTTATAAGTTGTAATTAATGTTATTTAATTGTTATCAATGGATTAAATAGATAATTTAATTTTAATAATTTTATCTTTACGTTATTATTTTAACACAAAGTCATTCTGATGAATAAGAAAGATATTAAAATTCTTTTAGTAGACGACGAGCCAGATATTCTTGAAATAGTAGGCTATAATTTAAGTGCAGAAGGTTACCAAGTCATTACTGCAGATAACGGTATTAAAGCTGTTAAAAAAGCAAAAAAAGAAAAACCACACCTTATTATATTAGATGTGATGATGCCAGAAATGGATGGTATTGAAGCTTGCGAAGCTATTAGAAAAGTACCAGAATTAAGCAGCACAATTATTACATTTTTAACCGCAAGAGGAGAAGACTACTCTCAAGTAGCAGGTTTTGATGCTGGTGCAGACGATTATATTACTAAACCAATTAAGCCAAAAGTGTTAATAAGTAAAGTAAAAGCACTTTTAAGACGATTAAAATCTGAAGATACTAACCAATCGGTTATAAAAATTGGTAAGCTTACCATTAATAGAGACGAATACAAGATTATTTTAGGAAACGAAGAGATTATTTTACCAAGAAAAGAATTTGAACTCTTATCTTTGTTGGCATCAAAACCAGGTAAAGTCTTTAAAAGAGAAGATATTTTAGACCGCGTTTGGGGTAACGAAGTCGTAGTTGGCGGACGTACCATAGATGTACACATAAGAAAACTAAGAGAAAAAATTGGCGACGATAGCTTTAAAACTGTAAAAGGTGTTGGCTATAAATTTGTAGAATAACTTTTATTTGAAACTAAAAAAAACATACAAGTTTGCATTAAAAACTTCGTTTTTAATCACCGTATTTTTAACGCTCTTAATGAGTGTTTTTTTGTATATGTTTTACGCAATAAACATATTACATATACTTTTCTTTGCTTTTTTTACGTATTCATTTTCCTTTTTAATTATTCAATATAGAGTAGAAAAATTCATCTATAAAAGAATAAACAAAATTTACAAAGACCTTACCTTATTAGAGTCTGCTAGTTTTAGAAAGCATAGTATTACTACAGATATGGCAACGCTAACTAGGCAAATAGATAAATATGCCAAAGACAAAAAGTTAGAGATAGAAACTTTAAAGGTTAGAGAAGAATACCGTAAAGAGTTTATGGGTAACGTATCGCACGAGCTTAAAACACCATTATTTACAGTACAAGGTTATATAGAAACATTGCTTGACGGCGCAATGAAAGATAAAAACGTAGCCGAAAAATATCTAGAAAGAGCCAACAAAGGTGTAGAACGATTAATATATATCGTAAAAGACCTAGATATGATTACCAAATTAGAAGTAGGAGATTTACGACTTAATATGACCACTTTTGATATTGTAGATCTAGTAAAAAGTGTTTTTGACTTATTAGAAATGAAAGCTGCTAAGAAAAAAATTAGTCTAATGTTTGATATGGACTACAAACAACCAATACTGGTAAAAGGTGATGAAGAGCGTATCCAGCAAGTGTTAACCAACTTAGTCGTAAACTCAATTAAATATGGTCATCAAAACGGTACTACAGAGATTAGTATAGAAAGGCTTATTAAAAACAAAGTTATAGTAAGAGTCACTGATAATGGCGAAGGTATAGGTAAAGAACATTTACCAAGACTTTTTGAGCGTTTTTACCGTGTAGACAAAAGCGGATCGCGTAAAGAAGGCGGATCTGGTTTAGGACTATCTATAGTAAAACACATTATAGAAGCACACGACGAAAAAATCTATGTAGAAAGTGAAGAAAACGTAGGTAGCGAGTTTTCTTTTACGCTAGAAAAAGCTTAAACAAATCACTAAAGTTTGTTTTACAATCTAAAGCATCAAATCCAGTAAAATCTTTAACTCTATCAAGTTGCTTTAAAGAAAATTCTTTTTGGTTACAACTAGGTATAATACCTTGTTCGTTTAAATTTTGGGCTATATATTCTTGTTCAAACTGTCCTGGTGTAGGAATAAAAAATGCTTTTTTACCTAGTTTAGCTAAGTCCATAACAGTTGTATATCCAGACCTAGAAATTACCAAATCACAACTATTTAAAGCTGTTTGTAAATCTGCAGAAGTCATAAAATTATAAATGGTAAACTGTTGCTTAGTTTCAATACGTTGCTCACCTTCAATCTTACCTTTTACAAATAAGATATTACCATTATAGTCTGCTAATTCTTTAAATAATTTTTGCTCTAATAATCCACGTTGTGGCTCAGGACCAGATAACAAGACCATGATATCAAACTTAGAAGGAATAAGTGTTTTTTCTAACCTGCTTAATGCGCCAATATATTTAATAGGTAAAAGTTTAGTAGTAAAATCATGTCCTAATTTACCACTTAAATTAGGTGTGTTTTCAAAATCTGGTACCCAACATTCATCAAACTTTTTAAGATAATAATCATGTAAAGAGGTGCTTAACTTTGTGGTCATTCCGCTTAAAACATTAAGCTGATGAGTAATAAACACCGACGGAATTTTAGAACAATATACACCCATTCTGTTATCAGAGATTATACCTTCAATAGCATAATCGTGTACAATTTTTTTAATCGCTAAATGTTCTTTTAAAATAGCTTTTTTAATCTTAGGTAGTTGTCTAAAAAGGCGCCATTTAAAGCTAGATTTGGATTTGGAGTAAGTAACATTGTAAGCAGGTAATTCAATAAAGACAACCTGTTTAAATTCTTTTTTAAGCAGCGCTAAAGCAGCACCATCAGAAGCAATAATAGGTTCAAAATTTTGTTCAATTAACGCATTAATAATAGGTATGCAACGTGTAGCATGACCAATTCCCCAATTAAGAGGCGCAACAAGAATTCTTTTTTTCATTATAAAAATTTGGGCGTTACCACAAGGGTCAGGCTGTCCGTTATATCTTTTTTTGCCATATATGGTAGCAAAAAAAGGATGTCACTTCCATCCTTAACGCAAAAAAGCTAATTTCAAAGATAAGTATAATAGTACTAAGGTATATTTCCTTAATTTTACGCCGGAAATAACAAATTGTTAAAACAAGTGGGAAGCAAAAACAAATTAAAACGATTTCAAGAAAACGAAACATTTGATAATGTATTTCAACCAACAAGAAGTCAGTTGGTAGATATGGATTACCAATACAAAGGACAATGGAATGCACAAGTGTTTAAAAATAATAACCCAATTGTTCTAGAGTTAGGATGCGGTAAAGGCGAGTATACAGTTGCTTTAGCAAAAAAATATCCAAATAAAAACTTTATAGGGATAGATATTAAAGGCGCACGTTTTTGGAGAGGCGCAAAAACAGCTGTAGAAGAAAACATACCAAACGCTGCATTTATACGTACTCAAATAGAATTAATAGAATATGTTTTTGCAGAAAACGAAGTGGATGAAATTTGGATCACCTTTCCAGATCCACAAATTAAATATAAGCGTACAAAACACCGCATGACCAATTCTGAGTTTTTAAAACGCTACAAAAAAGTATTAAAACCAGATGGCGTAATGAATCTTAAAACCGACTCTGAGTTTATGCATGGTTACACCTTAGGTCTGTTACATGGCGAAGGACATGAAGTGTTGTACTCTAACAACGATGTGTATAGACAAGAAGGAAGTCCAGAAGAAGTTACAAGTATACAAACCTTTTACGAAGGTCAATATTTAGAACAAAACAAACCAATTACGTATATTAGATTCAAAATAAAATAACCTTTGGGCCTTACAATTACATTTTTTTTAAGTCTAATTATTGCATTAGTAGGTGTTATACCACCAGGATTGCTTAATATGACAGCAGCAAAAATTAGCTTAAAAGAAGGCTATAATCGTGGTTTGGTTTTTTCTGTTGGCGTTTGTGTTGTTGTTATTTTTCAAACCTTAATAGCAGTAATATTTGCAAGGTATTTAAGTAAGCATCCAGAGATAATAAAAATACTTCAACGTGTAGCTTTTGTACTTTTTGTGTTAATCGCTATTTACTTTTTTGTTTTAGCTAAAAAGAAACCACAACCCAAAATAGAACAAACCAGACGCAGTAAACACAGTCGTTTTTTCTATGGTATGCTGTTATCTGCTTTAAACGTTTTCCCAATACCTTACCAAGCTTATATGAGTTTGACTTTAGCAGGTTTTGGATGGTTAACTTTTGATAAAACTGGTATTGCATCTTACGTCGCAGGAGCAGCAACTGGTACTTTTGTAATGCTTTATGTGTATGTGTTTTTATTCGAAAAAATTAAAAGCAAACGTATAAAGTCTCAAAAAAACATGAACTTTAGTATCGGTATCATCACAGCTGTTATAGCAATAGTCACGCTAATTAATATCATTAAAGACTTATGAAGCCAGAAACCTTAAGTTTTTACGAGAAGGTTTATGAGGTCGCAAGACAAATTCCTTATGGAAGAGTAACATCTTACGGTGCAATTGCAAATTATTTAGGAGCAAAAAGAAGCGCAAGATTAGTAGGTTACGCTATGAATGGTTCTGCAGGAAAAGACGTACCAGCACATCGTGTGGTAAATAGAAAAGGTTTGTTAACCGGTAAGCATCATTTTGAAGGTACTAACCTAATGCAACAGCTGTTAGAAAGCGAAGGTGTTAAGGTGAAAGATAATCAAATTCAAAATTTTGAAATGGTGTTTTGGGATCCTTCTAAAAGTTTATAAATTTCCCTTATTTCACCATAAAAAAACTTGCAATAACAACAGCTTAACTTCACTTAATAAGTAGTATATTTGCATTTTAGAAATAGCCTTTATAAAACACGTTAAAAAATTGATTTTTAGCACAATATTTTAAAGATGAAGTTAAGCAAACAAGATATACTTAAAGCACTAGAAACTATAACAGTACCAGGCGAAGGGCAAAACATGGTAGAAAGCGGATCTGTAACTAACGTAGTTACTTTTGGAGACGAAGTTATAGTAGATATTACAATAAAAAACCCATCATTACAAGCACGTAAAAAAACAGAAGTAGAAATTTTGCAAGCCATACACAAACATGTGTACGAAAAAGCAAAAATAAAAGTAAACGTAAAGGTTGACGCGCCAGAAAAACCACAAGCAAACACCATTAAAGGAAAACCAATACCAGGTATTCAAAATATTGTTGCAGTAGCATCGGGTAAAGGTGGTGTAGGTAAATCTACAGTTACCGCTAACATAGCAATTATGTTAGCAAAAATGGGCTTTAAAGTAGGTGTTTTAGATGCAGATATTTATGGACCATCAATGCCAATTATGTTTGATGTAGAAATGGAAAAACCATTATCTGTAACAGTAGACGGTAAATCCAAAATGAAACCTGTAGAAAATTACGGTGTAAAAATATTATCTATAGGCTTTTTTACAAAACCAGACCAAGCTGTAATTTGGCGTGGACCTATGGCTGCAAAAGCATTAAATCAAATGATATTTGATGCTGCTTGGGGCGAGCTAGATTTCTTACTATTAGACTTGCCTCCAGGAACAGGAGATATTCATTTAAGTATTATGCAATCTTTACCAATTACAGGAGCAGTAGTAGTAAGTACACCACAAAACGTTGCTTTAGCAGATGCTAAAAAAGGAGTGGCTATGTTCCAACAAGACAGTATAAACGTACCCGTTTTAGGAATTATAGAAAATATGGCTTACTTTACACCAGAAGAGTTGCCAAACAACAAATACTATATCTTTGGTAAAGAAGGCGCAAAACATCTAGCAGAAGATTTAGATGTGCCATTATTAGGAGAAATTCCTTTAGTACAAAGTATTAGAGAAGCAGGAGATGTTGGTCGTCCAGCAGCAATGCAAGTCGCAACACCAACAGAGAAAGCTTTTGAAAAACTAACACAAAACGTCGTGCAAGAAGTGGTAAATCGTAACGAAAACTTACCAGAAACCGAAGCGATAAAAATTACAACTATGGCAGGTTGTTCTGCGGTAAATAAAAAATAAATGACAGCACAAGAACTAAAAACAAACGTAGAAAAAGCTCTAGAAGAAATCCGTCCATTTTTACAAAATGATGGCGGAGATATAGAGTTAATCTCTATAGAAAATAACGAGGTTATCGTACAACTTCAAGGTGCATGTACCTCATGTAGTGTCAACCAAATGACTTTAAAATCTGGTGTAGAGATGACTATAAAAAAATACGCTCCACAGATAGAAAAAGTTACAAATGTTGGTGTTTAGGGCGTTACCACAAGGGTCGCGCTATCCGTTATATCTTTTTTTGCAACTACCTATAGACTAAAAATCAAAGTACAGTTAGCAAAAAAAGGATGCCACTACTATCGCTAACGCAAGCGTAAAGCTGACAAAAGTCATAAGCCACAATACATTAACCTTTTACATTTGCACAAAACAATCTAAAAAATGATTAAAACAGATATACTAATCATAGGCGCAGGACCAACAGGTTTATTTGCAGTCTTTGAAGCAGGATTATTAAAACTAAAATGTCATTTAATAGACGCATTACCACAACCAGGTGGACAATGTTCAGAGTTATATCCTAAAAAACCAATCTACGATATACCAGCATATCCAGAAATTTTAGCAGGAGATTTAACCGACAAGTTAATGGAACAATGCAAACAGTTTGAGCCAGGTTTTACGTTAGGAGAGCGCGCAGATACCATAGAAAAACAAGACGACGGGACTTTTATTGTAACTACAAACAAAGGAACAAAACACCATGCGCCAGTTGTGGCAATAGCAGGTGGATTAGGTAGTTTTGAGCCACGTAAACCTTTAATAGATAATCTGGCAGATTACGAAGATAAAGGTGTAGAATACATGATAAAAGAGCCAGAACTATACCGTGGTAAAAAGGTAGTTATTGCTGGTGGAGGCGACTCTGCTTTAGATTGGAGTATCTTTTTAAGTGATGTAGCAGAAGAGGTTACTTTAATACACAGGCGTAACGAGTTTAGAGGTCATTTAGATTCCGTAGAAAAAGTACAAGAATTAAAATCTGCAGGAAAAATTAATTTAATTACTCCAGCAGAAGTAATAGGTATAGAAGGTGATGGCAAAGTAGAAGCGGTAACCATTAAGCAAGACGCAAAAACTTACAAAAAAGAATGTGATCATTTTGTGCCTTTATTTGGTTTGTCTCCAAAATTAGGACCAATAGCAAATTGGGGACTAGAAATAGAGAAAAATGCCATTAAAGTAAACAATGCGTTAGATTATCAAACAAACATACCTGGTATTTATGCTATTGGAGACGTTAACACATATCCTGGTAAATTAAAGTTAATACTTTGTGGTTTTCATGAAGCAACTTTAATGTGTCAATCTGCTTATCAAATTATTAATCCAGGTAAACGTTATGTGTTAAAATATACAACTGTTGCAGGAGTAGATGGTTTTGATGGTACACGTAAAGAAGCTCCAAAAGCAGTAGTAAAAAAGATTGAATAAAATGGAGCAAGACGTTAATATTAAAATTACCGATCGTGATGGTGTTGTACATGAAGTTGTAGCACCAACAGATATGGCAATGAATTTAATGGAAGTTGTACGTAGTTACGAGCTAGCACCAGAAGGTACTATTGGTATTTGTGGTGGTATGGCTATGTGTGCAAGTTGTCAATGTTATGTTTTAAGCGATACCGAATTACCAGAAATGCAAGATGACGAAGAGGCAATGCTAAGCGAAGCTTTTTACGTAAAAGATAACTCAAGATTAGGTTGTCAAATACAAATAACACCAGAATTAGAAGGTTTAGAAGTAGAGCTTGCTCCTGAAAGTTAATTTTTTAATTGAAATTCAATTTTATAAATAGATTCCTGCTTTATGCAGGAATTTTTTTATCTATAATCTACCAATCTTCTTGGTCCTTCTAACAATACTCTTACAATTTGAAGCGTGCCATCTTCTTTAGTAGCAATTTGCCATTTTATTAAAGATATTGCTCCATTTTCTATTTCAATACCAGTGATGCTTCTAGGATGTACACAACTACCATCATTAAAAAAAGCAATGTCACCAGGTTCAGGAAAACGTGGTCTGTGTGTATGGCCAACAATGGTCATTAGATTGTTATTGTCTGTAATCCATTTTTTGGTACGACGTTCTACTTTAATTAATTCTTTGTAGTTTTTTGCAGGACTTGTTGGATCTGCAATTCCCATAACATTTAATGGTTTCCATAAAATTCTAACTAAAAACCGACTCCATTTCCAGAAGTTGTAATTCCACCAATCTGCTTGATGACCATGCGTTAAAAAAATCTCTTGATTAGTGTCTTTGTGTTTTAAAACTATAGCTTCATGATATTTAATATCGCCAAAAAGTTCTACATCTTCACCAACTTTTGGGTCAAAGTAGGTAGATAGATTTTTTTTGACTGTATCAGGATTACGATACACCATATCATGATTTCCCCAAATCATATGCAAACGGTTCTTTTTATGAAACAGTTGCATTAATTCATAAACGTTTTTATGTGCGTTTAAAATGGAGGAGAAAGAAATGTTTTCCCAAAGCTCATCACCATCGCCAAGTTCGGCATAATTAAAACCTTCAACGTAGTAGTGCTTTAATGCGTGGTAATAGATGTTTCGATTATTGGCAAAGTCGTCTGCAAAACTATTGTCACCACGATGACAATCGCTAAATAGTATAAATTTTGAGTCGTCATCAAAAGGAACAACGTGAGCGTTTTGATAAGCTCGGTCTAATCTTTTCTTTGCTGAAAACATAATCTTACGCTAAAGTTTTTCTAAAGCGTAAGGTAATAAACGTTCTACAAATAAACTATAGGCTTTTTCGGAAGGATGTAAACCATCAGAAGCAACTAAATCTGTGTCTTCAAATCCGTTTCTGGTTATGTCTGTAATGTTTACAAAAGTAATGTTATTAGTGTTGCAATAATTTTCCGCGAAAGCGTTATAGGCATCAATTTCTGAAGAAATTGTAGTGTTTCCGTTTCCAAAAGGTGTAAACGCATAATCAGGAATTGAAACGACAATAACTCTATTTTTATCGCCTTTTGCTTTTGTAATTGCAATATCAACTAGTTCTGGAAATTCGGTTTCATAAATTGAAAAATCTTTTCCTTGATATTGATTATTTACACCAATTAGTAAGGTGACTAAATCGTAGTTGTTTGGTAGATTTTCGTTGCTAATTCCGTTTAATAAATTGGTCGTAGTCCATCCTGTTGTTGCTACAACCTTTAAATTGAAAGCAGTATTTTCTGTATTATTAATTAAGCTGTCTTTAAGTTGTTCAGGAAAGCGACACGTTTCGCAAACACTTTCTCCAATCGTGTAACTATCACCCAAGGATAATAGTCTGTAATTGGTTGTTTGTAGTGTTTCAATATTGTTAGATTGATTGCTATCTGTTGCGTTACAGCACAAAAACAATATAAAAATAACAGAAATAAAAAGCGTTAATTGTTTCATAACTATAAAGATACAACTTCTTTGCTTTCTAAAATTGCGTTTTCAATACCATCCCAAAGTGCGATTCGTTTTTGTAAAGCTTCTATTGAGATGTCTTCAACTTCTTTCCATTTTTTCTCATCATTTTCACAAAGCTCTTCTATCATTTGAAGCGCCATAGGACCATGTTCATCAGCATCTAATTCGATATGTCTTTCAAAGTAATACACTAATTTAGAAAGGTCTTTTTCAGGGAAGTTTTGCTGGAAATTTTTTAAAATTTCAGTAAACATATTCGGGATTAAATCTTCACGACCAAAGGTAAACGCAGCAGCTATTTGATGAGGTTGACCTTCTATTGCTACATTAAATGTAAACTCTAAAAAGTCTTTTAGTGATTGAGGTAAATCACTATTTCTTATTGCAACAAAAATGTTACCTAAGCTTTCTGAAGTTTCTAAAAATGTTTTAATATTAGTAGTTGAAACGCCACAAGCTTCCATAGCGTCCAAATACATTTCGTAGTGGCTTTTATGGTTACCATTAATATCTACATCGGTTTCTTCGGCAAGAACAATTTCGTTAATTAAATATCTTGTTTCAGGATGTTTTGTAGGCAACCAAGGTATTGTAGTACAAGTTAATTTATTTTGCAGTGCTTTAAGTAGCGACATAAAATCCCAAACAGCATAAACATGATGTTGTAAAAAGATTTCTAAATCTTCTATAGATTTTATTTTGTTATATAAACTGTGATTAAGCAATTGATTTTTAAGAGGATCAATTGATTTTTCAATATCATTAATAGTCATAGCATTTTCATTTTTAACAAAAATAAAAAATGCACCTCTAAAATTAAGGTGCATTTTATATTTATTAATTATTTATAGAAATGTAAAATCTATAGCTTATTTAAAAGCATTTAATCCAGTTATATCTAAACCTGTGATTAATAAATGAATGTCATGCGTACCTTCGTAAGTAATTACGCTTTCTAAATTCATCATATGACGCATAATGCTGTATTCTCCGGTAATACCCATTCCGCCTAACATTTGTCTAGCTTCACGAGCAATTTTTATTGCCATATCTACATTATTACGTTTAGCCATAGAAATTTGAGCAGATGTTGCTTTACCTTCATTACGTAACACACCAACACGCCAAGCTAATAGTTGTGCTTTAGTGATTTCTGTAATCATTTCGGCTAACTTTTTTTGTTGTAATTGAAATTGTCCAATTGGCTTACCAAACTGCATACGCTCTTTACTGTATCTTAATGCCGTATCGTAACAATCCATTGCAGCACCAATTGCGCCCCAAGCGATACCATATCTTGCAGAATCTAAACAACCTAATGGTGCGCCAAGTCCAGATTTGTTAGGTAATAAATTTTCTTTTGGCACTTTTACGTTATCAAAAATAAGCTCGCCAGTTGCACTTGCACGTAACGACCATTTGTTGTGAGTTTCTGGAGTAGAAAATCCTTCCATACCACGCTCTACAATTAAACCGTGTATACGACCTTCTTCATTTTTAGCCCAAACAACAGCAACTTGTGCAAAAGGTGCGTTACTAATCCACATTTTAGCACCATTTAAAAGATAATGGTCGCCCATATCTTTAAAATTAGTAACCATTCCGCCAGGATTAGATCCGTGATCAGGCTCGGTTAAACCAAAACAACCCATCCATTCTCCAGAAGCTAATTTTGGTAAGTACTTTTTACGTTGCTCTTCGTTACCATATTTAAAAATAGGATACATTACTAAAGACGATTGTACAGAAGCAGTACTACGTACACCAGAATCGCCACGTTCAATCTCTTGCATGATTAAACCATAAGAAATTTGGTCTAATCCTGCGCCGCCATATTCCATAGGGATATATGGTCCAAATGCGCCAATCTCGGCTAATCCATCAATAATTTGTTCTGGAAATTCTGCTTTTTGTGCATACTCTTCAATAATAGGAGAAACATCACGTTTAACCCATTCTCTAGCTGCATCGCGTACTAATTTATGTTCGTCGTTTAATAAATCGTCAAGATTTAAGTAATCTGGAGCTTCAAATAAATCTGGTTTCATTAGATAAGTATAGTTTAAACTGTTGCTTAATGATATATGTAACAGTATATTGTTTACAATTTTATAGTTAACAAAAATAACGAAATCGTTTTCATTGCCCAATTAAAACTACATTTTTAAGTAGAAATCTTTAGTAAGATTTATGTAGTCTTCTGTGTATTGATGTCTTTGGGTTTCTATAATTAATTCTTCTTTTTGTATTTCACTTTCGTGGAAACTAAAGCTAATCAAACTCCTTTTTATATCAGCGTTTGGATTACCTTTTACGTTAAGGATCTGATTAGGAAATAATCCTACTTTTTGAGCAAGATTGATAAATCGGTCTTCTTCACTAAAAGGTATAATTACTGAAAATCTTCCGTTGTCTTCCAAAAGGTGAGCTGCACAAACCACAAGATGTTCAAAAGGCATCGCATCTTGAAAACGCGCCATGTCACGTTGCTGGTTATCAGTTTTAAAATGTTCTGCGTAAAACGGCGGATTGCTAATTATTAGATCATATTTATCTTCAATTTCTTCGGCAAATTCTTGTAAATCGGCATGATAACAAAATAATCGGTCTGACCAAGGAGAGTTTTCAAAGTTGTCTACACACTGTTCATATGCATTTTCGTCTATTTCTAGACCATCAATAACTTGTGCGTTACTACGTTGGGCTAACATTAATGATAAAATTCCTGTGCCAGCACCTATGTCTAAAATAGAAAATGGATTGTCTTTTAATGGTGTCCAAGCGCCAAGTAAGACGCTATCTGTGCCAATTTTCATGGCGCATTGGTCTTGTTTAACTGTAAACTGCTTGAATTGAAAAGGGTTATTCATTAATGTAAAGATCTATTAGTCCTTCTGGTGTTTCTACAAAAATGGTTTTGTTGGATTTGTCTACTTTAGAGATAAACTCGTCATTCATCGGGATTAAAATCTCTGTCCCATTTCTGTCAATTTCAAACAGTGCTTGAGCTGTGCTATCATTTACACCGGAAATTATCCCAACGTTTCCAAAGTTCTTATCTTCAACTTTAAAACCTATAATTTCATGATAGTAAAACTTATCATCTTCTAACTCTGGTAAAAAGCTTAATGGTAAGTATAACTCGCTTTTCATTAAGCTATCTGCATCATCTTCTGTGTCTACTTCTTCAAATTTAACACGTAGTAATTCAGATTTGTGTAGTTGTGAACTTTCTATAAAAAAAGGTACTAAATTACCTCTTAAGTTAATAAGTATAGACTCAAGGTTTTCAAATTGTTCAGGCTCGTCAGTATCTAATTTTATTAGTAATTCTCCTTTAAAACTGTATTTTTTTACAATTTTACCAACGTAAAAGCATTCATTTATATCCATAAGGAAAGTTTTAAACATAAAAAACTCCGATAGCGACTATCGGAGTTTAAAAGTATAAAAAAATATTTTTTATTCTTCTTCGTTTGAAGCTTCAGCTTCTTCTTCAACAACAGGAGCTGCTGCTGCAATACGCGCTTCGTTAGCTGCTTTTTCAGCTTCAAAAGCTTTTGCTTTAGCATCTGCTTCAGCTTTAGCTAAGTTTTCTTTCTTAGCATCAACTTTTCCTGCTTTTTCTTCTAACCAAGCATTAAATTTCTCTTCTGCTTGCTCTTCAGTTAAAGCGCCTTTTCTAACTCCACCAGCTAAATGGTTTTTAAGTAAAGCTCCTTTGTAAGATAAAATAGCTCTAGCTGTATCAGTTGGTTGTGCACCATTCTGTAACCATTTTACTGCACCATCAACATCTAAATCGATAGTTGCTGGGTTAGTGTTTGGATTGTAAGCACCTATTTTTTCTAAGTATTTACCATCTCTTTTTGCTCTAGCATCTGCTGCTACGATCCAGTAGTAAGGTTTCCCTTTCTTACCGTGTCTTTGTAATCTAATTTTTACTGGCATAAAAAATTAATTTGTGAGGTTCTCGACCTCTGTTATTAATAAGTCCGCAAAGATACTATATTTTTTTAAACCGATACTTCAAATTTCAATTATTTATAATGAAAAATTATTCTATTTTTGAAGGATAGTATGTCTAGATTATTATTAGGCACATATAACATCAATAATTTATCAAAGATTTAAGAATGAGAAAAGTAATTGCATTAGCCATAACGGTTTTATTAATGTTTAGTTGTAGCGAAGAAAATGAGTTTAAAATAACCACATTTCAAGCCCAAAGAGAAGGCGATGGTGTTTTGTTTAATGCAAATATTTACTCAGCTCAGGTAGATGAGAATGGTGTTATTACTATAGAAGGGTCTACATCTTTAGAAACAATTACGTTAGTAGCCTATCCGCAAGATGCTACTAGCTGTACAGGAGCTATTAGTGTAGGTCAAGGATCATGTTACGATATGCAATACAATGCTTCTTTTGCTAATTTTATAGATGAAAATAACGTATTGTGGTCAACAAATAAAATTCCAGATGAAAGCGTACAAGTATATCGTCCAGATGGAATGATAAGTATTACTGCCGGTAGCTTGGAAGAAGGTACACTTTCAGGAAGATTTTATTTTAATGCATTTAATCCAACAGGTCTAAATTCTGTAGGATTTTCAGAAGGTGTTTTTAATAATATACCTTTTACTACAGGACCTACAACTAATTATTTTACTTGTGTAGATGCAGAAGAACAAGTGCAACAGGCAATGATAGCGTATAATAACGCAGATTTAATGGAAAGTGCTGTTTTTGAACAATTATGTAATGCATATGTAAATGCATTGTATACTCAAATAGAATTTTGTGGAGACGTAAACGGGACGATACAAGAAACAATTGATCAACTAACAGTAAATAATTGTCAATTAACTTGTGAGCAAATAAGTGATAATACAGCAACAGCACAATCAGATTATAATAATGCTACTTTAGGTAATACTATTGATATGTGTACAAGATATATTCAATACCTAAACGAGCAAATTGATACTTGCGGAGATCCAAACGGAGATTTACAAGCTGCTATAGATAACTTAGATTGTGGTGATGATGATGGAGATGGTGTTCCAAACTCAATTGAAGACCTTAATAATAATGGAGATTTAACAGATGATGATACAGATGGAGATTTAAATGCAGATTATTTAGATGAAGACGATGATGATGACGGTATATTAACAAACGACGAGTTAAACCTTGATGCAGATGGTAACGCTGCAGATACAGATATGGATGGAATACCAGATTATTTAGATTTAGATGAAGATAATGATGGTATTTTAACAGCAGACGAAGATATTAACGCAGACGGTAACCCATTAAACGATGATACAGATGGAGATGGTATACCTAATTATCTGGACCAAGATGATGATGGTGATGGTGTTTTTACTGTTTATGAAGGAATGATTGATACAGATAACGACGGAACACCTAATTACTTAGATAATGATGATGACGGAGATACCATATTAACTATTTATGAGTTTATAGATGATGATGGAGATGGTAATCCTGTAGATTCTCAAGATTTTGATTCAGATGGTATGGATGATTATTTAGATAATGATGATGATAATGATGGTGTGCCAACAGCAGACGAGAATCCAGATCCAAACGGAGATGGTAACCCAGATGACGCACAAAACTCAGATGCAGATTCTGCACCAGATTATTTAGATGCAAATTAATAACATAATACACTTGCAAAAAAGGAGCTTTAATTAAAGCTCCTTTTTTTGTTTATCTCTTTATCAATAAAAAAATGTATTTGGTCTAATATTAGCGCTGTTTAAGTGTCTTTTTTATTTAAAGTGAATTAAAATTATATTTTTGGTTTCTGTTTTTTTTTAATCCATTATTAATGAAAAAGATATCCTTATTATTTTTGCTATTAACAACAATTTTATCATGTGGAGATGATTTAGAGTTTAATACTCCATCATTTCAATCTTATAAAAATGAAATTGTATGGAATGCAGAAGATTTTAGAGCTAATGTAGATGCGTTTGGATTTTTAAATATAACAGGAACCAATGGAGAAGAAACAATTACACTATCAACAGCTGGATCAAGTGTTGGTGTATATAACTTGGGTAATGTAGCATCAAAAGCAGTTTTTAATGACGATTTTGATACAGCGTATTCTACAAACAGTGTTCCAGATCCAACCATTCAATTGTATCCATCAGAAGGTAAAATTGTCATTGAAGAATTTAATATAGTAGAAAAAACAGTGTCAGGTACATTTTACTTTCATGCATTTGATAGCACAGGATTAAATAGTGTTGTGATAAACCGTGGTTACTTTTACAATGTGCCAATAATATCAATAGCAACTTTAAACGATGGTCAACAATCTATAGCTTGTCAATTAGCTCAAGCTACTACACAAACAACATTGACAAACTTAAATGCTGTAGACCCTAACGGTCCACAATATCCTCAGTTTTGTAGTTCTTATAAGATAGCTCTTCAAAACGAAATCAACCTATGTGGTGATGATGGTACACTTCAAAATATAGTAGATAGTTTAGGAGATTGCCTAAACTAAAAACGATTGTTAACAAATCTTAAGGCAATCACAAACCTTGTTAAACCCTTGGTATGCTTAGTAATTCATTATATCTTTATAATTGAAGATGCGAAACAATACACATCTATAAATAATTTATTGAAATTTAAAATGAAAAGATATTATGAGTTATAGTGAAGAAATTTCAGAAAAATTAAACGAATTATTAGTAAAAAACTATGATGCCGAAAAAGGGTATTTAAACGCAATGTCTAATGTAGACGACAAAAATTTAAAAATCTTCTTTAAGAGAAGAGCATCAGAAAGAAGCCAATTTGCTAAAGAATTAAGAACAGAGATTTTAAGATATGGCGAGGTACCAGAAGATTCTGGCACATTTAAAGGAACTGTACATAGAAATTGGATGAGTTTAAAATCTGCATTATCTTCTAATAACGAAGAAAAAATATTAGAAGAAGCCATTAGAGGTGAAGAAGCCAGCTTAGAAGAGTATGATAAATTAATGAAAGAAAATAACTTACCACCAACAATTGACGAGCTAATTTTTAGACATCGTAACTCTATACAAGCAGCAATTAATACAGAAAAAGTACATGAAGAGTTAGTGTCATAACACTTAAATGCTTAACATAAAATAAAAAAATCCAGTATAATCATACTGGATTTTTTTGTGTATAATTGTTTATAACTTCACTTTAAAAAAGAGAAATTTCTACGTACATTTATAAGCTCTAAAATTTTCTAGAAAACATCTAAAAACACCTTAATGTACTTAATATTTGATACAGAAACTACCGGATTACCAAAACGTTGGGATGCACCAATTACAGATGTAGATAATTGGCCTAGATGCATCCAAATAGCATGGCAATTACATGACCAGATGGGTAACTGTATTGATCATCAAGATTATTTAGTTAAACCTGATGGGTTTGATATTCCGTATGATGCCGAGCGTATACATGGTATTTCAACAGAGTTGGCTCAACAGCAAGGTGTTCCTTTAGTAGAAGTTTTAGAAAAATTTAATGAAGCTTTAAGTAAAACAAAGTTTGTTGTCGGTCAAAATGTAGGTTTTGATTTAAATATTATGGGAGCAGAATTTGTCCGCGAAAGCGTAGATAATCCTCTGCAAGAGTTACCAGTTTTAGATACATGTACAGAGTCAACAGCACAACTTTGCCAAATACCTGGCGGACGTGGTGGTAAATTTAAATTACCAACTTTAACCGAGTTACATCAATTTTTATTTAATCAACCATTTGCCGAAGCACATAACGCAACAGCAGATGTAGAGGCAACAACGCGTTGTTTTTTAGAACTTGTTAGACGCAAAGAATACACAAAAGAACAATTAGACGTTCAACCAGATTATTTTGAGCGTTTCAATAAAGAAAACCCGCAACCTATTCAGCTTATAGGATTAAAACACTTAAATCTTAAAAGAGAAAGTGATAAAATCCGTGAGCAATTAAAAAAGCAGGAATCTAGCGGAATTTCTTCAGCAGAAATAAAAGAAAACATTGAAGATCTTAAATCTGTAGACTTTGCACACTTGCATAATCACTCTCAATTTTCGATACTTCAATCAACAATAAGTATTTCAGATTTAGTCAATCTAACGGCAAAACATAAAATGCCTGCAGTTGCACTTACAGATCATGCAAATATGATGGGTGCATTCCATTTTGTTAAAGCTGTAAATGGACATAATAAATCTGTAAAAGCAAAAAATGAAGAAGCAGCACTACAAGGTAAACCACCAGTAGCAAATCAAATTAAAGCAATTGTCGGTTGCGAGTTTTTTGTTTGCGAAGATCACACAGATAAAACAAGAAAAGATAACGGTTACCAAATAGTACTGCTTGCAAAAAATAAAAAAGGATATCATAACCTTGCAAAACTTTCGTCCCATGCGTTTGTAGATGGATTTTATTATGTACCGCGTATTGATAAAAAATTAATAGAACAATACAAAGAAGACGTTATTTGTTTAACAGGAAACCTTTACGGTGAAGTGCCAAGTAAAGTCTTAAATGTAGGTGAAGCACAAGCTGAAGAAGCTTTACTATGGTGGAAAGAAACATTTCAAGACGACTTGTATATCGAGTTAATGCGACATGGTCAAGAAGACGAAAACCGTGTTAATCAAACACTAATCGAGTTTTCTAAAAAACATGATATAAAATTACTAGCCACTAATAATACCTACTACGGTAAAAAAGACGATGCTAATGCGCATGATATTTTATTATGTGTGAAAGATGGCGAAAAACAATCAACACCAATAGGACGTGGTCGTGGTTATCGTTATGGATTACCAAATCAAGAATATTATTTTAAGTCTGCAGACGAAATGAAGGAGTTATTTAAAGATATTCCTGAGGCGATAAGTAATATTCAAGAAGTTGTAGATAAAATAGAACCTTTTGAGTTAGCAAGAGATGTCTTATTACCAGCATTTAATATTCCAGAAGAATTTAAACATCCAGAAGATGAGGTTGATGGTGGAAAAAGAGGCGAAAATGCTTATCTAAAACACCTGACGTATGAAGGTGCAAAAAAGCGTTATGGTGAAATCACTGAAGATATCAAAGAACGTCTAGATTTTGAACTTGAAGTAATTGAAAATACAGGATATCCAGGATATTTCTTAATTGTAGAAGATTTTATTCGTGAAGCCAGAAATATGGATGTATCTGTTGGTCCAGGTCGTGGTAGTGCAGCGGGATCTGTTGTTGCATACTGTTTGTGGATTACCAATATAGACCCAATACAGTACAATCTACTTTTTGAGCGTTTTCTTAATCCAGATCGTATTAGCATGCCAGATATTGATATTGATTTTGATGATGAAGGAAGAAGCCGGGTAATGGATTACGTTATCGATAAATATGGAGCAAATCAAGTAGCACAAATTATAACTTATGGTACTATGGCGGCAAAAAGTAGTATTCGTGATACAGCTCGTGTACTAGATTTACCGCTTTTTGATGCAGATAGAATTGCAAAACTAATCCCAAATATGTCTAAACTAAACAAGATTTTTGGTTTAGATGAAAAACAATTGGGACAAAAATTCAGGTCTGAAGATTTAGAAAAAATAAACCAACTTTTAAATATTTCTGAAGGATCAGATCTTGAAGCCGAAACTGTAAATACAGCAAGAGCGTTAGAAGGCTCTGTAAGAAATACAGGTATACATGCATGTGGTGTAATTATTACACCAGACGATATTACCAAGTTTGTACCAGTATCTACAGCAAAAGATTCAGACTTATACGTTACTCAATTTGATAACTCGGTTGTAGAAAGTGCAGGACTTTTAAAAATGGACTTTTTAGGGTTAAAAACATTAACGCTTATTAAGGATACTGTAAAAATTGTTAAGGCAAAACATAATATTCAGTTAGATCCAGAAAGTTTTCCTTTAGACGACGAAAAAACTTTCGCATTATTCCAAAGAGGAGAAACAGTTGGAGTATTTCAATATGAATCTCCTGGAATGCAAAAACACTTAAAAGACCTTAAACCAACAGTTTTTGACGATTTAATTGCGATGAATGCATTATATCGTCCAGGACCAATGGAATATATACCAAGTTTCGTAAGAAGAAAACACGGTGACGAAGATATCGAGTATGACTTGCCAGCAATGGAAGAATACTTAAAAGAAACCTACGGTATTACAGTTTACCAAGAGCAAGTAATGCTTTTGTCGCAAAAGCTAGCTAATTTTACAAAAGGTGAAGCCGATGTCCTTCGTAAGGCAATGGGTAAAAAGCAAATTGCTGTACTAGATAAAATGAAACCTAAGTTTATCGAGCAAGCAAGTGCTAATGGTCATGATGCTAAAAAACTTGAAAAAATCTGGAAAGACTGGGAAGCATTTGCAAGTTATGCCTTCAATAAATCTCACTCTACGTGTTATGCTTGGATTGCTTATCAAACGGCGTATTTAAAAGCGCATTACCCAGCAGAATATATGGCTGCAGTACTGTCCAATAACATGAACGATATCAAGCAAGTTACTTTCTTTATGGAAGAATGCAAACGAATGAAATTACAAGTTTTAGGACCAGACGTAAACGAATCTTTTTATAAATTCTCGGTAAACAAAGATAATGCGGTACGTTTTGGTATGGGAGCAATTAAAGGTGTTGGTCATGGTGCTGTTAAAACGATTGTAGAAAATAGAAAGGAAGACGGACCATATACTTCAATATTTGATTTAGCAAAGCGTATTGATTTAAGAGCAGCTAACAAAAAAGCGTTTGAAAATTTAGCATTAGCAGGTGGATTTGATGAGTTAGGAAATACACACAGAGCACAATATTTTTATAAAGATGGTGGTGATTTAACCTTTTTAGAAAAAGCTATAAAATATGGTGCAAAGCATCAAGAAAACGAAAATTCTGCTCAAGTAAGTCTTTTTGGTGGTGAAAGTGAAGTTCAAATTGAAGAGCCAACAATTCCCGAATGTGAAACTTGGGGAACCATGGAGAAGCTAGCTAAAGAGCGAGAAGTAGTAGGAGTTTATATCTCTGGGCATCCACTAGATGATTTTAAAATAGAAATAAAAACCTTCTGCAATGCTAATTTATCGGTATTTAACGATCTTGAAAAATATGTAAATAGAGAAATGACTTTTGGAGGAGTTGTTACAGATGTGCAACACCGTGTAAGTAAACAAGGTAAAGGTTGGGCATTATTTACTGTAGAAGATTACACAGATACTTACGAGTTCAGAATATTTGGTGAGGAATATTTAAAATTTAGACATTTTTTACTTCAAAATAATTTTGTTTACGTCAAGGTATTTGTACGCGAAGGTTGGGTAAACAAAGATACAGGTAAAAAAAGCGACCCTAGGCTTCAATTTAATAACTTTCAATTACTACAAGATGTTTTAGAAAGTTATGCTAAAAAGCTTTCAATTCAATTAAATATAAAAGATTTAGATGTAGAAAAAATACAACGTTTAAAGGACTTGATTAATCTTCATCCAGGTAATCAAGCTTTAAATTTTGTTGTTTACGATAACAGGGATCAAGTAAAATTGAATATGTCTAGCCGAAAACAAAAAGTGAAAGTAAGTCAAGAGCTTTTAGATCAATTAGAAAATGAACAAGTGTATTTTAAATTAAATTAATAACATAACTTAAACTAATACAGTAATAATCAAAACAAATTGTTGTGCTGTAAGGTTTGGCAAATTTTTTGACTAATATTGCATATTAACACGTATTAAAAACACAATTAAATTATATTATTATGGCATTAGAAATTACAGATGCAACTTTTGAAGAGCAAGTATTAAACAGCGACAAACCAGTAATGGTAGACTTTTGGGCTGCTTGGTGTGGACCATGTCGTATGGTTGGACCAATTATTGACGAATTAAGTACAGAATACGAAGGTAAAGCTGTTATAGGTAAAGTAGATGTAGATGCAAATCAAGAGTTTGCAGCAAAATATGGAGTGCGTAACATTCCAACAGTATTAGTATTTCAAAATGGAGAAGTAGTTGGACGTCAGGTTGGTGTAGCACCTAAAAATGCTTATGCAGAAGCATTAGACTCTTTATTATAATCCAAATTATAAATAAATTAAAATGAAAGGTTTGTCTTAATGGCAAACCTTTTTTTATTTTAGATAAAATTTAAAAATCATGAAATTACAAAACGAACTAAATAAAGCAGGCGGATTTAAAAATCTTGAACATCTAGCAAAACAAGTAGTAGAAGGTTTTATATCTGGTATGCATAAAAGTCCGTTTCATGGTTTTTCAGCAGAATTTGCAGAACATAAAATATATAATCAAGGAGAAAGCACTAAGCATATTGATTGGAAACTCTTTGCAAAAACAGATAAGTTATACACAAAACGTTTTGATGATGAAACTAACCTAAGGTGTCATATAATATTAGATAACAGTAGTTCAATGCATTATCCAATCCTATCTAATTTTTCGATTAGTAATTTAAATAAAATTGCATTTTCAGCTTTAGCAAGCGCATCATTAATGCATATTTTAAAACGACAAAGAGATGCTGTTGGATTAAGTATTTATAGTGACGGTTATGATTTTTATGCACCAGAAAAAGGAAGTGAAAGGCATCATCAAATGTTAATACACCAACTTGAAAAGACTATAGAAAAAAAACAAAAAAATAAGCATACAGAAACATATACACTTCTTCATCAAATAGCAGAAAAAATACATAGAAGATCCTTAATATTTCTTTTTACAGATATGTTTCAAACACAAACTAATGAACAGAAGTTATTTGAAGCACTTAGGCATTTAAAACACAATAAGCATGAAGTAGTACTCTTTCATGTTTTTGATAGCAAAAAAGAACTAAATTTTAATTTTGATAATAAACCAAAACGCTTTATTGATGTAGAAACAGGTCAATATATTAACTTATATGCTGATTCTGTTAAAGAAAATTATAATAAAATGGTTAAAGAGTATTTCAAACAATTAAAATTAAAGTGTTTGCAGTATAAAATTAAATATGTGCAATCTAATGTAAATCAAGGTTTTAATGATGTTTTGACAACCTATATGATCGAAAGGCAAAAATTTATTTAAAAAAAACACGAAAAATATTTGAGAAATTAAAATAGCAGTGTATATTTGCCCTCGCAATAAAGCAACGGTCTGGTAGTTCAGCTGGTTAGAATATCTGCCTGTCACGCAGGGGGTCGCGGGTTCGAATCCCGTCCAGACCGCAAAAATTGTTAAAGCTCCGAGAAATTGGAGCTTTTTTTGGCAATAAAATTTAGTTGTGTTGTTTGACAGATGTTGATGTCTGTCAATGGTTTAAGTAGTTAAACCAATGGAAAGCTTTCCTTTTTTCTGTTTTGTTTCAGAAATTAGGGATGCTTTTTTGTTTAAGGACACTTTATCCTTCATTTTAAACACTTTATCGATTTATTTACTTAATTTAGTCTTCTAATTTTACTTTCGTAGATATTTATAAGTGTCCCTAAATCAATATACTACGCTTATAGTATTAATTATCCATTTTAAAAAGTACAATATCCCTCATTGTATGTAATTTCTTGTTAATTCAATTTTAATGATTGAACAAGTACACTTTTGCTTAAACAAAACAATATAAATTTTAAAATAATAATTAATATGAAATCCCTTAAAATCACATTTCTAGCAATTTTCTCAACTATCTTATTAACTGGATTAATTTCAGCTAATACATCTCCTACTACAATAAAAACTAACAAAGACGTAAAAGAGATACAGGTAGATTTAATATCTATGACAGATAAAAAAGTGTCAAAAGTACCAACGCAAGGTTAATTAATAATTCACAAAAAAATATATACAATGAAATCCCTTAAAATCACACTAATAGCAATCGCATCAATCGCCATATTAACCGGAGTATCATCAATAGA
>NZ_KE383820.1:91323-376411 GCF_000422365.1 Mesoflavibacter zeaxanthinifaciens DSM 18436
AAAGAAGTAAAAGAGGTACAAGTAGATTTAATCTCGATGACAGATAAAAAAGTATCAAAGGTACCAACGCAAGGCTAAGACATATATATTTAATTATATAAAAATCCTCTTCTAACATAACAGTTAGAAGAGGATTAGTTTTTTATTTAAAATATTTTAAATTTGATTTATTAAGAACTCTACTTAGTGAAATATATATTATATATAACCTTACTAATCACTTTTTTCTCTTTTACTTCTTCACCAAAAGCTAAAGAAGAAGACCCTATTTTAAAAATTTTAAAACTAAGGAAACAAGCCAATAATTCAGATTTAAACATATCTAAAAGGTTTGAATATGCTAGAGAAGCTATTTCGCTTTCAAAAAAATATGATAAAGACTCTACAGTATTAGCAAGTAACAGAGTGTTATCTTGGTTATTTATAGTGTCTGGGCAGTATGATTCTTTATATAGGGTAAATAAAGAAAATCTTAAAATTTCTACTAAAATAAAAGACTCTCTTAAGATGGCTTATGCAAATAATAATCTAGGATTTTACTTTGCAGAGAGTAATAAAAATGACAGCGCTTATTACTATTATTACAATGCCAGAAAACTTTACGAGCTTTTAAAAGATATACAAAACGAATCTAATATTATCCTTAATATGGCTAACATACAAGAGTCTGAAAGAGATTATATAGGTGCAGAAATAAATGCCATTAAAGGAATAGAAATAGCAAAAACATTGCCAATATCTGACGGAAACAACCTTAACCTATGGGCTTTTAATAATTTAATTGGTATAGTCTCAAGTAAAGTAAAAAGGTTTGATAAGTCTATTGAATATCATAATAAAGCTTTAGAGTATGCAGAAAAATTAAAAGCTGAAAAGTATAAATATTATAAAGACTTTTCAGAGATGAACATAGCCATAGTACATCGCAGAAAAGGAGATTATGATAAAACAATACAAGTATTAAATAATATAAAAAACTTAGAAACATTAAAGGAAGAAGATCCTCAAACCTATGTTTCTATAATTTCAAATTTAGCCTACGCCAAGTTTTTAAAAGGTAATTTTGTTTCAGAAGAAATAGAAAACACATTTAAAACAGCATACAAATTTTCTATTGATCAAGATATAAAAGTAGAACAATCTATTATCGCCTCTTTTATTTCAGAATTATACTTACACCAAAAGCAAATAGATTCTGCTCAAAAATATGCAAATATAGCATACAATAAAGCAAATGAAGTAGGAGAAAACCAAACTGTCTTAGATGCGTTAATACTAAAAGCCAAAACCGAAACAGGAGAGCAATCTAAAGCATACTTATATGAACATATAAGGTTAAACGATAGTTTAATCTCCAAAGAACGAACAAACAGAAATAAATTTGCTAGAATTGAGTTTGAAACAGACGAAATTCTTCAAGAGAAAGAACAAATCTCTAAGCAAAGACAATGGTTAATTTTTATATCTGTAGGATTATTAGGCGTTTTATTCTTCTTGTATATCATTAAATCTCAAAGAGAAAAAAATAAAGAGTTACAACTACAAAAACAGCAACAAGAAGCAAATGAAGAGATCTATAAGTTAATGCTCTCTCAACAAGAAAAAATAGACGAAGCACGTAGCGTAGAGAAAAACCGAATTTCTCAAGAAATGCATGATGGTATCTTAGGACGACTTTTTGGAGCAAGATTAAGTCTAGATAGCTTAAATCTAGTTAATACAGAAGATGCAATTTCAAAACGAAGTAAATACATTTCTGAATTAAAAAATATAGAAGACGATATAAGAAAGGTTTCTCATGAGTTAAATTCAGATTTTGTTAATCAATCAGGATACTTCAATATGGTTAACAACCTAGTCGAAACTCAAATGACAGCCTACAATATCGATTATACGTTTAAAGCAGATTCTAATATTAATTGGGATATGCTTGATAACAAAATAAAAATTCACTTGTATAGAATCTTGCAAGAAACTATGCAAAACATCTATAAACATGCAGAATCAACGTTAGTTGATATCGAGTTTTATTTAGATAAAAATAAATTAAATTTAAAAATAACAGATAATGGTGTTGGATTTGACCAAACCAAAACTAAAAACGGAATTGGTCTAAAAAATATAAAAGATAGATTAAAGGAAATTAACGGAAATTTTAATGTCACATCTCAAATAAATAAAGGAACATCTGTTACAATTACTGTCCCAAATATTTAAACTAACTAAAAAAACATGAAAACTCAAGAGTTAAAAATACTAATGGTTGATGATCATCCAATGATTATAGAAGGCTATATGCATACATTAATGGCTACAAAAAAAGAAAACCAGTCTTTGACAATAGATATAGCTTCAGATTGTGATTCGGCATTAAAAGCCATGAAAAAAGCAAAAAGCATAGGCGTACCTTACAATATTTATTTTTTTGATATTAGTATACCAGAGTCTAGTGATGGCTTATATAAATCTGGAGAAGATTTAGCAAAACGAGTAAGAATGGTAGAAGAAGATGCCAAAATAGTAATTCTGACTATGTTTGATGAAGTTTATAGAATACATGATATTATAAAAACTATAAACCCAGAAGGATTTTTAATAAAAAGCGATTTAACCTCTAGTGAGCTAGCTAGTGCTTTTCAAGCCATTCAAAATAATCCTCCATTTTATAGTGGTACTATAAATAGAATACTAAGAAAAAGCTTACAAAATCCAATAACTTTAGATTTGGTAAATCATAAAATGCTTCATCTTTTATCATTAGGTGTAAAGACAAAAGATTTAGTTAAACATTTAGACTTAACATTAAGTGCAATTGAAAAAAGAAAGAAAAACATAAAAGAACTTTTCTTTGTTGAGGATGGTAAGGATGAAACTTTAATTAAAATTGCGAAAGAAAAAGGCTACATATAAAAACTTTTAAAGAAAATTACAATTTTGTTTAACGTTAAAAAAAGCTTTAAAAGTCTACCTATACTTAAGGCTTATGGTTTTTACCGCAATCTACTTACGGTAAAAACCGTAAAGGTATAATATACAATTACTTATATTTGTAATGACTATTAATTTAAGTATTTTCCCTTATAAACTTAGTTTGGTTAATAGCATTTACATTTACACACAAGAAAAAGCAACATCGCTCGATGTTGCTTTTTCATTTTATATATATGATTAAAAAAATTAAAAAATTAAATGCTTAAATTCCCAAAACGTACTAATAAAAAAGCCCATGTAGACTACTGCTACAATAAACTTTAAAAAAGTACCAGTTACAAAACCTAAAAAGGAGCCAAAAGCAGCTTTTAAAGCAGTTTTAGAATCTGCTTTATTAGATAACTCACCCAAGTACGCACCAACAAAAGGTCCAATAATAATACCAAATAGTATTGGCGCAATTAGTCCTATAATTAAACCTAACGTTGTCCCAATCATTCCGGATCTACTACCGCCAAATCTTTTAGTACCAATTGCAGGTATGATGTAGTCTAAAGCAAAAATTAATAATGCAACGATTAAGGTTATAATCAAGAAAGAAGTGTCGTTGGGCACAGCGTCTGTAATAAATAAAAATAACAAACCAATCCAACTTAAAGGTGGACCAGGTAAAATTGGTAAGATGCTTCCAACTAAGCCTAACAAGATAAATGCAAAGCCAATAATGGTTAAAAAAATATCCATAAGTTTTTGTTTATATGACGATTATATTTCTGTTATGTTACATTTTTAAACTAAAAAATTAGTTTAAACTAATTTTTTAGTTATATTTGTTGTATTCAACTAAAACTTTAGTTATAAAAATGAAACCACTTACAAAAGCAGAAGAAGATATTATGCAAGTCCTTTGGCAATTAGAAAAAGCTAATGTAAAAGATATAATTAATATACTTCCAGAACCTAAACCAGCTTACAACACGGTTTCTACAATTGTTAGGATTTTAGAATCCAAAGGATTTGTAGATTATGAAAAAAAAGGAAAGGGACATGTGTATTTTCCTATACTTAAAAAACAAGACTATAGCAATCAAAGCTTAAACACCTTGGTCGAAAATTATTTTCAAGGATCTTTTAAAAGTATGGTGTCTTTTTTTGTGAAGAAAAATGATATAAATATTGAAGAGCTAGAAAGTGTTTTAAAAGAAATCAATAAAAACGAATAGTTATGATTACCTATATCATTCAAATAATAGCTTTTCAACTTATATTTTTATTGGTTTATGAAGCGCTTTTAAAAAAAGAAACGTTTTTTAATTACAACCGTTGTTATTTATTATCAACTTCTGTATTGTCATTACTCTTGCCTTTTATTAAAATTGAAAGTTTTACTAAAACCTTACCAAGTAAATATGTAGTTGTTTTACCAGAAGTTGTTTTAGGTAACGTGAAAAAAACACCACAAATAATTACAGAAGCTTCAACTATTGCCAATAAAACCTCATGGTTAACGCTTAACAATATTATCATTTTAGGTAGTTGTATTGCATTTTTAATTTTTGTCTTTAAACTATCTAAACTTTTAAAATTATGGGCAAAATCTAAAAAAGTAAAGTCTAAAGGATATCAAATCTTATCACTGTCAAATACAACTGTTGCTTTTTCCTTTTTTAACTATGTGTTTATTGGTAACCAACTAACAGAACAACAAAAAGAAAGTATTTTGGCACATGAGCTTATTCATGTTAAACAAAAACACAGCATAGATTTATTGTGGTTAGAAGTATTAAAAATTGCACTTTGGTTTAATCCTTTAGTATATGTCTACAAAGGATATTTAATACAAGTGCACGAATATATTGCCGACCAAAATGCCATAAAAACCGTCAATAAAAAAGACTATTATCAGCGTTTATTACAGCAAATTTTTGATGTAAAATCGTTGCCTTTCGTCAATCCATTTTTTAAACAATCATTAATCAAAAAACGAATTATTATGTTAAAAAAATCAAAATCAAAACCAGTCTATTTAATTAAGTACTTGCTACTAATACCAATGATTACAGCAATGTTGGTGTATTCTTCATGTTCTCAAGACGAAACTAGTAAAGCAAATACAGAACAAACCACATTAACGGAAGAAGAATTGGTAGAAAAATACTTAAACGATTATAGAAGCAAGTATAAAGATAATATTGAAAAATTGTTTTCAGAGAATAAGGCAGATTATAATAATTACTTAAACACTTTAGACCAATATGCAAGACTTAAAGCTAAGTTTTTGTTTATGGCAGAAGATTTTAAGTTAAAAAATGGTAAGTCTGCAAATTTCATTAATGAAATAAAAAATCAAACCTATCAAGACTATTTAAAAAATAAAGAAACCCAAGAGTCTAAAGATAATTGGATTGGCAATCCAAAAAGAGGTACTTTAAGATTATTAGTAGAAGATTTAGATAATTTAACTACTGAAGAAGAAGCATTGAAACAGTCAAAATTAGCGCAAATAAATAAAGAAGAATGGTATCATGCTTTGGTAATATCTGATGGTTACAGACATATTAAAATTGAAGTTAGAGAACCAAAAGGCGATTACATTCACGATACAAATAACGAAATAGATGTTCCTTTTAGTATTATAGAACAAGTCCCATTAATTGAAGGTTGTGAAACATTAGTTAATCTTAAAGAACAAAAAGAGTGTTTTTCAAATAAAATTAACGAGCATGTTATGAAAAACTTCAATACAGAACTAGCAAATACACTTGGTTTAGAAAAAGGTGTAAAACGCATTTTTGTAAGCTTTAAAATAGATGTTAATGGAGATGTAGTAAATGTAAAAGCTAGAGCACCACATAAAGATTTAGAAGAAGAAGCTATCAGAGTGATTAATTTATTACCAAAAATGACACCTGGTACAGATAAAGGTAAACAAGTTAATGTGCCTTATAGCTTACCAATAACCTTTAAAGTAGATTAGTAATTTTTCTTTTTAAAAAGTTACAACCGAAGTCTTTTGCTTCGGTTTTTTTATGGTCAACACCTAATAAATATACAATTATCAAGTAAAAATCGTATTTTTCGGCGATACTTGTTTAATATGAAGCAAATAGCAATTTTTTTTATATTCCTTTTGTTAGTGTCTTGTCAGTATTTTGAAGCTAAAAAGACATCAAAAGATGCTATTCTAAAAAAGGAATTAAAAACATTTAATTGGAACGAAGTAGACACATATCCAAGCTTTCCTGTTTGCGATTCTTTAGACACATTGACTAATAAAAAACAGTGTTTTGAAACTACGTTAGCCAACCACATAAGTACACAATTAGCTAAAGAAACCTTTGTGGTGACTCAGGATATTAATGACACTATAATTTTAGAATTTTTAATTTCAGAAAAAGGACAATTACAAATTGAAAAATTTACAGTAGATTCTTTAACTATATCAGAGTTACCAAATATTCAACAAATAATAGAAAGTAGTTTAGACAGTTTGCCTCCAATTTATGCAGCTTTAAAGCGCGGTCAGCAAGTGAAAACACAATTTAAATTACCTATTGTTCTTCAGGTTAATTAAAAGATTATTAACTTTTTTGTCATTGCAGAGCGCAGCGAAGAATCTAAAAAAACTACTTCGGAAACTTAACAGCAAACTTTTTCATCAACCTTAAAACTTCAACATATAACCAAATAAGAGTTGCTAATAATCCCCAAGTAGCAAGCCATTCTTTGTGTTTTGGCGCACGATGTTTTTGTCTTTCAATAAAATCAAAGTCTAAGAGTAATGATAAAGCTGCGAAAACAATAGCAAAAATATTAAAGCCAATAGCAAACCAACTTGTTCCCCAAATAAAGCTCTTTATGCCAAAAAAGCTTAAAACCCATGTGATGATATAAACTACAAAAATACTAGCACAAGTAGTAATAATAATACTTCGTAGCTTTTTGGTAACAATAATAATGCGTGTTTGATAAAGTAATAACATTACAAAAAATGTTATTATAGTAACACCAATTGCTTGATACGGTAAATCCGGAAATTTTGCTTGAGCATAAGCAGTAATTCCTCCAAGAAAAAAACCTTTTGCAACCGAGTATAATGGAACCAAAAAATGAGCCCATTGTTGCCTAACCGAGATGATAATACTAATCACTATTGCAGCAATACCACCACCAGAAGCAAACCATTTTATACTTGTGCCTTGTGTTTGTAGTTTCCAAATACCAACAACAATTGCAGTTATAATTAATAGGCAATACAAGGTTTTTAATAAAATGCCACCAACGGTCATTTTTTTGGGTTCTTGGTCGTAATTATCCCAAAAGTAACCGTCAAAAACAGGATTAGAAGTTTTGTCTATTAAACTCATTTATAAGTTAAATTTATAGCCTAAAGCTACATCTGTAGGAAAGTTATCTTCATTATCTATAAATGCAGCAAATAAAGAGTCAAATATTAAAGTGATATAACCATTACCAACTTTAAAATCGGCACCAAGTCCAAAAATTAAAGGTGCGTCAAATTCGGTATTAGAGACTTCGTTTTCTATTAAATTTCCTGGGTTTTCAGGGTTTTCAACTATATAAGTTGCGTTTACATTAGTTAATGTTGCAAATTTAGTTTGCGCGTAAACATTAAAATTATCTTGATTTATAAACCTAAATCTATAGCCTAAAGCTAATTGTGTAGCACTATATTGTAGATTGTCATTTTCTGCAATGTATCTTAGGTTAACAAATCCAGCATGTTTAGGTTGTGCTTTGTCTTGGACAATTTCTAGCTCAGTCCCAAAAAACAGACTGTTTTCATTATCAGGGTTATTTACAAAAGGATTGTTAGTTAAACCTCCAAAAACACTTAATCTAGTTTTAAGTTTTGGTTTACCATCATTAGCTGTATAAGTATCGTCTACAGAAGCGTTATATTTATTTACAAATTGCTTCAAACCAAATAATGTAAATTTAGTTTTAGACGCATCCATGTCAGTTAAATTAGTAAGTGTAGTTTGATATTCGTTTTGGTACTTATTGTTGTTGCCTTTAGTGTTTTTAAGTTCGGTTACAGCGTTGTCTTCGGTTTTAATAAAATATCTAAATTGCCCATCAACAGAAGTCCAAAGTAGTTCTAAAGTGCCTTCTACTTCAGTGTCTAATTTTAAAGATTCGCCATTAACAGAGTAGGTTTGTTGTGCAAAACTTAATGTTGAAACACATAAGCTTAAAATGAAAAGTAAACGTTTCATAGAGATTGTAATTTGGTTCTATGCTAAAGTAGAAATTTTTAAACTAATAAACTATTTCTTAAAGCGTCTGTCTTTCCATTTGTAACTTGAAAACGAGCCAACAACAGCAACGTAAACACTAAAAAGAGGATATAATAAACTTGACGGTAAATAGTATTTTAATGCTTGTTCTTTGCTGAAAAACACACTTGTTTTATAAATTAAAAGAAAATCTATAAGCAGCTTTAAAAGAAATAAATAAGTAAAGGTCTTAAAATGAAATAACCCTAAAACCATTAACACAAAACCAATGACAATTACAGAATTTGCTAGTAAAACCATTAACCCAACCAACTTAGCAAAATTATTATTGTAGTTAGATGCTTTATTAGCCCAACGTATGCGTTGCGATAGTAAACTTTTAAAATCTGGTTGCGGTATTGTCTGCACAATAGCATGTGTGCTTTTTAAATATCTAACAAAATTTTCATCTGTCTTTAAAGCTTTTTCCATTAAAAAAATATCATCTCCGCTTGCAATGGTATCATTGCCTTCAAAACCATTCATGCTATTAAAAAAGGATGCTTTGTAAGCCAAATTAGCACCATTACATAAAAATGGTTTACCAATACCAAAACCAGCAATAGTGCTTCCTGTTAAACTTAAAAAATCTAAAAGCTGAAAGTGCTTTAAAAACCCATTAACCTGATGATAAGTAACTGGTCCAACTACCATTTTGGCATCGTTTTGTTGGATAAAAGCATCAAAACTATCTAGCCAATATTTTGGTAAAACACAGTCGGCATCGGTTGTGATAATCCAATCATAGTTGCTAATTTTTATTGCTGAAGAAATCGCATCTTTTTTAGGCGAATTGGATTGTCTTTCGTTTTCAATTAATTTAATGTCCAAAGTTGAAGTTGAAATAAACTTAGTAACAATATCTTTTGAAGGATCTTCAGAATCATCATTAACTAAAATGATTTCAAAAAGCGAAGCTTGGTAATTTAACTCTGCAATAGAATTTAATAGCGCTGGTAAATTTTCGGCTTCATTTCTAAAAGGAACAATTACCGTAAATTTTGTTTTTGCAGGACTATCATTCAGTTTAAAAACAGTTACTTTATCAATTGCAAAAGCAAATTTTCCTATTAAAAATAAATACAAAAGCAATATAACAACTGTAATAACAAGCATTAATTATGGTTTTTTAGAACATTAAAGTTAAGTACATAGTAACTACCAAAAACGCTAGGCAGTGCAAAATTAAGTAGCCACATTAATAAAATACAGCTTAAAATAGGTAATTGGTTAATATCAGCTAGTCCAAAAACATACAGCGCAACACTACCTTTTATCACAACATCAAAAATTGAAATTGTCGGAATAATTGAAGCCAATAAATACATGGATGTAATTAAAATCATGGCATCAACATAGTTTAATTGAGTCCCAAAAAGTGTCAAAATAAAATAAAACTGAAAAGAAAATACAGCATATCTTAACACCGATAATAAAAAGCCAATACCTAAATATTTTAGACCTAAATTTTTGATGTAATTAATCACCTTTTCAAAAGAAAAACCTTTAATCTTAAATCTTTTTTGTTTAAAACCAAATACGGTAAACAAAGTAATTAAAGCCAATAATATTAAAGCTCTAATAAATCGATAACCAATATTGACTTCATAATTGTGATATAAAAAAACAAGCCCAATTACACCTAAAATAACAGTAACACTCATTTGAAGCATATTGCTAATTAGGTTTAAAAGCAGTACTTTTTTACGATGCGTTTTTGCAAAGTAAATCGCTTTTGCGCCGTATTCGCCTATACGATTTGGTGTAAAAATTGAAGCTGTTAGTGCGCCCAAACTTTGCTCAGTAGCTTCTAAAAAACTTATTCTTTTGATTTTTGAGATTAAAAATCGCCATTTCAAAATTTCTAAAAACCAATTAAAACTACTTAAAAACACTAAAAAAATGATGTTTTTTGTTGAAAATAGCTCGTTTTTGTCTAGAGAACGTAAAAAATCTTCAAATTTTAAATCAGGATTATTAAGTAATTTTTGATAAATAAAGTAAAAAGCGCCAACAACTATACTTAATTTGATAAGTACAAAAAAGAATTGCTTAGTTTTGTAAGGTAAGCTACTATTCATCTTATTTTTTCTGAAAGTGCTTGCAAAATAAACTAAAAAACACACAATGTTATCAAGATTTAAAATCATTTGTTTGGTTGCTTTTTTGATGTTTGGATTAAACACAGTAAAAGCACAAATAGAAACTAGTAAATGGAAAGCTCTAATTGCTGTAGGTGTAAATAGCCCAAGTCAAGATGGATTTGTAACGCCTTTTGAGGCTGATGGATTAAATTTTCCGACCATAAATTTAGGAGTTCAGCATATGTTTACTAATCAATTAGGAGCTAAAGTAGATTTTGGGTATAATAGATTTGTAAATGCCGATAATACACCAGATTTTAAAGTAAACTACACACGTGTAAATGCACAGTTTGTTTATGATGCTACATCAGATTTTACGTTTTTACCATTTGGTACAGGTGTAGTTTTTCATGTTGGTCCTGGTTATTCTATGATAAAACCTTTAGATGCTTATGGCGATAATAAAACGTCTTATTTAAATGCTATGGGCGGAATGGAATTTCATTACGGAATAAGTAGAACTGTTTCTGCATATATCGACGCATCTTACATTATGGGATTTGCAAGCGATTTCGATCCTATTACAGAAGGTTATGGATCGTTTAACGGTAATTTATTAACCGTAACTGTTGGTGTTGCAGTTTCTTTAAGCGGTTGCGCAACTTGTAATTAATGGCAAAAGAACAAATTATATTAGGTATTGATCCCGGAACAACCATTATGGGTTTTGGCTTGATTAAAGTTGAAAATAAAAAGATGAGCTTTTTACAACTTAACGAGCTAGACTTAAAAAAATACGACGACCATTACTTAAAATTGAAATTGATTTTTGAAAGAACTATAGAATTAATTGACACGCATCATCCTGACGAAATCGCTATCGAAGCGCCTTTTTTTGGTAAAAACGTACAAAGTATGCTTAAGTTAGGTCGTGCGCAAGGCGTTGCTATGGCGGCAGGTTTAAGTAGAGAAGTACCAGTTACCGAATATTCGCCAAAAAAAATCAAAATGGCAATTACAGGTAATGGTAATGCTAGTAAAGAGCAGGTAGCAAAAATGCTGCAAAGTTTATTGAAACTAAAAACTTTGCCAAAAAACTTAGATTCTACCGATGGTTTAGCAGCAGCAGTTTGTCATTTTTACAATCAAGGTCGCGTAGAAATTGGTAAAAGCTATTCGGGTTGGGCAAGTTTTGTAAAACAAAACCCAACAAAAATCAATAAACAATAAACAGTTATCAATGTCTAAACAAGCAAATAATCCTTTAGCTGATAAATCGTATCAATTAGCTCTTCAAATTGTTAATGTTTATAAAGAATTAACTAATTCAAAAAAAGAGTTTATCTTATCTAAACAATTATTAAGATCTGGTACGTCCATTGGAGCTAATGTTACAGAAGCAAACGGTGCAATATCAAATGCTGATTTTTCTGCTAAAATTTCAATTGCTTATAAAGAAAGCTTAGAGACTAAGTACTGGTTAAGCTTACTTAAAGATTCAGATTTTTTAAGTAAAATAGAGTTTGATAAATTACACTCAAACACTGACGAACTATCAAAAATATTATTTTCAATACTTAAAAAAACAAGAATAAATAAAATACCTTAACTGTTAGTTGGTCACTAATCATTGATATCTGATAATTTGTAAATTGACTACTGCTAATTGTTTCCTGTTAATTGTTTATTGACAACTGATATGTCCGGCATCTACATTCACTTACCATTTTGCAAACAAGCCTGTTATTATTGCGACTTTCATTTTTCGACGTCGTTAAAAAAGAAAGATCAATTAATTTCTGCTTTAGCAAAAGAGCTTCAACTTCGTAAAGATGAATTTAAAAATACAACTGTAGAAACTATCTATTTTGGTGGTGGTACACCAAGTCTATTATCCATTGAAGAATTACAATTTTTAATAGATACGGTACATAAAAATTACTCAGTAGCAACGTCACCAGAAATTACTTTAGAAGCCAATCCAGACGATTTATTTGAAGAGAAAATTATAGAATTATCCCAATCGCCAATCAATAGACTAAGTATTGGTATACAATCCTTTTATGAGAAAGATTTAAAGTTGATGAATCGTGCTCACAATTCCGAAGAGGCAAAAAAATGTTTAGAAATTGCGACGCAATACTTTGATAACATTAGCTTAGATTTAATCTACGGAATTCCAAATAGTACATCGCAAGAATGGTTAAATAATATTGAAACAGCGCTAAGTTTTGGCGTACCACATATTTCAAGTTACGCACTAACTGTCGAGCCTAAAACAGCATTAGCAAATTTTATAGACAAAGGAATTATTGACGATGTAGATGATGAAGTTGCACACAAACAATTTCATCAACTAATAGAACAATTAGAAGAAGCTGGTTTTGAGCATTATGAGCTGTCTAACTTTGCAAAACCAGGTTATTACAGTAAAAACAATAGTGCCTATTGGTTAGGTAAACCATATATTGGTATTGGTCCATCTGCACATAGTTTTAACGGTGACCAACGTGCTTGGAATGTTAAAAATAATTCCATTTACATCAAAAAAATTGAAGAAAATGTCCTGCCATTAGAGATTGAAACATTAACAAAAAATGATAAGTATAACGAGTTTGTCATGACTGGATTAAGAACAATTTGGGGCGTGTCATTATCTAAAATAGAAGACAAGTTTGGGCTTCATTATAAAAATTTCTTAATAAAAGAGGCTCAGTTTTATATCAATGAACAATTATTGTATATTGAAAAGGACAGCTTAAAAGCTACAAAAAAAGGAAAATTTTTAACTGACGGAATAGCAAGTGAGCTATTCATGTTAAATTAATTAGATGAAAACAGTAATTACAATAAACACTATAAAATACACAATAGACTTATCTAAACCTTTAGATATTTCTATGTCAATTAGAGGATCAAAGGATAACGCAAATGCATGGTATATTGAAGAGCCTAAAATTGAACCAGCGCAAATAGGCGAGTGGACTGCAAGTGTAAAAGAAGGTGCGTCTATTAACTTTAATAATATTCAATTTAATCCGCATGCACATGGTACGCATACCGAGTGTGTTGGACATATTACCGAAAAATTTTATAGCATTAATAAATGCTTAAAAACTTTTTTCTTTAGAGCAGAGGTAATCACTGTAGCACCAGAAAAAATAGACGAAGATTACGTGATATCTAAATCGCAATTAAAATTTTTACTAAAACAACGTAAGCCAGAAGCATTAGTTATTCGTACAATGCCAAATACAAAAGATAAGCTTTCTAGACAATACTCTAATACTAATTGGCCTTACTTAACCGAAGATGCGGCAGAATTTATAAAAAAAATAGGTGTACAGCACCTTTTGGTAGACTTGCCAAGTGTAGATAAAGAAAAAGACGATGGTAAATTATTAGCGCATAAAGCATTTTGGGATGTTGATGGTAAGATTAGAAAAAACGCCACCATAACCGAATTTATTTACGTGAAAAATAAAATTCAAGACGGTAAATACATTTTAAATTTACAAATCGCACCTTTTGAAAACGATGCTACACCAAGTAAGCCTATTCTTTATAAAATAGAATAAAATGAAATCTGTTTTAAAACTAGAAGAATTATTACAATTCGCATTAGGTATTTACTTGTTTTCTACCTTAAGTTACACTTGGTGGTGGTTTTTGGTATTAATTTTGTTACCTGATATTGGTATGTTAGGTTATTTAATAAATACAAAAACAGGAGCATTAACTTATAATGTGTTTCATCATAAAGGATTAGCAATTTTAATTTTTTTAGTTGGAGTTTATTTTGAAATCGAAGTCATGCAATTAATAGGAATCATTCTGTTTTCTCATGCTGCTTTAGACCGAGTTTTTGGTTACGGACTTAAATATGCCGATAATTTTAAAAACACACATTTAGGACATATATAATGGAAATTTTTATCTCATTAATCATTGGTGGACTTGTTGTTTTAGCAATATCTACCTATGTAAAACATTTAAAGAACAAAAAAAGAGTTTCATCACAATCGATAATTCTTTTAGATAAAATTAAAAAAGTTTGCAAGTTTATAACTGTAGAAGGCGACTTTGCAGAAATATATCATTACGAAGATGTAAAAGAACGTTTTTTAAAACTAGTCTCAAGTCGTAAAAAAGCATTAGTAGTTATTAATGCAAAAGCACATGTAGGTTTTGATTTTAATAAAATAAGCTTAGAGGCAAACCAAAATACCAAAACAGTTATAATCAAAAGCTTTCCTCAACCAGAAATATTGTCTATAGAAACTAACTTAAATTACTACGACAAAAAAGATGGTTATTTCAATAAGTTTGAAGCAGCAGATCTTACAGCTTTAAACGAAGAAGCGAAACAACATATCCTAAAAAAAGTTCCAGAAAGCGGCTTATATAATGTTGCCAAACAAGAAGCTTTAGAATCTTTACAATTAATAGAAAATATTGTTGAAACTATTGGTTGGACATTAGATTATCAATCCTTGACTATTCATTCAGAAGAGCAACCAAAGTTAACAAAATAACATTTAAACGTTAAAAAATGTAGTTTTGACGTTCGTTTTGTCGAAAAACGAATAAAGAATTCGTTAATTTGTCTTAGTTTTTTTATCTTAAAGAAAAGTTAATTAAAATTTGCTATTATGAACAGATTACTACTTTATTTAAATGAAACCCTAGAAAGTTTAGACATTCCGCCATTAACCAAGGTAGAAACTAAAAACTTAAAAACAAAAAGGAATAACACCTTAAAAAAAATCAAGCAACATAAAATTGAGTCTTAACTCTAAACATGAATTTAGGGCAGGTTTATCAATATTGTCTTCAAAAACCGCAAACAGAAGAAACATTTCCTTTTGATCAAGATACATTAGTTTTTAAAGTATGTGGTAAAATGTTTGCGTTACTTCCGTTAGAAAAATGGGAAGCTGGAGAAGGCTCTATTTCACTTAAATGTGATCCAAAATATGCGTTAGAGTTACGTGAAGAATATGATAGCATAAAAGGCGCATATCATATGAATAAAACACACTGGAATACTATTTATTTAAGTAAAAACGAAATAACTTACGCTTTACTTTGCGATTTAATAGATCAATCATATAGTTTGGTAGTCAGTAAATTAACAAAAAAACAACAAAGCCAATTAAACATAAATAACAATTAATCTATAGATATTTAAGTTTGGTCTAACAAAAAGGGCTAAACGTAGAATAAAATTAAATTTTAGAATAACCATAAGTTAATTTTGCATAAAAAAATGATTAATGGTTAATAAAGGTCTATATCAATCGCATAGTTGCCGTAGTCTATCAACAACTTCTTACAAGCCTTTATACTGTAGTATGCAGCAACTACAATGTATAGATTTAATAGAAGATTATCTAATAAACAAGCAGCAACAGCAACATGTTAGAGGGTTATTAAAGGATTTAGAGCAAACAAAATTATTAGCTCAAAAAAATACTTTGAGAGCTTTAAAATTTTGTAAGTAATTTTTTACGACATTTTATTACCATTCGTCGACACTTAATCGCTTTTGACCTTTAGTTTAAAAGCATTAAACGAAATTAAATTTATGTCTAATACTAATGTTCTACCTTTCGAGAATTATAAATCCCTCGATATGAAAAATAAGTTAAATATCTTATTGATAGAAGATGATATGATCGAAATCATGAAGTTGAATAGAACAATCTCTTCTTTAAAATTAAATCATAACATTGTTGAAGCTAATAATGGAGAAGAAGCTCTTAAAATTTTAGAAAAAAAAGACAATCTACCCGATATAATTTTGTTAGATTTAAATATGCCTAAAATTAATGGTATAGAGTTTTTAAGTATCTTAAAAAACGATGAGGTTTTAAAATATATACCAACTATAATTTTAACAACATCTAATAATCAAAAAGACCTGTTAGAATGTTATAAAATAGGTATTGCTGGATACGTAATTAAACCGCTAAAATACGAAGATTACGTTAGTAAAATAGAAAGAGTATTAAACTATTGGAGTGTTAACGAGTTGATAGTAGTATAAGATGAAAGGAATTGTATTTACGGAGTTTTTAGAGTTAGTCGAAGATAAATTTGGATTAGAGATGGTAGATCGTATTATAGAAAATGCAGATCTACCATCTAATGGTGTATACACATCTGTAGGCACATATAGTTTTTCAGAAATGCTTCAATTACTTCAAAATCTAAGTAGTTATACAAACATATCAACAGACGATTTACTACAAGTATACGCAGAACATTTTTTTAGCGTAATAGAAACAAGCTACCCAGGTTTAATAGCTACTTATAAAGATCCAATTGAAATGCTTTCTTCAATAGAAAATCATATACACGTAGAAGTAATGAAGATCTATCCAGATGCAGAGCTACCTACTTTTGTTATAGAAGAAAAGGGAGAAGGTTACCTAAAAATGATTTACAAATCAAGCAGAGCGATGTATAGATTTGGTTTAGGATTAATGAATAAAACCTTTGAGCATTTTAATGCTACAGCAAATATCGAATTTGAAAAAATAAAAGAAGACGGTACAGAAGTAAGATTTATTATCCACCAACAATAATGAGTCAAAAAGACATTGAAATATTAAAAAGAACATTAGCAAGAGAAAAAGCAGCAAGAAAAGCTGCTGAAAAAATATTAGAGGATAAGTCTAAAGAGCTTTATAATGCTACAAAGCTTTTGCAAAATCATCTAGCAGAAAAATCATCACAATTAAAAGGCGTCTTTGATAATATCTTAGACGCCTATGTTGTTATGGATCTTCCTGGTAATGTCTTAAAATTTAATGACGCAGCAACCAAATTATTTGGGTACGATATTAATAAGCAATCAGTAAATGTTTTAGACTTTGTCTATCATAAAGATTTACCATTGGCATTAGAATCTTTTTATTTACTTAAGACAAAAGGATATTACAGAGACTTTGAAGCTAGAATTGTTACAGGAAATGGTACTATAAAATGGGTGCATATTAACGCAAGTCTTATATTTGATAAACACAAAAAGCCCATTGCAGCACAAGGTATAGTTAGAGATATTACAGAAGAAAAACAATTAAAAAAACAAATAGAAGACCAGCAAAAAAAGCTTAATATAATTGTAGATAACTCACCAATAGGTATTACTCTAACAGATGTAAAAACTCAAGATTTAACATTAGTTAATCAATCTTTTTTAGATATGTTAGGATATTCTAAAGAAGAATTTGATGGCGTTAGTCCACAAGAAATAACACATCCTGAAGATGAGCCAGAAACTAAAGCTATAAGAAAACAATTACTTAAAGGAGAAATTGACAGTGCAACATTACAAAAACGCTATGTAAAAAAGGATGGTTCTTTTTTATGGGCTAAAACAAAAATACTATCTGTAAAAAATAACTCAGGAGATTTAGATTATATAGTAGCCACTATAGAAGATGTTACAAAAGAGCATAAAGCTAATTTAAAGATTTACAAGTCAGAAAAGCAATTATCTACATTAGTACAAAGCTTAGATACTGCAATTTTATTAGAAGATAATAAAAGAAATGCAGTACTAGTAAATAATAAATTTTGTCAATTATTTAAAATAAATGAAAATCCAGAAGATCTAGTTGGGCTAAATTATAATGACATTATTATTAAAAGTAACAGAGCTTTATTTAAAGAAGAAACATTTACCAAAAACTCTGATATTTTAATAAAAGAAAATAAATCAGAGCTTAGAAAAGAAATAACATTAGAAGACGGTACAATAGTAGAAAGAGACTACATACCAATTAATATAGCAGATGGATATAATGGACATTTATGGTCCTATTCAGACGTAACATTAAATAGAACATATCGTAGAAATTTAGAACAACAAAAGCACAAGTACCATAATATTATTGCAAATATGGATTTAGGCTTAATAGAAGCAGATCTAGATGGTAATATTACAATGGTAAACCAAAGTTTACTAAATATGAGCGGCTATACGGAGGAAGAAATATTAGGCAAAAAAGGTAGAGATTTATTTCCTCTAAAATCTGAATCAAGAAAAGTAAAAGAGTTTATAGCTAAAAGAAAAGTAGGTGTTGCTAGTACTTTTGAGTTAAAGGTTAAACGAAAAAACGGAGACACTAGGTTTTGGTTTGTATGCGGATCTCCTAATCTAAACTTAGAAGATGAAGTTGTAGGAAGTGTAGTTGTAGTATTAGATATCACAGATTTAAAAACATTACAACTACAAAAAGAAAGTCTATTAGGTAAACTAGAGAGAAGTAATACAGAGTTACAAGAGTACGCACATATAGTATCTCATGATTTAAAGTCTCCTTTAAGAAGTATACATGCATTAGTTAGCTGGTTAAAAGAAGATAATCAAGGTAAATTAGATCAAGTTAGCCTGCAAAACATTTCTTTAATAGAAAATACGCTAGAAAAAATGGAGCAGCTAATAACAGATATTTTAGAATATTCTAGTATTGGATCAGACTCAAAACTAACAAGTGTAAACCTTGATAATACAATAGAAGAATTGCTTAAAATACTCTATATACCAGATCATATAACTGTTAACATAAAAAATAAACTTCCAACTTTAGAAGGAGATGCAACCAAACTAAAGCAATTGTTTCAAAATCTAATAAGTAACGCAGTAAAATTTATAGATAAAGACAAAGGACTAATTAATATAGATGTAACAGAAAAGAAAACATACTATCAATTCTCAATAGAAGATAACGGGATTGGTATTGATAAAAAATTTCACGATAAAATATTTAAAATATTTCATTCATTAAATAAAAGTAAAGATTCAACCGGAGTAGGATTGTCTATAGTAAAAAAAATAGTCGATCTCCATAAAGGTGAAATTTGGCTAGAAAGTGAGTTAAATAAAGGAACCACTTTTTATTTCACTCTAAAAAAGTAGAAAATGAAAACAGTACAATTAGTAAAACATAAAAACTCCGATTGGAAATATATTGGACAAGAAATAAAACTTAATGCACCATTAGTAATGGTTTTGGGTAACAGATATATGTTAGAAGACGCTAATATATATCAAGATATAAAAACTCTATTTCCTGATGGACAAATAGTTTTTGGATCAACTTGCGCAGAAATTTCATCAAATGATGTTAACCAGCAAAGTATTACAATTACAGCAATAGAGTTTGAAAAATCTACATTTGTAATAAAGACTAGTAACATAAAAAATAATAATCAAGATAGTTACAAAGTAGGTCAAGATTTAATCCAACAATTACCAAAAGATAATTTAAAACATGTATTTGTAATATCAGAAGGTAGTTTTGTAAATGGATCAAAACTAACGCAAGGTATGAATAGTGTTACCCAAAATAATTTGTTAATAACAGGTGGACTTTGTGGTGACGATGATCGTTTTGAAAAAACAATTGCAGGGTATAATGAAAATCCAAAAGAAGGACAATTAATCGCTATAGGTTTTTACGGAGATACTTTAGAAGTAACATTTTCTATTTATGGTGGTTGGACACCTTTTGGACCAGAACGTGTAGTTACAAAATCTGATGATAATATTTTATTTGAATTAGATGGTCAGCCAGCTTTAGATTTGTACAAAACCTATTTAGGTGATAAAGCCAAAGACTTACCAGGTGCTGCATTACTATATCCTTTAAACGTTAAAGTACAAATAGACGACCAACCAATTGTAAGATCTATTCTAAACATAGACGAAACTAATAATTCTGTAATATTAGCAGGAGATATCCCAGAAAATGCTAAAGTTCAATTAATGATGACTAATGTAGATAATATTGCAAATGCATCAGAACGTGCCGCAAAGCAAGCAATGAATTTAAGACAAAACAAACCAGAACTAGCAATGTTAGTTAGTTGTATTGGACGTAAATTAGTCTTAGATCAAAGAGTAGAAGAAGAAGTAGAAGAAGTGATTGAAGTAATTGGTAAAGACGCCACCATAAGCGGATTTTATTCTTACGGAGAAATAGCTCCTTTTGATGGAGAAATATCATGTCAACTACATAATCAAACAATGACAATTACTTTAATAAGCGAATAATGAACTCGTTATTAAAACGACAAATAAGAAAATTTTTACCTGAAGAATTTGCAAAAAATGATGATTTAAAAACATTTTTAGACGCAATAAATAGTTCTTACAACAACTTTGAAGAACAATTTAATATGCAGCAAAGAGCCATGCAACTAAGCTCTGAAGAGTTATTTACAGCAAATCAACAATTAAGAGAAGAAGCAGACGCACAAAAAGAAGTAATAGATAAGCTTAAACACGTCTTAGATACCTTAAAGCTTTATAATTTACCAGAAAACAATAAGGATAATACGCTAAATTTAGATTTAGATGGCTTAAAGCTTATCGAGTTTATAGACAACCAAACAAAAGAAATTGTCGAAATAAATAAACAAAGAGAACAATTACTATCAGAGTTAGCATATCAAAACCAAGAGTTAAGTGATTATGCACACATGGTATCTCATGATTTAAAATCACCTTTAAGAAGTATAGACACCTTAACAGCTTGGTTTAAAGAAGATTTTAAGGATAAAATAGGAGAAAGCGGAAATAAACAATTAGAATTAGTTAGAGAAAATGTAGAAAAAATGGATGCTCTAATTAGCGGCATTTTAGAATACTCTTCTATAGATAAAAATCAATTAAAAATCTATGATGTAGATCTAGATTTAATTGTAGATCAAATCCTAAAAACTATACAAGTACCAAATCATATCACTATTACAAAAGCAAATTTACCTACAGTAAAAGGAGATAAATATAGGCTGCAACAATTATTTCAAAATTTAATATCAAATGCTATTAAGTATAATGATAAGTCTAAAGGAAGTATTGAAATTGGAGTAGAAGATAAAAAACAATACTGGCAGTTTTTTGTTAAGGATAACGGAAAAGGGATAGATAGTGATTACTTTGAAAAAATATTTAAAACCTTTGAAAAGTTAGAAAACCGAGCAGACTCTAGCGGTATAGGATTATCTATCGTAAAAAAAATAGTCGAACTATATCAAGGTAAAATTTGGCTTGAAAGCGAAATAAATAAAGGAACAACATTTTACTTTACAATAAAAAAACAATTAAATGGAACAGCCTAATCTATCTTATATAAATACACTTTCTGGAGGAGATAAAGAATTTGAAGCACAATTGCTAGATGTGGTAAAAAAAGAGTTTCCGACAGAAAAAGAAACGTATTATAAAAACTTAAATAATGAAAATTATAAGCTAGCAGCAGAAAATGTTCATAAACTTAAGCATAAAATTAGTATTTTAGGTCTTTCAAAAAGTTATGACATTGCAATAAATTATGAAAATAATTTATTAGACCATAATACAGATCTTAAAGAAGAATTTGATAACATACTAATTGTCATAACTAATTATTTAGATAACTTATAATTAGTTTTTAATGAATTGTATAATAATAGATGACGAGCTTACAGCAAGAACAATAATAAATAAACTTAGCTCTAATGTGCCAGATATTAATGTGGTAGAAGAGTTTCCTAATGCTATACAAGCTATAAAATACTTAAATCAAAACACTGTAGATTTAATATTTTTAGACATACATATGCCAGATTTTACTGGTTTTGATTTTATACAGACATTAAAAAATCCACCTAAAATTATCTTAACTACATCAGATGCAAATTTTGCAATTCAAGCTTTTGAATATGATTGTATCGTAGATTACCTAGTAAAACCAATAACCCAAGAGCGATTTAATAAAGCATTAGATAAAGCAAAATCAGCAACATTTACATCTAAAGCTACAACAAACCCGACTGAAGAAGACTCTGGTGTAAATGATTTGTACGTAAATATAGATAGACGGCTTATCAAAATAGATATACCAAGTATATACCTAGTAGAAGCAAAAGGAGACTATATTCATATTAAAACAGAAACAAAAAATTATACAGTACATAGTACATTAAAAAAAATACACGATAAATTACCAGATAGTTTATTTTTAAAAATACACAGATCTTATATCATTAACGTAGATAAAATAATAGATATCGAAGATAATAGTGTATTAATAAAAAAGGATGTAATACCTGTAAGTAGATCTAACCGTCCAGAGTTAATGAAGCGTTTAAACTTACTTTAATCGATAGTTTAACTAGGTTAAACGGTAATTGTAAATTTAAAACTTAAAAAATATTCCATTCATCGATACTTTAAAAAGCACTAATCGAATACTTTAACTGTTAAGTAACATAAAAAATAATTTTGTTGTTAGAAATATAAAACTAACAGCATGACCAAAATATACCAACTATTAGCGCTTTTTTTATTTGTATTAATAACTTCTTGTTCTACAGAAGATATTTCAAGTCAAAACGATACTAATCCTGATATTTCAACAGAAATAAATTATAATTCAATAGACTTAGAAATAATTCAACTAATTAATTCTCATAGAGAAGATTTAGGGTTGTCAAAATTAAACTTGCTAGATGTAGCTAGTTTAGAAGCAAAAGCTCACAGTAAATATATGATAGATCAAGGTCAACCTAGTCATGACTTCTTCTTTTTAAGACAACAAAATCTACAAGTTACTGTTAACGCAATACATGTGTCAGAAAATGTAGCTTATGGGTATACAACTGCTCAAACAGTTTTTAATGCATGGTTAAATAGTGATTTGCATAAGCAAAATTTAGAACAATCATCATTATCTGATATAGGTATATATTCAGATGTAGACTCAAGTGGTAAAAGATACTATACCAATATATTTTTAAAGCGATAAACCATTTATCGATAGTTAACTACCATTTAACTTTAGAGTAATAGTAGTAAACGAAAAACACTAATAAACTCTCTTAACCTATATTATTTTTGTTAAAGATTTAATACCCAAAATCATGAATAAAACATTACTTTTTACTAAAATATTAATCGCTCTTTTAATAGGTCAATTAGCTATTGCACAAGACACGCCATTCAATTGTGATTATAATGCATATTTATTTCAAAAAAATGATGTTTACGCAATAGATTTAGCTTCTGGTAATTCTTATGAGGTCGCTAAAGATGTAACTCCTGGAAATATTAATGCAGCAGCCTATAATCCAGCAGATGGATTTATTTGGGGATCATTAAATACGCCTACACAAACAATAATTAGAATAGGTCAAGATTTTCAAGTCACTACCTTTACAATTCCACAATTACCAGATTCTAATAGATATGTAGGAGATATTAGTGCAGATGGTATATATTATTTAAAAAGCGGAGGAACAGATTATTACAAAATAGATTTAAATCCACAATCTGCTAATTACGGACAGTATATATCTACAGAAACTTTAAGTCAAAATATTAATGTACATGATTGGGCTTTTAACGCTGTAGACGGAAATATTTATACAGTTGAAAAAGGAACTAACATACTTTATCGTATTAATCCTTTAACAAGCCAAGTAACAGCTTTGGGTGTTGTACCAATTTTAACAGGATTAAATTATACATATGGCGCTGTTTATTTTGATGCAGATGGTCGTTTTTATGTGTCTGCAAATCAAACAGGTACCATATATGTAATACAAAATGTACAAGATATAAACACTTTGTCTGTTATAGATTCAAATTTATTTGCTTTTGGTCCAGCTAGTTCTAGTAATGATGGAGCACGTTGTCCAACAGCACCAGTATTACAAGAAATTTGTGACAACGGTATTGATGATGATGGCGATGGACTTGTAGATTGTGACGATCCTTCTTGTTCAGGGTTTGGAAATTGTGATGTAATATTACCTCCAACTACTGCAAACGATGGTGGATTAGAAAGTAATGGTAGATTATCTGAAGCTATTAACAAAAGAAATTATAATCGAGTTAAATCTGGTTATAAATTCAATCCAAAAAACGCTAAAAGATTTACAAAAAACAACTCTCAATCTAATTTTAGATCAGTAAATACAACAGAAAGTGCTTCTGTAAATACATCATTTACCCTTCAAGATTTTATACCTTTAACAACTATAAATGAAGATTTTGCAATCGAGTCTACACCAACAGATTTGTTAAATATTACAAATGCAACCGAGGTTTTCTCTGTAGATTATTATCAAAATGATGCTTCTATAGCTTCAATTTTAGCTCTTAAAACAGAAAATGGTGTATACGAGCATACAAAATATATTTGTGATAGATTGTTAGGAGCTGAGTTGATTTCTGTTTCAACAATAATGATTAACGATGAAGAGTTTGTAAAATCAATTATAAAAAACATAGACGGAAGTTTTGAGTACGTCTTAAGTCTATCAGCAAAAGAAGTAAATAATCAAGCTAACTTTGAGATAGAAAGTCACTGGAATTTAGATTTATACCAAGAAAATGTGACTTTTTACAACTTTCAAATTTGGTCAGATTCTGTAGACGATTTATACTTACTAGCACAAGAGGTATTAAATTTATTAGATGCCGAAAAAACCATAACAAATTATAATCTATCTGAAGCACCAACAGTATTTGTAAGAAAAGGAAAGTATATCAATGGTATGTTAGACTTGCAGATTATTAATAGTAATGCTACTAATAGTGTGACATTTGACGCTGGATATAGAACATCAGAAACTAATGATTTTAATTACACAACTTCTACAATAGACTTAAACCAAAACTATATTACTAACGTGCAAGTACCAACTGGTAACCTGTTTGATATAGGATTTAGAATAGGAGATGGTGTAAATATTCCAGACGATTTATTTATGTCTGATGGTCCATGGGGTATTGATGATGCACAACCAAATACAATAGTTAATAACTATGAAGTGCAACCAAATACAATCCAATTTGCAGAAGATGTTTTTCCTATTGAAAGAAATATCACCTTAAACGCAACAACTAATACGTATTTTGCAGCCTACCGCGCATTAACACCAAGGTTTAAAGCTGTAGATGTTACAGATTATAACGTTTTAAAATTTAAAGCAAAAGGAACAGGTAGTTTAGAAGTTGCTTTAGTAAAACAAAGTATTACAAACTGGAATGAACAATATAAAGCTACAGTTAATCTAACTGAAAATTATACAAGTTTTTCATTACCGTTTTCAGATTTTTATTCAGATTTAAGTGCAGAAATTGATCCAAACGATATTGTAACATTAGTATTTACAATGGTAAGCGAAGATGGCTCTACACAAACAAAAGAAATGAATTTACAAGATTTAAGGTTTGAAAGAGGTTTAGCATTATCAGTTTCGGATTTTGAGAGTGATATTAACCAAAACACATTAGTAGCATATCCAAATCCAATGTCTGAGGTGACTAGCTTAAACTTTAATGCTACAGTAAAAGAAAACTTAACACTATCTATTTATGACCAATTAGGTAAGGTTGTTTACAGACAACAAGTAAATGCTAGTGTAGGTAAAAATAAAGTATCAATACAAAGACAAAACCTAATTTCGGGATTATATATATGTAAGTTAGAGAGTGTAAACTCTAACTATAAAAGTTTAAAGTTATTGATAAGGTAACTTTAATTGTTGATTAATAGCGAAGAAAGGGTAAAAGCAATGCTTTTACCTTTTTTTATTCTGATAATTTAAAAACGGGTCTTTTAAAAATTAACCACTTAAACCTAACACCAACTTCTGTGTAAGTAAATCCTGCTGCAGTAGCAGACGCAATATTACTTCTTATACCAAATATATTAGCTAAACATCTATCAGAAAATTTATATCCTAATTTACTTTGTATTCTGTAAGTGCTCTGGCTTTCGTTATCTTCTATAAACTGTAACCCTGTAGCAGCTGTAAGCTCGTAAAACCATTCTTTAGGTTTAGCTACATTTTCATCTTTAATTAGATTAACAAATACTTCTCCAGCATTGAATTGTTCTGGAGAAAAATATATAGTCGGAACTTGATTTTTAAATGTGATATATTGATAATTAAGACCTGCTTTAAGAGATGGTTTAGCTAGGATGTTGTAGTATAGAGATGTAAATAATAAATGCCTGTTGTTTTGATCATTTTGACTAGTATAAAAGTATTGAGTAAACCAGCCTAAATTAAAGTTGGTATTTAAACTATAGTTAGCATAATAATTATTTTGAACAATTTGACGATTTAATAATTCGGCATTAAAATTTTGTAAGTCTCTCTTATATCCAACTTTTAATTGCTGTAATTTAAAAGGTTTTATATCTAATGATACATCAGTTAAAAACTGATTGTAATTAGCATTATTTGCATCTGCACTAGATATACCTGCCATAACATTTGCAGTGATTGTATTTGTTAATTTATAAGATCCGCCTAAAGTAAAATCATTAGAAGTCGCGTTAAAATTAGTAACTTTATTATCTGTTTTTCTATAGATATAGTCTGCTTGAAGTTTCAGTTTTGTACTTAAAGGAAATTGTAAACTGTTACTTAAACTTACAGCATTATTATCTCCGTTGTCAAAAGAATAAGAAGCTTTTCCTTCATAAAAAGGTGTAAAATTATTTTCTATGTTTTTAATAAAGTTTAAAGCATCTTTTTGATTATTGTAAATATTTAATGTTTGTTGCGCAGATTTATAGGCTTGATTGGTTTGGTTTAATGCTTTTAATGTGTTTGCCTTACCTAGATTGCCATCAAAAGAAGTACTATCGTTTTTTAATATAGTATTGTAATCTGTTAAACTCTTTTTAAAGTCACTTTTATAAATATTTAAAGTGGCTCTTAAGGCGAGTATCCAATTGGTATTAGGCTGCTCTTTAATTAAATTGTTTATTAAACGGTTAGCCTCTTTGTATTTTTTATTCCAAATTAATGCCTGGATGTAACGTTCTGTAGTCTGTTTGGTTAAGGACTTGTTGCTTGCTTGCTTTAATGCCTGATAGGCTTCTTTGCTAGTATTTAATGCTAATTTTTCTTTTCCTTTTAAGTGATATACTAAAGCTAATCCATTTAAAGCTTCTATTGTATGAGGTGTTTTGTTTTTTAATTGATTGTAAGTGTTTTGAGCTAAATCTAATTTGTTTATAATTAAATATAGATTAGCTAAGTTTAGCAAAGTCTCTTTATCATTATTAAAAAGTTCTAAATTTTTTAGCAATAATTTTTCTGCCTCTTCATAAGATTGTTCTTGTTGTTTTTTATAAGCGTAACCTAGGTAGATATATTTTTTAGAGGTTAAGGCATTTGGATTATTATTTGAAACGGACAAAGCTTTGTTTACATAATTTAGCGCTTCATCATATTCTTTTAAATTAGATAAAGTGTTTGCATAACTTAGTAATGCAGGAAAACTTTTGGGTTGTTCTATAATTAGTTTTTTAAAGTAGGTTTTGGCTTTTATGTAATTTTTATTCCATAATAAAGATTCTCCATAATTTAATTTAACCTCAAAGTCTTCAGGATAATCATTTACTAGATTAGAAAATAAAGTTAAGGCTTTTTTGGGGTCACCATTTAATCCAACAGCTCTTCCATAACAAAGTCTAGCTGTTTTGTTTTCAGGATATGCTATTAAAATCTCTTTAAAGTAGCTTTCGGCTTTATTGTAATCTCCAGACTCTAAATAAGAAAAGCCTTCTTGCATATTTTGTCCGTTTAAAGAGTAACAAAAAAGAAAGATTAGTAGGCTAATAGTATGTTTTAATTTCATAAGTGACACTTATTTATTGCTTTTTGAGGTAAATAGCTTGTTTGTTCATCTACAGTTATTTGCAATCTATCGAAATACATCAGTTAAGCTTATTGTTTAAGTAGATATTTGCTCTAAATAAATTTAAAGATAAAAATTATGGCATTAACAATAACAAGAGACAAAACTTTATTTGAAATAGTTGGTAGAATTGATACATCTACAGTAAAAAGCTTTGAGACACACTTAAAATTAATGCTAACTAATTTAGAAGATCTTACCTTAAATATAGATAAGGTTTCTAAAATAGATGCCAGTGGTATGAAAGCTATAAGAAACTTATACGATAATGCCATATCTAGTAATAAAAAACTTTGCATTACAGGTTTAGGGTGTAAAGAGATTTATGAAGAATTAAGAAGTAAATAAAAAGAATATAATTAATTGATTTTATTGTAATTTGTTATGCAGCAATCTATTAAGATGATTAAGTCCTTAAAAATTTCTCAAGAGCAATTGTTTATGTTAAGTGTGCTATTGGTAAACGGTGGTAATTACTTATATAACTTATTATTAGGACGTATTTTAGGTCCAGCTCAATTTGCAGATGCGGCGGTATTAATAACATTTTTATTGGTGTTATCTTTTGTAGCAATGACATTTCAATTAGTTACCGCTAAGTTTTCAGTATTATTAGAGAACAATGTTTTAATCAACTTCTTAACCACAATCTATAAAAACTCTACAGCTATAGGTATTGGTTTCGGTACATTGATTATTATTTTTTCTAAGCAACTACAAACAGTTTTTAATACATCTTCATCATCTATGTTTGTCATTTTTGGTGTTGGCGTGCCTTTATATTTTGTAATGAGCGTAAATAGAGGTGTGTATCAAGGTAAAAAGGAATTTAAAAAGTTATCTATAACATACCAACTAGAAATGCTTAGTAGATTGGTGTTAACAATTTCGTTAATTTACTTGTTGGGTTTAAAAAGTTCAATAGTTATAGCTATTGGTATATTGTTGTCTTTTGTATTTGGTCTAATACCATTTAATACCAAAAACTTCAATTTAAACATTAAAGGTCAACTTCTAGCATCAGATAAAAAAGCTATAAAGCACTTCTTGTTAGTTACTGCATTTTACGAGCTTACACAAATTATAATCAATAATAGCGATATTTTATTAGTTAAGCATTATTTTCCATCTCATGATGCAGGTCTTTATGCATCATTAGCTTTGATTGGACGTATAGTATATTTTATAGCATGGATGTTTGTAATGTTATTATTACCAGAGGTAGTACAATTAAAAAAGGAAGGTAAAGACCCATCAAAAATATTGTTTAAGTACATATTGTATATTGCCGCAATAGCTATTACAATAATTGTAGGATGTGCTTTGTTTCCTAATTTAGCTATTACTTTATTATTTGGAGAACAATATTTAGATGTAGCGCCATTATTATGGAAATACGCTACTGCAACTGGCTTATTTGCATTATCTAATATTTTTGCTTATTACTATTTGTCTTTAGATAAGTATGTGCCAGTGTTAATATCTGCAGTATTTGGTGTTTTACAAGTAGTACTAATATTTCTTTTTCATAGCACATTAGAAGAAGTGGTTTACATGCAAATCATAGCAATGGTATTACTCTTACTAGTGCAATTAACTTTTTATATAACAGGTTTAGAAATAAAATCAAAAAGTAGTCAAACTTAACATTCTTTCCATTTGTCTACAGATACTTGCGTTTAATCTTAATACACAGAGATTTATAATCTAATATCATCAAATTTGTATTGTAATTAAATCATTTAAAATTTAATATTATGAAACTAGCAATCGTAACAGCATATCCACCAAGTAAAGTAACTTTAAATGAATACGCTTATCATTTAGTAAAGCATTTTAGACAAAAAGATCAGGTAACAGAAGTAGTTTTACTAACAGATAAAACAGAAGGTGCTAAGGATATAGATTTTGTGAAAAATGGTTGTAGAGTTTCAGTTAAAGAATGTTGGGAATTTAATAGCTACAAAAACTTATTTACAGTAAACAAAGCATTAAACCAAACTAAACCAGATGCAGTATTGTTTAATTTGCAATTTATGAAGTTTGGTGATAAAAAAGTACCTGCTGCACTAGGATTAATGCTTCCATTAGTATGTAGATTAAAAAAGATACCAAACATTGTTTTGTTACATAATATCTTAGAAGAGGTTGATTTAGGAAAAGCAGGATTTACATCAAACAAGTTGCTACAAAACGTGTATAACTTTATAGGTACAAGCTTAACTAAGTTAATATTAAAAGCAGATACCGTAGCAGTTACAATGCATAAATACGTAGATGTGTTAAATAATAAATATAAAAGCACAAATGTGGTTCAAATACCACATGGTACGTTTGAAGTAACCGAAGAACAACCAGAATACACTTTGTCAGATGGACCATTACAAATTATGACCTTTGGTAAATTTGGAACCTACAAAAAGGTAGAGGCAATGATAGAAGCAGTTGTTAAGGTAAGAGAAAAAACAGGTTTAGATCTAGAGGTAGTTGTAGCGGGTACTGATAATCCAAATGTACCTGGTTATTTAGAAGGTGTTAAACAAAAATATAGTCATGTACCACAAGTAAGATATACTGGTTATGTTGAAGAAGAAGAAGTGCCAACTCTGTTTAAAGAAAGTGCAGTTGTAGTTTTTCCTTATACATCAACAACTGGTAGTTCTGGAGTGTTACACCAAGCAGGTAGCTATGGTAAAGCAGTAGTTATGCCAGATTTAGGTGATTTAGCACTTTTAGTACAAGATGAAGGTTATCAAGGAGAGTTTTTTGAGCCAACATCAATAGATAGCTTAGCAAATGCAATAGAAGCAATAGTTACAAATGAAGATTATCGTATGTCTTTAGGAAAAGCAAACTATAAAGCAGCAACAGCTTATCCTATGCAAAAAATTGCCGATATGTATTTAGAGCAATTTGATAAACTTATAAAAAAAAAGAAGCCTCAAACTAATACAGTAATAAATGCGTAAATAGCTTTTTTGTCCCAAAAACTAACTAATTTTTAATTAGTAATATACTTAAATGCAGGTTTTTTATTACCGTTTTTATCGATAAAGCCAAAATGCTTTTGAGCGTTTTTACGCCAAGGTAATCTACCAACAACCTCTTTAGGTATATTTTTAAAATCGTATAAAGTCCAAGACATAAATTGTAAATTATTTTTTGCAATAATCTCTTGGGCTTTTTTGTAATAATTAGCTTGATCTTCTTTGCTATTACCAAAAGGTTTCCAAAAACCAGAGTAAGAAGAAATTCCAAATTCTTGAAGTACAAGTTGTTTGTTTTTTATTTCTTTCTTTAACGTAATAACTTTAGAGTCTAACTCTTCTAAATCTTCATAATAATGAAATGAAACAAAATCTACTTTATCTTTTAAAATAGTAGCACTTTTGGTATTTGACCAACCTATAGTTATAGGATTTATGCTGTCTACAGATCTAACAACATCTATCATGTTATCTAGCCATGCAATAACATTAGCTTTTCCTCTAGATTTAAAATCAAGGTTAGGTTCGTTTTTAATGTCCCAAGCTAATAAAGCATCATGGTTTTTTATGCTATTTACAATAGTTTCGGCATGTCTATGGTTTAGTGTCCAATTTAAAACAGCATAGTCGCCAAAAAAATCAAATAATGTAACAATAACCTTTAAGTTATGTTGTTTTGCTATGTCTAAAGTAGTTTTTAATTGCTTAAGTTTAGTTTTGTCTACATCAGCTTTACCAAAGTCTTCATATTGGACAAAGATTCTTATGGTATTTAAGCCTGCATCTTTTATTATTTTAAAGTCTTTTTTTAAAGTATCCTTAGAGAAAAGGTCTCCAAACATAGCCCAAGGAGCATTTTGGGGATAGTAATTTATACCTTTGATATTTAACGAATCAATAGGTGGGTTTAATTTTGGTTTTATTGGTGTAAAATTTTGTCTTACCGTGTGTCTTATTCGCCAAAAACCATCTTCTAATAATAATATGCTTTTATATGTAGAAGTTTCTTTTGTTTCTAAAACTAAAGAGTCTTTATTGTATACTTGCTTATATTCTAAAACATCTTTATCGGTTACAACTGCTAACTGCCCATCTTCACTAAAAAAATCTAAATTTAAGTTATGCTTAATAGTCGTAGCATTAACTCTTGTGTTATTACTAGTATTGTAATCTATTGTTTGGTATAAATTCTTTCTAGCATGGTCTGTGTAGTAGTCTTTAATTCCAGCTTTTTTATTAGAGTTATAAGCAACTTGTTTTACGTACCATGCATCTAAATAATCGTTTTGTATAGCATTTAGATTTTGATTATCCATTTTTCTGCCTTCATTATTTAGTGGTTGCCATATTACTTTAGGAAGGTATTGTTCTATTTTTTTAATTTCGGTATGTAGCATCTTACTGCGATCTGCTCCTGTATTTAGGTAACTAAATAATCCGCTTATTCCGGAAACTATTAAAGCAATAACAATGATATACGATATTATTAAAATAGACCTGATTATGTTTTTATTTAAACTTACCATAGTTTTAGGTCTTTAATGTTTTTTGTTAAACCAGCTGTTTTTATAGTTAAGTTATAGATATCATCTTTATAAATATCATCTTTTAAATTAAAAGTAACATAGCCATTAAAAGAAGTTTTTTCTATAATGTTTATAATGTCATTATCCTTTTTTATTACCAATTGTACTTCAAGTCCATCAGGTATAAATTGATTCATAAAACTTTTTATAGGACCAACAGTTATAGTACGGTTGTTATTAATAATGGTGTATGGTATGTTTTTTACAACTTGTTCAAATTTTAATGTAATCAAGTTACTTTCTGTAATACCGTCTATGTAAGCCTTTATACTCCAGGAATCTTCATGATCAGGATTAATGATTTTTGCTGTAGCAATACCGTTAATTGTTGTTCCTGTAGTTTGTAGTTTATTGTTGTTTTTATCTGTGATGTAAAAAGTTACATAAGTACCATCGCTAACAATATTGTTATAATTGTCTTTTATAATTGAAGTTTTTAATGTTGTAATTTGGTTACCGTCTGCATAATTATGAGTTCTTTCTGAATAGATATTAAATGGTTTAGGAATAGATGGTTTTACGAAAACAGTAAATTCCTTTGATGCTGTGTTTTTACATTCTGAAGAAATTAATAAACGTCCATCTTTATCTTTAGAATAGATATTTTTGTAAGCAATTAGATTGTCTGTTTTTATAACGTCCAAATACTTTTTATTTAAAAATTGATGTTTGATAATTACTTCTTCATCTTTTCTTATTGGATTGTCTAAACTATCTGTTGGGATAACTACAATCATACTATAGTCTGTTTTTCCTGCATTTATACTTGGCGGACCAATATAGGTTTCAATATTTTTTACTTGTTCTAAAGACTTGATTTTAATACTTCCTTCAAGAGAAGCTTTATTGTCTAAAAGTTTCCAATGTAGTATTCCTTTTTTTGATGAAAAAGATTTAGGTATTTTATACTTTAACACATTATTAGTTAAAGTAGGTTGCATAAGTGTAGAACCATAACTGTTAGTTATGTAAAGTGAAGGTTTGCCGTCAGTATTGGTGCTAAAATTTAATAAAACAGAATCGTTAGCAGTATAAATATTCTTTTTATTAAGTAAGCTATAAATAGGTTTAGATTCACCACTAAATATAGTAATGGCTTTTATGGTAATAAAAGAAAAAAGTAGCAGGTATGTTATCTTACTTTTCATTAAAACGGATTGCCAATGTATGAGTTAATTTCAACCTTAATATACTTAAAAACAGGATGATTAATAGGTTGTAAAACTTGATCTGTATGATTTGTTATTCTATCTGAAACAACTTTTCTAGCTATATCTGCATTAGGTAATCCATTAACAAAAAGGTTGTCTTTAGATTGATTTATAATTTTTATGTTGTTGTTAGTTAGTAATTTGTATTTAAAAGTTTGTTTGCGTTGTTGTCTAATACCATCTTTTATAAATTGATGATCTACCCATAATAAGTTTTTGTCTTTATCGTAGTAACTAATCAATAGTTGAGGTATGGTTACTTCTTGTATGCCTCCATTATATACACTTCCCGAAATCAAACTGTCGGTAATTTTTAAACTACTTAAAGCAACACTTTTATAAAGGTCACTTCCTGCTACATTACCAGCTGCTTGTAAGTTAAATTTTGTAGGTTGCTCTTCTAACTCAACAGGTGTAAATTCGTCAGGATTAAAAGTATCTGGTATAGAGTCTTTTGTTTTAGACCACGCTATGCCTTCAAATTCAATTCTAAAGTTAGTTGTTTCTTTAGGCATTAATTTATGCTTCATATGGTATTTAGCATTGTAGGTAGCTAGCATTTTATTATCGTCATTGTATAATGTTCCTTTAATAATTACATCTGCAGGGACATTGTCTATATTTTGTATTTGACCAATAATAGCATAGCTATTGTTATTTTTTACAAGTTTTGCGTCTGTAATTTCTAAAACAGGTTGTTTTAGGACATCTTCATGATGTGTTTGTTCTGTAGTTACACGTCTGCGTCCTTGATTATAATATTTAGTTTGATTAGCATTATATAGCTGATCTGGCGGTAGGTCGTTATTTAGATCATCAGGTTTTAAATACCATTTACCCTTTTGTTTAATTAAAGTTTTGTGGTCTACACGCTCTATTTTTTCTAAAGGAGTAATCCATTGCGTAATTACTTTTGCAGTAGCAGTACTGTCACTATGTTTTATTATATCAGTTTTAATCTCGTCCATCTTAGCATAACTACTCAATAAACCATCTGTTACAGACACTTCTAGCATATATTGCGCAATACTTAAGTTACTATTAGGATCTATTAGGCTATGAGCTTTTTCAAACTCTTTAAAATCTAAAGCATCATAGTAAGCAATTAAAGCGTTTTTTGGACTTAATTGAGAGTCATTTTTTAAGTAGAAAAGATAAATGCCGTAAATAATAAAACCAGCAAGAAGTAATGACCAAAGATGTATTAATCGTAGTATATTATTGTTAAATTTTTTAAAAACAAAATTATGTTTTAAAAACTCAGGTAATTCTTTTTTACGGGTTTTGAGCATAATAACCCAAAGCATTTGAATATTTAAAATAAATGCAACTAATACAGTTAAAAAAGGCATTATGCCCCAATGTATTTTAAGCCATTTAGCAACATCTTCTTTTGGTAAAATAGAAGCCACAGGAGGAATATTTAATCGCTCCCAAACCATTATACCATTTTCTAATTGTCTTAACCGCTGCCAACCACAAAAGTATAGAATAGGGTCATAAAACTTATCGTTAGAGAATATGTATTTTAAATTATATTTTTCTGGAGTTGTTAAAAACTGTTGTAAAGACCCAATACCAGCTACGCCTTTAAATTTTGAATTTTCAAGACGTTCTATAGGTCTTGTGGTTAATTCTGGTAAACGCCTTGCAGAATGATAATTGCCATCTACAGTCATTGCACTAGTTTGTGCACTTAGCCAAGCCATTTGGTCTCCAAATCCTAATGTTAAAAAACGCCATTTATCATGGTCGTCTTGATTTAAAAAGTTAACAATAGGTAGCATTTTTATTTTTTGAGGTTGAGAAGGTCTAAAATACCCCAAGCTCATTGTAAAAATTACCATAAATACAAATAATCCAGCCAGAATACCACCAATAATTCTGTGGTAAACTGCACCAAATTTTTGTTGAATTAGTGCTTTTAAATCACCTTCTACAAAACGGTAAGCAAATTCTCCTAACAAAGGAATAGACATTATAGAAGCCCAAAGTGTAAACCTGTCTAATGTTAAGATGTTAAAAGCGGTTTCGCCTAACATTTTTAAGGGTATTGGTGTTGTGCCTCCAGTACCTAATATGGTACAGATAGTTATAGAAAGCCCAAAAAACAAATATCGTTTACTGTAATATCTATAAAAAATATAAGGTAAAAGCACTAATAAAACTCCCCAAGGAATTAAGAAAAACACTAATCCTGAAGAAGTTACTTCTAAAAAATTATCTCTAGATCCATGCGGTATTGGTACTTGAGTTATAGGGTTAGTCTTAGAATTTAACCAATACGGAATAATGCATCCAATAATTAAAATTAACGAAGAAAAACCAAAAACGACAATGCGTTTAAATAGCTTAAAAAAACTATTTAAAAACACTTTAAAAGTTACAGCTTTATAAGATCCAGTCTTATCTTTAGATACATCCATTAAGACCATTCCAATTAAAGGAAAAATAAAAAAGACCATCCCAAAAATAGGCGTTACATGGTGGGAAGTAACTGTAACAGATATTAAAGATAAAGATGTTGCTAAATACCATTTCTTACCGGTTTTTAGCCATAAGTAGATTTCTGGTAAAGCATGCATCAAAACAGAAACACCAACAATGCTAGGTAATTGACCAAAAATATGTAAAGTCTCTACAAACGAAGAAGAAAATGTAGCAAGCACACAAGCATAACCAGCTATTTTTTTACTAGAAGTAATTAATAACGAAAATCTGTATGTACCAGTAATAAATAAAACAATAGCAATTAATGCTACTGTAAACATGCCAAACTTAAGTCCGCCAACATAAGATAATAAAGCAATAGATTGATGTACTAATGGCGGGTAGCTTTGTACTGTAAAACCTGTGTACCACTCATAATTCCAAGGTTCAAACCAACTATTAGCATAATGATCTGCAAAAAATAAATGAATTAACGCATCATAAGTATATTCTAAAGTGAAAAATATAGAACTACCATGAAAAGCTAAACCTAAAAGTAAAGCTGCAATTAAAAATTTATTAGACGTTTCTTTCATCAATAAAGCAAAATCTTTATGAGTGTAAATATAAATAAATAAAAAAAGGGTTTGATTTTTAATTATCTATACTATTTAACCATTCGTCGACACATAACAATAGCTTAGACTAAAACCAACGTATAAGAGCTTCATAATAAGCTACTTTTGAACCGTAATCAACAATAAAATTCAAATCTCATGAAAATTTTAGCTATCGACGATCAACAACTAGTCTTACTTCCACTACAAAAGAGACTAACAGAGTTAGGATACGACGTAAAAATAGAAACAAACGGTACATCAGGTATAGATACCTTTAATAGTTTTCAACCAGATTTAGTAATAGTAGACATTAATATGCCAGGTGTACCTGGGTTAGATGTTGTAAAATATATAAGACAAACTAAAAATTCTAATATACCAATTGTTGTATTGTCAGGAGATACACAAGATAAAACTATTACAGATGGTTTTGACTTAGGGATAGACGATTACATGAAAAAACCTTTAAGCCTTAACGAAATTAGTGCAAGGATAAAAAGGTTAATAGGAAAACCAGAAACTAAAGCAGTAGAGTCTTCATCAGACGTGGTTATACAAGAGCGTTGCGTTGGTGTTGTTATACCATGTTATAATGAAGAAGAACGCTTGTTAAGTAATGAGTTTTTAAACTACATAGACAAGTACTCTGGTTATCATTTATGTTTTGTTAATGACGGTAGTAAGGACAATACCTTAAAAGTATTAAAAGATTTACAAAAAGGAAGAGAAGACTTTATAACAGTTTACGATTGCGAAAAAAACGGAGGTAAAGCCGAAGCAGTAAGACTGGGTATGTTACATATGGCTAATAAAGACGATTTAGATTACATAGGATTTTTAGATGCAGATTTATCTACAGATTTAGCAGATTTTGATGATTTAGTAAAAACTATAGAAACATCAAACTTTAAGATTGTTAGTGGATCAAGGATCTCTAGAATGGGAGCAAACATAACTAAAGAGTCTGCAAGAAAAATAATAAGCTTAACGATTAACTTCATCATAAGAAAGATCCTAAAAATGGACTTTAAAGACACACAATGTGGAGCAAAAATTTTTAGTAAAGATGTTATTCAAATAGCATTTGGAGAAAAATTTGTAACACAATGGATTTTTGATGTCGAAATTTTTAAAAGAATGAGTCACCATTTTGGGTTAGAAAAAGCAAAAACTTTATTGTGCGAGCAGCCATTAAAAAGATGGATACACGCAGATGGATCTAAATTATCAATGAAGGATTCAGTAAAAATAGTTATGCAATTAGGTCAAATAGCATGGGTATATAGATCTCCAAAAAGTAAAAAAGTAAACAGCGCTTCAAATTTAAAGACTGTATAAAAATGTAATTTTAAGATGAAAACAGGTGTAATAATAATATTTCACAATAATGCAAAGGATATAAACCCTTCTATATTTATAGAAAATATAATTAAAGTCTCAGACTTAAAAATATGTTTTGTTAACAATAACAGTAGGGATAATACAGCTTTTATATTAGAAATCATTGCCGATCGTTGTGATAATGTTTCACTTGTAAATATTAAAAAAACAAAATCAGATATATCTGCAATTAGAGCTGGAGCAAGGTTTATGAATAGTCGCTATAACTTAGATAAAATAGCCTATGTTAGTACAAATTTACTTAATACAAAATACCATGGTCTTAATGCTTTAATACATGCAATTGTAGATAATCAAGAAGATATTTTAAATTACAATAAAAATGTTTTTCAAGGTAAGAAAAATCATAATTCAATATTTAAAAGTATGTTTTCTTTAGTAGATTATTTAAAAACATTAAAAACTAATAATGCTTTTATTAATCTTCAAAGATTAAGTAAATTATGATTTATTAATTTATACATTTGCTCTCAAATATTTAAAATGAGCGTACTTCAAATGTTAAAAGATAGAAGTCAATCAACTTGCGAGTTGTGTGGATCTTCTTCAAACTTACAACAATACACAATTCCACCTTCGTTAAACGAAAGCGTAGACACTTGCGTTTTGGTTTGTGACACATGTTATAATCAAATTGAAAAAAACACCGATATGGATCCAAACCATTGGCGTTGTTTAAACGATAGTATGTGGAGCGAGCATGTTGCTGTCCAAATTATGGCATGGCGTATGTTACAACGATTAAGAGGAGAAGGTTGGCCAAAAGACCTGTTGGATATGATGTATTTAGATGAAGATGCTTTAGCATTAGCAAGAGCAACAGGAGAAGATAAAGACGAAAGTGAAAAAATTATACATCGTGATGTTAATGGTGTTTTACTAGAAAACGGAGATAACGTTGTTTTAATAAAAGACCTAAAAGTAAAAGGTTCTAGCATGGTTGCCAAACAAGGAACAGCTGTAAGGAACATACGCGTAGATCACGAAAATGCTAATTACATTGAAGGCAAAGTTGGCGGACAACAAATTGTAATTATTACAGAATACGTAAAAAAGAATTAAAATTTTTAAAGTGAAGAAAAGCCCGATTTTCTAATTGAAAATCGGGCTTTTTTTATAATAGTTTTTGCTGACTTTTATAAAAAGCGTCTGCTTGTAACTGCATAAGCTCTCTAGCTTTTTTGCGTTTAAATTGATATAATTCATCTTCTTCAGATAAATCTGTGTAAACTTTATCGTTAATTTTAAAGTCGGTTTGTAAAGCTAGTTTACGCTCTTCAACACGTTGTTGTACTAATGTTTTTACAGCAGTTTCTTGATCTTCTAATTTAAAATCATATTCACTTTTAGGTGAAATTAATTTTGCGAAAATCGGTGCAGTTTCAATAGCTAAAAATAATAGAAATATAAAAAACGAAGGTAACCAAGGTAATTTGTTTAAAGCATTAACACGTGCCATTAAACCATCAAAACCATCAATTATGGGTTGTGTATTATTAACTTGTGTTTGATAATTATTTTGAAGTTGCTGTAGTTGCATTTCAATAGCTGCAATTTTTGCTTTGTTATCTGTTTTTAGTTGTTGTAATTGGGCTAAAGCAGCATCGTGTTTGTCTCTTTTTTCTTTATAAACAGGACCTTTACCCAGTTTTTTTGTTCCTGCAGTACCTTCGGCTTCACTAATATAGGTGTCGTAAAGTGCATTTACTTCGGCTTCTTTGGTGTCGATTTCGGACTTTAAATCTTCGATGTTTTGCTTTAGTTCTGTTTCTTTAGGAGAAAATTGAAGTGCAATTTGTTCTTGGTTTTCAAGCGTCATTGCATTTTTTTCTTCTAGTAAAACTTGGTTGATTTCTTTTTCAAAAATCTTCATCTCTAAAGGTTTTGATATAACTATAGCGATAATTAAAGCTAAAATTAGTCTTGGTAATGCTTGTAAAAATTCATCTAAAAAAGAATCTCTTTTCTTAATTGTAGAGACAATAAAACGATCTAAATTAAAAATGAGTAATCCCCAAATTAGTCCAAAAAAGATGGCTGTAAAAAGATTGTCAAAAACGGTGTAAAGCGCATAACCAGAAGCGATAAAAGCCATTAGTGCTGTAAAAAAGACCGTTGCGCCAATACCTGCGTATTTGTTTTTTTCGCTTGAAGAAGCATTGTTTAGGATGTTAATATCTGCGCCAGAGCAAATAATAAAAAATTGTTGTAACATGATGTGATTGTGTTTTGATTGATGATGATCCTTAGACTGTACTCAGGACAAGTAGTTATTAGAACGCTAATTATGCTGAAATGTTACATTTTTTGAAATAAAAAAACCTCAAATCAATTAGTTTTGAGGTTTTTATAGATTTGGTTTAAAGAGATTTTAATGTATTTCTTTAAGCTTTGATATCATATTTTTAGATTTTTTTATCATGGATTCTAACTCATTAGTTTTTCCTTTGATAGTGAAATTAACATTATCAATAACATTTTCATTAAACATTACTTTCTTATTATAATTAAAGCTAAGTTCAATTACATCTTCGGGACTATTATTTTTGAAAATTGTTTTTAAAGCGTCCCAATCAAATTTGGTTAATTCTTCTAAATTTTCAGCGTTAACCGTTAAATTAGATGTGTGAGTTTTGTCTTCATTATATTTTTTATCAGAATAACTAACGTTAGATACTACGGTTTTATTTGTTGTTTTAATATCATTGTCATTTATATGTACTGTAGATACATTGTTGATTGTACTTGAAGATATATTTAAGTTTTTATTCTCTTTTAAAAGTTTAATAGCTTTATCAGAAGTTATTTTTTCATTGTTGTAATAAAAAGTAGCACCTTTTTTAGCCATTTCAACAACTGTGTCTAAAGGCGATTTTGGTTTTGGTGGTGCAGGTGGTTTTGGTACCTCTTTTAAATTTTTTGACTTTGATGGTGTTGGTATTTTTGTAGGTTTACCATCTATAATTTTATATTTTTTATAATATTCTTCTCTTTCTTTTTTATATTTTTCTTTTTGCTCTTTAGTAGCATTATGTGCTACTGGAGGCGGCGGTAACGGAATTGTCTTTTTATTGTTTTTACTTGGTTGATTTTTTATAATTACTATCATAGAAGGCACTTTACTACCATCTTCAAGTTTAATATCAAAGTAAGTTATGTATGAATCGTTATTTGCAGATTCTAAATTTTTTATCGCTTCTTCGTTAAGCATATCACCTTCAACTTTTACTGTTGGTTTTCCGGGTACTTTAAATTTAAAATTTAACACTTCTTTTTCTGTTGTTACAGAAACTTGACTTGCTCGTATCATTTTTTTATTGGCGTAAATAGGATCACCTTTAAAAACGGACATACCTAACATTGGGTACTGTTTGTCTTGTGTAGTTTTTTTCTTTTCTATAACATTGAAAGAGTAATCTTTGTTTGGAGAAACTTTATGGGTTTGCTCGTTAATTTTTATTCCGTTGCTTAATTCTATCGATTTACATAAACCTTCTAATGCTTTAGTTACTTTTTCTAAAATAGAGTAATCTAAACTTTTACCTTTTGAATTTATTTGTAATTCAACATCTTTTTTTCCAAATAAGTTTATGAAATCTGATCTCAAATTTTCTAAACTAGTCGACTTACCATTTAGTTTAAGAGATAATGGATTTTGATTGATTGTTAGAGTTGGTGTTTTAATTAAATTTTCATTAGCATTAGATGCAACATTAATTTTTGGCTTAACACTTTTTTCAACCTCTTTAGTTTGACTAAAACTAAATAAAAGCAATGCCAATACAGGTAGTAGTAATAGGCTTCTAAGCCATTTTGTTCTTTGTGTTGTTTGTGTGTTCATAATTGTTAAACGTTTTTTGATTGATGAATAATTGATAGCATTAACCAATGCTAACTCTTTTTGGTTTGATGAGAACCTTAACAAGAGATTTTGATAATCTTTTAAGTTGAAACCACTTTTTAAAACCTGTTGATCGGCTAAAAATTCGTGGTTAAGTTTAATGTCTTTTTTTATAAAATAGAGTAGTGGATTAAACCAAAAAATAACCTGTAAGATTTCTAAAAACAAAATGTCTAAACTATGTTTTTGTTTAGCATGTGCTTGTTCGTGTAATAAAACTTCTTGTGGAATATCGTTATTTTCAAAAGCAGATTTATTAAGAAAAATATAGTTGAAAAATGTATGCGGAATAACTAATTTTTCAATTAAAACATTTATAAATACATGGGTTTTTACCTTTTGATGTGTTCTAATTTTAGATGAAATCTTAAATAGATTTAAAATAAATCGCGTTGAAAATATAATAACACCAATAGCATAAATTGCCCATAAAAGTGTCGGTAAAAATGTATTGGGTTGTCCTTCTGTAATTGTAGGTAGTTCTGCAGGAAAATATGGTGGAGTAGTCATACTTTCTGAATCGTAAAAGCCAAAATCTAAAGTTGGTTCTACATATTTAATAAATGTAATAAAAGGTATGATTGCCGATAGTAAAAGCGCAGCTAACAAATAAAACCTTTTAAAATGATGATGGTTTAACGGCTCTAAAACTATTTTGTAGAATAGCATTAAAATAGCCAAACATGCCGATGATTTTAATAGCAGAATACCCATGATTATTTGTTTTTAATTTGGTTGTCTATAATAGCGCGTAGTTCTTCTAATTCTTCTTTTGTTAAATCTGTTTCTTGAGTAAAAAACGAAGCAAATTGCGTACTACTGTTATTAAAAAAGTTTTTGATCAAGCCATTTACGTGCTTAGAAAAATAGTCTTTCTTTTTAACTAAAGGATAGTATTGTCTAGAGTTTCCAAATTTGTTATAAGCCACAAAACCTTTGTCTGTCATACGTTTTAAAAGCGTCGCAACTGTTGTGTTTGCTGGTTTTGGTTCTGGATAAGCGTCTAGCAAGTCTTTCATAAAACCTTTTTCTAATTGCCATAAATAACTCATTAATTCTTCTTCAGATTTTGATAATTGCATGTTCTATGTTTTTAGAATGACTTCTACAAATGTAGAATATAAAAATGACTTCTACAAACGTAGAACAAATTTTGAGTGAAAATATTTTATTTCTTTCGTGTTCTAAGACTTTCTATAATTACAGTAGAAAGGATTAATAGTCCGCCAAAAAAGGTGTTCCAAGTCGGGATTTCGTTTAAGAAAAAGTAAGCAATAATAATCCCAAAAATAGGCTGTGTGCTACCAATAATACTAGCTGTACTCACTTTAAAATGATTTAAACTTTGTACAAATAAAGTATGTCCTAAAGCTGTAGTAACTAATGCCAAAATAATCACATAAGGATATTGTGTTACCATATTAGAGCTGTCTAAGAAAATTAATACAGGCGATAACATTATACCCATAATTAGTAATTGATAAAACATTAAATGACTACCATGATAAGTAGTTACATACTGTTTCATTATTAAAATTCGAAGCGCATAACACAATGCAGAAACCAATCCGAAAAATATGCCTATAAATGCGTCGTTTTCAAAGTCTATTTCTGGAGATAAAATATAAATACCTAAAAGTACCATTGCACCAAGTATAAGGTGCATGATATCAAATTTAGTTTTAGAAAATAATGGCTCTAAAAGCGCTGTAATTATCGGGAATGTAAATAGTGATAACATACCAATTGCAACACTAGATTTTTGCAGTGCAATAAAGTAAGTAATCCAATGTAATGCCATAAAGATGGATGCAATTATAAAACCACCTAAATCTTTTTTTGAAAGAATGTTTAATTTGATGTTTTTATACTTGCAATAACCCAATAAAATAAGCATTGCTAAAATGCTTCGCCACCAAATTGTTACTGGAGCAGGCATATCTATGTATCTACCTAAAGCACCAGACGTACTTATTAAAAAAGTAGCAAAAGTAAGTTCTAAAACATGCTTAAAATGTTGGTTTTTCACTTTGGGTTAGTTGTGTTAGCGATTGTAATGACATCCTTAATTTTGCTGCCATATATGGCAAAATTAAGATATAATGAAAAGCGCGACCACCTTTTGCCATTAGAAGCAAAAGGTGGAAACACCCAAATTTTATTTATGTAGCTCTGTAAAATATTGATAGAAATACGGAATAGTTTCTATGCCTTTTAGATAATTCCATACTCCAAAATGTTCGTTTGGACTGTGTATCGCATCGCTATCTAGACCAAAGCCCATTAAAATGGTTTTACTTTTTAGTTGCTCTTCAAAAAGTGAAACAATAGGAATACTTCCGCCACTACGTTGTGGTATAGGTGTTTTTCCAAAAGTTTGTTCGTAAGCTTTACTTGCAGCTTGATAACCAACACTATCTATTGGCGTTACGTAACCTTGTCCGCCATGATGTGGTTTTACAAGTACTTTTACACCTTCTGGAGCAATGTTTTCAAAATGTGTTTTAAATAGTTGGGTAATCTCTTCCCAATCTTGATTTGGTACTAATCGCATTGATATTTTTGCATAAGCCTTGCTTGTAATAACGGTTTTTGCACCTTCGCCAATGTATCCGCCCCAAATTCCGTTAACGTCTAAAGTTGGTCTAATGCTGTTACGCTCGTTAGTTGTGTAACCGGCTTCACCATAAACAGCATCAATATCTAATGATTTTTTATAAGCGTCTAAAGAAAAAGGTGCTTTTGCCATTTGCGCACGTTCTTCTTGGCTTAATTCTTCAACTTTATCATAAAAACCAGGAATGGTAATGTGATTATTTTCGTCATGAAGCGAAGCAATCATTTTTGTTAATACATTTATTGGATTAGCAACTGCACCGCCATATAATCCAGAATGTAAATCGCGATTTGGACCTGTAACTTCAACTTCTACATAGCTTAAACCACGTAAACCAGTTGTAATTGAAGGCACGTCTTTAGCAATCATACCAGTATCTGAAATTAAGATCACATCGTTAGCTAATTTTTCACGGTTTTCTTTAACAAACTTTCCAAGATTAACGCTACCAACTTCTTCTTCACCTTCGATCATAAATTTAACATTACACGGTAAACAATTATTTTTGGTCATAAACTCCATTGCTTTGACGTGCATGTACATTTGTCCCTTGTCATCACAAGCACCACGTGCAAAAATTGCACCTTCAGGATGTAATTCTGTAGGTTTTATTACAGGCTCAAAAGGTGGCGAATGCCATAAATCTAGAGGATCTGGTGGTTGTACATCGTAATGACCGTAAACTAAAACCGTTGGTAAATTTTTATCAATTATTTTATCTGCATAGACAATAGGATAACCATCGGTTTGGCAGATTTCTACGTTGTCACAACCTGCTTTTTTTAAACTTTCTGCGACAGCATCTGCAGTATTAAATGTGTGTTCTTTGTAAGCAGAATCTGCACTAATAGAAGGAATTTTTAAGAGTTCTATCAGCTCGTCAATAAAGCGTTGTTTGTTGTCTTTGACGTATGTTGAAATGTTTTGCATAAGAGAATTTTATGATTTATGTAAAAGTACAAAAAGCAAATCAAAAAAATCTGCTATTAACTTGTTTGTAAATTGAAACTATTGATTATATTTGCAATCCGAAATTAACGGAAACAAGTTGCAGGCGTGGTGGAATTGGTAGACACGCTAGACTTAGGATCTAGTGCCGCAAGGTGTGAGAGTTCGAGTCTCTCCGCCTGTACAGAGTAAAAAAGCTAACTGAATAAGTTAGCTTTTTTTGTTTTAAATCATTATAAAAAAGGCTTTAACCTAATTAGATTAAAGCCTTTTTTAAATGCAAATTTCTATTCTGACTAATTAATAATTAATTTTTGAGTTGAAGATTGACCATTTTCATTTTCAAGTTGGATTAAATATAACCCTTCCGAAATACCTTCAACATTAAAAGTATGTCCTTTTTCAAAATCACCATTAAACGATTTTATTTCTTTTCCTGAAACATCATTAATCGATACGTTGTTAAGTTTAATATTTACCGAGAATGTTGTTTTAGTTGGATTAGGATATAGTTTTATAGAATCTTCTACATCAAAACTTGTAGTGCTTAAACTTTGAGGAGCAGCATTACCAAAAATTCTAAACTCACCAGCAGGAATATTAATTGTTGCAGCTGTGTTAGTTACATTAATTGATGTTGAGTTAGTTTCATCCATTAAATCATACCATGTTCCCGTATAAGGGAAATCTGGTACAATGTTTTGAGCTGTTAAATCGAAGTTTGCTAAAATCACAACATTTTTTAATTCAGTTGCAGGAATGGCATCATTCCAGATAAAAATACGAGGTGTTAAATCTCCAGAGTCAATAGAGTAGTCACCTTCAAAAACATCTTCGTTAATTTTTAAATCGTTCAATCTAGCCCAATCGTTAAAAACTTGACTTCTATTTGGGTCACTTGTCCAGTTGTTTACCCATTGTGGTTGTGGTTTTGTGGATAATTTACAATCACCATCATTATTACCGTCATAATCAGTATTTACAACACCGTTGTCGCAAGTCCAAATAGAAATATCCATTCCTAACTCTGCAAAATGCCATAACATTTTTGGACCAGGAATCATAATTGAAGTAGCTCCAATTGTAGACATTCTTGTTAAAGCGGTATTTAAATCTGTAATATCGTAACTACCATTACTGGCACCAAATGTTACCATCTCGTACATTACACGGTCTTTATCATGACTTTCTGGGTAACCTAAAGCTCTTTTCATTGTAAACCCATGTTCGTTACTTCCCATACCGCTAATGTTTGCAGCACTACCATTACCAAGGTTTTTGTAATCGTTCCACATTTCTTTCCACATCATTACACCTTTAGGAATAGTTTCTCCAATACGGTAATTGGCCCATTGTTGCTCTTCTGAATCTGATCCTAAATGCTCAAAAATGGCATAGTGATAAGGATCAAGTGACCAAGAATAATCAACATATTCTCTTAAAACATCAACACGATCTTGTTGGTAGCTGTTTGTACAACCTTCATCTCCAGATGTACAATTTTGAGTAAACCCTTTAGTTAAATCCCAACGAAAACCATCTATATGAAACTCTTCAATCCAATGTTTAATAACACTTTTTGTATAATCTTTTGTTCTTGGATTAGAGTGATCAAAATCATATCCAACATTATAAGTATGTGTAGGTGTTACATTAAAATATGGGTTTTGACTATTTGGCTCGCCCCAACCATCTCCATCAGGATCATTCATCCACATACGTACCATTGGATTACGACCAAAAGCATGGTTTAAAGCTAAGTCTAAGATTACAGCAATTCCATTTTGATGACAGACATCAATTAACTCTTTTAACTTATCTTCTGTGCCGTAAAATTTATCTAACGCTCTATGAAATGACGTATTGTATCCCCAACTTTCATTGCCTTCAAACTCCATAACAGGCATCAACTCGATAGCATTAATGTTTAAACTTTTAAAATAGTCTATTTTATCTATGATATCTTGATAATTTCTATCTGCGTCAAAGTCCCTAACCAAAAGTTCGTAAACAATTAAGTCTTCTTTTTTTGGTTTAGTAAAGTTTGTGACTTGCCAATTGTAAGGTGTTTGAGCTGTTTGTAAAACAGTAACCTCGCGTTCTTGACCAGCAGGATAGGCAGGTAAGTTTGGGTATGATGCAGCAGGAATCCAAGGATCATCAAATGGAGACAATACTAATGTTGAATAAGGATCTGCAGTTTTTACTAATGATGGTGAATTTGCAGGAGGAGTTTTATCTACTACCCAATATTGATAAGTCTCAATTTGTCCAGGTGTTAATCCTGTAAGTGTGATCCAAAACTTATTATTACGAGTTGGATCAACCTTCATAGCGTAGTTTGAATCTGGTTGCCAATTATTAAAACTTCCAGCCAAGTACACAAAGTCCTTACCTGTTGCATATAAAACTAGTACAGCTTCTGTATCGCTTAGATAAGTTATTCCATCTTGATAATTTGTAGGCATTACGTCATAGACTGTTCCTGGATCTACAATAGCTGAAAATTCTTTAAAAATAGTTGTTCCGTTTAAAGTAACTTCTAAAACATAATTTTGATTATTAGTTATGTTAGTTTGTGTATAGTTATATGAAGAAACACTATTTTGAGTATTTATTATATTTCCGTTAGATTTTAAAACATAATCTGCCGGACCGCCAATATTTGATGCGCTTACGGAAAAATTATCTCCAGAATTAATTATAGTTGTAGAGTCTTCTGCAGGAGAGCTTAAGCTAACTTGAAAAGTCCCAACATCAAAAAAGAAATCAGAACAACCTGAAGCTTTTAATTCTTGAGTGCCGTCTGCGTTTCTAAAAACCATTCCCATTTTTATGGCATTTTGAGCCTGAGTTGTAGAAAGATTATAATAAGTTTCAGGCACAAAAGTGATGCTCCATGTGCCATTACCATTGTTTGTCATTTCACCAACTCCATCATCTTGTCCCCAATTTCCAACTACATTAAATCCCCAAGGGTCATTATCGTCTCCAATACCAGAGTGTAGGTAAACTTTTGATGGGTTATTAATTCCGTTACAATCTGTTGCAGTGCTATTAATATCTACTGTTATTGTAATAGATTGATCGACTTCAAAAGGATTTGGTGTTATTGTAACTTGTCCTAATGATATTATTGAAAACAACATCAAGATTATTAATGTAATTTTTTTCATATTAAGTATTCGTATTTAAAAAAAGGCTGACTAAAACCAGTCAGCCTTTTCAATTTATATAATAGCTAGTTATTTAGATAAAATTAATTAACTTGATTTAGCTCGTAAGTTAGATTAACTGTATCAAAAGATATTCTATAATTTCCAGCAGTTACAGCAATATTGTCCCCGCCATCAACTAAAGTTCCAGAAGTACCACCATAGTTGGTTCCCCAATCTTCATTAGCTCTAAATTTAATTTCACCATCAATTATAGGTACAATTTCAGCAACCCAAACTCCATTACTTAAAGGCGTAAAAGAAAAATCAGGAGTTGCTCCCCAATCGTTATATCCAGAACCTACTACACCGAAGATGTCTGTAGCTTCCATGGTGTATGTTCCATTGTTGAAATCTAAAGTTATTGCATAAAAACCAGCTGTAACAACTAAGTTATCTCCGCCAGCATCTAATGTGCCATCTACACCAGTATCACCAAAGTTTTCAGCCCAATCATTATTTTTTCTAAACTTAATTTCACCATCAATTAGCTTAACTCCAACTTTGAAAGTATCAGTAACGTAATCGTATGTAAATTTAGCATCAGGAGTTGCTCCCCAATCATTATAACCAGAACCAACAATACCCCAAGAGTATTCTTCCATTGTATATGTGTTTGTAGAAAGATCTAATGTGATTTTATAAGTTCCTGCTGTAACAGGTATGTTGGCTCCTCCTGCTTCTAAAGTTCCGTCTGCACCATCATCTCCAAAGTCATTAACCCATTCGTTATTTTCTCTAAACTTGATCTCACCATCTACTAAAGTTACATAAGATACATATACATCTGCTTGGTCTGTTGTGTAAAAAGGTGCATCTGCAAATGCGCCCCAATTATTGTAACCAGAACCAACAATTCCCCACGTAGAAGGTTCTATCCCTGATCCGCCACCAGTTTGAGCTTCTAATAGCGTTACTGTTATAGATTGAGTTTCAGTAAATGATTCTGTTGTAGAAATCGCATCACCAACATAAGCTCTTATTCTAAAGTTTAACATTCCTGAGTCTGGTGCAGTAATACCATACTCTTCTGCTAAAGTTTTTAAAGTTCCAATAGTAACCTCTATTTGATTGTTATTGTTGTTTGATAATGTAGGAACTACAGTTGCGTCTGTGAAGTCGCCTAATATAGAAGATTGTAATTCGTAAGATACGTTAGTTTGAACATCAAAATCTGCTGGGTTGAAAGAAAATATTGCACCAATATTGTCATCAGTACTATTTTCGGCTGGTAAAATGTACTCTGACAAGAATGTGTTAGTGAATTCAAATTCTCCTTGAGGAGCTGCAACAAATTCTAAACTATCATCTTCTTCACAAGAAGTAAAGCTTAAGAATAATGTCAAAAATAAAGCTGATATTTTTATAAAATTTTTCATTGTTTCAATTTTTAATTAGTAACCAGGGTTTTGTTGTAAATTAGGATTAGCGTCTAAAGCAGATTGAGGTATAGGGAATAATCTATAAGAATCGGGTATTGATGTACCGTTTAAGGTGTTACCTTTCCAAGGCCATAAGTAGCTTCCACCTGTAAACATACCAAATCTAATAAGGTCAGTTCTTCTATGTCCTTCTAGGTTTAATTCTCTAGCTCTTTCGTCTATAATAAAGTCTAATGTTAAATCTGACATATTTATTAAATCTGCATTAGCTCTATCTCTAACTAAATTAACATATGTTAAGGCATCATTCATGTTTGTGTTAGAAGCACCTCTTAAAGCACATTCTGCATACATTAAATATACATCTGCAAGTCTATAAAGAGGGAAATCTGTTCCTGAGAATGAAGTTCCTGTTGTTGGTGTTTCGTTAAAATCGTTGTTTCTAAACTTAATTGAAGGATAGCCATCTGTCCATTCTCTGTAATCTGTCATTGTGTAATTATGACCATCCGTCCAGAATAAACTTGCTCTAACATCATTAGATGTGTTTAAATCTCCAAATAGACCATACCAAGCTTCTGTTGCCCTGTGACCTTGCCAACCTTCGGCAGCGCCAAATTCTAAGATAGGAATAGTATCAGGACTTAAACTACCATTTACGATGTATGTAGTGTTACCAAAGCTTTGGCTATTTACTGCGTCTGCAATTAGAGGGTAAATAATTTCATTAGAAATATTATTGTCTCCAGAGAAGTTTTGAACAAAATTTTCTTCTAATTGATAACCACCTTCATTTATTATTTTATTGATGTACGTAGCAGCTTCTGTATACATTGCTGTCCCTGTGTATACTTCGGCGTTTATATATAATTTAGCTAATAACATGTCTACTACGTATGTGTTAGCTCTACCGTAACCATTGTCGTTTCCAATAGTTGGTTCTATATCTAATAATTCTGATTCAACAAAGTTGAATAATTCTTGTCTAGAAGCTTCTGGTAAGAAATCTGATGATCCAGAGTTTTCTTCAGTAACTAAAACTCCTTTTCCAAATGTATCTATTAAATAGTAGTAAGCTAAAGCTCTTAAAAATCGTACTTCGCTTTGTATAGACTCAGGTATATCTACACCTGCGTTTGGTAATACTGTTAGAAGGTTATTACATTGTGGTATTGTGTAATATGCACGATTATATAAATATCTAAAAAATTTGTTGTTACTAGTCCATTGCGATGTTGTGGTTAATTGGTCTAAACCATCATCTCCCCAACGGTTTTTCATTCCGTCTGCTGTAAAATCTTGTAAGTTGATAATACCTCTTAAAAAAGGAGATTCTCCAGCATCGTCAGATACGTCCGAACTTCCTGGTCCGTTAGGTCCAGATAAAGCAAAAGAAGCATAAAGTCTAGATAATAAACCTTCTATTGCATTTGGGTCTTGATCTAAAAGCTGTTGTAGAGTAAGCTCTACTTTTGGTTCTGTGTCTAGATCGTTAACACATGACGTAATCGTTACAAATAACGCCAATCCAAAAAATGTTAATATTAATTTTTTCATAGTCATAATTTTAAAAATCTAAGTTTACACCAAATGTATAAGCTGTTGGTCTTGGGTAAAACGCACCATCTATTCCTCCAAATTGTTCAGGATCTTGTCCATCGTAATTAGTTATAATAAAAGGATTGTTAACCGATGCGTAAAGCCTCATGTTTGTGTTTTTAATAAAATTGTTAGGTAAACTATAGCCAACAACAATATTTTCACATCTCATAAACGCTGCGTCTTGTAAGAAATAATCTGAGAATTGAATATTTCCGTTTGCATCTTGAAATACAGGATTAGCAGCACCGTTATAAAAGTTTAATACATTTGATATACTAGTGTTGTTATTAGGAGCTGCACTTTCAGTATAACCAAAACGTAAAGCATTTAAGTCATAAACTTTACCATCTAACTGACCTCTAAAAGTTGTACCAAAATCCCAGTTTTTATAGTTAAAGTTAAGTCCAAAACCAAAATTCCAGTTTGGTCTAAGAGGTGTATAATATTTGTCTTCTTCAGTTATTTGATTGTCTCCATTTAAATCAACAAAAGCATTAGGTATTGGGTTACCGTCTGTATCATAAACTTGTTTGAAAACTCCAGCTTGGTATGGTTCTTCTCCAACTAAATTGAATAACAAGTTAGATCCTGTACCTAATAATTGTCCACCAATATTAAGTCTATTAACTCCTCCTAAATCAGTAACCTCTGTTTTTGCATAAGATAAATTACCATTAATACTTAAGCTAATATCTTCTTTTTGGATAGCATTTAAGTTTAAACTAAGTTCAAAACCTTCACTATCTGTACTTCCAACATTTTTAATAAAGCTATCTGTTAAAGATTGACCTGGTGGTAAACTTACTCTTGATAATAAATCTGTAGTTTCTCTTTTAAAGACATCAAAACTACCTGTTATCAATCTGTTATTAAAGAAAGCAAAATCAATACCAGCATTTAATGTTGTTGTTTTCTCCCAAGTTAACCCAGTTTGAAATGCGTTTGCTGAATATAAGTTGTACCCAGGTAAGTATTGACTGTTTTGACTACCAACAGAAAACAATGGACTTGTTGGGTAGAATCCAGAAACGCCAGTAATATTTTGTTGTCCTGTTTTACCCCATCCTAACCTTAGCTTAAGATCGTCTACAAATTCTACATTTTTTAAGAAGTTTTCTTCTTTTACTTTCCAAGCAAGAGCTGCAGAAGGGAATAATCCCCAAACGTTATCTCCCCAAATGTCATCAAATACAAATAGAGAAGATGCGTCTGCTCTTAAAGATAATGTTAAAAGGTATTTGTCCTTAATATTAATGTTTGATCTTGCAAAAAATGATTGTAAGTTTTGAGTGTTATAATATCTGTTGTTTGGATTGTTTGGGTTTAATACTAAATATCTTTCTCCAATAGCTACACCATATTGATCAACTTCTTCTTGAGTAGATGCGTAGTTATAAGTGTCATTATTACCATCGTTTTTAAAATTTTGGTAAGCGTATCCAAGTTGGACATCGTAATTATTAATAAACGAATTTTCTAGGTTTTTTGCATATTTTAAATAAGCATCAAAAGTTGTATTAGTTATATGTTGTCTTTCAGCATAATTTAATCCAGGATTAAATACGCCTTGACCATTTTCATCTAACTTATAAGTAGCTAAAGCGCCTTCGCCAAAAGTCTCTCTAATTTTAGATCTTGAGGCATCCAAACCAACATTAACTACAGCTTTTAACTCAGGTAAAAAAGGCATAGTGTAATCAAACTCTATGTTTCCTAAAAATCTAAATGCTTTTTCAGGTCTTTCACGTTGCTCAAGTAACGCTAGAGGATTGTATTGTCCATCAATTAAATTAGGGTTTGTAGCGTTTAAGTTAGTATAAAACCCGTTAAATATACCTGAAGTATTATAAATTGGTTTTGTTGGGTCAAATACTAATGCGCCACCTAAAGCTCCACCAGCATCTGTTGCATTTTTCTCTGCCCAAGTTAGTTTTGCATTGGTATCAATTTTTAAATTATCGTCTAAAAGTTGAGGTGATAATTTAAATGAAGCGCTAAATCTTTCGTAATCATCTGTTCTTACAACACCTTGTGCGTTGTTGTAACCTATTGAAGCTCTAAAAGGTGTGTTTTCTCCTAGATTAGCTCTAGCAGAAAAGTTAGTGTTAGATGTAAATGCTGTTCTAATAATAGCGTCTCTCCAGTTAGTGTCATAAATAGCTCTATCTCCATCAGGAGTATTTAAGATATAACTAATAGGTTCGTTTGTTGTAACAGAACCAACTGGTACACCAAGACTGCCTACTAAATCTGGATGATACTCTTGTATAAATCTTACATAACTATCACTATCCATCATATCTATACCTTCTCCAGCGCTACTAGCAGTTACTGTAGTAGAGAAGTTAAATTGTGGTGCTCCAGAAGTTCCTCTTTTTGTAGTAATAATAATTACACCGTTAGAGGCACGAGAACCGTAAATTGCTGTAGCAGATGCATCTTTTAATATCGTGAAGCTTTCTACATCATTAGGATTTACTAATGATAAAGGGTTGCTTACACCTGCTGGATTTTGTGTGCCTACAGGTATTCCGTCAATTACTATTAATGGACTACTATCTGCATTTAAAGAGGCGCCACCTCTAATTCTAATATTAGGAGCAGAATCTGGTGATCCACCACTATCTGTAATTCTTACACCTGCTGCTTTACCTTGAAGTAATTGATCCGTAGATTGAATGGCTCCTTTGTTAAAATCATCAGAAGAAACTACATCTACAGATCCAGTTAAATCTTCTTTTTTAACACTACCATACCCTATAATTACAACTTCGTCTAATTGGGCAGAGTCTTCTACTAAAGCCACGTTAATTTTGTCTTGACCATTATATGTTACTTCTTGAGTAATAAATCCTACGTAAGAAAAAACTAAAACTTCTCCTTGATTAACTTGTAGGCTATAATTACCATCAAAATCTGTAACAGTACCCTTAGTTGTGTTTTTTACTAAAACATTAACTGTTGGTAATGGTAATGAGGTTGCTTGCTCTGTAACTGAACCAGTTACTGTGTTCTGAGCCATTATTAAAGATGGTATCAGAATAAACGCAAACAACAACCCTTTAAAAATTGTTTTCATACAATTGCTATTAAATTATTTTATTAGTCTATTTTTAAGTATATTTTTACTTCTCGTTATAAAACTATGTAAAATTTATGTTAAATTGACGTAACTCCTTTGTTAACAGGTTACTCAAACGTTTTCGTGTTGAAAACTTTTGGTTATTTGACAAAATAGACCATAAAATTTTGCAAAAATCACATTTAGAGCGTGTTTTAAATTGCATCTTCTTAATTTAGAGTAGATAATTTATTAAATTCTCAATACAAAAACAACTAAAACAAATTGATTAACAGTATCTAAGATGAAAAAAAAGGTAACATTAAAGCAAATAGCAAAAGAATTAGATGTATCTATATCTACAGTGTCTAAAGCATTAAAAAACAGTATTGAGATAAGTGAGGATACAAGACAAAAAGTGCAAGCTTTTGCTAAACTCTACAATTATAGACCTAATAATATTGCTTTAAGTTTAAAAAATAGAAAAACAAAAACTATAGGTGTGATTATACCAGAGATTGTTCATCACTTTTTCTCAAAAGTAATAAGCGGTATAGAAAAAGAAGCATTAAGTAGAGGTTATAATGTTATTGTTGGTTTATCTAACGAGTCTTTTTCTAACGAAGTAATAAATATGGAGATGTTAGCTAATGGAAGTATAGATGGATTTATACTTTCTGTGTCAAAAGAAACAATGTTACTTCAAGATTACCATCATTTAACTGAAACTATTAATCAAGGTATGCCAGTAGTGATGTTTGATCGTGTGATAAATGAAATTAATTGTGATAAAGTAATCGTAGATGATTTTGAAGGCGCAGTAAAAGCTACTAATAAACTTATTGAAAATGGTTGTGAAAAGATTGGTTTAATTACAACAAAGGATTATATAAATGTTGGTAAATTAAGAACCCAAGGATATTTAAAAGCGTTAGAAGATCATCAGATTTTTCCAGAAGCAGACTTTATCTTAAAAGTAGATGACGAAAAACTTTCAGAAGAAAATCTTGAAAGTTTGGAGAAAGAAATAGAAAGCTTTTTTAAAGTAAACAAAAATCTAGATGGAATAGTTGCAGTTAACGAAATCTATGCAATTACTGCAATGAAAGTTGCTAGAAAGTTAAAAATAAAAATACCTGAAAGTCTTCAAGTAATTGGTTTTACAGATGGTGTATTGTCCAAACACGCTGTGCCAAGTTTAACAACGGTTAGTCAGCACGCAAGCCAAATGGGAGAAAAAGCAGCAGAACTTTTAATTAATAATCTAGAGAGAGAAGACGAAGAAGAGGTATACGAAACCTTTACAATTCAAACAGATTTAATAGAACGAGAATCTACAAAATAAGATTTTTAACATATAATCTTAAAATGTTTTTTATCTTTACGGCAATCAAAACTTATATTTTTACTTCTCACCTTTAAGTTTTGATAGGTTTTTTCAGCTTATCAAATAGTATAAATTTAATAATACTATAAATGAAAAAACAGAAGTTAGGATTTTGGGAAATCTGGAACATGAGTTTTGGTTTTCTCGGGATTCAATTTGGATTTGCCTTACAAGGCGGATTTATGTCTAGAATATTTCAAACACTAGGAGCAAGTAAAGACGAAATCCCTTTGCTTTGGATTGCAGCACCATTAACAGGGTTAATAGTACAGCCAATTGTAGGGTATTTAAGTGATAAGACTTGGCATCCAAAATTAGGAAGACGTAGACCTTACTTTTTAATAGGAGCAATACTAAGCTCTTTAGCATTATTTTTTGTGCCATATTCTCCTGCGCTTTGGGTAGCAGCTGGTTTTTTATGGGTTTTAGATGCCTCGATTAATGTGTCTATGGAACCATTTAGAGCTTTAGTTGCAGATAAATTACCAAATTCACAAAGATCTTATGGTTTTGTGGTACAAACATTAATAATTGGTATTGGTACTTGGATAGCTAGTAACCTACCATGGATGGTATCTCAGTTTGGTGTTAGCGATTCTGCAGACTCTGGTGTCATTACAGACACTGTAAAAGTAGCTTTCGCAATAGGTGCTTTTGTGTTTTTAATTAGTGTATTATATACAATTTTTACGACTACAGAATATCCACCAGAGGATATGGAAGAGTTTAAACGTGAAAAAGCCCAAAAAAGCAACTTCATAAAAGATATAATTAATAATATTGGAAGTATGCCAACCACCATGAAAAAACTTGGAGTTATTCAATTCTTTTCTTGGTTTGCATTTTTCACCATGTGGAGTTTAGCTAATCCTGCACTTACAGAACATGTGTTTCATACTCCAGCACCTATAGAAACTGCTTTTGATATGGCAGACAGCGCACAAAAATTAGCTTTTGATACAGCAAACACAGCATTTCAAAAATCTTCAAATTTAGTAGGTTCAGCAATGGGTATTTATGGCTTGTCATCTATGGCGTTTGCTTTACTACTAACTTTTTACACTTCAAAAAGAAGGATTAATAGAAAATTTGTACACATGGGTTCTTTAATATTAGGAGGTATAGGTTTTTTAATGATGAATATAGCAACTCCTGAAACCCTAAAATACTGCTTTATTCTTATAGGTTTTGCATGGGGAAGTATTCTTTCAATGCCATATGCTATGTTATCTAGTAGTGTAGACCCTAAGAAAATGGGAGTAATCATGGGGATATTTAATATGTTTATTGTAATTCCTCAAATTATTGCTGCACTTGGTGGTATTAATTTTATCTCTGGATTATTAGGCGAAGAAGCAATAAATGCTATGACAGTGGCAGGTATAAGTTTGGTTATAGCTGGACTTTGCAATCTGTTAATTACAAACAAAAATGCAATTACATATCAAATAGAAGAGAATTAAAATGAATAAAAAAGGCTTCATATTCGATTTAGATGGTGTTATCGTAGACACAGCAAAATATCACTTTTTAGCTTGGCAAAAACTAGCAAAAAGTATCGGTATCGATTTTTCACACGAACAAAACGAACAACTTAAGGGTGTAAGCAGAGTTAAATCTCTTGAAAAAATATTAGCATGGGGAAATAAAACTATTTCCGAAGACAAATTTAATGCCTTAATGGCATCAAAAAATGATGATTATTTAAGCTTTATAGCGAAAATGAATCACGAGGAAATTCTTCCCGATGTACCAAAAATTTTAAACTATTTAAAAACACAAAATCAACCAGTTTCTCTAGGATCGGCAAGTAAAAATGCACGTCAAATTCTTGAAAAAGTAGATTTGCTTAAGCAGTTTGATGCAATTGTAGATGGTAATGACGTAAGCAAAGCAAAACCAGATCCAGAAGTGTTTTTAATTGCAGCAAAATCATTAAACGTAAACCCTGAAGATTGTATTGTTTTTGAAGATTCGGTTGCAGGTGTTCAAGCTGCAAATACAGCAAATATGATTTCTATAGGTATAGGGGAAGAAAACGTATTACATGAAGCAGATTATGTCTTTTCAAATTTTACAGAAATAGACACTGCATTTATAGATAAATTAATAAAAAGATAAATTATTCATTAACAATGAATCAAGATTATATACAACCAAACAATTGGTCAATTATAGAAGAAGGATTTGACGTAGATCGCGTAAAATCTTCAGAAAGTTTATTTAGCATCGGTAATGGCGCAATGGGTCAACGTGCTAATTTTGAAGAGCAATACTCAGGATCAACCTTTCAAGGTAGTTATATTGCTGGCGTGTATTATCCAGATAAAACTCGTGTTGGTTGGTGGAAAAATGGTTACCCAGAATATTTTGCCAAAGTACTTAACGCACCAAGTTGGATTGGTATTAACGTAACCATTAATGGTGAAGCTTTAGACCTTTTTAAAGCAAAAAGCGTAGACAACTTTCGTAGAGAATTAAATATGAAAGAAGGCTGGCTATCTAGAAGTTTTGAGGCAACACTTCAAAATGATTTAAAGGTAGAAGTCAACATCGTTCGTTTTTTAAGTTTAAATTTAGATGAAGTTGGCGCGATAAAATTCAACATAAAACCATTAAACGGAAGCGCAGCTATTCAGTTTCAACCTTATATAGATAGCGGTATTACTAACGAAGATTCTAATTGGGATGATAAGTTTTGGAATACCACAAATGTTGAAGTTATAAACGATCAAGCATTTATAGAAGCACATACTATGAAAACTAATTTTCATACCTGCACGTTTATGCAGTCTCATGCGTTTATAAATGACGAAAAGCAAGATATTGCGCCAGAAGCAACTTCAACAGAACAAACAATTGCATTTTCATATAATGTAGAAGTTGATCAAAATCAAACCGCAAGCTTAGTAAAGTTTGGTGGTTATACCGTAGATAGAAATTATGAGAAGGATCAATTAATAGAGGCAGCAAAAACAGCATTGTCAAAAGCGAATACAAAAGGTTTTGATTCACTTTTAGAAGACCAAAAACAAGCTTGGGCAGAGATTTGGAAGATGTCAGATATTACTATAGATGGTGATGTAAAAGCACAACAAGGTATTAGATTTAATATTTTTCAGCTTAACCAAACCTATTTAGGTAAAGATTCTAGGTTAAACATTGGTCCAAAAGGATTTACTGGCGAAAAATATGGCGGTAGTACTTATTGGGATACAGAAGCGTATTGTATACCGTTTTACATGGCGACCAAAGACCAAAAAGTAGCACGTAACTTATTACAATACCGTTATAATCATTTAGAAAAAGCTATAGAAAACGCTCAAAAATTAGGGTTTAAAAACGGTGCTGCGCTTTATCCAATGGTAACCATGAATGGTGAAGAGTGTCATAATGAGTGGGAAATTACCTTTGAAGAAATTCATCGAAATGGTGCAATTGCTTTTGCCATATTTAATTATTACCGTTATACAGGCGATTATAGCTACATTCCAGAAATGGGATTAGAAGTACTTATTGGTATAGCTAGATTCTGGCAACAACGTGCAACATTTTCTTCAGACAAAAATAAATACGTTATTTTAGGAGTTACTGGTCCAAACGAATACGAAAACAATGTAAACAATAACTGGTACACTAATTATATAGCAAAATGGTGTATAGATTATGCTTTGCAAAATATTGAAAAAGTAAAAGAAGAATTTACTTCAGATTACAACAGGATTATGGACAAAGTTTCTTTATCTCCTAAAGAAATGGAAATTTGGCAAGACGTTGCAAACAACATGTATTTTCCTTTTTCCGAAAAACATAATGTTTACCTGCAACAAGATGGCTTTTTAGACAAAGAGTTAATCACGGTTGAAGATTTAGAAAAATCACAAAGACCAATTAATCAAAAATGGAGTTGGGACCGTATTTTACGTTCTCCTTATATTAAACAAGCAGATACATTACAAGGATTTTACTTCTTCGAAGATCATTTTACAGATGAAGAATTAAAACGTCATTTTGATTTTTATGAGCCATTTACAGTACACGAAAGCTCACTATCGCCATGTGTACACAGTATTCAGGCAGCAAAATTAAATCAAATGGAGCAAGCTTATGCATTTTACTTACGTACATCACGTTTAGATCTTGACGATTATAATAAAGAAGTAGAAGAAGGATTACATATTACCAGTATGGCTGGTACATGGATGAGTATAGTTGAAGGTTTTGGAGGTATGCGAGTTAAAGACAATAAACTTCATTTTGAACCAAAAATCCCAAAAGAATGGAATGCTTATTCATTTAAAGTAAACTTTAGAGATACAATTGTTAAGGTTACTATTTCTCAAAATGAGTCTAATTTTGAATTAATCTCAGGACAACCTTTAGATATAATAGTAAACAATCAAGCTAAAACTGTAAAATAAACATCATTATTAATACATCAAAACAAATGAAATTACTAAAACCATTAATAATATTACTTTGTCTTTCTGTAAGCATTGTAACTGCGCAACAGTTAACATCACCTAATGGCGAGTTAACCATGCAATTTTCACTTCAAGAAGACGGAACACCAACTTACAAATTACAATACAAAAATCAAGAAGTTATAAAAGAAAGTCGTTTAGGGTTTCATCTTAAAAACGATAAAAAATCATTGTTAGATGATTTTAAAGTTACAGATACTAGTACATCTACTTTTAAAGATACATGGCAACCGGTTTGGGGAGAAGTTAAAGAGATAACTAATCATTACAATCAGTTAAAAGTAACTTTAACACAAAATGAAACAGACCGAATTATGGTTGTTAATTTTAGGTTGTTTGATGATGGTTTAGGATTTAGATACGAGTTTCCTACGCAAAAAAACTTAGTGTACTTTACCATAAAAGAAGAACGTACACAATTTGCAATGACAGGAGATCATACTGCATTTTGGATTCCTGGTGATTATGACACGCAAGAGTACGATTATACAAAATCAAAACTTTCAGAAATTAGAGGCTTATTTGATAAAGCAGTAACAGGTAATGCTTCTCAAGAACAGTTTTCTAAAACAGGTGTACAAACAGCTTTAATGATGAAAACAGATAAAGGTCTATACATCAATTTACATGAAGCAGCTTTAATTAATTACTCTTGTTTATCATTAGATCTAGATGATAAAAATTTGATTTTTAATTCACACTTAACACCAGATGCTAGAGGCGATAAAGGTTATTTACAGTCACCAACAAAAACACCTTGGCGTACAATAATAGTAAGTGATGATGCTAGAGATATTTTAGCCTCAAAACTAACCTTAAACTTAAACGAACCTTGCGCAATAGAAGACACATCTTGGATTAAACCAGTAAAATATATTGGTGTTTGGTGGGAAATGATTACAGGTAAAAGCTCTTGGTCATACACCAACGATTTGCCATCAGTAAAATTAGGAGAAACAGATTACAGTAAAGTGACACCTAACGGAACACACGCTGCAAACAACACTAAAGTAAAACGTTATATCGACTTTGCTGCAGAGCATGGTTTTGATGGTGTTTTAGTTGAAGGTTGGAATGAAGGTTGGGAAGATTGGTTTGGTCAATCTAAAGATTATGTGTTTGATTTTGTAACGCCATATCCGGATTTTGATGTAGAAGAAATTCACGCTTACGCAAAATCTAAAGGTGTAAAAATGATTATGCACCACGAAACGTCTTCGTCTGTAAGAAATTACGAGCGTCACATGGATGAAGCTTATCAGTTTATGAAAGATAACGGTTACGATGCTGTAAAAAGTGGTTACGTAGGTAATATTTTACCTCGTGGCGAGCACCATTATAGCCAATGGATTGTTAATCACTATCAATATGCTATAGAAAAAGCTGCAGAATATGAAGTTATGGTTAACGCACACGAAGCGGTTAGACCAACAGGTATTTGCAGAACATATCCTAACTTAATTGGTAATGAGTCTGCAAGAGGAACCGAGTTTCAAGCATTTGGTGGCTCTAAACCTAATCACGTTACTATTCTTCCGTTTACACGTTTAATTGGTGGACCAATGGATTATACACCAGGTATTTTCGAGATGGATATTAGCAAATTAAATCCTGATAATAATTCGCATGTAAATAGTACCATTGCAAATCAATTAGCACTTTACGTAACAATGTATAGCCCATTACAAATGGCTGCAGATTTACCAGAGCATTATGAGCAGTTTATGGATGCGTTTCAATTTATAAAAGACGTAGCAGTAGATTGGGAAGATAGTATTTATTTAGAAGCAGAACCAGGAGATTACATTACTGTAGCACGTAAAGCAAAAGGAACTAATAACTGGTTTGTGGGTAATGTAAATGGTAAGGAATCAAGAACATCTACCATAAAATTAGACTTCCTTGACAAGGATAAAACTTATACAGCAACTATTTACGCAGATGCAAAAGATGCAGATTATAAAACTAATCCGCAAGCTTATAAAATTTCAACTAAAAAGGTAACTAGCAAATCTAAAATCTCTCAATTATCTGTACCAGCTGGTGGATATGCAATTAGTATTATAGAAAATAAATAAGATGAAATTAACTAAAAACATAGTGCTGTTTTTTGTAATGCTAACATTATGTTTTTCATGTAAAAATGAAGAAGGCCAAGCATTAAGTACTAAAACCGAAACAGTAACAGAAATTAAAAATGAAGTAAACCGTGTAGAGCCGCCACATTGGTGGGTTGGTTTTAAAGAGACATCACTTCAGTTATTGGTTCATCATCCAAATATTTCAAAAGCAACACCAAGTATATCTTATGCAGGTGTTGCTATTAAAAAAGTTAATAAAGCAGATAGCCCAAATTATCTATTTATTGATTTAGAAATTTCAGAAATAGCAAAATCAGGACAGTTTAATATTCATTTTAAATTTGAAGATGGTACTAAATTAGTACAAACCTATCAACTAAAAGACAGAGACAAAGCAGTAGACCAATTTGTTGGTTTTGACAGTAGCGATGCTATTTATTTAATCACGCCAGACCGTTTTTCTAACGGAAACCTAAACAACGATAGTGTTGAAGGTTTGCAGGAACAAGGTGTAGATAGAAATCATGATTACAAACGTCATGGTGGTGATATAACTGGGATTACTAATCATTTAGATTACATTAGCGATATGGGCTTTACACAAGTTTGGTCTTGTCCACTGCTAACAAACGATATGGAAAATGGCTCATATCATGGATATGCAATTACAGATTATTATCAAGTAGATCCACGTTTTGGAACTATGGAAGAGTACATTAATCTATCCCAAAAAGCTAGAGAAAAAGGTATGGGAATGATTATGGATCAAGTCGCAAATCATTGCGGAGTTTCTCATTGGTGGATGAAAGATTTACCGTTTAAAGATTGGGTCAATCAGCAATCTAAATTTAAAAACGGAGCGCCTTTAAATAATTCTAATCACAGACGTACCGTTAACCAAGATTTATACGCATCAAATCAAGATAAAAATGAAATGACCGAAGGTTGGTTTGTCCCAACAATGCCAGATTTAAACCAGCGTAATCCTTTTATGGCTAAATACATTACGCAAAATAGCATTTGGTGGATCGAAACTTTAAAGCTTAGCGGAATTAGACAAGATACCTATCCATATCCTGACAAAGATTTTATGTCTAGTTGGGCAAAACAAATAATGACAGAGTATCCTAACTTTAGTATTGTTGGAGAAGAGTGGAGTTATAATCCATTACTTATTGGGTATTGGCAAGCAGGACATAAAAATAAAGATGGCTACAATGGGCATTTAAAATCGACAATGGATTTTGCAATGAACCAAAATATTGTAGACGCTTTAAATCAAGACGAAGCTTGGGATCGTGGTTTGATTAAAATCTACGAAGGATTAGCTAACGATTTTAGTTATACATCACCAAAAGACATCATGATTTTTTTAGATAATCACGATAAAAGTAGAGTTTTTACTCAGTTTGATGGTGATATAACAAAAACTAAAACAGCATTAAGTTACATGTTAACCTTACCAAGAATACCTCAAATCTATTACGGAACAGAAATTTTAATGGACGATTTTGAAAAACCTGGTGATCATGGATTAATTCGTACAGATTTTCCTGGCGGTTGGCAAGATGATGCTGTAAATGCGTTTACAGGTAAAGGGTTAACAGAAGAGCAATTAGATATGCAACGCTATATAAAAACATTACTTAATTATAGAAAAGAAAGTAATGCCATACATAATGGTAAAACCATACATTTTGCACCATTTAATGGGACTTACTTTTTATTTAGAATTGCAGAAGATGAAACCGTAGTTCATATTATTAATAAAAACGAAAATCCAATAACAATAGACTTAAACCGTTATAACGAAGTTGGTTTAAAAGGAAAGACGTTAACCAATATCGTTTCTGGTCAAACTATAATTTGGGAAGACACAATTCAACTTGATAAAAAAGGAAGCTTAATACTAACAACTAAAAAATGAAAAATATAGTTGTCATATATTTTTTAACGCTATTTGTATGTTTTTCTTGTAAAAAGGAAAACGAAAATCCTATTTTAGGAGAAGAGGTTGTGACGTTTAAAATCAACAAACTTCCAGAAAACCATAATTTTGAAGAAGACATTTTTATTTCAGGAGATTTTGAAGGTTGGTCTGGCGGAAGAGACCTATTTAAATTGAATAAAAAAGATGAAGTTTACAGTATTTCTGTTCCTAAATACAGAGAGCAAATCAACTTTAAATTTACTAAAGGAAATTGGGAATCTGTAGAATGTCAATTAGACGGAAACCCAATAGAAAATAGAACTTATAGTTTTGATGGTAAAGACGAAACTGTAAACGTTGAAATCGTTAACTGGAAAACAGAAGAAATGACTGAAAGTCCTTCAACAGCATCAAAAAATGTATCAATTTTTGAAGACAATTTCTTAATGCCTCAATTAGATAGACAACGCACTATTAGAGTTTATTTACCGCCAAATTATCATAATTCAGAAGACAATTATCCAGTACTTTATATGCATGATGGTCAAAATGTATTTGATAAAAAAACATCATACAGTGGAGAATGGCAAGTTGATGAAACTTTAGATAAATTATACGAAGAAAAAGGCTTTAGTTTAATCGTTGTAGCGATAGATAATGGAGGAGATAAGCGGTTAAATGAATATTCTCCTTGGGATCATCAAAAGTTTGGTAAAGGTCAAGGTATGGACTACGCAAAATTTATAGTCAATACACTTAAACCAAAAATAGATGAAACTTACAGAACAAAAACTGATAAAAACAATACAGCAATAATGGGATCGTCTATGGGTGGATTAATTTCTCACTATACAGCTTTACAATATTCAGATGTTTTTGGTAAAGCAGGCGTGTTTTCACCGTCGTTTTGGTATTCAGAAGAAGTTTTTGATTTCAGTAAAGAGCATTCAAATATTAAAGATTTAAGACTATACTTTTTAGCTGGCGGAAAAGAAGGTGGTAATCCAACTTTTGAAGGTATTAGCAAAACCGCAAAAGACATGAATACTATGATCGAACTCTTAAAATCAGGAGGATTTCCTGCTCAAAATATTAATTCTAAAATAGAACCAGAAGGTAAACACAACGAAAAACTTTGGAAAAATAGCTTTGAAGAAGCTATAACTTGGTTATTCAAACTATAAAAACAAACAAATAATACATATGAAAAAAATATTCCTATTAGTTGTATTAACAATGTTTTTTGCTTGTAAAGAAGAGCAAAAACAATCTATAGCAACAACGAATCAAGAAGACACATTTAAACCTATTACAGAAGAAGATATAGAAAGCGGAATTATTTACGAAGTCAATATACGTCAATACTCACCAGAAGGCACATTTAATGCGTTTACTAAAGATATGCCTGTTTTAAAAGATTTAGGTATAAAAGTGATTTGGGTAATGCCAATAAATCCAATCTCTAAAGTTAAAAGAAAGGCTACAGATGGTCAATTTACTAGCGATATTGAAGATGAAAAAGAACGCGAAAAATATTTAGGTAGTTACTATTCTGTATCAGATTATAAAGCCATAAATCCAGAGTTTGGTAATCTAGAAGATTTTAAAAATTTAGTAGATACTGCACATGATAATGGAATTTATGTAATTGTAGATTGGGTACCAAATCATACAGGTTGGGATCATCCATGGATTACTGCTCATCCAGATTGGTACACTCAAAACGATAAAGGAGAAATTATAGATCCAATCAATCCTGAAACAGGTGAATCTTGGGGATGGACTGATGTTGCCGATTTAAATTATGATAATACGGAGATGCGTAAAGAAATGATTAACGATCTAAAATATTGGTTAACCGAAGCTAATATTGATGGTTACCGTATGGATGTTGCGCACAAAGTGCCACAAGATTTCTTTGAAGAAGTGACTAAAGAGTTAAAGCAAATAAAACCTGTTTTTATGCTTGCAGAAGCAGAACAACCAGCATTGTTAGAAAAGGCATTTGACATGCAGTATGCTTGGGAAGGACATCATTTATTAAATGAACTAGCTAAAGGAGAAAAAAATGCTGACGATTTTCAAGCGTATATTAAAAAGCAAGATACAGTGTTGCAAGACGATGATATCAACATGAACTTTGTAACAAATCACGACGAAAACTCTTGGGCAGGTACTTTAAGAGAACGAATGCCAAATAATAAAGAGCTATTTACAGCTTTAACTTATACCATGCCTGGTATGCCTTTAATTTATTCTGGGCAAGAGTATGATTTAGATCACAGATTATTGTTTTTTGAAAAAGATAGCATCCCTAAAACTAAAGGGGATTACTTTACGTTATTACAACGTTTAGGCGAATTAAAAAATACAAATTCAGCCTTAAACGGAGGTAAAGACGCAGCTGCTTACAATGCAATAGACGCAGGACCAAGTGTGATTGCATTTAGCAGAACAAAAGGTGATGATGAGGTTGTTTTTATTGCAAACATTTCAGATGAAAGTATTAAAACTAGCATACCTCAAAAAGGAAGTTATTTAGATTACATTGCTAATCAAACAATCCAATTAAAAGGCGATGCAATTGAGTTAGCTCCAAACACATACAAAATTTATGTAAAGCAATAGTTTTACACTATTTATTTGAATTTTAAAAAGCGCCTTTTTAGGCGCTTTTTTTATAAAGGAAAGATAGATTTAGGAATGGCATGAAAACCAGTTTTATTAATCTCGTTTTCTATCGTAATAACCTCTACTAATTTAGAGGTTTGTACCGTAAATTGTTTTGGGTAGGTATCTGCATCTATAATCACTTTTTCTACACCGTCAACTCTTAAAGCAGCGTTTTTAATTAACTCTAAATCTTCAAGTTGTTTTGCATTGGTTTCAAATACTTTCCCATGGTTACCAGGGATAACGTTTTCTGATATTAAACTCATGATAATTGTTTTAGATTGGCTAGTTAGCTAACCATTTATTAAGTATCATAAAGTTACAAAATGTTAAAATACACTATTCCTAATTATTTTAACATTTGCGTTAAAATGCTGTTATATTTTAATGTTTTTTATAGTTTTTAGGTTGAAAATTTCACCAATAATAAATAGAAATACGATAGAATATTCAATACCAATTAACCACAAGTTTTCGGTATTATCTTTATTTGCATATGCTAGGTAACTTAACACGATAACTAAGCTCCAGACTATTACATATTTGTAGTTAGAAAACACCGAAAGAAGTACCAATGTAGCTAAATACCATGGATGAACGGTAGTGCTTAATAAAAAGTAAACTGTCAAGCCTAAAAGCATGTTAACTATTAATTGTTGCATATTATTTACTTTTCTAAACAAAGCTAAAGACCAAACAATTATAAAAATTAAAAGTGCTAAGCATTTACCAATAATAGCAATTTGATTATATCCAGATATACTGTATCCAATAGCTCTTGCTATATAATAGATACTAGCATTAAATTCAAAATTATTAAACCAAAGCGCTGTTGTTTTAGAATAATTTGTAATAAAATCAGAGCTTAAAAAGGGTAAAAATAATAGTGATACTGTAATACCAATAACTAAATAAAAACCAATTAAGTATTTTAAGTTGTGGTGTTTTAAAAACCATTTTATAAAAAATGGTAATAATAAAATAGGTATTAATTTTGTTGAAATTGCAAATGCAAAACATATAGCAGACCAAAACCATTTGTCTTTATGAAGAAGGTAAAGACTAAATATGATAAAAAATATCATTATGCTTTCAAAATGCAAATTACCAGTTAATTCAATAATAATTAAAGGGTTTAACGCATATAGAAAAATAGAATTTTCTGGAAGTTGAAAAGCTTTTAATAATTTTCTACCATAAAATATCACTCCAATATCAGCAAGGATAATACATACGCGCATTCCAATTATAGAACTTAGTATACTGCTTCCCGGAAACCAATTACCAAGTACAAAAAACAACTGATTAATAGGCGGATAATTACTGTTGTTACCTTGACTAAGCCAGCCCATACCATCGTAAAGTTGTTGCTGATTTGGAATGTTAGACACTAAGTTTTGATTAATAATTTCGGTAGCAGAATATAGGTATGGATTGATACCTAATTGATTAAGGTATCCGTCCCAAATAAAGCGATAAAAATCTTGTGATAGATTAGGAGTTGCTAATAAAAACACAAGCCGACATAAAATGGCTGCTACAAGTAAAAACTTAAAGTTACCACTAGTTATTTGTATTAATTTATAACTTACTATAAATAAAGCTACGTAAAGTGTTATAAGCTTAATATAGTCTGTCCGTGCTAAATTATAGGCAAAACTAAAATAGAATAATAAACAAGCAAACGTAAGAAGTATTGAAATCTTATTTAGTTTGAAAAATGTCGTGTTGATTTGCATTACTCAAATATAGCTAATAAAGCTGTAAAGTAAGCTTTATAGTAGGTTTAGAACTTGTTGTTGGCAAGTACATGCGTTAGCGATAGTAATGATTAGCTTTTGGCGAGGCTTGCATCGAGCCAAAACTAGTAATGGATAGCGCGACCACTTGTGGTAACGCCCAAAAAAAACTAAGCTTTTGAAGTTAAAGACTTAAAGAATACAAATCCAAAACCAATTGTAAGCATTAAGTGGAAAGGGAATAATCCAAAATCACCACCTTGATCACCAACTATGAATGCACTGTACATTCCGAAAGCAAAATAAAGCATTAAAAGACCTTCAAAAACAACGTTAATACTTATGTTTTTACGTAAGTATTTATTGCCTTTCCAGCTATCTTTAAGTGAACTAATGTTGAATTTTGGCGTACGTACAAACTCGCTTCGTTTACCAATATGTCCTTCTAAAACTGCAATAGAATTATGTAAAGAAAAGCCCATTGCGATAGAGAAAAACGTAAAAAACATACCAATATATTTGATAAAATCTTTAAACGTATTGCCATGACTACGTTTGTACATTATCCAATAACAAACAAAGAAGATAATAGTACTCATTACAAAAAAGCTCATAATGTAAAAGTATGGTCTTAAATGTGCATATTCGTTTTTAATGTAAAGCATTGGTATACTTAAAATACCAACAATTAATACGTTTAAAAACATGGTACTGTTTAACAAGTGTAAAATACCGTGTAATTTGGTTTTAGCAGAAATGTTCTTGCTAGTTAAAACGCGCCAAAGCATTTTTCTAAAGTTTTCTGCGCCACCTTTATTCCATCTAAATTGTTGTGATCTTGCTGCACTGATAACTACAGGTAATTCGGCTGGTGTTTCGACATCTTCTAGATATTTAAATTCCCAGTTTTTAAGCTGCGCACGGTAACTTAAATCTAAATCTTCGGTAAGTGTATCGCCTTCCCAATTTCCTGCATCAATAATACAATCTTTACGCCATACGCCAGCAGTACCGTTAAAGTTGATAAAATGACCTTTGCTATTACGTCCAACTTGCTCTAATGTAAAATGTGCATCTAAAGCAAATGCTTGTATTTTTGTTAATGTTGAATAATCGCGGTTGATATGTGCCCAACGTGTTTGTACAACACCAATTTTATCATTTTTAAAATATGGGATTGTTTTTTGTAACCAGTCGTGTTCTGGTAAGAAATCGGCATCAAAAATGGCAATAAATTCTCCTTTTGCAATTTCTAATCCTTCTTTTAATGCACCAGCTTTAAACCCTTGTCTGTTGGTTCTGGTAATATGTTTGATGTCTAATCCTGTTGCTGCAAGCTTTTCTACGTGTGCTTTTGTTGTAATTACGGTTTCGTCAGTAGAATCATCTAAAACTTGAATTTCTAATTTATCCTTTGGATAATCTATTAAAGCAATGTTGTCTAATAATCTGTCCATAACATACAACTCGTTAAATACAGGAAGTTGTATGGTTACATAAGGTACTTCTTCTGGATTATTTAAATTGAATTTTGGACACTTATCCTTTTTACGTTGAGCCGCTAAATAATTAAACATTAAGTTTAATTGCGCTAACGCGTACATGAATATTAAAATTAGCGAAATGCTGTAAATGACTATTAATGTGGTTTCTAAAATCACTATTTAAAACTATATTTGAAAATCCAGGACAAAATTTTTATGCCTGCAAATATACTACCTTTTATGGTTCCTGAAACTTTTGAGACACCAATTCTATTTCTGTAGTTTACAGGTACTTCTGTATAACTAAGTTTTTGCTTTAATGCTTTTAACTGCATTTCTACTGTCCAACCGTACGTTTTGTCAACCATATTAAGGGCTAACAGCTTTTCGTACTTAATAGCTCTAAAGGGACCAAGGTCTGTAAATTTAGCCTTAAAAAAAAGTGACATTAATTTGGTTGCTAGCCAATTTCCGAAGATTTGTTGAGGTGTCATAGCACCATCTTCTCTTAATTCTTTAACACGACTACCAATAACTAAGTCAATATTATCTTCAATAATAGGAGCAATTATTTTAGTAAGCTCTTCTGGATAATCACTATAATCACCATCTAAAAATACAATAATATCAGGTTTAGACTGTTGCTTAGAGATGTAATCCATACCTTTTAAACACGCATAACCATAACCTTTTCTGTTTTCTGTTAATACGGTTGCACCTGCATGTTTTGCATTAACTTCTGTAAGATCTGTAGAATTGTTGCTAACTACAATAACTTCTTCTACTAAAGAAGGAATGTCTTGTATAACATTTGCAATTGAGTCTTGCTCGTTAAAAGCAGGAATAATGACTTTTATTTTGGGCATTTAGGCATTTAATCTTAGCGCAAAAATACAATTGTTTTTGGATTATTTGTTATTTATTAAATCCATTAAATCTACATCGTTTCCAAGAAGGATTTCGTTAGGGTTTATACGTCCTTTCATGCTGTCGTTTTCTAATTTTAAAACGCCTCTTGGACAAACTGCACTACAAATACCGCAGCCAACACAACTAGAACGTACAATGTTTTCGCCTTTTTGAGCATAAGCACGTACATCTATTCCCATTTCGCAATAGGTAGAGCAATTTCCGCAAGAAATACATTGTCCACCGTTGGTAGTAATTCTGAATTTTGAAAATAAACGTTGCTGAAATCCTAAAATTGCCGCCATAGGACAACCAAATCTACACCAAACACGACTGCCAAAAATAGGGTAGAAGCCAGTACCAATAACACCAGAAAATATAGAACCGATTAAAAATCCGTAGCTTTTTCTTAAACTTTCAGATTTAAATAAAAATAACGAATTGTCTTTACCAAAATAGTGCAAAACAAATAACGCCATGATAATTACAAAGTAACCAATAGCACCATATTTAGCATCTTTTGCTAGTTCATTTCTTTTAAAAATCATTGTGCCAGTAAAAATGATAGTTAAAAACGATGCAACAAAAATTAAAAACGATGATTTGGTAAGCCAATACTTGCTAGTATCATTACCTAAGTAACTATGTATTACAGCTGTAGTCATAAGTACAACAAATACTAAAACCGAGTGAATTACCCAACGCTCTACTTTCCAAGCAAATTGAGATTTGTCACTTAATTGCCTAAAGCTATCACCAGCTGTTTCGGCTAATCCACCACAACCACAAACCCAAGAACAGTACCAACGTTTACCGTACTTATAAGTTAAAATAGGTGTAATAACAAATATTGAAACGATACCAAAAATTAGCATCGCTAATCCAATGTTTCCTGCGCTTATAAATGCTTTTACGCGATAACTTTCAAAATTATAATAATTAAGAGGCCAAATGTTTTTTAAATCGTAGTAAGGTAAATCGCTATTCATTACGTACATAAATTCTGGAATTAAAAACGCAAAAGCCAATTGAAAAAACATGACCGAAATAGTGCGGATTTGCTCATAGCGATTATGTCTATATTTTAAAATGAATTTATAACCAAAGACCAAAATCGCAACTGTATATAGCGTACCGTATACAAACCATTGACTGGCGTTTCTTCCGCTTAAAAGCTGACTTAAAGGATCAAAAAGAGCAACTAAACCTGTGTTTTCTTCACCTTTTTGAGCTAATCCTAAATATTGAGGGTAAAAATAAAGTACAATGTAAAATAAGGTTAAAACGACACCAATTAGCCAACCGACTAAACCTCTTGAAGATAAAGATTTAAACCAAACACCATCATTTTTAATGCCTTTAGATTTGTTTAAGTATAAACTATTAGAAAACCATATAGTCCCAATAAACATTAAGGTTAAAGCAATAGACGAAGCTATAGTCTTGTTAGGGAATTGAACATTAAATAATGCTAACACCAAAATAAAAAAACCTAACATACCAACTGCTGACGCTATTTTTTGAGTTTTTGTTAATCCGTAAGAATTAGCTAAAGACATACTGTAATTTAATTTTAAGCTCATGTTAGTTAGTTTGTAAGGTGTTATTGTACGTTTCTTTTATCTCGTTTTCAAATCTTTTGTAAAATTCTGGATCAAAATTGGCTTGTTCTAGATGATTAATGACATAGTCTAAATCGCGTTTTTCGGTAAGCCATTTGTCAAAAACTTCGTGTCGCATTCTTATGCCAAAGGTATTGATGCCTAAGAACTCGTTAGTGTCTCTGTGATAAGCTATGGTCATACATTTGGTGTCGTCTTCATGTTTCCAGTGAAAATGAGCTTCGTAATCCGGTTTTCCTTTTTTACCATGAACCCAACCATAGGTTTGGTATTCAATATCTAAAAATTTTGCGCTGTTAAACCAATGTCCTGGCTTATATTCTAGTTTATTGCCACAAATGGTTTGTGCTAAAGTTTCGCCCATCATACGTCCTGTGTACCAAACCGCTTCAATTGGTCTACGATTACCAATCGCTTCGCGCTGTTCGGCACAATCACCAATAGCATACACATCTTTAATGTTGGTTTCTAAAAAACGATTCACCAAAACGCCTTTGTTGGTTTCAATATTACTTTCTTTTAAAAAAGAAATATTAGGTGAAACACCAGCAGTTAAGCCTACAAAATCACAAGGAATTTCTTCGCCAGTGTCTTTAATAATGATGGATTTTACTTTTCCGTTTTCATCAGAAATAATTTCTTTTAAATTAGTTGAAAGCCTTAAATCGATATGATGATTTTTAATGTGTCTGTTTATCATTTGGCTTTCGCCTTCTGGCAAAACGCTATTCCAAAAACTACTTTCACGCACCAAGAAAGTCACAGGAATATTTCTAGAATTCAACATTTCTGCCAGTTCAATACCAATTAATCCGCCACCAACAATGATGGCGCGTTTACAGACTTTGTTGTTAGGCGCATAAATTTCAAGGTTTTCTAAATCTTGTTTACTGTACAAGCCTTGTACGCCTTTTAGATCTTCTCCTGGCCAACCAAATTTATTAGGTTTACTACCTGTTGCGATGACTAATTTATCATAGCTCATTTGGTCACCTTCTGTAAAATGAATTGTTTTATTGTCGGTATCAATACTGTTGACGTAGCCTTTTTTTAAGTCGATATTATTTTTCTTCCAAAACCAATTTTCATAAGGTTGTGTGTGCTCAAACTTCATATGTCCCATATAGACGTACATTAACGCCGTTCGCGAAAAAAAGTAATCACTTTCAGCAGAAATAATAGTGATTTTTTTATCAGATAATTTTCTAATGTGTCTTGCTAAAGTCACGCCAGATATTCCATTACCTATTATGGCTATGTGTTCCATACAATTAGTTTAGTTAGGCTTTAAGTCGAAGCTTTTGTTAAAACCTTAATTACATTATTCAACTTTGTTTAAATTTATAAATAAATTAACAGTTATGAAGCACTTTTCACTTTTGTGTATGGTCTTATTATTGGTTTCGTGTAGCATGACTTTGCCTAAAACAGAAAAAATTAATGGTGTAAGTTTTGTGGCTTCTCGCGATAGTATTTCAGAAGAACATACAAAACCAGTAGTAAATTTAAATGCTAATTATGCTGCGATTATGCCATTTGGATTTATAAAAAGTTTAGAACATCCAGAAATTATTTATAATACCGATAGACAATGGTTTGGCGAAACTGATAAAGGTGTAAAACAGTACATTAAAGCACTTAAAAAACAACAAATTAAAGTAATGATAAAACCTCAAATATGGGTTTCTCATGGTGCTTTTACTGGTTTTATAAAAATGAAAAGTGAAGAAGAATGGCAAGAACTAGAACAGACTTACGAAAACTTTATTTTAGATTTTGCTAAAGTAGCCGAAGACATCAACGCCGAAATGCTTTGCATTGGTACAGAACTTGAAAATTTTGTAACACATCGACCAAAGTTTTGGACGCAATTAATTAAAAAAATTAGAACGATTTACAAAGGTAAACTTACATATGCAGCCAATTGGAACGAGTTTACAAAAACACCATTTTGGGCAGATTTAGACTACGTTGGAATAGATGCGTATTTTCCTGTAAGTGATTTAAAAACACCAACTGTAGAAGATTGTTTGCAAGGTTGGAATGCGCATTTATCAGATATTAAAAATGTTCAAAAAACCACAAAAAAGCCTATTTTGTTTACCGAATTTGGTTACCGTAGTTTTGATTTTTCTGGAAAAAAACCATGGTTAACCGGTAATTACGACGCTAATCCAAACCTAGAAGCGCAAGTAAATACTACAAAAGCTTTATTTAAAACCTTTTGGGAAGAAGATTGGTTTGCAGGCGGATTTGTCTGGAAGTGGTTTCATAATTATGAGCAATCTGGAGGAGCAAAAGACAACATGTTTACACCACAAAATAAACCTGCCGAAGATATTATTAGGCAATATTATAAAAAATAATCTATGAGAACATTAGTTATTGGAGATATACATGGCGGATTAAAAGCGCTAATTCAACTATTGGAGCGCGCAAAAGTTTCAGAAGAAGATTGTCTTATTTTTTTAGGAGATTACGTAGATGGTTGGAGCGAATCTGCTCAAGTAATTCAATATTTAATAGCATTGTCTAAAACTAATACTTGTATTTTTATAAAAGGAAATCATGACGCTTGGTGTGAAGATTGGCTTAGAGAAAACTTGATTAATCAATCTTGGTATCAACATGGTGGAAAAGAAACTATTGAAAGTTATAATACTTTTTCTGATGAAGAAAAGCAGTATCACTTACAATTTTTTGAAGCAATGCAAATGTATCACTTAGATGAACATGATAGGCTGTTTATTCATGCAGGATTTACATCTGTTCATGGTGTTGAAAGAGAATACCAGATTGAGAATTTTTATTACGATCGTACACTTTGGGAAATGGCAATAACCATGGATAAACGCATTGAAAAAGACTCAGAATTATACCCAAACCGATTAAAACATTACACCGAAATTTTTATTGGTCATACACCAACTATCAGGTTTTCTCAAAATCAACCAATGCACGCTGTTAATATTTGGAATGTAGATACTGGTGCAGCATTTACGGGTAAATTATCGGCAATAGATTTGGATACAAAACAGGTATTTCAAAGCGATGAAGTTTACAAAATGTATCCTAACGAATCTGGAAGAAATACTAATCCATATCGTTTAATTAAAAGAAAAAAATAAGCTTAAAGGTTTAGTTAAGTATTTAAACGTAAGGTTGTAAAGATAGTTAAGACTAATAATTATCAAATTGAGTGATACTAACTAAACATCATTAATATGTCTATAAAATATTTACAAACCATTTTATTTTCATTGCTATTTACAATCGCTTTTTCTCAAAACGTTTCAAATTTTAAAATTGAAGGTAATAAAAAACTAAAGACTTCTTTTATAAATAAAGTTTCTCGGCTTTCAGAGCAATCTGTGTTAGATTCAACTTTAATAGAAGAAGATATCAAGCTTTTAAAACGCCTTCCATCTATTGCTCATGCAAATTATACAACTAAAAAACTACAAGACGGTACTTATGAAGTGGTTTACATTGTAGAAGAAAATTTTACAATTATTCCTTCAGTAAATGTGTATACATCTAATGATGATGAGTTTGCGTACAGATTAGGATTGTACGAGTTTAACTTATTTGGTCAAAACATGACTTTTGGTGGTTTTTATCAAAAAGATATTTATAGCTCATATGGTGTAAATTTTAGAGCGCCTTTTTTGTTTAATAGGAAATTTGGTCTTGCAGTAAATCATATGGATTGGCAAACACAAGAACCAGTGTTTTTTAATTCAGGAACTGTAAATTATAAATATCAAAATACATCTTATGAGGTACTTGGTTTATATCAGCCAGATTTTAATAATCGACTAGAACTAGGATTAAACTTATTTAAAGAGAATTACGATTATCTAGAGGATCAAACCATTTCAAACCAGTTTAAAAATATTAGTGCTAATAAAGTGATGGTTAAAGGACTTTATGAGTATAATAATCTTGATTTTGAATATCAATACGTAACAGGTTTTAAAAGTTTGCTAAATCTGCAATATGTAATGTCTAATAATGATGTCTTACCAACATTTTTAATAGGTTGGAACGATTTTAACTATTACAAAAAAGTAGGAGAAAAAGGCAATTGGGCATCAAGATTACGATTAGGTTTGGCTACTAATAATGATAGTGCTTTTGCACCGTTTTCTTTAGATAATAATTTAAATATTAGAGGTGTTGGTAACACCATAGATCGTGGAACAGGAGCAATAGTTTTAAATACAGAATATAGACGTACTTTATATGAAAAAGGTTGGTTTGTGTTGCAAGGTAATGCATTTGTAGATGCTGGAAGTTGGCGAAATCCTGGAGGGAATTTTACCGATTTTGTAACTTCAGATAACATTAGAGTTTTTCCTGGTCTAGGATTACGTTTTATACATAAAACTATTTTTAATGCTGTATTTAGAATTGATTACGGTTACGGAATTTCTAAAAACGATGCAAGAGGTTTTGTGTTTGGTATTGGCCAATATTTTTAAGAAATGTGCTTCTTGTAATACTTGTGCAAATCTATAGCCGAAGCGCCAAGCCATTTTTTTAAATATATCATCCAAAAATGATATTGAAGTTTAAACACACCATGTTTTTTATATAACCTTGAAGAAGTAATTATAGGTGTGTTAATTACAATAAATTGATTGCAATCATATAACTGACTTATAAAAATATTGTCTTCATAAATAATATAAGACTCATCAAAACCACCAATTTTATTAAACAATGCTTTTGAAACAAATAAACTTTGGTCGCCGCCACGACATGCTTTAAAATTAAATTTTGTAAACCATCCAGCCATACGTAGCCACCAATGGTTACTATCAAATTTTAATCTAAAACAACCTGCGTGATTATCCTTTTGTATTTCATTTAAAATGAATTGATCAAAGTGTTTTGGAGGAAAAGAATCGGCATGTAAAAAATATAATATAGTTCCTGTAGCAGCTTTTGCGCCAATATTCATCTGTTTGGCACGTCCTTTTTTGGAATTCAATAAGACAATTTTTGTTCTATCTTCAGCGTCAGTTCGAGTGAAGTTTTCTGTTGGAAATTTTGTATCGAGAACTTTTCTAGCATCTCGATTCAATGCTTCATTACAATCAGAATCACTTGATGCGTCGTTAATCATTTTCTCAACTATTTCAACCGAATTATCAGTACTTCCTCCATCTATAACAATAAGTTCTAATTGGTCCTTTTGTTTAGCATTTTCAATAAGATATTGAAGCAATTTGCCAATGTGTTTTGCTTCATTTAACATAGGAATTATAATAGAAATTCTATTCATTTAAATTCCAATTATAATCTTGATAGTTAATTTTTGCGTCTTTAGAAATTGTAGTTAAAGTGTATTGATTTATAAAATCAATAACAGATCCGTTAGTTTCAAAATCTTTTCTAAACCACTTGAAAATTTTAGAGAGTTTTAATTGATTTTTAGTGATTTCATTTTTTGTATTATCAGCTAAAAATTCTTTTGTTGCTTTAGTTAATTGAGCATCTAAAGTATTTGCTTTAAAAGCTTTGTTTTGAAGTTTAGGACAAGAAATTGATGCGCAAACAATAGCAAAATGAATTCGAGGTTCGTTCATTTTTCTTAGAATATCGTGTTCAATTTCATCTAAATTATAACTGAGATTTGCAGTTTTCCATAATCGTTGTTTCCAAGGATTTTTTATGTCTTTGATAGATTTTATTGGGTAATGACGCACAATTAAATCTACAGTCAATACATTGTATTGATTAATCCAGTAGGCTAATTTTTCATTTTTAGTAGCATCATCTGAAGGCGTATTTTTAGCTAAATATGATATGTAGTCTTTAAGTTTTACAGAATCTTTTTTGAAAGACTTGTAATTTACTTCTCCAGATTCTGAAACGTGTTTAGATAATAATTCTGACCATAATTTATGATCTAAATCTTGAGAAAAACCAAAAAACGTCCAACTAAAAATAAATAGATAAATAAAGTGTTTCATAATAATTTTAAGTTTTAATTAGACGTTTTTTGAATTTTAGATTTCTGCTTTCGCAGAAATTTTAGCAACATCCGCCACCATCGTAATGGAAGGTAGATTCGCTAATAAAAATATCATCTCTGCCAAGACTAGCTAAAGCGCCAGCAGTTTTATCGCAAATAGCCAATGGTTGGTTTTTTAATAAAACGTGACCAGCTTTATCATCAAAATAATCGTCTTCACCATAATAAATAGCTGCTTTACCTGTAAAAATGCAAGGTCCATCTGCAGGCATTGGATCTTTTATAGCGGCTACTTCTATAGATTCTATATAGATTAGCTCGTCTGTTGGGTAATGTTTTGGGTCTAAAATACGGTATGGTTTTCGGGCTCTAATTTCGATAGTTCCAAAACCAGCATCGGTTAAAGCTTTTACATACTCAGCAATTGGTAAACTACCGCTTAAACAAAGCGCACGTAATCTTTCGTCGTTGCGTAACGTATCATTCATTGGTTGTTCGCAAGTTGGATCACTCATCACTAAACGACCATGAGGTTTTAAAACACGGTACATTTCGTCTATTGCTTTCTTTAATTCTTCAGCTTTAAAAATATTGAATAAGCAGTTTTGCGCTGCAACATCAATGCTATTATCTTCAACAGGTAAGTGTAAAGCATCTCCTTTTTTAAGATCTACAAATTCACTTTTAAACCAAGTGTTTTGAGCTTCGGCTTCTTTAAAATTTTTACGTGAAGCGTCTAACATTTCATCTACAACATCTACACCGATAACGCCATTTTTTTGTCGAGAAAAATAAGCGAATTGCAGTAACTCCATTCCGCCACCAACACCAACGTAAAGTATTTTTGGACTGTTAGTTAAATCTCGAGGATGAACGGTTGATCCGCAACCATAATTCATCTCTTGCATAATTTTTGGGATTTTTAATCCTGGTAATTCCCAAATAGGATTTGTAGTACAACATAAGCCTACATCTGGTGTTAGTGCAGCTTCTTTGTAAACGTCTTTTGTGGTGTTTAAGTAACTCATAGTTTAAGTATGCAGTTGGTAGAAATCAGTCTTTAGTTTTAATTATAAACTGAGTGCTGAAAAACTACTAACTATTATAATGTTTCTATTAAATCTTTAAATAAAGTAATCATATCAGGTTCGGCTTTGTTAGCCATAGCTATAATTTCTTGTATATCTACTGGTTTTAAATTTTCTGGGTCACATTCGTCTGTTAATACAGAGACTGCAGCAACTTTTAAATTTAAGTGATTTGCGACTATAACTTCTGGTACGGTGCTCATTCCTACAGCATCTGCGCCAATAGTTTTTAGCATTCTGTATTCTGCTCTAGTTTCTAATTGCGGACCAACAACACTTGCATACACACCTTCATGTAAAGAAATATTATGTTTTTTCGCTATAGTTTTTATTGCGCTGTTAATGTCTAAATTGTAAGGAGCACTCATGTCTACAAAGCGTTCTCCTAAAGCTTCTACACCTTGAAAAGCTAATGGCGAACTACCTTGTAAGTTAATATGATCGTCTATTAACATAAGTTCGCCTTTTTTAAAATCTAAATTTATAGCTCCAGCAGCGTTAGAAACTAATAAAGTTTTTATACCTAATTTTTCCATCACTCTAACAGGATAAGTTACATCTTGTAAGGTGTACCCTTCGTAAATATGAAAACGACCTTGCATGACAATTACTTTTTTGCCTGCTAGTTTACCAAAAATTAATTTGCCTTTATGAAACTCGACTGTAGCTGTAGGGAAGTGCGGAATATGATTATAACTTACTTCTGCAATGGTTTCTAGATGACTTGGTAATTGTCCTAAACCAGTGCCTAAAATAATCCCTATTTCTGGTTGTTCAAATCCTTTATCTTTTAAATAATCTACAGTTTTATTAATGTATTTTATCATGGTTTAATTAATGCTTTTAAATCGTTATATTTTTCTATGTCGCTATAAACGTCAATATCGTTTAAGGTCTCTAACAAAAATACATTTTCTTGCTCTAAATTGTCTAAAGTTTCTTTTAAAACGCTACTTGTTCCCCAATTTTTATTTTGAAATAATTTAGCGTGTAATACCTTCATTCCTAATAAATAATAACCGCCATCTTCGGCAGGTCCAAGCACGACATCATTGTCTTCTAAAGCTTCAAACGCTTGGTTAATGTGTTCTATTTTTAAGTCGTAAAGGTCACTGCCAACTATAACTATTTTTTCATAATCATTTTCAAAACCGTGTTTAAAAGCATTTGCCATTCTTTGACCTAAATCATTACCGTGTTGTTGATGTTTTTGATAAATAGAGTTGTCCCAAACGTCGTTTTCTCTAATTTTTACAGAATAATAGACAGCTTTATCGCAGGTTAATGGTCTCAACACACTTTCGGTATGCTCTAATAATTTTTTATATATCGCTAAAGCGGAAGGATTGCCAATAGTTTTAGCTAACCTTGTTTTTACTTTTCCTAATTCTGGATTACGTGTGAATGTTATGATGAGATTTTTCTGATTCATTTAAAAAACTTTTTCACCTTTAGTTAACCATTTAGACCAATTTTTGTCGTAAACATGTACTTTTTCAGTTGCTTTTTCATTTAAATCAAAAACTGAAAAATTGTTATTTTTCCATTCAAAAATACCACCATACAAATTGAAAACATTGGTGTAACCTTCATCTTTTAATTGCTGAGCAATTTTTGCGGATCGTACACCAATAGAGCAATACACGACAATTATTTCGTTTTTATCAGAAATAAGTTGAGCTGTTTTTTCTATGTCGAAATTTTCAAAATCTACAAATACAGCATCTTTTAGATGACTTATTTTATATTCTTCAAAACTTCTAGCGTCCAAAATTTTAGCTTTGGTTTTTGGCATTGCTAACTCTTGTACACTAATGTAAGGTATATCAGAACGATTGTGTTTTTTCAATACATCATTTAAAGTTTTTTGCCCAAAACTTTGAACTCCTATTAAGGTAAATATGTATAAAAAAACGACTTTCATTTTAAGCTACAGTACCTTGACAACTACTTCCTGCGCCAGCAGTACAACCATAACAATGTTGAGAAATTATGATATCTCTGTTTTGTAAAACTTCTTCATTATAGTTGCTAATATGTTTAGTTTTACTAGCGACTTTTAAATCTAGCATTTGATTAAAATCGCAGTCGTATAAATAACCATCCCAACTTACAGATAGTGTATTTGTGCACATTACATTTGCTACTGCCGAAGGATTAAATGCATCTACTAAAGCGTACATGTAATCTTCATAATTTTCACTAGCAATTAGGAAATCTAAAAAGCGGCTAATAGGTAAATTAGTGATTGAAAATAAATTATGAAATTGAATACCAAAATCTTCAAGCAAAGCCTTTTTAAAATCTTTTTCCATTGCAGCTTGATTAGCCGGTAAGAAAGCGCCAGATGGATTATAAACTAAATCTAATTTTAGATTGCTGTCTGGCATACCATATCCAACAGCATTTAAATCTTTTAGAGCTTGTATGGATTGGTCAAAAACACCTTCGCCACGTTGTTTATCTGTTTTTCCTCTTGTCCAGTGTGGCATTGACGATACTACATGTACGTTATGTTTTTTAAAGAACTCTGGTAAATCGTGATATTTTTTATTAGCTCGAATAATAGTTAAGTTAGAGCGAACAATAAAATCTTTAATTCCTACTTTAGCTGCCTCTTCTACAAACCATCTAAAATTAGGATTCATTTCTGGTGCGCCACCAGTAAGGTCTAAAGTATGTGCGCCTGTAGATTTTATAACATCTAAGCATTGTTGCATAGTTTCTTTCGTCATAATCTCTTTACGGTCTGGTCCGGCATCTACATGACAATGCTCGCAAACTTGATTGCACATATATCCTACATTAATTTGTAAGATTTCTAAAGGTTTTGGTTTAAGGGGAAATTGATTGCTTTCTGCAATTTTATCTTTAAAAGTGGGTAATTCGCCATTAGCAAAAATGCCATTTGACAAAATCTCTAGCTGTTTATTGGTTTTTGCTAATTCACTATCGCGTTTATGTAAAGATTGAGTTTTTAATTTAGACATAAATTAACCTTCTAATTTATTCACTTTATTCATCATTTGCACACCATGTACTAAAGAGGCGCCGCCACGTATTGCACCAGCAACATGTAAGGCTTCCATCATTTCTTCTTTAGTGATTCCGCGTTGTAAACCGTCTCCAGTGTATGCATCAATACAATATGGGCATTGAATTGTGTGAGCAACAGCTAAAGCGATTAAAGATTTTTCTCTTTCAGATAATGCGCCTTCTTGAAAAACGGTATTGTAATAATCGAAAAATTTAGAACCAAGCTCTTCGTTCCAGTCAGAGATTTTTCCAAATTTTCTTAAATCGGTAGGATCATAGTAAGTTTTTGACATAATTGGTGTTTGTATTTAGTTACGTAAAAAGTGAAATTACAGTTTTATGTCGAAAAAAATATTGGCTTATTACATTTTTTTTAAAAGAAGATTGTAAAAACCAAAAAACCCGAACAAATTGTTCGGGTTTTTAGTGGTGGTGCCTCCAGGAATCGAACCAGGGACACAAGGATTTTCAGTCCTTTGCTCTACCAACTGAGCTAAGGCACCAGTTGCATTATTGCGGATGCAAATATATATTCATTTTTAAAACTGACAAAACAAAAAATGGAAAAAATAAAATTTGTTTTAAAACTTTCATTGTTTGAATGTGTATTTGTCTCTAATTCAATATTATAAATAAATTAAGAAAATTTATGATTCGGTTTTGTAAATTTGGCACTTTTGGTAATTGTATGAACTTAATTATTGACGTAGGAAATACTAGTATAAAGCTTGCTGTTTTTGAAGAAAAAAAACTTTTGATTAAAAAGGTTGTTTTAGAAGAAGGTTTGATTGAAGCAGTAAATAATCTAAATAAAGATTATAAAGATATTAAACATGTAATAGTATCTTCTGTAGGAAATTTGGGAGAAGACATAAAAGCGTATTTAACTAAAAATTATCAGGTTTTATTTCTTTCACATCAAACCAAAATTCCTTTTAAAAATTTATATGCAACACCAAATACATTAGGTATTGATAGAATAGCTTTAATAGCAGGTGCTGTAAATCAATTTCCTAATAAAAACGTATTAGTTATAGATGCTGGTACATGTATAACGTACGATTTTATTAATTCTAAAAATGAATATTTAGGTGGCGCAATTTCACCAGGATTAAGAATGCGTTACAAGGCTTTACATAATCAAACAGCCAAATTACCGTTATTAGAAACTGAGGAGATTGAAAGTATTACAGGTAATACAACCAAAACATCAATTAATAGCGGTGTTGTTAATGGATTAAGTGTAGAAATTGATGGGATAATAGCCCAATACAAAGAAAAATTTAGTGATTTAACAATAATTTTAACAGGCGGAGATGCTAATTTTTTGTCTAAACAATTAAAAAGTAGCATATTTGCCAACTCAAATTTCTTGCTGGAAGGCTTGAATTTTATTTTACTCAACAACATAAGCGAATGATAAAAAAACTTTTAATAGTTTTTATTGCATTAATAGCAATTCAAAGTAAAGCACAACAAGGAGGCGGATCTCCATATTCTTTTTATGGAATAGGAAGTTTGAAGTTTAAAGGATCTGTAGAGAATAGAAGTATGGGAGGAATGGCTGTCTATAAAGACAGTATACATATTAACTTTACAAATCCAGCAACTTTTGGAGATAATAACATTGCTAGTTTTAAAAATGAAAGTAGACCTGTAAAGTATACAGTTGGAGGAAGTCACTCTGCATCAACATTAAAATCAAATTCTAGTAGTGATAAATCTAATACAACTTCTTTTGATTATTTAGCACTTTCTGTACCTATAAATAAGTTTGGTTTTGGGTTTGGACTTTTACCTTACAGTTCTGTAGGTTATAAATTAAACAACTTTTTAGATAATGGTAATCCAGAAGCTAGATATGAAGGAAGCGGAGGAGTTAACAAAGTATTTTTATCTACAGGATATCAATTAACAAAATCCTTAAGTATTGGTGCAAATGCAGATTATAACTTTGGTAATATAGAAAACTCAACGCTTGTTTACGGATATAACACAGAAGGAGATTTATTATCATATCACTCTAAAGAAACAAACTCTTCTAGCTTAAGCGGTTTAAGTTTTAATTTTGGATTGCATTTTAGAGAGATGATTTCAGATAAACTAGAAATACAATCTTCTTTTACTTATGCGCCAGAGTCTAATTTAACATCAAAAAACGAAAGACTATTTTCTACAGTAACAATAAATTTTGATGATGGTACCGAAACTTTTATAAATCAATTTGATGCAGACTTAGAAGCAAATAATTTAGATGAAACAACATTAACGTTACCATCTAAGTATAGTATTGGCGTTGGTTTAGGACAACCACGTAAATGGTTTGCAGGTATAGAATATACAGCACAACAAACTAGTAAGTTTAACAATCCACTTTACGCAAATACAGGTACGACTTTTGAAGACGCATCAAAACTATCTATCGGTGGATTCTACATACCAGAGTATAACGCGTTTTCAAGTTACTGGAAGAAAACAGTTTACAGAGCAGGATTGCGATTTGAAAATACTGGTTTAAATATCAATAATCAAACTATAAATGAGTTTGGCATGTCTTTTGGAGTAGGATTACCAGTAGGAACACCAAGAACACCATTTTCTAACGCAAATATAGGATTAGAGTTTGGAAAACGAGGGACAACAGATGCTAACTTAATAAAAGAAAACTTTGTTAATATCAATATAAGTTTATCGTTAAACGATTGGTGGTTCCAAAAAAGAAAATACAACTAAAACAAGATAAAAATTAATAATTATGAAAACTAAGATTACATTACTAATCGCGCTATTTTTTAGTTTAAGCTTTGGTTTTTCTCAAAACGAACAAGAGTGTGGTACAAAATTATCTTTAATGGCAGAAGCTGCTAAAGCTAAAAACTATGAAGCTGCATATGCGCCATTTAAATGGTTAAGAGAAAACTGCCCAAAGTATAATCTTGCTATTTATCAATACGGAGAGAAAATTTTAGAAAACTTTGTTGAAACTAAAGAAGATAAAAAAACTTACATCTTAGAATTAACAGAGATGTGGAATGATAGAGTTCAATACTTCCCAAGTAAAACTGAAGCGGGTAAAGTAATGGTAGACGCATGTCTTCTTAAGTACGACAATAAAGAAGCTTTAGGTTTATCTACTCAGCAATTATATGATTGTTTTGATAACGCTTACAAAACAGATAAAGAAAACTTTACTAGTACAAAAGGTCTTTATTTATACTTTAAGTTAGCTGTAGATTTATATGATGCAGGAAGTATGACCGCACAACAGTTATTTGATAAGTATGATGATGTTGCAGAAAAAATTGAATACGAAGTAGAAGATAACACTAACAAGTTAAACAAGTTATTAGCTAAAAAAGATGCTGGTACTGCTTTATCTAAGAGAGAAGTTAAGTATGAAAAATATCATGGTCAAATGATTGATGCTTTTGGTAAAGTAGCAGATGGTATAGACTCTCAATTAGGTAAAAGAGCAAATTGTGATAATTTAATACCGCTTTATACTAAAAACTTTGATGCTAATAAAGATAATGCAGAATGGTTACAAAGAGCATTAAATAAAATGTATCAAAAAGAGTGTACAGATGACCCATTATTCATTAAAATAGTAAATAGAAAATATGAGTTATCTCCAGATGCAGATACAGCATACTACTTATACTTAAAAACAGGAGAAGAAAGATATTTAACAGAGTCTTTAAACTTACAAACAGATCCGTTTAAAAAGTCTAAGTTAGTTAAGAAGATTGCATTAGGCCTTAAGAAAAGAGGTAGCTTTGGTAAAGCAAGACAATACTTCCAAGAAGCATTAAGTCTAAATCCATCAGATAAAACACCTCATATCTATATAGCTTCTATGTATGCTAGTAGTGCAAATAGCTGTGGTGATACAACTTTTAATAAGCAAGCTGTATTCTGGTTAGCTGCTCAAGAGGCTTCAAAAGCAGGTAGTGCTGGAGCTAAATATGCAGAGAGTTATAATGCAAAAGCACCTTCTAAATCTCAGATTTTTAACGAAGGTAACCAAGGTCAGACTATAAAAATTGGATGTTGGATTGGTAGAAGTGTAACAGTACCAAGCTTATAATGCAAAATCAAAACTTACATATCATAAAAAACTCAGTCATAGCATTTGCTATGACTTTGTTTTTTGCATGTAAAGGCAATTTAAAGGACATTAAAAAAATGGATATGTCTGCTAACGAGCCTGTAGGTATTTCAGATAGTATTAATGTAAAATATACAGATTCTGGTCGTTTAGCAGCTAATTTAATAAGTCCAAAAATGTACGATTATAGTAATCGTAATTTTTCCTATAGCGAATTTCCTGATGGAATTTTACTTTACTTATACGATAAGCAAAATCAAAGAACAACAATTATTTCAGATTATGCTATTGTTTATAACGAAACAGATTTAATAGATTTAAGAGGTAATGTTGTTGCTGCAACTCCAGAAAAAGATACACTTTATGCAGAGCAATTATATTACGACCAAACCAAACAATGGTTATTTACAAACTTACCTGTTACCTTTAGATCTAAAGATTACGTAACTAATGGCGAAGGTTTTGACTCTGATAGAGATTTTAATAAAGCCGAAGTTTTAGGAGTTACCGGTCAATTTGCAGTTACAGAATAATTGTAGCACCTTTTACTTTTTTAGTATCTTTACAGCCTAAATTATAATTCATTACATGAAATTATTTAAATTATTTCAATACGCATATATCGTATTTGCTGTATTGTTTGTTTATGATGCGTTTGCAGAATACAATAGTACAGGACAAGTAAAATACCTTTCATTATTCTTAGCGGCTTTAGCCGTATTTATGTTCTTTTTTAGAAAGAAATTCAACAATAAATTTGATAACAATAAATAATGGCAACTTCAATAATAATTATTGTTTGTTCATTATTGCTATCGGCTTTTTTTTCGGGTATGGAGATTGCTTATGTGTCTTCAAACAAAATCCATATAGAAATTGAAAAAAAGCAAGAAGGTTTTTTAGCGCAAATACTAACAAAAATTACTGCTAAACCTTCCAAATTTATTGCAACTATGCTTATTGGTAATAATATAGCATTAGTTATTTATGGGTTGTTTATGGGAGATTTGTTGGTGCAGTGGTTTCAAAGCTTTTTGCCTTCAGAAAGCGGATTTGTAACCTATTTGTTAACCGATTTAAACTTGTTGACCCAAACCATAATTTCAACATTAATTATACTGTTTACTGCAGAATTTCTTCCAAAAGTATTCTTTCAGATTTATGCCAATTCACTATTAAAAATACTAGCATTTCCAGCGTATTTGTTCTATGTGCTTTTTACTTTTATTTCAGATTTTGTGATTTGGATTAGTGATGTGGTACTAAAAAAATTCTTCAAAACAGAAGGCGATCAAGTTCAACTAGCTTTTACAAAAGTAGAATTAGGTAACTATATTAGTGAGCAAATGGAAAGCGTAGAAGAACATGAAGAAATTGATACCGAAATTCAAATTTTTCAAAATGCGTTAGAGTTTTCCGAAGTAAAAGCACGCGAAGTTATGGTACCTCGTACCGAAATTACAGCGCTAGAACTTCATGATTCTGTAGACGATTTAAGCAAATTATTTACAGAAACAGGCTATTCTAAAATTTTAATTTATAAAGAAACTATAGACGAAATTTTAGGTTACGTACATTCTTTCGATTTATTCAAAAAGCCAAAAAATATAGGCTCTATGATTATGCCTATAGAGCTGGTTCCAGAAACCATGCTTATAAAAGATATCTTAAATGTACTTATCAAAAAACGAAAAAGTATAGCAGTTGTGGTGGATGAGTACGGTGGTACATCTGGTATTATGACTGTAGAAGATATTGTAGAAGAATTATTTGGAGAGATAGAAGACGAGCATGATAGCGTAGATTTAATTGAAGAACAAAAAGATGAAGATAATTTTGTGTTTTCTGCAAGATTAGAAGTAGACTACATTAACGAAACCTATAAAATAGACTTGCCAGAAGGTGAAAATTATGAAACTTTAGGCGGTTTAATTGTAGACTTTACAGAAGAAATTCCGCAACAAGACGAAATCGTAACTATTGACAATTTCGAATTCAAAATATTAGAAGTATCCAATACAAAAATAGATTTAGTAGCCTTAAAAATTAAAGAAGAAGATTAGCTTCAACTACATGAAAATCTTTATAATAGCTGCTTAATTTATTATTTGATTATTTATTATAAAAAGTACTTTTATTATTGAATAGAAAATGGTATTTTCGCCCACTATATTTCATAAAATTTATCATAGAAAATGGCAATTTTAAATAAAATAAGACAGAAAACAGTTGTATTAATTTTGGTTATCGCGTTAGCCTTATTCGCATTTATTTTATCAAGTTTATTTGATAACAAAGATGCATTATTTGGTAAATCTCAAGACGTAGTTGCAACCATTAACGGTAAAGACATAAGCAGAGTAGAGTTTATGAGTCTTGTAGAACAGCAACAACAACAAATGGGTGCAAACGCAACTTCAACTCAGGTAATGAACCGTGTATTTGATGCTAAAGTTAGAGAAGCTGTTATGGAAGGTCAGTTTGAAAAGTTAGGACTATCTATCGAAACTGATCAAATGAGAGATATTTTAAAAAATGCACTATCTACAAGCCCAGAATTTTTAAATGAAGCAGGTATATTTGATGAGTCTAAATTAAAAGTTTACATAGATAACTTAAAATCTACATCAGCTCAAGCATACCAAAACTGGGTAAATTATGAGCAGCAATTAGCAGTAGGAGCATTACAAACAGATTACTTTAACATGGTTAAAGCTGGTGCAACTGCAACTTTAGCAGAAGGAGAGTTAGATCATAAATTAGCTAATGATAAAGTAGATATTAAATATGTACAAGTACCTTACAGTTCTATAGCAGATAGTACTGTTAAAGTATCAAAATCTGAAATTAAAGATTACATTTCTAAGCATAAAAAATCTTACGAGACAGAAGCTAGTAGAAGTTTTCAATATGTATTCTTTAAAGAAGAAGCATCTGCTGAAGACGAAAAGAATATCCAAAATAGTTTAAAAGAATTATTAAACGATAGAGAAGTTTACGATGAAAATGCAGAAGACAAAAAACGTACAGAAATAGGTTTTATAAATACAAAAGATGTAGAAGATTTTGTTAATGCAAATTCTGACGATATAAAATATAACGATAGATTTTTAAAGAAGTCTGCTTTACCAGAAACTATTGCAGATACAATTTTTAATCAAGAGATTGGCTTTATCTATGGACCATACAAAGAAGGTAACTACTATAAATTATCAAAACTAGTAGATAGAACTACTTTACCAGACTCAGCAAAAACAAGACACATTTTAATACCATTTATAGGAGCTTCAAGAGCACCAGCAGATGCTAAACCAAAAGCAGAAGCAGAAGCTTTAGCAGATAGTTTATTAACAGTTTTAAAATCAGATAAATCTAAATTCTCTGAGTTTGTTACAGAATATTCTACAGACCAAGGAAGTGTAAACAACGAAGGTCGTTACGATTGGTTTGCTTACGACAGAATGGTGCCAGAATTTAGAGACTTTGCTTTTGAAGGTAAAACAGGAGATTTAGGTGTAGTAGAAACTGCATTTGGATTACATATCATTGAAGTTGAAGGTCAAAAAGGATCTTCAGATATGGTGAAAGTAGCAACTATAGCTAGAAAAATTGAACCATCAGAAGATACTAACGACAAAATATTTAGAGATGCATCTACTTTTGAAGTAAACTTAGAAAATGCAGAATTTGCAACATTAGCTAAAGAGTCTAGTTATGATGTAAGACCAATGACAGCTAAAGAATTAGACGAAAGTATTCCTGGTATAGGTAACCAAAGACAAATTGTACGTTGGGCTTTTGAAGAAGGTACAGATGTAGGAGACTACAAACGTTTTACAGTTTCTGGAGGTATAGTTATTGCACAATTAACTTCAAAATCTGAAGCAGGGTTAATGAGCGTAGAAGATGCGTCTGTAACAGCTTTACCAGAGATTAGAAAAGAAAAGAAAGCTAAGTTAATCATGGATAGAGTAAGCGCAACTACTTTAGAAGAGTTTGCAAAAGCAGAAAATCAAAATGTAAGAAGCTCTGTAGCTATCAACATGAAAAACCCAACAATTTCTGGTGCTGGTAACGAGCCAATGGTTGTTGGTACAGCATTTGGATTAAATGAAGGAGAAACTTCTGGTTTAGTAAAAGGAAATACAGGTGTATTTATGGTACAAACAACTAAAAAGACACCAGCAACAGAGTTAGAAAACTATCAGCCTTTTGCAAATCAAGTAAGTACACAAAAATTAAATTCTGTACAAAACAGATTGTACAATGCTTTAAAAGAAGCTGCTGAAATTGAAGATAACCGTGCTAATACAGTACAGTAATTTTTAAATAAAATACTATAAAAAAGCCTCTTGATTTTCAAGAGGCTTTTTTTATTGTGTTTGTTTTCAGCTTTAAATGAAAACTATAAAACCATATCAGTATAACTTAAAATGGTGTCAAACCCTTTGCTTTTAAAATACTCAGTTGGATTACTTTTGGAAGCCACCAAAACAAAATCTCCGCCCCAAGCACCAAGACTTTTTATACTTCCTCCAAAATTTTCAAAAAGTAATTGCTTTATAGGTGTTTGATTGGTTACAGAAGCAATAATCTGTTCATGTTGGTCTATTAACGATTGAAACTTCTCTAAAGTCTCACAAATCATAATTTGTTCTGTAATTGCATTTATTGCAGCAATGGTTGCTTCTAAATTGTTTCTATTAGCTTTGTAATGTGCAATACCATCTCTACTATTTTGTTTTTTATTTAAGTGAACAAAATATAGATTATTTTTAAAATTAGGATTAAAATTTAAAGTTTCAATAACTCTTTTTTTATCATTTAATTGATAAGTTAAGGCTAGGTCTTCTTGTGCACACGCAATGTCGTAACCACTACCGCCAAACGTTAATTCTAGTAATTTATAAGCATCAACATTAGCCCAGTTAGCAATATTATTAATTAAAGTTGAAGATGTGCCTAATCCCCAATTTTTAGGAAATTCTAATACAGTTGAAACTTTAAAACCTTCATCTATTAAAAAATTAGGGTTTAATTGTTTTACAGCTGTTATAATTTGTAATAAACGATCTGAGATTTCAGGATTAGTTGTGTTTTCAATTGAAACAGATTTATCTTGAAATGAAAATTTTGCACTAAACCAAACGTTTTGATTATGGTCTAAGCTGTTCCAGGTCAGTTTGTTTATTGTTTCTTTTTCAACATGAAGTGATTGTCCAAATACAGTAGGAATAGCTAATGCTTTTGCTCCATCAAGCACCACATATTCTGCGGTTAGTAATAATTTTCCGTGACTGTAATAGGTTTTCATTTATCCTCTTAATTTTTCAATCTGTTCTACAACAGCGCTATGAGAAACAGTATTGTTTTTAAAATGATCGACAATAGTTTCTTTTTCTTGTGGTGTAGCTTCAAATTGATTTAAAATATTCATTAAATGCATTTTCATGTGTCCTTCTTGAATACCTGTAGTTGTCAAGCTTCTTAAAGCAGCAAAGTTTTGTGCTAAACCAGCAACTGCTACAATTTGCATTAATTGCTTTGCTGTAGGATGATCTAGTAGATTTAAAGCTAATTTTACTAAAGGATGTAAACTTGTTAATCCGCCAACAGTACCTAAAGCTAACGGGATTTCCATCCAAAAAGTAAACACACCATTTTCAACTTTAGCATGTGTTAAACTAGAATATTGTCCATTTTTTGATGCGTAAGCATGTACACCGGCTTCTACAGCTCTAAAATCGTTACCAGTAGCCAAAACAACAGCATCAATACCATTCATTATACCTTTGTTGTGTGTTACAGCTCGGTAAGGTTCGATTTCGGCAATCTTTACAGCTTGTACAAACTTTTCGGCAAATGTATTTGGGTCAATATCTTTTTCGGCCAAATCTTCAACTTTGCAACTTACTTCAGCTCTAACTAAACATTCAGGTACGTAATTAGATAAAATACTCATCACAATCTCTACAGGCTCTGCAAGTTGTGTTTCAGCTTCAGCTTTAAATGTTTTTGCAAATTGCTCTAAACACGAATTAATAAAGTTTGCACCCATTGCATCTAGCGTTTCAAAAGTTGCATGCAATTGGTAGTAATTATCTAAATCTGTAGTTTTATCTATAAGTTGAATGTCTAAAATACCGCCACCACGTTTTTCCATGTTTTTGGTAATTGGCTTGGCATCTGTAATTAATTTCGACTTTATTTCATCAAAAAAAGAGGTTAAAGCTTCCTTTTTACCTTGATACATAAAATGAACTTGGCCAATTTTTGTTGTGCTAATCACCTTCGTTTTAAATCCGCCACGCGTTTGCCAAAATTTTGCAGCTTTACTTGCAGCTGCGACTACAGAGCTTTCCTCGATAGCCATAGGAATAGTGTAAATTTTGTCGTTAATCACAAAATTAGGAGCAACGCCAAAAGGTAAGTAAAAGTTAGTTATGGTGTTTTCTATAAACTCGTCGTGTAACTGTTGAAGTTTTTCGTCAGAGTTCCAATATTGCTTTAAAGCTTGTTTAATAGAGTCGTTTTTAGAAAAATGATGAGTTACTAACCAATCAATTTTTTCGGTTTTTGATAGTTTAGAAAATCCAGAAACTAATGCTGCCATGTAATTAAATTTAGAAATGCAAAGATACTACACTGAAGTTAACATTTTAAGTTTGGTGTAAAATTTGATTTAAATGATATTTGTAATGATGTTTTAAGTTGAATTTACTGTTAATATTTACGGTTTTTTGGCTAATTTTTAGTAAACTTGACATCCTTTTATTAAATATTTAATTTTAGATGAAAATATTCAAAATTCTTTCCCTTTTTTTAGTTTTAGCAACATCTGCTTTAACCGCTCAAAACAAGCAAATTACATTAGAAGAGATTTGGAACGGTACCTTTAGAACAGAAGGTTTACAAGCGTTACACTCTATGAAAAACGGTCAACAATATTCCGTTTTAAATTTTGATAGAGCCAATCGTGCAACAACTATAGATATTTACGATTATAAAACGTTAGAGAAGACTAAAACTTTAGTAAGTTCTGCAGATATAGATGCTATACCTTACTTTACAGATTATACGTTTAGTGAAGATGAAAGCAAAGTGCTTTTAGCTACAGAAGAAGAGTCTATTTTTAGACGATCTACTTTAGGTAAATATTTTGTTTTTGATGCAGAAACAGGAAAAACAACTTTAGTAACCGAAGACAAAATACAAGAGCCAACATTTTCTCCAGACGGAACAAAAATAGCTTTTGGTTTAAACAACAACTTGTATGTTAAAGATTTAAATTCTGGTAAAATTACTCAGTTTACTACAGATGGCGAAAAAAATAAAATCATCAACGGAATTACCGATTGGGTTTATGAAGAAGAATTTAGTTTTGTTCGCGCTTTCGATTGGAATGCAGATAGCAACAAAATAGCATTTATCAGATTTGATGAAACTGATGTTCCAGAATTTTCGATGGATGTTTATGGTCAAGATTTATACCCAACACAATCGGTGTTTAAATACCCTAAAGCAGGAGAGAAAAACGCAGAAGTGTCGCTTCATATTTATGATTTAAAAATAAATAAAGCAGAAGAAGTTAAAGTAGATAAAGCTTATAACGATTTTTATATTCCACGTATTAAATGGACCAACAATCCAGATGTTTTAAGTGCGCAATACATGAATCGTCACCAAAACGAATTAGATCTTTGGTTTATCAATGCAAAGAAAAATCAAGCTGAAATTGTTTTAGCTGAAACGGATAAAGCATACATAGATGTGACTTTCGATTTAACATTTTTAGAAGATGATAGTTTTATTTGGACAAGCGAAAAAGATGGATATAATCACATTTATCACTATGATAAAAACGGAAAGTTAATCAACCAAGTTACCAAAGGAAATTGGGAAGTAACCAGTTACTACGGTTATGATAATAAAACTGGTAGAATTTTTTACCAATCTGTAGAAAACGGAAGTGTTAACAGAGATGTTTATGCTATAAAATTAAACGGAACTAAAAAGCAAAGATTAACAGATAAAACGGGAACAAACAATGCAGATTTTAGTGCAGATTTCACTTATTTTATCAATACCTTTTCAAATGCTTCAACGCCATATTTATATACTTTAAATGATGCAAAATCTGGTAAGGTTTTAAAAGCTATAAAAGATAATAGCGATTTAAAAAATCAATTAGCAGATTATCAATTATCAGAAAAAGAATTTTCTACAATAAATGTAAATGGAAACGACCTTAACATGTGGATGATTAAACCTGCAAATTTTGATGCTTCAAAACAATATCCATTGTTCATGTTTCAATATTCAGGACCAGGATCTCAACAAGTAGCTAACCGTTGGAACAGTGCTAACGATTATTGGTATCAACTATTAGCTCAGCAAGGTTATATTGTTGCATGTGTTGACGGAAGAGGAACAGGATTAAAAGGAGCAGATTTTAAAAAAGTAACTCAAAAGGAATTAGGAAAATACGAAGTTGAAGACCAAATAGACGCTGCAAAATTATTAGGTCAAAGAAATTATATTGATGCGTCAAGAATAGGAATTTGGGGCTGGTCTTATGGTGGTTTTATGTCAAGTAACGCCTTATTTAAAGGTAATGATGTCTTTAAAATGGCAATAGCAGTAGCACCAGTAACTAGCTGGCGTTATTACGACTCTATTTATACAGAACGTTACATGACAACACCACAAGAAAACCCAAGTGGTTATGACGAAAACTCACCAATTAATCATGTTGATAAATTAAAAGGCGACTTTTTATTAATTCATGGATCAGGAGACGATAACGTACATGTACAAAATACAATGCGTATGGTAGAAGCGTTAGTGCAAGCAAACAAACAGTTTGAATTAATGATTTACCCTGATAAAAATCATGGTATTTATGGCGGTAATACAAGATTACAGTTATATACTAAAATGACAAACTTTATAAATCGTACATTAGGCGATAAACTTTAAATAAAAACTAACTAAATTATACATTATGGAATTTAAATTTGGAGGTTCAGAAACCAATCAAAAGACTGTTTTAGGTCATCCTTCAGGGCTATTTGTCTTGTTTTTTACTGAAATGTGGGAACGTTTTTCTTACTACGGAATGCGTGCGCTTTTAGTGCTTTTTTTAGTGTCATCATTACTAGAAGAAGGTTGGGGCTGGGAAAGAAGTGATGCGTTAGTATTATATGCATGGTATACTGGATTAGTTTATTTAACGCCAATTATTGGAGGTTTTTTAGCAGATAAAATTTTTGGATATAGAAAAGCAGTTGTCCTTGGTGCATTTATAATGACGTTAGGTCATGCAAGTATGGCTTTAGAAGGTATGTCTAATATATTTTTCTATTTAGGTTTATTATGTTTAATATTAGGTAATGGGTTATTTAAACCAAATATTTCTTCTATAGTAGGTCAATTATATAAAGGAAATGGTAAAGAAAAAGATGCAGGATATACTATTTTTTACATGGGTATTAATGCAGGTGCATTTTTAGGAATTTTATTATGTGGTTATATTGGTGAAAAAGTTGGATGGCACTATGGTTTTGGATTAGCTGGGATATTTATGTTCTTAGGAATGTTACAATTTTATTTTGCACAATCAATATTTGGAAACATAGGTTTGTCTCCTAAACAAACTCAAGATTTAGATGACTCTGTAGAAGATACCTTTGAAGAAATAGGTGAAAATATAGAAGATGTGGCAGATGAAGCTGAAAACTCTAAAGTGGTAAGAGATAGAATTACAGTTATTGGAATTTTTGCTGTATTTACAATCTTCTTCTGGTGGGCATTTGAACAAGCAGGAGGATCAATGACTATTTTTGCAGCAGATTATACAGATAGAGCTTTAGAAGGTAGCGCTGCAAATACATTTAAAATTGTAAATACAATTATTACATTAGTACCAATGGTAGTAATAACATGGGTATTAATAATGCTATTTAAACAAACTTTCGGAAAATATTCTATGTCTAATGTGTGGCTAGGTTTAAGCTTTTTAATTATTTGGGGGATTGTAATTTGGATGCTTAAAAAAGAATTCTCTTCTGATGCAACAGAAGTGCCAGCATCTTGGTTTTCAGTTTTAAACTCATTATTCATTATATTATTTGCTCCATTGTTTTCAAAGGTTTGGGAAAGTAAATTTAATCCATCAGGACCTATAAAATTTGCACTAGGTTTAGTATTGTTAGGTATTGGTTTTGCTGTTTTATCTTATGGAGCATCCGCAATTCCTGAAGGAGCAAAATCAGCTTCAGTAAGCTTAATGTTTTTAGTTGTAGCTTATTTATTTCATACGTTGGGAGAGTTATGTATTTCGCCAGTAGGTTTGTCTTATGTAAGTAAGTTAGCTCCTTTAAAATTAGTTGGATTGATGTTTGGTATATGGTTTATAGCAAACTTTATAGCAAACTTTTTAGGAGGTATTACAGGAAGTTATATAGATCAAATTTCTGAAGAGTATGGACTGTCAACATTCTTTTTAATATTTACAGTAATTCCTATCGCAGCAGCTGTTATATTGGTTGTTATTAATCCAATGATGAAGCGAATGATGCACGGTGTAAAATAATTATAAGTAATTAATATAAAAAAAGCGTCTCAATTTAGAGGCGCTTTTATTTTTTGTAAATTTGGAATACATTTTGCGACTACAATAAAAAACAATATATATGAAAACATTTTTTATAGCCTTTACAATGCTTTTTGCATTAAATATTACCGCACAAGAAATTAATTGGATGTCTTTAGAAGAGGCTTTAGAGGCACAAAAAACTTCTCCTAAAAAAATATTTATAGATGCCTACACTGTTTGGTGTGGACCATGCAAAATGCTAGATCGTAACACATTTAAAAATGAAGACGTTGTAAAGTATATTAACAAATATTACTACGCAGTCAAATTTAATGCTCAAGGAGATGAAGAGGTAACTTATAAAGGAAAAACATATTCTAATCCTGGTTATGATCCTGCAAAAGCAAAAACAAGAAACGCTAATCATCAGTTATCTCGTGTTTTTGGTATAAGAGCATTTCCTACCTTAGTGTTTTTAGATGAACAATCTAATGTGTTAGCTCCAATTGTAGGATATAAAGATGCTCAAGGCTTAGAATTATACTTAAAAATGTTTGCACAGAACGATCATAAGGAAATGAAAACTCAAGAAGATTTTAACGCATATTATGAGAATTTTAAATTCCAGTTCAAAAAATAAAAGTATTTAATCAATTATAAAAGCTCCCGTTTTTCCTGTTTGGTAAAACGGGATTTTTTGTTTTAAACAAGTAGTTTTCCAACGTAAAATATAAGATTTATAATTACTTCCATCTGCTATAATAGCTTTAGGCTGTATGCTGTCTATTAATCGATTTAAGTTAATTTTTGGCGATTGCGTAAGTAAAGCATAATCAATTTTTAATTTTTTTACTTGATATACGCCTAAACTATCAACAACTAAAAGTGTTTTGTTTTTTATATTGAAAATAGGCTGTATAGGTTTTGGTCTTTCAATGGTTAAATTATTTTTTACAGCAAAAGTTCTTGAGATTGTATTTGTTTCAACACTTTCAAAATTAGAATACAATTGAAGCTTTTTATCAACTTTTTTACCAATGATTGTGTATTTACTTTTGTGAAATACATACAAACTTTCACCTTTATTTTGACTTGTATTAAAGATGAAATTTGCTTGAAAACCAATAATTAATGCTAACGAATAGAATATCCATTTCGCTTTTCGGTTTAAATAAAATTGATACAACGTAAAAATCAGTATATAACTTAAAATCACCTGAAATATATTGAAAGAAATGTCTTGAAATAAAAAGCTTTCTTGTCGTGCAATCCATTCAAAAAAAGTGTTCATCATTCTTATAACAAAAGAAAAAATATCGGCTAAAAACTCAGGTAACAAATCAATCAAAGCTAGCGTAATAACTAATAGACCTAAGCCTAATATAATCCCTAAAACAGGAATAACCACCAAGTTTGATAACCAAAACAAGCTAGGAAATTGATGAAAATAATACAGGCTAATTGGTATGATTCCAAATTGTGCAGATACGGTAACTGTAAGTGTTTTCCAAAGTAAGTTAAGTAATTTGTTTTTTGGTTTTACTAATGGTTCTATAATAGGTTGAATACTGACTATTGAAAATACAGCTGCATAACTTAATTGAAAACCTACATCAAAAATGAAGCTAGGTTTAATTAATAAAAGGACAAAAATTGAAGTCGCTAGTGTGTTGTAAATATTTGATGTTCGTTTTAAATTTAAACCAATAGCAACAATGCTAAACATAGTTGTGGCACGAACAATTGAAGCAGAACTACCCGCAATTATGGCATAACTCCACAGTAGCAACAAAATGACAATTGTTTTTATAAAATAGCCATGTTTAATGCGTTCTAAAGGTTTTAAAACAAAACTTAAAATGAGTAAAATAATACCAACATGTAAACCAGAAACTGCCAAAATATGTATAGCACCAGCATTGGTGTAACTATCGTAAAGATCTTTGTCAATACCTTGACGTTGTCCTAAAATTAGAGCATTAATTATAGATAGTTCGTCTTTAGTAAAATTGTAGTTTTTTAGCTTCTTATTGATAAGGTTTCTAAAATTGGAGGCGTGACCGCGTAGTGTATTTGTGTTATTCTTTAAAAGGAAAAGCTCTGAATCTTTACTGTATAATTGATAAAAAACCTGTTGATTTTTTAGATAGTTTTTATAGCTAAATTGATCAGGATTTAAAGGAGATTTTATATCATATATTTCGGTTTTAGTTGTGTAAATATTATCAACTTTTAATGTGTTTGTAGTAGAATCTTTTTCAATATTTAATAATGCTTTACCGTTGGTGTTTTGATAGTCTACTTTTAAAATTTCAATATAATAACGGTCGCTAAAAGCATTTGGTTTTAAAAATTCTTTAACTTGAAAACTTATTAATTGTGGTTTTTGATTTTCTTCTTTAAAATGAAAAAAATGAGATTTTTCTAAAAGACTTTTATTGATTGTAGAGACAAAAATGCCTAAAATAATACAAGTTAAAATTGCTGAAAAACCAAACCAAACTGTATTGTTGTATTTATCTTTAAAAATGAAGTAAACTCCAGTTGTAATTATAAAACTAGCGATAAGAATTACTAATGCATAATTAATTTCTATCAGAAAGAATTCTGATAAAAGGATTCCAAAAATCAACCCTATGGTTAGTCTTACTATGCTGAATTTGAGAAGCTTCACTTCTCTAATATAGCAAATAATTGATTATTCGTTCTATGTTGTAAGAAATATTTTAAGTTTTTAAAGTATCTTACAATACACGACGCGCTTGTACAAAAGCAAAATACCAGTATTTTTCAGATAGTAAAGATCTAATAACACCACGACTTGTACTAGCATGAATAAATTCTACACGACCTAAACGCGCAGAAGTAACCAAACCAACGTGATTAACTTGCCTGCTATTTCTTCTAGTAGCAAAAAATAGTAAATCGCCTTCTTTTACTTCTTTTAAATCTACCCAATCTCCGTAAGTAGATAGCTGACTTGTGGTGCGAGGTAAGTTAATATCTTCTTCAGAAAAAGCAGTGTACATCAAGCCAGAACAATCCATTCCTTTTTTTGTAGTACCACCATATTTGTATTTAACACCTTCGTAAGTGCTTGCGTTTTTAATGATTTTTTCAATTAATGCATTGTCAATTTCTTCTACAATAACTTCAGTTGAAGCTGTTGTTTTTTTAGTAGTTCCTCTAGTAGAAGGTTTGCGTATTTCTGGTGTTTTGGTAGTTTTTTCTTCCTCTTTTTTTGTAACAATAACATGTCTGTTTTTAGAGCCACCACAAGAAAAAATGGTAAGTAGTAATAAAATTAAAGCAGATCTTTTCATTAAAAGGCTAATCATTTAGAGACTCAAATATAAGAGTTGCTGTTTTTAAACTGGCACCTTTTCCTCCTAATTTTTTTTCTAAATCGTAATAATCAATAAAAAACTTAGTACGCTCGTATTCATCTAAAATGAGATCTAATTCTTTTTTTAGACGTTTTTTATTAAAATCATTTTGAATAAGTTCAGTAACAGCTTCTTTTTCTAAAATAAGATTGACTAAGCTTATAAAATCAAGGTTTACAACACGTTTCCCTATTTGGTAAGAAATCCAACTTCCTTTATAGCAAACCACTTGAGGTACTTTAAAAAGTGCTGTTTCTAAAGTTGCAGTACCCGAAGTTACTAACGCAGCTGTAGATAAGCTTAGTAAATCATACGTTTTGTTACTTATAAAGTTAACGTTGTCTTGTTTTATAAACTGCTTGTAGAAGTCGTAATCTTGTCCTGGTGCGCCAGCAATTACAAACTGATAATCTTCATAATCATTAACAAGACTTAGCATAACCGAAAGCATTTTTGTGATTTCTTGTTTACGGCTACCAGGTAATAATGCAATAATTGGTTTATCACTTAAATTGTGTGTTTTTCTAAATTCTGAATCATCAATTTGTGTCCGGTTAGAAATAGCATCAATTAAGGGATGACCTACAAAATGAACAGGAAAATTATGTTTCTTTTCATAAAAATCTTTTTCAAAAGGAAGGATCACATACATTTGATTTACATCTCGTTTTATGTCTTTAATTCTGCCTTCTTTCCAAGCCCAAATTTGAGGTGAGATGTAATAGTGTGTTTTAAAACCTTTTGCTTTTGCCCATTTGGCTATACGTAGGTTAAACCCAGGATAATCAATAAAAATGATGGCGTCTGGATTGTAATTTTCTATATCTTTTTTACAAAACGACAAGTTTTTGGCAATGGTGCGTAAGTTCATCACTACTTCTACAAATCCCATAAAAGCTAATTCTTTGTAGTGCTTTACTAAAGTGCCTCCAACAGTTTCCATCAAATCTCCGCCCCAAAATCTAAAGTCTGCATTTGCATCTACTTTTTGTAAAGATTTCATAAGGTTAGAGCCATGTAAATCTCCAGAAGCTTCACCCGAAATAATATAGTATTTCATTTATTAAATATATTAAAACTTAATCGTTTAATTGCCAAGTATTAAGTTGCTGCATGTAATGGTGCGCAGTCAAATCAAATTGTACAGGGACAACAGAAACGTAACCTTCTTTTAAAGCCCATTCATCTGTATCGCTTCCATTATCGTAATTTACAAATTTTCCTGTAAGCCAATAATAATCTTTTCCTTGCGGTGTTTTTCGTTTATCAAATTTCTCTTTCCAATTGGCTCTAGCTTGTCTACATACTTTAATGCCTTTTATGTCTTTTTCTTCTAAATCAGGAATGTTAACATTCAAAATAACACCTTCAGCAATACCATGTTTTAAAGCGTTTTTTGTGATGCGTTTTACGTATTTTTTAGAGGCTTCAAAATTGGCTTCCCAGTTATAATTTAAATTAGAAAATCCTATTGCAGGTATGCCTTCTATACCTGCTTCAATCGCTGCACTCATCGTGCCAGAATAAATAACATTAATAGAACTGTTTGAACCATGATTAATCCCAGAAACACATAAGTCTGGCTTGCGGTCTAATACCTCGTTTATAGCTATTTTCACACAATCTGCAGGTGTGCCGGAACAACTGTATTTTAGTGTTTTTTCACCTTTTTTAGAGACCTTATCTAAGTGTAATGTGTTGTTAATAGTAATAGCATGTCCCATACCACTTTGTGGGCTATCTGGTGCAACTACAACCACATCGCCTAAAGTTTCCATAACTTCAATTAGAGCTAAAATACCTGGAGCTGTGATTCCATCATCATTAGTCACTAAAATTAAAGGTTTTTTACTCATAATTAGATTTGTTTTTCCCTATTGCTAAAATACATAAAAACTTCTGTAACCGCCTAATTTATTCAGTTTAACAAAAAATTAGTGCAAATAGATTTTATTGGCATAGTTTTTTCTTTACTTTAGTAGAAATTTCCCAATAAATAAGAAGAAAATGAGAAGGAATTATAATATTTTGCTACTAGTTTTAGTGCTTGCATTTGGATCTTGTAGCTTTACCACTAAGGTAGACGATAACCCAGATAAAGATAAATTATTAATTCAAATAATAACTTTGGCATTAGATCAACTTCATTTTGAGCCAAAGACTGTAGATGATGCATTTTCAAAAGAAATATTTGAAGATTATTTAGAGCAAGTAGATCCTTTAAAACGTTATTTTTTGAAGTCAGATATTGATGATTTTAAAAAATACGAAACTGAAATTGATGACCAATTAAAAGCTTATGATATTTCATTCTTTAACGCAGTACACGAACGATTAATAAAGCGTCAAGAAGAAGCAAAAGCTTATTATAAAGAGATTTTAGAAAAACCTTTTGATTTTTCTAAGGATGAAGAATATAACGCAGATTATGAGAATTTAGAGTATTCAAAAAATAAAAAACAGCTTAAAGAAAGATGGAGACAACAATTAAAGTTTAATACACTATCAAATTATGAAACTTTAATTGAGCAACAAGAAAATGACGAAGCTAAAGAAGATAATACAGAAGCACCAAAGTCTTTAACCGAACTTGAAGATGAGGCTAGAAACGAAACCTTAAAAGCGCTTGATAATTACTTTACAGACTATATAGAAGATATGGAACGTAAAGATTGGTTTGCAATGTATGTAAACACAATAGTAGAAGAGTATGATCCGCATACATCTTACATGGCGCCAGTAGATAAAGATCGTTTTGATCAACAGATGTCGGGTAAACTTGAAGGAATAGGAGCAAGACTACAAAAGAAAATGGATTACATTAAGATTGTCGAGTTAATCTCTGGTGGACCAGCTTGGAGAGACGGACAAATCGAAGTAGGCGATGTGATTTTAAAAGTACGTCAAGGTGACGAAAAAGAAGCAGTAAGCATTGTAGGAATGCGTATTGATGATGCTATAAAACTTATAAAAGGACCAAAAGGAACAGATGTTGTTTTAACCATGAAAAAGGTTGATGGTACCATCGAAGATATAAAAGTGACAAGAGATTTGGTAGAGTTAGAAGAAACCTACGCAAAGTCTTCAATTGTAAAAAAAGACGATAGAATTTATGGTGTAATCAACTTACCAAAGTTTTATGTAGATTTTAATGATTACAAAGAACGTAATGCTGCTTCAGATATAAAACTTGAAATTGAGCGTTTAAAAGAGCAAGGTATCGAAGGTTTAGTTTTAGACCTAAGAAACAATGGTGGTGGATCTTTAAAAACCGTAGTTGATATGGCTGGTTTATTTATAGAAGATGGGCCAATTGTTCAAGTAAGAGAAACAGGATCTCAAAAAGAAGTTTTAAAAGATACCGATAGAAGTATAACTTGGGACGGACCATTAGTAATTATGGTTAATGAGTTATCTGCATCAGCTTCAGAAATTTTAGCAGCTGCAATGCAAGATTATAAAAGAGCTATTATAATTGGTAGTAAACAAACCTACGGAAAAGGTACTGTACAAAATGTACTTGACCTTAACAGAATGGTACGTAATAGTTCACACGGAGATTTAGGTGCTTTAAAATTAACAAGACAAAAGTTTTACCGTATTAACGGTGGATCAACACAATTAGAAGGTGTAAAAAGCGATATAGCAGTTCCAGACAGATACAGTTTTATTGATATTGGCGAACGTGACCAAGAAAACCCTTTACCATGGGATAAAATTACCCCAGTAGATTATGATGTTTGGGATAGTTATTTTGATTATGATGCAACTATTTCAAAAAGTAAGCAGCGTATGGCAAATAACCAACAGCTTAAACTTATAGAACAAAGTGCAAAATGGGCTAAAAAGCAAATGGATGATAATACATATTCATTAAACTATAAAAAATATAAAGAAGAGTTAAAGCTTAACGAAGAGCAAGCTAAGCAGTTTGATGCTATTTCAGATTACAAAACCAATCTAACATTTAACTCTTTACCATACGAACAAAAAATGTTTGAACAAGACACTGTATTAAAGCAAAAACGCGAAAGATGGCATGAAAATTTAAGTAAAGATGTTTATGTAGAAGAAGCTTTAAACGTGTTAGACGACTTAAATAGTACTTACCGTATTAATAAAGTAGCTACAATTAAAGATTAATAATCAATGAGTAAAAACTCTAGCTCATTATCTCAACTAGCGCTTCAAAAGTTTAAAAAAAACTTTTGGGGCGTTTTTAGTTTGATATACATTGGCTTGGTTGGTATAATCTCGGTTTTTGCATATGTCTTTGCGCCAGACAGTTCGCAAAATGCCAATCAAATGCATGTCTCTATTCACTCTAAATCACCTGGTTTTTCGGTTGATATGCTAACTATTCCTTCAGAAGTAGATAATGATCAAAATTGGTTTGATATTATTTTTTTTGGAAAGAAAAACACAAACACAGAAATACCTATTTCAAATTATAAATTAAAAGGTAATCAGCTAACTTATACCGAGTATGTTTCTGATGGATTACAAGGTCAAACAAAAACCATAAAGGCTAATTTTATTTCAGATAATTCCGCAAAACAATTCATAAAAAAAAGAACATTTTATTTAGGAACAGATAAATACGGAAGGGATTTATTAAGTAGGCTTTTGGTTGGTGCACGTATTTCGTTCTTTATAGGTTTTGTAGCTGTGTTTATTTCGTTAGTAATAGGTGTTTTTATGGGAAGTATTGCCGGTTATTATGGTGGTAAAATCGACGCAGCAATTATGTGGATTATTAACGTAACATGGTCAATACCTACATTATTATTGGTAATTGCTATAACCTTAGCTTTAGGTAAAGGGTTTTGGCAAGTATTTATAGCAGTAGGCTTAACCATGTGGGTAGAAGTAGCAAGAGTAGTAAGAGGTCAAATTATTAGTGCAAAAGAAATGCAATATGTTACCGCAGCAAAAGCGTTAGGGTTTAATGACTTTAGGATTATAACCAAGCATATTTTACCCAATATTTTAGCGCCAGTAATAGTAATTTGTGCAGCTAATTTTGCAGCAGCAATTTTAATAGAATCAGGTCTTAGTTTTTTAGGTATTGGTGCACAACCGCCAATGTCAAGTTGGGGAGCAATGATAAAAGATCATTACAATTATATTATTTTAGGTAAGCCTTACTTGGCAATTTTACCAGGACTTTGCATCATGTTTTTGGTTATGGCTTTTATGCTTGTTGGTAATGCTTTACGAGATGCTTTAGATGTTAAAGTCTAATTAATTTCTTCATTAATTGTCTATTATACTAATTAAACATCTATAGTTTTTATAATAACTAAAGTGTAATAGTTGTAAGTTATTTTATTTTTTAACGACAATCAATTATTAATTAATTTAATATCAGTCAATTAAGTAATCTTTTGCAAGATTGTACTATTTAGGTAACTCATAGGTGTTATTATATATTGTCAACTAAATTAGTTATATTAAGAAGTATAGGTAATACAATAAATATTGTACATACCTTTGTAGTTTAAAAATATAAGAAGTTATAATAAAGACCTCAATATTTTTTAATTTTGCACAAATAAAATTATATGCTAAAAACTATAGACACAAGTATTACTTTCCCTTTTTCTGTAAAAATTGGTTTTAATAAATTATTAAACCAGTACGATGCTTTGTCTAAAAGTGAAAATGAAATTATAGCTAAAAAAGCTAAATCTATATTAGAAATTGCAGAACAAAACCCGATTCTAAAAGAAGGTTTTACAGATTATTCTATACTTTCTGAATATCAAAAAGAAGTTAAAATTATACTTCAAGATGTATTTAGTGAAGTCTTAACTTTAAACGAAATAAAGTTTGCAACAATACCATTACAAAACATAGTTTTATCTTCTTCGCAACGTTTTAAAAATATAGTTAAAGAAGCTGGAAAAGAGTTTGATTTGGTAATAAAAAACATGCCAGATGATGATTTGTATATTTTTGGATGTACAATAATTATAAGCATGTACTATGGCTATAAATTAAATTTTAAACGTCCTATTTATTACGATATACCTGATGGTAATGGAATTTTAAGAACTTATAAAGTCCTTTATAATGCAGATTTTATAGAGATTTTACCTACAAAAGATGCTCCAGAATTTACTAAAGCAGATTATGAAGAGTTATTAGATAATTTTGATAATATAGATCTGTGGAAAGAAAAATTTCCGCCAAATAGTTATCAATTTAAAGGATTTGTAGTGTCAAGTATGTTTGATGTAACAGACGATCAGTCTATATCAAACATAAAATCAACTTTGATTCAAATAAATAAAAGAGAGAAGAAGACGTTTATAGAAAATTTTGAAAATGTTTTTCAAAGACTATTTAATAGTAATAATATAAAAGTTGGTTTTTCAATATTTACACAAGAAGACAATTCGCTTACTCAAGCCTATCAAAGTAATATAAAAAGTTTTTTATTAAACCATCAAGAAACAATACACTGTAAAGATGCACTTTGTATGTTTTCTTATGATAAGTTAATAAAAGATAAAAATTATTACACAATCTCTGATGTAGAAAAGCTGTATCAATTAACACAAGGTAAAGAGCCACAACTTAAAGCTTTGCACGAGCAAGGTATAGAAAGTGCTATTTTTGCTCCAATAGCAGAAGATGGACAGCTGTTAGCTATTTTAGAATTAGTGTCTAATCAAAAAGGAGAATTAAATAGTATTAACGCAAATAAGTTAATAGACGTAATGCCTTTTATACTTACAGCTGTTAAACGCGCAAAAGAAGAGGAAGAAAACGAAATAGAAGCTATAATACAAAGAGAATGCACATCTATACATCCAAGTGTAAGATGGAAGTTTGAAGAAGCAGCAAGATTATTTAAAAAAGAACAAGAAGAAGGTAAACGTAACCCAAACTTTAAACGTATTAGTTTTGATAAAGTTTATCCATTATTTGGGCAAATTGATGTAAAAGGATCTTCAAAAGAAAGAAATGAAGCAACACTAAAAGACCTTCAATTACAACTTAAACTAGTAAAAAATATAATTGAAAAAGCTTCAACGCTAGAAGATTTAATAATTTACCAGCAAATTAAGTTTAAGATAGATCAATTTGAAGACCATTTAAAACAACAGTTTAAAGTAGATACAGAGCAAAAATTAACGCAGTTTTTTAATAGAGAAATAGAACCTATATTTAGATTTCAACTAAATAAACAACAACAATTAAAGGAAGATATAGAAGATTACTTTAATAAGATAGACGATACTTTAAAAGTTATTTATTTTTATCGCAAAAATTTTGATGATACCATTAGCTTAATCAACAAAAACATGGCGTCTATTATAGATAGAAAGCAAATTGAAGCTCAAAGCATGTATCCTCACTTTTTTGAGCGTTTTAAAACTGATGGTGTAGAACATAACATGTACATTGGCGAGTCAATTACAAAGGAAAGTTCTTTTAACGAAATTTATCTTTATAATCTAAGGTTATGGCAAATGCAAGTCATGTGCGAGATGGAAAATACATACTACAACCATCAACATCAATATCCAAAAGCTTTAGATGTTGCATCAATGATATTGGTGTTTAATCAACCGTTATCTATTCGTTTTAGAACAGATGAAAAGCATTTTGATGTAGATGGTACATACAATGCAAGATATGAAGTAGTAAAAAAGCGAGTAGATAAAGCTTATATAAAAGGTACTGACGAGAGAATTACCCAAAAAGGAAAGTTAACAATTGTATACTCTCAAAAAGAAGATGAAAAAGAATATTTACAATACGTTAAGTTTTTACAAGCAAAAAAACGTTTAGCAAATAATTTAGAAATATTAGAGTTAGATGATTTGCAAGGTGTTACTGGTTTAAAAGCAATACGAGTAGATATTCTTTATAACGATAAAGCAGAAGATGTTTACTTTACTTATAAAGACATGCTTAAAGATAAAAAGTAGATTTTTTATCTTTAAGCATATCTGTTTTAATAATAGAAGTTGTGTCTAAAACGTCTTCTATGTTAGTTCCAGGATTGTTCTTTACAGCAATTCCAAAAGCAATTAAAGACGTAATAATACCTATCATAAATACAGTATAAGTTATACGTAGTAATCTATATTTTCTTTCTAACACTTTACCTAAAAAATATAAGTCTTTAGTAAGGGATTTATAAACGTAGTTTTTATCTTTTAAAAGCTCTTCTATAGCCCATTCGTATTCTTTTAAATCCATTTTATGGAAGTTACCAAAAAAGGTTAAGTTTACTTCTTTATTAGCGACATCTTCTTTGGTAAATTCTCCGCTAGTAACGTTAGGACGAGTAGCTATTATCGACATTACCATAGAAATCACGCTAAATACAGTAAAAATTACTGTAGGCCAAGTCAGGTAAGGATTAGTATCTAATTTAGAAATTAAATTAGCCAAAACTACCGATATGATAATGGCATTTACAGACAGCAAAATATTAGCTTTTGTATCTGCAATGTCACTTAATTTAATATGGTTTCTTAAAGCAACTCTATAAAATGTTTGGATGCCTCGTTCTGGGCTTTCGTTTTTATATTGTGCTTTATATTTTGCCTTAATTTTTTCCTTTTTAATTTTTCTTTTGTGCTTCTTTTTAGTTTTAATAAGCTTAGCAAGATTTTTCTCTTTTCTTGGTTGCCAATTCTTTAAAGCATAATCTGTATAAAATCGATGCTTTTTTGATAGCATTTTAATGTTTTCGTCAAGCCATTCGCTAGGAGAAAATGTGGCAATACCGTTAACCTCAAGCTCTTTTCTTAAAAACTCACTAGCTTCGTTAAAGTATTTTTTTCCAAAATGAGACGCATCTGCATCACGTAAGATTTTATCAAGCTCAGTTTTAGGTTCGTTAGCTACTTTTGTAGCCATTATACAATCTTTTACGCTATCAATTACCTTTTGATCAGCACCTTCTTTTTTTAGAAAATCTTCTGCAATTTTGGCACTTTCATCTTCATGATCATCCCTAGTTTTGGTGTAACCAGTGTCGTGTAATAATGCTGCTAGCATCAAAATTTCAGCATCATTAACATTAATTTCAGAATTTTCAATTATTTCTTTTGTACTTTTAAAAACACGCTTTGTATGTGTATGATTGTGATAAACTATCGTATCCGGTAGTTCATTTTTAAAAAGTTCAAATACAAAGGATTCTGTTTTTTCAACAAGCTTAGTCATTTATAATTTTTTTAAACTAACCTAAAATAACCAAAAATTAACCGTAAATACTATTTATGTCAAAAAATAACATAATTCTAACGTTTTTTATTATATTTTTAATAGCTAGTTGTGCTTCTTACAAAGCACAATATAAAGAAGAAGATAATAAAATTCAACAACTTCCAGATAAACCAATAGATAAGACTTTTTATCTTATAGGAGATGCAGGTAAGTCGCCAATTAATGGCTATTCTAAAGGATTAAAAGCTTTTAAAAGTTTTATTAAAAATAAAAATACTAAAAATACTTATGCAATATTTTTAGGAGATAATATATATCCTGCAGGTTTACCTGATGAGGATGATGAAGACTATTCTGAAGCTAAAAACAACCTACAAGCACAAGTTAATAGTTTAGATGGTTTTGAAGGAGATGTGGTTTTTATTCCTGGTAATCATGATTGGTATGCAGATGGAGTAAAAGGTGTAAAACGACAAGAAAAATTTATAGAAGATGCATTGGGTAAAAACACCTTTCAACCAGAAAATGGTTGTCCGTTAGAAGATTATGATGTTGGGGAAAACACAAAGCTTATCATTATAGATACACAATGGTATTTGGAGAATTGGAATGATAATCCTACGATAAATGACAAGTGTGAAATAAAAACAAGAAAGCGTTTCTTTTTAGAACTAGAAGGCGAATTTAAAAAAGCTCAAAATAAACGTGTTATTGTTGCAATGCACCATCCAATGTATACCAACGGTACTCATGGTGGATTTTACGAAAAATCAAAGCACTTATACCCAACGCAAAGCAAAATTCCTGTTCCTATCCTAGCGTCGTTTTTAGTACAAGTAAGAACGCAAGGTGGTGTATCTATTCAAGATCGTTATAACGAAAGGTATAATGAGTTAATGAGTCGTGTAGAAACCTTAGCTTTAGAGTATGATAATATTGTCTTTGCATCAGGACATGAACATACCTTGCAATACATAGAAAACGATGGTATTAAACAAATTGTTTCTGGTTCTGGAGCAAAAGAATCTGGTGCAGCATTAAGTAGAAATGGTTTGTTTGCTTACGGTAAGCAAGGTTTTGCAACATTAACGGTTTATAAAGACGGAGAAGCTTGGGTTAGCTATTACGGCGAAGAAAATGAAAATCCTAAATTATTATTTACACATCAAGTTTTTGAACAACGCAAACAAGAATTTGATGTTTCGACTTTACCAGATAATTTCCCTCAAACTATAAAAGCATCAGTTTACACTAAAGAAGAAACTGATAAATCTGGTGTTTATGAAGCCTTTTTTGGAGAGCGTTATCGTGATTTATATAGTACAAAAATAGATGTGCCAGTTGCAACATTAGATACACTTTATGGAGGTTTAGAAATAGTAAGAGAAGGTGGCGGACATCAAACAAGATCCATAAGATTAAAAACCAAAGATGGAAGAGAATTAAATATGCGTGCATTGCGTAAAAGCGCAACGCAATATTTGCAAACAGTTTTATTTAAAGATAATTATCTAGAAGATGACTTTGATAAAACAACTGTAGAAAATTTAATTTTAGATTTCTATACAGCAGCACATCCATATGCATTTTTAGCAGTACCAGACTTGGCAGATGCAGCAGATGTATATCATACAAATCCAAAATTATATTATATACCAAAACATAAATATCTTGGAGATTATAATAAAAATTATGGAGGCGAATTATATATGATTGAAGAGCGTCCAGAAGAAAATTACACAAACGAACGTAATTTTGGATATGCAGATGATATAGAAAGCACACATGATATTATAGAGAAAATAAGAGATGACGAAAAATATAAAATTGACGAAAACTCTTATGTAAGAGCAAGGTTGTTTGATATGTTAATTGGTGATTGGGATAGACATCAAGACCAATGGAGATGGGCGCAATTTGATCAACCTAATGGAGACAAGCTATTTAAACCAATACCAAGAGATAGGGATCAAGTGTTTTCTAATTTTGACGGAGCAATACTTGATGTAACGCGTTTTCTGTCTGGCGCATCTAAGCAACTACAGGTTTACGACGATAAGTTAAAAGATGTAAAATGGATGAACAGTGCTGGCGTTAAATTAGATAAGGTTTTAATACAACAATCAGATAAAGACGTTTGGTTAAAACAAGCTAAATTTATTCAAGAAAATGTAACAGATCAAGTTATAGAAAAAGCCTTTTCAAAATTACCAGAAGCATCAAAAAACGAATCTTTAGCTGAAATTAAAAAGTTTTTAAAAGGTAGAAGAGATAACCTTAAAGATATAGCAGAACGTTACTATAAATATTTAAATGAATTGGTCATCTTAACAGGAACCGATAAAGATGATTTTATAGAAATTAACCGTATTGCAGATAATAAAACAAAAGTAACCATTTGGAGAAATAAAGACGGAGAAAAAGCAGACGTTATCGTAGATAGAGTTTTTGATAAATCGATAACAAAAGAGCTATGGATTTATGCGCTTGATGATGATGATATCATTGAAGTAAAAGGAAAAGCCAATAATCTAATTTTTACACGTATTATTGGTGGACAAAATAACGATAAGTACATTATAAAAAATGGTAGACGCGTTCATGTCTACGATCACAAAACTAAGCCAAATGAAATTGTTGAAAATAAAGGTGCAAAAATAAGCTTAACAGATATCTACAATAATAACCTTTTCGACTTTCAACGTAATATTGTAAAGTCAAATATATTAGCGCCAAGTATAGGTTATAATCCGGATGATGGTATTTTATTAGGTCTTCAAGATACGTACACGGTTAAAGGTTTTAGCAGAAATCCTTACACGCAAAGACATAAATTTAAAGCTGGATATTACTTTGCAACAAGTGGTTTTAGTTTAGATTATAGAGGAGATTTTGCAAACTTTACTAACGAATGGAATTTGCACATTACAGGTAAAGTAACTAGTGAGAATTTTACTAACAACTTTTTTGGATATGGAAATGAAACAGTAAACCTTGATGATGATTTAGGTTTAGATTACAACCGTGTAAAAACAAGTACTTATGCGGCAAGTTTTGGTTTATCAAAACGAGGTAATTTTGGTAGTGACTATGGGGTAAGTATACTTGCAGAAGCTATAGAAGTAGAAGAAACACCAGATAGATACATTGAGGTTTTACAACCACAAAACGCTTCAGAAGAATTTTATGGAAGAAGATATTTTGCTGGTGCACAAGGTGATTTTAAATATGAAAGTTTTGATAGTAAAATTACCCCAACAAGAGGTATGACGTTTAATATCTCTGCAGGAGCAAAAACAGAAATTGACAACAGTAAATATACATACGGTTTTATAGACAGTAATTTAGGGTTTTATAATGCCTTAACAACAAACAGAAAATTAGTGCTTAAAACAGATGTAAGAACACAAATACGTTTTGGAGACGATTTAGTGTTTTATCAAGCAGCTAATCTTGGTGGGCAAACAGGCTTAAGAGGGTTTAGATTACAACGTTTTACAGGACAACATAGTTTAGCCGGAAGCGCAGATGTACATTATAGATTAGGTTCTTTTAAAACAAAAACGTTACCATTGCAAATAGGTCTTTTTGCTGGAGGAGACGTTGGTCGTGTATGGCTTAAAAATGACGAATCCGATAAGTGGCATAATGACTTTGGAGGCGGATTTACAATTGCTGCTGCCGAGACAATAGCAGGTACCTTTAACTTCTTTAATAGTGTGGAAGGCTGGAGATTTTCCTTTGGGTTTGGTTTAAGTTTTTAATCAATTTAAATGAAAAACTACTTATTAAGCTTAATAAAATACATCTATAAATTAGAAGGTAAAATAGCCTTTTATCCAACATTTTATAGTGTTATTGGTCTCGCTATTTCATTTTTAACTTATGGTGCAGAAAATTTAGGGGTATCAGAGTATTTATATAAAAATATTCCGCAACTAATTATTAATAGCACAGACACTGCGCTAAATATTTTAACAACATTTATTGCTGGGTTAATATCTATAATGGTATTTAGCTTTTCTATGGTAATGGTGTTACTTAATCAGGCTTCAAGTAATTTTTCTCCAAGAGTATTACCAGGTTTAATTTCTAATAAGCGACATCAAAAAATATTAGGTATTTATAATGCTACTTTGCTGTACTGTATTTTTACTTTGGTACAAATAGAACCTAACCAAGAAAAATTTCAGCTTCCAGGATTTTCGGTGTTATTAGCAATTGGATTTATGACTGTTTGTTTAGGTGCTTTTATATATTTTATTCATTCAATTTCTGAAGAAATTCAAGTAAATAATATTATTTTAAACATATATAAAAAAGCTAAAAGTAGACTAGAAAAACTTATAGATTCTGAGGAAACTGATAATCTTAATTTCCCAGATTCAGAACAATGGAATTGTTACAATACTAAAACTTCAGGCTATTTGCAAGATATTGTCTTAGGTGTTTTGTTAGATTTTGCAAAAGCGCATAATTGTAAATTTGAAGTATTACCTATTAAAGGTAATTTTGTTTTAGAAGATGAGATTCTTTTTAAATGCAATAAAAAGCTAAATGAAGAAGAATTAAAAAAAGTTTATTCTTTGTTTAACTTTTCTAGTAGCCAGCGTATTGAAGAAAATTATGTTTTAGCTTTTAAACAAATGACAGAAATAGCTGTAAAATCTATGTCGCCAGGAATTAACGATCCAGGAACAGCGCTAATATGTATAGATTACTTAACACAATTATTTAATATTAGACTTAGTAAAAAGGATCAAATTATTTTATCTCAAGACGATATGGGTTGTGTAAAGATTAATTCGGTAAGCTTTAAGTCGCTTTTATATTCTGTAATAACACCTATAAGAACTTACTCTAAGCACGATATAGTTATTGTTTTAAAATTATTTTCTATGTTAGAATACGTATATCTTAACTCAAAAAATGAAGTGTATTCTAAAGCTATAAAAAAAGAAGCTAATTCTTTGTATAAAGATGCGAAGCAAGTTATTAAAAACGAAACTGATTTATCAAAATTAGAAACGGCTTTCTTAAAGTTTTAATACATAAATATTATTATCCTCTTTACCAGAATCTTCATCTGTTATAATTACTGTATTGTTATCTTTAAAGCAAATACCTTCTTTTTGAGAGTCGTGTTTAAAATCTACAGCTTCAACCTTTCCTTCAAAAAAGTTGTCGTCTTCAAAGTCTGTTAATTTCCATAATTTATCATGGTTAAGTAATACAACAGTTTTTCCATCATCACTAATATCTGCAGATGTTATTTTGTTGTGCTTTCCTTCTAAATTATATTCCGTTACAAGTTTTGCTACATGTGTGCCTAGCGTATTCGGAACTTTTAAAACTTTAAAATTTTTGGTTTCTTTAGTAAAAATGTAAAAGTTGTTATTTAACAAAAAGAAAGCCTCAAAATCTTCAGATTTTACATTTTTTGGTAAGGTAAAATGAATAGTATCTGCTGTAGCTTTATCTTTTACCGAATTTATATCTTCAATTTTATAAATAAAAAAATGATCCCTTTTTCTGTTGTTGTTTCCAAAATCACCGATATATAGATTTCCGTCGTCATCACTAGTAAGATCTTCCCAGTCTTCATTTTTAACGTTGCTTACATCTATATCTCTAACAATATTTCCTTTGTAGTCCATACCATACACATTGTTTTTGTTACCAGCATCTTCAATAGTCCAAACAATATTTGTGTGGTTAACTATTTCTGCAGCAGATGCTTCTTTTAAATCGCTATCAATGGACCCAACAACAGTAAGTTTTCCGCTTTGACAAGACATAAAAAGTAATATTAAAAAGACAGCAGGTTTTAACTTAAAAATCATAAATTGTAAATTGTTAAATGAGAATAGAATATAAGTATTGTTGTATTTATATTAAAAAATAGACTCATAAAAAAATTATAAATTAATGAAAAGTACCTTAAAAGTGGGACACAGAGGCGTAAAGGGTTACATATCAGAAAACACATTACCTTCAATACAAAAAGCATTAGATTTAAATGTAGACGGAATTGAAATAGATGTGCATCTATGTGCGTCTGGAGAGTTAGTGGTGTTTCATGATTTTACTTTAGATAGAATGACTAATGGTACTGGCGAAATCGGAAAACAAACTCTTAGTCAGTTACAAAACTTATTGGTAGATGGTAAGTATAAAATCCCAATGTTAACTGAAGTTTTGGACTTGATAAAAGCAAAATGTTTACTTAATATCGAGTTAAAAGGAGAAAAAACAGCGCTACCAACAGTAAAGTTGCTACATCAATATTTTGATAAAGGAACTTGGACTTACAATGATATTTTAATAAGTAGTTTTCAAAGAAAAGAGTTAGAAGCTGTTTATAATTTTGATAAAAAAATGCCTTTAGGTGTATTAACCAAAGCAAGTGTAAATGCCTCTATACGTTTTGCAAAAACAATAGAAGCAGTTGCAATTCATCCTAATTTTGCACTTTTAAGTAAAAATAACGTAAAAGAGGCTCAAAACGAAGGTTTTAAAGTAAATGCATGGACTGTTAATGATTACGAGTCTATTGAGCGTATAAAGTCTTACGGTGTTGATGCTATAATAAGTGATTACCCAGATAGAATATGAGGTATTTTGATGTAATAATAGTTGGTGGTGGCGCAGCAGGTTTTTTTGCGGCTATTAACATAGCAGAACAATATCCAGACGTAACTGTAGCTATTTTAGAAAAAAGTAAAGAAGTACTGTCTAAAGTAAAAGTCTCTGGTGGTGGACGTTGTAATGTAACGCATGCAGAGTTTATTCCTCAAGAATTAGTAAAAAACTACCCAAGAGGAGAAAAAGAATTACTAGGACCTTTTCATACATTTATGACAGGAGACACTATGGAATGGTTCGAAAAAAAAGGCGTACCACTAAAAATAGAAGAAGATGGGCGTATTTTTCCAGAATCTAACAGTTCTCAAACTATCATAGATTGCTTTCTTTACGAAGCAAAAAAACTTGGTGTTGAGGTTATTAAACAACAAGTTGTAACAAATTTTAATAAAGATGAATATTGGCAAGTCAATACCAAAACAGACTTATATTCTTGCGAAAAATTAATAATAGCAACAGGTAGTAGTACTAAGATTTGGACAGAATTAAATAAGCTTGGACATAATATCGTACAACCAGTTCCTTCATTATTTACGTTTAATATTAACGATTCTAGAATAAAAGAAATACCAGGTGTTGTGGCTCAAAATGTAACTGTAAAAGTGTTAGGGACTAATCTTGAGACTAATGGACCGTTGTTGATTACACATTGGGGAATGAGTGCTCCTGCTATACTAAAATTATCAGCTTTTGGTGCTGTAGAATTAGCTAAAAAGCAATATAATTTTCAAATTGAAATTAATTTTATTAACCAAGATTACGACGATGCTTTATCAACATTAAAACAAATAAAAATAGATCTTGCCAAAAAGGTTGTTGTTAATCACGCAATGTTTGATTTGCCAAAACGTTTATGGAATCAATTAGTTTTAGCTGCACAAATAAGCGCTGAAGCAAGATGGGCAGATATAAATAAATATCAATTAGAGCAATTGTCAAATCAGTTAACAAAAGCAATATTTAATGTAAAAGGTAAAAGTACTTTTAAAGAAGAGTTTGTAACAGCTGGCGGAATAGACCTAAAAGAAGTAAACTTTAAAAACTACCAAAGTAAGCTTTTTGAAAACTTATATTTTGCGGGAGAAGTCATTAATGTAGACGCAATTACTGGCGGATTTAATTTTCAAAACGCATGGACAGGCGCCTATATATTATCTAAAAACCTTTTTTAAATATGAAAACATATTTAGCCTTTTTAAAAGGTATTAATGTTGGTGGACATCATAAAATATTAATGAATGATCTTAGAGATTTGTTAAATAATTTAGGATTAAAGGATGTTAAAACATATATCCAAAGCGGTAATGTGATTTTTAAGACAGAAATAAAAGATAAAACAGTTGTAGAAAAACAAATAACTACTGCAATTAAAAATAAATACAACTATAACATACAAGTAATTGTAAAACAACCCAAAGAAGTACAGGCTATTTTAGATAACTCACCATTTATACAAGAGAAAACGCAAGAGAGTTATTTTTTTATATTAAAAAACTCTCCATCAGAAAAAAGTATTGATCAAATACAATCAATAAGTTATCCAAATGAAGAGTTTTTTGTAACAAGTAAAGTTGTTTATTTTTATTGTAATGCTGGATACGGAAGAGCAAAATGTAATAATACTTTTTTTGAAAAAAAGCTCAATGTTATTGCTACTGCACGTAATTACAAAACCATAAATAAAGTTTTAGAAATTAGTAAGGATGACTAGTGTTTTCTAACACAATCCCAAGCCATTTCTGTAACTTGCTTAATTTCTTTTTCTGATAATTCTATTGCACCCATTTCTTTAAGCTTTACAGCAGATGTAATACAACCAGAAGCTGTTTGCATTAATAATCTTAACTCTACATCGTTTCTAAGATGGTCTTCATCAATTCCTTTTTGAAAAAAATCTCTTAATCCAGCTGTGTATTCTCTAACAGCTTCAACTAATTCTTTTGGCATTAACGGTGGTACAGCAACAAACTCCATAAACTTAAAAGCTAATGGGTTGCCAATGTAATAGTTAAAAAGATTTAAGCAAATTGCTTCAAATTGAGTTTTAAAATCAGTATCAGGTAAATTAGCCATCAAAACAACACCATAATCTTGGTTAATCATTTTGTAAATTTCCTCTAAGATTTCTTGTTTGTTGTCAAAATAGTGGTAAATAGTACCAACTGCAACATTAGCCTCTTTTGCTACTTGTGACATAGGTGTAGCATAAACACCTTGTTTTACCACCAATTCTAGCATGGTAAAAATTATTCGTTGTCTTTTATCCATTTGGATACAAAAAATTTGATAAGGTGAAAGAAGTTTTTGGTTAATTTTGGGAGTACTTCCACCTTAAGTTAGTTAATTAAACATTTAAATTTACACAAAGTGAATAAATAAATCAATTAATTAAATTGAATGCCTATTCATTGTAAAACTACTAAAATTATAGAATAATAAAAACTATCTTTGTCAAAAAATAAATAATAAATGTTGATAGATCAGTTTTGTTTTTCATTAGATGTTAGTAAACTTAAGGAAGGAAGCGTGATTTGGGAATCTCCTAGCAATATTGCTTTAATCAAATATTGGGGAAAAAAAGAGCATCAAATTCCAGAAAATACATCAATAAGTTTCACTTTAAACCAGTGTAAAACAATTACAGAATTAACATTTGTTAAGAAAAATTTAACAGAAGAATTTTCATTTGATGTTCTTTTGGACGATCAAGCTAAACCAGAATTTAAATCTAAAATAGCTACATTTTTCAAGCGTGTAGAAGGTTATTTGCCATTTTTAAAACACTATCATTTTGTTATAAATACAAAAAATACGTTTCCTCATAGTTCGGGTATCGCTTCCTCAGCTTCTGGGATGAGTGCTTTAGCTTTATGTTTAATGGATGTCGAAAAATTACATAATCCACAAATGACACAAGATTACTTTAATAAAAAAGCGTCATTTTTAGCAAGATTAGGTTCTGGCAGTGCCAGCAGGAGTATTGAAGGACCAATTGTAGTTTGGGGTAATCATCCAGAAATTGAAGAAAGCAGCGATCTTTTTGGTGTTAAATATCCGTATAAAGTACATGATAATTTTAGCAATTTTAACGACACAATTTTACTTGTAGATAAAGGCGAGAAACAAGTAAGCAGTACTGTTGGTCATAATTTAATGCATGGACATCCATTTGCAAAAAATAGATTTATTCAAGCAGAAGAAAATATCTCTAAACTAAAATCTATTTTAGCGTCAGGAGATTTAAACGCATTTATAGAGTTAGTAGAAAGTGAAGCACTTACATTACACGCAATGATGATGACAAGTTTGCCTTACTTTATATTGATGAAACCCAACACACTTCAAATCATTAATAAAATTTGGCAATTTAGAAAAGAAACAGGTTTGCCAATTTGTTTTACATTAGATGCAGGAGCAAACGTTCATGTTTTGTATCCATCAAAAGAAGAAGAAAAAATATTAAAATTCATTAACACAGAGTTAGTTGCGTATTGCCAAAACGGTCATTATATTTGCGATAAAATTGGTTTTGGTGCTAAAAAGCAGTAAATTTATATAACCATTGCATTAATAGCTTATGAAAGGTCCCTTATTTTATTCTAAAATTTTACTTTTTGGTGAGTACGGTATCATCAAAGATTCTAAAGGATTATCGATACCATACAACTTCTACAACGGAGCGTTAAAAAAAGATAATAACTTGTCTAAAGAAGCTAAAGCATCTAACGAAAGTTTGAAACGTTTTGCTGACTATTTATCCAATATTAATAAAGATTTAGTGACTTTTGATATTGATGCACTAAATCAAGATATAGCGCAAGGTATGTTTTTTGACTCTTCAATACCTCAAGGTTATGGAGTAGGAAGTAGTGGCGCTTTAGTGGCTGCTATCTATGATAAATATGCAGATGAAAAAATTACTGTTTTAGAAAATTTAACAAGAGATAAGCTATTAAAGTTGAAAGCTATTTTTTCTGAGATGGAATCTTTCTTTCACGGAAAATCTTCAGGATTAGACCCATTAAATAGCTACTTAAGCTTGCCAATTCTTATAAACTCTAAAGAAAATATTGAAGCAACGGGCATACCAACTCAAAGTACAGATGGTAAAGGTGCTGTGTTTTTATTAGATTCTGGTGTTGTAGGTGAAACTGCACCAATGGTTTCTATTTTTATGGAAAACATGAAACAAGAAGGTTTTAGAAACATGCTTAAAGACCAATTTATAAAACATACGGATGCTTGTGTAGAAGACTTTTTAAAAGGAGATATTAAATCTCTGTTTAAAAATACAAAGCAATTATCTAAAGTCGTTTTTAATCATTTTAAACCAATGATTCCTGCACAATTCCATGAGCTTTGGAAAAAAGGTTTAGAAACCAATGACTACTATTTAAAACTATGCGGTTCTGGAGGTGGCGGTTATATTTTAGGATTTGCTCCAGATTTTAAAAAAGCAGAAGAAGCTTTAAAAGATTATAAATTAGAAGTGGTTTATAACTTCTAAAAATTATCATAAGCATAATTTACTTTAATTATATGCTGTCCAGAAAACAAAAACATGTGTTGCTTAAATTTTTCAGCATGTTTTCTGTGGTAAGAGGTTATAATATTTTAGTAATAATTGTAGCGCAATACTTAGCGTCCATTTTTATTTTTGCACATGATAAATCAGCAAAATCTGTTCTCTTAGATTTAAATTTATTAATGTTAGTTTTAGCATCTGCTGCTGTTATTGCTGGTGGATATATTATCAATAATTTTTACGATTCTGAAAAAGACTTAATCAATAGACCAAATAAATCTATGTTAGATAGGTTGGTTAGTCAAAATACAAAACTGTCCTTATATTTTGTGCTAAATTTTTCAGCAATAGTTATGGCTAGTTATGTGTCTTTTAAACCAGTCTTATTCTTTTCTGTTTATATATTTGGGATCTGGTTTTATTCTCATAAACTAAAAAAAATGCCAATAGTAGGCAATTTAGTGTCAGCTATTTTAACAATAACGCCCTTTTTTGTCATTTTTGTGTATTACAAAAATTTTGATAATGTAATATTAATGCATGCATCATTTTTGTTCTTAATACTTTCAATAAGAGAACTTACCAAAGACTTAGAAAATATTAAAGGAGATTTAACGCTTAACTACAGAACAATTCCGATAGTTTATGGAGAGGCTACTTCAAAAAAAATGATTAGTGTTTTGGTTGCGCTTACATTAATACCTTCATATTTTTTAATTACACAGTATAATATTGGTAAGATGAATTTTTATTTCTACATCTGTGAAATCTTATTGATAGTCTATTTATTTCTGCTCTGGAAATCTAAAACAAAGACCCATTACTTGTGGTTGCACAATATCTTGAAATTCATTTTATTGGCAGGTGTTTTAAGTATTGTTTTAATAGACTATAATGTAGTTATAGAGCGTATTTTGTGAAAAATTCGTTGTAGCTTTGCAAAAAAATAAATTATGAGTAGACATCAAGGTGCAAATGATAAGAGAAAAAACTCTGGAAGAGGCAGAGGAAACTCTAAAAGCAAAACTTATGCAAGAGGTAACGCGCCAGTAAAACCTAAAAAGGTTTCTAAACAGGCGTCTTCAGATTCTGACTTAATCAGATTAAATAAATACATAGCTAACGCAGGTATATGTTCTCGTCGTGAGGCCGATCAACATATAGCAATGGGTCTGGTAACTGTAAATGGTAATATCGTTACCGAAATGGGTTACAAAGTAAAGTTAGATGACGAAGTGCGTTATGATGGAGCAAGAGTAAGTCCAGAAAAAAAGGCATATGTTTTATTAAATAAACCAAAGGGTTTTGCAACAACAACTAGTACAGATAAAGGTCGTACTGTTATGGATTTGGTTGCAAATGCAACAAGCTCTAGAATTAAGCCAATTGGTCGTTTAGGACGAAACTCAACAGGATTATTATTATTTACAAACGATGAAAAGATTGTAAAAAAGTTTACAAATTCTAAAAATGGCGTATCAAGATTATTTCATGTAGAATTGGATAAAAACCTTAAACTTGAAGATTTAAAGAAAATTCAAGAAGGATTTAAAGTAGACGATAAATTAATTACAGTAGAAGAGGTTAGTTATATTGATGGTTCTCCTAAAAAAGAAATAGGTATTAAAATTAAAAATACAGGTAATACAATTTTAAGAACCATTTTTGATCATTTAAAATACGATATTGTAAAAATTGACTGTGTAGCAATTGCACATCTAACCAAAAAAGATATTCCTCGTGGTAATTGGAAGATCTTAACAGAGCAAGAAGTAAATACATTAAAAATGTTATAACAAAAAAGCCAACTTTTACAGTTGGCTTTTTTTATTTTTCTTTCTTAAATCCGTAGGTGTTTTGACCAATAAAATCTTTAGGAAATTGGTCGTCACCTTCAAAACCAATTTCAATGGTACCACTATCTTCTGGTACAAAATTAGTTTTAAATATATAATCCCATAAGCTTAAGCTAATTCCGTAGTTAATACCATGTCTACCTTCTGGTATAGTGTAAGCATGATGATAAAGATGCATTACAGGATTATTAAAAATATATTTTAAAGGACCATAGGTTAGCTTTATGTTAGAATGATTTAGGTGACCAATAGTAATTGCAATAAAATGAACGATATAAGCTTGTTCAGGTTCAAAACCACCAAGAATCATAACGCCAAAAACCTTTAAAGGTTTGTATAAAACGTTTTCCATCCAATGGTAGCGTAAATGTGCAGCAAAACCCATTTCTTTAACGCTATGATGTACTTTATGGAAATTCCATAAGACTTCATAACGATGAAGTAGCACGTGTGTAAACCATTGTACAAAATCTAAGATCAAAAAGAAAACAAGTAGTTGTAACCAAGGCGACCAATTAGAAATATTTATTAATGCTAAGCTTTGAGTAGTTATATTAAATTCTGCAAAAAACAAACTAATAATTTTATAAAAGCCACTTATAACTATAGAAAAAACAAAAAAGTTAAAAAACATATAGAAAGCATCTAACCAAAAGTCTTTTCTAATAATAGCTTGGTTTTTTCTCCATGGGAAAACAATCTCTAATCCCCAAACAAATAAAGATATAAAGATTAGTCCCCAAAAATAATTTGTATACCAAGGGACTTCAAAAATTATAGATTTATAAGTCCAATTAACCGTTCCTAAAAAAGAGTTAATAAAAGCGTCTAAATATTTTTCCATTTATAAATTATGAAACTTGAATTTTAGTCGTGCAAAATACTAAATCTTACAGGTGTTTTTTGTGATTTTTGTTACAATTGAAAAAAAACAAAAAAAAGTTTTGCGTGTCAAAAAAAAAATTACATTTGTCACGCATTTAGCTGAACATTTTGAAAACTGTTTCTATGTTCGGGCTTTTGAAAATTAGGAAGTCATATTCAAAAGCAGCTTACAGATTAAGTGACCGAATTTTAAAGCTAACTTCCGCATTTACTTCAATTTATGCTAGTCAGCATCAGCTTGGCTTTGTGCCAACTTATGACTTAAAAATCCAAATTTGATATAATTCTTATTATTTTTTTAACAGTAAATTTATACTGTTTTGGTAACTTTTTAGAAAATTTATAAAAAATAATAATGAAAACTAAATACATAGATTTAATAAGTCAAACTTTTGATTTTCCTCAAGAAGAGTTTGATTTAAAAAATAAAACATTACAATTTCATGACGTAGATTTAATGAAGTTGATTGAGGAATATGGTGCGCCATTAAAATTTACTTATCTACCTCAAATTTCTAATAATATCCAACGCGCAAAGCAGTGGTTTGCTAACGCGATAGATAAGCATAATTATAAAGGTAAATACAACTATTGTTATTGTACAAAAAGCTCTCACTTTAAACATGTTTTAAATGAAGCTTTAAAAAACGATATTCATATAGAAACATCTTCTGCATTTGATATAGATATTGTCGAAAATCTTAAAAAAGAAGGAAAAATTACTAATGATACCTTTGTTATTAGCAATGGTTTTAAACGTGAGCAGTATGTAACTAACATTGCTAGATTAATTAATAATGGTCATCATAATTGTATCCCTATAATTGATAATTATGAAGAAATTAATCTACTATCAGAAGAAATTAATGATAACTTTAAAGTAGGTATTAGAATTGCATCAGAAGAAGAGCCAAAATTTGAGTTTTATACCTCTCGTTTAGGTATAGGTTACAAAAATATTGTACCATTTTATAAAAACCAGATTAAAGATAATCCAAAAGTAGAGCTTAAAATGCTTCACTTTTTTATAAATACAGGTATAAGGGATAATGCATATTACTGGAACGAGTTAATCAAATGTTTACGTGTTTATGTTAGCTTAAAAAAGATATGTCCAACATTAGATAGTTTAAATATTGGAGGTGGATTTCCTATAAAAAACTCGTTAGCTTTTGAGTTTGATTACGAGTATATGATAGATGAAATTTTAAATCAAATACAAACCATTTGTGATTTAGAAGGTGTAGATGTGCCAAATATTTTTACAGAATTTGGAAGTTTTACCGTAGGTGAAAGCGGAGGAGCAATCTATCAAGTGTTGTATCAAAAACAACAAAATGATCGCGAAAAATGGAATATGATAAATTCGTCTTTCATAACAACATTGCCAGACACGTGGGCAATTAATAAAAGATTTATTATGTTGCCTATTAACCGTTGGCAAGATAGTTACGAGCGTGTATTGTTAGGCGGATTAACATGTGATAGTGACGATTATTACAATAGCGAGCAGCATATGAATGCTATATATCTACCAAAATATAACGTAGATAAACCATTATATATAGGCTTTTTTAATACAGGCGCTTACCAAGAAACCATAGGAGGTTTTGGAGGATTACAACACTGTTTAATACCAAGCCCAAAACATATCTTAATAGATAAAGATGATGATGGAAACATCAAAACACAATTATTTTCAGAACAACAAAAAAGTGAAGACTTACTTAAAATTTTAGGTTATGCAAACTAAAACGTATGCAGGAATTCCAGAAGAATTCGCAAAATTAGAAAAAGCAAAAGTAGTGTTAATACCTGTGCCTTATGACGGTACAAGTACTTGGCAAAAAGGAGCAGATAAAGGTCCGCAAGCCTTTTTAGATGCTTCTGAAAACATGGAATTATACGATATAGAAACTGATACAGAAGTGTATCAGCAAGGTGTGTTTTTGGCAGACGCTGTAACAGAGAACAGTAGTCCAGAAGCAATGGTAGATGCTGTGCATCAAGCAACAAAAAGATATATTAAAAAAAATAAGTTTGTAACTATTTTTGGTGGTGAGCACTCGATATCTATTGGGACAATTCGTGCGTTTAACGAGATGTATCCAAACTTAACAGTGTTACAATTAGACGCGCATGCAGATTTACGTAAAGAATACGAAGGATCTAAATGTAATCATGCTTGTGCGGTTTACGAAGCAAGCCAAACAACAAATCTAATTCAAGTAGGGATTAGATCTATGGATGCTATCGAAAAAACCGTAATGGATGAAGATAAAACTTACTTCGCTCATGAAATGGTAGAAGATAGCACATGGATGGATAGTGCAATTGACCAAATGACAGATAACGTATTTATTACAATAGATTTAGATGTGTTTGATCCTTCAATTATGCCAAGTACAGGTACGCCAGAACCAGGTGGATTATTATGGTACGAAACCCTAGATTTTTTAAGACAAATATTTGAAGAAAAAAATGTAGTAGGATTTGATATCGTAGAGCTTTGTCCAAATAAAGATGAAAAATCTTCAGACTTTTTAGCAGCTAAACTATATTATAAAATGTTAAGCTATAAGTTTTTAGATGAAAATATAGACGACGAATACGATAATAATTACGAAAACAAACAAAAAAATAACAGCACAAAATACAACGAAGACGATGAGTACTAAAGGACCAATTTCTCAATTTATACAACATCATTATTTACACTTTAACTCTGCAGCTCTTGTAGATGCAGCAAAAGGATACGAAGCGCAATTAAACAACGGTGCAAAAATGTTAGTATCTCTTGCTGGTGCAATGAGTACTGCCGAATTAGGTAAAAGCTTTGCAGAGATGATCCGTCAAGACAAGGTTCAAATAATAAGCTGTACAGGTGCAAACCTTGAAGAAGATATTATGAATCTTGTAGCACATTCTCATTACAAACGTGTACCTAATTATCGTGATTTAACACCGCAAGACGAGTGGGATTTATTAGAAAAAGGATTAAACCGAGTAACAGATACTTGTATACCAGAAGAAGAAGCATTTAGAAGACTGCAACAGCATATTTATAAAATATGGAAAGATGCAGAAGCAAATGGAGAGCGTTATTTTCCGCATGAATATATGTACAAAATGTTACTTTCTGGTGTGTTAGAAGAGTATTACGAAATAGATTTAAAAGACTCTTGGATGTATGCAGCAGCAGAGAAAAATTTACCAATAGTTGTTCCTGGTTGGGAAGATAGTACTATGGGTAATATTTTTGCAAGCTACGTATTAAAAGGAGAGCTTAAAGCAAGTACAATAAAATCTGGTATAGAGTATATGACCTTTTTAGCAGATTGGTATACAGAAAATTCTCAAAACGGAATTGGTTTCTTTCAAATTGGTGGTGGTATTGCAGGAGATTTTCCTATTTGTGTTGTGCCAATGCTATATCAAGATATGGAGCGAACAGATACGCCATTTTGGAGTTATTTCTGTCAAATAAGCGATTCTACAACTAGTTATGGTTCTTATTCTGGAGCAGTACCAAACGAAAAAATTACTTGGGGAAAACTAGATATTAATACACCAAAGTTTATTGTAGAAAGTGACGCTACAATAGTAGCGCCGTTAATCTTTGCATACCTTTTGGATTGGTAAAAATTTCCTATAACTTTAAAATATAAAAATACATACCCGAAAAAGTAAAATTATTCCATGAAAAAGCCTGACAACCTAAAACGTGTTATCGTAGACTTTAAAAAATTAACACCAGAAATCTTAAAGCTTTTAGTAGATAAGTATCCTGATGGATATGACGAGGATCATATTATCGAATTTAGAAATGCTAAAAATGAATTAGTAGAAGCTGTAGAAGTAACAACAGAAGACACTAAATATTTAGTAAAAGTAAGTACCAAGTTAGTACAAACTATGGAAAATTATGACGAAGATGATTACGAAGATTTTGATAGTGATGATCCAGAAGCAGTACAAGATCCAGATATAGAGCCTAGCGAAGAGCAGGACGAAGATTTTTAACAATGTATAAAGTTGTAGCTTATCAAATAGCTAGTAGTATAAACATTAAAGCTTGTAAACAGCAATTGTCTTGGCAATTGCTGTTTCAAGATAGTGACGAGCTATTTTACGAAATTGATCAACATGCATTTGTGTATGTTTTTCAATATGGTATGGTTAGTTTTTTTAATATGTCTGATAGTCAAATAACAGAAGTATTAAATACTTTAAAACCGCATACCAATAATTATTTCTTCGAAAAACTGTCTGAAGCAACAGAGGTTTTAATTAAGCCAAAAACATTAAAAGTCCAGTTTAATCACATAGAATTACCAACTCTTGATCAAGAAATGATAAGATTGGTAATGTTATACGCATCGCAAAGTGTAGCATTAGACAGATATTCTGAAATTACAGAAGAACTACTTGAGCAAACACATCAACATACATTATATCTAGAAAAAAAAGGAAAACTAGACATTTCAGGACATAAGCTAAAACGCTTCATAGGCAAGACGTTAAATATTAAAAACAAGATTTCTGAAAACTTATATATTTTTGATTCGCCAGAAATAACGTGGGAAAACGAGCAATTAAATAAATTAAATACAGATTTAAAACAGTCTTTTGACCTGCATGCACGTTATCGATTAATACATGAAAGAATCGAAATTATAAAAGAAAACCTAGAGCTTTTTAAAGATATAATGGACCATAGAGAAAGTAGTACTTTAGAGTGGATCATAATCATATTAATCGTAATAGAAGTATTCGATCTTTTTATAGCCAAATTTTGGTAACCTTATAAGATTTTACAAAGCGTACACAGTTCATCTTACCACACGTAATTACAAGGTATTGTAATACTAAAAGCAATCGGACTTGAGGTGGCAAATTTCCGAGCAAAATAAATCAAACTTAACTTTAATTATTTTTAAAATGAAGACAAAACTTATCGTTTCAGTTTTTGCATTAGTTGCTTATTTGTCAACAGCTTTTATAACGCCTTCAACGCAAAAAGCAATAAGCGGTACCTATGAAGGGACAGAAGAATTTAATTATGTGTTTACTGTAGAAGTAAAAGGCGAAAAGCAAACAATGAAATTTCAATATGTTTCAGAAGAAGTATTAGAAAATTATGATTTAGATACAGACGAATATATAGGTGAAGACTTTAAAATTACCTATCAAACATCAATAGAAGTTGTAGAAGACGAAGAAGGTAATGAAGAAGAAATAGAGGTGCTAACTATTACGGACTTGATGTTAAATCAGTAATTGTACAATCTATTTAAAAAAAAGACCGCTATAATGCGGTCTTTTTTATTTTACTGTTCAACTTCTATAGTGTTATTTAAATGGTCAATGTAGCCAAGTAACTCGTCTTTACCTATATTTTTACTTGAAGATGTTACGAAGTAATTTGGCATGTCTTGCCAGGTTTCAAGAAGTATGTTTTTATAATCTTCTATATGTCTTTCTATAGCTTTTGGTTTAAGTTTGTCTGCTTTGGTAAACACAATAGAAAATGGTATACCGTTTAAGCCTAAGTATTCCATAAACTCTAAATCTATTGGTTGAGGTTTGTGTCTAATGTCTACTAAAACAAAAGCGGTAATTAGTTGTCTTCGCTTTTCAAAATATTCAGTTATAAACTTCTGAAATACTTTTTTTGTACTTTTAGAAACGCGTGCATAACCGTAACCAGGTAAATCAACCAAAAACCAATTATCATTAATTAAAAAATGATTAATTAGTTGTGTTTTTCCTGGTCTTCCAGAGGTTTTAGCTAAACTCTTCCTGTTGGTTAGCATATTAATTAAAGAAGACTTACCGACATTACTACGCCCAATAAAAGCGTATTCTGGTAGCTTATCTTTTGGGCATTTAGCAACGTCAGAGTTGCTCATTACAAATGTAGCAGATTTAATATGCATTAGATTTATTTTTATTTCTGCAAAAAGGATAAATTAAAACTCACGCTTTTTTAACCAAGCGTATAGAATTTCATTAAAAGTTTCAGGGTGTTCCATCATTGCAGCATGACCACATTTGTCAATCCAGAATAGCTCTGAATCTGGTAAAAGACTGTTAAATTCGTCTGCAACTTCAGGTGGAGTTACAGTGTCATTTTTTCCCCAAATAATGCAAGTTGGTGTTTGCATTTTTGGTAAATCTTTTGCCATATTATGTCTTATAGCGCTTTTAGCGATAGCTAATGTTTTAATTAGTTTATTTCTGTCATTTACGGTTTCGTAAACTTCATCAACAATTTCTTTAGTTGCAACTTCAGGGTCATAAAACACATCTTGTGCTTTTTTCTTAATAACCTCATAGTCACTACGTTTTGTGTAGCCACTACCCATAGCGCTTTCATAAAGTCCTGAGCTACCAGTTATAACTAGAGCTTTAACTTTGTCAGGATATAATTTTGTATGATATAAACCAATATGTCCACCAAGAGAGTTTCCTAATAAAATAACATCTTCTAATCCTTTAAAATCTATAAATTCATGTAGATAGTTTGCAAAAGCCTTTACGTTTGTTTTAAGTAAAGACATTGTGTAAACAGGTAATTCTGGAATTATTATTTTATAACCTTTTGTGCTAAAATAGGAGGTTACGGCGTCAAAGTTACTAAGTCCGCCCATAAGTCCATGAAGAATAATAATTGGTTGTCCTGTGCCAACTTCTATGTAATTAAACTTTCCTTCTTTTTTAAGTTTGTGCGTCATTAACAGTTAGTCATTTGCTTAGCAACAAATATAGGTATTTCATTTAAAACAAATCCTAATATAACTTTTTACTTCCAAAAATTAAAGCGCTTAAGATTTGTTTTTCTTTCCCACTTTTTGATAAGTTGTTTGTCTTACTATTTTCAATTATTTACACGCTTTTTAAATGTTAAAAAACCATAACTTATTAACAATGTGGTAAAATGTGGTAAAATGTGGTAAAATTTTCAATATATTTGATTTTTAAATATTAACCCAGTTTCAAACTGTTTTGAACTCATTTATAGGAACATACGAATGTAAAGTAGACGCCAAAGGAAGGCTAATGCTACCTGCTGCTCTAAAAAAGCAGATGGATGGTGTGTTGCAAAATGGGTTTGTGATTAAAAGAGCGGTGTTTCAAGAGTGTTTGGAATTGTATCCAATGACCGAATGGGATGCATTAATGCAGAAAATAAATAAGCTAAATCGATTCAAAAAAAAGAACAACGATTTTATTAGAAGGTTTACTGCTGGAGTAAAAATGGTGGATGTTGATGCAAACGGAAGGTTGTTAATACCAAAAGATTTAGTGGTTTTTGCTTCTATCTCTAAGGATATTGTAATGTCCTCTGCGGTTAATATTATTGAGATTTGGGATAAAACGAAGTATGAAAAAGCTATTGATGATGCAACTGTAGATTTTGCAGATTTAGCTGAAGAAGTAATGGGACAAGATGACGAAGATGGAATATCATAATCCAGTTTTATTAAAAGAAACCGTAGATGGTTTAGCGATTAAAGAAGATGGAGTTTACTTAGATGTCACTTTTGGTGGTGGCGGACACAGTAAAGAAATCTTAAGTCGTTTAGGTGAAAAAGGAAGGCTTTACGCTTTTGATCAAGATAAAGACGCTCTTAAAAATAAAATAGATGATAGTCGCTTTACGCTAATCAATGAAAACTTTAGATACATAAAGCGATTTTTAAGGTTTTATGGTGTAAAAGAAGTGGACGGAATCTTAGGTGATTTTGGTGTATCTTCTCATCAATTTGATGTGGCAGAACGTGGTTTTTCAACACGTTTTGAGGCAGATTTAGATATGAGAATGAATCAAAGTAATCAACTATCAGCCTATCATGTTGTAAATGAATATAGTCAGGAAGACTTGCGTGATGTGTTGTTACAGTACGGCGAGTTAAGAGCTGCGCCAGCTATGGCAAGAGTGATTGTGGAAACAAGAATGAATGGTGAAATAAAAACATCAGAGCAGTTAAAGTTTGCTTTAAAAAAGTTTTTATCGCCAAAGCATGAAAATAAAATTTTAGCTCAAATCTATCAAGCGATTAGAATAGAAGTGAATCAAGAAATTGAAGCTTTAAAAGAGTTTTTAATGCAAACTCCAGAAGTTTTAAAATCTGGCGGAAGATTAAGTTTAATTTCTTATCACTCTTTAGAAGATAGATTGGTAAAGCGTTTTATACGAAACGGGCTATTTGAAGGCGAGCCAGAACGCGATGTTTTTGGAAGATTTGAAGTGCCTTTTAAAAAAGTAGGAAAATTAATAGTGCCAACAGCACAAGAGATAAAAGAAAACAATAGAGCTAGAAGTGCAAAACTTAGAGTAGCAGAAAAACTATAAAAGTGAAAAAAAGCATCTATAGCATATTAAGAGGAACGTTTTTAGTTAGCGAAGACTCGTTTAAAAACTGGCGCGTCATCTTGTTTATTTCTGTGTTGGCAATAATAATGATAGCAAGTTCGCATAGCGCAGATAAAAAAGTGTACGAGATAGCAAGACTTAATAACGAAGTAAAAGAATTGCGATCGGAACTTTACGACGGAAGAACAAGATTAATGCAGTTAAAAATGGAATCTTCTGTTGTAAAAAAAATGAAAGAAAAAGGTTTGGCGCCTTCTGTAATACCGCCAACCAAAATAATTGTAAAACCACAAAATTAAGTTCTCAATCGTGGCAGTTAACGAAAAGAACATATTAAACAGATTGTATTTTGTAGCGGGATGTATGTTCATCTTCGCTATTGCTGTTGTGGTTAAATTGTTAAGCATTCAGTTTATTCAAGGAGATAAGTATAAGGCTTTAGTAGAAGAAAGCAATATAAAAGAAGTGTCTATTCCTGCTAACCGTGGTAATGTATACTCTGCAGACGGAAGTCTTTTAGCAACTTCAATTCCAAAATACGATATCAGGTTTGATGCAATTACGCCAACCGATAAGCGATTTAAAGAGTACTTAACACCTTTAAGTGAAGCGCTTTCAAAATACTCAGGTAAATCAGTTTCTTATTACAAGAAAGAATTGCAAAAAGCACGAGCTAACAAGAATAGGTATTATTTGTTAGCAAGAAATATTGGGTATTCAGAATATCTAAAATTTAGAAGTTTTCCATTGTTAGAATTAGGTCCGTATAAAGGTGGTTTAATTGTAGAGCAGTATGTAAAACGCGAACATCCTTTAGGTGAAGTTGCGCAACGTACTATTGGTTACGAGCGTGTTGATGACGAAGGAAATATAACAAGAGCAGGAATAGATGGTGCTTTTGGAAGTGATTATTTAAGAGGAACAGACGGAAAGCGTATCAAGCAAAAAATAGGTAAAGGACAATGGAAGCCAATTACGGTTGATAATGAAGTTGAACCAAAAGATGGTTACGATGTCTACACAACTATAGATGTAAATATTCAAGATATCGCACATCATGCTTTGTTAGAGCAATTAGAAAAATACGAAGCAGAGCACGGAACTGTAGTAGTAATGGAAGTGAAAACAGGTGAAATTAGAGCTATTTCAAACCTTGGAAGAACATCAAAAAATACCTATTACGAAAAAAGAAATTACGCGGTTTACGAAGCGCATGAACCTGGTTCTACATTTAAGCTTATGACGTTAATGGCTGCTTTAGAAGATAAAAAAGTAGATACATCAGATGTAATAGATACCGGAAATGGATACAAAGTGTTTTATGGGCGTGGTATTAAAGATTCTCATGGTTATGGTAAGATTTCTGCAGCAAGAGCTTTTGAAGTGTCATCAAATATAGGTTTAGCTACTATAGTAGATAAAGCATACGCGAAAAATCCAGAGCGCTTTTTAAATATTTTAAGTCAATGGAATTTAGATAAAAAGCTAAACATTTCAATTAAAGGTGAAGGAGAACCAATGATACCAAAACCTGGACATAAAAATTGGAGTAGAAATGCATTGCCATCATTGGCTTATGGTTATGGTTTAAAAATAACACCGTTACAAACATTAACATTTTATAATGCTGTTGCTAATAATGGTGTAATGGTTAAGCCAAGATTTATTAGAGAGGTAAGAAATCTTGATGAAAAAATAGAAGTGTTCGAAAAAGAAATAATTAATGAGAAGATTTGCTCTGATCAGACACTTAAAAAAGCTAAAACCATGCTAGAAAATGTTGTAAAGCGTGGTACAGGTACATCATTGTATTCAGATTATTTCTCTATGGGCGGAAAGACAGGTACGGCTCGTACAGAGTATTGGCATAAGGACTGGTCCAAAAACCCACGATATATTTCGTCTTTTGCAGGGTATTTTCCAGCAGACAATCCTAAATACTCATGTATAGTTATCATTCATAAACCAAGTGTTAAAAAAGGATTTTATGGTGCAGATGTTTCTGGTCCTGTATTTAAAAAAATAGCTCAAAAGATATTTACAGATACACCAATTGTTGATGAGGTTGAAACTTTAGAAGTAAAAACTGCTAAAGTAGAAAAAGAGTATAAAACATATTACGATATAGCAAATAGGTATAAAACTATAATGCCTGATGTTAGAGGTTTGCCAATTATGGATGCTGTAGCGTTATTAGAAAATATGGGTTTGAAGGTAAAAATTGAAGGTGTTGGAGTGGTAGAAAATCAATCCATTAGTAAAGGAACAAAAGTTAAGAAAAATCAAACAATAGTTTTAAAAGCATAGTGATTACATTAAAAGACATATTATACAAGGTAACTTTAGATGCAGTTATTGGTAGTACAAATGTTATGGTGCGTAACATTCATTTTAATTCACGTAGTGTGGCAATTAATGATGTGTTTGTAGCTGTTAAGGGAACTGTTGTAGATGGGCATAACTATATAGATGCGGCTATAAGTCAAGGAGCAATTGCTGTAGTTTGTGAGGTGATTCCTGCAATAACAAAAAAAGAAGTAACCTATATTAAAGTAGATGACTCAAGTCGTGCTTTGGCAGTAATGGCATCTAACTTTTATGGTAATCCTTCAGAAAATTTAAAGTTAGTAGGTGTAACAGGTACAAACGGAAAAACAACTATAGCTTCATTATTATACCAATTATTTAAAAAAGCCGGTTTTAAAGTAGGTTTATTATCTACTGTAAAAATCATGGTAGATAATAAAGAGTTTTCTGCAACACATACAACGCCAGACTCATTAACTATCAACGCGTATTTAAAGCAAATGAATGATGAAGGTGTAGAGTTTTGTTTTATGGAAGTCAGCTCACACGGAATCGACCAAAACAGAACATTAGGCTTGAAGTTTGAAGGCGGAATTTTTACTAATCTGTCACACGATCATTTAGATTATCACAATTCTTTTGCAGAATACAGAGATGTTAAAAAACGCTTTTTTGATGAGTTGCCAAGCACTGCTTTTGCATTAACAAATATCGATGACAAAAACGGAAGCATCATGCTTCAAAATACAAAAGCAAAACAGTATAGCTATGCCTTAAAAAGCTATGCAGATTATAAAGCTCAAATTTTAGAAAATCAATTTAACGGATTGTTGTTAAAGCTGAATGATAGCGAAGTTTGGGTACGATTAATCGGCACATTTAACGCTTATAATATTTTGGCAATTTTCGCTTGCGCGGAATTATTAGGTCTTGAAAAAGATGAATTGTTAAGATTTATTAGCGAGTTAGAAAGTGTAAGCGGAAGATTTCAATTTTTAATTTCTGATGAAAAAATTACCGCAATTGTAGATTATGCTCATACACCAGATGCATTGCAAAATGTGTTAGAAACCATAAATGATATTCGTACCAAAAACGAAGAATTAATTACAGTAGTTGGTTGTGGTGGTGATAGGGATAAAACCAAGCGTCCAAAGATGGGGCATATTGCTTCGGCTTTAAGTACAAAGGTGATTTTTACTAGCGATAATCCACGAACAGAAGTGCCAGAAACGATTATTGATGACATTGAAAAAGGCGTAGAAGCTCAAAATTTTAAAAAAACAATGTCTATTGTAGATAGAAAACAAGCCATTAAAACAGCATGTCAATTGGCAAATCCTAATGATATCATTTTAATCGCTGGAAAAGGGCATGAAACTTATCAAGAGGTAAATGGCGTAAGAACAGATTTTGACGATTTCAAAATTGTAAAAGATTTTTTAAAACAGTTACAAAAATAGTGTTTGCTTAATAAAGTTTAAGCTGCAAAAAAATAAATAAAGAATGTTATACTATTTATTCGAATTTTTAGAAGAACAATATCAAATGCCAGGCGCAAGTGTGTTTCAATTTATCACATTTAGAGCCGCTTTAGCTATCATTTTGTCGTTGTTGTTTTCTACTATTTTCGGAAAAAAAATAATCTTAATGCTTCAAAAAAAACAGGTCGGAGAGTCTGTTAGGGATTTAGGTTTACAAGGACAAATGCAAAAAGCTGGTACACCAACCATGGGAGGAATTATTATCATTTTAGCAACGTTAATTCCTGTGTTATTATTAGCAAGATTGGATAATATTTATGTAATCATGTTAATAGTTACAACACTTTGGATGGGCGCAGTTGGTTTTACAGATGATTATATAAAAGTCTTTAAAAAAGATAAGGCAGGCTTAAGCGGAAAGTTTAAAGTAATGGGGCAAGTTGGCTTAGGTTTATTTGTTGGAGCTGTAATGTACTTTCATCCCGGAGTTACAATTAAACAAGAAAAAATTAACCCGCAATTTGAAACTGAAAAAATTACTCAAAATTCACCAAGAGAGTTTAATCCAGAAGAGCAATCGCTTTTAACAACTATTCCGTTTGTAAAAGATAATGAGTTTGATTACTCAAAATTAATTACATGGCTTGGCGATGATTATGCAAAGTACGCGTGGTTAATTTTTATACCAATCGTAATTTTTATAATAACAGCAGTGTCTAACGGTGCAAATCTAACAGATGGTATAGATGGTTTGGCAGCAGGAAGTAGTGCGATAATAGTTTTTGCGCTAGCCATTTTTGCGTTTATCTCTGGTAATATTGTCTTTTCAGATTACTTAAATGTCATGTACATACCACGATTGGGCGAGTTGGTAATTTTTACCTCTGCTTTTGTTGGAGCATTAATAGGGTTTTTATGGTACAACACATATCCGGCTCAAGTGTTTATGGGTGATACAGGTAGTTTAACAATTGGTGGTGTCATTGCAGTAATAGCAATCGCTGTTCGTAAAGAATTATTAATTCCTGTGTTATGCGGAATTTTCTTCGCAGAATCTTTATCAGTAATCCTGCAAGTAAGCTGGTTCAAGTATACCAAAAAGAAATATGGCGAAGGTCGACGCATATTTTTAATGTCGCCTTTACATCATCATTATCAAAAGAAAAACTATCACGAAAGTAAAATAGTAACACGATTTTGGATTGTTGGAATTTTTCTAGCAATCATTTCAATAGTTACACTGAAGTTGAGATAGAAAAATGAAACGATTAGTTGTATTAGGAGCAGGAGAAAGTGGTGTAGGAACAGCACTTTTAGGAAAAGAAAAAGGCTATGAAGTTTTTGTTTCCGATAAGGGAAAAATAAAAGAAAAATATAAAGAAGTTCTTATACATAATGAGATTGAATGGGAAGATCAACAACATACAGAAGCTAAAATTTTAAATGCAGATGTAGTTATGAAAAGTCCAGGAATACCAGATAAAGTGCCAATGGTAAAGGCGCTTATAGAGAAAGGTATTCCCGTAATTTCTGAAATAGAATTTGCTAGCCAGTTTACAAATGCAACAATAGTTGCAATAACTGGTAGTAATGGTAAGACAACGACATCTATGCTAACACATCATGTGTTAAAACAAGAACTTAATGTTGGGTTGGCTGGAAATATTGGCGACAGTTTTGCTAAGCAAGTTTTAGAGCATAATTATGATAATTATGTGCTAGAGATAAGTAGTTTTCAGTTGGATGGTTGTTTCAATTTTAAACCAAAAATTGCAGTAATTACCAATATTGTTCCGGATCATTTAGATCGTTACGATTATAAATTTGATAACTATATCGCATCAAAATTCAGAATAGCTCAAAATCAAACTAAAGACGATTATTTGATTTATGATGCAGATGATGAAGTGATTTCAGAATATCTAAAAAAGCATGCAATTCAATCTACATTATTACCATTTTCACTAATAAAAAAAGTTGAAAAAGGAGCGTATTTGGACAATGATAATATAATAATAACAATAAATAACAACAAGATAATTATGCCAGCAAAAAACATTGCCTTAGACGGTAAGCATAACACTAAAAATGCTATGGCGGCTTCAACCGTTTCGCATTTATTAAAAATTAGAAAACAAACTATTCGTGAAAGTTTAGAAAACTTTCAAGGTGTAGAACATCGATTAGAACAAGTGCTTAAAATTAATAAAGTGCAATACATTAACGACTCTAAAGCAACAAATGTTAATGCTACATATTTTGCTTTAGAAAGTATGGATGCGCCTACAGTTTGGATAGTTGGTGGTGTTGATAAAGGAAATGATTACACAGAGTTGTTTCCGTTTGTAAATGAAAAAGTAAAAGCAATCATTTGTTTAGGTGTTGATAACCAAAAGTTAATACAAAGCTTTGGTAATATGGTTGATGTTATTGTTGAAACTCAGTTTATGAGTGAAGCTGTAAAAATAGCCTACAAAATTGCTGAATCTGGAGATAACGTGTTATTGTCACCAGCTTGTGCAAGTTTTGATTTGTTTGAAAACTATGAAGAAAGAGGTAGGCAATTTAAAGAAGCAGTAAGAAACTTGTAAAACAATTAAATATAAATGCAAAAAGCAATACTAAATAATATTAAAGGAGATAAGCTAATTTGGGCTATTGTAGCACTATTGGCTATATTTTCTTTTTTACCTGTGTATAGCGCTGCTAGTAATTTGGCATATGTTGGTGGTAGTGGTAATACATTTGCATTTTTAGTTAAGCATTTTATGCATTTGTTTTTAGGTTTTGCTATAATGTATGGTGTACATAAACTACCATATCGTTATTTTAGAGGTTTATCTATGGTAATGATGCCTTTAGTGTTTGTGCTACTAATAGTAACCATTTTACAAGGCACGACTATAGAAGGCGCAAATGCAAGTAGATGGATACGTATTCCGTTTATAAATATGTCTTTCCAGACATCAACATTAGCTTCGGTTGTGTTGATGGTTTACATAGCAAGATATTTATCAAAAATAAAAGATAAAACAATCACCTTTAAAGAATCTATTTTACCATTATGGATTCCGTTGTTTATCGTTTTAGCATTGATATTACCATCAAACTTTTCTACAACAGCAATCATCTTTGTAATGTCAATGATGTTATTGTTTTTAGGCGGTTATCCATTACGTTATTTGTTAGCTATGGGCGCAGCAGGTTTGGTAGGATTAACATTTTTTATTTTAATAGCAAAAGCCTTTCCAGAAGCAATGCCAAACCGTGTTGATACATGGATGAGTAGAATTGAAAATTTTGCAAACGGAGAAGATACAGAAGAAGATTATCAAATTGAAAAAGCTAAAATAGCAATTGCTTCTGGAGGTGTTGTTGGTTTAGGTTCTGGTAAGAGCATTCAGAAGAATTTTTTACCGCAATCTTCATCAGATTTCATCTTCGCAATAATTATAGAAGAATACGGTTTGATTGGAGGATTGTTTTTAATGGTAATGTATCTATGGTTACTTTTTAGAATTGTTATTGTATCACAAAAAGCAGATACCATATTTGGAAAATTAGTTGTGCTTGGTGTTGGATTGCCAATTATATTTCAAGCAATGATTAATATGGCGGTAGCGGTAGAGCTTTTTCCGGTAACAGGACAAACACTACCATTAATTAGTAGCGGAGGAACAAGTATTTGGATGACTTGTATGGCAATAGGAATTATATTAAGTGTTAGCGCCAAACGCGAAGAAATAAAAGAAAAACAATCACAAGATGAAGGTGATAATCCTTTAGAAATTCTTTCAGAAACGATTTAAGGACAGTGAGTAAAAAAGATAAAACATATAAAATCATTCTAAGTGGCGGCGGTACTGGTGGGCACATATACCCAGCAGTAGCAATTGCTAATGAGCTTAAACAGCGTTATCCAGATGCTCAGTTTTTGTTTGTAGGTGCAAAAGACCGTATGGAAATGGAAAAAGTACCTCAAGCAGGATACGATATAAAAGGACTTTGGATTTCAGGTATACAAAGAAAGTTAACACTTAAAAACCTTTCATTTCCTTTTAAATTGATTAGTAGTTTATGGAATGCTAAAAAAATTGTAAAGCAATTTAAACCAGATGTTGTTATAGGGACAGGTGGATTTGCTAGCGGACCATTATTACAAGTTGCTGCTTCAAAAGGAATACCTTGTTTAATACAAGAGCAAAACTCTTTTCCTGGTATAACTAATAAATTATTATCTAAAAAAGTAGATAAAATTTGTGTGGCTTATGATAATTTAGAACGCTTTTTCCCTGTAGATAAAATTATTAAAACAGGTAATCCTGTAAGACAAGACTTATTAGATATTTCTTGCAAAAGAGAAGAAGCTATTAAGTATTTTGATTTAGTTGAAGGTAAAAAGACACTTCTGGTTTTAGGAGGAAGTTTAGGAGCTAAAGCAATAAACGAACTTATAGAACGCGAGCTAGATTATCTGCAAACTTTAAACCTACAAATCATTTGGCAATGCGGTAAGCTGTATTACCAAACATACAAACTGTACGGTCATACAAAGCATGTACAAGTACATCAGTTTATAAATAATATGGACTATGCTTATGCAGCTGCAGATTTTATTATATCACGTGCTGGAGCAGGTTCTGTAAGTGAGTTATGTATCGTTGGTAAACCTGTAGTTTTTGTGCCTTCACCGTACGTGGCAGAAGACCATCAAACTAAAAATGCAGATGCAATAGTTAGTAAAAATGCAGCGATGATGATTGCTCAAGAAGATTTAAAAGTAGACTTTAAAAACAAGTTTGGACAGTTAGTAGCTAACCCAGAAAAGCAAGAACAGTTTAGCAAAAACATTAAAAAATTAGCGTTAACAAACGCAACAAAAGATATAGCAGACGAAGTAGAAAAACTTCTAAATAAATAATGAATTTAAAAAATATACATAACATCTATTTTGTTGGCATCGGTGGTATCGGTATGTCAGCAATAGCACGTTTTTTTAAATCGCAAAATAAAAATGTTGCAGGTTATGATAAGACACAAACGGAAATTACTAATAGTTTAGAAGCTCTTAATATTTCTGTTCATTTTGAAGATGAAATAGGTTGTATAGAAAATTCATTTTTAGATATAGACGAAACTTTAGTAGTTTATACACCTGCAATACCTAAAGATCATAAGCAGTTAAATTATTTTAAATCTAATGGTTTTAAGGTTTTAAAACGCTCAGAAATTTTAGGTATTATAACAGAAAATACTTTCTGTTTAGCAGTTGCAGGTACGCACGGTAAAACAACAACAACAAGTATTTTAGGTCACTTGTTAAAATCTTGTGATGTTAAATTAACAGCGTTTTTAGGAGGGATAAGTGAAAATTATAATTCTAACTTAATCTTAAACGGAGATAAGGTGTCAGTTGTTGAAGCAGATGAATTTGATCGTTCGTTTTTAACTTTAAGTCCAGATATAGCTGCTGTCACTTCAATGGATGCAGATCATTTAGATATTTATGGTGATGCATCACAACTGGAAGAAACATTTAAGGATTTTACTAAAAAAATAAAACCAAACGGAAAGCTGTTTGTAAAAAATGGTTTACCAATTCAAGGAATAACTTATGGTATTGAAGATGGTTCAGATTATTCCATTCAAAATATAAAAATAGAAAACGGGACGTATGTATTTGATGTCAAAACTCCAAATACAACAATTAAAAATATAGAGTTTAACCTACCTGGTAGACATAATTTGTCAAACGCTTTAGTTGCTCTGGCGATGTCTGTAGAATATGGTCTCCCTACCAAACAGCTCGCCAAAGCATTAGCATCTTACAAAGGTGTAAAGCGTAGGTTTAGTTACCATATTAAAACCGATAAATTAGTGTTTATAGATGATTATGCACATCATCCAGAAGAGATAAATGCTGTACACCAAGCGGTAAGAGAGATGTATCCAGAAAAGAAAGTTTTGGCAGTATTTCAGCCACATTTGTTTTCTAGAACACAAGATTTTGCAACACAATTTGCTAAAAGCTTATCACAGTTTGATCAAATTATATTATTAGATATATATCCTGCAAGAGAGTTACCAATAGAAGGTGTAACCTCAAGTTGGCTGTTAAGTTTGATAGAAAATAGTAATAAAAAATTAGTTAATAAAGAAGATCTAATATTACAAATAAAGCAAAGTAACGCCGATGTAATTTTAACTATTGGCGCAGGAGATATAGGAGCTCAAGTCTTAAAAGTAAAAGAAGCACTTTTGGAAAATGAAAATTAATTGGAATTACATAAAAATGATAGTTCTGCTAATTTTAGTAGTGTTTTTGTATGCGTTTTCTTCAGCAAGAAATTCAAAACGTTTAGTATCTCAACCTAATATTCAATTTATAGGCAATAAAAACCTGTTTATCACCCAAGAAGCTGTTAGTAAATTGTTAATACAAAATCAACAAGGTGTTACAAATGTGCCTAAAGAAACTTTAGATTTGAATGGTTTAGAGTCGACGCTAAATAAAAACCCAATTATCGAGTTTGCAGAAGTTTACGTAAATGTAGAAGGTAAGTTAACAGCAAAGGTTAAACAAAAAACACCTATAGCTAGAGTTTTAGGTAATAATAGTTATTATATAGATAGTAATGGTGGTGTCATGCCGCTTTCAAAAAATTATACAGAACGTGTTCCTTTTGTAACAGGTTTTGTAAAAAAAAGTAATCTAGATATTGTTTATAAAGTAGCAGATTACGTATTAAAGGATGAATTTTTAAAACAAAACGTGATAGAAATTCATCAAAATAAAAATAATAGCATAGACTTAAAATTAAGACAAACCAAATTTGTGGTGCATTTGGGGCAGATAAAACAATTAGAAAAAAAGATTAGTAATCTAAAAGCCTTTTACATAAAAGCTACAAAAGATAAAGTTTTAGATAAATACAGTAAAGTAAACTTGCAATTTGGCAACCAAGTTGTTTGTACAAAAGCATAAGTTATGGAGCAAAACATTGCAGTAGGGTTAGATATAGGAACTACTAAAATAGTAGCCATGATTGGTCGTAAAAACGAATATGGCAAAGTAGAAATTTTGGGTATAGGTAAATCCAAAAGCTTAGGTGTGCATCGTGGTGTTGTCAATAACATTACACAAACCATACAATCTATACAGATAGCAATACAAGAAGCAGAAGCTGCAGCAGCTACAAAAATAGAAGGAGTAACAGTAGGTATAGCGGGACAGCATATTAGAAGTTTACAACATAGCGATTATATAACACGTCCAAATAGTGAGACTGTTATAGATGAAGATGATATAGAACGATTAATAAACCAAGTACATAAGTTGGTAATGCTTCCAGGAGAAGAAATAATCCACGTATTACCTCAAGAATATAAAGTTGACGGTCAAGCCGAAATCAAAGAACCAATAGGTATGTATGGAGGTAGATTAGAAGCTAACTTTCATGTAGTAGTAGGTCAAGTATCTTCTATTAGAAACATTGGTCGTTGTGTACAAAGTGCAGATTTAAATTTAGAAGGCATCACTTTAGAACCGTTAGCAAGTGCTAATGCAGTGTTAAGTCAAGAAGAAAAAGAAGCAGGAGTAGCATTAATTGATATAGGAGGAGGAACAACAGATTTAGCAATATTTAGAGATGGTATAATCCGTCACACAGCAGTTATACCTTTTGGAGGAAACGTAATTACAGAAGATATAAAAGAAGGTTGCTCTATCATAGAAAAGCAAGCCGAATTGCTGAAAATAAAATTTGGTAGTGCTTGGCCAGGAGAAAATAAGGATAATGAAATTGTTTCAATACCAGGATTAAGAGGACGAGAACCAAAAGAAATTACCCTTAAAAATCTATCAAAAATTATCCATGCACGTGTCGTAGAAATTATTGAGCAAGTATATGTCGAAATAAAAAACTACGGTCACGAAGAACAAAAAAAGAAACTAATTGCAGGTATCGTTTTAACAGGTGGAGGCAGCCAATTAAAACATTTAAAGCAGTTAGTAGAATATATTACAGGTATGGATACCAGAATTGGTTATCCAAATGAGCATTTGGCTGGCGATAGCGACGACGTAATAACAAGTCCATTATTTGCAACAGCAGTAGGTTTAGTAATGGATGGTTTAAAACGTCAAGACCGTAAAAAAGCAGAAGCTATTATTGAAGAAGAAATTCAAGCGGTAAAAGAAGAAAACGAAGAAAAGCCTGAAGAAGAACAAATAGAAGTGCCAAAAAAACAACGTAAGTCGTTTCTAGATAAGTTAACAGAAAAAGTAAAAGACTTTTTAGATAACGCAGAATAAGTAAAATGAATATACAGCGAAAGTACAGATTCGCTATTAAATAAGAATTGATCCAGTAAAAATAGAATTTATGAGCAACAACGAATTCGAAAGCATAGCATTTGATTTACCAAAAAATCAATCTAACGTCATTAAAGTAATTGGTGTTGGTGGCGGTGGTAGTAATGCCATTAACCACATGTTTCAGCAAGGAATAAAAGGTGTAGACTTTGTAATTTGTAATACAGATGCACAAGCACTACAAAGTAGCGGTGTACCAAACAAAATTCAGTTAGGTGTTAATTTAACAGAAGGATTAGGTGCAGGAGCAAATCCAAACGTTGGAGAGCAAGCAGCTGTAGAAAGTTTTGAAGACATCCAAATGATGTTAGATACCAATACAAAAATGGTATTTATCACAGCAGGAATGGGCGGAGGAACAGGAACAGGAGCAGCACCAATCATTGCAAAAATGGCTAAAGACTTAGACATTTTAACAGTTGGGATTGTGACAATGCCATTTCAATTTGAAGGAAAAATGCGTAATGAACAAGCTCAAATAGGTATAGAAAAATTACGTGCAGAAGTAGACTCGTTAGTAGTTATAAACAACAATAAATTACGTGAAGTTTACGGTAATTTAGGTTTTAAAGCAGGTTTTTCTAAAGCAGACGAGGTTTTAGCAACTGCAGCACGTGGTATAGCAGAAGTTATAACACATCACTATACACAAAACATTGACTTGCGTGATGCAAAAACGGTTTTAAGTAATAGTGGTACGGCGATTATGGGATCTGCAGCAGCTTCTGGTCAAAACCGTGCACACGAAGCCATTTCAAAAGCATTAGATTCGCCATTACTCAACGATAATAAAATCACAGGAGCCAAAAACGTATTGTTGCTTATCGTTTCTGGAGCTCAAGAAATTACTATTGATGAGATTGGAGAAATTAACGACCACATTCAAAATGAAGCAGGTCATGGCGCTAACATTATTATGGGTGTTGGTGAAGACGAAAGCTTAGAAGAGTCTATTGCAGTTACAGTAATTGCAACAGGATTTGATGTAGAACAACAAAACGAAATTTCTAATACTGAAGCAAAAAAAGTAATTCATGCATTAGAAGACGATCAGAGTATGGAGCAAGATTTAAGCAGAGAACAACCAAATCCTGCTATAATCTTACCAAATATTGAGTTAGAAGAGAAGAAGGAAGCTCCAGTTGTTAAGCATACTTTAGAAATAGAAGAAGAGGAAGAAGAAACCAAACAGTCATTATCTTCTTTTGAAATGGATCAAGTAAAAAAACAAACTATAGAAGAGCGTGATTTAATACCTACAAGTGAGTTTATAAAAAACTTAGATGTAACTTATTACGAAGTAGATGTTAATTTAGACGAAAATCAAGAATTTAAGATTACCTCTACAGCAAAAAAAGAAGCGCCTAAACCAATAGAAGAAGAGCAAAACAAACAGCAAACTATGCTTAGTTTTGATATGCCTATTTCTGAAAAGGAACCTACATCTGCTCCAGTTACCGAAGAAGACGAAGGTCCAATAGTTATGGATCTATCAGACAATGTAACCGATTTAGAAGTAAATGATTTTGTAGAGGTTATTCCTGTTACTGAAAATACAGAGACAGGAGAAAAACGTTACGCTTTAGATGATTACGAAATAAAAGAATCTGCTATAAATCCAAAACCAGAAGTAAAGCAAGAAGAAATTGTTTTAGAAAAGAAAACAGTTGAGACTGATGCAGAATCAAAAGAAATTCAACCAGATGTAGAAGTAGACCCAATGAATACGCCAATTTCAGAACTACTAAAAAGTAGAGCAGAAGAGCGTAGAAAAAAAATGAAGAACTTTAATTATAAATTTAATACCTCTAAAATTGATGATATAGAGAAAGTACCAGCGTACAAGCGTCAAGGATTAGAGTTAGAAGATAGACAACATTCTTCAGATACAAATATTTCTAGAACTACATTAGGTGTAGATGATAATGATGATATTCAATTAAGAAATAACAATTCATTCTTACACGATAATGTAGATTAAGATTTTTAATTAATTCATTAATTATAACTATAGCCCGAAAAGTTCCCTCAAGCTTTTCGGGTTTTGTTTTTTAATATTAATAGTCACTTTTTAGTATCTTCGTACTCTTAAAAAAACAAATTAAAATGAGCTTATCAGCAAAAGTAATGACAGCCTTAAAAGAGGCTATGAAAAGTAAAGATCAAACCGCTTTAACCGCTTTAAGAGCAGTAAAATCTGCTATTCTTTTGGCACAAACAGAAACAGGATCAAAAGAAGAGTTAACAGAAGAGCAAGAACTTAAATTATTACAAAAACAAGTTAAGCAACGTAAAGATAGTGCAGCTGTTTATATCGATCAAGGTAGAGAAGATTTGGCTGAGCCAGAGTTAGCTGAAGCTAAAGTTATCGAGCAGTTTTTACCAGAAGCAATAAGTGAAGATGAGGTAGCAAAAATTGTAGAAGATATTATTGCAAAAACTGGTGCAGACGGTATGAAAGATATGGGTAAAGTTATGGGTATGGCAAGTAAAGAATTAGCAGGTAGAGCTGACGGTAAAACCATTTCTAATATTGTTAAAGCTAAATTAGCATAACTAAAAAAAGGCTGCGTAGCTCAATTGGATAGAGCACTGGATTTCGGCTCCAGCGGTTGTAGGTTCGACTCCTGTCGCAGTCACAAATTCATCAAAAAAGAAACCTATTTAGTTAATGTTGTTGCAATTATTACTTCAAACAAAACAACAAGAAGAGTTAGAAAGACAACTAATTTATGAATATATCATACCAATTGGTGTTGTTTTAATTGCAATTTTTATAGTGTATAAACTAGCTAGAGCATTTCAGTTTTTTTATGCTTCACGTTTTAAAAAACCACTGTTTAATCATGTGTATTTTAAACTAAAAAAGCTAACACCATTACAACTTTCTATTTTAAAAAACGAATATACTTTCTATAGAAAACTCTCACCAAAACATCAAGTTTATTTTGAGCATCGTGTAGCTACATTTTTAAAAGAAATAACCTTTATTGGAAAGCAAGAATTGCAAATTACAGAACAAATGAAGGTGATTATAGCTGCAACATCTTCACTGCTTAATTTTGGGTTTAGAAACTACAGGATTAAACTTCTTGATAAGGTTTTATTGTATCCTACAGCTTTTTATTCTAAACTTAATGAAAACATGCATAAAGGTGAGTTTAACCCATCTTATAAAGCAATTGTATTGTCTTGGGAAGATGTTTTACACGGTTACTCTATAGACAACGATAATTTTAATGTGGCAATACATGAATTTGTACATGCAATGCATTTGGATTGTTTAAATCAAAAAGGACTTAAAGCAGCTATTTTTATTAATGGGTTTTCTGATATTGCACATTTTATAGAAACAAATGAAGATTATAAAAATCGTCTAATAGAATCTGAATATTTTAGAGATTATGCTTATACCAATCAATTTGAGTTTTTGTCAGTCATTATAGAAACTTTTATTGAAACTCCAGGTGAGTTTAAAAGACAATTTCCTGAGTTGTATAGACTTGTAAAGCGTATGCTTAATTTCAATTTTGCTAATTATTAGTTTACTGACTTTTATCATAATTTTTAAGGGTTTTAAATTTTAAATTTATTGTAGAATTTAAAGCCTTAAATGATGAAAAAAAGAACACCAATTTCAGAAATAATGACAAAAAATGTCATCTCGTTAAAAACTAATGATGACTTAGAAAAAGCAGAAAGCTTATTTAAAAAAAACAATATTAGACATATTCCAGTAGTATCAGGAAAAGAGATTGTTGGTATGTTAAGCTATACCGATTTATTACGTATTAGTTTTGCAGACGCAATAGATGATTATGCAGAAGACGTAGATACTGTAGTATATAATATGTTTACAATAGAACAGGTAATGGCTAAGAAATTGATTACAGTTTCTAGTGATACAACCATAAAAGAGGTTGCAGAAATTTTAGCAAAAAAAGAATTTCATGCCTTACCAGTAGTAGATAACGAAATTTTAGTTGGCATAGTAACCACAACTGATTTGATTAAATATCTAATTAATCAGTACTAAAATTTGTTTAAGGGTTAAAAATGATAAAGGCTACCTATTGGTAGCCTTTATCTGTTTTTATGAGTTAGCTAAAGCTTTTAAATCTTTAATTGTTTCTATTTGGTTGTCACTTTTAAAGACATAACTACCAGCTACCAATGCATCTGCACCAGCATCTACTAATTGCTTTGCGTTTTTATTAGTTACACCACCGTCAATTTCAATCATAACGTTAGCGTTTTTATCTTTTATAAGCTGTTTTAGTTGTTTTACTTTGTTGTAAGTGTTTTCTATAAAGCTTTGTCCTCCAAAACCAGGATTAACACTCATGATTAACACTAAATCAATATCGTTAATAATATCTTCTAAAACATTTATGTTGGTATGAGGATTTAGAGCTACACCAGCTTTCATACCTTCTGCTTTAATAGCTTGAACTGTTCTGTGTAAATGTGTACAAGCTTCATAATGTACCGTTAATATATCACTTCCTAAATCTGAAAATGTTTTAATATATCTATCAGGATCTACAATCATTAAGTGTACATCAATAGTTTTTTTAGCGTGTTTAGATATGGCTTTTAAAACAGGCATTCCGTAAGAAATGTTTGGAACAAAAACACCATCCATTATATCTATATGAAACCAATCGGCTTCACTAGAATTAACCATTTCTATATCACGTTGTAAGTTGCCAAAATCTGCTGCTAGCAATGATGGCGCAATTAGTTTTGAAGACATTTTTTTATTTTATTGTGTTGTTGTTTTGGCAAAAATAGGTATAAAAAATGAACCCGAAGTAATCAGCTTCGGGTTCTTTCATCAATCAAAAAACGAACAGTTATGATTAACTGTTTGTTAGGGTAAAAAACGTACTTATTATCCTAAGTAAGTTTTTAATATTTTACTTCTAGACGTATGTTTTAATCTACGTATAGCTTTTTCTTTTATTTGTCTTACACGTTCTCTGGTAAGGTCAAAAGTTTCTCCAATTTCTTCTAATGTCATTGGATGTTGGTTACCTAAACCAAAGTAAAGTCTTATTACATCTGCTTCACGAGGTGTTAACGTTTCTAAAGCGCGTTCAATTTCTGTACGTAAAGATTCGTGTAATAATTCTCTATCTGGGTTTGGTGATTCGCCAGAGTTTAATACATCATATAGGTTAGAATCTTCACCTTCTACTAAAGGTGCATCCATACTTACGTGACGACCAGAGTTTTTCATAGACTCTTTAACATCGTTAATAGTCATGTCTAACTCTTTTGCAATTTCTTCTGCACTTGGTGGACGCTCGTGTGCTTGCTCTAAAAATGCAAAAGTTTTATTAATCTTGTTAATAGAACCAATTTTGTTTAAAGGTAAACGTACAATTCTAGATTGCTCTGCTAACGCTTGTAAAATAGATTGTCTAATCCACCATACAGCATAAGATATAAATTTAAAACCACGAGTTTCGTCAAAACGTTGAGCAGCTTTGATAAGACCTAAGTTACCTTCGTTAATTAAATCTGGTAATGTTAAACCTTGGTTTTGATATTGTTTAGCAACCGATACAACAAAACGTAAGTTAGCTTTAGTTAATTTTTCTAATGCTACTTGGTCTCCTGCTTTAATACGTTGTGCTAACTCTACCTCTTCATCTGCAGTAATAAGGTCTACCTTACCAATTTCTTGAAGATACTTGTCTAAAGAAGCAGTTTCTCTGTTAGTAACCTGCTTCGTAATTTTAAGTTGTCTCATCTAAAAATAGAGTGATTTATTTAATGTGAATAATTTGCTATCAATAGTTATACGTAAGACAATTACTTTTTGTTACAAAAAAGTTTAATTTTTTTTAAAATTAACTTGTTCTTATGTGTCCGTCACCAAAGACGTAGTATTTATTTGTAACTAATTGCTTTAATCCTAATGGACCACGATGGTGTAACTTATCTGTACTAATAGCAAGCTCTGCACCAACACCCATTTGCCCACCATCTGTAAATCGTGTAGAGGCATTATGGTATACAGCTGCACTATCTACTTGCTGCATGAATTTTTTAGCTAATTCTTTATCTTCTGTTATTATTGCTGCCGAGTGACCTCCAGAATATTTATTTATCATGTCGATAGCGTTATCTTCATTATTAACTTCTGCTAGCATAATTTTCATAGCTAAAAACTCTTCGTACCAAATGTTGTTATCTTTCACTTGGGTTTCATTTGGAAGAATTTCACTTACATTTTCATCTACTAAAATATCCACACCAAGTTTGTGTAACATGGTTTCTAACTCTTGAATTTTCTTTTCGTATTCAGGAATATTCTTATCGATTAATACTTTATCAAGTGCGTTACATCCTGAAATTTTATCGGTTTTGGCATTAACGATTACTTTTACGGCTTTTAACCAATCTGCATCTTCTGCAACGTATAAAAAGTTGTTACCTCTTCCGCTAATTAATATGGCGCAAGTAGCATTGTCTTTAACAAATTTAATTAAGCGTTCTCCACCACGCGGTACGATTAAATCTATTTTTTCTGGTGGGTTTTTTAAGAAATCTTGAGTTTCTTCTCTTTTTAAATGTAATAATTTAATCCAATCTTTTGATAATCCATTCTCTTCTAAAGCTTGATGCCAGCATTTTTCTAAAATAATATTACTGTTCACAGCTTCTTTACCACCTTTTAATAAGATTTTATTATTGGCTTTAAAGGCTAAAACAGCAGCTTCTATAGTTACATCTGGTCTAGACTCATAAATGATAAGAATAGTGCCAAATGGCGCTGTTTTGTTGGTGACTTTAAGTCCGCTATCTAAAGTTAAATCAGAAATAGTCTGTCCAACAGGATCTTCTTGATCTCTAACTTCTTGTATGGCTTTTATCATACCGTCAACCTTTGCATTATCAACAACTAAACGGTCGTATAATGCTTGGTCTTCTTTATCAAAAGCGTCTAAATCTTTTTTATTTTCGGCTATAATTTGATGTCGTTCTTTATCAATAATAGTTATCATTGAATCTAGAACTTTATTTTTTATGTTTTTATCTAATAATTTCATTTTCAATTTTTTTTAGTGAATAAATTTTGTTCCTATTTCTTTATCGTCTACAATGTCTACAATTACATTTTCTCTTTTACCATTGGCGATGTAAGTCGGAATGTCTTTTTTAGCGGTTCCCTTGGCTATTTTTAATTTTGAAGCCATACCACCACGTCCTTCGCCTTCTTTTTTACCAGAAGCTTTTACATATTTTTCTACATTTTGATCAACGGTGACCTCAGTAATTTTTTCTGAATCTTCATCATCTGGATGACCGGTATATAATCCGTCTGTATCAGATAAAATTATTAACCTATCTGCGTCTATTAATTCTGCAACTAAACTAGCTAACTCATCATTATCAGAGAACATAGACATACTTAAAGAAACGGCGTCATCCTCATTAGCAATAGGAGTTACACCTTCTGCCAATAAACCTTGATAACAGTTTATCATGTTCTCACGGTGCTTACCAGCATCAAAATCTCTTTTGGTTGCTAAAACTTGGGCGCATCGCATCCCATAATCATGAAAAATACTATAGTAATGACGCATTAAACGAGGTTGTCCTACAGAAGAATAAATTTGACGTCTTATAGCTTTATCTGTTGCTTTGATTTCGCCTAAGACTTCTTTTCCTGCAATTGCAGAACCAGATGAAACTAATACAACGTCTATGTTTCTTTCATTTAAAACAGAAATTTGTCGTACTAATTCTCTTAAAACCGGTCCTAAAATTCGGTTATCTTTATTTGTAAGAACGTTGGTTCCTACTTTTACTACAATTTTTTTAATATCGTCGTCCATTTTATTTGTCTTTACCTAATTCTACAGCTCTATCAAACGCAGCATATGCAGCATCTTGTATTAACTGTTTTACATTATTATCTTCCATACTATCTATTGCAGCTTGAGTTGTACCTCCTTTAGAAGCAACTCTGTTTATCCAAGATTTTGGAGATAAATCTGACTGATTAAAAAGTTCTATTGCACCTTCAAAAGTATTGCTTACTAAAATCTTAGAATCGTAATCTGAGAAGCCCATTTTTAATGCAGCTTCTAACATAGATTGCATAAAATAGAAGACGTATGCTGGTCCACTACCAGAAATTCCTGTAGAGGCATCGATAAATTTTTCTGTATTAACATGAATAGAAGTACCTGTAGTATCTAAAAGGTTTCTAACCATGATTAACTCTATTTTACTAACAGCGTCAGATTCTGTGTAAGACGTTACACCTTTTCCAACTTTTGCTGGAAGGTTAGGCATTGCTCTTACAACTTTAATAGCGCCTAATTGTTCTTTAATTGTATCTATTGTTACACCAGCCATTAATGACACAATAATTTGTTGGTTGTTAATTTTTGGCTTCATTTCTTTAAATAAATCCTCGCTATGATATGGCTTTACAGCTACAAAAACGATATCTGCTTTTGGTAAACAATCGTCTAAATTATCATAAACATCAAAATGAGGTTCTTTACTTAAAGTTTCGATTTTTTTTGGATCAGTATCAAATATTTTAAGATTATGCTTACCTAAAAGTGGTGAGCTAGCCATACCTTCAGAGTATGTTAATCCCATATTTCCTGCTCCAATAACTAATACTTTCATGTTTTTTAAAGTGTTGGTTTTAAATATTATACACTTATTATTGCACAAGGACTATACGGAACACCCAAAAAAAAGAATTAATTTTGAGAATTGTTATATGTGAAAATTATTTAAGTAAAGTTTGAAGGTTTCTCAATTATTGAGTAAAATCCTTAGTGTATTTTGAAAAATTAATAAAACTGAAAACTGACATAGTGTCGCAAAAATGAGGTTTTGTCAGTTTAAATTATAGTCTGTGCCAATTAATTATTTTAATATTAACTAGCGTGTTAACCAACCAGGTTTTCTAGCTGTTGCTATTGCATAAGGAGTTATCCAGAACAATGCAAATGTGTACACAATGCTATATGTAAATGCCCAAAACCCTTGTAGTGATTTATATCTAGTAAAAAAGAACAGTAATGAGAATGATGAAATTATTAAAATACTAAATAGAGTAGTACCTAAAAATAATAAAGGATGAACCATTACAAAAAATAGCATGAATAAGACAAATGGATAACTTAGAAGTAAATTAGAAAATTGACTGATAAATAATAGTCTTGCTCCTAGTTTATTGTTTTTTCTAAAATTAGTAAATACGTATTTAGACATTTCTAGATTTTCTCTTACATTACTTCTAGACCATCTTATAAACATTTTATATAGTCCAGGATATTCTTCTGGAACATTAGTATAGGCAATAGCATTACGTTGAAATAGAACATTTTTTCCTTGTTTTAATATCATATTTGTTAAAGCTCTATCTTCACCAATGTCAGATGGTTTTCCCATAAATTTTTGATTAATCCAATTATCTAAACACGCTAATACAGCATCTCTTTTGTATGCTGCTAGTGCACCAGGTGTACATAATACGGTGTTTAAGTTACTTTCTGCAGATCTTACAAACTCAAAACTCATTACAAAACTAACATCTAGCATTTTAGGGATAATTCGTTTTTTATTGTTTAGTACTCTAATATTTCCTGCTACAGCAGCACAATTTTCATCTTTAGAAAATGGACTAACAAGGTTGCGCAATGTATCTTTAGTTACAATAGAGTCGCTATCAATTGTCACAAAAACGTCTCCTTTACCTAAATTAAAACCACGATATAGAGCATGCCTTTTTCCTTGGTTTTTTGGTTGCTTGAAAATTTCTAATTCATCTTTAAGCTCTTCTTTAGCTTTCTTAATCCATGACCAAGTATTGTCTAAGCTACCATCATCTATAGCTATTAATTGTAGTTTGTTTTTTGGATAATCACTTTTTGAAATGCTTATTAATGTATCATACACTTGTTTACCTTCGTTATATGCAGGAATGATTACTGTGCATGTTGGTAAACTTTGATCTTTAACAGATGCTATAGGTTTATATTTAAAATAGTTATATGTGGTATATATGAAAAAAAACGCTTTGTATATAAATAATGAAGTAGCAATGATGAGAAAGCTTAGACCCAATAAAGATTCTTTTCTATTATTATTGAATGTCTCTAAGTCTGCATAAAAGATAGAAAGTAAGTACAGTCCAAAAGCAATAAAAATAAACGAACTTATTAATATCGCTCTATTTTGAGTGTTTTCAGTTTTGGTTATTGGAGTAGATAAAAGTTTTTTAATTGATTTGAAAAATTTGTTTTGGTTAAGTGTTGAGTTGTGCATAAATAAATGATTGTTTATCATATTTACGCCTTAATCTAAAGTGCAGACTTTGGTAAATTAATTTTTAAGAAAACTTTATAAAAAAACCTCGTAAAGAATTACGAGGTTTAATTTTTTAGTTTTTAAAAAAGAATTAGTCTTTTTTGTCATTTCTAGGTTTTCTGTCGTCACGTTTGTTGTTGCGTTCACGATTTCCACCTTTATTGTTATCGCGCTTAGGTCTGTCTTGCCATCCTTCTGGTTTTGGTAAAATAGCTTTACGAGATACTTTTTCTTTTCTTGTTCTTGGATCAATACCAAAGTATTTTACATCAAAAACGTCTCCCATGTTTACAACATCAGATACATTTTCTGTACGTTCCCAAGCTAATTCGCTTACGTGTAATAACACTTCGTTTCCTGGTGCTTCTGTATACTCTACAACAGCTCCAAAATCTAGCATTTTAATCACTTTTACTTCGTAGATGCTACCAACTTCTGGTTTAAATAACATCGCATCAATACGAGCTAAAACAGCATCTATACCTTTTGAGCCAACTCCTAAAACTTCAACAATTCCTTCTTCTGTAACAGGATCTTCGTTGATAACGATAGTTGTTTCTGTTTCTTTTTGTAACTCTTGAATGTTCTTACCGCCAGGTCCAATAAGTGCTCCAATAAATTCATTAGGAATACGTCTTGTTACCATTTTTGGAGCATGATCTTTAACATCTGTATTAGGTTCTGCAATAGTATCTGTTAATTTGCTTAAGATGTGTAAACGACCATCGCGAGCTTGTTTTAGTGCATTTACTAAAATCTCATATGATAATCCTTTAACCTTTATATCCATTTGGCAAGCAGTAATACCATCTGCGGTACCAGTTACTTTAAAGTCCATATCTCCTAAGTGATCTTCGTCCCCTAAAATATCAGATAATACAGCGTATTTACCAGATTCTGTATCTGTAATTAATCCCATTGCAATACCAGAAACAGGTTTCTTTAATTTTACACCAGCATCCATAAGTGCCATAGTACCAGCACAAACTGTTGCCATAGAAGAAGAACCGTTAGATTCTAATACTTCTGATACTACACGTACTGTATATGGACAATCTTCTGGTACCATACCTTTTAAAGCACGTTGCGCTAAGTTACCGTGTCCAACTTCACGTCTAGAAGTACCTCTAATAGGTCTTGCTTCACCTGTTGAAAATGGAGGGAAGTTATAGTGTAAATAGAAACGCTCTTCACCTTCAAAAGATGGCATGTCTATTTGGTTAGCTTCTCTACTTGTACCTAAAGTAACGGTTGCTAATGCTTGCGTTTCTCCACGAGTAAAGATAGAAGAACCATGTGTTGATGGTAAGTAATCTACCTCACACCAAATTGGTCTAATCTCTGTTGTTTTACGACCATCTAAACGTAATCCTTCGTTTAATGTTAAGTCACGTACAGCAGCTTTTTCAGCTTTGCTGTAATATTTTGAAATTAAATCGCCAAAATCTTCAACTTCTTCTTGAGAGAATGAAGCGATTATTTCTTCTTTAATTTCTGCAAATGCAGCACCACGTTCGTGCTTAGAAGATCCTGCTTTTGCTACAGCATATACTTTATCGTATGCCATATCGTGGATCTTTTTAGCTAAATCTTCGTCTGCTCTTTCTGGTTCGTATTCTCTGGTTTCTTTTTTACCAAATGCTTCAGCTAATTTTGTTTGTGCTTCACACTGTATTTTAATAGCTTCGTGAGCAGCTTTGATAGCTTCTGTCATTTCTTCTTCAGAAATCTCATCCATTTCACCTTCTACCATCATTACAGAATCAGCAGATGCACCAATCATCATGTCGATATCAGATTCTGCTAATTGTGCTAATGTTGGGTTAATGATAAACTCTCCATTAATACGTCCAACTCTTACTTCTGAAATAGGAGTTTCAAAAGGAATATCTGATAATTGTATAGCGGCAGATGCAGCTAAACCAGCCATGGCGTCTGGCATAACTTCTGGGTCATGAGACATTAATTGAATCATTACCTGAGTTTCGCTGTGGTAATCTTTTGGGAATAATGGACGTAAAACACGGTCCACAAGACGCATAGTTAATACTTCTCCGTCGCTTGGTCTTGCTTCTCTTTTAAAGAAACCACCAGGGTAACGACCAGCAGCAGCAAATTTTTCTCTATAATCTACTGTTAACGGTAAGAAGTCTACGTCTGCAGCTTTATAGTTGGAAACAACTGTACATAATAACATACATTTTCCTGATTGCACAACAACAGAACCATGAGCCTGTTTTGCAAGTTTTCCGGTTTCGATAGATATTTCTCTACCGTCCCCAAGGTCAATGACCTCTTTGTAAGTTTTTGGAATCATAAATTTTTTAATTCTAATTAAACAATGGTCGTTGTGTTGTTGTGTAGTTGTTGTGTGACCAATGAAAAACTATAATTAGCTTCTTCAATTCCGATAGTTATACTCGTTCGAAAGCGAGTTATATAATGAAAAAAAGAGGCGCGAAGCCTCTTTTTAATTATTTTCTTAATCCTAATTCTTTCACTATTGCACGATATCTCATGATATCTTTTTTAGTTAAATAGTCTAAAAGCGCACGACGCTTACCTACCATTTTTACAAGAGAACGCTCTGAGTTAAAATCTTTACGATTCTTTTTTAAGTGTTCTGTTAAGTGGTTAATTCTGTAAGTGAATAATGCAATCTGTCCTTCTGCAGAACCAGTATCGTTTGCTCCTTTACCGTGTTTTGCGAAGATTTCTTCTTTTTTTTCTTTTGATAAATACATGCTAATATTATTGTAAATGATTGTTATGTACACGAAAGGTTATCTTTCGAGCGGCAAATATAAGTATTTTTATTAAAACTCTATGTTTAAATGTATAAAACATCTAATTAGATATTTTTTTAATTTTTTTTGAGTTTATAACGAGTTTTTTTGATACTTACCTCTTAATGATGTAATTTTATATCGCTATAAATCAATATATTATGAACTTCGAAATCGAAAAGGTCAAAAACGATCTTTTTGAAAATATCTTTAACCAAGCTAAAGAAGGGATTGCTATTGTTAGTTTAAGGGGAGAATGGGTAAAAGTTAATGCTAGTGTGCTAAATACTTTAGGTTATACTAAAGAAGAGCTTTATAGTATGACTTTTAAAGAGATTACCCATAAAGATGATCTTGATATAGATTTATCTAAGATGAAATCTTTACTATCAGGGACTATACCTAGCTATTCTATGAAAAAAAGATATTTTCATAAAGATGGTCGTGTAATTTGGGCTAGGCTAAGTGTGTCTTTAGTTAAAGACAATTTAGATAAACCTCAATATTTTATTTCTCAAATATCAGATATAAGTCAAATGATAAAAAATGAGAATAAATTAAAATCAATGCTAGATATCGTAAAGATTCAAAATGAGCGTTTATCTGATTTTACAGAGATTATTACCCACAATTTAAAAACTCATGTATTTAATTTATCTACGCTTGTAGATTTTATTGAAGAGGATATTCCTGAAATAAAGCCTAGAGAAGATTTTAAAATGCTAAAAGACTCGGTCACTAATTTAAATGATACCGTACTTCATTTAACAGAAATATCTAAAATAAAAACAATTAAAGAAAATAAGTTAGATAATCTTAATTTATGCGAATACGTTAGCAAAACTATTTACAACGTAAGTGCTTTAGCTAAAAATATAGATTGTAAAATAGTAAACAAAGTTGAAGCTAATTGTGAAATAAAAGCTATACCAGCATATTTAGATAGTGTTATTCTTAATTTTTTGACAAATGCTATTAAGTATAGATCTAATGAAAGACCATTAGAAGTGACTATTGAAAATGAAATAAAAGGACAATTTAATATTTTAAAAATTAAAGATAATGGCTTAGGTATAGACTTGGATAAGTTTGGAGATAGTTTATTTAAACTTTATAAAACGTTTCATTATAACAAGGATGCAACAGGTGTTGGTTTATTTATAACAAAGAATCACGTAGAGTCTATGGGAGGAAAAATTGAAGTTGAAAGCCAGGTAGATAAAGGAACTACTTTTAAAATTTTCTTTAGAAAAGGATGAAATTAAATATATGATTTATAAAAAAAAGACCTTTGTAAAAAGGTCTTTTTTTTATATTTTAAGCTCTTAACGGCTGATTAGTTATTAAGTCTATGTACTTATTAACTTTGTTTTTTAAATCTTTACGATGTGTAATAAAATCTAAGAAACCATGCTCTAATAAAAACTCTGAGGTTTGGAAGCCTTCTGGTAACTCTTGTCCTGTAGTATCACGTACAACACGTGGTCCAGCAAATCCTATTAAAGCACCTGGTTCTGCAATGTTTATATCTCCTAACATCGCAAAAGAAGCAGTAGTACCTCCAGTTGTTGGATCTGTACATAAAGAGATGTAAGGTAAACCAGCATCTGCAAGTTGTCCTAATTTAGCAGATGTTTTTGCTAATTGCATTAATGATAAAGCAGCTTCCATCATACGTGCACCACCAGATTTGGATATAATCATAAATGGAAGTTTTTTCTTTAATGCATAATCTGCAGCACGAGCAATTTTTTCTCCAACAACACTACCCATTGATCCACCTATAAAAGCAAAATCCATACAAGCAATTACTAAATCTTTTCCTTTAGATTTACCAACAGCGCAACGTACAGCGTCTTTTAAATTTGTTTTCTTTTCAGCAGCTTTTAAACGGTCTGGATACTTTTTTGTGTCTTCAAATTTTAAAGGGTCTTTAGATGTTAGGTTAGCATCTAGCTCTTTAAACTTGTTATCATCAAATAAAATTTCAAAATATTCTTTACTTCCTATTCTTACGTGGTATCCATCTTCTGGGCTTACATAGAAATTTTTCTCTAATTCTTTAGAGTCTACTATTTTACCAGTTGGAGACTTATACCATAAGCCTTTAGGAGTATCTTTTTTTTGTTCTGTAGAGGTTTGTATACCTTTTTCTTTTCTTTTAAACCAAGCCATATTGATTTACGATTTTTATTTACGGTTTTAAAATTATGCTTGAAAAACCGGTTTTGCTATTAGTTAGTTTTTAAGTAATCAAGCGTACAAAATTACAGTATTTATTATTTAATCTCAAAAAATTGAAATGTTTAACTGTTAATTTTAGACTTGTAAACATATAAAAAATCCTGCTTAACTAAATGGTTATAGTATATAAGCAGGATTTATTTGTTTTAAAATTTAACGTTTAAAGTGTATTTACGTTATTTAAATCTTCAAATGCTTGTTTAAGACGACTTACAAATGTTTGTTCTCCTTTACGTAGCCAAACACGTGGATCATAGTGTTTTTTGTTAGGAGAATCTGGTCCATCAGGACTACCAATCTGAGATTTTAAATAATCTGCTTTTTCTCCCATATAATCCCTGACACCAGACATAAATGCATATTGCATATCTGTGTCTATATTCATTTTTATAACACCGTAACCTATAGCTTCTCTAATTTCTTCTAAAGTAGAACCTGATCCACCATGAAATACGAAGTCAATATGGTTGTGGGGTACATTATATTTTTCTGAAATATATTCTTGAGAATTTTTAAGAATTTTTGGAGTTAACTTTACATTTCCTGGTTTATAAACTCCATGTACATTTCCAAATGCAGCAGCAATAGTAAATTGATCACTTACTTTGCTTAACTCTTCATAAGCGTAAGCTACTTCTTCTGGTTGTGTGTATAATTTAGACTCGTCTACATCACTATTGTCTACACCATCTTCTTCACCGCCTGTAATACCAAGTTCTATTTCTAAAGTCATTCCCATCTTGCTCATTCGCTCAAGATAAGTTTTACAGATTTCAATGTTTTCTTCTAAAGGCTCTTCACTTAAATCAATCATATGAGAGCTGTAAAGCGGTTTACCTGTTTCTTTAAAGTGTTGCTCACTAGCGTCTAATAATCCGTCAATCCAAGGTAATAATTTTTTTGCACAGTGATCTGTATGTAAAATTACAGGAACACCATAAGCGTCTGCCATTTGGTGTACATGTTTTGCACCTGCAATACTACCAGCTATAGCAGCTTTTTGATCTTCGTTACTTAAACCTTTACCGGCGTTAAATTGAGCACCACCATTTGAGAACTGTATAATAACAGGAGCGTTTAATTCTGCTGCAGTTTCTAAAACACCATTAATTGTATTAGATCCAATTACGTTAACAGCAGGTAATGCAAAGCCTTTTTCTTTAGCTAGTTTAAAAATTTCTTGAACTTCTTTTCCGGTTGCAACTCCAGGTTTAATGTTATGAGCCATTTTAATTTAATTTGTTGAATTAGTAATGTTTGTAAAAGTAAGGAAATTAGATGTTATTTTTAAGTTTTTAGGTACAAAACCACGCAAACGTTATCGCAAAATTAAGCCTGTTTAGAAAGGATAATTTATACCAATATTATATACCGCGTTAGAGAAGTTATAATCTTTAAACCATCTATTGCCTTCTGAATAAGCAGGATTATAGGTTTTAAATCCAATATCGCCACGTAGTACAAAAAAGCCAAAATCGTACCTTAATCCAAAACCAGAACCAACAGCTATGTCTTTTAAAGAGTCAAATCCAGAAAACGTTGCACGGTCGTCTTCAATATCATCAAAAACGTTCCAAATGTTTCCTGCATCTACAAATAAAGCGCCGTTTAAATCACCAAATAGGTTAAAACGTTGTTCTGCGCTAAGAGCAATTTTAAAGTTAGCTTCATTAAACTCGTTAGTCGTGTTTAAACTTCCTGGTCCTAAGTTATATGCTGTCCAAGCTCTGTTGTCATTAGCGCCACCTGCAAAGAAACTTTTAGAGAAGGGTATGTTGGTCGAATTTCCGTATGGTATTGCAATACCTACAAAACTTCTTACTGCAAAAACGTTTTTGTATCCTAGACGCCAATGCTTGATATAATCAAATTCGGTTTTTACGTATTGAGAAAAAGCTACATTAAAAAGCTCGTATTTATCATTGTCATTTTTTTCTACACCAATTAAAGAAGATACTGTAGATAAGAAGTTACCTGCTAATTCTAGTTTAAGTCGTAATATAGAAAAATCTTCATCTAAAAGATTATCTCTTCTATCTTTTACGTAATTAAAGTTAGTAGAGAAGATTAAGTTGTCTTCTGTTAATCTTATTTTTCTTTCGGCAATTGCATTTGCAGCTGTTAAATCGTCATTAGATAAAGTGTTGTTATATGTTCCGTTTCTAATTTCATTTAAAAAATTATCTGCTTGTGTTGGTATGCCTAAGGTTTGGTTTGTTGCTATAAAACCACTGTTTTGAGCAATTTCATTTAAAGCATCAAAAGAGTTTTGATATACGTTAAAGTAGTTTGCGGTGTTTAGGTTTTTTACAAATTGAATATTAAAAAAATCTAATCTATTTGTAACTTTTTTACTAGGATACCATTGGTAGTTAAATATGCCGGTAAAGGTTTGTCTATCTAAACCAATATTGGTTTGGCTTGAAGCCGAAAGAGAAATTTTTGTACTAGGAAACATGGATTTAGGAATGATCTTTTCGGTATTAATAGGAAAGAATATCCTAGGGAAACTTAGTTTTAAATTAGCTCCAAGCTCATTAATATCAAAAAATTGATCATTACCATTATTTGCATCTTTTGAAGCACCAATAGAAGCAAATCCAGAAAGCTCTAACGTTTCTGCACCTCTAAACACATTTCTAATTAATAAACTTGGATTAAAAGAAAATCCTACAGTTTGTATGTTGCTTTGAAACGTTTCTGCACTAATACCTAACTCAAACTTTTTTAATGGTGTTAGATAAATATTTGCGGTTAGCGTAGTATCTTGATTTTCTACATATTCAATATTTGGGTATTTAAACGTACGTAGATTGCTTATTAATCTTGATGTTAATGGTCTTGCTTGGTCTTTAAAAATGGTGTTTGGCGAAATAAAAACAGCATTAGTAATAGCTTTAGGTTTGTATCTTAATTTACCAACGCTATATATATTGTAACCGTCATAATTTACAGAGTCTGTTAAAGTTGCATTTCTGTTTTTAAAAGAGCTATTGGTATAGATATTTACATCTTTTATGCTATAAATTTTAAAGGGTTCTCGTCTAGATTCGTCTTCTTCTCTTATTAAGCGGTTATCTATAACTGTTTCTAAAGTCATAGTGCTGTTGCCTCTTAAAGTATCAGATACATAGCGTACGTAATCTTGAGAAAAATGATAAACACCATTGTTGCGCATTAGATTGGTAATACGATCTTCTTCGCTATAAAGATAATTGTCTTTAAACTGTTTACCTGCTTTTATAAAGCTTTCATTTTTATGTTCTTCATAAATTTTTTTTACTGATGGGGATGCGATTGTTGCATATACTGTATCTAAAATAAAGGGACTTCCTGTTTCTATTTTATAGTCAATTGTTCCTCTTTTATTGTCTTTTCTATTTATTTTATAATCGGTTTTTACATTAAACCAACCGTTAGATTTATAATAGTTTTCGAGATTTTTTGTGGATTTTTTAGTTAACTCTTCATTGATTACTACTGGAGCTTCACCTGTATTTTTAATCCATTTATTAAAATTAGATTTGCTTTCTATAAGTTTATCTAATTGTTTTCTAGAAAGAAGTTTTGACTTGCGTTCCATTTTTTCTGGATTGTTGTAATACTTTTCCATTAAAATAGAATCTATATTAGGTCTAGCTATATTATAAATAAATAGGCGTAAAGGCGTTTTTATTAAAGGTATTCGAGTGTTTGGTTTTTGTACAATAGTGTTAGAAATAGTGTCGTTTGCTATTTTTTCTCCATTTATAATTAAATTGTTTTCAGTTAAAAGATGCTGGTTTTCGCCAACACGTTTAACCGAATTACAGCTGTTAAATAGCGTAACAATTAATAAAAAAACGATTATTTTTGGTTGAAATGTTTTCAATGATGTTTTAAAAAGCTAAGCAATTTTAATCAAAAGTTGTGCCTCTTATTTAAGGCTAGTTCAAAAATACATTAAATATTGAATAAAGCTTAGGTGTAAATATCTAAACTCCTTTTTTTTCTGTTACTTTATAAAAAATTTAAGATAAAAGTGATTTCTAAAAATCAGATTAAAAATATAACGCGTTTACAGCAAAAAAAATATAGACAGCAAGAAGGTTTATTTATTGCTGAAGGCGTAAAAGTGATTAATGAGTTTTTAAATTCGACATTTAAATTAGTCGATTTATTTACCACCAAAACTTTTAATGTTAAAAACGAAACACTAATAACCGAAGCAGAACTAAAAAAAATTAGTGCTTTAAAAACACCAAATACTGCTTTGGCGGTTTTTGAAATTCCTAAACTATCCTTAATAGAAAGTAAAGGGTTGATAGTAGCTTTAGATGCTTTAAGAGATCCAGGAAATCTAGGAACTATAATTAGACTTTGCGATTGGTTTGGTGTAAAACAATTATTATGTAGTAAAGAAACAGTAGATTGTTTTAATCCAAAAGTAGTGCAAGCAACCATGGGAAGTTTAACACGTGTTAATGTGTTTTATATAGATTTAAATCATTATTTAGAAGAAACTAAACAGACTGTTTTTGGAGCTTTTATGGATGGTGAAAATGTTTACGCATCTAATTTACCTGCCGACGGTATTTTAGTATTAGGTAATGAAGCCAATGGTATTAGTCAATCTATTGAAAAACACGTAAATCAGCGCATTAGCATACCAAGATTTGGAGATTTGCAAGAAACAGAAAGCTTAAATGTAGCTACAGCAGGAGCTATTTTGTTAAGTGAGTTTAGAAGGAGTAATTAAATTTTTATTGAACTGTAAAATTTATAAAAACTCCGCGAGTTTGCATTTTGTTTATGTTACTTGTCCAAGGACTATTTGGATCTTTATCTCTGATAAGTTCGTCATTTAAAGCAAAGACACCACGTATTGATGGTGTAAACTTAAAACGATCTAAGTAAAAATCTATACCAAACCCAAGCTCATAAAACTGTGCGTTTTTTTTCATTCTAAATTCTCCAGCAGAATTATCGTCAGGATTTTTTTCGTTGCTAGATAAGTTAATAGCTGTAGATATACCAGTTAGGATAAAAGGTTTTATATTATTAATCCTCTTAGTTGAAATTTTTAAAAGTAAAGGAAAATATACATAAGTAGATTTTACTTCTCGTAGTAAATCAGAATCAGACACTTCATCTTCAAAATTATCAAAGTAATTAATAGAGTAGTTTAGGTTACGTTGAGATATTACTAAACCAGGTTCTAAACGTAAGTCAAAATGATCATTAATGCGTAAATTACCAATTAAACCTACATTAAAACCAACACTTCGTTCAGTTTGTATGTCGCCTAAATTGTTGTTATAATCAAATTTAAAGTCTAAATTATTAAATCCTAAATAATAGCCCCAACTTAAGGTGGATTTGTCTACACTTTGTAGGTTTTGTACTTTTTCTTTTGAAAATAATTGGGCATTAGACGTTGTTATGCTTGATACAACAAAAAGTAAAGAAAAAATATATTTCATGTAAATTATTGTTTTGATGCTGTATAGATTGTAGCTACACCAAATGTTTGTGGTTTATCTTCCACATTAATAAACCCAATATTACGTAAAATATTGTTTAAAGCTTCACCATAAGGAAAAACAGAAGCGCTTTCGCTTAAATATTTGTAAGCCGTTTTGTCTTTAGAAAAGAGTCTGCCAATGCTTGGTAGGATAAATTTAGAATAGGCTTTATAGCCTTGTTTAAAAGGGAATTTAGTAGGCACAGAAGTTTCTAAAATTACAAAAGTACCACCAGGTTTTAATACGCGTAAGATGTCCTTTAAACCATTTTCTAAAGTTTCAAAATTTCTTACCCCAAAAGCAACAGTTATAGCATCAAAAGTGTTGTCTTCAAATGGCATGTTTTCAGAATCGCCAATAATCATTTTAACACGATTGTTTAACTGTTTAGCCTTAACTTTTTCTTTTCCTACTTCTAACATTCCTGGACTAATGTCTAATCCAACAATTTCTTCTGCAGAAGTTTCGGCTAAATTTATAGCTAAATCACCTGTGCCTGTAGCAATATCTAAAATGGTTTTAGGTTGTTGTTTTTTTACTATTTCAACAACTCTTTTTCGCCATTTAATATCAATTCCAAAAGAAATAACACGGTTTAAACCATCATAATCTTTAGAGATTGTATCAAACATTTTTGTGACTTGTTCTTTCTTGCCTAAGTCACTATTTTTATAAGGATTTACTTTTGTCAAAACTAAAATTTTGGCAAAGATAAGGCTTTACATATTCTCTTAAAACTTCAAAAGGATAATTATTTAAGGCTTAAATATTTAAAATATTTATCTTTGTACCCCATATTTTATACAATCTATGAAAATAATTATTGCAGGAGCAGGTGAAGTTGGATTTCATTTAGCAAAATTACTGTCTTACGAGTCTCAAGAAATTACTTTAATTGATACCGATAGAGAAAGCTTAACTTACGCAGATAACCATCTTGATATTAAGGTTATTAAAGGTGATGCAACATCTATTGCCATTTTAAAAGAATCTAGGGTAGAAGCATCAGATTTATTTATAGGTGTAACCGCTTCAGAAACTACAAATATTACAGCTTGTGTCCTTGCTAAACAATTAGGAACAAAAAGAACAATTGCAAGAATTTCTAATACCGAGTTTATTAAGCATAAAGATGAAGTTGGTTTTACAAGATTTGGAATTGACGAGCTAATTTCTCCAGAAAGTTTAGCAGCATCAGAGATAGAATTACTTTTAAATCAATCGGCTTTTAAAGATAGTTATGAGTTTGAAGACGGTGCATTAACTATGGTGAGTTTAACGTTATCTAGAACAGCTAATTTTGTTGGTAAAACTGTAAAAGAGGCAGGACAATTGTTTTCAGAAATTCATTTTGTGCCTATAGCAATACAACGTTTTGGAACTCAATACACAATTATTCCTCGTGGTGATACCGAGTTTAGAGAAGGAGATAGCGTAGTGTTTATTACTAGTGAAGGTGGAGATCAAGAATTGTGTAAAATGACAGGTAAAACTAATGCATCAATTAAAGATGTAATGATTCTTGGCGGTAGTAAAATAGGATTTAAAACTAGTAGAGATTTATCTGCAAATGGGTTTAATGTTAAGCTTATAGAAAACAATAAAGATAGTGCTTTTGATCTAGCAGATGAGCTGCCAAAAGTATTAGTTATAAATGGTGACGGACGTAATGTAGAGTTACTTGAAGAAGAAAATATTAACGATATGGATGCATTTATATCGGTAACTGGTAACTCTGAAACCAATATTATGTCTTGCTTAGTAGCTAAGTCAAAAGGTGTAAGAAAGACAATTGCTTTAGTAGAAAATATGGATTATTTTGAATTATCTCAATCCATAGGAATAGATACACTTATTAACAAAAAACTTCTAGCAGCCAACAATATATTTAGATATATACGTAAAGGAGAAGTAATAGCAATGACAAAACTAAACAACATGAATGCAGAGTTGTTAGAGTTTAAAGTCAAGCCAACATCAAAAATTTGCAATAAATTAATTAAAAATGTAGAGTTTCCTAGATCTGCAATTGTCGGTGGTGTTATTAGAAATGGAGAAGGATTAATAGCCTTAGGAGGATTTAAAGTAAAAGAAGGAGATTACATTGTTGTTTGTTGTTTGCCAAGATCTATTAAAGAAGTAGAAAAATTATTCTTGTAATTACATGAGAAAGCGACTTCATCTTAACTATAAAATTATATTTTATTTTTTTGGGCTACTATTAGTTTTTAATGGTGGTTTTATGTTATTATCCTCTTTGGTAAGTTTGATTTATCAAGATGGAGTAACGTTACAAATTTTTCTTTCAGGAATTGTAACCTTAATTTTTGGTCTCTTTGGAATGTTACATCATCGTAACCATAATAAAGAGATGAATAAACGAGAAGGTTATATTGTAGTAGCTTTTGGTTGGGTTGTAATGTCTCTTTCTGGAGCAATACCTTATGTTGCAACTGGAGCAATACCCAACTTTACTAGCGCTTTTTTTGAAACTATGTCTGGTTTTACTACAACAGGAGCGTCTATTTTAAATGATATAGAAGTCGTGCCAAAAGGTGTTCTGTTTTGGAGAAGCCTAACCCATTGGATTGGTGGTATGGGAATTATCGTTTTAGCAGTTGCAATTCTTCCTTTATTAGGAATTGGAGGAATGCAGTTGTTTGCTGCCGAAGCACCAGGACCAAGCGCAGACAAATTACATCCTCGTATTACAGACACAGCTAAAAGATTATGGCTAATTTATTTTGGATATACAGCAGCTGAAACAATTTTGCTTAAAGTTGCAGGAATGAGCTTTTTTGACGCTATTAACCATTCAATGAGTACGCTTTCTACAGGAGGTTTTTCAACTAAAAATGCAAGTGTTGCCTATTGGAATGATAATCCTTTAATTCAATACATCATAATATTATTTATGTTCTTAGCGGGTACTAACTTTGTTTTAAGTTATTATGCGTTTAAAGGAAAAGTGCAAAAGATAATTAAGGATGAGGAGTTTAAGTTGTATTTTAAATTTATAGCAGTTTTTACACTAGTTGCTTCTCTTTTAATTTATTTTAAAGCAGATATTTCAATGTCAAGCATATCTCATCCACAAGTATTAGGAGAAGGAGAAAGTGCTTTTAGACATGCTTTATTTCAGGTGTTAACAGTTGTGACTACTACAGGTTTTATTAGTGCAGATTATTCTTTATGGACACCATTTTTAACAGTTATGTTTTTTGGTTTAATGTTCTTGGGTGGATCTGCAGGCAGTACTTCAGGTGGAGTTAAAGTAGTACGTCATTTAGTAATGATAAAAAACGGTTTCTTAGAATTTAAAAGAACACTGCACCCAAACGCTATTTTGCCTGTTAGATATAACCGTAAATCGGTCTCTGGTATTATTGTATTTAACATCCTTGGATTTTTTATTCTTTACATGATTTCTTTCATTACAGGTGCATTAGGTTTTTCTATGATGGGATTTGATTTTGAGTCTTCTATAGGTATTGCAGCTTCTAGTTTAGGAAATGTTGGTCCTGCTTTAGGTGTTTTTGGACCAGTAAATAATTATGCAGCATTGCCACCAATTGGACTTTGGTGGTCTAGCTTTTTGATGTTAATTGGTCGTTTAGAATTATTTACTGTGCTAATTTTATTTACACCGTTTTTTTGGAGAAATAGGTAGTTACCTTTTCAAGGTAAAATGCCCAGATTTTTCAATTATTTGGTCATTTTTGTCAATTAATGTTGCTTTATACCAATAGTCAGAATTAGGCAATAATGTTCCATTGTATTTGCCATCCCAACCATGTCTAATAGTCTTTAGGCTATAATTATATAATCTTTTACCATACCTGTCATAAATCGTAATTTCTACTTTTTTGTATAGATTATCGTTTATACCATAAACTATCCATTTATCGTTAATTCTATCATTATTAGGTGTGAAGAATTTTGGGAAAAATATATATGAAAACTGAGTATTAATAGGTCTTTCGCAATCATTAATATCTCTTACATAAACATCAATAACACCAGGTGTTACATTTTGAAATACATAATTGTTTCCTTGTCCAACATAAGTTTGGTCGTCTAAAGAAAACTCATATAGACTATTTCCATCAACAGATACATAAAGTGTTGTGCCATCTATAGATATATTATTAAAAGTAACATTTTCAGGCTCTTGTACAGTAAAATCTTTAGAGTAAGAACAGGTTAATCCATTTTCTGTTTTGGTAACTGTAACATTATAATCGCCTGAGGATTGTATTTGAAATAGTCTTTGTGTAGATAATATGTTTCCGCTACTATCAGACCATGTCCATGTGTTATTAGAGCTGTTTCCATCTAATATTGGATTGTCTTGTAAATAGCATAATAGATATGAGTCTTGTATATCTAGGTTTATTGAAGAATTAACTATTAAATCCATAGTAGCTATTCTACCACAACTACCGTTTTCGTCTCTAACTATAATCCAAATAGCTCCACTACTTGATGTGTACTCACTTTCTAACGGATTATTATTTGTTAATGCGTTATTATATGAATCGTAAAAACTAATTTGATCTGTTTCTGAAACGTTTAATAAAGTATTTATTTCATCCATTTTTTCATTAAAATCAAAATAGCCTAAATTATTATTAGTAACATCGTCAGAATCTTCGCAAACTATATAAGGTGAAATTGTTACAAGTGGTTGAAATTGTGTTTCTATATAAAAACTTTGAATGTTTTCGCAGTTTCTGTCTGTTGTAATCTTAACAAATATTTCTTGTGGATTAGTTGTGTTTTCAAAAGCTTCAGGATTTTCAATTTCATTTGTACCATTTTCAGCATCTTGTATAGATGTGTAAAAATTTAGTTGATAACCATCAGTTATTTCTTCGTTTAATTCATCAATATCAAAACCATAGTGCACTTCGTTTAAATTAAATATAGATGTTTCGTCAAAGTCGTTATCACATTGTAACATCGAGTAAGAATCTTCAAGATTTATAACTGGATAAGCTATAACCTCTTTGTATAAATCAATAACTTTTGATCCAACTGTTATCACTGCTTTAACAATGTAAGTCCCTGCTTCTTGATATTGATGTGATGGGTTTAAACCAGTGCCTGTTGTGCCATCACCAAAATCCCATGTAGCACTTGTAATTGTTGCATAAGCATCTAAAGAAAAGTTAAGAGTGGTATAAAAACAGTCATTTTTTACAATAATTCTATTTCTAAAATATGATGTTACAAAGTTTGGTAATCCTTGCGTTGTTCTTGAGTCTTCAAATATTATTTGAGAAGGATTATATTCTATATTATCAAAATCTTCCGGATTATTTATTACACTTAGATGCTTAAGAGAGTAGGGTTGTCTATCTGCTAAATAATTAGTCATATAAATTTTAGAGTTACTTGCTAATTGTAGGTTACCAAAACTTCTTCTGTTGGAAAATTCGATTAAAACTTTATCGTTAAATGGCTGGTTTACGTCAATAAAGTATTTGTGTAAAAAACCATTTCCATTAAAATTACCTGAAAAATATAATATTTTAGAGTCTGCAGAAAACTCAATACCTTCAACATTAACAGGAGTAAAAATATAGCCTGCATTTATAGAGCTTAATTGGTTGATATCATCATTATCCATATTAAAACTATATAGTTTTACGAAAGTAGATGTTCTGATATCTCCCACAGCAATATACTCTCCATTTGGTGAAAATTTAATTGGTCCTAAAGTGTTTTCAAACGGTTCATCTAAAACTATGTAATTGGATAGATAGGCTAAAGAGTCAATAAATGCTCCGTAAGCACCGACAGTAATAACAAAAAAAGCATTATAGTTGTCGTTATTTGGGTTTGTTTTGCCTATTCCGACAGCTTTAACAGAGTTAGTCTCAGGTGAGTAAACAGCAGTGATTCGTTCAGTAGAAGACGTAGTAATTGTAACATTTTTGTCTGTTACAACGCCTAAAGGATTTTGGTTACTAAACACTACTTTAGAAAAAAATATCCCACCGCCACTTGTGCTAATTTTTGTAGTAAGAATAAAGTATATATTGTCATTATTTGGATCTGGAATAATTATACTGGATTGGTTGTTATCTATTTCGGCATTTAGCCCTTCACCATTATCCATTATTTCATGATTCTTATTCCAAACGGTTTGACCATTGGTATAAAACATTAAATTTCCATCTCTATCAGATATACTAGAGCAACCTGCAGGAGTAGACATGCTACTGTCATATTGAATATTTACTTGAGCAAAGTTAAAGTCTAAGCCAGAATATTCCCCAAAATACCAGTTATTAGTCTCGTTTTGAGCATAAAAGGAATAGCTGTAAATGAAAAGTAATACAAATAGGAATTTGTATTTACATTGTAAATATTTCATGAATTTTTTCTTTTTAATAGCAATGAAATACTAAGATAGAAAAAAGAAATTAATTTGATATTGAAAAAAAAGGTTTTGTTTTTATAATTGATTGATATGTAACTTTTTAGGCGAAATAGCTACTTATATATAAAGGGTTTGTTTAACTATAAATGTCAACTATTATGTTTGGTGGTTCATCTTCTTCTGTAATTAAAAACAATAGAAACTTATTAAAAAATAATAAGAGAGAGAAGTTTGTGTATAAAAGAAGTAAGCATAATAAAGTGGAAAAAGAAAAGTTTGATCACTTAATTTTAAACACACAATATTGTCAAAATATTAGAAAAAAAATGAGAAGAGAGCATAGAGTTAGAAGGAAAAAACAAATTGTTTCTCTTTTGTTAATAATGTTTCTTTTAATTTTAATTCTCTATTATTATTCGTAAAAAAAAGCCCTTAAAAAATTAAGGGCTTTATGGTTATATATTATAAAAAATTTTAGCTAACAGCTTCTTTAATTCTCTGTATTGCTTCTTTAATTTGTTCTTGACTTGCAGCATAGCTGATACGGATACAGTCAGGATTACCAAACGCATCACCTGTTACTGTTGCTACTAGAGCTTCTTCTAATAAGAATAAAGAAAAATCCGTAGCGTTATTAATTGTTTTTCCTTTTAACGTTTTTCCGAAAAAATAAGATACATTAGGGAAAACATAAAAAGCGCCTTCTGGTACATTGGTGTTAAAGCCTTCAATGTCACTAAGTAAATCTAAAACTAAGTCGCGACGTACCTTAAACTCGTCTATCATAAATTTGACAGCGCTTGGGTCTGCATTTAATGCAGTAATAACAGCACGTTGAGCAATACAGTTAGCGCCACTAGTAACTTGACCTTGCATTTTATTACATGCACGAGCTATCCAATCTGGAGCGCCAATGTAACCAATACGCCATCCGGTCATAGCAAATGCTTTAGATACGCCGTTTACTGTTATTGTTTTTTCAAACATACCGTCTACACTAGCCATACTTGCATGGGAAGAGTTTGTGTAGTTGATGTGCTCATAAATCTCATCTGAAACTACATAAATATTAGGATGTTTTTTTAAAACTTCAGCTAAACTTTCTAATTCTTCTTTGCTATAGATTGATCCACTTGGGTTACAAGGAGAGCTAAACCAAATCATTTTAGTTTTTGGTGTGATAGCAGCTTCTAATTGAGCTGGAGTCATTTTAAAATCTGTATCAATAGTTGTTGGTACTTCTACTGGTATGCCTCCATTTAGCTTTACAATGTCAGAGTAGCTTACCCAATAAGGACAAGGTAAAATAACTTCGTCACCTTCATTTAACATTACCGCAGCTACATTGGCTAAGCATTGTTTAGCTCCTGTAGAAACAACTATTTGTGGTAATGTGTAAGTAAGATTATTATCACGTTTAAACTTAGTAATTATAGCTTCTTTTAACTCTTGGTAACCGTCTACTGGTGTGTAAGAATTATAATTGTCATTAATAGCTTGTATGGCAGCGTCTTTAATAAAATCTGGAGTATTAAAGTCAGGTTCGCCTAAACTAAGTCCAATAATATCTTTGCCTTCTCCTCTTAATTCTCTTGCTTTAGCCGCCATAGCCAAAGTAGCAGAAGTAGACATGTTTAAAATTCGGTTAGAAAGTGGTTGATTCATCTTATGCTTGTATAGTGTTTGGTCTTTGCCCCATTTCTTTTAAAAATTTAAAATGAGCAATAACAGCTTTACGTGTTGTTTTATATTCGTTGTAAGGTAAATTAAACTCTTTAGCGGTATTTTTTACTATTTCGGAAATTTTACCGTAGTGAACGTGACTAATATTTGGGAATATATGATGTTCAACCTGATGATTTAAACCTCCTGTAAACCAGTTAATAATTTTGCTTTTTGCGCCAAAATTAACTGTGGTTTTTAACTGGTGAATTGCCCAAGTGTTTTTCATTGTTCCATCTTTTTCTGGTAATGGCATTTCAGCCTCATCCATAACGTGCGCTAATTGAAATACAACACTTAAAATCAAACCAGCTGTATAATGCATGATGAAGAAGCCTAAAAGAACCTTCCACCAAGCAAGATCAAAAAATACTAAAGGAATAATAATCCAAATAGCGATATAAACTAATTTTGAAATTACTAGTTTACTCCAGTTCCAAACAGGATTAGGAAATTTTCCATAGGCTAATTTACGTTTCATGTAACGTTTCATTTGTTGCCAATCTGTAGTAATTGCCCAATTAATGGTTAATAAACCATATAGTAAGATAGAGTAGTAGTGTTGAAACTTATGGTGTTTTCTCCATTCTGTATGTTCAGAAAAACGTAAAATACGACCTGCTTCTAAGTCTTCATCATGTCCATGAATATTTGTGTAAGTATGATGTAAAACGTTGTGTTGTACTTGCCAGTTGTAAACATTACCGGCTAAAATGTAAATGCTGCTTCCCATTAAACGGTTAACCCATTCTTTATTAGAAAAAGAACCATGGTTACCATCGTGCATCACATTCATACCAACTCCAGCCATACCAATACCCATAACAATAGTTAAAAGTAATTGAGCCCAACCAGGAATGTTTAAGGTCATAATTAAAAAATATGGAGCTAAAAACATAGTAAACATAACTATGGTTTTAAGCCAAATACGCCAGTCTCCTGTACGTTTAATGTTGTTTTCTTTAAAATACTTGTTTACTCTTTTGTTAAGTGTTCTAAAAAAGTTTGCAGAATCTGTTCTTGAAAAAGAAAGTGTTTGCTTTGTCATTGCTATTAATTATTTATTTTATAACGTGTAAGAGCCAAATTTTATTGGCTGTAAAGATATGTAAATATGTAAAAGCAAGCGCAATGTTTTAGTGTTAAATGTCTATTTTTGCCTAAATTTTATACAACCCATGGAACTCATTTTAAAATATTTTCCTGATTTAACAGAGAAACAAATTGCTCAATTTGAAGCTTTAGAAGATTTATATAAAGATTGGAACTTAAAGATAAACGTCGTATCAAGAAAAGATATTGACGAATTGTATTTAAGACACGTTTTACACTCATTAGCTATTGCAAAAGTTATAAATTTTAAAGACGGAAGTTCTTTGATGGATGTTGGTACTGGTGGCGGTTTTCCGGGTATACCGTTGGCTATTTTATTTCCTAATTGTCAATTTCATTTAGTAGATAGTATTAATAAAAAACTAAATGTTGTAAGAGAAGTAATGGCTGGTTTAGAGCTTGAAAATGTAAAAGTAACACATACTAGAGTTGAAGAGATTAATGAAACTTACGATTTTATTATTAGTCGTGCAGTTGCTGCAATGCCAACTTTTGTACATTGGGTAAAGGGTAAGATAGCTAAACCACAGAATAATGATTTAAAAAATGGAATTATTTATTTAAAAGGTGGTGATTTAACTGAAGAATTAAAAGATTATCAAACCACGACTATTTATAATATATCAGACTTTTTTGAAGAAGATTTTTTCGAAACCAAAAAAGTAGTTCATCTACCATTAAAATGGAAATAAATAAAAAAGCCTTTTCAGATCGAAAAGGCTTTTTTTATTTTGATTTATAAGAATTATAACCCAAATTCAGTTTTTACTTTTTCAACATAGTCAAGTTTTTCCCATGTAAATAATTCAACATCTAATGTTACATTTTCACCGTTAGGTTGTTCAAAAGTTTTAGTAACAACTTCGTTTTGTCTTCCCATATGTCCATAAGCTGCAGTTTCGCTATACATAGGGTTACGTAGTTTTAAACGTTCTTCGATAGCTGCTGGACGCATGTCAAATATTTTCGAGACTTTTTCTGCAATTTCTCCGTCGGTCATGTTAAAAGGACAAGTTCCGTAAGTATCAATAAAAATCCCCATTGGTTCTACAACACCAATAGCATAACTTATTTGTACTAAAACCTCGTCACAAACTCCAGCAGCAACAAGATTTTTAGCAATATGTCTAGTTGCGTAAGCAGCACTACGGTCTACTTTACTTGGGTCTTTTCCTGAAAAAGCACCACCACCATGTGCGCCTTTTCCGCCATAAGTGTCTACTATAATTTTACGACCTGTTAATCCTGTGTCGCCATGTGGTCCTCCAATTACAAATTTTCCTGTTGGATTGATGTGGTATTTAATGTCGTCATTAAATAGCCCTTTTAACTCTTCAGGTAAAGTAGCAACAACTCTAGGTATTAAGATTTCAATAATATCCTTTTTAATTTTTGCTAGCATGGTAGCTTCATCTGCAAAATCGTCATGTTGTGTAGAGACTACGATAGCATCAATACGTTGAGGTACGTTATCATCACTATACTCGATAGTTACCTGGCTTTTAGAATCTGGTCTTAAGTAAGTAATATCTTTGTTTTCGCGTCTTAAAGTTGCTAATTCTTTTAAGATTTTATGAGATAAATCTAATGCAAGTGGCATGTAGTTTTCAGTCTCGCGTGTTGCATAACCAAACATCATACCTTGGTCACCAGCGCCTTGTTCTTCTTTAGTAGCACGGTCTACACCACGACTAATGTCGTCACTTTGCTCATGTATTGCACTAAAAACACCGCAAGAGTTGCCGTCAAACATATATTCTCCTTTGGTGTAACCAATTTTATTTATAGTATCTCTTGCAATTTTTTGAACGTCTAAATAAGTGTTAGACTTAACCTCTCCAGCTAAAACCACTTGACCAGTCGTAACCAACGTTTCGCAAGCAACTTTGCTTTCTTTGTCAAATGCTAAAAAATTATCAATTAAAGCATCACTAATTTGATCTGCTACTTTATCTGGATGTCCTTCAGATACACTTTCTGATGTAAATAAATACGCCATTTTAAATTTAATTTATAGGTAAGATTTGACACGTGCGTCTCAAGGAAGTATTACTGCCTTTAGCATTTTTTATGGAGGTTGCAATCAGTCAAATCTTTCCTCTGTTTTTTCGAGCGACAAATGTACTAAAATAAAATAATTTAAAAACTGGTAAGACGTTAAAATTATTATAACAATAACTTCAAATACAAGAAGAAAAAAATATTAATTACGAAAAGGTTTTCTCTAATTTAATCTTAAAAAACGGGTTATACTTTGCTAAGTTTAAGAAGCTTCATTAACTTTAAGCTTAATAAAAAAAATAAAAGATAAATATGCCTTTACAGCCAAAATTAACTCGTTTTAATCAAAATGTTTTGTCAAAATACCAAATCTACAATAGTATTTTTATGACTCTGCCTTTTGATACAATTACAAAAACTGGTGTCTTATTACCGTTGTTTCATGAAACGTGTCAGAAAGGTTTTAAAGATGGGCAAAATCCAACTGAAATTGTAGAAACCTTTTTTGAAAAATACCAAGCAAGACGAAGTGAAGAAAGCCGAATAAATCTTATGTTTAGGTTTATTCAATATATAGAAAGACAAGTTGTTTTGTTTGATGCTATTGAAGATGCTGCATTTCCTGTAGTAAATAATATGGATGGTATTGGTACGTTAAGAAGTTTAAAAGAATCTACTAGAGCAAGTGGAAAATTAGACGAGCTACGTGAATATTTAGAAGAATTTAAAGTGCGAATAGTACTTACTGCGCATCCAACTCAATTTTATCCAGGTTCTGTTCTGGCGATTATTACAGATTTAACAGAAGCAATAAAAGATAATGATTTATTAAGGATTAACGATTTATTAGCCCAATTAGGGAAAACACCTTTCTTTAAAGATAAAAAGCCTACACCATACGATGAGGCTGTAAGTTTAATTTGGTATTTAGAAAACGTGTTTTACTATTCTTTTGGTAAAATATTCGATTACATTCAAAGTAATATTTTTGAAGGACAAGAAGTAAATAACGATATCATTAATGTTGGCTTTTGGCCAGGAGGAGATAGAGATGGTAATCCATTTGTTACACCAGAAATTACTCTGAAAGTAGCAAATAAATTAAGAGAAGCAATAATAAAAAACTACTATCGAGATATAAGACAATTAAAAAGAAAGTTAACCTTTGAAGGTGTAGAAGATAGAGTTTTAAAATTAGAGTCGCAACTATACAGTATTGTGCTTCAACAAGAATCAGATTTAACACTTCAAAACTTTACTGAAGAATTAGAAGCTATAAAAAAAGTAATTATAGAAAAACATCAATCACTTTACGTAGATGAATTAACAAGTCTACTTAATAAAGTGAAATTGTTTGGTTTTCATTTTTCAAATTTAGATATCCGTCAAGATAGTCGTGCACATGCTAAGGTGTTTAACACTATGGTTGATACTTTAATTGAAAACGGTAGTGATATTTTTCCTAAAAATTATCACGATTTAAGTGAAAAAGAACAAGTGCAATTACTTTCTAAAGTAAAAGGAAAAGTGGATTTATCGTTAATAAAAGATGAAGACGCTTTAAAAGCACTTAAGACTATTGAGGTAATAAAAACCATCCAAGAAAATAATGGAGAGCGCGCAGCAAACCGTTACATAATTAGTAACAACCAAACCACATTAAATGTGATGCAGTTATTTGCAATGCTTAAACTAGTAGCGTTTCATGATAAACTAACTGTAGATATTGGTCCGTTGTTTGAAACCATTACAGATTTAGAAAACGCACATTTGGTAATGGAAGAGTTGTATACAAATCCAGAATATAGTGCACATTTAAAATCTAGAGGTAACAAACAAACCATCATGTTAGGTTTTAGTGATGGTACAAAAGATGGTGGTTACCTAATGGCTAATTGGGCAATATATAAAGCTAAAGAACGCCTAACTGAAGTATCAAGAAAATATGATGTAACTGTAATTTTCTTTGATGGGCGTGGCGGACCGCCAGCACGTGGAGGAGGAAAAACACACAACTTTTACGCGTCTTTGGGACCAACTATTGAGGATAAAGAAGTGCAGTTAACCATTCAAGGACAGACAATAAGTTCTAATTTTGGGACATTAGAATCTTCACAATATAACTTAGAACAATTAATAAGTTCTGGACTTTACAATAGTTTAAGTGATACAGATTTAAGAATGGTACCAGAAAATAGAGAAGTAATGGATAATTTAGCAAAACTAAGTTACGAAGCTTATTCTAGCTTTAAACAACATGAAAAATTTATTCCTTATTTAGAGCACATGAGTACCTTAAAATATTATGCTAAAACAAATATTGGTAGTCGTCCGTCAAAAAGAGGAAAATCTGAAGGTTTAGTTTTTGAGGATTTAAGAGCAATACCTTTTGTAGGGTCTTGGAGTCAGTTAAAGCAAAACGTACCTGGATTTTTTGGTGTAGGAACAGCGCTTAAATATTATGAGGATGCAGGCGAATTTGATAAAGTGCAAGCGTTATTTAAATCATCAAATTTCTTTAGAACATTAATAGAAAACAGTATGATGTCCTTATCAAAATCGTTTTTTGATTTGACTAAATATATGAGTGAAGATCCTGAATATGGTGAGTTTTGGAATATTATCTATAAAGAGTTTGAAACCTCTAAACGTCTAATTTTAAAGCTAACTGGTTATAAAGAATTAATGCAGGAAGAGCCAGCAGGAAAAGCTTCAATTAATGTTAGAGAATCTATAGTGTTACCTTTATTAACTATACAACAATATGCGTTGAAAAAAATTCAAGAGCTGCAAAAAGATGGCGTGACAGAAGGTGAAGAGTTAGAAGTGTATCAAAAAATGGTAACACGCTCTTTATTTGGTAATATTAACGCTAGTCGTAATTCAGCTTAAAATTTATAATAAATTAACTTCCAAAAAGGCACTTTTTAAAGTGTCTTTTTTTGTTTCTTTATCTATTAAAATTGGAAAAGCCTCAAAGCTTATACAACTTTGAGGCTTGACACTAACTAACAAACTAAATAAAAATAGTTACTTAAAACCACTTTAAATTTTAATATTCTAATGTTCGTTTAATCTAAAATCTGGATACGCACTCATACCGTGTTCGTATTCATCTAATCCATTAATTTCTTCATCTTCAGAGACTCTGATGCCTGTTAATTTTTTCAGTGTAAATAATATTATAAATGAGGTGACTAAACAGAAAACAGCATAAGCAGCAACACCTATTAATTGGTTTAAAAATTGATCAAAACCAGCAAGATTTCCAAATATACCTACAGCTAATGTTCCCCAAATACCGCATATTAAATGTACAGCAATAGCGCCAACAGGATCATCAAGCTTAATTTTATCAACTAATGCTACAGCGCCTACAATTAATCCGCCAGCAACAACTCCAATTAATATAGCATCTGTTGGTGACATTTGATCAGCTCCAGCGGTAATACCTACTAAACCACCTAAAATTCCATTTAAAAACATCGTTAAATCATAGTTTTTATAAGCTAACGTTGAAATTAAAAAAGAAGAAACGCCTCCACCTGCAGCAGCTAAAGATGTAGTTACTAAAGTAAGTGATGTAGCTGCTGGATCTGCAGATAAAACCGATCCTCCATTAAACCCGAACCAACCTAACCATAAAATTAAAACACCAGCAGTAGCTAATGGTAAATTATGGCCAAGAATTACAAAGGACTTTCCGTCTTTAAATTTTCCAATACGTGCGCCAAGTAACCAAACAGCAACTAAAGCTGCCCAACCACCAACGGAGTGTACTAATGTTGAGCCAGCAAAGTCATAAAAACCTAGTTGGTCTAACCAACCTTCTCCCCATTTCCATGAACCAGCAATTGGATAAACTAATCCTACATATATAATTGTAAATATCATAAATGGTCCAATTTTAATGCGTTCTGCAACTGCTCCAGAAACTATAGTTGCAGCTGTTGCAGCAAACATTCCTTGAAATAAAAAGTCAGTCCAATATGTGTAGCCTTGGTTGTAATTAAGGTCTAATGTGCCTTCTGCTGTTAATGGTGAACCTAACCCAAAACCAGAGAAACCAAAAAAGCCTGAAGCGCCTTCTTCAAATCCTGGATACATTAGATTAAATCCAACTAAACAATATAATAGTAATCCTACGCAGATAATAAATATGTTTTTAAATAATATGTTAATGGTATTTTTTTGTCTTGTCAATCCTATTTCTAATAGAGAAAAGCCAAGATGCATAAAAAATACTAAGGCTGTACAGATCATCATCCATACATTATTTGTGGTTAATAATTCCATTTGTTATTAGTTAGTTTAATGTGTTTCCTCCTTTTTCTTCTGTTCTTATTCGATAAACTTCTTCAATGTTTGAAACAAAGATTTTCCCATCTCCAACTTCACCTGTTTTTCCAGCTTCAATTATAGTTTGTACAGTAACGTCTAAAAATTCATCATTAACAACAATTGACAAGTAGCGACGCTGTATGTCACTTGTGCTATATGATACACCTCTGTAAACGTGTCCTATCTTTTCGTTACCCAAACCAGTAACATCCCAATAGGAAAAAAAATTAACTCCAACTTCATGAAGTGCTTTTTTTACAGCAGAAAACTTAGACTTTCTAATTATTGCTTCTACTTTTTTCATTTATTTAGTTGTTTTTTGTTAGTTGTTGTTTTAAAGCTAATAAAAAAGATGTTTAACCCTATAAAATTAAGGGGTAATGTTTTAATTTTTGCTAAATTGATATTTTTAACCCTTAAAAGTTAAGGGTGAAATATTTATATTTAAAAATATTATCAAATCCTTAATCGGTGTTTTGAGTAAATCTCAGTAAATAGATATTTTCGTTGAATTTATTTTTGATTTTCGTCTTTTTCGAAAACCTTTTCGCAACAAATTGCCTTTTTTGCTAAAAATTATCATTAGTTATTTCTTATTTTTTAGCGGTTCATTTTGATAATATCTTATAAAAAATTAATGTCATTATTAAATATGGAAAAATGATTTCACTTCTTTCATATTAGGATGTATCACAGTATCTTAGGATAAATACAACTAACTAACTCTTTAAAAATTTTTGCATTATGTTAAAGCAACAAGGCCTTTATTTTCCAGAATTTGAGCATGATAATTGTGGAGCAGGATTTATTTGCAGTCTTAAAGGAAATAAATCAAATAACATCATACATAAAGCACTAGAAATTCTTGAAAAATTAGAACATCGAGGTGCTGTAAGTAGTGACGGAAAAACTGGCGATGGCGCAGGTATTTTAATAGATATTCCGCATGATTTTTTTGTGAAAAACTGTGATTTTATATTGCCAAAACCAGGAGAATATGCTGTAAGTAATATGTTTTTGCCTCAAAAGGAAAATCAACGCAATTATTGTATAGAAGTTTTTAAAAACTATATAAAAGGTCAAGACTTAGAAATATTAGGTTGGAGAGATGTGCCTGTAGACACTTCGGTTTTAGGTAAAATTGCTGCAGAAACTGAGCCTTTTGTAAAACAAGTATTTATAGGAAAATCCGATAAAAAACAATCAGATTTTGATTTCAATTTAAAACTTTTTACGGCAAGAAAACAAGCTGAACATGCTATTAGAAATTCAAAATTATCAGAAAGTTCAAGATTTTATTTGCCAAGTCTTTCAACTAAAACTATAATATATAAAGGACTTTTAATTCCTGAAGATATAAAACTGTATTACACAGATTTACAAGATCCAACACTAGTTACGCGTTTGGCGTTGGTGCATCAACGTTTTTCAACAAATACATTTCCAACTTGGGATTTGGCACAACCATTTAGATATATGTGTCATAATGGCGAAATTAATACGCTTCGCGGAAATGTCTCGCGTACTTTATCACGACAAGAATTAATGGAAAGTGATTGGTTTGGAGAAGATATAAAAAGTATTTTTCCAATTGTAATACCAGGAAAATCTGATTCTGCGTCTATGGATATGGTTGTAGAATTATTACTAATGACAGGAAGAACTTTACCAGAAGTAATGATGATGTTAGTTCCTGAAGCTTGGGAAAAAAACCCTGAAATGTCTGAAGCTAAAAAGGCGTTTTACGAGTATAATTCTTGTATCATGGAACCTTGGGACGGACCAGCATCAATACCGTTTACAGATGGTAATTATATCGGTGCTGTCTTGGATAGAAATGGTTTACGACCGTCAAGATATTCTGTCACTAAAGATGGATATGTAATTATGTCTTCAGAAACTGGAGTGATAGAAATTGATCCTAAAAACATAGAAAAACACGGTCGTTTAGAACCAGGAAAAATGTTTTTGGTAGATATGAATCAAGGTCGAATTATTAATGATGAAGAAATTAAAGCAGATATCGTTACCAAACATCCGTACAAAAAATGGTTAGATAAAAACTTAGTGCATCTAGCAGATATACCTGCTAAAAAAGGACCAATAAAACATAAAGAAGACACATTAGACAAAAGACAAGTTGTATTTGGGTATACGCAAGAAGATTTAAATACCATTATCAAACCTATGGCACAATTAGGAAAAGAGCCAATAGGATCTATGGGAAATGATACGCCAATTGCGGTGCTTTCTGAAAAACCACAACTGATTTACAACTATTTTAAACAGCTTTTTGCTCAAGTTACAAATCCGCCATTAGATGGTATTCGCGAAAAATTAATCACAGATATTAGCTTGACTTTAGGTAGCGACACTAACATTTTCAAGATTAACGAAGATCAATGCCGAAAGTTAAAAATTCAAAATCCTGTCATTTCAAAACACGATTTAGATAAGATAAAAAACTATAAAAACAATCCAGATTTTGTAGTTAGTACCATTTCGATGCTATATGAAGTTGATAAAGGCTTAAACGGATTGGAAGCAGCGTTAGAAGATTTAGTAAAACAAGCTTCAAAAGCTATTGATAAAGGCGGAAATATTATCATACTTTCGGATAGAGGCGTAAACAAAAAACTAGCACCAATTCCTGCATTAATGGCGTGTTCTTATGTAAATCACGAATTGTATAAAATAGGTAAACGTGCCAAGGTTAGCCTCATTATCGAGTCGGCAGAACCAAGAGAAGTCCATCATTTTGCACTACTTTTTGGTTACGGTGCAAGTGCAATAAACCCTTACATCGTAAACGAAATTGTTTACAATCAAGTTGAAAATAAAGAAATTGAAAATCTAGATTACCTACCGGCTATTAAAAACTACAATAAAGCTATAGGAATGGGTATTTTAAAAGTGATGAACAAAATCGGTATTTCAACACTTAATTCTTATCGCGGATCTCAACTTTTTGAATGTGTAGGATTAAACACAAAAATTGTAAACGATTATTTCCCCAATACCATAACAAGAATACAAGGTGTTGGCTTACGCGAAATTGAAAAAGAAATTTACAAGCGTCATAAAAAAGCCTACAAGACAGATGAAGTTGATGCTGATTTAAATTTAGAATTTGGCGGACAATACAAATGGAGACGTCATGGCGAAAAACATACGTTTAATCCATTAACTGTTGCAAAACTTCAAGAAGCTGTGAGAAGTAATAAGCACAAGACATATAAAGAATATTCCGATTTAATTAACGAGCAAAGCAAGCAGTTAATGACCATTCGTGGATTATTTGAATTTACTAACTACGACCCAATTCCTTTAGAAGAAGTCGAACCGTGGACAGAAATTGTAAAACGTTTCAAAACAGGTGCGATGTCTTACGGATCTATTAGTAAAGAAGCGCATGAAAATTTAGCAATTGCGATGAATCGTATTGGAGGAAAATCCAATTCTGGTGAAGGAGGAGAAAATGAAGAGCGTTTTTATAAAGACTTAAATGGAGATTGGAAAAACTCGGCAATCAAACAAGTTGCATCTGGTCGTTTTGGTGTGACGTCAAATTATTTAACCAATGCGTCAGAAATTCAAATAAAAATGGCGCAAGGTGCAAAACCTGGTGAAGGCGGACAATTACCTGGTCCAAAAGTAAATCCAGATATTGCAAAAACACGTAATTCTACACCTTATGTTGGTCTAATTTCTCCGCCGCCACATCACGATATTTATTCTATCGAAGATTTATCACAATTAATTTATGATTTAAAATCGGCTAATCGTGACGCACGAATTAATGTAAAATTAGTATCCGAAGTTGGTGTTGGTACCGTTGCAGCTGGTGTTGCAAAAGCAAAAGGCGATGTGATTTTAATTTCGGGTCACGATGGTGGTACTGGTGCATCTCCGTTAACATCGCTAAAACACGCTGGTTTACCATGGGAATTAGGTTTAGCCGAAGCACAACAAACTTTAGTGATGAATGATTTGAGAAATCGTGTAGTTTTAGAATGTGACGGACAATTAAAAACTGGTCGTGATGTTGCTATTGCTTGTCTTTTAGGAGCTGAAGAATTCGGTTTCGCAACAGCGCCATTAGTGGCTTCTGGCTGTATTATGATGCGTGTTTGTCACTTAAATACATGTCCAGTTGGTATTGCAACTCAAAACCCAGAATTACGTAAAAAATTCAAAGGAAAACCAGAACATGTGGTTAACTTCATGTATTTCGTAGCGCAAGAATTAAGAGAAATTATGGCGCAACTTGGTTTTAGAACCGTTAATGAAATGGTTGGTCAAGTTCAAAAATTAAACAGAAACAATACCATTAAACATTATAAGGCTTTAGATTTAGATTTAACGCCAATTTTACATCAAGTAGATGCGCCAAAAGATGCTAAATTTTATAACACCGAAAAGCAAGATCATGCTTTAGATTCGGCTTTAGATTTTAAAATTATTAGTCAAGCACATCCGGCGTTATTCAGAAAAGAAAAAACAGTACTTGAATCAAAAATTACTAATCGTAATCGTGCTTTCGGAGCAATTTTAAGTAACGAAATTTCAAAAATTTATGGTGCACAAGGTTTACCAGATAACACGTTAAAAATTAATTTTACTGGTGCTGCAGGACAAAGTTTTGGTGCATTTGCAACCAAAGGTTTAACCTTGGTAATAAATGGTAACTCTAACGATTATTTAGGTAAAGGATTGTCTGGTGCAAAAATAGTGGTAAAAGTGCCAGACGAGTCTACATTAGTACCTGAAGAAAATATCATTATTGGTAACGTGGCGCTTTACGGTGCTACTTCTGGTGAAGCTTATATTAACGGAAAAGCTGGTGAGCGTTTTTGTGTGCGAAATTCTGGCGCAAGTGCTGTTGTAGAAGGTATTGGTGATCATGGTTGCGAATATATGACTGGCGGACGCGCTGTAATTTTAGGTGAAGTTGGTCGTAATTTTGGAGCAGGAATGAGTGGCGGAATTGCATACATCTACGACTCAAAAAACACCTTTGAAAAACACTGTAATAAAGAAGGGTTAAATCTTGATCCAGTTGAAACTGCTGAAGATATTTCAGAATTAAAAGACTTAATAGAGAATCATTACAACGCAACATTAAGTCCGTTAGCACAACGTATTCTCGAAAATTGGCAAACAGAATTGCCAAAATTCATTAAGGTATTACCAGAAGAATACAAACAAGCATTAATAAGAATAGCAGAAGAGCAAACTGTAAAAGCTTAAAATTATGGGAAAGACAACAGGGTTTTTAGAATATAAAAGAGAAGACGAAGGTTATTTGAAAGTAGAAAATCGTCTAAAAAATTATAAAGAATTCACAGTGCCTTTAAAAGAGGAAAAACTCAAAAATCAAGGAGCTAGATGTATGGATTGTGGTATTCCGTTTTGTCATAGCGGTTGTCCGCTGGGTAATTTAATTCCTGATTTTAACGATAAAGTCTATAAAGGACGATGGAAAGAAGCAGCACAAATTTTACATGCTACAAATAATTTTCCAGAATTTACAGGTCGTTTGTGTCCTGCACCTTGTGAAGAAGCTTGCGTGCTAGGGATTAATGAAGATCCAGTAACCATTGAAAATATTGAAAAAAACATTGCAGAAATCGCCTTTAAAGAAGGTTGGATACAAGCGCATCCACCAAAACATCTTACAGGTAAAAAAGTTGCTGTTGTAGGTTCTGGTCCGTCAGGTTTGGCTGCTGCACAGCAATTAAATAGAGCAGGACATTTGGTAACCGTTTTTGAGCGTGACGCAAAAGTTGGTGGTTTGTTACGTTACGGTATTCCCGATTTTAAGTTAGAAAAGAAAATTATAGATAGACGTATTAAAATCCTTGAAGACGAAGGGATTACCTTTAAAACCAATGCTCACGTTGGAAAAAACGTAAGTGTCGAAACGATTAAAGCAGATTTTGATGCAATTCTTTTATGTGGCGGCGCAACTGTTAGGCGTAATATTCCTATAAAAGGAAATCATCTAAAAGGTGTACATCAAGCAATGGAATTTCTAAAGAAAAATAATCAATATGTTGATGGACTGATAGGTGAAGATGAAATTATTTCAGCAAAAAATAAAAAAGTAATTGTCATTGGCGGCGGCGATACAGGTAGCGATTGTATTGGTACTAGTAATCGTCATGGTGCAACATCGGTAACAAATTTTGAAATTTTGAGCAAACCAACTAAAGGTCGTCCTGCGCATCAACCTTGGCCTTATTGGCCTATGCGATTAAAAACGACAACATCGCATAAAGAAGGTGTTGAGCGCTTTTTTAGTATTTCAACTAAAGAATTTTTAGGCGATAAAAATGGAAATTTAATCGGTTTAAAAACTGTTGAAGTCGAATGGATTTTTAAAGAAGGCGAAAGACCAGAATTAAAAGAATTACCTGGAACAGAAAAAACTTGGGACTGCGATTTAGCGCTGTTAGCACTTGGTTTTACAGGTGCCGAAAAAACTTTAGCAGAACAATTTGGTTTAGAAATGGATTTTAGAACCAACATCAAGGCAACCGAAAAAGATTATGCAACCAATGTAAAAGGTATTTTTACTGCAGGAGATATGCGTCGCGGTCAATCTTTAATTGTTTGGGCAATTTCCGAAGGTCGTCAAGCAGCACATCATGTAGATGCTTTTTTAATGGGAAAATCTAATTTACCATTAAAAGAAGAAGGTGATTTACCAAGAGTGTAATCGTGTAATTTGGATTTTAATTAAATAATTTCAATATTTGTTTATCAAGATGAACAAACAAATCGTAAATATCATTTCAATTATTAGCATTGTGATTATTAAATCACGGTGTTAAGGAATGGTGTCTATAAGTTAAGAATAAATTTAAAAACCTTCCTTTTCAGGAAGGCTTTTTTTTTGGGTTTATTTCAGTTTAAAGTAAAATAAAAAGGTCAAATATTAACAATTGGGCATCATACGCGCTCTATTTTAAATAACTGATAATCAATATTTTAAATAGTTAAATAGATTTGTGGCTTTAGTCTATAATTCAATAACTAAAAAGTCAAGCATAGTCAAATTAGTAATTTAGAAAATCATAAATAAGAAACGGACTAAATGAGTCAACTAAATAAATACAGTAAAACAGTAACACAAGATCCAACGCAACCAGCAGCACAAGCGATGTTGCATGCAATAGGATTAACCAAAGAAGATTTTTATAAACCCATTATAGGTATTGCAAGTACAGGTTACGAAGGTAATCCATGTAATATGCACTTAAATGACTTAGCAAAACTCGCTAAGCAAGGCACAAAAAATAAAGATGTTGTAGGCTTAATTTTTAATACAATTGGTGTAAGTGACGGAATTTCCATGGGTACACCAGGTATGCGTTATTCTTTACCGTCACGAGATATTATTGCAGATTCTATGGAAACCGTAGTGCAAGCAATGAGTTACGACGGACTAATTACCGTTGTTGGTTGTGACAAAAATATGCCAGGAGCATTAATGGCGATGATTCGATTAGACAGACCAAGTATTTTGGTTTATGGTGGAACTATTGATTCTGGTTGTCATAACGGAAAAAAACTAGACGTCGTTTCTGCTTTCGAAGCTTGGGGAAGCAAAGTAGCTGGTACAATGAATGAAAGCGAATATCAAAATATAGTTGAAAAAGCTTGTCCTGGTGCTGGTGCTTGTGGCGGAATGTACACCGCAAATACGATGGCGTCAGCTATCGAAGCTTTAGGAATGACATTACCTTTTAACTCATCAAATCCAGCAACAGGCGAAGAGAAAAAACAAGAAGCCATAAAAGCTGGCGAAGCAATGCGATTGCTAATTGAAAAAGATATTAAACCAAGCGATATTATCACACGTAAATCTTTAGAAAACGCTATTCGTTTGGTAACTATTTTAGGCGGATCGACCAATGCAGTGCTTCACTTTTTAGCAATTGCTCGTGCGGCAAATATAGATTTCACCTTAAAAGATTTTCAAAATATCAGTGATAACACACCATTTTTAGCCGATTTAAAACCTAGCGGAAAATACCTAATGGAAGACGTACATCGCGTTGGTGGTATTCCAGCAGTTTTAAAATATCTATTGAAAAAAGGCTTAATTCATGGCGATTGTTTAACCGTTACCGGAAAAACACTAGCAGAAAATTTATTAGATGTTAATGATTTAGCAGAAGGTCAAGATGTGATAAAACCAATCGAAGAACCTATAAAAATCTCAGGTCACTTGCGCATGCTTTACGGTAATTTAGCTGAAGATGGAAGTGTTGCAAAAATCACAGGAAAAGAAGGATTACGCTTTTGCGGAAAAGCAAAAGTATTTGAAGGTGAATACGCAGCAAACGATGGTATTAGAGATGGTAAAGTAGAAAAAGGTGATGTGGTTGTAATCAGATACGAAGGACCAAAAGGCGGACCAGGAATGCCAGAAATGCTTAAGCCAACTGCAGCCATAATGGGCGCAGGTTTGGGTAAAGACGTAGCGTTAATTACAGATGGACGTTTTTCTGGTGGTACACACGGTTTTGTGGTTGGTCACATCACACCAGAAGCTCAAGATGGTGGTACAATCGCATTAGTTAAAGATGGCGATTTTATCACAATAGATGCTGAAACCAACACCATTCAACTTGAAGTTTCAGAAGAAGAATTATCACAAAGAAAACAATCATGGAAAGCACCAGAATTAAAATTTAATCGTGGTGTCCTTTATAAATATGCTAAAACAGTGTCCTCTGCATCCAAAGGTTGCGTAACCGACGAGTTTTAACAAATTCCTGCGAAAGCAGGAATCTAAAAGAGATGGTTTAATAAAATCATAAAACTCAAGTGTTACTTGAGAAAACATAAAAATTAAAAAGGTAGGATGAGATTCCTGCCTGCGCAGGAATTTATGGAAACAAAAACGATAAAAAATAACGAGCAATCTACTTCAAAAACTATCCGCATTTCGGGTAGCGAAGCGGTTGTTCGAAGCTTAATGGCTGAAGGCGTAGATGTACTTTATGGTTATCCAGGCGGTGCAATTATGCCAGTTTATGACGAGTTGTATAAATTTCAAAACGAAATTCATCATGTCTTAACACGTCATGAGCAAGGTGCAACGCATGCGGCACAAGGTTATGCGCGCATTTCTGGTAAAGTTGGTGTTGCTATGGCAACTTCTGGTCCAGGCGCAACCAACCTAATCACAGGTATTGCAGATGCGCAAATAGATAGTACGCCAATGGTGTGTATTACTGGTCAAGTTGGTTCACACTTATTAGGTAGTGATGCCTTTCAAGAAACCGATATTGTTGGTATTTCTACACCTGTGACTAAATGGAATCATCAAGTCACAAAAGCTTCAGAAATTCCTGAAGTCATTGCTAAAGCATTTTATATCGCAAAAAGTGGTCGTCCTGGTCCAGTTTTAATAGATATTACTAAGGATGCCCAATTTGAAGAATTCGATTTTAAATACGAAAAATGTACAGGAATTAGAAGCTACAAACCAATTCCTGAAACTGATCCAAACACCTTACAAGCTGCTGCAGATTTAATAAATAATGCAAAAAAACCTCTTGTCGTTTGGGGACAAGGTGTAATTTTAGGTGAAGCTGAAGCTGAATTTAAAGCTGTTATCGAAAAAGCTGGTTTACCATCGGCTTGGACTATTTTAGGTGCTTCGGCAATTCCTTCAACACATCCATTAAATGTTGGTATGGTTGGTATGCATGGTAATTATGCACCAAATGTGTTAACAAATGAATGTGATGTTTTAATCGCAATCGGAATGCGTTTCGATGATCGCGTCACAGGAAACTTAGCATCATACGCTAAACAAGCTAAAGTGATTCATTTTGAAATTGATCCAGCAGAAGTTGATAAAAATGTAAAAACAGATGTTGCAGTTTTAGGAAATTCGAAAGATACTTTGGCGGCAATTCTTCCACTTTTAAAAGAAAATTCGCATACAGAATGGCATCAAAAGTTTAAAGATTTGTATCAAATTGAATTTGATAAAGTCATAAAAGACGATTTGCATCCAACAAAAGATGGATTGACTATGGGTGAAGTGCTTAAAGAGATTAATGCACAAACCAAAGGTGAAGCAGCAATAGTTACCGATGTTGGTCAGCACCAAATGATTGCGTGTCGTTATGCCGATTTTAATGTATCTAAAAGCAACATTACGTCTGGCGGATTAGGGACTATGGGATTTGCTTTACCAGCTGCAATTGGTGCAAAAATGGGCGCACCAGAACGTGATGTTGTAATGATTGCTGGTGATGGTGGTTATCAAATGACAATACAAGAACTTGGAACTATTTTTCAAACCAAAGTACCAGTAAAAATTGTCGTACTTAACAACAATTTTTTAGGTATGGTAAGACAGTGGCAACAACTATTTTTTGATAGACGTTACGCATCTACTGAAATGGAAAACCCAGATTTTGTAGCGATAGCAAAAGGCTATCATATTAATGCTAAAAGCGTGTCTAAACGAGAAGATTTAGCTAATGCTGTAAAAGAAATGATGGAAACGGAAGGCCCATATTTCTTAGAAGTTATGGTTGAAAAAGAGGATAATGTATTCCCTATGATACCAACAGGCGCAAGTGTTTCAGATGTAAGATTAGAGTAATTATGAGCGAAAATAAATTATATACCGTTTCTATTTATACTGAAAATAATATTGGGTTATTAAACCGTATTTCGGCAATATTTCAACGTAGACACATCAATATTGAAAGTATAAATTCTTCAATTTCTGAAATTGAAAATGTGTCTAAATGGACCATTGTGGTGAAGTTAACCGAAGACCAAATGAAAAAAATTATTGGTCAGATTGAAAAACAGGTTGAGGTGATTAAAGCCTATTATCACACCGAAGAAGAAACCATTTATCAAGAATCTTGTCTGTTTAAAATCAAATCAGATTTATTGTTTGAAGAGCGACAAATTCAAAATATTATCAAAGAAAGTAATGCAAGAATTGTCACTGTAAATAAAGAATTTTTTGTACTTGAAAAATCAGGAAGACGAAGCGAAATAGAATTATTACACAGAGAATTAAGTGCGTTTGGAATTTTACAATTCACCCGTTCTGGACGAATTGCAGTTACCAAAACACCAATGGAAATAACTAAAATGCTAGAGGCATTTAATTACTAAAAAACAAACTAAAATGGCAAATTATTTTAACACATTACCATTAAGAAAACAATTAGAACAATTAGGAAAATGCAGATTTATGGACGCTTCAGAATTTGAAGATGGCGTAGCTGCATTAAAAGATAAAAAAATAGTCATCGTAGGTTGTGGCGCACAAGGATTAAACCAAGGATTAAACATGAGAGACTCTGGTTTAGATATTTCTTATGCTTTACGTCAGCAAGCTATAGATGAAAAACGAGCGTCGTACAAAAATGCAACCGATAACGGATTTAATGTTGGAACCTATGAAGATTTAATCCCAACAGCAGATTTAGTGTTAAACTTAACACCAGACAAGCAACATACAGATGTAGTAAATCAAGTGATGCCTTTAATGAAAAAAGGCGCAACGTTAAGCTACTCGCATGGATTTAATATTGTTGAAGAAGGTACGCAAATTCGCAAGGATATTACGGTAATTATGGTCGCGCCAAAATGTCCAGGTACCGAAGTACGTGAGGAATATAAACGTGGTTTTGGTGTGCCAACTTTAATTGCTGTGCATCCAGAAAACGATCCAGAAAATAAAGGTTGGGCGCAAGCAAAAGCTTACGCAGTTGCAACTGGTGGCGATCGTGCAGGCGTTTTAGAATCGTCTTTTGTAGCTGAAGTGAAATCTGATTTAATGGGTGAGCAAACCATTTTATGTGGCTTATTGCAAACTGGTGCGATTTTGTCTTTTGACAAAATGGTTACCGAAGGAATTGATGCTGGTTATGCTGCAAAATTAATCCAGTTTGGTTGGGAAACCATTACTGAAGCCTTAAAACATGGCGGAATTACAAACATGATGGATAGATTGTCAAATCCTTCAAAAATTAAAGCATTTGAATTGTCTGAAGAATTAAAAACCATCATGCGTCCGTTATTTGAAAAACATATGGACGATATCATTTCTGGTCATTTCTCAAAAACCATGATGGAAGATTGGGCAAATGATGATGTTAATCTATTAAAATGGCGAGCAGCAACTGGTGAAACTGCTTTCGAAAAAACCGAATTAACCACAGATCACATCACAGAACAAGAGTATTTTGATCATGGTGTGCTGTTAGTCGCATTTGTAAAATCCGGTGTAGAACTTGCTTTTGAAACTATGGTAAGCGCAGGAATAATCGAAGATTCAGCTTACTATGAATCGTTACACGAATTACCATTAATAGCAAATACCATTGCACGTAAAAAGTTATTTGAAATGAATCGCGTCATTTCAGATACTGCTGAATATGGTTGCTATTTATTTGATCATGCGTGCAAACCCTTATTAGCAGATTTTATGAAAACAGTTGATACTTCTGTAATTGGAAAGTCATTTTCAACAAAAACAGGTGTTGATAATATCGAATTAATCAAAGTGAATGACGCTATTAGAAATCATCCAATTGAAACCGTTGGTAAACGTCTTCGTGCCGCAATGACCGCAATGAAAGTGATAAAAACCGAAGCTAAAGAAGAAAGTGTTTTAGCTTAAAAACAAACTAATGCAAACGCAAACAATCTATTTTCCTAAATTAAAAGCAGTAGAAGCTGCAGCCGAAAAGTTACGCGATGTTGCAGCGGTGACGCCATTAACATCAAGCTTTAGATATTCTAAAGAATTTGACTGTAATATCATGTTTAAACGTGAAGATTTACAGCAAGTGCGATCTTATAAAATTAGAGGCGCATATAATAAAATGTCTTCGTTATCGGCTTCAGAAGTAGAGAATGGTGTTGTTTGTGCTAGTGCTGGTAATCATGCGCAAGGTGTAGCATTGTCGTGTAAATTATTAAAAATCAAAGGTACTATTTATATGCCTGCTCCAACGCCAAAACAAAAGGTGGAGCAGGTAAAAATGTTCGGAGAAGAGTATATAGATATTATTCTTGCAGGCGATACTTTTGACGATTCTTATCATCTAGCGATGAAAGAATGCGAGCGACTGTCAAAAGCATTTATTCATCCATTTAATGATGAAAAGGTAATTGAAGGTCAAGCTACCGTTGGATTGGAAATTATAGACCAAGCACATCATCCAATTCATTATGTATTTGTACCTGTTGGTGGTGGCGGATTATCAGCTGGATTATCTTCAGTGTTTAAAGAGTTATCACCGCAAACCAAAATTATTGGTGTCGAGCCTTTAGGCGCGCCATCAATGAAAACGTCAATTGAAAATCAAAAAAACACACAGCTTAACCACATCGAAAAGTTTGTAGACGGCGCAGCAGTACAACGCGTTGGCGATTTAAATTTTGAAATCTGTAAGTCAAATTTAGATCAAATGGTAACGGTTGCTGAAGGTAAAGTTTGCCAAACTATCTTGGATTTATACAATAAAGATGCGATAGTAGTTGAACCTGCTGGCGCTTTGAGTATTTCTGCTTTAGATGATTTTAAAGAAGAAATAAAAGGTAAAAATGTGATTTGTGTAGTAAGCGGAAGTAATAATGACATTACTAGGACTGCCGAAATTAAAGAACGTGCCTTGTTACACGCTAATCTAAAACATTATTTTATTGTGACGTTTCCGCAGCGTGCTGGCGCATTACGAGAGTTTGTTGTGGATATTTTAGGAGAAAATGATGATATCACTCACTTTGAATATACCAAAAAAACAAACCGTGAAAATGGTGCAGCAGTAGTAGGAGTAGAGTTAAAATCGGCAGACGATTTACAGCCATTAATTACTAAAATGAAACTTCATAATTTTTACGGGGATTATTTAAATAATAAACCGGATTTATTTCAGTTTTTAGTGTAAAAAAAAAAGCACCTTTTTCAAGGTGCTTCATAGACTCCAAATTAAATACTAAAACTTAAATAATTGTGGATTGTCCTAAGTGAATATTAGTAAAATTTAAATTACTATCCTTAGGATTATGGATAAAATCTTCTATAAAATCTCCAACTTTAGACGTTGTGATATGATCAAAATTATCATTTAAATCTGGTGTTGTTACATGCAATTGTAACGATTTTTCTACACCAGCTTTAATAACATTTGCTTCTTTGTAAAGACCAAAATGTTCAAGTAACATTGCAGCGCTTAAAATTGAAGCTATAGGATTTGCAATACCTTTACCTTTTGCTTGAGGATAAGAACCATGAATTGGTTCAAACATAGCATGCTTATCTCCAACAGATGCGCTAGCTAACAAACCAATGCTTCCACCAATAACGCTAGCTTCGTCACTAATTACATCACCAAACAAGTTTTCGGTTAAGATCACGTCAAATTGTTTTGGATTTAAAATCATTTGCATTGCAGCATTATCTACAAATAAAAAGTCTAATTCTACATCAGGATAATCTTTAGCTAGTTCAGTAACTACTTTTCTCCATAAACGCGATGTTTCTAAGACATTAGCTTTATCTACTAAAGTCACTTTTTTCTTTCGGCTTTGAGCAGCTTTAAAAGCAAGATGTGCAATACGCTCTATTTCTTCCCGAGAATATTCACATAAATCTGAAGCTACATGTCCGTCTTCGCTTAATTGTTTTTTACCAAAATAAATACCGCCAGTCAACTCGCGATAAATACTAATATCTGTACCTTTAATAATGTGTTCTTTTAGAGGCGATTTGTCTAATAATGTCTCGTAAGCCTTAACTGGTCTAATGTTAGCGTAAAGACCAAGAGATTTTCTTAATTTAAGTAACCCTTGTTCTGGTCTAACTTTAGCACTAGGATTATTATCGTATTTAGGATCACCAATAGCGCCAAATAAAATAGCGTCACTAGCCTCGCAAAGTTGTAAGGTGTCGTCAGGTAAAGGATTACCGGTTTGGTCAATCGCAATTGCACCAACTGGCGCTTCTTTAAATCTAAAACTATGGTCAAACTCTTGTGCGATAGCTTTAAGTACTTTTATGGCTTGATGCGTAACTTCTGGTCCAATACCATCACCAGATAAAACTGCAATATTTAATTTCATAGTATATATTTTAAAGCAATTTTTGCTTTTTGTTAGTTAATTTTTTGTTTTAGGGCGTTTCCCTATCGGGTCGCGCTTTCACTACTCGCGCTCTGCGAGGCGCTCAAACATACCGTTCAATCGCTAACGCAGGCTAACTAGCTACGTTGGTTTTCAAACTGAGTGATTAATTCTTTTTTGCTTAATAAATAGTCAATATCATCATAACCATTAATTAAGCATGTTTTTTTATAAGGGTCAATCTCAAAATGTTCTTTAAACGAAGTGTTGGCAACGCTTATAGTTTGTTTTTCAAGATTTACAATTAATTCGGTTTTTGGATTTTCTTTAATTTCATTTAAAAGTACCTTTAAAAAATCGTCGCTAACTTGTACTGGTAGTAAACCGTTGTTAAGTGCATTTCCTTTAAAAATATCTGCAAAAAAACTAGAGACAACAACTTTAAAACCGTAATCTGTCAAAGCCCAAGCAGCATGTTCTCTACTAGAGCCACAACCAAAATTATTACCCGCAACCAATATGCTTCCGCTGTATTCTTTTTGGTTTAATGCAAAATCTGTATTAACAGATCCATCTTTATTAAAACGCCAATCTCTAAACGCATTTTCGCCAAAACCGTTACGGTCTGTAGCTTTTAAAAATCGCGCAGGTATAATTTGATCGGTATCTATATTTTCTATCGCTAATGGAATGGCTGTAGATTGTAATGTTGTAAACTTTTCCATGTCTTAAATCTCTTCAGCAACAAAATTGGTTGCAGTTACATCAATAATTTTTCCTTCAATAGCTGTTGCGGCTGCAACTAATGGACTTGCCAAAATAGTACGTGATCCTTGACCTTGTCTACCTTCAAAATTTCTATTTGAAGTCGATACACAGTATTCGCCTTCCGGAATTTTATCGTCATTCATTGCTAAACAAGCACTACAACCAGGTTGACGTAACTTAAAACCAGCATTTTCAAAAATACTTTTTAAGCCTTCTTCAATAATTTGAGATTCTACCTGTTTGCTTCCTGGGACTAACCAAGCAGTTACATTATCTGCTTTTTGTTTGCCTTTTATATATTGTGCAGCAATCCTAAAATCTTCAATTCTTGAGTTGGTACAACTACCAATAAATACGTAATTAATGGTTTTGTCTATCAGACTTTCACCTTTTTTAAAATCCATGTATTTTAAAGATTTTTCAAACGATGCATCATTAAATTGCGGTATATTATCGGTGATTTTTATGCCCATTCCTGGGTTTGTACCGTAGGTAATCATGGGTTCGATATCTTCAGCATTAAAGGTGTATTCTTTATCAAAAATAGCACCTTCGTCCGTTGGTAAAGTTTTCCAGTAGGCTACTTTGTCTTCAAAATCTTTTCCTTTTGGTGCAAACTCTCTATCTTTTACATAGTCAAAAGTAGTTTGGTCTGGAGCAATCATTCCGCCACGTGCGCCCATTTCAATACTCATATTACAAACTGTCATTCTACCTTCCATAGACATGTTTTCAAACACATCACCAGCATATTCGCAGAAGTAACCTGTTCCTGCATTAGTGCCTATTTGAGCGATAATGTATAAAATGACGTCTTTAGGTAAAACGCCTTTTTTTAGTGTTCCGTTAACGGTAACTCTTAAGCTTTTTGGTTTGGTTAATAATAGGCATTGACTAGCAAATACTTGTGCAACTTGGCTTGTGCCAATACCAAAAGCGATAGATCCAAATGCACCATGAGTTGAAGTGTGACTATCGCCACAAACTATGGTCATTCCTGGTTGAGTAATACCAAGTTCTGGTGCCATAACATGAACAATACCATTGTATTTATGACCTAACTCGTAAAGTGTAATATAGTTAGCTTTACAATTTTCAGAAAGTTGTTTTAATTGTTTTCTTGATAAATCGTCTTTAACAGGTAAATGTTGATCTACTGTTGGTGTATTGTGATCTGCTGTTGCAACAATCTGATCAGGTCTAAAAATAGGAATGTTACGCGCCTTTAGCTCATTAAAAGCTTGCGGACTTGTAACTTCATGTATTAAATGTTTATCTATATATAAAATTTGCGGACCATTTTCTATTGCATCTACCACATGCGCGTCCCAAACTTTATCAAATAATGTTTTTTTGCTCATTAACTTTAATGTTTATTTTGTACTAAGCGCTTTTAATTTGTTGATATACTTTACTTGTTTCTATGATTTGGTGTATATCGTTATCGTTAATTTCTTTTTTCTTGTCTGCAAAACTTAAAAAGTTTGCATATACGTCGTCTAACTGAAGTTTTGTTAATTCGTAACCGACATTTTTAGCTCGGTATGCTAAAGCAGCTCTTCCGCTACGAGCAGTTAAAACAATTGCACTTTCGGTTACACCAACGTCTTTTGGGTCAATGATTTCGTAAGTTTCACGATTTTTAATCACACCATCTTGATGTATTCCAGAGCTATGTGCAAACGCATTTGCACCAACTATAGCTTTATTTGGTTGCGTGTAAATACCCATATTTTCACTTACCAATTGGCTGATGCCGTAAAGGTGTTTTGTGTTAATTGTGGTGTCTAAATCTAGGTAAGGATGTTGTTTTAAAACCATAACAACTTCTTCTAAAGCAGTGTTGCCAGCACGTTCGCCAATACCATTTATAGTACATTCTATTTGTCTTGCACCATTAATTACGCCTTCTATAGAATTTGCTGTTGCCAAACCTAAATCGTTATGGCAATGACAAGAAAGTATGGCATTTTCAATGCCTTTTACATTTTCTTTTAAGTATTTTATTTTTGCACCATATTCACTAGGTAAGCAATAGCCTGTTGTGTCTGGAATATTTAAAACTGTTGCGCCAGCTTTTATGGCAGCTTCGCAAACACGTGCTAAATATTCGTTTTCTGTACGACCAGCATCTTCTGCATAAAATTCGACATCTTCAACAAAGGATTTTGCATACTTAACCGCTTCAAAAGCACGATCGATAATAGCGTCTCTGTTTGATTTAAATTTGAATTTTATATGAGAATCTGAAGTGCCAATTCCTGTGTGGATTCTTGGTGTTTTTGCAGTTTTTAAAGCGTCTGCAGCAACTTTAATATCATTTTCTACAGCTCTTGTCAAGCCACAAACAGTAGCATTTTTTACAATTTCAGAAATTGCTTCTACCGATTGGAAGTCGCCAGGACTAGATACAGGAAATCCAGCTTCTATTACATTAACACCAAGTAAGTCTAGTTGCTTTGCAATGACTACTTTTTGTTCTGTATTTAATTTACAACCTGGGACTTGTTCTCCGTCCCTAAGTGTAGTATCAAATATTTGAATTGTGTTTTTAGACATTTTAAGAGAGAATTATTTTTCTATTGACTTACTAATTTATACTTTGGTATGTCTAACACATAATGGCTAATTGATATCTTACGATGTTCAGTTTTTAAAAACAAACATAAGAGCTTGTAAGTAAGCAAGTTAAATAACATGTTAATTGATGACTAAAGACCAAAAAGATAATTTATTTATACTAGTTAAATCTTTAACTAAGTCAGAAAAACGTCAATTTAAATTGTATGTAGGTAGGTTAGGAGTAAATAGTGATTCTAAATTTTTAAACCTTTTTAATGTCTTAGATAAGTTAAAAGTGTATGATGAAATTGCAATTTTAAAGTCTACTGAAATTAAAAAACAGCAATTAGCCAATGTCAAAGCACATTTATATAAGCAAATTTTAATAAGTCTTAAGTTAAGCCCATCTCATCAAAACATACGTTCTCAAATTAGAGAACAGTTAGATTTTGCCTCTATTTTATATCATAAAGGACTCTATAAACAGAGTCTAAAAATATTGGATAAAGCCAAAGAGCTAGCCGTACAAAATGAAGAAAAAAACTTAGCTTATGAAATTGTAGAATTCGAAAAAGTTATAGAATCTCAATACATAACCAGAAGTATCAGTAGTAGGGCAGATGAGTTAACTATTCAAGCAAAAGAGTTAAGTACTCAAAACTTGATAGCAAGTAAGTTGTCAAATCTATCACTTCAGCTTTATAGTATTATTCTTAAAACTGGCTATGTAAAAAGTGAAGCAGAAGGTAATGAGGTTAGTGATTATTTTAAAGCTAGATTGCCTAAATACAAAATAAAAGATTTAGGATTTAGAGAAAAATTATGGTTGTATAACGCTTATTTGTGGTACAGTTTTTTATTACAGGATTTTAAAAACTGTTATAAATATGCCTTAAAGTGGGTTGATCTTTTTTATGAAAATCCTTCAATGATAAGCCTAAATCCTGTTTTCTTCTTAAAAGGAAATAACTACTTGTTAGAATCACTGTTTTTTATAAAAAACAAAAATAAATTTGACGAAGCTTTAAATAAATTTCGAGCAGTTATAGAAGATAAAAAATTCCCTAAAGATGAAAATGTAGAAGCACTTTCGTTTTTGTACTTCAATTTAAATAAAATCAATTCTTTTTTTATTGATGGAAGCTTTAAAGAAGGTGTAGAATTAATCCCAGAAATTGATAAAGAATTAGAGCGTTTTAAGGATAGGATTGACGAGCATCATACCATGATTTTTTACTACAAATTTGCTAGCTTACATTTTGGGTCTGGTAATAATAAAGCATGCATTTTTTATCTAGATAAAATAATTTCAAACAAATCTTTAACTATGAGAGAAGATTTGTTATGTTTTTCTAGAGTTTTAAATTTAGTTGCGCATTATGAAGCTGGTTTAGATTATCATTTAGAAACTTTATTGCGTACAACTTATAAATTTTTAATACAAATGAATGAGTTGCACGAAGTGCAAAAAGAGATGATAAAATTTATCAGAAATTTACAAGATATTTATCCACAAGACATTAAAAAAGCATTTAAATCTTTACTTGAAAAGTTGAAAGTCTACGAAAATCACCCTTTTGAACGTCGTGCATTTTTATATTTAGATATCATTTCTTGGCTAGAAAGTAAAGTTGAAAACAAGCCTGTAGACCAGGTGATTAGAGAGAAGTTTTTGCAAGAAAACCAATAGCGATTTTCATCTTTTTTAAAAATTTTAGTATAAATTATTTGGATTTTAAGTTTTTGTGTTTGAATATTTGTGCTCACAAAGTTCAATAACTTACTGAAATGTTATCAAGAAAGGCAGAGGGAATAGACCCAATGAAGCCTTAGCAACCCTTAGACTTACTAAGAAGGTGCTAAATTCTACTTGAAAGTGCGAATCATTTCTCGCATTCTCGGATAGATAACTAACACGTAATTACTCATCTGTAATTACTATTTTTCTTATAACATTTTTCTATTAAGTACGCTTCTTACGAGGCTTATTTGGCTTTTGGTTTAATTATTTATTAACTCAAAAACTTAGAAAAATGAGTACACAAAAATTTGCAACCCAAGCGTTGCACGCAGGTCATGACGTTAGTCAACATGGAGGAACAAGAGCAGTCCCAATTTATCAAAACACAGCATATGTTTTTGATAATGCAGATGACGCAGCAGGAAGATTTAATCTGTCAGTTCCTGGGTTTATTTACACTAGATTAAATAATCCAACTACAGATGTTTTAGAACAACGATTAACTGCTTTAGAAGGCGGTATTGCTGCAGTAGCAACAGCTTCTGGCACATCTGCAATAGCAACTACATTACTAACATTACTTAAGGCAGGAGACCATATTGTTGCTTCAAATAGTCTTTATGGTGGATCGTATAATTTATTAAGTGTAACCTTGCCAAGACATGGTATAACGACCACTTTTGTAGACCCTTCAGATCCTGATAATTTTAGTAAAGCTACAAAAGAAAATACAAGAGCTATTTTTGTGGAATCTTTAGGAAATCCAAAATTAGATGTTTTAGATTTAGAAAGTATTTCTAAAGTAGCAAAAGCACACAAAGTACCATTAATTGTTGATAATACAGTGCCAACGCCATATTTATTAAACCCAATAGAATATGGTGCAAACATTGTTATTCATTCCTTAACAAAATACATTTCAGGTAATGGTACTTCGTTAGGCGGAATTATTATTGATGCAGGAACATTTGATTGGACAAATGGTAAATTTCCAGAATTTACAGAACCATCACCAGGGTATCATGGATTAGTATATAGCGAAGCTATTGGTGCTGCTGCATTTATTGCAAAAATAAGAATAGAAGGTTTGCGTGATTACGGTAGTGCTTTAAGTCCGTTTAATTCGTTTCAAATCATACAAGGATTAGAAACTTTAGAATTACGTTTAAGTAAGCATAGTGATAATGCACTACAACTAGCTAAATGGTTAGAAGAACAACCAGAAGTTAATTGGGTAAACTATCCAGGTTTAGAAACTAGTAAGTACTACTCTTTAGCACAAAAGTATTTGCCAAAAGGACAAAGTGGTGTGTTAACTTTTGGAGTAAAAGGCGGTTATGAGTCTGCAAAAAAAATAGTAGATACAACCAAACTGTTTGATTTAGTAGCAAATTTTGGAGACTCAAAATCATTAATTATTCATCCAGCTAGTACAACACATCAACAACTTAGTGATGTGTCTCAAGAAGATACAGGTGTTACAAAAGACTTAATTAGACTATCTGTTGGCTTAGAAAATATTAAAGATTTAAAAGCTGATTTAAAAGAAGCTTTTAATGTTGTAGAAAAGTCAGTATTGGCTTAAAAATAGCATGTTTTATTTTTAGTTATTAGTAAGAAATAGCTTCGCATTTTATATGAAAAAGTGAAGTGCGAAGTCTATTTTAAAAAATCTGCAATTATGAGAAAATTACAACATATATCAATATATGACTTTGCGTTAAGCAACGGTCAAACAAAATCAATAGACTTAACATATCAAATATTTGGGCAAGCTTTACACACAGCACCAATAGTTCTTATTAATCATGCATTAACCGGAAACTCAAATGTAACAGGAATAAATGGTTGGTGGAACGATGTTGTTGGCGACCAAAACATAATTGATACCCAAAAATATACAATCTTATGCTTTAACATACCAGGTAATGGCTTTGATAATAAAGAAGAAAATCTAATAAATAACTATAAAGATTTTACAGTAAATGATATTGCAAAAATCTTTGAAATTGGGCTTTATACACTAAATATTGACAGCATACATACTGTAATTGGTGCCTCTTTAGGTGGCGGTATTACTTGGCATTTGGCAGTAAACAATCCAAATCTATTTGATAATATAGTTGTTGTCGCTAGTCATTGGAAAGCAGACGACTGGTTGATAGGTAATGTTTTTATTCAAGATAATATTTTAAATAATTCTAATCGACCAATAGAAGATGCACGTATGCATGCTATGACATTTTATCGCACAGCAACATCTTTCAATCATAAGTTTAATAATCAAAAAGAAGCTAATTATTATGCAATAGAAAATTGGTTGCAATATCATGGTAATACATTAAAAAATAGGTTTCAATTGTCTTCCTATAAATTGATGAATCATCTGCTAAAAACTATTGAAGTTGCCAAAACAAAAGAAGAGTTTATTAGCAAAGCTTCAAAAATATCTGGACAAATTCATCTAATAACGATAAATACAGATGGTTTGTTTTTATCAGATCATAACTGGGATACTTATATTCATCTAAAACCTAAAAAAGAAAATATATCTATTTCAGAAATTAAATCAATACATGGTCATGATGCGTTTTTAATAGAGTTTGAGCAGCTTTCAAAAATTTTAAAACCTATTTTTCAATACTCAAACTTAAATAAAGAAGCCTTAACAAAATATAAACAAGCCGCTAGTTAATTAAGCTTTATCTTTGTAGCTGTTAGATAAACACTTTAATGGCTTTAACAATAAACGTAAGATTAAAAGATAAAGTAGAAGTTTTTACCAAAAGACTTTACTACTTTATGTTTGACGAGCAACCTGAAGATTCTCAATTTTTAGAAGAAAAATTTTTAGAAATAACTACAGCTTTAGGAGTAAATGATACAGCTCAAATTTGGAATGATTTTAACGCAAGCTTACCGTTAATCAGAAAAAAATTGCATTTAGATGCAAAAGCTTTTCAAGATAATGACCCTGCAAATAAATGCGTAGAAGAAATCTATTTAGCATATCCAGGATTTTATGCAATTTCAATACACCGTTTAAGTCATCAATTATTAAAACTTGGTGTTAGGATTTTGCCAAGAATGATGAGTGAATATGTGCATGGTATAACAGGTATAGATATTCATCCAGGAGCAACTATTGGCGATTCTTTTTTCTTAGATCACGGTACAGGAATTGTAATAGGAGAAACCACAATCATAAAGGATGAAGTAAAAATTTACCAAGGTGTTACACTTGGTGGATTACATGTATTAAAAAGTCTTGCAGATACAAAAAGACATCCAACTATAGAAAAAAATGTGGTTATTTATGCCAATGCTACAGTGTTAGGCGATATTGTTATTGGCTCTAATACCATTATAGGTGCTAATGTATGTGTAACAGAAAATGTTCCTAAAAATTCAACGTTAACCTATAAAAAAGAATATAAAATCAGAACAAAAAGTGAGTAATAAAAGTATCATAAACCTTATAGGAAACACGCCTTTAGTAAAGTCTATAAGTATCAACCCAAACAAAAATGTGACCTTATATTTTAAATTAGAAGGACACAATCCTGGTGCAAGTGTTAAGGATAGAGCGGCTTATAACATGATAAACGAAGCTTTAAAAAGAGGAGATATAAAAAAAGGAGATACTTTAGTAGAAGCAACAAGCGGTAATACAGGAATAGCATTAGCTTTTATAGCAAACTTATTAGGCTTAAAAATGAAATTAATCATGCCTGAAAATTCTACCGAAGAACGTGTAAAAACGATGAAAGCTTATGGTGCAGAAGTCATCCTAACATCTGCAGAAGACGGTATTGAAGGCTCAAGAGATGTGGCTTTTAAACTTCGTGATGAAAAAGGATATACACTATTAAATCAGTTTGAAAATAATGATAACTGGAAAGCACATTACAAAACTACAGGTCCAGAAATCTGGAGAGATACTAACGGAGAAGTAACACATTTTGTATCTGCAATGGGAACAACAGGAACCATTATGGGTACATCTACTTTTTTAAAAGAAAAAAATAAAAACATCACCATAGTTGGTGCGCAACCTACCGATGGATCAAAAATCCCAGGAATTAGAAAATGGTCACCAGCTTACGTGCCAACAATATTTGATAAAAACAAAGTAGATCAAGTTTTTGAAGTTAGTACAGAAGAAGCTAAAGCAATGACACAACGGTTAGCAAAAGAAGAAGGCGTTTTTGCAGGAATGAGTAGTGGTGGCGCTGTTGCAACTGCATTAAAATTGATTAAAAATTTAGACCAAGGAACAGTTGTTGTGATTATATGTGATAGAGGAGATAGGTACTTATCTTCAGATTTATTTGATTAATAAAATCAGTATTTTAAAAAACCATTACTTTTGTTTCATTAATTTTTAAGATGAAACTAAAACTAGCCCTAATTTGTTGTTGTATTACAACATTAATTTTTGCTCAGGAAGACAAGCGACCATTCTCTTTAGATGTCAATTACTTTTATGGAAATATAGCAGAACATAATACTGATATTTCGCATTTAATTAAAGGTCATCCAACTGGCGTAATATTAAGTTTTAACCAAAAAACCTTTGGCGATCAAGCTTGGCAAAGCAGGTATAATTATCCGGATTATGGCGCATCTTTTATCTATCAAAACCTTCAGAATAAAACTTTAGGGAACAATTTTGGGTTATACGCGCATTATAATTTCTACTTCTTAAAAAGACATTTGATGTTTAGGATTGGTCAAGGTTTAGCCTATAATACTAATCCTTACGATAAAGTAGAGAATTACCGCAATAATGCGTTTGGAACACATTTATTAAGCTCGACATATTTGATGCTTAACTACAAAAAAGAAAACTTATTTAAAGGTTTAGGATTACAAACTGGATTATCGTTAATCCATTATTCTAACGCCAATGTAAAAGCACCTAACAGTTCAATAAACAGTATTACATTTAACTTAGGTGTAAATTATGTGTTAGATGCAGATCAATTACCAGAATATATCCCAAATACAGAAGACAAAGCCTTTACCGAAAAAATTAAATACAATATCGCTTTTAGAACAGGTGTAAACGAAAGCGATATCATAAATTCTGGTCAATACGCATTTTACATTGTGTCTGCTTATGCAGATAAAAGATTAAATCGTAAAAGTGCCATCCAATTAGGAACAGATGTGTTTTTTTCAAACTTTTTAAAGAAGCATATCGAGTATAAATCAGTAGCCTTTCCAGAAGATAATGTTAGCGGAGACGAAGATTACAAACGTGTTGGCGCATTTGTTGGGCATGAGTTGTTTATAAGTAAAACGTCTTTAGTAACGCAGTTAGGTTATTATGTGTATTACCCTTTCGATTTTGAAGGTCGTGTCTACAGTCGTGTTGGTTTAAAACGTTATTTTGGAGATAAAATTTTTGGAGCATTAACCCTAAAATCTCATGGTGCAAAAGCAGAAGCTGTAGAATTTGGCGTTGGAATTAGATTATAAAATTTGGGCGTTACCACAAGGGTCGCGCTTTCGGTAGTCGCTTTTTTGTGTTGCATATGTGCAACAACACAAAAAGAGCTCCGACAAAACCTTAATCGCTAACGCAGGTAAAGCCAGTGGTTAGTGTTTGACGATAAAGTAAAGAGTAAAAAAATGAAAAAAATACTATACATAATTACCCTATTTTTTGTTTTTGGATGCAATCAAGAAGATGCACCAGACTGTTTTCAAAGTGCAGGAGATATCATTCAGCAAACTTTTGAAGTTGGTACATTTTCTAAAATCACGGTATATAAAGATGTCGAGTTATTTATAACACAAGGCGCAACGCCAAGTGTTTTAGTAGAAACTGGTGAAAACTTAATTAATGATGTTGAGGTTTATGTACAAAACGACCGATTGATTTTAAGAGATAACAATACTTGTAATTTAACCAGAGATTACGGTATCACCAAAGTACACGTTACTGTTCCAAATCTAACCGAAATTAGAAACAGTAGTACTTTAGATGTGCATAGCGTTGGCGTTTTAAATTTTGAGGAATTAAAATTACTGTCTGAAGATTATGGTGGAAATTTTTATAACGTAGGTAATTTTAATTTAGAAGTTAATTGCACAACATTAAGAGTTGTAATTAACAATCTAACAACAAATATAATTTCTGGTTCTACAGAAAATTTAAACATAAGTCATGCATCAGGAGATGGACGTTTTGAAGGACGATATCTTGTGGCGCAAAACGTGACTATTTATCATCGTGGTAGTAACGATATAATTGTAAATCCGCAACAAGAACTTACCGCAAATTTAGTAAGCACAGGAAATGTAATTGCAGTCAATATTCCGCCAATTATTGATGTTACCGAGCAATTTGATGGTCGGGTTATTTTTGAGTAACATTCCTGCGAAAGCAGGAATATTAATTTCTAGTTAGCTTTTATAATGAAAACATTGGCAATTTTAATTATAATTATTGGAGTTTTATTAATAGTCCTTTTAATAAAAAAAATCAGAATTGACAAAAAATCAGAATTTGATTCTTACTCAAATGATAGATATAAATGGGGAATTCTAACATCTTTTTTGGAATTTAAAATATTGAGTAAATATGCTGGAGAAATTCCTTTTGGACCAGTATTCATTCATATAAAAACTGAACCAAAAAATATTTTTGATAAGACGTTTTTTAGTGACTGGTTTTATAGAGTAGAAAATGGCGTGTTTTTACAACGATGGAGTCTAAATCCTTTAAAAAGATCTAATTTGTCTAATGCTGAACGAGAACTAATATTTATAGATTTTGGAACTAAAAAAATTAAAATTATCTATTCAGATAAAAAAACATTTTGGATGGATATTGAAAAAAATGACAACGATCAATTAATATTAGTATTGAATAATGTTAAATTAGAAGAAAGAATAAAAATTCCTAATCTTAATAATTTATGAAAAACTTTGCTTAACTCGTTAATTCCCTAAACAAACTCTCCAAACTCGCATTTTTCTGGTTTAACTGAAGAATCTTCAACTCATTATCATGTGCAAAATCAAATACATGAGCACGCATATCTGTTGTTGTATCAAATACAATTTCATAAATAAAATCGTGAACATTTTTTACACTTTTAGCATGCGGAAGTTTAAGTAAAAACGCATCTTCTACGCGGTAATCAAACTCGACAATAACGGTTTGTTCTTGTCCTTCTCGTAATTCACTTAACTTTTTATCAGCAACAATTTCACCTTTATTTATTATAATAACACGATCACACATAGCTTCTACTTCCTGCATAATATGTGTAGATAAAAACACGGTTTTGTCTTTACCTAAGCCTTTAATTAATTGTCTTATGTCTACAAGTTGATTTGGATCTAATCCAGTTGTAGGTTCGTCTAAAATTAAGACTTCAGGATTGTGTAATAAAGCATTTGCTAAACCAACACGTTGTCTGTAACCTTTAGAGAGTTGTCCAATAGTTTTATGTGCTTCTGGTGTTAATCCAGTAAGCTCAATAACTTCTTCAACTCTAGATTTGTCAACGTTATATACGTTTGCATTAAATTTTAAATATTCACGTACATATTGGTCTAAATATAAAGGATTGTGCTCTGGTAAGTAGCCAACACTTTTTTGTACTTGCTTTTGTTGATTTGATACAGCATGCCCATTTACTTCAGCGTTACCAGAAGTAGGAGAAAGGTAAGTGGTTAAAATTTTCATCATTGTCGATTTTCCTGCGCCATTAGGACCTAAAAATCCAACAATTTCTGGACGATTAACGCTAAAAGATACATTGTTTAATGCCTTTTGAGATCCAAATTGTTTAGTGATGTTTTTAACTTTTATTGACATGCTAATATGTTTCTTCAAAAATAAACAATCTTTAATTTAAAAGCTTATTTGCTTTAAAATCTTTAAAACTTGTTATAAAACTCATAATTTCAGGCTTTAGTATTTTGATTTTTCAATTAATTGTCTACTTTAGCAATAACAAAAAAATAATGAACACAATTTTAAATACATATTATAACTGGTTTTACTTCTTTTTTAACGAAAAGAACGAGACGTTGTATATGTAATTTAAACAGCATAAATTTAATACTAAGTCTCGATTTTATCGGGACTTTTTTTTATGACAAAAACAATAGCAATACAAGGTATACAAGGCTCTTTTCATCATATAGTGTCGTTAAATTATTATGATAACACACATAAAGTGAAAGAATGTTTAACGTTTGACGAAACGGTTGCATCCTTATTTGATAATACCGCAGAAACAGCAATTATGGCATTAGAAAACTCTATTGCTGGTTCTATTTTGCCAAATTACGCGTTAATAGATAATAATAATTTACACATTGTTGGCGAGCAGTATTTGGATGTGCAACATCAATTAATGGCATTACCAAACCAAACAATTGCAGATATAAAAGAAGTACACAGTCATCCTATGGCGCTATTGCAATGCAAATCATTTTTTAAAGACTTTCCGCATATCAAATTAGTCGAAGATAAAGATACTGCAGATGTGGCAAGAAAAATTGAAGCACAGCAAATAAAAGGTGTTGCAGCAATAGCAAGTACTTTGGCGGCACAGATTTTTAATTTAGACATTTTAGCCGAAAGTATTCAAACCATAAAACACAATCAAACCCGATTTGCTATTGTAAAAACGCAACCAATTAACAATCATAAAAACGAAATTAATAAAGCGTCATTAAAATTTGAATTAGACCATAAAAGAGGAAGTTTGGCAACAATTTTAAATGTGATGAGCGATTGTAAACTAAACCTTACCAAAATACAATCCTTACCAAAAATTGAAACACCTTGGAAATACTCATTTTTTGTCGATGTCACTTTTGAAGCTTATGAAGATTTTGAAAAAGCAGCATCAATTATGACAATAATGGCAACTCATTTTAAAATTTTAGGAACCTATAAAAACGCAAAACTATAATGAAAGTTGCAGATCGATTACATAGCGTTCAAGAATATTACTTTTCTCGTAAGTTAAAAGAAGTCAATCAATTAATTAAAGACGGAAAACCAATTATTAATTTAGGGATTGGTAGTCCAGATTTAGAGCCACCAAAACAAGTGGTTGATGTTTTGGTAGATAGTTTAGTACATCCTGTGGCGCACAAATACCAGAGTTATCAAGGGTTACCAGAATTAAGAACAGCAATTGCAGATTTTTATAACTCTGAATTTAATGTCGAAGTAAATCCTGATACCGAAGTTTTACCACTTATGGGAAGCAAGGAAGGTATTATGCATATTTCTTTAGCGTTTTTAAATGAAGGCGATGCTGTTTTAATACCAAATCCGGGTTATCCAACTTATAGCTCGGTGACACAATTGGTACAAGCAACACCAATGCATTATAATTTAGATGAAACCAATAATTGGCTGCCAAATTTTGAAGCTATCGAGCAGCAAGATTTAAGCAAAGTTAAATTAATGTGGACCAGTTATCCGCATATGCCAACAGGTGCAAAAGCGACAAAAGCCGATTTAGAAACGTTAGTCGCATTTGCTAAAAAGCACAATATTTTATTAATAAATGACAATCCGTATAGCTTCATTTTAAATAATAATCCAATAAGTATTTTAGATGTTGAAGGTGCAAAAGATGTCGCTTTAGAGCTAAATTCGTTAAGCAAAACATTTAATATGGCAGGTTGGCGAGTTGGAATGGTTTTAGGAAAAGCAGAGCATGTCAATGCGATTTTAAAAGTAAAAAGTAATATGGATTCTGGTATGTTTTACGGAATCCAAAAAGGTGCGATAGAAGCTTTAAAATGCTCATCAGCTTGGTATAAAAGTTTAAATGAAATTTATAAAAGCAGACGCGAACTTGTTTGGAAATTAGCCGATAAATTAGATTGTACGTACGATAAAAATGCAACAGGATTATTTGTTTGGGCAAAGTTACCAGAAGGAAAAACATCTGAAGCATTTATAGATCAAATTTTATACAACAACAGCGTGTTTATTACACCAGGAACCGTTTTTGGTTCTCAAGGCGAAGGTTATATACGTTTTTCGCTTTGCGCTAAAGAAGCACAAATTAAAGACGCAATTAGTAGATTATAATGAAACATATATACATCATAGGAACAGGCTTAATTGGCGGTAGTTTGGCATTAGATTTTAAAAATGCGTTGCCAGACTGTATCATTTATGGTATTGATAAAAACGAAGCGCATTTAATAGAAGCGCAAGAATTAGGCGTTATTGATCAAAAAGCAACTTATGAAGATTTGCCAAATGCAGATTTGGTAGTGCTTGCAATTCCAGTAGATGTTGCGGTAAATGAGTTGCCAAAAGTACTGGATAAAGTGTCTGATTTTTCGGTAGTGATAGATGTTGGTTCTACAAAACAAGCTATTTGTAAAGCGGTAGATAATCACCCAAAACGTCGTAACTTTTTAGCAACACATCCAATTGCTGGTACCGAGTTTTCTGGTCCTAAAGCAGCTATTCAAAATTTATTTAAAAATAAAACAAATATCATTTGTGAAGTCGAAAAAACCGCATCAAAATTACAAGAACAAGTTTTAAATGTGTTTTCAAAAATAGGTATGCGCATGCGTTACATGAATCCAGAATCGCATGATAAACATATAGCATACGTGTCGCATTTATCACACATTAGTTCGTTTATGTTAGGAAAAACTGTAATAGAAAAAGAAAAAAACGAACGCGATATTTTTGATATGGCAGGATCTGGTTTTGAAAGTACAGTTAGACTTGCAAAAAGCAGCCCAGAAATGTGGACGCCAATTTTTGAGCAGAACAAACAAAATGTCGTAGAGACTTTAGAAGAGTATATTCAAAATCTTTCAATGTTTAAACAAATGATTGTAGAAGACGATTTTCAGTCGGTTTACAAAGCAATGAAAGACACTAATTATATAAAACAAATTTTAAACGGAATACATTAATATAACCTGGTAGGTTAAATTCAGAAAAAGAAATGGAAAACAAGAAAGAATTAAGAACATGGTTGGACGATTTACAATTAGATCATCCTTTAGTAATTGCAGGACCATGTAGCGCAGAAACCGAAGAACAAGTTTTAAAAATCGCTCACGATTTAAAAGATACAGACGTAAGCTATTACAGAGCAGGAATCTGGAAACCACGAACAAGACCAGGTAATTTTGAAGGTGTTGGTGCATTAGGTTTAAAATGGTTACAAAAAGTTAAGGAAGAAACAGGATTAAAAACAGCTACCGAAGTTGCTAATCGTGCACACGTAGAATTAGCGCTAGAGCATGATATTGATTTGTTATGGATAGGAGCAAGATCTACGGTTAGCCCTTTTATTGTTCAAGAAATTGCAGACGCTTTAAAAGGAACAGATAAAGTAGTGTTAGTTAAAAACCCAGTAAACCCAGATTTACCGTTATGGTTAGGCGCGATAGAGCGTTTAGCGAGTGCAGATATTAAAAAGTTAGGAGTCATACACAGAGGATTTTCTACGTATGAAAAAACAAAATACAGAAACAATCCAGAATGGCAATTAGCTATCGAGTTGCAAACCAAGTTTCCGGATTTACCGTTAATTAACGATCCGTCGCATATAACAGGAAAACGTGATATGATTTTTGACGTATCACAAACCGCATTAGATTTAAACTTTGATGGATTAATGATCGAAACTCATTTTGATCCAGATAACGCGTGGAGTGATGCTGCACAACAAGTTACACCAAGTAGTTTAGTGCAAATTATGAAAGATTTACGCATTAGAAAAGAAACCGATCCTGAAGCAGAGTTTAATAGAGACTTAGCCAATTTAAGAGCTAAAATAGATGTTGTAGATAATCAAATTATCGAGCTTTTAGGAAAGCGTATGCAAGTAGCAGATGGTATTGGACAGCTTAAAAAAGAAAAAAACGTAGCAGTTTTACAAAGCAAGCGTTGGAATGAGATTTTAGGAAAAATGGTGCTTGAAGGCGAGCAAAAAGGATTAAGTGAAGAGTTTATTTTAAAGTTATTTAAAGCTATTCATCAAGAATCTATAAATCATCAAGAGAAAATTATTAAATCTTAAAAATTAAAAAAGCCTTTTTTATTAATTGAAAAAGGCTTTTTATATTTTTTTATAATGTTATTTTGTGTAAGCTAATCTTCTAGATGCTTTACGCATCAAAATATTTACCAAATCTTCTGGGCTACTTCCAATGCTGCCTTTTACTTTTTTATTATAATTCCAAAGTAATATTCCATCATTACTGTTATGAACATTCATATTTACTATAGCGTTGTTTGTGCTTCCCCAAAAACCTACTAAAAGACCTAATGCTATTGATGCTCCTTCAGACATTGGTTTGTTGGTTTCAAATGTTCCCATTATTACAGCATCAACTCCTAAAAGTTTAGCAAGTTCTTCAGGTAGTTGATCTTCAATATTATTATAAGAAATGTTTGATTTTTTTAATATTGCATTTGTTCTTGAAGGTTCTTGAACTTCTATTTTAAGACTACCTCTTTTCTTTCTTTTTAAAAACCAAGAATGCATTCCTTGTTGTAAACCTAAAGATTCATCTTTTTCTAATTTTTTTAATTGCTCCTCAGTGATGTCTTTCATCTGTTTGGGTCTCAGTTTTACTTGAGTTTTAAAAGGAATTATCGCAATAGATTTGTGGTTTTTTGCAATGCTATCAAACTTAGGGTTTTCGTAGAGATGTGTTTGCGATTGACCTAAAAATAGGATAAAAAAGAAAAATAAAAAGGTTAATTGTTTTTTCATTGATATTAAATTGATTGTTTGTTCATTTGCGAATATACATTAATTTATAATTTTTATCAATTTATTTCCCTCAATCAAAATGGTCTTTCCCTCAATTAAGGTTTTATAAATTTTAGGTTAATGTTAAGTTTGGTTGTCTAATTAATAATTTAATAATTATGAAACTAAAATTACTCTTAAGTCTATTGCTTTTATCTTCAATAATAATAAAAGCGCAAACAATAAAAGGAACTATTACAGATGGTGAAAACAAACTTGAAGATGCTAATATTATTGTTAAAAGCACAAAAAGGGGAACAACATCTGATGCTAATGGTGAATTTAAAATTGAAGCAATAAAAAATGATACACTTTCAATTTTGTATTTAGGTTACAGTACTAAAAATATTGTAATCACTGATCAAAATAATATTGAAGTAATATTAAAAGTTGATAATACTTTGGATGAAGTTGTTTTAATTGGTTATCAATCTACGACTTATAAATGTTGTTACAGTTGCTTTGTAAAGGTTACTAAAATTACAGAAAACAATAAAGCTATAGTCAAGTCTAAGCTTTTTCCAAATCCTTCATCAACAGGTGTTTTTAGTTTACAACTGTTAAAGAATTATAATCAAGTTGAAGTGCAAGTAACAAACTTATCGGGACAAATTTTGCAACAACATCAATTTAATAATGTATCACAACCTTTAAGTTTAGATTTATCTCAGTTTAACTCTGGTGTTTATTTAATAACTATTGTAGCAGATGGTGAAAAATTACCATCTAAAAAAGCGATTAAGCCTTAGCGTATTTCAATTTAAAAATTGTTATTTTGTAACTTATTTAGCTTAAATGACAGGACGCGTTTATAAATCTACAGGAAGCTGGTACACAGTAAAGACCGAATTAGGTCAGACTTACGAGTGTAGAATAAAAGGTAAATTCCGTTTAAAAGGAATAAAAAGTACCAATCCAATTGCTGTTGGTGATTTCGTGGATTTTGAGTTAGATACAAAAAGTGATAATGAAACTGGAGTGATAAACAAGATTCATGATAGAGACAATTATATCGTTAGAAAATCTGTTAACTTATCTAAACAAACACACATAATTGCTTCTAATATTGATCAGGTATTTTTGTTAGTAACAATTGATAATCCTCCAACATTTACCAGTTTTATAGATCGTTTTTTGGTTACTGCAGAAGCTTATGATATTAAGGCTGTACTTTTGTTTAATAAGGTAGATACTTATGATCAAGATACACTAAATGAGGTAAGGTATTTGGCACATGTTTATAGACAAATAGGATACGAGTGCGTTGGCATTTCAGCAAAAACTGGAAAAAATATAGATAAGGTAAAAAGTATGATGTCTGGTAAAGTAAGTATGTTTACAGGTCATTCTGGTGTAGGAAAATCTACTTTGGTAAATGCTATAGAACCATCTTTAGATTTAAAAACTAAAGAAATATCCATGCAGCATATGCAAGGACAACACACTACTACTTTTGCAGAAATGTTTGATTTAAGTTTTGATGCTAAAATCATAGACACTCCAGGGATTAAAGGTTTTGGAGTTGTTGATATGGAAAGAGAAGAAGTAGGTGATTATTTTCCTGAGTTTTTTGCCTTAAAACAAGATTGTAAATTTAATAATTGTCTACATTTAGAAGAGCCAAAATGTGCTGTAAAAAATGCTTTAGAAAATGATGAAATTGCAGCATCAAGATATAGAAGTTATGTTCAGATTTTAGAAGGAGAAGAAGAGCATTACCGAACTGATAATTGGGATAAAGAGTAAGATGAAAGTTGTATTACAACGTGTTAGTCAAGCAAGTGTCACTATAGATAACCAAACAGTAGCTAAAATAGAACAAGGTCTATTAGTTTTAGTAGGAATTGTAGAAGAAGATGCGCAAGAAGACATTAATTGGTTAGTCAATAAAATAATGAATTGCCGTATTTTTTCTGATGAAAACGGTGTGATGAACAAGTCTGTAAAAGATATTGATGGCGATGTAATAGTTGTAAGTCAATTTACTTTACATGCCAGTACTAAAAAAGGCAATAGACCAAGCTATATAAAAGCAGCAAAACCAGATGTTGCAATTCCGCTTTACGAAAGTTTTATAAAAACTTGCGAAGCAGACTTACAAAAGCCTATTCAAACAGGACAATTTGGTGCCGATATGAAAGTTGCTTTAGTAAATGATGGACCAGTAACCATCATTATAGATACAAAAAATAAAGAATAACCATGAAAAGAAAAATATTAGAATTTATTGTAGCTTTTTTATTTAACGGTATTATCTTTTCGTTAATTCATTTAGTTATAGATAATGATTATACTTTAAATGAATTAGTTAAAATGGGCGTGTTTTTTGGTGTAGCAATGGGATTATTTCATATTTTAATTTTACCATACATAGTTAAAAGGAAAAACAGAAATTGATATAAGTTTTTTTGTTGAATTAATATTCATATATTAGTCGCAAATTAATCAATAATGCCCTTTTATAAAAACCTGAAGAGCGCTTTGCTCTTAATCCTTTTTTCAACAACTTTTTTTGCACAAAGTAACTTACAGTTTAGTTTATTTAATACTGCTTTAACAGATAATGCTAATGCAATTATTAGAGAAAATTCAGTAGAAATTACTATCGAATCAATAGATGTTATTACTTATAAAAAACGTCGAATAGTAACGGTTTTAAACGAAGCAGGAAATAGACACGTAAATGCAGTAGCTTATTATGATGATGGTAAAGATGTCAAGAAGATAAAAGCGATTATATATGATCAATTAGGAAGAGAAATTAAAACTGTAAAAAAAAGAGACTTTTCAGATGTTAGTGTTGCTGATGGTTTTTCTATTTTTAATGATAATCGTGCATTGCATTTAGATTATACACCAAGCAGTTATCCTTATACAGTAGACTTTACTGTCGAGACAATTAATACAAATACTGCTTTTATTCCGTCATGGTATCCTTTAGAGGCTTATAACGTAAGTACAGAGCTTTCTACCTACAAAATAATAAATAACACACCTATAGAGGTAGTAGTAAAAGAATCTAATTTAAAAGAATATAAAGCTGAAAAGATTTCAGATTTTAATTATAAGATTGAAAACGCTTCAGCAGTTACAAGAGAAGCTTTTAGTCCTTCATTATCAAAAATAGTTCCTTCAGTCAAAGCAACTTTAAAAAACTTTAGCATGTTAGGCGTAGAAGGTGTTAATAACAATTGGCAAGACTTTGGGAAGTGGATGGATGATAAACTATTATCTGGCACACAAGAGCTACCAGAAGAAGTTAAAACAGAAATTACAGAGCTTACCAAAGACGCTTCTTCACCAATTGAAAAAGCCAAAATAGTCTATAACTACATGCAAAATAAAACAAGGTATATAAGCATACAAGTTGGTATTGGTGGCTGGAAGCCAATGTTAGCAGAAGATGTAGATAGACTTGGGTATGGAGACTGTAAAGGTCTTTCTAACTACACAAAAGCATTACTAGATTACGTAGGTGTAACCTCTTATTATACTATTGTTTATGGTGACTCAGATATACGTGATATAGATTCAGATTTTTCTTCATTACAAGGTAATCATGCTATTTTAAGTATACCTAATAATGACGATTATATTACTTTAGAATGTACAAGTCAAACAGCACCATTTGGTTATATAGCTAATTTTACAGACGATAGGGATGTGTTGATAATAACACCAGAAGGCGGTAAAATAATACATACAAAAAGTTATGCTCCTAAAGAAAATAAACAAACAACTTTAGCAAGTGTAAGTATTGATCAAACAGGAAGTATTAAAGCTAATGTTAGCATAAAATCTCAAGGAACACAATATAAAAAATATCAACGCTTAGATATACAAACAGAAAAAGAAAATATACTTTATTATAAAAATTATTTTGATAATATAAAGAATCTTAAAATAGAAAATATCAACCTAATCAATAACAAAGATCAGATTGTATTTGAAGAAAATTTAAAATTATCTGCAAAAAACTACACAACAAAAGCAGGAAACAGATTTTTGTTCTGCCCTAATATTTTTAATATAATGGCATACGTGCCACCAAGATATAAGACCAGAAGTTTACCTTTTGAAATAGACAGAGGTTTTTATGATGTTGATGAGTATGAAATATTACTACCAGAAAATGTAGTAGTAGAAGCTCTATTTGAACCAATAGAAATAAAAAATAAATTTGGGCTATATAAAGCTTCTATCCAATCAAAAGATGAAAAAACTTTAATATACACAAGAGAATTACTTATCAATAAAGGCGCATATACTAAAGAAGACTACAAAAACTACAGACAATTTAGACTAGATATAGCAAAATATGACAAATCAAAAATGGTCTTAAAAATAAATCAATAACCAATGGGAAGAATAATTATTATTTTACTGTTAATATCTACAGTAACAACAAAAGCACAAAATTTTAAATTCGGAAAAGTTAGTAAAGAAGAGGTTGAAGAAAAACAACATCCTTTAGAGTCAGAAGCAAATGCAGCAGTATTATATAAAAGTGAAGAGATTGCTTTTGATTTTAGTACAATAGAAGGCTTCGAGCAAACAAGAAAAGTACACGAAAGGATTAAAATTTATAATAAAGAAGGTTACGATTATGCAACTAAAAAGTTGAAACTATACAATGAAGATGCCTCAACAAGAGAGAGAGTTATAGGAATTAAAGGCTATACTTATGTTTTAAAAAATGGAAAAGTAGAAAAAATAAAACTTAGAAAAGAAAATATTTTTGAAAACGAAAATAATGAATTTTGGGCAACCAAATCTTTTACAATGCCAAGTATAGAAGAAGGTTGTGTAATAGAATTTGAGTATATTCTTAAAACTCCATTTATGAGTATAGATGATGTTATTGTTCAATATGATATTCCAATAAATAAAATAGAAAGTAGAATAGCAATACCAGAGTATTTTAACTACAATAAATACCCAAATCTTAAAGCAAAAATTCAACCAGAACTAACAGAAACAAAAAAAGTAAGAAGAGAGCAATTTGATGCAAAATCTCAAGGATTAGAGTTTGATGAAAACATCATCAATATCAATATGGATAATGTAGCTTCGTTAAAAGATGAACCGTATGTTGATAATTTAGATAATTATAGAGGTAAATTAGCATTAGAGTATGCTTTTTATAGAGCTCCAAACGGAAAAGTTACATCATATTCTACCACTTGGGACAAAATCACAAAAAACATAAATAAAAGCGAAAGCTTTGGAGAGCAAATAGAAAAATCAAGTTACTACGAAGAAGATTTAGCAAAAGTACTTAAAGAAACTAATAGTGATGACGAAAAGATTCTTGCAATATTCGACTTAGTAAAATCCAAGGTAAAATGGAATGACTTTATAGGATATAAAACCAATGACGGTGTAAAAAAAGCTTACAAAGAAGGAGTAGGTAATGTTGCAGAGATAAACCTTATTTTAGTATCAATGCTTAAAAAAGCAGGAATAAAAGCAAATCCTGTATTAATAAGTACAAGAGATAATGGTGTGCCTCTTTTTCCAACAAGAAGTGGATTTAACTATGTAGTCTGTGCAGTAGAAAAAGAACAAGGTTTAATCTATTTAGACGCTACACAAAAAAACGCTAACATAAATATTCTTCCTACAAGAGCTATTAATTGGTTAGGTAGAATTGTAAGAGAAGACAATACTTCAGATTGGGTACAATTGTCTCCAAAAAAAACATCTAAAGAAATAATTTCATTAAACTTAGATTTAAATGAAGATTTAACCGAAACAGGTAAACTTAGAAAAAGACTAACCGATTATTATGCTTTTAATTATAGGGATGATAATAGAGGTAAAGCAAAAGAATCTATAATTCAAGACATAGAAAATGATAATTCAGGGTTAATAATTAATGAGATTAATCATAAAGATTTAGATAATACATACAAGCCAATAACCTATGATTACGATTTTACATACGAAGGTGCAGCAGAAGAAATTGCAGGTATGATCTATTTGTCTCCTTTAGCATTTTTGATTTCAGAAGAAAATCCATTTGTACAAGAACAAAGAAATTATCCTATAGATTTTGTAGCACCATTATCAAGTAAATATATCGTAAATATTAACCTTCCAGAAGGCTATGTGGTAGATGCTTTACCAGAAAGCGCATCAGTTAAGTTTAATGCTAATGCAGCTAGCTTTACTTACATAGCAAAGCAGGTAGGTAATAAAATTCAGATTATGGTAGATACAGAGATAAATCAAACTTTAATTACTCCAGATCAATATCTTGATTTTAAAAAATTCTATCAGTTTTTAAAAGACAAAGAGTCAGAAAAAATTGTTCTTAAAAAAGCTTAAACAAAAATTTATTCAAACATTCTAATCATATTTTAAAAGTATTATAGCTTTTGAAAATACAATAATTATCTTTGAAGTGTTTAATCAACATTTCAAAGGTAATTAGTAATGAATATCAAAAACGCACAGCAAGAAGTAGATAATTGGATTAAAAATCATGGAGTAAGATATTTTAACGAGCTTACTAATATGGCGCAACTTACAGAAGAAGTAGGTGAAGTTGCACGTATTATTGCAAGACGTTATGGAGAGCAAAGCGAAAAAGAAAGCGATAAAAATAAAGATTTAGGTGAAGAGTTAGCAGACGTTATGTTTGTAGTTTTATGTTTAGCAAATCAAACAGGAGTAGACTTACAAGATGCTTTTGATAAAAAGTTAGACTTAAAAACAAAACGCGATCACGACAGACACCATAACAATCAAAAATTAAAGTAAATCATAGATAGATGAATTTACAACTCCATAAATCTACCATATCAAGCAACAAAAAAATAGCTATAACAGGCTCAAAAAGTGAGTCAAACAGACTGTTGCTTTTACAAGCGTTATATCCAAGTATTAATATTGCAAACCTGTCAAATTCAGACGATAGTCAATTAATGCAAAAGGCATTAAAATCATCAGATAGAATTATAGATATACATCACGCTGGTACAGCAATGCGTTTTTTAACAGCATTCTATTCTACTCAAAAAAATAGAGAAGTAGAATTAACTGGATCTAAACGGATGAAAGAGCGACCAATAGCCATATTAGTTGATGCTTTAAGACAAATTGGTGCAGATATTTCATATAAAGAAAACGAAGGTTTTCCACCATTGATCATAAAAGGAAAACAACTAACAGGTCATGAAGTTACTTTAAAAGCCAATGTTAGTAGTCAATATATTTCGGCATTATTGTTAATTGCTCCTAAATTAGAAAACGGACTAAAGTTAACTTTAGAAGGAACAATAACATCTATTCCATATATAAAAATGACGCTTAATTTATTATCACAAATAGGCGTAGAATCTTCTTTTAAAGATAATGTAATTACAGTAAAGCGATTACTAAATATAAAAGAAAATAAAAATTTGGTAGTAGAGTCCGATTGGTCTTCTGCATCCTATTTTTATAGTATTATAGCACTTTCAGATATAGGTGCTAATGTTACTATTTCATCTTATAAAAAGGAAAGTTTGCAAGGCGATTCTGTTTTAGAACAGATTTATAAAACATTTGGAGTTTCGACTGAGTTTAATAATAACTCTGTAATAATTTCAAAAACTTCCGAAGCAAAATCAATTAAAGAATTAAACTTACAAGAAGCGCCAGACATAGCTCAAACCATTACAGTAACAGCATTTGGGTTAGGCTTATCTTGTTATTTAACAGGTTTGCACACTTTAAAAATAAAGGAAACAGATAGATTAGTTGCTTTAAAAACCGAAATAGAAAAACTTGGAGGTAATGTAATTATTACTAATGATAGTCTAACTTTAGAAGCTTCAAATTCAATTTTAAATAATATCGAAATAGACACCTATAATGACCACAGAATGGCTATGGCATTTGCACCATTAGCATTAAAAACAGATATTATAATTAAAGATTATAAAGTCGTTTCTAAGTCATATCCAACATATTGGGAAGATTTAAAAACTTTAGGTTTTAATTTAGCTCTGTAAACCCTTGTTATTGCTAGGTTGTAAATAATAATTGCTCATTTACTTGACAACGCCTAGTTTCAGATTGTATATTTGCAACTTGTAAATAAAATAAAGCAACTAGATGAAATTATCACATTTTAACTTTGACTTACCAGAAGAACTTTTAGCAGAATATCCAGCAGAAAATAGAGACGAGTCTCGTTTAATGGTATTGCACAGAGATACTCAAAAAATCGAACACAGAATGTTTAAAGACTTGATCGATTATTTTGATGAAAAAGACGTGATGATTCTTAATAATACCAAAGTGTTTCCTGCACGTTTATTTGGTAACAAAGAAAAAACAGGAGCACGTATAGAAGTATTTTTATTAAGAGAATTAAACGAAGAACAACGTCTTTGGGATGTATTAGTAGATCCAGCGCGTAAGATTCGTATTGGTAATAAATTGTATTTTGGAGAAGACGAGTCTTTGGTTGCAGAGGTAATAGATAACACAACATCTCGTGGTCGTACACTACGTTTTCTTTACGATGGATCTTACCAAGAGTTTCGTAGAAAATTAAATGAGTTAGGAGAAACACCATTACCAAAATATATTAAAAGAGAAGTAGAGCCAGAAGATGAAGAGCGTTACCAAACCATTTTTGCAAAAGAAGAAGGCGCAGTAGCAGCTCCAACAGCAGGATTACACTTTTCAAAACACTTATTAAAACGTTTAGAAATTAAAGGTGTAGACTTTGCAGAAGTAACATTACACGTTGGTTTAGGTACATTTAACCCAGTAGAGGTAGAAGATCTTTCTAAACATAAAATGGATAGCGAAGAGCTAAAAATAGGACCAGAAGCAGTAAAAATAATCAATAACGCAAAAGCCGAAAAACGTCGTGTATGCGCAGTTGGTACTACAGCAATGCGTGCTATAGAAAGCTCGGTATCTTCAAGCGGTACGTTAAACGAGATTGAAGGTTGGACAAATAAATTTATTTTTCCACCATACGATTTTAGTATTGCTAATTCAATGATTACAAACTTCCATACACCAAAATCAACATTATTAATGATGATTTCTGCATTTGCAGGACACGATTTTGTAAAGCATGCTTATGAAGAAGCTGTTAAAGAAAAATACAAGTTTTACAGTTATGGTGATGCCATGTTAATTCTGTAAAAGAAAAATAAATATAAATTAACCTCTTTTTATGTCAATAAGAAGAGGTTTTTTTATGGCATTACCCAAAAGGGTCGCGTTTTCGGCAGTCGCTTTTTTGTGTTGCATATACGCAACAACACAAAAAGAGCTTCAACAAAGCCTTAACCGCTAATGCGCCAGCCAAAGACTATTACATTAAATAAATCAATCACTTACACAAAGGATAAATCATAATTTGTAGCTTTGCAAAATCTATGGAAATAAAGAAAAAAGACATACGTGCATTAACCAAAGACCAATTAAGAGATTTTTTTGTGTCTCAAGGCGACAAAGCCTTTAGAGGTAATCAAGTATATGAATGGTTATGGAGTAAAAGCGTTCATACTTTTGAAGATATGACCAATATCTCAAAAGAAACACGTCAAATGCTAGAAGATAATTTTGTAATTAATCATATACAAGTAGATACTTTACAGCGTAGTAGTGATGGTACAGTGAAAAATGCTGTAAAATTACATGATGGTTTGGTGGTCGAGTCGGTTTTAATACCAACCAGTACACGTACAACAGCATGTGTTTCTAGTCAAGTTGGTTGTAGTTTGGATTGTAAGTTTTGCGCCACAGCACGTTTAAAACGTATGCGTAATCTTAATCCAGACGAAATTTATGACCAAGTCGTAGCCATAGACAGAGAAAGTAGATTATACCATGATAGACCTTTAAGCAATATTGTTTTTATGGGTATGGGAGAACCATTAATGAACTACAACAACGTATTAAAGGCAATAGACAAAATTACCTCGCCAGAAGGTTTAGGAATGTCTCCAAAGCGTATTGTGGTGTCAACTTCAGGAGTGCCAAAGATGATTAAAAAAATGGCAGACGATGAGGTTAAATTTAAATTAGCAGTGTCATTACACTCTGCAATAGATGAGGTAAGAACATCAATAATGCCATTTAATGCAACGTTTCCGCTATCAGATTTAAGAGAAGCTTTAGAATATTGGTATGCTAAAACAAAAAATAGGATAACTTATGAATATGTAGTATGGAAAGGCATAAACGATAAACGTAAAGATGTAGATGCATTAGTTAAGTTTTGCAAATTTGCACCAAGTAAAGTTAACTTAATCGAATATAATCCAATTGATGATGGCGAGTTTCAGCAAGCAAACACAGAAGCTATAGATATGTATCAAAATATATTAGAAGCTAATAATATAACGGTAACAGTTAGGCGAAGTAGAGGTAAAGATATAGATGCCGCTTGTGGTCAATTAGCCAATAAGAGTAAATAAAAAAAGCGATTTCAATTATTTTGAAATCGCTTTTTAAATATTAATAAGTGTAATTATTCTTTTATAAATTTAAAAGTTTCTTTCCTTTCTTCAGTGGTAATAGTCATAAAATAAATACCGTTATTAAACTCTTTTACATTTATGGAGTTGTCTATTATTTGATCATTATTTAATGATAATACTTTTTGTCCTAATTGATTAAATACTTCAACAGAATTTATAGTTACTTCTGTTTTAATTTTTATAAAGTCTGATGTTGGATTAGGATAAATACTAAATGATTTAATGTTAAATTCATCTGTAGATAAATTAGGATCAGCTTCGGTTGTAAAAGTGTAATCAACACTAGTTACTGTTCCTAAACAATTAGTAGAAGTAATATTCCATGTATAGGTTGTATTATAAGCCCAAGAACCATAAGTTATGTTAACAGGACTTGTAACTCCAGTAACAGTTCCTACAGTTAATAGATTTAAGTCGTACGTAGTAGCAGCGCCATTATCTGTCCATGCAAAACCGTTTATAACAGGGTTTGCTGGATCTGTCATATCAATTGGTACATCGATAGCACCATTAGCAGGATAAGTAATATTTGCAGCATCTGGCATCATTGTAGCGGTGCAGGTACAAGAAGGACTTGTACATTGTATTGTAGTTACTGTTGCGTCAAAAGCTTGGGTTTGACAAGCTGCATTTAAATGCCAATGAATTATGACATCTGTAGTAGTAGCAGTAAACGATACAGAAGAAGCACCATGTGCTAATACTGTACCTCCTATAGCAGGATTTTGCCAGTCGATTTCTGCAACAGTAATATATATGCTAGTAGTATTTGTTCCTGTAACAGTATAGGTGTTACCTATAATTAAGCCTTCAATAGCAGAATATTCTGCGTTTGGCCAATTATCTGCAGCAATTTGTTCTGCTGTACCATCATTGACCATAACCAAGTTTCCATAATTTTCACCTGTAATAGTGGTGCATTGGCTATAAGCACCAATCGAAAAAATAATGGATAATAAAAGTAAAGTAAAATTTCTCATAAGCTAATTAGTTGTTGATTAATAAATTAACTTAAAGTTAAACAAAAAAATCTATTAAATAGCACGACTACAAAAAATTACAAAATATTAATAATATTGTGTCTTACTTTATTCGTATTTTTGAAATTCATAAAATAATCACTGTTTTTTGAAAATAACCGAACAAATAAAACAACCTATAGCGTTTGAAATGGATCTTTTCGAACAAAAATTTAGGTTGTCAATGTCTTCTAAAGTCGCATTACTTAATCGTATTACCTACTACATTGTAAATAGAAAAGGAAAACAAATGCGACCAATGTTTGTATTTTTAGTTGCAAAAATGGTAGCAAACGGAGAGGTTAGCGAACGTACCTATCGTGGTGCATCTGTTATAGAACTAATCCATACAGCAACTTTAGTACACGATGATGTTGTTGATGATAGTAACAAACGTCGTGGTTTTTTCTCGATCAATGCACTTTGGAAAAACAAAATAGCAGTTTTAATAGGAGACTTTTTATTATCAAAAGGGTTATTACTTTCTATAGATAATAACGATTTTGATTTGCTTAAAATAATTTCGGTTGCCGTAAGAGAAATGAGTGAAGGCGAATTGCTTCAAATAGAAAAAGCCAGAAAATTAGATATTACCGAAGAAGTCTATTACGAAATCATCCGACAGAAAACAGCAACTTTAATCGCTGCTTGTTGTAGTTTAGGCGCAGCGTCTGTAAAACCTAATTCTGTTGAAGTAGAAACCATGCGTAAATTTGGAGAGTTAATAGGAATGGCTTTTCAAATAAAAGACGATTTGTTTGACTACGGTTCTAAAAGTATTGGTAAACCTATAGGTATAGATATTAAAGAGCAAAAAATGACCTTACCGCTTATTTATGTGCTTAATACTTGCTCTAAAAAAGATAAAAACTGGTTAATCAATTCAGTGAAAAACCATAACAAGGATAAAAAAAGAGTTAATCAGGTTATAGAATTTGTAAAAGAAAATGGCGGACTAGATTATGCTGTTTCTAAAATGAAATCTTTTCAAAAAGAAGCCCTAAACATCCTTGAAACTTTCCCAGAATCAGACTATAAAGCATCATTAAAACTGATGGTAAATTACGTGATAGAAAGAAAAAAATAATTTTTTTTCAACTTCAGGCAACCTTTTTCATAGTTTTTGCGTCTTTATAAATACAACGTCCAACTAAACACGTTTTTGTGAAAGTAGTAACACTTTTTAATAACGAAGCAAAGCTGATAAAAAAAGCAATTCAGCATAACAGAAAAGCGCAGCATACGTTATACGAGATGCACGCGCCAAAAATGTTAAGCGTTTGTCGTTATTATATAAAAGACCTTCAAAAAGCAGAAGAAGTCATGCTAAACGGTTTTTTAAAAGTGTTTACTAATCTTAAACAATTTAAAAGTGAAGGAAGTTTTGAAGGATGGATAAGACGCATTATGATAAGAGAAAGTATCTCTTTCTTACGTCAAGACAAGCAACTATTTTTTACAGAAGATACGCATCCTTATACAGAGATAGAAGATAGTACATCACAACAATATGATGTGGCACATTTGCAAAAAATGATAGATAATTTACCTGATGGCTATAAAATGGTTTTTGTTATGTATGCGATAGAAGGTTATAAACACTCAGAAATTGCAAAAGAATTAAACATTTCAGAAGGTACATCAAAATCACAATTGTTTAAAGCACGACAATTATTGCAAACCCAAATTAATAACCAAAAGACCAAAGAGTATGGCTCCAAATAAATTTGAAAAGAAAGCTAAAGACGTTTTAGAACGCCGTGCCATAGCGCCAAGTAAAGACGCTTGGACACAGTTAAATAATAAACTAGAGCAGTCTGATAAAAAAAGAAAATTGTCTGTTTGGTGGTTAGGTGTAGCTGCAACTTTAGTAGGTGTAATGTTAGCCATTACTTTGTTTAACAAAGAAGAAGTATTGCCAGAAAACACTATTGTTAATCAAGAAAAAAACCAACAAAATAAAGAAAAGCCTACAATTACAAAAAATAAAATTGAAGAAAATTTAGAAAATAAACCATTAGTAAATGTTAATGAAGAAAGCGAAAACTCTAAATTAAAAACAGAAGCACCTAAAACATTAATAACTAATAAAAAGAAAAAACCAGAGCAACATTTAGCAACGGTTAACCATAAAAATAAAGAAGAAAATAACAATCAACTAATTAATCAAATATCAGAAAATATAGTTGCAGAAGTATCTGAAGAACAAATAAATTTAGACGAAGCTAACCAGCTTTTAGAAAATGCAATGAATCAATTTTCTGCAGATGATTATAAAAACGTAACAGAAAAAATAAACGCTAACGATCTACTGGAAGAAGTAGAGATGACTTCAGAAAAGTCATTAAAACACAGACTGTTTCATGTCGTAAAATCAGGCTATGAAACCGTAAAAAGCACAGTAGTAAGTAGCGATAATTAATATTTCATCTAACAAAATTAACACGAACAATTATGCAAAACATTATTAAACACTTAACGCTATTAATTTCAATTTTTGTAGTTAGTCAACTGCAAGCACAAGACACATTAACAGTTGCAAAACAAGACGTTTCTAAAATGATCGAAGATTATAAAGAACGTATTAAAAAAGCCGAACTTGAAACTTTAAAAGAAGAAGTAGATAATATTAATGACCGTTTAGATAGAGAAGATATTACTTTTGAAGAAGCAGAAAAGCTTAAAAAAGAAGCTGCAGAAAAACATGCTAAAAACATAGAGAATCGTTACATTATTTTAGAAAATAAGTTCGAATTAATGGAGCGCAATAACGATCTACCAGATCCAGATAAAAAGTCAACAGTGTTTTCTATTAATATAGGAGATGGACAAAAAGAAATAGTAGAGGTTAAAGCAAAAAAAACTCCACCAAAATATGATATAAGAACTGGTAATCAATTGCTTTTTGCAATGGGTTTTAATAACGCAATTATAGATGGTGTTTCTTTAGATGATTCTCCATACAAATTAGGAGGATCTGGGTTTGTAGAACTTGGTTGGTTATGGAATACACGAGTTTTTAAAGAATCTAATTTTTTAAGATTTAAATACGGGTTGTCTTTTCAGTGGAATAAATTTGATATAAAAGACAATTTGTATTTTGAAAAAGGAACAGAAGAAACAACTCTGCAGGTTTTTCCTAACGACTTAAAAAAAGCAAAGTTTAGAACTACAAATCTTGTAATACCTGTGTATTTTGAGTTTGGACCATCAACTAAAAAAGAATATAAAGATCGTATTAGATATTTTACAGATGATCATTTTAAAGTAGGTATAGGTGGTTATGGTGGTGTCAATTTAGGGACACAACAAAAGTTAGTTTACGAAGATGAATTTGGTGATCGTGTAAAACAGAAAATAAAAACAAGCTACAATACTAATACTTTTGTTTATGGTTTAGCGGCTTATATAGGTTACGGAGATTTAAGTTTATATGCTAAATATGACTTGTCTACAATTTTTAAAGACGCAACAGTAGATCAAAATAATATTTCATTAGGTATTAGAGTAGATTTGGATTAAGTCTAATAAGTTAGTATTAAAGCCTCTTAAAATTTTAAGAGGTTTTTTTTGTTTAGATTGTTTTGTTATTAAAAGAAGAAGTAAAATATTATTACTTTTACAGTCTAAATAAGCATTAAAAACACACATCTTTTGATATCAAAAACTACCATAGATCAAGTATATGAAACCGCCAGACTAGAAGAGGTTATTGGTGACTTCGTTCAGCTTAAAAAAGCTGGTAGTAACTTTAAAGGTTTAAGTCCGTTTTCAGACGAGCGTACACCAAGTTTTATGGTATCTCCAGTAAAGCAAATCTGGAAGGATTTTAGTACAGGTAAAGGAGGAAATGTAGTAGCTTTTTTAATGGAGCATGAGCATTTTACTTATCCTGAAGCAATAAAGTATTTAGCAAAAAAATACAATATTGAAATTGAAGAAACAGAGCAAACTAACGCTCAAAAAGAAGCGCAAGATAAAAGAGAAAGTCTTTATTTGGTAAGTGAATATGCAAACACATATTTTCAAAATATATTACACAATACAGATAAAGGTAAAGCAATTGGATTAAGCTATTTTAAAGAGCGTGGTTTTACATCAGAAACTATAAAAAAGTTTGATTTAGGTTATTCTTTAGACGATTGGAGTGCTTTTACAGATGAGGCTATAAAACAAGGATATCAATTAGAGTTTTTAGAAGAAACAGGACTTACAATAGTTAAAGAAAACAAACAATTTGACCGATTTAAAGGTCGTGTAATGTTTCCTATACAAAGCATGAGTGGTCGTGTTTTAGGTTTTGGAGGTCGTATTTTAACAAACGATAAAAAAGCAGCCAAATATCTAAATAGTCCAGAAAGTGAAATTTACCATAAAAGTAAAGTGCTTTATGGTATTTATCATGCTAAGCAAAGCATAGCAAAAGAAGATAATTGTTATTTAGTAGAAGGTTATACAGACGTTATTCAGTTTTATCAAACAGGAATAAAAAACGTAGTTTCAAGTTCTGGTACAGCTTTAACAAGTGATCAAATTAGATTAATTAATAGGCTAACCAAAAATATTACGGTGCTTTTTGACGGCGATGCTGCAGGTATGCGTGCGTCATTACGTGGTATAGATTTGATTTTAGAGCAAGGTATGAATGTTAAGGTTTGTACCTTTCCAGAAGGCGAAGATCCAGATAGTTTTGCTAAGTCAAATACATTAGAAGAGTTAACAACTTATTTAGAAGAAAACGCTAAAGATTTCATTCAGTTTAAAGCATCGGTGTTATACCAATCTGCAAAAGGAGATCCAATAAAAAAAGCTGAAACGATTAGAGACATTGTTACAAGTATCTCAAAAATACCAGACAGGATTAAAACCGAGGTTTATATTCAAGAATGCGCTCGTATTATGGATATAAGTGAAGATGTACTTTTTACAACTTTAGCACAACTTCAAAATAAAGAAGTAAACGAAACTTCAAAACAAAATGTCATAGCAAAAAAAGCATTTGATGTAATAAAACCAGAGCAATCTGTAAAAAAGGTTGATGTTCAATATGAATTAGAAAGAAAAATTATTGAAATTTTATTGCTTTATGGTGATAGAACAGAAGAGTTTGAAGATTCTATATTGAAAGAAAATGAAAAAGGTGATTTAGTAGAGGAAACAGTAATACAAGAAGCTAAAGTATTTGAAAAAATTTACTTAGATCTTCAAGAAGACGAAATGGAGTTTTTAAATCCAAAATTTAAATCTATTTATTATGAGGTCATAAATGGTTTAAACCAAGATCCTAATTTTAAAATAGAAAACCTTATTAACACTATAGATCCTGTGCTTTCACAAGAGATCACTTCTATTATGATGGAAGATGAAAAATATAGTCTAGCAGATTGGCAAAGAAACAATATCTTTCCTAAGGACAAAACAATAAGTTTATCTCAATTAGTTAGTCAAACTATTTTGCACTTAAGGTCATTTTTAATAACTAAAAAGATAAACAGTTTATTGCAGCAAACAGATAGTGATTTAACAGTGCAAAATAGATCTATTATCGAAGATGTAATGGATTATAAAAAACTAGATAACATTTTATCTAGACGCTTAGGTAAACCTTTATAGGTTTAAATTATTAGCTTGATTAACCAAGTCTATTAAGTTAGAGACGTTTAACTTTTTCATTAATCTTGCTTTATAAGTACTTACCGTTTTTTCGTTTATGTTTAATTCTTCAGCAACTTCTTTGTTTCGTCTACCATTAGAAAGAAGTTTTAAAACTTCTACTTCTCTTGTAGATAGTTTTTTAAAATAACTTCCTCCTCTACTTTTAGATTTATTTGATGCAATTTTTTTAGATAAAGCAGGACTTAAATAAACGCCTCCTAAATGCACTTTCATTATTGCATCTTTTAATGTTAATAAGTCTTCTGTTTTAGATATAAATCCATCTGCGCCAGCTTTAATGGTGCTAATCGCATAAACATCTTCTTGTTGTCCAGAAAAAATAATTGTTTTAACGTTAGGGTGTTCTTTTTTTAAGCGTCTTAAAACGCTTATCCCGTTAAGTTTGGGTAAGTCAATGTCGCACATTATAATGTCTACGTAGTATTCATTTAAAACGTCAAAGATAGCTTCTCCGTCTGCTACAGTAGCAACAATTTTTACATCTCTAGAATCTGAAAAGACCAATTCTATTCCTTTTGTAATAATAGGATATTGGTCTGCAACCAATAATTTGACCATGTTGTAAGTTTTTTATATCCATCAAAAAGTAAGATAGACTGGTTATAGAATAATTAATAGCATTCTAAAGTTATGTAAAAAACAGAAAAAAACAAAGTAAATTAAGGTGTTATAACAAAAATTTAGGGATTTCACACACAGGTATAGGGTTCATTTTATGTAAGTTTCTGGTATTGTATGACTTATATATTTTAAAAACTTCTTTTTCTCTTCCCGAAAAATCAGAAACCTGTTTTCCTTTGGCATCCATGGTCATAGCCCATTCTAATTCAGGATAGCTAGCGCCTATTTGGTCTTCGTCGCTTCTTGCGTCACCAAATAAACCATCGCTTGGTGCTGCCTCAATTATTGATTTAGGGACATGTAAAAATTCGCCAATTTTATAAACTTCACTTTTCATTAAATCTGCAATTGGACTTAAATCTACGCCGCCATCTCCATATTTTGTATAAAAACCAACGCCAAAATCTTCAACTTTATTTCCAGTTCCAGCAACTAATAACCCATATAAACCTGCATGGTAGTACAAAGTAGTCATGCGCAGTCTTGCTCTTGTGTTAGCAAGTGCCATATCAACAGTATCCTGTTTGCCTTCTAAAGAAACTTCTGTCTTAAACTCTTCAAAAACAGGAGTTAAATCTACTCTAACATCGTCAACATTACTATATCTATTTTTAAGTTGTTTGATGTGTTCTTGTGCTCTACTTACGTGGCTAGCTGCTTGATGTATAGGCATTTCTATGCATAAAACTTTTAAGCCTGTTTCTGCGCACAAAGTAGATGTTACTGCGCTATCGATTCCGCCAGAAACACCAACAACAAAACCATTAACTTTTGCGTTATTTGCATAGTCTTTTAACCAGTTTACAATATGTTTAACAACTTTTTCTGTTTGCATAATAAAAGAATTTAAGTTAAAGTGTAGTACCTTTGTTTAACAAAAGTAAAGTAAAGCTTTAAGTAATAAAAATTAAGAGAAGTTTAAGTCTATGAGAGTTTACATTTTTTGTGTTTTTATTTTTTTTAGTCTGTTTTCTTGTGAAGACGACAATAAAATAGAAGAAGAAATATCTAAAATTAATGTGAATTTAGATGTAGAACGTTTTGATTTAGCGTTTTCTAACACTTCTAAAGAAGATTTTCCAAAACTAAAAGAAGCATATCCATTTATGTTTTCTAATAAATATGAAGATGAGTTTTGGTTAAACAGAATGACAGATACTTTAGATGTTCTAATTGCTGAAAAAACAAGAGAAGTTTTTCCTGATTTTAAGGATGAGACTGTTGAAATAAAAAAAATGTATCAACATCTAAAATATTATTTCCCAGATACTAAAATCCCAAGAATAATAACCTTTAATGATAGAGTGGTATATCAAAATAGAGTTTTTGTAACAGATACAGTTACGTTAATAGAGCTTGATACGTATTTAGGAAAAGACCATGAGTTTTATCAAGGTATGCAAAAGTATATTGCTAGTAATATGGAGTCAGAATATATAGTTTCAGACCTATCTGAAGCTTATGCTAAAAAAATAATTTTAGATGGCAAACGAAAAAACTTGTTAGAAGAAATGATTTACCACGGAAAGATATTGTATTTCAAAGACATGATTATTCCGTTTAAAACTGATGCAGAAAAAATAAAATACACACCAGAGCAAATAGAATGGGTAAAATCTAATGAAGAGTACATCTGGCGTTACTTTGTAGATAAAGAGTTGCTTTTTAGTACAGATGCAAAATTACCTGGTAGGTTTATTAATCCAGCTCCTTTTTCTAAATTTTATTTAGAGCAAATTGATAATGAATCGCCTGGTCGTGTAGGAAGATACATAGGTTGGCAAATTGTAAGGTCTTATGCAGAAAAAAATGACATAGATTTTGTACAGTTGTTAAATACACCAGCACAAACAATTTTTAATAAAGCAAAATATAAACCAAATTAATAATGGCAAATATTAAATCAGAAATAAAATTAAACGTAGAATTAGATGAAAATCGTGTTCCAGAAAAATTAAACTGGACAGCACAAGATGGCGGAATAACAAATGCAGAAGCTAAAGCAATGATGCTTTCTGTTTGGGATAGTAAAGCGCAAGAATCTTTAAGGATAGATTTATGGACAAAAGATATGCCTGTAGATGAAATGAAAGTTTTTTTCCATCAAACATTAGTAGCTATGAGTAACACATTTCATAGAGCAACACAAGACGAAAAAATGTCTGCTACAATGAAAGATTTTTGTGATTACTTTGCAGAAAAACTTGAATTGAAAAAATAAGAGCATCATAATTTAAAATAAAAAACCGAAGCAATTTGCTTCGGTTTTTTTTATTGAATAATTTATAGATTATTCACCTAAAAACGGATATCTGTAATCTGTTGGAGTTACAAATGTTTCTTTAATCATTCTTGGTGAAACCCAACGTAATAAATTTAAAGCACTTCCAGCTTTATCGTTAGTTCCAGATGATCTTGCACCACCAAAAGGTTGTTGTCCTACAACAGCACCAGTTGGTTTATCGTTAATGTAGAAGTTACCAGCACAATTTTGTAATGCTTTTGTTGCTTCTACAATAGCATATCTGTCTTGTGCTAAAATAGCTCCTGTTAAAGCATACTCGCTAGTGCCATCTACTAATTCTAATGTTTCAGAGAATTGATCATCTTTAAACACGTAAATAGTAATTACAGGACCAAAAAGTTCTTCTTGCATTGTTGTATATTTTGGATCTGTTGTTAAAAGTACAGTTGGCTCTATAAAATAACCTTTACTTTTATCGTAATTTCCGCCAGCTATAACTTCAACATTATCATCAGCTTTAGCTTGGTCGATATACTTTGCTAATTTATCAAAAGAACCTTCGTGTATTACAGCAGTAAAGAAGTTGCTCATATCTTCTGGAGAACCTATTTTAAATGATTTTACATCTTCTACTACGTAGTCTTTAACTTGGTCCCAAATACTTTCAGAGATGTATGCTCTAGAAGCTGCGCTACATTTTTGACCTTGAAACTCAAATGCGCCTCTAACAATTGCAGTAGCGACTTGTTTTGGGTTTGCGGTTTTATGTGCGACAATAAAATCTTTTCCTCCAGTTTCACCTACAATTTTAGGGTATGTTTTGTAGTTGTGAATGTTGTTACCTATTTTTTTCCATAATTCTTTAAAGATAAAAGTAGATCCTGTAAAGTGTAATCCTGAAAAATCTGGACTGTCTAAAACAGTATCTGTAATCATCACTGGATCACCAAAAACAACGTTAATTACACCGTCTGGTACACCAGCTTCTTTAAATACATCCATTACAACTTTAGCAGAGTAGATTTGTGAGTCACTTGGTTTCCAAACCACAACATTACCCATCATAGCCATACAAGAAGGTAAGTTTCCTGCAATTGCAGTAAAGTTAAATGGAGTTACTGCGTATGTAAATCCTTCTAACGGGCGATATTCTAAACGATTCCAAGCATCACTTGTGCTTTCTGGTTGGTCGTGATAAATGTCTGTCATGTATTGCACGTTAAAACGTAAAAAATCAATCAACTCGCAAGCAGAATCAATTTCAGCTTGGTGTATTGTTTTTGATTGTGCAATCATGGTTGCTGCATTAATTTTTGCACGGTATGGACCAGCAATTAATTCTGCAGCTTTTAAAAATATAGCAGCACGTTGTTCCCAAGGTGTGTTAGCCCATGTTTTTCTAGCTTCTAATGCAGTTGCAATAGCTTCGTCAACATGTTTTTTTTCAGCTAAATGGTAGGTTCCAACAACATGTTTATGGTCGTGAGGAGGAGACATTGTTCTTGTGTTTCCTGTAGTAACATCTTTACCATTAATATACATTGGTACATCAATAGTCGTGTTAATCATTTCTTTGTATGCTTTTAAAACTGCTTCGCGTTCTGGCGAGCCTGGAGCATAGCTTTTTACTGGTTCATTAACAGCAATAGGTACGTTAAAAAATCCTTTTCCCATAGTTTAATGTTGTGTTTTTTAATTCAAAATTTTGTCACACAAAGGTACAATTTTTTTATGGGTAAAAGTATGTTTTTAGGAATAGTTAATGGGTAATGTAAATACTTGTTTGGTAGCTTATTATTTAAAAATAATTAGTTGATAGCAAATGGCGCACTAAGGTGAAACTTAGGTATTGCTACTTCAAAATTTTTGGTGGTTGCAAAATTAACCATATTGTAAAATCCTGACATAGCTCCAAATGGAGATGTTAATAAGCAACCAGAAGAATAGGTGTGAGATTCACCAGGTTTAATTACAGGTTTTTGACCAATTACGCCTTCGCCTTCAACTTCTTCAATATTGTTTAAAGCATCGTAAATTGTCCATTTTCTTGAATTAAGTTGAACAGCATCTTTACCTTGGTTTTCAATAGTTACTTGATAACCAAAAGCAAAATGAAGTTTGTAGTTTTTGTAAAACGTACCTTCAAAATTTGTTTCTACCGAAATTTTTATGCCTTTAGTAATTTGCTGTACCATAATAGATTAACTGGTTTTCTGCTATTGCAAAAATAGCAAATTATCAGTTAAGTTGATTGTTTTTAATGTTTATTAGAATAATTTTAAGATTAATTGGTGATTCCAACCGAGTTTTTTTCGCCTAAACCAATTACTTTATCATATCTAGCACCAAGTTCTCTATAATAAACTATAACTTTATAATTATTTTCTGTTTGCCAAAAACTTCCGCCTATTTTATCATGATCTATGGAGTTGTCTTTGTTTAAAATAACATATTTGTAGTTGTAAAAACCTTGTTTTAATATAAATGAAGTGGTATAAATACCTTCTTCTTCAAAAAACTCCATTCTTGTAGCTTCTTCAAGTTCATAGTTATTAAAATTCCCATAAACAAAAATATCTTGACCGTCTTCTAATTTTGGGTATTGAAGACTAAAATGAACTTCGGCATAATCTGCTTCTACATCAGGATTATTAACATCTAAAGCAGTGATTACAAAATTACCGTTAATGTCAGGATTGTATGTGTATTTTTGATTTGCTCTTGACACGTTTGTAAATAAATAAGAGTGGTATAAGTCTTGTAAATCAATAAATTGAACGCCATTACTTGCGGCTCTTATTTCTTTGTTTTCGAAAAAGAAAAATTCGTTACCACCATAAAAGCTAGACTTTTCATTATATCTATAAGTTAGCTCGTTGGCTAAGATGTATTGTGGTTTTAAATCAGTAATTGCAGTTTTTAAATTATTGTTTTGAATAACTACGGTTTTTACAGTTTCTTTTGGGTTTACAAACTGAATTTGACTAGAGTTAATGGTAATATCTACTGATTGTTTTTTGTCTATTTCTTTAACGTTTCTGGATCGTCTTATTGCAACTCCAACATCAGCTAATTGCTCATAAACCATAAATTTTCTAGAGAAAATTATATCGTCATAATCATCATAAATAGTAATCATATAGTTACCTGTAACTTTAATGGCTTGCGTGTATTGGTTAGGTATAGTTAACTTGTAATGCGAGTAAGTTTGTAGTGTGTTAAATGAGTTTTGGTAGTTTCTTATGCGTTGTTCATCAAAGCCATCTAAGTATTCAGATTCTACTAATTGCGATGGTGTCCAATCAAAATTATAATGTTTAATCTCGTAATAATAATCATCTTCATTTCCATTGAGAGCATCAAATTCAAGTTGTAAGGATTCGCCTAATTTTATGATTGGAAGTTGGCTTTCTGCAGTCCCGCCATTAAAATAAATGGTTTTAATATAGTCAGGAGGAATAATTTCTTCAACTTGTGAAAAGCCAAATAAAGGAAAGATTAATAGCAATATAAGTTGTTTAATTTTTTGTTGCATTTAACGAAGATTTTATATAACAAATATAAACAAAATCTGTGCCTTAAAGTTTTTCTTGATTATTTATGATATAATTATGTATTTATTCTTAAATTTGCACGGATTTTTGATTCCTCAAAACTCAATCAGTATAACTATTAACTAATAGATTTATAACATGTCAAACGACATTAAGATTAAAAAAGGTCTAGATATAAAGTTAGAAGGAGAGGCAGAAAAGGCTACTGAAAATGCCATAGTAAGCAACTTTTACGCTATTAGACCAGAAGATTTCCATCAAGTTACTCCAAAATTAGTTGCTAGAGAAGGAGATAAAGTAAAAGCAGGAAGTGCTGTTTTTTATGATAAATCCGACGAAAGTGTAAAATTTGTTTCTCCTGTTTCTGGAGAAATCGTTGAGATAGAACGTGGAGCTAAAAGAAGAATTTTAACAATCAAAATTAAAGCAGACAAAGAGCAAGCTTACGAAGATTTTGGAAAGTTAGACGTACAGTCTGCAAATGCAGAAGCAGTAAAGTCTAGGTTATTAGAATCAGGTTGTTGGGCTTTTATCAAACAACGTCCTTACGATGTTGTTGCAAAGCCAAATGGTATGCCAAAGTCTATCTTTATTTCAGCTTATGCAAGTGCGCCATTAGCAGCAGATTTAGATTATACACTGCAAGGTAAAGAGGCTGAGCTTCAAGCTGCAGTAACTGCTTTAAGTAAGTTAACAGAAGGAGCAGTGCATGTTTCTGTTGGTAAAAATGGTAACTCACCATTAGCTAACTTAAATAATGTAACAGTACACAAAGTGTCTGGTCCGCATCCATCTGGTAATGTAGGAACACAAATCAACAAAATAGATCCGATTAATAAAGGTGAAGTTGTTTGGACAGTAAATGCTCAAGATTTAGTAATCATAGGAGAATTACTTTTAACAGGAAAGTTTAATGCAGAACGTGTTATCGCGCTAGCAGGAGCATCTGTTAAAAAGCCAAGATATTTCCGTACTAAAATAGGAAGTGAAGTGTCTACTATGATTTATGATAATGGTGTTGATAAAGATGGTAATGACCGTATTATTTCAGGAAATGTCTTAACAGGAAAGCAAGTTAAACCAGACGGATATTTAGATTACTACAGTAACATAATTACGGTAATTCCTGAAGGAGACGATTACGAATTTTTCGGTTGGAATAAGCCTGTATTTAATAAAATATCTACATCAAGAGCTTTAACTTTTTCTTGGTTATCGCCAAACAAAAAATATAACTTAGATACTAATACTAACGGAGAGCATAGAGCTTTTGTAGTAACAGGAAGTTATGAAGAAGTATTTCCTTTAGATATTTATCCATTACAAATCTTAAAATCTTGTATGTATAAAGATCTAGATGAAATGGAAGCTTTAGGGATGTATGAGGTTGCACCAGAGGATTTTGCATTAACAGAATTTATTTGTGTGTCAAAACAACCACATCAAAAAATAATTAGAGAAGGATTAGACTTAATGCTTAAAGAAATTGGATAATGGGTTTAAAAAGTAACTTACACAATTTAAAAGAAAAGTATAAGGGCACCAAAATGGCGCCAGCATTTAATGCAATACATACTTTTTTATATCTGCCAAATGAAACGACTCATGGAGGAACTCATGTAAAGGCAGCAGACGATTTAAAGCGTACAATGAATACTGTAATCATGGCATTAATACCATGTTTAATTTTCGGTATTTTTAACGCCGGTTACCAACACTATGCAGCTATCGATGCTGCTGCAGGTATAACAAGAGAAGCTTCTTTATTTGGAAACTTCTTAACATGGGATAATTTTGTTATCGGTGCTTGGACCGTTTTACCTTTAGTAATCGTATCTTACGGAGTTGGTCTTTTAGTCGAATTTATTTTTGCAGTAATTAAAGGTCACGAAGTAGAAGAAGGTTACCTTGTAACAGGAATGTTAGTGCCATTAATTGTTCCAGTAGATATCCCATTATGGATGTTAGCTGTAGCAGTTGTTTTTGGTGTAGTTATAGGTAAAGAAGTTTTTGGTGGTACAGGAATGAATATCTTAAACCCAGCATTAGCTATTCGTGCATTCTTATTCTTTGCTTATCCAACATGGATGTCTGGAGATAAAGTATGGGTACACGGAGCAGTTGAAAGAGCAGGTACACCAGATGCTATTTCAGGCGAAACACTATTAGGAGCTTATGCTCAAAACAGTAGTCTAGCCGGAATTGACTACATGGACATGTTCTACGGTTTTATTCCAGGTTCAGTTGGAGAAACTTCTAAGTTATTAATTATAGTAGGAGCATTATTCTTAATCTTCACTAAAATAGGAAGCTGGAGAATTATTCTATCCACAATAATTGGAGCTTTATCTATGGGGTTAATTTTTAATGGTGTAGTAGATGCAGGTTGGATAGGAGATACTAGTAAGTTTTATGGATTAATGAGTGTTCCTTTCTGGCAACATTTAATTATTGGAAGTATTTTGTTTGGTGCTGTTTATATGGCAACAGATCCAGTTACAGCATCTCAAACAAACAAAGGAAAATGGATATATGGTTTCTTAATTGGTTTCCTATCAATAATGATACGTGTATTTAATCCAGCATATCCAGAAGGTGTTTTCTTAGCTATTCTTTTAATGAATGTTTTTGCACCAACAATTGATCATTACGTTGTACAAGCAAATGTAAAACGTAGAATGAAACGTTTAAAAGTTAAAACTGCTTAGTCATGTCAAACAAAACAGATAGTAATTTATATACCGTATTATTTGCCATAGGAATGGTAGTTGTAGTTGGTGCTTTATTAGCTTTTACAGCAGCATCTTTAAAGCCTACTATAAAAGAAAACGAAAGAATGGAAAAACAACAAAACATTCTTTACGCTATGGGAGTAAATGACAATGGAGAAACTGATGTTGCATTTATTTCTACAGATAAGGTTAGCGAAGCTTTTTCAAAATACATTACTAAACAAATTGTAATAGAAGGTAATGATGTTAAAGAAAATGATGAGGCTTACTTAATCGATGTTAAAAAAGAACAAGCAAAAGCAAAAGCAGGAGAAACAAGACGTTTGCCTTTATTTATTGGAGAAAAAGATGGTAATACATTTTACGTAGCACCAATATATGGTAAAGGACTTTGGGACGCTATTTGGGGCTATATTGCTATGGATAAAGATATGGTTGTTCAAGGTGTGTATTTTGACCATAAAGGAGAAACACCAGGTTTAGGAGCAAACATTAAACAACGTTATTTTATGGATGACTTTTATGGAGAACACTTACTAACAGATAATGGAGTGTTTAAAGGTATAACAGTTGCAAAAGGAAATAACGATCCTAAAAATGAAGATAAAACAGATTATGAGGTAGATGCTCTGGCAGGAGCTACCATTACAGGTAATGGAGTTAGTGCTATGATTAAAAATGACTTGAAGTTATACATGCCTTATTTTGAAACATTAAAAAATCAAGCTAATTAATTATGGGACTACTTTCAAAAAAAGACGCTAAATTAATTACAGATCCATTAGCAGATAATAACCCAATTACTATACAGGTATTAGGTATTTGTTCTGCGTTAGCAATTACTGCAGAACTTAAAGCTTCTATAGTAATGGCAATTTCTGTATTATTTGTATTAGGAGTTGGTAACGTTGTTATCTCTTTAATGAGAAATATCATACCTTCAAAAATTAGAATTATAGTACAACTTATTGTTGTAGCTGCTCTTGTAATTATTGTTGATCAAGTACTAAAAGCTTTTGCTTACGAGTTAAGTAAAACACTTTCGGTATTCGTTGGTTTAATTATTACAAACTGTATCATTATGGGACGTTTTGAAGCATTTGCTTTAGGTAATGGACCGTGGAAATCTTTCCTTGATGGAATAGGTAACGCATTAGGATACGGTGTTATATTAATAATAGTAGGTTTTTTTAGAGAATTATTAGGTTCTGGTACTTTATTAGGATTTAAAGTTTTAGGAGATCCAATCGAAAAATCAGGTTTGTACGCAATAGGATATGAAAATAACGGGTTTATGTTATTATCGCCAATGGCATTAATTGTTGTAGGAATTATTATTTGGGTACAACGTAGCAGAAACAAAGATTTAATAGAAGACTAAACATTGACTCGTTTTTTGAAGTATACTTCAAAAAGACATCAAAAAATAACATATGGAACATATAGAATTATTTTTCAAATCAATCTTTATAGATAACATGGTATTTGCAACATTCCTTGGGATGTGTTCTTACCTTGCAGTATCTAAAAAAGTATCAACAGCTGTAGGTTTAGGTGCTGCAGTAATCTTTGTATTAGCAGTTACTGTGCCTATAAACTGGCTTTTAGATCAATATGTATTACAACCAGGTGCATTATCTTGGTTAGGAGAAGAATATGCTAGTTATGATTTAAGTTTCTTATCATTTATCATGTTTATTGCAACTATAGCAACCATGGTACAATTAGTAGAAATTGTTGTAGAAAAGTTTTCTCCTTCATTATATAACTCACTAGGTATATTTTTACCGCTAATTGCTGTAAACTGTGCAATTTTAGGAGGATCTTTATTTATGCAGTCTAGAGAAATCGAAACTATAGGTTTAGCATTTAATTATGGTATAGCTTCTGGTATAGGTTGGTTCTTAGCAATTTTAGCTATCGCAGCAATCCGCGAAAAGATTCGTTATTCTAACGTACCAGCTCCTTTAAGAGGACTAGGAATTACATTTATTATTACTGGTCTTATGGCAATTGGATTTATGAGTTTTGGAGGAATGTTAACTGGAGGAGATGATGAAGGTTCTAAAAAAACAGAACAAGCAGCTCAAATTGAAAAGCAAGATAAAACCGAAACTAAGGTTATAGAGAATAACTCAACTATAGCTAACAATACAACAGTAGAGTAATATGATTTTAGCAGCAAGTACATTAGGAACAGTTTTAACAACTGTTATCGCATTCTTAGTAATAACATTGGTATTAGTATCATTATTATTATATGTTAAGCAAAAATTATCACCATCAGGTCCTGTAACTATAAAAATAAATGGTGAAAAAGAAATTGAAGTATCATCAGGTGGTACATTATTATCAACATTAGGTAACCAAAAAATATTCTTGCCATCAGCATGTGGTGGTGGTGGAACTTGTATCCAATGTGAATGTCACGTTTTAGATGGAGGAGGAGAAGCTTTACCAACAGAAACACCTCACTTTACAAGAAAAGAATTACAACATGGTGCGCGTTTAGCTTGTCAAGTTAAAGTTAAACAAGACATGGAAATTACGATACCAGAAGAAGTATTTGGTATTAAAAAATGGGAAGCAACAGTTGTACGTAATTACAATGTAGCCTCTTTTATTAAGGAGTTTGTAGTTGAAATCCCTGAGGATATGAATTACAAGGCTGGTGGATACATTCAAATTGAAATTCCTAAATGTGAAGTGAAATATTCAGATATGGATATTACCGCACATCCAGAAGAACATGATTCACCAGATAAGTTTCAGGCAGAATGGGATAAATTCAATTTATGGCCATTAGTAATGAAAAATGACGAAACTGTAGAACGTGCTTACTCTATGGCTTCTTACCCAGCAGAAGGTAGAGAGATTATGTTAAATGTTCGTATTGCAACGCCACCATGGGATAGAAATAAAAATGGATGGATGGACGTAAATCCAGGTGTAGCATCATCATACATATTTAACTTAAAGAAAGGTGATAAGTGTGTAATCTCTGGACCTTATGGAGAGTTCTTTATTAACGAATCTGATGCAGAAATGCTTTACGTTGGTGGAGGAGCAGGTATGGCACCAATGCGTTCTCACTTATATCATTTATTCAAAACGTTAAAAACAGGACGTAAAGTAACATATTGGTATGGTGGTCGTTCTAAGCGTGAATTATTCTATATTGAACATTTCCGTGAGTTAGAAAGAGATTTCCCTAACTTTAAATTTTACTTAGCTCTTTCAGAACCTTTAGAAGAAGATAACTGGAAAGTTAAGAAAGATATACATGATGAAGAAGGAGATGGTTTTGTAGGGTTTATTCATAATTGTGTAATAGATAACTACTTAAATCATCATGATACACCAGAGGATATAGAGTTATACTTCTGTGGTCCTCCTTTAATGAATAAAGCAGTACAAAAAATGGGTGAAGATTTTGGTATACCAGATGAAAACATCCGATTTGATGACTTTGGAGGATAGTATAAAACCTCTTCAAATAAAAAAAAGCCAATGTTTTTACATTGGCTTTTTTTTATTACTTAAAATCAAAAAAAACCGAATATTTCCTTTTTTTTTAGTTTTTTATCGAAAAATGATTAAAATCATTCTATTTTTAAGTTTAAAAGTTAATTTGCATCGGTTAAATGTAAATATTCTTATATCTATGAAAAAAAATACTAAATTATTGTTAATAGCGATACTTTTGTTAAGTGTTAATCTCAGTTACTCTCAAAATAGAAAGATTAATAAAGAAAATTCTAAAAGTATTAGTCATAATCATCCTAATACAGAGCAGGATGTTATATTAAATGAAGAAAATCAAAGATTCTTAAATGAGAATGGTGTTGTTCGTTGTCTTACTGAAGAAATGAATAACAAGTATAGATTAAATAACCCAAATGTGCAATCTAAACAGCAGTTTGAAGATTGGATTGCTCCTTTAGTTCAGCAGTATAAAGCTCAACAGGCTTCAAGAATAGCTAATAATGTAGAATCTGCTCAAATGCAAGTATATACTATTCCTATTATCTTTCATGTAGTTTCTGGAACACAAGGTGATGCACCAGATTTAGATGCTCAGTATGTAAATGCTCAAATCGAACAATTAAATCTTGATTTTTCTAATCAAGCTGGCGGAGCAACAGGATATTGGTCTTCTGTAGCAGCAGATGCACAAATTGTATTTGTTCCTGCTCAAGTAGATCCCAATGGAAATCCTTTAGCAGAACCAGGTATTAATCGTGTTTATGGATATCCTGGACAATTATCAACTGCAGATTTTGATAATACAATTAAACCTGCTACAATTTGGGACAGAACATTATATGCTAATTGTTGGACTGGAAATTTAGGAGGTGGATTATTGGGATATGCTCAGTTTCCTGATAGTTCAGGATTACCTGGTATGCCAGCTTCAGGAGGATCTGCAAATACAGATGGTGTTGTTTGTTTATATACATCAATAGGATCTGTAGCTAACCCACATCCAAACGGAGGTGTTTATGCAGCAGGAAGAACTTTAACACATGAAATAGGTCACTGGATCGGTCTAAGACATATTTGGGGAGATGGAAATTGTAGTGTAGACGATTTTTGTAATGATACACCAAACCAAAACGGATCAAGTTCAGGTTGTCCAAATACTAACGATACATGTATTGGAGGAGATAGAGATATGGTAGAAAATTTTATGGATTATAGTTTTGATACTTGTATGAATTTATTTACTGCAGATCAAGTTGCAAGAATGGCTGTAGTTATGCAAAACTCTCCTGGTCGATCTGAGTTAGCTAGCTCTAACACAGGTAACGCTGGACCTATAATTTCTTTTGCTTTAGCTAGTGATAATGTTATTGAAGGGTCTGATTGTAATTTTACAGATGTAACTGTAGATTTAACAATTGCCGAAGGAGCTTCTCAAAACACAACTGTTAACTTAACAGTACAAGGGGCAACAGCAGATGCACAAGATTATACGCTTTTAAATAATTCAGTAGTATTCAGTGCAGGTTCAACAGCAACACAGTCTGTAGTAATAAGAGTTTTTAATGATGGCTTTGTTGAAGGAGAAGAAAGTATAGATTTAACTTTTACAGTTAATGCTAATGGAGGAGATGCTACAGCAGGTAATAATAACTTTACATTAGTAATTACAGATGATGATGTTGTTCCTGTAAATATTCAAACAATTACTCTAATAGATTCTAATTTAGAAACAACAGATGCTACAAATTGGTTTGTAATAGATAATGATGGTGATGGAAATAATTTCTTAAGTGCTAATTCTTCAGGTACAGATTTATATGGTAATGGGACAATAGTAAGTGTATTTTTTGCTTCAGAATCTAATGGTGCAATTTTTGGTACAGGAGCTAATTTTACACCAGATAATTTCTTACTGTCTGATATGATATCTATACCTTCAAATGCATCTTCAGTTAACTTATCTTATGGTATTGCAGGATATGGGGATAGTGAACCGTATGAGGTTTATTGGACTACAGATAACACTAATGTAAGCACTATAACTAGCGGTAATTTAATTGATTCAGGAAATACACTTGATGATAATGGTGAGTTTAGAAATATAGATATGTCTGCTTATATTGGTCAGACAGGTTATTTAGCATTTAGGCACAATAGTCCTGGTACAAACAACGGTAACGGGGTAACAGAAGGACTGTTCTTATTAGATAATATAAATTTTGAAGCTATAGTTGCTAAAAGTATACAAACAGATGTTAATACAAGTACATCTAATGATTTATTAGCTTTAAGGTCTAGTGGAACTGTTTACGCTTCAGATTCTGTTAGTACAGATTTAATGTTAGATATAACCAATGTAAATAATGATGATTTTGGTTGTGTAGACATATCTGTATCTAGAGCAGGTACTAGTGCACAAAGCTACAACGGAAGCTCTGTGTCTAATTATGTAACAGATAAGACGTTTACTATAACACCTTCAAATATACTTACGACTTCTAATGTTACTGTAGATTTTTATTTTACTGAAGCAGAAATATTAGGTTATGAAGCTACTACTGGACAAAGTAGAAATTCGATTAGTATATTAAGAGATAATGGAGTTACAACAGAAGTAGTATCAGCTTCAGTCTCATCTTTTGGTTCAGACTATAAATTATCAGGAACATTTACTTCAGGAATTGAAGGGACTTATTATTTTGGTGTGCCTGCTGCATTATCAACTTCAGAATTTGATTTTGATCAATTTGCAGTTTATCCAAACCCAACAAATGGCAAAGTGACTATTGCTTTAAGCACCAATCAAGATGTTAATCTTTCTTTATTTGATATTAGAGGTCGTCAAATTTTTAATAATTTATACTCTAACAACAATTCAATATTTAATAAGACTATTAATTTAAATACAAATTCAACAGGAATTTATATACTTAAAGTTGAAGCAGGTAATAAGTCTGCATTTAAAAGAATTGTAGTGAAGTAGATTAATGATATATATTTAGAAAAGCCCAATACTAAAGTGTTGGGCTTTTTTATTTTAAACATTTTCAAATTCAAAATTTGTAAATTTTAAATCACTATTTTTTGTAATTACAGCTTTAAATACGTTGGAATAATCCATAATATTTTCAATATTATCAAAGCTGCAAAGCACTTTAATTGTTTCTTTTAAACCATTAAATAGTATGTCTTTATTTGTTGAGTTTTTAGGTCTTTTATTTTTATGATTAAGTGGTAGTTCGTAACCACAACCTTTCAAAAAAGCAGCTTCAATTTTTAGTAATTCTAATGGCGAATATCCGTTAAAAGTTCTTCCTAAATTTTGATGTACTAGTCCAAGATAATTCAACTTTAAAGAGCCATGATCATCAGATAAATATTTCCAAGCATCTTTTTGATCTAAAATATTTCCAACAGCACATTGTTTACAACATTCAGGGTTTAATAGATTTTCATTAAAAGCTGTGTATAGTTTTTTAATAGCGTTATCAAATCTTGTTGATGTTTTCATTTTAAATTTCTTAGCGATTTTCTTCTTTTAAAATAAGAAAATTTCAGCAAATAAATGTTAAAACGTATTTTTGTACTATGAGTAAAGCCTTAACAAAACAAGAACTTCATAATCTAGCAATGAACCATGTTGGAAAAGACTTAGAACAACGTGGTTTCGAGTTTATTGCTATAAATAGTAAGCTAAAAAGACATCCGCAATTTGTTTGTATGGATAAAAATAAACAGTACTACTTTGTAATAGTAAAAGCTGTAATTTTACCTGAAAATGCTAATAATTATGATGTCGTTTGGATGGAATCTTTTAAAAAACATGCTCAAGAGCATAATGCAAAAGTTTTATATGCTGGTGTTGGTTTAGGTAATCCAAAAGGAGAGGATTTACCGATATACTTAAATGAAGAGTATTTAATAGAATATAATGGCATCCAAGTGATAGAAACTCATTTAAATTAAATTTATGTTACAGCGTTTATCTTCAATTTTATTATTGTTATTAGTTTTTATTTCTTGTAAAAACGAACCAGAATTAGTAAAAATTAAAGGACCAATTTTTGGCACTGCTTATCAAATACAATATTATGATGTTGGCAGTAAAAGTTATCAAAAGCAATTTGATAGTATTTTTGAAGTACTAAATCAATCTATGTCAAATTACATTCCGTCTTCAAATATTTCAAAAATTAATAGAAACGAAAGCGTAAATACAGATCCTCATTTTGACACTGTTTTTAAGGCAGCTAAGAAAATTTACAGAGAAACAGAAGGAGTTTTTGATCCAACGATTGGTAAGTTAGTAAACGCATGGAATTTTGGATCAGAGAATAATAAATCTGCTGTAGATAGTATTAAAGTGGATAGTCTAATGAAATCTGTAGGTTTTAATCGTGTTGGTGTTGTAAACGGAGTTATAATGAAACGCACTAATACGTTTATAGATTTTAATGCTATAGCTAAAGGTTATGGTGTAGATGTTATAGCAGATTTTTTAGAAAGTAAAGGCATAACTAATTATTTGGTAGATATAGGAGGAGAGTTAAGAGCTAAGGGAATAAATTTAAATAAACAAAAAGAATGGGCAATTGGCGTAGAAAACCCAAATTTTGATGGCTCTCAAAGTTATTCTAAGGTTATTGGTATTACAGATAAAGCTATGGCTACTTCAGGAACTTACAGAAAGTTTAAGGTAGATAATAACGGTAACAAATACGCTCATATTATAAATACAAAAACAGGCTATCCAACACGAACCAGAATCTTAAGTGCTTCAGTAATTACAGATAAATGTATGATGGCAGATGGTTATGCTACAGCATTTCAAGCAATGGGAATAAAAAAAGTAGATTACTTTTTAGCAAAACACCCAGAATTACAAGTGTATTTAATTTTTGAAAATGAAAAAGGAGAGTTAGAAACGAAGTCTTTTAATGGTTTTCCTGAATAAAATTAAAAGTTAATAGCTTTAAGTATTAATAACAACCAACCAATCACAAAAAGTAAGCCGCCAATAGGTGTAATTGGACCTAAAAACTTTAGTTTTTTTCCTTTTACATCACTTAAAATCAAACCGTAAATACTAAAAGAAAAAAGTACAATACCTAAAGTGAAACACCAATACATTGCAGAAGTTGAAAACTGAAAATTAAACCCAAGAAGTAATAAAACAATAGCATGATACATTTGGTATTTAATACCGGTTTCAAAACTTTTAAGTTGATCATCTGATAAGATTTTCTTTAAAGCATGTGCTCCAAAAGCGCCAAATATTATGGCTAACATACCAAAAAATGCACCTGTAATGATAAAAGTTTGTTGTGTCATAATTGTTTCTATTTATAACAAACAGGGATAATTTCCCCTTTTGCTAAACGATATTTGTCTATTTTTTCTAAAGAAAGTTTACTTGTATAATCTACTTCTTCAACTTTAAAACCTATGCTTCTAAGTTTGTCAAAATAATCACGACCGTAAATGCGTACATGATCGTATTGACCAAAAATTTCAGCACGTTCTTTTTTGTCTGTAATGGTGTTATCCTCAAAAGTAGTTTCACGATTTAAGTCTTGCGGTATTTGCAAAATAGCAATTCCGTTAGGTTTTAAAACACGATATAACTCTTGCATTGCTTTAGTGTCATTAGGAATATGCTCTAACACATGATTACATAAAATAACATCGTAAGTATTATCTTCAAAGGGTAAATCGCAAATATCTGCTTTAACATCTGCTAATGGAGATAGTAAATCTGTTGTTGTGTAATCTAAATTTTTAAGTTGCCTAAAGCGTTTGTAAAATGCTTGTTCTGGAGCAAAATGGAGCACTTTTTTATTAGAAGTAAAAAAATCTGTTTCATTTTTTAAATAGAGCCATAATAGTCTATGTCTTTCTAAACTTAGAGTAGAAGGCGACAGTACATTAGGTCTTTGTTTACCGTAGCCATAAGGTAAAAAAGACTTAAAACTCTTGCCATCTATTGGGTCTGTATATTTTTTGCCTCTTAAAACAAAAGCTAAAACAGGTTTAGCTAAATAACTTAACCTGATTAAAATAGGTCTCGGTATAATATTAAGTATGTATTTAAAGAGTTTTTTTGACACTAATTTCACGAATTAACACAAATTATTACAAGACAATTCGTTTATATTTTAAACTTTCATCACCAAAATTAATTAATAAACCTAATTTTAATTTTGAGACAGCAAGATAGTTTAATGTTTGTTTTACATGAGCAGAATTTAAAGCTTCAATAGCTTTTAGTTCTAAAATTATTTTATCATCAATGATAAAATCTGCTTTATATTTATGAGGTAAAGTGTTTCCTTTATAGCTTATTGCAAATTTAGTTTCTCTAGAATAAGCTATATTGTTATCAATTAATTCGATTTCTAAAGCATCAGCATATACAACTTCATTAAAACCTTTTCCAAGTTGGTTATGTACTTCCATACAAAGACCAATTATCTTATAAGCTTCATCTTTATAAATTAAATTTTTCAATAGAAAGTGAATTATTAGTGAGAATTAGTGTAATTCGTGTCTTTAGGTCTATAAAACTAAAGCTTGTTGTCTAAATTCATCTTCCTCGTCACTTTCAATACCTAAAGCGTCATAAATGTATTTAAAAGTAGATAATAGCTCTGGTTTACCATCTACAATAGCAACATCATGCTCGAAATGTGCGCTAGGTTTACCATCTAAAGTTGTAATTGTCCAGCCATCACGGTGTTGTTTAATTCGTTTTGTTCCCATGTTTATCATAGGTTCAATAGCTACGACCATACCTTCAATAAACTTTTTTCCTCTTCCTCGTTTTCCGTAATTTGGCATTTCTGGATCTTCGTGCATAGTGCGCCCTAATCCATGACCTACTAATTCTCTTACCACGCCATAACCATGATCTTCGCAATATTTTTGAATAGCATAACCTACATCTCCAACGCGGTTTCCTAATTTAAACTCTTTGATACCAACATATAAAGATTCTTTAGTAACTTTAAGTAGTTTTTCTGTTTCAGGATCAATTTCACCTACAGCAAATGTGTAAGCATGATCACCGTAAAAACCATCTAAAATAGCACCACAATCTATAGATATTATATCTCCTTCTTCAAGTGGCTTGTCGTTAGGGATACCATGTACCACTTGCGAGTTAGGACTCATACAAAGTGTGTTAGGGAAGTCATATAAACCCAAAAATCCAGGTATAGCTCCAAGATCTCTTATGTGTTCTTCTGCAATTTTATCTAGTTGAAGTGTTGTTACACCAGGTTTTACAGCTTTAGCAACTTCTCCTAAAGTTTTAGACACTACTAAAGCAGCTTGGCGCATTAATTCTATTTCTTCTCTTGTTTTTACAATAATCATAATCTCTAAAATATCTGCAAATATACTTAAAATAAAAGTCAAATTTCTTTTAGAAACATGACTTTTAGCAGGATTTATCTATACGATGCATTGTAATTTTGTAAAATAAAAACAAAACCAATATGTATTCACCAGTAACCGCAGAAGAAGCAGTAAAAGTAATTAAATCAAATAATAGAATATATGTGCAAGCAGCAGCAGCTGCACCTCAAGCTTTAATTAAAGCTTTGTCCTTAAGACACGAAGAATTGAAAAATGTTGAAATATGCCACTTACATACCGAAGGTGAAGCGCCATATTCAAATCCGGAGCTTAAAGATAGTTTTCATGTTAACTCATTTTTTATAGGTAAAAATGTACGTCATACTTTAAAAGAAGGAAATGGCTCATACACACCAGTTTTTTTAAGTGAATTACCGCTTTTATTTAAAAGAAATATAATTGATTTAGATGTAGCGTTAATCCACGTATCGGTACCAGATAGACATGGGTATTGTTCTTTAGGTGTTTCTGTTGAAGCAACATTAGCAGCAATAGATAATGCTAAAATTGTAATAGCTCAAATTAATAAATATATGCCACGTACACATGGTGCTGGTATTATTCATATTTCTGAAATTGACCAATTTGTAGAACATCATGAACCATTACCAAGTCACGATGCATTACCACCTAATGAAGTTGAAGCAAAAATAGGCCAATATGTAGCTAATTTAATTGAAGATAGAAGTACGTTGCAAATGGGTATTGGTAGTATTCCAAATGCAGTTTTAGCCCGATTAACTAATCACAAAGACTTAGGTTTACATACCGAAATGTTTTCTGATGGTGTTATAGATTTAATTTTAAAGGATGTAATTAATGGTAACTATAAAGAAATTAATCGTGGTCGTGCTTTGGCTACTTTTTTAATAGGTTCGCAAAAGTTATATGACTATGTAGACGATAACCCATTTATAGAAATGCGTGCATCAAATTACACAAACGATGTTTCGATTATTAAACAAAATCCAAAAATGGTAGCCATTAATTCTGCTATTGAAGTAGATGTAACGGGACAAGTTTGTGCAGACTCTATTGGTGCACATATGTATTCTGGAGTTGGTGGACAAATGGATTTTATTAGAGGCGCATCTTTAAGTGAAGGTGGTAAAGCAATTATAGCATTACCATCTGTAACTAGAAATGGTATTAGTCGAATTGTACCATCTTTAAAACCAGGTGCTGGTGTGGTAACTACAAGGTCGCACGTACATTATGTTGTAACAGAATTTGGTGTGGCTAGCCTTTATGGGAAAACTATTAAAGAGCGTATAAAAGCTTTGGTTAATATAGCTCATCCAGATCACAGAGAAGAAATAGATAAAGCGTATTTTGAAATGATTGGTTGTTAAAATTTAAACCAGCTTTTTTTCTTAGGTTTTGATTGTTGTGGTGTTTGGTTGGTAAGCATTTGATAAATTTCTCCCCAACCTAAAATACCACCAATATTACGATCGTCTATAAATAAATCGGCGTTAATTTTTCGGCTTACATCACCTTTAAACGTTTCTTCAGGAAAACTTTTATTTACAGCGTAAAAGTCTATACCGTTGTCTTTACAGAAATTAACAGCTTCCTCTAGACGTTTACCATGTCTATAGGTCCAAAGTATAAGTCGATGACCATCATTTTGAAGACGTTTTAAGGTTTCAAAAGCAAACAAACGAGGTTTGCCTATACCTGGATATGCATCTTCTACAATAGTGCCATCAAAATCTACAGCTATTATTTTTCCTTGTATATTCATTTATATAGAAATAAGATTGTAAAAGTACAATAAATTTAATTTTTTGAATTTAAAATTCAATTGATTTAAAATGAAAAATCCGCTTCGTATTGAAGCGGATTTTTTTAATTACAATTATTTTTTTGTATTAAACTAAAGATTTTTGCGTCATCGCTTCAGGTTGCTTTACACCCATTAACTTTAAGATAGTTGGTGCCATATCTCCTAAAATACCGTTTTCTATATGCTTTAATTCATTATCAATTAAAATAACAGGAACAGGATTTGTAGTATGTGCTGTATTTGGGCTACCATCAGGATTTATCATAGTTTCGCAATTACCATGGTCGGCAATAAGAAGTGTTGTATACCCGTGATCTAATGCAGTTGTTACCACTTTTTCTACACATTTATCTACAGCTTCGCAAGCTTTAACAGCAGCGTCCATAACACCAGTGTGACCAACCATATCACCATTTGCAAAATTTAAACAAACAAAATCTGTTGTTTCGTTTTCTAATTCTGGTACTAAAGCATCTGTAAGCTCGTAAGCACTCATTTCTGGTTTTAAATCGTAGGTTGCTACTTTAGGCGAATTTTTTAAAATTCGTTTTTCACCTTCAAAAGGCGTTTCGCGTCCACCAGAAAAGAAAAATGTAACGTGTGGATATTTTTCAGTTTCTGCAATTCTAATTTGTGTTTTATTATGCTTTTCTAAAACTTCACCTAAAGTATCGGTTAAATTTTCTTTGTTGAAAACAACGTTAATACCTGTAAAAGTTTCGTCGTAATTAGTTAATGTTACATAATGCAGATTTAACTTATGCATGTTTTGCTCATGAAAATCGCGTTGGGATAACGCTTCTGTTAATTCGCGACCACGATCTGTTCTAAAGTTGAAAAAGATAACCACGTCATCTTCTTTAATAGTTGCTATTGGATTACCAGCTTCATCTGTTTTAATAATTGGTTTGATAAATTCGTCTGTGATATCATTATCATAATTTGTCTGAATTTTATTAGATAAATCCAGCGTTTTTTCACCTAAACCATTTACTACAGCATCGTATGCTAATTTAACACGTTCCCAACGTTTGTCTCTGTCCATTGCATAATAACGACCAGTAACGCTTGCAATTTTTGTGTTTGTATTTGAAGTGAAATTTTCTAAATCTTCAATAAATCCTTTACCAGATTTTGGGTCTACATCACGACCATCTGTAAAAGCATGAACATAGCTATTTGTAACTCCAGCATTTTGAGCAGCTGTAATTAATCCTTTAATATGGTTGATGTGCGAGTGTACGCCACCATTACTTACTAACCCTAAAAAATGAACATCTTTATTATTTGCTTTTGCATAATTAAAAGCATCTATTAATACTTGTTCTTTGGCAAGTGTGTTATTTTCTACAGCAAGATTAATTTTTGCTAAGTCTTGATAAACAATACGTCCTGCACCAAGATTCATGTGGCCAACTTCACTATTTCCCATTTGTCCTTCTGGCAGACCAACATGTAGTCCATCTGTACGCAATTGTGCATTAGGAAATTTGGTGTATAAACTGTCTATAAAAGGTGTGTTAGCATTATCTATTGCAGATACTTTTGGGTCTGGAGATTTTCCCCAACCATCTAGTATCATTAAGATGACTTTTTTATTCATTACTGTAAATTTTATTATAACAAATATAAAAACAAAAGTCCTGCATTTGCAGGACTTTGTTGGTTTTCTACTAAATCGTTTTAGTTTATTGTGTATTTTTTAATAGAGGCTTTAATTTTTTCAATTCTATTTTCTGGGTCAGGATGTGTGCTCTGGAATTCTGGTACACGGTTTGGACCAGCTGCTTGTTTTAAAATTTGCATAACGCCAATCATTTCTTCTGGGTCATAGCCAGAACGCATCATAAAACGTACACCTAAGTCGTCACTTTCTAACTCATCACCACGACCATTTTTTAATAGTTTAGACATGCCATATTGACTAACTACATCTCCCATATTACCGCCAACAGAACCTGCGGTTGATAAACCTTGCCAAAGCTCGGAATTCGCAATACGCTCTGCACTATGACGTCCAATAACGTGACCAATTTCGTGCCCTAAAACACCAGCTAACTGGTCTTCGTTTTCTAATTTAGAAAATAAGGCATAGGTAATAAAAATTTGTCCGCCAGGTAAAGCAAACGCATTAATTGTATTTTTATCTGCAAGTAAATGAAACTCGTACTTGTAAGGCGTGTCTTTTGCGACACTATTTTGTACTAGTTTGTTGCCAACTCTATCTATAAATGCTTGATATTCTTGATTAGGATATAATCCACCATGTTGCGCTGCCATTTGATCACGACTTTGCAAACCCATTTGTATTTCTTGGTCTGGCGTCATAGAGATTGCTTGTTTCTTTCCTGTGTACTCATTTGTTTCCATTGAGTTGTAATATTTAAACAAAGCAAATGCAGCAAGAAGAACACCAATTAGAAGTCTACCTTTAAAATTTCTCATGATAATTGATTTAGATAAAGCAATTTACGAAAGTTCATCGATAAATGTTGAGTTAGTTTTTTTAGTTGAATGAATTTAGACGAAATACAAATAAAATCTATAATCGTTTATACATTACATAATGTGGACCAATTTTAGGGACTTCAAATTGATTACCAATAATTGTAAAACCTAATCGCTTGTAAAATCCAACAGCAATTAATCTAGCATCAAACCAAAGTAGTTTAGTTCCTTTTTGTTTTACCATTGTTTCGGCTGTTTCTACTAGTAATCTGCCAAATCCATAGTCTTGAAATTGTTCTAAAACGCCCATTCCGCGTAAGCGATATTGGTCTTGTTCTTCAAATTTTTCGTTGTTAAGTTTCATTAAACTAACTACACCGGACAACTCGTTTTTATAATATAAACCTAAGTGAAATGTGTCTTCGTGGTCATCAAAAGTTAGCTTGCAATCTTCAATAGGTCTACCAGTTCTTAAAACAGGATGACGTACTGGATAGGTTTCTAAAGCAGTGATTTGTTTAATTTTAATATCAGGATTTTCGATTTTATATAGATTTGCTGGCATACCTGCGTAATTAAAGGTTTTTATAAAATTCATATTGCATTTTTCTAAGACTTTATGGGATGCATAATTGTCTATATGTGCATGTGCATATATGGTTTTAAGGTTAAGGTTTTTAAAACCATAATCTATTGCAGCTTGGCAGCTTTCGGTAGCGTAACCATTGTTCCAATATTTTTTATAAAAGCGGTAACCAACTTCAACTTTGTTTTCTTTAGGATGAAATTTTAAACCGCACCAGCCTAAAAACATATCTGTCTTTTTATCGCAAACTGCCCATCTTCCCATATTATGTTTTTCGTATTCTTTGTAGTTTAATAGGAATTGCTCTGCTTCATTTAAAGAAGAAAACGGTTTATAACCAGTATATTTTAGTACGTCTTGGTCAGAATTCATCTCGTAAAAATGAATAGCATCATCTACAGAAAATTCTCTTAAATATAATCGTTGTGTACTTGCTATGATTTGCATTATTTGTATAATAGTATTTCAAAATTAACTAATTTTGCAATAAAAATTGAGATGTCTTTTAAGTTTAAAATAATAGATAAAACTGAAGTTTTTAGCATTATTCCGTTAATGCAAAAATTAACTAATAATGCTAATTCTGATGCAGTATTAAAAGAGCGTTTTGCCGAAATGATTACTCAAAATTATGAGTGTGCAGGTATTTATGATGGCGATACTTTAATTGGTATGTCAGGAATGTGGTTTCAAACAAGACATTACGTTGGTAGAAGTATGGAGGTAGATCATGTTTATATAGAAGAAAAATATAGAGGAAATGGTCTTGGTAAACTTTTTTTTAAGTGGTTATACGATTATGCCAAAAGTAAAGGTTGTACTACTTGTGAATTAAATACTTACGTTCAAAACTACCCGTCACACAAATTTTATTATAACGAGGGTTTTGAAATTTTAGGCTATCATTTTTTAAAGAAATTATAATTTTTTGCAAATAATTAAAATCTTTGTTTATATTTGCCACCGCAAAAAGCGGGAGTAGCTCAGTTGGTAGAGCGTCAGCCTTCCAAGCTGAATGTCGCCGGTTCGAACCCGGTCTCCCGCTCAAAAAGCTTCATCAAAAACGATGAAGCTTTTTTATTTTATTCATTGTAATTTATTATGATGCTTTTGTCTTTTCGAACATAGTGAGAAATCTCATCTTAATAATATGAATATGAGATTCCTCCTCGTACCTCGTTCGGAATGACATACTTTGATGAAAAATAATTTGTTTTAAATTTTTGTACTTTACTTCAATTCGTTTAAGAATGTATCAGGATCAACTTCGTAAGGTTCTTGATTGTGCTCAAAAATGCGTGCTTGTAAATTTCCTTTTAATTGTAAATTGTTGTCTTTAACTTCTATCCAACTTCCCTCGCGTAAACCAATTACTGGTTGTGTATTAAATTGATGAAATTCTTTTATTCTGGTTTCTCTAGTTTCACCCATGTGTTTGCTACTTGGGTTTGGATCTAAATAGTGTGGATTAATATTAAATGGCACAAAACCTAATGTTTTAAAGCTTGGCGGATAAACAATAGGCATATCATTAGTTGTATTCATGGTAAGGCCACAAATGTTGCTTCCAGCACTGGTTCCTAAATACGGAGTTCCTTTTTTTATGGCGTCTTGTAAGCTTTCAATTAAATTAAATTTGTAAAGGGCATTGACTAAAACAAAGGTGTTTCCGCCACCAACAAAAATACCTTTTGCGTTGTCTATTGCTTCTTTTGGATTTTTAAAAGTATGTAAGCCAATTAATTTTTTTTCTATTTTATTAAAAGCATCGCTAGCCTTTTCTGTATACTGTTTATGTGTGATTCCGCTAGGTCTAGCGTAGGGAATAAAGATAACTTCTTCTGTATCTTTAAAATGAGTTTTTAATGTGTCTAAAAGATAGTCTAAATATTGACCGCCATGTACGGTAGAAGTGCTTGCAATAATTATTTGCTTCATTGTAATAAATAGTTTTTGTAAATTTATGTAAAGCTAGCTTTTAACAAAAGTTTAGTGCCTAATTAGAATTAAATTAAGAGTAAAAATGCTTAATTTACAGTAAAATCAACCGTTATGAAATATTTTCTATCCTTATCTTTATTCTTCTTCACTATTTTTTCTTTAGCTCAAGATTCAACCAGAGTTACTGTAAAAGGTAAAATTATTGTAAATACACCAGATGTAGAAGGTGTTACAGTTTTTAATATATCTTCTAATAAAGGAACAATTACAGATGAAAAAGGAGAGTTTACCTTGCAAGTTATGCTTAATGATAAGGTAGAGGTGTCTGCGCTTCAGTTTAAAGACTTTAGTTTAACTGTAACAGAATCTATTATTAAAAATAAACAAATGACTGTTTTTTTAGTAGAACGAGTTAATAAGTTAGATGAAGTTGTAATATTACCATACGATTTAACTGGTGTTTTAAAAGAAGATATTGAAAGTGTAGAGGTGTTTAATCCAGATATGGATGCTATTTATTTTGGAGTAGATGATATTTCTGTTTACGAGTTTTCTGATGATCAATATAGTAAGGTAGAAAATTATGCAGCGATGAATCAAAATGATCGTATACGTTATCAAGCTAACGGTGTTGCTATTGTTGAAGGTTTGGTAAATTTAATTTTTAAACCCAAAAAGAAATCTAAAAATACTAATACAGAAACAGAGAAAATACCAACCCAGACTTTAGCAGATAAATACCAACATGATTATTACACTAAAAATTTTAATATCCCAGAAGAGCAAGTAGAAGCTTTTATAGCATTTGTGCAAAATAATGATTTTGACGTCTCACTTTTAGAAAAAGGTAAAGAGATACAGTTAATAGAGGATTTAAACAAAAGGAGTAAAAAATTTTTAAGTAAGAATCAAGTTGAAAAAGAGTAGTCAGCTTTTTATTTTATTAGCTTTTATTGTACAATTTTCAATATCTCAAACGGTTACAATAAAAGGTCAGATAGTTGCTGATGATGATTTAGAAAATATTCATGTTCTAAATAAAACATCTTTGACAAATGCTACAACAGATAGTTTAGGAGTTTTTAAAATCAAGGCAAAGCAAAATGACACTATTGTTTTTTCAGGTGTCCAATATCAAGTTTTAGTTAAAGTTGTATCAGAAGAAAATATTAAGACAAAAACTTTAAACGCAAAATTAGAATTATTTACTAATGATCTGGATGAAGTTTTTTTAACCAAACAACTTTCTGGAGATTTAAATAAAGATGTTTCTTCCTCTACAGCAAAAGCAGATATTAACTTTTATGATGTAGGTATACCTGGTTACAAAGGAAAACCATTAACCCAAAACGAAAACCGACTTAATGAAGCAGGCGGAAACGAAAAAATGTTTGCAATAGGCTTAGGTGCTGCTGTTAACTTTAATAAGTTTTTAAACACTATTACTGGTCGCACAAAAATGTTAAAAGAACGTGTAAGATTAGAAAGTAATGACGCGTTATTAGCTAGATTAAAAAATGATTTAATCGAAGATTTTTTTACCCAAAATCCCTTACCAGAAGACAAAAAAGACGAGTTTTTTTACTATTGTCAAGAAGATCCAAACTTTAGACCAAGATGTACAAAAAGTAACTTAGAAGCATTACAATTTTTTACAGATAAGTATAATGAGTTTATTAAAAATGTAAGTCAAATACAAAATGATAATTAATTAGAATGGTTTTTGGTTACTAACCATTAGATTTGTGACTCTAAATAATACACTTAAATGAAATCAATTAAACTAATATCTGTAATAGCAATTTTCTTTTTATGCTCTTTTAATACACTACACAAATATTATGTAAGTATTACACAAATAGAGTTTGTTGAAGAGCAACAATCTGTGCAAATAATTTCTAGAATATTTATTGATGATTTTGAAAGTGTATTAAGAAAAAGATACGACAAAAATATAACTTTAGATAGAGGTGATGACGAAACACAAATAGACGATTACATTAAAAAATATCTTTTAACAAAGATTGAAATATCAATAAATAACCAAGAGGTAATACCAAATTTTATAGGCAAAAAATATGATGATGGTATTATGCATTGTTACCTAGAGATAGAAAACATAAAATCAATTTATACTTTTCAAATTAAAAATAAAGTTTTGTTTGATATGTTTGAAGATCAAAAAAACGTTATAAGAACCAATATAAATAACAAAAATAAAACCGTGGTATTAACTGCGCAGAACGATAAAGGTTTGTTAAACTTTTAGTAAAGCCTTTATAGCAACGTTAAATTTTGTTAAATTCACATCCTTTATAACTAATTCTAAAAATGAAAAAACTAAAGTATTTATTCCTTTCAGCTTTATTTGTTTCAGCAAGTGTATTTGCGCAAGACCAAGCTGAAGACAAAAAAGAAAGACAACCAGGTCACACAAACAACAACAAGTTTAAGCAATTATACGACGAGTTTTCTACACCAAACATGTTTAGAACTGCGTCTGGTGCACCAGGTCCTGCTTATTACCAACAACAAGCAGACTATAAAATGGACATCGAGTTAGACGATGTTAACGCTAGAATTTACGGTGAAGAAACAATTACGTACACAAACAACTCACCAGACAACCTAGAGTATTTATGGGTGCAATTAGACCAAAATATGAGAGCTAAAGACTCTAAAACACCTTTAATACAAGGAAGCGGTATAGCACCAGCACAACAAACATCATCTTTTGCTAATAGCTATATGACAGAAGGTTTTGATGGAGGCTTTAACATAGAATATGTAAAAGATGAAAAAGGTAATGCTTTACCACACATGATTAATCGTACTATGATGAGAGTAGAGATGCCTTCAGTATTAAAATCTGGAGATCAATTTACTTTCAAAATCAAATGGTGGTATAATATTAATAATCACGTAGAAGGAAGAGGTCGTTCTGGTTACGAATACTTTGAAGAAGACGATAATAGAGCATACGTTATAGCTCAATTTTATCCTCGTATGGCAGTTTATAATGATGTAGAAGGATGGCAAAACTCTCAATTTTGGGGACGTGATGAATTTGCACTACCATTTGGTAATTTTGAGGTTAACATTACAGTGCCAGAAGATCATATGTTAGATGGTACAGGTAAATTAACTAACCGTAAAGATGTTTTTTCTAAAGAAATGATGAAACGTTATGAGAAAGCAAAAAAATCTTATGAAGAGCCTGTTTTAATCGTAACAGAAGAAGAAGCAAGAGCAGCAGAAAAAACAAAAGCAACAAAGAAAAAAACATGGAAGCTATATGCTGAAAATGTTCGTGATTTTGCATTTACAACATCAAGACGTTACATCTGGGATATGATGGCTGTTAAAATAGGAGATAAAGATGTGATGGCAGTATCATTATATCCTAAAGAAGGAAATCCTTTGTGGGAAGAATGGTCTACAAAAGCAGTAGCAAGTACTTTAAAAACGTATTCACGTATGACTTTTGATTACCCATATCATAAAGCAATTTCAGTTCATGCTAAAAATCAAGGAATGGAATACCCAATGATTTGCTGGAACTATGGAAGACCAGATGCAGATGGTAATTATAGCGATCGTGTAAAATACGGAATGATAAGTGTAATTATTCATGAGGTTGGACACAACTTCTTCCCAATGATTGTTAATAGTGACGAGCGTCAATGGACATGGATGGATGAAGGTTTAAATACATTTTCTCAATACGTAGCAGAACAAGATTTTGCAGAGTGGTATCCGTCTTCTTTATCTCCAGGTATGGACAAGTATCCTTCACGACGTGGTCCTGCAGAAAAAATTGTTAATTACATGGGTGGTGATCAAGATTACATAGCACCAATTATGACAAAAGGTTTAAATACATATCAGTTTGGTAATAATGCTTACGGAAAACCAGCTACAGCGTTAAATATTTTACGTGAAACAATTATGGGACGCGAATTATTTGATTACTCTTTTAGAACATATGCACAAAGATGGATGTTTAAACACCCAACTCCAGAGGATTTCTTTAGAACAATGGAAGATGCTTCTGCTGTAGATTTAGATTGGTTTTGGAGAGGATGGTTTTATACAACAGATTATGTAGATATAGCAATTAAAGATGTTAAAAAGTTTTATGTATCTAATGAACCAACACAGCAAATCAAAGACATGGTTAAAGCGCGTGGTATGAGTTTAAGTGATTTACCACCGTTAGTTTATATGGTAGAAGAAGGAAGTGAAGATTACAAAGAAGACATGAAAGCAAAAAGCTTAATGGAAGGTTCTCAATCACTAAAAGAATACATTATGGATAACTTTACACCTGCAGAACAAAAGCAATTAAAAGAGCCGAAGTATTTTTATAATGTGACTTTTGAAAAACCAGGAGGATTGGTAATGCCAATAATTGTAGAGTATACTTATGCAGACGGAACATCAAAAACAGAAACTTATCCAGCGCAAATCTGGAGACTTAACGATAAAGAAGTAAGTAAAGCTGTAGCTTCTGAAAAAGAAATTGTTAAAATTACAGTAGATCCAAAACTAGAAACTGCAGACGTTGACACATCAAACAACACTTGGCCAAAAGAAGAGCAAACAAGCGAGTTTGATAACTTCAAACAAAATAAAGATTAATCATAAAGACTTTATTAAGTTATAAATCTAACCCTTAAAACTTTAGTTTTAAGGGTTTTTTATTGCATATAATAGTTTGATTGACTGTATTTCACTTAGTTTTTATATATTTAAATAGCTATTAAACAATTAGATATGTTCAATTACAAAGCAAAAATTATAGACGTTTATGATGGAGATACTGTAACAGCAATGGTAGATTTAGGTTTTTTACATTTTCAAGAAATGAAATTACGTCTTTACGGTATTGATACTCCAGAGCTTAGAGGAGAAGAAAGAGAGCAAGGTATTGTTGTTCGAGATATACTAAGAGAAATGGTATTAGGGAAAGAAGTAACAATACGTTCTTACAAAGATAAACAAGGTAAATATGGTCGTTATTTAGCAAATATTATTTTAGAAGATGGATTAGAAGTTAATCAATGGTTAGTAGATAATGGTCACGCTAAAGAATATTACCCTTAAAATACAAAAAGGCGACTATTTAATTAGTCGCCTTTTTTATTCTTATTGCATACTTCCAGGAGGATATTTCTCCATGATTTTTGCAACAAATTCTTTTATTCTTTGTTCTTTCTTTTCCATATTAGAACTTAAGTAACCAGTACCTTGTCCTTGCCAGACTAATTCTTTTTTCTTAGCGTCTATAAGGTCTACAAATAAAACACCTTGTGTTCTGGTAGAAACATTAGGTTGCATATTCCAGCCCCATCCCCAACCAGGTGCGCCCCATCCCCAAGCACCAAAGCCCCATGAGTTATTATAAACATCAACACGTTGGTTAGATTTGGTAAAAATGCTAACTAGCATATCAGGATTTTCTGATTTTGTGTATCCTTTTGCTAATAATTCTGCTTCTATTGCACGTAAGATACGTTTTTTATCAAGGTCGCTTATTTCAGCTTTATCTATTCCAGATTTGAAAAAAGCAAACGTTTTATACTGGCTAAAATCTACTTGTCTATCGTAATCAGCAGCAACTCTAACTGAGCTACAAGATGTGATTACCATAGCTATTAGAGCAATTGGTAAAAGTTTAATGATTGTTTTCATAGCGTTATGTGTTTTAAATTGAATTCAATAAATCATCATCCACAATATTTGGTAATGTTACTTTTAAGTTAGGCTCGGTTTGCATGGCGCGTTTAATGGCAAAAATAGCCTCGTCATTTCTTGCCCAACTACGTCTTGCAATTCCGTTATTAACATCCCAAAATAACATTTGTTTTAATCGGGTTGATGCTTCTTTAGTACCATCAAGAACCATACCAAATCCACCGTTTATAACTTCGCCCCAACCAACGCCGCCACCGTTGTGTATGCTAACCCAAGTAGCGCCTCTAAAGCTATCGCCAATTACATTATGTATTGCCATATCTGCTGTAAAACGAGAACCATCATAAATATTTGAAGTTTCTCTATAAGGACTATCTGTACCTGATACATCATGATGATCTCTACCTAAAATAACTGGACCAATTTCATTGTTTTTTATAGCTTGATTAAAGGCTTCGGCTATTTTCATGCGTCCTTCGGCATCTGCATATAAGATTCGAGCTTGAGAACCAACGACTAATTTGTTTTCTTGAGCACCTTTTATCCATTGAATATTATCAGCCATTTGTTGCTGGATTTCTTCAGGAGAATGCTGCATAATTTCTTCTAAAACTTGACAAGCAATTTCATCTGTTTTAGCTAAATCTTCTTGTTTTCCTGATGCGCAAACCCATCTAAATGGACCAAAACCATAATCAAAACACATTGGTCCCATAATATCTTGTACATAACTTGGGTATTTAAATTCTCGACCTAAAGTAGCGTTTGTAGCCATTACATCTGCGCCAGCACGAGACGCTTCAAGTAAAAATGCATTACCATAATCAAAAAAGTAAGTGCCTTTTGCTGTATGTTTATTTATAGCTTTAGCTTGTCTACGTAAAGATTCTTGTACTTTTTCTTTAAATAAATCTGGTTGATTAGCCATCATTGTATTGGCATCTTCAAAAGATAGTCCAGCAGGATAATAACCGCCAGCCCAAGGATTATGTAATGAGGTTTGATCACTACCTAAATCAATATGTATGTTTTCTTTATCAAAAGTTTCCCAAACGTCAACTACATTACCTAAATAGGCTATAGAAATGGTTTCTTTTTCTGCTTTAGCTTTTTTAACACGGGTAACTAATGTATTTACATCTGTAATTTTCTCGTCAATCCAACCTTGGTCTAATCGTACTTGTGTGATTTTTGGGTTGACTTCTGCGCAAACCGTAATACAACCAGCAATATTACCTGCTTTTGGTTGTGCGCCAGACATACCACCTAAACCAGAAGTTACAAATAGATTTCCTTTAGGTTGTTTTTTTATTTTTCTAAATCCGTTAAGTACTGTAATTGTTGTGCCGTGAACAATACCTTGCGGACCAATGTACATGTAACTACCAGCAGTCATTTGACCATATTGCGTGACACCAAGTGCATTAAATTTTTCCCAATCATCAGGTTTGGAGTAATTAGGAATCATCATTCCGTTGGTGACTACAACTCTTGGAGCTTCTTTGTGACTAGGGAATAAGCCCATTGGATGACCAGAGTACATAACCAAAGTTTGCTCGTCGGTCATTTCGGCTAAATATTTCATGGTTAATCTATACTGTGCCCAATTAGAAAAAACTGCACCGTTACCGCCATAAGTTATTAGCTCGTGCGGATGTTGCGCTACTGCATAATCTAAATTGTTTTGAATCATTAACATGATTGCAGCTGCTTGTCTAGATTTTGCAGGGTATTCTTCTATTGGTCTTGCGTACATTTTGTAATCAGGACGTAAGCGATACATATAGATTCTTCCGTAGGTGTCTAATTCGTTTTTAAACTCTGGAAGTAACGTTGCATGATGTTTTTTATCAAAATAACGAAGTGCATTTTTTAGTGCTAATTTTTTTTCTTCATCATTTAAAATAGCTTTTCTTTTTGGTGCATGATTTAAAGAATGATCAAATGGTTTAGGTTGAGGTAATTCATTTGGAATTCCTTCTAAAATTTGTTCTTTAAATGATATACTTGTTGCTTGCATTACTTTTTTTTTAATGTATTGGTTGATTTATCATACCCATAAGGACAATGTCTGCAACCGCTTTGGCAGCAATAACCACGTTTAAGGTGATATTGCGCTGTAAAACAACGGTAACCTTCTGGTGTTAGATAATAATCACCTTCTTCTACAGGAATGATTTTCTTCATATTTACAAAGATAATGTAATTTTACTACTACTTTTATATCAAAAACCTTATGCTTTTAGTTTTTAAATATTTGGTGCCAAAAGGTTATACGGCTATAACTATTTATCCATTTATAGTGTTAAAGCATAAAAGACAAAAAGATGACATGATTTTAATTAATCATGAAAAAATACATTTAAGACAGCAATTAGAATTGTTAGTGATTGGTTTTTATTTGTGGTATTTTGTTGAATTTTTATTACGGTTAATAAAATTTAAGAATTGGTATAGAGCTTATTTAAATATCTCTTTTGAAAGAGAAGCTTATAAAAATGAAAACGACCTAAATTATTTAAAATCTAGGTCGTTATGGAGTTTTTTTAAGGAGATTTAAATTCTATCTTCTTTTTGTTTCTTTAGAGCTTTCAGGAGTTCTTTTTAGTGGTTTTGGTCCATAAGGAAATCTTAATCCAATGTGTTGAGATGTAATGTTTCCATTTTCGTCTGTAGAATTAGCTCTGCTAGCTACTATTTGCCATGAAAAAGAGACATTACTATTACCGTTTGATAGTTCTTTTACAGTAAAACCTTCAGCTGATTTATTTGTGACAAAAACTCCATTACAATCACCCTCAAGTTGAATGAAAACTTTTAATGGGTGTTCTTCATCAACGTAAATATTATCTGTTAGTAATTTTTCTAGCTTAATGACTGCTTCACCATTATTCAGTTTTCCTGTTCCAAAATCTTGAAATAAAATTTCCGGAGCTTCAGGAGAAAACATAACTCTAGGTTCTCTGTTTTTGTCTAATACTAGAGTAGAGTTAGAACCGTTACCTACTACTTTGTAGTTTGTGCCTCCAGTTGCATTAGCATCATTATTGTGATTATATTTAAGTCCAACATAGCTATAAGATTGACCGCCGCTTGATGTACCTCCAATAAAATAGCCACCGTATAAAATTCTTCTAGAAGTACCTCCTAAAACAGGTATTAATTGTTCATCTTTTCCAGCTATTTTTGCAAAAGCACTTGTGTTATTAGTACTTGGGTTGTTGTCACTATCTAAGGAAAAATAACCAGCTGCATGACCATTATGTGCAGAGTTATTTGGTGATCCATTTCCTACCATACCGCTAATGCCGAATCCATCTACAGCAGATCCAGCAACTCCAGCTCCAGTAGTAGGATAGTAACCACCAATACCATTTGCAGCGCCAATAATAGCAGTTCCGCCAGTATTTAAGTTTAGTCCCCAAAACGCATTAGCAAGAGTATCATCATTTCTTCCAGCTACAGCATCATTTGTACCTGCTGCTTGAACATAAACTTGACTAACGGCAGAACCTGCAGAATTTACTCCAATTGTACCAGTACTCAATATTCTAGCTCGTTCACTATTATTAGTAAAAAACCTTAAATCTTGCGCATCTGTTGTTCCTAAAAAATTTGTACCAGCAGTTGTACCGCTGTTACCAGTTAAAGACCAATCTAATCCACCAGGTGAGCCTGCAAAAGCAATCCATCTAGATCCATTCCAGTAGTATAAACCAGGAGCTACATTGTTTGGAGATGTACCAGATGTTGCAGTGTTATAAACTACAGTACCTGTAGGTATAGATCCTCCTTGAGGATTAACTGCGGTTTCTGTAATGGTATTTACAAGAGCTACATTAGGGAAAACTAAACCTTGTGTGGTAGAAGCTATATCTACTGCGCCTCTTGGTGCAGTAGTCCCAATCCCAACTTGTGAATAGCTATAATAAAAGCTTAAAAAGGCAAATAAAACAAGTGTGTTTTTTTTTGTGGAAATTCTCTTCATTGCTTTAAGTTTTTTTTAACATTTTAAATAACAAAATTAATCAGTTCTTTACTTTTTAATATTTAAATGCTTTTTTTATCGATAAAAAACATGATATTTAAAATTGTTCATATACCGATTTTACTGATTTTGCTGGTTTTTAGGAGTTTTTTTGCCTTGTAAGAAAACACTTAATTGCTTAAAAATGAATTTTTGGTCAATTTTGTATTTAAATTTATTTATATAGTTTTCTTTTTATTTTAAATCAGTTTTTTTGAAGTTTGGTACTTAATAAAATAAGTAATGAGTTTAAATTTGTTTTCTTCTAATTTTTTATCAGATAATCAGAATGTTTGGTTAGATGATAAAAAAAATATTGAGCTTTCAATAAAGAGAGAAGATTTAATACATCCTTTTGTATCTGGTAATAAGTATAGAAAACTTAAATACAACGTTTTACAAGCTAGAGAAGAAAATAAAACAACCTTGCTAACTTTTGGAGGTGCATTTTCTAACCATATTGCAGCAGTTGCATCTGCAGGTAAAGCTGAAGACTTTAACACTATAGGAATTATTAGAGGAGAGGAATTGAAAGACAAAGTTGTCACTAATCCTACACTAAGTTTTGCTAAATCTTGTGGAATGACTTTTATTTTTATAAGTCGTAAAGACTATAGAGATAAGTCTAATCCAAAATTTATAGCAAAACTGAAAGAACAGTTTGGTGATTTTTATTTAATACCAGAAGGAGGAACAAATAATTTAGCCATAAAAGGATGTCAAGAAATTTTAAATGAGAAGGATAGTAAGTTTGATTATTTGTGTTGTGCTGTTGGAACAGGTGGTACAGTTTCAGGGATGATTAATGCGTCAAAATCTAATCAAAAAGTTTTAGGGTTTTCGTCATTAAAAGGTGACTTTTTAAATAAAGATATTAGTAAATTTGCCACAAGTACAAATTGGGAATTAATTACAGATTATCATTTTGGAGGCTACGGAAAAATAAATGACAGTTTAATTACGTTTATCAATAAATTTAAATCAGAAAATAAAATTCCGTTAGACCCAATTTATACAGGAAAAATGATGTTTGGTATTTTTGATTTAATTAAAAAGGGATATTTTAAACCAAATTCAAAGATTTTAGCCATTCATACAGGAGGATTACAAGGAATAGAAGGAATGAATGCGAAACTTAAAAAACAAAACAAACCGTTAATTCTATAAATTAATGAAGAAAATTTTTACGCTTTTACTACTTTCAATATTAATAGTAAGTTGTGGTAGTTCTAGAAAAGTTACAACTAGAAAAACTAAAACAAAACCAAAAGTTGTTGTAAAAAAAACACCAAAAGTAACTGATAAAGAAGAGACAAAAGATGTCGTTGTAGAAGTAACACCAAAAAGTACACCTGAAGTTTATGCAAATAAAACTGAAGAATACATTGCAATATACAGTGATATAGCTCAAGAAGAAATGCGTAATTATGGTATACCAGCTAGTATTACATTAGCGCAAGGAATTTTAGAGTCTGCTTCTGGTAAAGGAAGACTATCTGTAGAGGCAAATAATCATTTTGGTATCAAATGTCATGGTTGGACAGGAGCAAAAATATATCATGATGACGATGCATCTCAAGAGTGTTTCAGAAAATATAAAAACTCAAAATACTCTTTCAGAGATCATTCTTTATTCTTAAAAGAAAGAAAACGTTATTCAAAACTTTTTACACTAGAAAAAGACGATTATAAAAATTGGGCAATAGAGCTTAGAAAAGCCGGTTATGCTACAGATAGAAAGTATCCAGATAAGTTAATAAGCTTGATAGAACGTTATCAATTACATAGATTTGATGCTGAAGTTTTAGGAAAGCAAACCGTTAACAATGATAAACATGTTGTCGTAAAAGGCGATACACTTTATGCCATTTCAAAAAAATATAATATAACAGTAGACCAGTTAAAATCGTTAAACGGTTTACAAAGTAACGATTTACACGTAGGTCAAGTTTTATTTGTAAAACCAATTCCAAAAGATTTTTAATACATGATTTATAAAAGAAGTAGTGCCTTATTTGCTGAAGCAGAAAAAGTAATTCCTGGAGGCGTTAATAGTCCTGTTAGAGCATTTAAAGCTGTTGGCGGAACACCAATTTTTGTTAAAGAAGCTAAAGGAGCATATTTATATGACGAAGATGGAAACCAATTAATAGATTACATAGCATCTTGGGGACCAATGATTTTAGGTCACGCACATGAGCCTGTAGTTAATGCAGTAATAGATAAAGCTAAAAAAGGAACCTCTTTTGGAACACCTACAGAAATTGAAACTAAAATAGCAGAATTAGCTGTGTCAATGGTACCTAATATTGATAAAATTAGATTTGTAAACTCAGGTACAGAAGCATGTATGAGTGCTGTTAGGCTAGCTAGAGGTTATACTAAAAGAGAAAAAATAATCAAATTTGCTGGTTGTTACCATGGACATTCAGATTCGTTTTTAATACAAGCAGGAAGTGGCGCAGTTACTTTTGGTACACCAAATAGTCCAGGAGTTACTCAAGGAACAGCAAAAGATACTTTGTTAGCAAAATATAACGATCTAGATAATGTAAAATCTTTAATAGAGGCTAATAAAGATGAAATAGCTTGTATAATTCTAGAACCAGTTGCAGGAAATATGGGGTGTATACCTCCAAAACCGGGTTTTTTAGAAGGACTTAGAGCTTTATGTGACGAAAATAATATTTTGTTAGTATTTGATGAAGTTATGACAGGCTTTAGATTAGCAAAAGGTGGAGCTCAAGAATTACTTGGTATTAAGGCAGATATTGTTTGCTTCGGAAAAGTAATTGGTGGTGGATTGCCAGTTGGTGCATTTGCAGCAAGAAACGAAATAATGAATCATCTTGCGCCTTTAGGACCAGTGTATCAAGCAGGAACTTTAAGCGGGAATCCTTTAGCTATGGCTGCAGGTTTAGCCATGCTTACAGAATTAAATAGCGGGAATGTTTTTGAGAGTTTAGCTAAAAAAACTGAATACTTACATAAAGGTTTAGTAAAAGTTTTAGACAAAAACAATGTGACTTATACCATAAATAGAGTAGGTTCTATGATTTCGGTACATTTTTGTGAAGATGAAGTTTTAGATTTTGAAACATCTGCAAAAGGGAATAATGAAACATTTAAAACGTTTTTTCACGGTATGTTAAACCAGGGTATTTATATAGCGCCAAGCGCATTTGAAAGTTGGTTTTTAAATGATGCTTTAACTTACGAAGATTTAGATAAAACTATAGCTGCTTGTGATGCTGTATTTAGTTAGTTAAACATGTATGTTTTGAAATAAAAAAATCCGATTGAAATTTTCAATCGGATTTTTTTATAATAAATATGATAATTATTACTCGTCTTTGATTTGGTCTGTTAACTCTAAATATTTTCCAAATTGTTCTTCATTTAAAACACTCTCTAAAGATGTAAGTAAACGTTTGTTGATTTTTGTTTCTAAATCAGTATATCCGCTAGAACCAATTTTTTGAGTTTTGTTTAATGTATTTGTTTTGTCATAATATTCTTGAAAAGCAGTGTACATAGCTTCTTGTGTTTCTTGGTCTGCTTTTAAGTGTCTACCATATTCTACAGCTTTTTGATAAGCTTTTTGGTTAACTTCTGTGCTAAACTTTTGTTGTGCATTAACTGATTGCGTAGTTAATAAAAGTCCAAAAACAAATAAACAAAGAGTAAATAATTTTTTCATTGTAGTAATAGTTAATTAATTGTATCTCAAAGTAACGCTTTTTGATTAATAATTACAAATAAAAAAGCATTGATTAGACAAATCAATGCTTTTTATCTTTTAAAGTGATTAAAATACCAAGTAATTAAGATTGTGTTAATCTTTTGATAGCTCTTTATGCATTTTTTTCTCTTCCATACGTTTTCCTCTTTTCATTCTGCTTTTCATTCTAGCTCTTTTCTCTAACATGGTTTCCCATTTTTTGTATTGTTCTTCATTTAAGATGCTTTTCATTTGTTTTTTATTTTCAATTTGAGCATCTAATTTTTTGTTCTCAAAAGCTAGGCGTTCTTCTTTTGTTGGTTTTTTACCTTTTTCTTTAGCTTCTTTACGTTTTTCCATTGCGGCTTTACGTTGTTTAGCTTGCTCTAAATTAAGCGCCATTACTTTTTTTTGTTGTGCTTCGGTAAGATCTAAATGTAAAGTCATTTTTTTAGTTTGAAGCTCAGCCATTTCTTGAGGCTCTAACTGCATCATTTTTTCTTTACGTTCTTTTTTTACTTCTTTTTTGTCTTGTGCATTAGCTTGAAAAGTGATCAATGCTAAAGCTAGTATTGCTAATTTTTTCATCTGTTTTGTTTTTTAAGTTATTTACTACTTTGACTTTTAAAAACTTAAATGGTTTAATAGTGTTTTATTTTTGTGAATTAATTAACAATCTGATTTTTTATTAATAGTTGATAATACTTTGTAAACGAAGGATAGTTGTTGATTTTGATAAAAAGTAATTTATCTAGTTTTAAAATAAGTGATAGAAACTTGACCTGAGTTAGAAAAATAAAGTTGGTGCTAGTTAATCTTTATTAAAATGGAAAAATAGTAGCTTATACAAGTGTTCTTTTTTGAAAGGTTTTGAAAGATAGTTATTCATGCCACTTTCTAAAGCTTTGTCTATAGCTTCTGTAGTTACATTAGCAGATAGTCCAAATATAATAACCTCTTTATTAAATTCTCTAATCTTTTTTGTTGCTTCCCAGCCGTCCATTTCTGGCATATGTATATCCATAAATATAAGCTGATAATTTTTTTCTTTAAATTTTCTTAGGCCTGCTTTTCCGTTATTAGCAGAGTCGGCTTTAACTCCTAAATCTTCAAGAATTTTTTTAAGAACAATAATGTTTAATTTGTTATCATCTACAATTAATACATTTAGATTTTTAAGGTTAATGTCTTTTTGGTTTTCAAACTTAACGTTTTCTTCTTTTTGGATATCTAAGATTGGATATTTTAGGTGAAAATTAAATGTTGTTCCTTTATTAGGTGTGCTTTCTACAGAAATTTCTCCACCCATCATTTCTATAAAAATTTTACAAATAGCAAGACCTAAACCACTACCTTCATATTGTTTTTTAACACTGTTTTCTAATTGTGTAAATCTTTCAAAAATTGTATTTAATCTGTCTTTTGGTATGCCAATACCTGTATCTGCTATGGATATATTAATCTGCAACTTGTTGTCGTTTGTAATTTCTTCATTATATGTTAGTGTAACACCGCCATTATTTGTGAATTTTAACCCGTTTTTAAGTATGTTATTTACGACTTGAATAAATTTACTTTCGTCACCTAAAACAAATTTGTTTTCTATGTTTATGTATTTTCCTTTAAGGTATAAGTCCTTCTGTATAAATAAAAATTGATTAACCTCTATTAATTCAATTATTTTTTGATATGGGTTAAATTTAACTTTTGTTAATTCTAGTTTGCCAGACTCGATTTTATCAATATCTAAAATATCGTTTACGATATTTAATAAGTTGCTTGAGGACTTACTCATTAAGTTTAGATATTCTTTGTCGTTTTTATTAAGATTGCTGCTTTTTAAAAGATCTATAAAGCCTAATATAGCGTGTAAAGGTGTTCTTATCTCGTGGCTCATATTAGATAAAAACTCTGTTTTAGCTAAAGAAGCTTTTTCTGCCTTTTTACGTTCTATGTTTAGTTGTTTGTTAGTTTGTAAAAGCTCTTTATTAGATTTTAAAACAAGTTTTCTTTCTGCTCTTGCTCTTTGGTAAAAGTAGATTAATAAACTAATTAAAAAACTTAAAATAAGACCAATTATAAGTGTTATGTTGGTTATGTATCTTCCGTTTGCTGTAAAAAGGTTTTTATTTGCGGTTACTTGAAGTTTCCATTTTTGGTTGTCTAGTTTATCTACAAGGATACTATCTTGAAAGATGATGTTATTGGTAGTTTTTGAGTCTTTATTTAATTCGTAAAATAAGGTGTTGTTATGGTCAAATAGCTGTATGGAAAGATGGTTGTTTAAGTTTTTAGCCAGCTTATCAAAATTGTCTTTAAAATTCATTCCGCCAGTAATCGTTCCTTGAAATTTATTTTCAAAATAAACTGGTACATCTACCAAAAAAGCATTTCCACCTTGTGTTAGTTTAGCCCATGGTGTTATGTTTACAGAACTGTCTTTGCTATGTTGTATCCATTCATCTCTTCTATATTCGATTTTAGAGATATCTAAGTTTATAGCTTTTTGGTTACCTTTTAAAGGGTTTATTTTTCTGATAACCATAGCGCTATCAATCCATTCTAAAAACTTAAATGATTGATTTTGCTCAAGAAGCATAGAGGCATCTTTTTCCCAATAATCTAGATATAAACCATTGGTGAATTCTATTCTGTTTTTAAGATTTTCAAGTCTAGAGACATCGGCTTTAAAGATATTTTTAAATTCTTTAGAAATTAACTTGCCATTTTGCAGGACGCTTTCTCTAACTAAATCTTTATTATTATTTAAAGCTTCTTGCCAAGCTGTGATTACAATTAGTGTTATCACTAAAAATGTAGCCAAAGGAAATATAACAATCTTTTTGTTTAAAGTTTTAAACATTGTAATAGGTTTTGGCTTACATAATCTTAGAAGATATAAGCTTTTTCTTAAGTTTAAGTAAATTAGTTTTACTAGTACAATTTACAAAAAAAACCTAAATTATATCGATAGATAAAATTTAGGTTTTATGTGCTAATTAATTTAGGTTTTAAGCTATTTCTACAAATAAACCTTCGTCGGTTTTGTTGACTTTAGCAACACCAAGTTTGGTTAAACCTTTTATGGTTTTGTCCCATTTTTTATTACTTAATCCAGATTGAGATTTAAGCTCGTTAAGGTCTATTGGGTTATTTGCTTTTAAGATTGCAAACACTGCTTTTTCTTCATCTGTCATTGGTATTGCTTTTTTCTCAGGTTTCATTTGAGGGAAAAACAATACTTCTTGTATAGATTGGTTATTGGTTAAAAACATGATTAATCTGTCCATACCAATTCCCATACCAGATGTAGGTGGCATACCATATTCTAAAGCACGTAAAAAGTCGTAGTCTATAAACTCTGTAGCTTCGTCGTCTCCTTTTTCGGCTAATTTTAATTGGTGTTCAAAACGTTCTTTTTGATCAATAGGATCATTAAGCTCTGAATAGGCATTTGCAATTTCTTTACCGCAAACCATAAGTTCAAAACGTTCTGTTAACTCAGGGTTATCACGGTGTTCTTTACATAACGGACTCATTTCTTTTGGGTAATCTGTGATAAATGTTGGTTGGATGTAATTACCTTCACATTTTTCTCCAAAAATTTCGTCAATTAATTTTCCTTTACCCATGGTTTCATCAACTTCAATACCCATTTCTTTTGCAGCTTGTCTTATTTCTGCTTCTGTTTTACCTGTAATATCAAAACCTGTAAAATGTTTTATGGAGTCTGCCATAGTCACTCTTGCGTATGGCGCTTTAAAGTCTATTTCGTGTTTGCCAAATGTCGCTTTTGTTGTTCCGTTTACAGCTGTTGCACAATGCTCTAATAATTGCTCGCAAAAATCCATCATCCAGTTATAGTCTTTGTAAGCCACGTAAATTTCCATAGCGGTAAATTCTGGATTGTGTGTACGGTCCATACCTTCGTTACGGAAGTTTTTAGAAAACTCATAAACACCTTCAAAACCACCAACAATTAATCGTTTTAGATACAGTTCGTTAGCAATTCTCATATATAAAGGAATGTCTAAACTGTTGTGATGTGTAATAAATGGTCTTGCAGCAGCGCCACCTGGTATTGGTTGTAAGATTGGTGTTTCAACTTCAAAATAACCAGAGTTATTAAAAAATTGACGCATAGCGTTAAACAGTTTAGTACGTTTTACAAATACGTCTTTAACTTTTGGGTTAACCACTAAATCTGCATAACGTTGACGATAACGTAATTCTGGATCATCAAATTTATCGTGTATATTACCTTCGGCATCTACTTTTGGTAATGGTAAAGGTTTTAATGCTTTACTTAATAAGGTAAAGTCTTTTACTAAAACTGTTTTTTCACCAACTTTAGTGGTAAATAATTCGCCTTCAATACCAATAAAATCACCTATGTCAAGTAATTTTTTGTAAACAGTATTGTATTTTGTTTTGTCTTCGCCAGTACAAATTTCGTCTCTATTAAAATAAACTTGAATACGACCTTCGCTATCTTGTAGTTCGGCAAAACTAGCATTTCCTTGAATACGACGACTCATTAAACGACCGGCAATAACTACCTTTTTACCTTCTTCAAATTGAGATTTTATTTGTTTAGAGTTTTCGGTTACAGGAAATAAATCCGCAGGATAAGGGTTAATACCAAGTTCTCTTAATTTACCTAGTTTTTCTCTTCTTACAAGTTCTTGCTCAGATAATTGTGACATGTTTATTTTGAATATAATTTTAGCTAGCAAAGATAAGATATTAACAGAGGAATTAAAACTATTTTTTTACGTAATGCAGCGTCTAGAATTGAATTAAAATAAGAATTATTTTTTGTAACAAATAACTTTTGTAAACGTCTTATATGTAATCATCAATCATTAAAAATCAAATTATTATGTCTTTTTGGCGCGTATTATTATGCATTTTCTTTCCGCCTTTATCCGTTTTAGATAAAGGATGCGGATCAATTCTAATCGTATTTATATTATGGTGTTTGGGTTGGATACCAGGTACTATTGCGGCTTTGATAATTGTAAACAATCCTAACAGATAAATCGTATCTTTGTACTTTAACCAACTTAATCAATAATTATAATGAACAAATTTTTTACTCTAGTTTTTGGTCTTATGACTCTGTTTTTAACCAGTTGTAACTTTTCTGAAGATGTTTACATCAACGAAGACGGATCAGGTAAAATTTCTTTCTCTTTTGACGGCTCTCAATTAATGCAAATGGCAGGAGATAAAATTAAAGAAGATGGCGAAAAAGCTATAGATTCTACCTTTAGTTTTAAAGAATTGTTTGACGAAAAAAGAGATAGTATATCTAAATTACCAGCTGAAGAACAAGCGAAATTTAAAAAGCTAGAAAACTTTAGTATGCATATGGTTATGAATCCTGAAACAGAACAAATGACATTTGAGTTGTTTACAGAATTTAATAATGCTTCTGAAATGCAAAATATGTTTGAAGCTATGAATACTTTTAGTGAGTTAGAAGGTAATAAAAAGGGTAAGAAGCAACCAATTAATGATCCGTCAAATCCTTTTAGTCAATTAGATAATACAGCTACAAAACTAGACTATAATTTTGACGGAAAAACATTTACAAGAACTGTAAAAATTCTGGATCCAGAAGCTCATCAAAAAGGAGCAGACAGTATTAAAGATATGATGGCTATGTTTGGGTCTTCTACGTATAAATTAAATTATCATTTTCCTAGACCAGTAAAATCTGTAAATAATGATAACGCTATGTTTAGTGCAGATAGAAAAACTATAATGGTAGAATTTCCTTTTGCAACTTATGTAACAGATCCAGAAGCTTTAAATTTGGAAGTAATTTTAGAAGATTAATACATTGAATAAACAAATAATAATAGAAGATTTAGGATTTAAAGACTATAAAGATACTTGGGATTACCAAGAAACTTTATTTAAAGAAATCCTTGATATAAAAATTAAAAACAGAAGAGAAGATGCAGGTTTAGAAACTCCAAACTATTTTCTTTTTGTAGAGCATCCGCATGTATATACTTTAGGTAAAAGTGGAGATATGTCTAATTTACTTTTAGATGAAAAACAGTTAGAAGAAAAAGGTGCTACATTTTATAAAATAAATAGAGGCGGAGATATAACTTATCATGGACCAGGACAAATTGTTGGTTATCCTATATTGGATTTAGACAATTTTTTTACAGACATCCATAAGTATTTACGTTTTCTTGAAGAGGTTATTATTTTAACTTTAAAAGAATACGGTTTAGATGCTACCCGTAGTGAAGGCGAAACAGGAGTTTGGTTAGATGTTGGTACACCGTTTGCACGTAAGATTTGTGCTATGGGCGTACGTGCTAGTAGATGGGTAACTATGCATGGTTTTGCACTTAACGTGAATGCAAACTTAGGATACTTTGATAATATTATTCCTTGCGGCATAAGAGGAAAAGCAGTAACTTCTTTAAATGTAGAGTTAGGTGTAAAGGAAGTAGATGAAGCTGAAGTAAAAGAAAAACTGCTTAATCATTTTAAAACTCTTTTTGAAGCTGAATTTGTAACAGCGACAGTATAAAAAAAAGCGATTTGAAATTTCAAATCGCTTTTTTGTTTTTAATCTTCTGCATTAAAATATACTTTATAGTAATGCATTTTTTTGTCCTCGTCGTAACCGCGTTCTAGATGTTCACTAGCAGCATCTGGTGCGTCAATATCAAGTTTTATTTGAATATGCGTATCTAATTTTATATCGGTTTTTATTTTCTTTTTTTCTTTGGTTAATACTTTTTCAGAAACATCAAATTGATTTCTGATAATTATGTTTTGCTCTGCTTCAAAATCTTTTTTATAGCTTTCAAATAAATCTATGTGTTTATCTTCTTCAAAGATTTCTTCTTTAAAACGCTCTACATTTATAATTTCATTTTCTTTAAAAAAGTCTATGGTTTTGGCTAAAAAGTCATTTCTTTCTTTAGATCCGTAACTGGTCTTTATAACTTCTGTAGAAAACTCTTTACATAATTCTAAATAGTTTTGGGTATGACTATTATAATCGTCTGCATATTTTATGTTTAAAAACTTGTCTGTCCAATATGCTGCATCATAATTATTGTTATCTACGGTAAGCACTACTTTTCCTTCTGCATCACCAGTGTTTAAAATTAAACAACCTTTGTCTAGTTTTTTTGCATTGATTCCTTTTTGAACAATAACATCGTAGCTATTATTTTCTAAATAGGTTTGAAAGAAATTGCTCTTGTTTTCAATTTTAAAAATACCAACTGCATCAATGACCATTTCATTATATTCTATACCATCAAAATAAGCTACAATAACATCTCCTGTTTTAATTTGTGCACTTGTAGATTGCTCGTATAAATGTTTTACTATGTTTTTTGAAGTTTCTACTAATGCATTATCATCACTAAAAATTTCTTTAGAGTAGGCGTTAATTTCATTTAACTCGATATTGGCGTGATGATTAAATCTGTGACTTTGTACTAAGCTGGTAAAAGGTCTTAGTAAAAAGGGTAACATTAGCTCGTAGCTTTCTTCGTCAAACTGTAATTCGTTTTCAGAAAATGCATTTTTTGTATCGTTATGTTTATTACCAACTTTATGGATTATACATTTAAGTATGCTGGCTTTGTTTCTGTTTATCATTAGTGCTATTAGTTAATTTTGTAAACTAAAATATTGTTGCTTTCTCCTTTAGTAACAAATTCTAATTTATTGTCTGTGTCAATATTGTTTAGTTCAATGCTTGAAGTGCCGTAAACCGGGAAGTTTTCAATCATTTCAGCATTACTATCATAAAGAAGAATTTTTTGATTTTGAACATCTGTTACCGAAACGTATATCTTATTATTGATATAAAATAACTTTGGCGCCGTGTAATTTGCTAAATCTAAATTAAGCGTTTTGTCTTTAATATTAAGTATGTTTTCTGATTGAGACACCAATGTTTTTGTAGTTGTAACTAGTTGATGTTTTTCTTTTAGATTGGTATTAGCAACGTTTACATTCCCGTTTTGATCAATTGTAGCTAATTTTCCGTTGTTTGTTGTTGTTATAAATCCGTTATTAAATTCAAAAACTGGTTGATTAGAGTAATTTAATTGTTGCTTTACTTTGATTCTGGTTTTACCTCGCCTTGATAAAATGTGTAAATGATTATCTGTTTTTACAACAATATAGTCTTTAGAGCCAATTCTTATATGTTTTGGAGGTGTATTAATTAAGTCTTTGGCAGATTCAAATTCAAAACCTTTTACTGTTTTCCCTTTTGCATCGTATAATAATACGTTTTTACCTTGAGTGACAAACAATCTGTATTTACGTCTTTTATCATAATCAAAAACAGCTAAAGGTTGTGTGATTTCGTCACTAAATTTAAGAGGAAAAGGATCTACGTCTTTACCATTTCTGTCTATAACATAAACACGATGCGGAGTTGCAAAAGCTAATTGTAACCTGCTGTTTTTGTACATGTCTATTTGGTTGACTTCACCTAAAATTGGACCGTCTAGTTGTTTGGTCCATAAGATTTTTCCGTTATTAGAAATTAAATACAACTTGTTAGTAATGTCTTGCACTATAATTTCTTTTTGATTGTTTGTATGATTAGTAACAAATTGCGGCGTGTTAAGTACATCATTTTCAATTTTTATATTGAATACTTCAGAAATAATATTGTCTCTATAGCTTTGTTTTGCTTTTTTGAAAATAGCATTGAAATGTGCAAAATCGCGATCGTATATAAATTGTATAGCAGAAGTTTTATAACCCTTTAGGTTGAAATCTTCTTCAGAATCTAAGTTGTGTTTAACTGTTGCTTCTAAACTTTCTGGAGTTAAAATTTGTAAGATTGAAGCATCATTGCTAATTTTTGATTTTACTGTTTTGTAATAATCGCGGTGGCTAAATGTGGTTTGGTTTTGATAATTAGCAATAACATTTTCTAATGCTTCGGTAGTTTTAGCAAATACAACAAACTGATCTAACACACAATAATGATTAGCTTCAACTTTATTTATAAATGGTGCTAATGTATTATTGAAAATTTCAGGATTACTAAAATTAAACAGATCTACATTTCGGTAAGTTTCTACAAGATGTTGTTCGCTTATTAAGGCTTCTTCTGTAGCAATAATATCTTCGGTATTTATAATAAATAGGTTGCCTGATTCAAAATAAACTTCTCCAAATTCTATACTGTTTTTTAAAAGTGAATTTGCTAAAGTGTCATTTTTCTTAGTAAAAGCGTTTAGATTTTTTTTAAACGTAGTGTAGTTGTTATAGGTCAAACTTAAAAAACCATTACTGTTAGATGGAGCAATTTGTGCAAGTTGGTTGGTTTGTGGTATTGTGTTTTTAAAAACATTAATTAAACTGTTACTACTATCTGTTGCTTTTGTAATACCATTTAATATAATTTGGTCTTGAGATACATCTGCATCAAAAGTTAACGAATTAGTGAAATTTGAAAACGTAATCTTTTCGTTTTTAAATAGACTTTTTACAGGTGAATTGTTTGTCGCAATTACAGAAAATGCAGCATTTTTATCCTGGACATTAATTAAATTTTTAATGTGTTCAGGTTTTTGCTTACTGTTTATGATTTGCTCTAATTCGGTTTTGGTATTGCTACCTATTAAAACACTATCTTTTTTAGTTACGTAAAGTTTTAAACTGTCTATTGAAATTTCTTCAGCAGAAAACCCTTTTAATTGTAGAGATTTTCTTTTTGTACTATCTAAAGTAAAAATCGAATCTGATATTCTAGTTGTAAAACTAAAAACAGTTTCTTTTTTAGAATTTATACCTATATATATAGGATGTTTTGTTTTTAGGTTTTTTATAAAGGCAAATTTAGCTACTGTATTTTGATAGCTTTTAGTTTTGTTTAATGAAGAAAGAAGATCATTATTATTAAGGTTGTTTGTAAAACCTTCTAGGTTGTTTATGGTTAAAACAACATCTGCACCTTCTGAAATAAAATCTACAACCTTAACTTTTTTTGAATCCGAATTACAAGAAAAAAATAAGAATACTATTGAAAGGTAATACCAAAAATGTTTCATATAAATTATGAGGGTTTATGCAAAGATAGAAAGTTACAGTTCTAATTTCAATTGTTCTGGTAATAGTCTAAAAGATTTCCTGTGATATTTTGTTACGCCAAATTCCTTAATGGCTTCTCTATGTTCTTTTGTTGGGTAACCTTTGTTTTTTTTCCAATTATACATAGGGAATTCTTCATGGATTTTATTCATATACTCATCTCTATACGTTTTTGCTAAAACCGAAGCAGCAGCAATACTTAAAAATTTACCATCTCCTTTAATTATAGTTTCATGCGGTATTTCTTTAAAAGGTTTAAACTTGTTGCCATCAACTATGATGAATTCGGGTGTGTTTTTTAAAGTTTTAATAGAATTGTGCATTGCTAAAATTGATGCGTTTAAAATGTTTATCTCGTCAATTACATCAGGATAGATATGAGAAAAGCTAAAACATAAAGCTTCATTTTCTATAACAGGTCTTAAAATGTCGCGTTTTTTTTCGCTTATCTGTTTAGAGTCGTTAAGAATAGAGTTTTTAAAATCAGGTTTTAATATAACAGCAGCAGCAGTAACGGGACCAGCAAGACAACCACGACCAGCTTCGTCTGTTCCGCATTCAAGGTTAAAGCCAGAAAAATTTAGTTTAAGCATTAAATAAAATGAATAATAAAACGTTTAAAAAATTACAGATTTATGCCTTTCTTTACTAAAAATCAAATACCATAAAGATATTTGCTATTTTTGGCACTTAGATAATTTAAAAATTAAAAGACTAAAATAGTCAGCAATTAATGAAAAAAATAATTTTCAGTATAATTTTAATAATGTTTACAGTATTTGGTTTTGCTCAAAGAAAACTTGGAGGGAAGTCAGATGTGTCAAAAGAAGATCAAGAGTTAATGGATTCTATTGGTCAAGGAGGAGAAAAAAAATGGAAAAAAGTCAAATTTGAAGACACAGAAATAACACAATATCTAATAATTACTCCAGAAAGAGACTCTACTTATTTAGATACAACCTTATCTATAAAAAAAGAGTATAAATATAATTATTTAAGACGTGATGATTTTGGTTTAATGCCTTTTGCCAATGTTGGACAAACGTATAATAGTTTAACGCATAATTTTAGTGATAATAATTTATTGCCCAAATTTGGTGCTAACGCAAAACATTTTAATTATTTAGACGCAGAAGATGTTAATTATTACCATGTCCCGACACCTTTAACAGAGATTTACTATAAAACAGCTTTTACACAAGGTCAGCAATTAGATGCTTTTTTTACGGTAAACACATCAAAACGACTTAATTTATCTATTGCATATAAAGGAATGCGATCTTTAGGGTTTTATCAAAATTCTTTATCAAGTACCGGAAACTTAAGGATGACAGCAAGCTATAAGACTAAAAACAATAGATATATAGCTAATATGCACTTTACCTCTCAAGATATTTTAAATGAAGAAAATGGTGGTATTACAGATGAAAGTATTGAGTTTTTTGAAACTGGAGATGAAGATTTCTTAGATAGAGGTGTTTTTGAAGTAAATTTTGAAAATGCCGAAAGCTTATTTTTAGGAAAACGATTTTATCTTAACCATACATATGATATCATTAAACAAAACGATTCTACACAAACCAATAAGTTACAAGTGGGGCATATAATGATGCTAGAGGATAAAATATACAAGTTTGAACAAAGTAGTAGTAATGACTATTTTGGAGAAGCTTTTAAGACCTCAAATCTAGTAGACAGAAATGAGTATGAGCGTTTTTACAATCAATTGCGACTAGATTATACAAATAAAACAATAGGTAACATACAATTTAATGCAAGTCATAATAATTATAATTATGGTTACAATAAAGTATTGTATTTAGATTCTGGGACAATACCTAATAGGATTAAAGGAGACATATTAAGTGTTGGCGGAAAGTATAAAAAACAATATAAAGGTTTCTTATTATCCGGAGAAGCACAATTAAACATCGTGGGTGATTATGATTCTAATTATCTATCCGCAAAAGCAGGTTATAAGTTAAGTGAAAACTTTGATGCTTCTGTAGGTATTAATCATCATACTGTGGCACCAAACTTTAATACTTTATTGTATCAAAGTGACTATGTAAATTATAACTGGAAAAATAATTTCAACAATATAAAGACACAACAAATAGTTTTTGACATTAAATCAGATAAATACGTAAACCTATCATTAGACTTTAACACCATAACAGACAATGTGTATTTTGCAAAAAACGAAGATGATAACGTAAAGCCTTTTCAAAATAGTGCTACAATTACATATCTTAGAGCAAAACTTCAAAAAGAAATACGATATAAAAACTTCGCTTTAGATAATACGGTACTATATCAAAATGTCTCCGATGAGAATAATACATTAAATGTACCTCAAATAGTAACACGTAATACATTGTACTATTCAAATCACGTGTTTAAAAAAGCGATGTTTCTTCAAACAGGTGTGATATTTAATTATTTCACAAAATATAATATGAATGGTTATGATCCTTTGTTGGCAGAATTTTATACGCAAAATCAGCAAGAGTATGGTGGGTTCCCTAGATTAGACTTTTTCATTAATGCTAAAATTCGTCAAACAAGAATCTTTTTAAAGGCAGAGCACTTCAATGCAGCTTTTACAGGATATAATTATTATTCAGCACCAAACCAACCATTTCGAGATTTTGCTGTTCGTTTTGGGTTGGTATGGGATTTCTTTATGTAGAATTCTTTTAAGTACAGAACTTAATTATTTTTACGGCTAGTGCTTTTTTTCCTGGTATGATTTAAATTGATTAATGTTTTAGATTTATAAGAAGTATTAATATTATATATAGTTGAAACACTATTTAAATGTTTATAAGAAATAAGTAATAATATATATATACTCTACATAAAAGTATAAGATTTAAAAGGAGCATTAAGTGTATTATATAGGTTGAAAAAACAGATTTGAAAAAAAGATAAAAA
>NZ_AULQ01000005.1 GCF_000422365.1 Mesoflavibacter zeaxanthinifaciens DSM 18436
AACGTAAAGCTTGAATCGTCTGCTGGTAATACATTTAATACAAATGTGCTTGTTGCTGGACATTGGGTTGCTGTAGTGTACTCTACCGTATAACTTGTTCCTGGAGTTGCCATCGTTACTTCTCCTGTTGATGGATTGATTTGTACAGTATCGCCTGCTGGTGCTGCTGGGTTAAACGTATACGTCCCGCCTGGCATCGCTACTGTATCTACAGTTCCTCCATCACAATTCGGTATCATTGTAAAGCTTGGATCATCTTCTGTTAACGTTGTAACAGTTTGCGTGCTTACTTCTGGACATGGTCCTGCGGTGGTATATTCTATCGTATATGTTGTACCGTAATCGCCACCTGTTACTTCTCCTGTTGATGCATCTATTACCACCCCAGCGCCTGGATCTGGATTTAACACAAACGTTCCGCCTACATCTCCTGTTATTGCTACTGTTGCGCCATCACAAGTCGCTGTTGCCGTAAAACTTGGGTCTTCTAATGGATATACTGTTACATCTACTGTTGTCGATGCTGGACAAGTACCGTTTGTAGTATGTTCTACTGTATAGGTTGCGCCTGATGTACCGTTTGTAATCGTTCCTGTGCCTGAATCTATTAGCGCTCCGTCGCCTGGTAATGGATTAAAAGCATAGGTTCCGCCTGATGATACTGAACTATCTACTACAGCTCCATCACACGTTGGTTGCATCGTGAAAGTTGGATCATCTGTTGTTAATACTGTAAAGTTTACTGTAGTTGTCGTTGGACATGTACCTGTTGTTGTATAAGTTACGGTATGTGTGGATCCGGATGAAGCGCCTGTTACTGTGCCTGTTGCTGAATCTATCGTTGCTCCCGTTGTGGTTAATGCAAAGGTTCCGCCTGGTGTTACGACATTACTCATTACTGCGCCATCACACGTTGGTGTCGCTGTAAAACTTGAATCGTCATTGGCATTTACTATTAAATTAAATAATGGCATCGCTGTTGCACTATAACACGTCGCATCTCCCGCTGCCTCTATTCTTACATAGATTGGCTCGTTTGGTCCGCCTACATAAGGACTCGTTAATGCGTTTGTGTCTGAATCTGCTTCTGCAAAACTATTATGATACGTCACTACATAATCTGACGCTGGCTGTGTCCCTAATATTAATAGCGTCTGACTCTCTAAATCAAATGGCTCTACACCATCATTACTCGGATCATCACAAACTACCATATCTGTCGCTGGATTGATTGATAAGGAATAAATATCTAAAGTAAAACTATCAGTACCTACACAACTTTCAGAAGCACTATCTTCTATTCTTACAAATATAGTTTCTGGGTAAGGACCTGAAGTTATATAATTATCGGGCGTCGTAATTGGATTAGTATCATTTTGAGCATCTGTTAAAGAATTATGATAACTAACATTAACCAAAGAAGCATCTTGAGTACCAATAGCTTCAGCATCATTAACCGTTAAATCAAATGTTTCATCTGAAGAAAACACATCACATTGTATTAAGTCTATTGTATTTTCAACAGTAGGGCTAGGTAAAAATTCAATATAAATAGAATCTGAAGTTTGACAAGAAGCTGAATACACAATATCTACACTATAATTTCCTTCTTGATAAACATCTATACTTGGTCCTGTTTCTCCTGCTATAGGATTTCCTTCAAAATACCAAGTATGCGTAGCTGTCGTTAGTCCTGTATCCAATGTTATAGGATTTCCATCACAAATTGCAGTACCTGCATCAATTGTTACATCATCACCTAAATCTCCTCCTAGGTCAAAAGAACCTGCTCCTAAAAATACAGCAGCATTATATGCACTATCAAACGCGTCTGCAATAACTAATTTAATACGATAATTATTGTTAGGTGTTACGTTTGAAAAAGCCGTCATTGATCTAGTGTAGCCTCTAAAGTCAATAGGGTCATTATTTAGAGGTTCTCCACCTGGGCCATAATAAGAATCAAAATATCCTGGGTTTACAGATGGGCATCCACCATTATAAGTATTATCACGAACTGTAAATACAGATACAACATCTGTTGTACCTGGTACTAATGCAAGATTAGTAGTTACTCCAGTAGTCAAATCTGTTAGTAAGAAAGCGAATGCATCAGTAAAACTACATTGGAAACCACCATATTCTTCTGACGCAAATAAAAAGTCAAAGCTTATTGAATTAGCAATAGGTACGAAATCAAATTGGATAAAACTAGCATCATTTGAATCATTCGCATTTAAAGCAGGAATTGCATTTTCCAAATCGGCATCTCCTGGCCATCCACCACTACTTTGCGTACCGGTTTCTGGTCCTTCTGCTTCCATTGCATCTCCTGAATTTAAAACAATACCAGACTCAAATGGAAACGCACCAGGTATAGCAGAAAAATAACCTATTCCGTTTTCTTGACCATAATTTGATCCTGTACTCCAGTTAATGTTTGATACTGCAGCACAAGGACTATCTATTAACACATCTGTAACTAATTGGTCTACGGTATAAGTTGTTTGATCTACATCTATATATGGACTAAGTACTTCTACTGTAACGGATGTTGAAGCAGAACATCCTGTTGGATTTGTATCTGTTACTGTAAGCGTAGCTGTAAAAGTCCCAAGGTTATTATATGTATGACTAACTGATTGTCCTGAAGCTACACCTGCATCTCCAAAATTCCAGTTATAAGTAGCACCAGTACCATCATCTTCAAACGTTGCACTTCCATCAAACAACACTGTACCTCCTAATGGTATTTGAATAACACCAGTTCCATCTGCAACAGGATCTGTTGAATCTATACTAGGCGTTATAGTTTGACAAGATTGTAAGCATGAAATATTTGCTGCCCATCCTAAAGTGTTAGCTCCACTATCTGAAGTAAACTGAATAGTAATACAACCTGTAGTACTAGTTGGAGAGGCAGAAATAGTACCTGGGTTATTTGCAGCTCCTCCACCAGAATAACTACCTATTACTGGCGCTGTAATATCGTCTCCATCATAAATAGTCATGACGTCTAAACTAACCTGAGTACTAAATAAAGTAAAGTCTAATTGAATAAATTGTTCTGGTCCATCTGGACATATAGTTATAACAAAATCCTCATCATCTGCATAGTTAGATGAAGGTCCTCCAGAATCATAAAAAACACCCGAACATTGGTTAAATGTTCCGTTTTGCATATTAATGTCTTGTGCCCATCCTAAGATTACCAAGAAAAAAGAGAATAACGATAGTAAAAATTTCTTCATGCTTACTGTAAAGAATTTGTTAAAAATGTGCTTGAATTTACGACATCGCATAAATTTTGCCTAATAAATCTGATAATTTAACTATTTCATCGATAAAAATCGCTTTTTAACTATTTGAATAGTTTTATCAAATATAAAACAAGTTAGAGCAATAAATTCCTAACTTTGAATTTAAAGTTAAACAATTAAAATTTTATTTATGAAAGAAGAATGGATTGATACAGGTATTAAGTACGCTACTGATTATGGATTAAGAATAATCGCAGCAATTATTATCTGGGTTGTAGGGTCATGGATTATTAAAAAACTTCTAAGCTCTACTAAAAAATTTATGGAAAAAAGAGAGTATGACGAAAGCTTAAAAAAGTTTCTTGTAAATTTTTTAGGTTGGGTTTTAAAAATCTTGTTAATCCTAGCTATTCTATCTAAATTAGGTGTAGAAACTACTTCTTTTGCTGCAATTTTAGCAGCTGCTGGTTTAGCTGTAGGTATGGCTTTACAAGGATCTTTAGGCAACTTTGCTGGAGGTGTTTTATTAATGATTTTTAAACCAATTAAAATTGGTGATTTAATTGAAGCACAAGGTGAAATAGGTGTTGTAAAAGAAATCGAAATATTTACAACTAAACTTACTGGATTATCTAACAAAGAAATTATCATCCCAAACGGTGCATTATCTAATGGAAACATTGTTAATTACACTACAGAAGGAACAAGACGTGTAGATTTAGTTTTTGGAGTTGGTTATGATTCTGACATTAAAAAAACTAAAGAGGTTTTAATGAAAGTTATTACTGATAACCCGAAGGTTTTACAAGAACCAGCTCCTACAGTTAATGTTTTAGAATTAGCAGATAGCTCTGTAAATTTTGCTGTAAGACCTTGGTGTAAGACTGAACATTACTGGGATGTATATTTTGAAACTATGGAAAACACTAAAGAAGCACTAGATGCTGCTGGTATAGAAATACCATATCCACATCAAGTAGAAATACACAAAGAAAATTAATTACTTTTTTGATTTTAAAGCAATAAAATCTTTTAAATAAAAAGGCTCAAAATAAGCAACATCTTGTATGTTGCTTTTTTTATAGGCTTCAAAAGACAATGCACTCATTTCATTTGCAGAAGGTAGTTTTTCTTCTATAAAAACTGCCTTTTCACTTTTAATTAAATCCATTGTCTTTTTTACACCGTTTCCTATAAAGTAAACTTTATTCGCTTTTAAATATTCTGAAAAAGAATTTTCATCTAAAACTTGAGCTTCAATAGCTCTTACTTCTTGATAATCTGAATTGAAAATTGCTGAATATACTTCTAAGCGTCTTGCATCTAACATTGGTACAATTAAGCCGCTTTCAGCTTCAACTTGATGTGCTAAAGCCTCTAAAGTAGATACTGCAATTAAAGGTACATCTAAAGCAAAACATAATCCTTTTGCTGCTGATACACCAATACGCAAACCTGTATAAGAACCTGGTCCTTTACTAACCGCAACTGCATCTAATTGTTGCTTTTCGATTTGTGCTTCTTTTAAAACTTCATTTATATAAACATGAAGCTTTTCTGCATGACTATAACCGTTGTCATAGTCTTCTTTTAAAGCTATAGTTTTACCGTCTTTTGCAACAGAAACAGAACAGTTTGTTGTTGCAGTTTCTATATTTAAAATGTATGCCAAAGTATTACTGAGTTATTGGTTTACCAAGGTAGAAATCTAACACTTTTGTTTTAAAAATAAAATCGTATTTAGCATTAATTAAAGATGATTCTGCATTGACCAATCTTAATCTTGATTGCTCTAGATCAAAAGCATTCATTGCTCCAATATCATATCTTTCTTGTGAGTTTTGGAAAGCAATTTGTTGAGATTGCAAACTAGACTTTGCAGCTTCATAAGCTCTTAAAGCAGCTTTAGCGTCTGTAAAAGCGCGTTGTACATTTGCTTCTACATCTAACTTAGCTTGTTTAAGATTAAGCTGAGCATTTTCTTCTTGAATTTTTGCTTTAGCAACATTGGTTTTATTTTGAAACTGAGAAAATATTGGAACACTTACATTTAGTGAGAATCTATGTCCTTTTTGGTTATTTAACTGATTGAAAAATGAATCTTCTGTGTCTATAAGATTTGTAAAAAAGACATTAGATCCAAATGCATAGTTAAATGAAACTGTTGGTAAATATCCACTCTTAGATATTTCTGTATTTAAAGCAGAGTTTTCAATGTTTTTTTGAGCTACTTTAATTTCGTATCTATTATCAAGAGCATAAGAAACAATAGGACTAGCGTTATTATACATTAACTCTGATGAAGGATTATCTAACTCTATAACTTCTACTTCAAAACCTTCATAAGGTAATTGTAATAATTGAGATAAAGAAAGTAATGCTAGCTCGTAATTATTTTCTGCAACTGTAACACTTTGTAAGTCGCTACTTAATGTTGCTTCTGCATCATAAACATTGGCTTGTGGTTGCACACCTGCATCTACTAAATCTCTTACTTGATCTAATTGTTTTTTACTAAAACTGTATTGCGCTTTAGCTATTTCTAGATTTTCTATATTAAATAATACATTAAGATAAGCATTAACCACATTTAAAGAAATATCATCTTTAATTCTGTTAAGTTCTAACTTTGATGTTTCTAAATTTAATTGAGATTGTTTGTAAAGATTTGTTAATCTAAATCCATTAAAAACAGTTTGATTTAAACTAATCGATGCGTTAGTTGAGTTATCTGTACGGTCTACAAATTGACCAGGAAACAACTCTCTGTTACCTAATGACAATGTATGCCCAACAAAACCACTTACGCTTGGTAAAAACTGTCCTTTTGCAGCATCTATATTTTGCTCGTTATTTAATATTGAATTTTCTCCTTGTAAAATGGTTATGTTATTTTCAAGCGCGTAATCTACACACTCTTGTAAACTCCATTTTTTTTGTTGTGCTGAAGCAGATAATCCTACTAACAGCAATCCTGCTAAGGTTAGTTGTTTTATCTTAGTTGTTACCTCCATCATTATTATCTTTTGATGCTTTATTCCACACTTTTATTTTATCTCCTTCGCTTACACCTTCTGTAATTTCGATATTGATACCGTCTGATATACCAGTTTCTACATCTACTTTTTCAAAAGTGCCGTCTTCTTTTTGTTTTTCAACAAAAGGTTTTTCTGTTATTCTATCAAACTGAAGTAATGATTCTTTAATTGAAAGAATACTGTCTTTGCTTTCCATTTCTATTTCTGCATTAGCACTATAACCTGCTCTAATTCTTGTAGATTGTTCTACATCTACATCTGCTTTAATAGTAAATTGAACTGCACCATTTTCTTCAATTCCTTTAGGTGCTACAAATGTTAAAGTTGCAGGGAAGTCTTTTTCGTTTAAAGCTCCTAAAACTACTTTTATCTTTTTGCCTTCTTCTATTTTACCAACTTCAGCTTCGTCTACTTTTCCTTCAAAAATCATTTTACTCATATCTGCAATAGTAGCAATAGTTGTACCTGCATTAAAGTTGTTACTTTGAATGACTTGGTCTCCTTCACGAATCGGGATTTCTAAAATTGTTCCTGCAATTTGTGCAGTAATGTTTGTATTTGCACTACTTCCGCCAGATAACGATCCGCGTTTTATGATTTGATAATCGTTTAAAGCTTGGTTATAAGTTTCTTTAGCTTGGTTGTAAGACAGCTCGCTATTTTCAAAATCTTGTTTAGAAACTACTCCTTTTTCAAAAAGAGTTTTGTTTCTGTTGTACAGTGTTTCGGCATTATTCATAGATAATTTAGCTGATGCAATACGACTACTTGCACTTGCCAAATTTTGCTCGTTAGGAACGACTCTAATTTTTGCAATTAAATCTCCTTTTTCTACGATATCTCCTTCTTCTACTAAAACTTTATCTACAATTCCTGAAATTTGAGGTTTTAACTCAATTTCTTCCTCTGGATTTAATTTTCCAGTTGCGACAACTTTAGTGTTAATTGAGGTATAAAATGGCTCTTCCACTTTAAACTCTTCAATAGCTTTAGAATTAGCGTTATTAAAATACTTTAAAACTACAGCTAGCAGTAATACTATTACTATGACGCTAATTAGGATTTTTGCTGTTTTACTCATTGTATTGATTATTTATTTTGATTGTTTAGTTTATTCTTCTCTTAATGCTTCTATTGGTTTTATACTTGTGGCTTTAAATGCTGGTATTAGTCCTATTAATGTTCCTAAAACAACAAGTATAATTAATGCTATAAATACGACTGCTATAGAGACCGAAGCATTTACAATAACAGCTTCATCACCTTGCCCAAAAGCTGCATCTAATGCAATTAATATCCAACCTCCAGAAATAATCCCTAAAATTCCTGCAAATATGGTTAAGAAAACGGCTTCTACTAAAATTTGTCGTTTTATCTCAAAAGGTGTTGCCCCTAAAGCACGTCTTACACCAATTTCTTTGGTACGTTCTTTAACCGTAATTAGTAAAATATTTCCAATTGCAAAAACACCTGCAATTAATGTTGCTATACCTACAAACCAAGTTAAAAACTGCATACCAACTAAAAAGCCTGTTACTTTTTTAAACTCTTTACCTAAGTTAAAACTACCAAAAGCACGATTATCTTCTGGGTGAATTCTATTAAGGTTACGCAGTAATAATTTTGCGTCTTGTTCTATTTGAGCGATATCATATTCTGGTTTACCAGTAATCATCATCCAACCAATTCTATCTCCTAAATTATAGATTTGCTGAAATGTTGTAAATGGTATGTGCATATCACTGGTTGGTCCCATATTTACATTTCCGTTTTGGAACATACCAATCACTTTAAAATTCATGTCGTTTATTTGAACGTACTCGCCAATCATTTCAGCATCTTTTTCAAATAATTGTTTGTAGACTTCTTCTGAAATCACAACAACTTTTCTGTTGTTGTCAATGTCATTTTGATTTATAAATCTACCATGAATTAGTTTTTTCTTCTGTACTTTATCTAATAAAGGATAATCTCCATTTAAACTAAATGTTCCTGATAAAAAATTTCTAACAACTTGAGCTTGATTTTGATTACGAGGTACAACAAACTCAATACCTTCTACATTTTCTTCTACTTTTTTAGCGTCAGATAATTGTAATTGTACTTGTCTTCCTTCTTGAAAACCTTTAAATGGTTTGCTTGTACTTTGTCCCCAAACAAATACACTGTTTGTAGCAAAGTCACCAAATAATCTGTTAAACGAATTTTCTAATCCGCGTGCAGCACCAAGTAACCCGATAAGGAGTAAAATTCCCCACCAAACACCAACCATGGTTAATATGGTACGAAGTTTATTTTTGCTTAAACTTTCGTACACTTCTTGCCAAGTATCTCTTTCGAATAAAAACTTCATATTAATCGTTTCTAAGTGCTACTATTGGTTTTATTTTTGATGCCTTTTTTGCTGGTAAATATCCTGCTATAGATCCTGCAATAATTAACGTAATGGTTGCACTTACAACCAAACTGGTACTTACACCTGGATCTTTAATAAAGTAAGGTTCTAAAATTGGTCCAACAAATTCTAAAACACCAACACCAATTAACAATCCTACATAACCAGCAATTGCTGTAATTAGGATAGATTCTATTAAAATTATTGAAACTATTGATCGTGGTGATGCCCCAAGTGCTTTACGTATACCTATTTCTTTAGTACGTTCTTTAACTATAAATATCATGATATTACTAATACCAACAACACCTGCTATTAGTGTACCAAAACCAATAACTATAATTATAACAGTTAGTCCAAAAGTCATCATACCAACTTGCTTTGTCCCTTCTGCCATATTACGTACTCTAATGGCACGCTGATCTTTTGGAGACACTGTAAAACGTTCTTTTAATTTGTTTTCTAATTGTCTTCCAAAGTTTATAGCTTGATCGTAATCTAATTCTGGATTGTAGCCTAGGTTAATCTGATCTATATAATCGTTATTACCATAAATTTGTTGAGCGGTAGATACAGGCATATATATCATTCGTTCTTCATTATCGCCACCATCGTCTGTAAAAATCCCTACAACTTTATAAGGTATACCACTTAGGTTTATATATTTACCTAAAGCAGTTGTTTTTAAAAATAAATCTTCTTCTACCAAACGACCAATAACAACAACTTTAGATTTATTATCTATATCTAATTGGTTTATGTAGCGTCCATCTCTTATCATTGTTTTTTCTAAAAACTGATGATCAGGATTTACTGCTCTTAAATTGTAACTGTTTTTTTCGTTACGAAAAGAGGCGTTGACATTTTTATAAATTCTAGAAGTGATGTATTGAACTTTATTACCATACTCGTCTTCAATAAAGTTTTGATCTTCATTTTTTAGTTGAATACGTCTACCTGACTGCAATCCTTTATAGGCTTTAGTAGTCATACCTGCATTGATAAAAATAGAATTGGCTGCATCATCTACAAATGCTTCTGCAAACGTATTTTTAAGTCCGTTAGCAATCCCAAAAAGTATAACAAATAATAAAATAGCAAACGCTACCGTAAAACCAGACAACAAACTTCTAGTTCGGTTTTTGTTGATACTTTGAAATATCTCGCGCCAAAGATCTATATCAAACATATTGAGAAGCTCTTACTTGTTCTACAAATGTATCTTCCATAATCACACCATCTTTAAGACGTACAATACGCTTACACATACTAGCAATATCTTCTTCGTGTGTTACCATAAGAATAGTCTTTCCTTCATCGTTTAAAGACTGAATAAAATCCATTATCTCATGAGATGTTTTGGTGTCTAAAGCTCCTGTTGGCTCATCTGCTAATAATAGTTTTGGGTTAGCTGCTAAAGCACGCGCAATTGCTACACGTTGTTTTTGCCCTCCAGACAGCTCGTTAGGTAAGTGATGTGCCCATTCTTTTAATCCAACTTTTTCAAGGTGAAATAACGCTTTTTCTAAACGGTCTTTTCTTTTTTGACCTTGATAGTATAGCGGTAGCGCCACATTTTCTAAAGCGTTTTTGTAACTAATTAGGTTAAAAGACTGAAATATAAATCCTAAAAATTTATTACGATAAATGGCTGCTTTTTTCTCTGTAAGATTTTTAATTGGCACACCATCTAAAATATATTCTCCTTCATCAGCTTCGTCTAACATACCTATAATATTAAGTAGTGTTGATTTTCCTGAACCAGAAGAACCCATAATGGCTACCATTTCGCCTTCTTCGACTTGTAAATCAATTCCTTTTAAAACATGTAGACTAGAATCCCCAATTGGGTAAGACTTGTGTAGTTTTTTTATGGTGAGCATAATTGATGGTTTTTGATTGATTTAAGTTACTCATTATCAATTAGACTACAAAGGACAAGATTTGTTACAATTTTTTTTAAAATATTTTGTTAAAAGTTAATTTAGAGATTTTAAGCCTCTACTTTTTTCTTCCTAAAATATTTCCAATACACAAAAAAGCCTAAACCAAATACTAAGATATAAGGTATAGACATTAAATAAATAATACCGTCGTTAATTCCTTTTGCTGCAGATTGCCCTTCTTCGTTTTCTAAAACAGCACGACACATTGCGCATTGCGCATTGCTTTTTAGAAAGAAAAAGCATGATATAATTATAAAAAGAAATTTTGTTTTCATTATTAATTAGTTCTCGACTGCGCTCGAACAGACAAATTAAACATAATAGGGTGAAATCATTATATAAACTATAACTCCTGTAATTGCTACATACAGCCACAACGGAAAAGTAATTTTTGCTATTTTTTTATGTCTTTCAAAATTGTTTGTAATGGCTCTAACATATGTAATTAACACAAATGGTATTACTGCAACAGACAATACAATATGAGTAATTAAAATGAAGAAATAGATGTATTTTATAGCACCTTCTCCTCCAAATTCGGCCGAGTCGCTAGTCATATGGTAAGCTACGTACATGACTAAAAACAATACAGAAAGTGTAATTGCAAACTTCATTAAATTTTCGTGCTGTTTGCGTTGTCCTTTTTTAATAGAAATTACAGCATATACTAATACTATTGCTGTTACTGCATTAATAGCTGCATAAATTGGAGGCAAAAAGGTTAATGGTTCTACATCTATACCAAAATCTTTAAGTTTTATACCAAATAATGCTGCTACAGCTAATGGGATAATTACCGAAAGTGCAACAATCCATTTGTTGTACTTTTTTTCTTCTTGTAGGTTTTCTGTGCTCATGTTTTTAATAAAATCAACCTCTCGACTGCGCTAGAGGAGACAACTTTAGTTATTCTTTTAATAATTTGGCTATATCTTCTTTTAGCATTGAAATTTCTTGCGGATTGCCATCTTCGTCTACTTTTTCTTGCTCGCTAATTACACCTTTGTAAAAGATTTTTGGGTTACCAAAGTCATCTTTTCTAGATCGTAAAAATCCGTTTTTATCTACTAAAGCAAAATCTCCTGAATGTTCAAAATTCTCTACATCTACAAAGATATTAAATCCAATATTTGACAAGTTATAAATATCTTGTTTATCTCCTGTCATTAAATGCCAATTAGGATTTGTTATTCCGTAGTTTTCGGCATATTCTTTTAGCTTTTCTGGTGTATCTGTATCTGGCATAATACTAAATGAAGCGACACCAAAATCGGTTTCATTTTTAAATGTATTTTGAATCTCTACTAAATTTCTATTCATTCTTGGGCAAATAGTTGGGCATGTTGTAAAGAAAAACTCTACCACATAAACTTTACCTAAGTAATCTTTGTTAGTAATCGTGTTTCCGTTTTGATCAGTAAAGCTAAATTCTGGCACCTTTTTACGTTTACCATTAATAACCAAATACTCTAAAGCTTGATCTTTTTTATCTACTTCTGAAGGATTTTTTAATATACTTCCTGATCTACTTTCATAGGTACGATTTACATCTTTGTTAGTTATTCTGTCTACAATTTTTGGAATAAAAATAATTCCAAACAGTAAAATAATAAACGATATTCCTACGTATGAATAGTTTGCTTTTTTACTCATTTTGCTCTCCTTTTAAATCTTCTGCTCTTCTAACTGTTGAGTTAAATTCGCCTTTACGTTTTTGTCTGTACTCTGTAAAAAGTACTCGCAAATCTTCTGCTGCTAATTTATTTTTTAACTCAGAAACCATTGTTGCATTGTATGAGGTTAAAATATATGGCTTCTCTTCTCTTTTAATTTCACGTTTTGACCTATCATCAAATCGTCCTCTTTGGTTAAGATCTTTATCTATTATAAAAACATTACTAATAGCCTGATTATAGTCTAAAACTTGACTTGATCTTAAACTATTAAACAGTTTTTTTATATCAGAATTGTTTAATGAAACAAAATGCCAGTATTCTAAAGGTTCAAATCTAGATAGCTCTTTAGATAATCGTTCTGTTTTATCTTCTGTACCTTCTGCTACAATCATCACAATTTGAAACTTTTTAAACCCTTGAAACTTATCATAAATAAGCTCTTTTAAATTTGAAGTTTCTACAATTTTTGATTCTGGATCTTCTCCTAAAAAACCTAAAACTGTTATGTGATCTTTAAGATTTATGTCTGTTTTTGCTGAAGAAAGATTAGAAAAATCCAAAACATCTTCATGCACTACATCTAATGGATTATAATTATTTGTAGATGGATACAGAAACAAAAGAAAAATAACTGGTAGAAAGAATAGAATGCTTAGTATAGCTCCTTTTTTTATATTTTTCTTCGTCATTTTTATGAAATGTATTTAGTTATGCAAAAATAAAAAAAGGTGGCTTTATAAAGCCACCTTTTTTACTATAATTTATGTTAAGTTTCTATCTTAGAAATCTCTTTTAATAAAACCATTATCATAAACATCGTAAACGTATCCACCTTCTTGTAATAAAATAAATACTAGGTAGCAGATTAAGAATACACCTGTCCAAACAACTGCACGTCTTAACCCTGGTGTTTCGTCACGCATGTGCATAAAGTCCCAAGTAATGTAATATGCTTTTACTATTGTTAGTATGATAAAGATCCAGTTTAAACCTTTCATCCCTAATATATGAGACTCTAAGGCTTCTGGTTTGTAAATACCTAAAACAACTTCTACAGCTGTAACAATAGATAGTAAGATTAATACGCCCCAAATTTTTTGAGTGTTAGACTTAAACTTGATAAGTCCTCTAAATATTTCTAATTTATGTGTATCTGCCATGATAAATCTTTTTCTATTAAATTATACTAAGTAGAAGAATGTAAATACGAATACCCAAACTAAATCTACAAAGTGCCAGTAAAGACCAACTTTTTCTACCATTTCGTAGCTTTTACGTCTTTCGTAAGTTCCTAAAATAACATTAAACCAAATGATAATATTAATTACTACTCCTGATAGTACGTGAAAACCGTGAAAACCTGTAATAAAGAAGAAGAAATCTGCGAATAATGGCGATCCATATTCATTAACTTCTAAGTTTGCACCTTCTACAACGCGCTTACCGTTATTTTTGATAGCTGCTAATGACTCTTCACGAGAAAGTATAGTTTTTTCTCTTTCTTCATTTAAAATTTGAGTTCTTACTAAAATATTTGGATTAGCTTCTAAACCAGCAACAACATCTTTGATTTGATAAGGAGGTAATGTACCTTCATCTACAAACCAAAGTCCGTTTTTACGCTCGTGATTAGTTCTTTCTGTAGGAGATACTATAACAAAATCTTTAACTGCTACTCTTTTAAATTCTTGTTCTCCGTTTTCGTTTGTTTTATATTCTCCAAACTGTAAAATGTTTCCTCCTTTTGTTTGAACAGCACCATAATCTCCTTTTATAAATGTTGCCCATTCCCAAGCTTGAGAACCAACGAAGATAATACCACCAATAATTGTTAAGAAAAGATACCAAGTTACTTTATTCTTTTTCATATGGTGACCAGCATCTACCGCTAATACCATTGTTACAGAAGACATGATTAATATAAACGTCATAAACGCCACATAAATCATAGGTAATTCTTGACCGTGTAAGAAAGGTACGTGAGTAAAAACCTCATCTGCTATTGGCCAAGAGTCTATAAATTTGAATCTTGAAAATCCGTAAGCTGCTAGAAACGCAGAAAAAGTAAGGGCATCTGTTACGATAAAAAACCACATCATCATTTTACCATAACTTGCTTTAAGTGGCTCATTTCCACCACTCCAAGTTTTACCTTCTGTATTGGTAGTTGCAACTGTCGTGCTCATAGTGTTAAATTAGTTGTTAAAAAGTGTGACAAAAATAATCAATTTATTGACTTAAAAAAATTGCTTCCGCTAAATTTTAACGCGTCTAAATAAGGTTTTACGCCAATTTTTAGCTTAAGAAAAAATATAAGAAGAAGAATAAATAAAGCCATAATAGGTCTACAAAATGCCAAAATATTTCGGCTAATTCAAAACCTGTATAATTTTCTGAGGTATATTTTCCTCTTAAATGATTTACTATTACTACTAAAATTGGTATTAATCCTGCAAGAACATGAATAATATGTACCACTGCTATAAGATAGATATAGCTTACCGTTACATTACTTGTTGGTCCTGTAAAATTATATCCCATGTCTATAATTTGATTAAATCCTTTAATTTGATTTAAAACAAATAATAGCCCTAAAACAAATGTAACTACTAGCATTACAGTTGTTAATGATTTATTATTTTTTTCTAAAGCTTTTCTAGCTATTATAAAAGTTACACTACTAATTATCATAATTATAATGCTAGTCCAAAAAGGCTGAGGCATTACAAAATCTGACAACCAATCTGGCCTAGAACTACTTACTATAAATGCACTAGTCCAACCTGCAAAAGACATAATTAATGCTCCTATACCAAAGTATAGCATCATTTTTCTTGATCTTCTGTGTTTTTCTTGAATTGTTCCTTCGGTTAAATCCATTGTTTATCTTAAAAATTTGTCTACGACGTAAATAACTTGAATAATTGTTATATAAAGTACACTAGATAACATTAATTGTTTTGCCGCTTTTTCGGTCATTTTCTTATAAAGAAGTATAGCGTAGTATAACATTACTAAACCTAATGCAAAAACGATAATTGCTGCTACTATCGATAATTCTAATTTTCCTGTAAAACCAAAAACTGGAATTATTGAAACTAAAATAGTCCAAATAGTGTATAATATGACTTGAATTGCTGTTCCTTTATCTTGTTTTCCTGTAGGTAACATAAAAAACCCACCACGTTTATAGTCTTCAAATAAAAACCAGCCTATTGCCCAAAAATGAGGGAATTGCCAAAAAAATTGAAGTGCAAACAAAGTTCCTGGTTCTATACCAAAATGATCTGTTGCTGCTACCCAACCTAACATAAATGGAATAGCTCCTGGAATAGCTCCTACAAATACCGACAAAGGTGTTTTTGTTTTTAAAGGCGTGTAAACACTAGTGTAAAGAAATATTGAAATAGCACCAAACATTGCTGTTTGCTGATTAATAGTATAAAGAATAACTATACCTAAAATAGTAAAAACGCAAGCAATTATAAATGCTGTGTTTACAGTCATTCTTCCTGAAGCAACTGGTCTATTTTTTGTGCGATGCATTAAAGCATCTAAATCTTTTTCTATAATTTGATTAAAAGCATTACTTGCTCCAACCATAAAATAACCGCCAAGAGCTAATAAAATTAAGACTTTTACACTTATTGTATCTGCACCAAGCAAATAACCTGCAATAGATGAAAATACTACGCTTAGAGACAAACGCATTTTTGTAATTTCTTTAAAATCTGAAATCGCTGTATGTTTTACGACCGTAGTTGTTGTACTCAAAATTTTAGCTTACTTTTTTGCTTGCGCAAAGATACTGCTAATTGATTATTTAGCATAAAAAAACCTCAAGGTTTTTAACTTGAGGCTTTAATATGATAGTTTTAATTGTTTTTAGTAATCAAAATACCAATTAAATAAGTCTGTTCTTAAACCAAAGTTAAACCAAACAGTACTGTTATTAAAAACATTTAATGTTTCTGCTTCTGGATTAAAATTTCTGTAGTTTACATTAACAAATGCTTTTAAATTAGAAGCTGGATTAACTAAGTATCCTAATTGAGCACTTGCATTTATTGATGTCGTTTTTATACCTTGACCTATTTCTACACCTGTATCAAATGGTCTGTCATTATAATCTCTATAAATATCGCCACCATAGCTAAAGTTATCTGTTTCGTTATTGTAATCAAAACCTCTAACACCAGTTATAACCTTAACTTCTCCAAACCAACGTTGTTTTTGATAACGTCCAATTAAAACTAACTCTCTAAAATTTGCGCCCCAAAGATGAGCCATAGGTTGATTGTTATGTGCGTAATTTAGCACAATTGTATTATGAGAATATGTATACGGTCTTACTTGGTTATATTCTGCTTGAAGCATTAAGTTTTTTACTTTAAAAGCGTTATAATATTTAGCGCCTAATTGAAACCCAAACTTATTTTTCCAGCTTTTTTCTCCTGCTTTCACATCATTTAAAGAAAATTCGTCTAAAATAAATTGTCCATAAATATTTACATTGTCATTAAATTTATATTTTCCTGAAGCTCCTAAAATAGCATTACCAGCACCTTGACCAGTTTCAAACTCTATTGCTCTAAAGAAAATTACTGGGTTTAAATAGTTAACATCAAAGCCTCTATCGTTAGTATTTTCCCAAATAACAGATTCAAATAATCCTATGTTTAATTTTTTTGAGACATTCCAGCTTAAGTAATGATTTGCTATATATTTTGTTCTAAATGCATCATCTACTACCGCTTCTGGTCTTACATCTTTTAACCAGGTCCAAGTGTTGGTGTACTTAATTTTCCAAAATTTAGTATTCAACTTTAAAAAAGGATAAGGACTTGCTACGTCACTTTGTAGTAAACTACGGTAACCGTCGCCAATAAATTGTTTGCCATGTCCAAACTGAACATTAATAAATTTTGCAGGTGAATATGACAAATATCCTTCTGCTACAGGATAATCATAAGCATCATCTTTAAATCGTTTTGCAATACCACGACCAGGTATTATGGCAGGATCAGGACCAAACGCCTTTAAACTTTCTGCATATTGATTAACATATTCTGCAAACCGACCTTGATTTTCGTAAACTGTTGCAGAAAAGCTAAATTTATTACCTAATCCACCTTGTATATAAACACCACGAGTATTGTTATACGTGTAATCAAAATCTGCATCAGTATCTTTACCTAATTGTAAATCAAAAACAGGATCTACAGTAAACCAATAATCTTTTCCTTGTAATTGCACTAAATGCTCATTCCATAATTTTTGTCCTGCCCAAGTCTGTCTATCTTGTTTTAAAGCTTCATTTTCTGCTTCAAAATCGTAATAATTTTCAACATCTTCATACATAAATGGCTTTGATGCTGTGTGACTATTCGTCCCTACTAAATTCATCGAACGGTCAAAACGAAAATAGTTTTCATGACTAAATGGGATATTTATTTGACTCTTATATTCTTTATTTTGATATTTTGTTACTGCTTTTTGTACACTATCAAATTCGGCTTTAGCCTTCTTTTCTAAATCTGTTAACTGTACAACCTGATTGATTTTAGATTGATTATTATGATCAAGAACAAAAGCTTCAACTTCTGAAGATTTATTAGCTTCATTCAATGGTAAATAAATAGACATAGAATATTGTCTAAACGTAGGATTACCGTTATAAGTTGCTGGTTCTATTTGAGGAAATAGATCAAATATACGTTGTGTTTCTTCCTTTAACGATTTGTGCTTTGCTTCAATAAAAATGGTTTTAAACACTCCTTTTTCTGTTACTTCAAAAACCACAACTATTTCGCCTTTATAGTTAGAATCAATTTCTTTTGGTGTTTGAAAATTTTTAAATATAAAATTAAAAACCTCTTGATTAAAGCAATTAAGTTGAGTACTATCTTCTTGGTTTTTACAATTTTCGAAAACCGGTGGTTTACTTCTAAAAGTATTATTTTGTCCGTAGGATAGACACGTTAATAGAGTAAATAGGGTTAAAATGAATGACTTCATTTATTTTGGGTTTAAATTTTGCTGAAAGATAATGCTTTTTTTATAACAGCTTTGAACAAAAAAAAGTCGCTATATATTACAATAACGACTTTAAAAAAGTGATAGTATTTTTTTTATTACCTTACCTGAAACATGATTGGTAATGTGTATAACACCGAAACTTCTTGCCCACCTTGTTTTCCTGGTTGTACCTTAGGAATTGTATTTACTACTCTATTAGCTTCTTTTTCTAATACTTGATGAGGCGCTCTTGTCCTTAACACTTCTACGTTACCTGTTTTAGTTATTCTAAAATTAACATAGATTTTTTGAATACCTTCCTTTAAACCTAGTTGATTTCCTAAATCTGTGTCAAATTTTTTTCTTACTAATTCTGATAGCTTTTCTGAAAAGCATTTTTTACGACCATTGTTAGTAATTTCTCCTTCGCATCCTGGATATACAGGGACTTGTTCTATCCTTACAAAAGGGACATCTTCTATAGGATCTTCTGGTACTTCAACCGTAATGTCTTTAAGATCAACTTTAGTAACATCAATTTCTGTTTTAGGTTTAGTCATTTCGGTTATTAAATCTGTAGTTTCTTCTGCATCAGGTTCGTCATTTTCAATAATTTCAGGTTCTAAAACATGTTTAGGTTGTCTTTTTACAGGATCTTCAACCTTAACAGCATCTTTTATAATTTTGTACTGTTTTTGATCTAAAGTATACTCTTCAAATACAGGCTCTACTGATTCTTCGATTACAGCTAAGTTAGTAGATTCAAAACGCATCTCTAAAGCGCCATAAACAGCCAATAAGCACAGTATTAATCCTACCTGAAAATACAACGTGGAGTTTTTTTGTAAATTTGCATCATGTTTTTGTGAATGCTGCACTTTATTCTCATTTTGGCGAGTGAGATTGTGCTCTTTGTTAAGATTTTTCATAATTAATAAAGTTTAAATGTTAATATTATGAAAATGTCACAATAAACATACCAAAAACAAAAATCCCGTTACAATTGTAACGGGATTTTTAATATATGATAGTTATTTAACTATTCTACTCTAAATGTAATTGGTAAAGAGTAAGGTACGTTTACTGGCTTACCTCTTTGCTTACCTGGCTTCATTTTAGGTAATTTTTGAATTACTCTTGCAGCCTCTTGTTCTAATCTTGGGTGAGGCGCTCTTGATCTAATTCCTACAATGTTACCTTGTGTATCAACTTTAAATGATACAAATATTCTTTTAATACCTGAATCTAAACCTAAATCTTGAGCTAAATCTGTATTAAAGTTACGTTGTACAAATTTATTGATTTTATCAGACATACATTTTTTCTTAGCATCGTTGTTCCCACTTTCGCATCCAGGAAAGATTGGCACATTTTCGATAATTGAGAATGGTACGTCTTCAATAACTTCTTCTACCTCTTCTACCTCTACTTCTTCTACCTCTACGATTACTTCTTCTTGAGTTGTTTCTGTAGACTCGATTACTGTTTCTTCCACTTCTTCTTCATCTTCCACAACCTCGATAACTTCTGGAGCTGCTGGTGGCGGTGGCGGTGGCGGTGGTGTATTTTGTATTTCAGTAATTGGAATTTCTTCTTCTATTTCTTCACCAAGATCTAATTGACCAATGTCAATTGCTTCTTTGTCATATGTTTTATGATTAATCGCTGTATATGATATAAACATCATAAGTGCTAAACCTACTGCTAGATATAGACTACTGTTACGACCTACATTTGCTTCTGGATTTTTCTTTGGTTCCATGTTTGTGATTTTTACTGAATGCTAAAATAACTATTTATTTACTAAAAAAACAAGGCATTAGTTGTTTTTAACTTTCATTTTTAACGCTAATTTAATAATCAATACTGATAGAAATGTGCCTATTATATTGGCTATTACATCTTTAATATCTGCTTCTCTATGCTGTGTTAGTGTATGTTGTAATATTTCAATAATTATGCCAAACACTATAGCTAAAACAATTGCAATACGTAAAGCTTTTTTAGAAAAAAAACTTATTTTTAATGTAAGATACCAAATCATGGTAAAAAACATATATGCAATTGCATGAAATACTTTATCACTATTACTTGGCATATTACTTGGTCCTACTTGTGGCATTAAACTTAATATTGTAAGCACTACAGAGTAACCTATGCTAAGTAAAGGTAATAATTTATGCACCAATTATGGCTTTATAATCTTCTGCAGAAAGTAAGCTGTCTAATGATGCTACATCAGATACCTTTACTTTAATCATCCAACCTTCTCCGTAAGGATCTGTGTTTACTTTTTCTGGTTCGTCTTCTAAAGAATCATTAAAAGCAACAATCTCTCCTGCTACAGGTAAGAATAAGTCTGATACTGTTTTTACTGCTTCTACTGTTCCAAAAACTTCTTCTGCATCTAAAGTTTCGTCTAAAGTTTCAACCTCAACGTAAACTATATCTCCTAACTCACTTTGAGCAAAATCTGTAATACCTACTGTAATTTGGTCGCCTTCAATTTTAACCCATTCGTGGTCTTTAGTATATTTTAAATCTGCTGGAATATTCATCTTTTATTTTTTAAGTTGCTACAAATGTATTTAAATGAGTAATAATTTCAAATAAAGAATTATTAATTTCCGAAATTATATCTAAGTGTTAAACCTGACCTAATTGTTGTTTGAGGAAATGCTGTTGAAATTGCATATTCTGAGAAGGTATAATCGAAGTAGAAAATACCTGTTAAGTTTCTACTAAATGCATACTCTGCATTGTATTTTAATCCCCAAATGGTTTGACCGTTTGTTATTTGGTTATTATCTACATCTAAGTATCTAATTATTGTTTTGTTATCTCTTACAGATAAATCTGCAGACATAATTAAATCTGATACTATTGATCGTCTTGGTCCTGCTAATTTTGATTTTATGCGTACGTCTTTAAGGCGGTAGCCTAATCCTACCGTATACTCGTTTCCTGCAATTTCGGTCATTAGATTATTATCAAAACTTAATGATAGCATACGGTCTTTTTTCATTTCTAAAAGGACTCTTACCGAGTTTTTCATCTCCATGTCAAAACGGAATAATGGGCTAAACATTTCTGTTAAAGTTACACCGCTTAATAAACTTTTTGCTTTATAGTTTCCTGCTTGATCTAAAGCTTCGTTTGGTTGAGAATCGTAATCTACTGTAAAATCTATTGGTGTATAATCTAAGTTTGTTCTAAACTGTTGAATGGTATATGTTGAACGATAACCATGTGTTAAAGAGAAACGTTTAAATCGTTTTTTAAACCAATTAAACTTCATAAAACCTGTATACTTTAAATCCCAGTTAGGAATTGGTATATCTCTTAATGCATCTAATGGTGTTTTGTTAGCTCCTCTTCCTGTGTATGCACTTACAAATGATGGCAATAATACTTGCTGACTTGTTTTACCAAACCCTTTTGGATAGCCTTCTGCATCTAAATTTGCAGGATCTGTCACATCAATTCCTCTTTGTGTGGCTAAACGTTTTGCAACTTCAATTCTATTTGCTCTAAAATCATCAAATGCTTGAGATCCGTTCTCATCACTTTTACTAAATGCTGTTGGTAATGTAAATGCAGATATACTAAAATTACCGTACGTATTTGGTGTTAAGGACACATACTCGTCATTTTCTATACGGTAGTTTTCTGTATAATTTTCAGCATAAGTTCTAAATCCAATTAAATCAATTTTTAAATCTTTAACCGGCTCTAAGTTTGCAGATAAATCTAACTGTTTAGTTTGGTTAGTCGTATACTGTTGGTTAAAATCTGGGAAGATGGTTAACCATCCATTTCTTGCTGCAAGATCACGCACATCTCTTTGACTACCTAAAGTATAACCTAGTGTTGGTTTAGATGTACCTAAAAAACCTGGAGTTTGTAAGTATCCTGGTAAATATGTCCCATTAGTTTCGCTATAAACAGCTTGTATACGTTTTATCGATGTTAATATTTCTATACCAAAATTGCCTAGTTTGGCTCCAAAACCATCTCCGCTTTTCTTTTGCTTTGCTTTTTCATCTTTATTGACAACAGCTGGTGGTTGAGCACCACGTGCCCTACTAATCCTATTACTACGTCTTGAACTTCTCTTTTTTGCTATACCCAAATATTTATACAACTTATTCATGTCTAAAGTTGAATTAATATTGTGTGAATTACCATTAGAAATTGAGTTACCTAAATCGTAGGTATTACCATCATCTGCTGTTAGATTACCAAATAAATCAGATCCTTTTTGCCACTGGTATAACCCAGAGTAACTATAAGTTGCTTTTATAAAGTTTAAGGTTGGGATTTTAGCAAAAGGAATTTCATAATTAATACCAACTTGTTGTTGTTGACGGTTTGGATCTCCAAAATCAAAGAAACCGTCCCAAACATCTAGCATAGGATCTGGTTCTCCGTTAATAATATTGTCTTTAAAATAATTACGAACAATATTGTTATTTGAAGCAGATAAGTTAAGTTGAAGTGATTTTGTAAGATTCCAGTTGATATTGTATTGATAGTCGAAAGTATAGTTTCTTCTATATAGTTCTTCTAATCCAATATTATTACCTCCTAAATCTATGTCTCTAAACTTTTGTCTATTATACTGACGGTTTAAATCTGTGTTTACAGTAAAACTAGCAGGTAACACATTAAAGTTTAAATCTTTTAATAGCTTCCAATATTCTCCTGTAAATAAAGAATCATTTTTCTTAAATGGCTCAATTACTTTTGGTTCAAAATTATAAGCATAATTAATGCCTGCTCTTACTTGTTTGTCTACAGAGTTTTTAATTTCAAAATCTCTATGTTCTGTTTTGTTGTAAGAGTAGTTAAGTGTTAAATTTTCTACATCGTAAAAACGAGGTTTTGCTTCTCCTGTTCTATTTTTTTTAACTCCAATAAAGTTGATACTTTTTCTTTTAGTATACTCTTCGGATTGTTCTAAAATTTGATCACGTTCTGCATCGTCTGCAGCTTCGTCCATTCGTGTTTGAAGCTCTAAATCTTCGTATTGTTGATCAAACTTTGGTGTTACCACTTCTACTCCTTGACCATAATTAAATGGTATTTGTAATCCCCATTTTTCTGGTAATAATTGACCAATATTAACATTAGTTACAACATCATATTGTTTTACATCTTCTAAGCTACGCTCGCTAGGTCCTTGGTTGATGTCTCCAAAACCAGAAGTGCTCATTCTACCTGTAGCACTTACTGTTGCAAAGTCTGCTAAATTAGTATCTACACTCATTACTGCAGCCCAACCACCTTCGTTATTCATGTCTGAAAGTCTTAGCTCATTAAACCAAACATCTCCACATAAATTACTATTAGTTGCGTTTTTTACACCAACCATTAAGGTTCTAATATCTCCAAAATTAGGATTACCTTTTATTGCCACACGATGTTGACCAGATACATAACCTTCAAATTGTTCAGAAAAAGGAACCTCTATTAAATCATCTCCTACAACATCATAAAAATTAGCCTGACCACTTGTTAATGTTTGGTTACTAACTGCTAAAGCTTTTAAGCGTTGTAAAACTTCAAGTTTTAAGTTTATTTCATTTACTTCTGGCCAAAAATCTTGTGCTCCACCACCACCGTTATAAACTTGTAAAGGAATTTCAATTTGATAATAGTTTTGGGTTAAATCATTACCCATTCTTATAAAGCCTACCATTTCATTATCACCTAAACCAGGTGTTTCGCCTTGACGTGCATGCATAAACATACGCAACTTTTTATATTGACGCATATCTATTGCAATATTCTTAAATACAGCTCTAGCATCTTTAGCTTTTAAATCACATACTTTAACGACTAAAGACTGCTCATTTTGCCTAACAATGGTATTGTTATTATTTAATTGTTCTGGCACTACGCTTGGTGGCGACACATAGCTACCTTCGTTTTCTTGTGTGCTTACTGCACCTACGCTAAAATCTGTATCTTCAAATGTTGGATCTGTTGGACCGCCATCTAATGCTAATCTAAATCTTCTCCAATCACTTCTTACTAGATCTAATGTACCAAATCTAAATACTGTAGGTTGCTCAAAGCCATTTAAGAATAGTCTTGTAAACCTTATAGATCTTAAGTCTGTAATACCATTTACAGCTTCACCAGAACTTACTGGTATTCTAAATTGATACCATTTTGGATAAGCGGTATCTCCGTTTGGTAAAACTCTTGGATTACTGTTTCCGTTAACATTTTTAGTATCAACAATAAACTCGTTATCTAAGTTCAATGTAGCTGGCGTTATTTCTATTTCATATTGATAATAGCTATCAATAGTATTCATAGTATTATCACGGTTAACATCTTCTACATCTGGTTGTGTTGTTGATCCTCTGTTAGTATCACTAAAGAAATCTGGAGAGTTACCTTCTACGCCATTATATTGTTTGTAACGCTCAAATAAATCGCCTTCAGCATTTAAATAATAGTTGTAGTTATCTTTTGCTGGATCTGCTATTCCTGAAAATGCTGCTGGAAAATTAGCTGCTTCTTCTGCGTCATTATAACCATCAAATCCAACGTCTTGATTAGTTCTTTCTTCTCCTGTCGTATCAAATGCATAAATTAACGCTTGGTTTTGTGGCACTACAGACTGATAAGCTGTTTGAGGCAACAAACTAATATTACCGTCTTGTGGCAAACCATTTTCATATTGTTTACGACCATCTTTTAAGATATCTTCTGAAATACTTCCCAGATTTATAAATAATTTACCTCCTGGATTAGATGGATTTTCTTGGAATGGATCTTGAAGCCAAAACTCGATATACTCAACATTAGATTGCTCAAAATCTGTAGATGTTATTTGTCTAGTTATACCTGCCCAACTCTCTTCAGGGTTTACTGTATTTCCATTCTCAGAACCTGGTTGAAAATTGTAGGGACCACGTTCATCTGGATAATAGACTAAGTCTAAAGTATTAATAACCGTAGTTTGTCCTTGAGCGATATCTTGCTGCGGAAAAAGTTCGTTTACAAATACTCGGCTTGTATAAAGGCTTGACATATCATCATCTGAGATACCTGATGGTCTTTGACTTCCGTAGAAAATAGGATCTATAGAGTACCAATTTAACATTGCTCTACCGTAACCATTTTCTATACCTACAGCATCAAAAGCTGTCGTGTTATTTAAATTTAAAGGTCTAGAAGATAGTGTCCAAGCTTGCGGTGATTTTAGATCAATTCCGTTTTGAGTCCCTTCAAAATCATCTATATATGCAGTAGCTTCTCCATTAAAATTAGTTCCTTTTGGTGCTCCTGGTAGTAAGTATGCAAAGTCACCACGAACAGAAAAATTTGATGGTGCATCTGTATCTATATTTGGTAACTTATTAACAAGTCTTGTAAAGAATGGAACTTCTGTAGAATAATTACCATTAAACCCTAAAATTGTATTGTTTATAGGCTCTGTAGCATAGTTTGCTTTTTGCGTAATAGGTCTTTCGTTAAGGTTTAAATACGTAGCGCCAACCACAAAGTTTTCGTTAAAACGATGTTCTACATTTATTCCTGTAAAACGTTTAGTTTGTTGCCCAAAGATTGAGTTATTTTCTGTGGAAACTTGAATAGGAGTATTAGAGGCTTTTAAAGCATCATCAATAATGTATACTCTACCTAACTGATAATTTACTGTATAATCTACACCTTCTACTAACACTCTTCCTCCTGCTTGTACACGTACTGATCCTCTTGGCACATTAAACCCACCAATCGGGATACCATCACCACCAGACGATTTGTAACGTCCTTTTATTTGGAATTTATTTTTTTCGGACTCGTCTAATGCAGCTGTTTTTGTTGCTTTATATAACAAGTCATAAACGTATTTTTCTTGGTTTGGGTTAGTGTAAGTATCTGCTTCATAATCTGCAGCATTATCACCTGGGTTACCATCATCATCTAATAAGTCGAATAAATAACGTCCAAACGGTTCTACTTTAGTAAAAACTATTTTACCGTTTTCTGGTATTACAGTTATTCCTGATACAAAATCAAAAAATCCGTCTCCTCCTATTTGAGGATCATTATTAAAGTTTAGTTTATCAAAATTGAATAATCTTAGCAGCGTAGTTTCTTGTATAACCTCATCATCTGTTGTTGGATTATTATCTAAATCTACTGTAGGAAAAGATGTTCCTTCTACTGGTGTGATATAGTTAAGTGGTGCAGCTTCGTTATAAAAAATATTAAGCTTAAAATCTTCTTGACTTAATTGATATGCTCCGGTATCGTAAATGTTTTTCATCATTAGATCCCAAATTGGCTGCTGTACACTAGTAATACTACTTTTTAAAAGTTTTAAAACTAATGCGTTGTTAGTTACATTAGTTACTTGACCTTGAGAGTTGGTATTAACATCTGTTGCATCAAGACCATCGTTAGCAAATTCTCCTACTTGAAATACTTGCCCTCCAACAGTATATTGATAAGCTACTGCTAAAACTTCATCGTTATTAAGTCTTTGATTTAAAGAAATATATCCTAATTGTGTATTTACTTTATATTCTTGTCCTTCTATTAACTTTCTGGTATTTTCTTGTTTTGCAAAGTCGAAACCTTCGTTAAAACCAGGTATTAAAATTCCATTTTGTACGGTAGCAATATCTCTTACTGCATCTGTTAATTGAGACATTGGCTGCCCAATAATTGTTGGATCTAAACCATTGTTTCCGTTATCCGGAAATGCGTTTGGACCTTGATAAACATTTACACCAGCATTACCTATAACACCTGTTTCTCCTAAATCTTGAAACGCTACAACGTTACGTACATTTTGCGTTTGATTACTTCTGTTTGTTACCCATACTTCAATTCTTGTAATCTGAATATTGTTATTTATAAACGGGTAATTTTCTAATGCTTTATCATAGTTGTTACGGAAATATTGTGCTAAGAAGAAGTGACGGTTTTCATCATAATCTCTAATAAAAAAGTCAAATTCATCTAAAGTTCCGCCACCTTGAGCAACTACAGATCTTGTGTCTGATCTTTGATCTGAAAACACACCTGTAATTGTTGTCTTACCAAATTTAAGTTGCGTTTTAACACCAAATAAACTTTGAGCTCCTGAAATTAATGAGTTGTTTAGAGGCATATTAACGTTACCAACTTCAATTTTTTGAATGATATCGTCTTCTGTTGGTGTATATTCTAATTTTATTACGTTTTGAAAATCAAACGTAGACTGTGTATCGTAATTTGCATTTACTTGTAAACGTGTTCCTACTTTACCCAACATACTTAAGCTAATACGTTGATCAAAGTCAAAAGTAAAGTTACGTCTGTTTCTTGGTGAAAATGAAGGGTTATCTTGCTTTGTAAAAAGGATACCTAAATCCATTTCTACAGATCCTTGAGGGATAAACTCAATAGTATTTCCTCCAAAAATGCTTTCAAAAAAACCTGAATTTACATAAAACTCTGGCAATAGATTTTTCTGAGCTTCTTCTGAATTTTCTTTCTTTCCATCGTAAGCATCAATCTTTTCTTTATAATAAGATTGCATGTTTTCTTTATCTACTAAAGATTGATACTCTTGTGGTGTTAAAATTATTGGGTAATTGATATTAAACTCTCCTACAGACTCTGTATAGATATATCTATCTGTTAAAGCATCATAAGTGTATTTTGAAACAATACTGCTTGGATTAGGCATTTGTATTTGTCCTAAATTAAAGCCTGTTTTGGTACTATCGGTTTCTGTTTCTGGAGTTTCTTGAGCTACAATAACAACACTAAATAATAATAAAAAAGTGGTAAATAGGTTAGTTAGTGTGGATTTATAAAAACTATGTTGAGCTGTATTCAAAATAAATTATAAATTTTTTAGTGCTAGTTTTATTATAGTTTCTACGTTGGCATCTGGTTGTTGAGCCACTATTTTATCTATAACTTTTTCGGCTTGCTTTTTAGCAAAACCTAAAACTTCTAATGCAGATAACGCTTCTTCTTTATTTGTATTGCTTTCTTTAACAGAAACTTCGTCTATATCATAGATTTTAAGAATCTTATCTTTTAGATCTATGATTACTCTTTGTGCTGTTTTTGCTCCAATTCCTTTTATAGATTGAATTAAAGCTACATCTTCTGTTGCAATACCTTCTCTAATTTGCTTTGGAGTTAATGAAGACAACATCGTTCTTGCTGTATTTGCACCAATACCACTTACAGATATTAATAACCTGAATACTTCTCTTTCTGCCAATGACGCAAATCCAAAAAGTGTATGTGCATCTTCTCTAACTTGAAGATGTGTATACAGTTTTAATGCTTCTTGGTCTGGTATTTGAGAATAAGTATGAAGTGATATATTTAACAAATATCCTACACCGTTGCAATCTATTACAACATCTGTAGGATTTTTTTCTACTAATTTACCTTGTATATGAGTAATCATAAAATAGCCCTATTAAACCCTCAAATGTAATAAAATTATTCTTACTCAAAATTACTTCTTATTCCTTAGACTTTCTTCTAGTTTTTGCTTTTGCTGAGCATCTATTACAGCTATAGCTGCCATACTTACAATTTCGTCTACACTTGCATCTAATTGTAGTATATGAGCAGGTTTTTTCATACCCATCATAATTGGTCCTATAGAATCTGCTTTATTCAATTCTTTTAAAAGCTTGTAAGTAATATTAGCTGCATCTAGATTAGGAAATATTAATGCATTTACTTTACGTCCTGCTAATTTTGAAAAAGGAAAAATGTCTTGAAGCATTTTACTATTAAGAGCAAAATCTGTTTGCAACTCTCCGTCTACTACTAAATCTGGATAGGCTCTATGTAGGTAACTTACAGCTTCTCTTACCTTTGATGCTCTTGGATTTGTTGATGAACCAAAATTAGAATATGAGGTCATTGCCATTACAGGCTCTAAACCAAACATTTTCATGGTTTTTGCTGTCATCTGAGCTATTCTAGCTAAATCTTTAGCAGAAGGATCTACATTTATAGCCGTATCACTTAAAAATAATGGTCCACGCTGTGTCATCATTAAGTTTGTTGTCGCTATTCTTGAAGAACCAGGTGCTAAACCAAATAGTTCTAACATTGGTTTTACAACAGAAGGGTAACTACGAGAATATCCTGTAATTACAGCATCTGCATCTCCTTCGTTAACCATCATAGCTGCAAAATAATTACGCTCTCGCATAATCTTTTGTGCATTAAAAAGAGTTACGCCACGTCTTTGACGTTGTTCCCAATAGACTTGAGCATATTTATTTTTTTGTTCTAACTGCTCATCTGATTTTGGGTCTATAATAGGCACTTCTGCATCAAACTCTATTTCTTCTTTAAGACGCTCTATTTCTTCTTGACGACCTAACAAAATTGGATGTGCAATACCTTCTTCATATACAACTTGAGCTGCTTTTAGTACGTCTAACTGATCTGCTTCTGCAAATACAACACGCTTTGGATTCATCTTAGCACGATTAAATAATAATCGCATTAATTTGTTATCAGATCCAAGACGTTGCATTAATTCGTCTTTATATTTTTCCCAATCTTCAATTGGTTCTTTTGCTACGCCACTTTCCATAGCTGCTTTTGCTACTGCTGGTGGTACTTCAGAAATTAATCTTGGGTCAAATGGTTTTGGTATAATATAATCTTTACCAAATGCTAAACGCGTTTCGCCATAAGCTATATTTACTTGTTCTGGCACTGGCTCTTTAGCTAAATCTGCTAAAGCTTTAACTGCTGCCATTTTCATAGCTTCGTTAATTTTTGTTGCTCGAACATCTAAAGCACCTCTAAAAATAAATGGGAAACCTAATACGTTATTTACTTGGTTAGGATGATCACTACGTCCTGTAGCCATTATAATATCTTCTCTAGTTGCTATTGCTAAATCATAAGCTATTTCTGGATCTGGATTTGCCATAGCAAATACAATAGGGTTTACAGACATTGAACGTAACATATCTTGATTTACAATATCTGACGTTGATAAGCCAATAAAGACATCTGCATCTTGCATTGCTTCTTCTAATGTATTTATTTTTCTATCGGTTGCAAACTCTGCTTTTTGAGCTGTTAAGTTATCCCTATCGCTTCTAATTACACCTTTACTGTCTAACATGACAATGTTTTCGCGTTTTGCTCCAAAAGCTTGATATAGTCTTGTACATGAGATAGCAGCTGCACCTGCACCACTTACTACAATTTTTATTTCATCTATCTTTTTTTCTGCTAATTCTAAAGCATTTAATAATGCTGCTGCAGATATAATAGCAGTACCATGTTGGTCATCATGCATTACTGGAATATCCAGTTCTTCTTTTAATCTACGCTCTATTTCAAAAGCTTCTGGCGCTTTAATATCTTCTAAATTAATTCCTCCAAAGGTTGGAGCTATATTTTTTACGGTTTGGATAAATTCTTCTACATTTTTTGTGTCAACTTCTATATCAAATACGTCAATATCTGCAAAGATTTTAAATAATAAACCTTTACCTTCCATTACTGGTTTTGAAGCTTCTGGACCAATATCTCCTAATCCTAAAACTGCTGTCCCGTTAGATATTACTGCTACTAAATTTCCTTTAGAAGTATATTTATAGGCATTATTTTTATCTTTTTCTATTTCTAAACAAGGCTCTGCAACACCTGGTGAATATGCAAGAGACAAATCTCTTTGTGTTGCATATTTTTTTGTTGGTACTACTTTTATTTTTCCTGGAGTTGGCTTTGCATGATATACTAAAGCTTCGCGACGTCTACTTTGTTTACTCATAAGGATATAATGTTTCTGCTTACGCGGAATTTTTTTAAGTTTAAATTGAATTACAAATGTAAGCTATATAATTGTTTGCTTAAAATTAGTGTATAAAAAAAGCCACCTTTAATAGGTAGCTTTTCATAAAATTATGAATAATTATTTTAAAACTTAACATGATTAGGTAAACCTCCAACGTGTTGAAGTTTTTGTTTTGCTATTTTTTGAGCAAAATCAACACTATCCTCTAAATTTTTATTATTTAGTTGACTATATAAAAAACCTGTCCAAAAAGCATCACCAGCACCTGTTGCGTCTTTAATATTTTCTATTTTTAAGCTTGCTTTTTCTACTAACTCTCCAGACTTATCAGATACCACAACTCCTTCACTTCCTTTTGTTAAACATACTACTGATGCACCTAAAGAATGAAAATAATCAAAAATAAATTGGTCTTTTTTATCTTCTTTAAATAATCGCTTACAATCATCTAAACTTAATTTTACTAAAGGATCTAATTTTAAATATTCTTTAATTACAGAAATTGCCTCTTCTGTGTTTGGCCAAATTTTTTCAGAATAATTTATATCTATACTAAGTGACAATCCTTTTTCTTTTGCTTTTTTTGCTTTATTTAGAATTGTTGTTCTTGCCGGATTTTTACTTAACGCAAAACAAGTTGTATGGTAAATTTTTGACGACTCTATTAATTGTTCTGAAATTTGACTTTCATTTATATGAAAATCTGCTTGTCTAAATGGTAAAAAATCTGGAGTTTCTGTAGATTTAGACACTAAAATGATAGATGTTGGATACTCTTCAGTTTTATTTAGTGCACTTACATCTACATTGCTTTTGGTTAATTTATCTTCTACAAAACGTCCTAATCCATCATTACCACAAGTAGCAACTAATGCAGATTTTAAGCCTAGCTTTACTGCATTTACTGCAACATTTGTAGGAGATCCTCCTAAGTATCTTTTATATGCGCTTGTTGTTTGTACTGTTTTATTAGCTTCTTCTCCAATAAAATCTAACAATACTTCACCAACGCATAAAATATCTATAGTTTTCAATTTAAATAAATTTTATTTGTTGTTTTATAGACTGAGTAAGTAGCACAGATGCTGCTGCGCTCCATGCGCAATAAGGCACTCCGTTAGGTTCTGTTGTTTTAGTATTAAAGTTTTCGTAAAACTTATAATCTTCAACTTGATTAACTTTATCTATATTTTTAAGTATTTTTTTTGCTTGTTCTGTTTTTCCTTGTTTAAGTAGTCCTAATCCAAAAAAACCATTAACCATTGCCCAACTACCACCGTTATGAAACTCGTATGGGTAATTTCTAAATTCATATTTACAGTTATCTTTAAGTAAATCCCAATGTTGATCGTTTGGTTTTATAACTGGCCAAAAAGCAGGTAGCAAACCTAATTTTGTAGATTCTGCTAATTCTAAACTGTAATCTATTAGTTTGTTTTTAAATTTTTTATCTCCAAAATCTAAAATTAACAGCAATGCATTTGCAAACGCGTCGTAGTTAGTTTTATATCCTGATGGTGAGAATGAGCACGGTAAAAATGAATCTATCTTTATTGCATTATAGGCACGATCATGAAATTTTTCTTTATTAGAATTAGGAAAAAAGTTTGCTTTAATTTGATTTTTTATTTGAATAAGCTTATTACTTAAGCTTTGATCGTTTTCTAAATAATTAAAAGATTGTATTGCCCAATACCTTAATAGTTGGTCGTATAAGACATATCCGTCGGTAATATATTCGTCAGCCCAATTACCCGATAACGGAATATACATTAGGTGTTTATTATTAAATTCCCAAGCATTTAAAAGCTGTAATACTTTGTATATTTTTGGTTTTAAATCATTAAAAAAAGCAAAATCATTAGTATAGTTAGCGTATTGGCAAACACCAATTACAAACCAAGTAGCAGCATCTACACGACCTGCTAATCCACCATAACTTACAGATTCATCTTTTTCTGAAACACCTACATTAGATGGTATTGTACCTACTTCGTGTTGATGCTTTGCTAGTGTAAGTAATGTGTTTTTAAATGTTTTTATTAACTCTCTATGTCCAGAAGCTAAAGCAGATAAACCACATATTACTCCATCTCTAGCCCAAACACGTTTATAATTTGAAATATCTTGAGCGCTTGCAACAAATCCTTTTTCTGTACTGCATTTTAAAAGTAACTCTATGGACTTTTCGTAGTGCATATATTAAGCTTTATTTTTTGTTTTAATAATTAATGTTAGCGCAGCACTGATAACCAATAGTACTGCTGCAAAAGTTATTGCGTTTCTTGGATCATTACCTAAAAAGTGTTTAAGTATGTATCCAAACGACAATGTTTGAATAATCATTGGTATAACTATCATCATATTGATAATTCCCATATAAACTCCGTATCTTTCTTTTGGTATGTCCGATACAACAATTAAATAAGGAATACCCATCATACTTGCCCAGCCAATACCAAATCCTGTTATTGCCACAAACAATAAATTTTTATTCTCTATAATTGGAAATGCAAAAAAACCAACTGCTGCTACAAGTAAACAGATAGCATGTACATGTTTTGGTTTTATTTTTTTTGTTAGATATACTAAACCAAAAGCAACTAAAAATGTGATAATATTATACCAACCGTTAATTAATCCTGTCCAACCAACTGCTTCTGCATATGCATCTGGATTAGAACTTGGTGTAGCATTCCACACAGAAAGCGCTACACTTTTTGAAGAATTTTGCCAATAACAAAATAATGCATACCACTGAAATAGATATACTAAAGCTAATTGCCACATTACTTTTGGCATATCTTTGATAGCTTCTATTATCTCTAATAACGGATGAAAAATTCCTTTATCATTGCTTCTTATTAACTCTAATTCTTCTTTTGTTGGTGGATCTTCTTTAGTCTTACTCATACTCCACAAAATAGATCCGATAGAACATATAGATCCTAAAAAGAAAGATGCATATACCCATGAAGGTAATGAACCTGTGGTACCAACTATAATTAAAGGAAAAATAAATAAAGATAAATTAGCTAATGTCTGTCCAAATCCTGTAAAAAAGCTTTGCATTTGAAAACCAAGTGGTTGTTGCTCTTCGCTTAATTTATCTGCAATCAAAGCACGGTAGGGCTCCATAGCAGTATTGTTACCTGCGTCTAAAATCCATAACAAACCAGCAGCCATCCATAATGAACTACTAAACGGAAAAGCTAACAAAGCTATACTACATAATATTGCTCCTATTAAAAAGAAAGGCTTACGTCTACCTAACTTAGGATGCCAAGTCTTGTCACTTAAAGCACCAACTAATGGTTGTACAATTAAACCTGTAACCGGTCCTGCTAAATGTAGTATTGGGATTTGATCAGGACTTGCTCCTAGAAAATCGTAAATAGGTGTAACTGCGCTTTGTTGTAAACCAAAACTGTATTGGATTCCGAAAAACCCAACATTCATATTTAGTATTTGCCAGAAACTTAATTTTGGTTTTTTTAGCATTACGTTTATTCTTTTATCTTATTTAAAAAATCTTCAAACTTAATGTTATTTGTAAAGATGTTTCCGTTTTTATCTATTACCGGTATCTTTAAATCTGAAACACTTATTTTTTTGCTCTTAGTTTATTAAGCATTTCATTTAATGCTTTTTCATTTTTATCAATATCATAGTACGTATACTTAATATTGTTTTTATTTAAAAATGTTTTTGTATCCAAACAGTAATGGCAAGTATCACTTCCATAAACTATTATTACATCTTGAATATTATTATTTTCAAATTGGTTTTGATCTTCAATTACACTTGTATTGAAAAGAAATATTAATGAAAAAAAAGTATTTAGAATTATTGTTTTCACAGTAAGCTTTATTTAAAATAGGCTGATACTTTTTTTAAATACCAACCTATTTTCATCAATCAAATCAAATAAATTTTAAAATTTATATTGTAAACCAAGTGTCATAGATCTTCCTGGTAAAGGTCTAGCTCTAACATAGTTGTCTTGATTTTCTACAATGCTTCCTTCTTCTACCTCTGTTACACCAATACTATCAAAAATATTGTTAGCAGAAATGTTAGCAAAAAGTGAATCTGTAATCTTAACGTTAGCAAAACCACTTACTATAACAAATCCTGGCATTACTAACTCGTTATTATCCTGTGCATAAGCTTCTGTTTGACCAGTAAAGCTTAATCCTATAGAGTTTTGTTTTGTTTGACCAAAGTTATAAGATGGCATTATGTTATAAATAAAATCTGGTTGTCTTCTTGGTGTGTTACCCTCGTTAGCACCAGAGTCTACTTCTGCATCTGTGTAAGTTACAGCACCGCGTAAGTTAAAGTTATTAAAGTTGTAAAAACCTTCCACTTCTAATCCCTTAGATTTATAATCATTTTCTATGATACTATTTGTAGAGGCCTCAAAACCGCCTTCCTCGGCTGTATTAGCCATAAAGAAAGTTGCATACAAAGCTCCGTTTTTAAATCCTTGTTTAAAACCTAATTCTGCTTGTCTAATAAAGTCTAAAGCGTTTATTCTATCTCCGTCTGTATAGTTTAATCCAGAAAATAAAATTCTATCTGCTTTTGCTGAAGCACCTTTACTATATCTTGCAAAAACTGCTTGGTTTTCTTTAATCTTGAAGTTTGCTCCTATTGAGTATGAAAAATAATCGTAATCATAATCTACTGGTGTTACATTAGCATTATCTATTGCAGCTACGCTTTGTTCTGGTACAGAAATAACTCCATCATTATTAACATCAAATTGAGTTGTTACTGCGCCTGCAAAAGAACCATCTACTCTACCTTTATCATACCTTGCACTTGCATCAAAAGTTAATTGATCTGTAGCTTCTACTGTTACGTTAGCATATGGTGCAGAAACATTATATTGTGTATCGTAGTTTCTTGTACAACAGTTACCCCAAAACGGAACTCCGTAAGCATACAATCCGTTTTCGCTTAATGGATTATTTGATGCGTCAAATGCATTTATTAATCTTGCGTTATCATCATTAACTTCTTGTAAGTAAGAATTCCATAACCAAGACATTGACACATTTTGTAAAGATTTAAAGTAACCAACAGTTAAATCTACACCTTCAAAAGATTTTTGAAGTTTAAAATCATTCATAAAGTTGTTAAAGTTGTTTAACTCTACATCAAACATATGTATTCTAGCTACTAAACTGTTTGTAGGGACTGCTGTTCCATCTACAAATTGTAATGTTGATCCTGCTCCAAAACTATCTGCTATTGAAGATGCTGAAGCAACTTCTGCTGGAAATGGAGACACAAAGCTTCCGCTATTTGCAGAAAATCTTGCGTTGTTTTTAATTTTCCAACCTTCACCTATATCAAATTTTGCTTCCATACCTACAGATGTAGATTTAGGATGCATACCGTCTCTTACATCTCCTCTTCTTAACTGTCCATCTGCACCTAAACCTACTGTTTGTAATAAATTTGACGAGTGTAAAGATCCTGTTGTTGCATCAAAATTAGGTGCATTACTCCAATCTGGATTACTATTTGTTCCTGTTACCTTCATTGGCATTGGTAAGTAAGCTGCAGCTTTATCATTTAAATATTTAGCATAAACTCTAATTTGACCTTTTTCAAATTCTTTTGTTAAACTTAATTTTAATTGTCCTCCATTATTAGCCGTAAAACCTGTCTCTCTCACACCTTCTCCTACACGATAAAAACCACCTGTATGCAAGTATAAGTCTTCTCCTACTTTAGTACCATAATCAAAATCTGCTCTAAAAGAATTATAATCTAACCCAACTGTTGTTGCTAAGTTACCACCTTCTGTTTTTCCGGTTTTACTAATGATGTTTATAATTCCACCTGGTCCATTTGATGTTAATGTAGATGCAGATCCACCTCTTATTGCTTCTATACGCGCTACATTAGAATCAAATCTTGTAAAAATATCTGCGGTTCCAAAAGAAATATCACCAAATAACAACACTGGTAATCCATCTTCTTGTAGTTGGACATATTTTGATCCACCTGAAGAAATTGGTACACCACGAACAGCAATATTGGAGTTACCTTCTCCTCCAGAAGATTCAGATCTAATACCTGGTATCGTTCTAAAAATTTCTGCAGTTGTACGAGGCGCTGACTGAGCAATAACCTTAGGCTTCATACTTGTTACAGATACACTAGATTCAATTTTTGATCTAGGATTAGTAACACCTGTTATAATAATTTCATCTAAAGATTCTGTATCTTCTTCTAAATCAAAATTTAATGTTACATCTGCATTATTAACTGAAACATTTTTAGATTGGGATGCATACCCTAAATATGACGCCTTTACAATGTAAGTACCATTTTCTACGTTAGAAATCGTGTAATTACCTTCAAAATCTGTTTGAGATCCTTTGGTTGTTCCATCTAAAATTACATTAACACCTGGTATTGGTGTACCGCTAAGGTCTTTAACTTTTCCTTTTATCGTTGATTGAGCCAATACAAACGATAATGAAAAGAAAAAAGAAACTGCTAAAAAGCATTTTGTTTTAATCGTGTTCATCATGCAATGAGTTTTAAATATTCAAAATTATTAGTTGTTTGTTGTCAAATTTATAACTAGATCTTAATAAAAATATAAATTTCTAAACGAAAACGTTTTCGAAAATAACAAAAACGTTTTCGTAAATTTTAGTTACTTTTACAAAAACATATAAAATGCCAACTACTTTAAAGGAAATTGCAGAAAAAATTAATGTTTCTGTATCTACTGTATCTAAAGCTTTAAAAGATTACGCTGATGTAAATCCTGAAACCAAAAAGCTTATTCTTAAAACTGCTAAAGAGATGAATTATAAACCAAACTCTTTTGCAGTAAATTTAAGAACTAAAGAGTCTAAAACTATTGGGTTAATAGTTCCTGAAATTGTACATCATTTTTTCTCTAGTGTTATTAAGGGTATTATTGCTCAGGCAGAAAAAAAAGGGTATTTAGTTATAATCTTACAGTCTAATGAGTCTTATGAGTTAGAGAAGAAACAACTAGAGCTATTACAAAACAAAAGAGTGGATGGAATTTTAGTTTCTATAGCAAATGGCACTTCTAAATTTGATCATTTTAAAGAGGTTATAGATAATGATACACCTTTAGTTATGTTTGATAAAATTGCAAAAATTATTGACTGCTCGAAGGTAATTATTGATGATAGAAAAGCTGCTTATGAAGCTACAAAGTATTTAATTGAAATTGGTTGTAAAAAAATTGCCCATTTTAGAGGTCCATTGCTACCTCAAAACTCAATTGATAGATTTTTAGGATACAAAAAAGCACTAGAAGATTTTAACATACCTTACGATTCTAAACTAGTTTATGTTTTAAATGATGTTAGTTTTGAAGAAGGGAAATATTATGCAAAAAAATTAGTTGAAGAACATAAAAATGTTGATGGTATTTTTGTAAATACAGATTTAGTTGCTATCGGAGCAATTACTGCTTTTAATGAAATGAATATAAAAGTTCCTGAAGATATTTCTATAGTTGGATTTAGTAATTGGTTTATGTCTACAGTTGTATCTCCTTCTCTAACAACCATAAATCAACCAGGATTTAAAATGGGCAAAGAAGCTTTTAAAGTTTTATATAAAGAAATTAAAGCTAAAAAGAAAAATGAGGAATTTAGATATAAAAAGGTTGTACTAGATACAGATTTAATAGTTAGAAACTCTACTAAACCTATTTTAAAAAGTTAATATTTCTTTGTAAACCAGAAAATTTTGTACGTTTTACCGCTGATTTTTTAAATAGTTTATTAAAGACATCTTTAGTAATATCTTGCCAATCATTTTTAGTCATTGATAACAATTCTGGATGCGGATTAAATAATGGTTCATTATGAGGTTTACTAAACCTATTCCATGGACAAACATCTTGACACACATCACATCCAAACATCCAATCGTCAAATTTGTCTTTCATATTAGACGGTAATTCGTCTTTTAACTCGATAGTAAAATAGCTAATGCATTTACTTCCGTCTACCACATAAGGTTCTACAATTGCTTGTGTTGGGCACGCGTCTATACAAGCTGTACATGTCCCACAATGGTCAGTTGTTGGGTTATCGTAATCTAACTCTAAATCTATAATTAATTCTGCAATAAAATAAAAGCTGCCCGTTTTTTGGCTTAATAGGTTACTATGTTTACCTATCCAACCTAATCCGCTTTTTGCTGCCCAAGCTTTATCTAAAACTGGTGCAGAATCTACAAAAGCACGACCATAGACTTCTCCTATTTCTTCATTTACAAATGCTAGAAGTTGCTTTAATTTATCTTTTATTACAAAATGATAATCTGTACCGTAAGCGTATTTTGATAGTTTATAACTGTCTTCTGTTTGCGTTTGTTCTGGATAATAATTAAGTAATAACGAAATGACGCTTTTAGAATCTTCTACTAATTTTGTTGGATCTAAACGCTTATCAAAATGATTTTGCATATACGACATTTGACCATGCATATTCTTATTTAACCATTTTTCTAAACGTGGCGCTTCTTCATCTAAAAATTGAGCTTTACTAATTCCGCACGACAAAAAACCGAGACGTTTTGCTTCGGTTTTAATTAATTGCGTGTATTTAGTTTTAGTATTCAATATTATCTAGCTTCAAATGTTAAGATAGCATTTTTTGGTTTTAAAGTAATAAGAGGCAAAATATCTATAGATTTAAATTCTGGTTTGATTTTGTAGCGTTTTATAATTTCGTTTATTGCTATAATCATTTCAAACATTGCAAAATTATTACCAATACATTTTCTTGGTCCAGCTCCAAAAGGAAAATATTGTGAAGAAAATTGCCTACCACCATCTTCAAATCGTTCTGGTAAAAACTTATTTGGTTGATCCCAAAGTTTTGGATGACGATGAATTTCGAAAACCGAAAACAATAAATTTGAATTAGCTTTAAAATGATAATCCTTAAAATTATCATCCTCAATATTTACGCGATCTATAAAATAAACTGGCGGATACAAACGCATAGATTCTTCTATAACTTGCTGACAAATTTTTGATTTCATGACAAGATTCATCAAGTCTTGCTCATCTTCATTCGCTTTTATTTCAACATAAATCTTGTCTTGCCATTCAGGATGTAATGCTAATAGTTGCAGAGTAAATGTTAGTGCATTTGATGTGGTTTCATGACCTGCAACAAATAGTATTAAAATTTCGTCTAACAGCTGCTTCTCTTCCATTGAAGAACCATCATCGTATCTTGCAGACAACAACATATCTAATAAATCGTTGTACTTGATATTAGATTGTTGGCGTTGGTTTACAATTCGTTTTAAAATATCTTTAGACTCTTGCCCTAAATCTAAGTGATTTTGTAATGTACCACTTATTTTAAACCACCAACCTAAGTACGGTTGTCTAAGCTCTTTGACCAACATTTTCTGAACTTCTTCAGTAATGTGTTGTAGTCTATTTATCTCGTCTTCATTTGCGGCACTACTAAATAAAGATTTAACTACAGTTTGAAACGCTAAATCATTAAAAATAGGAAAGACATCTATAGGTTTGTTGGTTTCGATTTTATCATACTCAGTATTAATTGCAGACTGAATCGTATCTAATAACTGTTGAAGATTTTTTTTATGAAATGCAGGTTGAATAAGTTTTCTCTGCGTTTTCCAATGATCTCCTTCTGCAGTTAATAGTCCTTTACCAACATATTTTGCTAAATCTTTAGTTTGAATTTTTGACTTTGTATAATTTTTTTGATTTTTCTGAAGTACGTGAATAGCTAATTGCGCATCACGGGAAAAGAAAATATGATTTTTTGCGCCAATATTAAGCCTAAAAACATCACCATATTTATTAAAATTTCTATGATGAAATGGTAACGGGTTTTTAAGAATTTTGAAAGAATGTTTTATAAACTGAAGCAATGAAACCTCAGGAATATGTGTTTGTTGCTCCATAAATTTTATTCTTTTCTTAAAACAAACCACCTTGTGTTGGTCCTTTTATTTTTCCAAGATGCTTGTAGGCTAGTTCGGTTACTTCTCTTCCTCGTGGCGTACGAATGATAAAACCTTGCTGAATTAAGAATGGCTCATAAACTTCTTCAATAGTTTCTGAACTTTCACTAACTGCAGTAGCAATGGTTGTTATACCGACTGGTCCACCTTTAAACTTATCGATGATAGTAGAAAGGATTCGGTTATCCATTTCATCTAAACCATAAGCATCTACATTTAGTGCTTCTAAAGCATATTTAGCTATTTTGATATCTATAGATCCATTACCTTTTATTTGAGCAAAGTCTCTAACACGACGCAATAATGCATTAGCAATTCTTGGTGTACCACGACTACGACCTGCAACTTCTATTGCAGCTTCCATAGAAATTGGTACATTTAAAATGTCTGCACTACGTTGTATGATTGTTGTTAATAATTCGGTGCTATAATATTGTAATCTACTTTGAATACCAAAACGAGCGCGCATAGGTGCTGTAAGCAATCCTGAACGCGTTGTAGCGCCAACTAAAGTAAACGGATTTAGATTGATTTGAACGGTTCTTGCATTTGGTCCAGACTCAATCATAATATCAATTTTATAGTCTTCCATAGCAGAATATAAATACTCTTCTACGATTGGACTTAAACGATGAATTTCATCTATAAAAAGAACGTCTCTTTCATCTAAGTTAGTAAGAAGTCCTGCAAGATCACCTGGTTTATCTAAAACTGGTCCAGAAGTCACTTTAATACCAACATTAAGCTCATTAGCTAAGATATTGGCTAATGTCGTTTTACCTAAACCTGGTGGACCATGAAAAAGCGTATGGTCTAATGCTTCTGACCTTTTATTGGCTGCTTGTACAAATATTTGGAGGTTTTCTAATACCTGATCTTGACCTGTAAAATCGCTAAAATTTAGAGGTCTTAAAGTTTTTTCGATATCAAATTCTTCAGGAGAAAAATTATCGTTTGTTGGATCTAGGTTTTCATTCATACAAAAGCAAATATAAAGAAAAAGCCTTTCTGTTTAGAAAGGCTTTTTAAATATTTTAGAGTGATGATTAGTGTTGTAACTCTTCTTCTCCTTCTTTTAAAGGTACATCTTGAGGAACAAAGTCGTCATCATGTCCTGGTTTACTATAATCGTAAGCCCATCTGTGTACAGTTGGGATTGCTCCTGGCCAGTTACCGTGTATATGCTCTACTGGAGTAGTCCATTCTAAAGTGTTAGACTTCCATGGGTTTTGTTCTGCTTTCTTTCCGTAGAAAATACTAGAGAAGAAGTTATAGAAAAATACGATTTGGAAAGCTCCACCTACTAAAGCAAATACAGTAATAACAACGTTCACATTTGATAAATCATCAAATAATGGGAATGCACTGTTTGTATAATAACGTCTTGGTAATCCTGCCATACCAATAAAGTGCATTGGGAAGAATACACCATAAGCACAAACTGCAGTGATCCAGAAGTGAACGTAACCTAAGTTTTTGTTCATCATTCTACCAAACATTTTAGGGAACCAGTGATAAACACCTGCAAAGAAACCATAAAGTGCAGAAATACCCATTACTAAGTGGAAGTGAGCTACTACAAAATATGTATCGTGGACGTTAATATCTAATGCGCTATCTCCTAAAATAATTCCTGTTAAACCACCTGTAATAAAGGTAGAAACTAAACCTATAGAGAATAACATTGCTGGATTAAGCTGTAAGTTACCTTTCCACAATGTGGTAATATAGTTAAATGCTTTTACAGCAGAAGGAATTGCAATTAATAATGTTGTAAAAGTAAATACTGAACCTAAGAATGGATTCATACCTGATACAAACATATGGTGACCCCATACAATTGTTGATAAAAATGCAATTGCTAAAACTGAAGCAATCATAGCACGATATCCAAATATAGGTTTACGTGAGTTGGTTGCAATAATTTCTGAGGTAATACCTAATGCTGGTAATAATACGATATAAACTTCTGGGTGACCTAAGAACCAAAATAAATGTTCAAATAATACAGGAGATCCTCCTTGGTAATGTAAAACTTCACCTTGAATAAATATATCTGATAAGAAGAATGATGTTCCAAAACTTCTATCCATTATTAATAATAAAGCTGCAGATAATAATACAGGGAAAGAAACAATACCAATAATTGCAGTTACGAAGAATGTCCAAATTGTTAAAGGTAATCTAGTCATAGACATACCTTTTGTTCTAAGGTTTAATACTGTAACAACGTAGTTTAATGATCCTAAAGCAGAAGAAGCAATAAAAATAGCCATAGAGGTTAACCATAATGTCATACCAAGACCAGATCCACCTTGAGCCATAGGTAAAGCACTTAATGGAGGATAAATAGTCCAACCTGCTGCTGCTGGTCCAGCTTCAACAAAAAATGAAGCAACCATTATTACACAAGACACAAAGAATAACCAATAAGATACCATGTTTAAGAAACCTGAAGCCATATCTCTTGCTCCAATTTGTAATGGTATTAATAAGTTACTAAAAGTACCACTTAAACCTGCAGTTAATACAAAAAATACCATGATGGTACCATGAATTGTTACTAAAGCTAAGTAAATATCTGCGCTCATTACACCGTCTGGAGCCCATTTACCTAAAAAGGTTTGAAGGAAAGCGTTTGGTTCTCCAGGCCATGCTATTTGCATACGCATCATTAAAGACATTACAACTCCAATAATTCCCATTATAAGCCCAGTAATTAAATACTGCTTGGCAATCATTTTATGGTCTTGACTAAATATATATTTAGTTATAAATGTTTCTTTATGGTGATGACCATGATCGTCATGTGCATGTGCTTCTACGTGTGCTGACATAATCTAATAATCTTTTCTTTAATTAAAATTTTTCTTTTTCTAGAATTACAAATTTAATGAATTTTTGAACTGCTTTTGTTCTTTCATCCAAGCATCGAACTCTTCTTGAGTTTCTACAATAATTTTCATTTGCATGTTGTAGTGAGATGTACCACAAATTTTGTTACATAAAAGTAAGTAATCAAACTCGTAAGGTTCTAAAGCTTCTTCACCATTAGCAATAAGTTCTTTACTATTTTCAGTTCTTATCTTATTAATGTTTGCAACTTTATCTTTAATTTCAGGTACTTCTCTCATTTCAGCAGTAGTTTTTGTTGGAGTAAAACTAAACTGAGTAATCATACCAGGAACACAGTTCATTTGTGCTCTAAAGTGAGGCATATAAGCTGAGTGAAGTACGTCTTGAGAGCGCATTTTAAATAATACTGGTTTACCTACAGGTAAGTGTAATTCTGTTACAATAACATCATCTTGGGCATTAGGATCAGATTCATCAACACCTAAGATATTAGCTTTATCTAAATCAATCAATCTTACGTTAGCTTTACCTAATGCGTTATCTGCTCCAGCATATCTTGCTTTCCAGTTAAATTGTTGTGCATAAAGCTCTACAACCATAGGATCTGCTTCTTCATCAACATTCATGATGCTAGTCCAAGTAAATAAACCTTGAATGATTAAACCTGCTAAAACTATAACCGGAATGATTGTCCATATAGCTTCTAATTTGTTGTTATCTGCAAAGAATAAAGCTTTTCTTCCTTTTTGACCTCTGTATTTAAAAGCAAAGTAGTGTAGTAAGAATTGTGTAACTGTTTGAACAAAGAAGATAACAAGTAAAGAGATTATCATTAATCTATCAACACTTGGTCCATGCTCTGATGCAGAATTAGAAAGTAACGGTAAATCACCATATTTTGCGATGCAAACAATAGTTATTGCATAAATGAAGATTAAAAAACCTATCATTAAGTAACCGTTTACTTTGTTGTCATTATCATTAGCAATTTGGTTGTTCTCTGTAGATTTACCCGTTTGAGTCAAATCAAAGATTTTAACCATTTGCCAAATGGCAACGAAAATAAATATTAAAACTAAAATTGATATTAAAGCCGTCATTGTTGTCGTTCTTCTTTATTTGTTTTTTTATTAATAATGGAAATGTTCACTTTCTTTTACAAAAGGATTTCCTTTTGCTGTTAAAGGTGCTTTTGATATTGCATAGAATACTAACAATAAGAATAATCCAGCAAATAATAATATTGAACCTATTTCTGGTACACCAATAAACCATCTATCTCCTACTGTTGCAGGCATAATCATATTAAATATATCAAGATAGTGACCTGCTAATATTACTACTCCTGCCATTACTACAAACCAAGGAATACGTTTGTAATCACTGTTCATTAATAATAATAGTGGGAAAATAAAATTCATTGCTACCATACCAAAGAATGGTAATTTATAATCTTCTATTCTAGTTACAAAGTATGTTACCTCTTCTGGAATGTTTGAGTACCAGATTAACATAAATTGAGAGAACCATAAATAAGTCCAGAAAATACTTATACCGAACATGAATTTTGCTAAATCATGAATGTGACTATCATTTACTTGTGGTAATAAACCTTTAGATTTTAAGTAAATTGTAATTAATGCTATTACAGTAATACCACTTACAAACATGCTTGCAAATACATACCATCCAAATAATGTAGAGAACCAATGAGGATCAACACTCATAATCCAGTCCCAAGACATCATAGATTCAGTATAAATAAAGAATACTAAAAATCCAGCTGCAATACGGAATGATTTTTTGAAATTAGAGTTATCTCCAGCTGCTGCTTCATCTTGAGCTAAAGAGAATTTACGAGCAAAGAATCGGTATATACTCCAACCTGCTATAAAAATAATACCTCTAATTAAGAATCCTGTAGAATTAAGCCAACCAGATTTTCCTGCTACTAATTTGTCAAAGTGTTCGCTTTCTGGATTAACCATGTCTGGATTCATCCAAACAAAAATATGATCTCCTGCCATCATTGCAATAGCTAGAACAATTATTGCACCAGGTAAAAGGTAATACGTAATACCTTCCATTACTCTAAATAATAAAGGAGACCAACCTGCTTGTGCTGCAAATTGAATTGCATAAAATGCTAATACACCTAATGCTATCATCATAAAGAAAAATGCAGCCACATATAATGCTGACCATGGTCTGTTATGTATCTGATGTTGAACATGTTTTGCATGCTCGTCACCGTGATGAGCATCTGTACTTAAGTGATGTCCAGCATCTTCTAGTGCTCCATGCGAGTTTGTATCATGTGCATTGTCTGAATGGTCATTACCTCCTTTAACAACATGCTCTTCTGTTTGATGAGAGTCGCCATGACCTCCATGACTTGCTTCTGCCGCTAACATTTCTTTTACTTGGTCTAATGTTTTATGAGAACTCATAAAACCATAGGTTACCCCTAAAAGTCCTAAAACAATTAAGATACCAGCAAAAATCTTTAGTCTATTTGAAAACGTGTACATATCTTTATATAAACTTTATCTAAATCTTATTTTTCTAAATTTGCTTTTAAGCTTAATACATAAGCTACAACTTGCCAACGCTCTTCTTCATTTAGTTGATTAGCATAGCTACCCATTGCATTCTTACCATAATAGATAACATGGTAAATACTACCTTCATTTATCGCTCTACCTGCATCTGCATAACTAGGAACTCCAAGTATTTTTTCTCTCTTTACTAATTGTCCTTGTCCTGCACCTTTATTACCGTGACAAATACCACAATAAATATTGTAAAGTTCTTTACCTCTATTTAAATCAACTTGAGTAGAATCTAATGGACTTGTTAATTCAGCTTTAGCTAAATTGTATCCATCAGTGTCTCCTGCATAATCAAAAGGCATATATCCTCTTGAGATTGTTCCTTCAACAGGCAATTGTGCTTCTACACCATTTGCAAAAGCATCAGATTCTTGATAAGCCTCATAAGCAACAGATTCGTACATGTTTGGCATGTATTCGTAATTAGGTCTTGTCTTTTTATTACAAGACGTAAACGATACTGTAATTAAGGCTACTATTGTTATTTTAATTAAATGTTTCATTGTATCTAATTAATGAGCTTTATCAACTACGTTAATTTCTACTGCACCAGTTTCTACTAACAAGTTATGTAATTCGTTTTCGTTTCCACTAACAGGTATTTCCATTAAGAAATGGTCATCTGTAGTTCTAGGATCTGGATTTTCAGCTTTTTTGAAAGGCCACATTCTACTTCTTAAATAGAATGTAATTACCATTAAGTGAGCTGCAAAAAATACAGTAAGCTCAAACATAATTGGTACAAATGCTGGCATGTTTTCTAAGTAGCTAAAACTTGGCTTACCTCCAATGTCTTGAGGCCAGTCTTCAATCATGATAAAATTCATCATTAAAACTGCAACTGTTAAACCTACACAACCGTATAAAAAAGCTGTTATTGCTATACGTGTTGGTGCTAATCCCATTGCCTTATCTAGTCCGTGTACTGGAAAAGGTGTGTAAATTTCTTCTATATGATGTTTTGCAGCTTTAACTTTTTTTACTGCGTTCATTAAAACATCATCGTCGTTATAAATAGCGTGAATTACTTTTGAAGCTTCCATATGCTACTTTTAGTTTATTAAATTTTTAGCTTGTCCTGACCAATCATCACGTTCTGCTCTTCCTGGGAAAGAACCTGTAATTTCATCTAACAAGTCGTATTCTTTCTTTGTCATCTTACTTACTTGAAGGTAAGTATAAATACCTATACTGTTAAGTACTTCTTCCATTTTAGGGCCAATACCATTGATTTTCTTTAAATCATCAGCAGTTTGTGTTGCTGGGTCAAAGGTTCCTATTCCTGAAAGTAAATTACTTACTTTTTCAGTGTTTTCAGGTTTTGGTAATGCTTCTGTTGTTGGAGCTGCCTCTACTTTAGGTGCTTCTACTTTATTATAAACAGAAGTTCTTTTGTCTGCGCCTGTTCCTACTAAACTCTCACCTCTTTCTCTTATGTTTTTATAGCGTTGTCCTGAAGATTTCAAGATTGTTTTAACCTCTGCTTGTGCTATTACAGGGAACGTACGAGAGTATAATAAGAATAATACAAAGAAGAATCCTATTGTACCTACAAAAATACCTATATCTACAAAAGTTGGAGAGAACATTGTCCATGAAGACGGTAAGTAATCACGGTGTAATGATGTAACAATAATTACAAAACGCTCAAACCACATACCTATGTTTACAACAATAGAAATAAAGAATGAGAACATAATACTTGTACGTAACTTTTTAAACCACATAAACTGTGGAGAGAATACGTTACAAGACATCATCATCCAATATGCCCAAGCGTAAGGGCCAGTTGCCCTGTTTAAGAATGCATATTGTTCAAATTCTACTCCAGAGTACCAAGCTACGAAAAGCTCAGTAATATATGCCACACCTACAATAGAACCAGTAATCATGATTACGATGTTCATTAACTCGATGTGTTGTACTGTAATATAATCTTCCATATTACACACTTTTCTCATAATGATAAGAAGTGTATTTACCATTGCGAAACCAGAAAAAATTGCTCCAGCAACGAAGTATGGTGGGAAGATTGTTGTATGCCATCCTGGTATAACAGACGTTGCAAAGTCAAACGATACAATTGTGTGTACCGAAAGTACTAATGGTGTTGCTAAACCTGCAAGTACTAAAGATACTTCTTCAAAACGTTGCCAGTCTTTTGCACGACCTGTCCAACCAAAACTTAATAAACTATATATTTTCTTTTGAAATGGCTTAATTGCTCTATCACGTAACATTGCAAAGTCTGGTAGTAATCCAGTCCACCAGAATACTAATGATACTGACAAATACGTAGAAATTGCAAATACATCCCAAAGTAATGGCGAGTTAAAGTTAACCCATAACGATCCAAATTGGTTTGGAATTGGTAATACCCAATATGCTAACCATGGACGACCCATGTGAATAATCGGGAATAAACCAGCTTGAACTACAGAGAAAATTGTCATTGCTTCTGCAGAACGGTTAATTGCCATTCTCCATTTTTGACGGAATAATAAAAGTACTGCTGAAATCAGAGTTCCTGCGTGACCAATACCAACCCACCAAACGAAGTTAGTAATATCCCAAGCCCAGTTTACTGTTCTGTTTAATCCCCAAGTACCAATTCCTGTTGATACGGTATAAATAATACAACCTATTCCCCAAAGAAAAGCAACAAGAGCAATTGAAAAAACAATCCACCATTGTTTATTTGCTTTACCTTCTACAGGAGCAGCGATATCTACTGTTACATCGTGATACGATTTCTCGCCGGTAACTAGAGGTCTTCTAATAGGTGCTTCGTAATGAGACGCCATAATCCTTATATAAGTGTTTCTTAGTTAATTTATGATTCTGTAGTATTTCTTACTTTAGTATGGTACATCACATTTGGTTTTGTACCTACATGCTCTAGTAAGTGATACATTCTATTATCTTCTGTAAGTTTTGCAACTTTACTTTCTTTATCATTGATATCTCCAAAAATCATTGCTCCACTACTACAAGCTGCAGAACATGCTGTTTGGAACTCTCCATCTTTAATCTCACGTCCGTCACGTTTAGCATCAAGAATGGTTTTTTGTGTCATTTGAATACACATAGAACATTTTTCCATTACACCACGAGAACGTACTGTTACGTCTGGATTAACAACCATACGACCTAAATCATTATTCATGTGATAATCAAACTCATCGTTTCCATTGTATAAGAACCAGTTAAAACGACGTACTTTATATGGACAGTTGTTAGCACAGTATCTTGTACCTACACAACGGTTATATGCCATATGGTTTTGACCTTGTCTACCATGAGCTGTTGCTGCAACTGGACAAACAGTTTCGCAAGGTGCATGATTACAATGTTGACACATTATTGGTTGAAAAGCCACTTGAGGATTATCCGCTGGATGTTCTAATTCTCCAAACCCACCTAATGATCCGTTATCTCCGAATAGTCCAGAGAAACCTTCTTTCTTTTCATCATCAGCTTCAAAAGTTTCTTCAGAAGAATAGTATCTATCAATACGTAACCAATGCATATCACGACTACGTCTTATCTCTTCTTTTCCTACTACAGGAACGTTGTTTTCAGCATGACATGCAATAACACATGCTCCACATCCTGTACAAGCGTTTAAGTCTATAGATAAATTAAAGTGGTGACCTATTGATCTATCAAATTCATCCCATAAATCTACTTCTGGTGAAGTTACCGGAGTTTCTTCATGGTTTAATGATACTTCAGGAATTGGGTTCCAATAATGTTTATCTTTAGTATTAAATATTTCTAAAGTTGTTTCTCTAACAATATCACCACGACCCATTAAGGTGTTTTGTAATTGTACGCAAGCAAACTCATGCATTCCAGTAGCTTTTTCTACTGATACAGATTGAACATTGTTAAAGTCTTTGTATAAAGGATAAGCGTTTACACCTGTTTGCATTTCTTCTTTTAAACCAGCTGTACGACCGTATCCAAAAGATAAACCAACAGATCCTTTTGCTTGTCCAGGTTGAATAATTACAGGAACTGTAACACTTACACCATTGGCTTTTACAGTAGCATAACTACCATTTAAAGCACCTGTAGCTTCATGTTCATTTACTAATCCCCAAGCTTCAGCATCTGATTTTGATACTGTTAAATAATTATCCCAAGATGTTCTAGATATTGGATCTGGAAACTCTTGTAACCATGGATTATTAGCTTGTTGTCCATCTCCCATACCTGTTTTAGTGTAAAGCACTAATTCAGTACCGTTAGATTTAGCTGAAGATGCTAAAGCTCTTGCAGCATTACTTGCAGGTATTTCATCTTGCTCAACTTCTTCAGTTTCTGCAACTTCAGCTGAGTTAATTGAACCTACAAATATTCCATCGTGTAATGCTTTGTTGAATGAACTTCCATTAAGTACACCTGCATTCCACGTAGTTTTGATATATTCATTTAAAGAAGAATCGTTACCGTTCCACTTTAATAATGCTTCTTGAAATTGTCTTGTATCAAATAAAGGACGAATTGTTGGTTGCATTAAACCATAGTGTCCTTTTTTAAATTCTACATCTCCCCAAGATTCTAAGTAATGTGGTGCTGCAGCAAGATATTCTGAAACAGATGCAGTTTCATCTTCTTTCATTGTAAAGTAAATTGAAAGATCTGTTTTCTTAATTGCTTCAGCAAAATCTTTAGCGTTAGGTAAAGTATACATTGGGTTTACACCACTCATAATTACCGCTCCAACTTTACCAGCTTTCATATCTGATATTAAAATTTGAACAGCTTTTGCATTACCTTGACGTGTTTTTATAGGTGTTTTAGCATCAAATGCTTTACTATTTAAAGCTTCGTTAATTTCTAAAACAACTGTTTGAGCGTTTACATCTTGAATACCTGAAACTAATACACCGTTGCTTCCTGCTCTTTTTAATTCTGAAGCTACTTTTTGAACAGCTTCTTTTACATTTGCTGGTAGTGCATTAGCATTTACAGATCCACCTACAATTAAACTATGTAATTGCGCTAACACTAATTTTTGGTTAGTTGGTGTAACAGGTACACGCTTGTCTGCGTTTGCACCAGACAAAGACATGTTAGATTCAAATTGGATATGACGAGACATCTTACCGTCTTTTGGTATACGTCCTTGCGCATAACCTGCATCAAATCCTCCACCTTGCCAATCTCCTAAGAAATCTGCACCAACAGAAACTATGGTCATTGCTTTAGAAAAATCATAATTAGCTAAACCACGCTCTCCGTATTTAGCTTGGAAAGCATCTAAAGCAGCAGATTCTGAAACAGCATCATAAACCACATGGTTTACATTACCATAAGCTTCAGTAAATTCAGCTACTAATTTGTTGGTTGATGGACTAGAGTATGTTTGAGTCAACAAAGCAATTTGCTTTCCTGACGCTTTAATTTCATTTAATTTTTTTGAGGTTTCAGCATCAAAATCAGACCAAGAGATATTATTACCTCCTTTTTTTGGTCCTTGAAGTCTTAAGCTATCATACAAATCTAAAACTGAAGCATTCACTCTTGCATTAGCACTACCGTGTGTTGGTGCTAAAGTGTTATTTTCAATTTTAATTGGACGACCTTCACGAGTTTTTACTAAAACACTAGCATAATCAAAACCATTTGCAATTACAGTAGCATAATAGTTAGCTACACCAGGAACGATTCTTTCTGGCTGAACTACGTAAGGAATTGATTTTACAACTGGTCCTTCGCAAGCCGCTAAAGAAGCAGCAGCTGTACTAAAACCAACATACTTTAAGAAATCACGACGTGTTGTTGAAGAACTCTCTAACTTATCTTTATCTCCTAAAAACTCGTCAGTTGGAATTTCTTGAACAAATTCGTTTTGTTTTAGCGTCTCAACAATAGAGCTATTCTCATTTAGCTCCTCAACACTTTTCCAGTATTTCTTGTTTGATGACATATTATATAATTGAATTTATTTCTTATTAATAATTAATAGTGACATTTACCACATTCTAATCCACCCATTTGAGCAGCAGTAAGGTTTTCTACACCATACTTTTTAGATAATTGCTCGTGGATTTTTGTGTAATAAGCGTTGTCTTTAACTTTTACATTGGTCTCTCTATGACAGTTAATACACCATCCCATTGTTAATGGTGCATGCTGACTCATAATTTCCATTTCTTCAACAGGACCATGACATGTTTGACACTCTACACCTGCAACAGTTACGTGTTGCGAGTGGTTAAAGTATGCAAAATCTGGCAAGTTGTGTATTCTTATCCATTTAACCGGAGAAGTTTCGCCAGTGTATTTTTGTTCAGCATCATCCCAACCCACAGCAGCATAAAGCTTTTTTATTTCTGCGTTGTAATCAACTCCATATTCAGCTAAACCTTCTTGTTGGGTCTCTGGTGCCACTTCGTATATTGATTTATGACAATTCATACAAACGTTTAACGAAGGAATACCAGAATGCTTACTAACTCTTGCTGAAGAGTGACAATATTTACAATCTATACCATTTTCTCCAGCGTGAATACGGTGAGAATAGTGAATTGGCTGTACTGGCTCGTAACCTTGATTAACGCCAACTTGCATAAAGTAACCGTAAACAAAATATGCCGAAGCTAACAGCAACACAATTACACTTACCAATACTAAAAATTGATTTTGAATAAATGCTTTCCAAATCGGTGTGCGTTTTGTAGATTCTAGCTCAACTCCTTTTGCTTCAGCAAAGCGACGTAATGTTTTGTTTACTAAAAATAATGCGATTGCTAATAAAGCAAACAACAAACCTAAAGCACCTAAAATAATATCGTTTGAAATACCACCTTCTACTTGAGCTGTTCCTGTTTCTGCTCCAGGAGTTGGCGCTGGTGGCGGAGCTGCTTCTGTAGCAGTGTATGCTAAGATATTATCTATATCTGCATTAGATAATTGAGGAAATGGAGTCATTGCTGCACCACCATACTCTTCATAGATTTTATTAGCATAAGCATCTCCAGACTTAATCATTGATGGACTATTCTTAATCCAAGTGTATAACCACTCTCTATCTAAGCCTTCTTCTTCAGAAAGACGCTGCTCTACATTACGTAGCGCCGGACCGGTCATTTTCTTATCAAGCTTATGACAAGCCGCACAATTAGCATTAAACAATGATTTTCCTGCTACAGGATCGCCATCTTGAGCGAAAAGCGAGGTAGAAAAAGTTAGTAAAAAAATTAAGCTTAAACGAAGGGAATTAATGCCTAACTTACGGTGAATCACCTGTTTCATATTATATATTGAATTTACTTCTTGACTTTGGTATGATTTTTTCATCTATATTTTACAAACACAGTTATAAAATGCGCTATGCAAAAGTAATATTTAAAGTCGATTTTAGAAATGTTAGCGAACTGTTAATTGGTAATTTAGAGTAATTCTAAATAATAAATTAACTAATAAATAAGTTTATAAAATTTACATTTGCATTAAACAAAGATAAAAATGAATAAAATTAATACCTTAAAAACCTTATTGTTAACAACTGCTATTATTCTATTTAGTAATGAAATATTTGCTCAAAATGGAAACATTACCGTTAATGAAGACGATAAATTGACTAAAGTTATAGAGATTAAAAAAGATCTAAATAAGGAGAATACAGATTTTAATAAATATAAAATTCAGATTTTCTCAGGCTCATTAGCAGCAGCTGAAAAAGAGAAATCGAAATTCATAAATTCTTATGAAAAATGGTCTTGTGAGTTAGTTTATGAAACGCCAAATTACAAGGTATGGATAGGTCGTTTTAGAAGCAGATTAGAGGCTGATAGAGCGCTTATTGAGATTCAAAAAAAATTCCCTTCAGCATTCATTTTTAAACCTAAAAAAGACAAAGATTAAGGCTGTTTTTTATCTAAAATAAAAAAGCGATTCTAAAGATATTAGAATCGCTTTTTTTTATGATTTAAGTTAAAATTACTTTAACTTCTTTTTTACTTCTACTTCATGGAATGCTTCTATAACATCTCCAATTTGAATGTCGTTATAGTTTTTAATCTGAAGTCCACAATCGTATCCTTTAGACACTTCTTTAACATCATCTTTAAAGCGTTTTAGAGAAGCTAATTCGCCTGTATGAACCACAACTCCATCTCTAATAATTCTAACCTGAGATGATCTTAAGATTTTACCATTAGTTACCATACATCCTGCAATTGTACCAACTTTAGACACTTTAAACAGTTCTCTAATTTCTACAGTACCTGTAACTTCTTCTTTAACTTCTGGAGATAACATACCTTCCATAGCGTCTTTAAGATCGTTAATAGCGTCATAGATGATAGAGTATGTTCTGATATCTACTTCTTCTTGATCTGCAATTGTTCTTGCATTACCAACTGGACGAACATTAAATCCGATAATGATGGCATCTGAAGCTGATGCTAATAACACATCACTTTCTGTAATTGCACCGACACCTTTGTGTAAGATTTTAACTTGAATTTCTTCAGTTGAAAGCTTTTGGAATGAGTCTGTTAATGCTTCTACAGAACCATCCACATCTCCTTTAAGAATGATATTTAACTCTTTAAATGTTCCTAAGGCAATACGACGACCAATTTCATCTAATGTTAATGTCTTAGTTGTTCTTACATCTTGCTCACGTTGTAATTGCATACGCTTGTTTGCAATTTGTTTAGCTTCACGTTCGTCTTCAAAGACATTAAACTTATCACCTGCTTGTGGTGCGCCATCTAATCCTAAGATTGATACTGGTGTTGATGGCCCAGCAACTTCTACATCATGACCTCTTTCGTCATGCATTGCTTTAATCTTACCACTATGTTTACCAGCTAATACGTAATCTCCAATTCTTAATGTACCTGCTTGTACTAAAACGGTTGCGACATAACCACGTCCTTTATCTAAGAACGCTTCTACAATTGTACCAACTGCAGGTTTATTTGGATTTGCTTTAAGCTCTAATAATTCTGCTTCAAGCAATACTTTTTCTAATAAATCTTTTACTCCTGTTCCTACTTTTGCAGAGATATCGTGAGACTGAATTTTTCCTCCCCAATCTTCTACAAGTAAGTTCATGTTTGCTAAACCTTCTTTAATCTTATCTGGATTAGCTGTAGGTTTATCTATTTTGTTAATTGCGAAAACAATTGGCACTCCTGCAGCTTGTGCGTGAGCAATAGCTTCTTTTGTTTGAGGCATAATATCGTCATCAGCAGCTGCTACAATTATTGCAATATCTGTAACTTGTGCACCACGAGCACGCATTGCTGTAAAGGCTTCGTGACCTGGTGTATCTAAAAACGCAATTTTTTGTCCGTTTTCAAGTTCTACACTATATGCTCCAATGTGCTGAGTAATTCCTCCTGATTCTCCTGCTATTACATTTTCTTTACGAATATAATCTAATAAAGATGTTTTACCGTGATCTACGTGACCCATAACAGTTACGATTGGTGCACGAGATTTTAAATCTTCCGGTTTATCTTCTACTTCTTCAATAGACTCTTCTATATCTGCAGTTACAAACTCTACTTCATAACCAAATTCTTCTGCTACAATAGTTAATGTTTCTGCGTCTAAACGCTGATTCATTGTTACCATCATACCAAGAGACATACATGCTGATATAATAGATGTTACAGGTACATCCATCATTGTTGCAACTTCGCTTGCTGTAACAAACTCTGTTACTTTAAGAATTTTACTATCTGCTTGTTCTGCTTGTAAGTCTTTTTCGGTTTTTTCTCTGTGCTGCTCTCTTTTTTCTCTTCTATATTTAGCACCTTTACCCTTGTTAGACTTTCCTTGAAGTTTTTCTAAGGTTTCGCGGATTTGCTTTTGTACTTCTTCTTCGCTTGGTTCTTCTTTTACAGGAGCGCTTTTACGTCCTTTTTTACCTTTAAACCTGCTGTCTTTTTTATTATTGTTATTATTTCTGTTATTACCAGAGTTATTGTTATCTCCTGGTTTAGAAATACGTCTTCTTTTCTTTTTGTTTGAAGAATCGTTAGATTTTTTATCGTCTTTCTTTTTCTTAGGCTTATTAAATTGAGAAAGATCTATTTTATCTCCAGCTATTTTTGGACCAGAAAGCTTTTTATATTGGGTCTTTATGGTTTCTTCTGCTGGTTCTGATTTTACTTCTTCAGCTTTTGGCTCTTCAGTTTTTGGCTGTTCTTTTTTAGGCTCTTGTTTATTTTCAGCTTCAACTTTAGACTTTTCTATTTTAGGAGCAGCAACATCTTCCTTTTTAGAAACTTCTTTTGAGACTTTTTCTTCTTTTGGCTTAGGCGCTTCTTTAGCTTTTTCTGCGGTTGGCTTTTCTTCTTTTTTAGCCTTTTTACCTTGGTCTAAGTCGATTTTACCGACAGTTTTAGGACCAGAAAGTGTTTTTGAAGCCTTAACAACTTCTTGCTCTTTTTTAAGAGCTTCTTCTTTTGCTGCTTTTGCTGCTTTTTCAGCCTCTTCTGCTTTCTGCTTTGCCTCTAATTCTTTTTCGCGCTTTAGCCTAAGTTCTTCTTTTTCTTTATTCTTTTCTTCATTTACTTTTTGAGACTTGATTTTTTTATTTGCATCAGTCTCAAATTCATCAGAAAGAATATTGTAAGTGTCTTGCGAAATTTTTGTAGTAGGACGCTTCTCTATTTCGATACCTTTAGAATCCAAGAATTCTACAGCACGATCTAAAGAGATGTTAAGCTCGCGTAATACTTTATTTAATCTAATTGTTTCAGCCATAAATTGCCTTTAACCTTGTTTTTTTTCAAATATATGTTAATCTTCGAATTCTTCCTTAAGAATTCTGATAACATCTAAAATTGTTTCTTCTTCTAGGTCTGTTCTTTTTATTAAATCTTCTACGTCTTGTTCTAGTACACTTTTTGCTGTATCCAGACCTACTTTAGAGAATTCTTCTATGATCCACTCTTCGATTTCGTCCGAGAATTCTCTTAATTCTACATCTTCTTCTGCACCTTCACGTAACACATCAATTTCATATCCTGTTAATTGACCTGCTAGACGTATATTGTGTCCACCTCTACCGATTGCTTTACTTACTTCTTCTGGTTTTAAGATGGCTTCTGCTCTTTTATTTTCTTCATCTATTTTTATAGATGTTACTCTTGCTGGGCTTAATGCACGCGTAATATACAACTGTAAATTGTTTGTATAGTTAATTACGTCTATATTTTCGTTTCCTAACTCGCGTACAATTCCGTGAATACGAGATCCTTTCATACCAACACAAGCCCCAACAGGATCTATTCTATCATCATAAGAATCTACAGCTACTTTTGCTTTTTCACCTGGTATTCTGACTACGTTTTTAATTGTAATTAATCCGTCAAATACTTCAGGGATTTCTGATTCAAATAATTTTTCTAAGAACTTTGGCGATGTTCTTGACATGATAATTGCAGGCTTGTTCCCTTTTAACTCTACACTATCAATAATACCTCTTACATTATCTCCTTTTCTGAAGAAATCTGATGGTATTTGTCTGTCTTTTGGAAGGATAATTTCATTTCCCTCATCGTCTAATAAAATTACAGCTCTGTGACGTATGTGGTGCACTTCTGCTGTATATAAATCGCCTTCTAATTCTTTAAATTGCTTATAGAGGTTTGTATTATCGTGCTCGTGAATTTTTGAAATTAAGTTTTGGCGTAATGCTAAAATTGCACGACGACCAAGATCTATTAATTTTACTTCTTCAGATACATCTTCACCTACTTCAAAATCAGGTTCTATTTTACGAGCTTCGGATAATGAAATTTCTTGATTTGGTTCTTCTACTTCTCCATCTGCAACAACTATTCTATTTCTCCAAATTTCTAAATCTCCTTTATCTGGGTTTATAATTATATCAAAATTATCGTCATCTCCAAATTTCTTCTTTAATGCATTTCTAAATACATCTTCTAAAATAGCCATTAGTGTAACACGATCTATTAACTTATCGTCTTTGAATTCTGAGAAAGATTCAATTAATGCTATATTCTCCATAACTCTATTACTGAATTAAAATTTTATAATCACTTTAGCCTCTAAAACGTCTTTAAAAGCAATATTTTCTTTTTTTTGAACTGTTACTTTGCCTTTACCAACTGGTTTAGGCTCTCTCGCTTTCCACTCTAAAGTTATTCCGTCTTCTGATACAGATGTTAACTTTCCTTCAAACTTACCGTTTTCGGTCTTAACTTCAAGTGTTCTTCCTTCATGTTTAGCAAATTGTCTTGGTAATTTAAACGGTGCTGCTGCGCCTGCTGACATTACATCTAAAGAAAAGTCATATTCTTCTCGATCTATATTATGCTCTATTGCACGACTAATATAAATGCAATCCTCTACAGTAACGCCTTTATCTCCATCTATTATAATTTTAATAGCGTTATCATTAGACATTTTAAAATCTATCAAAAATAAATCTTGACGTTCTTCTAATGCTTTGTTTAATAAATTCTTGACTATATCTGTAAACATGTGTAAGTATAAAAAGAGGGGACATTTCCGTCCCCTCAATTAATCTTTTTTCTTTCAACGCTGCAAATATACACATTTTTATTGATTTACATAATATTTTGATTATCAAATTTTATTCATAAATTTATAAGACTATCCACCCAAAAAAACATCTTTTTTATGAAAAAAATATTAGTACCAACAGATTTTTCTAACGAAGCTGAAAATGCTGTAAAAGTGGCTGCAGAATTAGCTAAGAAGCATAATTTTGAAATTGTATTATTACATATGCTAGATTTACCTATACAACAACTTAATACTGGAAGCGCTCCTGCAGATTTACCTGAGGCTATGTACTTTATGAAACTTGCACACAAGCAGTTTGAAGATGTTTTAAAAAAAGATTACCTAAGAGATATTACTGTTACCGAAACTGTAGATTTTCATGACATCACTAAAGGTATTCTCGAAACTTGCGAAAAAGAATCTATAGATCTTATTGTAATGGGATCGCATGGCGCAGAAGGATTAAAAGAGCTCTTTATTGGGTCTAACGCAGAAAAAGTAGTAAGACACTCTAAAACACCTGTTTTAGTTATTAAAAACAAGCATGAACATTTTGATATTAAAGAATTTGTTTTTGCTTCTGACTTCAAAAATGACAATAAAGAAACATATAGCCAAGCGGTTAAGTTAGCCCAACTTTTTGATGCTAAGATTCACCTCTTATACGTAAATACACCTAGTAATTTTGTGACTACTGCTACTTCAAAAGTTAGAATTTTTGACTTTATTGAAGGACAAAACTATAACAACTACACTATTAATATTTACAATGATGAAACTGTAGAAAAAGGCATTTTAAACTTTTCTAAAATTATAAACGCAGACTTAATTGGCATTAGCACTCACGGTAGACAAGGTATAGCTCACTTTTTTAACGGGAGTATAAGTGAAGATTTGGTTAATCATGCCAATAGACCTGTAATCACATTTAAAATTTAAAATACTAAATATCTTAAAATAAAAAAGCTTCCTAAAATTAGGAAGCTTTTTTTGTTGGCCTACTAGGGCTCGAACCTAGACTCTTCTGGACCAAAACCAGACGTGTTGCCAGTTACACCATAGGCCAATAACCTTATTGAGCGTGCAAATTTAAAACATTCTTTTATTTGTACAAATATTTTTTAAAAAAATTATCAATAAAAACTTAACGTTAACTTAAAAACCTTACTTATAACATAATAATTACTAAATTCGCCCACGTAAATAAAACAAAACATATGATGTCCTTAAGTTTTAAAAAATGGAATCTAATTTTAGGTTGGTTCGCTTTTTTAATTGCATTAATTACTTATTCTTTAACTGTAGAACCTACAGTTAGTTTTTGGGATGCTGGAGAATATATTTTAACTGCTTCTAAATTACAAGTTGGTCATCCACCAGGAGCACCTTTATATCAAATGCTTGGCGCTGTATTTTCTGTTTTTGCTTTAAACCCAGATCAAATTGGACTTTTAATGAATATGATGAGCGCCGTATCTAGTGCTTTTACCATTTTATTCATGTTTTGGACTATTGTTTTAATTTTAGAAAAAATATTAGGAGAAGGCAAGACTCTTAAAAGTGGTCAACAAATAGCTGTTTTAGGAAGCGCTTTAGTTGGATCTTTAGCTTTTTCATTTACAGATTCGTTTTGGTTTAATGCTGTTGAGACAGAAGTATATGCTATGGCAATACTTATAATGTCTATAATGTTTTTTTTGGGCTTACGTTGGGAAAAAGACATGCACAAACCACGTGGCAATAGATGGCTAATCTTAATTGCATTTGTTATAGGTTTATCGTTTGGTATTCACTTTATGGGATTATTAACCATACCTGCTATTGGTCTAATTTATTATTTCAAAAATTATAAAAAAATAACTGTTAAGAATTTTATTATAGCTAATGTGGCTTCTGTAGCCGTTCTACTTTTTATATTCAAATTAATGTTTCCTAATGTACTTAGGTATTTTAGTGCTTTAGAGTTGTTTTTTGTAAATCAAATAGGTCTACCTTTTAATTCAGGTTCTATCATTGCTGGTATTTTACTTATAGCGGCTTTTTATTATGGATTAAAATATACTAGAGCTAAAAAACTTTATGATTTTAACACTGGTATTCTTTGCTTATTATTCATTTTAATAGGTTCATCATCATGGTTAATGTTACCTATACGTGCTAATGCTAATGTAGTAATTAACGAAAATAACCCTTCAAGCGCTAGAGAACTTTTAGCCTATTATAACTTAGAGCAATATCCAGAAACACATCTATTTTACGGACCTTTATTTACTGACCAATATTCTGGTTTAGATGAAAATGAACCATATGTTGACGACAAGCCTAAATATGAAAAAGATGAAACTACTGGCAAATACATTATAGTTAACGATTATAAAAACGCTAAGCAAAACTACAACTCTAAACACGCTGCGGTATTACCTCGTATGTGGAGCGCAGAAAACGCAGAAAACTATATGCTTTTTACTGGTTTTTTAGATTTTAGAATAAAACCTGCTTACCAAGGAGAACCACGTTTAGAACAATCCATTTTAGACTTTAAAAATGATGTTGTTAAAGGGAGAATTGATTATGAAGATTACCATAATTTTTTAAAGCAATTTGGTCAATTTTTAGATGTAGAAAAACCTTCTTTTGGAGACAACCTTGCTTTCATGTTCGAGTACCAATTAGGTTATATGTATTGGCGTTACTTTATGTGGAATTTTGTTGGTAGACAAGATGATATACAAGGTAAACTAGACCAACACGGTAATTGGATTAGTGGCATTCAATTTATTGACGAGCTTCATTTAGGGCAATCTCAAGATAATCTACCAAGTGATGTGAAAAACAACAAAGCAAGAAACACGTATTATTTCCTTCCTTTTATATTAGGGTTAATTGGACTATTTTTTCTTTTTAATAAAGACAAAAAATTATTTTGGGTTATGCTAGTGTTTTTCTTATTTACAGGAATTGCTATTCAAGTCTACACAAACGTAAGACCTTTTGAACCTAGAGAAAGAGATTATTCTGTTGTTGGTAGTTTTTACGTCTTTGCTATTTGGATTGGGTTTGGGGTATATGCCATCTTTGATATGCTAAAAAAATATCTTTCTGGCAAAATCTTAGCCCCAATTATAACTGTGCTTTGTTTAGCGTTAGTCCCATTAATTATGGCTACTCAAAATTGGGATGATCATGATCGTTCTGACAAGTACACTGCTTTAGCTATGGCTAAAAAATACCTAGATTCTTGTGATGAAAATGGTATTTTATTTTCAATTGGTGATAACGACACCTTTGCTCTATGGTATGCTCAAGAAATTGAAAAATATCGTACCGATGTGCGTGTTGTCAATACAAGTTTATTCCAAACAGATTGGTACATTGATCAAATGAAACGTCAAGCTTATGAAAGCGAGCCAATACCATCTGCTCTTACACATGACAAATACAAACACGGGACAAGAGACTATATAATGAAGCGTTTACGTACTAAAGATACATTAGCTATAAAGGAGTTTATGACCTTTATAACAAGCGACAATCCAAAAACTAAGCTAAAACACATAATGCAGCAAGAAGGAGATGATGTATCTTCTTATCCAAGTCAATTAATTAACTCAAATTATTTCCCTGCAGAACATGTCCGTATTCCTGTAGACAAAAAAGAAGTAATTAAAAACGGAATTGTTAAAGCTAAAGATAGTGCCTTAATAGAAGATAATCTTTATATAACAATAGACGATAGTGCTATATATAAAAACAGATTACTAATGTTAGATATTGTAGCAAACAACAATTGGCAACGTCCAATCTACTTTACAGGTGGCGCATTTGGAGATGATGATTACATTTGGCTTAAAGATTATCTGCAATTAAACGGAATGGTTTACAAATTAGTACCAATAAAAACTCCTGTATCTAGAGCAAACCCATACGATATGGGACGTATTGACACCGATTTTATGTATAATAAAGTCGTAAATTGGGATTGGGGAAATAGTGGCGGAGACATCTATCATGACCCAGAAACACGAAAAAACTCGATCACTTACCGCGGTAACTTAGCTCGTTTAATAGAAGCTTTATTAAACGAAAACAAACTAGACAAAGCAGAAGAAATTGCAGATATTGCTATGGAAAATATGCCTGTTGATAAATACGGATTCTATACACTTTTAGAACCATACATTAGCACATATTATGAGGTAAATAATAAAGAAAAAGCAAGACAATTGTTTAAAGAGGTTGCAACAAAATACCAAGAATATTTAAGATACTATGGTAATTTAACGATAGAAAATCAAGAGTATAACTTTACAGAAATCCTAACTAATATTGAACGTTATAAGGCTTTAGTAGATGTTCTTAGAAGTTACGACAAAGAGTTTGCAGAACAAGAAACAAAAGCTTTTAATAACTACCTTGATTTATTTAAACACTTTTACGAAGAAGAACCTACAGCAAAACCAATGTCTGAAGAAGAGTTCTTAAAAGAATTTGATACTGTTTTAAAAGCTGAATAAATGTTAGCTTTTCCTGTAAAAATTCCAATAATAATTAAACGTCTTTTTCCTAAATACATATGGGAAAAGACGTTTTCTAATAAAACATTATACCTAACCTTTGATGATGGTCCAACTCCTGAAATTACAGAATGGACATTAAACACATTAAAACAATTTAATGCAAAAGCAACCTTCTTTTGTATAGGAGACAATGTAAAAAAATACCCAGAGATACTTCATAAAATAAATCTAGATGGTCACAGTATAGGCAATCATACTTTTAATCATATAAACGGTTGGAGTAATAAAACCAACTCTTATGTCAACAACACAGAAAAAGCTCAAAACACTTTAGAAAAAGAGTTAGGTTTACAATATTTTTCAACTAAAAAATTATTTAGACCGCCATACGGAAAGATTAAAAATAAGCAAGCTAGACAACTAATTAAAAAAGGCTACCAAATTGTAATGTGGTCTGTAATTAGTTACGACTGGAATATAAATTTAAGCGGTAAGGATTGCTTAAACAATGTTTTAAAACATACTAAAGATGGTAATATAATCGTGTTTCACGATAGCATTAAGGCTAAAAAAAATTTACAATACACGTTACCAAAAGTACTAACTTATTACTCTGATAGAGGCTACAGTTTCAAAAGTCTTTAAATAAACTGTTCTACAACATTAATTATAGAGTTTACATCAAACTCTCCAGTTTGCCTCCATTTCATCTCTCCATTTTTATAGATAATTAAGGTAGGTAAACCTTTTACTCTTAAAGCCTCAGACAGCTCTTTATTTTTATCCACATCTATCTTAATGACTCTTGCTTTATCTCCCAATGCAGCTGCTACATCCCTTAAGACCGCATGCATGTTTTTAGATGTTTCATCCCATTCTGTAAAAAAGTCTAAAAGCACAGGAATTTCTACATCAATTAATTCTCCAAATTTTGACATTTGATTAAAGCTTTTGTATTAACGTATCTTTAAAAATAAAACATTTAGTTTAATTTAAGCCTCTTGAAGTCCTTTTTTAAGCTTAATAACCGTTATTTCTGGCCAAATACCTACTCGACCAGGAAAAGCCAAGTAACCAAATCCTCTATTTACGTTTATTATTTGTTTGTTTTGTTCATATAAACCAGCCCAATATTTATAACGCCATTTTGCTGGGCTCCATTTTATCCAACCTGGTATTTCTATTCCAAACTGCATACCATGTGTATGACCACTTAATGTTAAATGATAGTGTAAAGGATGGGTGACAGCAACTTTTTCCCAGTGTGTTGGGTCATGAGACATTAAAATTTTAAAATCATCTTGATTTACACCTTCAGAAGCTTTTTCTAAATCTCCAACTTGTTTAAAACCTGCTCCCCAATTTTCAACACCTATCAAAGCTATTCTTTCTCCGTTCCGTTCTAAAAATCTATTTTCATTTTTCAACAAATCAAAACCCATTTCTTTTTGAATTTCAAAAAGATACTCTAAGTTTTCTTGCTTAGCAGTTTCGTTTGGCCAGTTCATGTAATCTCCATAATCATGATTTCCTAAAACTGAAAACACACCATCTTTTGCTGATAATTTTGAAAAAGTGCCTTTCCATTGTTCCATCTCAGAAGCCTCATTATTAACCAAGTCTCCAGTAAATAATATTACATCAGATTGCTGTTTATTAATTAAATCTATTGCGTATTCTATTTTTTCTTTATTATCAAAGCTTCCAGAATGTACATCACTAATTTGTGTGATTTGATAACCATCAAAAGCTTCTGGTAAATCTGGATATTCTAAAGTATAAGTTAACACTTTGTAATTATATCTTCCTTTATAAATTCCATAAAGCATGGATGCAAATGGTATTGCTGCAATACCTAAAGCTATTTGGCTTATAAATTTCCTTCTAGAAGGCAAATAAAAGGTTTCTTTATCTCCAAACACTTTTTGATATGCTCCGTATAAAATACGGATTACATCTTCTGTAAATAAAAAAGAAATTAGTACTACTTTTAAGGCAATAACAGTTAGAAAAAAACCTAAAGCATAACTCTTAGCTGGCGTAAGTACACGACCTTGGGTTGGTATTATAAATTGGTAAACTAAGTTTACTAATACCATTATTGTAAGCGCAAAAAACAAGAAATAAATCCATTTTTTACTTGTTAAAGTCTTTACCGATTGAAAAGCATAAAAATTAAAAATTCCGTATAAAACTATTATTATAATCCAGCGTAACATATCTATAATTTTAACAAAATTACAGTCTTAAAAATCATATCTACTTTAATTTAAGGGAAGATTAACATTAATTACATTAGTCAAAAATCAAATTATTGCTAATAAGGTTTTAAAAAATCTAAGTAAAGCTGAGTTAAGTTTCGTAATTTTGATGTTCTTGTCTGTTCGAGCGCAGTCAAGAACTTTTTATAAGATTAAAATTCAAAACATGTCAGAACAAAAACGTCTCTTTTTAGTCGATGCTTACGCGCTTATTTTTCGCGGATATTATGCTTTTATAAAAAACCCAAGAATTAACTCTAAAGGTGAAGATACCTCAGCCATTATGGGCTTTATGAACTCACTTTTAGATGTCATCAAACGCGAAAGACCAGACCATTTAGCGGTATGTTTTGATAAAGGCGGAAGCGTAGATCGTGTAGAAATGTACGAAGCTTACAAAGCCAACCGTGACGAAACACCAGAAGGCATTCGCACTGCAATTCCTCATATTTGTAAAATTTTGGAAGCTATGCATATCCCAATTATGGTAAAGGAAGGTTTTGAGGCAGATGATGTTATTGGGACACTTTCCCGTCAAGCGGAAAAAGAAGGTTACAAAACTTATATGGTAACACCAGATAAAGATTTTGCACAATTAGTGACCGAAAATATTTTTATGTATCGCCCAAAATCGTTTGGTGGCGGATATGAAACTTGGGGAATTCCAGAAGTTCAGAAAAAATTTGAAGTCGAAAGACCAGAACAAGTCATTGACTTTTTAGGAATGATGGGCGACTCTAGTGATAATATTCCTGGTTTGCCTGGTGTTGGCGAGAAAACTGCTAAAAAATTCATCAAGCAATTTGGTAGCATGGAAGGACTTTTAGCCAACACAGACCAGCTAAAAGGTAAGATGAAAGAAAAGGTTGAAGCTAATGCCGAACTAGGTCGACTTTCAAAAGAATTAGCGCGAATTATGCTTGATGTTCCGGTGGAATTCAACGCGAAAGATTTCGAGTTAGATTATCCAGATATTGAAAAAGTAAAAGAAATTTTTCAAGAACTAGAGTTTAGACGTCTTACAGATAATTTTATTAAAACGTTTACTTCAGAAAGCGATAATTCAGCTACAACAACTAATCATAATGTCACTTCGAGCTCAGTCGAGAAGTCTCAAACAACAAAAGAAAAAGCATCTGCTGGCGCAGGACAATTCTCTTTATTTGGTGGCGGAGACGACAGCTCAAATTCTGAAACAAACACAACTTTTACAAGAAATACAGCCGAAAACACAAGTCACTTTTACCAAAGTGTTGCAAGCGGAATGGCAACTAAACTGTTTGTAAAAAACTTACTTAATCAGACTTCAGTGTGTTTTGACACGGAAACTACAGGCTTAAATCCGTTAACTGCAGAATTGGTTGGTATTGCATTTTCTTGGGAAACTGGCAAAGGATTCTACTTACCATTTCCTGAAAATAAAGATGAAGCACAAGAATTAATTGAAGAATTACGTCCGTTTTTTGAAGCTGAAAACATTCAGAAAATTGGTCAGAATTTAAAATACGACATCAAGGTTTTAGCTAAATATAATATTGAAGTTAAAGGACCTTTATTCGACACCATGTTAGCGCACTATTTAATTAATCCAGACATGCGTCACAACATGGATGTGCTATCAGAAACGTATTTAAACTACTCGCCTATTTCCATTGAAACCTTAATTGGTAAAAAAGGTAAAAATCAACTATCAATGCGCGATGTGCCTTTAGACAAACAAACGGAATATGCTGTAGAAGATGCTGATATTACACTTCAACTTAAAGAACATTTTGAAAAAGAGTTAGGCGAAGCTAATACACAAAAATTATTTGATGAGATTGAAATCCCATTACTACGCGTGTTAGCCGCAATGGAATTGGAAGGTATTAACCTTGATAAAGACTTTTTAAACAGCTTATCAGAGCAATTAAATAGTGACATTGCTAACTTAGAAAAGAACATTTACGAAGCTGCTGGCGAAGAATTCAACATTGCATCACCAAAGCAATTAGGTGTTATTTTATTTGAAAAAATGAAACTGGTAGACAAGCCAAAAAAGACCAAAACTGGGCAATATTCTACCGCAGAAGACGTCTTGAGTTACTTGGCAAAAGACCACGAAATCATTAAAAATATTCTTGAATTTAGAGGTTTATCCAAACTAAAAAGCACCTATGTAGATGCCTTACCGCTTCAAGTTGAAGAAGCTACAGGTCGCGTACATACCGATTATATGCAAACCGTTGCTGCAACTGGTCGTTTAAGTAGTAATAATCCTAATTTACAAAACATTCCTATTCGTACTGAACGCGGAAGACAAGTACGAAAAGCGTTCGTACCTCGTAGCGAAGACTACACCTTATTAGCTGCCGATTATTCTCAAATTGAATTACGTATCATCGCAGCGTTAAGCGAAGAAGAAACCATGATTGAAGCCTTTAAACATGGTGAAGACATTCACGCGTCAACCGCTTCAAAAGTATTTAATGTTGCTATTGAAGACGTTACCAGAGAACAACGTAGTAATGCGAAAACGGTTAACTTCGGAATTATTTATGGTGTGTCGGCATTCGGTTTAAGTAACCAAACCGATTTATCACGTAGCGAAGCTAAAGAGTTAATCGATACGTATTATGAAACCTATCCGAAGCTTAAAAACTACATCAGCAAACAAGTCGATTTTGCTCGTGATCATGGTTATGTACAAACGGTTTTAGGCAGGCGTAGATATTTAAAAGATATCAATTCTAGAAATGCGGTTGTTCGTGGTGCAGCAGAACGAAATGCGGTAAATGCGCCAATTCAAGGTAGTGCTGCTGACATCATCAAACTAGCAATGATAAACATTTACGAAAAATTAGAAGCTGGTGATTACAAAACCAAAATGCTACTACAAGTACATGATGAATTGGTGTTTGATGTCTATAAACCAGAACTAGATGAGATTTCAAAACTCATTAAAACTGAAATGGAAAATGCGTTTAAACTTTCGGTACCATTAGATGTTGAAATTGGTCTTGGCGATAACTGGTTAGAAGCGCATTAAATTTAAAAACTCTATCGAATTTTGAAAATAGACAAATTCGTCATTGCTATTATAATTACCGTGATAGCGGCATACATTTATCCTGATTTGGGTAAAGGTGAAAGTGCTCAAGTTTTAAATACTTTGAGCAGTATTGGTATATCGCTTATTTTCTTTTTCTACGGACTAAAATTAAGTCCGCAACAAATTAAAATTGGCTTAAAAAACTGGAAACTACATGTCTTAATACAAGCGACAACGTTTATTGTTTTTCCTTTAATTGTATTGACCACATACCCTTTAATTACTGAAGACAACAAAGCACTTTGGCTGGCTTTTATGTTTTTAGCAGCGTTGCCTTCAACAGTATCTTCATCTGTAGTTATGGTATCTATTGCCAAAGGAAATATTCCTGCAGCTATTTTTAACGCGAGTATTTCGGGATTAATTGGCGTGATCCTTACACCATTATGGATTGGTCTTTTTATGACCTCTACTGGAACAGATTACAGCTTAATCGAAGTCTATCAAAAATTATTATTAGAAATTTTAGCACCAGTTATTTTAGGTTTATTGTTACGACGCTTTTTAGGAGCTTTTGCATTAAAACACAGCAAAAAAATTACACTATTTGATAAAAGTGTGATTTTGTTGATTATCTACAAAAGCTTTTCTAAATCCTTTTTAGATCGCATTTTTGAAAATTTAAGTCCATTAAAATTACTAGCTGTCTTAGCTGTTGCTATCTTAATCTTTTGGATAGTATATTTCTTTATAGGTTTTGTTGCAAAACGGTTTCATTTTTCTATTGAAGACCGAATTACAGCACAGTTTTGTGGCACAAAAAAGTCTTTAGTACACGGTACAGTATTTTCTAAAATACTATTTCAAAACGCTTCATTTTTAGGCATTATTTTATTGCCTATTATGATGTTTCATGCGTTTCAAATTGTAGCAATTAGTGTGATTGCTGCAAAGTATGGAAGAAGGGAATTTTAAAAGTAATATTACAGAAATATCTTTTTTATTTTACTGGTTAAAATAGTAATAAGTATAATCTACAATATGTCTTTAATATTTAATTTTAATTCATTTACACTTAAGTCAGAGTAAGTATCCTGATGATTTAAAATTTCATTAAAGTTTTTGGCAATGTAATCAACAAATCTAAATTCAATATTCTTCTCTGACACCTTAATAGATTGATATGAATCTAATCTAAAATAATTAGCTTTTAGACTATCTACATCATTTGGTAAAAAATGTACTGATAACATTGAAAAAAGTTGATCTCTATCAAATCCAAGGTAACTACCAAAACCTAAATCACTATACCCTTTTTTTAGTAAACTTGAAATATTTACCTTTTGCATCTCAATGTTACCACCATATATAGCTTTATAGTAATTTATCTCCTTCTTTTTAAGATCAAGTAAATCTTCAAATCTTTGAGGATAAAATTCATGTAATATAATAAAATAAATACTTAAGACTGTTTCAAAATAATTACCTTCTTTAAATGTAATTATATTGGGCATATTAATTTTCAAGTTGTTGTCTTCCTTCATAACTTTTAAAATGGAGTATTTATTTAAAAGCTTTTTTACCCTTCTAGGATTGGTGAATTTTAATGCAGATAAAAACTCAGATATTAAATCAATTAAATTCTTATTAAATTTTTTAATTTCTATGTTATCAAAATAGTGACTAACTAGCTTCAAAAGATTATTATGTTCAGGCATAGTGAATGATATATCAATTATTTTTTCTAAATATTCATCCGCTTTTACTACTTCTCTATATTTTGTTTTGACTGCTTCCCTTACTGCTTTTTTATCAACTCCACAGAAAAAAATAGTTTTTACTCCATAAGTGAAAAACAATTTTAACGCAGATAAAAGGTTCAAAACGTTTTCTGGTTCACATCTATCTAAATCATCAATAAAAACAATATTAAACTTTGGTTTGTCTCCACTTGTAATTTGTTCTTCCCATTTAACAAACTCTTCATTAAACTTCTTTTTTAATTGATAAAAAGTCTCTTTTGGTTCTTCTTCCAAGGTTTCAACTAATTTACTACCATCTATACTTAATCCAGGAATAGATATTTTTAGTGACTTAGAAAATCCTTTAAATAATTTTGCAGCGACTTCAACTATTTCTCCTAATGCTTCATCCGTAGAATCAGAGGTTTCATAACTTAAATATTCAAGTAAAGACAATGATAGATTATCATCACTTTCATATTGCCAAGCTTCAAAAAAGAACGTATTAAAATCATCTTTCAGTTCTTTTTCAAGGTATTTCATCAAGGTACTTTTACCACTTCCCCATTCTCCGTATAACGAGAACATTTTTATTTTAGAAAATTGTTCTTTATTAGATTGTAAAAAAGTCTTTATTATTTCACCTTTATCAATTATTCTTAAATAATCGTTTTCAGGTGTTAAATCTTCTATTGGAAGGTTTGGAAGTAATTTTGACATACTTTTGGTTTTCTATAAAAGTAAGAAAACACAAACAGTATATAAAGTTAAGTTATTAACGATTACTTTCGTTTTTTCTTTTTATACTTTACCTTATTTTTTCGTTGGTTAAAAGGTACAGCATCGTTAAAGGTGTTTTTTGTTTTACCAGGTTTATTTTTACGCCATTTTTCATCTTTTTTAGGCAATAAAACATCAAGTAAATCTTGTCTTCCTAATTTATTAAGCGTGTTTTTAATCCAAGCTTTGTTTTCATCTTTATACCAAAAGAAAAAACGGTGTTGTTCATCCTTTTCCTTTCTGGTTTTTGGCGTATTTACCTTTTTAAGCGTATACGGATGGTAACCACTGTAATAAATTACCGTTGCAACCGTCATTGGTGTTGGCGTAAAACCTTGAACTTGCTCAAGCTGAAAGCCCATATCTTTAGTTTCGGCAGCAAGATTTGCCATATCTTCCACTTCGCAGGCAGGATGATTTGAGATGAAATACGGAATTAACTGTAAGTTCAGTTTATTCTTGATATTGATTTTATCAAAACGTTCTTTAAACTTATGGAAGTAACTAAACGATGGTTTTCGCATTAATTTCAAAACAGGATCACTGGTATGTTCTGGAGCTACTTTAAGTCGACCAGAAACATGCTTTGTCATCACTTCTTCGGTATAATCGTCTAATTCTTTTGGATCTGCGTTTTTATTGAATTCTGGCACCAACATATCGTGTCTAATTCCAGAACCGATAAATGATTTTTTCACCTTCGGATGACTATCAACCGCTTGATATAATTCGGTTAACGGCTTATGAGACGTATCTAAATTGCTACAAATGACTGGCGAAATACAACTTGGCGCGACACATTTATCGCAAATAGATTGAACTTTACCTTTCATTTGGTACATATTAGCGCTTGGTCCGCCAATATCAGATAAATAGCCTTTAAAGTCTGGCATATTCACCACTTTATCAACTTCTCTTAATATAGACTCTTTACTACGACTTGCTATAAATTTTCCTTGATGTGCCGAAATGGTACAAAAACTACAACCACCAAAACAACCACGATGAATGTTTATAGACGTTTTTATCATCTCGTAAGCAGGAATTGGTCCACGCTTATTGTATTTTGGATGCGGTAAACGCGTGTAAGGCAAATCGAAAGAGGCATCAATTTCGGCTTCCGTCATTGTAGGATACGGCGGATTTATCATCAGCATCTTATTACCTACCTTTTGAAAAATACGTCTTGCGGCTAACTTATTTGATTCTTGTTCTATAATTTTAAAGTTAGATGCGTATGCTTTTTTGTCTTTTAAACAGGTTTCGTGTGAGGCGATTTCAACATCTTCCCAATTCTTGTTTTTTGGGATATCGTTTTCATCATTAATAAGAATTGCAGTTTGGTTAACTGTATTAATGCTATTGAAAGGTACACCACGTTCTAACAGACGCACAATTTCACGTAAGGGCTGTTCGCCCATTCCGTACACCAACATATCTGCTTTAGAGGTTTCTAAAATGGTTGGCATTAATTGATCGCTCCAATAATCGTAATGGGTTACACGACGTAATGAACCTTCAATACCACCAATTAAAACTGGTGTATCTGGCCATTTTTCTTTTAAAATTTTACTGTAAACGGTAGATGCATAATCTGGTCTAAAACCTATTTCGCCATTTGGCGTGTAGGCATCTTTATCACGACGCTTTTTGTTGGCGTTGTAGTTGCTAATCATAGGATCCATACAACCACCTGTAACACCGAAGAATAAACGTGGTTTACCTAACTTAACAAAATCCTGAAGATTATCGTTAACATTAGGTTGTGGTACTATAGCCACTCGTAAACCCATACTTTCTAGCAAACGTCCAATTACTGCTGGACCAAACGTGGGATGATCTACATAAGCATCGCCGCTAAATAGAATTACATCCAGATATTCCCATCCGCGAATTTTCACCTCTTTATTTGTGGTAGGCAACCAACTAGAAAGTCTTAATTCTTCTTGCATAACGCTGCAAAATTAATCAAAAATTAAACTATAATAGATTTTTTAAAAGGAATTATTAGTTATGATTACCCATACTCACTAAACAACACAACAACTCATTATGAGATAGTTACCAATTTTTATCTTAATTTATCTGTATGTAATTGCCTTAGCTTATTCAGTTTCGGATCTATGACATAGGTGCAATACCCATAATCTGGATTATTTTGATAAAATTCTTGGTGTTCTTTTTCAGCTTCATAAAAAATACCCATTGGACTAACTTCTGTAACTATTTGATTGCTATATAAAGGATTTAATTCTTCTAAAACACGATTAGCAATTTCCTTTTGTTTATCATTATAATAGTATATCACAGATCGATATTGTGTCCCAACATCTGCACCTTGTCTATTTAAAGTTGTAGGATCATGTGTTGTCATAAAGATTTCAAGAATGTCTTTATAACTAATAATATTAGCATCAAAAGTTACTTTAACCACTTCGGCATGACCAGTTAACCCAGAACAAATCTCGCGATAAGTTGGTTTACCTGGCGCATTACCACCTGTGTAACCAGAAATTACTTCTTCTACACCTTTTACATGATTAAACACTGCTTCTGTACACCAAAAACATCCACCACCAACGGTAGCGACTTCTAACTTTTTTGTTGTCATTAAATTACCCTTCTTTATTAAGAATTAAAGATTCTGAATTTACACAATAACGCAAACCACTTGGTTCTGGACCATCTGGAAAAACATGTCCTAAATGTGCATCGCAAGTATTACACATAATTTCTACACGGATCATCCCAAAAGACGAATCTTTTTCATATTTGACTGCATTAGTTTGGATTGGCTGCGTAAAACTAGGCCAACCTGAACCTGAGCTAAATTTAATTGTAGAATCAAATAAAGGCGAATCACAACACACACAATTATATTGTCCAGCTTCAAAAGCACTACATAACGCACCACTATGAGGCGCTTCAGTTCCTTTTAATCTTGTAATTCTATATTGATCTTGTGTTAATTGTGCCTTCCATTGCTCATCTGATTTCTCGACACGTGTATCTGGAGTTGGATTTCCGTTTACAGTAAAACTTATAATATCTTTCCAAGTTAGCATTGTTTTCTTTTCCTATTAAATGTTATACATTAAGTCGTGTTAATAAAGCTATCCTTTCAACTTAAATAAAACACTAAAATAATATATTCTTAACTTCTTATAATTAAAATGTTAGTTGTTTTTTTATCTAAAAAAAGAGCTAAAAAAAAGATATCAACAGAGTTATCAAATAAAAGTAAGTCCACTATTTGGTAATCAAATATATAATCGTAAATTTGCAAACTCTTTTTGAGAGAGGAATGTTTAATAAAAAATAATTAATAACGTGGACACATTAAGCTACAAAACGATTTCAGCAAACAAAGCTACTGTAGATAAGCAGTGGGTTTTAGTAGATGCTGAAGGTCAGACATTAGGTCGTTTAGCTTCTAAAGTTGCAAAACTTTTAAGAGGAAAACACAAGCCTAGCTTTACACCACATGTTGATTGTGGAGACAATGTAATTGTTGTTAACGCAGAAAAAATCAACTTAACAGGAAACAAGTGGAACGATAAGACTTACTTACGTCACACAGGTTACCCAGGTGGTCAAAGAAGTTTAACTGCTACTGAAATGTTTGGAAAAGATCCAGCAAGATTAGTAGAGAAATCAGTAAAAGGGATGTTACCTAAAAACAAATTAGGAGCAGACTTATTCCGTAATTTAACTGTTGTTGTTGGTACAGAGCACGCTCACGAAGCTCAAAAACCAAAAACAATTAACTTAAACGAATTCAAGTAATGGAAGTAATTCACAAAATTGGTCGTCGTAAGACCGCAGTTGCTCGTGTATACTTATCTAAAGGAGAAGGAAACATCACGATTAACAAAAAAGATTTAAATGACTACTTCACTACAGGTACATTACAGTACAAAGTAAAACAACCTTTAATGTTAACAGAAAACGAAGGTGACTTTGATATTAGAGTAAATGTATTTGGAGGTGGTATTACAGGACAAGCAGAAGCTGTACGTTTAGCAATCTCTCGTGCAATGTGCGAATTAGATGCTGAAAACAGAGGTATTCTTAAACCTGAAGGATTATTAACAAGAGACCCAAGAATGGTAGAGCGTAAAAAATTCGGTCAGAAGAAAGCTCGTAAGAAATTCCAGTTCTCTAAACGTTAATATTATTGCTAAAATTTTTAGCACAAAACAAAAAATTAAACTAGTTATTGTTGTACTTAGCCCAAAAGGCAAGTATAGTTTAGCATCTAAATAATTAAGGCGAATTTATTTTAATGACCACTTAATTATTGCTAATTCAACAGAACGTAAACTATTACAAAATGGCAGTAGAAGTAAAAGAATTACTTGAAGCAGGTGTACACTTTGGACACCTTACACGTAAGTGGGACCCAAACATGGCTCCTTACGTATACATGGAGCGTAATGGCATCCATATCATAAACTTATACAAAACAGCAGCTAAAATAGACGAAGCTGGTGCAGCGTTAGCAAAAATCGCAGCATCTGGTCGTAAAATTTTATTTGTTGCTACAAAAAAACAAGCTAAAGACATCGTATCAGAAAAAGCGGCAAGTATAAACATGCCTTACATTACTGAGAGATGGCCTGGTGGAATGTTAACAAACTTTGTTACTATCAGAAAAGCGATTAAAAAAATGGCTACTATTGATAGAATGAAGAAAGACGGAACATTTAATACGTTATCTAAAAAAGAACGTTTACAAGTTGACCGTTTAAGAGCTAAGTTAGAGAAAAACTTAGGATCTATCGTTGATATGACACGTTTACCAGGAGCTTTATTTGTTGTAGATATTAAGCGTGAGCACATTGCAATTAAAGAAGCACAAAAATTAAACATTCCTATCTTTGCTATGGTAGATACTAACTCTGATCCACGTGAGGTAGACTACGTAATACCAGCAAACGATGATGCTTCTAAATCTATTGATAAAATCTTAACGCACGTTACAGAAGCTATTACAGCTGGTCTTAACGAGCGTAAAGCAGAAAAAGCTGAGAAAGACGCTGCAAAAGCAGACAAAAAATCGGCTCCTAAAAAAGCAAAAGCTTTAAAAGAGGAAGAAGAATAAATTAACAATTTTCAAACATGAATAAGTCGTTTAGTTCTTTTCTTTACTGAAAATTAATTGAACGACTTTTTTTTAAATTATAACTTATTATGAGTGAAGTAAAAATTTCTGCAGCAGAAGTAAACAAGCTAAGAAAAGCTACTGGTGCAGGTATGATGGACTGTAAAAAAGCATTAGTAGAAGCTGGTGGAGACTTTGATCAAGCAATTGACGTTTTACGTAAAAAAGGTCAAAAAGTTGCTGAAAAAAGAGCAGATCGTGACTCTTCTGAAGGTGCTGCTATCGCTAAAGTAAACGATGATAACACAACTGGTGTTGCTATTGTATTAGGTTGTGAAACTGACTTTGTTGGTAAAAACGAATCTTTTGTTGCTTTAGCTAACGAAATGGCAGATAATGCTATCAACTTTGATAACAAAGAAGAATTTTTAGCTTCTGACTTTAATGGTATTTCAGTATCAGAAAAATTAGTAGAACAAACTGGTGTAATTGGTGAAAAATTAGACATCAATGCTTTTGAAAAAGTAAACGCACCTTACGTTGGTTCTTACGTACATATTAACAAAATTGCTGCTATCGTTGGTTTTTCTGCTGCTGTAGATAACGTAGAAACTTTAGCAAAAGACGTTGCTATGCAAATTGCATCTATGGGTGCATCAATCTTATCTTACAAAGATTTTGATCCAGCATACGTAGCTAGCGAAACTGAAGCAAGAATTGCTGCAATTGAAAAAGAAAACGAAGAGTTAGAGCGTTTAGGAAAAACATTAAAAAATGTACCACAATACATTTCAATGTCTCAATTAACTCCAGAAGTTTTAGCTCAAGCTGAAGAAGATGCTAAAGCGCAATTAAAAGCTGAAGGTAAGCCAGAACAAATCTGGGACAAAATCTTACCAGGTAAAATGGAACGTTTTATCTCTGATAACACAACTTTAGATCAAGAACAATGTTTATTAGATCAAAAGTTTATCAAAGACGAAAAAATGACTGTTGCAGAATACGTAAAATCTTATGGTGATGTTGAAATCACAGGATTTAAACGTGTAAGCGTAGGATAGTCTTTTATTGTAAACGCAATAAAACATAAATATAAAAAGCCATTACAACTTAGTAATGGCTTTTTTTAATGCCTTGAAGTCAAAAAAGACAAAACAAAAATTTTAATAATTTGATTTCAAAAAATTATGTAGCTTTGCTAAACTTTCAAAATTAAAATGAAATACAACCGAATTTTACTAAAACTATCTGGTGAAGCTCTTATGGGTAAGCGCCAATACGGTATAGATCCAGAACGATTAGCAGAATATGCAGAAGATATCAAACAACTAACCGACAAAGGTGTTGAAGTTGCCATAGTTATTGGTGGCGGTAATATCTTTAGAGGTGTTGCAGGAGCAAGTAACGGTATGGATCGTGTGCAAGGTGACCATATGGGTATGCTTGCCACAGTGATAAACGGTTTAGCTTTACAAAGCGCTTTAGAAGACGCCGATGTAAAAACTAGACTTCAAACAGCCATCAAAATTAATGAAGTTGCCGAGCCTTTTATTAGAAGAAAAGCTTTAAGCCACTTAAGAAAAGGACGTGTTGTTATTTTTGGTGGAGGAACTGGTAACCCATACTTTACAACAGATTCTGCAGCAGTTTTAAGAGCAATCGAAATTGAAGCAGATGTCATTTTAAAAGGAACAAGAGTAGACGGAATTTATAATGCAGACCCAGAAAAAGATAAATCTGCAATAAAATTTGACCACATCACTTTTGATGATGTCATTAGACAAGGCTTAAAAGTAATGGATACTACAGCATTTACTTTAAGCCAAGAAAACAAATTACCAATCATAGTTTTTGATATGAACAAAAGAGGTAATTTGCTAAAAGTAGTTTCAGGAGAAAACATTGGAACAGAAGTTAATTTATAATTTTTATATTTCAATTTTAAAAAATTGGCTCAATTATTGAAAGAGCTTCGATAATAAATACATACTATGGAAGAAATTACATTTATTATAGATACTGCTAAAGAAGCAATGGATAAAGCAGTAAAACACTTAGAAAAACAATTTTTGAACATTCGCGCAGGTAAAGCTAGTCCTGCAATGTTAGGTAGTGTAATGGTTGATTATTATGGATCTCAAACACCATTAAGTCAAGTTGCAAACGTAAACACTCCTGATGGAAGAACCATTAGCGTTCAACCTTGGGAGAAAAATATGCTTCAAGAAATTGAAAAAGCAATTATGAATGCTAACCTTGGTTTTAACCCAATGAATAATGGTGATTTTATAATTATTAATGTACCGCCATTAACTGAAGAACGCAGACGTGATTTAGCAAAACAAGCAAAAGCTGAAGCAGAAGATGCTAAAATCGGAGTAAGAAACGCAAGAAAAGAAGCTAATAACGACATTAAAAAAACAGATGATGCTTCTGAAGATGTACAAAAAAATGCTGAGGCAGACATACAAGATCTTACCGATAAATACGTTAAAAAAATTGACGAAATTTTAGCGATTAAGGAAAAAGAAATTATGACCGTTTAATGATTTAAGCGACTTTAATAGTCGCTTTTTTATTTCTTCTTTTTTAATATATTTTATTTTGGATCGTTTTTAGTTTGAATGTTAAAACACAAATACACTTCTACCCTATTTTTATGCACTACAATATTTTTGTTTAGTGTAAGTTTTGCGTTTTCTCAAACACCAAAAGATAGTACTGCTGCGGTTAATGATTCAATTAAAAAAGCCAACTTTTTAAACCGTTTAGGTAATGGTTTTTTCCCTACCAAATTTTTAGATATTGATTTAAGATACTTAGTCAAGTTTAACCAATACGAAGGATTAAGATCTGGACTTGGCGGACAGACAAGCAATGAATTTTCGGATAAATACCGAATTAATGCTTACTTAGTTTATGGTTTTGTAGATAAAAAATCTAAATATAGTATTGGTGGTGGTGTTAGAGTTGCTCCAAAAACCAATACATGGATTAACCTTTCATATACTGATGATTTACAAGAAACAGGAAGCACGCAATTTATTTTAGACAAACGCTTTTTTCAGTTTTTTGAGCCTCGATTATTAAACATAGACTTATTTCATAAACACATTACTACAAAACTATCTGTTGAGCATGAAATTTCACCTAAATTATTAACCGAAACTCAATTTTCAACAAGTAACATTAGCCCAACTTACAGTTATAATTTTATTGCTAATAATTCTATCTACCATACGTTTGAGATATCACTTGCTAAGATAGCTTTTCAATATAATCCGTTTGATAAATTTGATGTAAAAGGTAACAAACAAACATTGGTTAAAAGTGGTTTCCCTAAATTTACTTTACAATACACTAAAAGTTTTAAAGACGTCTTTGGTGCAGATTTTAACTTTTCTAAAGTAGATTTTAGAACAATTCAAAAGTTTAACCATAAGAATAATGCTAATACATTACTAACATTTACTGCTGGTTTTGCTCATGGTGATACGCCTTTAACTCATTTATACCATGCTTACCCGAATAATATCAGAAAAGAAACCATTTTACAACGTTTTTCTGTAGCAGGCATAAATAGTTTTGAAACTATGTTTTTTAACGAGTTTTTCTCAGATAAGTTTACGACATTTATTGTAAAGCATTATTTTTCTCCTTTTAAAATTACAGAACGTTATCAGCCACAATTAGTTTTAATTTCTAGATATGCATTAGGTAATATGAGTAATATTGACAGGCATCAAAATCTTGATTTTAATACGCTTGACAAAGGTTACACAGAAACCGGATTTGAAATTAACAAATTGCTTTTTGGTTTTGGCTTAAGTGCTACTTATAGATATGGTGCCTATCACCTACCAAAAGAAGAAGATAATATTGCTGTCAAATTCACTTTCAATATTACTCTGTAAACTTATTTGAATACAAATCTGTTTTTAAACAATGTAAAGCTTTTAAAATATTTTAAAATTTACTAGGCAAACAATATTAAAAACATTTTTAACCTTGATTGCCTAGTAAATACATTGGTTTTACATACCTTTGCATAATTTTTTGAAGCAATATGTTAAAACTTTTTTCAAATAACTTCTGGGATTTTATAGCACGTAAAATTTTGCGTAACAAAATTGGTATTCTATTAGGCATTATTGTCATTACCATTCTATTAAGTACTCAATGGAAATACATGCGTTTTACATACACAGAAGCTAACCTTTTACCAGACGACCACGAAGTAAACATTAAGTATAACGAGTTTTTAAAAGTCTTTGGTGAGGAAGGTAATTTGATTGTTTTAGGTATAAAAGACCCTAAACTTTTTACTGTTGAAAAACTTAATGCATGGAATAACCTATCTGAAAGTTTTAAATCTGCTCCAGAGGTAGAGACTGTAATTTCTATAAAAGATCTTCAAAAACTTGTAAAAGATACAGATAAAGAACAATTTAAATTAGAACCTTTTATAAAAGATTCTATAAAGTCTATTGCTCAAATTGAAACTTTACAAGACGAGCTTTTTAATAAATATCCGTTTTACGATAACTTTTTATTTAATAAAAAAAGTAAAACAGTAAGAACAGCTATTTATCTTAAAAAGGATATTGTAAACACACCTGCAAGAAAAGACTTTGTCTTAAATAATCTTGAAGAAAAAATTAAAGAATTTGAAAGCTTAAATGATATGCAAGTACGCGTATCTGGTATGCCATATATTCGTACATTAAATGCTCAAAACATAGTTGATGAGATTAATCTTTTTGTAATAGCCGCTCTTGTTGTTACATCTTTAATTTTCTTTTTATTCTTTAGATCTTTTAGAGCTACTTTAATTTCATTAGTGGTCGTTTGTATTGGTGTTATGTGGACACTTGGATTTCTGGGAATGCTTAAATACGAAATTACAGTACTTACAGCATTAATACCGCCATTAATTATCGTTATTGGTATACCTAACTGTATTTTCTTAATCAATAAATACCAACACGAGGTAAAATCTCATGGTAATAAAGTAAAAAGTTTACAACGTGTTATAACCAAAGTTGGTAACGCCACGTTAATGACTAACGTTACTACTGCATCTGGGTTTGCAACATTTATTTTAACAGAAAGTACGTTATTAAAAGAATTTGGTGTTGTAGCATCGTTAAGTATACTTGCTATTTTCATACTCTGCTTGCTTATAATTCCTATAATTTACACCTTTTTACCTTATCCAAAAGAGAGACATTTAGAACATTTAAACAAACGTTGGATTGGTGGTTTTGTAAATTGGATGGAACATATGGTTAGAGAAAAACGTATTACCATTTACATTACGTCCTTAGTGCTTTTAGTAGTCTGTATAATAGGTATTTATCAAATACGTATCTCTGGAAGTTTAATAGAAGATATGCCAAAAAAGGCACAATTCTTTAAAGACATTCGTTTTTTTGAAGAAGAATTTAATGGTATTATGCCATTAGAAATTATGGTAGACACCAAACGTAAAAAAGGCGTTATGAAGCTGTCTACTCTAAAACGCATGGATAAAATTGAAGAGTTTATTGTAGAAACTCCAGAATTATCAAAACCAATTTCAGTTGTAGATTTAGTTAAATACTCAAAACAAGCATATTACAACGGAAATCCAAAATACTATCAATTACCTACTAGTCAAGAAAACAGCTTTATTTTAAGCTATGCTAAAAACTCGTCATCAGACGTAGATTTGCTTTCAAATTTTGTAGATAGTACAGGTCAATATGCACGCATTACCACCTTTATGAAAGATATTGGTACTGATAGAATGGAGCGTATTCAAGAAAATTTACAAGAAAAAATAGATAACACTTTCCCTAAAGAACGTTACAATGTAACTATGACTGGTAAAGCATTGGTATTTCAAAAAGGGACAAAATACTTAGTAAAAAATCTAGCTATTTCTTTAAGCTTAGCCATTTTATTAATATCACTATTTATGGCGTATATGTTTCGTTCATTCAGAATGATAATAGTGTCGCTAATTCCTAACCTTTTACCTTTAGTAGTAACAGCAGGTTTAATGGGTTATTTAGGTGTACCTATAAAACCTTCTACAATCTTAGTATTTAGTATTGCTTTTGGTATATCTGTGGACGATACTATTCACTTTTTAGCTAAATATAGACAAGAGTTACAAGCCAATAACTGGAAAATTAAAAAGTCGGTTTATGGCGCTTTACGCGAAACTGGCGTTAGTATGTTTTATACATCTATAGTACTATTTTTTGGATTTTCAGTATTTATCATTTCTAGTTTTGGTGGTACCGTTGCACTTGGTGCTTTAGTATCTGTAACGCTATTATTCGCCATGCTATCTAACTTACTATTGTTACCATCATTACTACTATCTTTAGAAAGAAATATTGCCAATAAAGAAGTATTAAAAGAACCTTCAATAAATATTATTCCCGAAGAAGACGATGAAGAGGTATCTATTTCAGATAAAGAATAAATAAAAAACTCTATTTTTGAATTAAAATTTTTTAAAATGAATCAATATACAGTCGCTACATTATTAGAAGAAACTAAATTTCAAGAAGTACAAATTAAAGGTTGGGTACGTACCTTTAGAGCAAATCGTTTTATAGCTTTAAACGACGGTTCTACAATTAATAATATACAATGTGTAGTTGATTTTGAAAATACAGATGAAAACACTTTAAAACGCATTACAACTGGTGCTGCTGTTGCCATTACTGGAGATTTAGTAGAAAGTCAAGGTAAAGGTCAAAAAGTAGAAATTGCTGTAACAAATATTGAGATTTTAGGAGATTCTGATCCAGAAACTTACCCTATTCAACCTAAAAAACACACGTTTGAGTTTTTAAGAGAAAATGCACATTTACGCACAAGAACAAACACTTTTAGTGCAGTGATGCGTTTAAGGTCTGCATTGTCTTTTGCTATTCATAAATATTTTAATGAAAACGGATTTTACTACATGCACACGCCAATAATTACAGGAAGTGATGCAGAAGGTGCAGGAGAAATGTTTCGCGTAAGCGCATTAGACCCTAAAAATCCACCATTAACAGAAAACGGAGACGTTAATTACAAAGAAGACTTTTTTGGTAAAGAAACTAACCTAACAGTTTCTGGTCAATTAGAAGCCGAAACTTACGCAATGTCTTTAGGTAAAGTGTACACGTTTGGACCAACATTTAGAGCAGAAAACTCTAACACATCTCGTCACTTAGCAGAGTTTTGGATGATTGAGCCTGAAGTTGCTTTTATGGATCTTGCAGGTAACATGGATTTGGCAGAAGATTTTATGAAAAGCGTGATCACTTACGTTTTAGAAAATTGCCAAGACGATTTACAGTTTTTAGATGATCGTTTATTTAACGAAGAAAAAACAAAACCACAAGCAGAACGTAGCGATATGCGCCTAATAGAAAAATTAAAGTTTGTAACAGAAAACAACTTTAAGCGCGTAAGCTATACAGAAGCAATAGATATTTTACGTAACAGTAAACCAAACAAGAAGAAAAAATTTAAATATATTATAGAAGAATGGGGCGCAGATTTACAATCTGAGCACGAACGTTTTTTAGTTGAAAAACACTTTAAATGTCCTGTAATTTTATTTGATTATCCAGCAAATATCAAAGCATTTTACATGCGTTTAAATGAAGACGGAAAAACGGTAAGAGCAATGGATATTTTATTCCCTGGTATTGGAGAGATTGTTGGAGGATCACAACGTGAAGAGCGTTTAGACGTTTTAAAAGAAAAAATGGCTGCTTTAGACATTCCAGAAGAAGAATTATGGTGGTACTTAGACTTACGTAAATATGGTACTGCAGTACACTCTGGATTTGGTTTAGGGTTTGAGCGTTTAGTTATGTTTGCAACAGGCATGACAAACATTAGAGACGTTATTCCTTATCCAAGAACACCTCAAAACGCAGAGTTTTAAATAAATCATAATCCTACAACTATTTAAATTCTTGTAGGATTTTTTTATTATTTTTATAATTCATCATAATCTTTATGCTTAAACAATATTTACAGTTCAAATTATCGCAAAAATTGTCTCCGCAACAAATTCAATTAATGAAATTGATACAGTTGCCTACACAAGCTTTTGAACAACGTTTAAAGCAAGAATTAGAAGAAAATCCAGCACTAGAAACTGGTAAAGAAGAAAGAAAAGACGATTTTGAAGATAATTTTGACAACAGTCAAGATGATTATGAAGATAACGATAAGATTGAAGCAGAAGATATTAATGTTGATGATTATTTAAGTGATGACGAGATACCAGATTATCGTACAAGCGCAAATAATTACAGTGCAGATGATGACGAAAAAAGTGTCCCGTATGCATCAGGAACAACATTTACCCAACATTTAATAAATCAATTAAACACGTTTAGACTATCTGACGAAGAACGAGATATTGCAGAATTTTTAGTTGGAAGTGTAGACGAAAGCGGTTACATAAGAAGAAGTTTATCAGATATTGTAGACGACTTAGCCTTTACACAAAGCGTTTATACCGATGAAGAAAAAGTAGAAAATATACTTAAAAAAGTACAACAATTAGATCCTGCTGGTGTTGCAGCAAGAAGTCTTCAAGAATGTTTAAGTATTCAATTACATCGTAAAGAAAAACATCCAGATGTTGAGCTTGCAATTGAAATTATAGATCAAGCTTTTGAAAAATTCACAAAAAAGCATTACAAAAAATTAATGCAAAAGTTTGATGTCAATGAAGAGCAATTAAAAGAAGCTATTCATGAAATTGAACGTCTTAACCCAAAACCTGGCGGTTCTTACGCTGGAAATAACCGTATTGTAGAGCATGTTGTACCAGATTTTGCTATAAAAATAGTTGATGGAGAGTTAGAGCTTACTTTAAATGGTCGTAATGCTCCAGAGCTTCATGTATCTAGAGAATACAATAACATGCTTAAAGGCTACAAAGAGTCTAAAGATAAAAGCAAACAGCAAAAAGATGCAGTGTTATTTATAAAACAAAAATTAGATGCTGCAAAATGGTTTATAGAAGCTATAAAACAGCGTCAACAAACACTTTTTGTTACGATGAGTGCAATAATGCATTATCAAAAAGAATACTTTTTAACTGGTGACGAGCGTAAGCTAAAACCAATGATTTTAAAAGATATTGCTGACGAGATTGATATGGATGTTTCTACAGTCTCACGCGTTGCAAATAGTAAATATGTAGATACACCTTATGGTACCAAATTGATTAAAGAATTTTTCTCAGAATCAATGACTAATGATCAAGGTGAAGAAGTATCTACTAGAGAAATTAAAAAAATATTAGAAACTGTTATTGAAGAAGAAGACAAGAAAAAACCTTTAACAGATGCAGCTTTATCTAAAATTTTAAAAGAAAAAGGATACCCCATAGCAAGACGTACTGTAGCAAAATATAGAGAACAGCTTGATATACCTGTAGCAAGGTTAAGAAAGACCATTTAATGAAGTGGTTAATAAAAAGCATATCATTTATATTTCATCCTATTGTAATGCCTTTAATTGCGGTAGTATTTTACTTTCATAAAACACCAAGGTTTATACCAGAACAATGGGTTGATGCTAAAATTATTTCCCTTACCATTCTTTCTGTATTTTTACCTATATTAATTTATTATCTATTAAAAACCTTAGGAAAAGCTGAAAGTATTTACCTCAAAAGTACAGAAGAAAGAATTTTCCCTTTACTAATTAATATCTTTATAATAGGTTTAATTATATACCGTGTATTTCCATCGTATCAAATAATAGAATTATATTACTTCTTTATTGGTGTATTAATATCTAATATTACCGCTTTAGTTTTAAACATAACTAAATTTAAAGTTAGTTTACACATGACTGCTGTTGGTGGTGTTTTTATGTTTTTTATTGGATTTGCTATTCACTTTAGCAAAAATATAAATGGCACATTAGCACTAATGGCTATTATTACAGGCGCTATTGCTACTTCTAGGCTATATTTAAAAGCTCATACTCTTAAAGAACTTATAATAGGCTTAATGATAGGCGCTATACCACAAATTATAGTAGAAAATTATTGGCTATAAATTTAAAGAATATAAAACATCAAACCTATTTTGATATCAGTCATATCAATAGGATTGTTATTGACATTACTATTGTCAAAAATTGGATTTAATCCGTAGTATAAATGAAAATTCCAAGTACTATAACCTGCACTTAAGGTTAACCCATATTGAAGCGTATTAAAGCTATCTATTTCCTTTATTCTTATGTTTTCAGGCTCTCCTTCGTACTTAGAAGAGTTAGAAAAAACATAACCAAATTTAACACCCGTATAAATTCTCCAGAAATTATATTCTTTTGCTGTAGATGTTCTCCATCTAAACTCGATCGGTAATTCAACTATTGAAGTGTAAAACTTATTTTTAGAGTAATTAACATCATCATTAATTACAGAAAAATTTATCTCCTTATTATTTTCAGTGATTAACAGATTTTGGTTATAACTATTAAAAGATAAACCTAAACCAACTCCTATAGATTTGTTTCGTTTTTTATTAATTGGCATATCCCTTATAAAACCGAAGTGAAACCCGCTTGAAAATTTATTTTGATTAACTCCATTGGGCTTATTGTTTAATAGGTTATAAGTAACACCTAAATAAAACTGATCTTCTCTATAAAGCGAATCTGTTACGTTAGGAAATGGAGATTCTTCTTCTTGTGCCAAAAGAGACGTATAACTAAGTATAAAAAATAATATTAACCTAAACTTCATTTTTAAAACTAATAAGTATAAAGGTATAAAAAACAAAAGGTGTTTTGAAAATCAAAACACCTTTTGTTATAAAATTAAGAGTATTCTTATTTAAGTGCACTACCTTTTTTAGTAGTGTAATTAATTTTAAGTTGTCCAGCTTTACGTAAAGCTTGTTCTATATCAGAAACTAATCCCATATTTGTTGATTTATCTACTTTTAAAGCAGTAATTAACTTAGGAATTTCTTCTTCACGTTTACTAGCACGTTCTGCAGCAACAAAAACGCCTATATCGTTTATATCGGCAAGCTTGTCATTTAACTGAATTCTTGCTTCTGTACCATATCTGTCTTTATAACTGTCACTAGGTGGACCTGCATAAATAAACATGATTAAGTTTTTCTGACCTAATTTTTCAGTATCTGCAGCAGACGGCAAATTGTTTTTTATCTTCAAACTACTGTCTCTCATTACGGTTGCTACCATGAAAAAGAATAATAGCATGAATACAATATCCGGTAAAGATGCTGTAGAAATTGCTGGTAGCTCATTACTACCTTTCTTTTTAAATTTTGACATAGTTTAATAGTTAAATAGGTTCTGCTTTAGATATGATTCTAGGATATTTTTTCTTAATATTCTCTATCTTATCTTTTAGTTTTTCGCTTTTAAACTCTGAAGACTTAGAGTCATCATAAGTTGCTTCCATTTCTTTAAAAGAACGGTTATAAAGCTTTTGAGCTAATTTTTCTCTTAACTCAGAATAAGCGCTTACTAGTTGATCATAAACTGTAATAAACGTCTCATAATCTGTAGCTCTAGAGTGAGTTATCGAAATAATCGCTTTTGTAGGATGATCTGATGATTCTGGATTACGTTCTCCACTACAATAATCACATCTTTCTCCTTCTGCGCTTTGCCCGCCTCCGTTATCAATAAACTTTAATGCAGCAGCTTTAAGATCTTTAATTTCCATTAAATCTCCTTCAACTAACATTTGGTTGTTTTTGTTAAGCTCAACTAAAAAAATGTTTCTTTGCTTAATTCTAACATCATCTTTAGGCGGTTCATCAGGTGGTAACTTAGAGTTAATACCAGAATCCACTTCTATAGTCGTTGTTACTAAGAAGAATATTAATAATAAGAAGGCAATGTCAGCCATAGAGCCTGCATTAACTTCTGGTGCTGATCTTTTTGCCATAATTACTTAATTAATTTTTTAATACCTGAGAATAACATTGCTCCTGCTGCAGTTAGTATTAACACATAAAATGCGATTAATCCTGCTCCAACCATATGAGATTCTCCTTCTGTAGCTGGGTTACCTCCGTACTTGTAAACCATCGTATCTCCTCCTGATACAGCATAAGATACAATTAGCACTGCTAAGAATGCTCCTACACCTATTAACGTATTTTTTAGAGATCCAGTATTTGAAAATAAATTTTTAAATACAAAAATGATTACTGATAAAAGGATAATAAAAAGTACTATGTATGCTACATAAGACATGTAGTCTACAACAGCATTGTCTCCTGCTTTAATAGCTTCGTCTCCTGTTGCTAAAATACCAATTAATAAACCTATACCAGCTAAACTCAATACTAAAGCAACTATTTTTAAAATCTTGTGCATAATCTTTAATTTTTAAAGTTAGTAATTGAGTGAATTATTTCTTGTACTTAGATAACATATCGATTAAAGTGATAGAAGAATCTTCCATGTCATTAACGATGCTATCAATTTTTGCAATAATATAGTTATAAAAAATTTGTAAGATAATTGCTACGATAAGACCAAATACTGTAGTTAATAAGGCTACTTTAATACCTCCTGCTACTAATGATGGTTGCATATCTCCAGCTGCTTCAATTTTATCAAAAGCTTGGATCATACCAATTACCGTACCCATGAATCCTAACATTGGTGCTAATGCGATAAATAAAGAAATCCAAGAAACGTTTTTCTCTAATTGTCCCATTTGTACTCCACCGTAAGCTACTACTGCTTTTTCTGCAGCTTCTAAGTCTCCATCTGCTCTATCTAAACCTTGGTAAAAGATAGAAGCAACAGGTCCTTTTGTATTACGACAAACTTCTTTTGCAGCTTCAATTCCTCCAGATTGTAAAGCGTCTTCTACATCTTGAGTTAATTTTTTAGAATTTGTAGTAGATAAGTTTAAAAAGATAATTCTTTCAATAGCAATTGCTAAACCAAGAATTAAACATAATAATACAATCCCCATAAATCCTGGTCCACCTTCTATAAAACGTTTTTTAAGTTCTTGGTGGAATCCTAATTCTTCAGCTGGCGCATCTGCAGCTTCATTAGAATCTTCTTGAGTTAAGACTACAGTTGTTGCAGTTGTCATTGCAGCATTTGCAGTTGCGTTAGCTGTTCCAAAAGCCATAATACATGCTATAGCTAGGATAGAAAATAATCTTTTCATTTTGTTCTTCTTAATTTTATTAGTTAAAGTGTTAAAGATATAAAAAATTATGTAATCTGAAATAAAAACTACGCAGAGAGGAAGGGATTCGAACCCTCGATACGCTATTAACATATACACACTTTCCAGGCGTGCGCCTTAAACCACTCGGCCACCTCTCTGTAATTACTTATTTGTTCTTACAGCACGGCAAATAACAAAAAAATATTCTAAAGCTGAAATTTTAGACGTTAATTTTAGGTCATTTCACCTCTTAAGGACGTTTCAAATATGGTTTTGAATAAGTTAGGAGAAATATTTTGCCCCAATAAATACATCATTTTTACTAAAGCAGCTTCTGTAGTGATGTCTTTTCCAGAGATTAAACCTATTTTTTTAAGGTTTTCGCTAGTTTCATATCTTCCCATAATTACACTTCCTCCAGAACATTGGGTAACATTAACTATATGTATTCCTTTTTTTGTGGTTTCTCTTAATAAATCTAAAAACCATGGTTCTGTAGAGCAGTTTCCTGCCCCATAAGTTTCTAATATGACACCTTTTAACCCTTCACTTTTAAAAATTGACTCTAAAACTTGTTTTGTGATACCTGGGAATAGTTTTACAAGCGCAATATTTTCATCTAAATTTTTATGAACAATTAAATCTTTTCTTGGGTTTGGCTTCCACAAGTATTCATTATTAATTTTAAGATGTACACCGCTTTCTGCTAAATCTGGATAATTTAGGCTTGCAAAAGCTTCAAAATGTTCTGCGTTAATTTTTGTAGTACGGTTGGCACGATACAATTTATATTCAAAATACAAACACACTTCTTTAATTATGGGTTTGTTATAATATTGAAGCGATGCTATTTGAATGGACGTAATTAAATTTTCTTTAGCATCTGTGCGTAAATCTCCTATTGGCAATTGTGAACCAGTAAAAATAACTGGTTTTGCTAAATGTTCTAACATAAAACTTAAAGCTGATGCTGTATAGCTCATAGTATCACTACCATGAAGCACAACAAAACCATCAAAATCTTCGTAATTGTTTTCAATAATTTCAGCAATTTGCGTCCAATATTTTGGTTGCATGTTACTAGAATCTATTGGATCTTTAAACGATATGGTTTCTATATTACAGTCTAATAGCTTTAACTCTGGTATGCGTTTAAGAAGATTGTTAAAATCGAAAGCTCGTAACGCTCCAGTTTCTGGGTCTTTAATCATACCAATGGTTCCACCGGTGTAGATTAAAAGTATGTTAGGTATGGTTTTAGTCATTTCGATTTATGATTTTTAGATTAAATACCAAAAACGTCTTTTGAATTTTCTGTAGTAATCTCTGCTATTTTTTCTTCTGAAACTTGATAAATATCCGATAATTTTTCTAATACTTTGGTAATGTAACTGCTTTCATTACGTTTACCTCTAAATGGTGTTGGCGCTAGATAAGGAGCATCGGTTTCTAAGACGATATGTTTTAAATCGATTTGATTTAAAAACTGATCTATTTTTCCGTTTTTAAACGTTGCTACGCCACCAATTCCTAACTTCATATTATAGCTAATCGCTTGTTTTGCTTGTTCAAAATTACCTGTAAAGCAATGAAAAATACCGTATAATTTATCTGCTTTTTCTTCTTCTAAAATTTCAAAAACCTCATCAAATGCATCACGACAATGGATTACTATTGGTAACTCGTGCTGTTTTGCCAATTGTATTTGCTGTCTAAAGGCATCTTGCTGAATTGATAATGTAGATTTATCCCAATATAAATCTATTCCTATTTCGCCAATTGCATAAAACTTGTGCTTATCCAACATGTCTACTACATGCTCTAATTCTTCATTATAATTATCTTTTACATGTGTTGGATGTAAACCAGTCATTAAAAACACATTGTTAGGATAATCTTTTTCTAAAGCTAACATGCCTTCTGTGTACGTGCTATCTATTGCTGGCACAAAAAAACGTGTCACTCCTGCGTCTAAAGCACGTTGCATCATTTGATCTCTATCTTCGTCAAAAGCTTCGCTATATAAATGTGTATGTGTATCTGTAATTATCATGTTGCAAAAGTAAAAAAGTCATCTTGTATAAGATGACTTTTTAAGGCTTATTTAAAATTGATTATTAATCTAGCTTATTGAGTAAATTTTGTGCTTGCTCATAATCTTCGGCGTCTTCTGAGATGTTTTTTAATATATTTTTACAAGCTTCTAAATTGTCTTGTTTTAATTTGCTTAAAGCTAAATACCACATCGCTTTATTTTTATAGATTGAATTACCTTCTGATATTGCTTTTAATAATTCATCTGCTTCACTAAATTGATTGGTTTCTATTAACGTGATGCTTTTATAAAGTTGAATTTCGGTATTACCAGAATCTTCTTCTAAAATTTGATTAAAAAGCAACTCTGCCTCTTCATAGTTTTTAGTATTAAATGCTGTTTCAGCTTCTTTTAATAGCGCATCATTATCGCCTCTTACCGTTAAACTAATTTGATCGTAATTAGCAAAATCTGAATAACTTGGATCGCCCGAAAATTGATTAAACACAAAGAAACCAAGTAACAACACAACACTTGCAGCTATTGCAAACTTGTAAAAACCAGATGATTTTTTCACGTTTACTTCTTCTTGTTGCGCATTTAGTTTTGAAAAATAATTATGAGATATACTGTCTAAATTAGCTCTAAAATCCATTGTTTTTTCTTCGTTACCAATTTCGTGATCTAAGTGCGCAGAAATATCTTTATATATACTAAAAGACTTCTTAAAAGCTTTGTCGGTTTCTAATCTAGTTTCAAATGCATTTGTAGCATTTTCATCTAAATTGCCTGACAAATAATCTTCAAAAAGGATGTAATCTTGTTCTTCCATAACATTAATAATTTAGCTGATTAAACGTTGGCGACTCTTGTACCATTTTTGTTAGTTGTCCTATGCATAACGATTTTTTCTTTCGCGCATAAGCGTAACTTACATTAAGACTTGCTGCGACTTCTTCCATAGATTTTATTTTAAAAGTAGCATTAAGTAAGTCTTTACAAGCTTTTCCTAATTGGTCAAACATTTGATTAAATAGGTTTTGCTTGTTTTCAAAAATGGACGTTTCAAACACAAATTGAGCTGCATCGTCATCTTTAGATAACACCTCTTCGTTAATTGTTACCTCCTTATTATTAATTTTTTTTAAAGTATTTAACCATTTACGCTTACACAATAAAAAAAAGTACGCATCAAAAGGACAAGTTAACTGTAAGTTTTTCTGTATTGCTTGGTTATAAATGGTAATAATGGTGTCTTGTACTACATCTTGCGCATACTCTTCGTCTCCACTATTTTGCTTCACATAGTTAATTACTTTAGGCACAAACTTGTCATATATAGCCTGTATGATAAAGGAATTATTATTGACCAATCCATCTATATACTTCTGGTCTTCGTGTACTTTTTTATTACTCATAAGCCCTTTGTTTTAAACGAATTTAAAAAAAGTTGAACAAAATAGGGTAACAATTTTTAAATGGATTTGATATAAAGGTGAATAAGCCAAAAAGGCAACACAACTTAAAACAAAACAACAATTTAAAAATTAGAAATTATGAAACGTACAATTTTAATTATCGCAACAGTAGTATTTGGATTATTAAACCTTAACGCTACAACAATAACAACAGAGCCTAACAGTGTAACAACTGCAACAATGACCAAAGACGATTTAGTAAAAGTCTATGATTGGTATGTAAAAACAACTACTGGTGAATTTAGAGGCACAGCAAAAACATTATTTGACGCTAAAAGACGCGCCAATTTAGTTGGACAAAACGAAGTAGTATTAGAACAAAAAATCAGCAACTATTTCATTTTAAAAAGTGAATTAAATAAAAAAGAAAGCAGACTGTACTTCTGGGAAGTAAAGAGCGAAAAAGGTGAAGCTAAAGGATTTTCAACTTCAGAAGTTTCAGCAAAAAAGATGATTCAATTAGTTGCCAAAGGAGACGTAATCTCTTATAAAATCATAGCAAGTAAACAATTAAAATAAAAAAAGTAAAAAAACAGGGTAACAAAATCCTTACCCTGTTTATATAAACGTGTAACACATAAAAATTAGAAATCATGAAAACTTTAATTAACACAAAACAAATTTTAGGATCTTTATTATTAACTACATTATTATTTAGTAGTTGTAAAACAACAGACGACAACGATTTACCTCCGTTTGAAGCAAATCCAGCAACTGCAGAAGAATTTAAAAACATTAAAGATGAAGCGTTAGCAGACATTACTCAAAACTTCAGTTTTAATTCTGACGATGGATACATCACATTAACTTCAGAAAACGGTGTGCAATTAGGAATAAACGGAGATTGTTTAACCCTTAACGGAAACGAAATTACAGGTAACGTAGACATTGAGTATGTTGAAATTTTTGAAAAAGGAAACATGCTTACCACTAACAAACCTACAATGGGTACAATGCCTAATGGCGATAAAGCTATGCTTTTAACTGGTGGCGAATTTTTTATTGAAGCGACTCAAAACGGTCAAATTTTAGATACAAACTGCGCATTTAACTTATCAATACCAGCAAGTTTAACTGGTGGATCAGACCCAGAAATGGTACTTTGGGAAGGTACAATTGATGAAGATGATAATCTAACTTGGAATGAAGTTGAAGATGCAACTGGACAAGGTGGCGTTTTTGTAGAAGGTGGACAATATTATGCCTTTTTAAACAACTTTGGATGGTCTAACGTAGATCGTTTTTATAGTGATCCTAGACCAAAAACTCAAATACAAGCACAAGCACCAGTAGGATATAACTTTACAAACAGTGCTATATATTTATCGTATGACGGAGAAGATACTGGTCTTGCAGCCTTAGACACTTATGATGGCGAACTAAATTTATTCAGTGAGCATTATGGACAAATCCCAATTGGTTTAGAGTGTCATGTTATTTTTGTAACCGAAGATAATGGTCAATGGAGGTATGCTATTAAAGCAGTTACGATTGCAGAAAATGATATAATCACATTTAGTTTTGAAGACACTTCAGTAACCTCAGAAGCTAGTTTAATTTCAATCATAAATGCGCTACCATAATCAATTTACCTACTTAGCAAAAACCAGAAATTTATGTTTCTGGTTTTTGTGTTTTACCAAATCAAAATAATTATCGTTACATTTAATTACTTAATTCACAGAGTCATGAAACATTTAATCGCTATAATCCTTACTGTCTTTGCTGTTGTTTTGTGCTATTCTCAAGAAAATATTGCAAAAGACACCACGCAACGCATAGCTACAATAGAGCATAAATTTGAAGGAAACCAAGTAAAGTTTACACCAAACGCGCCAGAATTAAATCAAATTGCTGGAGCACCTAAAGCGTTTTATACTAATTACTGGGAATTTGGTGATGGCACCTACAGCAAAGAAAACAACCCTACAAAAACCTATAAAAAGCCAGGTGAGTACGAAGTCCGTTTATGGGCAACCAACAATTACGACACTGGCAAAACACCAACCTCAAGACCTAAAAAAATAAAAGTTACCAATGTAGATAAAAGCTATAATGAGGAAGCTAGTATGACTACAAATTTTGATTTACAACACAATCGCGAGCCTGTGCCAGAAGAAGAATTTGTCATTATTGTTAAGTACAAAAACACCAAAGATTATGTAACCAACGGTAAAGTTTTTCTGTTTTATAACGAAAAACAATTTAAAGCAGAAAATTTTGAAATTGCAGAAAGCAGAATGTACCATAATGAAAATGAAATTAGCACCGAAGATTTAGTATTCACTTCCAAATTAGATACAGATAATTATTACGCTTCCGCGGAAAACAAAATACTTAAACTACAATCTAAACTTCAAGATTCTACCGAAAAACAAAACCTACCATTAACACTAGAAGAATCTAAAGCTAAATACAATAACAGCACTGCGTTTACCTTTAAAAACATGCATCCAAACGAAGAGCGTAACGTATTTTACACCATAAAAACCACACCAGAAATGATTAAAGATACTAGCGCCATTGTTAGCGTTAGAGGTATTTACGTACCAGATGAAAATTACGATAATCACAACGTCAAAGACATGGAAATGGAAATAGTTACTTCTCATGACCCAAACAAAATGTCTACCAGCGCTTTTTTAATGAATTATAGATTGGTGCGTTTTAAAAAGCCAAAATTTAAAATCAAATTTCAAAATAATGGCGAAGGACCAGCAAGAACAATCCGTTTAGAAACTGATATTCCAGAGATTTTTGACAAATCAACTATTGAGGTTTTAGACATGTATCCTAAGGTTAAAATTTGCCCAAAATACGATGTAGAATACAGTTGTTTAGATACTACGTACACACAAAAACAAGCCATTTTCACCTTTAAAAACATTTACTTACCTGGTAGCGAGCAAAAAAATGTCAAAGAATACGACTCGACAAAAGGTTTTGTAAAATACAGAATTAAGTTTGGCAAAAACTTTCATAAAATTAAAACCAAATCAAGAACAGCAATCATATTTGACAAAAACGAACCTATAATTACCAACTACTCTACTACTCGTTTTATGCCTGGTATTTCTATTGGTGCAAAAGCGGGTTATAATTACTTTTTTGATTTAGACAATTCTAAAAGTTATTTTGTTGGCGCAACACTTTCACCTTACAAATCGTATCGATTTTATTGGCAAGTCGAGTTACTAAATAGTTTGCATGAGTTTGATGGTAGCACTCAAATTTCAGAGCAGTTTACAGATAACGGTGCTACAGGAGAATTATTTTTTAGACGTACAACAACATCTACAAGCTATAACAATATAGATTGGGAAGTTCCTGTTTTATTAAGGTATAACGTCAATAATTACATTGGTTTGGGTGCTGGTTTACAAGGTATGATTTCGGTAAGTCAAAAAGAAAGCACAACAACAACCATAGAAGATTACGAAAATATAAACACAGTTCCTGGCGCATTAATTAATAGTGAAACTATATCTACTGAAAACAAAGCATCTTTTACCAATTTTAGAAGTGGTTTTTTAGTTGAAGCTACAGCTGGTTTTGCTAGAATCGGACCTAGTATTGGTGCTAGGTACGTTTTCAATTTTAAAGACAATTATAACTATATGCAGTTTTATGCAATTTGGAAATTTTGATAAAAAACGAACTAATTTATAAATGAAATACAGCCTCATTTTCCTTCTTTTATTTTGCTTTTCTACTGCTTTTTCGCAAGATTTAGAAGAGGCTATTTATGTGGCTACCGAAAATTTTAATGCTAATAGAACTGCAGAAAGTTTTTCAACTTTACTAAAAAACGAAGCCGATTTTAAACCTAAAATCAAAACTATTGATGAGCAGTTAGCGTATTTCTTTTTATTGATTAATAAAGGACATTATTTAGACAATATAAACAAACAACCACAAGCTATTTTGGCTTATCAAACTGCTTGGAATATTTACAATAAACACCAATTAAGCACTATTACAGACTATGACGTAATAGACTATTGTCTAAAACCATTAGGTATTTTATATAATAAAGTTGGCGATTACACCAATGCAGAAAACACAATAAAGCAATACATTTTTATCGCTGAAAAAAACAAAAACAACTCACAACGCATTGCTGGCGCCATCAATTTAGCTCAATTATATTTTACAGCAGGAAAATTTGATGAAGCCATAAAAGTTTCAGAAAATGGACTTCAAATTACTGGCTTAACTTCTTCCAAAAAAGAAAAATTATTAGCCATAAAAAATAACAATCAGATAGCTTTAAACAACTCTGAAGCCACTACAATAAAAACCAAAAACCCAGAAGTTAAATATAATTTAGCTCTTAAAAGTAAAGATTATAAACAGGCTTTATTGCACTTGCGAGAAATGATTACAGAACAGTATAACAAACATGAGTTCTCAGCCAGAGCTATTGCTAAATTACACGTGCTTAATGCGCAACTTCATTTAAATTTAGACCATAAAAATGCTTGTGCTTTAGAGCTAAAAAATGCTTTAAACGTTTTATTACCAAACCATGACGCAAATATCTTACCCAAATACGAAGATTTATATGCAGAAAATACGTTTATTGATATTTTTGATTTACTTGGCAATATTCAAATTAGCAGTATAAATGCTTTAGATTGTTACGACCGTAGTTTTTATGTCTCCAATTTATTAACAGAAAATATTACTTCTCAAGAAGCAAAATTGCGTCATGCAGATAAAAACAGAAAACGAAGTGAGGCTTGTATAGCCATACTTTATCAAGATTTTAAAACCTTAAAAACGCCAAATATTATTGTAAAAGCTTTGGCTTACGCCGAAAAAAATAAAGCATCCATTTTAAAAGAAACTATTGCTAAAAAAAGTCTTTTACAACTTCACCCAAAAGATACTTTGCTATTAAGAGAACAAGTTTTATTAACGAAACAAGCAGATTTAACCAATAAACTTATAAAAGCTGAATTTGAAAAAAAATCTGAAACAGTTAATGATCTAAGCTATAAATTATCCAAAATAAGCAACGACTTAAAAGTCCTAAAAAACAAAATTGATTTAAGTTATCCCAACGATAAAAATGAAAACTTTATTGATAATTTAAAACAAAAACTAAAAAAAGAAAAAGCGTCTTTAGTCGAATACTTTTATGGTGAAAATGATATTTACACCTTCATCATTTCAGATAAATCTTTACAGTTTTTTAAAATAAAAAGAGACGTAAAATTTGATGCTTCAGTTTCTAATTATATAGATTATTTTAATTCGCCAAACGCTATAAACAATGATGTATCTAAGTTTACAACAGATGCATTTAACATGTATCAACAATTAAAATTAAATCGTGTAAAAGCTTCTAATAACCTTATAGTAATACCAGATGGTTTTTTAAATTTTATTCCTTTTGAAAGTTTGCTTTCAAAAGAAACAAAGACAACCAATTATAGCAAAATGCCTTTTTTAATAAAAAAACAATGCATTGTTTATAACACAAGCGCAGAAATATTCTTAAAAGGAAAGCAACCAGAATTTGATGATCATGTATTAGGAATATTTCCTGTGTTTAAAAACACTAAAAAGGCATTAACTTTTTCTGAAGACGAAGCCAAAAGCATAGATCAATTTACAGATGCCAAGTTTTTAATGTACACTAATGCAACTAAAAAGGACGCTTTTATACAAGCGGATAATTATGGGATTTTACATTTTTCTACACATGCAGATGCAGGTAGCTTTAGTATACCCGCAAATATCCAGTTTGCAGACGACAATCTGTACTTAAATGAATTATACACAAAACAATTAGATAATAATTTAGTTGTTTTAAGTGCGTGCGAGACTGGCATTGGTAAACTAAACAAGGGTGAAGGCAGTATGAGTTTAGCTAGAGGATTTCAATATGCAGGCATTGATCAATTAATATTTTCTCTTTGGAAAGTTAATGACAAATCTACATCCCAAATTATGCATAACTTTTACAAAAACTATAACAAATTTGAGTCTGTAGCTATAGCAAATCAAAAATCTAAACAGCAATATTTAGATGATAAGTCAATAACTAACTCAAAAAAATCGCCTTATTATTGGAGTGCTTTTGTCTATTATGGAACAACGACGATTAAAGGAAAATCATCTATATTAATTTACTTACTTTTTACTTTTATTGGTTTAGCTATTACATTACTTTTATGGTCTGTTATTAGAAAACAAAAACATGGAAGACAAGCTTAAAGATTTTTTGTTGGAGCAAGACTACATTCGTGTCAAGCTTAAACTTACTAAAACCAACCACTTTGAAATTAAAGCTACCATAAACGGAGTAAAAGGCTTGTTTATTCTTGATACTGGTGCTTCTAATAGCTGTGTAGGATTTGAAGCTGCAGAAAAATTTGACTTAAAAAAAGTTAAAGATTCCAAAATATTAGCTGCTGGTGCTGGAGCAATAGATATGGCTACGCAAATTTCAAAAAAAAATAAAATAAAAATTGGACGACTTAAGATAGACAAAGTATCTCTTGTTCTATTTGATTTAAGTCATGTAAATATAGCTTTAACAAATCATAACTCTAAACCTGTTGATGGAATTATCGGTGCAGATATTTTAAAAAAAATAAAAGCTATTATAGACTACAATAAAAAATATCTTTACCTGAAGAAGTTTAAGTAAACATTTTTTATAACTTTAAATTAACTAAATCTACAATAAATGAGTGTTTCTATTGTCATAGCAGATGACCATCCTTTAATGTTAAGAGGTTTATCCGATTATATTTCTTCAAAAGGATTTAATATAATAGGTAGTGCAGAAGACGGAAAAACAGCCTACAACCATATTGTAAAACTTAAGCCAGATTTAGCGCTTTTAGATATAAGAATGCCAGGTATGACTGGACTAGAAGTTGCAAAAGCATGTTATAAGAACAATTTACCTACAAAGGTAATACTTATAACTTTTGATAATGAAGAACACCTTTTTGATCAAGCTAAAGAATACAATGTCTATGGTTATATACTAAAAGAATTTGCTATAGAAGAAATTGAGCAATGTATAAACAGCGCTATAAAAGGTGAACCTTATTTTAGCCAAGAAATTGCTTCTTATTTAAATTCAAAAATTAATTATTCTAGCAAAAACTTAAATAAACTTTTAACGCCGACAGAATTAAAAATTTTAAAATTGGTTTCTAATGAAATGTCAAGCTTAGAAATCTCTGAAACACTTAACTCTTCAATAAGAACAGTAGAAAAGCACAGAAGCAATATCGTTAAAAAACTAGATTTAAAAGCTTCTCAAAACGCACTAGCCATTTGGGCACAGTTAAACAAAGAGTTTATAAAAAACACTTAATGTAAAACCATTAAGAACATCTAATATCAAAATTTTAAAGTAAAATTTATATTTAAAAGAAACTAAGTAAACCCAAAGTAATACAACTACTTTGGGTTTGTTTTTTTAAGAGTTTTCGTAACATTTTCGTAAATATACGTAGACCTACGTATTTCACAGGATGTATATATCTATTACTTTAGCATTGCTATTAATCAATTTTGGGAAAACTGAAAAAGGCTCTAAACCACTTAACCAAGGTTTGGGGCTTTTTTATTAAAAAAGGTTTTCGTAATGTTTTCGTAAATATACGTAGACCTACGTATTTTGTAAGAATTTTATATCATATAATTTAGCGTCGCTATTAAAATCAATTTTGGGAGAATTGATTAAAAGCCCTATTCAAGCCTCTTTGTTTAGGGCTTTTCTACTTATTACAACTAGAAGTTTCGTTATTTTTCGTAAATATACGTAGTAGTACGTATTTTATTTAATAAACATTACAGTTACCTTTACAGTGCTATTAATTAGTTCTTAGGGAGAATTATATTTTTAACTCTGCATCATATAATGGTGCAGGGTTTTAATTTTAAATTAAAAAAACAATAAAATGGACACAAGCAAATCAAAATACAGTAGTATGTTTATACTATGTATCATATTACTAGCAGTTGCAGTGGTTGCATTTAACTTATACTGCCTTTAAAGCATAAAAAAAGAGCTACTAAATAGTAGCTCTTTTTTTATATACTTATTTTATTTTTTTAAAGTTCTAATGCTTTCTTAATATCGTTATCCATTAATAACTCAGAAGGATTTTCTAAAGCTTCTTTTACAGCTACTAAGAAACCAACACTTTCTTTACCATCAATGATTCTATGGTCATAAGATAAGGCAACATACATCATTGGATGAATTTCTACTTTTCCATCTACAGCAATTGGACGCTCTATAATGTTGTGCATACCCAAAATACCACTTTGAGGCGGGTTAATAATTGGTGTCGATAACATACTTCCAAATACACCTCCATTAGAAATTGTGAATGTACCACCTGTCATTTCATCTACAGTAATTTGTCCATCTCTTGCACGTAAAGCTAAGCGTTTTACTTCTGCTTCTACACCTCTAAAGGAAAGGTTTTCTGCATTTCTAATTACAGGCACCATTAGTCCTTTTGGACCTGATACTGCAATACTAACATCTACAAAGTCATAAGAAATCATTTCTTTACCATCTATCATAGAGTTAACAGCAGGATACATTTTTAATGCTCTTACAACTGCTAATGTAAAGAAAGACATAAACCCTAAACTAACTCCGTGTTTAGATTTAAATTCTTCTTTGTATTGTTTACGTAATTCAAATATTGGTGTCATGTTAACTTCATTAAAAGTAGTTAACATCGCTGTCGTGTTTTTAGCTTCTACCAAACGTTCTGCCACTTTACGACGTAACATAGACATTTTGCTACGAGATTGTCCTCTATTTCCTCCTGTTGGAGTACCCATAGATGGAACTGCTTTTACTGCGTCATCTTTTGTAACACGACCATCTTTACCTGTACCTTGCACAGCACTTGCTGCTATACCTTTTTCTGCTAAAATTTTCTTTGCAGCAGGACTTGCTGTACCAGATGCATAAGTTTCTTTTGCTGGGTTTGGTGCTTTTTCTTCTGTATTAGGTGTAGATTTTTGATCTTGTGCTACATCTTTTTCTGCATTACTATTTCCACCTTCGTCACCACCTTTAAAGGTTGTACTTTCTGGCGCTTCTGCACTAGTATCGATTAAACAAACAACTTGTCCTACCTCTACAGCGTCTCCTTCTTCAGCTTTTAAGGTAATAATACCACTTGCTTCTGCTGGTAGTTCTAGGGTAGCTTTATCGCTATCTACCTCTGCAATTGCTTGGTCTTTTTCTACATAATCACCATCTTGAACTAACCATTCTGCTATTTCAACTTCTGTGATTGATTCGCCTGGAGAAGGCACTTTCATTTCTAAAATCATTGTGATATAATTTTATGCTTGTGTTTTGTTTTATTATTTTTTACTAAGTTGGAATCCTTTGATTTTATTTTCTTCATCTAGAAGAAAAAAAGCTTCGCCAGTTCCGTTTTCAAATGTTACTATATAGGTATGTCCTGTTCGTACTATATCTTTTAACTCTCTACTTTTTATTTTACCTAAAGCTTCAGCATTAATTTCATTTTTAAAAAAAGTATTTACTTTTTCTAAAGTAAACGTTTTTTTAAAATTATCGTCTAACATGTTATAAATAGCTCTGTAATTATCATTATTGTAATGTTTGGTAAAGACATCTACAGTCGTTTTATAATTGGTCTTTTCTGTATCTTGAGAAAATCCTATTGCAAAACTTAACATAGCTACAATTAATACTATTCCTTTTTTCATCTTTATTGAATTAAAAGCTTATCGCTGGTTATTTTTTGTTTTGTCAAAAACGAAATCTATAACTTCTTTATGACGTTTTTTAGATCTTACAGAACTTCCTGCTGCTGGTGCACCATAAGGTCTTCTAGATGCTGCTCTAAAGTTTTTAGCCTCTTCTAAGTGCATCATCATATGCATATATGCTCCCATGTTTCTTGGCTCTTCTTGTGCCCAAACCACATCTTCTACATGCTTATATTTATCTAAAATTTCTCTTATTTTTTCTACAGGTAACGGGAACAACTGTTCTATCCTTACTATAGCTACATCGTTTCGGTTTAGATTTTCTCTTTCTTCATCTAAATCGTAATAGAATTTTCCTGTTACAAATACTAATGTTTTTACATCTTCGGTTTTTACTGAAGTATCTTCGATTACCGTTTGGAAACTTCCGTTAGCAAACTCTTCTACCGTACTAACACATTTTGGATGACGTAACAAACTTTTTGGTGTAAACACTATTAATGGTTTACGGTAATTAGATAACATTTGACGTCTTAACAAATGGAACATATTTGCAGGTGTAGTACAATCGGCAACAAACATATTGTCTTTTGCACATAATTGTAAGTAACGCTCCATACGAGCTGAGGAGTGCTCTGCTCCTTGACCTTCATAACCATGAGGTAAAAGCATTACTAGTCCGTTTTGTGTTTTCCATTTATCTTCTCCTGAAGATATATATTGGTCTAACATGATTTGCGCTCCGTTACTAAAGTCTCCAAACTGAGCTTCCCATATGGTTAATGTTTTTGGGCTAGCCATAGCATAACCATAGTCAAAACCTACAACTCCATACTCTGATAATAATGAGTTATAAATATAAAAATGACCTTGATTGTTATCTAAATTATTTAGTAATACTATTTCTTCTTCGCTATCTTCTACTTTTACAACTGCATGTCTGTGAGAGAAAGTACCACGCTCTACATCTTGTCCTGTTATGCGTACATCGTAACCTTCGGTTAGTAAAGTACCATAAGCTAAATGCTCTGCCATAGCCCAATCCAACCTGTTCTCGTCAAACATGGTTTGTCTAGATTGGATTAATCTTTCTATTTTTCTGATAAACTTTTTATCTTCTGGCAAGTTTGATATTACTTTGGTTATATCTGCAAGCTTCTCTTTACTTGTAGTTGTATCTACAGTTTGCATCATTACTTTTTCGTCTACACGTACAAAATCTTTCCACGTGTCTTCCATAAATGGAGTAATGATTGTCTTATCTTCTTTTCTAGAATCTTCTAATTTTTCTTCTAGTTGGTCTTTATAATCTGTCTCTAATTGCTTTACGTAATCTTTATCTATAACTCCGCTATTAATTAGCTTCTCTGCATAGATATCTCTAGGATTTGCATGCTTTGCAATTGCTTTATATAGTTTTGGTTGGGTAAATCTAGGTTCGTCTCCTTCGTTATGCCCATATTTTCTATAACCTAATAAATCTATAAATACATCTCTATTAAATTTCATTCTAAAATCTAAAGCAAATAACATTGCGTGTACTACAGCTTCTGCATCGTCTGCATTAACGTGTAATACTGGCGACAAGGTTACCTTACCAACATCTGTACAATAAGTACTAGATCTGGCGTCTAAATAATTTGTTGTAAATCCTACTTGGTTATTTACAACAACATGGATAGTTCCGTTTGTTTTGTAACCGTCAAGTTGAGCCATTTGAACAATCTCGTAAACTAAACCTTGACCTGCAATTGCTGCATCACCATGTACTACAATCGGCAATACTTTACTAAAGTTATCTTTATGTTTTTGATCTTGTTTTGCTCTAGATATACCTTCTACCACTGCTCCTACTGTTTCTAGATGCGAAGGGTTAGGCGCTATACTTAAATTTATTTTTTTTCCTGTATCTGTACTACGTTGACTTGTCCAACCCAAATGATATTTAACATCTCCGTCAAAGACTTCTTCTTCATAATCTTTACCATCAAACTCGCTAAAAATATCTTTTGCAGATTTACCAAAGATATTTGTTAGGGTACTTAAACGACCTCTGTGTGCCATACCCATTACAAATTCTTCTACACCTAGCTCTGCTGCTTTTTCTATTACTGCATCTAATGCAGGGATTAACGATTCTCCTCCTTCTAAAGAGAAACGTTTTTGTCCAACGTATTTAGTGTGCAGAAAGGTTTCGAAAGATACAGCTTCGTTTAACTTTTTTAGAATATGCTTTTTTTGATCGGCAGTAAAACTTGGTTGATTATCGTTTATGTTTAACTTATTTTGTATCCATTTAATTTCTTCTGGCTGACGTATATACATATATTCAATACCAATAGAATCACAATAAATACTATCTAAGTGTTTTAAAATTTCTCTTAAAGATTGTGTACCTATACCTAAAATTTCACCTGCATTAAACTGGGTATCTAAGTCTGCTTCAGACAAACCAAAATTTGCTAGTTCTAATGTTGGCGCGTATTTTCTACGCTCTCTAACTGGATTGGTTTTAGTAAAAAGATGACCTCTACTACGGTAACCATCTATTAAATTTACTACCTGAAATTCTTTTTGAAGATGCTCTGGTATTTGTGCCGAGACACCTTCTACAATTTCTCCTTCCATTCCATAGTTTTCACTTCCAAAGTCATAACCTTGAAAAAATGCTCTCCAACTTGGCTCTACAGAGTCAGGGTTTTTTAAATATTGATCGTATAATTCAGCAAAATATGCTGTATGTGCTGCGTTTAAAAAGGAATATTTATCCATTATTATTTGTAAGTCGTGTTCGCTTCAACAAAATTTTATCAAAAATACAACTTTTACCAAATATAGCGATGGTTTTATTATATTTATAACGTTTACATTTAACTAAATTGATGATTATGAAAAATATCCACTTAAAACAACTTGATTTTAAATTATTGCTAATATTTAGTGTGTTTTTTACGAGTTTATCATTTTGTCAAGGTAATTTAACAAAAAACAAAAGTGATTTCTGGGAAAACGTAAGATTTGGTGGCGGTTTTGGTTTAAGTACAGGCGATGGTTTTTTTAGTGCCACCTTAGCACCTAATGCTATCTATCAATTTAATAGTAAATACGGATTAGGTGTTGGCTTAAATGGGACGTATAATAGACAAAAAAATGTTTATAAATCTACAATTTTTGGAGGTAGCGTTATTGGAATTTATAATCCTATAAATGAAATACAACTTTCTACTGAATTTGAAGCTTTAAATGTTAATAGAAAGTTTGAAGGTAACTTTTCTAATAATCTAGATAATAATTATTGGTATCCTGCTCTTTTTGTAGGTGCTGGTTACCGTACAAACAACATTACTTTTGGTATTAGATACGATGTACTTTATGACAAAGACAAAAGTATTTATGCAGATGCTTGGATGCCTTTTGTTAGGGTATTATTTTAAAAAAATAAAAAAATCTTTAGACATATAATCTAACCTCTTTGTATTTAAATGAAGAGGTTTTTTCTTTAGCAAAAAAAAATATATATAATTAGGATAAATTTATCCTAAATATGATTTTTGTCATGTTTTGAACTAGCTTCTATTTGTAATTTTATCAAAGATTTGTTATCTTATTAAGTACAAACATTAAACTAAACATTATGAAAACAACACTAAAACTTATGATTATTTTTTTTGCAACACTACTAATTAGCTGTGGCGGAAAAGAAGAAAAGAAAAAAGAAACATTTTCTTATAAAAAGAAAACAACAACTGAAAAAACAACAACAAAAACACCTGAAAAAGTAAAAGCTTCTGACAAAGTAGTTTTAGATAACAAAGGTGTAGGACCTATAAAAAACATTGATTTAGGTGCTGAAATAGATAAAAAAATGGCAACACAAGGCTCTGAGATATTTAAAAAAATGTGTACTGCTTGCCACAGACCTGACAAGAAATTTATTGGTCCAGCTCCTGCTGGCATCTTAGATCGTCGTGCGCCAGAATGGGTAATGAATATGATTTTGAATCCTGAAGTTATGGTTAAAGAAGACCCATTAGCTAAAGAACTTTTAATAGAATTTAATGGAGCACCAATGGCAAATCAAGGACTATCAGAAGAAGATGCCAGAGCTGTATTAGAATATTTTAGAACCTTAAAATAACAAACCATGAAAAAACCAATTAAAATCTTGTTTTTAACCTTTACAATTGCAGTTTTATTCTACTCTTGTAAGGATGCAAACAAAGACTCAACAACCACAACAGAAGTTACTAACGAAGCCTCAAAACCTTCAAAAAAGTCTGGACAAGCCTTTATTGAGGATGATAAGAGTTCAACTGTTTTAAGTATTGCAATGGGCTCTAAAGACCATACAACACTTGTAGCAGCTGTACAAGCTGCGTCTTTAGAAAACGCTTTAGTAAACGCAGGACCATTAATGGTTTTTGCTCCTACTAATGAAGCTTTTGAAGCTTTACCAGAAGGAATAGTAGACAATTTATTAAAACCTGAAAACAAAGATGCTTTAGCTAATATCTTGAAGTATCATGTAACTCCAGGAAACTACTCCAAAGACTTTTTAAAGAAATTTAAAAAATTAGGTCAAGCTAACAACGCCTATGTAAAAGTAGAAGTAATTGATAACGAACCCATGATTGGTGGTGCTAAAATACTAGCTAGTATTAATGCTGGTAACGGCATAGTCCACGTCATTGATAAAGTTTTATTACCACCTTCAGAATAACTACAAACACTATTTAAAAATAAACAAAAATGAAAAAAATATTAAAATCAACACTTGCAATTGTAGCGGTATTTGCCGCATTTACAAGCTGTAATAACTCTGGTAAGTCTGGCGGAAAATCTGGAGCCTTATCAAGTAACATAGCCGAAAAAGTCTATGTAGCTCCTGGTGAGCACGACTCGCATTACGCCTTTATTTCTGGTGGTTACAGTGGAAATTTAACCGTTTACGGCTTACCATCTGGTAGAATGTTTAAAGAAATACCTGTGTTTTCACAGTTTCCTACTTCAGGTTATGGATATTCTGAAGAAACAAAACCAATGCTAAATACCTCTCATGGATTTATTCCTTGGGGAGATTCTCACCATCCAGATATTTCTCAAACCAATGGAGAAATTGATGGTCGTTTTATTTTTATAAATGAAAATAACACACCAAGAATAGCAAAAATTGACTTAAAAACTTTTGAAACTACCGAAATTATTGAAGTACCAAATAGTGCTGGTAATCATAGTTCTTCATTTGTCACAGAAAATACAGAGTATGTAGTAGCAGGAACACGTTTTTCTGTACCTGTACCACAACGTGATATGCCAATTAAAGAGTATAAAGGTAATTTTCAAGGTGCACTATCATTTATTAGCGTAGCACCAGAAACAGGTAATATGGATATCAAATTCCAAGTTTTAATGCCTGGTTTTAACTACGACTTATCACATCCTGGACGCGGAAAATCTCATGGTTGGTTTTTCTTCACTACTTATAATACTGAAGAAGCAAATACACTACTAGAGGTTAACGCTTCACAAAACGATAAAGATTTTATTGCAGCTATTAACTGGAAAAAAATTGAAGAATACGTAAATAACGGAGGCGGAAAAATGATGCCTGCAGAGTATGCACACAATGTCTATGACGAGCATACACACACTGCAACTTCTACAATGAAAAAAGAAGTACGTGTGATTAATCCAACTGAAGTACCAGGAGCTGTATATTTCTTACCAACACCAAAATCTCCTCATGGTTGTGATGTAGATCCTTCTGGAGAATATATTGTTGGTAATGGTAAGCTATCTGCCAACTTAACAGTGCATTCATTCTCTAAAATGTTAAAAGCTATTGAAGATGAAAAGTTTGCTGGTGAAGCATACGGAATTCCGATCTTAAATTTTGAAGATGTTTTAGCAGGATCTGTTGAACAGCCTGGACTTGGCCCATTACATACTGAGTTTGATGATGAAGGAAATGCATATACGACTTTCTTTATTTCATCTGAAGTTGTAAAATGGAAATTAGGAACTTGGGAAGTCATTGACAGAAAACCTACATATTACTCAGTTGGTCACTTAACAATTCCTGGAGGAAACTCAAGAAAACCACAAGGTAAATACATGTTTGCGATGAATAAAATCACAAAAGACAGATACTTACCAACTGGTCCAGAAATGGAACATTCGGCTCAATTGTACGATATTTCTGGAGAGAAAATGGAACTATTGTTAGATTTCCCTACACACGGAGAGCCTCATTATGCTGCTGCAATGGAAGCAGACTTAGTAAAAGAACGTTCTCAAAAAATCTACAACTTAGAAGAAAATAAACATCCTTACGCTGCTTTTTCAGATTCAGATGCTAAAGTGGTAAGAAAAGGTAATGAAGTTCATATTTATATGACTACTATTAGAAGTCACTTTACACCAGATAATATTGAAGGTATCAAATTAGGTGACAAAGTATTTTTCCATGTCACTAATTTAGAGCAAGATTTTGATGTACCTCATGGATTTGCGGTACTAGGACAAAACACATCTGAGTTGTTAGTTATGCCTGGACAAACAAAAACATCTGTTTGGGAACCTACTAAAGTTGGTGTATGGCCATTTTATTGTACAGATTTCTGTTCTGCACTACACCAAGAAATGCAAGGTTATATAAGAGTATCACCTAAAAATTCTGATGTACCATTAAAATGGTCTATGGGAGAAGACATAGAATAACAAATCTATAAAATTAGAGAGATTTTGTTTTAGTGTTTATTTCTCTAACTAAGGCGAGAGTTGTTTTTCGCTCTCGCCTTTCTATTAAATACACTACAACAAATAAAAATATAAAAGTTAATTATTGTATTATGAAAAAGTCTAACCTCATAATGTTCTTGGCAGCTATTTTACCATTAGGATTATTTTTATTTCCGCTTTGGAAAATTACGCTGGAAGCACCACAATATCCTACACCTTTAGGTATGTATATACATATTAATGACTTTGTAGATGCCAATCCGCATGATATTAAAAACATAAACTTAATGAATCATTATGTTGGGATGCAATATATTCCAGAAGCAATTCCGGAGTTTAAAATTTTTCCAGCTGGTATTATTATAACAACAATTTTAGGATTGCTAATTGCTTGGAAAGGAAATTACAAATGGTTTTTAGGCTGGTTTATATTAATGATTATTTTAAGTGCTGCCGGAATGTATGACTTTTACCTCTGGGAACACGATTATGGTCACAATTTAGACCCAAAAGCCATCATGAAGTTTACCAATCCGGATGGGACCCAAATGGGATTTCAGCCACCACTTTTTGGAAGTAAAGACATCTTAAATTTTAGAGCACATTCGTATCCTCAATTTGGAGCATTATTTTTAGGTTTAGGTATTGCTGCAGGATTTGTTGCTTATTTTATAGGTAAAAAAAGACATAAAAAACTCCCTTCTTAAATAAACCCTTCCCTTTAGGAAGGATTTAAGATCGGAAAAAAACACTAAAAATGAAAACACTAAAACACTATATATTTATTTCATTACTGCTATTAGTTTTTAGCTGTAATGTTTCACCAAAACCAATAGACTACGGAAGCGATGGCTGTCATTTTTGTAAAATGACTATTGTAGATAAAGTACATGCTGCAGAGATTGTTACTAAAAAAGGAAAAGTTTACATGTTTGATGCAACAGAATGTATGATTAATTTCAGAAAAGATTTTGACACATCTGAGATTGAACTTTATCTATCAAACAACTACACAGAACCAGAAGCTTTAATAGACGCTACCGAAGCTACATTTTTAATCAGTAAAAATATTCCAAGTCCAATGGGCGCATTTCTATCTGCTTTTAAAAATGAAGCAGATGCTAAAGAATTTCAAGCTGAAAAAGGTGGCGATTTATATACCTGGGAAGAATTACTAGCCAAATTTAAAGACTAGTATCATGAAAACATTTTTCATTGTTATGTCTGTCATTTTTATGACAAAGCTAAGTATTGCTCAAAATATAACCGTATGCAAGACCTGTCCCATTTCAACTTTAAAAAAAGCAATTGCACATGCAAAAGATTTTGATACAATAGTTGTTAAATCTGGTACTTATAAAGAGTTTGATGTTAACGTCAATAAGCCTTTAACTATTATAGGTGAAAACTATCCTGTAATTGATGGCGAATTAAAAGGCGAAATCATTACTATTACCTCAGACAACGTAACTGTTGATGGATTGTTTATCATAAACGTTGGGACTAGTTACACTGAAGATTATGCTGCAATACGCGTTAAAAACAGTAAAAACTTTTTGATTCAGAATTTAGTACTAGAAAAACTTTTTTTTGGTATCTACATCGAAAAATCCAGAGACGGCAAAGTGTTTCATAACAAAATTATTGGTGATGCTGTAGAAGAATATAATTCTGGTAACGGCATCCAACTTTGGTATAGCAATAACGTAAAAATAGAACATAATTTTGTACAACATGTACGTGATGGTATTTATTTAGAATTTTCTGATGATTGTGTCATAAAAAACAATGTAAGCGCATTAAATGTGCGTTATGGACTTCACTTTATGTTTTCTAATGACGATATTTATCAAGACAATATTTTCGAAAATAATGGTGCAGGCGTTGCCGTAATGTTTTCTAAACACATAGAGATGTACAACAATATTTTTAAGGAAAATTGGGGAACGGCTTCTTATGGTTTGCTGTTAAAAGAAATAAACGATGCAGAAATTGAAGGCAATACCTTTGAAAACAACACGATTGGGATTAATATTGAAGGTTCTAATCGTATTAATTACAAGCAAAACACGTTTTCTAACAATGGTTGGGCCATTAAAGTAAAAGGAGCATGCTACACTAATAAATTTACCCAAAATAACTTTTTATATAACTCTTTTGATATTGCCTATAATAGCAAGGTTAATGACAACGAATTTGATAAAAACTATTGGAGCAATTACACAGGTTACGATCTTAACAAAGATGGTATTGGAGATGTGCCTTACAGACCAGTAAAACTATTCTCTTACATTGTAAATCGCACACCAGAAACCATTATTTTACTGCGTAGTATGTTTATAGATATTATTGATTTTTCTGAAAAAGTATCTCCCGTATTTACTCCAGATGATTTAATGGACAACAACCCTCAAATGAAAAAAATAACATGGTAACTATAGAGAATCTACATAAAAAATTTGGTAAAAATCAAGTGCTAAGCGGTGTTGATTTATCCATAACTGAAGGCGGTATTTTTGCAGTTCTTGGACCAAATGGGTCTGGTAAAACAACATTGATAAAATCGGTTTTAGGCATGGTAATTCCTGATAAGGGAAACATTACCGTTTTAAATGAGAACATTAAAAAGAATTCTGATTACAGACATAAAATTGATTATTTACCGCAAATAGCCAATTTCCCAAGTAATCTTCGTGTTAAAGAATTAATCAAGATGATTAAGGATTTGCGCAAACCCACCAATGAAGATCAACGATTAATAGAACTCTTCAAATTAGAACCCTTTTTAGATAAAAAATTAGGCAATCTTTCTGGTGGAACCAAACAAAAAGTCAACCTGGTTTTAACCTTTATGTTTGATAGTCCATTAATTATTTTGGACGAACCTACTACAGGTTTAGACCCAATTTCTCTTATTAGATTAAAAGATTTAATCAGTGCAGAAAAAGAAAAAGGAAAAACCATCTTAATCACTTCTCATATTATGAGTTTTGTTGAAGAAATTTCGGATGAAATTGTGTTTATCCTCGAAGGTAAAATCTATTTTAAAGGCACTATTCAAAAATTAAAAAACAAGACCGATCAACCTGATTTTGAACACGCGATTGCGTCTATATTAACAGACAATCATGCTTAAAATATTAAAATATAGTTTTTTCGATTTAATGCGTAGTCGTTGGAGTTACGTCTATTTTGCATTCTATTTACTGCTTGGTATTGTCCTGTTGTTTTTAAACAACGACCTATCAAAAGCAGTCATAACGCTAATGAACGTTATTATTGTTTTAGTACCTTTAATAGGAACTATTTTTGGCGTTATGTATTATTACAATTCCAAAGAATTTACAGAGCTTTTATTAGCACAACCCTTAAAGCGTTCGTCTATTTTTTTAGGCCAATATTTAGGTGTAGCCTTATCACTTTCTATGAGTTTAATTTTAGGCTTAGGATTGCCTTTTGTGTTTTATGGTTTGTTTGAAAGTAGTGCCATTTGGGACTTTTCATTACTACTTATTACAGGTACATTTTTAACCCTAATTTTTACTGCTTTAGCTTTTAATATTGCCTTATCTAACGAGAATAAAATTAAAGGTTTTGGATATGCAATTTTGCTTTGGTTATTCCTGGCAGTCATTTATGATGGTCTGTTTTTGATGACACTAATTATGTTTGAAGATTATCCTCTAGACAAAGTATCTTTAATCGGTACGATGCTAAATCCTATAGATTTATCAAGAACATTAATTTTATTAAAACTAGATATTTCAGCCTTACTAGGCTATACAGGAGCAGTGTTTAAGCAATTTTTTGGAACTAGCTTTGGGTTAATTATATCTTTTATTATGCTTACCGTTTGGGTTGTGTTACCTGTTTTAAGAATTATATTTAAGTCTAAGAAAAAAGATTTTTAAGCTACTAATCGACATTAAAACCACACCATTATGAAAATTAAATTTGCCATAGCATTACTTATTTTAGCTTTCGTTTTTGGTTGCAAAAACGACCAGTCTAATCCTCAGACAACTTCTTCTATACAATTAGAAGGTTTGACACTTAATAACAACCAGAAATGGGTTGCTAATAAAGAAACGCATATTGGAATGCAGCGCATTGATTCGATTTTAAAACATAATGATTTTAAGAGTGCTAAAAAACTAGGCAAATCGCTTTCAAAGCAAACCAGTTATATCATTAAAAGTTGTGATATGACTGGCGAAGCGCATGACCAACTTCATGTAGTACTGGTTCCTATTATAGAAGAAATTTCAGAGATAAAAGAACTAGATAACACTTCAGAAATAGACAAAAAAGTAAGACATTTGCAACGCTTAACAGCAACCTATTTTAACTATTTTAAAAACTAATTATTAGCTGACATAAATCATATTATTTAGGACAAGTTTGTCCTAATTTAGCAACATGATATTAAAGGTTACATATAAATTAACTGCCTTGTTTTTAACATTCGTTTTATTAGCGAACAACATTAACAATGTCGTTATTGTAACCGATTTTGTGATTAACCAAGAGGTTATAGCTAAAACACTTTGTATCCAAAAAGAAAATCAAAAAGGATGTAACGGTAAGTGTCAATTAACAATAGAACTGGCAGAAAATAACACCAATTCTAATCAAAATGCACCATTGCCAGACAATGAAAGAACGCACTTAGACTTTTTTGTTATTAATACTTTTAGACATCTAAACGTTGAGGAATTTTCTCAAATATCTCAACTACACAGTAATCTATATTATAAAATAAAAGCACCAACTACTGGCTTTTATACTATAGATACACCACCACCAAATTTGTGTTAATTTTTTCGTGATGCTCTTAGAGCATATTTCTTTCTTTTTTGATGCCAAAATGGTTTCAAAACAAGATAATTATGTCAAAAAATTAACTCAAACACTATAATAATGAAACTTAAATATTTATTACCAATCGTATGTTTTACGCTATTCTTTTCATGTTCAACAGACGATAATGACGACACAATGCTAATTAATGAAGTTGAAAATTTACAACTTATTAAAACCATAGAAAATGGTGACCAATCCATAGAACTTTATAACGAAAAAGGAATGTTTGAAACTGGTTACAACATGATTAGCTTAAGAATTAAAGACAATAACACAAATACATACGTAGAAGATGCTACAATCTCTTGGATGCCAGTAATGCAAATGCCAACGATGCAACATTCATGTCCTAAATCCGAAATCACAAAAGCAATAGGAAAAGATACGGTTTACCAAGGTTTTATAATCTATCAGATGACTTTTGAAGATGGTTCTGGTTGGTCTTTAACTTTAGATTATACTATTAACGATGTGGACTATTCTGTAACAGAAACTATAAACGTTATGCAATACGAAAACCAGAATACTGCAAGTTTTATGGGTAGCGACGATAGTAGATATATTGTAGCTTTGATAGCGCCTAAAGCCCCAAGTATAGCAATAAATAACATGAAAGTAGGTCTTTTTAAAATGGAAAATATGATGACGTTTCCAGTTGTGGAAGATTACACCATTGCTTTAGATCCGCGTATGCCAGGAATGGGTAATCATAGCTCACCAAATAATACAGATTTAACGTATAACAGTGCAGATCATTTTTACTACGGAAATTTATCCTTAACAATGACTGGCTATTGGAAGCTTAATCTGAAGCTTTTAGACGCGTCCGGAACTGTTTTAAAAGGTGAAGATGTTACTGAAAACAATGAATCTAGCAGTTTATATTTAGACCTAGAATTCTAATTTTTATTATATGCCATATTGAGCGCAGTCGAAATGCTATAGAAAAGATAATAATAGCCGTTTTTTCGGCTGTTCTCAAATTGGCAGCATTTCACACTTATTTAAACACTAAAATTTTTTGCTATGAAAATGCAACTATTAGTCTTTTTATGTCTTCTAGTATCTGCAACTGGTTTTACACAAGACCAGCAAGAAGAAGCCAAAAAAGACACGACAAAATTAGAAGAAGTCCTTATCGTATCGCGACGTAAATTTAGTAATCACAGACAAGAAAAAACATTATCTAGTATTGATGATTACTTAGAAAAATCCAATAATGTTACGATGATAAAACGAGGTAATTATGCTTGGGAACCAACGGTTAACAACATGGTTAGCCAGCGTTTGGTAGTAACCATTGATGGCATGCAGATTTTTGGTGCTTGTACTGACAAAATGGATCCCATTACATCCTACGTAGATGTATCAAATCTTGACAAAGTAACTATTGGTTCTGGTCAAGAAGGTACCGAAAACGGACATTGTGTTGGTGGAGGCATCGATTTGCAATTACCTACTTCTAAATTTAATGGTTCTGGTCTAAAATCAAGTATCGATTTAGGTTACGAAACTAACGGAAATTACAAAGCTACAGGATTAGATCTGGAATATGCAGGCAACAAGTTTTTTATAAGTGCAGATGGGATTTTTAGAACATCTGATAATTATGATGCTGGTAACAATAAAGAAGTATTATATTCTCAGTTCGAAAAATATAATCTATCCTTACAAACAGGTTATAAATTCTCTGAAACCCAAAGCCTAGACGCCAATATTATTTACGACAAAGCCACAGATGTTGGCTATCCTGCTTTACCAATGGATGTATCTTTGGCAGAAGCTTTAATTAGCTCATTAACCCATCATTACACACCAGAAAACAAAGCCTTAAAAACATTAGAAACCAAATTGTATTTTAACACTATCACTCATATAATGGACGACACCAAGCGACCAATTGTTCCTATAAGAATGGATATGCCTGGATGGAGTGATACCTATGGATTTTACAGCAAAGCAGATGTTATTAAAGACAAACACCATGTATCTCTTAACTTAAATGGGTTTTATAATAAATCTTTAGCTGAAATGACCATGTTTTCTAACAACCCAAATGAACCAGATATGTTTATGTACACTTGGCCAGATATTAGAACACGTTACACAGGTATTTTTGCCAAAGACGCATATTATTTAAACGATAATTCTAGCCTAGAATCTTCTGTACGCTTTGGTTTACACAACAACAGGATAGCCAAAGAAGAAGGCGTAGAAAGTTTAGGTATTTTTCATGATAATGTAGAAGACACCAAAGACAGAACGCTATTAAGTGTTGCGTCTGCTTACAAGTATAATAAGAACAATTATAAGCTTTCTTTTGGTTTAGGTTATGGCGAACGTGCACCATCGGTAAGTGAAGGTTATGGTTTTTTTATATTTAATAGTTTTGATAATTATGACTACATAGGCAATCCAAATTTAAAAGATGAAAAAGCGCTAGAAGCCAACTTTAGTTTCAACCAAAAATTCAATGATTTTGAAATTGGCTTACAATCATCTTACTTTTATATTATGGATTATATAATCGGAGATTTAGCGCCAAACGTAAGTTCTATGACTATTGGTGCTAATGGAGTACGCGTTTATAATGCTTTAAACCATGCTTCTATTTTTGATATCTATTTAAACAGTAGCTATAAAATTTCTGAGCGATTATCAGTAAACGGAACTATTGGTTATAACTATGGTAAAGGAAGCAATAACAAAAATTTACCACTTATAAAACCGTTCTCTTATTTTGCTGAATTTAATTACAATACATCAAAATTTAATGCAGCTTTACAGCTAGAAGGTAATGGCAATCAAAGTAATTTTAGTAGTTTATATGGCGAAAATGAAACCGCTTCATATGCTATCTTAAACCTTAATTTAGGTCATGCATTTTATGGTAAAAACGGAAAAACAATTCTAAAATATGGTATCGAAAATATTTTAGACGCCAATTATTCTACCTATGCAGACTGGAATAATATACCAAGACAAGGACGCAATTTTTATGTGAATTTATCTTATGTATTTCCTTGAAAATGATATAAACATGGTTAAATGTGTGAACTAAAAAATATATAAATCATAAACCTATTAGACCTCACAGGTTTTAAAATCTGTGAGGTCTTTTTTTAAAAGTATTTCTGTCATTAAGAATGAGGCACGAAGAGGAATCTTATAATAAAGAGATTTCTCGTCACTCGTTTTGTCGAAATGACAAGAAACCATTAAAGGTTTATAAAAACTAATTCTGATAATCATCGGAAGTAAAATCCCAAAGTTTTGAAAACAGGATAAAACCTTTAATTTGATAATCAAAAGACGACATAATCTTTGGACCTATTTTGTCCAAAATTCATCATCAGTATTATCTTCAAAAACTTCTGGTTGATGAATTTTTTCAATATCAATTAATTCTGCTTCCGTAGCTATCTTTTGTATTTCAGGAAACAACACACGTTCTTCAAATCTTATATGCTGTTCTAATTGGTCTTTAATATGCTGCAACGTTATAGTCTCATCATTACTCTCTTCAAACAAGTGTATTAAATTTTTGTGTTCTGTCAAAGCACGTTTTACCAATTCGTGATCATTGCCTAAAATGGGAAAAATGTGATTTTCTTCCATTTCAAAATGCGGAATTAAATGGGTTTTGTAAAACCAGTCAGCATACGTCTTAATACGTTTTGTCGCTATCTGATATCGAAAACCCATTTTAATTTTATAACACAATAACAAGCCAAAATGATGTTCTCTGCTTAAGGGTTGCAAGGCTTTATGTCTTTTTTGTGGCTGATGTTGCATACTTTTTGGATTTAATAATATTTAATAAAATAAAACTAATGCCTAAAGGCAATAAAATGCTAAATAAAAATAATAGCAGGTAATATTCTGTTAGGATTCCGCTTTTAAAATAGTACTTGATGCCTTGAATGAGCAGTAATAATTCGGTTAATACAAAGCCTAAGACAAAACTATAAACACCAAAAGTTAGTGATTTTGAAACCGTAACCAAATCAGTTTTCAAGATAAAAGCAAATAAAAATCCACTAATAACACCAAGCATTAACAAATGGATAAAACCAATAACAAAATTACGATGCTCATAAACTACTTGAGAAAACTCAGGTAAAATAGAAAGTGACTGAAAAACTACTTTAAAAACAAAACAAATCAGCGCAAAACAATACATATAAAATATTAGCTTGTTTTTCTGATTTGTCAGCGTATTTATTTTCGGTTTTATAAGTTGAAAACATTTATACAGCGCTAAAATTTGGATAACAACACCAAAACCATTAATCCACAATAAACTATCATGAGGTGCAAACCATTGAGTTGGCAATGCAAAGGTTAATAAAGTTGATGCAATTAATAACCAGAAAAACTGTTTAAATATTTTAGAATTTTCAACCTGTAAAAGATGAAAAAAGACCACTAAAACTGCTATTAAAAACCATCCATTAAACTGATAATGTAAGAAGAATTGTATTGCTATTTGATAAAACGCAGACGACTGACCAAGTGTTGCTACTGCTGGACCTAAACACCAAACACCAAAGGTAGAAACAACCATAAATAACAATGCTGTTTTTAACAACTTTTGACTTACGTTTGATGAGGTTTTGCAGTGTTTCCAAATTAGATACACAAAGTAGTAACTACAAAAAATGTGTAAGGTTGAAAACGTAATAGAAATAGCAGCATATCCTTGAAACGGAAAAGTAAGCATCATGCCAATTACAGCAACTTCTGTTAGCCAAAACAACCGATTGAAGACCTTAAGTTTTTCTGGAACAAAATAATGTACAAAAAGTACATATAACATTAAATATACCCAACCTAACATGGCTACGTGCGAGTGCGCATGCGTTAAAAACCGATAATTAATATCAATAGAGTCTATAAAAGAAAAACGCAAAGTCAATCCCATTACTGCAGCAATAAAGAAATTAATTAAACAGACTATGACTAATTTTTTTGGCATGTATCAATTAGTTGGGTTAGAAAAGTAATGAAATAAGATAAAAATCCCGAAATGTCTGAGGAAAACATTTCAGGATTTTACTATAGGTTAAAAAAAGTAGATAAGGGATCGCTATCAATCAAATTGTGTTTCTAACGCTATAGCTTTAGGAAACAGAATGTTATTTTCTAAATGAATATGTAAATGCAAGTCTTTTTCAAATTCCTCTAACATAGCAAAGGTAACTTTATACGTGTTGCAAGCATCAGCTGGCGGATTGTAATTGTCCGTTAATTCTGCAATGTCTCTAAAACGTTGTCCTTCATTATCGTGTTCTTCCTTCATCATAGCAATTGGGTTTTCTACAGTGCCAAATTGTGGTGATTGGATTGCTTCATTTTTTAATTTAGCATTAACCATTCTCTTTACAAAAGGGAAAAGGATTAGTTCTTCCTTCTTCATGTGTGAGGCTAACTCGCCTGCAGATGCTGTAAACAACTCGTTTATTTTAAATAATTCTGGATGACGTTCGCCATGCACACGACATAATTTGTTTAAAAACTGAAGTAACACAGGTATTTTTTCTTCTACATATCTGTGGTGTTTTTTCTCTATATATTCTGCCAACAAGTCTAATGGCCAAGAGTTATAGTCTATACTTTCGCCTGTTTTGGCATTTAAAACGTTATTAAGTTCTGCTATAATTGCAGCTTCATCAATACCTTTTTTCTTGCAAGCTTCGGCAACTGTTCTATTACCATTGCAACAAAAATCTATTTTGTATTTAGAAAAAATAGCTGCAGTTCTAAAATCGTCTGCAACGTACTGTCCTATTTCTTTTTCGATGTTTTTTTGTAATACTTCCATGATTTATTATTTATTTCGGATAAATTTGTCTTATTTATATTTAAATTTTTTTTATTGAAACTCGATTTCAATCTAATAATTGTAAGTTGAAATCGATCCTTTTTTATATTGTAATTTTAAGTTTTTAAAAACGAAGAACCTAACTTAATATCCATAGCTAATTCTTCTAAATTAGTAGTTTCTAACATCTGTTTCAAACCATTTCTAATATCTTTAAATTTATCGTGCACAGGACAAGGATGATTTTCGTCGCAGGCACTTAAACCTAAGCCACATCCACTGTAGACAGCATCTCCATCGATAGCTTTAACAATTTGAGATAATTTAATTAATGGTATTTCATCTTTATCAATTTCAAAACCACCATGTGCGCCTCTTACAGATTTTATAATATGGTTTCTAACTAAAGCTTGAAGTATTTTTGCAGTAAATGCTTGAGGAGAATTAATTTCTTCAGAAATCTCCTTAGGACTTACACGTTGCCCTTCATAAGAGTTTTTAGCAATAAAAATTGAGGCTCTAATTCCGTATTCGCAAGCTTTTGAAAACATTTATTAATAATTTATTACAAAGATATAAAAACTAATTAAGACAAAACTATCTTAAATTAAGAATATTGGTGTCTAAACCATACTTTTTGCCATTCTCGTTTTAGAATTAAAAATGAAACGTTTTCACTTAACTGCAAAACATCGTTACCATCTAAAGCTTTAATTTGATGTTCTGGCACATCAATTATATATAGCAAATTAAGATATTCTGTAAATTTTTCTTGTATTAATCTATATACCGTATCCTGCAACAACAACTTCAAACTAGTTGGTAAGATATCCTCATCAAAATCTAAATCTATATTAGCGTATAAAAAATCTTTATTTAGTTGAGAGACTAATTTTTTATACAAATTTAATTTTGTGGCGTCTTCAATTAAGTATTCAAATGTTGCTGGTAATTTCATTAGACTTTTCTTGTCATTAATCCCATTCCAAAATCTTTTAATAACTGCTTTTTTTCTTCAGAGATAGTTAAGTCATCTAAAATCTTAAATGCTTTATTTGTATATTCTTCTATAGCATTTTGAGTTGCTTTTGCAGATCCACTTTCTACAAAAAACTGTTTTACAGTTTCTATTTTATCTTTGTTATCTTCTAATTGAACCGAATATAATTGCTCTAATTGCCTTTTTTTATCTGCATCCAAATACTCTAATGCTTTTAAATACAGATATGTTTTTTTATTTTCAATAATATCTCCTCCTATTTGCTTTCCAAACGTTTTTGGATCGCCAAATGCATCTAAATAATCATCTTGAAGCTGAAAAGCTATACCTAACAATCTTCCAAATTGATAGATGCTTTCTTTATTTTCTTCAGACGTTTTTGCAACAATAGCTCCCATCTTCATAGCTGCACCAACTAGCACCGCTGTTTTATACTCAATCATTTTTAAGTATTCCGAGATAGTAACATCATCTCTTGTTTCAAAATCTACGTCGTATTGTTGTCCTTCACAAACCTCTAAGGCTGTTTTACTAAATAATTTAGCCAATGCTTGAAACGTTTTAGACTCATAATTCTCAAATAATTGATAAGCCATAATTAGCATTGCATCTCCTGACAAAATACCTGTATTTATATCCCATTTTTCATGTACAGTTTGTTGTCCGCGACGTAATGGTGCATCATCCATAATATCATCATGCACTAATGAAAAATTATGAAAAATCTCTACACTTAATGCTGCATCAAAAGCATCTTTATGGTTCGCATCAAAAATTTCGGCAGTCATTAAAGTTAGTACTGGCCTCAATCTTTTTCCGCCTAATTCTAGAATATAATTTATAGGATTGTATAAGTTTTCTGGCTGTTTTGGCTTTGCGTATTGCTGTAAATACGCCATAAACGCTTTTTGATAATTAGAGATATTTTGCATCCTGCAAAAATAAAGCAATTACATATATTAAACTAAAATAATCGCATGTTAAAAAATCATTAAAACTTTGGAAACTTTTTTTGTTTTTAAAGTTTCCTGACGTACATTTGCCCAGATTATGAGAGAGAATATTTTAGACAAATCAGCAGATTTATTTTTAACCTACGGGTTTAAAAGCGTAACAATGGATGATATAGCCAATGCTTTAGGTATTTCAAAAAAAACCATATATCAACATTTTGATAACAAAACAAAGCTAGTAGAAGCTACAACATTGCATATGTTTGATATGATATCTAAAGGCATTAATTGTATTTGTTCTTTAGAAAAAAACCCTATTGAAGAAATTTATGAAATCAAACGTTTTATAATGGAACATTTGAAAGATGAAAAATCTTCACCTCAACATCAACTTCAAAAGTATTATCCAAAAATTTTTGAATCATTAAAGCAAAAGCAATATTACTTAATGCAAGATTGTGTTGTAAATAATTTAAATCGTGGTGTGGAATTAGGATTATATAGAAAAAGCATCAACATTCAATTTATATCTAGACTATACTTTAATAGTATGATGTCTTTAAAGGATAGAGAATTATTTCCTTTACAAAATTTCTCAATGAACATGTTAATGGATAATTATTTAGAATATCACGTTCGTGGAATTTGTACATCAAAAGGCTTAGATATTTTAAAAGAACTAACAGAAATAGATCAATCTTAAAAACTACCAAAAGAATATAAATGAAATCATTATTCAAATTACTAATAATCACAGTGTCTTACTTTGGGATTGCCCAAGAGACACCACAAAATTTTAGCTTACAAGAAGCTATAGATTTTGCTTTAGAAAATAACAGGCAAGCTAAAAATGCTACTTTAGATATCGAAGCAGCAAAAAAACAAAAATGGGAAACTACCGCAACAGGATTACCACAAATTAACGCTGCTGTTGATTACCAAAACCTAATCAAACAACAGTTTGAATCTGTAGATTTCAACCAAGATGGTATCCCAGATTTTGGAGCAAAAAACTCTGTCAACGCTTCTGCAACATTAAGTCAGTTACTATTTGATGGTTCTTATTTAGTTGGATTACAATCTGCAAAAGTCTATTTAGAAATTTCTAAAAACTCTAAAGAAAAAACAGATTTAGAAGTTAGAAAAGCAGTAATTAATGCCTACGGAAACGTATTAATGGCTGAAGAAAGTGTTTCAATTTTAGAGAATAACATTAAAATTCTTCAGAAAAATTTAGATGAAACCACTAAAATCTACGAAAACGGATTAGAAGAAGAAGAAAGTGTAGAGCAATTACAAATCACATTATCTAGTGTGCAAAGTAACTTAAACAATACTAAAAGATTAAAAAACCTAGCCTATCAAATGTTAAGTATAACTATAGGTCTAGACTATAATGCTCCTATAATTTTAACCGACGACTTAGAAAGTCTAACTGTAAAAAACATACTTCAAGACGGTATAGAAGATGCAGATGTAAAAAACACAATTGATTATAAGATAGCTGCCAACGATAAAACCTCTAAAGAATTACTGTTAAAACTTGAAAAAAGTAAAGCACTACCAACTTTAAGTGCCTTTTTAAGCGGTGCATATATTGGGAATAATAACGAGTTTAAATTCTTATCAGATCAACAAAAATGGATTGGCACAGCTACATTTGGCGCTTCATTAAACATCCCAATTTTTAGTTCTGGTATGCGTAGTGCAGCAACACAACGCGCAAAAATTAACTTAGAAAAAGCTCAAATAAATCTAGATGAAACCGAGCAACAATTAAAATTACAAATTGAAGCTGCTAAAAGTGATTTTATTCTTGCTACAGAAGAATACGAAAACAAAAAGCAAAATCTTAATCTTGCCGAGAGAATCGAAAATAAAAATCAGACCAAATTTTTTGAAGGTGTTGGCTCTAGTTTTGAACTAAGACAAGCACAAACACAACTATACACAGCACAACAAGAATTTTTACAAGCTATGTTAGACGTAATTAACACAAAAGCAGAATTAGAAACATTAACCAACACAACAACCAAATACTAAACTCTTAAAACAATGAAACATATACAATTAATAATCCTTACATCACTATTATTAGTAGCTTGTGGCGGTGATAAAAAGAAAAATACCGTACAAAGTGTTTTAGAAACTAATAATCTAGAAACCATTAGAGCTAAACGCGCAGAGCTTGTAGAAAATCAAGAAGAAATACATGCAAAAATCAAACAGTTAGATGAAGCTATTGCAAAAATAGACACTGTAAAAAAAGTACCATTAATTACTACAATTACAGCCAAAACTGAAGTTTTTAATCACCAATTAGAAATTCAAGGTAACGTAACCACAAAAAACCTATTAGTTATTACACCAGAATTTAATGGCATACTAACAAATGTATACGTTAAAGAAGGCCAAAAAGTTAGCAAAGGACAATTATTAGCAAAAATTGATGATGGCGGATTAAGCCAACAATTAGCACAATTAAAAATTCAAGCAGATTTAGCGCGTACAACTTTTGAGCGTCAAAAACGTCTTTGGGATCAAAACATTGGTAGCGAGATACAATACTTACAATCAAAATCAAATTACGAAGCGCAACAAGAAGCTGTTAATCAACTACAACAACAAGTCTCAAAAACTAGTGTAAAAGCTCCTTTTTCAGGAACTATAGATGATGTAATTACAGAACAAGGAAGCGTTGTTGCTGCAGGACAAACACCGCTTATGCGTATTGTTAATCTAAATGATATGTACATAGAAACAGATGTACCAGAAAGTTACATAACAGATGTAACCAAAGGTAAAGATGTTACAGTCTCAATTCCTGTAATTAACAAAACTGTTGACACCAAAATTAGACAAGCCGGAGATTATATAAACCCAGCTAACAGAACATTTAAAATTGAAGTTCCTGTTCCTAATAAAGACAAAGACATTAAACCAAACTTAACTGCCAAATTAAAAATTAACGATTATACCAACAAAGAAGCTTTACTAGTGCCACTAAGCATTATATCTGAAAATGCAGAAGGAGAGCAATACCTTTATACTATTAAAGATAAAAATAAAAACGGAGAAGGTATTGCTACTAAAGTAATCATCAAAACTGGTAAAACACAAGGCGATGTTATAGAAGTGCTTGAAGGCATTAAAAACGGTACCGAAATTATTAAAGAAGGTGCTCGTAGCGTAAAAGACGGACAAACAGTTAAAGTCATTAAATACTAAAAAATCAACCAATGACTAAAAAGAAAAAAAATAAAAAAGTAGACAAAGAGTTTGCACTATCATCGTGGGCAATTAACAATAAAACCACAATGTATGTACTTATTCTGGTCATATTTTACTTAGGTGTATCTGCTTTTTTCAGTATGCCAAGAGAAAACTTCCCAGAAGTTAACGAGACTAAAATATACGTAAGCGCTGTGTTCCCTGGTAACACAGCAGAAGACATAGAAAAACTTATCGTAGATCCATTAGAAGACGAGCTTAAAACAGTTAGCAACGTTGTCGAAATCACATCTACTTCTCAAGAAGATTACGGAATGTTAATGGTAGAATTTGACGAAAACATAACTGTAGAACAAGCAAAACAAAAGGTAAAAGACGAAATTGACACCAAAACTTCTGGCGAGGATTGGCCAACTTTTAATGGTGCAAAAGTAGAACCTGATGTGTTCGAGTTAAGTCTTTCTGAAGAAATGCCAATTCTTAACATTAACATTTCTGGTGATTATCCGATTGAAAAACTTAAAGATTATGGCGAATATCTTCAAGATGAAATTGAAGACCTTTTAGAAATCAAAAAAGTAGACATTCGTGGTGCACAAGAAAAAGAAGTTGAAGTCGCTGTAGACATTTACAAAATGATGGCTGCTCAAGTTACTTTTAACGATATTATAGGCGCTATAAATAATGGTAATGTTACTATGTCTGCTGGTAATTTAAAAGCAAGCGGACAAAGACGTACCATTCGTATTTTAGGAGAAATAGAAGATCCTGCTCAATTAGAAAATTTTGTTGTAAAATCTGAAAACGGAAACGCTATCTACCTAAAAGATATCGCTGAAGTATCTTTTAAAGAAGAAGACAAAACAACCTTTGCAAGAGAATTTGGTCATCCAGTAGTAATGTTAGACGTTAAAAAACGTGCTGGTAAAAACATGGTTGCTGCTGCAGAGCAAATTCAAGTCATTGTAAAAAATGCAAAAGACAATGTATTTCCTCAAGATTTAACTGTTACCATAGCAAACGACCAATCTTCTGTAACCATTGGTCAGGTAGATGACCTTGTAAACAACATTATTTTTGGTGTTCTTTTAGTAGTTACCGTTTTAATGTTCTTCTTAGGATTTAAAAACGCCATATTTGTTGGTTTTGCTATACCAATGTCTATGTTTATGTCTTTAATGATTTTAGAATTATTAGGACAAAGTCTTAATACCATGGTACTTTTTGGACTAATTATGGGGCTTGGTATGCTAGTAGATAACGGTATTGTTGTTGTAGAAAACGTCTACCGTTTAATGGATGAAGAAGGCATGACGCGTATGCAAGCTGCCAAAAAAGGAATTGGAGAAATTGCTTTCCCTATTATTATCTCTACACTAACAACTGTTGCTGCATTCGTACCGCTTGGTTTATGGCCAGGTATTATGGGAGAATTTATGATGATTTTACCTATCACACTTTCAGTAGTGTTAGGATCATCGCTGTTTGTAGCTATATTTTTCAACTCAGTATTAGTATCTCAATTTATGAGTACAGAAGATAAAGACATGCCATTAAATAAAATTATTCGTACAACAGTAATCATGGCTGTTATAGGAATTTTAGTCTTAATAGTTGGCGGTAGCTATCGTGGTTTAGGTACACTTATGGTATTTACCGCAATAATGTTATGGGTTTACAGATTAGTGTTACGTGGTTGGGCAAACAACTTTCAAAATAAAACATTAGTTAAGTTAGAGCGTTGGTACGAAAAACAATTACGCTGGGCTTTATCAGGTAAAAAACCATACCTACTAAGTTTAGGTACATTTGCATTACTTATTTTATCCTTTGTAGCTTTTGGTTTTTCATTATTTAAGCAACGTACCAAAGTTGAATTTTTCCCAGACAATAAACCTAATCAAATTATTGTCTATATAGAATATCCACAAGGAACTGCAATAGAAAAAACAAACGCTATTACCAAAGAAATTGAGCAACGCGTCTACAAAGTTTTAGACAACAATCAATATAAAGATGGCGACTATAACTTTATGGTAGAAAGTGCAGTTTCTCAAGTTGGCGAAGGTGCTGGTAACCCACAAACCGATGGTGGATCTGCTGCCGAAATGCCTCATAAAGCCAAGATTACCGCGTCTATGCGCGAGTATAAATACCGTCGTGGTGAAGATAGTGAGCTTTTAAGACAAAAAGTACAAGAAGCGCTTGTTGGTATTTATCCAGGTGTATTAATTTCTGTAGAAAAAGACCAGAATGGTCCGCCTGCTGGTGCTCCTATTAATATTGAAATTGAAGGTGAAGATTATAACGAGTTAATTGCTACAGCCGAAAAAATGCGTGAGTTTATTAACTCAAGAAACATTGCTGGTATTGACGAGCTTAAAATTGATGTAAATAAAGATAAACCATCAATGCAAGTTATTGTAGACCGTGAGAAAGCTGGAGAATTAGGAATAAGCTCTGCGCAAGTTGGGCAACAATTACGTAACTCAATCTTCGGTTCTAAAGCTGGGATTTATAAAGAAGGTGGAGACGATTATGATATTTATGTTCGTTTTAACGAAGATAACAGATACAATACAAGTGCGTTATTTAATCAAAATATCACATTTAGAAATACAACTGGACAAATAGTAAACGTTCCTGTTTCTGCAGTTGCCTCTTACGAAAACAATTCAGGGTTTAGTGCCATTAAACATAAAGACACTAAACGTGTTGTAACTGTATATTCTGCATTAGCACCAGGTTATACAGATGCTGGCGCAATTGTAACAAAAATTCAAAACGAAATGAAAAGCTTTGAAGGTTTACCAGAAAACATCAAAATAGATTATACTGGTCAAATCGAAGAGCAAAACAAGCAAATGGCATTTTTAATGGGTGCATTTTTTACAGGACTTGGATTAATCTTTTTCATCTTAATTTTCCAATTTAATTCGGTTTCAAAACCAGCTATTATAATGTTAGCTATTTTCCTAAGTTTTATTGGTGTATTTGGCGGATTAGTTATAACTGGTAAAGCATTCGTAATTATGATGACAATGGTTGGTATCATTTCGCTTGCCGGAATTGTGGTAAATAATGGTGTTGTACTATTAGATTACGCACAACTTTTAATAGATAGAAAGAAAAACGAATTAGACTTAGACGACAACGAATATTTAAGCAACGACGATCTTTTTGAAAGCATAGTAAAAGCTGGTAAAGCACGTTTAAGACCTGTATTATTGACCGCTATTACAACAATTTTAGGATTAATACCATTAGCTATAGGTTTAAACATTAACTTCTTTACATTGTTTAGCGAGTTTGATCCAAACATCTATATGGGAGGAGACAACGTTGTATTTTGGGGACCATTAGCTTGGACAGTAATTTATGGATTGTTTGTTGCAACATTCTTAACATTAATTGTTGTTCCGGTATTATTCTTCTTAACAATGAAATTAAAAATGTGGATTAGAAATAAATTCTCTTCTAATAAAACAGAAGTAATCGCAGAAGACATTTAATATCCCTTAATCACTTCTAAATAAAAAAGCCGAAGCACTTGCTTCGGTTTTTTTATTGCTTAAATTTGCACCTACTAAAACATAATTATGTATAGAAGTCATAGCTGTGGTGAGTTAAGAGCATCACATATAAATACAGACGTTACCCTTTCTGGTTGGGTACAAAAATCTAGAGATAAAGGATTTATGATTTGGGTAGATTTACGTGATCGTTACGGAATTACTCAACTTATTTTTGATGAAGAACGTACGCCTAAATCCATCATGGAACAAGCACAAAAGTTAGGTCGTGAGTTTGTGATTCAAGTTGAAGGAACCGTAATCGAACGTGAATCTAAAAACAAAAATATACCAACAGGTGATATCGAAGTTTTAGTAAAAGAATTAACCATTCTTAACGAATCTAAATTACCACCTTTTACTATAGAAGATGAAACTGATGGTGGCGAAGAGTTACGCATGAAATATCGTTACATCGATATTAGACGTAATCCCGTAAAAAACAACTTGATTTTTAGATCTAAAGTCACACAAGAGGTTAGAAATTTTTTATCAAACCAAGGATTTATAGAAGTAGAAACACCTTATTTAATCAAATCTACACCAGAAGGTGCACGAGATTTTGTAGTACCAAGTAGAATGAATGAAGGACAGTTTTATGCGCTTCCGCAATCACCACAAACCTTTAAGCAACTGCTTATGGTTGGTGGCATGGATAAATATTTTCAGATTGTAAAATGTTTTAGAGACGAAGATCTACGTGCAGATAGACAACCAGAATTTACGCAAATAGATTGCGAAATGGCGTTTGTAGAGCAAGAAGACATATTAAATGTTTTTGAAGATTTAACACGTCATTTGTTAAAAGAAGTAAATGGTGTTGAAGTTGAAAAATTCCCACGTATGCTTTATGACGATGCTATGCGCCTTTACGGAAACGACAAACCAGACATTAGATTTGGTATGCAGTTTGGAGAGCTTAACGATGTTGCACAACACAAAGATTTTGGTGTATTTAATAATGCCGAATTAGTTGTTGGTATCGCAGTACCTGATGCTGCATCATATACTCGTAAAGAGATAGACAAACTTATAGACTGGGTTAAGCGCCCACAAGTTGGCGCTTTAGGTATGGTTTATGTAAAATGTAACGAAGACGGTACTTACAAATCTTCAGTAGATAAATTTTACGATCAGGACGATCTTGCAAAATGGGCAGAAAAAACTGGCGCTAAAGCTGGCGATTTAATTTGTATCCTTTCAGGAGACACAAACAAAGTACGCGCACAACTTAGTGCTTTACGTATGGAAATGGCAGAACGTTTAGGATTACGTAAACCAAACGAATTTGCGCCACTTTGGGTAATCGATTTCCCATTATTAGAGCTTGATGAAGAAACTGGTCATTACCACGCAATGCACCATCCATTTACATCTCCAAAACCAGGTCAAATAGAATTATTAGATACTAAACCAGGAGACGTTAAAGCTAATGCTTACGACTTAGTATTAAACGGAAACGAAATTGGTGGTGGATCAATTAGAATTCATGATAAAGAAACTCAAGCCATCATGCTTAAACATTTAGGTTTTAGCGAAGAAGAAGCTAAAGCACAATTTGGTTTCTTAATGGATGCTTTTGAATATGGTGCGCCACCACATGGCGGACTTGCATTTGGATTAGATAGATTAGTGGCAATTTTAGGCGGACAAGAAACCATTAGAGATTTTATTGCATTCCCTAAAAACAATGCTGGTAGAGATGTCATGATAGATGCGCCTGCACCAATTGATGATGAACAATTAGACGAACTTAATTTAAGTTTAAAACTTAATTCATAAATCAAAAAAAATCCTGCAACCTTTGCAGGATTTTTTGATTAACTTTAAGTATGCCTAAACAATCGCTTTTAAAACGTTTTTTTATATGGAGATTAAAGCACATCTCCGAAAAAACTTTTACTTATATTTTAAGTGGTTTAGTTGGATTATTAGCAGGACTTGCTGCAGTAACGTTAAGAAACATCACCTTTACCATAGAAGGTGCTTTAGACAATTTAGCAGTCTTTTCTAAAAACCAAGTTTACTTTATTTTACCGGTTATAGGATTGTTTTTAGTGTATCTGTTTGTCAAATACATTTCAAAGAAAAATATAGAACATGCTATTCCTTCAATTCTATTTAAACTATCAAAAAGAAGCGGATTAATAGATCGGTCTAAAATTTATATTCCATTAATAACTGCACCTTTAACGGTTGGTTTTGGTGGATCTGTTGGATTACTTGGACCAGCAATAGCTTCTGGATCTGCAATAAGTTCTAATTTAGGACGACTATTTCATGTTAATCAACAAACAAGAACGTTATTAATTGGTTGTGCTGCTGCAGGAGCAATTTCTTCAATATTTAAATCACCAATTGCAGCAATTATTTTTGCGGTAGAAGTGTTTAGTTTAGATTTAACTTTTGCTTCATTATTACCGTTATTAATTGCTTCGGTTTCGTCTGTATTAACATCTTACTTCTTTTTAGGAGACGATTTACTGTTCAACTTTAATTTTTCGGACAAGTTTCAAATAAAAGATACTTTATTTTATGTGGTTTTAGGTATAGGTACTGGATTTGCATCTATTTATTTCACTAAAATGTACTTTTTTATTCTTCAATTTTTTGAGCGTTTTAAAACCAAACTCTTAAAATTAATAGTTGGTGGATTGGCTATTGGTGGTATGTTATTTTTAATTCCGCCACTTTATGGTGAAGGTTTTGGATTTATAAACAGCCTACTTGCTGGCGATCATTTAAGTGCGCTTGGCACAACACCTTTTGATGCTTTTAAAGATAATATTTGGGTAGTAATTGCCTTACTTTTTGGTATTACTATTTTTAAAGCTATTGCGATGACCACAACTTTTGCTGCTGGCGGAGCAGGAGGAATTTTTATTCCAACTATGGTTATGGGAAGCGCTTTAGGTAATGTGGTTGCTAAAGTCATTAATAACCTTGGTTTAGGATTTTACGTGTCAGAAACCAACTTTACCTTAATTGGTATGGCAGGACTAATTGCAGGTGTATTACATGCGCCTTTAACTGCCATTTTCTTAATTGCCGAAATTACTGGCGGTTACGAATTATTTATTCCTTTAATGATTGCTGTATCCATGTCGTTTATTATCAAAAAAAATGCGTTTGATTATACCATTTATACTCGCGAACTTGCTTTAAAAGGCGAACTTTTAACACATGATAAAGACCAAAGCGTATTAACTTTAATGACTTTAGATAGTGTAATAGAAACTAATTTTATAGCGCTAAATCCTAAAATGACTTTAGGCGAAATGCTACATAAAGGCGTTGCAAAATCTACCCGAAATTTATTTCCTGTTATTAAAAAAGATAAGACTTTGGTCGGAATAATTTTATTGGATGATGTTAGAGAAATCATGTTTAATCAAGCCTTATACGACACCACTTTTGTAGAAGATTTAATGCACAATGCGCCAGATATTATCGATTATAAAAACGATTCTATGAAAGATGTAATGACTAAATTTCAAAACTCTAATGCGTGGAATTTACCTGTCGTTAAAGACCATAAATACATTGGTTTTGTCTCAAAATCTAAATTATTAACAGCATACAGACGCCAATTAATTAACTTTACAAAATCTTAAAATCACCTCAATGAAATACTTAATTTTATTAGCTTTTATAGCCAGTTTAGCATCAATAATTTGCGGTTATGCATTAGACAATGTAGACAACCAAAAGTTAATTGGTTTTGGCGTTTTAGGCTTATTTTTTGTGGTTATTCCGTTGTTTTCTTATCACCGTTGGAAAAACAAAAAAGTTGAAGATTACATGCTTACCAAAGAAAAACTTCAAGAGATGCGAGACAAAGAAGGCGATAAACGTAAATTATAATTTTAGCGTTACCCTATCGGGTCGCGCTTTCACAAGTCGCAATCAAAGATGTGCTCCAACAATTGTTCAATCGCTAACGCACATTCCAGCCAACATAAAGACCATTAGTTAAGATTTCGTTTTTCTACAAAAAACCGTTTCATTAAAGCAGAAGCTTCTTCAGCTAAAATTCCACCTTCAATTTTAGTTTTAGGATGCAATTTGGTGTTTAAATTAATACATCCGCGTTGTTCATCTCTAGCTGCATAAACAATTCTACTAATCTGACTCCAATACAATGCACCAGCACACATTTGGCAAGGCTCTAAAGTTACATACAACGTACAATCTTTTAAATATTTTCCACCTAAAAAATTAGCAGCAGCAGTAATGGCTTGCATTTCGGCATGCGCCGTTACATCATTTAAACGCTCTGTAAGATTATGTGCTCTAGCGATAATGCGATCTTTAATTACAATTACAGCTCCAACAGGAATTTCACCTTTATCAAAAGCCTCTTGCGCTTCTTGCAAGGCTTTTTTCATAAAATAAGTATCATCAAAAGGTTGTATCATAAGCGTAAAAATACAATTTAAGATACTACATTTGTAGTATAATGAGCAAAATACTTCAACATATAAATTCGCCAGACGATTTAAAAACCTTAAATCAAGAACAGCTATTACTTTTAGCTAAAGAATTGCGTGAATTTATCATAAATATTGTTGCCACAAAAGAAGGCCATCTTGGCGCTAGCTTAGGCGTAATAGAACTTACTATTGCTTTGCATTATGTTTTTAACACACCAAAAGACCAATTAATTTGGGATGTTGGTCATCAAGCTTACGGACACAAAATTTTAACCGGAAGACGTGATATTTTTGAAACCAACAGACAATTAAATGGTATTTCTGGATTTCCTAAGCGTAAAGAAAGTGATTATGATGCATTTGGTGTCGGGCATTCCTCTACGTCTATTTCGGCAGCATTAGGTATGGCAATTGCTTCAAGAATAAAAGGCGATTTAAACACACAACATATTGCAGTAATTGGAGATGCTTCTATAGCTAGTGGTATGGCGTTTGAAGGTTTAAATCATGCTGGTGTAAGTAAAGCTAATTTGCTAGTTATTTTAAACGATAACGCAATTGGAATTGATCCAAGTGTTGGCGCTTTAAAACAGTATTTAACCAACGTTAAAAAAGGCACACAAAAACAAGATAATATTTTTGAAGCTTTAAATTTTGACTATTCAGGACCAATTGACGGTCATGATTTACCAGCTTTAGTTAACGAACTTGAGCGGTTAAAATCTGTTAAAGGACCAAAGTTTCTTCACGTTATTACCACCAAAGGAAAAGGTCTTAAACAAGCCGAAGCTGACCAAGTAAAATACCACGCTCCAGGACAATTTGATGCAAAATCTGGCGAGCTTATTGCAAAAACTGAAACTAAACCTCAACCACCAAAATATCAAGATGTTTTTGGATATACTATAGTAGAATTAGCTAAAACGAACAAAAAAATTGTTGGCATCACACCAGCTATGCCAACCGGAAGCTCTTTAAAATATATGATGGAAGCGTTTCCTGACCGAGCTTTTGATGTTGGTATTGCCGAGCAGCATGCAGTTACTTTGGCTGCAGGAATGGCTACACAAGGGTTAATTCCGTTTTGTAATATTTATTCGACATTTATGCAACGCGCATATGATCAAGTTATACATGATGTTGCTACACAAAACTTACCTGTTATTTTTTGTTTGGATCGTGCAGGATTAGTGGGACAAGATGGCGCGACCCATCATGGTGTTTTTGATTTAGCCTATTTACGTTGTATCCCAAACTTGATCATTTTTGCACCAAGAAATGAGGTTGAATTACGTAACATGCTTTACACTGCTCAATTAGGACTAAATCATCCAATTGCCATAAGATATCCAAGAGGTAGAGGAATTACAATAGATTGGAAACAACCATTTTCTAAAATTGAAATTGGTAAAGGCGAACAATTAAAAGAAGGTAAAGAAGTTGCTGTGTTATCTATTGGAACGATTTCAAAAAATGTTACTGAAGCACTTAACAGTATTGAAAACCCTGAAACTTTTTCTCATTACGATATGCGCTTTGTAAAACCATTAGATGAGGCTTTACTTCATTCAATATTAAAAAAACATCACACAATTATTACTATTGAAGACGGAACTGTTTCTGGTGGATTTGGCAGTGCTATTTTAGAGTTTGCTGCAAAGCACAACTATAAAAACAACTTTATAACAAAAGGAATTAAAGATGAATTTATAGAACATGGCACAACTGAAGAACTACAAAAAATCAACGAAATTGATTCAGAAAGTTTAAAAATTTTATTTAAAAGCATAAAAAAAGCAGACTAGTTAGTCTGCTTTTGTTTTAAGCTAAGGGACAATTAGTTTGTTGTAAATGTCCAAACAGCACCTATAGTTTTGGTACCAGAATTGTCTTTTGTATCGATTTGCCAGTAATATGTTGTTGCTGGATCTGTGCTTACATCAAAGTTTTCTGCTGTTAAGTCTGTGCTAACTGCTGTAGTTGGAGGATTAGACGTACCAAAATACACATCATAAGTTAATGTGTCGTTTATATCTACATCTGCTCCGGACCAATTTAAAGAAGTTGTTCCAGACACAACTGCATCTTCTTCATTAGGACTTACTAAATCCGCTAAGAACGGTGCATAGTTAGAAACACCTTCTCCTTCTGTATAAAATGCAAAAACCTGAGATGGACTAGCTGAATCTTCTGCATCTTTTGCTGTTACTGTCCAGTAATAAGCTGTACCAGGCTGTAAAGTTAATGTTCTTGTAGTTGTTGTAGATGTAACTTGTTCAACTAAATTAGTCATATTATTATCTAACGCTACTCTCAATTCGTAACTTACTGTATCACCATCAGGATCTGTAGCTGCTGCCCATTCAAAATTAACAGTACTATCTATACATAATAAATCTGATGTTGGATAGATTAATTGACTAACTGCACTTGGCGCTGTATTTGGTGTATCTGGAGTAGGAGCTACTCCTCCATCACCACCATCTCCATCACTTCCTCCACAAGAAGTAATTACAACACTAAAAAATAATACAGTTATTATGTTATATAATTTCTTTTTCATCTTATTATTTTTTTATGATTTTTATAGTTTTTGGTGCTTTTTCTGACTGAATATTTACAAAATAAACTCCGCTTCTTAGTGATTGGAAAGGAATATAAATTTCTTTATTATTCGCAACATCAAAAGAGTTACTATAAACTACTCTTCCATTTATATCATAAACATTTACAGGAAGAGCGTTTACATCTAAACCATTTGGCAGTATAACTTTTAAATTATCTACCACTGGGTTTGGTGTAGCCTTAAATTCTATAATGTTAATCTGTTTAGTAAAAGTACCTTCGCAAGCTTGAGCTGTCTTAATTTCTAACAATCCAGACTTTAGATTTTCTAATATTATATTGTCTTGACTAGTTATTAAAATAACTTCACCATTTAAAGTCACTGTGTAAGGCGCTGTACCTCTGTACATGTTAACCTCAATATCTTCTCCATTATTTTGTTCTATAAGCTCTAGTTCTATTGTTTCTGCAGCTTCAACACTTACTTCTGAACATTGAACATGGTCATATTCGTTTACAGACACACATACAGTATATGGTCCACCTACAGATAAGTTTTCTATAGTTAAGTTGTTTGTTGTTAACTGTTCTGAAATATTTGTTCCTGGACCATTAACGGTAACCGTATAAGTTACATATGTTTCATTTACATTAATATTTATCTTACCGTTATCTTGTCCTTCGCATGTTTCTGAAACTACTTCTATTGAAATGTTATCTTGAGCTGCATAACTAGTATCACAAATATCTCCTATCCCGTTATTGTTAACGTCTTCTTGATTTGGATTAGGTGTATCAACACAATTATCTATAGAATCTACGACACCATCTCCATCTGAATCCTGACAAACATCTCCTACTCCATCATTATTACTATCTAATTGGTCTGGATTAGCTATTGTTGGACAATTATCATTTATATCTAATATTCCGTCTTGATCTGTATCTTGACAAACATCTCCAATTCCGTTGTTATCAACATCAGATTGATCTGCGTTTGCAACACTTGGGCAGTTATCTACACCATTAACAACACCATCATTGTCATCATCTCCATTTGGATCAAAAGAGAACTGTCCTGAAAATATACCTCTACCATAAGTAGCTGCAAAAACCATATTATCGTCTCTTAAATCTAAATCTAAAACTTTAACATTTGACATTCCGTTAAATGCAGGATTCCAAGTTGGATTAGCATCAGAAAAGTTGGTTGTATACCAAACACCTAACTCTGTACCTATAATTACCTCTTCATTATTTAAAGGATTTCTTAATATTGACTTTACTGGTAAATCTGGAAGATTACCTTCTTTAGTCTGCCAGTTAGCCCCTCCGTCATTTGTGTACCAGATATTTTCTACTCCGTAGTTATGAATGGTAACAAAAATTTCGTCTTCATTGCTACCTAACTCTATGTCAGACACACTTCCTACTATAAAATTATTAAGTTCTAACTCTGTCCAAGTATGATTACTACCATCTGCATTTTCTACTTTAAAAATATCTCCTAAAACTGTTCCTACAAATAAGGTTGAAGATGTTGTTGTAAAAGGAGACACTGTTAATGCTGTTGGTGTACTATCAAATTCAGAATTTGTTAAATCTGAAGACGTTAAAGTTGAGCTAGATTTTATGCCTGAGTATCTTCTTATTACAGTACTAAGGTTGTTAGAATAATTTGAATATAAAATATCCAGATTAGAGTCTAATGCTTGTGGGTTAATAAAAGCTCCGTTAGAAGCATTTTCATTATTAATTGTTACGTTAGTATTAGTTTCTAAATTAAATAAATTAATACCTGAGTTGTACACGTAGTTTCTAATAAAATACTTATCGTCTCCTTGATCAAAAAATGTATAAGCACCATCACCTCCATATGCTTCTACAGAACTATCCGCTCCATTTGAATTTGCATTTTGAAACAATTGCGTACCATTATCTTGTAAACCTCCTGCAAAATAATCTCCATTAAAAGCTGTTGTTGGAGCTACACCGACAGTGTAAAATTGACTTGTATTAAAATCTTTATCTCTTGGACTTAAGACTACACCTGCATTTGATGAATAGTAAATTCCACCATCATTTCCTACTAACATGACACTGGAACTATTGTTTCCAAAAACTAAGGCATGTTGATCTGCATGAACTTCTTGATAGCCAAAACCACCATACCAATGAGATAATTGAGACCAAGAAGTACCACTATTAAACGACTTAAATAAATCTATACCTCCAGCATATACTATATCGTCATTTGCTGGATCTACCTCTAAAAGTAAGTCATAAAAAGCTTGACCTCTAGTAAAATCATTTGCTGATATACCAGTATCTGCATCATTTGGTAAAGTCATATTTGTAGTTGTAGAAAAACCATCTTCTGTTTTAATCATTATAACAGGAGTAGTTGTTCCTTCTGCTAAGACATAGATTTTATTAGGGTCTGATGAAGATACTGCTATTTGAGTTCTATCTGCATCTGCTACGACTTCTTCTACACTAAAAGAGTTTCCGTCTGTTGAAGATAAGATTGTTCCTCCTCCTTCACCAAAAACATAACTATTAATTGTAGAAACCCAAATTTTATTATCAGCTCCAATTTCTATATCATTTGGACAATACTGAACGCCTCCTGCAAGTGATTGTAACGAAACTAGTGACCACGAGTTTCCATTATCTGTTGATTTGTATAGTCCAAATTCTGGACCACCTAAATACGTAGTAGCGTTAGCAGATCCGTAAAAACCATCTCCTGCAGCTACATAAACTTCAGAAACACCATTGTTATCTCTTATTTTAATATCATTAATGTGTTGAATACCTGGGACTAAATTTCCTGTAAACGAACTAGACACAGGATTTAAAGAACCTGTCATTGTACTACCTGCAAGAATTGAAGCTTCTAGTATATCTCCATCTGCTTTAGAAATCATTACTGATGGTATTGTAATTGTATTATCATCTCCTCCCATAGGGATAGGTTGACCTACTACATTATTCATCATAATAACTCCTACTGCTCCTGCATTTTGAGCATTTTTTACTTTTTGAGTAAAGTTACAGTTACCTCTTCTTATTAAAGCTATATTGCCCGATATTTGAGCACCATTAACTAATGCGCTACATCCTTCTGTTGGTAATCCTGTTCCATCATCTACTAAAACTATATTTGCCGATATTACAGATGTAATTTCTGGTCCAAAAGCAGTTGTTGGGTATGACAAATAGTCTCCTGCTACATCTGAAGGTGAATTAACAGAAATATTAGATGCAGATTGAAATGATGTATCACCTGTAATACCTCCAAAAACATTTGTCCATGTTGCTCCTGCATCATCAGATTTCCAAACACCACTTCCGTTAACATCTCCTCCTACATAAGATTCTCCTGTTCCTAAGTAAAAGACATTACTATTGTTTGGATCGTATGTTATACAAGATACAGCTAAGTTTTCTGGCACATTAACTCTTTGCCACGATGATTCTGGATTTGATATGTTTGTGTTTTTCCATAAACCGCCACTAACTCCTCCTGCAAAAACAGTTTCATTTGATGCATCGTTTGGATCAAACATTATAGCTCTTGTTCTTCCTCCTACATTGTTTGGTCCTCTTTCTACCCATCCATTATTCATAGCATCACCCGGTACTCTTCCTGCAGCTAATGTATTTAGTCTAGCAGCATTTATGCTATCTCTTAATGGTTGTAATTTTTCTGGTGTTGGTCGTCCTAATAGAGGATTCATTGTAAGTTCCCATTCTTGCTCGTAGAATTTATTTGGTGTTAAACCTTGAGCCTTTCTTTCTGACTTACTTAGCTTTAAAGTGTTTTTAAATGGGCTTTTTTCTAAGTTTTCTGAATGGATATTTCTAACTTGATTGTTTTGTTTTAAAGCAGAATTATCTTCAGAGAAATTTTGATATAATGCAAATATCCCTAAGGCTAATAATAAAATTATTAGTAATTTCTTTTTCATAATAATAAATAATTAATCTTTTTGCTAAAATAATATAAAATATTCTATAATGTAAATCCTTTTATCTTTTTATATTGAAGAATGGCTTGACTATCAGATAATGAAGCTACATAATGACAAATATTTAAAAGTCTTTGATATATACTTCCTTCTTTACTAAGTGTTTCTGGCAAACTCTTTAAAATTAATTTATCATAATTAGATGTTGGTCCTTCTTCAAAATTATTCTGAATAGATTTAGTGTAAGTTGTTAGAAGCGTATTTATTATTTGATAGCCTGCTATTTCTTTTTCTAACACTTCTTTTGATTGATAAATTTTCTCAACACTCAGCTTTATAATGTCATTAATTTGAGCTTCATATTTACTCTTATCTAATAAACTGATATTGAAATCTCCTCTTAAAATATCTTCTTCATTAGTCATAAATATTTGCACAGCTTCGTTTATAAGACTATTAATAGCTAAAGCTCTTAAGTAACTTACCCTATCTTGGGTATTAGTTAACAAAGCATACTTTTTAGTATTTATAGAGTCTCTAACTAGATTAATTAAATACTCTAAAGCAAACTCTTCTTCGATTAAACCTAGATTTATACCGTCTTCAAAATCTATGATTGTATAACAAATATCATCTGCTGCTTCTACCAAAAATGCTAAGGGATGTCTATTGTATCTTAAATGGTCGTCAGATTTTTTTATTAAACCTAATTCTTCAGCTACATCAACAAACGCTTCTTTTTCACTTTGAAAAAAACCATACTTTTTATCTGATATCTGATTAGTTGGCTTTTTAGGTAATGATTCTTTAGGGTATTTTGTAAAAGCACCTAAAGTAGCGTAACTAAGTCTTAATCCTCCTTCTCTGCCAGACCTACTTTGTGTCGCGATTTTAAAACCGTTAGCATTGCCTTCAAAATCACATAAATCTTGGTATTCTTTATCAGATAGTTTTGATTGATATTTTTTTCCTTCACCATTTATAAAAAACTCTCCTATAGCTTTTTCTCCGCTATGTCCAAATGGCGGATTACCTATATCATGAGCCAAAGCAGCAGCAGCTACAATTGCTCCAAAATCATTTGCTTGATATCCTAAAGTGGTTTGTAAATGTGGATGTTTTTCTAAAATCTTTTGACCAACCTTTCTTCCTAAAGAGCGTCCTACAACACTTACTTCTAAACTATGTGTTAAACGTGTGTGTATAAAATCTGTCTGAGACAATGGGATAACTTGAGTTTTATCTTGCAGACTTCTAAATTCTGAAGAAAATATAACCCTATCATAATCCACTTCAAAACCTAAGCGAGTTTCATCTTGTTCTTTTCTTAGTCGTTTATTAGTATCACCAAAGCGCTTTAAGGATAGTAATTGTTCCCAATTCATTATATAAGTTTTTAAGCTGCAATATAAGTATTTGACATGTAAAATGTTCTCCTTTTCAATGTTAACTAAACGTTTTCTAGTAATAAACAAACAACATATCTCATAACGTTAAGCTAACTTTTTAGTGATTAACTATTAATACCTAGTTAACTTAGACTTTACAGTTTGCCAGTTTCTTTGCACCAAGAATTTAAACAACGCAATGAAAAAAATATTTCTATTATTATTTACATTATTTAGTGTATACGCAAACGCTCAAGACACTGGTTCTATAGCTGGTAAACTTACAGATAAAGAATTTGACAACGAACCACTTCCTTTTGCTAATATTCTAATTAAAGGCACTTCAAAAGGTACTACTACAGATGATGCTGGTCTTTACATGTTGGATAATCTAAAGCCAGGTGATTATGTAATTGAGTATAGCTTTGTGGGATACGAAACTCAAACAATAGAAGCAACTGTTGAAGCTGGTAAAGTCACCGAAATAAATGTCCCAATGGGCGCTAATGCTGCTTCTTTAGAAGAAGTTGTTATTCAAACAACTACTAAAAGAGAAAGTGAAGTTGCAGTTTTATTAGAACAGAAAAAAGCTGTTGAAATTAAACAAATAATAGGTGCAGACGAATTATCAAGAAAAGGAGTAAGTGATGCGGCTGGTGCAGTCGCTAAAATATCTGGTGTTTCTAAACAAGAAGGATCTAGTAATGTATATGTTCGAGGTTTAGGTGATCGTTACCTTAATACAACTATGAACGGTTTGTCTTTACCATCAAATAATGTTAATAAAAAGAACATTGACTTAAATTTATTCTCTTCAGATGTAATTCAAAATGTATCTATTAGTAAAGCATATGCAGCTCAATTTTACGGAGATTTCTCTGCTGGTAATGTAGATGTAACTTCTAAAGAACATAAAGGTGGAAGTTTTGTAGATGTATTTACTGGTTCTGGTTTTAACACAAATGCTATAGACAAAAACTTTGTAAGAAGTGAAGGGACTGGTTATTTTGGATACTACGGAAGATATGATCACAACCCTTTTGCTGTTATATTATCTCACGGTGTTGATCCTGTAAGCGTAAACTCACCTATCAATGTGGCTTATGGAGCATCTGGAGGAAGCTCTCATTCATTTGAAAACGGTTCAAGATTAAGTTTCTTTGTTACAGGAGGATTTGAAAATAACTACGAATACAGAAACGGTAAAGCTGTAGATTTTTCTACTGTTGAGAAAAAAGCATTTGAAGCTGCAGAAGAATATGAATATTCTACAACTACTACTGCTATGGCGAACTTAAACTACAAAATAAACAGTGATAATAACATAAGTTTTAATTCAGTATTTATTAATAGTTCTTCAGATGTTGTCGGTTATTTTGGTATTGATGGAACAGGTAGAAATAGAGATGCAATTTTAAATACAGACCAAGGGTTTTACCAACAAAATGTTCAGTTTGATCAAACTAAAATGTTTGTTAATCAATTATTAGGAAATCACAAATCAGGAAAATTTGAGTTAGATTGGGGATTTGGTTACAACAAAGTATTTTCTGATCAACCAGACAGAAAGCGTTTTAGCGTAGAAAATTATCAATATGCTTTAGATAATGATCCTTCTACTAACCCAACATTCTACAGTAATGTTGTTTTTGATAATCAACGTTATTTTCAAAAAATTGAGGATGATGAGTACAACGGACGTTTAAATCTGTCTTATGAAGCTAATGAAAAATTAAAATTCAATATCGGTTATAATGGTCGTAACAAGAAAAGATTATTTAATAACATAAGATATGGTTACGATATAGTTGATGGTAGCTACGAAATTACAGATATAAACAACTTAAATTCTGTCTTTAACCTAGATAATTTAAATCTAAATGCAAGTAGTGGTGGTATTTACGAAATTAAAGTAATTAAACCTTACCCAACTTTATCTAACACAAATAGACCAGGACTTTTTGAAAATACGTACACAGGTAAACTAGACATCTATGCTGGATATTTAGATGCTGAAATAAAAGTTGGAGAAAAATGGTTATTTGTTCCTGGTATTAGAATAGAAAGCTTTGAACAAAACATAGCCTATGATGTAATAAACTTAGGTAACAATGGTAACGATTCTAAAACATCTAAAGAAACTTTTATCCTACCTAGTTTAAACATTAAATACGCTATAAACGAAGACCAAAATCTACGTTTCTCTGCAAGTAAAACAGTATCTACACCAGAGTTTAAAGAAGTAGCTCCGTTTGTTTATGAAGATGTATCTGTACGATATGGAGGTAACCCTGATGCTTTAGGATACTCTGATATTTATAACGCCGATTTAAAATTTGAATCTTTCTTTGGAAGAGGTGAAATATTCTCAGTTGGTGTATTTGCAAAACAAATTAACGATCCAATTAATTTAGTTGTTGTTGGTGATGCTACAGGAACACAACGTTACGTAAGAACTGGTGATAAAGCTGAAGTTTACGGTGTTGAAGTAGAGTTGAGAAAGAACATTATTGAAGACGAAAACGAAGACGCAGTTTTAGCTTTTGGTGTAAACGCAACTTACATGGACACTAAACAAGATTTATACGAAAATATAGACGGAACTTTTGACTTAGCTTTTAATAAAAGTGAAGATGAGTTACAAGGCGCTTCTCCTTTAATCTTAAATGCAGATATAAGCTACTCTCCTACTTTTAACAACTACAAACCGGTAGCTAACGTAGTATTCTCTTACTTTTCAGACAGAATAGATGCATTAGGATCTGGAGATCTTGGTAATATTATAGAAAAAAGTGTTCCTACTTTAGATTTTGTTTGGAAAAACACTATTAAGGACAATTTTGAAGTTAATCTTAGTGCAAAAAATTTACTAAACCCTTCAATACAATACGTTAGACAAGACCAAAATCAAGGTGACATTTTAGTTACATCTGCTAATGGTAAAGGTGTAACAGATTATAAAAGAGGTATCAACTTAGGACTTCAACTTAAATACAAATTTTAAATATCAATAACACAATTAAGAATAAAAATTAAAAACTAAAAAAATGAAAAAACAAATAATTCTTGGTTTAGCATTAGTATCTATGATATTTTCATGCTCTACAGACGACACTTCAGATATTGTAATTAATGACAATAGTGTTACAAATAACAACTCTGGCGGTGGTACAACAGATCCTCAAACAATTTTCTTATCTGGTACTTACACAGAAGATTTAACTTTAGACGCAAATAACACTTACAAAATTAATGGTTCTTTAATCATGGCAAGTGGTACTACATTAACTATTCCTGCTTGTATGACTATTGAAGCTTTAGCTTCTGGAGCAGACGTTTATGTAGCAATCTCTCAAGGTGCTAAAATTGTAGCTAATGGTACTCAAGATTGCCCTATAGTATTTACTTCTGATGCTGCTAACCCAGCTGCAGGAGATTGGGGAGGATTAATTTTATTAGGAAGAGCACCAATAAACTCTGTAACAGGAACAAACACAGCAACTTCAGAAATTGCTAGTCTACCATACGGAGGAAATATTTCTGATGATGATTCTGGATCTTTAAACTATGTACGTGTAGAGTATTCTGGTGGAGCTGCAGATGGACAATCTGAAAACAATGGTATTTCTTTTTACGGTGTAGGTAACGGTACAGATGTTAATTACATCCAAGCTTACGCAGGTAAAGATGATGGTATCGAGTTTTTTGGTGGTACAGTAAATGCTAATTATGTTTCTGTTATCAATGCAGAAGACGACTCTGTAGACTGGACAGAAGGTTACTCTGGTACGTTAACAAACGTATATATATCTAACAGAATTACTGACGATAAAGCTATTGAAGCTGATGGGTACAACACAGATTTTAGCAACGCTACAGGTACATTCTCTAAACCAACCGTTAACAACTTAACAATTGTTGGTCAAGGTACAGCTGCAGGACATGCAGAAGCTATAAGACTAAGAGCAGGAACACAAGGTATCTTTAACAACGTACATATTACAGGATACATCGAAGGTTTTGATCTTGATGATCAAGACACAGGTAATGGTGTTATTAGTGACGATTTACAAGTTACTAATGTAACATTTGTAGATGTTACTACTAAAGTAAAAAATGACACAACAGTATCTTTTACAGATGCAGACTTCTACGTAGGTGAAGGAAACGGAGCAACTAATGATTATGCTACTTGGGGAGCAGGTTGGACTGCTGAATAAGCTAATTTTAAAAAATAAAAAAAAGCACCTTTTTGAGGTGCTTTTTTTATTTCTAAAAATATAAATTAATCTCTATCTGCTACAGCAGAAGTGTTTTTCCAAGTGTTTACAGAAGTAATACTGTTCGATGAATAATCTACTTCTTTTAAAGTATCGTCTGTCCAAAAAAACCACTTCCCTACTTTTTTACCATTGTCATAAGCACCTACTACAATTTTATCACCATTTGCATCATATTTTGTCCAAACTCCTTGTAACTTATTATTCTTATTAAAAAAACCTTGTTGTGCAATAGCACCATTATCATGATAGTATGTTGCTTGAATTAAATCTCCTTTTTTCTCCATTGTTGGCTTATTAACTTCTTGAGCTGAAACAAACCCTGTAATTAATACCGCAAAAGCCAAAATTAAATTTTTCATAGTATATATTTTTTAAGATTATTATTAATGTTTACATAACAAATATAGTCTATTTTTTACAATTTAGATACCTTTACATAACATTAAGTTAACATTAAAACTATAAAATATTGATTATCAAGTGTTTGAAAATAAAAATTTAACATTAAAAATCAATCAATTACATAAAATATTAGCAGTTTTAAGGGATATTTTACTTAAAAATTATAGAAAACTAAAAAAGAACATAACATTAAGTTAACATTACGTTGAAGATAAAAGATGAAATTTGCCATAATAAATTAACCATAATTAATGGAAAACATATACTTATTCATGATAATTGCTTTAGCTATTTTAGCTATTGCAGATCTTGTTGTTGGAGTTAGTAATGACGCTGTAAACTTCTTAAATTCAGCTATTGGCTCTAAAGCTATCTCTTTTAAAACAATAATGATAGTTGCTAGTATTGGTGTTGCTTTAGGCGCCATATTTTCTAGTGGTTTAATGGAAGTTGCTAGAAAAGGAATTTTTAATCCTGGCGAATTTATGTTTGATGAAATCATGATCATCTTTATGGCGGTAATGATTACAGACATATTACTACTAGACTTTTTCAACTCTGTTGGTATGCCTACCTCAACAACAGTTTCTATTGTATTTGAGTTATTAGGTGCTGCAGTTGCAGTTTCTTTAATTAAAATCTGGTCTGATGGCGGTACTTCTTCAGAATTAATAAACTATATCAATACATCTACTGCAACAAAAATTATCCTTGGTATATTACTCTCGGTGGTTGTTGCATTTACAGTTGGAGCTATTGTTCAATGGTTTACCCGTTTACTTTTATCCTACAACTTTCAAGAAAAAGCGAATTGGGTTGGCGCTTTATTTGGTGGTATTGCATTAACTGCAATTACATATTTTATTTTAATCAAAGGAATAAAAGGTACACCTTATGCCGATTTAAAATTTGAATATACCAATGGTCTAACCATTAAAGAATACCTAGAAAGTAATGTTATAAACATTATAGGGATTAACCTTGTTGTATGGAGTGCTATTTCTTTTGCTTTAATAACCGCATTAAAACAAAACATATATAAAATCATAATTTTAGTAGGTACGTTTGCCTTAGCACTTGCTTTTGCAGGAAACGATTTAGTAAACTTTGTTGGTGTATTTATTGCGGGTTGGCAATCGTATCAAGAGTATGTTGCCCAAGGTTTACCAGCTTCAGAATTATCAATGAAATTTTTATCTAAAGCTGTAGAGACGCCTACCCTACTTCTTTTTATAGCAGGTATGATAATGGTAGTTACCTTATGGTTTTCTAGTAAAGCAAAAGACGTAGTAAAAACATCTTTAGACTTATCTAGCCAAAGTAACACAAAGGAACGTTTTCAGCCTAACTTTTTATCCCGTGGATTTGTTAGATCTGCAATGTTAATGTCTCAAATGTACTCTTATGTTGTACCTAACTCGTGGCAAGAAAAAATAAATAAGCAATTTGAAACTCCTGCTATTGATTTAACATTAAAAGAAGAAGATATACCTGCATTTGACTTAGCTAGAGCAGCTGTTAACCTTATGGTTGCTGCAGTACTAATATCTTTAGCTACATCTTTAGGGTTACCATTATCCACAACATACGTTACATTTATGGTAGCAATGGGTACATCTTTAGCAGATCGTGCTTGGGGCGCAGAAAGTGCTGTGTATCGTGTTGCTGGTGTAATTAATGTAATAGGCGGATGGTTTTTTACCGCTTTTATAGCTTTTGTCGCATCTGCATTAATTGCTTACTTACTACATCTTAATGTAAAGGTTATGACACCTATATTATTACTTATTGCATTTACATTATTAGTAAGAAATTATATAGCTCATAACAAGAAAAACTCAAAAGCTAAAGAAGAAGACAGCTTATTTAAAGCAGAAAGTAGCTCTGTCCAAGGAGTAATTCATGAAAGTGCAGATAACATAGCTAATGTTGTAAAGAGAGGAAACAAAATTTACACCAATGCAGTTAATGGTTTAGCTAAACAAGATATAAATGCGCTAAAGAAAAACAGAAGACAAATCACAAAACTATCTAATGAAGTTGATGATTTAAGAGATCATATTTTCTACTTCATAAAAAACCTAGACGAGTCTAGTGTTGAAGCAAGTAGTTTTTACATTAACATTTTAGGTTACTTACAAGACATGACGCAATCATTAGATTATATTTCTAAGATTAGTTATAAACATGTCCATAACAACCACAAAAAATTAAAATTTAATCAACTTAAAGAACTAAAATTAGTAGACGAAGCTTTAGAAAAGCTATTAATGGATACTAAAGAAGCTTTTAAATCTCGTTCTTTTGAGGATATAGCACGCATTTTAAACAACAGAGGTAAAGTGTACGACTTGGTAAAAGAAAAAATACAAATGCAGGTTGAACGTACTCGCACTGAAGAATCTTCACCTAAAAACACCACACTTTATTTTAGTTTATTATTAGAAACTAAAGATTTACTTAGTGCTACAATGAACTTACTAGACGAATACAATCAAGCTTTTGACAGTAAGGTACCACCAGCTAGAGTGGCTGAAAACGAAGAAGAATAAATCACTTTAATTAAAAATATCAACTAAAAAGCCTCAATAATTGAGGCTTTTTTAATGCTTAAATTTTGACTTTAACAAAATTTAAACATCTATACCATGTTAGAGAGCGTAAATAAAGTAACTCAAAAATTTAAACTATTTATGAAAAAACTAACATTAGTAGCACTAAGCGCAATATTTTTAACTGCTTGCGTTTCAAAAAAGAAATATTTAGCCTTAGAACAAGAAAAAGGTGAAATTAAAAGTGAACTAACTAAAACCATAGTGGAAAAAGAAGAACTTGAAAAAAAGTTTGCCATTATAGAAGCTAGAGTTCAAAATTATAACTCTAAAATTAATAACCTTACCGAAGAAGTTGGAGAGCTTACAGAAGAAAACAAAACAAAATTTGATGCAGTTGGTAACAAAGCTGTTATTTCAGAACAATCAAAAATTGGCATGCGTAAAACTTTAAGTAAGGTAGACCCAGAAGTGATGAAGTATGTAACGACTCTTGAAGATTCTATGAACTTAGCTTTATCTTTAAATCTTAAAAAATTTGTTGATGAAAGTGAAATTGATGAAAGCGATGATATTTCAATAAATATTGACGAAACTGTAGTAATGATTTCAATTTCAGATAAAATGCTATTTAATACAGCTAGCTATAGAATTAATAACAAAGCCAATAAAGTATTAAAAAAAGTAGCAGATGTAATTAAGTCAGAACCAAGCTTAAATGTTATGATTGAAGGTCATACAGACTCCAGAACCATAAATACAGACAAAATACAAGATAATTGGGACTTAAGTGTACTACGTGCAACTTCTGTTGTTAGAGCATTACAAAAAGACTATGGTGTACCGCCAGAGCAATTAATTGCAGCTGGAAGAAGCAGTTACCAACCACTAACAGATAACGACAGTAAAGAAAACCGCGCAAGAAACCGTAGAACACGCATTGTAATATTACCAAATATTGATAAGTTTTTTGCACTAATGGCATCTAGTGAAACGCTAGAAGCTAACGATATGTAAATTATAAAACTATTATTTGAAAACAAAAAAGAGTAGACATATGTCTACTCTTTTTTGTTTTATAGTGTTTACAACAAATCACTTCATTTTATTAGCTACTTTTTCTAACTCGCTATACCAATCTTCTCCAAACTTTCTTATTAAAGCGTCTTTTACAAACTTATAAATTGGCACTTGTAGCTCTTTACCTAATGAGCAAGCATCATCACAAATATCCCAGCGTTCATAGTTTACTGCAGAAAACTCTGTATAATCTTTAACTCGTATTGGATATAAATGACAAGATATTGGTTTTTTCCAATCTATTTTGCCTTTATTAAAAGCCTCTTCAATACCACAAAGCGCAGTTTTTTTGTCATCAAAAATAACATAGGCACAATCTGCATTGTCAATTAAGGGTGTTTCAATTTCGTCCCAGTCGTTTGTTGTAGATGTTCCTTGTGCTTCTATAGCTTCTATACCTTCTTTACGTAAAAAAGGTTTAACCTTCGGGTAGATTTCTTCAAGAATATCTGCTTCTTCTTTAGACAATGGTGCGCCTGCATCTCCATCTATACAACATGCACCTTTACAAGCCGATAGATTACAGACAAAGTCCTTTTCAATAATATCTTCAGAAACAATAGTTTTTCCTAACTGAAACATTTTGATTTAATATTTTTTGCAAATATAGAGCTATTTGTTTCAAAAAAAAGACCTTAAAAAGAAATCAATATTTCGCTTGAATTTCAACGAATTAAAACTAATTTTGCGCCAAATTTAAACCCTAATACTATGTCGTTAAGTTTTAAAGAAATCTTTACCGTATTTATGGTCCTTTTTGCTGTAATTGATATTGTAGGTAATATTCCTATTATTATAGATTTACGTAAAAAAGCTGGTCATATTCAAAGTGAAAAAGCAGCTATTATTGCTGGTATTATTTTAATTGCATTTTTGTTTTTAGGTAAAAGTATATTAAATCTAATTGGTATTAATGTTAACTCTTTTGCTGTTGCAGGTGCGTTTATTTTGTTTTTTATTGCTTTAGAAATGATTTTAGGCATCACCCTTTATAAAGATGAAGAAACTAATCCAATGACAGCTTCTGTTTTTCCGTTAGCGTTTCCGCTTATTGCTGGACCAGGAAGTTTAACAACATTATTATCGTTGCGTGCAGAATATAGTATCCAAAACATAATTGTAGCAGTAGTTTTAAATGTTATAGTTATATACATTGTTTTAAAAACATCAAGACGTATAGAGCGACTAATAGGTCAAAACGGTATACAAATTATTAGAAAAGTTTTTGGTGTAGTATTATTAGCTATTGCTGTAAAACTATTTACCGATAACATTAAAATCTTATTAGCTTAAATATTGTATTTTTGTATAAACTTTTACAAAGCATTTATACATCGTTAAACTAATGAAAACCTTTATACATATTCTTACATTATTAGCTGTAGCATTAATTATTTTTAACGCTACACAATTAAATCTTGACGCTTTACTAGAAGGACAAAGCTTAATTGCTCTAATTACGATTGTTTCCTCTTTGTGCGCTATAATGTTACTTCAAATTTTACGTATTTCTAAAAAAATTGAAGCTAAAAGTAAAGGACTTTAAGATGAAAGATACAATTATTGTTGGTGGTGGCGCAGCTGGACTTTCTTGTGCATTGGTTTTAGGTTCTGGGTTAAAAAAACCTTTTGCAGAAGGAAAAAATGTTGCTATTATTATGCATCAAAAAGCTTCGCATTTACAAACTGCATTATTTAATAACGTATTAGGATTACAACCTGGCACATTAGGTGATGATATTCTTAAAGATGGAAAAGAGCAATTAGCTAACTTATATCCAGAAGTAGAGCAAATAGAAAAAGAAAAAGTAAAAAAAATTGAAGAAACTAACTTTGGCTTTACTGTAACCACTAATAAACAAAGCTACGACACTAAACGTGTAGTAGTTGCTGTTGGATATACTAATTTATTAGACATTGAAGGTCTTGAAAGTTACATAAAACCTCATCCTAGAGCTGTTATTGAAAAAGATAGAATCTGGTTAGAAAACAAAGATCATTTAGTTAAAAAAAACCTATATGTAGCAGGTACATTAGCTGGTTGGCGTAGTCAATTTGCAATTGCATCTGGTAGCGGTGCACATGTTGCTACAGATATTTTAACAATTTGGAATAATGGCAAGCACACTAAAGTGCATGATAAGGCGTAGGTGATTTTAGTCTTACAGAAAAGATTACTCTTCAACTTCTACTTTCTGATGTAATTGGATTACCTTATCAATCATATCATCATGTTTGTTAAGTATTTTATGGTAAGCACCAAAACCATATAGCTGTTCTGCTATTGTAGCTTTTAGGTAATGCTTAACTTCTTCTCTATAGGCTACAAAAACAATGTTAGATCTTGTTTTAATTTTCAAATACTCTTCAAAACCTTTAATCATATTATCCTCTACTAAATAATCATCAAAAAAGTCTTGTCTTGATATAGAAGAGTAATAATTGCGGTCTTTTTCTATTTCTTCAAAAATGAAATTATTAAAAAAACCTTTTCTTTCTAAAAAGCTAAGTGTTTCGTTTTCCATTTTTCTGTTTAAAGGCACAAAAACATCTGGTATAATTCCGCCACCACCATACACCACTTTTCCTTTTGGTGTTGTAAATTTTAATGAGTCTGCTACTTCAATTTTAGATTCGTCAATTAGCTCACCACTTTTCATTCTGTACGAATAATCATCATAGTAATCTGTATTACCATTAGCGTAAGACCTTTGTATAGATCGTCCTGTTGGTGTATAATATTTAGATACTGTTAAGCGTACTGCGCTACCATCTCCTAATTGCATTTCTCGTTGGACTAAACCTTTTCCGTAAGATCGTCTTCCTACAATTGTACCTTTATCGTTATCTTGTAAGGCACCTGCAATAATCTCTGAAGCTGATGCTGAATTTTCGTCTATCATTACAAAAAGTTCACCAGTTTCAAAATCTCCTTTAGATGTTGAGTAGCTTTTTTCTATATCTCCTTTTTTGTTTTTTGTATAAACAATAAGTTTATTGTCTTCTAAAAATTCGTCAACAATATTCACAGCTATTTCTAAAAATCCTCCAGGGTTTTCTCTTAAGTCTAAAACTAGACTATTTGCACCTTCTTTTTTTAAATGTTTTAATGCTTTTTTAAATTCTTTGTAAGTGCTTTCTGCAAAACGATTAATTTTTATGTAACCTAAATCTTCGGTTAACATGTATGCTGCATCTACACTTTTAATTGGTACAACATCTCTTGTTACGTTAAAGGTTAAAAGTTTGGGTTCGCCTTTTCTGTAGACTTTTAACTTGACTTCAGAATAGCGCTTACCTCGTAAAGTTTCTACTAAACTATCATTTGTTTCGCCTAAAAGAGATTTTCCGTTTGCTTCTAGTATACGGTCGCCACCTTTTATTCCTGCTTTAGCACTTGGACCGTTTTCAACAGTTTTTATTACTGTTATTGTGTCTTTAAATGTGTAAAAATTAATACCAATACCCACAAAATTTCCTTTCATGTTTTCGGCAGAACGTTTCATTTTTTCTTTAGGAATATAAACCGAATGTGGATCTAAGTTATCTAATATTCCGTTTACGGTAACGTCTACTATACTATCTGTATTGACATCTTCTACGTATTCGTAATCTATATAATCAATTAGCCTATTTAACTTGTCTTTTTTACTGTTTGATGTAAATAGTTTATCTGATGTGTCTCCAAAGTCTAAATTACCACCAATAAATATGCCTGCTGCTACTGCTAGTCCTATTATAAATGGTATGTAAACTTTAAATTTTGACATTATTCTTCTAATTGTTCTATATGTTCTACTTGTATACCTGCTTTGGTTAAAAATTTTATACCAGAATCGTCTTTATATCCTTGATTATATACTACGCGTATTATACCTGCTTGGTGTATTAGCTTACTACACTCTTTACACGGTGATAGTGTTATATATAATGTTGCTCCTTTACAGGATTGCGTTGATGAGGCTACTTTTAATATTGCATTAGCTTCGGCATGTAAAACATACCATTTGGTGTAACCTTCTTCATCTTCGCAAAAATTTTCGAAACCTGTTGGTGTTCCGTTATAACCATCAGAGATTATCATTCTATCTTTTACAATAACTGCGCCAACTTGTTTGCGTTTACAGTAAGATAATTTCCCCCATTCTTTAGCTATACGCAAATACGCCTTATCGTATTTCAATTGTTTTTTTTTGGACATGTAGTTAGTTTTTGTCGGATGTTTAGGTAGACAAACAAAAAACCTAACCCAAACCTATAACGAAGATATAAGGTTAGTATTTTAATTACAATTTAAAAGGATAAGTTTTATGAAAACTTTAGATAAAATTGGCTCTTTTTAATATTTAATTACTATAAAATCCAATTATCTATTAACATCGGAATTACTAGTCCTATTACTATTGAAGAGACTACCATCATCCAATCTCTTTTAGAAAACCTAAATATTGTTTGAAATATATATCCTAAAAATAGAACAATAAAGACTATTATTATTTGCGCTATTTCTATACCTAAAGCAAACTCTAATAAAGCTATAAATTTATTATCACCAGAGTCTAAGTTCATTCTAAACTCTCTTCCAAAACCAAAACCGTGTATTAAACCAAAAAATAATGTCGACACAAATAGAATACCTATTTTCTGACTATTTTTTTGCTTACCAGCAGTAAACACATTGTAAACTGCCATTATTAAAATGGTAATTGGTATTAAAAACTCAATCAAACTTGCTTGTACACGTACATGACCATAAACAGACAAAATTAAAGATAAAGTATGTCCTACTGTAAACATGGTAACCAGTAATAAAACGCGTTTCCAATCTCTAAATAAATAAGGTACAGCTAATACGATTAAAAATAATACATGGTCATATGCGTTAATATCTAGCACATGATTCATTCCATATTGTACAGTTTGCCAAAAGTCGTTAAACATTAGGTGTTATTTTTAGGGTTGGGTAAATATACAAAAAGTAAAAAAACGCAAAAGTAATTTCAATATTTACTTATGTCAAAACTTAAAACTTATTTTTGGTTGTATCTTCGCAAAAAAAATACTCAATTCGCATCTAATACTAATGGTAAAAACAATTTTTAAATTTATACCACTTACACTTCTATTTTCAATATTAACGTTAACTAGTTGTAAGGAAAATAAAACACCAGTAGAAAAAAATGAGATTACTAATATTGCTACTTTAGAATATAAAATTAGCTCTAAATTAGGTGAAGGCGCTATATGGAATTATAAAACTGAAGAATTATACTGGGTAGATATTGAAGGGCAAACACTAAATATATATAACCCTAAAACAAAAAATAATAACGTAATTAAAACACCATCAAAAATAGGAACCGTTGTCCCTTACACAAAACAGCAAGCGGTTATAGCTCTTGAAGATGGTATATATCAGGTAAATTTAGACAACGGAAAATTAAATCAAATTTCTGATATTGAAGCTTCGATGACAGAGAACCGTTTTAATGACGGAAAGTGTGACCCACAAGGAAATTTTTGGGTTGGTTCTATGCATTTAAAAGAATCTTCACCTAAAGCAAGCTTATATAAAGTAGCACCTAACGGAACTACAACAAAAATGATTGATAGCGTTACAATTTCTAACGGAATTGTTTGGTCTAAAGATGCAAAAACCATGTATTATATAGACACACCAACCAAAACCATTAAAAGTTATGATTACGACATAAAGACCAGTACAATTTCTAACGAAAAAGTTGCCATTAATGTACCTGAATCTTTAGGTTATCCAGACGGAATGACTATTGATCAAAATGATATGTTATGGGTTGCTTTATGGAATGGTAATGCTGTAGCGCAATTTAATCCAAAAACAGGACAGCTAATTTCAAAAATAGAAGTACCTGCACATAATGTAACATCTTGTGCTTTTGGAGGCAAAAACTTGGATGTTTTATATATCACAACGTCTACCAACGATATGACAAATGAAGAAAGAGAAAAATATCCTCTAGCAGGATCTATTTTTAAATATAAACCAGAAGCTAAAGGTAGACCAGCTTTCTTTTTTAAAGAAGCAATTAGATAAAACAAAAAACAATATTAATTCTTGCTATTATAGTAGGAATTTGTAAATTTAATACTTGGGAAATTCAGAAAAAATGAAGAAAAGCATCACATTAAAAGAGTTATCAAAAATATTAGGTGTTTCAATATCAACAATATCTAAAGCATTAAATGATAGCCCAGAAATTAGTCATGATACCAAAACTAAAGTAAAAGAACTTGCTGCACTTCATAAATATCAACCTAATGTATTAGCCAGAAATTTAAAATCTGGAACTACCAAAACAATAGCTGTAGTTATCCCAAGTGTACAAAACTTCTTTTTTGCACAAGTTTTATATGGTATTGAACAAGAAATTGCAAAAACTGACTACAACTTAGTTGTTAGTCTTACTAATGAATCTTTAGAAAAAGAATCTAATAACTTAAACCATTTCTCAAACGGAATTGTAGACGGTTTTATAGTAACCGCTTCTGAAGAAACTCAAATTAAAAAAGAATATACCCATTTTACATCTGCTCTAGATAACAAAAAAGCTATTGTCATGTTTGACAGAGTGGTTAAAGATATTAATTGTGATAAAGTTTTGGTAGATGATAAAGAAGCAGTTTACAAAGCTACATCACATTTAATAAAATCTGGAAGAAAAAAGATAGCACTAGTATCAACTATTAGCAACTTAACAGTTGGTAAATCAAGAATAGCAGGTTACAAACAAGCGCTTAATGAAAACGGAATAGAGTTTTTAGAGTCTTATGTAGTATCATCAACCGAAGAAGGTATAAAAAAAGAAACAGATTTATTTTTAAGTAATAATCAAACAGATGCTATAATAGCATTAGATATTCAATCATCATTATCTGGTCTAAAATCTGTTAAAGAAAAAAGATTAGAAATACCTAAAGACGTTGCTATTATTGGCTATTCTAGTGAAAGAACAGCATCTCATCTAACGCCAGAATTATCTACTATAAGTCAAAATGGTATAGAAATAGGAAGAAAAGCCACAAAATTATTGATAGATCGATTAAAATTTCCTGAGAAACCATTTGAAAATATAGTAGTCGCTTCAAAAATTCAAAACAGACAATCCTCATAAAAAAAGTCTTCTAAACAACACATTTAGAAGACTTTGTACTCAAGGTGGGAATCGAACCCACACTTCCGAAGAAACCGGATTTTGAATCCGGCGCGTCTACCAATTCCGCCACTTGAGCAATTAGGAAGTGCAAAATTAAATATAATTTTAATCTTTTATACTAAAAATAGCTACTAATGTCTTTTAAAGCTGAAAAATTATACTAAATTTGCACCTCAAATAAAAATCTGTAGTCTTAAGTGCTGCTTAACAACACATTACTATGTCTAGTACAACAACAGAAGCCAAAATATTTTCTATAACGCAAAGTAAAGCTTTAGCAGAAAAAATTGCGGCTGCTTACGGTACTAATCTAGGTAAAATTATTACCTCAACGTATAGCGATGGAGAGTTCCAACCTTCTTATGAAGAATCTATAAGAGGAACAAGAATTTTCATAATTGGATCTACAAATCCTAGTTCTGAAAATTTAATGGAAATGTTATTAATGATAGATGCCGCTAAACGTGCATCTGCAAGACACATAACAGCAGTACTACCTTATTTTGGTTGGGCTAGACAAGACAGAAAAGACAAACCAAGAGTACCAATTGCAGCAAAATTAGTTGCAAAAATGTTGGAAACTGCAGGAGCAACTCGCATTATAACAATGGATTTGCATGCAGACCAAATACAAGGGTTCTTTGAAAAACCAGTAGATCACTTATTTGCATCTACTATATTTTTACCTTATTTAAAGGAGTTAAATTTAGACAATTTAACTATAGCTTCTCCAGATATGGGAGGATCAAAACGTGCCTACGCATACTCTAAAGCATTGCAAAGCGATGTAGTAATATGCTATAAGCAACGTGCTAAAGCCAATGTAATTTCTCATATGGAACTTATTGGTGACGTAACGGGTAAAAATGTTGTATTAGTTGATGATATGGTTGATACTGCTGGAACATTAACCAAAGCTGCCGATTTAATGATGGAAAGAGGAGCAAAAAGCGTAAGAGCGATTTGTACTCATCCAATATTATCTGGCACCGCTTATGAGAGATTAGAAAACTCTAGATTAGAAGAGTTAATTGTAACAGATTCTATACCTCTTAAACAAGAAAGCAAAAAAGTAAAAGTTTTAAGCTGCGCAAATTTATTTGCAGAAGTAATGCATAACGTACACCATAATGCATCAATAAGCTCAAAATTTATAATGTAGAAATAATTAAATAAATATAAATAACAATTATGAAATCAATTACAATCAACGGATCTCAAAGAGAAAGCGTGGGCAAAAAAGCAACAAAAGCCTTACGTAATGCTGGTCAGGTTCCTTGCGTATTATACGGAGGAGACAACCCAGTGCATTTCTCTGCACCAGAATTAGCCTTCTCAAAACTAGTATACACGCCAAATGCGCATACAGTTGTGATTGAGCTGGAAAATGGTGACACTTACAATGCTATTTTACAAGACATTCAGTTTCACCCAGTAACAGATAATATTTTACACATTGACTTCTATCAATTATTTGATAACAAAGAAGTAACAATGGAAATTCCTGTACAATTCACAGGTAACTCTAGAGGTGTAAGAAATGGTGGTGTTTTACGTAAAAACAAACGTAGCTTACGTGTAAAAGCGTTACCTGGTAATTTACCTGATTACATCGAAGCAGATATTACAGATTTAAAGATTGGTAATAAGCTTTATATTACTGCTTTAAACAGTGAAGACTTCAAATTTATGCACCCAGATAACACTGTAGTTTGTCAAGTAAGACGTTCTAGAGCATCTATGGCTGTTGCTGCTGACGATGAAGATGAAGATGAAGACGTACCAGCAACTGAAACAGACGATGTTGCTGCTGTAAAAGAATAAACTCTTTTTAAACTCATAAATAAAGCATTCTGTTAATTCAGGATGCTTTTTTTATTTTTGAAAAAAAACTTTAATAAGATGTGTGATTTTTTCAAAAAATTATTTAAAAAAAATCCAACTGTATTAGTTAAAGAACAAAACCCTATGAAAAAATTTTTAATTGTTGGCTTAGGAAATATTGGCGAAAAGTACACAAATACAAGACATAATATCGGTTTTAAAATTTTAGACAAATTAGCGTCTAAAGAAGAATTAACTTTTGAGACAGTTAAACTAGGAGATGTTACCACTTATAAATTTAAAGGAAGAACATTTATACTTTTAAAGCCTAACACCTATATGAATCTTAGTGGAAAAGCTGTACAATATTGGCTGACTAAAGAAAAAATACCCTTAGAAAACTTATTAGTTATCACTGACGACTTAAATCTACCTTTTGGTACTTTGCGTTTAAAAACTAAAGGTAGTGACGGAGGACATAATGGCTTAAAAGATATTCAAGAAAAATTAAACACAACTAAATACAATAGGTTTAGATTTGGCATAAGCGACGCGTTTAGTAAAGGCAGACAAGTAGACTACGTTTTAGGAGAATGGGATGAAGAAGAAAACCAAAAACTACCCGAACGCTTAGACAAAAGTATAGAACTAATTAAATCTTTTGGTACAGCTGGAGTTAATAACACAATGAATACCTTTAACGGTAAATAAAAAAAGGAAGCTAAATTAGCTTCCCTTTTTTTTACTACTATGCTAAAAATCAATCTATAATAAGTTTTTTAGTTTTAGTATTTTCTCCATCTGTTACATTAAGTATATACATTCCTGACTCAACATCATTTAATCTAATTTGTTGAATAAAATTATTTGAGTTTTTAAAACTTTGATAAAATACTTTTCTTCCTCTTATATCATAAACATAAATTTCTACATCTTCTTTAAAAACTGTGTTTTTCATTTTAATGGTAAATTCTCCATTATTAGGATTAGGATAAACACTAAACTCAGTGTTATTTAAAACATCATTTCCAATTGATAAAGCACTAAACAAGCACAACTCTAAATCAAAAGACAAAATTGTTCCTCCATCTTCAGGACCATAAGTATCATCTACAGATAAGGTCCAATTTCCTGCAGACATTTCTCCGTTTAATAAAGACAAATCACCTTCTGGTATAAACACTCCTGTAAAAGGAGCACTTCCTGTTGTAATAGAAGCTGTCGCGTCTTGATCAAAAACTGTATTAGTATAATTATCAGAACTACCTCCGTTTCCTGTAGATAACTCTATAATTGTTCCTGCAGGACTTATCAAAGAAACATCTATATCACTATTCCAAGTATGATTAATACTTATCGTAACATTAACATCTGCAATTGGTGCGTCTTCTAAAATATTAATTACGGAAGTATAATTAGCATCTGCTCCAGTTGAAGCAATTGTAATTGGTAAATCTGTTGCACTATAAACAGTACATTCTACATCACATACATCTCCAATACCATCTCCATCTGCATCTGCTTGGTCTGCGTTTGGAGTATAGATACAATTATCTGAAGTATTTAAAATACCGTCATTATCAATATCATCGTCACACACGTCTCCTATTCCATCTCCGTCTACATCGGCTTGATCAAAATTTGGAGTATTTACACAATTATCAGATCCGTCTGGTACACCATCTCCATCTGTATCATTCTGTGGTGAGCCACAAATCTCGATTGACCAATTTACTAAATCTCCAGTATCAAAACCGTAGCTATCTATAACTTTTAATGTCCAATCTCCAGAAGAAAACTCAGAGTTTAATATAGAAAGCGCTTCGGTAGGTTGATAAACACCAGTAAATGGCGCTGTACCACTTGCAATTGGGTTAGCAGCATCATCATCAAATACCGTGTCTGTATAATTCATACCCGAACCACCATTTTCAAAACTTAAATCTATCTCTGTACCTGCAGGACTAACTAATGAAACCGTTAAGTCTGAAACATAAGAATGAGTAATATTAATTGTAACATTTACATCTATTATAGAGCTAACATCTGTAACTGTAATTATAGAAGATATTCCTGTTGTATTACTATCTGGTATTGCAATTGGTGTATCATTAGAAGTATATGTATTACACGCTATGTTTGCTGTTTCAAAATTTGAAGTAGCATAAGCACCATTACCACAATCGTTTACAGCTCTAACTCTCCACCAATACATTGTTTGAGTTGCTAAGCTTGTTGATGTGTAATTATTTGATGTTAATGTTTGACTATCTATTATAGAAGTAAAACCAGAATCTGTAGCAATATCTAACTCATAAGAAGTCGCATTTGGGTCTGCATCCCATGTAAACACAGCATTAGATGGCGCCACATCTGTTACGCCTAAAGCAGGTGTTAAAGTGTTGATGGTTGAAAAATTTGTGTCATTTACATTGAATTCTACATTTGCAGAACTAGTAATTGAACCTGATGTTCCTGTTAGCGTAAACGGATAATTTCCTATTGACAAACCTCCGATACCTGTTACTGTAACTGTTACTGCTGTTCCGTCTGCTGTAGCTGTTGTAGGAGTTATAGTTGCAGTTGTACCTGCAGGTAAACCAGAAGTAGAGAAAGTGGTTGTTCCTGAAAAACCTAAAAAAGTATTGTAGGTAAAATTAAACACAGCGTCATTAGGGCTACAAACATCAACAGGAGTATTATTTGCTGTTATAACAAATTCTGATTCTTGTATGTTAAAATTAGTAGTATTAATTGCATAAAAAATATTGTTATTACCTTCTACCATTACTCTTGCTGTAGCAGTATCTCCGCCAGTTACAGGAACTGTAATATCATGCGCACCATCATTTGGCACATTAGTAGCTAATATAAAAGGATAAGTAAAACCACCATCTGTAGACAGTTTTATATTAACTGTAGGTGTGTTAACAGAACCAGTATCTGTACCAGCTACATCCCATGTGATTGTTTCTGTAGAACCAGCGTCCCATGTAACTGCAGAAGTTTGAGAAGTGACAGCAAATGGTCCAGAACTACCATCTACTGTTACTGTCATAGTATCAAAATCACTTTGTGGTGTTTGACCAACTCCTCCAGCATCTGATCTATCTCTTACAGTTAAAGCAAAATTTAACGTTCTACCTATGGTAGATACGGTTTCCCAAGAACTATTATCAAAAGTTTCTACAGGGTTAGTTTCTGTTAATTCACCTGCAATAACTCTTTCTATTATTGGCATATATCTATCTGGATTGGTACTTGGTGGTCTAGATCTCCATACAGGACCTGTATGCGCTGGTCCAAAAGACGTACTAGTTGTAGATCCGCTATCTATTTGTTCCCAAGTATAAGTTAATACATCTCCAGAATCCGCATCAGTAGCAGCTCCTTTTAAGACAAAAGCAGTACCATTAGGTATTGTATAATCTAAACCAGCATTAGCTACTGGAGGATTATTTGTAATAGCTGTTGTTGTTGCACAATTGTTTGGTGCTGATGCTACATTTGTTAAAATCTGATTAATACTATGATAATGAAAATAAGCATCACTATGATCTTGCACATCATTTGCACCAGTAATACCAGCATATCCCATAATTGTTGTACCACTTCCTGGTTCTGAATTTACACCAGTTCCTTCTGTATTAAAAGCAAAGGTATGATTAGCTCCCATTTGATGACCAATCTCATGAGGCACATAATCAATATCAAAAAAGTCTGACATGTAAGCTCCACCATCATTATCTAAGAAAGAGTGAGAAGAAAACCCGCTTCCTTTTTGATTATCTTCACAAACACAGCCAATACATCCTGCATTACCATTATTACCTCCATAAGCAAATAAATGTCCAATATCATAATTTGCTTCTCCTACGGTACTTGTTAATTCGTTTTGCAATTGGCTATTAAAGCTACCCGTGTAAGGATCTGTTGTTGGATCAGGAAAAATAATTTCTGTTCCTGTAACTAATGTAAATGTTATTGCCATATCCACTTCATAAACCTCATTTACTCTGTTTAATGTAGATACAACTTGCGCTAAAGCATCTTGTTGAGCGTCTCCGTTTGCTGCGTTACCATCATCCCAAAATTGGGTATATTCTCCGTTTGTAGAAACTGCAATTCTATAATCTCTTAATAACTGGTCATTTGCATCCATTATTCTAGACTGACCTATGTTTTGATCTCTATTTTTAGTTTCATCAGTTAGACATTCAAACCTCTTAACATCTTCATTTATAGATTTTCTTTTGTAAGCTATATGTTCTACATTAGAAAATCTAGACACTGGTTGTATTAATGTTAATTCTTGATTTGCTCGTGTAATCATAACATTAACACCTAACGGAGTTACGCTAAACCTAACTCTAGTAGTAACATCGTTTACAAGAGAACCTAAATAGGTTTTTATATTAGGATATTGTATCGATAATTCTTTAGATAAAACAGGAGCTTCCACAACTCTAAATTGAAGTGCTTTACCAGTTTCATCAGGTATCGACACAATTGTACTGGACTGACCATTAGAATTTGACCTTAATGGAGCGCTTTGTAATTTTGCCTTAAAAGCTTCAATATCCAGACTAAATAAAGCTGAATGATTAGAATCAAACTTCTTTAAGTTAACATTTTCAATACTATTACTTGATATTTTTTTCCATGAATTTTGCGCTAAACCAGAGAAAAAAGATAAAATGAAGACAGTTAAAAGTAGTTGTTGTTTCATAATTTAAAATTTCAATTGCTTATAAAAATAGTTAATATTTAAAACAAACCCATTAAATTAACTTACTAATAATTAATTTTTAAGTAAATTTGGGCTATAATTTTAAAAATTCTATAAATGAAAAACTCTACTCTAAGTGCTTTATTATTTATTTTATTTGTAAGCTTCTCCTTAAAAGCTCAAAATAATCAAAATAAAAAAGCAACTAACGGTCAGAACTTCCAACTTACAGATCAAACTAAAGAATCTATAAACCAAACTGGATTTGCAAGATGTTTGACTGACGAAAACGAAAAGGCTTTACAGCAACAATATCGCAACAGAGCTGACAGAACTGATTTTGAAAATTGGTTAGCTCCTAAAATTGCTGAAATAAAAGCAAACAGAGCAAGTCAAAGATCTGAATCGCAGCAAGTAATTTATAATATTCCTGTTGTAATACATGTTGTTCATACAGGTGAAGCAGTTGGTACCGGACCAAATATTACTGATGCTCAAGCATTATCACAAATTCAAGTTTTAAATGAAGATTACAGACGTCTTGCTGGAACACCTGGTGGAGCAAACACTACAGGTCTTGCTGTAGATGTTGAAATTAACTTCTGTATTGCTCAAGTAGATCCCAATGGCGCACCTACTACAGGTATTGTTAGACATAACATAACACCTTATAGTAATAGTCAAACACCTGCAGACCCAACTGATTGGGAAACTAGACCTAATGTGGAGTCTATGAAGTCTGTTACACAATGGGACCCTACCAAATATTTAAACATGTGGACAATAAATCCAGGAGGGAATCCTATTAATGACCTTTTTAATCCTGGATTAGGAGGATTATTAGGTTACGCTCAATTTCCTGACAATACACCTAATTTACCTGGTTTAAATCCGACTGGCGGAATGGCTAGTACTGATGGTGTAGTAGCTGGTTATTATGTTATGGGAACCATTGCTGAAAACGATGGTACTTTTATGCTTGATGGTACTTACAACCTAGGAAGAACAATGACTCATGAAGTTGGTCACTGGTTAGGTTTACGTCATATTTGGGGAGACGGAAATTGTAGTGTAGATGACTATTGTGCTGATACACCAAATGCTGCAGCACCAAACTATACTTGTAATCTTTTTAATAACTCTTGTACTGACAACCCTGATTTTGATCAAGTACAAAACTACATGGATTATACTAATGATGCTTGTATGGATACGTTTACTCAAGATCAAAAAGACCGTATACAAGCCATTATGGCAAATGCACCAAGACGTGTCGAGTTAAACTCTTCAACTGCTTGTTCTATATCACCAACAGTATATGTAACTACAGCTTTACCTGAAAATGTTACAGAAGGAAGTGATTGTAACTTCCAAGACATAACAATTGACTTAACAATGTCTATATCAGGTAACGCTTCTGCAACTGCTAGTTTAGTTAACACAGGAACTGCTACAGAAAATGAAGACTTCGAACTTATTAACAACTCTGTAACTTTTGCTTCTGGTTCAACAACTCCAAGTAACTCAGTTACACTAAGAATCTTTAATGATAACTTTGTAGAAGCTGATGAAACAATTTCATTATCTGTAAATGTTTCTACTACAGGAAACGTAACTGCATCTTCAAATGTTTACGAAACAATGATTATTAATGATGATGAAGCTGTAACAACAACTACAACTACAGATTTATTCTTTGACGATTTTAACGATGGTGATGTTTCTGATTGGTCATTTATTGACTCTGATGGAGATACTAACAATTGGATTCCTGTTACATTAACAGATTCTGGTTTAGGTGCAGGAGACATTTCTGTTTTAAGATCTTTTTCTTGGGTAAGTACTACTGGAGCTTTAACTCCAGATAACTGGGCAATTACACCAGCTATAGATTTAACTTCTGTTACAGGATCTTTACAATTACAATGGAAAATAGCTGCTGTAGATCCAGACTGGGATGTAGAAAACTATACAGTTTATGTTTCAACTTCTAACACTATAACTGCTTTACAAGCGTCTCCAACAAGCTTTAACGAAAGTACTCTTGATGGAATAAACACTTTAACTACAAGAACAATAGATATATCTAGCTTTATAGGACAAACTATTTATGTAGGATTTAGACATCATAACGTATCAGATCAATTCTCTATAGAGCTTGATGATGTAAGAGTTAGCGCTACTTTTGATACTAGTGTTCAAACAGACGTTAATACATCTACTCCAGATCAATTTAATTTATTAACTTCTGGATTAGTATACTCTACAGACGTAACAACAGGAGATATTATGACAGATATAGATAATACTTCTGGATTTAATTATGGATGTACTACTGTTGCTGTATCTAGAGACGTAGCGACTGCAGGAGCAGATGCTGTAGCATATAATGGTGGTACTGATCCTGCTGGTTATGTTACTGCTAAAACATTTGACATTACTACAGCAAATGCAAGTACTTCAGATGCTGCTACAATTAATTTCTACTTTACTCAAGCAGAAATTTCAGCATGGGAAACTGCAACTGGTAATACTATAAATGATTTATTTGTATTAAACGAAACTACAGGAGAAGTTGTTGCTGTAACAAACTCTACTTTTGGATCAGATTATAAGCTTACTGCAAACCTTAGTATGGGTATTGCTGGTACTTATTACTTTGGTAGTCAATTAGCATTTTTATCAAATAACGATTTTGAATTAGCTAATAGCATCTCTATCTATCCAAACCCAACAGTTTCTGTTTTAAACATTAAAGTAGATAACCAAAATGACATGCCAGACTCTTATAAGGTTTACAATATGTTAGGTCAATTATTAATTGACAATAAAATTAATAATGCTAGTGATTTAACAATTGATACAACACCTTTTAGCGACGGAATGTATTTTATAAAAATTTCTAAATCAAATAGAAACTTAACTTTACCATTTATCAAAAAATAAATAGTTTAGGAAATAAATAACTAAAGCCAATTGAGTAAAATCAATTGGCTTTTTTATTTTTGTATATCTAGAAATTAAATAGTGAAAAACAAAAGCTCAAACCATACAGTCTTAACCATTGGCACCTTTGATGGTGTACACATTGGACATCAAAAAATCATCAAACGTTTGGTTGAAATTTCAAAAATCAAAAATCTTACACCTTCACTATTAACCTTCTTCCCGCATCCTAGAATGGTTTTACAAAAAGATGCCAATATTAAACTTATCAATACAATTGATGAGAAAAAAGACATTCTTAAACAATTCGGTATTTCTAACTTAGTCATAAAAGAATTCACAAAAGAATTTTCTAGACTAACAGCCGAAGATTTTGTAAAAAACATTCTTGTAGATCATCTTAAAGCAAAACACATCATTATTGGATACGATCATCATTTTGGTAGAAATAGAAATGCTAACATTGAAGATTTAAAACAATTTGGAAAGGATTTTGATTTTGAAGTCGAAGAAATTTCTAAACAAGACATTAACGATGTAGCGGTAAGCTCTACAAAAATTAGAGCCGCTTTACAAGAAGGCAACATAAAAACTACTAATACTTATTTAGGCTACAACTTTATGCTAACTGGTAAAGTTATTGATGGGAAAAAATTAGGTCAAACTATTAATTATCCAACAGCTAATTTACACATAGAAGAAACCTATAAACTTATACCAAAACATGGTGTTTATATTGTAAAGTCAATAATAGATAATATTACAGTCTATGGTATGATGAATATTGGTCACAACCCAACAGTAAATGGCAAACATCAAACTATAGAAACTCATTTTTTTGATTTTAATAAAGACCTTTACGGACAAAATTTAAAAATAGAATTATTACAAAGACTTCGTGATGAACAAAAGTTTAATTCTGTTCAAGAATTACAAAGTCAGCTTCATATTGATAAAAAAAATGCTTTAGAATTTATAAAATCTCATGCTTAACAAGTTCTTATTTAAACAAATTGATAATAGTTCTCTAATAGTATTTCGTATTATTTTTGGAGCTCTTTGTTTTTTAGAATCTGTTGGCGCTATTTTTACTGGATGGGTTACACGTACTTTAGTAGAACCTAAGTTTACTTTCAATTTTATTGGTTTCGAATTTTTACAACCTTTACCTGGTAATTGGATGTATGTGTATTATGTATTGATGGGTATTTTTGGCTTATTAATAATGCTTGGTTACAAATATAGATTAAGCATGTTAGCATTTACTTTAATGTGGTCATGTACTTATTTAATGCAAAAATCCTCTTATAACAACCATTATTACTTATTAATGCTGTTAAGCGCCATAATGGTATTTTTACCAGCAAATAGATACGCTTCTTTAGATGTAAAAATAAATCCAAATATTAAACAAATTAGCATGCCTAGTTGGGTAAAATGGGTTTTTGTTATACAATTACTTATACTATACACTTACGCTTCTATTGCAAAAATATATCCTGATTGGCTAGACCTATCGGTACCTAAACAATTAATGGCTAATAAGTCTAATTATATGATAATTGGAGATTTACTTCAATATAAATTTATAGCTCAATTAATTGCTTATGGAGGAATACTCTATGATGGATTAGTAATACCACTACTACTTTACAAACCAACAAGAAAATATATGTTTGTTGCCTCTATTTTCTTTCATTTATTTAACTCTATTGTTTTTCAAGTAGGTATATTTCCTTATTTAGCTTTAGCGTTTTCGCTTTTCTTCTTTGAACCTGAAAAAGTCAAAAACATATTTTTAAAAAATAAACCACTTTACACAAAAGCTGAAATTATTGTAAAAGGCTACAAACCTATTTTAGTTAGTATTGGTGTTATATACTTTGTCATTCAAATAGCACTTCCTTTAAGACAACATGTTTTTACAGACAATGTGTTATGGACAGAAGAAGGTCACAGACTATCTTGGCGAATGATGTTAAGATCTAAATCAGGAAGAACTAGTTATAAAATTATAGATAAAGCAACTAATAAGTCAGAGTTTATTGTAATGTCTAACTATCTAACTAAAAAGCAAATTAGATCTGCTAGCTGTAAACCAGATGTGATATGGCAATTTGCACAGCATTTAAAGAAAGAATACGCTAAAAACGGTAAAGACATTATGGTCTTTGTAGACGCAAAAGTTAGCGTTAATGGTAGACCTTACAGACGTCTTATAGACAAAAATGTAGATTTAGCTGCTGTCCCTTGGTATTGGCACAAACACAGTGATTGGTTATTACCTTCTCAATTAGATAAATAATTTGTTTTTATAAACCCAAAATCTTACTACTTTTACCACTTAATTTTAGCGTTACTTATTTGCGTTAAGGATTGAAGTGGCATCCTTTTTTTGCTGCCACATATGGCAAAAAAAGATATAACTGAAAGCCTGACCTTTAGGTAACGCCCAAATAATAAAAAAACAATGTTACAACTACCTTTTATTAGAGAGAACAAAGAAGCGGTTATAAAACGTTTAGCTGTAAGAAATATTGATGCTAAACCTTTAATTGACCAAGTAATTATTTTAGATGAAGAACGCCGTGCACTACAAACACAATTAGATAATGTATTGGCAGAATCTAACAGTATCTCCAAAGAAATTGGTATGTTGTTTAAATCTGGTAAAGCTGAAGAAGCTAATGCACTTAAAGCTAAAACTGGCGATTTAAAAGAAAGCTCTAAAACCTTATCAGAACAGCTAAACCAAAAGGCAGACGCTTTAAACCAACTGCTTTATCAAATCCCTAACGTGCCACACGACAGTGTCCCATCGGGAAATACCGATGAAGATAACGAAGAGATTTATAAAGAAGGAGAAATACCTCAATTACACAGCGAAGCTTTACCACATTGGGAATTAGCTAAAAAATACGATATAATCGATTTTGAGCTTGGTAATAAAATTACTGGAGCAGGTTTTCCTGTATACAAAGGTAAAGGTGCAAGATTACAACGCGCTTTAATCTCTTACTTTTTAGATAAAAATACAGAAGCAGGATACACAGAGTTTCAGTTTCCTCATTTAGTAAACGAAGCATCTGGTTTTGGTACAGGTCAATTACCAGATAAAGAAGGACAAATGTATCACGTTACAGGAGACAACTTATACCTTATCCCTACAGCAGAAGTACCAGGTACTAATATCTTTAGAGATGTATTATTAAACGAAAGTGATTTACCAATTGGTATTACAGGATATACACCTTGTTTTAGACGTGAAGCTGGAAGTTACGGTGCACACGTACGTGGCTTAAACCGCTTACACCAATTTGATAAAGTAGAAATTATTAGAGTAGAACATCCTGATAATTCTTATAATGCTTTAGATAGCATGGTTAATCATATAAAAGAGATTTTAAAAGAGTTAAAATTACCTTATCGTATTTTACGATTATGCGGTGGTGATATTGGATTTACATCTGCTTTAACTTTTGATTTTGAAGTATTTTCTACTGCTCAAGACCGTTGGTTAGAAATATCTAGTGTATCTAATTTTGAAACCTATCAAGCTAATCGTTTAAAGCTTAGGTTTAAAAATAAAGAAGGTAAAAACGAGCTTGCTCATACATTAAATGGTAGCTCATTAGCTTTACCTCGTGTTTTAGCAGGTATATTAGAAAATTACCAAACCGAAAAAGGAATTAAAATACCAGATGTTTTAGTGCCTTATACTGGTTTTGAGTGGATTGACTAAAATCATCGATAAAAGTCACTATTTCCTTACAAAACAACCATCGAAATCGTTAAAGTGTTAAAAATCGACGTTTTTTAACGATTTTTGAGTTATTAGTTTTGCTAAGATTTAAAAAAACCTTTTATTTGATTGTTTTCTTAATTAAAACCTACATTTATTATGAAGACTATAGCTAGAATTTTACTATGTATTCTCTTTATTGTAATAATGACTAAAATTTTTAATACAGATTTTAGCATCTCTTCAGAGTCTAAACATGGGATTGTTTTAGCCAAAAACTAAAAATTTATTACATAGATATACCCCAATCTTAGTAATTGAATCTTATAGTGAATATATGATTAATAGCACTTTTATTAGATTGGCAAATGCCTGATTAAATTCAGGCATTTTTTTTGCATTATATTTACATAATGTCCCTATCGGATTTGTTATATTTACCCTATGTTTTTAAAGCGCGTTTTAACAATATTAATCTTCTTTTTTTGCTTGTGTTCTTACGCTCAAGACGAAATTGTTGCAAATGAATATTTTAAAAACGGCGAATTTGAAAAAGCACTTTCTAGCTATAAAAGGCTTTTTAAAGACAAGCCTAACAACACTAACTACTTACTTAAAATTGTTGAAATTGAACAAGAATTAGAACTGTATAAAGAAGCTGAGCAAAGACTTATTAAAGCTTTACAAACAAGTAAATCTCCAAATTTATTAGTAGAACTTGGTTACAACTATCAATTACAAAAAGATACAATTAACGCTAATAAAAACTATCAAAAAGCCATAGCTACACTAGAGCAAAGACCTACAAATGCCTACAGCATAGGTCGTGTATTTCAAAATCATTCATTGTTAGAAGAAGCAATTCAAGCATACACAAAAGCTATGCAATTACAACCTAGCTTAAACTTTAATTTGCAATTAGCACGTATTTATGGAGAGCAATCTAACATAGAAAAAATGTTTGATAGCTATTTAAATTTTATCTCTGCAAATCCAACGTATCTAGACACAATAAAGCGATATATAAGCGAATTTATCACAGAAGATAGTGACAACGAAGGCAATATTATCTTAAGAAAAACCTTGCTGAAAAAAATACAGCAAAATCCAGATTTAATGTGGAACGAAATGCTAAGCTGGTTATTTATTCAGCAAAAAGAATACAACAAAGCATTTGCCCAAGAAAAAGCCATTTATAAAAGACAACAAGAAAGTTTAGATCGTGTTATCGAACTTGGATTTATTGCTAAAAATAATAAAGATTACGAGATGGCTATTTCTATTTTTGAATATGTTTTAGAAACATCTCAAGAGATTTCAACTAAGTTAGAAGCGCAATTAAAAATTATAGAATTAAAGACCGAAATAGCTTTACCAAAAGACTATAATGATATCGAAAAATCGTATACTTCAATTTTAGAGCAATACGGTAAAACACCTCAAACTTTAAACATTCAAAAGTCTTATGCTCATTTTTTAGCCTTTTATTTAGAGCAGCCTGAAGAAGCTATTTCAATATTAAAAAACACTTTAAAATATAATATTCCTGAGATTTATTTAGCCGAAGTCAAACTTGAACTTGGTGATATTCTAGTATTTCAAGAGAAGTTTAATCAAGCTTTAATTTATTACACTCAAATTCAACGTAACTTAAAAAACAGTCCAATTTCTCAAGAAGCAAGATTTAGAGTTGCTAAAGCAAGCTATTATAAAGGCGATTTTAAATGGGCAGAATCTCAGCTAAAAATTTTAAAAGCATCTACATCACAACTAACCGCTAATGATGCATTAGATTTAAAACTGTTAATTAGTGATAATCGTGCCGAAGACAGTACACAAACTGCTTTAAAAAAATACGCTAAGGCAGATTTGTTAGCATTCCAAAATAAAAATAAACCAGCCATAGCTATTTTAAACGATATTTTAAAGGCGCATAAAACTGAGGTTATTGTTCCGCAAGCTTTACTTAAACAAGCTGAATTATTTGAAAAAGAACACGATTACGACAGCGCCAAAGCTAATTACCTGCGCATAATTAAAGACTTCAAAGACAGCATTTTATTAGACAATGCACTTTATAATTTAGCCGAATTATTAAACAACACTTATAACCAACCCGAAGAAGCAAAACCCTATTACGAAACGATTCTTTTTGATCATCCAGATAGTATTTTTTATGTAGAGGCGCGTAAAAAGTTTAGAAAACTTCGTGGTGATGATATTAACTAAAAAAACAAAATGATTATATATAACGTAACCGTAAACATAGACGACTCTGTGCATAACGAATGGCTTGTTTGGATAAAAGAGCATATTCCTCAAGTATTAGCCACAGGAAAATTTACAGAAGCCAAATTAACCAAGGTTTTAGTAGAAGAAGAAATGGGCGGACAAACCTACTCTATCCAATATCGTGCACATTCCAAAGAAGCATTACAAGATTATTATGCTAATCATGCAGAACAATTAAGACAAGATGGGTTACAAAAATTTGCAGATAAAATGCTTGCCTTTAGGACAGAACTTGAAGTTATAGACGAGTATTCTGTAGATTTTAAATAATCTAAATTTCATTATAATTTTAAAACTTTCAAAAAAATTATGTCTAAAAACCATAGAAATAAAACCGAAGTCAAAGCCAAAAAGTTTTTAGGTCAACATTTTTTGGAAGACGAAAGTATAGCACAAAAAATAGCAGACGCCTTAACCTTAAACAGTTACGATCAAGTATTAGAAATTGGTCCAGGAATGGGCGTACTAACCAAATATTTATTAGAAAAACCAATAACAACTTATGTTATTGAAATAGATACAGAAAGTGTAGATTATTTAAAAAATAACTATTTGCATTTAGCGCCACGTATTTTAGAAAAAGACTTTTTAAAATACGATTTAAAAGAGACTTTTGGGGACCAACCATTTGCAATATCGGGTAATTTCCCTTACAACATATCAACACAAATTGTGTTTAAAACTTTAGAAATGCGCAACCAAATTCCAGAATTTTCTGGAATGTTTCAAAAAGAAGTTGCCAAGCGTATATGCTCTAAAGAAGGCTCTAAAGTATACGGCATTCTTTCTGTATTAACCCAAGCGTTTTATGATGCAGAGTATTTATTTACTGTGCCACCAAACGTTTTTAATCCGCCACCAAAAGTAGATTCTGGTGTGTTGCGCTTAATAAGAAAAGACAATTATAGTTTACCGTGTGATGAAGCTTTATTTTTCAAGGTTGTAAAACAAGCCTTTCAGCAAAGACGCAAAACACTTCGTAACAGTTTAAAAACCTTCAATTTGTCTGATAATTTAAAAGCAAATAGTATCTTTGACCAGCGTCCAGAACAACTAAGCGTTGATCAATTTATAACGCTTACCCAATTAATTGAAAACGACAAATAATATCTGCGTTTGGAAGAAAAAGAAAACATACAATTTCAGTTAACAGATCAGCTTATAGAAAAAGTAGAAATTCTTATCGAACAAAAAAATGATAAAGAATTAAAAAAACTACTTGACGAATACCATTATGCTGATATTGCTGAAATACTAGATGAAGTCGATCTAGAAGAAGCCATGTATGTGATTAAGCTTTTAGATTCTGAAACAACTGCAGATATCTTAATGGAGCTTGATGAAGACAATCGAGAGAAAGTCTTAAGAAATCTTTCTGCCAAAGAAATTGCAGAAGAAATTGAAGAGCTAGATACCGATGACGCTGCAGATATTATTGCCGAATTACCAGAAGAAAGACAGCACGAAGTCATCTCTAAAATTGAAGATTTAGAGCACAAAGCCGAAATTAAAGAACTTTTAAAGTATGACGAAGATACTGCTGGTGGATTAATGGCAAAAGAACTTGTAAAAGTTTACGAAACTTGGACAGTAGCCGGTTGTTTACGTCGTATACGTGGTCAAGCAAAAGATGTTACACGCGTACACTCTATTTATGTTGTAGATAAACAAGAAAAACTAGTAGGTAGACTTTCTTTAAAAGATTTAATTACCGCTAAAAGCGAACAAAAAATCGCAGAACTTTCTAACGCAAATGTAGACTATGTTTTTGTAGATGAAGAAGCCGAAGAAGTAGCAAGAGTTATGCAAAAATATGACTTAGAAGCAATACCGGTTATAGATCAAGAACGTACTTTACTGGGTCGTATAACCATTGATGATATTGTAGATGTTATTCGTGAAGAAGCCGATAAAGATTATCAAATGGCAGCAGGTATCTCTCAAGATGTAGAGGCAGATGATAGTATATTTAAATTAACACGTGCACGTTTACCTTGGCTGCTAATTGGTGTTGTCGGTGGTATTGGAGCAGCAAGTATTATAGATAGTTTTAGTGGTAATTTAGGACCATATATTATCCTTCTTAGTTTTGTCCCATTAATTCAAGGTACTGCTGGTAATGTTGGCGTACAATCTAGTGCAATTATTGTACAAGGTCTTGCAAATGGTAGCATTGGCAACAATGTATTTAAAAGACTTCTAAAAGAATTACTTTTAGGCTTAGTTAATGGTATAGCAATTGGCTTATTAGCATTTATTATCACTCATTTCATATTTGGTGCGCCATATAATGTATCTTTTACCATTGGTATTGCCTTAATCACTGTAATTATTATGGCAGCATTAATAGGTACATTTATCCCAATTTTTTTAGATAAAAAAGGAATAGATCCAGCAGTAGCAACAGGACCTTTTATAACAACAAGCAATGATATTTTTGGTGTGTTTTTATACTTTTTAGTCGCCAAAATAATTTTAGGATTTTAACTAAAATGAAAATTTTACACTTAGACACCAATCATCCTTTATTACTAAATCAACTTAATGATTTAGGTTTTATTAATGATGAAGATTACACCTCATCAAAAGAAGAAATCAAGCTAAAAATTAAAGACTACGATGGCTTTATCATAAGAAGCCGATTTAGTATTGATAAAACATTTTTAGACGCAGCAACCAATCTTAAATTTATAGGTCGCGTTGGTGCTGGTTTAGAAAATATAGATTGTGATTATGCCGAAAGTAAAGGTATTACACTAATTTCTGCTCCAGAAGGCAACCGTAATGCTGTTGGAGAACACAGTTTAGCTATGCTTTTATCTTTGTTTAATAAATTAAATAAAGCAGATAACGAAGTACGTAACGGTAAATGGCTACGCGAAGATAATAGAGGTATCGAGCTTGATGGAAAAACCGTTGGACTTATCGGTTATGGTAACATGGGTAAAGCGTTTGCAAAAAAACTTCGTGGTTTTGATGTCAACGTTTTGTGTTATGATATAAAAGATAATGTAGATGATGAAAATGCTACACAAGTTTCTTTAGAAAAACTTCAAGAAGAAGCAGATGTTTTAAGTCTTCACACACCAGAAACGCCTTTAACTATTGGTATGGTCAGCCAAGACTTTATTAATAATTTTAAAAAACCCTTTTGGTTAATTAATACCGCAAGAGGTAAAAGTGTTATAACTTCAGATTTAGTAAGTGCTTTAAAATCTAACAAAATTTTAGGTGCTGGATTAGATGTCTTAGAATATGAAAAAGCATCTTTTGAGAGTTTATTTTCTTCAACTTTACCAGAAGCATTTCAATATTTAATAGAAGCACAAAATGTAATTCTTTCACCACATGTAGCAGGTTGGACCATAGAAAGTAAAGAAAAACTTGCGCAAACAATCGTAAATAAAATAAAAGCAAAATTTTGCTAACTTAGTGTTTCAATAAAACACTAAATGACATACGACGCAAAAACACCCGAGGATTACATAAAACAAGTCCCTGAAGAGCGACAAGACGCTTTAAAAAAACTTCGTAAAACAATAAACGACAATTTACCTAATGGGTTTAAAGAGTGTATAAACTACAACATGATTGGTTATGTTGTACCTCACGAGATTTATCCAGATGGGTACCATTGTGATCCAAAATTACCATTACCTTTTATGAGTTTTGCTTCTCAAAAAAACTCAATTAACTTTTACCATAGCGGTATTTATGCAAAACCAGAATTACATAACTGGTTTGTCAATGAATATCCAAAGCATAATAAACGTAAACTAGATATGGGAAAAAGCTGTGTTAGGTTTAAAAAAATAGACGAAATTCCTTATGATTTAATTGCAGAACTAGTACAAAAAATGACAGTTGAAGAATGGATTTCAATCTATGAATCCGCATTAAAGAAAAAATAAAATGAAAAAAAGAGTTACAGGGATTGGAGGTTTATTCTTTAAAACCAAAGACCCAAAAGCGACAAAAGATTGGTATCAAAAACATTTAGGATTTAATACCGACGATTACGGTTGTACTTTTTGGTGGAAAGATGAAGCAGGTAATAAATGCTCTACACAATGGAGTGCTTTTGATCAAGATACCAAATATTACGAACCCTCAAAAAAAGACTTTATGTTTAATTATAGAGTCGAAAACCTAGAAGAACTACTAAAGGTTTTAAAAGAAGAAGGCGTAACAATTATTGGCGAAATGGAAACCTATAGTTACGGAAAATTTGGTTGGATTATGGATAATGATGGTAATAAAATAGAATTATGGGAACCAATTGATAGTGCTTTTGAAAAATAACTAATTAAAATACAAAACCAATGAGTGAAGACAACAAAAACCTGGAAGGCAAAGCTGAAGAGCTAAATAATACTACCGAAAACACAGAAAAAGCTAAAGAAAAATTAGACCAGTTTACAGAAAAAGCCGAAACTAAGTTTGAAGATATAAAAGCAGACGCAAAAGACACTTTTGAAAAAGCCAAAGCTAAAGCAAAAGAGTTTGTAGAAGAAGATGCTAAAGAACTTTATGATGAGGCTAAAGAAAAAGCATCTAAAATAGCTGACGAAGCTGAAGAAAAACTAGACGAACTTAAAGAAGATGCTAAAGCAGCTTACGAGAAAGCTAAGTCAAAAACAACCGAGTTTATTAATGAAGACGCAAAAGAGTTTGTAGATGAAACTAAAGAAAAGGTATCTAAATTGGCAGATGAGGCAGAAGAAAAATTAGATGAGCTAGCAGAAGATGCTAAAGAAGTTATTGAAGAAACTACTAAAAAAACTAAAAGCTTCTTTCAAAGGTTGTTTGGTAAAAAGTAAAAATCACGAAGTCTAGACTAATGTTTAGACTTTTATTTTATTTAATAAAATTGTAATATTGCAATATCACGTTTATAAATAATTAAACTATGGGTTTTACTAAAAAACATATTTTTACAGATCAAATTAACACTATTGCTAACTATACAAAAGTTATTGGTCATCCAGCACGTGTTGCTATCATACAACACATTAGCGAAAATAAAGACTGTAATTGCAACGATTTAGTAAAAGCTATTGGTTTAGCACAACCAACAATCTCTCAACATCTTTCAGAAATACGTAAAACAGGTTTATTAAATCAAAAAGTAAAAGGTAAAAACTTATACTACACTATCAATAAAAATCAGTTAAATGAGTGTAGACGTGTTATTAATGACTTTTTTGTAAAAACGCAGGTAAGCTGTTCCAAATAACTACTCATTTTCACTTTGCTCTGACAACTTACGCTCAAGTTCTTCTTGAAACTCTTCCATTACCGGTCTAACTGTACTTTCTGGTAAGTCGGCAATCTCTATATACATTAAACCGTCTACTGAGTTATTAAACAATGGGTCTACATTAAAAGCTACTAAACGTGCATTTTGTTTGATGTATTTTTTAAGTAGTACTGGTAAGCGTAATGCGCCTGGTTCAATCTCGTCAATAATTTTATCAAACTTATTTAAGTCGGCTTCAGTAGCATCAAACACAAAATCTTTATCTGCATCTTTTAGTTTGACCTTAAATTCTTTTTTAGGTCTAACGTATTGCGCTATATAAGGATCATAGTAATGCGATTTCATAAACTCGATCATCAAAGATTTTGAGAAGTTTGAAAATTGGTTACTAATACTTACGCCTCCAATTAAATATTTATGTTCAGGATAGCGTAATGTTGTGTGTACAATACCTTTCCAAAGTAAAAATAAAGGCATTGGTTTTTGTTGATATTCTTTAATGATAAATGCACGACCCATTTCTATAGATTGGCTCATCATTTTATACAACTCTGGCTCAAATCTAAACAAATCCTGAAGGTAAAAACCATCAATACCGTAAGTGGCAAAAATCTTAGATCCTAATCCCATACGATAAGCACCTGCTATAACATTAGCTTCATTATCCCATAAAAACATATGGTGATAATAAGTATCAAAACTATCTAAATCTATAGCTTCGTTTGTTCCTTCTCCTACTTCTCTAAAAGTAATTTCACGTAAACGACCTATCTCACGTAACAAGTTGGGCATCTTATCTGCAGATGCTAAAAAGACCTCATAGTTTTTACTGGTTAGTAATCTTAAATCGGCATCTCGCAATGCATTAACTTCTGCAATCATAGTTTCTTGACTTACAGGAGTTACAATTTTTTTTGGCGGTCTTATACTTTTAGGCGATTTTAACGTAGATGAAATTGTCTCTATTATTTTCTCTTTAGGTTCAAAAGAGTTAGAAAGCATATAGGTTTTTCGTCTTAAAAATTCTGAAAAATCTGCTAGACTTTCATGTTCATTTTGATCTGCTACAGATACTGGCCTACCTATTCTTACTTTAATAACACGTCTTTTCTGTGTCAATAATTCTGAAGGTAATTTTGCAGTTCTAAACGTGTCACTAATCTTAGATAGTTTATAAAAAAGATTGCTGTTTTTGGCGTGAAAATAAATTGGAACAACTGGCACATTAGCTTTTTGCACCAACTTCATTGCGGCTTCTTCCCATGGTTTATCAACCATTAACTTTTCATCTTTATAGGTTGATACTTCTCCTGCTGGAAAAATCCCTAAAGGATGACCTTCTTTTAAATGCATTATAGCATGCTTAAAACCAGATATGCTTGACTTAGCATCTTTCCTGTCTTCAAAAGGATTAACAGGCATGATGTAAGGTTTTAATGGCTCTATACGATGTAATAAAAAATTGGCTATAATTTTAAAATCTTTGCGTTGTTCTAACATCAATTTTAACAACAAAATACCATCAATACCTCCTAATGGATGATTAGACACAGTAATGTAAGCTCCATCTTTTGGTAGACGCTTTAGGTCTTCTTCAGGAATTTCAAATTTAATTTGAAATTCATCCAAAATACTATCTAAAAAATTTAAATCTTTTAGGTGCTTATTTCTATCGTATATTTTATTTAATGTAGAAATTTTTAAAACTTTCATTAAAAGCCATCCAACAAAAGTGCCTAAAAACCCATATTTATCTAGTTTTATAGCAGACGAAACTTCTTTAGCAGTGACTAATCCCATTTATTTTTTTAAAGTTAATGCCCACAAAAGTAAGCAAACATTTATTTAGTTACTATTTGTACCGTATTTTGATACATTTGTTTTAATAAAATCGTTTTTCCTTTCTCTAATTTCTGTATTGCTTGCTCATTATAATGCCTAATAGTAAATAGTGATACATTATCGTGACAAGTTACTTTAAATTTAGCTTTTAGATGAAGTAATAACGGCTCTAAGTTATTATAATTGTTTTCAAAACACACAGAAAAACTTATAGCTGAGTTTTGAATAACATCTACTTTCATTTTGTATTTGGACAACAAGTTAAAAATTTCGCTGATATTTTCTTCTACCACGTATGAAAAATCTAAGGTAGATAATGATATTAAAACTTGATTTTGTTTTAAAATGAAACATGGTACTACGGGATCAATACCTTTAAACTTTTTAACTACTGTACCATTATTTTGTGGTTGTATAAAAGACTTTACATGTAACGGTATTTCTTTACGTTGTAGTGGTTGTAATGTTTTAGGATGTATTACTGATGCGCCATAGAAAGCTAACTCTATTGCTTCTGTATAAGAAATTACATTTAATAATTGTGCATTTTCAAAATATCTTGGATCTGCATTTAATACGCCTGGTACATCTTTCCAAATGGTTACACTTTCTGCATTTAAACAATAGGCTATAATTGCTGCAGTATAATCACTTCCTTCTCGACCTAAAGTAGTCGTAAAATTGTTTTTGTCGCTTCCTAAAAACCCTTGTGTAATATTTAATTGCTTAGTATTTATATGAGTTAAAATGTTAGTCTGAGTTTGATCCCAGTTTACATTTGCACGTCTATAATAATCATCTGTTTTTATTAATTGTCTTACATCTATCCAATTATTTTTATAACCAACTTCATTTAAATAGGCGCTTATTATGGTTGTAGACACTAACTCTCCATAACCTATAACTTGATCATAAACAAAATTGTAATCTGGAGATTTATTGGTTTTTAAAAATGCTTTTAATTCTTCAAAAAGTGTTTTTACAGTATTGAAAACAGCATGTCTTTCGTTTTCAAATAAATCAATGATAATTTGATTATGGTATTTTATAACGTCTTGTAAAGCAGCTTGTAGTTCTGCTTGATTGTTAAAATAATTGCCAATTACAACTTCCATTGCATTGGTTGTCTTACCCATTGCAGAGATAACAATTAGTGTATTTTCATGTCCAACCTCTTCTAATACAGATACTAAATTTTTTACACCTAAAGCATCTTTAACAGATGCTCCACCAAACTTAAATACTCTCATTTATAATTTTTCTATATAGTTTTTTATGGCGTCTCCTTCTAATTGTGCTAAATACCAATCTTTTAATATTTTAGCACCTTGTTTTTCATAAAAATTAATAGCATTTGTATTCCAATCTAAAACTTCCCAACATATACGTTGTACACCTTGACTGTAACCGTATTTAATAACCTCATCAAGAAGTAATGTACCTAACCCTTGTCCCCTAAACTCTTGTTTTACTATTAAATCTTCTAGATGAACAGTTTTTCCTTTCCATGTAGAAAATCTAAAATAAATTAAGGCTATTGCTACGATTTCTTGTTCGCTCTCGGCTACAAAACAAGTAAATAAAGGGTTTTTACCAAAACCGTGTTCTATTAAATCTTTTTCTGTTACAATTACAGCATCTGGCTCTTTCTCAAAAACAGCTAATTCTTTTATTAGCTCTAATACTTTTGGCATGTCAGATTGCGTTGCAAAACGAATATTAAATTTCATCTTAAAAAGTTTTATTCAAATATAGTCTAAACAGATTATAGACCATAAAATTAATTTAAACGAAAACGTTGTAGTTTATTGAAAATTCTATGATATTTGTATCCAAATATAAGCTTCATGTCTAAAAAAAATCAAACCTTAGGTGAATTTATTATCGAAAACCAATCCTCTTTTAAGTATTCTTCTGGAGAGTTATCTAGACTAATAAACTCTATTAGACTTGCTGCAAAGGTTGTAAATCATGAAGTAAACAAAGCTGGACTAGTCGATATTATTGGCGCTGCTGGCGACACGAATATACAAGGAGAAGATCAGCAAAAACTAGATGTATACGCAAATGATAAGTTTATACATACATTAACTAACCGAAACATTGTTTGTGGAATTGCTAGTGAAGAGGAAGACGACTTTATTAGCATAAACAGTCAAGATTCTAACAACCAAAACAAATATGTAGTCTTAATAGATCCTTTAGATGGCTCTTCAAATATAGATGTTAACGTTTCTGTTGGAACCATTTTTTCAGTGTTTAGGCGTGTTACACCTGTTGGTACACCTGTAACTATAGAGGATTTTTTACAGCAAGGCAACAAACAAGTTGCTGCTGGATACGTGGTTTATGGTACATCTACAATGTTAGTATATACAACTGGTCACGGTGTAAATGGCTTTACGCTAAACCCAGCAATTGGTACGTTTTACTTATCGCATCCTGATATGCAATTTCCTGAAGATGGAAATATATACTCTGTAAACGAAGGTAATTACATTCACTTTCCGCAAGGTGTAAAAAACTACATTAAGTATTGCCAAATGGAAGAAGGCGATAGACCTTACACCTCAAGATATATTGGATCTTTAGTTTCAGATTTTCATAGAAATATGATTAAAGGCGGAATTTATATGTATCCAAAAAGCTCAAAAAATTCTAACGGAAAACTACGTTTATTATACGAGTGTAATCCTATGGCATTTTTAGCAGAACAAGCTAATGGTAAAGCTAGTGATGGTTATACTAGAATACTTGACATTACCCCAACAGAGCTACACCAACGCGTACCTTTTTTCTGCGGAAGTAAAAATATGGTATTAAAAGCTGAAGAGTTTATGCAAAACGCTTAACTGGTAGCTAAATAACTATTTTTTTGCTATTTTTATCTCCTTAAACTATCAACATGGCAAAACAAGATAAAAATCAAGAAAATATGGCGCCAAACGCTGTAGATGCTAGCTCAAAAATTGACGCTATAAAACAGCTTATTTTTGGAGAAAACATGCAAGCTTACGATAGTGAGTTTGAAACTCTAAAAAAAGATATACTTAACAAAAAAGAAGAATTAGAGCAATTAATAGACGAGGTTAAAACAGAGCTACTTCAAAATATTGATAATTTAAGTACAGACGTAAACATACGTATTACAGAGCTTGAAGCTTCTCTTGAAGAAAAAACAGACGCTTTAGAAGAGAAGAAAGTAGACCGTAAACTTCTGGGTGAACTTTTCACAAAGCTTGGTGAGAAGATTAGTCAATAAAATTGACTCTATAAATGACTCAAGACGATAAATTACAAATCTTAAAAGACATCTTATTAAAAGATGAGCACGAGTATGCATTATCGCTTGAACAAAAACTAAAAGATCTTGAAGCAGTAATAAACCAACAACCCAATTTATCAAAAAAAATTAATCCAATAATTGACGATAAATTACTAGAGTTTGTTGAAGAAATACCTGAAACATTAGGACCTACTATTACCGAAACTTTAAAAGCAGAGATTAAAAACTCTCAAGATGCTGTTGTAGAAGCTTTATACCCTATTATGGGTAAAATGATAAAAAAGTATGTGCAAAAAGAAATACAACTTTTATCTGAAGCAATTAACAATAAAATGAATAACACCTTTTCTTTTGAGTCTTTAAAACGAAGGTTTAGAGCAAAAAGAAGTGGCGTATCAGAAGGTGATATAATCCTCCAAGACCACTTTAAACCAACCATAGAGCAGATTATGGTTATAGAGCAAGGTTCTGGTATTGTAACTTCAGAATATTCAAAAACCCAAAACATAGACCAAGATACAGTTGCTGGTATGCTTACCGCAATTAAAAGTTTTGCAGAAGATGCTTTTCAAGCTGAAACTCAAAATTTAGAATATATAGAATATGAAAACTATCATATTCACCTTCAAAACTTTTCTAATTACTACATTGCTGTAGTAATATCTGGAGCATTTACAGCCACATTTAGAAACAAACTAGAGGATAAGTTATTAGATTTTGCTCAAAATGTTATAAATAAAACAGACTTAGAAAATAGTAGTATTTTAGCAACAAAATTAAAAGCACAATTTGAACATGAAATTATCTAAAAAAGTTGTTTTAATAGGGCACTTTGGTGTAGGAAAATCGTCCTTAATTAGACGCTTTGTAGAAAACACTTTTACAGAAGATTATAAAGTCACTATTGGTGTACATATCTTAAAAAAAGATATTCAAATTCCAGAAACCAACAAAGACGTTACTCTAGTTATTTGGGACTTAGAAGGTAATGATGATATTACCAACACAAGACCATCATATCTTATTGGAACACATGGTTTTATTTACGTGTTTGATTTAACAAGACCAAACACCTATAAAAACTTAGAATTTGACTTAAATTATATAAAAGAACGTTATCCTAACTTACCTGTTAAAGTTATTGGCAACAAAAAGGACTTAGTTACAAACGAGTTTATTAAAGAAAATAAAGAGATTTTTAAACAGTATGTAGACTTATATACAAGTGCAAAAACTGGCAAAAATGTAGAAGAGGTTTTTAATCAACTAGCTAAATCTTTAGTTTAAACATAAAACATTCTTAAAATGTTAGAAGAGTATAAAAAAAATTACGCACAATCTGTAAATCAATATTTAATTGTAGATACAGAAGGCAACATTAAAGAATCTGATGATGTTATCTTTAAAAAAATAGAAGGTAAACATATATCAGATATTCATCCTTTTTTTGAAAGTCTAACAGCTACATTAACCGAAAAAAACAAAGATTTAGTATTTTCTTGTATTCATCTTAATGATGAAGAAGGCAATACTATAATAACAGATATTATTGTAAAAACTTTTGATGGTAAAAAACCACCATTAATTGTTATCCTAGATTTAACGGTACACTACAATAACTACCAAACTACAGCGCAGGTAAGAAATGAGTCGGTAATAAACTCTCAAATACTAGAACTAAAAAACGAGTATTTAAAAGAAAAAGAAGCTTTTAAAAATGCATTCATAGCAAATTTTAATCATGAATTAAGAGATCCAATAACAGGTATTTTAACTTTTTCTGAGATTTTAAAAAAGACAGGATTAACAGATGAGCAAACTAACTATATAAAAGTCATGGACTCTTCTACAAACTACTTAAAGCAGTTAATAGAAGACATACTAGACATATCTAAAATAGAATCTGGAAAAGCAGAAATTATCTTAGAACCATTTAATCTACATGAATTATTAGATGAAATAGCTCAAATACACAAAATTAATTCTGAAAAAAAAGGTTTAGAATTTATTACTGATTTTAATAGCAATTTACCACAAATAGTTGGTGGTGATAAGATGAAGCTAAGACAAGTTTTAAGCAACTTATTAAGTAATGCTATTAAATTTACAGAAGTAGGATCAATTACTTTTAAAGCTTCATTAAATCAAACAAGAGCAAGAAAAGCTAATATTCATTTTGAAATTTCTGATACTGGAATAGGAATACCAGAAGAAGATCAAAACTCAATTTTTGAAAGTTTTAAACAACTTAACCATTCATATAAATATACTGGATCAGGCTTAGGACTTGCTATTGCAAAACATTATGTAGAGTTAACCGGAAACAAAATTACAGTAGATTCTACAGTAGGAAAAGGCTCTACATTTTCTACTAATTTAAACTTTAGAATAGACCCAAGTTACAAATTAGAAAAATCTAATAATGAAGAAACTTCTTTTATAGAATCTGATAAAAAATACAATATTCTGTTGGTAGACGATTCAGAAATCACTCAGCTATCAGTTCTTAAAATACTTGCTTCTAAGGGTAATTACTTTTTAGATATTGCCACAAAAGGAGAAGATGTCATACCAAAAGTAACAAACTATGATTCTCCTGTAGATTTAATCCTTTTAGATATTAAATTACCAGATATAAATGGTGATGAAGTAGCAAAACTGGTAAGAAAATTACCAGAGAGAGAGCATAAAAAAATACCAATTATTGCCTTAACAGCTAGAGTATTTAAGGATGATTTAAAAAAATATAAAAAAGCAGGTATTAATGATGTTGTAAAAAAGCCTTTTGATGAAGATACCCTTTTAACCAAAATAAGAGAACATCTAAAATAAAAAAAAGCAAGCGTTATGCTTGCTTTTTTTATGTATTTCAAAAACTATTTTATCTATTCATAGTTTTAATTTCTTCCATAAAAACTTCTAAATCTACTCCGTTTTTAACAAGCTCTAAAGCTTTATCTGCAACGTATTTAGAATTACTAGACTTAAAACCTAAACCAACACAAAGACGCTCTAACATAGCCATTTGGTTTTCTCCTTCAATTTGATCTGCCCAAACCATTCTAGCTAAATCGTATAAACGCTCTAAACGCATATCATAAGAAGTTGGTGGGTTTATAGGATGAGATTTATAATCCTTTAATATTAACTTATAATCTTCTTCGCTAATATCTAAATTACGTGCTAATCTATCTAAAAACGCCTTTTCTTCTTCTGTGATAATACCATCACTCATAGCAACTCTTACAATTGCAGCAAAATGATCTTCATTTCGCTTCTTAAACCCACTATCAAATAAATCTGAAAATGACATACTTTTTAATTTTAATTCACTGCAAATATAGTTAAACCTTGCTCCTTTTAAAATTAAAAAGTTTCTTTTTTTAACATGTATACTTAATATTATAAAAACTAATATAATTATTTTATTATCAATATTTTAAGTCAATTTATAACGTTTATTTTCATTAGCATTGTTAATATCAGATTAAATTAATTAATCAGAAAGCTTTTAAAAAAATCTAAGCCTTATATTTGCAAAAAATTCTATTAAAGGTGAGTAAATCTAACATCTCGCAAGCCTATTTACAATCTTTGCAAACGCAAAAATTGCAAACTGCTATTGCCCTACCTAAAAGTAAAACACACGTTAAAGGATTAGTAGGATCTTCGGTTTCGTTTATAATTTCTCAAATTTTTAAACAATCCGAATTACCATTTTTACTAATATTTCAGGATAAAGAAGAAGCTGCTTTCTATTTAAACGATTTAGAACATTTAATAAATAAAAACGATGTTTTATTTTATCCAGGAAGCTATCGCAGACCTTACCAAATTGAAGAAACAGATAACGCCAACGTTTTACTTCGTGCAGAAGTTTTAAACCGTATAAACTCACGTAAAAAACCTGCTATAATTGTTACGTATCCAGATGCGCTTTTTGAAAAAGTTGTCACCAGAAAAGAGCTAGAACGTAACACTCTAAAAATTACCGTAAACGATAATTTATCTATAGATTTTGTAAACGAAGTTTTGTTTGAATACAAATTTAAACGTGTAGATTTTGTTACCGAACCTGGAGAATTTTCGGTACGTGGCGGTATTGTAGATGTGTTTTCATTTAGTCACGACCAACCATATCGTATAGAATTTTTTGGTGACGAAGTAGACAGCATTCGTACCTTTGATGTAGAAACACAATTATCTACAGAGCAAATTAAAAAAATTAGTATTATTCCTAATGTTGCTAATAAACTAATTGAAGAAAAAAGGCAAAGCTTTTTACAATACATCGCTCAAAAAACAGTTGTTTTTGGGAAAAATTTCGATTTAACTTTTAACAGAATAGACGATTTTTTCAATAAAGCTCAAACTGCATTTAACAACTTATCTACCGAGCTTAAACACGCCAAACCAAACGAGCTTTTTTCAAATTCTGAAACCTTAAAAAAAGAATTATTAGATTTTAGTATAGTAGAATTTGGGACAACATCTGTTTTTAAAGCAGAGCAATTTGTAAAGTTTGACACAGTACCTCAACCTGCATTTAACAAACAATTTAATTTATTAATAGATAATTTAAATGCTAATCACGACAAAGGTTACACCAATTATATTACTTGCGTAAGCGAGCAACAAGCAAAGCGTTTTCATGATATTTTTGAAGACGTTGATGGCAATGTACATTATCAAACAATTGTACAACCTTTATATCAAGGTTTTATAGATCACGACTTAAAAATGGTGGTTTATACTGACCACCAAATTTTTGAACGTTACCATAAATTTCATCTTAAAAATGGCTATGCAAAAAAACAAGCCATTACCTTAAAAGAACTTACAAATCTAGACATTGGCGATTATGTTACTCATATAGATCATGGTATTGGTAAGTTTGGCGGACTACAAAAAATTGATGTAGATGGTAAAAAACAAGAAGCTATAAAATTAGTGTATGGCGAGCGTGATGTGTTATACCTAAGCATACATTCCTTACACAAAATAACCAAATTTAATGGTAAAGATGGTGCACCACCAAAAATCTACAAATTAGGTAGTAAAGCTTGGAAAACCCTTAAAGAAAAAACCAAATCTAGAGTTAAGCACGTTGCTTTCAACTTAATAAAACTATATGCAAAACGTAAGTTAAAAAAAGGATTTCAATATAAGCCTGATAGTTATTTACAGCATGAGTTAGAAGCTTCATTTTTATATGAAGATACGCCAGATCAAGTTACTGCTACTGCAGATATTAAAGCCGATATGGAAAGCGAAAGACCAATGGATAGATTGGTTTGTGGCGATGTTGGTTTTGGTAAAACCGAAGTCGCTATTCGTGCTGCCTTTAAAGCTGTAGATAATGGTAAACAAGTTGCGGTTTTAGTACCAACTACTATCCTAGCCTTTCAGCATCATAAAACCTTTAGTGAGCGTTTAAAAGAATTTCCGGTAACGGTAGATTATGTAAACCGTTTTAAAACTGCAAAAGAAAAACGCATCACTCTAGAAAAACTAGAAAAAGGTCATGTAGATATTATTATTGGCACACATCAATTGGTTAATAAAAGCGTTAAGTTTAAAGATTTAGGACTTTTAATTGTTGATGAAGAACAAAAATTTGGTGTTGCTGTAAAAGAAAAACTTAAAAGCATAAAAGAAAACGTAGACGTACTTACGCTAACTGCAACGCCAATACCGCGTACACTTCAGTTTAGTTTAATGGCTGCAAGAGATTTATCGGTAATTACAACTCCGCCACCAAACCGTTATCCAATAGAAAGTCACGTGATTCGTTTTAGTGAAGAAACTATTAGAGATGCTGTTAGTTACGAGATAGAACGTGGTGGACAAGTATTTTTTATCCATAATCGTATTGAAAACATCAAAGAAGTTGCAGGTATGATCCAACGCTTAGTGCCTGATGCAAAAATTGGTGTTGGTCACGGACAATTAGAAGGTAAAAAGTTGGAAGAACTTATGCTAAACTTTATGAATGGTACTTTTGATGTTTTAGTAAGCACAACCATTATAGAAAGTGGTTTAGACGTTTCTAATGCCAATACTATTTTTATTAATAATGCGAACAATTTTGGGTTAAGTGATTTACACCAAATGCGCGGTCGTGTCGGACGAAGCAATAAAAAAGCTTTTTGCTATTTTATTACTCCAGATTATCACGCTATGACAACAGATGCCAGAAAACGTATTCAAGCATTAGAACAGTTTTCTGAGCTTGGTAGCGGATTTAATATAGCAATGAAAGATTTAGAAATTCGTGGTGCAGGAGATTTACTTGGTGGCGAACAAAGTGGTTTTATTAACGAAATTGGTTTTGATACCTACCAAAAAATCTTAAATGAAGCTATTGAAGAGCTTAAAGAAAACGAATTTAAAGACCTTTACGACGAACCTGAAGAGAAAAAGCAATACGTTAAAGATATTACAATCGATACCGATTTTGAACTACTTTTCCCAGACGATTACGTAAATAGCATAACCGAAAGGTTAAACCTGTATACCACTTTAAACAACCTAAAAACGGAAGACGAGTTAACTACTTTCGAAAATCAATTAATAGATCGTTTTGGCGAGTTACCAACTCAAGTAGTAGACTTGCTTAACAGCGTTAGAATTAAATGGATAGCTACAAAAATAGGTGTAGAAAAAGTAATCATGAAAAAAGGTAAACTTATTGGTTACTTTATTAACGACCAAAAAAGTGGATTTTACCAAAGTAATTACTTTACAAAAGTGTTACAGTACGTGCAAACGCACCCACAAACTTGTAAAATGAAAGAAAAACAAACACGTAACGGTTTACGTTTATTACTTACCTTTGATAATATAAAAACAGTAGAAAAAGCACTTCAGGTATTAAAACCAATTTTGGAATAATTTTTGAAAATTGATAAAAAAATAAAACCCATGAATAAAAAGTTATTTTTTGTATTTACTATAATTCCATTTTTTGCATTAGCACAACATACCATAAAGGGAAAATTCCCAAATACAGACGATTTTAAATTTGCCTTTCTATATCAAGTAACAACACAAACCAGCAAATTTGTAAATAATGCCGAAATAAAAGAAGACGGTTCATTTAGTTTTACTTTAGACAAAAATCAACCTGCAGGTACATACCGCATCGTCTACAATCAACCACAAGATCGATATAATTTTGATTTTTTATATAACAATGAAGATATAGAATTGACTTACGACTTTGACGATGGTTTAACCTTTACTAAATCTGAAGAAAATAAGCTTTGGAAATCTTACAATAAAAGCATTCAATTAGTCGCAAATAGTCTTAACAACTTTTACCTAAAAGGAGATAACAACGAAGAAGATTTTAATAAAATCATACAAATTTTACAAAATACACAATCCGAATTTGAGAAAGCAGCAGAAGGCAAAATGGCACTAAACTTTATTACTGCAAGTAAGCCATATATCCCTAATAAATATGTAGATGCCAAAACATTTTCAGAACTAGCAAAAGCAGAGTATTTTAACCATATCAACTTTAGTAATCCTATTTTACAAAACTCAAATTTTCTTATAGAAGCTACTTTAAACTATATTTTTAATTTTATAGACCAAGACCAAGCCAATGCTTCATACATAAAAAATATTGATACTGCTGTAAAAGCTATTGGCAATAACCCTAAGGTAAAAAAAGTAATATTAGAAGTATTATATTCTCAATTTGCATATGAAAATATAGAACCAGTAGCCAATCATATAGCAACAAAACACTTATTAGATATAGCAAAAGCAGATAACGATACAGAATTAATAAAAGATCTTACCAATTTTAAAAATGCATCAATAGGTCATAAAGGTTACAATTTTGATATTGTAATTTATGATGAAAACGGTAAAGCTACCGTAAAAAAAATGCATGATTTAGACGAAGCTGAAAACTACCTAATCATATTCTGGAGCACAACATGTTCTCATTGTTTAGAAGAAATTCCGCAACTACATAACTACGTAAAAACAATAGATAAAAAACAATTAAAAGTTATTGCTGTTGCTTTAGATGAAGACCGTTACCGCTGGAAAGACATGACATACGATTTTCCAGAATTTTATCATGTTTTTGGTGAAGGAAAATGGGATAACCAAATAGGTAACAACTATAATGTCAAAGCTACACCAAGCTACTTTATACTTGGTAAAGACAAAGTAATTATTAAAAAACCATACGACTTTGAAGCTTTTAAAGATTATTTTTCTAAAACATTAGAAGAATAGTTATCTTTAAAATCTAGTATCTAATAATTATGAAAAAAAACAGAGTCTTTGCTATGTCTTTTGCTAGTGTGTATCCTCATTACATCACAAAAGCCGAAAAAAAAGGAAAAACAAAAGAAGATGTACACACTATTATTACTTGGCTAACAGGCTATACTAATGCAGATATAGATACTATTTTAGAAACTAAAATAGACTTTGAAACGTTTTTTGAAAAAGCGCCAAAACTTAATCCTAATGTTCATAAAATTAAAGGTCTAATTTGTGGTTACCGTGTAGAAGACATTGAAGATCCTTTAATGCAAAAAATTAGATATTTAGACAAGTTAATAGACGAGCTTGCTAGAGGTAAAAAAATGGAAAGCATTTTAAGATCCTAAAAAAAGAAAAAAGCATCTTCTAAATGCTCAATATTAAATTGCTTTTCTTCTTTTACAATAGCTATAATATCAAAACGCACATCTACCTCTAGGTTATTTACAGTCACATACTCATCTACTGCTTTAACTAAGTTTTTTATTTGTTTTGGTTTTACAAAATCTTGCGGATTTCCAAAATCTGTTGTAGATCGTGTTTTAACTTCAATTATAGCTAAAACATCTTCTTTTTGAGCAATAATATCGACTTCAGCTTTATTAAAACGGTAATTACGTTCAACAATATCGTAGCCATTTTCAATTAAAAAATCGACTGCAAGTTGTTCTCCTTTTTTACCAAGCTGGTTGTGATTAGCCATTACTATTCAAATACAAGTGTAGATTTTGTTTTTTCAACTTTTAAAGTAGCTTTTCTACCTAAAATTAAAGCTCTATTATCATCTTCGTGTCCTGCTGGCATATTAAATGCAATCGGGAAATCATAATCGGCAAGTGCATCTAAAATTAGTTGTTCTATAGATGTTCCCCAAAGGGTCGTATTTTTTCTTAGCTTAGTCATATCGCCAACAATAACACCTTTACATTGATCAAAATAACCAGCACGTTTTAGACTTTGTAACATACGATCTATATGGTATTTGTACTCGCCAATTTCTTCTATAAATAATATTTTTCCAGAAGTATCAACGCTAGTTTTACTACCTAACATGGTATGAAGTATCGTCAAGTTACCACCAACAATTGGTGCTGTAACTTCACCTACTTGATTATAATTTGAACCTTGTAAAGTATAACTTAAAGTTTCACCAAAAATGGCTTTTTTAAACGTCGCTATAGTTTGTTCTATTTCACTTTCATCCTTAGGTAAACTTACACACATCATCGCATGTAGACTTTGTACACCTAAATTGTGTATTTGGTTATGCAATGCTGTAATATCACTATATCCTATAATCCATTTAGGCTGTTCTAAAAATTTAGTGTAATCTAATTTATCCAAAATTCTAACCGTACCGTATCCGCCGCGTGCGCACCAAATAGCCTTAATATTTGGATTATCTAAAGCGTTTTGAAAATCTTCACAACGTTCTTGATCTGTACCTGCAAAATGATTGGCTTGATTAAACACATGTTTACCAACAACAACATTAAGATTCCATTGTTTTAATAAACGTTTTGCGCGTTCAATTTCTTCATTTCTATGTTTTAAAATTCCTGATGGTGCTACAATTGCAACGGTATCACCAGCTTTTAAATATGGTGGTTGTATCAAATTTTCTGTTGGGTTTTTAAAGTTTGAATTTTGAGATAGCATGGCGTTAGTTCCTGTAAAAAGAAACACCAATAAAGTAATAATTATAAATCTGTTTTTTGACATATTGTAAATGTACATTTTTTTTCTAAATCGCTGTTAAAATGTGTATTTTTACGGCTTCAAAAAGATTTTAAGATGTCAAAAAGATATACAATTACTGCTGCTTTACCTTATACTAACGGTCCTATTCATATTGGGCATTTGGCTGGTGTTTATGTTCCGGCAGATATTTATGCACGTTACAAGCGTCTAACTGGCAACGATGTTGCTTTTATCTGCGGAAGTGATGAGCATGGTGTGCCAATTACTATAAAAGCAAAAAATGAAGGTGTTACACCACAAGAAATTGTAGACAGATATCATAAAATTATTAAAGATTCTTTTGAAGAATTTGGTATTAGCTTTGATAATTACTCACGTACATCGGCGAAAATTCATCATGATACAGCTTCAGAATTTTTCAAAACCTTATACGATAAAAACGAATTTGTTGAAGAAGTTACAGAGCAATTATACGACGAAGAAGCTAAACAATTTTTAGCCGATCGTTTTGTGATTGGAACTTGTCCAAAATGTGGTAACGAAGAGAGTTATGGTGACCAATGCGAAAAGTGTGGTACATCTCACAACGCCACAGATTTAATCAACCCAAAATCTGCTATAACTGGCAATACACCAACTTTAAAAGAAACAAAACACTGGTTTTTACCATTAAATAAACACGAAAACTTTTTACGCGAGTGGATTTTAAAAGGTCATAAAAAAGACTGGAAACCAAACGTATACGGACAAGTTAAATCTTGGATAGACGATGGATTACGTCCGCGTGCAGTAACACGCGATTTAGATTGGGGAATTCCTGTTCCTGTTGAAGGTGGCGAAGGAAAAGTACTTTACGTTTGGTTTGATGCACCAATTGGTTATATCTCTTCTACTAAAGAATGGGCAGAACGCGAAGGAAAAGATTGGGAACCATATTGGAAAGACCAAGACACTAAATTAGTTCACTTTATTGGTAAAGATAATATCGTGTTTCACTGTATTATTTTCCCGTCTATGTTAAAAGCAGAAGGTAGCTACATTTTACCGGACAATGTACCTGCTAACGAATTTTTAAATTTAGAAGGCAACAAATTATCAACCTCAAAAAATTGGGCAGTTTGGTTACCAGAATACCTAAAAGATTTTCCTGGTAAACAAGATGTATTGCGTTATGCTTTAACTGCTAACGCACCAGAAACCAAGGATAACGATTTTACTTGGAAAGATTTTCAAGCTAGAAACAATAACGAGCTTGTTGCTATTTTTGGTAACTTTATTAATCGCGTTGTCGTTTTAACTAACAAATATTATAATGGTATTGTGCCAACGCCATCAACATTTACAGCTATAGATGAAGACACTTTAGCTGCTGTAAAAGCCTATCCTGCGGTTATTGAAAGCTCTTTAGAACGTTACCGTTTTAGAGAAGCAAGTCAAGAACTTATGAATTTAGCACGACTTGGTAACAAATATCTTGCAGATGAAGAACCTTGGAAATTAGTAAAAACTGACGAAGCTCGCACACAAACTATTATGTATGTTGCTTTACAAATTGCTAGCGCTTTAGCTACACTATCAGAACCATTTTTACCTTTTACTTCAGCTAAATTGAAACAAATTTTAAATGTCACATCGAGCGCAGTCGAGATGTCTTGGAGTGATATTTCAACAAAAGACGTGTTATTACCAGCTAATCACCAAATAGGACAAAGCGAATTACTATTTAATAAAATTGAAGACAAAGACATTCAAATTCAATTAGATAAATTAGAGGCTAGTAAAAAAGCAAACGAAGCTGCTAACAAAAAAGTAGAGCCACAAAAAGACACGATTACTTTTGATGATTTTACAAAATTAGATTTACGTGTCGGAACTATAATTGAAGCCGAAAAAATGCCTAAAGCCAAAAAATTACTAGTTTTAAAAGTAGATACTGGCATAGATGTACGCACTATTGTTTCTGGTATTGCCGAGAGTTTTACTGCAGAAGAAGTTGTTGGTAAACAAGTAACTGTTTTAGTTAACCTAGCACCAAGAGCTTTACGTGGTGTAGAAAGTGAAGGTATGATTTTAATGACCGAAAATGCCGAAGGTGATTTAGTATTTGTAAATCCTGATACAACGGTCAAAAATGGGTTGCAGATTAGTTAACAACTGTTAAAAATAATTTCAATATAATATTCTTAAATCTCAATAAACATCTGCTATAAGCAGATGTTTTTGTTTTTTAATCATATGATAAACTTGTCTTAATTAGTCGTCTAGAAGGTGATGATTTTCGTAACTTATAATAGTTACAAACCAAAAACCATTACTATGAAACGACTAATTTTATTATTAGTGACTTTAAGTATTATATCTTGCGGAACTCCAAAAACCGTGAGAGATTCTAAAAAAGTCATTAAAGGCGATTGGGTTTTAAACTCGATTACCTACAACCAAACAGGTACTTTTAACGTTACACTTTTTGACGATGCTTCAAAATCTTGTTTTGAAGGTAGTACTTGGCAATTTATTCCTAACAACAATACAGGAATTTATACAATTAATTCGGCAGGATGTATGTCTGGCGAAAGAAACTTTGTATTTACCATACAAGAAGTAAGTCCAGAAATGGGATTATACGACTTTTTATTAAAGCCAACCAACGAAAAAAATAAGTCTGAAACTAATCAAGGTTACCGTGTTAATCTATCTCAGTTATCAGACACCAACATGCAATGGAAACAAACCGTTAGTTTAGACGGACAACCTTTTGTAATTACAATGAACTTTACCAAAATTTAAAACTAAAAAACCATGAAAAAGACAATTAACAAGATTTCAATATTTAGTCTAACACTACTAATGTGTATTGGACTTACCAACTGTAATGCAGTAAAAAATGCTAATAATAAACAAAAAGGTGCTGTTATTGGTGCAACAAGTGGCGCTGTTTTAGGTGCTATTATTGGTAATAATGTAGGAAAAGGCGGAAACGGAGAATTAGGAGCCGTAATTGGTGGTGTAGTTGGTGGTACTGCTGGAGTACTTATAGGAAAGAAAATGGATAAACAAGCTCAAGAAATTGAGCAAGAAATACCAGGCGCAGAAGTAGAACGTGTGGACGATGGTATTGTTGTTACGTTTGATGAAAATAGTGGTGTCTATTTTGATACTGAAAAGTATAACATAAACGCTGCTTCACAAGCTACATTAAACAAGCTTATAGGTGTATTTAAAGAATACCCAGATACTAATTTATTAGTCGTAGGTCATACAGATAGTTCTGGATCTGACGATTATAACATGACACTTTCTAAAAACCGTGCGTATGCAGTAACTAATTACTTAACTAGCAATGGAATTAGCAGCACGAGATTAACAACAAATTGGTTTGGAGAAACACAACCAATGTATGATAATAGTACCGCCGAAGGACGTGCTAAAAATAGACGTGTAAATATTGCTATTTTACCAAATGAAAAAATGATACAAGACGCGCAAAACGAGTCTAATTAATAATTATTTGAATATAGAAAAAGAGGTATGAATTTTAAATTTCACCTCTTTTTTATTTATATCGTATTCTAAAATATAAAGCAAGTGCTCTTATCATTAAAAAAGGGAAAATAATAAGTACAGACCCAAGCAAATTTGTTGGTGTAAACGTTTCTGGAAAATTACGCACAATAAAAAGCATAAGAATTACTCCTAAAATAATAGATACATGAAGCACTAACATATTAGGTGTAAAAGCACCAAAACTAACTTTAACTGGTGTTTGTTTTATGTGTAACAATACACGTTCTATGGTCACAAATAATAGGTTAATATTAAAAAACCAGTTTCTAAAAAACAATACCTTCATGTTGGTAAGAATTAATACATCATTATTCCAATTTGCCATAAAACCAAAAAAGACAACAATAAAAATAAAATAACCCATCATTTGTATAATAGAACCAAATATGGATGTTGTTTTATTGCTGGCAAGCACAGCATTTTTATTTCTTCTGAAAAAAATTCTATCAATAATTATTCTAATAAGCTCGTTCCACCAGAAAAATAAAATCACATAAAACACGGTCGTTTGTCCGCTCCAAATGGATAAAGCTGTAAGCAATGTAAACACTAAAAAATCCCATTGGGAATAATATTTTAATGGTTTTTCTAAAATAGAAGAAAAGCTATTCATATGATTTTATATTTATCCGGTTTATTGAAATATTATGAAAGATTTTTAACTGTTTAATTCATCTATACTAACGTCGTACAATATGTTTACAAAAGTAGCTTTGTGTAAAAGTAAATTTTGATGTGCTTGTACTTTATTATAAATATGTTCTGACACATTAATAATACCATTACTGGTTTTAATTTGAAAAGCTGTAGAGTGTCTATTAGAAGTTGTCTTTAGCTTATCTATGACCTCAACCCTATTTATTGTTTTTAAATACCCATTTCGTTTAAACTTTGCGTATTGATTAATTTGAATTAAGACTTTAATTGAATAGTACACAAACGCAAAAATTAATGGCATTAGAAATATAAAAAGACCTTTCCATAGTACAAAAAGCAAGACTGTAATTGGTATTAGATATATTAGGTTTTTTCGTGTTTTTTTAAAAAATATTTTTTTGACTAATTCAATTTCCTTTTCTCTCAGAGGAAGAGACTTTTCTATATTATCAAAATTTTGCTTTCTTATTGTTGAATTATACGACTCTGTTGTTTCTGTATTTTTTTCTAAAACATTAAAGGCTAAAACTTCCTTTTTTTTGGGACTAACTTCTAGGTTAACTTTATCATTTATTTTAACCTGAGAAAACTGTTTATAATTAATACTGTGTTGTTTGTCTTCTATTGTAATGTAATAATGTGTTTGTGTATTTTTACGTGAGGACCCATTTCTATGAGATCCACTACTATTATGTCGTGCAGAAGAAGACGTGTGTTTATTTATTCTCTTATCGGTGACAATGCCAGTATAGCAATGTTTTATACCTTTTTTTAAATCAATATAAGTACTCCAAAAAAAATACGATATAAATATCGAAAAAATTAAGGCGAAAACTGAAAAAACAAAAACAGGAATCTTTCCCATTTTATCAGTAGATAACACAGAATTATAAATGACAAAAAAAATAGCACCTACAAAAACACCAAAAGCAATAAGATAAACATATTGACGCTTTAGCTTTTTTCTATCTTTAACTGACAGCGGTTTGATTTCATATAAATTTTGAGATGTCATGTATTATAATTGATTTAGACTTTGGTGAATGTCCTTAAACTTTTCAAGCACTTTATCGTTAAGTTTAGTATCGCCAACAACGGTGCCGTTAGTTAAACTGGTTTTATAAAATTGGATACTGGCAATGGTTTTTGTTTGTACATTAACATCTGCCTTAGCATAAGTTATTTTATTCTTTTGGTCATCTGTTACATAATCAAAAAAGACAATTTTAGAATCTTTTAATTTATCCTTGTATTTTGAGTAAAATTGTGCTGTTTGGTTAGAATAACTTCTTAAACTAAAAGGCAATTTATCCTTTGGTGCTTCTTCGTTAAAACGCTTAATACCTTTTTGTAATTTATTGATAGCAAATTCATTTTCATTTAAGTCAAACTGCAATGTAAAATCGTTTAGATATGTTGTTACTAAAACATTTGAGTTTAGCGATACGTATGATGTAATTTCTTTTCCTTCAAGATAGAGATAATGGATATTTTGCTCTATTTCATTTTGATCTTTTTGAGTTTTAATGGCTTTGTAAAGATTTCCTTTGTTAGAATAAAAATAGGTAGTTTTAGAGTTGTTTATATCTGATATAATTTGGTGCAACTTATTGTTTTTATAATCGTAAACAATATTATTAATATCTCCATTTTTATGAGTTATAGTTTCTTTAATTAGTTGTCCGCTGGTATTGTAAGTATAAGAGTGTTTTTTGTTTTTCTTGATGTTACTGTACTTAAAAACTCGTTTATAAAGTCTGTCATTTTTGTAATAGCTTTTTGTTTTTTGCCAAGAATTGTCTTTTAAATTTTCAATATGGTAATCTTTTATAAAGCCATTTTTGTTAAATTGATATACAGCTGTCTTAATTGGCTCTTTATTTAGATTGTAGCTAATAGCTTCTACTCTTGTAACCTTTTGTGTAAAACCGTAATCTATGTTACTTATATCAGGAAGTAATTGAGCAAAGCTAAGAGATTGGAAACCTAATAAAACTGTAGTAAATAGTATTTTATTTATTTTGTTCATTATTAATTATTTTCAGCAATTAATATCTTGTTATTAAGGTACCATTAGACCAAATACCAGAACTATCTACTGTCCTTGATTTATTAAAAAACACACCAAAACCATCTCTTTGACCATTAGTAAAACTACCAAAGTACCTTGTTCCTGATGTCTTATATGACTCATCACCTATTCCATTTGCTTTATCGTAATAATACTCTCCAAAATAAGAAGTCCCATTTTTCCAGAAATAACTTCCGAAATAATGTTTTTTCCCGTTAGAGAAAAATCCACGATATGTGTCTCCGTTAGTAAAAAAATAGGTCCCAAAACCATCTTTGCAATTTCCTATACAATTATTAATCTTTCTGTTATCAAGATAGTTCTGTGATAATAAATTTCTTGTTCTTTTTCCTTCTTGATAAAAACCAACTTCTGTTATTTTTCCATTTTTTGAATAATAACCGTAACCGTTTTGTTTACCATTTTTCCACTGACCAAAGTATGTACTTCCTGTTTCGTACCATTTGTATAGCCCATAACCTTCTCTTGATCCATTTACAAAGTTTCCTTCATAAAACCCTGATCCTTCATAAGTTTGCAGACCATAACCATTAGCTTTACCGTTTTTAAAAACTCCTTTAATTGTATAGGTTTGACCTTTATATTCTCCATAACCGTTATTACAATTACCAGAAACACAACCTACATTACTATTAGTGTTAACATTAGTTGTTGTTGTATTTAAAGAAGGAGTTGTTTTTTTAATGTTTATGATTTCTAATTTTTTAGTCTTTTTATTTACTTTAATGGCTTTACCTGTAACTTCGCCATTAATAAAACTTCCAAAATAAATATAATCTAAGGTTGATACATGACCATTTCCCGTTGGCTCTCCATTTATATTAAATTGCCCCACATAAAGTCTATTATTTGCTTTCCATTTTCTTGTTCCTACTTTGTATGGTTTTCCATTTTTAAAAAAGCCTATATAAGAATCTTGATTATTGTATATGATAGCCCCATAACCGTCTACACAGTTACCTTGACATGAATTACCCACCTTTTCATTAAGATAATCTTGACCTAAGTTTGTTACTAATTTCCCATCTTGATAGATACCTGCTTCTGATGTAATATTATCCTTAGTTAGATAACCGTAACCTGCTATTTTATCGTTTTTCCATTCTCCGTAATAAATAGTATTAGATGCTTTCCATGTATAAACACCATAGCCTTCTCTTTTTCCGTCATTAAAATTGCCAATATAATTATCGCCATTACTAAAAATTTGATTTGCATAACCGTTAGCTTGACCATTTTCAAAATATCCTGTAATAGTCATATCATCAAATTTGTATTCTCCGTATCCATTATTACAGTCTCCAGACATACAATTTGTAACTACATTAGAGTTATTTTTATGTTCTTGAATTTTACTTTCTATACCGTTGTAATACGTTATTTCTGTCTCATCCATAACCTTTTCAAATATTTTAGAATATTTTCTTCTAAAATTACCATACTGGTCAAAACTCATATCCATAGCATTTTTTTTATACGCTTCGTGACCGTCTTTTGTAAATTCAAACACTTCCGGATTATTAAAAAAAGAAAAAGATTTATAACGATTTAAAACACCTGGAGAGTAAATTCCTTTTTTAATTAGCTCTCCATCTTTGTAAGAGCTAGCATTAATTTTTAATTTATCACCATTAATTTCATAACTTAATGTTATTAAATACTTACCATATTTAGATTCTTTTCTTTCTTCAGTTAATTGACCTTTTTGATTGTATTTAAATGTTATCAAATAATTTTGGCTACCATCTGGATTAATAGTTTTAATAGATACTAATCGTTTATAATTATCGTAGTTAAACTGAGTCGTATAGTTGTTTTCTCTATTTACTTCTTTATAGATTAAACCATCTTTATTGTAAATAAAATCGGATATAGAAGTATATGTAACTTCATCTTTACTATTTATTGCAGTTTCTTTTAAAGATTTTATTATTCCAGAACTAGAATAAGAATATTCGTATTTTCTTCTAAAAGATTTACTTGGTCCAGAAGTTAGCTTTTTGGTTAAAAATCCGTCTTCATTAAAATCTAGATTTAGAGTTCTTTCTACAAAATCTAAAGAATAAGATTTTTTTACTTCTCCATTTAAATTGTAATGATTAAGTGTATAATATTCTGCAGCTGGATTAAGTGGCGCATTTTGCCAATCTATGATTTGTGAATTTGCTTTTACTACAAATAGTAAAATTAAACTTACTAATATATGTTTCATCTTAAATTATTTAGTAGTTACAAATTCTTCAGTAAAATTATCGTCCCATTTAAAGGCATTTACAATCCAACCGTTTTTACTTTTGTAATAGGTAAAGATTAAACGTACTGCTGTATTTTCATATTGGATTAAATATGTTTCGCGTTTTGCTATATCACTAATAGTTTCATCTTTCACTTTTAAATAATTAAAAGGCGCTCCAAAACGATCACTAATTATATTGGTATACTTTATAATTTTTTCTTTTAAAGTTTCTATCTCGTTTTCTGGTATTGGCCAATATGGCGTAAGGATTTGAAAAGCTTCATTTATTTTATTTTGCTTAAAAAGTGTAGTAACTTCTACAGACATTTGCTTAGTACCAGATACGTCTTTTAATAGCTTGGTTTGAGAAATTGTTTGGAAAGAAATAAAGCAGGTTAAGATTAATAGTAAATGTTTCATTTTAAATGTAATTATGATTTAAAACAAAACTAGGTTTAAAGAAGACTTAAAACTATACGATATATGACGTATTTTTGCTAATCATAACATTTATATTTGCCTTTCATTTTTTAAAGAAATTATGCTTTTATTACAATACATCCAATCCAAAACTAACCTATCTGAAACCTCTATAAAAAACACCGTAAACCTTTTAAATCAAGATTGTACTGTACCATTTATTTCTAGATACCGTAAAGAGGCAACTGGTAATTTAGATGAAGTTGAAATTGGTGCAATTGTTAAATATAAAGAAGAATTTGAAACGCTTGAAAAACGAAAAGCAACCATCTTAAAAGCATTAGAAGAGCAAGACGTTTTAACCAACGAATTAAAAGCGAAAATTGAAGCTTGCCAAGACAGTACAACACTTGAAGATTTATATTTACCCTACAAGAAAAGCCGAAAAACTAAAGCCGAAACTGCAAGAAAAAACGGATTAGAACCATTAGCAAAAATCATAATGAGTCAAAATGCTAATGATGTAGAAAACATCGCAGTTAAGTACATAAAAGGTGAAGTAACATCTACCGAAGACGCTTTAGAAGGCGCAAGACATATTATTGCCGAATGGATTAACGAACGTGCCGATATTAGGACTAGTTTAAGACAACAATTAGAGCGTTATGCTATGATTTCCACGAAAGTGGTAAAAACAAAAAAAGATGATGAAGAAGCTCAAAAATTTAAAGATTATTTTGATTGGGAAGAAAGTCTAAATCGCATACCATCGCACAGATTATTAGCTATTCTTAGAGCCGAAAAAGAAGGCTTTATTCGAGTAAAAATTGAAGTTGATAATGATCGCGCTTTAGAACGTATAGACCGAAAAATTATAAAGTCGGACAACGCTTGCGCCGATCAAATAGAAATAGCAATAACCGATGCTTACAAACGATTATTATTCCCATCGTTAAGTAACGAAGCGTTACAAAATGCCAAAGAAAAAGCAGATGACGAAGCGATAAACATCTTTGCCAAAAACTTAAAACAACTATTGTTAGGATCGCCTTTAGGCGAAAAACGTGTATTGGCTATAGATCCTGGTTTTAGAACTGGTTGTAAAGTAGTTTGTTTAGACGAAAAAGGAGATTTAAAACACAACGAAACTATTTATCCGCATGCGCCAAAAAACGACCAAATTGGTGCCTTAAAAAAGTTAAGTACGTTAACTGAAGCTTACCAAATAGAAGCTATAGCAATAGGTAACGGAACAGCATCTAGAGAAACCGAAGCTTTAGTAAGAAAAATTAGATTTAAAACCGATGTACAAGTTTTTGTGGTTAGCGAAGCTGGAGCTAGTATCTATTCAGCATCAAAAATTGCGCGAGAAGAATTCCCTAATTACGATGTAACCGTTCGTGGTTCAGTTTCAATTGGTCGACGTCTTCAAGATCCTTTAGCCGAGCTAGTTAAGATTGATGCCAAATCTATTGGTGTTGGACAATACCAACACGATGTAGACCAAAATAAATTGCAAAAGCAATTAGATGTTGTAGTAGAAAATTGTGTAAATGCAGTTGGTGTAAATATAAATACTGCAAGTAAAAGTTTATTAAGTTACGTGTCTGGTATTGGTCCAAAATTAGCAGAAAACATAGTAAACTATAGAAGCGAAAAAGGTGCTTTTTCTAGTAGAAAAGATATTAAAAATGTACCAAGATTAGGCGATAAAGCATTTGAACAAGGCGCTGGTTTTTTAAGAATAAAAGATGGAGATAATCCGTTAGACGATTCTGCAGTACATCCAGAAAGCTATGCTATTGTTACTAAAATGGCTAAAGACGAAGGCGTTTCGGTAAAAGAATTGATAGGTAATACCTCTACTTTAAAAAAGATTAATTTAAAAAAATATATTACAGAAGAAGTTGGTCTTTTAACTTTAGAAGACATTGTTAAAGAACTTGAAAAACCAGGTTTAGATATACGTGAGCAGGCAAAAGTTTTCACTTTTAATCAAAACATTAAAACGATTGAAGATTTACGCGAAGGACAATTATTACCTGGTATTGTAAATAATATTACTGCGTTTGGTTGCTTTGTAGATGTTGGTATTAAAGAAAGTGGTTTAATACACGTCTCTAACTTATCAGACAGTTTTGTAAAAGATGTGAATGAGCACGTGCATTTACATCAACAGATTATTGTTAAGGTGTTAAGTGTTGATCTTCCGCGAAAGCGTATTCAACTAAAACTGCATAAATAGATGTTGAAAATTGCTTATCATCCTATCTATTGTCATCCTTTACCAGAAAGACATCGGTTTCCTATGTTGAAGTACGAGTTGCTTCCTGAGCAATTAATACATGAAGGGACTTGTACAGAAGATAACTTTTTTGAACCTGTTAGAATGCCCAATGAAAAACCGATTTTAGCGGTACACGACGCCGATTATTTTTATGATTTGCTAAATATTACCTTAGACCGGCGTGCTGCAAGAAAAATAGGCTTTCCATTAAGCGAGGTTTTAATTGAACGCGAAATTACCATTGCAGATGGCACTATAAAAGCTAGTGAGTACGCCTTAAAATATGGTATTGCTATGAATATTGCTGGAGGCACACATCATGCATATACTAACCGTGGCGAAGCATTTTGCATGCTTAATGATCAAGCAATAGGCGCCAGATTTCTTTTAAATAATGGTTTAGCTAAAAAAATTTTAATCGTAGATTTAGATGTACACCAAGGTAATGGTACTGCAGAAATTTTTAATAATGACTCAGCTGTTTTTACCTTTTCTATGCATGGAAAAAACAACTATCCTTTTAAAAAAGAACAAAGCGATTTAGATATTGAATTAGATAATAATATTGGAGATAGTGAGTATTTATCTATATTAAAAAAAGTGCTTCCGCAATTAATAGAAAAAGAACAACCCGATTTTATTTATTATTTATGTGGTGTAGATGTAATTGCTACCGATAAATTAGGTAAGCTAGGATTAACCATTGATGGTTGCAAACAAAGAGATCAATTTGTTTTACAAACTTGTAAAGACCTTAATATTCCTGTAATGTGTAGTATGGGAGGCGGTTATAGTCCTGATATTAAAGTAATTGTTGGCGCACATGCTAACACTTATAGATTAGCTCAAGATATCTTCTTTTAAGATCAAATACTTTTTAAAAGAATTAATCCTAAAATAATACAACCTATAGGTAACAATAAAAGTATACTTGTATTATAGCTGTTTTTACTTTTATTGAATTTTGCGTTTAAAACCTTTCGGCTTTTACCATTGTACTTCATCCAGTTTTTAAGGTGAATGATTATTGAAAATATGATGAATAACGTCCACATACTAGATGTAGACATTGTTTTAACATGCATCTTACTAAGAAACGTTACAAGAAAAGCACCTATAACAAATAATAAAGCGATTTGAAGTATTGAAATATAAAATAAGGCAATACTGTTAGCTTTTTGTTTAAACTTAGGTTTAAATGCAGAAAATATAGCAAAGAAAAATTGATCAAATGTTGTCATATGTTGAAATAAAAAAACCTGCTAAAGATAGCAGGTTTTTTTATTTTTTAATGTTCTTAAGAATTTATTATTCTGCAGAAACTTTTACATTATCAATCTCCCAAGTTGCAGCTGCAGAACTTGTAGATGTATATTTAAATGCAATAAACACATTACCACCTGCAGCAGCAGAAAGATCTAAAGATCCTGAGTCAGTCCAAGAAGACCAGCTACCAGTGTTAGTATCTAAAGTTGGTGATAAAGCTACCCATGTACCATCTGTAGTTGGGTCACCACCGTTATAGTCTGTCGCATAAAATACTTCTATATCATTACCATTGTACCTTTTTACAGTTTGGAATGTTAAGAAAGCACTTGGTGTATTTGATAAGTCAATTGGTAAAGAGATTAACCAATCTTCATTAGTTTGTGCTCCTCCAGAAAAACCAGACATTGTTGCACTATCATCTGGGTTACCAAAAGTATTGTAATACCATTCTTGTGTTCCTGTAACGTTGTAAGGTGTCCATTTATCTAAGTTTCCTGCAGAAAAATCGTCTTCAAATAATGGATCACATCTTAAGTCATTATCAAAGTTAATTGCTTCTGGTGTGTTGATATAAATTGTGTAAAAATCATCAAAATAATCTCTAGTTAATACACCATCAATACTACCTCTATTTGCTGGTAATGGTAATCCTTTAAAATCTGAGAAAGTACTTGTACTTAAAATTACGCTACTTCCTGTTGCACAACTTTCTAGTAAACGCTCTCCATCAAAACTGTCATTAGTTTCAGATGCAAATGTAGTTGTATTACCTACTACAAGATTGCTATTAAATTGCATGTCATTTAATCTGATATATTGACTTTCTAGAGCATCACTAAATTGTGATATTGTAATTTCTTTTGGTACTATTGTAGCAACTTCACTTGTTCTAATAATATGGTTTGGCACTAATGTACTAGCTATTTCATCTATTTGATCTCCATTAAGACGACCTAATTGTAATACTCCGTTACTTTCGCCTACAGTTAATCCGTTAAGCTTAACATATACTTTTCTACCAAATTCGTATTGAGTAAATAATGGGTTTTTATCTACTTGTACTACAATTGCAGCAGTTGGATTTTCTGGTGCGTCTTGGATTACTAATTGCTTATAAAAGTTACCACCTTCGTCACTAGACACAACATAACCTACTGTATATTTTTCTGATACTGTTTCGCTAGCTGCTTCGTAAGTGTATGCTTCGTTTCCATTACTACCAAATGCACCTAAAACACCACTTAAAGTATTAAATTCTGCATCTGTATTTGGGTATTCTGAAATCCCTTCGATTGTTGAAGGTACATCAAAGTTATCGTCTTCAACACAGCCTGTTAGTACAACTAAGCTTACTAAAAGTACTGCTATTTTGTTTAAATTTATTTTTTTCATCTTTTCTTGAATTATTTTTTTCTATAAATATATTAAAATCTTACGTAAACATTTAAATAATAAGTAGTTCCGTTACCATAAAAATAACGATTACCAAAAACAGGTCCGTTTGGATTTGTTTGTTCTTGCAATTGACTTCTGTAATCCACACGTCTTGATTGCTCAAAACCACCTGTACGATACTCTTGATTAAATACGTTATTTATTGTAGCAAAAAACCCAATAAAGTAGTCATTTACTTTCCAAGATTTACCTCCTATAACGTTTACTAACATGTAATCGTCAAATTGTTCTTGTTGTAATAGTTGCTTTGCAACTGTAGGATCTACATCATTTATTTCTCCTCCAGTAACTACGTAATTTTGACCATTTGCTGTATTATCTTGAAATTGAGTTTCTGAATATAATTCTGGGTCTGTTACAAAAGCAGCACTTCTTTTTAATGCACTAGGATCTACATAAGCGTTAGAGAAATGGTTTGCTGTTACACCTATATTCCAATAGTCTGGATCTCTATATTCAAAACCTATTTGGAAGGCTCTTTCTGGTCCACCTGCAACGTGTAAGTTTTTTAAGTTGGTTGTACCGTCACCAAATTGAGCTGTACCTGTTCCAAATTCTTGACTGTAATAAGTTAAGTTTGGATTGTTGTTATAAATGTATTGACCAAAAGATGCAGCACCTTTTAATTTAATTGTTGGTGTTACTTGTGCTTCTATACCTAATTCTCCTCCTATACGTTGAGTTTCGATATTTGTAATTGCTTCTTGTACTAAGTTATTACCTGCACCTTCACTAAAGAAGAAACCTGTATCTGTTCCGTCTTCTGTTGTCGAGTAAAAACCTGTAAGTCTAGCTTTAACTATTGGAGAACGGAAAATATAACTTGCATCTACACTTGTTATTTTTTCGCTATCTACATCTTGTAACAACATATTAGATTGTCTTACGTTTGCAAACGTGTTTCTAATACTTGGTGCTTTAGTCATGTATACACCGTTAAAATCTAATAAGTGACGTCCAGAAATTTTATATGTTAATCCTGCTTTAGCGCCAAAGTTTTCAAATTCTACTTTTGGACCTTTACCAAAAGAGTTACCTACAAAATATCCGTTTTCAAATAAACCTGTTCTTTGGTAATCTGTTTTAGAAATGCTTCCTCCTAAATAAAAATCTACTTTACTGTACTTAAATACTGCTTGTGCAAAACCGCTTAATACGTTAGCATCAATTTCATAGTTATACTTATATCTATCTCCTTCTCTAGCAATTCTGTTTGGGTTTCTAACATCAGATTGTGCTGTTGTTAAAGTTCCGTCTGTATTTTGTGCTGGCTCATCAGAGAAAAAGTCTACATCTAAATATCCTGATCCTCCTAATAAATCTGATACTTCTGCAAAGTTTTCACTTTTAAGATTTCTGTAGTTAACAGATGCATTTAATCTGATATTGTCTGATAATTCTGAAGCTAAAATAATATTAGCCATTAACTGCTTATCGTCTATTCTGTCTTCTTGTACTGCATATACAGAGTTTTCAAAAGTTGAATTTGCTGTGTATAATGCATTCCAATCAAATTGACCATCGTTTACAAAATTTTGTTGCGCGATGTATGCTTGTTCGTAATCGTAAGCTGTTGGACCACCATCAACATTTAAATGATAGCTTGGTAAGTTTTGGTAGTAAGTTGGATCTGTATTTCTAGCTCCTCCAATATAACTATCTTGACCGTTAAATCTTACTAACCTTGTTCCTCCGTTATCTATTCTTGTATTACCTATTTGCCCAAATTGGTAACCTATGTTTGTGTTTATAGATGTTTTTTCAGAAATATCCCAATAGTGATTTAACATTAGGATTGGTTCTTCAATTCTTCTAATTCTAGAGTTTCTTATATCTCCATTTAAATCTCCCCAAAATGGGTTGTATTGTCTTCCTTTTAGTCTAAAAACTTCTTCTGTAATAGCTGTTGATCTACCTCTTCTGTTTTGTGCGTAGATAGACGTGAAGTTTAAGCTGTGTTTATCGTTAATTTTCTTTTCGACTACAGCAACAAAAGAGTTTGCATCATAAAGTGTTCCGTCTATATAACCACCATCACCAAATCTTCTTGAAGCTAAAAGGCTATATGCCCATCCGTCTTCCATTAATCCAGAGTTATAACTTGCCATTATACGTCCTTCGTAACTTCTATTTGCAGAAGCAAAAGATAAACGACCACCTTCACGATATTTAGAAGCACGCATAACAATGTTATTTGTACCTGCTAAATCGCCAAAGTTATAGTCGTTAGGTGTACTACCCATTGAGAATTCTTGATTACGTTGTAAATCATTAATTCCTCCCCAATTTCCCCATTGTGGTCTTCCGGTTGCTTGTTTGTTCATTTCTAAACCATTGATCAACACTTTTCCATTAGCGTTATCTAATCCTCTTGGTCTAAAAAAAGTTGCACTAAAGTCAAATGCAGCAGCATTTAAAAATACATCTCTAGATGATTGTAATAGTCCAGACACATTACTTGTTAATCCGTCATCTTCACTATTTAACTGATCATCAGAAATAGAAATGATATAAAGGTCTTTTTTATCACTAGCATTATAAGATAAAGTCATATCTTGTATGTCTAATGTTTTACCTTCATTAACCACAATAGGATATCTTTTTGTGGTATAATCAACTTTTTCAATTTTAAGAATCTGCTCTCCTAAAGGTAGGTTTTGCTTAAAAGTAAATTGACCAAAAGCATCTGTTTTAGTTGTTACGTTAGACTCTTCAATTGTTACTGTTACATCCGGAATTGGTTCATCGGTTACGGCATCTTTTACACTACCTTTTACAATAGTTTGCTGCGCAAGCACTGTAAACGTTGAAAAAACTCCAAATAAGAAAAATAAAAAACTTTTTTTCATAAGTGAATTTGTTGTTAAAACTTTGTTTTACCATTAAATAATTATTATTTAAGGCGTGCAAATTTACATTATTTATAATAAATATCTACTTTTGGCAGGAGTTTTGTAAATAACATAACAAAAACGTAACAAACACTTTTTAATGAAACATTTTAATTACCTACTATTTGCACTACTATTTATTAGTATTATAAATGTAAATGCACAAGAAAAGAAAAAGTTTAAAATCCACACTGTTGCTTTTTATAATCTTGAAAATTTATTTGACACCATCAATGACCCTACAAAAAATGATGAGGCAAGTCCAATGATGGAAATTAAAGCAAACCGTCAAGAAATATACAAGAAGAAAGTACATAATATGGCTAGAGTAATTTCAGAAATTGGATCTGATTTTACAAGAAATTCTCCTGCAATTATTGGCGTTTGCGAGATAGAAAACGTTAACGTCCTTGAAGATATAGTAAATGACCCATTACTTTTGGGTAAAGATTATGGTATTGTTCACTTTAACTCTCCTGACAACAGAGGTATTGACGTTGCTTTACTTTATCAAAAGAAGTTATTTCAAGTAACATCAAGAAGCACACATACTTTAAAGATTTATGATGATGAAACAAGAAAGCGTATAAACACAAGAGACCAATTATTAGTATCTGGTGAACTTGAAGGCGAGAAAATGCATTTTATTGTTAACCATTGGCCTTCAAGACGTGGTGGAGAAGCCAGAAGTAGACCTAAAAGAGTTGCTGCTGCTAAGTTAAACAAACGTATTATTGATAGCTTACAATCTATTGATCCATATGCTAAAATAATAACAATGGGAGATTTAAACGATGATCCTACCAACGCTAGTGTTAAGGACGTTTTAAAAGCAGAAAGAAATAAAAAGAAGGTAGACTTTAAAGGTATATATAATCCATACATAGATATGTTTAAAAAAGAAGGATTAGGTACTACTGCTTATAGAGATGCTTGGAGTTTATTTGATCAAATTATGTTAACAGAGCCTTTCTTAAAGAAAGATTATACAAATTGGACTTATTATAGAGCTGGTATTTTTAATGAAAACTACTTAGTGAATAAAAAAGGACGTTGGGAAGGTTACCCGTTAAGAAGTTTTGCTGATGGTGGATTTACCAATGGTTTTAGTGATCACTTTCCGGTTTATGTCTATCTAATTAAAGAACTTGAAGACAAAAAGAACAACGATAAATAAATATCGATAATAATATAAAAAAAGCGAGCTATATAGCTCGCTTTTTTTATATTAAAACCAAGTAGACCATGGTATTTTAGCTAATACTAATATTAATGCGATAGAGTAAAATATAGCAATAGTTTTTAGTTTTTTTGCTGAAGTTAATTTTTTCTTATGCTTAGAGTATCCTATAGTAATAAATGCTATAGCTAGTAACATTGCTACAGGATGTTCTACCGCTACATTACGTATGGCGCTATTTTTCATAATTTCTCCCATGCTCATTTCTCCAAAGTAATCAGCAACAAACCATAAAATAATTCCTATTAAAAACTGAATATGAGATACAATTAAAGTGAATAAAGAAATTCTAAAATCTCTTGCTTCATATTCTTTATTTGTAAATGTTTTAAAAAGCGCATTAAAGGTAGCTACAACTAACATTAAAAACACTAAATATGCCCAATAAGAGTGTAACATTTTTACTGTTGAATACATATATTTTTTATTTAATTAATTAGGCTATAAAGGTAGTAATTATATTGCATAAAAAAACCGCTTCTTTACAGAAGCGGTTTTTAAATTTAATTCTTTTTAGTAGAATTAGAAGTTATATCTTAAGCTTGCGTTAAACGTTCTTCCAATACCTAAGTAGTAACCAAAAGCATCTCTTTGGTTAATATAGTCTGCATTGAAAAGGTTGTAAACATTAGCTCTAAAAGTCATTTTGTTAGACCCTAAATCAAAGTTATAAGTTAAACCTGCATCTGCAAGAGTATAAGCAGGTAGTCTTACTGATTCGTATTTACCTCCTGAAAGAGCTTCTGCTGCAACATCTGCTGGATCTACAAACTCATATAAATCTGTGTAAATGTTGTAATCCATATCTACGGTTAACCCTTTTAATATTTGAGCTCTAACACCAAAACCAAATGAAGTTTGAGGTGCATTACCTATTTTAACTCCAGTTAAATTAACATTACCATCTGAAGTAATAAAGTCTCCAGTATCATCATTTTGAAGTGTATAAGGAGTTTCTCCGTCATACTTCCAGTTTCCTAAAGAACCATATCCTCTGAAAGACCATTTTGAAGCGATAGGACGATATTCAAAATCAAACTCTACTCCATTATGTCTTTGAGTAACATCTGTAAGTCTGTAAGTACTAAACTCATCATCAGATGTATTTAAAGATCCATCTGCACCTGGTTGAACAGGTCCATTAATAGATAAGAATCTATTACCCCATTGTGTAGAATAAACGTCTACATTTACTCTCCATTCTTTACCTTTAAATCTATAACCACCTTCAATACTAGTAATTTCCTCGTTATCTACATCTGGTTCTGCTAATCTGTTATCATATCTAATATCTGCAAAAATATTATCTAAATATGGTTGACGAGAATATGTACCTGCGTTAACAAAGAATGAATGGTTATCATTAACTTTATAAGCAAATCCTCCTTTAATGTTGTAACCTCCTTTAGTTACTTTTTCAGATTTTCCTAGACCATTCCCTCTACCTGTAAAAAATCCTTCTCTTTGGTAAGATTGAGTAGAAACAGCTCCTTGTACGAAAGCAGAAAAATTGTCGTTTTTATACTCTACTTGTCCAAAACCTCCTACATATTGAATTACTTCTTCGTAATTGTAATCATATCTTTGATCATTATCTGCATAATCAAATAATGCACTCCATGGATTAGCTTCAAAAGTCTCAGTTATAACATAATCAGAAGGACGGTCTGTTCTAAAGTTATCATTATAACCATCTAAACCTAATGTGTTTTCTAATTGTCTAAAATGTATACCGTTGTAAGTTCTTCCATCTACCCCTACATTTAAGTTCCAATTATCATTAATTTCATAATTTAAATTAGATAATAAACCATACCAGTTATGAGCATTAACTGAAGATCTTCTTAAATAAGAGTCACCAAAAGTACCATACTGACCTCCGTTTATTGTTGTAGCAGTAGCAATGTTGTTTTCAACGATTGCATCAAAATTAATTTCTCTTTCATTTAATCCTGTAATACCTACATCTTCATTTCTAATACGTCCATTACCAACGTTACCAGTTCCGCCACCACGTCCCCATGATGCATATAATACTGTAGATAATTCCATTTTGTCATTAATATTGAAATCCCAGTTAAGGTTAGCTACAGGTTTATGATAGTAGTTTCTACGCTCTGTAAATCTTTCTCCATTTAAAAAACCAGAGTTATCATTAGCTTTTTCTCCGTAAGTTTCATAGAATTCTAAATCTTCAGAGAAGTTTTGATCATGCCATTGTGGAGCACCAGTTAATAAAAAGTTGAAAGTGTGAGTTTCGTTAGGCTTATAACCTACAGAAAACAAATAGTTTTGTCCTTGACCAGCTGTACCAATTGAATACTTTCTATGTGCTTGCCAATGATCTACTAAAACAGAATAAGCCCATCCGCTTTCTTTAAGTCCAGAGCTATATGAAGCTGTTGTCTTGAAATAACTATCATTACCTCCTAAAAATCTAACAAAACCACCTTCTGTTTTATCTGTTGTTTTTGATACAATATTAACAGTACCTCCTACTGAAGATATAGCTAATTTTGACGCTCCTAAACCACGCTGTACTTGTACTGCGTTTGCAACATCACTCATACCTGACCAGTTTGACCAATACATTCTACCGTCTTCCATACCATTAATTGGTTGTCCGTTTAATAAGTAAGCCGTGTTAGTTTGATCAAAACCTCTTAAGAAAATTTGACTATCTCCAAATCCTCCTGCTTGATTAGAAACGTAAACAGATGGAGTGTTTTTCATAGCTTCACCAAACTCTACGTTACCGGCAGCTTTTAATTGGATGTCTTTACCTCTAATTGTAGAAACTGCTACAGGAGTTTCTCTTCCTGCTGCTAAATCAATTACACCTGTTCCTACAATAACTACTTCTTCTAAAGAGTTATCTGGAGCTAAAGAAACTTTACCTAAATTTTTACTTCCGTTAAAAGTTAAAGTTATTGATTCATAACCTACGTAAGAGATTACGATTTCTCCTGACTCTGATTGAGTTTTTAAAGTAAAGTTACCATCAAAATCAGTTGTAGTACCATTAGAAGTACCTTTTTCCATAACACTTGCACTTGGCAAAGGGCTATTGATTTCTGAGTCAAGAACAGTACCTGTTACTGTACTTTGAGCCATTGTAAATGCAGTAAACATAAATGCTACTGCCAAAAACATAAATTGAATTTTGTTTTTCATCATGTTGAATTAAAAATTGTTTGTTTTCAAAATTTGATGCAAAATTACTACTAATTATAGATGTAATATTAACTTAATGTTAACATTAAGCGCTTTTTTAAAAATAAACAACTTAAAAACCCAATAATATCCTGAATAACAAAATTATAGACCTACTTCTTAACGTTTACTTAAGAGACTGAAAATGCTTAATTAAGTTTGTTGTTGAACTATCATGAATAGCTTTATTATCTTCTCCAAACTCATTTAAAATTTTATTAGCTAATTGTTTTCCTAACTCAACACCAAACTGATCGTAGCTATAAATATTCCAAATAATACCTTGTACAAATATTTTATGTTCATACATGGCAATTAACTTACCTAAACTTTCAGGTGTTAATTTATTAATGAAAATGGAGTTAGTTGGTTTGTTTCCTTCAAAAACTTTGAAAGGTGTTAAAGTTAAAACTTCTTCCTCAGATGTATTTTTTTCTTTAAACTCAGCAATAACTTCTTCTTTAGTTTTTCCGTTTAATAATGCTTCTGTTTGTGCGAAGTAATTAGACATTAATTTATCTTGATGGTCTTGATTACCATGAAGTGATTGTGCAAATCCAATAAAATCTGCTGGAATTAATTTTGTACCTTGATGTATTAACTGAAAAAAGGCATGTTGCGAATTTGTACCTGGTTCTCCCCAAATAATAGTACCTGTTTGGTAATCTACTCTATTTCCGTTTCTGTCAATACTTTTCCCGTTGCTTTCCATAATGCCTTGCTGAAGGTATGTTGCAAATTGGTTTAGGTATTGAGAATATGGAATAATAGCTTCACTTTCTGCATTAAAGAAGTTGTTATACCAAATACTTAGTAAGGCTAAAATAACGGGTATATTGTTTTCAAAAGATTCACTTTTAAAATGGTTATCCATTTTATTTGCTCCTTCTAAAAGACTATTAAAATTATCAAATCCTACTGCTAAACTAATTGACAATCCTACTGCACTCCAAAGTGAAAAACGACCGCCAACCCATTCCCACATTGGGAAAATATTATTAGCATCTATACCAAAATCTTTAACCTTTTGGATATTTGTAGACACTGCAACAAAATGTTTTGCAACATGTTCTTCTTTACCGTGTTGTAAAAACCAATTTTTAATGGTGGTTGCGTTTGATAGTGTTTCTTGGGTTGTAAATGTTTTAGAAACAATTACAAATAAAGTAGTTTCTGGATTTAGTTTTTTAATAACTTCATTAACGTGATCTCCATCTACATTACTTACAAAGTGTGTTGTTAAATGGTTTTTATAATATTGAAGTGAATCTACAACCATTGCTGGACCTAAATCACTACCACCAATACCTATATTTACAACATCTGTAAACGCTTTACCAGTATATCCTTTTAATTCGCCCGAAGTGACTTGATTGGTAAATTTTTCAATTTTTGATTTTACCTCAAAAACTTCTGGCATTACATTAACACCATTTACCTTAAAAACAGCGTCTTTATCAGCTCTTAATGCAGTATGTAAAACAGCTCTTCCTTCTGTTTTATTTATAGTTTCACCGTTAAACTGAGCATTAATTGCTTCCTTTAACTTACAATCTTCTGCAAGTTGTAAAAGGTGTTTTAGGGTTTCTTCAGTAATTCTATTTTTAGAAAAATCTACGTAAAAATCTTCCCATTTTACAGTTAGATTATTTGCTCTGTTTGCATCTTCTGCAAACAAATTTTTCATTTTTAAATCTTTTACTTGATCAAAATGCTTTTGTAAATTTTCCCAAGCTTTTGTAGCTGTTGGATTAACTGTAGGTAATGCCATTATTTGGTATATGTAATTGCGTTATCTTGATTGGTATGTATGTCTAAAACCTGCTCTTCAGCTTCTATAGGATAATTGTATTCTATATTATCTAATTGAATTTTTATAGGTTTTATAAACTTTAAATATTCTGCTTTTAGACTGTCTGATATAGGCTCTGCTTCTGGTAGTTTTTGTTTGAAAGGATCTACTTGTTTTCCGTTTTTCCAGAAACGATAACAAACATGTGGTCCAGATGTATTACCCGTCATCCCAACATATCCAATAATGTCTCCTTGTTTTACAAAATCACCAACTTTTACCGCACGATTACGCATGTGTAAATATTGTGTTGTGTAAGTTGAGTTGTGTTTAACTTTTACATAATTACCGTTACCGCCTCTTCTAGCAGATTCTATTACAGTTCCGTTAGCTGTAGATCTAATTGGTGTACCAATATCTGCTGCAAAGTCTGTCCCTTTATGTGGTCTTACACGGTTTCCGTAAAGTGCTATACGTCTATTTAAATTATATCTAGATGAAATACGTTTATACTCTACAGGTGCTTTTAAGAATGCACGACGAAGGTTTTTTGCGTCCTCAGAAAAATAGTCTTTTAACCCTTTTACGGTATCGGTTTCAAACTGAAATGCGTAAAACGGCTCGCCTTTATGTTCAAAATAAGCTGCTTTAATTTCGTCTATTCCTGCATAAATGCTGTCGTCTATATATTTTTCTGTATAAATTACTTTAAATTTATCGTTTTTTTGAAGCCTAAAAAAGTCTATTGTCCAAGCATAAACATCACTCATTTTATAAGCTAAAATGACACTTTTCCCTTGTTTATCTAATGCTTCTGAAATGTTAGATTCTATAATTCCAGACACTTCTTTTTCGACATATTTTATAGGTTTTGTTGAAGAATATGCGTGAATTGAGTCTTGAAAATTAACAACCACATAATCTGTTTTTGTAGGTTGATAAATAAAACATTTTGGTTCTTTTAAAGAATCGTTAGAACACAATAAAGTATAAGGCTTGCCTATCTGAAGCTTGGTAATATCAAAACTATCTTTTGTTAGCTGTGCTATTTGAAATATTTTTGAATAGTCTATTTGATTACGCTGAAGTATTTCTCCAAAGCTATCACCTTTTCTAATAGTATCTCTTTTTACAAAATAATCTTTTAGGTTAAAACCAAACTCATACACTTCTTCTGGCTCTATAACCTCAACGGTTTGTATAGGTTCTTTTACTTCGTTTTTGCAGGCTATACTTAGTAATGCTAAAGCTAGTATTACTAAACATTTTTGCCCCAATCTTCTAACTCTTGCTTGCTCCATAAGTCTGGAAAAAATATTCTTCTTTGATATTTTGGATGCATGTACTTTACCCATTCGCTTCCTCCTGTTGCTTCTGCTGTTTTACCGCCTATGTTTAAATAGTGTTTTGCGGTATTATAATGTGCCATAACCCAAGTGATGTTTACGGTATAATCGTAATGGCGCATTGCTTTTATTAAATCTTTATCTTCTTTAACATCTTGTGGTAAGCTTTTAAAAATGGTCCACAGGTTGTGTGTGTTATAGAATTCTGCAAATCTAATAAATTCGTCTTTGTATTTCTGCTCGAAAACTGTTAATGTATAACTTTTTTTACCTGTTTTGTAGTCTTTTCCTGCAGCTTGCCAATACAAATGTTCAAAAGCATGTTCAAAAGAGGTATTTCTATCAATAGTTTCTCTAAAACGATTATCTATTAAGTTTATTAGCTCGGTAGAAGCAAATTCTATTTTTCTGTATTGTGCAGATTGAAATCCGCTAGCTGGCGTAAGTGTATTTCTAAACTTATTGTATTGTTCTATATCCATACCGTCTTTCATTACGGTAAAGGATGAAGTTAAGACATCAAAATAACGACTTATTCGCATTATTTTAGTTTCAAAAAATGCTGCTGTTATGTCTTTTTTATTTGCAACTTGGTCTATTTCCCAAAGTATCATTTTAAACAACAATTCATTAACTTGATGATAAAGGATGAAAACCATTTCATCTGGTAATGTTGTTCGTTTTATTTGTAAATTTAATAGGGCATCTGTTTGGATATAGTCCCAATAATCTATAGGCTTACTGTGTAGTAAGCCTTCTAAATGTGTATTTAGATTTTGATCTAAATCTGAATATTTTTTATCTAATTGATCTATAATTTTTTGGTCAGCACTCATCGATTAATCTTCTACTAATATTTTAAATTGATGCTTTAGCCCTTTAAAAGCTTCTAAATCTGCTCTTAATGATCCTACAGCAAGGTCTGCTTTGATGCGCAAAGGTATTTTATTTTTATCATTAGATACCCAAAGTGTTAAACTTTCTTCTTCTTTAAATACACGACCAGCCATTACATAGGGTCTAAATATTAAAGCATCTACTTCTCCAAATTTTGTGTCTAAATTTTCTCTACCTAAATACTTCAGTTTAAAACCATAATTTTCTTCGTCAAAAAACATATCTAACTTAACCTCATCGCCTACTTTTAAGTTTTTGGTGTCTATATTATTTCTTAAATAATAAAAAGTTGACACCATATCTTGGATGTTTGGTTTTGTTGTAAATGACTTTTTAGTATTATGTTTTTTATTATGTACTAGTGCTTCTTTTTTGTCTTGATCAAAAGTGATTTCGATATCTTTTTTATGTCCTCCTTCATCAATTTTTCTGATAAACTTATAAGGCACAATAGATCGTTTATCAAAATAACTTTCATACCTATCCTCTACTTTAAAAAACCATTTTATTGCTCCTGTTGTCCAGCCTTTACCAACAACATGATACACTTGTTTTCCGTCTAAAACGGTTTCATTTACTTGTAGTGTGGCGTTACCTGCTTTTAAAAAACCGCTATAGCTCATTTTAAATTTAAACCATTCGCCTTTTTTAAAAGACGACTCTTGAGCATTAGTTAATTGCAATGCTAAGAGACATATTATAATTGGTAAAATTCTTTTCATAACATATTGTATTTGTAACACTTAATTAGCTTAAACATCTTTATTTAAACGTAGTATTACAATTACTATTCCAAAAATATAAAACAAAAAAATGCCATCAAATGTATAGATGGCATTTTTTTATTATTAAAAAGTAAACATATATTAAAGTGTACCTCTTTTTGCTTGCTCTCTTTCTATAGACTCAAACAAAGCTTTAAAGTTACCTGCTCCAAAACCACGTGCGCCCATACGCTGTATAATTTCAAAGAATAGTGTTGGTCTATCTTCTACTGGTTTTGTAAAAATTTGAAGTAGATATCCTTCATCATCGGCATCTATCATAATACCTAAACCTCTAAGTGTTTCGATATCTTCTCTTAGCTCGTGACTAAATTCTTCTAATCTTCCTGGTACCGCTTTATAATATTCTTCTGGTGGCGTTGATAAAAACTCTACACCTCTTGCTTTTAATTGTGATACTGTTGTAATAATATCGTCTGTTGCTACAGCTATATGTTGCACACCTGGTCCTTCGTAAAAGTCTAAATATTCTTCAATTTGAGAACGTTTTATACCTTCGGCTGGCTCATTGATAGGGAATTTTATACGACCATTACCATTACTCATCACTTTACTCATTAAAGCAGAATATTCGGTATGGATTTGCTTGTCATCAAAAGATAAGAAATTAACAAATCCCATTACATCTTCGTACCATTTTACCCAAGTATTCATTTCTCCCCAACCTACATTTCCTACCATATGGTCTATGTATTTTAGACCTACTGGTTCTGGATTGTAATCGCTTTCCCATTTTGTAAAACCTGGTAAAAATTGTCCGTTGTAGTTTTTACGTTCTACAAACATATGTACGGTTTCTCCATAGGTATAAATACCTGCTCTAACTACTTCACCAAATTCATCTTTTTCAACCGTCGGTTCCATAAAAGATTTTGCACCTCTTTTTGTAGTTTCTTCATAAGATTTTCTTGCATCTTCAACCCAAAGCGCTACAACCTTTACACCATCACCGTGTTTTACTATATGATCATTAATTGGTGATTTGCTGTTTAAAGGTGTTGTTAAAACAAGTCTTATTTTGTCTTGTTTTAAAACATAACTTACAGACTCTTTAGATCCTGTTTCTAATCCTTTATAAGCATAAGATTGAAATCCAAATGCTGTTTTATAAAAATGTGCAGCTTGTTTTGCGTTACCTACGTAAAACTCTACGTAATCTGTACCTAAAAGCGGAAGAAAATCTTGCGCGCCATCAAATATTTTTTCTAAACCGTAATCTACTGATTTTATTTCTTTACTCATTGTTTGTCTTTATTTATAACCAAGATTTAAAATAATCTTCGTCTGCTATTTTTAATGCTTCTTCTGTTACTTGTAACGGTTTAAATGTGTCAACCATTACTGCTAATTCGTCTGTTTTAACTTTTCCTATGCTTCGTTCTACAGCACCAGGATGTGGTCCATGTGGTATACCTGCTGGATGCAAACTAATGTGACCTGCATCAATATCATTACGACTCATAAAATCTCCGTCTACGTAATACAATACCTCATCACTATCTATATTACTATGATTATATGGCGCAGGAATTGAGTCTGGATGATAATCGTATAATCTTGGCACAAAACTACAAACTACAAATGCGTCTGTTTCAAAAGTCTGATGTACTGGTGGCGGTTGATGTATACGTCCTGTTATTGGCTCAAAATCATGTATAGAAAATGCATATGGATAGTTGTAACCATCGTAACCTACAACATCAAAAGGATGTGTTGCATAAACCATATCAAAAATATCATCTTGTTTTTTTACTTTGATTAAAAACTCTCCTTCTTCATTATAAGTTTCTAACTCTTGTGGTTGACGCAAATCGCGCTCGCAAAATGGAGAATGCTCTAATAATTGACCAAACCAGTTACGGTAACGTTTTGGAGTGTAAATCGGTCTTCTAGATTCTACAATAAACAATCTGTTATCTTCTGTATCAAAATCTAGTTTGTAAATTATACCTCTTGGTACTAACAGATAATCTCCGTATTTAAAATCTAAATTACCAAGCATAGTACGTAACTTACCTGTTCCTTTATGGATAAAAATAAGCTCGTCTGCATCAGTATTTTTATAAAAATAATCTTTAGTAGATTGTTTTGGAGCAGACAGTATAATACTACAATCACTATTAGTTAATACTGTTTTTCTGCTTTGTAGGTAATCATTTTCTGGTTTTACTTGAAAACCTCTAAATCTGTATGATTGTATATTATTTGACTTTGCTATTTTGGGCGCTACACTGTATTGCTTTTTAATTGCTTTTACTTTTGTAGGCGCATGCTCGTGATATGAATTTGTAGACATACCATCAAAGCCAATAGTACCAAATAGCTGCTCTGAATACAGAGACCCATCAGGTTTTCTAAACTGTGTATGTCGTTTAGGCGGTATCTTGCCTAATTTATGATAAAATGGCATTTTTAATATTTTTTATTAATGAAATATTAGAACTACGTCTAATTGTTTGTTAGCTAAGATAATTGAATACTATTCTGGATTTCTTTTAATAAGAAATTTTAAGTGTGATAGTAAGTGCATCCAAATAGTGTTCATATACTTCAAATATCGTATTTTTTTTAGAGTTTTGAAAGTCTTTTTTGTTAAGTTTAAACAAACTGATTTTCAAAAACTTAACTTAAAACCAATATCCTAAATTAAAAAACCAAAATCCTTTTTTTGTATCAGGAGAATATGTGTATTTAACTTCTACAGGACCTAAAAAAGTTTCTAAAGAATATCCAAGAGCATAACCAGAATATTGAGGCCAAGATAACCACTCTCCATCATCAAATAATCTGTCTTCAACATTGGCGTAATTTGCTGCCAATATTAAATGGTTTTTTGGCACAAAATTATAATCTAAACTTACAGATCCTTTGATATAAGAGTCTGCAGCAATACTTAAAAAATCATAACCATAAAAAGGTTTAAAATTATTTATAAAGTCATTACCATAACCACCTAATACAAAGTCTAAAAATCTATTTGCTTTAGGGTTGATCTTAAAACCTCCATCTGATGTAATATTAAAAGATAATTTATCTGTTGCTCTAAAAGCATAACCTACTTCTGCTTTTAGGATTGAAAAAGGCGAAAAATCTCCTCCAAAATCTGATGAATATAAGTAGTAATTACCTTGTGCGTTAAAGTACATTCCTCTTGTAGGAAAGTATTTGCTATCATAAGAATCAAACTTAAGACTACCAAAAACACTTAAGTAATTACTATTTTCAAAAACAGTTTCTTCTTCATCTTCTTCAGTAATTATTGTTTCTGTTTTTACTTTTAGTTTTTTATGTTCTGCACCGATAGTAAACACTAAATCATTTCTAAACAACGTTTGAAAAAAGAATTGATTGGTAAAATCTGATAATTCTGCATTAATTTTATTTACTCCTGCACTTGATATTTCTAATTCAGACAGAAAAGCAGAAGACACAACTCCGTTATCAAACTCACTAAATCTAGAGTTAACTCCTATACTCCAATAAATTCCTTTATCAATAAAATAATCAAAATTATATCTTACATGATCACCTACTATAAAATCTAAAGAAGCCACATCATTTTTTAACAAAAACTGCTTTTTAGTAATATTAGCTAAAATGGCACTTTTATATAAATCGTCGTAATGTAAAGCAAACTTTAAGAAAGTGGTTTTTTTAGATTCTCTTACTTTAGTTATTAACTTATAACCATCGTCTTCTTCTGGCTTAAGCTCATAAAAGAAATTATCAAAGTTATTAGTAGCCACTAAATTATTTGCTCCCAAAGTAAGATCTTTATAAGCTATTTTAGAATATGGTCTTAACTGAAGTTTACCTAACACATAAGACCTGGTGTATTTTTCTAAACCGTGAGTTTCTATATAATTAAGCCTAATGCTATCTGGAGATTTTTGTATTTGTGTTTTTATTCTTGGTTTAATCTGTTTGTCTTTTAATTGATTTAGTTGTTCTAAATTTTGCAAAGCTGCTTTTTCTCCATTATCAATAATCTCTCTTCCATCATCAAAAGAGACAACTGTAAATTTAGATATATCTGGTTTAATGTATATGTCTGTTTCTTCAGACTTTTTAACCATATCATTTATGGTTCTAAAATTATTTATTTGAAATAATATTGCTGGTGCAGAAGATAAATCTGTACGATTTGCTAAACCATCTTGTACATCTACGCCAATAATTATATCTATTCCTTTAGCTCTTAACTCTTCTATGGGATAGTTATTGACTACTCCACCATCTATTAATAATTGATCTTTAATTAAAACCGGTTCAAATAATGAAGGAAAAGCGCCGCTTGCTTTAACTGCTTGTGCTAAATTACCTTTATCTAGCACAACTTGTTTACCAGTTTCTACATCTGTTGCGATACAGAAAAAAGGTATAGGAAGCTCACTAAAATCTTTTTTATTACAAACATTAATTAAAAGCTTACTTAATAAATTAAAAGTGTTTTGTCCTTTTGATAATGCTGAAGGCAATTTCATCTTAAAATTATCAAATGGTAAGGTTACTGCGTATTTTTCTGAAATTTCTCTTTCATAATTAGATTTGGCTTCTCTTGGCAGTTTGTCTGTAATAATATTATCAAAATTTACGCCTTGAAAAATAGAATCTAGCTGTTTACCAGAATAACCTGATGCGTATAAAGAACCAATAATTGCTCCCATACTTGTTCCTGCAACATAATCTACCCTTATTCCTAGACTATCAATAACTTTTAAGGCTCCAATATGTGCAAATCCTTTAGCGCCTCCACCGCTTAAAACTAGACCTACTTTTGGTTCTTTTATATTTTTTTCTTGGGCATTAACAACTGTATTTACAGTTAGTAATAGCAAAATAGCGATGATAAATGGTTTCATTCTTTATGGTAATGGTTGTAAATTTTTGATGCTCTAGATACGCCTACTACTTCTTCTAACTCATCTAGTTTTGCATTAGCTATTCTTTTGGTTGATTTAAATTTTTTAAGTAACTCTACAATAGTTTTTTCGCCAATACCTGGTATCGTATCTAAAGCACTATTTAACGCATTTTTGCTTCGTCTATTACGGTGATGCTCTATACCAAATCTATGAGCTTCGTTACGTAATTGTTGTATTATTTTAAGCGTTTCGCTTTTTTTATCTAAATATAACGGAATTGGATCGTTTGGATAAAATAATTCTTCTAAACGTTTTGCAATTCCGATAATGGCAATTTTTCCTCTTAAACCTAAAAGATCTAAACTTTTTAATGCTGAAGATAATTGTCCTTTTCCTCCATCTATTATTATTAACTGCGGTAACGGTTGTTCTTCTTCTAATAACCGCTTGTAACGACGGAAAACGACTTCTTCCATAGATGCAAAATCGTCTGGTCCTTCTACTGTTTTAATATTAAAATGGCGGTAATCTTTCTTGCTTGGTTTACCATTTTTAAAGACTACACAAGCCGCAACTGGATTAGTCCCTTGTATGTTAGAGTTGTCAAAACACTCTATATGTCTTGGCTCTTCAGATAATCTTAAATCGGCTTTCATTTGTGCCATTATCCTATTGGCGTGACGATCTGGATCTGTGATCTTTATTTGTTTAAAACGCTCCATCCTATAATACTTTGCGTTTCTTAAAGACAGATCTAAAATGTGTTTTTTATCTCCTAGTTGTGGTACTGTTACTTTAATTTCTTCACCTATATTTACCTTAAAAGGTACGTAAATTTCTTTTGATTTAGAGTTGAAACGTTCTCTTATTTCAACAATTGCTAATTCTAGTAACTCTTTATCGGTTTCGTCTAACTTTTTCTTTATTTCTAAAGTGTGAGACCGGATGATGGATCCATAAGATATCTGAAGAAAATTGATATAGCCAAAACTCTCGTCACTAACAATAGAAAATACATCTACATTACTTATTCTTGGGTTTATAATTGTAGATTTTGCTTGATAATTTTCTAAAACTTCAATTTTTTCTTTAATGCGTTGCGCATCTTCAAACTGCATTTTTTCGGCATAATCCTTCATTTGCTGTTTAAATTGTCCTAAAGAGTCTTTAAAGTTTCCTTTAATTATTTCGCGAATTGCCTTTATATTTTCTTGATAATCTTCTTCGGTTTGATAGCCTTCACAAGGACCTTGACAATTTCCTAAATGATATTCTAGACATACTTTATACTTACCGTCTTCTATTTTATCTTCGGCTAAATCATAATTACACGTACGTAATTGATACAATCCTTTTATTAAATCTAATAAGGTATGTACGGTTTTCATACTTGTGTAAGGTCCAAAATATTCGCTTCCGTCTTTTATTAAACGACGTGTTGGAAATACACGCGGAAAGCGTTCTTTTTTAATACAAATCCAAGGATAAGACTTATCATCCTTTAACAACACATTATAACGCGGCTTATGCTTTTTAATTAGATTATTTTCTAATAGTAAAGCATCGGTTTCGGTCTCAACAACAATAAATTTGATGTCTGCAATACGTTTTACTAAAACTCTAGTTTTACCACTGTCATGTGTTTTTGTAAAGTAAGAACTTACACGTTTTTTAAGGTTTTTTGCTTTACCAACATAAATTATATTACCTTCTTTGTCGTAATACTGATAAACACCAGCAGATTCTGGAATGGTTTTTAATTGAATATCTAAGTTGGTTTTACTCATAAATTAATAGTAAATAGGTGTAAAATCTAGTGGTACTCAAAGGTAATTATTTAATAGTTTTTAATTAAAACTTTAACCAAAATTAAATTTTAAGCAATGTTATATTTACTACATTGCGCGACTTTTAAATAAAAAAAATGACAAAGAAAATTATAGGAAGAACAGATTGTATAGACTTCCCTAAATTAAATTTATTAAACATTAATTGTAAGATAGATACTGGCGCTTACACATCAAGCATACATTGTTCTAACATTACACTTACTGACCAAGGTTTACTTTGCTTTTTTGATGATAATAAAACCGAAAAATCAGAGCCTGTTTTATTTAAAGAGTACAGTTTAACCGATGTAAAAAGCAGTAATGGCTTTGTAGAAAACCGATACAAAATAAAAACTGATGTTGTTTTTTTTGGTAAAACCTACAAGATTAACTTAACTTTAAGCACAAGAAGCGACATGAGGTTTCCTGTTTTAATAGGCAGGCAATTTTTAAAACGAAAATTTTTAGTTGATGTCGATTTACAAAACCAATCATTTAATAAAAAAGTAGAATGAATATAGTTATTCTATCGCGCAACGCAGGTTTATACTCAACAGATAGATTAGTTGAAGAAGCCGAAAATAGAGGTCATAAAGTAGAAGTTATAGATCCTTTAAAATGCGATATTATTATTGAAAAAGAAAAACCAACAATTTACTATAAAGATCGCTATTTAGATTACGTAGATGCAGTTATACCACGTATTGGCGCTTCGGTTACATTTTATGGTTGTGCAGTAGTAAGGCAATTTGAAATGATGGGTGTATTTACTACAGTAACTTCAGATTCTATCCTACGATCAAGAGACAAGTTAAAAAGTTTACAACGTCTTAGTAAAAGAGGAATTGGTATGCCTAAAACAGTATTTACCAACTACTCAAGAGATGTAGAAGAAGTTATAGACCATGTTGGTGGTCCACCAGTTATCATAAAACTTTTAGAAGGTACACAAGGTCTTGGTGTTGTCTTAGCAGAAACTAAAAATGCTGCCGAATCTGTCTTGGAAGCTTTTAATGGTTTACAAGCCAGAGTAATTGTACAAGAATTTATTAAGGAAGCTAAAGGCGCAGATCTTAGAGCTTTAGTAGTAGACGGTCAAGTTGTTGGCGCAATGAAACGCCAAGGTAAAGAAGGCGAATTTAGATCTAATTTACATCGTGGTGGTAGCGCAAAAATCATAAAACTTTCTGAAGCAGAACTTCGTCTTGCCATGAATGCTTCTAGAGCATTAAAACTTCCCGTTTGTGGCGTAGACATGCTACAATCTGAAAGAGGACCTTTACTGCTAGAAGTAAACTCTACACCAGGATTAGAAGGCATAGAAAAAGCTACAGGAAAAAATATTGCTAAAAGCATTATAACTTATTTAGAACGAAACAGTAACGCTTAATGATTTATCAACAAAAGGACTTACATATTTTAGATGAAATTATAAAACCCGGTAAAAGTGCAGAACTAAGCTTTAATGTTGCACATTTACACACACGTACTCCAGTAGATGTTCCTGTTATTATAGAACGCTCTAAAAAACCTGGACCTACAATTTTGTTTACTGCTGGCATACATGGCGACGAAGTAAATGGTATTGAAATTGTACGTCAATTAATTTCAAAAGGAATAAATAAACCTAAAGTTGGGACCACAATTTGTATTCCTGTTTTAAACATCTTTGGGTTTATTAATATGGAACGCGAATTTCCTGATGGCAGAGACTTAAATCGTGTTTTTCCTGGAATAAAAAATGGCTCTTTGGCCAGTCGTGTTGCGCATACTTTAGTAACCGAAATTATACCTGAAGTAGACTTTATTGTCGATTTTCATACCGGTGGCGCTTTTAGGTTTAATGCACCGCAAATACGTATTGCTCCTGGTAATGAAGATGATGATGTTATGGCAGAAATATTTGGAGCGCCATTTATCTTATACTCTAAAAACCTAAACAAATCATTTAGAAAAACGTGTAACGAGCTTGGTAAACCTATCCTTCTTTTTGAAGGCGGAAAATCGTTTCATATAGACAAAACAGTCACTAACACAGGTGTTAATGGCGCCAAACGCATCCTAAATCACTTTGGCATGCTAAGAAAAAAATATAATGTTTCTGAGCCTAAAAAAGCATGTATAAAAATATTAGATAGCAAATGGCAACGTGCAAGCTTTTCTGGTATGTTTAAAGCTAATGTAGATTTAGGTCAATATATAAAAGAAGGTGACACCATTGGTAATATTACAGATCCTTACGGAAAATTTAATCACTTTGTAAAAGCTAAACATGATGGTTACGTGTTTAATATAAATGAATCTCCTATTGTTTATCAAGGTGATGCTTTATTTCATATTTCAACAGAAATAGTTAAATAATTAAAAATGAATAAAGCCCGATTACGCCAAAAATATAAAGCTTTAAGACAACAACTTACCGAAGAACAAATAGATCAATTTAGCATTGATATTGCTAACCAATTATTAAAACTAGCTATTTGGGATTACAATGTGTACCACTTATTTTTAACTATTGAATCACAGAAAGAAATTCAAACTGAATTTATTTTAAATATTCTATCCGGAAAAGATAAAAACATAGCTATTTCTAAAAGCAATTTTGAAAGCAACACATTAACCAATTACCTGTTATCGGACAATACCACTTTAAAACTTAATCAATATAACATACCAGAGCCTGTTAGTGGTATTGAGATACCAAATCATAATATAGATGTTGTATTTATACCGCTTTTAGCTTTTGATTTAAAGGGAAATAGAGTTGGTTATGGCAAAGGATTTTACGATAACTTTTTATCCAATTGTAGACCAGACACTGTAAAAATAGGTTTATCTTTTTTTGAAGCTGAAGCTGAAATTAAGGATGCTTATGAAGGTGATATTGCTTTAGATTATTGTGTAACACCTGATAAGGTTTACAAATTCTAAGCATCTTCTGTTTTTGGAAACGCTTTTTTATTAAAGAAAATTAATATTCCAAAACCAATACTAATAGCTACGTCTGCAATGTTAAAAACAGGCTCAAAAAAAGTAAAGTATTTACCGCCAACACTTGGTATCCATTCTGGCAAATATCCTTGCCAAATCGGGAAGTATAACATATCTACTACCTTACCGTGCAACATACTATCGTAACCTTGTTCTGGCATAAATGTAGCTACTTGACCAATACTATCGTCAAATAAAACACCGTAAAACACAGAATCTAATATATTACCCAAAGCACCAGCAAACACAAAGATAAGTGCAACATTAAGCATTTTAGATTGCTGCCTTTTAATGCTATTATACAACCAATATCCAATACCAATAATTGCAAAAATCCTGAAGACAGTTAGACTTACTTTTGCAGTACGATCACTAATAAAAGGAAACAAATCACTTAGTTTTGTTCCCCAAGCCATACCGCTATTTTCTATAAAATAAATTTTAAACCAATCAAAAACAGCAACATCTTCTCCTAATACAAAATGTGTTTTTACATATATTTTACTTACTTGATCAATAAGTAAAATTAAGATGATAAAGATTGTAGCATTTTTTAGGCTCATAAAGTATAGACTTGTCAACTATGATTAAGATAACAAGGATTAGTTTTAAACAAAAATAGGCTTATTTTTTAAATTTAGAGACGTTTATATTTCCGTTAACAGTTTGTAGGTTTAATTGATGTAATGCTAATTTAAATTGCACAACGTCTACTATTCCTGTTTTACTTTTTGCAATGGTTTTTGCGTTGTTTGTTTTAATATTAATAGTTCCGTTTATAGTATTTATTGTTGCATTACCAAAAAACGGATCTAACGTACAATTACCAGTTTTTAATTCTATAAACACATTTGGAAATTGACCTTCTATTTTAGTTTGCGCAATATCACTTTTAATATTTAAATCAATATGTTTTGGAATACTTAATTGCAACTCTACAGACAATACTTTATGCGCACTTAACTTGTCATTATCTGCTTTAAATAAAGGTTGAAAGTCTGTAGACAACCTTAAAATATCTTGATTAATACTATCGATTATCACTAAATTTTCTGAATGCTCGCCTTCAAATTTAACCAACAAATCTATAGTATTAGATTCACTATTCTTAATGTTAATCTTAAAAATTCCTTCACCATCAATATCAACTTTTTTGATTTTCTGTGCATTCCATTGTTTTTCGGTTTGCTTCTGTGCAATAGAACAATGAACAATTAAAAGAAAAAATAAGACGAGTTTGAATTTCAAAATTTGTGGAAATAAAAAACGCTTCAATTCAACTAATTGAAGCGTTAATTTTTTAAATTATATATTAAGCAACAGCTTATTTTTGCATGTTTTTTGCTTCAATACTTAAGGTTGCGTGTGGCACAAGCTCTAAACGTTTTTTGTTTATTAACTTACCTGTTACACGACAAATACCATAGGTTTTATTCTCTATACGGATTAAAGCATTTTTTAAATCACGAATAAATTTTTCTTGTCTAATAGCTAATTGCGAGTTAGACTCTTTACTCATTACTTCACTACCTTCGTCAAACGCTTTAAAAGTAGGTGAGGTATCGTCTGTACCATTATTATGATCGTTCATATAAGCACTTTTTATTAAATCTAAATCGTGCTGTGCTTTATCGATTTTTTCTTGAATTAAAGCCTTGAACTCTGCTAAGTCTTTATCAGAGTATCTTACGTTTGTATCTGTTGCCATAATTTTTAATTTTTTTGAATAGACAATTTGGTATTTACGTCATCAAAAGCAATTTCTATACCATTATCTATTTGGTTAATAATTTCAAGATTATCAGTTAAGGTTTCGGTCTTAATATAATCTAGATTGTTGTTAATAGCCTGCTCGATATTTTGGTCGTTTTGGATTTGTACAGTAATTCTATCTGTTACTTCAAATCCTGAGTCTTTACGTAGGTTTTGAATTCGGTTTACTAATTCTCTTGCAATACCTTCTTCACGTAATGGCTCTGTAATAGTTACATCTAAAGCTACTGTTATTTTACCTTCGTTTGCAACTAACCAACCTTCAATATCTTGCGATGTTATTTCAACATCTTCACGTTGTAATGTAATAATTTTTCCATTACAATCGATGTCTAAAGTGTTATTTTGTTCAATATTTTTAATATCGTCTGCGCCAAGTTTTTGTATCTCACTAGCAATCAACTTCATATCTTTACCAAAACGTGGTCCAAGTACTTTAAAGTTTGGTTTTATTTGCTTAACTAAGATATCTGAAGCGTCTTCTAAAAGCTCGATTTCTTTAATATTAACCTCGTGTTTTATTAAGTTTTCTACCGCTTTTATTTCTTCTCTTTGCTGTGCAGAATCTACAGGAATCATAATTTTCTGTAGTGGCTGACGTACTTTAATTTTCTCTTTAGCTCTTAACGATAATACTAATGAAGAAATTGTTTGCGCGTTCTCCATTTTTCGCTCCAAAGATTTATCTACAAAGCTTGCATCGTATTTAGGGAAATCTGAAAGGTGAACACTTTCAAACGTCTCTTTTTTAGTTACGCTATTTAAGTCTAAATACAGCTTATCCATAAAGAATGGTGCAATTGGCGCGCCTAACTTTGCAATGGTTACCATACACGTATACAGCGTTTGGTAAGCCGAAATTTTATCGGTTTGGTAATCGCCTTTCCAGAAACGTCTTCTGCTTAAACGTACGTACCAGTTACTTAAGTAATCTTGTGTAAAATCTGAAATAGCACGCGCTGCTTTTGTAGGCTCATATTCGGCATAATATTCGTCTACTTTTTGAATTAAGGTGTGTAATTCTGAAAGAATCCAACGGTCTAATTCTGGTCGTTCTGCTAAAGGAATTTCTGCTTCAGCATAACTAAATTTATCTAAATTGGTATATAAGCTGAAGAACGAATACGTATTGTACAACGTACCGAAAAACTTACGTTTTACTTCTTCTACACCTTCGATATCAAATTTTAAGTTGTCCCATGGATTGGCATTACCAATCATGTACCAACGTGTAGCATCTGCACCGTAATTATCTAAGGTTTCAAAAGGATCTACTGCGTTACCTAAACGCTTAGACATTTTTTGTCCGTTTTTATCTAAAACTAATCCGTTTGAGACTACATTTTTATACGCTACAGAATCGAAAACCATAGTACCAATTGCGTGCAATGTGTAAAACCAACCTCGTGTTTGGTCTACACCTTCGGCAATAAAATCGGCAGGATAAGCTTCGTTATTATCAATTAAGTTTTTGTTTTCAAACGGGTAATGCCACTGTGCGTAAGGCATTGATCCTGAATCAAACCAAACGTCTATCAAGTCGCTTTCGCGCTTCATTGGTTGACCAGATGGCGATACTAACGTAATTTGATCTACAATGTTTTTGTGTAAATCTATTTTATCGTAGTTGTCTTCAGACATGTTACCAACTTCAAAGTCTTCAAAAATATCCTTTTGAAATACGCCTGCTGAAACAGCTTTAGCCATTTCGGTTTTTAATTCTTCAACAGAACCGATACAGATTTCTTCTTTACCATCTTCTGTACGCCAAATTGGTAACGGAATTCCCCAATAACGTGAGCGTGATAAATTCCAATCGTTTGCATTAGCTAACCAGTTACCAAAACGTCCTTCTCCTGTAGATTTTGGTTTCCAGTTAATGGTTGTATTTAACTCATGCATTCTATCTTTTACGTCGGTTACTTTGATAAACCAAGAATCTAATGGATAATATAAAATTGGTTTATCTGTACGCCAACAGTTTGGATAGCTATGCTTGTATTTTTCTACTTTAAAGGCTTTGTTTTCAATTTTAAGTTTGATGGCAATTTCTACATCAACTGACTTTTCTGGTGCTTCACCTTCTGCGTAATATTCGTTTTTCACATATTTACCAGCAAACTCAGTCACTTCTGGTCTAAATTTACCTTGTAAATCTACTAATGGCACCAAGTTATCATTCTCGTCTTTTACCAACATTGGTGGTATTTCTGGTGTAGCTTGTTTTGCCACTAAAGCATCATCTGCTCCAAAGGTTGGCGCTGTATGTACGATACCTGTACCGTCTTCAGTCGTTACGAAATCTCCAGATATTACTCTAAATGCATTTTCAGGATTATCATTTGGTAATACGTAATCTAACAATTGTTCGTACTTGATACCAACTAGATCTTTTCCTTTAAATTCTTTTACGATGTAAAAAGGAATTTTCTTGTCACCTTCTTTATATTCAATTAATTCTGGCTTTGTTTCAACTTGCTTATACTTACCGTCAAATTGTTTACCAACAAGATTTTTAGCCAATATCACATTCATAGGTTTGAAGGTATATTGGTTATACGTTTCGACTAAAACGTAATCTATTTTTGGACCAACGGTTAATGCTGTATTACTTGGTAATGTCCAAGGTGTTGTAGTCCAAGCTATAAAATGAATATCGCCTTCGTTTTGTAAAAAGTCTGGTAACGTATCTGCTACAGCTTTAAACTGTGCTACTACAGTTGTATCTGTTACATCTTGGTATGTTCCTGGTTGATTAAGCTCGTGAGAACTTAATCCTGTTCCTGCTTTTGGAGAATATGGCTGAATGGTATAGCCTTTATACAGCAATTCTTTATTGTAGATTTGCTTTAACAACCACCAAACACTTTCCATATATTTTGGCTTATAGGTAATGTATGGATCGTCCATATCTACCCAATATCCCATTTGTTGAGTTAGGTTATTCCAGATATCTGTGTAACGCATTACAGCTTTACGGCACGCTGCGTTATACTCTTCTACTGTAATTTTTTTACCAATATCTTCTTTGGTAATTCCTAACTCTTTTTCTACACCTAATTCTACTGGTAAACCATGTGTATCCCAACCAGCTTTACGCTTTACTTGGTAACCTTTCATGGTTTTATACCTTGGAAAAATATCTTTTATTGCACGTGCTAATACGTGGTGTACACCAGGTAAACCGTTTGCAGATGGCGGACCTTCAAAAAACACAAAAGGTTCTGCGTTTTCGCGAGAGGTTACACTTTTTTCGAAGATATTATTGTCTTCCCAATAGTTAAGAATTTCTTCTGCTACTTTTGGTAAGTTAAGTCCTTTATATTCAGGAAATCCAGTATTCATGTTTTCGTTTTTCTTATAAGAGTCGCGAAATTAATGAATTCTGTTTAAAAGTCTGATTTTTGAGCATAAAAAAAGCTTCAAATTGAAGCTCTTAAAGAAGAATTTTAATAATTCTAACTTAAAAAATCTACAATATCTTCAATTTTTGAAACCAATTGAATTTTTATTCCTTTAGGTTTAATAGTAATCTTATTGTATTTAGACACAAAAATGGTTGAAAAACCTAGCTTTTCAGCTTCGAGAATACGTTGCTCTACACGTTGTACTGGTCTAATTTCTCCAGACAGACCAACTTCTGCAGCAAAACAAAAATCGGTTTGAAGTGGCTCGTCTTCATTTGAAGATAAAATGGCAGCTACTACTGCTAAATCTATTGCTGGATCATCAACATTAATGCCTCCAGTTATATTTAAAAATACGTCTTTAGCGCCTAATCTAAATCCTGCACGCTTTTCTAAAACTGCCAATAACATATTTAAACGTTTGGCATTAAAACCTGTAGCACTTCGTTGAGGCGTACCATAAACAGCCGTACTTACTAGCGCTTGTACTTCTATCATTAAAGGACGCATACCTTCTAAAGTTGCAGCAACTGCATTACCTGATAAAGCTTCGTCTTTTTGAGAAATTAAAATTTCGCTTGGGTTAGAGACTTCTCTTAAACCAGATCCCTGCATTTCATAAATACCTAGCTCGTTTGTAGATCCAAAACGATTTTTGTTTGCTCTTAAAATCCTGAATACATGGTTACGATCGCCTTCAAACTGAAGTACAGTATCTACCATATGTTCTAGTATTTTAGGTCCTGCAATGTGACCATCTTTTGTAATATGCCCGATAAGAATTACCGGTGTATTAGTTTCTTTAGCAAACTTGATTAGCTCTGTAGTACATTCTTTAATTTGCGAAATGCTTCCGCTAGAACTTTCAATATAATCACTATGCAATGTTTGAATGGAATCTACAATAACTATATCAGGCTCAATTGCTTCAATTTGCTTAAAGATATTTTGTGTTTTGGTTTCGGTTAAAATGTAGCAGGTTTCGTTATTTGGATTAATACGTTCTGCTCTCATTTTTATTTGTTTCTGGCTTTCTTCACCTGAAATATACAACGTTTTGTAAGGTAATTTTAAGGACACTTGAAGCAGCAATGTACTCTTACCTATACCTGGTTCTCCTCCTAAAAGTGTTAAAGATCCTGGTACAATTCCGCCTCCTAAAACACGGTTAAATTCGGCATCATTAGTATCTAATCTTACATCTTGAGACGAATCAATTTCTTTTAGCTTTAAAGGCTTTGAAACTCTTTTTGAAGTGTTGGATGTTGATGTTTTCCAATCGTTTTTTTCAGGCTTTTGCACCACTTCTTCTACAATGGTATTCCACTCTTTACAAGATGTACATTGACCCTGCCACTTAGAAAATTGTGTGCCACAATTTTGACAAAAAAACGTTGTTTTTACTTTTGCCATTAATACCCAAAGTCTGCTTTAATTTGTTCTGCTAACTCTAAAACTAAATCTTTTGTAATACCTCCTATTTCTTGTAAAACATATGCAGATTGATATGTTTTCATTGCTTTTTTAGACTTACCTGTTTCTTCGTAAAAACGTCCTAAATAATAATGTCCAAGTAAGGTGTCTGGGTATTCTTCACGAGCTAAATTACCTAAATCTTCAAAGTATTCGTACTTTTCTTTTTTCTTGATTGCTGCTTCGATTGCTTTAAAATCGTTAATTAAGATTGGCTTTTTTATACCAAAAAGCGTTTCTATAGTTTCATATTTTTCTTTTAAATAATCAACCGGATTTCCTTCAAGATTTAGAACAGTTTCTTTGTATTCTTTTAAACTTATTGGTTGAAATACTAAGAATATTTTTTGTAAAGCTTTTGGGATAGCCTGCGCAGGTAAAGAATAATGTGTCGCGTCTGTAAAAACTTCAGAATGATCTAAAAGATTATCATTTTCTATTGAAGAAATACTTTTTGCTAACGCTTCGGTTTCTTCTTTAATGTTACCCTTATCATTGTTTGCTGCTGCTAAATAATAGAATATTTTTTGTTCTAATTTTGGCATTTTCTCTGTTAGATATGTTTTCATATCTGGCGCCAAACTTGGACTTAAACTAATATATGCTTGAAATAAAGGAACTCCTTTTAATAAATAGTAATTAATATAGTTTGCTGTTTGCCCATGTCCAACTGCAACTTTAAAATTTTCTGTACGGAAATTTTTATCTATAAACGGAATAAGCTCCATACTTACAAACTCAAAAAAAGCAGCACCAGTCTCTATTGGTAGCGAGTTTTGCTCGCTGTAAAAACAATCTGCTTCACGTTTTTGATATTGATTTATTCCTACTACGATTGCTTCTGGCATATCTTCCCAATAGGCTGCATAATCTACGTTTCCTGCTACGATTTCGAATAAATAATCTCCGTCAAAAACAACAACTACAGGATATTTTTTATCTGAAGTATCGTAGTTACGTGGTACTTGAATTTTTAATTGACGAGATTCGCCTAACTTTTCAGAGTTTATTTCTTTATAAATGGTTTGGGATGTTAGCGTATTGCTTAAAACTAACGTTATTAGCAGTAATAAAAAACGTTTCATAAGGTTAATAGATTAAGTTTAGTGCAATGTACAAATTATTTGTTTCGGTTAAAAAAAGGAAGATACAATAAAGATAGTCCTCCTAAAACAAATATTAATAGGGTTTGGGATGTCCACATAATCCACCCAAATGCACGACTTGGATCTTCAGGTAAACCAAATAATGTGAAAGCTATTACAATTGCTTCTGGGTATGATCCAATACCACCGTTTGTTGCTGCTATACTAAAAGTAGCTAAAATAAACCCTATTAAAACAGCTCCAATAGAAACACTCCCTAAATCTTTTATAGCAAATGTTGTTATATAAAACATTGAAATATACATTGCCCAGATAAAAAGTGTATGGAAGATAAAAGCCCACTTTTTTTTCATTTTAAAGACACTTAACGCACCTTCTATTAAACCATTGGCAAAATTTTTAATTTTGATAGCTATTTTTGAACTACTCTTTTTGATATAAATTATTGAAAGAAATCCTAAAATCAATAAAATTGAAAAGGCAATTATAAGCTTGATTGGATTGAATTTTTCTGCAAAAAAATTAAAGATGAATTCAAATTGAAGTATTAGCGTAACTCCTATTATTAATAGCATGACTATAAAGTCTGCAACACGCTCTGCAACAATAGTCCCAAAACCTTTTTGAAAAGGCACACCTTCGTAATTTGTTAAGACGGTTGCTCTTGCCACTTCGCCTGCTCGTGGTATAGTGTAATTTATTAAATAAGCAGCAAAAACTGCCATTATACTATTACCCATTTTTACTTTATAACCCATTGGCTCTAACATAAACAACCAACGGTAAGCTCTTGATAAATGACTTAATAAACCAAAAATAACACCTAAAAAGATATAAAGATAATTGGCATTTTTAAAATATTCTAATAAGCCAGAGATTGATATTTTAGATAAAGAATACCAGATTAAAAAAACTCCCAATAAAATTGGGAGCACTATTTTTAAAACTTGTATTATCGGTCTTTTAGACATCTATTTTAGAAGATTTGTTGCTTCATCAGGAAATACTAATGATGGTTTAAACACCTTAGCTTCTTCTATATCCATAAAAGCATAAGTGATTAAAATTAACACATCTCCTGGAGATACTAATCTTGCTGCTGCTCCGTTTAAGGTTATTTCACCAGAATTACGTGGACCTGGTATTGCATAGGTCTCTAATCGTGCGCCATTATTATTATTTACAATCTGCACTTTTTCGCCTTGAATAATATTGGCTGCATCCATTAAATCTTCATCAATGGTTATACTTCCAATATAATTTAGGTCTGCACCTGTTACTTTTACACGATGAATTTTTGATTTTACTACTTGAATTTGCATGGGACAAAGATAATTAATTTAAAGCTATATTGTCAATTAGCCGAATTTTTCCTGCATATACTGCAATAAAAGCTCTGTATTGCTTGTTTTTAGATTTACGTTTTGCTGTTTTTAGGGTTGCTTCGTCTGCTATGGTAAAATATTCCAACTCTAACAATTCGTGATTAGCAAACTGATTTTCAACCCATTCTATAACTTTATTAGCACTTTTTGTGCCAAACTTTTCTTTGGCAGCTTTTAATGTCTTATAAATAAAAGGCGCTACTACCTTATGCTCTGGTTTTAATCTTGTGTTACGAGAACTTAACGCTAAACCATTAGCGTCTCGTTTAATTTTACAACCTACAATATTAACAGGTATATTATATTTTGAAACTAGCTTTTTTATAATTGCTAATTGCTGAAAGTCTTTTTCTCCAAAATAAGCATTATTAGGCTTTACTATATCAAACAAAAGTTTTACAATTGTTCCTACGCCATCAAAATGACCGTCTCTAAATTTACCTTCCATTTGATGTTCTAATCCATCAAAATTAAATTTTTGAGATTTAGTTTCACCTTCATAAATATCCTCTACCGTTGGTGCATAAACAATAATTTTATCAGATAAAGTATTTAACAAGTCAACGTCTTGTTGTAAATTTCGTGGATATTTTTTTAAATCTTCAGAGTTATCAAACTGTGTTGGATTTACAAAAACACTAACTATAACCAGATTATTATTAGCTAAAGCCTCTTCAACTAAACTTAAATGACCTTGATGTAATGCACCCATAGTTGGTACAAATCCAACGGTCGTATTTTCTTCCTTTAAAGAAGAAATCTTAGCATTAAGTTCGTCTTTTTTTCTAAAAACAATCATTGTTTATTATTTAATTAACGCATGCAAACTTAATCTTTTAGTGGCAATCTGCATAAAATTTTGTACTTTTGCGTGTTTTTTAATTTTAATTCTAAAAAGCTAGTAATTTATGAAAGATAAGAGGATATTATATGTATCATCTGAAGTGGTGCCTTATTTACCAGAAACTGAAATTTCGTCAATGTCGTTTGAAACACCTAGAATGGTGAATCAACAAGGAGGGCAAATAAGAATTTTTATGCCTAGATATGGCAATATAAATGAAAGAAGACACCAATTACATGAAGTAATACGCTTATCTGGAATAAACCTTGTTATTAACGATTTAGATATGCCTTTAATTATTAAAGTTGCATCTATACCTAAAGAAAGAATTCAGGTATATTTTATCGATAATGACGAATACTTTAAAAGAAAAGCAACATTTACAGATGAAAACGGTAACCTTTTTGAAGATAATGACGAACGCGCTATTTTCTTTGCAAAAGGAGTAATTGAAACTGTAAAAAAATTAAATTGGTCACCAGATATCATTCATGTTCATGGTTGGCTAGCATCTTTATTGCCATTATACTTAAAACAGTTTTATAAAGACGAACCTTTGTTTAATCAAAGTAAAATTGTAACATCTGTTTACAGCCAAAGCTTTGATGAGACGCTAAATAAAGATCTAATTAATAAAATAAAATTTGATGGTATAGAAGAAGACCAGATTAAGGTTTTAGAAAATCCTACATACTCAAACCTAATGAAGGTTGCAATAGACCAATCTGACGCTTTAATAGTTGGTTCTGAAGATATTCCTGAAGATTTAACAAAACATTTAAAAGATTCTAAAAAACCTGTCTTAGATTACCAACCGAAAGATGAATTTAGTGAAGCTTACACTAATTTTTACAATAATGACGTTTTAAGCTAATAAAAGCATAAAAATTAATGAAAAAATATATAAGTAAAGCCTTTCAACCACTAGCTATATTAGGTTTAATCGCTTTAGTCACTGTAGGTTGCGACAGAGATTACTTAAATGTTGATAGCGATATAAGAGGCGTACAAAACTTTGAAACCAATCGTAAAGTTTTCCCTTTTGTTTCTTATACTAAAAAAAGTAATCCAATTCAAACTAACGGATTACCAAACAATCTATTAGGTGTTTATCATGATGATATGCAACCTTACGGAGCTACAGAAGCAAGTATTATAACTCAAGTTTTACCAACAAACTTATCCCCAGATTTTGGTGTAAATCCAACACTTCAATCTGTAAAACTTTACATACCATATTATTCTGAAATAGAAAGTACAGATGATGATGGAGTTTCTACATACACATTAGATTCTGTTTTTGGTAATCAATCCGCAACATTTAAACTTTCTATTTACAGAAGCAATTACCTGTTAAGAGACTTAGATCCTGCTTCAGATTTTGAAGACCAACAGCTTTATTACTCAAACATATTTGAAACTATAGATGTAAACTCTCAAACACTAGAGTTACTTTATGAAAACAACGATTTTTCAATTAGTAATTCTACTCACAGTGTTATTAATGAAGATGATGAAACAGAAGTTTTAGCTCCTGGAATTTATGTAGATCTTTTTAATGACAGCAACGCAAACATCATTAATCTAAGCGATTGGGAAAATTTATTTTTTCCTTATCAAGACAGCGAAGAACTTTCAAACAACAGTAGTTTTTATAATTACTTCAGAGGATTAATTTTTAAAGTAGAAGACAATACTGGAGATGGTAGTATGGCTATGCTTAACTTAGGTGATGCCAATGCTAATATAACTTTAGAATATACCTATTACGATGAAGATGATGTTGATCAAGAAGAATTATTAACAGGCCAATACACTTTAGACTTTACAGGAATTAAAGCTAACAACTTTAATAATTTATATACCACGCCTACAGATGGTGACGCAACTTTAGGTGATGACAATTTGTATTTAAAAGGAATGAATGGAAACTTTTCTGTCATTAAATTATTTGAAGGTACAGTTCAAGATGAATCTGGAAGTGATGTTCCTGCTCTAGAATATTTTAAAGAAAAAAATGAAAAATGGTTAATTAATGAGGCAGACTTAATTTTTTACGTAAATCAAGATCTTGTTAATAACCAAAGTAGTTCTAATGATGTTGAATCAGAAAGAGTAATACTTTATGATTTAAAAAACAATGTACCTATCATAGATTATTATTTTGATGCTTCGAGCAACTTTTTAAGCCCAATAAACTCAAAAATTATTTATGCGCCACGTTTAGAAAGAGACGAAGATGAAAATGGAATTAGATACAAATTTAGATTAACAGAGCATGTTAAAAATATTCTTATAAGCGACTCGACAAATTTAGATTTAGGAATATTTGTTTCAACTAACGTAAACAACATATCCACTTCAAGAATAATAAACACAACTGAAGAAGATATGATTAATTTTGTTCCTTCAAGTTCAACTATCTCTCCTAAAGGTACTGTACTTTATGGTAGTAAAGAATCTGTTCCTGAAGAAAACAGAGCAACTTTTGAAATTTATTACACAGAAACCGAAAACTAAAAATTATGTGTGGAATTGTAGGCTACATAGGAAAAAAAGAAGCTTATCCTATAGTAATGGAAGGCTTAAAAAGACTAGAATATAGAGGTTACGATAGTGCCGGTATAGCTCTATACGATGGATCAGAACTAAAGTTATCAAAAACAAAAGGTAAAGTTGCTGATTTAGAAGAAAAAGTTAAAACAGAAATCTCAAAAGATGGTTCTGTAGGAATAGGTCATACACGTTGGGCTACTCATGGTGTACCAAACGATGTAAATTCTCATCCACATTATTCTAACTCTGGTGATTTAGTAATAATTCATAATGGAATTATTGAAAACTATGAATCTATAAAAAAAGAGTTAATCAAACGTGGTTACACTTTCAAATCAGATACAGATACCGAAGTTTTAATAAACCTAATTGAAGACGTTAAGAAAAACGAAAAAGTTAAATTAGGAAAAGCAGTACAAATTGCACTAAACCAAGTTGTAGGAGCATATGCTATTGCTGTTTTTGACAAAAATAAACCAGACGAAATAGTCGTAGCTAAATTAGGAAGTCCATTAGCTATAGGTGTTGGAGAAGAAGAGTTTTTTATAGCAAGTGATGCATCACCTTTTTTAGAATACACTAAAAAAGCTATTTATTTAGAAGATGAAGAAATGGCTATTGTAAGACTTAAAAAAGGAGTTAAAATAAGAAAAATCAAAAACGATTCTTTAGTAGACCCTTACATTCAAGAATTAAAAATAAATTTAGAACAAATAGAAAAAGGTGGTTATGAACATTTCATGCTTAAAGAAATTCATGAACAACCTAATGCTATAAAAGACACCTACAGAGGAAGATTAAGAGTCAATGATAGTATTATAAAAATGGCTGGTATTGATGATAATCTAGAAAAATTCTTAAACGCTAATAGAATTATTATCGTCGCATGTGGTACCTCTTGGCATGCTGGATTAGTTGCAGAATATATATTTGAAGACCTAGCAAGAATACCTGTTGAAGTAGAATACGCTTCTGAGTTTAGATACCGTAATCCAGTAATTTCAGAAAAAGATGTTGTAATAGCAATCTCTCAATCTGGTGAAACTGCAGATACACTTGCAGCCATTAAATTAGCTAAACAAAAAGGAGCTTTTGTTTTTGGTGTCTGTAATGTTGTTGGTTCTTCTATAGCTAGAGAAACACACGCAGGTGCTTACACTCATGCAGGACCAGAAATTGGTGTTGCTTCAACAAAAGCATTTACAACTCAAATTACAGTACTAACGCTTATAGCTTTAAAATTAGCTAAATCTAATGGAAATTTATCTAATTCTGAATTTCAAAAACATTTAGTAGAATTAGAGTTGATACCTAATAAAGTAGCTGAAGCTTTAAAATCTGACGACCATATAAAAATGGTAGCAGAAACTTACAAAGACGCAAAAAACTGTTTATACTTAGGTAGAGGTTTTAATTTCCCGGTAGCTTTAGAAGGTGCTCTAAAACTAAAAGAAATTTCTTATATCCATGCAGAAGGTTATCCTGCTGCAGAAATGAAACACGGGCCAATTGCATTGATTGATGATCAAATGCCAGTATTTGTAATTGCAACAAAAAAAGGGCATTATGAAAAAGTAGTAAGCAATATCCAAGAAATAAAATCAAGGTCAGGTAAAATAATAGGAATTGTAACTAAAGGTGACCAAGACGTAAAAGAATTGGCAGATCATGTCATTGAAGTTCCAGAAACTATTGAATCTTTAACTCCTTTATTAACAACAATACCATTACAACTTTTATCTTATCATATTGCTGTGATGTTAGGCAAAAATGTTGATCAACCAAGAAACTTAGCAAAATCAGTTACGGTAGAATAAAAAACTGAATAAATTACACTAGCTTCAAAATCTTAAAATATTCAATAATCACTGGTGATTTTTACGAATAATAGATTTTGAAGCTATTTTTTTTCGCAAAAACTTATTATGCACGCATAATTTTCTTTCACTTTTTTTTAAGATTTAGTTAAAAAACGTATATTGCTACAATAATTAAACTAAATCTAAAAAATGAAGACAACCCTTAAAATTGCAATGTTGTTATTTTGTGCTATTACTTTTGCACAAACAACAATAACAGGTACAGTTGTAGATGATGTAAGTAAACAACCTATACCTAGTGCTAATGTTATTATCCTCGGAACTTCAGAAGGAACAGTAACAGACTTTGACGGAAATTTTACTTTAAACACAAACCAAACACCACCTTTTAGTATACAAGTAAGTAGTGTTGGTTTTACAAGTCAAACAACCGAAATTACCTCTAACAATCAAAAAGTAGACATCGTGTTAACAGAAGGAACATCTTTAGATGAAGTTGTTATTTCTGCGTCTCGTACACCAGAACGTATTTTTGAATCTCCTGTAACGGTAGAGAGATTCGGTTTAAAAGAAATTAAAAACACTGCTTCTGTAGATTTTTATGATGGATTAGAAAACCTTAAGGGTGTAGACATTAATACAAATAGTTTAACATTCAAATCTATTAACACACGTGGTTTTGCAACATTTGCTAACACTAGATTTATGCAATTAGTAGATGGTATGGATAACTCAGCTCCTGCCTTAAACTTCCCATTAGGTAATTTATTAGGTATGACAGAAACTGATGTATTAAGTGTAGAGCTTTTACCAGGTGCATCATCTGCTCTTTACGGTGCAAATGCCTTTAACGGAATCTTATTCATGAGAAGTAAAAACCCTTTTGACCATGAAGGAATTAGTGGTTATATTAAAAGAGGTATAACATCTCAAGAAGCTGCTGGAGACAATCCTTTAACAGATTTAGGTATTAGAATGGCTCATAAATTCTCAGATAAATTTGCTGTAAAAGTAAACTTTGGTTACTTAAAAGGAACTGATTGGGCTGCAACTAACGAAAAAGATAAATTAAATAGAGGCTTAACAAGATCAGACTATGACTATGATGGTATTAACGTTTATGGAGATGAAGTATCTACAAACATTAGATCTGCTTCAGGTTTAGGTATTATTCCTGATGTAACAGTAAGTAGAACTGGTTATAACGAAAGAGATCTAACTAACTATAATGCTGAAAGTATAAAAGCAGATTGGGGATTATATTTTAGACCATTTACAGATAGTGATTTTGAAATTGCTTATGTAGGAAAAGTTGGTTCTGGTAACACTATTTACCAAGGTGCAAATAGATACAATATCAATAATTTCTTTTTACAACAACATAAATTAGAAATTAGAGATAAAAACTTCTTTGTAAGAGGTTATGTAACAGAAGATAAAGCTGGAGATTCTTACGATATGGTTTTTACAGGAATCAATATTAATAGATCATGGAAGAGTGACGAAGATTGGTTTGGAGATTACATTGCAACCTTTGCAGGTATAGAGTTAAGTGGTAATCCTTTAGGCCTATCAGAACAGCAAAAGCATGACGCTGCAAGAGCTGCTGCAGATACAGGAAGATATTTACCAGGAACACCAGAATTTCAAAATGCGTTTAACAAAGTTACAAGAGATCCTGATTTAAGTACTGGATCTAAATTTCAAGATAATTCAAAAATCTATCATGCAGATGCTAATTATAACTTTAGTGATATGATTGATTTTGCTGAAATTCAAATAGGTGGATCTTATAGAAAGTATAAATTAAACTCTTTTGGAACTATTTATACAGATAATGATGGTCCTATTGATTATTCTGAGGTTGGTTTTTATACTCAAATCCAAAAAAACTTCGACTTAAGTGAAAATGTAGAATTAAAAGCAACAGGTTCTGTTCGTTATGACAAATCAGAATTATTTGACGGTTTCTTTTCTCCTAGATTATCTTTAGGATTTACAGTTAACAAAGATCATAACTTCCGTGCTTCTGTTCAAACAGGATTTAGAAACCCTACTACTCAAGACTTGTATATTGGTTTAGATGTAGGAAGAGCTGTATTAGTTGGTGGTGCTTTAGATAACCCAGAAAGATATGTAGACACTTACAATGTAAGTCCTGCAGGTCAAGCTTTTACAAACTCTGCAACTATAGACTTCTCTGGACAAAGTGCTTATACAAACTCATACTTAGCTAACTCTGTACAAGATTTTGCAGAATCAACAAACCCTGCAGATTTAAGAGTAGCAAATTCTAACTTTGCTCAACCAGAACAAGTAACTTCTTTTGAAGTTGGATACAGAGGTAAATTAGATAAGTTTATAGTAGACGTTAGTGCATACTATAACTCTTACAAAGATTTCTTAGCTAATGAAACTGTAATCGCTCCTTTCTACGGAACAGTTGGAGATAACTCTTTATCTTTATTAGCTATTCAAAATGGAGATTATCAAGCTTATCAAACATACACTAACTCTGATGCTAACGTAAATTCTTATGGAACTGCATTAGGTGTAACAACTAAAGTCTTAAATGATTTTGACTTAGGATTTAACTATACATACGCAAAATTAGATTTTGATCAAGAAAATAATCCAGATTTTAGAACAAACTTCAATACTCCAGAACATAAAGTAAAAGCAACATTTGGTAACACAGAGTTATTTAAAAACTTTGGATTTAACCTTGCTTGGAGATGGAGTGATGCTTACTTCTGGGAAGCGTCGTTTGGTGATGGAGAAGTACCTGCATACCACACTATTGATGCACAAATCAACTACAGAGTTCCAAGTTTAAAATCTACATTTAAGGCTGGAGCAACAAACCTATTAGGTGATGAGTACTTCACAGCATTTGGTACTGGATTTATTGGATCACAATACTACGTATCTTGGACTATTAATAACCTATAAAATTTATGAAAATGAACAAATTAAAATATATATGGATACTTGCTGCAGCTTTAGGCTTTACAGCTTGTAGTGATGACGATAGTAGCTCAGATGATGTATCTGGACCTCTTCCAGAATTAACAGCTGGAGATGCAAATTTTTCAACATACGTTTCTTTAGGTAACTCGCTTACTGCTGGTTTTGCAGACAATGCTTTATATAGAATATCTCAAGAAAACTCAATGCCTAATATATTATCTGGTCAATTCTCTTTAGTTGGTGGCGGTAACTTTAACCAACCACTAACAAATGATAATACTGGTGGGTTATTAATTAACGGTAGTCAACTTCCTGGTTTTGGTCCAAGATTGGTTTTTGATGGTAGTGGTCCAACTTCTATTACAAACTTAAACCCTATGGCTCAAACTACAACAGATATTGTTTTAAATAATCCAACTGGACCATTTAACAATATGGGTGTTCCAGGCGCAAAAAGTTTTCATTTATTAGCTCCAGGTTATGGTGATTTAAACGGTTTATTTGCAACACCTGCAACTGCAAATCCTTATTTTGTAAGAATGGCAAGTTCTCCTACAACATCTGTTATTGCAGATGCTATGGCACAATCACCAACGTTCTTTTCTTTATGGATAGGAAACAATGATGTTTTAGGTTATGCTTTATCTGGTGGAGAAAGTGATACTATGGCAGAAAATTATGATCCTATTACTGATCAAACAACATTTGATATTGCATATAACACTTTAGTGACAACCTTAACTTCTGGAGGTTCTCAAGGTGTAATTGCAAACATTCCAGATGTTACATCAATACCTCATTTCACAACAGTACCTTACAACCCTTTAAGTCCTGATAATCCTGATTTTGGTCCGCAAATACCAACGTTAAACTCAATTTTTGGAGCAATTAATCAAATATATGATGCTTTAGGAGAGTCTGAAAGAGCTATAGTTTTTTCTCAATCAGAGAATAGCCCTGTAGTTATTAAAGACGAAAGCTTAACAGATATTTCTGCTCAAATAAGCGGAGCGCTTATGGCTAGTCCAACATTTCCTGCTTTTATCGCACAATTTGGGCTTCCTGCTCAAGCAGCTCCTTTAGTAGCAAACCTTTTAGGAAACACTTATGGTCAAACAAGACAAGCAACAGCTGCAGATTTATTTGTTTTACCAAGTAGTAGTGTAATAGGAACTGTTAACACGGATTATGCTGCTGGATTAGTAGCGCAAGGATTACCGCCAGCACTAGCTGGACAATTCTCTGCTGAAGGTATTACTAAACCTTTAGATGACAAATGGGTTTTAATTCCTTCAGAACAATCAGAAATAGCATCTGCTACTGCTGCATTTAATTCGACAATAGAAAACGCTGCTAATAACGCAGGTTTAGCATTTGTTGACGCTAATACGTTATTAAATCAATTAGCTAATGGAGGTATTTCTTCAGGAGATTATTTATTAACAGCAAGTTTAGTTACTGGTGGTGCATTTTCTTTAGATGGTGTTCATCCAAACTCTAGAGGTTACGCTTTAATTGCAAACGAATTCTTAAAAGCTATAGATGCTACATATGGCTCTAACTTTGAAGCTTCAGGAAACCTAGTAAATATAGGCAACTACAATACAACATATTCTGCTGGATTAAACTAAATTAGCAGCAAAATTTAAATTTATAAAACACCTTCTGCATGAAGGTGTTTTTTTATATTCAAAATAAGAAAAAAGACCTTTTATTTTAAATAAAAACGCCTATCTTTGCACGCGAAAACAGAAATAGTTTTCATTCAATTAAATACCATAATATTAAACAGATAAGTAATGTCAAAAGTTACAGGTAAAGTTGCACAAATAGTTGGTCCAGTTATCGATGTAGAATTCGGAGCCGGTACTGAACTACCAAAAATTTACGATTCATTAGAAATTAATAAGGCTGACGGCTCTAAGTTAGTACTAGAAGTACAATCTCACATTGGTGAAGATACTGTACGTACTATCGCTATGGACTCATCAGATGGTTTAAGTAGAGGAACAGAAGTTGTTGCAACTGGCGCTCCTATCCAAATGCCAATTGGTGGTGATGTTTACGGACGTTTATTTAACGTTATTGGAGATGCTATTGATGGTTTAGGAGACTTACCTAAAGCAGGAGAAGCTGGTTTACCAATTCACCGTCAAGCACCAAAATTTGAAGACTTATCTACTTCTACTGAAGTTTTATTTACAGGTATTAAAGTAATTGACTTAATTGAGCCTTATGCAAAAGGAGGTAAGATTGGATTATTTGGTGGTGCCGGAGTAGGTAAAACTGTATTAATTCAGGAGTTAATTAACAACATTGCTAAGGGTCACGGTGGACTTTCAGTATTTGCTGGAGTTGGAGAAAGAACTCGTGAAGGAAATGACCTTTTAAGAGAGATGTTAGAGTCAGGAATTATTAAGTATGGTGACGACTTTATGCACTCTATGGAAGAAGGCGGATGGGATCTTCAAAAAGTTGATAAATCAGCTATGAAAGACTCTAAAGCAACTTTCGTTTTTGGACAAATGAATGAACCACCAGGAGCACGTGCGCGTGTTGCCTTATCTGGTTTAACAATAGCAGAATACTTCCGTGATGGAGCTGGAGATGGACAAGGAAAAGACGTACTTTTCTTCGTAGATAACATCTTCCGTTTTACACAAGCAGGATCTGAGGTATCTGCACTTTTAGGACGTATGCCTTCTGCGGTAGGTTACCAACCAACATTAGCTACAGAAATGGGTGCAATGCAAGAGCGTATTACATCTACTAAAAAAGGATCTATTACATCTGTACAAGCGGTTTACGTACCTGCGGATGATTTAACGGATCCAGCACCAGCAACTACGTTTGCTCACTTAGATGCAACTACAGTATTATCGCGTAAAATTGCCGAGTTAGGTATTTATCCTGCGGTAGATCCATTAGATTCTACTTCAAGAATTTTAACTGCAGACATCTTAGGAAACGACCACTACGCTTGTGCACAAAGAGTTAAAGAGTTATTACAACGTTATAAAGAATTACAAGACATTATTGCTATCCTTGGTATGGAAGAATTATCTGAAGAAGATAAAATGGCTGTAGGTAGAGCACGTCGTGTACAACGTTTCTTATCTCAACCTTTCCACGTAGCAGAGCAATTTACAGGTATTCCTGGAGTATTAGTAGACATTAAAGATACTATTAAAGGATTTAACATGATTATGGATGGTGAATTAGATCACTTACCAGAAGCAGCGTTTAACCTTAAAGGAACAATTGAAGAAGCTATAGAAGCTGGAGAAAAAATGTTAGCTGAAGCGTAAACTAGTAATGAGATATAAGATATTAGTAGTGAGAACTTCTAATTACTCAATACTCAATACTCAATAAAAAAAATATGTATTTAGAAATTGTATCACCAGAAGCTACTTTATTTAGCGGAGAAGTAACCAGCGTTGTTGTACCTGGTGTAAATGGAGATTTTGAAATGTTAAACAATCACGCTCCTGTTGTCTCTATATTAAAAGAAGGTAACGTTAAAATTACTGGTAATATAGAGTTAGATGAAGCTGTTCAAAATCGTTTTACTAAAGGCGATAAAAACACTACTTTACTAAAAATAAATTCTGGTACAATCGAAATGAAAGATAACAAAGTGATTGTTTTAGCAGATTAATAAAACATTACTTTTACAATTAAAAAACGCGAAGCAAATGCTTCGCGTTTTTTGTTTTATACTTTTTTAATAACGTTGGTTACAATACCCCAAATTAAAAAATTATTATCTTCTGTAATCTTAATGATAGGATAATTTGGGTTTTCTGGTTGTAACCAAACTTCTTCTTTTTCTACCCGTAGACGTTTTACTGTAAACTCGCCATCTAAAAAACAAACTGCTATTTTATTGTTTGCTGGCTCTAAACTACGGTCTATAACCAACAAATCATTATCGTCTAATCCGGCTCCTATCATAGACTGACCGCTTACACGTGCATAAAAAGTAGCTTCTTTGTTTTTTACTAGCGTCTCGTCTAATGATAGACGTTCTTCTTTAAAATCTTCTGCTGGCGATGGAAATCCTGCCGAAATACCTGCATCAAAAAAATGAGCTCCGGATTGTGCTGTTGCATCTGGTATGTAAAAGGTTAAACTTCCTGATTTGTGCTTGATCATAGTTAAGTCTTTTTGTTAGCAAATAGTTGCGTTAGGGATTGCAGCATTGTTGGAGCGCCTTGCAAAGCGCAACTGCGAAAAGCCCGACCCGATAGGGTAACGCCTAAATTATATGTTATGTCTTTTAATTATAATGATTATTTAACTTTTATAATATCGTTTATATTGGTTGTATACCTAGGCGATAATCGTTCTTGACGCATCTTCCATGTACGTTCTAGGTCTTGACTTGCTAATTTAATTTTATTTGTGTGATATTTTAAATTTATTTGATCTATTGTTTGCATTAACGGTAAATGCTTTGGGTTTTCTTTTTCGAAAATATTGAGTTGATAATTGTTTGTAGGCACAAAACCTGTTATCATTACGCCTGCTTTTTTATATTCTATTCCTTTTTTAAAAATTTTAGTTACTGCATTAACCGCTGTATTACTAATTATTAAAGATGAATTGGTTGCATATGGTAAGTGCACTGCTCTACTTTCTGAATGTTGTGCTTGTTCTTTTTTATGCTTATTACTTTTTAAAAATACAATTATGGTATGACAGCTAGAGTGTTGTTTACGTAACTTTTCTGCACAAGTTACTGCAAAGGTTGCTACACGCTCTTTTATATAACTTAAATCAGAATACGTGTAATCAAAACTACGTGTTGTGGCTATTACTTTTTTAGCTTGATCGTATTCTTCTAAAGTTAATGTTGGTATGCCATTTAAATCGCGATGTAATCGTGCTTCTACTACAGAAAAATTAACTTTTATCCAATCTTCTGGCAAATTAGCAAAGTCTAAAGCTGTTTTGCATCCTTTGTCTTTTAATCGTTTTGATAATTGTCTTCCTATGCCCCAAACGTCTTCAATTTTTAGCCATTTTAATGCTTTTATACGCTTGTCTTCTGTATCTATAACATAAGTCCCTTTAGTTTGTTTAGGAAATTTTCTTGCTATTTTATTTGCTACTTTACTCAATCCTTTTGTAGTTGCTACGCCTACGCAGGTTGGTATACCTGTCCATTTTAAAATACGCTGTCTTATTTGCTGCCCATAATTGTATAAATTGTAATTCTCAAATCCTTTAAATTGCAAAAAGGATTCGTCTATACTATATACCTCAACATCTGGTGTAAACTGTTTTAGTATAGACATGACACGACTACTCATATCTCCATATAATGGATAATTTGAGGATAATACATGTATATTGTTAGTTTTACAGAAGTTTTCCCATTTAAAAATTGGTGCACCCATGGGTAAACCCAAATTTTTAGCCTCATCACTACGCGAAATCACACAACCATCATTATTGCTAAGTATAGCAACTGGTTTACCGTTAAGGTTTGGGTTAAATACGCGCTCACAAGAGGCATAAAAATTATTACAATCTACTAATGCAAACATATGTGTAAAATTACATAATATGTTTGAATTTATACTGAGTTTTTTACCTTGAAGAATGTTAAAATTTAAATGAATAATAGTAACTTGTAACACTTTAACCCTTTTATCTACTAATTAATATAGATAATAAAATATGTCTCCAACCTTTAAAACCATAGCAAAATTTCAGTATTCTGCAGAAGCGCAGATTATAAAAGGTCGTTTAGAATCTGAAGGTATCGAAGTATTTTTAAGCGATCACTTAACTATAGATACAGATCCTTTGGTAAGCAACGCTATTGGTGGCGTTAAATTAAAAGTATTAGCTAAAGATGCTTTAAGAGCGCAACATATTTTAGAAACCATTAATAAATACTCGGTAGATGATGATGGTAACGCTATACAGTGTCCTAATTGTAACAGTAGCAAAGTAGCTATGTTTTCTACTATTAAAGATTTTAAATCTTTCTTTTCTTTTATGGTTGGTTTTTTATTTGGCACACTTCCCTTTTATGCTAAGGATAAGTATAGATGTGATGATTGTAAAACTGAATTTGATATTAAATAGATGAATAAATACACCATTAGTTATATAGAAAAAGTACCATTATGGCGAACTATTTTAGGCGTTGCAATAATAGTTTTTACCATTTTTAACTTAGTAACATCAGGAAATATAGCCACAATCGTTCCTTTAGCTTTTAGCTATTTATTATTAAAAACTGAAGGCACAGAGATTGATTTAGAATCAAAAACCTACAGAAAAGTATTTTCAATTCTTGGTTTTAAAATTGGTAAGTGGCAATCAATTCCAGACATTGACTACGTTTCTGTTTTTGCAGCAACATTTAACACCAAAGTTTGGGTATCTACTGCTTCTACAAATATTTCTGAAAACAAATATGCTATTAATTTATTTTACGATACTAAAAATAAAATTGAAGCAACAACGGTATATCAAGAAAAAGAAGCTTTTGATATTGGTTTACATTTAGCTGATGCACTTGACGCAGACTTATTAGACGCTACCGAAACTAATGATTTTAAATGGATGAACAAAGATGCCTATCGTGAAAGAGGTGAATTTGTTTATGAATAAATTAAACTTTAACCGCATCAAAAGACTGTTTCAAAATTTTAACTACGGTTTCAATTTCATCTTCATTTAAGTGACCAAAACCTAATCGTATAGCACAAAGTGATTTGTTTTGATACAAAATGGTTTTTGGTAAAAATAAATTGTTAGCTTTTGCTTTTTCGGCTAATTGAAATAAAGATATACTCGTATTAAATTCTAACCATATTGCTAATCCACCATCAGGGATTTTCCAAGTAGCTATATCTTTAAAATGAACAGTTAAACATTTGGACAAATAATCTCTGCGTTGTTTGTAAACCGTAATATTTTTCTTGATTAATCGGTTAATTTCACCTTCTGCAATAAGCTCAGACAACATTTGTTTTTGTATTAAATCGCCTTGTTTATCTAATAGCTGAAGGTAATTATTAGCTTCTTTAATAACGTTTTGCGGCGCGATTAAAAATCCTATTTGAAAACTAGGAAAAAAAGATTGCCCTAAACGTCCTAGGTAGATTACAACGCCTTCACTATCTGCACTTGCCATAGGTAACATTGCCGATCCATTAAACTGAAAATCGTAATCAAAATCGTCTTCAATTATAGCAAAATTATAAGCTTTAGCTAGTTGTAGTAATTTAACACGTCTTTCGGCAGATAACGTTACAGTTGTTGGGTATTGCCTATGCGCACAAACATAAACACATCTAATACTGTTTTTGGTAAAATGCTGTTCTATAAAATCTACATCTATTCCGTTATGATCAACAGGTATGGTAATTAAATTTGCACCAGCTTGCTGAAAAATCATATTTGATTTATAAGGACTTAATTGTGCAACCAATACCACATCGTTTTTTTTAATAAGTAATTGCGATACAATATATAAACTCATTTCTGTACTTCGAGTACTTAAAATATTATGCGGCATTATGTAAAAACCGCGTGTTGCATTTAAATAATTACACAGTTGTTTATTAAATATAGAATAGAATTGATCTTGGGTTTGATTCCATTTAGACACTAAAGTTGGACGTTTCATAGACGCACTATACCAACGCGAAAATTGATGTGTTGGATGCAATCTTAAATCCGGTTGCCCATCGTTTAGCACATAGGCACATTCAGAATTTTCTTCTGTAGATGCTAAATTAAATGAAGATTGAAATGAAAATCCTGCAGTTTCTGGATACGTTTTTAATTTGTCTAAACCTTGTGCAGCACCTTTAATTGCTGCTGTTTTCTTTTCAGGCATTAAAACAAAAGTCCCTTTATTTGCAACTATATCTACCCAACCTTGTGATGCTAATTCATCATAAACTGCAACTACTGTATTGCGATTTACACCAAGCAATTCGCCAAACGTTCTGGTTCCTGGTAACTTTGTTCCTTCGGTTAAATAACCACGTTGTATGGCATTAATAACTTGTTGAGCAATTTGAATGTACTTGGGCGAAACAGATGTATTATCTAAAGTTAGTAATGTTAATAATATGTCTTCAACCGGACTATTCATTGTTTTAAAACTGGACTAGTTTACTAATCCGGAAAGTTACGAATTTTGCAGCTTCAAAAATCACATAAAAAATTTATTATGAAATTGACTCGTTTTTTTATCGGGCTAAGCGTTTTAACAACAAGTTTACAAGCACAAGATTTACAAAAAGAACAACAATTAGACTCGGTTGTTATCTCTTCTACTAGAATAGATTTACCGTTTAAAGAAAATTCAAGAACTATCACTATAGTTTCTTCTTCAGATATAAAAAATAGCGCAGCTACCAATGTTGCCGATGTGTTACAACAATTTGCAGGCGTAGATATAAGACGTCGTGGTACTGCTGGTAGCCAAGCAGATTTACATATTCGTGGTGGCGGATTTGACCAAACTTTACTACTTATTGATGGTATAAAAATGGACGATGTGCAAACAGGACATCACACCATGAATGCCGCTTTACCGTTAGAAGTTATAGAACGTATAGAGATTATTAAAGGTCCGGCAGCACGTGTTTTTGGACAAAACGCTTTTACTGGCGCTATAAATATTGTAACTAAAAATAGTTTAAAAAATACGGTATCTGCAAAATTAGAAACAGGTAGTTTTGGACAATTAAATGCAGGTGTAACGGTTGGTGCAGATTTAGAAAACTCGTCACACATTGTACACATAGATAAAATGACTTCTGAAGGTTATCGCTATAACACAGATTACGATAACAGCAATTATTTTGTAAAAAGTGTTTTTAATAAGAAGAAAAAAGCGATTGAAATGATTGCAACATTTCAAGAGCGAAAATTTGGTGCTAACGGTTTTTACGCTCGCGAAAGCGCAATAGATCAATACGAAGAAACTCAGAATAGTTTATTAGCGTTTTCAACGCAATTTAAAACCGAAAATCTAACTATAAAACCTCGTGTGTATTGGAAGCGTAATCAAGATGAATACATTTATGTAAGAAACAATCCAACAGTCTACAGAAATCTTCATATTTCTGATAAAATAGGAACTGAAGTCAATGCCTCTTACACATCAAGTTTAGGTGTTACTGGCTTTGGTGTAGATTTATCTAAGGTTTATTTAAGAAGTAATAATTTAGGTAACAGACAGCGTTTTATGTCTACTTTATTTTTAGAACATAGATTTAAATTATTAGATGAAAATCTAGATATTACGCCTGGTGTTGCAGTAACGTATTTTTCAGATTTTAAGTTTTATGCATTTCCTGGTTTAGACGTGGGTTACCGATTAAACAATAATTTAAAAGTCTATGGAAACATTGGTTACACATACAGAATACCAACATATACAGACTTATATTATAGCGACCCTAGTACTCTTGGTAACGAAAATTTAGAAGTAGAAGAAGCTTTTTCTCAAGAAATAGGACTTAAATATTTGTCGGCTAAATTTTCAGTATCTGCAGCAGTTTATAATAGAGATGCAAAAAACTTAATTGATTACATAAGACCAAATACTTCAATTTCATTTTTTGAGGCTACGAACATTGCAGAAGTAAACACAAAAGGATTTGAGATTGATGCGCAATATCATTTCAGCTTAAATAATTACAAGCAAACTTTTGCAGTTGGTTATAACTTTATGGAGGATGATATTTTAGATCAAAATAAAGATTTATCGCGTTATTCTTTAAACACTTTAAAACATCATTTTACATCACGTTTAAGCACTCAGTTATTTAAAAACATCACTCAAAATATCGTTTACAAACATGCAGAACGTACTACAGGAGATAGTTACAACGTATGGGATGCATCTTTAGAAGCTAGATTAAAACAATTTACGCTTACCGCAACTGCAAGTAATATTTTTAATGCCGATTATATAGAAGCTGGCTTTGTACCAATGCCTCCAAGTAACGTTTTATTTGGTCTTAGATATAATTTTAACTAAGCTATAACTATAGCCTAGTTATTATTTGGTAACGTTTTATTAACTTTGCTTTCTAAATTTTTAATTTTTGAAATTAAATCTTCAAGACATACCAAGGGTTAAAACGATAACCAAAGAAGACTTTATAAAAAACTACTTCAAACCTCAAAAACCAGTGGTTATAGAAGAGTTTATTACAGATTGGCCTGCTTATTCTAAATGGAGTTTAGATTACATTAAAGAGATTGCTGGAGATAAAACTGTACCTCTTTATGATGATAGACCAGTAGATTATAAAGATGGGTTTAATGAGCCTCATGCAAAAATGAAAATGAGCGAATATGTAGATTTGCTTAAACGCGAACCTACAAAATATCGTATTTTTCTGTGGAATGTTTTAAAAGAAGTCCCGCAATTGCAAAAGGATTTTAAGTTTCCTGATTTTGGATTACGTTTAATGAAAGGCTTACCAATGCTATTTTTTGGTGGTCGCGATAGCTATACGTTTATGCACTATGACATAGATTTGGCTAACATTTTTCATTTTCATTTTGAAGGAAAAAAACAGTGTATTTTATTTGACCAGAAACAGAATAAACACTTATACAAAATACCACACTCTTTAATTACAAGAGAAGATATAGATTTTGCTAATCCAGATTTTAACAAATGGCCAGCCTTAAAAAATGCAAAAGGTTGGGTTTGTAATTTAAATCATGGAGAAGTCTTATACATGCCAGAAGGTTATTGGCACTACATGCGCTATTTAACACCTGGTTTTTCTATGAGTTTACGCGCTATAGCACGAAACCCAAAAAACTTAGGAAAAGCCATCTATAATGTATTTATTATGCGAAGCATAGATAATGTTATGCGCAGAATTAAAGGTCAAAAATGGATAGATTGGAAAAACCAACAAGCCATTACAAACACAAATAAATATTTAACTAAATCTTAAAAATGAAAAAAGAATTATTAATACTTGCTTGTTTAATTACAAGTCTAGTAACTGCTCAAACTTTTGAAGGAAAAGGCGACCAAAAATTACAGATAGGTGCAAACTTTCAAGATAATGTAAACGGAATTGTACTAACTTACGATTATGGTTTAGGCGAAAACATTTCGGTTGGAATAGTTGGTGGTTATGCACTTAATTTAAACAATGGTTTAAACGCAGATTTTGAAGATAGAATAGATTTAAAAGCACGTTTTAATGCTAACTTAGGTAATGTAATTAACATTAGTGACAACTTTGATGTATATCCTGGGATCAGCTTAAGCTTAAAGAATTTTGGCGGACACCTTGGTATGCGTTATTTCTTTTCAGGCGGTTTTGGATTATTTACAGAATTTGGGACTACGTTTGCCAAATATAACTCGGATGCCTTAACACCTGCAGAAAAAATAAACAATCAGTTTAATGCTAATATTGGAGCTGTATTTAATTTATAGACCAATAAAATTATAAAAAGAAAAGCCTTTCTCTGTTTAAGTTGAAAGGCTTTTTTTTTATGGAATTAACTCGTTTACTTTATCATACACTAAATGTGTTTCCCAACCACGATAAAGCAAGTAATCTATTAGTTTTTTCTTCTTTTTAAATTTATCAGATTCTTTAATAGATTCTAGTTTCTTTTCTGCTAACTGATTAAAGGTTTTATAGTAATCACTTTCATCAATTGTTTTTAAAGCTGCACTAATATTATAACTAGAAATATCTTTTCGTTTCAACTCTAATTTTAAACGTTGTTTTCCCCACTTTTTTATATTGAATTTACCGCTTACAAAAGCTTTTGCATAGCGCTCTTCATTTAAAAAATTATGTTCTAATAAATGGACTACAATATGGTCTCTAACCTCAGGTATCATTTGCATTTGTATCAATTTTTGAGTCACTTCTTTATGGCAACGTTCTTGGTACGCACAATAATGCTCTAGTTTTTTTATGGCTTCTTCTAATGTGTAAGAGTTATTCATCTATCATTTATAGTTCACTAAATTAAATAAATATTAAAAAAAGAGCACACAATATTATGTAATGATTAAATATAACTATAAATCATTGCAATTCATCGAAATAGAAATTAATCCCTTAAGAATTTTCCTATATTTCAGACTAATTAATAGTCAAAAAATACAACATGAATAAATTTCTCCTCTCTTTAATGGCATTGCTATGCCTTAATTTTTCGTTTGGGCAATGTTTAACAGATGATTTTAATTCGGGATATGGAAATTGGTCTAATGGTTCTGGCACTTATCAAAATACAACAGCAGGTCTTACGGGAAATGGAACAGGATTCAACGACACAAATGATGACATTATCACAACAACATTTGTAACAAATCCTCAAACAATAACTTTCTGGTTATCAAGATCTAGTTCGACTGCTAATAAAACTTTAAGTGTTGAGTATTCAACTTCTAACACAGGACCTTGGACAACTGTTAGAGATATTCTTGTTGGGGAAGTAACAACTACTCATCAATTATTTACTACAAGCTTAAACTTAACCGGAGACTACTATTTAAGAATAGTTATGTCCCAACGTTCAGGTGGATCTTATTATTTAGATGATGTAGAAGTTACTTGTGGAAGCGTTACTCCACCAGACATCATATTAAACTCCGCAAATCCTGCAACTGCTGCCACAAATATTATTCAAGCTGCAGACGACACTCCAATTTATGCATTTGATTTATCAGTATCTACAGCTAATGCAACATTAACAGATGTATCTTTTACAACATCGGGGTCATATGCTGCTTCAAACATTACTAATTTTAAATTATACTACTCTGCAGATGCAACTTTTAATGCAGGAACAGACACTTTACTTGATAATATAACTGCAACATTAGGACCAGGCACACATACGTTTACTGGATTTAGCCAATTAATATCTAATGGAAGTACTGGTTATTTATTTATCACTACAGATATACCATGTACTTCTACCAATACTAACACAATACAAGTAAGCGCTTTATTAACTACAGATTTAACGTTTGTTTCTGCTGGAAGTGTAACAGGAACAGCTTACGATAGTGATACACATACTATACAAACTGCAACACCAAGTAACGTTACAGGATTAACAACTTCTTTATGTGAAAATAATACTACAACTGTAGATTGGACTTTACCATCAGATTGTTACGATAATATTTTAGTATTTGCAACAGACTCATCTTTTTCTACAGCTACACCAACTGGTAATGGTGGTGCATATACAGCTAGCACAACTTTTGGAGCTGGTACTACTTTTGATGGTGGATTTTGTGTTTACAAAGGAACAGGAACTACCGAAACTATAATAGGCTTAACCAATGGTACTACTTACACCTACAAAGTTTTTCCAAGAAACGATTTAGAATGGTCTAATGGTGTAGAAGTTTCTTGTACTCCTGTATTTGCTTATTGTAATTCTGGTTCAACAAATACGGCTGATTCAGAAATCGAAAATGTTACTTTAGTTGGAGAAAATAATACAATATCAAATAACACTACAGATGTTTGTACAACAGGCGTTAATGATTATACTGCGATGAGTGCCGATTTAAATGTAGCTGGCACATATACTCTATTAGTAGAATTTGGTGATTGTAATGGAGGCAGCTGGTTTGATGGTGCTGGAGGTGTTTGGATTGATTGGAATAGCGATGGAGATTTTGAGGACACTGACGAAACTATAACTACAGTAGACTTGAATTTTTCAAGTGCAAATATTACAGAGAGTATAACTATTAATGTTCCTGCTACTCAACCAATCGGGAACTATAGAATGCGTATTGTTCAAGAAGAAGGTGGTACAGCTGGTACAATTTCTCCTTGTGGAACTTTCACTTATGGATCTACTGAAGACTATACAATTGAAATAATTTCTGCATGTACACCAACTCATACAATAACTAGTTTTACGCCTACTTCTGGACCAGAAGAAAGTATTATCACAATAACAGGTACAGGATTCACAGCAGGTAGCAATGTAGATTTTAATGGCACTAGCGCAACAATCTTAAGTCAAACTACTACCGAATTAGTTGTAGAAGTACCAAGCGGCGCTACAACAGGTGTTATTACTGTAACCGAAAGTGGTTGTCCCGTTAATTCTACTGCAGATTTTACTATTATTGATACAACTGGAGCTTGCTCTGGCGGTACAAGTTTTACAGATTTAATAATTACTGAAGTTTATGATTCTGATGGAGGAAATGTTTGGTATATGGAATTATACAACCCAACAGGATCAGCAATAAATTTAGATGCATCAGGAACAGATTTTGAAATTGAAAGATATGGAGACATAGGAGATGCTTTACCATCAAGAACTATAGATTTAACTGGTACAGTTGCTGCACATTCTGTCTTTACATTACAAATAGGAAACTCTTCGCCTAATCCTTGCTCAAGTATTACTTTCGATTTTACAGAAAATAATAATGGTATTAACGAAAATGACGAAATTAGATTAACTAAGAATGGATTACAGCATGACGTAGTACATTGTCCTAATCAAATTGGATATTCAATTTTAAGAAACGTAACAGGAGGTGGACCATCAACAACATTTACAGCAGGTGATTGGACAACAAATTTAACTGAAAGTTGTACTGATTTAGGCGTATTTTCATTACCTACTAGCCTGCCTACAGCTTCATCAATAAGCGACATTTCTGGATGTAGCGGTGCAACCTTTAGCTTTACAGCAACTGTTGGCAATTCTGGTACTTTAACTTATGCTTGGTATTATAATGATGGGGTTTCTCCAACATGGTCTACTGTAACAAACACTAGCTTTTTACCTGGTACTGTAACTGGAGAAAATTCAAACTCGTTAACAATTGACGGTTTTGATTTAAATGGTTATCAATTTTATGCAGAAGTTACTGAAGATGGTACATGTTCTCAAGCAACAAATGCAGCTCAAGTTAGCATGATTACTACAACTTGGTCTGCTGGAACATGGAATAATGGTATTCCTAATCTTACCACAACAGCAATTATCAACGACACATACAATACAACTTCAAATGGTAATATACAAGCATGTAGTCTTTATATCAATCCATCTTATGCATTAACTGTTGGTGCAAATAGTTACGTGAAAGTTCAAAATAGTATATACAATAATGGTACATTATTAGTGCAAAACGAAGGATCTGTCATTCAAATAGACAATTCTGGTATTTATGACGACTCAGGTAGTGTTGCCACAAACCCAACAACCGTAGAAAAATTAACCGCAGTATTAGACGCATGGTACGAGTACACCTACTGGAGTAGTCCAGTGACTAATGAAACTATAGGAAGTGCATTATTCCCATCAAGTCCGTATAGAAGATTTAGTTTTAACGCAGGTAATTTTGTAGACTCTACTTACGAGACTAACAATAACAATGCTACAGTTGTTGGTGCAGGAGTAGATGATATTGATGACGATGCTAACGACTGGCAACTTAGAGCTGCTGGAGATTTAATGACACCTGGTGTTGGTTATGCTGCAACACACTCGCCAGCTGCATACACTACAGCTACTAATTATAACTATTCTTTTAGAGGTCCATTAAATACTGGTATTATTTCTGTTCCTGTAGAAAGAAATGACACAGAACTTGGAGATACAAATTGGAATTTAATTGGAAATCCTTACCCATCTGCTATTGATGCGACATTATTTTTTAATGAAAATAATTACAGTGCAAACCCTTCAACAGGTACTTTAGATGGTGCCATATATTTATGGTCACATTCTACGCCTCCATCGGCTACCAATAACGGTAATCAACAAATTAATTTTGATCTTAACGATTATATTACACTTAACTACACTGGTTCTTCAGTAAGCGGAGTGACAAACTACATAGCATCTGGACAAGGATTTTTTGTTACATATTCTGATGCTGCTCCATCAACAACCGGAACGGTAACATTTAATAATAATATGCGTGTGGACGAAAATAACAATCAGTTTTTTAGAATTAGTAATATTAACGCAAATACTAATACTTCTGAAAATAAATTATGGCTAAAATTAACCAACGACTTTGGCTTAAAAGATAATATTATGATTGGTTACGTTAATGGCGCAACAACTGCAAACGATGGTGCTGCTTATGATGCAAAAACTAACGGAGCATATACAAAAACAATGACTTTTTACTCTTTAATCCCTGGTGACACAGAAAAATTAAGTGTACAAGGTAAAGCCATTACCGATTTAAATATTAACGAAACTATATATATTGGTTTTCTAAACAAGATAGATATGCCAACAGTTTACACTATAAGCATTGATAATTTTGAAGGAGACTTTTTAGCAAATAATACTGCTTACATAAAAGATAATTTATTAAACACGTATCATGATTTATCCGCGAGTGCTTATTCGTTTACTTCTGAAGTTGGAGAATTTAACGACCGTTTTGAAATTGTATTTACAAACCCAACGTTAAGTATTGACCAGTTTACTTCAAATGAAATTAACACAACAATCATTTCATTACCTAATGATGACGTTAAATTTATAGCTCCTAAAAACCTAAGCATTAACTCTGTTACTATTTATGATAATTTAGGAAGAAAAATAATTAATCTAAAAGGAAGTGAACAAACAGAAACCTATCACTTAAACACATTAAGTCAATCTGTTTACTTAGCCGAGATAGAACTTTCTAACAAGCAAAAAATCATTAAAAAGTTTATCAAAAACTAAAAAAAATGTTTTTTATCGCTAAAAACTTAAGCTTCAACTAATAAAGTTGAAGCTTTTTGTTTTAAAATAATTTATGAAATATTTTTAGCATGCTATTAATTATATATCATTAAGATGAAAAAATTTACGCTATTAATATTTTTTTTATTTACTATTTTATCATTTGGCCAAACACTTTTACAACCTGGAGAAATTATAATTACAGGTTATAATGCAGATGATGCTGATCAATTTACATTTGTATTATTAACTGAAACATCAACAGGCACAGTAGTTAAATTCACAGATAATTCGTGGAATAATACAACCTCATCTTTCTCTACTTCAGAAGGTATCATTGAATGGCAATCTGATCAAGACTTACCATGTGGTACAGAGATTACAATTACTGAAACATCAGGAAATAACTTTACACCTTCAATTGGCGTGGTAACTAACAATCCGACAGGTGGTTTTGCATTAAATGGTGGTGGAGAACAAATTCTAGTTTTTAGAGATACCACTGCTACACCATTTTTTTTATATGGTATTAGTTTTGATAGTACTGGCTGGACTTATGATCCTGGAAGCAATAGCACAACTTCAGATTTACCAGCGTCTCTAACGCTTGGTACTTCTGCTTTAAATTTAGGAGGAAATATTTCTAATGCAAAATATAATTGTACAACTACAACGACGACTGCTAATATTTTAGCAGATGCAGGAACGGCAAGTAACTGGCTAACATCTTCAACACGTTTTAGCAATTTAGGTGGATGTGGTTACACTTGTGATGTAGCTAATCCTTGTGGCACAACAATAGCAACTTGGACAAGTGGTACATGGCAAGGAGGAATTTTACCTGACTTAGCAAAGAGTGTTATTATCAATGATTATTATGACACCTCTATAAATGGAAGTTTTAGTGCTTGTAGCTTAACAGTATCTGCTGGAAACACTTTATTTATAGCAGACAATACTTTTGTTGAAGTACAAAGAAATGTAGATAATAACGGAATAATTAATTTACAAACTGCGGGTAGCTTTTTACAGAATGATAATACTCAAAGTTTTACTAATAATGGAGCAGGAACATCTACTGTAACTAAACGAACAGCAATAATCAATAATTGGTATGAATATACTTATTGGAGTAGTCCTGTTACTGGTGAAACAATAGAAAACACATTTTTTACAACAAATCCAGATAGACGTTTTTACTTTAACGCAGCTAATTTTTCTGATTTGTTCTATGAAGTCGGCAACAACAATACATTAACAGCTTATACAGCAACAGATACATTAGATGATATTGATGACAATGGTGACGATTGGCAATATGCTTCTGGAATAATGACACCTGGTGTTGGCTACGCTGCAACACTGTCCCCTACATCTTTTAGTATTGGTGGAGGCAGTGGTAATAACTTTGCACATATCTTTTCGGGACCTTTTAATAATGGATTAATAAACGTTGCTGTAGTTAGAAATGATGATAGTAGTACTAGTGCAATACCAGATAATAATTGGAATTTTATAGGCAATCCTTACCCTTCTGCTATTGATGTAGACTTATTTATGGCTGCAAATAAATACTCAACATCTAATACAGAAGGCACATTAGATGGTAGCATCTATTTATGGTCACAAAACACACCGCCTTCAGATAATAACAATGGTAATCAAATCCTAAATTTTTCTGGGTCAGATTACGCAATTATAAATGGTGTTGGTGAAACTGCAGGAGGAGATGGTGTTACTCCTATTAGACATATTGCTTCTGGACAAGGCTTTTTTGTAAACTATGATGATAATGCGACAACACCTGGAACAGTAATATTTAATAATGGTATGCGTGTTAAATCTAATAACGATCAATTTTTTAGATATTCAAATACAACTACTACAAACATTAATAACGAAAGTGACAACTTTCATGTAGAAAAGCTTCGTTTAAACTTAACATCAGACAATGGTGTATTTAATCAAATTTTAATAGTCTACAATACTTTAGCTACAAACAATTTTGATGGCTCATATTATGATGCTGCCAAAAATTTATCTTCTAACACTGCGGTTAAATTTGGTTCTATAATAGAAAACAATCCAAATCTATTTGCCATACAAGCAAGAAACATTAGTGATTTAAATGAAGATGAGATTATACCTATAGCTTTTAAAACTTCTATAAATGTAGCAACAATTTACACTATTTCAATTGACAATTTGGAAGGTGATTTTTTAACTAATAACCCTATTTATGTTAAAGACAATTTAACCTCTACAATTCACGATTTAACTGTAAGTGATTACAACTTTACTTCTAATGTTGGCGAGTTTAACAATCGTTTTGAGATTGTTTTCAACAATGCTAGTTTAGGTCTTGATAATGAAGAAGTATCTTCAAATAACCTTTCTATTATTGAGCTAGAAAATGACAATGTAATGTTTAAAGTCGGTCAGAATCTTAAGATTAAAACAATTGAAATATTTGACACTTTAGGGAAGTTAATATACTCTTTTAAAGGTAATAATTACTCTGAAACTTACAACTTGAAAAATTTAAATGAAAATCTTTACATAGCTAAAGTTACATTAAACAATGGGCAAACCATTACTAAAAAAACTATAAAAAAATAAAGGCAATGTGTAAATGCTAATCCTTAAAACCAGTATTAACTAATTTTGTTAATGCTGGTTTTTTTATAGACTATATGTTAATGAAACAATTAAATTTCTACCTGGAGCAGCAATACCAGACGAGTATGTTTTATAACGTTGGTCTGTTATATTCTCTAAAGTTGCTGTAACTATTGTATCTTCTGCTAATTGATATTGAGTCCTAAGATTTAAGGTATACCAAGATGGAGAATAAGGGTTACCATTTTCATCTAAAGCATAAATGTAATCTTTCTCTGTTTCTGAAGGAGCCAATTGAGTAAAAGATAATTTGTTATTATAATTTACAAAGCCATCTAATTTAAACTTATCAGATTGCCACATTAGATGTGTATCGCCAAAGTTTGGTGCTACGTGTCTTACTGGTACTTCTATACCGTCTGTTTCTTCTGTACCACCTATAAAATTATATCTTGATGTTAGCTTAAGTTGGTCACTAATATTCCATAGAGCAGCAAATTCAAAACCATATATCCAAGATTTTGATGCATTTTGTATAGACTGCACATTACTTAATTCGTTATTATAAATAATTTCGGTTTCTCCATTAAGATCTCCATCTCTTCTAACTAAAGCATTATCTAAATAGGTATAGTATGTTGCTAAATCAAATACTACCTTTTTATTAAAATTAAGTTTTAAACCTAGTTCTCCATTGTATGCATACTCTGGATTTAAATTATTATTTGGCACAACTACAGATCCTGGTTCTGAGTCAAAAACCTTACCAACATCATCAATATTTGGTGCTCTAAATGCTGTTGATAGATTAAGTTTCCATTGTAAAATATCATTGGGTAACCATGTGATTCCTGTTGATGCTGTTAAAGCATCTGCATTGATCTTAGATTGATCAAATGGTAAATTTAAGTATTGATTATTAGCAGTAAAATTTGCACTTTGTGTTACGTTATTATATCTTAAACCAGATTGTAATACAAACTTTTGGTTTGGTTTATACTTATAATTAGCATAAATAGCTGTACTTTTCCAAGTAGCACCATCTGGATATCTTGACACAGTGTTTTCTGTTGTGTTATCTTCAATATTCTCTGTATATCCAATAGAATTAACTTTATTGAAAACATATTCAAAACCATAAAAAAGACTAGATTTTTTGCTTAGATCTTTTTCTAAATCTAAGTTAAAAGACAAAGCATTAACAGACTCTTCATGTATATTCCTAATTATATCTTCAAAATCTCTATCTATTCTACTTTCTTCAAAATTTTGATATGCAAATGTTGCTTTTATATTATCATAAAATGTAGCCTTACTACTTGTCTTTGTTACTTTTAAATTAGACATAAACCAACGTTGTGGCCCATAATTCCATTCTGCTGAACGCAAATTATCACCTCTATATCTAATTAATCTGTCATATCTTGGATAATCGGAAGTTGTCGTGTAAAATAATCCTAAATCAAAATCTAAGTTATCTTTTGGTTTGTATGCTACTTTTTGCATTAAATTGATTTGGTTGTAACCAGTGAATTTTTGAATTTTTGGGTTATTGTTTTCAATAATTACATCTTGATTATTTTCAGTCACGACGTATTCGGGTCTTAAATACTCTGTTGGTCCATGACTACCCATACGCAAATCGTTAAAATCTGTATATGTAACATTAGTTAAGAATCCCCATTTTTTTAGACCTAAATTTACATCTACATGTGCAGTTTTTTCTTGATTTGCTGTAGCATATCTAAGCATTACATTACTATCTACAATTAAACTATCTGTGTAAGAAAGCTTAGGACTTTTAGTATAAAAACTCATTACGCCACCAATAGCATCGCTACCATAAATAGTTGAACCTGCACCAAGAATAACTTCAGTTTTTTCTATGGAAAGTGGATCTATAGAAATTACATTTTGAAGATTACCACCTCTAAAAATTGCGTTGTTCATCCTTACTCCATCAATACTAATTAATAATCTATTTGTAGAAAAACCACGTATCATTGGGCTACCACCACCTAACTGACTTTTCTGTATATAAACTTTACCTGTATTTTCTAATAAGTCTGCACTAGTTTGTGGATTATTAAACTTTATTTTATCGGCGTTTACTATAGCTATACTTTTAGGGATTTCTCGTTTATTTTGCTTAAAATTTGATGCAGATATTATAACCTCATCCAAACCTAATTGATTACTCTCTAGATAAATATAATTGGCATTAACCTTTTCTTTTTTTAAAGATTTTAAATTGAAAGAAATATGTTGAAAAAAGATCAACTCTGTATCTAAAAACTTATCTAGATTAACTAAGCCATCTTCGTCTGTAACTTCTGTTGTAGTCTGATTTTTATTAAAGACAGCAACGCCTGGTATTGGTGTTTTGGTGGTTTTATCTACAACTTTTACTGACTGAGCATAAGCATTTGCAAAAAAACAGAATATGAAAATGTACGTTATCTTTTTAATTAAATACATCATTTAAGATTTGTAAAGATTTAGGTTGATTAAAATTGGTTAAGTGCAAATCAAAATACTGCAACAACATTTTTAAAAACTGCTGTCTTTGTTTTGAGTTGATTTTTATTTGATTTAATGCATCAAAATCTGTGCCTAGAAGCTGTTTTAAGAGTGTTAAATTTTCTCCGGAAACACAGTGCTTTGAATTGTTTATGTATTGAAATTGACCTTCTAAAAGATTAAAAAAATCTGCATCAATTTCAGAATCATCAGGATAAAAACCTAGATACTTCGTTAATTCTAAAAGAAATAATAGATGAGCGTTAGATATTTGACTACTTTCATCTAACCACATAAAAGAGGTCTCTAAATAATTAAACAATGGTGTGTTTTGCTCTTCTTCTTTAAGTGCTTGAGATAAGATTTCGGCTAAAAACATTGCAATAGCGCTTTTAACAATATTGGTATGCAAACTACTATATAGAAAGCTTGTTTTTAAATCTTTTATATACTGTAAAGACCTATTATCTTTATGGTCTGTTTCTAATTCTAATAAAGATAATGGTTGAAAATAGGCTGTTTTCTTATTATTCTTTTTAGACTTTAAAACACCTTTTAAAATATAACTGACTATACCATGATTATAGGTATAGCATTTTACTATTAAATCGTTGTCTTTAAATCTTATTTTAGAAAGAACTATGGCTTTTGTTTTGGTTTGCATTACCTAACCACCATTAATTTAAGCACTTTGGTTTCTAATGTATCAAGATCGTTTAACATGACTAGATACACGCCAGAAGCCACAACATCTCCAGCTAGATTTTTTCCATTCCATAATGCTGTACCACCATCAATTTCAAGATTATAACCTTTAAACCTGCCGTTTGTATTAGACTCTGCTTCTGCTACAAGATTACCTTCAATATCTGTAATCTTAATATTAACGTTTTCTGAAATGTCTCTTATTTTTATTTTTTCTGAAACCATATCAAACGTAGGTCTAACTGGGTTTGGAAACACAAAAGCATCCTCTAAAGTAGTTTTTGGTTTTGATGCTTCTGACTTAAAAGATAATAGACCTTTTTCTGTAGCTATGTAGACAATACCATTTTCTTCATCCAATGCTACATCTAAAACATCATTACTTGGTAGTGGTGAGTTGTCTTTTGTAAAGTGATATATGGTTTGTTGACCATCTGATGAGAAATAATACAAACCAGTATCTAATGTTGCTATCCATTTATTGTTAGAACCATCTACTTCAATATCTGTTACAAATTGTTGAAAAAGCAGCTCACTAGCTTCTCCATTATCTAAAACCACTATATTATCTACTTCTGGATTTTCTAAAAAGCTTTGTGTGTTGTAAACAACTCTTATCCCTTTATCCATACCAATCCATAATTGCCCATTTCTGTCTAATGCTAATGTTCTTATGTTTGGAGAAGGCATTCCTTCTTCTTCCTCACTTATATTAACTATTGTTGGATTATTACTGCTATTAGGTACACATGCTATTACACCATAGTGAGAACTACCAGAAAATATTGTTCCGTTATTATCAAAAACCATTGAAGAAAACCCTAAATTACTTGTTGCGGGATCTATTAGAGCTTGGTAGTTATAAGATGTCCATTGACCGTTTTCTGATAGTTTATTAAGAGTTTCGTTAACTCGTCCATTATAAACATAAAAATTACCTTGATCATCAAAAGCTGAATTTAAAATCAAATAAACCGAACCAAATAAAGGCACCAAACTACTATTACTTTGGTTAAACACATTAACTACTTCTTCATTTTGTATATTTATAATCCCTGAATAGTATGAACTTACATACACATTGCTACTATTAAATGGGTCTATTGTAAGATAGGACAAGTACCATGGATTTGTTACGTTTTGAGTTAAAGAATCATACGTTATATTTCGCCATTCATCATTTATAAAATGGCTAATACCTTCTCTTCTTACTCCGCCATTAAAATTATAAGATATTGAATAACCTCCATGTATTCCCCAGATTTGTCCTTCTTGATATTTCAATTTAAAAAATCTATTTCGTAATGGACTTTCTGGATGAATTTCTTCAAAATTTTCTGGATCAGAAAAACTGGTTTTTAAAATTCCAAAAGCTGGTTGTCCTGTATTTTCAATTCTATTTGTTCCAACAAACAATTCTTCTGATACAGATATACTTGTACTAAAATTTGGATTAAAATCTGTTGTTGTTGCTGCATTGACTAACTGATCAAAATTACTACTATATACAAAAGATTGCTTAGTTATTGTAACTGACAAACGGTTGTCGTTACTTTTAAAACCAACTATATCTTGTGGGTAAGCAACTTTTTGGATTAAGTTACCATTAACAACTTCATAAACTCTTCTATTAGAATTAGCTACGTATAGTCTATCTTCAACATTTTGAACACCTAACCAATTTCCGTTATTTAAACTTTCCCATTCTTGATAATCAATTAAATTAGGATTATCTAAACTTGCTCTATACAATCTTTGCTCTGTTGCTGCATATATATAATTGTTAAACATTGTTGTCTGTCTAACTTTTAATTGTGAACCATTTGGACCTATGTAATATGTATCTCCAAACTCTAAAGCATTAATATTATATACTGATATACCATAATCTGTTGAGATATAAACCAAATCTTGATTTCTAAAAAATTGATTTATACCTTTATTATTTGGCGGAATTGTTGGTTTATCTAAAATATCAACTACCGTCAAAAACGTTCTATTTATTTGATCATAAATTTGCATTAGGCCATTTTCAAACCCTAATAACAGCAAATCTTGGTCTTCTATATATAAGATGGCACTTATAGTCTCTCCTGACAAACCATTAATAGTCGAAAGTTTTTCTATTTGATAGGTATTAATATCGTATGTAAAAATAGTGTTTTCTGCAGCTACATATAATTTGTCTAAACCTGGTGAGACATCTTTAATTTCCAGATAAGAATAATGTTCTGACCAAGCATCTTCAAAGTTTTGACAGTAACTTTTTTTTATAAAAAAAAATAAAAAAATAAATATCAGTGGTTTAATGTACCGCATTAAAACAAAGTTTGGGTTGCTAGAATAAAACCCAAAAGTACTATATTTTATTGTATTTTAGACCTCAATAATTTTAGTCTTGTGTTATTTAGTAGCCCTATATTTTTATTTCTATTTCTTCCTTTTTCTTTAGCTCTATATTATTTAGCTCCAAAGAAAATGAAAAACATCATTCTTTTGGTTTTAAGTTTAGGGTTTTATACTTGGGGAGAAAAACAGATGGTTATTTTGATACTATTATCTTCATTAGTTGATTATAGTTCTGGATTAATCATTAATTCAGGGAAAAAAAAGATAGGTTTAGTATTATCTATAGTATTTAATCTAAGCATTTTAATCTACTTTAAATACTCTAACTTTATTATTTCTAATATTAATAATAACTTAATTACAAATGTAGTTTTACCTATAGGAATCAGTTTTTACACATTTCAAACAATGTCTTATACTATAGATGTTTACAGAGGTAACATAAAAGCCAATAAAAACTTTATTGACTTTACGATGTATGTTACTTTGTTTCCTCAATTAATTGCAGGACCAATTGTAAGATACTCTCAAGTTCAAAAACAATTAAGAGAAAGAAAAACAAACGCTAAACAGTTTGCTACCGGTGTAGAAAGGTTTATTATTGGTTTAGCAAAAAAAATGCTAATTGCTAATAATTGTGCTTTTTTTGCAGACGCAGCATTTAGTCTATCCCAAAATCAATCTTCTGCATTAATTGCATGGATAGGTATTATAGCTTACACTTTACAAATATTTTTTGATTTTTCAGGGTATTCTGATATGGCTATAGGTTTAGGTAAAATGTTTGGCTTTAATTTTCCAGAAAATTTTAATTATCCATACATCTCTAAATCTATAAAAGAATTTTGGCGACGTTGGCACATAACTTTATCACAATGGTTTAGAGATTATTTATACATCCCTTTAGGCGGAAATAGAAAAGGAAACCATAGAACATATATAAATTTAATCATAGTTTTTTTCTTAACGGGCTTATGGCATGGTGCCAATTGGACATTTATAGTTTGGGGATTATTTCATGGTTTATTTTTAATTATTGAGAGAATTGGTTTTGAATCTTTTTTAAAAAAACAAAGTACTTGGATTGCTCATTTTTACACATTACTTATAGTTATTGTTGGATGGGTAATTTTTAGAAGTGAAAATCTAAATCAAGCAATTATTTACACATATACCCTATTTGATTTTAAAACACCTTTAAATACTGGCTTTTTAAACTTTTACTTAACCAAAGAAGTGATTACAGCATTAATAGTAGGGATAATATTATCTACACCTGTTTATCAAAAAGTAAAATTATATTTTAATAATTTAAAAGATAACAACAGCATTTACAATCTAAGTGTTTTGTGCTATAACGTAGGATTAATCTTCTTATTTGCTCTCTGTTTTTATTATATAGCTACAGAAGCTTACAACCCATTTATCTACTTTAGATTTTAAAATGAATAATATCTCTAACATAAAAAATAAACTTTTTATAGCAGTATTTTTACTGTTATTAATTGTACCTAATTTAGTTTTAATTTTTGGAGTGGAATCTAAAATTGGTGATAACGAAAATTTAAAATTTAAAGAATTTCCTAAAATTGATATAAAAAAACCTATACAAAGTCTATCCAATTTTAAAAGTTATTACTTGGGCAATTTTGGTCTTAAAAAAACAACTGTTAATCAATACATCAATTTTAAAGAAACTATTTTAAAAGAAGAACCTTTACCAAATTATAATTTAACAGGCAAAGATGGTTGGTATTTTTTAGGCAATCATTATAATAATGTTTTTTATAATTCTTTTGGGATGACTGGTGACAATAAAACAAAAGAAATTATTAATTACTTAAACAGAATCAATCAATATCTAAATTCAAAAAACATAAAATTCTATGTTATATTTCCGCCTAATAAACATAGTATTTATTCTGAGTATTTACCATTTCAATTAGAGAAAAAAGAAACTCTTTATAGTCACTTAAAAAGAGAGTTAGAAAAAAACTCAACAGCTCAATTAATAGATTTACATTCTGTTTTACTAAAAGAAAAAAAAGAAAACCAATTATATTACAAAACAGATTCTCATTGGAATGATTTAGGGGCTTTTATAGCTTATCAACACATTATAGATTATATCAAAAAAGATATATCCATTCAAAAACTAGAACTTAAGGATTATAAAGTTTCTACAGATTTCAAAGTTTTAGGAGACAATACTCAAATGGTAAACATTAAAGAAAAAACAGAAGTTATAAATTTCGAAAAAAAGACACCTTCAAGAATAGAAGTTTTATCAGATGACCAGAAATTTCTTCATTTTAAAAATGAAAGTAAAGATTATAAGTTAATACTTTATAGAGATTCTTTTTCTAATGCTCTAATACCTTTTTTTAACGAAACCTTTGAAGATGCTATATACATAAGAAACTTTAAAATCAATAAAAAAGATATTGAAAATCATAACCCCGATATTGTTATTTTAGAATTGGTTGAAAGAAATATAAATTACCTTAGTAAAGCTGACTTAAAATAAAAAAACCGCCTTATAGGCGGTTTTTATTTATTAGTTATGTGATATTTAATTTACACCAAACCTTGTGCTAACATAGCGTCTGCTACCTTAACAAAACCAGCAATATTAGCTCCTTTTACGTAGTCAACGGTACCATCATCATTTTTACCATATTCTACACAAGATGCATGAATATCATCCATAATTTGATTTAATTTAGCATCTACCTCTTCTCTAGTCCAATTGTATCTTAAAGAGTTTTGACTCATTTCTAAACCTGAAGTCGCTACTCCACCAGCGTTAGATGCTTTTCCAGGAGAGAATAATACTTTTGCTTTTTGTAACACTTCAATAGCTTCTGGAGTAGTTGGCATATTTGCACCTTCTGCAACTGCTATTACATTATTATTAACTAAAGCTTCAGCTTCTTCTTTATTTAACTCATTTTGTGTAGCACATGGCATAGCCACATCACAGTTTACAGTCCAAGGTCTTTCTCCTTCATGGAAGGTAGCAGACGGATACTTTTCTGTATACTCGTGGATACGTCCACGTTTAACATTTTTAAGCTCCATAATAAATGCTAATTTTTCTTCATTTATACCATCTTTATCATGGATATACCCAGAAGAATCAGACATTGTTACTACTTTACCTCCTAATTGCGTTGCTTTTTCGCAAGCATATTGAGCAACGTTACCAGATCCAGAAATAACAACAGTTTTACCTTCAAAAGAATCGTTTTTAGTTGCTAGCATATTTTTTGCAAAATATACACAACCATAACCTGTTGCTTCTGGTCTAATTAATGATCCTCCGTATGATAATCCTTTACCAGTTAATACTCCTGTAAATTCGTTTTTTAATCTTTTATATTGACCAAACATATAACCTATTTCTCTTGCTCCTACACCAATATCTCCTGCAGGAACATCTGTATTTGGTCCAATATGTCTGTATAATTCAGACATGTAGGACTGGCAAAAACGCATTACTTCGTTATCGCTTTTCCCTTTTGGATTAAAGTCGCTTCCTCCTTTTCCTCCACCCATTGGTAAAGTCGTTAAAGAGTTTTTAAAAACTTGTTCAAACCCTAAAAACTTTAAAATACTTAAGTTTACAGAAGGATGAAAACGTAAACCACCTTTGTAAGGACCTATTGCCGAGTTAAACTCTACACGGTAACCTCTATTTACTTGTGGCTGTCCTTTATCATCAACCCATGGAACTCTAAAGATTATTGTACGCTCTGGCTCTACCATACGCTCTAACAATAACTTATCTTGATACTTTGGGTTCTCTTCTATAAACGGAATTACAGTCTCTGCAACTTCGTGTACAGCTTGTAAAAATTCTGGTTCATGACCATTATTTGCTTTTACTTGATCTAAAAATGCTTCTATTTTTTGTTTCATTATTACAATAAAATTATGACTCTTTTATTTTAAGTGCCAAATTGCACTGCAAATATACATTATCTTTAAGTATTTACGTCACATTTTTAAAATTTCGCAAACGTTTTAGTAAGTTTATTATTTTAAGAAATAATTATATTTAGTTCATTTTATCCTTATTATTTGTATGTTAATCGTGATTTCATATATTTGTTGGATATTTAGCCTCTAAAATAAAAGCCTTATTATGCTTAACCATAAACAATTAACACTGTTTTTATTAGTTATCTTAACTAGTACTACCGCATTTTCTCAGTTAGGCTTCTCACACGAAATTGGTGTCATTACTGGTCCTGTTGCCTTTAAATCTGATTTTGGAGAACGTTTAGATCCCGAAACTAACACTGGCAACTCTGGTATTGGAATTGGATTAGTACACTACATAAACTTTGCTTATCGTGCAGATTGTAACTGTTACACTACAGACAATTTTTTTAATGATCACTTTAAACTTAGAACAGAAATTTCTTGGAACAAAACTAAATTAAATCATTTAGGTGAATGGGTACAACCTTACAGAAATAGTGTTGAAGCTCAAAAACTTAGAGCTCATACTGGTGAGGCAAATAACTTAGATATCGGTATGCAATTAGAATACTTTCCTTTAAGTATTCGTTCTTTTCAAGCTTTTGGTTATAAGTTTGCTCCTTTTGTAAGTCTTGGCGCTCATTACGTATCTTATAACCCTAAAGTATATACAAATTACGGGGACCAAAGTGTAACTAATATGAATAACTTTTATTCCCCTTGGTACGCTACTAACCCTAATTTAGATGCAGATTTCCCTAAACCTGTAGATCCTTCTTCTGGTAGCACGTGGTCTGTTGTTTCTAGTATTGGCGTTAGGTATAAACTAACTATGGTTTCTGATTTAATGTTAGACCTTCGTGGTCAATACTATTTTAACGATTGGATTGATGGTTTAAATCACGACCTAAACTCTAACAAGTATAACGATTGGTTAGTATGGTTAAACTTTGGTTATATCTACTATTTAGATTAAAAAATAAACAAAATATATCATAAAAAAAGCCAACTAATTAAGTTGGCTTTTTTTATAAAGATAATTACTCTTATCCTATAGCTTGTTTTAAATCGTTTATTAAGTCTTCTTCATCTTCAATACCTACGCTTAACCTAATTAAAGAGTCTACTACTCCTGTTTTTTCGCGCTCTTCTTTTGGTATGCTTGCATGTGTCATACTTGCAGGATGACCACATAAAGATTCTACACCACCTAAGGATTCTGCTAACGTAAATACTTTAAGATTCTCAACAATTTTAATAGCTTCATTGTAGTCGTTTCCTTTAGTAACAAAACTTATCATACCTCCAAAATCTTTCATTTGCGCTTTTGCAATTTCATGGTTTGGATGACTTTCAAAACCTGGCCAATATACCTTTTCAATTTTTGGATGAGATTGTAAATATTCTGCAACAGCTCTTCCGTTTTCACAGTGACGTTGCATTCTTACGTGTAACGTTTTAATTCCGCGAAGCGCTAAAAAGGAATCTTGTGGTCCACAAACGGCTCCACTTGCATTTTGTATAAAATATAATTTATCTGCTAACTCTTTATCTTTTACTATAAGTGCTCCCATAACTAAATCGCTATGTCCACCTATATATTTTGTTGCAGAGTGCATTACCAAATCAGCCCCAAGATCTAAAGGTTGTTGTAAATATGGTGTAGCAAACGTGTTATCTACTGCTAAAAGCACATTATGTTTTTTAGCAATCTCTGCAGTTGCTTTAATATCTATAATATTCATCATTGGGTTAGTTGGCGTTTCTACCCAAATAATTTTTGTGTTTTCTGTAATATAATCCTCTATATTACTTGCATTTTGCATACCAATAAAGTTGAATTTTATACCAAAATTCTTAAATATACTGGTAAATAATCTATACGTTCCGCCGTATAAATCGTTTGTACTTATTACCTCATCACCTGGCTTTAAAAGTTTCATTACCGCATCTATAGCAGCAAGACCAGACCCAAAAGCTAATCCGTACTCACCATTTTCTATACTAGCAAAAGCGTTTTCTAAAGCTTGGCGTGTTGGGTTATGTGTCCTTGAGTACTCAAACCCTTTATGTCCACCAGGTGTAGATTGTGCGTATGTTGAAGTCTGATAAATTGGAGGCATTACAGCACCATATGCAGGGTCATGTTTTTGTCCACCATGTATCGTTTTTGTGTTAAATTTCATGTTTATTTAGTTTTTAAAGTTGAAATAATCATCTAAAAATTTATAATTCTTATTTTTGAATGCAAGGCAGATGTTTTTCAACTTAATTTGTAATTATTGCAACAAAAATAACGTTTAATTCGTTGTATTCAAACTTCATTATTAGCTTTAGTTTATGTTTAACAGTATGAATAATTTCAGGACTTTTTATCTACTTTTTTTGTGTTTTATAGGCTTTTTTTCTTGTGAAGAAGAAAAGACATTATCGTTTTCAGAAATTCATATTTCTAAAGAAAAAGAAACTTTTGTGGACATTGTTATGCCTAAAGCAAAAGGAAACTCTAATGTTGCTAAAAACATAAATACATCACTTAATAATTTTGCTTGTGATATTTTAAATGTAGATAGTGCTAAAGAAAAAAAACTAACTATAGACCAAAGCATTACAGCTTTTAATGCCTCTTACATAGGTTTTACAACACTATTTAATGAAGATATAGCTAAAGACTTCCCTAAATGGGAAGCGTTTATTGATGGAGAAATTTCTTTGCAAAACGAATTTATTATCTGCATTGCCATGAATGGAAATGTACAAACCGGAGAAGCTAACAGCAACTTGATTTTTAAGTTTTTTAATTTTGATCCAGCAACTGGAAAAGAATTAAAAACCAAAGATTTAATTAACGATTTAAATGGGTTTAAAACATTAGTTAAAAAATACTATGATAAAGAGTTAATGACCGTTCATAACGATTTAAAAGCACAAAATTTAGATTTTAAGCTACCTAAAACTATCGGGTTTAATGAAGAAGGTATTATTATCTTTTACAACAATTTTGAATTTGGCGCACTAAGTAAAGAGCCTGTTGAGTTTACAATACCATACGTGGTAGCAAATTCTTATTTAAAATTTTAAATACAGCGTTTTAAAGCCAAAACATAACCTAAATGGATTCCTTCATGAAAATTGTTAAACGCAATAGCCTCATCAACATTGGTTAAAGTACTTTTAGTAGTTACTGTATATTCATGATAGGTTTGAAAAATTCTGTTTTCATAATCTTCCTTTGTTTTTTCAATAGTACTAAACAATAAACCTTTAATTAAATCTACTTCTGCTTGGGTTACATCACGTTCTACCTTTGTTCCTTTTCGATACATTTCAACCAACTCATCACTTATAATCATAGGTATTGCAGATAAATTGTAGACTAATAATTGTTGGGTTACAATAGTATGAGCTACATTCCAAATAATATTATTATTAAAGCCTTCAGGAACTTTATTAAGTTGTTCTAAAGTTAAATTTTCAAGTAAATCTTTTAAAAATTTTCTACTTTTTAAAGTAGTATCAAATGCAAAATCCATAGTATTTCAATTTTCAATAAAATTAAATATTTATGCTATTTAAAACTAATTTCACTTCAATTTTTAAAAAAAATGTTGGGTATTATGCTTTCGCAGAATTTTTGCCAGAAAAAGCATTAAACTTTTGCAAAAAAAATCGAAATTTGCCAAAAATGTAACATCATGAAAAACGTTTTCTTCCTTAAAACTTGTAACACATGCACAAGAATTATTAACGAGTTGAATTTAAGTGACGACTTTAAATTTCAGGAAATAAAAAGTGAACCATTAACAGCAAAACAAGTTGATGAGTTAGCAAAATTAGCAGGAAGTTACGAAGCTTTGTTTAGTAAACGTGCTAAGTTATACAAAGACATGGGCTTAAAGGACCAAAATCTAACCGAAAAAGATTTTAAACATTATTTACTTGAACACTATACTTTTTTAAGCCGACCAGTTATTGTAATTAACGACAAAATTTTTGTTGGTAGTAGTAAAAAAACTGTAGAAGCAGCCAAAGAAGCATTAAATGAATAAACTAAGAATATTTGCTTTAATTGCTGCGTTTATAGTACAATTATTGTATGGGTTAACCTTTACTTTTGCAAAAGACGTAATGGCTAACGGTTACATAAAGCCGTTTGGTTTTATTGCATTGCGCGTTGGTGGAGCAGCTATTCTATTTTGGGTTGTCAGCCTTTTTGCTCCAAAAGAAAAAATAGAACCTAAAGATTTTAAAACTTTTTTTCTTGCATCCATATTTGGAGTTGTTGTTAATATGCTATTTTTCTTTAAAGGGCTAGAACTTACAACACCCATACACGCATCGGTAATAATGATTACAAGTCCTATTATCGTATTAATACTATCTTCTTTTTACTTAAATGAAAAGATAACAAAACTAAAAGTTTTAGGTGTTATTTTTGGATTTACTGGTGCAGCCATACTAACTGTTTATGGTAAATCACCTAATCCAGGAGACAATGTGTTATTAGGAAATATTATGGTGCTAATTAATGCGTTATCTTACAGTATATATATTATAATAATAAAGCGTTTAACAGAAAAATACCATCCGTTTACATTTATTAAATGGTTGTTTTTGTTTGGCTTTTTTATGGTATTACCGTTTGGATATTCAGATTTAACTTTGGTAGATACCTCTACGTTTACACCTTACATTTGGTTTTCGGTAATTTTTGTAGTTGTAGGTGCTACATTTGGAACATACCTATTAAATCCTTTAGCGCTAAGACATTTGCGCGCATCTACAGTAACCGTATTTATTTATTTGCAACCTTTAATTGCTGGTATTTTTGCAATTATTATGGGAAGCGATGCAGTTACAGTCGTTAAGATTTTAGCATCGGCTTTAATCTTTTTAGGTGTGTATTTAGTTACCAAAAAACCTAAACTACAAGCTTAGGTTTCTTGGTGTTCTGTTATGTTTTCTGGTGTCTTCTTTTGTTAAGATTTTAAAATCTTCAGTTTTAGGAAAACTACTTGTTAGCTTTAATAAATCGTCCGGTAGATTAGTTAATTTTCTAGAGTTTAAGTCTATCCAAGCTCCAAAAATTTCACAAAAAGCAAGATTTTCACCTTTATGATTGTAAAAATTATGATCAAATTTAAAGAACATTCCGTCTTCGCTTAAACCAGATACTTCAAGAGTTACTGTTACTGGATAACCTAAAAAGGTTTCTTTAAAATAATGTACATGCTCATGAAAAACCACAGGACCAAGACCTTCTTTTACCAATTCTGATAAAGAAAAACCGTGTTCTTGTAAAAACGCTGTACGTGTATGACTCATAAAATTTATATATGCAGAGTTAGCTAAATGTCTGTTAGCATCAATATCACTCCACCTAATCTCAAACTGTTTTTTGTACATCTTTAAAAAATTTAAAACATCAAAACTACAATTATTTACTGTGCGTGCATAATAAATAATCTAAATAAGCTGTTAAAATTGTATTTCTTAGGCGTTAACATTTTACTTACCTTTGCGCTTAATAAATTCATTTTGTTTATGATATATTCAATGACAGGTTACGGTAAATCTGTACTACAGTTGCCAACAAAAAAAATTACAATCGAGCTAAAATCTCTTAACAGCAAAAACCTAGATTTGAATGCGCGCATGCCTTCTATTTACAGAGAAAAAGAGCTTGAAATTAGAAAGCAAATTGCTAATCAATTAGTGCGTGGTAAGGTAGATTTTTCTATTTATGTAGAAACTACTGCAGACGATACATCTACGCAAATTAACACGCCAGTTGTTAAACAATACATGCAACAATTAAAAGATGTTGTTGATGGTGATGATACCGAATTACTAAAAATGGCGGTTCGTTTTCCTGATGCCTTAAATACGGTTAGAGAAGAAATTGACGAAAACGAATGGACGCAAATACAAACCGAAATTACCCAAGCAATTAACGCTTTAAACCAGCACCGTTTAGACGAAGGAAAAGTGTTAGAAGCAGATTTTAATGCACGTATAAAAAATATTGCAGACTTGTTAAATCAAGTAATAGCTATAGATCCAGAACGTATTGAAGGTGTTAGAGAACGACTAAAAAAAGGCGTTGAAGAACTTAAAGAAAAGTACGACGAAAATCGTTTTGAACAAGAACTAGTTTACTACATAGAAAAGTTTGATATTACTGAAGAAAAAGTACGCTTAAACAATCACTTAAACTACTTTACAGAAAGTATTAATAGCTCAGATAGCAACGGTAAAAAATTAGGATTTATAAGCCAAGAAATTGGTAGAGAAATAAACACTATTGGTTCTAAAAGCAACTACGCACCAATGCAACAATTGGTCGTACAAATGAAAGACGAACTTGAAAAAATTAAAGAACAATTACTTAACGTTCTTTAAAATAAAAGCATAATCTATTGGACAAAGACAACACAAAACAAGGTAAATTAATTGTTTTTTCTGCACCATCTGGCTCAGGTAAAACAACCATTGTAAGACATTTACTTAAAGACGATAATTTAAATTTAGCCTTCTCAATTTCTGCTACATCAAGAGAAAAACGTGGTACAGAAGAGCATGGTAAAGACTATTACTTTTTATCTTTAAAAGACTTTAAACAACATATAAAAGACGACGATTTTTTAGAATGGGAAGAAGTTTACCGCGATAATTTTTATGGAACTTTAAAAAGTGAAGTCGAGCGACTTTGGGCATTAGGCAAAAATGTCATTTTTGATATAGACGTATCTGGCGGATTGCGTATTAAAAGAAAATTCCCGGAGCAAACACTTGCTGTTTTTGTAAAACCACCAAGCATAGACGAGCTTAAAATACGACTAAAAAAACGTAAAACAGAAAGTGAAGACAAGATAAATATGCGTATTGCTAAAGCCAGCGCAGAGCTTGCAACAGCACCACTTTTTGATATTATCATAGAAAACGACAACCTAGATAAAGCATTAGCAGAAGCAGAAAATTTAGTTGGTACTTTTGTAAAATCATAAAAATAATTTATAAAACTGAGCGTAATAAATTGTCTCTTTTTTAACTAAACTATGAAAATAGGTTTATACTTTGGATCCTTTAACCCAATACATATTGGGCATTTAATTATAGCCAACCAATTGGTAGAAAACAGCGATTTAGACCAAATCTGGTTTGTAGTAACGCCACACAATCCATTTAAAAAGAAAAGTACACTTTTAGACAATTACCAGCGCTTAGAAATGGTCTATCTAGCCACGAAAGACTATGATACGTTAAAAGAAAGTGATATCGAGTTTAACTTACCGCAACCTAACTATACCGTTAACACTTTAGTCCATTTAACCGAAAAATATCCTAAACACGATTTTGCCTTAATCATGGGCGAGGATAATTTAAAAAGCTTCCATAAGTGGAAAAACTACCAAACTATTTTAGAGTATCACTCCATTTATGTGTACCCACGTATTAGTGAAGGTAAAATAGACACACAATTTAATAATCACCCAAAAATAACACGTGTAGATGCACCAATTATAGAACTATCTTCTACTATGGTTAGAAAAGCAATAAAAGAAGGCAAAAACGTTAAACCTTTACTACCAGAAAACGTTTGGGCTTATTTAGATGAAATGAATTTTTATAAGTAGAATGAAGCATCGCTTGGCTTTATTAAATTTTTCTGCTAACTTCGTTTAACAATCGATAACGCAAGTTAAAAACTCGCTTTATCTTTACTTTGCCCATAATAGCAGAACATAATTCTGAAAATAAATTTTTAAAATTTAAAAAAAAATGAATAAGCTCCTTTTGATTTTATTACTATTCTCAATTAATGCAACAGCACAAAAAATTGATAGAAAAACATACTATGAATATTCTGAAAGTCTTGAATTTCGAATATTTGGAATAAACAAACAAAGAGTAATTGATAGAGGAAATGGATATTATGCAAATAATATTGTTGCTGAAAAAGGTAGAAGGTTTATTACCATAGTTTTTGAATTTAAAAATAATTCTTCCCAATCTCAAGAAATAGATTTTAATAAGATTTATCTACGTGATAAAAATGGAGAATTACATAAAATTGATTTTGTTGTGATGTCAATGAAACTGACCGCAAGAACGAACAAATTACAACAAAAATTAAAAGCTAATAAAAAAAGAAAAATTGTCGCTCAATTTAGACCTTCATTTGATAAAAATGAAATTATTAATGAATTAGTAATTGGAGAAAAAATTATTAAACTTAATTATAACTAAAACTATTAATCAATAATGTATAACTGCAGCTAACACTTATACACGAATATTAAAAAAGTCCTCCACAAACATTTACAATTTCCTTAACCCTATTTCTTTAGTAAAAGCTTTAATTTTAGAGTAAACCAAAAATTAAATTATTTTATGAAGAGAAAAGCGACAGCCATTTGGCAAGGTACAGGTAAAGACGGTAAAGGATTTTTAAATGGACCAAGTGGTGTTTTAGACAATACACCTTATAACTTTAAAGCGCGTTTTGAAAACGAAGACGGTAAAGCTGGTACAAACCCAGAAGAGCTAATTGCAGCAGGACATGCTGGTTGTTTTGCTATGGCGCTTAGTTTTGCTATACAAGAAGCCGGTTTTGAAGCTAACAAATTAGACGTAGATGCTACTATTACTGTAGAGCAACAAGATGGCGGTTTTGCCTTTACACATATACAATTAGACTTAACAGGTAAAGTAGATGGAATGGACGAAGCTAAATTTAAAGAACTTGCAGAAGGCGCTAAAAAAGGTTGCCCAGTAAGTAAAGCTTTAAGCAGTGTAGATATTAGCCTAAACATCACTTTTGAAAGTTAAGATTAAATGTTTATCACATAAAAAAAGCCAACCTTTTAGGGTTGGCTTTTTTAGTATTAAAACCTCTAATTCGCTTATTAAATATTCTTTTTATTTAATCTTTGTTATTAAAAAAACCGCTTAAAATTAACTTCAAGCGGTCTTAAACTAACTAAACTAATTCTCAAAAATTACTCACTAACTAGGGTTTATTTTTCTCTAGTATTTTCTCTAGGGTTATCTTTTTTTCTGGTGTGCTGTTTACGTTTTTTCTCTCCAGATGTTTTACTTCTGTCTGTTGTTTGTCCAACTTTTAAATATTGTATATAACCTCTTCCTGTAAACTCATAAACCGTACCAGAACTTGGGTGATATAATTCTACTCTTTGATCGTTTACAATGCTTAACTCAAAAAACTCATTATCAAAATAATCATAATCTAAGGTTAGTGTTTTTAGGTACATATTACCGTTAACATCATTAACACCATACAATCCAGAATAATCCCAATATATACTGTTTGGATTTGTTCCTTCAGGATCTTGAGAGCTTCTAAAGTTGTTATCATTTCCGCCAGATAAAAACTGAAGGAAGTTTTCGTTATCAAATTCGTTTAAAGCACCAAAGTTACTTGTGTATGTTTTTTCCCAAGCTTCATATTCTTGTAAAAAGTATTGTATATTATCATAAAACACATAATCGTAATCAAAATTTGAACGTTGATAACCATGTAAAAAATATGACGTATCATTAAATGGGTTATACAATTCAATAGTATTATGATCTATTTGGTATACATCAAAACTATCATAACCATCAATATCATGATCTATATCCAAAATCATATCGTAAGCATTATAGTAGCCTATTTGTATACCATAACCGTTACCTTGACTACCAATACCAACTAAATTATTATTAGCAAATAAGTTTCCGTTTCTAAAAGACACTGTAAATGCCATTTGTAAAAAAGGTGTCTCACCATAACCAATAGTTTCGTTAATATCTATGTACCACAACTCGTAAGAGTTTAGTAATTGATTAACTGTTATTGGTTCTTGATAATTATCATAAGCATAATCATCTACGATAACTTCTGTATAACACGATGTAAATAATAATGCTATTAAAGCAAAGCCTGAAAGTAATTTTATCGTCTTCATAATGTGTCGTTTTAAGGATTGATATAAATTGATTTTCAAAAGGCGTGCCAAAAATTAAAAGTGATTGATTTTCAATATGAATTGAAGTCTTTAATTTTATGTATTTTTGACCTAGAATTTAAACGAAATTATGAGTCAACCATTAAAATATGCTGTTTTTGGATCAGGAAGCTGGGCAACCGCTATCGTAAAAATGCTTTGTGAAAACTTAGAAGAAGTTGGTTGGTACATGCGCAGTGTTTATACCAAAGAACATATTCTTAGAGAACAACATAACCCTAATTATTTAAGTTCTGTCGAGTTTCATTTAGAGCAATTAAAACTTAGCAATGATATTAATGAAATTGCTAACTATGCCGATGTTTTAATTTTTGTAATTCCCTCGGCATTTATTCATTCTGAATTAAAAAAACTAAGTGCAGATATTACTGATAAAATTGTAGTCTCGGCAGTAAAAGGAATTATACCAGAAACTGGTTTATTGGTTGGAGAGCATTTTCATGATAATTATAACATTCCTTTCGAAAATATTGGCGTTATTGCAGGTCCTTGCCACGCAGAAGAAGTTGCTTTAGAGCGTTTATCTTACTTAACAATTTCTTGCGCAGACCAGAAAAAAGCTCAAATTATTGCCAATGCTTTATCTAGCGATTATATAAAAACGAAAACTAGCGACGATGTTATTGGGACTGAATATGCAGTAATGCTTAAAAATATTTACGCTATTGCGGCTGGTATAGCACATGGTTTAGGTTACGGTGATAACTTCCAAAGTGTGTTGATGAGTAACGCTATACGCGAAATGAAACGTTTTATCAAAAAAATGCATAAGATGAAACGTAACATTAATAACTCTGCTTATTTAGGCGATTTATTGGTTACTGGTTATTCTACGTTTTCTCGTAATCGTATGTTTGGAAACATGATTGGTAAAGGCTACACTGTAAAATCTGCACAAATGGAAATGAATATGGTTGCAGAAGGATACTACGCTACAAAAAGTGCCCATTTATTAAACGACAAGAATAAAAAGAAAACTAAATTACCTATTATAAATGCAGTTTATGATATTTTATATGAAGGTAAAGATCCTAAAAAAGTGTTTAAAAAACTTACTGATAAATTAAATTAAAATTAACGTTTTATTTGTTAATTAATTATCGTTAGTAATTTACATTTGCTTCGTGAAGAAGTTTTTACAAATATTACTTTTATTAAGTGTAACAGTTAGCTTAAATGCCACTACAATTAACTATAATTTTAGTGACCAAGCCACTATAGTTTCAACTAAAAGTGAAACTGTATCTTCTCCTATCAAGCACAACACTGTTGCTAACACAGCAGACCCTATAATTATTACTTTTTTAGAGGTCAACCTTGTTGATTACCCTAATAGTCTAAATAAAGATTTAGATTTTAACTTTAAACAGTTTTTAACTTATTTCTCTAAAAAATGTAATCTTAAACTACATTACCTAAATGCTATTCCTGTTAGCTTTAAAACTACTGATATAGCTTATCCTTTTCATACCCATCTATAGCATTTGTTTTAATACTAGACTTATTAAGGTATAAACACCTTAACTCATATTTCTTATTAAAAAAATTAAAATAAATGGATACAGCAAATACCCTTATAGGTGTTGTTATTACCCTTTGCTGCGGTATTCCTTTCTTTTTAATGTATATCTCTAAAAAGAAAAAAACACAACAAAAAGCTCAAATATTTAAAACCATTGCGCAAGATAATGGACTAACTATTAATAAAGTAGACATCTTTAACCATCTATCTTTTGGTATTGATACAAATAAAAAAATAGCTTTATTATCTAACTATTCTACACACAAAATTGTCGATTTAAAGAATTGTGAAGGTGCAGCTTTAGATATTAAAAAGAAACGAATTAATAAAACAACCGAACAAATAACAGACGTTATTATAAACTTTAAAATAGTAAATAATGATATTGTAGGTTTTAATATTTTTAATAGTGACGTTAATAGACTTATTAACGGCGAAATAGAAGTTGGTCAAAAATGGACTAACACTATAAACCAATGTATTAAGCAATAAAACTATAAAAAATAAGCCTTGAAAATTCAAGGCTTATTTTACTACTACACCACGTACCTTCATTAACGGTACAGGTTGTAAGGCATTTTTATTAATCGTGTTTTTTCTAAAAGTATATGTTTTATCATACATTGTATTACCTTCAAAAAACGTGACTTTAAATTGGTTGTTAAGCGCAAAAAGTTCTTCTTGGATAAGCTCTATTTTGGCATAACTTTTCTTAGGAAGCTTATCTATTTTTTTTCTAAAAACAGAGGTTGTTTTACTATCAGAATAACCACTTGTAACTATTATTACAGTATCTAAACCTACCTCTTTATCGTTTATGATGTATGCATTCCAGTCTTGGGTTTGGTACACATCATTATACTCGTTAACTATTGCAATGTAGACACCTTCTACTTTTGGAATATGAATATCTTTTTTCATACTAATCTTTTAGTTTAAGTACACAAAAATAGTATTTTAAATTAGTTTAAAATTAATGTGTAATCAATATCATTTACACTTATACTTTTTTTGTAAATATTCAATATTGGCTTATTGACTAATACTTTTAATTGTAAAAATTCTTGTCGGTTAAACATCAGAATAAGATTGTCTTGCAAGGTAGGTATAGGTATCTTTTTAGAAATGTTAGCTTCAGCATATTTACACTCCCAAAATTCTGGTTCTAAATTTAAAACATACTGCTTAAATTGCTTAAACTCGTTTACTGTAAATTCAAAATATATATTATTAAACTCTAAGTGAAAATGCTTGCAGTTTTTACACAATGACAATTCTCCTTGAGATGTTTTTGATATTGTTTTTATATTATTACACATAATCTTAAATTTTATGTTAGTAACAATCCATCTTTATTTGACCGTTATCTATAAAGTAACTTACGTTGTTACTAAAATTGTTCTGGCAAATAATATCTAATTGATCTAAAACACTAGTTTGCATTGCAACCGAACCACAAATCATTACAACACCTTTTTGCTCTAATACAGAAGCTATAATGTTGTCTTTTTGTGCTATAACATCTTGAACATACGTTTTATTCCCTTCTTTAGAATAAGCTATATTACATGTAGTTAGTAACTGCTTGTGTTTTGCTTCATTTAAATAAGCATCATAAATATTAACTGAAGCTTGCGTGCGCGTACCCCAAAATAAGTGCTTTTTAATATTTGGATTTTGGTTAATCATTCCCAAAAAAGGTCCAATTCCTGTACCGTTTGCGATAAAAACAGCATGTTTTGTGTGTTTAGGAAGGTAAAACGATGGATTTTTATTAATTCGTGCTTTGATAACTTCACCTTCTTTTAACTGACTAAAATAATTTGAACAAACGCCAAACTGATGTTTTTTTACACTTAAAACCAATTTATCTTCAAATTTTCCTAAAGAGTATAATCGTTCTATTTGATCTTCTTTAGGAAACACCGATAACAAATCACCAGATTGTATTTTGTGTGTTTTTTTGGTTTGTAAAGTCAACACAAAAGTATGATCCTGGTTAATTTCAGATTTTGAAACTACTTTAAAATCTTGAAGATTTTTTGGTGTTTGTAATTGTTTTACTTTAGGTAATTCTATGTCTAATTGCGCTTGCAAATTAAACGCTATACACCAATTTTTAAACGTATCTAAAGACTGATTGTTAATTGTTTTTAACGGTAAAAATTGAGTGAAATTCTGACTATTATTTAGTGCATTATTTACATCTTCTGCAAACTGGCAATAAGCCTTATACTGTAACGATCCAAATCCAACAACACTAAAGTTTAGACTTTGGTTTTGTGGTATATTTTTTAATGTATCTAAAAATTTGTTAGCATTAATTGGCGCTTCACCATCGCCATAAGTTGCTGTAAAAACAATTAAATGTTCCGCATTTTTGTAAGTTGAATAACTGTTTAAATCAGAAATAAAAACACTGTGTTTTGCATTGATCAAACTATTAAATAATGCCGACGCAAATCTGTAAGTACTTCCTGTTTCTGATCCTACAAGAATGATAAATTTTGCTTGATCCTTGGTGTATTTATTTTTTGGGATTACAGTATTTTTCTTTCGTTTTAGGGTCATATCAAACCCAGAATACATAAAATACAAGATGTTTATGGTTGCAATTAACAAAATTACTGACCAAATAATACTGCCTTTTCCTGTATGTAGATTTAAACTTAGTGTTGAAAAATAAGACGTTAAAGATGTTTTTTGTTCGCTTAAAATATCACCAGAATATTGATGTATTAGCAGCTCTTTATCTTTAAGTTTTAATGTGTAGTAATCCTCGACAAACTCAGAAAAAGGAAACTCTAAATGGTTAACTTGATCTAAAGTAATTGCACCAAATATTGAATCTGATTTTTCTGTTGAAGATGCCTCTAACGCTTCAAAATCTACATTGTGTTTAATCGCTTGATCGGTAATTACATCAAACTTAATAAGCGATAAGTACACACCAGTTATTGTAATAATAATAATTGGTACAAGTGACCAACGACCAAGTACAATATGCCAATATTGTGACGGATTTTCTTTTACAATTTTGGCAAAGAAGTGTTTAATTCCGCTTTGTCTTTTAACGACTAAAATAAAACCGGTAATTGCAATTAAAAGCAATAAAAAAGAGCCTAAAGCGACTAAAAACCGACCGGTACTTTTTAAAAATAAAGACCGATGTAAATTGGTTGTAAATTGAAAAAATTTTGATGGCGAGATTTTTTCACCTAAATAATTAGCTGTTTTAGGATTAAAATAGCCTTCTAGATTTTTACCATCTTTAGTAACAACAGAAGCAGATACAAACTGGTTTGCATCTACTTCTATTTGTAAAACTTCTGGATATGTTTGTTTAAAGGTATTAACTGTTTGGTCTAGACTAATTGTTTTTAAATCTTCTACTTTATAAGGTTGAAGTTGTTCTGAAATAGGCTGAAATGCTAAAATTACACCTGTAACAGACGCTAATAAAATAAAAACAGACGCTGTAATAGCTAATGCTAAATGACTATATCTCCAGATAGAAATGGTCATACAAAATACTAGTTAGGCATTAATCTAACGTATCTAATAAAGCCTTTACCTTCGTGTTTTGCTTTGACATTTTCTGTAGTTAACTCAAACTCGACATCGCTTGTATAATATTCTTGATCTTCTACAGCTGTTTCAAATCTAAGTTTATAACCTTTATTTAATTTAGAATCTTCGATATCTAATATGCTTATTGTACGTTGTCCACCAGATACTGTTGCTCCTGTTACCGCATCTATATTAGCTCTAACCTTACCTTGAAATTTCCACCATTCGGTAATATCAAAATACCACTCGTCGTCATCGCCTTGTACATACAGTGTTTTTTCATATTCGCCATTTGGATTAATTAAAGAAACTACAACATAAGCGCCTTCACCGGTATAATTGGTCAATTGAATCATGCATTTGTATTTACTAGTATTTATATTGGTAAATGACAATAATGCAAATGATAGCAGTATAGTTGATATTGTTATTTTTAATAATTTCATTATTTAATATTTATTTTAAAATTTCTAAAGAAACATTATTTTGTTCTAATAACTCGTTTTCTGAAGCTAAATCATAAGCTGATTCTCCAAATTCGGTTTTAATTGTTTTATCTGCTCCAATACTTAATAAGTATTTTATGATTTTTTCGTCTTTAGAAGACATTGCCGCTAAATGTAAAGCTGTATTACCATCATTATTTATAGCATTAACATCTGCTACTTTTAGATTTACAACTTGCTTAATCAAATCTAAATTTTGCTTATTTACAGCAAGATGTAATAACGTATTACCATCTTTTTGTTTTTTTGAAATATCTAAACCTTTAGATTTTAAAAACTCTAATTTAATTGCAAAATCTTTAGGCTGTCTTGGGCTAAAAGCTTCAATTAAATAATAATTTAAGTTGTTACCATTGGCATCTACAACATCTACTTTAGCTTCTTTACTTATTAATAATTTAACCACTTCTAGAGTATTACTTTGTGTGGCTAACATTAAAGCTGTTTGACCTTTTATATTATGATCGTTTATATCTTTTACTTGTGTTATAAGAGTTTCTATCACTTTAATTGAATTTCTTGAAACTGCATTTAAAAAAGGAGTACTTCCGTCTTTATCTTTTGCATTTACATTATTTCCTTTACGTATTAAATAATTTAATACATCTATATTTTGTGATCTAGCTGCAATGTAGTGTAATGGTGTTACGCCTTCATTAGACGATGTATTTGGATTTAAACCTTGTGCTTCTAAAAATGTAAACACTTCTAAACCATTTGATACATTTCTTGTTCCTTGGCTAGCAAATAGAAACGCTTGATCGTTACCTTTTACTCCTTTAGTAGAAAGTTTTTGTAACAATTCTAAATTACCAGTTTTGGCTACATAATTATAAATTCCGTTACCATTATTATCTGTAGAATTTAAATCTAAACCTTTTCTGGTAAAGTAATCTATTAACTTAAAATCTTTATCACTTGGCGCTGCTAGTAATAAAGCGTTAGCGCCACTATAATTAACGTCTTTTTTTAGATTTGCACCATATTTAATACATAAATCATACACCTTTGTGTTTGTTTGTCCTGCATTTGCCGCAAAGTTTAAAGGTGTTAATCCGTGATCATCTAAAATATCTGTTTTTGCACCATTATCTAATAAATATTGCATAAAACTGTCATTACCCTTATAGGCTGCCCAAAAAATATAAGTACGTCCATCGTGAGTTAGTTTATTAACATCATTACCCTTTATAGATTGTAAATATTGTAATGTTTCTAATGGTGCATCTTGTAATATGGCATACACCATTGGATCAAAACTATTCGGATTTAGTTGTGTGGGATCATTCCCTTCTTCTATAGCTGTTTTAACAGCTTCTACAGTAGTTGTATTAGACCAAAATTTTCTATCTAACAACTTGTTATTTTGCGCAATTACACTAAAATTTATGAGTAGTATAAGTGTTGTAAGTAAATGTTTCATATTCTATTTTTTTACAAAAGATTCTATCGTTTTATCGATGTCTTCTTTGTTGGTTAATTCTTCATCAAATAAATATTTAAATAATACTTTATTATCTACTTTATCTTCTAGATGTAAATCCTTATTTCTGTTATAAACTTCGCTCCATTTTGCACGAACGGTTGCCCATTTTTTGTCATGCTCTTTCCACCAGTTTATAGCACCTTGACAACGACTATCTTCTACTTTTACATAAGTATTATAACCTTTCTCTTTGGCTAAAGTAATATCTTCTTTGCCTTCTTGACGAATAATTTTAGCATTATCCTGGTCGTGTAACCAACCATATTCTGTAATCTCGTGTCTATTACCTCTTAAGGTTACATTATAATCGCTACGTTTTGTATACTCACGTCTTGGTAATGGTGCAGTTGTTGTGCTTTCCCAAAAGCTTTTACCGTCTACATGTACCCAAGTCGCACTACCTTCGTAACGTGGACTATCATCTACTTGATATACTTTTTGTGTCCATTGTCCTTCTACCTCATCTTCTGTTTTGGTTTCAAAATTCCATTTATTATCACCATCAAACATGTAAAAATCTTTATTTTTGAACAACCAATCTTGACGCCAATGTTTTACTATATATGGTTGCTCTGGACTACCTACTTGTAATAAATGTTGGATTGAAATTTTATTATCTGTGTCTTCTACCAATTGTGCCCATTCTAAACCTTTATCTATTTTAGTTTTAGATGGCTTATATAAAGAATCTTGACTGTAATTAAAGGTTTCTGCAAAGTTAAAAGTGACTTCGTAACATCCACACATTTTTTTTATAGCTGCCTGATCTTGTTCTTTTTTAGATTGTGCAGTAGCGCTAAATGCTACAAAGAATAATAAAGTAATAACTAGATAATGTTTCATTTTTGATGAATTTTAATTTTTTAAAAAAATATTGTTCTTATTTAGACTGAATTAAAATAACGTTTATATTTGTGACAAATTTAATCAAGAATGATTCTAAATAAAAAACTTTTAACGCTTTATTTTTCTTTTTTTTCGGTTACACTTCTTTTTGCTCAACAAAAAGTTAGTGATACTACAAAAATTGAACAGTTAGAAGAAGTTGTTGTTACTGGACAATACAATCCTCAGTCTATCAAAAAATCGGTACATAACGTTATTGTTATAGACCGTGAAAAAATTGATAAACAAGCTGCTAACACCTTAGCTGATGTCTTAAATTTTAATTTAAACTTAAACATTATCCCTAATGCTCAAACAGGAAAATCTACAATTTCATTTTTTGGATTAGATGCCCAATACTTTAATATCATGCTTGATGATGTTCAAATCGTTAGTGATAATGGATTAGGTAACAACATTGATTTAACACAAATAAACTTAGATGACGTAGAGCGTATAGAGATTGTAGAAGGTGCTATGGGTGTAGAATACGGAGCAAACTCGGTTGCTGGAGTTATTAATATTATAACTAAGAAAAAACTAGATCATGATTGGCAAATTCAAACCTTTATACAAGAAGAAACTGTTAGTGACGAATATGAGTGGTTTGATAAAGGTAGACACATTCAAGCCTTAAGTATTGGACATAGAATAAATGATACTTGGAATGCAAAAATAAGTGCCAATAGAAATGATTTTGCTGGTTTTTTTAATAACAAAAAAGGAAAAAACCACTATTTTAATGATGGTTTAAGAGGTTATGACTGGTTACCTAAAACACAATTTAATGGTAAAGCCGCTATAAACTACAACTCAGATAATTTTAATGCTTTTTATAAATTCGAATATTTTAATGAAACATTAAATTATTACGACGCTTCTGTTAGAGCTAATATAGATGTACAATCGCAAACAAGTAATCCATCTGCTACAGACAGAATTTTTAAAACTAATAGACTAATAAATAATTTAAATATTAATGGTCATTTAAAAACTGGTGCAGTCTATAACGCAACATTTTCCTATCAAACACAGAAAAGAGATTTAAACCAATTTAACTATTATATCTTAACAGAAGAAAAAACTAACGAAACCGACGAAACTTATCAATCTAGTGATGTTTTCTTTTCTAAAGGAACTATAAATAATCTGTCAAAAAGTGACAAAATTAATTATCAATTAGGTTACGAAACACGTTTTATAAAAGGATTTGATACACAAGCATCTGGCGATGTAACACAACAAGACCAAACCTTAAAACAAAAAAACTATGCTGTATTTGGATCTGCAGAAATAAAACTAATAGATAAGTTTTCCCTAAGACCAGGATTAAGATACGAATATAACTCCATGTTCAAATCTCAATTATTAGCATCATTAAATGCTAGATATCTACTTAATAAAGGATATGAAATTAGAGCAAGTATAGGATCGTCGTATCGTACACCTAATTTTGAAGAACTTTACTATTATTTAGTAGACTCTAATCATGATATTAGAGGCAACCAAAACCTATCTCCAGAACGTGGTTTCTCGTCATTTTTAAACTTAAAAAAACGAACTTGGTTTAAGGATATATCACTATCAAATAACATTAAATTAAGTTATATCGATTTAAGAGATAAAATAGAACTAGCTGTCATAAATCCAACGCCACTACAATATCAATATATAAATATAGACGGATACAGACTTTGGGGAATTACTTCAGAAAACACAATAAAAAAAGATAATTGGACACTTAATTTAGGTGCTACATATCAAGGTATTTCAAGAATTATGAATAATGAAGAAAATGCTAACAACGACTACTTATACGCCTTGCAATTAAACACAAGCGCATCATATTTAGTAAAAAAATGGAATACTGCATTTACAATATTGCTAAAGCATAATGGTAAACAAGAAAATTACATTGCCGAAGGTAGTGACGACCAAGGAAATTCATTATTTAAAAAATACACTACAGATGCATTTAGTTGGATGGATGCTTCTGTAAAAAAGTCATTTTTAAATAAAAAAGTAGACTTTACAATTGGTGCCAGAAACATTTTTGATGTTACCACTGTAGCAATAAATGGAGCCTCAACATCTGGTATACACAGCACAAATAACTCTAGTTTATTACTAGGCTATGGTAGATCATATTATTTCAAACTATTATATAATTTAAATTTTTAATACTAACTCAAAATGAAAAACAAATTTTTAACATTAGTACTATGTTTAGTTTCATTAGCACTAACTAATTGTAGCAGTGATGATGACAATAACTTACCATCAGAACCAATACAAGTTATTATCGAAGGTGCAGATGTAGCACCAACAGTTGGTGGTCCAAACCAACAAAACCAAGTATATATAGACTTAAGCACTAACACAATGACTAGTGTACAACGAGATTCTTGGGATTTAGGGTTTTATACAGGATCAGACTTTAAAGTTATCATAAACAGCTCTATATTTATGGCGGCAGGACAATTATCTTCAACAGATATTGATGCCGTAAACTCAAATAATCAAGAAGTTCAAGACTTACAACCTCAAGTAGCTGTTGGTACTTTTGATGATGCAAATATGGCTTATATAGATGCGCCTAATGGAGATTTATCAAATACAGCTTTCGCTGAAATCTCTGCAACAAACTCAAATAATTATGTGTATTTAGTAAACTTAGGTGACGAAGTAGGAACAGCAACAGCAAGTACAGGAAGCGTTGAAATTTCTGGCGAGTCTAGAGGATGGAAAAAAGTAAGAATCTTACAAGATAGTAATAACTACATCCTACAATACGCAAATCTTGACGATACTACACACCAAGAAATTACCATATCTAAAGATGCTGATTACAATTTTACATTTTTTAGTTTTAATACCAATAGTATTGTAAATGTAGAACCTAAAAAAGAAGAATGGGACTTAAACTTTACTGTTTTTACAAACGAGATACCTGGTTATGGCTCTTATGGATATTCAGATTATGTTTTAAATAATACCTTAGAAAATGCTATTGTTTATATGATAGACACAGAAGTAGACACAGAATTATCTTATGACAATTTTACTTTAACCGATGTAGAAACTTCTTTATTTGTTGAAAATGATAGAAGAACTATTGGTAGTAGTTGGAGAAATGGTGGTGGACCAGGTACTTTACCGTCTTTAAAAGACAATGTATTTTATATCGTTAATGATACAGATGGTAACCTTTACAAATTAAAATTCTTAGCCCTAACTAACGAAAACGGAGAACGTGGCTATCCAGAATTTGTATACAGCTTATTACAATAGTGTTAATTGTAATTGATTAAAAAGTGAAAAAAGCCTTAGTTTTTAACTAAGGCTTTTTAATTATTAAAAAATCTATTTTGATACCTTGTATTTACTACACCTTGTAAATTATAAATTACCATATGCCTTAAAAGCATATCTTCTGAATATATCTCAAACAAATTATTGTCTTTAAACAATAAATTATCTACTCTAAAAAAGTAAATTTTCACCAATAAATCTACATCTACACTTTCAATTAAATCACCTTGTGATTGGGCTTTTTTAAGCAAGACACTTGCAGTATTTTCTGCTAAATCCTCAGTAAATTCACTAAATAACTTAAAGGCTTTTGGGTAGTATTTTTCTAATCCAAAAAGAAAAGAAGGCTTGAAATATTTTAAATATTCAAACCCTCTTTTATAGATAAATATAACACTCAAAATAGGATCGTTTTCATTCTCAGAAATGATTCTATTTATATCTTCTTTATACTCATTTAATAAAGTTTCAATGCTTGCAACGACAAGATCTTCTTTGTTCTTAAAAAATGAATATATGGTCTTTTTAGATATACCAAGCGTTGTTGCTAACTCATCTAAAGTCACGTGTTTACTCCCAAATTTTGTGAATTTGGCAATTGCACACTGTAGCAATTCGCTTTTGGTAATCATAGCTTTTTATTTCCAACCACCACCAAGTGCTTCGTATAAAGTAACGACGCTTAGTAATTGTTGTAATTTGTTATCAATAACGTTTAACTCGGCATTAAGCGCACTTTCTCTAGCGGTTAACAGATCAAGATAATTAGCTAAACCATTTTGCAATAATTCCTCTGAGTTTGCTTCGGCTTGTCGTAGCGCTTCAACTTCATTTTTACGATATTCAAATTTTTCAGTTTCGGCATTGTATACGTAAAGTGCGTTAGACACTTCGTTTCCTGCTGTTAACAAGGTTTTCTTAAAGTTTAACAATGCTTGTTCTTGTTGTGCTTTAGCTACTTCGTGCTGTGTTTTTATTTTACGCTGATTAAAAATTGGCTGTGTTAAACCACCAATAACTGTTGCAAATAATGAATTAGCATTAAATAATTTATCTAATTCTAAACTTTGAAATCCGCTACTTGCCGTTAAGGTTAAAGATGGATAAAAATTACTTTTTGCCACATTGGTTAGCTCAAACGCATTGATTAAATTATACTCTGAAGCAATCACATCTGGTCTGTTTCTTAACAAGGTTGCTGGCACGCCAAGTGTAATGTTTTCATCTAACTGTTGCTCGGTTAACTTGCTACGTTTAATTGGTTCTGCAGGTCTTCCTAATAAGAAATTCAACGTGTTTTCGGTTCTAAAAATAGCGGCTTGTAAATCTACTTTTAACGCTTTGGCGTTGTTAAACTGCGCTATGTATTGGTCTACCGCAACTTGCGTTACATTTCCAGCATCTTTTAATGCCTTAATAGTGTAAACACTACTGTCTCTGGTTGCAATGGTTCTTTCAGTAATTTCTAATTGCTCATCTAACGCTAATAACTGATAATAGGTTGAGGCTATTGCCGAAATTAATTCGGTTTTTACAGCTTTATGCGCTGCCACAGTTTGTAAATAACTGGCTTCACCTGCGCGTTTATTACTTCTTATTTTACCCCAAATATCGGCTTCCCAAGATAAACTTCCTGATAATTCGTACTGATCTACAGACGAGAAAAAACCACCAAACTGACTGTTTTCAGACAGTTCTTGGTGTGTTGCTTGGGCTGTACCAGTTAGCGTCGGTAAATAACCTGCTTTACCTTGTTTCATATACGCATTAGCGATAGCAATTTGCTGAATAGCCACACGAATATCTAGGTTATTTTGAAGACCTTCTTCAATATATTGCGTTAAATATTGGTCTTTAAACATATCTTTCCACGATACATCGGCTAACGATATACTGTCTTGTGGTAAGTTATCGGTTCTGTACAAATGTTCTGTTTCTTCTAACTCCGGACGTGTGTAATCCTTCGCCACAAAACAACTTTGCAGTGTTAGCACCAGCATTAAAACTAATGCGCCTTTACTAAAATTTTTATTTATAGTCGATTTCATTTTTTTAAGCTTCAATTGTTTCTACTTCTGGTTTACGCGATACTTTTTCTTGTAACCATTGGAAAAAGATGAATAAAATTGGAATAACAAATACACCTAAAATGGTTCCTATTAACATACCACCAGCTGCACCTGTACCAATAGAATTGTTTCCTTCGGCACCAACACCTTTGGCTAATACAAGTGGCATTAACCCAAGTATAAAGGCAAAAGATGTCATTAAAATTGGTCGTAAACGTGCTTTGGCACCATGGATAGCTGCATCTACTATACCTTCGCCTTGTTTACGTCGTTGCAATGCAAACTCAACAATAAGTATGGCGTTTTTAGCCAACAGACCAACCAGCATTATCAATGCAATTTGGAAGTAAATGTTGTTTTCTAATCCAAAGAATTTTGTACTTATATACGCACCAAATACACCAAATGGCAGCGATAATAACACCGAAAATGGTAAAATATAACTCTCGTACTGAGCACTTAATAAGAAATACACAAACAGAATACTTAAGATGAAAATAAACGTGGTTTGGTTACCTGCATTTACTTCTTCTCGTGTTAAACCAGAATAGGCAACGGTGTAATTACTTGGCAATTTTGCCACTTCTTCTTCAATAACTCTAATGGCATCACCAGTACTAAATCCTGGATTGGTTGCACCTGTAATATTTGTTGAATTAAATAGGTTGAAACGTGTTACCGATTGCGGACCATACACACGTTTTAAGGTTACAAACTGTGTAATTGGCGTCATTTCACCAGAACTCGTTCTCACATACATACTGTTTAGGTCGTTTTCATCTGCTCGATCTTCTGGTAAGGACTGAATGTATACACGATACTGTTTACCAAATCGGCTAAAATCTGAGGCGTAAATTCCACCTATATAACCTTGAAGCGTCCCGAAAATGCTGTTAACAGCCACACCTTTTTCTTTCGCTAAAGGCACATTAACTTCCATTTCGTACTGTGGATAATTAGTATTGAATGCCGATTGCGCATACTGAATTTCTGGATGACTCATTAAGGCTGCTGCAAACTCTTTATTTGCTTTATCTAAATCGGTAAATTCACCACCAAATTTGTCTAATAAATTCACCTCAAAACCAGCTGAGTTACCAAAACCACGAATACTTGGTGGCGAGAAGAAAATAATTTTTGCTTCAGGAATGGTAGCTGCAATACCAAATAATTTTCCGGTTATGGCTTGTGCAGATAAGGCTTCAGATTCTCTTTCAGACCAATCGTCTAACTTCACGAAACCAATACCAAAGTTACTACCAGCACCACTAATTAAACTTCGTCCTTTAATAAAACTGGCGTCTGTTACACCATCAAGGTCTTTAATTTTTGCGTATAATTCTTTAGTTACTGCTTCGGTACGATCTAATGATGCACCTGCAGGTAATTCTATGTTAGCGAAAATAATTCCTCTATCTTCATTTGGTACAAATCCTGTTGGCGTTGTTGTTGCAGCCCAATAAATACCTACACCAGCAATGATTAATAGCATTACTGATACAAACTTATTTTTATATAAAAACTGTAATGACTTACCGTATTTATTTACCGTTGCATCAAATCCTCTGTTAAATACAGTATAGAATTTTTGAAGTGCATTTTTTCCTTTTAACTCTTCATCGTCTTTATGTTCTTTTAATAACAATGCACACAAAGCCGGACTTAAGGTTAAGGCGTTTACTGCCGAAATTAAAATGGCAATAATTAAGGTTACGCCAAACTGCTCATAAAACACACCTGTTGGACCAGTTACAAAAGTTACCGGAATAAATACCGCTGCCATTACCAGCGTAATAGAAATAATAGCACCCGAAATTTCACTCATAGCCTTTAAGGTGGCGCTTTTTGGTTTTTTCTCACCTTCATCCATTTTGGCGTGTACGGCTTCTACCACAACAATAGCATCATCTACCACAATACCAATTGCCAGTACTAATGCGAAAAGCGTTAATAGGTTTATGGAATAGCCAAAAACATTTAAGAAAAAGAAGGTACCAATAATAGAAACCGGTACTGCAATTGCAGGAATTAATGTAGAACGGAAATCTTGCAAGAAGATAAACACCACTAAGAACACCAGTAAAAAGGCTTCTAAAAGTGTGCTAATTACCTTGTCTATAGATGCGTTTAAGAATAAACTTGTGTCGTAAGGCACAAAGAAGTTTAAGCCTTCAGGCAAACCTTGTTCTACATCGTCTAAAGTGGTTTTTATGTTTTCAATAATTTCGGCAGCGTTAGATCCTTTGGTTTGGAAAATTCCCATAAATACCGCTGGATGTCCTAAACTTGTAGCATTAGATGAATAGGATTGCGCATCTAACTCGATATCTGCGACATCTTTCAATCGTAAATATTCGCCATTTCCTAAAGCTTTAATTACGATGTCTGCATACTGTCCTTCTTCTTTAAATCGTCCGCTATACTTTAAAATATAAGAGAACGATTCACCATTATTTTCACCTAAAGAACCAGCTGCAGCTTCTAAATTCTGCTCGTTTAAAGCAGCTGTAATATCTGATGGAATTAAATTATATGCTGCTAATTTTTCAGGTTTTAACCAAACACGCATTGCGTAATCTTGTTGTGAAAATACAGATACATCACCAACACCTTTAATACGCTGCATAGCAGGAATTACGTTTATTTTTAAGTAATTCTGAATAAAAGTAGCATCATAATCTTCACTATCGGAGTACATAGCAATAAACATTAATGCACTAGTTTCTTGCTTTTGCGTTACAATACCAGTTTGAATAACTTCTGAAGGTAACAACGGATTTGCACGTGCTACACGGTTTTGTACGTTTACCGCAGCGATATCGGCATCCATAGTTTGGTCGAAATACACAGTAATTTCGGCAGTACCATTATTTGATGCTGTAGAAGTAATGTACGTCATACCTTCTACACCATTAATTTGCTCTTCAATAGGTACAATTACACTCTCTAAAACAGTCTCTGCGTTTGCACCTGTATAGTTAGCCGTAACTTTAATAGTTGGCGGCGCAATATCTGGGTATTCCTCTATAGGTAAGGATGTTATACTGATAACACCTAGTATAACTATGATAATAGAGATTACTGTTGAAAGCACTGGTCTTTCAATAAATGTTTTTAACATAACTAATAAATATGTTTAAGGGATAATTTAGTTTTTAAATAAAGTAGCTACTTTTTTTGTGGCTTCGTTAAACGGAATTTCTTGTGGTGCAATTGGCATACCGTCCCGTAATTTTGAAACACCAGAAGCTACAATTTTTGTACTAGCATCTATACCCGATTTTACCACGTAAAGATTATCTACTTTAGCTTCAACTTCAATGATTTTACTGCTTACTTTATTGTCTTCACCCAAGGTATAAATCATCACTTTACCTTGCTGTTCAAAGGTTGACGATTGTGGTACAACTACTGCATTTTCGTAAGTTGAAGGAATACGTATTTTACCACTGTTTCCGTTTGTTAAAAGTTCATTTGGATTATCAAAAGCTGCTCTTACTTTAATGGTACCAGTTGTTTCACTAATTTGACCAGTACTGGTTTGAATACGCCCTTTTTCAGAATAGATATCGCCATTAGCCAATACTAAACTAACGTCTGGCGAATTTTTAATACGCTCAGCTTTTGTTTGACCTTTCATTCGTTTTAAATGGTCTATGTATTGCGCTTCGTTTAAAGTAAAAAACGCATACACTTGACTAATATCACTAACCGTCGTTAATGGTGTTGCATCAGCAGCGCTTACTAAAGCACCTTCTCTAAAATTAATAGAACCTACGTAACCATCAACTGGACTTTTTACCGTTGCATAACCAATATTGGCAGCAATACTACTGTAAGCTGCTTTGGCTTGTGCTAAATTGGCTTTAGCAGTTTCTAATTGTACTGGACTAATAATATTTTTTTCTACTAAAGGTTTTAACTTATCAACCTCAACTTGAGCTACATTAACTTGTGCTTTTGCCGCTTCTGCATCTTGACTTAACGATTGCGTTTCTAATCTAAAAAGTGGTTGACCTTTGCGTACTCTAGCACCTTCGTCTACTAGTACTTTTTGAATATATCCTGAAGTTTTTGCACGCACATCACTGTTTACAATACCTTCTATATTTACAGGATATTCGTTATAGCCTTCTACCGTTTGGGTTTGAATTTGCGTTACCGGAAATGGTAAGGCTTGCTGTTGTTGCGCTGCAGCTGCTTGCGCATTGTCTTTATTACCACAGCTAACCACGACTAGAAACACACTAGCTATGGTTAATATTGAAATTAATTTATTTGTTGTCATTATTTTAAAGGTTGAATTTATTTTTAATTAGGTTTTCTTTTAAGTTTTCTATTGAAGCCGAAGCATCTTCTACAAATCGCAAATAATCGTTATGAAAGGTTAAATCGAATTTTTCTTCTTCATCTGTAATATGCTCGTTAATGGTTTCTTTGTAAGCTTTCATTTCTTTATGAAGTGCCGCCACTTCTTCCCATTCTTTTATCATTTCATTAATATGATGTAAAACAGAATCTTTATTAATGATGAAATACTTTTTACGGTCACCAGTTTTGGTGAAGTATTCTAATTTCTTTAAATCTTGTAAGTGGTTTAAATGCGTAGAAATTGTGCTTTTACTAGCTTGAAGTACAGTAACCATTTCATCAAACGTAGTACCGCGCTTACCAGTTAAAATCACGTACGCCATAATGCGCGCAGCAACAGGCGCTAGGTTTTCTCTACCTTCTAAATGCACACCAAGTTTTTCAACCAGTGCCATTTTTTTGCTACATATATCTTTCGTCATAAATTATTTTAAAAAATTATGCTGCAAAAATACATCAGGTTCGGAACAAACCGAACTAAACGAAGTTAATTTGTTGTTAAATAAAAAAGGCTAATATGTAAATTTCTTAACATATTAGCCTTTAACTATAATTCGTTGTTAATTTATTATAAAGCCGATTTGAATTGCTCTAAGAATCGTACATCGTTTTCGCTTAATAATCTAATATCTCCTATTTGATGTAATAACATTGCTATACGGTCTATACCAACTCCAAATGCAAAACCAGAGTATTCTTCTGGATCTATTTTACAATTGGATAATACATTTGGATCTACCATACCACAACCACCAATTTCTAACCAACCTGTTCCTTTGGTTATTTTGTAATCGGTTTCGGTTTCTAATCCCCAATATACATCAATTTCTGCGCTAGGCTCTGTAAACGGGAAGTAAGATGGACGAAGTCTTATTTTAGACTTTCCAAACAACTCGGTTGTAAAATATTGAAGCGTTTGTTTTAAATCAGCAAAACTTACATCTTTATCTATGTATAATCCTTCTACCTGATGAAAAAAACAATGCGAACGTGCAGAAATAGCTTCGTTACGATATACTCTACCTGGTGATATTGTACGTATTGGTGGTTGATTATTTTCCATGTAACGTACCTGTACAGAACTGGTATGTGTACGTAATAAAATATCTGGATTAGTTTGCACAAAAAACGTGTCCTGCATATCTCTTGCTGGATGATATTCTGGTAGGTTTAATGCTGTAAAGTTATGCCAATCGTCTTCTATTTCTGGTCCTTCACTAACGTTAAAACCGATATTAGAAAAGATATCTATTATTTGATTTTTTACTATTGAAATTGGATGACGAGAACCAATAATTAATGGTTCGCCTGGTCTTGATAAATCACCAGATATGCTTGTTTCTGGAGCATTATTATCTAGCTCTTCTTTTAGCTGGTTTACTTTGTCTTGAGCCGTTTGTTTTAGTTTGTTTATGGCTTGTCCAAACTCTTTCTTTTGGTCGTTAGCTACGTTTTTAAACTCGGCAAAGTATTGTTTTACTAATCCTTTTTGTCCTAAAAGTTTAATACGGTATGCTTCTACCTCTTCTTTGGTTTGCGCTTTAAACGCTTCTGCTTCGGCTATAAGTTCTTTAATCTTATCTATCATGACATCATAAAATAAAGGGCAAATTTACTATTTTTTATGGTTTACACCTTACTTAGTGTAAGCTTTTTGTTGGCGGATTGACGCGTTAAGGATGGAGCAATTGTTGGAGCACATCTTTGATTGCGACTTGCGAGAGCCTGACCCGATAGGGTAACGCTGTAATAATTATTGTATATAGTTGGTTTCTAAAAAGTAGTTTACTATGGCTTCTTTCATTAAAATAGACTGTTCTCCTGCTTTTAGTGTTGGTAATTGCTCTTTTATTTTATAGTGTGGCCAACCATCTTCATCAACAAAATCAAACTCATAATAGCCGTAAGGTTCTAGTAGTTTGCATATGGCTATGTGCATTAAATCTAATTTGTGATCTTTTTTAAATCTGCGATGTAATTGTCCCAACTCTTGCACACCAATTAAGTAGATTATTGCGTCTAAATCTAAGGTGTCTCCATCTGCAAATTGATTAGACAATTTGGTTACTATCTCTTCCCAGCGTTGTTTTAATTGTTCGTCTCTAGACATAATTTTATTAAAGTTGCAAAGTTAGTTTATATTTGTTGAAATTGTAAACTTTATGGCGGTTATAGATATTGTTTTAGGTGCGTTAATTTTGTTTGGTTTAATACGCGGATTGTTTAAAGGTCTTTTTGTTGAATTAGCTTCTATTATTGCTCTTGTTGGTGGTGTTTACGGTGCTATACATTTTAGTTATTTTGTAGCTAATTTTTTAGAGAATAAGACCGAATGGGACGAGAAAACTATTAATATTACTGCTTTTGCTATAACTTTTGTTGTTATTATTTTACTAATTAGTTTGGCTGGTAAAGCGCTTACCAAATTAGCAGATTTTGCCTCTTTAGGTATTTTAAACAAACTTTTAGGTGCTGTTTTTGGTGCTTTAAAAATTGGATTGATTTTAAGTGTGTTACTTATTGTTTTTGATAAAATGAATAACACGATTACGTTTGTTGATGAAGAGAATATTGAAGATTCTTTACTTTACAAACCTGTTAAGGGTTTGGCACCAATGATTTTTCCTAGTATTATTAAGTCTGGAGATGAAACTTTAGAAGAAGATAATGATATTATAGATCCTGCTGAAGAGACTAACGACGTGCAAGCTTAAGTACCATTACCTTCTTATTGTAATTTAAAAGTTAATAAAGGCTATCATGTTTATTTGGTCTCTGGATCCTGAACTGAATATTTGATTCATCCAACCTAGCTCAAATTTTATAGCTTTATTTAGTTTATATCCTGTACCAAAATATATCCTGTTACGATCAAACAAATCATTTTCGGTATTAATAAACAGCTCGTTATAACTTGATAAATACCATGTTTTGTCTTCTAAATTTTTATGATTTAATGGATAATTTAGAGATAGAAAGTATCTTAATCGCATTTTAAAATCGTCTTCTACAAAACGTTGTTCAAATCTATAACGGTGTGTTATATTTAATCTGTTTTGATGTTGTTTTGTTATAAACTGCTGAAAAATTCTATGTTCGTTTACATTAATTTTATCGTCTGTTTGACCTATGTAATTTTCAGATTTTATATAACCGTAACCTAATAGTAGATTGTTGTTATTTTCGGTTAGATTGTATCCTATTCCTGTTCTTAACAGTAGTTGTTCTAGATCGCCTATAGCATCATAATTACGGTATTGGACTTCGGCATGTAAATTCCATTTGCTATTAAATTGTTTGTTACCAAAAACGATTAACCAATTACCTACATCGTTATTTTGAGCTATCCCTAAAAAAGGCAGCATTACTAAAACTAGTAATGCTGCAAATGTGTTATTTTTCATGTTAATCTTATTCGTAAAACTGTACGTCACCTGTATTAATATCGTACATAGCGCCTATAATTTTAATCTCACCATTTTTTTCCATTTCAGAAAGTATTGGACTTTCTGCATGGATGCGATCTATTGTAAGTTCTACGTTTTTCTTTGATACTTCATCTACAAATTCTAAGTTTTTAGAGTTTCTTAAACTCTCATCCTTTGGCTCTGAAACTGCATTTACAGCTGGTGTTATTTTCTGGATTAACTTGGTTAGATTACCCATTTCGGCATGATCACATGCACCTTTTACTGCACCACAACTTGTGTGACCTAATACTACAATTAGTTTTGTTCCTGCTAATTTGCAAGCAAACTCCATGCTTCCTAAGATATCTTCGTTTACAAAGTTACCTGCAATACGTACGCTAAAAATATCTCCTAATCCTTGATCAAAAACAAGCTCGGCAGATACACGAGAATCGATACAACTTAATATTGTTGCGAACGGAAATTGTCCTTCGCTTGTATCATTAACTTGCTCTAATAAATTACGATTTGCTTTTAAGTTTTGCTGAAATCTTTGATTCCCTTCTTTTAAAAACTGTAATGACTTTTCTGGAGTCATTGTAGCTTGTGTTTCTTTAGTATGTGCTTTCATAGTATCTTCTATTGTGTTGTTTGTTAGTTTAATTGTGTTTTAGGTTTTAATTTAAAGAACTCTATAAAACTATCTGGGTTTTCTATCGTTCCTCTTTCTGAAATTAACTTGATATTGATATTTCTTTCTTTTGCTTTAATTGAAAAGTCTTCTAAAATCTCGATAATATCATTATCTAAATAGCGTGTTTTTCTTACGTCTAATTCTAAGTAAGAATCTTCTGGTAAACGATCTAATTCTTTTAAAATTGCTCCTTTATTAAAGAAGGTTACTTCTTCTGCAAGTGTCATTTTAATTTTACCATCGTCTACATCTTCTCCTTCTTTATGTAAAAAGTGTGAGTTTTGGTAACTTTTTATTAGTATAACTACAATACCAACTGCTAAACCTAAACCAATTCCTTTTAGTAAATCTGTAAATACAATACCTGTAACGGTAACAATAAATGGTAAAAATTGTTTCCAACCTAAATTGTACATTGTTTTAAATAAAGCTGGTTTTGCAAGTTTATAACCTACTATTAATAAGATTGCAGCTAACACAGACAAAGGTATCATATTTAACAATTTAGGTATTAATATTACAGAAATTAATAAAAAGAAACCATGAATAATTGCCGACATTTTACTGCGTCCTCCAGATTGTATATTTGCCGAACTACGAACAATTACTTGCGTAATAGGTAATCCTCCAATCATACCAGAAAGGATATTTCCGGTACCTTGTGCTAATAACTCGCGATTAGTAGGTGTTACATTTTTATAAGGATCTAGCTTATCTGTTGCCTCTACACAAAGTAGTGTTTCTAAACTTGCAACTAATGCAATTGTAAAGGCTACAACCCATATTTCTGGATTAGTTATTACTGAAAAATTAGGAAAACTAAATTGCCCTAAAAATGACGAAAAATCTTCTGGAACAGGTACACTAACTAAATGCGAACTTTGAATTGCCATACTTGAACTATCTTTAGTTAACACATAAAAAATAATACCAACAACAACTGCTACTAATGGACCTTGTATTAATTGAAATATTTTACCTTTTTTGGATAACACATTACTCCATAATAATAAAATTCCTAAACCGATAACACCAATTAATAATGATCCTGGTGTAATATGATTAATCGAATTTAAAATTTCAGAAAATGTATTTTCACCATCTACTTGAAAGAATGCAAAATCACCTTCTGGATCAGGATCGTATCCAAAAAAGTGAGGGATTTGTTTTAAAATAATGATAATACCAATACCCGTTAACATTCCCTTAATTACTGAAGAAGGAAAGTAGTAACCTATGATCCCTAATCTTAATAATCCAAAAACTAATTGGATAATACCTCCTAAAACAACTGCTACTAGGAAGTTTTCGTAACCACCTAAAGTACCAATAGCAGTTAATACAATTGCTGCCAGACCTGCTGCTGGACCACTTACACCAATTTTAGAACCACTTAATGACCCTACTACAATACCACCTATAATCCCTGCAATTAGTCCAGAAAATAATGGTGCACCACTAGCTAAAGCAATACCTAAACATAAAGGTAATGCTACAAAAAACACGACTATACTTGCCGGTAAATCGTTTTTAATATATTTAAACATATTATAAAGTTTGATTGTTACCTTTTTACCAAGGTAACTTTAAAAGTTAATAAAAGAGAAGACTTTACAGTCTCATATAAACAAAATTATAATATGAAAAATTCTGGAGGTGGAGATATTAAATTAAGTGCTGGTTTTGTGTAAGATTTAAACAAATAGTCTAACTTTTGATAAGCAATTTTTTTATAAATACTTTCTGTAGTTTCTTTTTGTTCTGTTACTACTAGTTTTATGCTTTTGTTTTCTTCTTCCTCTTCAGAGACGCTATACAAAATAGAAACATCTACATCTGCATCTATAGCAATAATAATTGATGGTGCAGTAATTAGCCCAAAAAATAAAATTGAAAAAAATATAGATACTAATTGTTTAGACATAGTCTGATAAGGTAAGAAACAAATATAGCTTTTTAGTTTTTGTTAAAGCTAAATATACTAAAAAGTATTTAGTAATTTTATGTCTCCAGATATTATCCAACCTGTTTTACCATCTGCAAGTTTTATTTTTTTCCAATTATTAATGGTGTCTAAAACTTGAACTTTGGTACCTTCATGAAGTACAAAAGCTTCTGTGCTACCCATGTTAGGTTCAGATTTTACTTCTGTTTCTTTTGCAAAAACTATAGCTGGATTATTATTCGTATCTAAGTTTTGCTTTTTAAAGGCAAAAGACAAACAAATTAAACCTATTAATAAACTTCCTAACCCAGAAACAAAAGCTAATCGTTTTTTTGAAGTACTAAATGTGAAAAAGTAAGTAATAAACAACAATACAAAAGCTACCACGAAAATGATAGACAATGTTGCCCAATTATCATAAGTTAAAGCGTTAATTGCTTTATTGAAGAATCTTGACAATCCTAATTTTGGCACTGCTTCTATATCATCAATAGTCATATTTTTTGCATAAGCAATGTTATTTAGTATCTCTTTGTCGTTAGGTTTTAACTGTAGCGCTTTTTCGTAATAATAAATACTAGGTGCAATGTTATTTAGTTTATAATGTGCATTCCCCAAGTTGTAATATAGCTCTGCAGAATGTTGCCCATTTTTTATAATAGCTTCATATTTATTTACTGCATCACTAAATTTACCTTCATTATATAATGCGTTTGCTTGATCAAATAATTCATTATTTTGAGCTAAACTTATAGTTGAAAGTGCAAAGACTAATATGTAAAGTAATTTTTTCATCTTCTAACTACTTTATTTTAGTTGTTTATCTATAATGCTAATTGTTGTAGCTGCATTATTGTAATCTTGCTCCATTGCTACTTGAGTCATTGGTGCATATCTTGCCAATTCGCAATGTTTTAAAAGCGTTTCAAAATCTAAAATTACGCTTTGCTCTACATTTCGGCTATGCAATAATTCTTTAATTTTTTCTTTACTCAAATCTGTAGTTTCAATATTTAAACGTCCTTTTAAATAGTTATGTAACGCTTTTTCTAATGCTATATAAAATGCTTCTTTATTACCTAGTGCTTTTTTAGCTTCGCTTAAGTATTTTTTAGCTAATCGGTCTGCCTTTCTTAACCTATTACCAACAACATCTGCATTACGTTCTTCTCTTTTTCTTCTATATACTAATGCTAAAGGTATTGCTAATAATGGCGCTAATAATCCTGTCCAAAATGCAGTTGTATTGAAAAAATGCTCTTCTTTTATAGATGAAAAATTAGACTTAGTTTTTATAAATGCAAATTGATTTTCATTTAAAACTACCGGTTGTTTTCCTGAGGTATTAGTAGGTAAATTATTATCGGCATCTGCATAAGCTGGACCTTCTAAAACATTAATAACAATTTCTTCAGAAGACAATTCTTTATATGTTTCTGTTTTTAAATCAAAATACGAAAATGTAACTGGTGGTATTGGAAATTTGCCTTTAAACTGAGGTACTATTGTATAATTATCAGAAATTTTACCTTGCATTCCTGATAAGTTGGTTCTAATATTTTCTTCGTGTTCTGGCTCATAGACTTCTAATGCACTTGGTGCCTTAAATTTTGGTAGTTCAAAAAGTTTAAGGTTTCCGTTACCTGAAACTTCTATTTTTGCATCTAAAGCTTCGGTTGCATTTAAATCTGTTTTAGATACTGACACATTAAAATCAAAGTCTCCAACAGCTCCAGTAAAGTTGTCTGGTCTTCCTTCTAAAGGTAAATCTTTAACATTTATAGACCTTGGGTTTGCTGTAATAGTTCTATGTGCTTGATTTGTAATTCTTCTTCCAAAAAGATCTCTTTTGTTAGTTGGAACATCTATGGTTAAGTCTAAACTAAGTGGCTCTATTTGTAACTTTCCAGTTTTTTGAGGAAATAGTACAGTTTTTCTTAATACAACGTATCTATATTCTTCACCATCATAAGTTCCTTCTTGTGCTTTTAATCCTTTTATATTTATATTTTGACTCCAAAACCCATTAAATTTTGGACTTTCAATCTCTCTAAAGTTGCTAATACCTGCTTTTGGTGCTACATAAAGTTTGTAGACAACGGTAATAGGCTCGTTTAAATATGGGTTAGTTTTTGATACTTCTGTTACCAAATGAATACTTTCTTTTAAGATATAATCTGGATCGTTAGGATCTTCTGGTACTTCTATTGGTTTTGTTACTTTTATTGTAATTGGTGATGTTTTATAAGTTATACCATCAATCTCTATAGTTGCTTGATTTATAGTAAATGTACCCATTTGCTTTGGAGCTAAAAAGTAACTATACGTTTTTGAAAAATTACGTTTACCATTAAACCAAGAGTGACTAACAGATTGATTTGGTCCACCAACTACGGTAAAGCCATCAAAGTTTGGAGATTTAAAATTATCTCCATCTTTATTCATCTCAAAATCGACACGTAGACGTTCGTTTAAGCCAAGTTTTTTCTTACTTACTTTTGCTTGAAACGTTATTGCATCTTCATCTTGCGCTAAAGCAAATATTGGTGCAATAGCAAGTAATAAAATGAATATGTGTTTAATTAATTTCACTTTTAATTGGTTTAATTCTGAATATTAAGCTTCAAATTTATAATTTTTTACCAATCTTTATCGGTTTGTACTTTTGCTCCTTTTACCTTTTGAGCATTTATTTTTTCTTGTACCTTTTGTTCTTGATTATTCATAGCTTCTAGCAAATTTTTAATTTGCTGAGGCGATAATTGTCCTTGTTGTGGTTGTTGTTGCTTGTTATCTTGATCGCCTTCTTTTTGATCTTGATCTTTATTATCTTTAGGATTACCATCTTGGTCTTGATCACCTTCTTTTTTATCTTGGTCGCCTTGATCTTTCTGGTCTTTTTGATCTTGGTCTTCTTGTTGTTTTTCGTTATTTTCTTTTTGGTCCTCGTTTTGGTTTTCGTCTTTATCACGGTTATTTTCTCCGTCTTTATCGTCTTCTTGAGGCTCGTCGTCTTGCTGGTTTTTTGCACAATCTTTAGCTAAACCTAAATTATAGCGCGTCTCGTCATCTTTTGGGTTATTACGTAGTGCGTTTTTATATGCTTCTACCGCTTCTTTACATTTTTCTTTTTTCATTAAAATATTACCAATGTTATGAAATGCTCTGTGTTTTTCAACTTTATCTGTTGCATTTTTTACTGCTTGTTGGTTACGGTATAGCGCTTCGTCTAAGCTTCCTTTTTGGTAATATTGATAGGCTAAATTATAAGCTCCAACTGACTGGCTTGGTTTTGTAGATAATGCTTTACGGTACTCCATTTCTGCATTTACAAAATCGTCACTTTTAGCATAATCATTAGCTTCTGCAACATAAGATAATGCTTTATTAGTCTGCTTTTGCAATGCTTTTTCTTCATTTTTATCTTGCGCTATAAGTGCAATTGTGAAGAAAAATAATATGTAGCTTAATGTTTTTTTCATTTTTTTATACTGCCTGCTTTTATCAAAAAACAACTTGTAAATATACTAAAGACCTCTAATTGTTGCTGTTAAGGGTTTTATAAATTCTCATTAAAAAGATTTAATTTTTTTAGCCAAGCTGTTTTACGTTCTAAAAGGAAAATATCTATAAAAAACAGCAAAATTGCTAAGCCTAAAAACCACTGAAATTGGTCTTTAAAATCGGCAATTTGTTTGGCTTCAAATTCGGTTTTGTCCATTTTGTTTAAAATGTCTTTCATTTGGTTTACCACCTTATCTGTTGTTCTTCCTTGTATGTATTGTCCGTTGGCTAGTGCTGCTATATTTTTTAACGTGGTTTCATCTAAACGAGTAATTACAGTTTCGCCTTGACTGTCTTTTTTGTATCCAGTAACGATTCCGTTTCGTTTTAACGGTATTGGTCCTCCTTTTGCTTCTCCAACACCAATGGTAAAGATTTTTATACCTTCTTGGCTAGCTTGTTCTGCAACCTGCACTGCAGCTTCACTATGATCTTCTCCATCAGAAATAATGACTAATACGCGATTAGTCTGTTCATCATCGTCATAATACGTTTTTGCAAGTAAAATAGCTTCGTTGATAGCTGTTCCTTGTGACGACAGCATGTCTGTATTCATGTTTTGTAAGAACAGTTTTGCTGCCGAATAATCTGTAGTTATTGGTAACTGCGGAAACGCTTTTCCTGCGTAAGCAATAATTCCAACACGGTCGCTACCTAAGTTATTAATGATTTGAGATACTAATTGCTTTGATTTTTCTAATCGATTTGGCTTAATATCTTCTGCCAACATACTTTTTGACACGTCAATTGCAAAGACAATATCTACACCTTCGCGCTTTACGGTTTCTAACTTTGTTCCTATTTTTGGATTGACCAATGCTATTGCTAAACTTGCAAATGCTAAGCTTAACACAATTATTTTTAGTACCGATTTAAATACAGATTGATTTGGACTTAATCGCTTTAAAAGTGCTTTGTCTGCAAACTTTTTTTGGGTTTGCTTTTTCCAAAGCAGTAGCAACAAAAAGAAAACAACTATCACCGGAATGATAAGTAGTGCCCAAAACCATATTTTTTCTTCTAGTTGAAACATAAATTTTTATTTTTTCGCTTTCGCGGAATTTCTTTTAAACAAAACTTCTAAAGACTGTAATTCTCATTAGATATTCTAACAACAACAATACCATTGCTGCAATAACAAATGGTCTAAAATGTTCTTGGTAGGTTGTGAATTTTATCTCGTCTATTTCTGTTTTTTCTAGTTTATTAATTTCGTCGTAAATCTCTGCTAACTTTTGGTTGTTGGTTGCTCTAAAATATTTCCCGCCAGTTGCAGTTGCTATACTTTTTAGTAGTTCTTCATCAATTTCTACTTGTACACGATCGTATTGAAATCTTCCGTTTGGTAAAATTGCGACAGGAGACAATGCCATACCATTTGTACCTAATCCAATGGTGTAGACTTTAATACCAAACTCAACAGCTAACTCACTAGCAATAGTTGGGTTTATTGCTCCAGAATTATTAACTCCATCGGTTAATAAAATAATGACTTTGCTTTTGGCTTTACTATCTTTTAAACGGTTAACCGAAGTGGCTAATCCCATACCAATTGCTGTACCACCTTCTATAATAGTATTATATTTAATTTCGTCTAAGCTGCGTAACACAATAGCTTTATCGCTAGTAATTGGTGTTTTGGTGTAACTTTCTCCAGCATATTCGACCAATCCTATACGGTCGTTTGGTCTACCTTTAATAAATTCTGACGCTACATCTTTTAAAGCTTCTAAACGGTTTGGACGCAAATCTTTAGCCAACATACTAGCTGATACATCTATTGCCATAACAATATCTATACCTCTTGTGGTTTTAGTTTTGCTTTTAGTTTCTGAAGTTCGTGGTCGTGCTAACGCGGTAATTAATAAGGCTAATGCAATTAATCGTAATGCAAATAATGCATGTTTTAATTTTGGCAACCAAGATTGTTTGGTTTTAAATCCTTTTAAACTTGAAATTTTAAGCTCAGCTGTTTGACGTTTATGTTTTAATACATACCAAAGTATAGCTAGTGGTAATGCTAACAGCAACCAGAAAAATATTTTATTTTCAAAAGTGATACCTTGTAACATTATTCTTCTTTAGATTTTAATTCTACTGAAGCTAAAACACGCTCTACAACTTGGTCTAAATAGACATCATCTTTTAGATAATATATCATAACTTGTTGCATGACGTTTTCACTAGCAAAACTTAATAATTCAAACTGACCTGATACGTATTTTTCTTTAGCTTCATCAACAGGAAACTCTAATGTTCCTGATGTTTTTAAGCCTTCAACACCATTAGGTGTAACAAACTTATCGTTAACAGGCAAGATGTTTCTTGCTCCGTTGTCTTCTAGTGCTTTAAAATTATCTTCTATTGCTTTTTGGATATTTTGTTCTGCAGATGGTTTATTTTCTGCTTGCGGATTAACCTCTATTGTTGTGGTAGAAACGGTTACATAAAACTGATTTTCTAGAACGTAACTAAATGCTGTTTTTGTAATTGGTCGTGCTATACTTTGTTCTACCTCAACATCTTCTCTTTTTAATACTTCTGGAGTAGAAATTGTCATTGGCGGAAAACCATACTGACTAGTTACCCAATTACCTTCTAATAATTGCTTAGTGTCTTTACCTGTTACCGTATCTATAACGTAATTAATACCGTATTTATAACTAAAAACACCAACAGTACCTATTAATAGCATAAATGCAATTGCTGCTGTAATCCAGATTTTTTTTTGCTTTTCTTTTTTAGCTTTTAGCTTTTGGTATTCTTCGTTTTTAAGTAATTCTTCTTCGCTTGGTTCTGGTAAAGCATCTTTTACTTGATCTATTTCTGTATCTACCGTTTGTCTGTCTAATTTAGCAAGCTCGATATCTGGAGCAGATTTTGCAAATTTTACCAAATCGGCACGTTTTAAAATAGCTTCGATATTTTTAATATCATCTTTACTTAGCTCTATTTGATTACCTTCTTGCAAAATATTTAATCGATCTATTAATTGATCTGTTGTACTTTCTAATGCTTTGTCGTAAACTTTTTCATCTAAATATTTTCTGATGATAAAGGTTAGCTCAGAATAGTACTCTTTGATTTCGGCACGTTCTAAATACTTGGTTTCATCTAATTGCTTTAAGGCTAATTTTGCACAATCGTAAGGTGGTAATTGTGCTATTTTTTCTTCTTCGGTTAATGGTCTTTTTCGCCATACAAACCAATACACTAAAAAGCCAATTGTTGCAACCAATGCAATAGTTAACAATAACCATAACCACCAATTGCTAGAAGGTTTTTTAACGTCTATCATTGGTTTAACATCGTATAGTTTTTGCTTGGTTGTATCTACAACTATATCGTTAACCTCAACCAACATACTATCTGTTGCAAACGTCTTTCCGCCAATGATTATTTTTTGCTTTGGGATAACATATTTACCAGAATCAAACTGTGTTAAACCGTACTTTTTAATCAGTTTATATTTAGCGTCGTATTTTGTAGTGTCTGGCTGATAGGATTCTATCATTTCTAAAGGCATAAATGTTTGTCCTTCAGGAAAAATAACTGGGTTTGTTGTATCGGTTTCGACTTCAATTTTATAGGTGATTTGCTCACCAATTTTTATAGAAGTAGAATCTATTGATGATGTGACTTGCGCAAATGATAAAAACGAGAATAGAAAAAAGATCAAAGACCAAAAGCCTTTTGTGTTTACTTTGCTATATTTTAAATACTGTTTTTTCATATTAAATTAGGTTTGGACTGTGCTAAACCTTATAATTTATCCTCTTGTTTTAAAATAGCCTAATAGTTTTTTTACGTAACTCTCATCGGTTCTGCAAGACAAACTTCCTGCGCCAGATTTTGCAAAACTATCTTTAAAGTAGTTGACCTTTTCTGCATAAAACTTTGCGTATTCTTGTCTTACTTTTTTAGAACTTGTATTGACTAACATTAGCTCGCCAGACTCTTCGTCTTGCATATTTACCATACCTAAATTTGGTATGTTTTCTTCATGTTTATCGTAAATTCTAATCCCTGTTATATCGTGCTTTCCAGCTGCAATTTTTAGGGTTTGCTTGTAATCTTCTGCAATAAAATCGCTCATCATAAAAACAATTGCTTTCTTTTTCATGACGTTGCGTAAAAACTTTAAAGCTTCGGCAATATTGGTTTGTTTACTTTTAGGTTGAAACTCGATTAACTCGCGAATAATACGCAATACATGAGATCTTCCTTTTTTTGGTGGAATGTATAGTTCTATCTCATCTGAAAATAAAATCAGACCTATTTTATCGTTATTTTGTGTTGCCGAAAAGGCTAAAGTTGCAGCGATTTCGGTTATAATTTCGTTTTTAAATTGTTGTTCTGTTCCAAAAAATTCAGATCCAGAAACGTCTACCATAAGCATCATGGTTAGCTCGCGTTCTTCTTCAAAAACTTTTACGTAAGGCTCGTTGTAACGTGCGGTAACATTCCAATCGATGTTTCTTACATCATCACCAAATTGGTATTGGCGTACTTCAGAAAAAGTCATACCACGACCTTTGAAAGTCGAATGGTATTCGCCTCCAAAAATATGATCAGACAAACGACGTGTCTTAATCTCTATTTTTCGAACTTTTTTTAGTATTTCTTTAGTATCCATTGTTTCAGTATGCAGTGTTCAGTGTGCAGTTTGCAGTGCTAAATAGTATTTAGTTAAAAGCATTCGGTAAATTAAACTTTACTGAAGACTGTTGACTAAATAATGCCAACTGATTAAGGTACTTCAATTTCGTTTACAATCTTGTTTACGATATCTTCTGCAGTTACATTTTCTGCTTCAGCTTCGTAAGTAATTCCGATACGGTGACGTAATACATCTTGTACAACAGCACGTACATCTTCAGGAATTACATAACCACGACGCTTAATAAATGCGTAACATTTTGCTGCAGTAGCTAAGTTAATACTACCACGTGGCGACGCACCAAAAGAGATTAATGGTTTTAAATCGTCTAGTCTATATTGTTCTGGATAACGTGTAGCGAAGATGATATCTAGGATGTATTTTTCAATCTTTTCATCCATATACACTTCTCTTACCGCTTGTTGTGCTCTTATAATTTGCTCTGTAGTCACTACTGGATTTACTTTATCCCAAGCTCCTTTTAAATTAGCACGCATGATTAGTTGCTCTTCGGCTTGTTTTGGATAATCTATAATCGTTTTTAGCATAAAACGATCTACTTGCGCTTCTGGTAAAGGATACGTTCCTTCTTGTTCTACAGGGTTTTGAGTTGCCATTACTAAAAACGGCTTATCTAATTTAAAAGTCTCGTCACCAATAGTTACCTGCTTTTCTTGCATCGCTTCTAATAAAGCCGATTGTACTTTTGCTGGTGCACGGTTAATCTCATCAGCCAAAACAAAATTGGCAAAGATTGGACCTTTTTTAATAGTAAAATCGTTTTCCTTTATATTATAAATTAATGTACCAATAACGTCTGCTGGTAATAAATCTGGTGTAAATTGTATCCTGCTAAAACTAGCATCTATTGCTTGTGACAACGTATTAATAGCCAATGTTTTTGCTAGACCAGGTACTCCTTCTAGTAAAATATGTCCTTGTCCTAATAATCCAATTAGTAAACGCTCGACCATGTGTTTTTGTCCAACAATTACTTTATTCATCTCTAGCATAAGTAAGTCTACAAATGCGCTTTCCTTTTCAATTTTTGCATTTATTGATGCAATATCAACAGTACTAGTATCTTCCATTATAAATTAGTTTTTTAGGAATTTGAAACTCTAATAATTTCAAGCTCTGCAAATTGTAATTTTTTTTCAATTACCGATGTTAAGAATTGGTTAAAAGTTCTTAATTTATAAGTCTTTTAAGAGTAATTTTACATTATTAGCACAAATATAAAAACTAAAGTATATAGTATGAATTTTTCTAAAATTACAGCAGGGACAATGACATGGGGACAATGGGGAAAAAAACTGTCTAAACAAGAAATGATAGATTTGATGCATCATTGTTTAGAAAATAACATACATACATTTGATCACGCTGATATATATGGAGACTACAGCACAGAAGCAGATTTTGGTAACGCTTTCGCGGAAAGTGGTATTAAAAGAAGTCAAATAGAGTTAGTAAGCAAATGCGGTATACAGTATATTGGCAACTCTAGACCAGACTTAAAAGTAAAACACTATAATTACACAAAAGAATACATTATTTGGTCTGCCGAAAATAGCTTAAAACATCTAAAAACAGATTATTTAGATCTGTTATTATTGCATAGACCAAGTCCATTATTACAACCAGAAGTTGTTGCTGAAGCAGTATCAACATTAAAAAAAGAAGGTAAAATAAAGTCTTTTGGTGTTTCTAATTTTACACCTAGTCAAACCGATTTATTAAATAAATACGTTGGTGTGGAGGTTAATCAAATAGAGTTTTCTTTAACGCAACATACAGCAATGCACGATGGTACCTTAGACCACATGATGCTAAACAATATACAACCAATGTCTTGGTCACCATTAGGCTATGTGTTTAAAGAAGATACAGAGCAAACAAGACGTATACACAAGCAATTAGGTGCTTTATTAGATAAATATAATGCTACCGAAGATCAATTATTATTAGCTTGGATACTAAAACATCCTTCAAACATTATTCCTGTAGTTGGCACTACAACAAAACAACGCTTAAAAGATGCTTATGCTGCTACTAAAATTAATTTAGAACTAGAAGATTGGTTCTTAATATTAGTAGCTTGTCAAGGTCATAAAGTACCTTAATTTAATTTAAAAAAGTTTTTACAGAAGTTTATTACCCTTATATTTAGGTGTTTAAAACAACACCTAAAAATGAGTCAAAAAACTGCGTTAATAACAGGAGCAACAAGCGGTATAGGAAGAGCTACAGCACACCAATTTGCCAAACATGGCATTAATCTTATACTTTGCGGAAGACGTCAAGAGCGATTAGACACTATTAAAAAAGCCTTATCAAAACAAACTAACGTACATACACTTAATTTTGATGTTAGTGATAAAGTTGCCGTTTTTGACGCTATAAATTCTTTACCAGAAACATTTAAAACCATAGATATTTTAATTAATAATGCAGGAAATGCACACGGATTAGATCCCATACAAGACGGAAAATTAGACGATTGGGATAAAATGATGGACATTAACGTTAAAGGTTTACTTTACGTTAGCAAAGCCATAATCCCTAATATGACCGAGCGTAAAAGCGGACATATTATTAACATAGGCTCTTCAGCAGGAAAAGAAGTATATCCCAACGGAAATGTTTACTGCGGAAGCAAACACGCAGTTGTCGCCATTACCGAAGGTATGCGTATTGACCTTAACCCTTTTGGGATTAAAGTTACAGCTATAAATCCTGGGTTGGTAGAAACCGAATTCTCTAAAGTACGTTTTAAAGGAGATGCCAAAGCAGATACCGTTTATACCGGCTACAAAGCCTTACAAGCAGATGATGTTGCCGAAGTTATCTATTTTGCTGTATCACGTCCTGCACATGTTAACCTTGCAGATGTATTGATGTTTTGTACAGCACAAGCTAGTAGTACTATTGTGAAAAAAGAGTAATATATGATAGATTGGTTGAAAAATGAATGGATCACTTTAGCTTCAAATTATTCTAGTGATAAAGATTTAATCTATAACTATTGGGAAGACATTAAATCTCAGTATTCAAAAAAATCAAGATATTATCATAATCTAGAACATATTCATAATATGCTAGTTCAACTTGAAACTATTAAAGGTGAAATAGCTAATCTTCCAGAAATCAAATTTGCAATTTGGTATCACGATATTATCTACAAATCAACCAAAAAAGATAATGAAGAAAAAAGCGCAGCATTTGCTAAAAACAGACTTAAATCATTCAGTTTTAATAAAAATTCAATTAAAAAAGTTGAAGAATTAATCCTTTCAACTAAAAAACATAACGTAATTTTAAATCAAAATCAAGATAATGCTTACCTATTAGATTTAGATTTATCGATTCTTGGATCTAATTGGGAAACTTATAAAAATTATACTCAAAAAATTAGAAAAGAGTATAAAATATATCCTGATTTTATGTACAAATCTGGTCGAAAAAAAGTGCTTCAACACTTTTTAGAACGAGACACTTTATACTTTACAAAAACTTATAAAATACAATTTGAAAATAAGGCTAGAGAGAATATAAAAAGAGAATTAGAAACACTTTAAAAAGTTTACTTAACAATTCAGAAATGATAGACAAATGATCAATAAACGTCTTTTAATTAAAAACTTACTAGCTCATAATGATGAGAACAGTTTTTATGACAAAAAGCGAAAAGTTGATATTGGTCAAAAGGAAGGAAAAGCTAAATTTTTAAAGCACGTCTGTGCACTTTCAAACTCTAACCCAAAAAACAATTCTTACATCGTTATTGGTGTAGAAGATGAAGACAACAAAATAGTTGGTGTAGATTTTTTTGACGATTCTAAAATTCAAAATTTAATTAATGCCTATTTAACCAATCCGCCAATTGTACAATATGAAAATATTCCTTTTCCGCATTTACCAGATCACAAAGTAGTTGGTCTAGTAACTATTAGACCAAGTACAGGTATTACATCTTTAAGAAAAAACATCTGGAAATACTATGGTGGCTCTGTGTTTTTTAGAGAAGGTAGTATTAGTATGCCTAAGGTTTTTGACATAGAGATTAAAGATGTTAATTCAGAAATTGTAGCTTCTATCGAGAAACATGCACAAAATAATATTCAGCATATTTTAGATGGAGTTATAGATTTTATGCAAAAAAGACAAGATTACAATCCAAAATATATTGTCTTTAAAGAATATTTTATTGTGTGTTGGTCAGGTATTAAAAAGACCGTTAAAGACGAAACATTTTATTCTAGAGTTGATATAGAACTGGTTAACGAGCAAGTACGATTGTTTTATTCAACTTTAGATGAAGTTGCTATAAAATATGATGAAAATTCGTTTTCAATTTTAGATTATGTAAAGCTAGGTATTCAAGATCATTATAAATATTACCCTTTAGAAGAAACTGTTATTAGTTTTAACGATAATGCAAATTATAATATAGATTCTACCCTGGTTTTCAATCCACCACAGTACGACAAAAAAGTATTACATCACATTTACAATACTAATAATTCTGTTTTAGAAAAACTTAAAAAAGGAATTTCTTTAAATAAAGTAGAATTACGAGATCTAAATAACCTACCAGAAACGTATCTTATATGTTATCTAAATTTATTTCATGAAGCCATAGATAAACTTCATGAAGCAAAACCATATTTAAAAAAGCATCCTAAAGTGTATCAAAAATATAAAGATGCTATTAGAATTTTAAGAAAGGTTAAATACAGTTAACAGTTAATCTAGATATTTGTTATAAATAAATTTAAAACAGTCTATAAATTAGTTAATTAAACAATGTTTTAATGTATTAATTAACATTTAAAAAAACCTTAGTTCTCCCGATAAAGTTTCGGCATTGAATTATGGTTTATATAAAAAAACCACTTTCAATTAGAAAGTGGTTTTACTTTTTAAATCTTTATTGTTTCTTATTTACCTCCATCAAGTTGATCTTGCCAATCTTTAAGTTTTTGCCATTCGCCTTTAGCAGCCATTTCTGCTTGTTTTGGCCAAGTACCTGGCTTATGTATTTCAAAACGTTTTCCGCCAGACTTTAAAACTTCTTTACATTTTTCTACCGTACAATTAGCTAGATCTTTCCAAGTTATAACGTTATGGCTATGGAACAATTCTTTTATTTTTGGTCCAATACCTTCAACAACAGTTAAATCGTTTTCTTTTATTTTTTTCCCTAAAGCTGCTTTAGCTGCATCTGCATTAAAAACAACAGCTTCAATACCTGATGCTTTGGGAGCAATAGTATTTGCTAATCCAGAAGTATGAGACACATCTTTGCTTGACATACAAGCTGCTAAATCTGTTTCTAATTTAGAAATTCGATTTTTATAAATATCAATATTTTCATTATTATCATTACTTCTGTTTAGTAGTTTACCTAATAAGTATCCTAAAATTGCGCAAATTAATCCTACCAAAGTAGGAATTAACCAACACGGTATGCTAATTAATAATATTCTCATGGTTTTATTTTTTTAGTTAATGGTTATTACAACTCGTCTGTTTTCTGCTCTACCTTCTTCAGTAGTGTTATCTGCAATAGGTTGATCTGGACCTAAAGAAGTACTTGATATTTTACTTGAAGAAATACCGTTATCTATTAAATAGTTTTTAGCAAAATCTGCTCTTTCTTGTCCAACTTTTATATTAGCATCTCTGCTACCTTGATTATCTGTATGTCCGGTTACCGTAATACTTGCACCATCTACTTTATATACATAATCAACCATATCTGCTACTTTTTGTCGTTGTTCTTTAGTTAGAACAATATTAGTTTGAGCTGTTTCAAAATGAAGTATTAACGGATTAGCTTTAATACTTTTAGCTAAATCTTTTAAAGCTTCATCCTGATCAGAATTTCTTTCTTTAAATGCAGAAATTTCAAAACTTATACCTCCATTTATAGTATCATTTTCTCGTTTTAAATCGTTATCTAAAACACCATATGTATTTATATTTTTAAAATTTACACCTTTTGAAGCCATAAGATTTTTTATCACGTTAGCACGTGCCAACCCAATGGTAGGAAATGCCGAGTTATTAATCTCTACAGACTTGTAAAAACCTTTAACGTCAAGTGACTTGTCTGGATGATTATTTAAATAAGTTACTATTTGATCTAAACCTTGATTTAATTCAGGTGAAATTGGCTCGATAAAATGGTAATCTGAAAATTTAAAACTAAAATTGTCTTTAATTTCTAAATTGAAATCTCCATCTGGATCATTAAGTGTAATTGGTTTGATAGTTACTTTTGGTGCTACGGACACATCTTTTTGTTTATTCTCAATATTACCTCTGCAATATTGACAACAAAAAAACCAGTACAAGACTGTACCGATTATGATGGTAAGTAAAATACCAAGAAGGTATCTAGATTTTTTACTCATAATGGTTAGTTTTTAATATTATGAGTATTAAGTTATTAAAAAATCGTGATTTTTTAACTGTTTGATTATTAATTATTTGAATTAAACACAAATAATCGATAAAAAACTAAAATTTTAGGTTAAATTTTATGAAAATAAAAAAGCCACATCTTTTTAGATGTGGCTTAACTTCCGCGAAAGCGAAATAATATTATAAGTCAAACTTAATACCTTGCGCTAAAGGTAACTGGTCTGAGTAGTTTACCGTGTTGGTTTGTCTACGCATGTAAACCTTCCAAGCATCAGATCCGGACTCACGTCCGCCACCAGTTTCTTTTTCACCTCCAAAAGCACCTCCAATTTCTGCTCCAGAAGTACCAATGTTTACGTTGGCAATACCGCAGTCGCTTCCTGCAAAAGATAAAAACTTTTCTGCTTCTTTCATTTCGTTAGTCATGATTGCAGAAGATAATCCTTGCGCAACTCCGTTTTGCATTTCGATTGCATTTTCTACATCGCCAGAATATTTCATTAAATATAAAATTGGTGCAAAAGTTTCGGTTTGTACAATTTCAAAATCATTTTCAGCTTCAATAATCGCTGGTTTTACATAACAACCAGACTCGTATCCTTCTCCTTCTAAAACACCACCTTCAACTAGTACATTTCCGCCTTCAGCTTTAGCTTTTTCTATAGCAGATAAATACGTGTTTACAGAGTCTTTATCGATTAATGGTCCAATGTGGTTTTTCTCGTCTAATGGGTTACCAATAGTTAATTGCTTGTAGGCACCAACAATAGCGTCTCTTACTTTATCGTAAACAGACTCGTGTATAATTAAACGACGTGTACTTGTACAACGTTGTCCGCAAGTACCAACAGCACCAAATACTGCACCAGGCACAACTACTTTTAAATCTGCAGTTGGTGTAATGATGATGGCGTTGTTTCCTCCTAATTCTAATAAAGATTTACCAAAACGCTCGGCTACTGTTTTACCAACAATACGTCCCATACGTGTAGATCCTGTTGCAGAGATTAACGGAATTCTATGATCTGTTGTCATAAATTCTCCTACTTTGTAATCTCCGTTTATAATACAAGAAATACCTTCAGGTAAATTATTTTCTTTTAATACCTCAGCAATTATATTTTGACATGCTACTGCACAAAGTGGTGCTTTTTCTGAAGCTTTCCAAACACAAACATCACCACAAACCCATGCCAAAGCAGTGTTCCAAGACCAAACCGCAACTGGAAAGTTAAATGCTGAAATAATACCAACAATACCCAAAGAGTGCCACTGCTCTCTCATAACGTGACCTGGTCTTTCCGAAGGAATAGTTTGCCCGTTTAACTGTCTTGATAAACCTACTGCAAAATCGCAGATATCTATCATTTCTTGTACTTCTCCGTAACCTTCTTGTAAAGATTTACCCATTTCGTAAGATACTAGTTTACCTAATGGTTCTTTTAATTCTCTTAAACGATTACCAAACTGTCTTACTATTTCACCTCTTTGCGGTGCTGGCATTGCTCTAAACTCTAAAAAGGCATCTTGAGCTGTTTTTATAACTTTATCGTAGTCTTCTCTTGTTGTAGTAGAAACTTTACCAATTAATTGTCCATCTGTTGGAGAGTAAGATGAAATTAACTCACCACTTCCAAAGCTATCAGAGCCTGTAGAAGTACCATCATTAACGTCTTTAATACCTAATTGTTTTAAAGCTTCTTTTATTCCGAAATCGGTAGCAATTGCTTCCATAAATGTTTCTTTTTTACGAATTATTTAATTTTTAGCGAATATACTAATATTTCATTGGTTATTTAGCATAAAAACCGTTTAAAAATTGCTAATTTTAATGCTATAATTTTTATCTAATGAAGACTTTACTAAAATCTATTCTATCGCTTTTATTTCTATTAAACCTAAGCTGCAATTCTACAGAAAAATCAAAAAATGTAGAATCAGACATAGTTAGCAAAACTACCAATACTCAAGTAAATGAGTTCGCTATAGTTATTCATGGTGGTGCAGGCACTATTTTAAAAAAGAATATGACTAAACAAAATGAAGCAGCCTACAAAGCAAAATTAGAAGAAGCCGTAATGGTTGGTTACAACATTTTAAAAGAAGGAGGCAGCAGTCTTGATGCTGTACAAAAAACAATAAATATACTAGAGGATTCTCCTTTATTTAACGCAGGTAAAGGTGCTGTTTTTACAAATGAAGAAACTATTGAGCTTGATGCTTCAATTATGGATGGAAAAACCTTAAATGCTGGTGCATGTGCTGCTATTACAAACGTTAAAAATCCTATTAATTTAGCTAGACAAATCATGGATGTTTCTCCACATGTAATGATGACAGGTCAAGGTGCAGAAAAGTATGCAAAAGAACAACAACTTGAAATTGTAGACCCTAATTACTTTAAAACAGAAAAACGACTTAAAAGTTTAAAAAGAATTAAAGAGAAAGAAACTAATAAAGAAAAGCAAATAGCTTTTTATGACGCTGAAATAAAAAATTCAAAATTTGGAACCGTTGGCTGTGTAGCTCTTGATAAAAACGGAAATTTAGCTGCTGGCACATCTACTGGAGGAATGACTAATAAAAGATTTGGTCGGGTTGGTGATGTACCAATAATTGGAGCTGGTACTTATGCAAACAATACTACTTGCGCTGTTTCTGGAACTGGTTGGGGAGAATTTTTTATTCGCGCTACGGTTGCTCATGATATTTCTGCTTTAATGGAATACAAAGGATTATCACTAAAAGAAGCTGCAAAAGAAGTGATCCAAAACAAAGTACCTAAACTTGGAGGAAATGGCGGTATTATAGCTATAGATAAACTTGGAAATATTGTTATGGATTTTAATACTGCTGGCATGTATCGTGCGTCTATAAATGATAAAGGCGAATTATATATTGGTATTTACAATCAATAATTTATCTTTTTTTTAACATCTCATACAAACTAAATCATAAAATGTTAACGTAATTTATTTAACACTATTTCTCTTGATAAACATTCATCTACAAACCTATTAATCAATGCAGTTAAAATCTTTCTACACCATTCTATTAGTTTTTTTCATAACATTTTCATGTAAAGAAAAAACACCTAAAACAGACAATCTTTTTAAATATAGAGATTATATTAGTTACACAACTGCTGGTCGAGTATCTGTTGCAGATCATATTAACGTTAGTCTTGCAAAAACTGTAGCCGGTTGGGAAGCTGACAAAGAGTTAGACAAAAGTCTTTTTAAAATCAAACCTTTTGTAGAAGGACAACTTAAAGTTGTAAATGACCACGCGTTTACTTTTATTCCTGACGAAAACTTATCGCCAGACACAGAATATACCGTTTCTGTAAAACTAAAAGATCTTTATAACGATTTACCAGATGGTTTTGATACTTACGATTTTAGCTTTAAAACTATTACACCAAATTTTATTATTGAAACTAACAACCTACAATCTTACACTAAAGAATTACAGTATTTAAATGGCGCGTTAAAATTAGCAGATATCACTACTATTGATAAAGCAAAGCTACTGGTTGAAGCCAGTCAAGATGGAAAAAAATTAAACATTGTTTGGGATGAAAAACTGCTTCCTTCAAAATATTTTGAATTTAAAATTGATAGTATTACTAGAAAAATTGATGATGCAGATATTTTAGTAAAATGGAACGGAAAACCAATAAATGCAGACAATTCTGGAGAGAACAAAGTAACCATTCCTGGTATTAACAACTTTAAAATTGTTGGTGTAGAAGTGTTTCAATTACCAGAGCAATTTTTATCTATTAATTTTTCAGACCCAATAAAAAAACAACAAAATTTTGATGGCTTAGTAACTATTCAAAATGCTAAAAACCCAAAATTTATTGTAGATGGTAATGTGCTTAAAGTGTATCCACAATCCAAAATGTCAGGTAATTTAAAAATTGATGTATTTCAAGGTATAAAAAACACATATGGGTACAAATTAAAAACACCTTACAGTCAAACTATTGCTTTTGAAGATATAAAACCACAAGTAAAACTGGTAAATAGCGGTGTGTTTTTACCAAATTCTAAAGAATTAAAATTCAATTTTAAAGCAGTAAATTTAAAAGCTGTAGATCTTAGAGTTATTAAAATTTTTGAAGATAACGTACTTCAATTTCTTCAAGATAATGAACTATATAGCAACAATAGTAGAGCTATTAGACGCGTAGGAAGACGCATTGCAAAACATACCATTAACCTAATTGAAAACCCTTTAGATAACGACGGAAAATGGAAAACCTACAGCGTAGATCTTTCAAAATACATAAAAGCAGATCCTGGCGCTATTTATAGAGTTGAAATTGACTTTAAAAAAGCCTATTCACTTTACGACTGTAATACCACAGCTTCTAGTAGTAATGATGACGAAGATGAGTATTACTATGAAGACGATTACTATTACGACGATTATTACAACGACAATTATAACCAAACCAACACCGAAGACGAAGACCTTAAAGAAGAAGAGTATTGGGATAATCTAACCTATAGCTACCGTAACGATAATTACAATTGGAGAGAACGCAACAATCCTTGCCACGAATCGTACTACAACTCTAACCGTGTTATTGCTCAAAATTTAATTAGCTCTAACCTTGGTACTATTGTTAAAAAAGGAGCTAATAACAACTATTTATTTGCAGTAAGTAATATCTTAAATACTAATCCAGAAGCAGGAGCAACTATAGCATTATATAATTTTCAGCAACAAAAAATAGTTAGTTCAACCACTAACAGTAATGGTTTTGCAACTATAAGCGCTAATAAGCACGCTGCTTTTGCAACTGTAACAAAAGGCTACAACACTACTTATGTAAAACTTAACGATGGTAACTCTTTATCCTTAAGTAAATTTGATGTTTCGGGAACAACGCTACAACGTGGTTTAAAAGGTTACATCTATGGAGAACGTGGTGTTTGGCGACCTGGAGATACGATTCATTTATCATTTATGCTTAATGATGCGGCAAATAAACTACCTAAAGGTCATCCAGTAAAACTTGAAATTACAGATCCTAACGGAAAATTAGCCTTTAAAGAAGTAAAAAGCAACGGATTAAACAATGTTTACACCTTTACCGTTCCAACAGCTACCGAAGACAAAACTGGTAATTGGAATGCAAAAATAACCGTTGGTGGTGCTAATTTTTATAAAGGGTTAAAAGTTGAAACCGTTAAACCTAACCGTCTAAAAATTAAGATAGATTTTAATGACGAAATCCTAAAAAGCAATTCTAATTTAAAAGGAAAATTAGCCGTTAATTGGCTACATGGCGCACCAGCAAAAAATTTAAAAGCAGAAGTAAAAGCAAAGTTTTCTAATTCCTATTCAGGATTTAAAAACTATCCAGATTACAAATTTAGAGATCCAGCAAAGTCTTTCAATACTGAAGAAATCACCATTTTTGAAGGCAATTTAGATGCCGATGGTTTAGCCAACATTACCAAAAACTTATCTATTGGTAAAGGCGCACCAGGTATGTTAAACGCACAATTTTTAGTCAGAGCTTTTGAAAATGGTGGCGATTTCTCTATGGATGCATTCACAATGCCTTACGCTCCTTACAACTCGTTTGTTGGTTTAAAATCACCAGAACCAAAACGTTACGGTTCTTATGAAACGGATGCTAATAACAACTTCGATTTAGTTGTTGTAGATGATCAAGGTAATGCTATACAACGTAATGGTTTAGAAGTAAAAGTTTATAAAATTGAATGGCGTTGGTGGTGGAATTCTTCAGAAGACAATCTATCAAAATACACCTCAAGTTCGTTTTACAAACCATTTTTAGAAAGCAAATTAAACACCAATTCTAAAGGTAAAACGTCTTTTAATATCAATGTTCCTGATGAAGAAGGTGGTCGTTATTACATCACAATTAAAGATCCTGTTTCTGGACATTCCACAGGTCAAACTGCATATTTCTATAAAAATTGGTGGAAACGTCAACCATCAAACGACAAAGAAGCTGCAAGTATGCTTGTGTTTTTAGCAGATAAAGACAATTACAATGTTGGCGAAACTGCAAAAATCACTTTCCCGTCTGGCACTTCTGGTCGTGCGTTAATTAGTATAGAAAATGGCTCTGAAGTTATAGAACATAGATGGGTTAAAACCGAAACTGGAGAAACAACAGTAGATATTCCTATTACCAAACAAATGACGCCAAACGTATTTGTAAACATATCATTACTGCAACCACATGCCTCTACTGCTAACGATTTACCGTTGCGTTTATACGGTGTAATTCCATTAATGGTAGAAGATCCAAATACCATTTTACATCCAGAAATTAAAATGGCAAGTGTCTTAAAACCAAAAGAAGATTACACGGTATTTATTTCAGAAAAAAATAACAAACCAATGACGTACACGCTTGCTGTCGTAGAAGAAGGTTTGCTTGATTTAACCCGATTCAAAACTCCAAATGCTTGGGATGCATTTTACGCACGCGAGGCTTTAGGGGTAAAAACTTGGGATATATTTGATGATGTTATTGGCGCTTACAGCGGTAGTATTGATCAAGTGTTTGCTATTGGTGGAGATGGCAATGCAGCAGCAGGAAAAAACAAAAAGGCTAACCGCTTTAAACCTGTGGTTACCTTTTTAGGTCCATTTAAATTAGAGGCTGGAGATCGCAAATCACACACCATAAAAATGCCAAATTATATTGGTGCAGTAAGAACTATGGTTGTGGCTAGTCATGTAGAAAATGAAGCTTACGGTAATGCCGAAAAATCGGTACAAGTTAAACAACCTTTAATGGTGTTAGCATCACTACCACGTAAATTAAGTCCTGGCGAAAAAGTGACACTTCCGGTAACTGTTTTTGCTATGGAACCTAAGGTGAAAAACGTATCACTTAAATTAAAATTAAGCAACGGAATTTCAGTAGTTGGCGAGTCTTCAAAATCTTTAAGTTTTGCAAAACCAGATGAAAAAATGGAATATTTTGAACTGGACGTTAGCAAAGCAAAAGGTATCAACACAATTGAAGTTGTAGCATCTGGAAACGGCGAAACTTCAACTTACAAAGTTGAAATTGATGTTGAAAATGTTAATCCAATATCTACTAAAAGTTACAACGAATCTTTAACCGCAAACGAGAGTAAAACTATAGATTTTTCAACCTTTGGTGTTACAGGTACAAATAGCGCAACGGTTGAGTTTTCTACATTACCTCCAATGGATTTTACGCGTCGTTTAGAATATTTAATTAGATATCCTCATGGTTGCGTAGAGCAAACAACATCTAGCGTGTTCCCTCAATTATTTTTGACAGATATTTTTGATCTACCTCAAGATCAACAATTAAAAATTCAGGATAATATTAAAAACGGAATTAAACGTCTTGGTCATTTCCAAAGACCAAATGGCGGTATGAGTTATTGGATTGGAGAAAATAACGCTAACGATTGGGGAACAAGTTACGCCGGTCATTTTATGATTGAAGCCGAAAAGAAAGGTTTTGTATTACCATTAACGTTTAAAAGCAATTGGATAAAATATCAAAAAGAAGCAGCGCAAAACTGGAGACCTAGTTACAGCAACTACAACTCAGATTTAGCACAAGCTTACAGATTGTACACATTAGCATTGGCTGATAGTCCTGATTTAGCAGCAATGAACCGCTTACGCGAATTTTCAGAATTATCTAACGAAGCCAAATGGCGTCTTGCAGCAGCTTATGCTTTAGCAGGTCAAACCGAAGCTAGTAACGCAGTTGCTAAAACTGCAAATATCGAGTTTCAACCTGTAAAACGTAACTATTACACCTACGGTTCTGTTGACCGAAATCGTGCTATGGCGCTAGAAACAATGGTTATAACCAAAGATAAACGCCTTAAAGATTTAGCCGAAACTATTGCTAAAGAATTGTCTAGTCAACGTTGGATGAGTACACAAACTACAGCATACAGTTTACTTGCAATGGGTAAAATGGTTATTGCTAATGGCGGAAAAGGCATAAAAATTAACTACAGTATTAATGGTAAATCTGAAACCGTAAATAGTAGTAATGCTTTAGCACAACGCGATTTAAAAATCAAAGATGGTGCTAATCAAATTAGCATTAAAAACAACTATGATAATTTAGTGTATGTGCGCGTATTAACTTCAGGTAAATTACCTTTAGGCAAAGAGTTAACCGAACAAAGAGGCTTAACTGCAAACGTTGTCTTTAAAAATCTAAAAGGTGATAAAATAGATATCTCAAAACTTAAACAAGGTGAAGATTTTGTTGCAACAGTACAAATTACTAATGCTAAAAACTATAGCGTTAATGATGTAGCATTAACCCAAATTTTCCCTTCAGGTTGGGAAATTGTAAACACACGTTTTACAGATTTTGGAGATAATACAACAAGTCAAGCCCGATTTACAGATATTAGAGACGATCGTGTTAATTTCTATTTTGATTTAAAACAAAAGGAAACTAAAACCTTTAACGTTATGCTTAATGCGTCTTACTTAGGGTCTTATTATTTACCAGGAATTCAAGCAGAAGCCATGTATGATAACGAGTTTTTTGTTAGAAATAAAGGACAATGGATTGAGGTTGAGAAATAACAAATTCCCGCGTAAGCGGGAATCTTTTTATATTATTGAAATATGAAAAAACAATTCACAGAAAAACAAAAATTTACACAATGGTGGCTTTGGCTAATCTTACTTAGTATTGGTGTTTTACCTGTTGTTGGTATATACAAGCAGCTTTATTTAGGAGAACCTATGGGAGATAAACCTATGTCTGATGAAGGACTTATTGTATTTTCTGTATTTGTTTTTACTTTAATTACTTTTTTCTGGATGATACAATTGCGAACCGAAATTACGCAACAAGACATTAAAATACACTTCTTCCCGTTAACCAAAAGAGCTGTGAAATGGTCTGAAGTTGAAAAAGCACAAATTGTAAATTATGGTTTTGTTGGCGGTTGGGGAATTAGATTCTGGACCAATTACGGAACCGTTTACAACATTAAAGGAAAAATGGGTTTAGCTTTAGAGCTTAAAAACGGAAAAAAGTTTTTAATCGGTTCTCAAAAAATTGACGAACTAAAAGCCTTTTTAGATAGTTTGGACTAAATTATTTTATCGCTTCAACGTAAAATGCCCAACACGACGTTGTCCATTAATAGTAATAACGTACCAATAATCTGAAGTTGGTAATTGTTGTTTCCTAAACATTCCATCCCAAGAGATTGGTTTGTTCTTTCTATAAAAAAGTAATTTACCGTAACGGTCAAAAATTTGCACTTCAGAAGACGCATAAAATTCTATGCCTTTTAATCGCCAAGTATCATGGTAAGTATCATTATTTGGCGTGAAAAATTTTGGTACTATAAAATGAATAAAGGTTTGAGTATCTATGCCGCAATCGCTGTTTTCTGTAACGTAAACGGTATATCTTCCTCCTTCAAGGTTTTCAAAAACTGGAGTGTTTTGATAATTAATTCCGTCGACAGAATAAGAGAAATTACCTTGGTTTTCGGTAGTAATTATTAAGTCATTATTTTCAGTAAAAACTTCAGCAATTATCGGCGCATCTAATTGTGTAACATCTATTGTTTTTGTGACTGTACAACCATCAAGATTTGTAACATCTACAGTATAAATACCTTCGGTTGAAACTGTAATACTTTCGGTTGTTTCACCTGTATTCCAAAGGTAACTCATGTTATTAATGTTTGCACTTATTTCAACACTTTCATCTTGACAGAAAAAGACTGCTTCATCAAAAACTTGTGGCGATTGGGAAAAAGTAAGTGTTACTGCTGTTCTTGTGTTTGAAATACAATTTCCGTTTATCGAAATGGCTTCAGCATAATAAACACCTTCATTTTCTGGTGAAAAGCTGATGTTATTTTCTTCAAGTAAATTTCCTCCAGAAACAGCATCGTACCAATTTACTGTTACATCTGTTGGTACAGTAACTTCTAAAGGTTGATTCTCGTTTTCGCAAATTGTGATATCTCCGTTACTAACAGGTGCTAATGGCGTTGGTACTATCGTAATAGAAAACTCATCCGAAATAACATTACACAAAGCATTAGCTAGGTTTATAGCATCTTCGGCTACTTTGACACGGTATAAAGATGTTGTATTAACATTGATGTTTAAATTTTGATTGGTTTCACCTACAATTTCTGTCCAATTTATACCATCTGTAGAGGTTTCCCATTGATATGCATATGTATTAAAAATTGTGCCGTCAGGATTAGCTTGTAAGTTTAAATTATAAGGCGTTTGTGTTTCGCAAATAAAAACATCACTTTCATTACTTGTATCTTCTATGGTTACATTATCTCCACATGATTTAAAAACTATATCATCAATTGCAAGGTCGTTACCACAACCGCCTGCGCCATTATTTCTCATTTTTAAAATCACTTCGGTTTGCGCTGGTAATGTTTGAAAAACTAATCCATACTGCTCCCAATTTGGTGTGGCTTGTGCGTCAATTTCTCCTGTATCACCACTTGCAAGAAGTGTAGTATCAGTATCATCCCAAATTTCAAACCTTACATTTATTGGAATATTATTTCCTCCACAACCCGTACTTCTTGAAAGGTTTATTAAAAATGCCGAAAACTCATAAGATGTATTCTCACAAAGTCCTGTAATTGTTGTTCTATAAAATTCGCCAGCAGTAAAATCTGCATTTACAATTAAGCATTTTCCATTAGTATCACCTTCTGTATGATCTGGTACATCGTGCCAATCAAAAAACGCAGTTGAACTTGAAACTGTATAAAACCCATCATTTGGTGTTGCAGAAGAAAAGGTATAAGTTGTTGTACCTGCTGGCAAAGGTGTTTGTGTTGTACCTGTCCCAAAGGTTTCTGTGAAGATTGGATCTCCAGAATTTCCGTTACAAAAACCTAACTGAGCGTATCCATCTTCAAAAGAAAATAGAACAATAAAAATTATAATTATTTTAAGAAGTAACTTATCGTTTTTCACGTTTTAAAGATAAATATTAATTAGTCATTTTTAATGTTAAATGCTTAAATTCACTTTTTAAAACTTTGTTATAAACTATAACTTTTTAATGCAAAGACTGTTAGCCTACTTTAAGAACAATAAAAAGAAAACAATTATATTGTTTTTACTACTTGTGGCTTACTATTTTTGTTTACCCAAACACCTTTTTAAAGACCCAACTGCAACGGTTATTACAAGTAATAAAAATGAGTTATTAGGTGCTATAATTGCAGACGATGGGCAGTGGCGCTTTCCTGAAAATGATTCGGTTCCTGATAAATTTAAAACTTGTATCATAGCTTTTGAAGATGAATACTTTTACAATCATCCTGGTTTTAATCCAATTTCAATTTTTAAAGCTTTAAAAGAAAATATAAATTCTGGTAAAATTAAACGAGGCGGAAGTACCATTACACAACAAGTTATACGCTTATCGCGAAAAGGAAAACAGCGTACTTATTGGGAAAAATTTAAAGAAATTATCTTAGCAACGCGGCTAGAATTTAGGCATAAAAAAGATGAAATTTTAGCATTGTACGCCAGTCATGCGCCTTTTGGCGGAAATGTTGTTGGTTTAGATGCAGCTTCGTGGCGATATTTTAATAGAAATTCTGAAGATTTATCTTGGGCAGAAAGTGCAACATTAGCAGTCTTACCAAATGCACCAAGTTTGATATATCCTGGTAAAAACCAATTACAACTATTAAAGAAACGTAATAGATTACTAAAAAAGCTTTTAGATAATCAAACTATTGATAGTTTAACTTATAATCTTTCTATATCCGAAAGGTTACCACAAAAACCTTATCCTTTACCACAAATTGCGCCACATTTACTGCAAACTATTGCAAAAACCGATAAAGGACAACGCATTAAAACTAGCGTTAACAAGAGTCTTCAACAGCAAACTAACTCTATTGTTTTTAATCATTATAATACCTTAAAACAAAACGAAATTTATAATATTTCAGTCCTTATTTTGGATGTAAAAACTAGAAAAGTTTTAACCTATGTAGGTAATGCTCCAACGGATAAAAATCATCAAAACAGTGTAGATATTATAAACAAACCTCGTAGCACTGGTAGTATTTTAAAACCTTTTTTATATGCTGCAATGCTGGACGCTGGTGATATTTTACCAAATACTTTAGTTGCAGATGTACCAACACAATTTGGCGATTATTCTCCAGAGAATTTCAATAAAGAGTTTGATGGTGCTGTACCAGCAAAACGAGCTTTATCAAGATCTTTAAACGTTCCTGCTGTTAGAATGTTACAAGATTTTGGCTTGGACAGATTTCATTATTATTTAAAAAATCTTAACCTTAAAGATATCAGGTTTAATGCCAATCACTACGGATTATCTTTGGTTCTTGGTGGAGCAGAAAGTAACCTTTGGGATTTATGTAAAAGTTATGCGGCGTTTTCTTCAACCATTAATCATTTTAACGAAACTTCAAGCGAATATTTTAGTAATGAGTTTTGCGAACCAACTTTTTTTGAAAATGAAGAAATTGACTTCGGTAAAAAATCGAATGAAAAAACTCTTTTTGATGCCGCTTCCATCTACTTAACTTATGAAAGCTTAAAAGAAGTAAACCGACCTGAAGGTGATGATAATTGGGAGTTTTTTGATAATTCTAAACAAATTGCTTGGAAAACAGGAACTAGCTATGGTTTTAGAGACGCATGGGCTATAGGTACTACAAAAGATTATGTAGTTGGTGTTTGGGTTGGTAATGCAGATGGAGAAGGAAGACCTGGCTTAGTTGGTGTACAAACAGCTGCACCAATACTTTTTGATGTGTTTGATTTATTACCTAATAGTCAATGGTTTCAAAAACCTTTTGATGAAATGGAAAAGGTAAATATATGCGCTGTTAGCGGTTATAGAGCTTCTGTTAATTGTGTTAAAATAGATGAAAAATACATACAAAAAAGTGGCTTAAAGACAGAAGCTTGTCCCTATCATAAATTAATACATTTAGATAAAACTGAGAGTTTCCAAGTAAATTCTTCTTGCGAAAATATAAACGAAATTAAAAACACATCTTGGTTTGTTTTACCTCCTTTAATGGCTTACTACTATAAAGACAAACATCCATTTTACAAACCCTTACCCGCTTTTAGAGAGGATTGCATTAATTCTAAAAAAGAAACAATGGAATTTATCTATCCTAAAGATATCAAAAAGATTTTTCTACCTAAAGATTTCAATGAAAAAACTAACGATCTGATTTTAAAAGTTACACACTCTAAACCAAATACTAAATTATATTGGTATTTAGACCATATTTTTTTAGGTGAAACAACTACAATTCACAACATGTCTATACGACCAAAAGAAGGTAAATATACAATTACAGTCACTGACGAATTCGGCAACGAAATCAAAAAAACCATAGAAATTTCTCAATAAAATAGAAAAAACACAGAAAATTAAATACCTATTTTAACAAAACACTAACATTTCAACGAAAAAAAGAGCATTATATCTATCTGAATTTAGATAGTCTCACAAAAAAATATACCTTTAAGATTCCAAATGAAATTTTGGGATGTTTATCATATAAATTAAACTAACACAATCATTTCATACCTATGAAAAAAACTACTCTCCTAATTTTACTATTATTTAGTATAATTGTACAAGCTCAGGTAATTAATCAGCCAGCAAACTGGCCCAATACCAATTGGACTGTAACTGGAAGCTACAATACAGATCCTACAGCTTTTGAAGCAGACCCTACAACAACAGCAAACTTTGCATTTGATGATGATGATGCAGGTAGTGGTAGCACAGATGCCATACAAGCAGAATCACCAGTAATTGATTTATCAGCAGCATTTAGTGCAGGCGAAACTTGGCTATTTGTTGACACAGATTATGTTTTCAACTGGATAAGTTCTGATGCTATCGGAGTTGAATATTGGGATGCAGATGCAGGAACATGGAATCCTTGGGGATCACCAATTCAAGCAGATACAGCTACACCTCCAACAAATGATTTTTGTGCAGGAACATCTGAAGCTTATACTACAGACCAATTAAACATAGCTGGTTTTACAGCAACACAGTTATCTGGTTTCAAATATCGTCTCTTTTATGATGATGGAGGAATTTGGGGATGGGGAATGTGTTTTAGTTCTCCAACATTATATTCTCAAATGCCACCAGCATGTGCAGACGTAACAGGTATAACTGCTGTCACAACAGGAGATACCACTGCAGATATAACATGGTTAGCAGGCGGATCAGAGACTGAATGGCAAATTTGGATACAACCAGCAGGAACAGGAGAGCCAACAACAGATGGTACAACAACATCGACTAACAATCCTTATCCAGCAAGTGGTTTAACACCAAGTACAGCTTATGAAGTTTATGTAAGAGCTGATTGTGATACTGATGGGTTTAGTAACTGGGTAGGACCAGTAAACTTCACAACGTTTAACACACCACCACCAGCACCAGTAGGTGTAACATGTTCTAGTGGAACATCAACATTTATCTTTACAGAAGATTTTGGAAATGATACAAACTATGTACCATCAGGATGGACAGGAACAACTTTTGCAGATAGTAATGGTAACTGGGATAT
>NZ_AULQ01000006.1:5000-316549 GCF_000422365.1 Mesoflavibacter zeaxanthinifaciens DSM 18436
TCTCTATCTACAGTGGGCGTTAGAAATTTGAGTGGATCTGACTTTAGTACGAGAGGACCGAGTTGGACGAACCTCTGGTGTATCTGTTGTTCCGCCAGGAGCATTGCAGAGTAGCTACGTTCGGAAGGGATAAGCGCTGAAAGCATATAAGCGCGAAACCCACCACAAGATGAGATTTCTTTAAAGGGTCGTGGAAGATGACCACGTTGATAGGCTATAGGTGTAAAGGCAGTAATGTCATAGCCGAGTAGTACTAATAACCCATAGGCTTATTGTACGCCTGTTTTTTTAAGAGTACAACAAAATTTTCATGAATTATTTTTCAATATGTCATTATATACGGTAAAGTAGAATATTCTACATACACCGAAAGATTTAAGGTGATTATAGCGATGGGGCTCACCTCTTACCATTCCGAACAGAGAAGTTAAGCCCATTAGCGCCGATGGTACTACATTGTGGGAGAGTAGGTCGTCGCCTTTTTTAAAGTCCTCAACATTTTTTTGTTGAGGACTTTTTTTTGTTTTTTAGTTTTTGAAAAATTAAATGAAACTACGAAGTATACTACTTTGTTTTATTACTTTCGAAGAGACTTTTAAGAATAGTATTTATACCTTTAAAAGCAAAGTAAACAGCTAAAGAGCAAATTATTATTCCTAATATTAATAATACTATATAGAACGGCTTATCTTTATTGCTTAGAATAAGGTATAAAAAAGAAGGTCCTATAAACATTAGTAATAGTGATAATCCTAATTGTTTTAACCCTTTTATTAATATTTCTTTATCTGTAGATTTAGTTTCCATTTTTATAGTTTTTTATAGCTTCTCTAACATTACCATATTTTTTTAATATATTTTGAGCAGTTTCTCGATCTATATTAAGTTCAGAGATTAGCATTTTTTCTCCTCTATCTACAAGTTTATTGTTACTTAGTTGCATATTGACCATTTTATTACCTTTCACTTTTCCTAGCTGAATCATTGTAGAGGTACTAATCATATTAAGTACAAGCTTTTGAGCTGTTCCTGCTTTCATGCGTGAACTACCTGTTACAAATTCTGGACCTACTATAACTTCTATTGGAAATTGTGCTGTAGTACTAAGCGGACTATCTGAATTACATGTTATACATCCAGTAGTTATATTGTTTGTATTACAATTTTGTAAAGCTGATATTACATAAGGTGTTGTTCCTGATGCTGCTATACCAATAACTACATCTTTTTCGTTTATATTATGTTTTAATAAATCTTCCCAACCTTGTGTTGTAGAGTCCTCTGCAAATTCTACTGCTTTTCTAATAGCTAAATCTCCGCCAGCTATTAAACCTATAACTAAATCATATGACACGCCAAATGTTGGTGGACATTCTGAAGCATCTACTATACCTAATCTACCGCTTGTTCCAGCACCGATATAAAATAATCTACCACCTTTTTTTAGTTTAATTACAATCTGTTCTACTAATTGTTCTATTTGAGGAATAGCTTTCTGTACTGCTAACGGTACAGTTTGATCTTCTTTATTAATGTTTGTGAGCAGTTGATTAATGCTCATCTTTTCTAAGTGATTATATTTAGAATCTTGTTCTGTGGTCTTTATAAATTTCATAGGTGTAAAGTTAGCTATTTTTGCGTTAGCGATAGTAGTGGTTAGCTTTTGGTGAGGCTTGCAGCGAACCAAAACTAGCAACGGATAGCGCGACCCTTGTGGTAACGCCCAATTAATTTACTGTATAATTGTATTGATAGGCTTGTGATACCCTAAAATAGCCTAACGGATAATTGTCTGGATTGGTAATATTTATACAATTACCTCTAACTGTTGCTGGTTGTGTTTCGAATGGGCCACCATCATTTTCTGAGGATTGTTGTAGTAAAAGGAACATGAAATTATAATATTGTTCAGAAATTCCGTAGTTTTTAATGATTACTTCATCACCGGATTCTAAATCTTCTTCGGTGAAAAATGCAAAAATTTGATTTCCATCTGTAAACTCGTCATCATATACTTCGTAAGTAGGAATTACTGCTATATCTGTATCAAATTGATATAAATAAAAATTTGGCTCGTTAGCAGGATCATTATAATAGGCTTTTAACTCGATATCTTCTCCAGAAAAACCGCCTTCATCATTTTGTTCTACATATTCTACAGGTGTTACGGATTTTAAATGTTCTGAACCAACATAAGTGTCTCCGTTATATTGGATTGTAAGTGTATATTCTTGGTTTATTTCAGGAATAAAATTTGTTGTTTTGTATATACCAGTATCACCGTCCTCAGTAAAAATAAAAGTATTATTATTTTGATCTGTTACACTAACTATTGCATTATTAGCTGGTGGAATTTCTGTATCAAAAAATGGAGCAGACAATGTTAATTTAATATCTTGTTCATTACCTGTTGTACCATCCAACCAATTTAGCGAAGCGTCTATTACAAGTTTTGGTTCTGTTTCTGGTAAGTCAATGTCTACAACTTCTTCACAGTTAAAAAGTAATAAAAGGGCACTTATATATATAAATTTTTTCATTAGAATTTAAAGTTATAGGTTACTGAAGGTATAATACCAAAAAGTGAAAATTTTGTAGCTTCATTAATTCCGGTTATTCTATTTTCTGAAAAACTTACTGAAGCAGCGTTGTAACGATTGTATGCATTATAAATACTAAAAGTCCAATAGTTTTGCCAACCTTTTGTCTTGTTAGGTTTTGGTGTATAATTTGCAGATATATCTAAACGATGATACGTTGGTAATCTGTTAGAATTACGATTACCGTAATTGGGTATTGTTAAACCTGCGTATTGATACTGAGATACAGGATATGTTGTAGGTTGTCCTGTTTGAAGAACAAAATTGGCATTAAAAGTCCATTTTTTATTCAATTCGTAATTACTAGTTATTGAAATATCATGAGTTTTATCAAATGCAGTATTGTACCAATTACCGTTATTTATACCTAGCTCTTCAGGTGTTCTTCCTGTTGTTTGTTGTTCTGATTTTGATAAAGTATAGGCTATCCAACCTTCTAATTTTCCGACATTTTTTTTAAAAAGAATTTCTAATCCATAAGCTCTTGCTTTTCCGTTTAAAATAACTTGTTCAATTGCATTATTAGCTATCAAATTTGCGCCGTCTATATAATCGATTCTATTTTTTATTGTTTTATAAAAACTTTCTACTTCTAAGGAGTAATCGTTATTATTAAAACTTTTAAAATATCCTACAGCTATTTGGTCTAGCAGTTGTGGTTTTACATATTTACCACTTGGTGTCCACACGTCTAAAGGTGTTGGAGAACTAGTGTTTGATAACAAGTGTAAATACTGTGTCATACGATTATAACTTGCTTTTATAGAACTATTTTTGTTTAATTGATATGCAACTGAAAATCTTGGTTCTAAATTAAAAAAGGATTTTATAACATCACTTCTGTTATAGTTTTCTGTACCTATTGGTTCTGCCTTTTCATAAATCTGTAAATCTTCATTAAAAATTACAGGTTGATCGTTTTCATAAATGTTTAATTCATCTTGACCTAAACGTAAAAAAGAACTTAGCCTTAACCCATAATTAATAGATAGTTTATCAGATAGTTCATGCTCTGCATCTAAATAAATAGCATTTTCAAATGCATATTTATCTATTAGTTTGAAAGGATTTATTCCTGAAGTTGGTGTAGAAGGTTCAATTTCTCCTGGATTAAACTTATAATATATACTGTTTAAACCATATTGAAGTTTGAAATTATTAGAAATATAATGTTTAAAATCATATTTAAAGTTGAAATTTCTAATTCCTGAATCCCAATCAAATTCAACAAAATTAAGCTTTAATCCATAATAGTAATCAGAATATATTAATGACATATTTGAAAATAACTTATCAGAAAACAAGTGATTCCATCTAAAGTTTACAACCGTATTACCGTAGGTGTTATCAAAACTATCTGCAATTCTAAATACATCACGACCAAAATATCCAGATAAATAGATATTATTTTTATCATTTAGTTTGTAGCTTAATTTGGTGTTTAAATCATAAAAGTAAGCCACGTTATCAATATCAAAAAGTGGTAAAAATAAGTGAGCATAACTACTACGTCCACCAAAAAGAAAAGAACCTTTGTCTTTTTTTAATGGTCCTTCTGCTAATAATCTACTAGCAACTAAACCAATACCTCCATTTGCATGAAACTCTTTACTATTTCCTTCCTTTTGATAAATATCTAAAACAGAAGAAACACGTCCACCGTAGCGTGATGGTATTCCTCCTTTATATAGTTTTAAATCTTTAATAGCATCAGGATTAAAAACAGAAAATAACCCGAATAAATGTGAAGAATTAAAAACAGTAGCTTCGTCTAATAAAATTAAGTTTTGGTCCGCAGCGCCACCACGTACGTTAAATCCAGAACTACCTTCTCCAGCGTTAGTGACACCAGGTAATAAAGTAATTGCTTTGATAACATCAGGTTCTCCTAAAACTACTGGTATTTTTTTTATTGTAGAAGCTTTTAACGCATTAACACTCATTTGTGGTTTTCTTATGTTTAGTCGCTCTACATTTTCTGTAATCACAACTTCTTCTAAGCTTTCAACAGATTCAGTTAAATTGAAGTTTTTAGTAATATCTTCATTTAGATTGATAGTTTCTGAAGTTTCTGCATAACCTAAATAAGAAATTATCACTTTGTAGTTACCTTTTGGTAATGTGATAGAGTAGAAGCCATACTCATTAGTAGTTGTGCCAGTATTTAATTCAGGAATAATAACATTTACGCTAATTAATGACTCGTTAGTATTGGTGTCTGTTATTTTTCCACTTAATGTGAATTTTTCTTGAGAGAATGCAGATAAGGAGATTTGAATTAAAAATGCTATGGTTAGGATTAGCTTAGAATTCATTACAATTTTTAAAGTAAAAATAAAGAAAAAGCTCCTGTAAAAGGAGCTTTTAACAATTTATTAATTTCGATAAGGGAATTTATATTTCCTTCAAAATATTATTAAATAATTCTATTGGTCTCATAGCTTGATCAGCTAATTCGTCGGTTGGTTCATAGTAACCACCAATATCAACAGATTTACCTTGTATATCATTTAAAGCTTTTATTATAGTTTTTTCTTCAGCTTTAAAAGTTAAAGCAACTGGCTCAAATTGAGCTTTTAGAGTTCTATCTTTATCTTGGTTTGCTAAAGCCTCAGCCCAGTACATTGCTAAATAAAAATGACTACCACGATTATCAATTTCTCCTGCTTTTCTAGAAGGACCTTTTTTGTTTTCTAGTAGTTTTTCTGTGGCAACATCTAACGCATCACCTAAAACTTTTGCTTTAGGATTGTTGTTAACTTCGCTAAAGTGATCTAAAGACACAGCAAGTGCTAAAAATTCTCCTAAACTATCCCAACGTAAGTGGTTTTCTTTTTCAAATTGTTGAACGTGTTTTGGTGCAGATCCACCAGCTCCAGTTTCAAATAATCCTCCACCATTCATTAACGGTACAATAGATAACATTTTTGCTGAAGTACCAAGTTCTAAAATTGGGAATAAATCTGTTAAGTAATCACGTAATACATTACCTGTTACAGAAATTGTATCTTCTCCAGCTTTTACTCTTTTTAAAGTAAACTCTGTTGCTTTGATTGGTGAAAGAATATGAATTTCTAATCCGTCTGTATCATGATCTTTTAAGTAAGCATTTACTTTTTTGATTAATTCTGCATCATGAGCTCTGTTTTCGTCTAACCAGAAAACTGCTGGCCAACCAGTAGCTTTTGCACGTGTTACAGCTAATTTTACCCAGTCTTGTATTGGTAAATCTTTTACTTGACAAGCTCTCCAGATATCTCCAGTTTCAACATCATGTGATGTTAAAACATTACCGTCTGTATCTACGATTTCAACTTTTCCGTCAGTAGATATTTCAAAAGTTTTATCATGAGAACCATATTCTTCAGCTTTTTGCGCCATTAAACCTACGTTTGGTACAGTACCCATGGTAGTTGGATCAAATGCACCATGTTCTTTACAGAAGTTTATAGTAGCTGTGTAAATACCAGCATAACTGCTATCTGGTATTACAGCTTTAGTATCTTGTTGTTTCCCTTCTTTGTTCCACATTTGTCCAGAAGTACGTATCATTGCAGGCATAGATGCATCAATAATAACATCACTTGGTACGTGTAAGTTAGTAATACCTCTATCACTATCTACCATTGCTAAATCTGGATTGTTGTTATATGCAGCCTCAATATCTTCTAAAATAGTATTTTGCTCTGCTTCTGGTAACTCTTGTAAGTTACTTATTAAGTTACCAAAGCCATTATTAACGTCAACACCAATTTTTTCAAAAGTTTCTGCATGCTTAGCAAAAACATCTTTAAAGAATACGCGTACAGCATGACCAAAAATAATTGGGTCTGACACCTTCATCATTGTAGCTTTCATGTGTAAAGAAAACAATACACCTTGTTCTTTAGCGTCTTTTACTTGCTCTTCTAAAAAGGTTAATAAAGCTTTTTTACTCATTACTGTTGCATCCATAATTTCACCTTCTAAAAGGTTTAAATTATCTTTTAAAACAGTAACATTACCGTTGTTGTCAGTATGTTGTATTTTTACAGTAGTTGCTTTATCTAAAGTTACCGATTGCTCGTTGTGTGCAAAATCACCATGAGACATTGTCGCTACATGAGATTTAGAATCTTTTGACCATGCACCCATAGAATGTGGATTTTTCTTAGCGTAATTTTTTACTGCTTTTGGCGCACGTCTATCAGAGTTTCCTTCACGTAAAACAGGGTTAACAGCACTACCTTTTATTTTGTCATAACGTTGTTTAGCATCTTTCTCTTCTTCTGTTGTAGCTTCTTCAGGATAATCTGGTACAGCGTAACCTTTAGCTTGTAGCTCTTTAATTGCAGCTCTTAATTGAGGTATTGAAGCACTAATATTAGGTAGTTTAATAATGTTAGCTTCTGGTGTTTTTGCTAATTCTCCTAAAAAGGCTAAGTCATCAGATACACGTTGTTCTTCTGTTAAAACATCAGGAAAAACAGCTAAGATCCTAGCTGCTAAAGAGATATCTCTTGTTTCAATCTCTATACCAGAAGAAGCTGTAAAAGATTTAACAATCGGTAAAAAAGAACGCGTTGCTAATGCTGGCGCTTCATCTGTAATTGTATATATAATTTTTGGTGAATTTGACATATAATTAAATTGAATGTTAGTTATTTTTTTAGCTTGACGAATATACGAAAAACAAGAGGTTTTTTAAAGTGAAAATTGGCACTTAACGTTTTATTATAATGATGATATTTAGAAGATTATAAAATTACGAATTTGATAAAATATGATTAAAATTTTAAGAAATCACAATTTTATAAGTATCAAGAAGTCCTGAAATTTGATCTTTTGAAAATTTAGCGCCTTTTATTTTGTTTCTTTCTGGGTTAATACTGTAATTTATTGCTTTACTAAAGTCTGCTTGCTCTAAGTTTGTTTGTTCAAAAACAGCATTTTTAAAATTACAAGTATCAAACGTAGTTTTAGTAAAATTAGCTTCGGTTAAGTCTACTTGATCAAATACACAGTTTTTAAATTTACTCGAGACTAATTTGATTTTATAAAAAGAAGAAAAGTTTAAAACACAATCTGTAAAACTTGCAGAAAATAAAAGCTTATTACAGTCAGAAAATAAAATACCTAACATTTTACTGTCTAAAAACGTTACATCTTTAAACGTAGCATCTTTAACTTTAATATTACTTAGATTACAACCTTCAAAAACGCAGTCTAAAAAACTAAAAGCCGATAGAAAACTGTTTTCAAAATTACAGTTAATAAATGTGCAGTTATCATATTCTGCTCTTTGTAATGCTTGAGAAGTAAAATCTTTGTTTTTATAAACGGTATCTGCGATAAAGGGTAGAGGCATTGTACTTTTATTTATGCTGTAAGATAAGAAACCTAAAAAAACAAAAGCCATAACATAATAGAATTAACTATTGTTGCTATGGCTTTCTTGAATTAACACTTTGGTGATGACCTATTTAACTTTCATTAAATCGATCCAAAACTTTCGTTTTACATCTTTTCGGTTCACGCACTTGTCAAATCAATAGTACATTTGGGTAACTTTCAAAATGTGTTGACTTGTTACAAAATGTACATAGTAATTGTTTTTCTGGATGATTTACTCTTTTAATTTCAATTTTCATGAAATTACCATTGTAAAACATTGTTTTGTTCTTCTTAAAGTAGCTATTGCTACTTAAGATTACTTAAAACTTTCAATTTTATTAGTTCCTTTCTGCTTTCACATAAAGCACTTTTTAAAATCTCTTAATTTTACAATTTACACGACTACACATGTAATTTTCAAAAACCTCAAAAAACAATACAACTAAATCAAATTCATTTTATCGAAACCAATAATTAATATTGTTATTAATTGTTTTACTAAGATAAGTCTTTTTATTAGTTTTTTATAGTTTTTAACTATTTAAATATCAACCGTTTATGAACCATGGTTATTAACAAAAGTTAATAACTAAAAAAGCCTAAACGATTAAGTTTAGGCTTTTTATATATGATTTGAAGTGGTAAATTATTTTCTTCTAGCTTCTTTAATTCTAGCTTTTTTACCTGTAAGACCTCTAAAGTAAAAGATTCTTGCTCTTCTAACTTTACCTCTTTTATTAACTTCAATTTTTTGTAATGCAGGTAAGTTAACAGGGAAGATACGCTCTACACCAACTGTTCCTGACATTTTTCTAATTGTAAAAGTTTCTGAAGTACCAGTACCTCTTCTTTGTAATACTACACCTCTAAAGAACTGAGTTCTTACTTTTTCTCCTTCTCTAATTTCGTAGTAAACTGTAATTGTGTCACCAGCTGAAAATTCTGGTAAGTCTTTTCTTGTTACAAATTCGTCTTGTACAAATTTTATTAAAGATTCCATCTTTATTTATGTTTAAGTGTTTGATTCAGAACAACATTCACGTATTTCGCCAGAGGTTAATCCGAAATTGGGTGCAAATATAAGCAAAAAGTTAATTGATAAAAGTAAAAGTTTAAAAAATGTTTGTTGACGAAGACGGTTTTTAAGTTATCGATACATTTTGTTTGTACTTCAAAAAATACTCGAACAGACCAAATTATTCATCTAATAAATCTGGTCTTCTTTCTTTTGTGCGTTTATAAGCTTGTTCTTCTCGCCATTTTTCAATTTTTGGAAAATTACCGCTAAATAATACTTCTGGTACTTTATGTCCGTTGTAATCTCGAGGTCTTGTATAAATTGGTGGCGCTAATAAATTATCTTGAAAACTATCTGTTAACGCCGAAGTTTCGTTACCTAAAACACCTGGTATTAATCGTATTACAGCATCACAAAGTACAGCAGCACCAAGTTCTCCGCCAGATAGAACATAATCGCCAATAGATATTTCTTTGGTAACAAACATATCGCGTACGCGTTGGTCTACACCTTTATAATGTCCGCAAAGGATAATGATATTTTCTTTTAATGATAAGGTGTTGGCAATACCTTGATTTAAGGTTTCGCCATCTGGTGTCATATAAATAACCTCGTCATAGTGACGTTGCGATTTTAATTTGCTTATACATTTATCTATAGGTTCTATAAGCATTACCATACCTGCGCCGCCACCAAATTGATAATCGTCAATGGTTTTGTAGTTATCTGTAGTATAATCTCTTAAATTATGAAAATGTACTTCTACCAAATCTGCTTCAATAGCACGTTTTAAAATGGATGCTTCAAACGGACTTTTAAGTAACTCTGGTAAAACAGTGATGATATCTATTCTCATGGCTTTGCTTTATTGGGTTGCAAAGATAGATTAAAAGTTTGGAAAGTAATATCTCTATTAATTTAGTTACCTAGAACATCATTCTACATATTCATCAAATTCATATTTTACATCCCAAGTTCCATTTACATTTTGATAGATTCTGCTCATACCACCAGAACCAAGCCTAATTCTAACATATGCTAAGTTTAGCTCTCTATTAAATATTGGTTTTGTTATACTTAAATAAGAAAAATAATTTTTCATGTTTTCCTTTTTGTAATAATTTGAAGCTATTTTATTAATTGAGTCCCATTTAATATTATTAGAATAATATTTTTCAATATCAATAACGTTAAATCCTTTGTTGGATAATTGATTAAAGCTAAACCTTTTGTTGTCTATAAATTGTTGTTTAACAAATTCAATATCATTAATATTTAGAGTATCTGAAATATATTGTGAAAGGTTAATTGATTTGTTTTTATTTATTGGGTCAATAGGTAAACTTGGAGGAACAACTATTGTAAAATTTGAAACTAATTCTCTTTTATCATTTAGTAGTTTAGATTCAGTAGTATCTGATAGTATTTGTACTAAAAAATCAATTTTAAATTTATTACTTATTAAATCGGTGTTATTTTTCTTTTTACAAGAAATAATTTGATTAAAAATCAAAATAAATAATAGAAAGTGTATCTTTTTCAAAATAGAGAATAATTATTGTTTGATGTTACACAATATTTCTTTAAAAATTCAATACATCAATCCATTTTAAAAGATACATGATTAAAAAGGTAAACGCTGCACTAACAAAAATGGTGCTTTGCCAAAAGTAAAGTTTGTTATTCCAAAGGTGAAGCCATTTTTCGCCAAACGAAGTTTTGACATAACTTTTTAAGAACACAGAATACGCAAAACCTATTGCCGAAAAAATGACTAAAGCTAGTATTACAATTAAAGATTTTTCCATAACTGAAACTTTAATTAGTTACGATAATTCTGTAACTAGTTTGTACTAAGTTACTTTAAAAGCTTAACAATTTCAAATATATTTTAAAAACTAAGAGTTTTGAATGAAGAATTATTGATAACTCAACCCAATTTGTGCTTTAATTAAGTCTAATAAATCAATTAATTCGGTGCTTTTTTGAAAACTCATAATTGGACTTTCTTTTTTATTAGTTCTGATTAATTGATTAAAATGCTCTATTTCAAAATTGTAACCAATAGAGTTGTAGTTAAAATCAAGTGTTTTTTCTTCACCGTTATTAGATTTTAATGTTACTGTTGTTGGCTCATGAAACCTTGAGTTTATTTTAATTACACCAGTTTCGCAGGTAAAAATTGCTTCTGTGTTAGTTTTTTCAACTAAAGTAGATTTTAAACGGGCAATTGCTTCATCATAATAAAAAATCATATTACAAGTAGCGTCTGCACCATTATCAAAAAAAGTAGCTTTTGCTTCGGTCTTTTTAGGAATACCAAGTGTTGTAAGTGCACTAAATATTGGGTAAATACCAATATCTAAAAGACTACCGCCACCAAGAGTTTTATTGTATACTCTTCCTGAAGGATCTAAACTAGCTTTAAAACCAAAATCTGCTTCTAGTTTTAAGATGTTTCCAAAGTGTTTTTGTTCTAATAATTCTAAAACCTTTTGATAATGTGGTAAGAAGTATGTCCACAAAGCTTCCATTAAAAGCGTATTGTTTTCTTTGGCAGCATTTATCATGTTTTCTACTTCAAAACGGTTTAAAGCTAATGGCTTTTCACAAAGTACAGGAATGTTGTTTTGTAAACACATAAGTGTGTTTTCTTTGTGTAGACTATGTGGTGTAGCAATGTAAATGGCGTCTATTTTAGGGTCACTTAACAATTCTTCATAATTACCATAAGCCATTGTGGCTTGGTGTTTTTTAGCAAAGGTTTCGGCTTTTTCTAATGTTCTTGAAGCTACTGCGTAAATCTTGCTATTGCTTACTTTTTGCATATCTGTCGCAAATTTTTCAGCAATTTTTCCAAGACCTATAATTCCCCAATGTATGGTTTGTTCTTTATGCATAATTCATTTCATTTTTCATTAAAGTCTGAATGACAAAAGCGATAACCATAACAATTAAACAGCCAACAAAGTTTAACCATAAAAATGGCAAGTTGATAATTTCAAATTGATTTAAAAAGAATAAACCAATGACTAAAACTTGTGTGATTAATGCTGCAATAAACACAGCGTTTGCTTTAATAAATTTGAAGAAAAACGCTAATAAGAAGATACCAAGAACATTACCGTAAAAAATAGAACCGATAATGTTTACTAACTGAATTAAATTTTCGGCAAGATTGGCAACGCAGGCTACACCAATTGCTAAAATTCCCCAAAGTAAAGTAAAACCTTTAGAGGCTTTTACCATTTCGTCTTCAGATTTTTCTCCAACACGTTGTTTGTATAAATCTATGGTTGTTGTACTTGCTAAAGCGTTAAGTTCGCTAGCGGTACTAGACATTGCTGCGCTTAAAATTACCGCTAATAATAATCCGATTAATCCTTTTGGTAAATTGTTTAATATAAAGTGAATAAATACGTAATCCTTATCATTACTTTCTACTTTTAAATTCTTTGATTCGCCAGCTTTTTCAATTAGTTTTTGGGCTTCGTTTCTTAACGCATCACTTTTAGTGTTATATTCTGAAATAGTCTTGGCAGTTACATTATTTTCAGTTTTTACATAATTGAAAATAGCTTGTTGTTTTTCAGCAAATAATTCGTTTTGTTGCTTTTGAAGCGTTTGATAGTCTTGAGAATATTCGCTGTTTAAAACAACTTCGGTTGCTGTTGGATTAAAATTTATAGGCGATTCGTTAAACTGATAAAAGACAAAAACCATAACACCAACTAACAGAATAAAAAACTGCATTGGCACTTTTAAAAGTCCGTTAAACAGTAAACCTAATTGCATTTCTTTTACAGATTTACCTGATAAATAGCGTTGTACTTGGCTTTGATCGGTCCCAAAATAAGATAACATTAAAAAGGTACCACCAATTAATCCACTCCAAACGGTGTATCTGTTATTTAAATCGAAAGAAAAGTCTAAAACATCCATTTTACCGCTTGCACCAGCTATTTGAAGCGCTTTAGAAAATGTAATATCATTAGGAAGTTGATTAATAATTAAAACAAACGCAATGATCATTCCTGTAAAAATTACAACCATTTGGTGTTTTTGAGTAACGTTTACAGCTTTTGTTCCGCCAGAAACGGTGTAAATAATTACCAAAACGCCAATGATGATGTTTAGGAGTAGTAAATTCCAGCCTAAAACAGCCGATAGAATAATTGCAGGAGCAAAAATGGTAATTCCTGCAGCCAAACCACGTTGAATTAAAAATAAAATCGCAGTAAGTGTTCTGGTTTTTTTATCAAAACGGTTTTCTAAAAACTCGTAAGCCGTATAGACTTTTAATCTGTGATATAACGGGATAAACACCATACAAATCACGACCATTGCAATTGGCAATCCGAAGTAAAATTGTACAAATCCCATACCCGAATGGAATGCTTGTCCTGGCGTACTTAAAAACGTAATTGCGCTGGCTTGTGTTGCCATAACCGATAAACCTATTGTCCACCAAGGTGTTGTATTACCGCCTTTTAAGTAATCTTGTACATTTTTACTGCCTTTAGTTTGGTACGTACCATAAATAACTATGATTAGTAATGTACTTATTAAAATAACCCAATCTAATGTTTGCATTTTTTAAAAATATAACGTGATTAAATAAAAAGCGATTAAATATAAAATATTAGCCAATAGTACTAAGGTGTACATTGGTTTCCATTGGTATTTTGGTTGGTTTTGCATTTTTAGTTTGTTAATGTTAAAGAAACAGCAAGTTCACTGTATTTATCTTTATAATTTTTTATAGATTGATTGGTGTTTTTAAATGTTTTCATCCATTTGCCTCTATAAACCATAGCATATTTATTAGTGTCTTTTGCAACAGCACCAAACATAGGTTCAAAAGCAGTGTTCTTTTTCTTTATTCCTTTAGATATATAAGAATATTCTCTTTTATTAGATTCTATTATTAACCATTCAACTACAACGATTAATCCTTTTTTAGGAAATCTAATGTTTAAATCTGAAATATCAATAGTTGTTGTTTTCTTTCCTTTTTTTACTGAAGAGATTATGTTTTTATCATAAACAGAATTTCCGATAAAATTTAAACTATCGTATTCGTACAATCTAATATTGAATTTAGCATTTTCGATTTCTGAATTTGTTAAAAAAGCAAATTCCTTTATAAAAGGTGTGTCTGAGTATTTATCTTCATTAGGAAAGTATTTTCCAACCATCGATGGTGTTTTACCTGAGCCATAATAAAAATGAATTTTTGATTTTTTGAATTTATCAATAACTATTTTTTTAGACTCTTTCTTTTTAGTTAAAACAACTTCTTCTAAAACTGTAGTTTCAGGTTTAAGATAAATTATGTTTTTTATTTGGCTAATTTGAACTGTTTCTCTTTTGTATCCAATAGCAGAAAAAACTATGTTTTTTGTTGAATCGGTTTCATTTATAATAAATTCTCCATAATCATTAGATGTAGTACCGTTATTTTCATTTTCAACCCAAATGTTAACATAAGGAACAGTTTTAGAAGTGTTACTATCTATAACAACAGCTTTTGTTTGACTGTATCCAGCACTTATTTTAATAACAAAAAAGAATAGTATTAAAATACTTTTTTTCATTTAAAATGTTTTTGAACTCTAGACTGCATTCGAGGTGACGCTTTAATCCTTAAACTGTTCTTTATTATCTAAATTGTCTTTTCCAATACTTAACATATTAGCAAATAATCTGTACGCACCAGAAACACCAGCAGGAAATTCTCTAAAAAAGCTAAGACCTGTGTAAATATAATAGCCTTTACCGTGTTTTGCGACTAACAAACTACCTTGTTTTTCGGTTTCGCCTTTATCGTGCATGGATAGAATAGGTGTAAATTCGTTAGACCATTGGTTTGGAAAATATAAACCACGTTCTTGCGTCCAACCTTCAAAGTCGGTTTTTGTAATTTGGTTTGGATAATTTAAAACTGGATGATCTTTAGCTAAAAGTGTAACTTCTGCATTCTCATCAGTAACACGATCTCTAGACACTTTTAACTCAAAAGGAGATAAGTTCTCCACTTTTAGACCGCGATTTGTATTGTATTGCACAATCATATTACCACCATTTTCTACAAAATCGAATAAAATTTGTTGTTTAAATTTAAGTTCGTCTAAGATGTTATACGCTCTAATTCCAACAACTACAGCATCAAAAGCGCTTAATCTTTCAGTAGTGATGTCTTCTGGTTTTAAAACCATTACATTGTAACCAATTTGTCTTAAACTTTCTGGTACAACATCGCCAGCACCTTCAATATAAGCAATGTTTTCGCCTCGTTTTTTAATATCTAAACGTACTACTTTGCTTTCGCTTGGAAGCACAACAGTTTGATAAGGAATGTGTTCGTAATCGATTTCAACTAATTCTCTTGTGTAAACGTCTTCACCAACATGAACCATTGGCGTTATTAATCCTTCGTTTTGATTTTTTGGAGGAATAACCGTAAACGTCAATGTTTGTGTTTCATCTTTATATTTAATATCTATATTTTGCTTTTCAGGATAAACAGACCAATTGTTTGGATGCGCTATTTGAACAAAACCATTTAAATTATCACGACCAGCTTTTACAATTACCGAAATGTCTTTTTGTTGATCTGTATCAAAAATGATGACTTTCTCTGAAATTTTTGCTGATGCTTCAGGAATGATTTCAAATGGACGATATAATTCGCCTTTATCTGGTTTAGAGTACCTGTAAACAATAGATTTAGTTACAGAAAACGGTTGATTATTAATCGTTAAATTGAAAGTCACGCTTATTGGTCTTGGTGTTTCTGGTTTTCCTATTAAATTTTTATCTTCAACTTTATACATACCTAAAGTTCCTTTTTTATTCAACCAATATGGTGAAGACGGTTGCATATTTTTAGGAATAGTAAGCGATTGCTCTACATTTTGTTTATCATTATTTTTTAAAGGAAGCGCTTTTAAAGTAGCTATTTTATCTGTAGAAAGTTGATAAGACACCAATTCCATATTAATTGCACTACGGTTTACTGCTTCAATATTTAATGTAATAGTTTCTCCTGCAGAAGCAGTTGGCGTATTAGCAGATGCTTCTAAATATAGACCTAAACAAGCTTCAATTATAGCGTCAATTTCTTGAGTTTTATAGTTTTTCCAATACTCATTATCTAATTGTTGGATTAACTGTCTTGCTAATAATAAGTCTTTAACGTGTGTTGAAGGATTTTCAAAATTGAAATTTGTCTCAACTTTCTTTAAAATGTCACCAATAGTTTTTCCGCCTTTCACACGATTCCAGCTTGTGTCTATACCTTCAAAAAGGTTGGTTTTGTCTTTTGGTAAATCGCCATTAATAAGTTCGATATATTCGGTTTGTGATCCACGTTGCGTTAAAGCACCAAATCCTTGACATAAATGTTTACTTCTTGAAAGTGCAGCAATCTCGTTATTTGATAACCCTTTTGAAGGGTAATATACGCCAATATCAAAATTTAAAAGTTTGCTTTTGTCTGCTTTTTCAAAATTTTCTTCACTACCATAAAACCACCAACTGGTATTAAAAAATTGGCGTTTTGGTTGCCAAGTTCCGTATGTTTTAGCTTGTTCTGGATATATGTTTGGGTTTTTTGCCAAATCAAAAGCTTCTACGCTTAACATAGCAGAAGTTGTGTGATGACCGTGAGTTGTGCCAGGTGTACGATGATCAAAACGGTTAATGATAATATCTGGTTTAAACTGTCTTATGGCTAAAACAACATCGCTTAATACTTGGTCTTTGTCCCAAATATCTAAAGTTTCTTCAGGATGTTTTGAGTAACCAAAATCGTTTGCTCTACTAAAACGTTGCTCGCCACCATCTACGCTTCTTGCGGCTAATAATTCTTGTGTACGTATAACACCTAATAATTCTCTAATTTCTGGACCGATAAGATTTTGTCCGCCATCACCACGAGTTAAAGATAGGTAAGCTGTACGTGCTTTTATTTGGTTAGACATGTAAGAAATTAGGCGTGTATTCTCATCATCCGGATGAGCTGCTACATAAAGAACTGTACCTAAAAAGTTAAGTTTTTTTACAGCATCATGAATTTGAGATGCGTTAAGTTTTTTTGGTTGTTGTGCTTGTAAAGGCAGAGCCAAAACAAAAATAAATAGGAGCGAAGCTAGTTTTTTTAGCATTTTTAAGGTTAATTATGTTTGAGGTAAATATACATAATAGCCTTAGCGGAATAGCTGTTTTAAGCCTTTTTTAACGTTATTTTTAGGATGTTAATTTTAAGAAGTGAAGCTAATTTATATTTCTATATTTTTTTTCTTTTTGACACGAATTACACGAATTGTCACAAATCATTTACGTTTGCTAACTGCTAACTGCTAACTGCTAACTGCTAACTGCTAACTGCTAACTGCTAACTGCTAACTGCTAACTGCTAACTGCTAACTGCTAACTGCTAACTAAAGCCACTTTTTACGTTTAAAGTAGTACAGCATCGCTAAGAAAATAAGAATCATTACAGCCCAAACTATATGATAACCATACTTGTATTGTAGCTCTGGCATGTTAATGAAATTCATCCCGTAGATCCCAGCAATAAAGGTTAATGGGATAAAAATAGTAGCGATAATGGTTAACACCTTCATGACTTCGTTCATTTTGTTGCTAATGGTTGTCATGTACATATCCATTAAACTCCAAATCATTTCGCGATAAATATCTAAGTTTTCTGTGACTTGTATAATATGGTCGTAAACATCTCTAAAAAAATGTGTTGTCTGTTCTTCAATTAAACTATTTGGATCTTTTTCTATACGACCAATAATTTCGCGAAGCGGAAAAATAGCGCGTCGTACTTTTAAAACTTCTCGTTTTAAATTTTGTATTTGCTGAGAGATTTCTTCTTGAGAAATTCCATTAAAAAGATCGTCTTCAAGGTCTTCAATTTTATTACCCATAGTTTCTATAATGGCATAATAATGATCTACGATAGCATCTATTAAGGCATACAATAAATAGTCTGCACCTTCTGTACGTATACGTCCTTTTTTGTGTCTTATACGATCTCTTACATTTTCAAAAACATCACCTTCGGCTTCTTGAAAAGTCAATACATAGTTTTTGCCTAGTACAAAACTTACTTGTTCTGATATAATAGTTTCATTATCATCGTAATACATCATTTTTAAAACGATAAAGATGTAACTTTTATACTCGTCAATTTTTGGGCGTTGAGAAGTATTTACAATGTCTTCTAAAAGTAATGGATGAAGTTGATAGTAACTACCTATGGTTTCTATCTCGTTAATATTATTTAATCCGTTAAGGTTAACCCATGTTACAGACTCTGTATCTTTAAAAACAAACGCTTCTTCTATGTTAGAAAGGTCTTTTTCGTGAATGTCGTTATCGGTATAATCAAAAGAATGAAGGTGTAATTTTACGTCTTCTTTTTTTCCTGTATAAACCAATGCGCCAGGTATTTGACCTAAGTGCTTTTTATAGTTTTGTGTGCGTTTTTTTTGTTTGTTTTTTGCCATAATTAATGGAAATCTCCAAAGTCTTCAATTGCGTCTTTCTGAACTAAAGTTACAGCTTTTTGCAGAATTAAATTGTTTGGATACGTCACTAAATCTCCATTATCTAATCTTAGATGAAGCTGAAACGCACGAATATCTTCAATTATACCTTCTAAAGGCGAATCTTTATCGTGGATTTTTATTTTGTCTCCAACTTTATAAGGAAACGAAAAAAACATGATTATTCCAGAAGTAATGTTACTTAAAATTGACCAAATGGCAAATAAACCAATGCCAATAACTGCAAAAACCGAAGAGAAAAGTAGTGTTAGGTTTTCTAGTGTTGCACCAAATATATAAGAAACAAATAGTAAAAATATTAGAATTAGAGTAAAGGTAGAATATCTAGATATTAACCCAATTCTAGCATCATTGATGCTACTTTTTTGTCCTATTTTTTTAATTGAAATTTTTAAAACAGACCTTATTATTAAAAATATAATAAGAAGAACTATTGTTTTTAAAATTTCGTCTTGTAAATGCTCAAACATGTATTAAAATTTTGGTAAATATAGATTTTAAACTGAATTGTTAATCTAATTGCAATGTTTTTCTTAATGGTAAATCTTTATTACTATTTTGACTCCAATATGCGGTATTTATAGTTTTAAGTTTTGTTGCTTTTGTTGTTAATCCGTCTATAGTTTCTTCCCAACTTGTAATGCTAAAAGGGAAATTGTTTTCAAAATTAATAGTAAGTGTTTTGTTTAATTCTTCAATTGAAAGCTTGTATTTCCTTTCTGAAATTTCCGCGAAAGCATTATAAGCTTTTAAAGGTTTATGTTTTAAACGAATGTATTCTAAACTTGGAATAATTTTAAAATTACCAGTAGGAAGACTGTTTGGATCAATGCGAAGTTGTGTCCAAATTTCGTTCTCCAAAACTGCTTTTTCTAAGTTGAAATTTTGATCTGCTTCACCTTCAAAATAGGAATGCGATGTAACTTCAAATTGCTCTCTGTTGTTGATTTGTGTGTAAATTTGTCCGCACCATTCTTGTATAGAAGCACTAACTTTTAAAGCGTGTTGGTTGTTTGCAACGGGATAAAATGTGCTTTGCATAATGCTGTACGGGTAAATACCAGTATTGAATTTTTTAGTGGCATTTAACTTTAAAACGCTTATGTTTTCTGGGTTTTTCTGGTCTGCTTTTACTTGTACTTTTGGTAAAAAAGGCTCTGTGACGTAAACTAATACAGCTTTTCCGTCACGTAATTCACCATAACGCGTTTGTTCTAGTTTGTAAGAAGTGATTTCGGCTTTTCCAGCATACCAATAGTCTTTAAATTGTTGGTCAGGTTTATAGGCTGGCGGTAGCTTTTTTTCTTCTTTTTTAGTTGTAATTTTTTTAGGTGAATCTGTAGTTTGTTTTTGTTCTTTGCAAGCAAAAGTAAATAGACAAGTAAGTAAAATTGTGGTTAGTTTAAATCGCATGGTTATAAGAAATTGTAATATAAATTTACAATCTTAAAACTCTTCTGCAATGGTATTTAACGTTTTGTAAACAAGATGAGTTGGCATACCAACAACGTTAAAAAACGAGCCTTCAATACTGGTTACGCCAATTTGTCCAATCCATTCTTGTATACCATAAGCGCCAGCTTTGTCTAAAGGCGAGTAGGTTTTAATATAATGCCAAATCTCTTCATCTGTAAACGCTTTAAACGTCACTTTTGTAGTTGCATTTACCGTTTTTTGAAAGATTTTTGTACGTACACATACAGATGTAATCACTTCGTGCGTATTATCACTTAAAGATTTAAGCATTGCAAATGCTTCGTCGTTGTTTCTAGGTTTGCCCAATGCTACGCCTTTATGCCAAACTATGGTATCGCTGGTTACTAATATTTCATGATCTTTAAGTTCGTCTAAAAAAGGTAAAGACTTTAATTGCGCAAGATAGTCGCTAATTTCAAAATGCATTAAGCGATTAGGGTAATCTTCTTTAGTGTCTTTTAATCGGACTTCAAAATCTAATCCTAAATCTCTAAAAAACTGTTGTCTTCTTGGTGATCCAGAAGCTAATATTATATGTCTGTCTTTTAGTTTTTCTTTCAGCATAATTATATGATAAAATAGTACACGACCATAGATAGCATGCCTAATAGCATTACGACTTTTAATAATCTGCTAATCAATTTGAAATCTTTTTTGTTTTCAGCAGAAAACAATTTTATAGCGATATAGATTAAAGGTGCTATCACAGCAATTAAAAAGTAAATAATGGCTATGGTTTGCATATAAAGATACGCATTTAAGTAATATGCTAATATTAAAATGGAAGCAACAGTTAATCCAAAAGCAATTTTTGCAGCTCTGTTTTTACCTAAGACTATAGGTAAAGTTTTCATCTGCGCATTGTAATCGCCATCTATATCTTGAATATCTTTTACAATTTCTCTAATAAAAGTGATTAAAAATGCAAAAACGGCGTAATCTACAATAACTTCAAACATCGAAGATTGTATAAACTTATTTTGCATATTTATGGTAGGTAGTAAATCGAAAATACCAACAACAATTAGACTTAATGCTACAAGACCACTTATTACGATGTTACCAACAAGTAGCATTGGTTTTAAAAAGGAAGCATAAATATAAAGTAGTGCGGCAATGACTACAAAAATGCCAAAAAAGGTACTTCTGTTAACATCGTTAGCTAGGTAAAACCCAGTAACAACGCCAATAAAAGTAAATGCCATATAATAATTATAGGCTTTATCTTTTGCAATGGTTTTTCCTACTATTTGCTTGTTAGGTTTATTAATTGCGTCTGTTTCTACATCAAAAATATCGTTAATAATATAACCGCCAGCAGCGATACATACGGTTGAAATAACTAAAATGATAAATTGAAAAGTACTTAGCGTTGTATCTACATTAAAGGCAGGAAACATCGCGTATTTAATAAGTACTTGCACTAACGCAATTAATATTAAGTTTTTATATCTAATTAGGTTGATAATATTCACTAGTTGTTGGTTTTTTAGTTTTTTGTTATTCTAATTTTGTTGCATTAAAATGTTTGGGCATCAAAATCGCTGTCCCATTTCCCTTGTACTTTTAATACTTGTTGTATAACATCTCTTACGCAACCTTCGCCACCTAATTTATGTGATACATAATTACACATATCTTTAACTTCTGGTACTGCGTCTTGTGGACAAGTAGCTAATCCTACTTGTTTAAGTACTGGGACATCTGGTATATCGTCTCCCATATACAACACGTTTTCTGCATTGATGTTATTATTGCTAATATATTCGTTATACTGAGTTAATTTTTGATGAGCGCCCAAATAAACATCTTTAATACCCAAATGTTGTAAGCGCAATCTAACACCTTCGTTTGTCCCGCCAGATATAATACAAATATTAAATCCATGATTAAGTGCTTGTTTGATTGCATAACCATCTTTAACATTCATATGTCTTATCATTTCGCCAGAAGTAGTTATAGTAACTATTCCGTTAGTTAAAACGCCATCTACATCAAAAATAAAGGTGTTGATTTGGTGTAAGTATTCTTTGTAGCTTTTATCTTCCATTATGTGTTTTTTTTATAGATGAAGTCATTAGTTTATAAATAGCTTCATGATGCTCGTTATCTAATAATTTTAAATGTCTTTTTATTGTTTTTTTGTCGTTACGTTTAGCTGGACCAGTTTGTGCCTTGTATGGCGAAACGTCTTGAACTTTTTTAGCAGTTTCGGTAATTAATGGTTTTAAAATATCAAATTCTGCACCATGTTGTTCTGTTATTTCATGAGCAACCCTATACAATTGATTAGTGAAATTATTTACAAAAACAGCAGCTAAATGTAAAGCAGGTCTTTGATCTGGATTAACTTTGTAGGTTTGACAGCCTAACGTTTCTCCAATAGATTTTAAAAGTTTAAAGTCTTGTTTTCTTAATGTTTCTATACAAATTGGTACTGTTGTAAAGTCTAAAGCAACATCTTTACTAAAAGTTTGCAACGGATAGAAAACTCCGCGATAGTGTTTTTTGTCAATATCATATAAACTAGCACTTCCAGAAGTATGAACAACTAAACGTTTTTCAAAAGGAAGGTTGTTGCTTAAAGTTTCAATTGCATCATCGCTTACGCAAATAATATATAAATCAGCATCAACTAATTCGTTTAAATTATCGGTAATACTAACTTCATTTTTGTATAATGAAATATTGTTTAAAGTACGATTATACCATTGTATAACGCTAATTTTATCAGTAGCAGAAATTGCTTTATATAAATGAGTGGCTACATTTCCTGCGCCAAGCAAAACTATTTTTATCATGGTGTAAAAATAATAAGAAAATATCTATAAAAACGGACATTAACGTATCTTTGTTATAATGATTAAAGACGATATAAATACACGAGAAGATGTGGCTTTGTTAGTAGATCAATTTTACAAAAAAGTAAGAGCAAACGCTATTTTGGGACCAATTTTTAATCAAGCTATTACCAATTGGGATCAACATTTAGATCACTTAACCACGTTTTGGGAAAGTAGCTTGTTTATGGGGAAACCTTTAAAGAAAAAATATATAGGAAACCCATTAGAAGTGCACGTAAAAGTAGATAAAGCAAATAATAATAGTATTACAGAACATCATTTTGGTATTTGGTTAAACCTTTGGTTTGAAACTATAGAACACTTATTTGCAGGAGAAAATGCAGAGTTAGCTAAACGAAGAGCAAGAAAAATGGGTACATTTATCCATCTTAAAATTTTTGAAGCAAGGCAACAAAACAGTTAAACTTTTTAACTATTTAAACTGATTTTAAACCAACAAAAACAACTATCTTTGCACGAGCAAAAAAAGGCTTTACCTATGCAAAATAAATTGGGCAAGATTCTATTCTCAACACGATTAACAGCTATATTATTTATTGTATTTGCCATCGCTATGGCTACTGGTACATTTTTAGATGCCAAAATGGATACATCTCCAACACCTTACACCCGTAATTTAATTTATAATGCATGGTGGTTTGAAGCTATAATGGTACTATTTGTTGTTAACTTTATAGGTAATATTTCAAGATACAGGTTATTACGTAAAGAAAAATGGGCAACGCTATTATTACATCTAGCATTTATATTAATTATAGTAGGTGCAGGAATAACAAGATATTACAGTTTTGAAGGTATGATGCCTATACGTGAAGGAGAAACTAGCAACGCATTTCTTTCTCAAAAAACATACATCACAGCATATATTGATGGTGATTATATGATTGATGGCGTACCACAACGTCTACCAATAGAAGAAGAAGTTGATTTTTCTGGTAGAATGAAAAATAGTTTCAGTCTAAATACAGCTTATAATAATCAACCGGTAAGTATTGAGTTAGTCGAGTTTATTAAAGGTGCAGAAGAAACAATTATCCCAAATGAAAATGGCGAAAATTATTTAAAAATAGTAGAAGCAGGTCAAGGCGCACCACACAATCATTTCTTAAAAGAAGGCGAAGTACAAAGTATACATAATGTGCTTTTTGCATTAAATAAGCCAATAGATGGTGCTATTAATTTAACAAAGTCTGAAAACGGAATTACAATTAATTCTCCTTTTGATGGAGAATATTTGCAAATGGCAACAATGAGCCAAGGTAAACTTGTTAAAGACAGTATTCAACCATTTATGTTACGTTCGCGTTACATTATTGGAGACATGCAATTTGTAGTTCCAAATCCAATAATTAAAGGAGAAATAGGCGTTGGTAAAAAATCTCAATTATTAAAATTTGATGAAGATGGTGTTATACTAGATGTTACTGCAAACGGAAAAACTAAACGTGTTGGTTTAATTGGTGGACAAGGAACAAACAATCCTTTCAAAAAAATTACGATCGATAATTTAGACATTAACCTTAAATACGGCGCAAAAGTCTACAAATTACCATTTAGTGTAAAGTTGAATGATTTTATTGCTCAAAAATATCCTGGTACACAAAACTCTTATCAAACCTTTGAAAGTAAAGTGACCATTTTTGATAAAGAAGAAGGCGATTTTGATTATCATATTTACATGAACCACGTTTTAGATCACAAAGGGTATCGTTTTTTTCAAGCTGGTTTTGATCCAGATGAAAAAGGAACAAAACTATCTGTAAATCATGATTTTTGGGGAACTTGGGTAACTTACATTGGTTATTTCTTATTATACATAGGTTTGATGGCGATTATGTTTGATAAAAATTCACGTTTTGGAGATTTAAAAAGACTTTTAGAAAAAGTAAAAGCTAAAAAAGCAGAACTTTTAACTATATTTTTCTTGTGTTTCGCTTTAAGCGGAATAGCTCAAAACGACCATATTCACACAGAAGACGATGGTCATGATCATCAAGTTACGGTACCAAAAACACCATCAAAAAGGCAAATAGATTCTATTTTAAAGGCAAATGTAGCACCAAAATCTCACGCCGAAGAATTTGCAAAGTTAGTTTTACAAGATTTAGATGGTCGTATGATGCCTATAGATACATATGCTTCAGAATTACTTAGAAAATTAAGTAAATACGAAGCTTATGAAGATATGACTGCTAATCAACTTTTCTTAAGCATTCAAGAAAGTCCGATGTTGTGGTATAACGTGCCAATTATTTATATAAAACCACGTAAAGGAGATTCGATACGTAGTATTATAGGTATTAGTAAAGACCAAAATTATGCTAAGTTATTAGATTTCTTTGGAGACGATTTTAACTACAAATTAGATAGACAGTTAGAAGAAGCTTATGAAACGCAAGTAAAAACAGCTATTCAAAAAGAGTTTATAGAGGTTAATAATCGTGTTAATTTATTAAGTAATGCAATAGAAGGTAGATCGTTAAAGATTTTCCCTGTACCTAACGATGACAATAACACTTGGATTTCTCCATTTGAATATAAAAATGAAGGTTATAATCAAAAAATCCAAGACTCAACCTACGGAAGTTTTATAAACGCTGGATTTGATTGGTATTTATATAGCTTAAATGAAGCTAAAAAAACTGGAGATTTCTCCCAACCAGAAAAATTATTAAAAGCTTTTAAAACCTCTCAATCTAAAGTAGGAGCTGAGGTAATGCCAAGCGACTCTAAGATAAATGCAGAAATACTTTACAATAAATACGATGTATTTAAAAAATTATTTATTTACTATTTAACAGCAGGAATTTTATTGTTAGCCTTATTAATATGGCAAATTTTTAAAATAGATAGTAAATGGTTAAAGACAAGTATTAAAGTATTTAAAGTATTAATAATAGTACTTTTTGTGATCCATACATTAGGCTTAATTGCAAGATGGTATATTTCTGGTCATGCCCCATGGAGTAATGGTTACGAGTCTATGATTTATGTGGCTTGGGCAACCATGTTTTTTGGTCTAGGATTTGGAAGAAAAAGCGAGCTAACTATTGCAGCAACTTCCTTTGTAGTTTCAATATTATTAATGGTAGCGCATTTAAGTTGGATGGATCCTGCAATAGCAAACTTACAACCTGTATTAAATAGTTATTGGTTAAAAATACATGTAGCAGTCATTGTTGCTAGTTATGGTCCGTTTACGCTAGGCTTTATAATTGGGTTAGTAAGTTTATTTTTAATGGCATTTACTAATAAAAATAATAAAACTAAGCTAGATTTAAGTATTAAGGAATTAACTTATATAAATGAAATGGCTTTAACCGTTGGTCTAATAATGCTTACTATTGGTAACTTTTTAGGCGGTCAATGGGCTAATGAAAGTTGGGGAAGATATTGGGGATGGGACCCAAAAGAAACCTGGGCTTTAATAAGTATAATGATATATGCATTTGTAATACATATGCGATTAATACCAGGCTTAAGAGGAAGATGGACATTTAATTTATGGTCTGTAATTTCTATTGGAAGTATTATTTTTACATATTTTGGTGTTAACTTCTATTTATCCGGATTACATTCTTATCAATCAGGACAAGATATTAGCTTAATTTATATTGGCGTTTCGGCTATTTTAATTGCAATTTTAGGTGTTTTCTCTTATAGAAAATATATCAAATTTTATAAAAAGTAAGTTTTTAATTACTTTCTAAGAAAATAATGATTAACTTGATACAAATTATAAATTGTTAATTTTTAGTTTTAGTGGAATATATTAAAAAGTTAGGTTGGGGTAACATATTTATGTTAATTCTTTGTCTAGCAATCATTATAGTAGCCGAATACTTATTTCTTAACGGATATCAACTTCATGGAATATTTATTGGGCTTTGGGCACCAATGCTTATTGGTATATTGATTTTTATAAAGCTTATAAACGATGGGAAATAATATTGTATTTTGGTTTTCTATTATAGTATTTATTTTAGTGGTTTTATGGGCTTTTTTCATGCTTAGAGCTTATAATAAAACTCGAAAAAAATAACTTCACGTATAAATATTTAGATGAAATTTTTTAAAGAATTTAAAGAATTTGCCGTAAAAGGCAATATGATGGATATGGCTGTAGGTATTATTATTGGTGCCTCATTTAATAAAGTGATAGATGTCTTAGTAAAAAAAATATTTATGCCACCATTGTCACTAATGACAGATGGATTAAACTATCAAGATAAACGTTATATATTAAGAGAAGCTGTTACCAATAAAAATGGAGAAGTAACTACACAAGAAGTTGCCATTTATTATGGCGAGTTATTTGAAGCTTTTTTAGATTTTCTAATCGTTGGACTAACTGTCTTTTTAGTTGTTAAAGCAATGAATAGGTTAAGAGCCAAGTCCCATGATACAAAAGATAAAACTGTAACAACACCAAAAGACATAGAGTTGCTTAGCAAACTTTCAGATTTAATGGAAGAACAAAACAAACTCCTTAAATCTAAAGCAGATATAAATTCAAAATAAATAAGCCTGTTTTAAACAGGCTTTATGTTATAGTTTAATAAGGTTTTTATCTAAGTTAAGATCATCTAAAATTTTATTTGTAAAACTATAATGACCTTTAGTTGTAATAATTTTAAATCGGCTGTTTTTCATTCTTGAAACCACATCAATTAAACGCCATTTGGTTTTTAAAAGATTAGGTTTTTTACTTTTAATACCAAGCTCAAAATAATATTTCCTACTTCGTTTAAAAGCAGTTATATCTGGTGTGACCGTGACCTCTCCATTCTTTTTGGTAAAAGAATTTGGCGTATCATAACCATCAAGGTCTGCTTTAATGTTTTCAAAACCTAAATATTCTAGGTGTTTAATAGATTGTTCTAAAATGTCCGTATGTTCTTGTTTATCAATTGTTACCATAACCCTTATTATACAAAAAGTAGATGTTTTTTTAGGTTAAAGAAGTGTTAAAGCTTTAAAGATAATACTTAAAGAGCCTATACTTTTAAGTATTAAGAGACATATTTTGTATTTTAGTTGTTTAAAAATTGCATTATAAAATGAAACATAAAAACTTAGGGTTAAACACTATTTGTTCTCACGTCGGAGAAGTAGAAGATAAACAATTTAAAGGTGCAGTTTCACCTATATTTTTATCTTCTTCATATGAGTTTATGGATGTAGACGTAAAACGCTATCCAAGATATTTTAATACGCCAAACCAAGAATATTTATCCAAAAAAATAGCGGCTTTAGAGCATACTGAGACAGCAATGATATTTGGTTCTGGTATGGCAGCTATTAGTCATATGTTTTTAGCATTTTTAAAAGCAGGAGATCATATTGTGGTGCAAAACACAATTTATGGAGGCACAACAAATTTTATAAGAGAAGAATTTCCTAAGTTAAATATAGAATTTACTTTTACAGATGGTTATCAAGTAGAAGACTTTGAAACAGCAATACAACCAAACACGAAGTTAATTCATATAGAAACACCTTCAAATCCATTATTAACAATTACAGATATTAAAGCTATAGCCAAATTAGGGAAAGAAAAAGGTATTGTTACTAGTATTGATAACACATTTGCAAGTCCTGTAAATCAAAATCCAGCAGATTTTGGTATCGATTTAATTATGCACTCTGCAACCAAATATTTTGGCGGACATAGTGATATTTGTGCAGGCGCTGTTGCAGGTAGTAAAGAACACATGGAACGCATATGGAACATTTCTAAAAACCTTGGTGGTAGTCTTAGTGACTTTACTGTTTGGATGTTAGAACGTAGCATGAAAACCATGGGACTACGTGTTAAAGAACAATCTAAAAACGCTTTAAAAATGGCTAAATGGTTAAATAAGTTAGATGAAGTTAAGCAGGTTTATTATCCTGGTTTAAAAGATCATCCTGAGCATAAATTGGCAAAGTCGCAAATGAAAGATTTTGGCGGTATGTTATCTTTTGAGTTAAAAGATCATTTAGACGCAGAAGCTTTTCAAAAAGCATTACAATTAATCAAACCATCAATGAGTCTTGCAGGTGTAGAAAGCACTATGTTATCTCCAGCGCAAACATCACACTCTTTACTAACACCAGAGCAGAGGAAGCAATTGGGTATTAGTGATGGTTTAATACGCTTTTCTGTAGGGATAGAAAATACTAAAGATCTAAAAGCAGACATAAAACTAGCTTTAAAAAATATCAAAAAGTAACATTTTGAAATCGGCTAAAGGACATACAAATAATTATAATTTTGAAGTTTTAATAGATAACTACCCTAAACTTCAACCATTTGTTTTAAAAAACAAATACGGTAATTTAACTATAAATTTTTCTGAAGCTAAAGCAGTTAGAGCGTTAAATACGGCTATATTGAAAACTAATTATGGTATTAATTATTGGCAATTTGATGACAATAATCTAACTCCACCAATACCAAGTCGTGTTGCATATATTCATCTTTTAAAAGATTTATTACTAAGTAGTAATTTAGATGGAAACATAAAGGTATTAGATATTGGTACTGGCGCAAACTGTATTTATCCGTTACTTGGTCAATCAATTTATAATTGGCAGTTTGTTGGCTCAGATGTAAATAAAAGTTCGATAAAACAAGCTGAAAAAATTATAGCAAAAAACAATTTAGAGGATAGAGTTTCAATAAGATTTCAGAGCAATCCAAATCAAATACTTCAAGGTATTTTGACAAAAACAGATATCTTCACCCTAACTATGTGTAACCCGCCTTTTTACAAAGATGAAACTGAAGCAAATTCAGCCACATTAAAAAAGTTAAAAGGATTAAATCAAGACACAAATAGTATAAACAGAAACTTTTCTGGAATATCAAATGAATTGTGGTATAAAGGTGGAGAAAAAGCATTTTTACACAATTATTTATACGAAAGTAGCTTGTTTAAAAATAAGTGCTTTTGGTATACAACATTAGTTGCTAATAAAGACAATATAAAATCAATGTATGCGTCTTTAGATAAATTAGGAGCAAAAATTATAAAAACTTTACCAATTAATATTGGTCAAAAAAAGAGTAGAGTAGTAGCTTGGACTTTTTTAAATGAAGACCAACAAAAACAGTGGAATAAATAACATAATGAAAGTAGATATATTAGCATTTGGGGCACATCCAGATGATGTAGAGTTAGGCGCAGGAGCAACCATAGCAAAAGAAGTAGCAAATGGTAAAACAGTAGTTATAGTAGATTTAACTAAAGGAGAACTTGGTACACGTGGTACAGAACACACACGTAAAACAGAAGCAGAAGACGCAAAAAACATACTTGGTGTCGCTGCGAGAGAAAATTTAGGCTTTGCCGATGGTTTTTTTACGAATGATAAGCAACACCAGTTAGAAGTCATTAAAATGATACGCAAATATCAACCAGAAATAGTGTTGTGTAATGCTATAGATGATAGGCACATAGATCATGGTAAAGCCAGTAAATTGGTTAGTGATGCATGTTTTTTAAGTGGATTATTAAAAATTGAAACAGAAATAGAAGGAAAGCCACAAGAAAAATGGAGACCAAAACAGGTTTACCATTACATACAATGGAAGCATATAGAACCAGATTTTGTTGTAGACGTTACAGATTTTATTGATATAAAAATGAAAAGTGTCTTAGCTTATAAAACACAATTTTATAATCCAGACAGTAATGAGCCTCAAACACCAATTTCTAGTAAAAATTTTACAGATAGTATTATTTATAGAGCAAGAGATTTAGGGCGTTTAATTAATAGTGAATACGCAGAAGGTTTTACAGTTGAGCGGTTTGCAGCAGTAAATAGTCTTTTTGATTTAAAATAGTATAAAAATTATTTAAAAATCTTTTGTGATATTTAGTAAATAAACTACATTTGCACACGCATTTTAATATGCGTTATACACGGTGGTTGTAGCTCAGTTGGTTAGAGCGCCTGATTGTGGTTCAGGAGGTCGTCGGTTCGAGACCGATCTTCCACCCAAAAAGTAAAAGCCTTTCAGAAATGAAAGGCTTTTTTTGTAAGCTTTATTTGAAAAATTTTTCTTTTAATACTTTATAACCATTCCAATTACAAGTATCATCTTTTCTTACTATACTTTTATCGTTATTTAATTTAAACGTGAAAGAGTTTACTGTTGTGCAGCCTCTTTTTGTGTTGTTTATATTAATTAATTGTGTTTCAAATTCAATTAAATAGTCAATTTCTGTTGGTTTTATGATTGTCGATTTTTTAATATCGTTGCTTAAAAGTGTAGCTGTAAGAGTTTTGTCTAAATATTTAAATTCTAAAGTTTCTGAATGTTGATTAAAACAACCATAGGATTGATATGTTATACTTAATTGATCTCCTTCTTTTAAATTTTTAAAAAAAAGGTATTGATTTTCTTCTTGTTTAATAGTCTTTAAATCAAAAGAAGTTGATGTATAGTATATGTTTGTGTAAGATAAAAGGATACTAAATAAGAGTAAGAATTTCATTTTAAAAAATTTTAATTACTCTAAATAAAAAATAATCTACCTTTTATTAAAAGCGTAATGAGTAAACGTTACGTTTTAATTAGTAAAAGATAGATTATTAATGGTAAAAGTTATTTTACTTAGCAGTAGTTATATTTATTCTGCTTTATCTACAACTATTCTTTGGTCACGATTAGCTAATTCCCAAGCTGTATAAAATACTAAACGCGCTCTATTTTCTAATAGATCATAATTAATTTTTTCTACAGTATCGCTTGGTCTATGGTAATCATCATGTGTACCGTTAAAATAGAATATAACCGGAATATTGTTTTTTGCAAAGTTGTAATGGTCACTTCTGTAGTAAAAACGGTTTGGATCGTTTTCATCATTATAAGTGTAATCTAATTCTATATTAGTGTACTTACTGTTTACTTCTTCAGAAATATTATGTAATTCTGTACTTAATTTATCACTTCCGATTAAGTAAACATAATTTCTGTCACCTTCACGTTTTGGGTCAATACGCCCAATCATGTCTATATTTAAATCTGCAACGGTTTGATCTAAAGGAAAAATAGGATCCATATCTGCATAATAACTACTACCTAATAAGCCTTTTTCTTCTCCTGTAACATTTAAAAATACAATAGAACGTTTTGGTCCGTGACCATCTTTTTTGGCTTTAGCAAAAGCTTCTGCAATTTCTAAGACTGCAACAGTACCAGAACCATCGTCGTCTGCTCCATTATTAATTTCGCCATCATGGTTACCAATGTGGTCTAAGTGAGCAGAGATAATAATATATTCGTTTGGTTTTTCAGTTCCTTCAACAAATGCAACTACGTTATTTCCATTTAAAGCTTCAGATTTATTAGTATAGTCTATTTCAATACTTGCATTGTAAACTTTATTAGTAAAAGCGTTGTTTATTGCTGTATCTGTTTTAAGAATAGCTTTTGCAGCATTATCATTTAATAACATATAATACATGTTATTATCTTTACCGCTTAGTGCCATACGTCCGCTAGAGCTACCATAGCGTCTAGCAGCCATACCAAAAATATTTGGATTATAGTACAATACAGCTTTAGCGCCTTTTTCTTTTGCAATATCACGTTTTGTAGCAAATTCTTGTCTTAGGTTAGACCATTTAGTAGCTTCTTCTGTACCAGAGATTAGGTAAGTGCCATCTTCGTTTTTAGGTTCTCCAGAACGTATAAAAACGACTTTACCAGAAACATCAATATTTTTATAATTAGAGTAATTGTCAGCCTCTATACCGTAACCTAAATCAATAACTTGGTTTGCAGAAAATTGACTTGTTGGCATTGCTGTGATAGATACAATATCTTCTAAGTTTTTTAATGCGGTACCATTTACGGTTAAAGTTACATCTGGAGCTGCTAGTTTTTCTAGTGGTACTTTTTGAAAATAATCATTGTTTCCTTTGGCAGCAGGAACACCATAAGTCATGTAGTGGGCTTTTAAAAAGTTTACTGCTTTTTCTTCACCTTCTGTACCTGTTTCTCGTCCATTAAATTCATCTGATGCATATTCATAAAGAAGAGTTTTTAACTCGGCTTCAGTAATTGTTTCGGCATAAGTTGTTGGGCTAACTTCTTTTTGAGTTGTTTTTTGTTCTGCTTGTTTTTGTTGACTACCACAAGCAGCAAGTAGTAAGCTAAAGCTAGCAATAGATAATAATGATTTCATATGTATTTGTTTTAAGAGCTATAATTGCCTCTCAAAAATAACACAAAATTCTAGTTTGAAGGTCTAAGATTTAATAATTAAGAAGAATTTAGTTGTTAAATATCACTGTTATGTAATAGGAATTCTTCTTTATGCGCTAAGTACCATGCTGTAGAAAAAATAAGTTTAGTACGCTTAGCTAATAAGTTAAAATTAATTTTATCTGCAGTATCAGAAGGTTTATGGTAATCTTCGTGAGTACCATTAAAGTAGAAGATTACAGGAATATTTTCTTGAGCAAAATTATAATGATCTGATCTGTAATAGTATCGGTTAGCATCGTCTTTTTGATTAAACGTATAATCTAATTCTATGTTTGTTGAGGTAGAATTTACCTTTTCTGAAATAAAATGAAGCTCTTTACTAATTCTGTCAGAACCAATTAAGTATATATAATTTGGATTGTTTTTATGTTTATCATCTACACGTCCAATCATATCAATATTAAGATCTGCAATGGTGTTTTCTAAAGGAAAAAGCGGATTTTGTGTGTAGTATAAAGAGCCTTGTAAACCAATTTCCTCTGCAGTAAGGTGTAAAAATAATATACTTCTTCTTGGTGAAATCCCATTACGTTCTGCTTCTTTAAAAGCTTGTGCTATTTGCAGCATGGCAACAGTACCAGATCCATTATCGTCTGCACCATTATTAATCTGTCCATCAGTTACGCCTAAATGGTCGTAATGTGCAGAGATAATTAATACTTCTTCAGGTTTTTCTTTTCCTTTTATGAAGGCTACAACATTTTCTGAAGCATTATATTTTTTTGGAAGAAATGACTTTGGTATATATTGAAAATACGTTGAATCATTACCAGGTAATATTTTTTCTTTGACATAAAAATCTTTAATGTAGTTTGCAGCTAACTTTTGACCTTTGCTTCCAACTTCTCTACCATTAAAAGAGTCTGAAGCTATGTTATAAATTTGAGATTTAAGTTCTTCTACAGTAATTGTTTTTGCATATTTACTAATTGTTGCAGAATCTTTTATAACAATAGAATCCTTAAGATTATTTATTTTGGTTGAATATTTAGTGGTTGTACAAGAACCGACTAAGGATAGTGCAGAGATTATTAAAAGCGATTTCATTATCAAGATGAATATTTGGTCGGTAAAGATATGTTTATTTGTTTCAAAAATAAATGTTTTTCTTTTCAAAATTTTCAAAACACATTAATTATCAGTGTAATAAAAAAGAGGAATCTTATTTTAAGATTCCTCTTTTTTACTACATACAATCTAATTTGTTAATCTAGCTCTATATCTAAATCTTCAAGTTCTTCTAAAGCTTTTTCTTCATTTTCTTTTTCACGTTGCTCAAGTTCTTCTGTGTTACCAACTTCTTGTACAGTAAAAACAGTTTTATAAGTAGATAATCCTAAAGCTATTATTACTAATAAAAAAGAAACCTGTACAACATGCGTAGATTGGTTGTCTTTTCTTGATTTTATAAAGGATATAATACCAAACACTAACGCTAAAATTGCTGGTATAAAAGCTAATTTAAATAAAGGTAATATAGCTAAGATAATTGCTAAAATAGCACAAACTAAAGATAATATTAAGGTTACTTTTTTCATAATTTAATTTTTTAAGCCAGTTGCAGATTTAATTTTTAATTCTCCACTTCCAACCGCTATTTTAAATTTAGCATAAACAGGTATTTTATTCTCATCTGCAGTAAGCCATATAATATTAGCGTTACTTCCTTTTAAAACATTATTATTAGTAACGTTTATGGCTATTTTATAACATTCTTTTCTACCAATAGCAGTGTTTATAGTTTCTTTGCCTAAAAGTTTAAAGCTACATTTAACTTCTTTATTATCAAATAAAACTGTAAAGGTATCACTAGCTCCAACAGGTGCTTTGTGTATGTCTAAAGTTCTTAATTTGTATAAAGTAGAAACTATATCTCTTGTACCTGGCTTAATTTTTATAGTATTATTTCTGTCCCAAAAACCAGAAGCAAAGTTTTTAGATTTTTTTCTAATTAAACTAGAAACTGTGTTAGTTTTATAACTGTACTTGTACTTTACAAATTTATAATAGCCACCTTCACTAATATCTCTTTGGTATAAATATGGAGCTACAGTTTTTGGGTTAACATAGCTTTCGTATAAATCTCTAATTTTAAAAAAACTATCAAAATTAGAATATGTTGTTGCTGAACATTTTAAACGATATAATGTAGTTCCGCTTGTATTTACAGCGCTTGTTTCCATTTTAACTTCGGCTATATCTGTTAAAATACCAGACATATTATAAGCTGCTGAAAATGTTAGTTTTTCACCTGCTTTAAAAGCATTATTATTTTGAGCAAAAGAAGCACAGGATAATAATAAAACAGTAATAGTTGTAAAAAGATGTTTCATAGGTTGTTTATTATAATTTCAAAGATATAATATAACACGAATTGTGCCGAATATTAATCTACAATATTTTAAAGACATGTTAATCCAAATGTTAAACGCTTAGTAAGTCATTTTATTTTGTAAATTTGCATCGTGAAAATAAAAATTTTACATAGCGTCTTTTCAGTATTAATGGCATTTTTAGTGCTGTTCTCTACATTATCTTTTACTGTAGAAAAGCATTATTGTGGTGATCGTTTGGTAGACTCAGCAGTATTTTCTAAAGTAAAAAAATGTTCTGATGTTATTGAAATGCCAAAATCATGTTGTAAAGACGATGTAGAAATAATTAAGGGACAAGACAAGCTTAAAGTTACTAAGTTTGAAGACTTAGATATAAGTAAGCAAATTGTGTTTACAGCGTTTGTTTATAATTTCTTTTTGTATAAAGAAAGTTTGCCAAAGCAAACTGTTCCGCATCAATTTTATTCACCACCAAATCTAGTTATAGATTTACAGCAACTTCACGATGTTTATATAATTTGATTTACAATTTTCTTAAATAACTCCGCTTTTGCGGAATTAAATATTGTACAATTAAATTAAAAAATCATGACACACACATATAACGTTACAGGAATGACCTGTAATGGTTGTAAAGCTTCTGTTGAAAAAGCTTTACAAAGTTTAGACCACGTAACAGATGTTTCGGTAGATTTAGAAAATGCCGAGGTTGAAATAGGTACGTCTAAACACATTTCAATAAATACTTTACAAGACGCATTGTCTAGTAAATATACTATTAATAAGAAAAGTAAAGAGAACAACGTTTTTGATTCAGTTTCTAAAGAAAAAGAATCACAAATAAGACAGTTATTTCCACTATTTTTAATCTTTGGATATATTATTGCTGCCTCATATTTACTAAATAGAAATAGGTTTGATGTTTCAAACTTTATGCTAGATTTTATGGGTATTTTTTATATCGTATTTAGCTTTTTTAAGTTTTTAGATTTAAAAGGTTTTCCTGAAAGTTTTAAAATGTATGACCCATTAGCTAAGGCTTTACCTGCTTATGGTTGGATTTACCCTTTTATAGAACTTATTTTAGGGGTAATGTTTTTAATGCGAATAGAAATTTCTGTAGCATTAATAATTACAATAATAATTTTAGGCATTACAACAGTTGGTGTATCAAAATCTTTATTGGACAAAAAAGCAATACAATGTGCTTGTTTGGGTACTGCTTTAAAATTACCAATGACCAAAGCTACGTTTATAGAAAATTCCATTATGATTATAATGGCAATAGTAATGCTAATTGAAATTTATGGGTAATATGAAAAAGCTATTTATATTACTATTTTGCTTTTTACCATTAACCATTTTTGCGCAAAACCAACTTAAGGGTTATGTGTATGAAGCAAACGAAGAACAAAAAGAAAACCCTTTACCTGGCGCTAATCTAGTTTGGTTAAACACAACAGTAGGAACATCTACAGAGTTTGACGGCAGCTTTAGTTTACCTTTAAGTAAAACATCTAATCAATTAGTGATTAGCTATGTTGGTTTTAAAACAGATACAATAACAGTAAACTCTAGTAAAACGATAAAACACTGGTTAGAACCTACAACAAGTTTAGATGAAGTGGTTTTAGACTCTAAAGTTAAATCTACTTCAAGATCTTATATACAATCAGAAAACATACAATATGTAAGTAGTGATGAGTTATTAAAAGCTGCATGTTGTAATTTGTCCGAAAGTTTTGAAACTAACCCTTCTATAGACGTTAACTTTAGTGATGCAGTAACAGGCACTAAGCAAATTAAAATGTTAGGTATATCAAGTCCTTATATTTTAATTGCTACCGAAAATATTCCATCAGTTCGTGGTGCTTCTCAAGCTTACGGATTAAGCTTTATTCCAGGAACATGGGTAGAAAGTATACAAATAACAAAAGGAGCAGGAAGTGTTGTCAATGGGTACGAGAGTATTTCGGGACAGATCAATGCCGAATTGCAAAAACCGATGACAGATGATAATGTATTTGTTAACCTTTATGCCGCAACAAGCGAAAGGCTAGAACTTAACACACACTTTAATACAAATGTTTCTAAAAACATTAGTACAGGTCTTTATATACATGGTAATACACATCAAGAAGAGCATGATCGAAATAATGATGGATTTTTGGATATGCCAAAGTTTAATCAAATTAATGTGATGAATCGTTGGCAGTATACTAATACCCAAAAAGGTATTGTTACTTTTTTAAACCTTAAGTATTTAGATGATTATAAGCAATCAGGTCAAATTGATTTTGATCCAGATACAGACAAATTAACAACTAATAATTGGGGAAGCGAAATAGATACTAAACGTTACGAAATTTCGGGTAAATTTGGATATGTAAATGCGGACTTACCTTGGCAAAGTCTAGGTGTTCAAATGGCATTAAGTAATCACCAACAAGATTCTTATTTTGGTTTAAATGAATATAATATAGAACACACAAGTGTATATTCTAACGTTATTTATAACTCGATAATAAGCGACTCTAGACATAAAATAAAAACAGGTGTAAATTTTACGTATGATAATTATGATGAGTTTGCATTAAATACAAATTATGATAGGGTAGAGCGTAGCTTTGGTGGTTTTTTTGAGTATTCTTTTGATAATTTAAAAAAACTTAACCTTACTGCAGGATTGCGTTTTGATACGCATAATTTATTAGGCGAATTTATTACACCACGTTTTCATTTAAGATATTCTCCTTGGAGCAAATCTGCTTTTAGAGTCTCTTTTGGTCGCGGTAAACGTAGCGCTAATATTTTTGCTGAAAACCAGAACTTATTTGCGTCTTCAAGACAGTTTTCAATTTTAAATAATAATGGACCAATTTATGGTTTAGATCCTGAAATTGCATGGAATTATGGTGTTTCATATCTACAAGGTTTTAATCTTTTTGGAAGAAAAGCAGATGTAACTTTTGATTTTTATAGAACAGATTTTAAAAACCAAGTGGTTGTAGATTTAGAAAATGCTCAAGCTGTTAGTTTTTATAATTTACAAGGTAGTAGTTACGCAAATAGTTTTCAAGTTGAAGTAAACTACGAAGCATTTAATAACTTCGATTTAAGAACAGCATATAAGTATTATGATGTTAAAACCGACTACCAAAGGGGTAAATTATCAAAACCATTAACACCAAAACATCGTTTTTTTGCTAATGCAGGATATAAAACAGAATTAAAAAACCAAAGTCAATGGAAGTTTGATGCTACTTTTAATTGGTTAGGAGAGCAACGATTTTCTTCAACAATAGATAACCCAATACAATATCAATTAAATAAATTTACTCCAACAGTAGCTACATTAAACATGCAAGTTACTAAAGTGTTTTCATCTAAATTTGAAATATATTTAGGAGGAGAAAATATAACTAATGTAAAACAAGATAATCCTATAGTTAGTGCAAATGACCCTTTTGGAACAGCGTTTGATACTAATTTTGTGTACGGTCCAATTTTTGGAAGTATGTATTATACAGGATTACGATATAAATTAAATTAAAAATATACTACAATGAAAAAATTATTGATTTTATTAATTATGACAGTTACTATAACTACGTTTGCTCAAAATAAAAATAAAAGAGTTTCTTTAGAAGTAGATGGTATTTGCGGTATGTGTAAAGCACGAATAGAAAAAGCATGTTACCAAACTAAAGGCGTAAAAAGTGCTAATTGGAATGTAGAAACACACGAATTAAAGCTAATTTACGATGAGCGTAAAACAAATTTAGATAGCATTAAAAAAAGTGTAGTATCTGTAGGACACGATACAAAAACGCTAAAAGCAACAGAAGAAGCTTATAACTCTGTACACGCATGTTGCAGATATAGAGATATTGAAGTACAAAATGATCATAAGAAAGACTAAAAAAAAGCCTGCTAATAAGCAGGCTTTTTTTACATAATTATAATTTACTTATTAATCAAGGCTAATAACTCATTTTCAAATTTGATGTCAAACATATTACCTTTTGGATTAACAATATTACCTTTTTTATCCACTAAAAATACTTTGTTAATAGGACTTATAGCTAATAATTCTACAGCTTTTTTAGGCGACTTAAAATGATACTCATTAACAAAAGGTAAACGGTTACGCTGTAAAATATCTGCTTGTTCTCTTGTACTAATGTTATTTACATTTATAGCAATAAATTCTATTTCAGGGTATTTTTTACTTAATTCTGCAGCTTTTAGATGTACATCTTTTAAGTGGTATCTGTAGCGCTTAGATACATCCCAAAAGTATATAACACTAGGTTTCTCTATTATTCTCTTAATAGATAAAAACTCATCATTTTTATTTATTACTGTTACATCAGGTAATTTGTTACCAGGCTTTAATCTTTTGTATGTGTTAACAAGCTTGCTAGCCTTAACTATTTGATCATTATTAGTGCTTTTCTTTTTAAATAAATTTAAAAGCGTCTCGTAATCTTTATCATTTTCAGATCCATTAATAAATTTAACCATGTTATAGTAAAGCAGTCTATTTTTAATAAATGTGTCATTTATTTTATCGCTTATAAGATTAAACTTATCTATGTTATACTCTAAAGACTTATTATTATAGGTACTATCTTCAGAGTGTTTAAAATGTTGTTGTAGAGCTAGATTATTAAAGTGTACTCTTAAAAAAGATACGTAAGGTCTGTATTCTCTTAATAAATTACTATTGTAGTCTATATCTTTTCTGTAGCTGTAAAAATTTTCAGGTAGTTCGTTAAAAATTTGTTCTTCGTTTTCTCTGTAATTTATAAAAGGATACGCTTCTTTACTATAATAATAATTATAATCAATCTTAGCTTTTGCTAAAGTGTTAAAAATCTCAGTAGTTTCGTTTTTTTCATTAAAACTTTTAAGCTTTTCTAGTTTTTGATTTCTAATTTCATCTAACTTTTCTTCAAATTCATCAGGCTCTAATTGACTAATTTTTAAGACAGAATCTTGTAGTTTGTCGTTTAGAAGAAATAAATCAATTAAAAAGTTATTTTCTTTTTCGCCAATACCGGTAAACACTAAAGATTCATCAAATTCAATAGTATTTAACCTAAACATCAAACTATCATTGGGTTGTATAAGTACAGATTGAAATTCTTTACCGTCATAAAACCTAAAAAGACCAGGCTCAAAGTTTTTAAAAATATAAGAAAAACGGTTGTTTTGATCTAAATTAACACTGTCTAAAACTTTGTTTTCTTTAAGTATTACAATAAAGTTAGAATTTGGGTTAATAATTTCGCCTCCAAAAAAAGCATTACCATCTAGGCTAGCCTTTTTATCCTTTTCGCAAGAAAAAAAACTCAAAGATATTGCTAAAAAAAAGTATACGAATTTATAATTCATTATATATTAAGGGCTTATTATCTATATATCAACAAAAATATGTTTTGCAATATATTCATAATGTTAATGCGTTGTTAAAACTTATAATAAGGCAATATATAGTGTTTTTTGATACTAATTTTCTACTTTTGCAAAAAATTAAATTATAGCTTATGTTATCAGTATCTAATTTATCTGTTCAATTTGGTAAACGTATTCTTTTTGATGAGGTAAATACCACATTTAATAACGGAAACTGCTACGGAATTATCGGAGCCAATGGTGCAGGAAAGTCGACATTCCTTAAAATATTATCTGGAAAGATGGAGCCAACTTCTGGACATGTTAGTTTAGAAGCAGGTAAACGTATGTCGGTCTTAGAACAAAACCACAATAAGCACGATGAAGATACAGTGTTAGAAACTGTTTTAAAAGGAAATAAACCTTTATATAAAATTAAAACAGAAATAGATGCTCTTTATGCAGATTATACTGATGAAAATGCTGAAAAGATAGGTGAGCTTCAAGTACAGTTTGAAGAGATGAATGGTTGGAATGCAGATAGTGATGCTGCAGCTATGTTATCTAACTTAGGTATTAAAGAAGATTTACATTATACCTTAATGGCAGATTTAGATGGTAAGCAAAAAGTACGTGTATTATTAGCACAAGCATTATTTGGTAATCCTGATGTGTTAATCATGGATGAGCCTACCAACGATCTAGATTACGAAACAATAACTTGGTTAGAAAACTTCTTAGCAAACTATGATAACTGTGTAATTGTTGTATCTCACGACCGTCACTTTTTAGACGCTGTTTGTACGCATATTAGTGATATTGACTTCGGAAAAATAAATCATTTTTCTGGTAACTATACGTTTTGGTATGAGTCTTCACAATTAGCAGCAAGACAACGTGCACAACAAAACAAAAAAGCAGAAGAGAAGAAAAAAGAATTAGAAGAGTTTATTCGTCGTTTCTCTGCTAACGTTGCAAAAAGTAAGCAAGCTACATCAAGAAAGAAAATGATTGATAAGCTTAATGTGGACGAAATTAAGCCAACATCAAGACGTTATCCAGCTATTATTTTTGAACGTGAGCGTGAAGCTGGTGATCAAATATTAAATGTTGAAGGTTTAGCAGCATCTTTAGATGGCGAAGTACTGTTTAAAAACATCGATTTAAATCTTCAAAAAGGAGATAAAGTGGTTGTGTTTTCAAGAGACTCTCGTGCAACAACAGCATTTTATGAAATATTAAACGGTAACCAAAATGCAGATGCTGGCGAATTTTCTTGGGGAATAACCACAACACAATCTTACTTACCATTAGATAACAGTAAGTTTTTTGAAAACGACTTAACGCTAGTAGATTGGTTACGTCAATGGGCAAAAACAGAAGACGAAAGAGAAGAAGTACATATTAGAGGTTTCTTAGGAAAAATGATTTTTTCTGGAGAAGAAGCACTTAAAAAATCTAATGTACTATCTGGAGGAGAAAAAGTACGTTGTATGCTATCAAGAATGATGATGATTAGAGCTAACGTGTTAATGCTAGACGAACCTACAAACCACTTAGACTTAGAAAGTATTACAGCTTTTAATAACTCTTTAAAGAAATTTAAAGGAACTGTTCTTTTTACAACTCACGATCATGAGTTTGCTCAAACTGTAGCAAATAGAGTAGTAGAACTTACACCAAATGGAGTAATTGATAGATATACTACTTTTGATGAGTATATGGAAGATAAAAAGATTAAAGAGCAGCGTGATAAAATGTATGCTGTGTAACTATCTTAAAAATAAAACGTTAAAAGCCTTCAGATTTAATTTGAAGGCTTTTTTTATTTAGGGATTTTGTTAATTCTCTGTTAAATTGAAAAAATATAAAACCAAGCAAAACTTAACTGCGTAGATAGACTGAACATAAAAACCAAAAATCAATTTATTATGAAAACAGAAAAATTATCAAAAATCGTATTAGGGCTTAGTTTATTCTTTGTGACTTCTTTAGGATTTGCTCAAAACAAAATGATGAAAGAAGATACAAAAATGGTTGGTGGAGCAGCAATGTATCCTTCTAAAAATATTGTAGAAAATGCGGTAAACTCTAAAGATCATACAACTTTAGTAGCAGCAGTAAAAGCAGCAGGTTTAGTTGAAGTTTTACAAAGTGAAGGACCATTTACTGTATTTGCACCAACAAACGCAGCATTTGATAAATTACCAGAAGGAACAGTAGCAACTTTAGTAAAACCAGAAAATAAAGAACAATTACAAACTATTTTAAAGTATCATGTTGTTTCTGGAAAATGGAATGCTAAAGCTATCGCTAAATTAATTAAAAAAGGCGATGGTAAAGCAGTAATTAAAACTGTTTCAGGAGGAACATTAACTGCTTGGACAAAAGGAAATGACGTTTATGTAACCGATGAAAACGGAAACTCAGCAAAAGTAACTATTGCAGATGTAAATCAATCTAATGGTGTAATACATGTTGTAGATACTGTATTATTACCAAAGTCATAATAAACCGTGTAAATGCTATTTGAATTAGTGTTAAAAGCCTCTTCGTTTTGAAGAGGCTTTTTTCTTTTAATTAAATCTCGCTTTTAATAGCATCAACAACTGTTTTAGCTTTTTCAAGTTCGGTTTCATGTACATAAATATCTTGCAAGCTTGGTACAGGATTTGCAAAACCAGCCAGTCTTGCAGATTCATCTTCATTTTTTACCACTGCATTAATGCCAATATCTTCTAAGCGTTGTTGTATGCGTTGTGAGGTTAAAAAGTCTCCAGTGTAAATTTTTATATATTCCGTTTCCATAGTTTTTTAGTATTGATTTCTATTAAAGATACTAAAAATTATGCAATAAATTACTTACTGTATTTGTTATTCCAAATTGCAGAATTCACATTTTTTCCTTGAGAAATCGCATAGTAAATAACAATGCCAACTATAGATTTAAACATGAATAGAAACAATAAGAAAAAATAACTTGTGTAATTGTTGTCTTGTGGTAAGTTATAATTAAAAAGATAGGTTAATGCAAAACTAACAATTAACGCAAAGACCAATAAGTTTTCATAATTTTTAAAAGGTAGCATACGCCATTTTCTTAATGGATTTAAATCATTTCCCCATTTGTGTATTAAGTAATAGTAACCATTTCCTATGGGTGCAAATAATAAAGGATCATCTGGGTTTTCTAACTTAAATAGTTTAGAAGGCGCCATGATTTTAAATCCGCTTAGTGTGATGTTGTGTTCTTTTTCTAAAGCTTTTATTTTATTAATGGCTTCTTGCGGAAATTCATTTTTAAAATACTTAGTATCTAAAAATCGAAGTCGGTAATCAATACACGTTTTTTTAATACTGTCTATATGAAAAATTTGATCACTTTTTAAAAGCTCTACATTAAACAAATTGCTAGTGCTACTATTGGCAGATTTCAATTCATTTTCAATATTAATTTCTTTTTCATTTTCAGCATCAAAAATGGCATGTACTTGTTTTAAAATGTCTGGTTGTGCTATTTGTTTAGATTGTTGCAGACGTAGTTTTTCTTCTATGTTTGTAGTGTTAAAAATCATAGCATTTATTTTTTAACCTAAAAATAAAACATACTTAGCTTAATTGCAAAGGTTTAACATTTAGAATACTAGAAAAAAATGTTTTGTTTAACAAGTAATAATTATGGCTGTTTTGATTTTTTGTATCTGGATAAAATAAATATACCGTATATAATAAAACCAAAACCAAGTATAGCTCTAAAAGTGCTTACTTCATTAATAAAATATTTGTAGACTCTGTAAATGCCAAAAATTATAAAGAAAATACCTAGGATTAAACTAAAAGTGCTGCCTTGATTTTTTGAAATGTTTGACATGTTTAGGTTTTGTTAGAAAGTACCAATAAGACCAACTTTATTACCGCTAAACATAAAATTCCAAGAGATTTTATTTGAAGGTCTATTATGGTCTAAATCAAAAGCGTTATTTTTCTTTAAAAACTTATCAATACTATCTACAACAATAATACTTAAAGCAGTGCTAAAAGCTATGTCTGTAATCCAATGTGCGTCATCTACCAATCTTGATAAAGGTGGTATGGCACCAAAAGCATAAATTCCTGTTTTTACCCAAGGATTTTTAAACTGTTTTGCAATTGCATGCGTCATAGTAACAGACAATACGGTATGACCAGAAGGGAAAGAGTGAAATCCACCTTCTTTAGATAGTGGTTTAAAGTAAAATGCGCCTAGGTCTCTTCCTGGTCTAGCTCTTCCAAATGCATTTTTTGCTAAGGATTGTAAAAAACCAGATGTAATGGATGAGGATATAATTAAAACGCTAGTATATCTAACTTTTTCGTTTTTAGCAAAAAGACCATAACCGTATAATCCTGCATTTGCCATAAAATAGTTTTGAGGACTACCAAAATACCAACCAACATCTCTGATTAATTTTGGGAATTTATCAGAATGTTTGTTAGCAAAATTATTAACACTTTCATCTGTTAAGGATAACAAAGCTGTACCTGCAATTAAACCTCCTAACTTAGTGTAATCCTTTTTTTTCCAGTAAATAGGTCTTGTAAAGGCGTGTTTTACACTCTGTAAGGTTGTATTTATATCATATTTTAAAAGACCAAGTGTAGATGTAGAGTCTTGATTAATTTTATACAGTTTATTTTGACTATTAACTGTATTGCTAATTAGCATAGCAATGCTAAAAACTATTAAAATATGATTTTTCATGAGCGTATTATCTTAATTCAGCGCCAAGTTCACTTTCAAAGTTGCTTTGTAGCTTACTCATAATTTTATCTACAACCTTATCTGTAAGCGTTTTGTTTTCGTCTAAAAATGTAAAGCTTACTGCATAACTTTTTTTACCGTCAGGTAAGTTTTTACCTTGATAAACATCAAATAGATTAATGTTTTTAAGTAATTTCTTTTCGGTTTTCTTAGCTATTTTAGTAATGCTTTCAAAGGTTACATTATTATCTAATAGCAAAGCAAAATCGCGTCTTACTTCTGGATACTTAGGTATTGGTGTAAACTTAATTTTGTTTCGTTTTGCTACAACTAAAATTGTATCCCAATTAAAATCTGCATAAAACACATCTTGAGTAATGTCAAACTGTTTAGCTATTTTACTTTTTAAAACTCCAAACTCAACTAAAGTATCACGTCCAATGTTTAATTGTAAACCTTCGCTAAACACGTCATTTTTAGCTGTGCTTTCTTGATATCTATCAATACCTAATCTTGATAATATTGCGGCAACACTTCCTTTTAAATGAAAAAAGTTTGTCTTTTCTTGTGGTGTATGTGCCCAATTCTCTTCGTTTTTAAAACCTGTTACAAATAATGATAAGTGTTTATGTTCTTCTCTTTTACCGTTATAATTGTGATAGGTTTTACCAAATTCAAAAAACTTTAAATTGGTTTGTCTTCTATTGATGTTATAGCTTAAAGCTTCTAATCCTGAAAAAACTAAACTTTGACGCATTACGCCAAGATCTTGACTTAATGGGTTAAGCATTTGTATATTATGCTCTTCTTTTAACTGCTCGCTTAACTCTATGTATTTAGCGCTTGTTAAAGAATTAGCCATAATTTCGTACCAACCTTGTGAGGCTAATAAGTTACCAACAACGTTTTGTAGCTTATAATCTTCAAAACGAGAAGAGTTTGATACAGAAGCATTCATCTTTGTGCTAATTTCTATATTGTTATATCCGTATACTCTTAATATTTCTTCAATAACATCTGCTTCTCTTGTAACGTCGTTACGATATGGCGGTATGATTAAACCTAAATTAGTTTCTGTAACACTATTTATTTTAATATCTAAAGATGCTAGTATAGATTTTACTTCTTCTTTAGGTATTTCTTGCCCTACAAGTTTTGTAATTTTATCAAAACTTAAAGTGACTTGAAAATCTTCAATTTTTTTAGGGTAAAAATCTAAAATATCACTAGTAATTTCGCCACCAGCAATCTCTAAAATTAATAAAGCCGCACGTTTTAAAGCGTATTTAGTAAGATTTGGATCAATACCACGTTCAAATCTAAAAGATGCATCTGTGTTTAACCCATGACGCTTAGCTGTTTTACGCACACTAATAGGATTAAAGTATGCGCTTTCTAAGAAGATGGATGTAGTGTGTTCTGTTACACCACTATCAGCACCACCAAAAACACCAGCAATACACATTGGTTTTTCTGCATCACAAATCATTAAATCGTCTTCATGTAACTCGCGTTCAACACCATCTAAAGTGGTAAATTTTGTTCCGGCTTCGCAAGTTTTAACTTCAACTTTATGTCCTGTTATTTTTGCAGCGTCAAAAGCGTGTAAAGGTTGTCCTAACTCGTGTAATACATAGTTAGTAGCGTCTACAATATTATTTATTGGTGCTAATCCAATAGCTTTTAATCTATTTTGTAGCCAAGCAGGAGACTCTTCAACTTTTAGACCAGATAAAGTTACACCGCAATAGCGTGGTGCTAAATCATAATCTTTTACATCTACATCTATTTTTAAAGTTCTGCTATCTACGTGGTAAGAACTTACACTAGGTGTAATAAGTTCTAAATTAATTCCTTTTTGTAATAAACCAGCTCTAAGATCTCTTGCAGTACCAAAATGGCTCATAGCATCTGCACGGTTTGGTGTTAAACCAATTTCAAAAACTTGATCATTTTCTACTTCAAAAAGCTCTGCGCAAGGTGTACCAACTATAGTGTCTTCTGGTAATACCATAATACCGTCATGAGATTTACCTAAACCAAGCTCGTCTTCTGCGCAAATCATTCCATGAGATTCTACGCCTCTTATTTTACCTTTTTTAATAGTCCATGCTTCACCATCTTCAGTATACAAAGTCGTGCCAATAGTTGCTACAGGTACTTTTTGTCCAGCAGCAACATTTGGTGCGCCACAAACAATTTGTAAAGGTTGTTCTTGTCCAATATTTACTATGGTTACTTTAAGTTTATCTGCATTACTATGTTGTACGCAAGTTAAAACTTCGCCAACAACAACACCTTCTAAACCGCCTTTTACACTTTGGTAAAGGTCTAACCCTTCAACTTCAAGACCTAAATCTGTTAGTAATTCGCTAGTTTGTTCTGCTGTCCAATCGGTTTTTATAAACTGTTTTATCCAGTTGTAAGAAATCTTCATTTATCTGCTAATTAAGGGCACAAATATAACAATACTTGGCAGCAATAGAAACGCCTAAAAACGTTTTTTGTAAAAATTAAATTATAAGTTTTAAATTAAAGCAAATTAAAAGTTTTACTGAAGAAACTTCTTTGCTAATTCTTCATCTTAAGTTGTTGGTATTGAGTTTTTTATGTTCTGTATCGGTAAAAAGTGTAATTCAACTAAAAAACAGTGTTAAACCTCTAAATCGAAAGTCTATTTAATTAGATGATACGTAATTTGAACAATGATTAATTAATTTCATAAAAATGAAAACAATATTTAGTATCATATTTTTTATGCTTACTATTTCTTTAACATCTTGTAGAGAAACAAAAACAGAAGACAATAAAAATGTTGAAGCTGCAGTAGATTCTATTCAATCTATAGAAGAAGAAACACTGAAGATGGTCGAACAGTTAGACCAAGAAGCTAAAGATATAGACCAAGACTTGCAAGACTTAGAAAACTTAGATCAATAATTATGAAAATCTTACAACCACTTTTAATGCTTGTCTTTTTAATAGGATTAGCACCGCAACAGTTATTGGCGCAAAACAAATTAAATGAAGCCAAAAACAAGATCGAGCAACAAAAAGAAATAGAAAGGGAGAAAACCATACAGAAACATGAAGCAAATCGTAAAGATATTCAAGAAAAGCGTGAAGAAATAAAAGAAAAACATGCCAAAATGAAATCGCAACACAAAGCAGTGTATAGTCAAATGCAACAGCAAGCAGAAGCGATTAAAGAAAAAATGAAAGAGGCATCTCCAGAAGAACGTAAAGCGTTACTGCAAGAATTAAAACAACTGCGTCAAGAAGAGCAAGAAGAGCTAAAAGAAATCCACAATTCTTATAAAGAAGAGTTAGAGGCACGTAAACAAATCTTAGAAGAGCAACGACAACAATCCGGAATAAGTCAAAAACAATTTGGTATTAAACGTGCAGAGATAGCTAAACAACGTTTAAAAATAAGTCAGAAACATATAGAAAAGCGTCAAGAATTTGTTAGTAACAGCCAATCTAGGTTAGAATTAGCAAGGATAAAAACTAAACAGATGCTAGAAGACAAAAAGCTAACCATTGAAGACGCAAAATCTAGGTTAGAAAAGATAAATAAGATTGAAGAACGCTTAAAACAACACGAATTAAAGATTAAAGAAGTAAAAGAAAAAGTAGCTTTAAAACGAATTGAAATAGCTAAACAAGAGCAAAAAATAGAACAAATAGAAGAGTAGTGCAGTCTTAATATTTACATAAAACTAAGGTGTTGTTTTGGCAACACCTTTTTTTGTGACTATTTTTACCACCTTAAACTCTTATAACATGCGTAAAATAACAATTCTACTAATAGCAGTGCTTATTTTTTCTTGTCAACAAGATACAACTGAGTTTTTATATTCAGGACTATACAGAGCAGAACTAAAAATAAAAGACAACCTTAATCTACCATTTTTATTTAAAGTTAAAGATGCTAATACTTTAGAAATTTATAATGCAGAAGAAGTTATAAAGGTAGATGAGATAAGCTACAAAAACGACTCGGTTTTTATACAAATGCCAGTATTTGAAAGCTACATAAAAGCAAAAGTAGAAAACAAAATAATCACAGGACAATTCATTACCGAAGGAAAAGATCGTAGCGTGCCATTTACAGCAAAACCAGAAAAAACACGATTTAACACCTCTAACTTGCCAAAAACTAATATATCTGGTAATTGGGAAACTACATTTAGCCCTAATTCAGATGATAGCTATAAAGCAAAAGGAATATTTAAACAAAACGGAAACACTGTAACAGGAACATTTAGAACTGAAACAGGTGATTATCGTTACTTAGATGGAGTAATTAGTGGTAACCAAATGCAATTATCAACATTTGATGGCTCACATGCATTTTTATTTACTGCAACCGTAACCGATAGTACATTAAACGGTACATTTTATTCTGGTAACCATTGGGAAGAACCTTTTATTGCTAAACGTAATGACGATTTTAAATTAGCAGATGCCAACACATTAACTTATTTAAAAGATGGTTATGAAACTTTAGAATTTACATTTCCTGATGAAAACGGAAACCAAATATCATTAACCGATGATAGATTTAAAAACAAAGTAGTAGTTGTACAAATTATGGGTACGTGGTGTCCAAATTGTTTAGATGAAAGTAATTACTATGCTCAATATTACAACAACAATAAAGATAAAGACATCGAATTTGTAGCGCTAGCTTTTGAATACGCAAAAACTGAAGAAGCAGCGTTTAAAAACATAAAACGTCTTAAAGACAGAGTAGGGATTAACTATCCAATTTTATTAGCGCAAACCGGCACAACTAGCAAAAGTAAAGCCAACGAAAAACTACCAATGCTTAATAATGTATTAAGTTATCCTACGTCTATTTTTATAGATAAAAATGGTAAAGTACGCAAGATACACACAGGTTTTAACGGTCCTGCAACTGGAGAAAAATTTACCGAGTTTAAAGAAGAGTTTACAACGTTTATGGATAAATTGTTAGCGGAATAGTAAGTGTCTTAATTTTTTATTGCATTTTACGGTCTCGGCTATGATACGTTGCGGAAAAATCCGCAGGATTCTTTCCGCAATAGCCGAAAGATAGCAAATTGCAATGAAATTCCGATAGGAATTTCAGCCGCAATGGATTATAACCGCTGTTGTGTGTAGTGTTTAATGATGAACTTCAGATACCATATTTAAATCCTCTAAATATCTTGAATTCATTCTTAATTTATATTCATTTTGATCAAGAATACGATTGTTTGACCTACTTACAGATTTCGTTTTTCTAATAAGTTTATCAAAGTTTATTGTTTCATAGTGAATTTTCCCTAAATTATCTGATTTGATAAAATAGTATTTAATTAGCTTGAACTTATTACCTAGAAGTCGAAATGAATGTTCTTTATGTTCATTTTCTCGATCATGTTTTATTGTTAAAATGTAATTTCTGATTTCAATATCTGAAAAACTTTTTTCTTTTTCCATTCCATTAGACCCTAGAAAGTATTCAGGCGTAATTGCTTTGTCGGTTGATATTGATAAAATTTTACCAACTTTTTTCTTACTCAGATAGATTTCTAATCTATAAGGTCTAAATTTATTTACTGTATCCTGTTTTATAGTAATTGAATCAAGTACTTTGTCTTTATTTAGGTAACCAACTTTCGTTAAAACTAAATGATTGAAGTTAGATGATTCTTGGGCAGTTAAATAATTTGTAAATATTATTATAATTAGAAAAATTATTTTTTTGAAGAGTATATTATTCATGCGTTTTTGGATTACATACAACACTTAGATAAATCGAGTTTTCAATTACTTTTATCTATTGTAAAGTGAAGATACAATTTTTGTTTAAAACATGAAAAAACATTCGATATAAAACCAATTAATTCATATTAAATACCGTTAGGTTTTGTAAAGAGTTAAAAAGCATCCTTTAGTCATGTCGAACACACGTGAGACATCGCACAAGTAGCTCAAAGCAGAGTAAGCAGATCTAACACTGTAACTAAGATGAGATTTCTCCTACCGTCGAAATGACTACGCAAGTCCTGTCGAACACACGGGAGACATCACACAATTAACACAGAGCAGAGTATGCAAATCCGACACTACAAATCAAGATACGATTTTTCCTATAACGTAAACAATAAAATAGTTTACTCCAGCCAAATCTTATCTAATACTAACTTAAAAGACTGTGTTTTTTTATTAGCAATTAAAAAAGTAAGCTGTTCAATACTATTGCTGTTAAAATTTGGTATATCTAAAGATCTACCTCTATAAGTTGGTTGCAAACTAGCTAGTTGTAATTTAATGATTTGCCAATCTCCGTTGGTTTTAAACTCTTTTTTGTAAGAATAATAGTCGTTTTGGTCTTTTTTTAATCTAAATTGATAGTTGTTACCATCGCCTTTAAGCTTGATACAAACTGTTTTGTAGTTGGTAATATCTAATGCATCAAAAGTATATTGCACAGAGCTAAAACCACCATTATTTTCTAAAGATACGTCGCCGCTAAATACTGCATAACCATCTTTATTTAATTGAAAGTTTCCGTTAGATTTTCCACCCATAACGACATCATCTACAACTTGCCAATCATCTAAATTACTGGTGTTATTAAACTGAAAAATTGTAATTGAAGTCATAAAAGCAAAAAGGATTAAGGTTAAGATTAGAGTTTTCATAGTTTTTTACTCTAAAAATACGGATTTTATAGCAGTTTGTTAAATGAATTGGTGTTAGGATATGTAATTCCAGATGTTTTTAAACTTAGCCATTTGACGATAGGTGTTTAAAATAACCGCATTTTCTGGATGTGATAAGCTTGGATCTTTGCTTAGTAGTTGTTTAGCCCAATAACGTGCGTGTTGTAAAATGTTGCTGTCTTTTACTACATCTGCAATACGCAAGTTAAGTACACCGCTTTGTTGTGTACCCATAATATCTCCTGGACCACGAAGTTTTAAGTCTACTTCGGCAATTTCAAAACCATCGTTGGTTTGACACATGGTTTGGATGCGTGTTTTACTGTTTTCTGATAGTTTGTGGCTTGTCATTAGGATACAATAACTTTGTGCTGCGCCACGACCAACACGACCACGTAATTGGTGTAATTGCGATAAGCCAAAACGCTCGGCACTTTCAATAATCATTACAGAAGCGTTTGGCACATTTACACCAACTTCTATCACCGTTGTAGCGACCATAATTTGAGTTTCGCCTTTAGCAAAACGTTGCATTTCAAAATCCTTATCGGCAGGTTTCATTTGTCCATGAACAATCGAAATTTGATACTTAGGCGCAGGGAAATCTCTAGCAATACTTTCGTATCCATCCATTAGATCTTTATAGTCCATTTGGGCACTTTCTTCTATCAACGGATAGACGATATAAACTTGTCTTCCTTTAGCTATTTCATCACGTATAAATCGGAACACTTTAAGTCGATTATTATCGTATCGATGAACGGTTTTTATGGCTTGTCTTCCAGGTGGTAATTCGTCGATAATCGAGATGTCTAAATCGCCATAAATTGACATGGCTAAAGTACGCGGAATTGGTGTTGCTGTCATCACCAAAATATGCGGTGGAATAGGAGCAGATTGTTCGCCGTTTTCTAAAATTATGGACGGACCTTTTTTCCATAATTTAGAACGTTGCTTAACTCCAAATCGATGTTGCTCGTCAATAATTGCGAGTCCTAAATTTTTAAATTTCACCTTATCTTCAAGCAATGCATGTGTGCCAATTAAGAGGTCTAATTCGCCATTTTCTAGCAAATTATGAATTTCTTTTCGTTCTGAAGTTTTACTTGAACCTGTAAGTAGTTTAATTCTGATTTTCAAATCTTTACACAACTCAACTAATCCGTTGTAGTGCTGGACTGACAAAATTTCAGTTGGCGCCATTAAGCAGGCTTGGTAACCATTGTCAAGCGCCATTAATATTGACATTAGCGCAACAATGGTCTTTCCAGAACCAACATCACCTTGCAATAAGCGGTTCATTTGCGCATGACTACCTAAATCTGAACGAATTTCTTTTAAAACACGTTTTTGTGCATTGGTTAATTCGAACGGTAAATGGTGTTTGTAAAAGTTGTTAAAGTGTTCTCCAACTTTATCAAAAGGCAATCCTTTTATCTTCTTTTTATTGATTAAATTTTTTAAAATTAATTGTAATTGAATGTAAAATAATTCTTCAAATTTTAACCTAAATTTTGCTTTAGAAAGTGCTTCTTGATTTTGCGGAAAATGGATGTTGAATAAAGCTTCAGGTTTGGAAATTAATTGGTTTTCTTTTAGTAAATTTTTAGACAAAGTTTCGGCAAATTTTCCCTTCGTTTCTAAGAACAAATTTTGCATGATTTTTGTCATCACACGATTGCTAATTCCTTTGTTAGAAAGTTTCTCTGTAGAGGGATAAATGGCTTGCATATTACTACGCAAATTTGCTTGATGCTCGGATAGTAATTCGATGTCCGGATGAGGCATGCTAAACTTGTTTGCAAACAAATTTGTTTTACCAAAAATGACGTATGGTGTATTTAGTTTTAAACTTTCTCTAATCCATTTTTGACCTCTAAACCAAACTAGTTCCATAGTGCCAGTTTCATCTTTAAAAGTAGCAACTAATCGTTTGCCTCTTTTTTGAGCAACTTCTTCAAACTTGATAATTTTACCAACAATTTGAACTTCGCTAGCATTAGGTTGTAACTGGTTAATTTTATAGTACTGCGTGCGGTCTAAATACCGATTAGGAAACAGATTTATTAAATCTTGATACGTATGAATACCTAACTCTTTACGTAGTAAATCTGCACGATTTGGTCCTACGCCTTTTAAATAATCTATAGGAGTTTGTAAGTTGGTACTCATAAGCAACGAAGATAAATCTTTAACTTGAAAGATGAAACTCTAAATTTTATGTATTTTGGTCTAGTCCTTGATAAAAACAAACTATGAGATATTACCTATTACTTCTTTTTACATTTTTTAATTGCCTTGTAACTGCACAGCAAACCGATGTTGTTGATTTTGAAAAAGCAGAAGTAAATATTACTGTACAGACAGAGGATAAATCAATTTTTGGTTTGGTTACTTATTATTTTAATGTTTTAAAACCAATAGATTCTTTATATGTAGATGCAAAAAACATCGAGTTTGAAGATGTGTCTGTTAATGGAAGTAAAGTTGAGGTTAATTTAACATCAAATCATTTAATTATTAAGAAAAAACTTGATGTTTCGGTAGATAATGAGCTTTCGTTAAGTTATAAGTCAAAGCCTAAAAAAGCTATGTATTTTGTCGAAAAAGAAGAATATACACAAGTTTGGACACAAGGACAAGGTAAATACACTAGTAATTGGTTGCCAAGTATTGATGATATGAATGATAAAATTGAGTTTGATTTAAGTATAATAGCTGATGAAGATTATTATGTTATTTCAAACGGTAAATTATTAAATATTGAAGAAAATAATGGTTTTAAAACTTGGCATTACGACATGCAACAACCAATGTCAAGTTACCTTGTTGCTTTAGCTATTGGTAAATACGATAAAAAAGAAATCACTTCAAAAAGCGGTATTCCTATCCAATTGTATTACTATCCAGAAGATTCTGCAAAAGTAGAGCCAACGTACCGTTACACAGAGCAGATGTTTGATTTTTTAGAGGAAGAAATTGACGTACCATATCCTTGGCAAAACTACAAACAAGTACCTGTAAAAGACTTTTTGTATTCAGGTATGGAAAATACAAGTTGTACGATTTTTTCAGACGATTTTATGATTGATGAGGTTGGTTTTACAGATAAAAACTACGTTAATGTTAATGCGCATGAGTTAGCTCACCAATGGTTTGGCGATTTGGTTACCGAAACTTCAGGTACACACCATTGGCTTCAAGAAGGATTTGCTACGTATTACGCGCTGTTAGCAGAACGTGATATTTTTGGTGACGATTATTACTATTGGCAATTGTACCAATATTTAAAAGAATTAGAAGCACAAGAACAAGCTGGACAAAGTACAGCATTATTGGATCCAAAATCTAGCAGTACGACATTTTATAAAAAAGGCGCTTGGGTTTTGCATGTTCTAAGAGAAAAAGTAGACGATAAGGCGTTTAAAACAGCTGTTAAACGCTATTTGAAGAAACATGCTTATGGTAATGTAGAGACTAATGATTTTATAAGTGAAGTTGAAAAAGCTTCCAAAATGGACTTGTCTAATTTTGTACAAGTTTGGTTAAAAAATAAAACGCTGCCAATTAATGAGATGACAAACGCATTACAATCTAACGAAACGTCTGCATTTTTATTAACTATCGAAGAACATCCGTATTTAACTTACAGAACAGATGATGATGATAATTATATACCATCAAGTTTGGTAACGCAATTACCAGAAGGATTTTATCCAATGCAAGTTGCAGTATTAAAAAAGGCGTTGTCTAAACCAGACTATCCAACTTACAACGATTTGGTAAAAGAAGCGTTTGCGTCTAAAAACTTTCATTTAAGACAAGCATTAGCATTAAACATGTCTGAAATTCCGGAAGACTTTCAGCAGGATTATGAAACCTTATTAAACGATCAGTCGTACGTCACCATTGAAGCTGCTTTGTATAATCTTTGGGCAAATTTTCCGCGAAAGCGAAATGAATATTTAAAGCAAACTCAATCTATTTATGGATTTAACGATTACAATGTGCGTACGTTATGGTTAACATTGGCTTTGGCAACACCAGAATTTCAAACAGATAAAAAACAAGATTTTTTTGAGGAATTGGTAAGTTATACCAATCCAAAGCAACCGTTTAGTTTGCGTCAAAACGCATTTGGTTATTTGTCTAGTATTGGTGTGTTTAATGAAGATGCTTTAAAACACTTAATTGAAGCTTCAAAACATCATAATTGGCGATTTAAAAGTTTTGCTAAATCGCTATTAGAAAAATTATCTGAAGACGATAGATATCAATCAATAATTAGTAATTTGCAAAAATAATAGTAATCCAAATACAAGATTAAATTTGAAAGCTTTAGTAATTTCTGGTGGCGGAAGTAAAGGTGCGTTTGCAGGTGGCGTCGCGCAATATTTGATAGAGCAAGAAGGTAGAGATTATGATATGTATTTGGGCACATCTACCGGTAGTTTGTTAATTCCGCATTTGGCAGCGCATGATATTGGTAAGCTGTATGATATTTATACGCATGTTAATCAGCATTCTATTTTTAATATTAACCCATTTGTAGTAAAGAAGAAAGGAGATAGAGAGTACGTATCTATTAATTACTTTAATACTGTTTTGCAGTTTATTAAACGTAAGAGAACCTTTGGAGAAAGTAAAAATTTAAGAAAGAATATTAAAGAGAATTTTACTAAAGAAGAATATGATCGTATTCGTGCTACTAAAGAAGACGTGATTGTTACGGTAACTAATTTATCTAAAAATAGAGCAGAGTATAAGTCTATTAAAGATTTTAGTTATGAAGAATTTTGCGACTGGATTTGGATTTCGTGCAATTTAGTACCGTTTATGTCTTTAGCAACTAAAGATGGTTTTGAGTATGCCGATGGTGGATTAGCTTGTGTTGTGCCAATAAGAGAAGCTATTTTAAGAGGTGCAACCGAAGTAGATGCGATTATTTTAGAAAGTGAAAACTTAGAGTATAACAAGGTTTTAGGTAAAAACCCGTTTTCTTTAATGATTAATCTATTTGGACATTTGTCTGATCAAGTAGAAAAAGGCGATATCGCAATAGGACGATTGGCAGCAAAACATAGAAATGTAAAGCTTAATCTATATTTTACACCTACAAAACTTACCGAAAACTCATTAATCTTTAATAAACAATTAATGGAAACCTGGTGGCAGCAAGGGTATCATTACGCTGAGTCCAAACATGCTATAGGGCAACCGATGGATCAAAGTGAAAAGTTTAAGGACGAAATAGAGCCTTAACTCTTACCAGATTTCAGATACTTCTTTTTTAATATAGTGTAAACCTGCATTGCTTGGTGCTGGTTTATCTAGCATTTCGTTTAAGATAGCTTCACGAAGTTTATCTGCATTATCAATTTTTTCGCTCATAGCGACTTTTCTAATTAATTGCACAGTTGCGCTTTTAGATGCATTGATAACACTCCAACAATTATCACTAAAGTAGATTTGTTGTGCTAGGTTGTGCTCAAACTCTTGCTCGATATTTTTTATTAATAAAGTTTCGTAGTCTTCTTTATTGTTTCCTACAGGAGCAACACGAAGTAATAATTTATTAGGAGAGATACGTTCTAAAAACAGCGTTAAACGTTCGTAAGCTTGTAATCGTATTGGTAAAGATTGTTTGTTAAGCTCTTTAGCTACTTCATATTTTCTGCGCTCAAATTCATTATTAAAGTATTCTCTAAAAAATAAGTAAGCAACAATACCAGTAATTAAAGCAGGTATACAATATAATAATAAAGTTAAAACTTGATCTTCCATGGATGTTTTTTGTTTATACAACAAACTTAATGTGTTTTAAATTATTGTACAAGTAACTTGATTTTATATTTATGGATTATGTTAATTTTAAGCAATACCACCTAAATGAGGACAATCTTTTAAACTCTGCATGCCGCTAAAAGGAACTTCAACTTTATGATATTTATAGGTGCTGTCAAGCTCTTTGCTTAAGTTGTGGTCATCTACGTTAACTTCAACATCATTCATTTTAAATTGACAAGGATGCTCGTAACCAGCAGCATGAGTAATTTCTAAAAATTCTTTTTTAAAGGTGTTAAAATATTGTGCTAAACGTTCACTTTTTAAAGGCACATCAATACCACGTTGTAGCCATTTATTTTGCGTTGCAACGCCAGCAGGACATCGATTGGTATGACAAACTTGTGCTTGTATACAACCAATACTCATCATTGCTTCACGCGCTACATTAATACAATCGGCACCCATTGCAAACGCCATAGCTGCTTTTGCAGGAAACCCTAATTTGCCACTACCAATAAATACAATTCGCTCTGTTAATCCTTTGTCCTTAAATAATTTATATAAATCACCAAAAGCATAAACCCATGGTAAAGACACGTGGTCTGCAAAACTTGGTGGTGCAGCACCAGTACCACCTTCGCCACCATCAACAGTAATAAAATCTGGACCTTTATTGTTGGCTTTCATATAATCTGCAAGTTCTTCCCATTGTCCAAGTTTACCAATAGCAGCTTTTATACCAACAGGTAAGCCAGTTTCTTGTGCAATTGCTTCTACAAATTCGACTAACTCTGGTATTGTATTAAAAGCCGAATGATTTGGTGGAGATAATACATCTTTACCCATTGGCACGTGTCTAATTTCAGATATTTCTTTAGTGATTTTGCTGCCAGGTAAAACACCACCTTTTCCTGGTTTTGCTCCTTGTGATAGTTTTACTTCTATTGCTCTTATAAACGGATTATCTTGAACTAGTTTTTTAAGTTTTTCCATAGAAAAATTTCCATCATCATCTCTAACGCCAAAATATCCTGTACCAAAATGAAATACAACGTCACCACCATGTTTATGATATGGTGATAAACCACCTTCACCTGTGTTATGATATGCATCAGCTATTTTTACACCTTTATTTAAGGATTCTATAGCTTTTGCAGATAAAGATCCAAAACTCATCGCAGATACGTTAATTACAGATGCAGGTCTGTATGGTCGTTTACGATTATTATATTGCCCCATAACCTTTGCGCATGGTAAAAAATGGTTGTCTTTTTTATTTGGATGATTGTCTTCTAATTTATAAGGAAGCATTGCATTATTTATAAAAATATGCTGATGCGCATAAATATCTCTATCGGTACCAAAACCTTCATAGTTGTTTTCGTTTTTTGAAGACGCATAAACCCAACCGCGTTCTATACGATTAAATGGTAGCTCTTCTCGGTTATTAGCGACAAGATATTGTCTTAACTCTGGACCAATACTTTCTAGCATATACCTAATATGACCAACAACAGGAAAGTTATGACTTATGGTATGTTTACGTTGAATAATATCGCGTACAGCGATTAAAGCAAGCGCTATAATTATCCACATCCACCAAGAGATGTTAGATAAAAAACTTAATAATGTATCCATGAATTTATAAGTTGTTTTTTCAAAAATAGTAAAATTACAATGCTAATATTTCTGTTAAGTTAATATAATTATAAAATTGAAAGGTTACACATTCTAAATATTATCTTTAGTATATGACCACAAAAACCAAAAAAACCGGATTAATCGTAATTTTATCAATAATCGTATTGATTGTTGGCTATTTTATTACTAAAACTAGTATTTTAAATAAAGTTGAAAACTATTTGTCTAATCTACCAGAACACATTGAGTTGCAATATAAATCTATAGATTTAGACTTGTTGAATGGCGATTTTAATATACAAGAAGCTTTACTTACGATAAAAGGAAAAACTACCGAAAAAATAAACACGCAGTTAGAATTTAAAACACTATCTATTGAAGATTTTAGTTATTGGAATTATTGGAAAAACAATACAATTGATGTTGAAAATATAAACGTAAAATCTCCAAAAATCACTCATTTTTATAATAAACAAGTATCTTCTGAAGATTTTAATACTCAAATAAAAAGTCAGGTTAAAAGTCCTATTTATATTGAAACTTTTTCTGTAGAAAATGCCAATGTTGAAATTTTTGATTTTAATACTGAAGATGTACTTTTTAAATCAGAACAATTAAACTTATCTACATCAAATATTGTTTTTAATGCAAATACATCTAATGCTAAAATACCTTTTAAGTTTGAAAGTTTTAACTTTTCGGTTAATCAAACATTTTATGTATTAAACGATTTTGAAAACTTGACTGTAAATAAAATTGAAGTCCATAAAAATAACGCAACGTTTACCGATTTAAATATCAAAACAAAATATGAAAAGCAAGAACTTTCTAAACACTTAAAAGTAGAACGTGATTACTATGATTTAAATGTTAAAGAGATTGTAGTCAATGACTTTGCAACAAACTTTAAAAATGACAGTATTTTTAGTTTTACAACAGAGAATGTAGTTATAAAGCAGCCAAATTTCAACATTTATAGAGATAAGTTGGTAGCAGATGATTTGTCTGTAAAACCTATGTATAGTAAGCAATTAAGAGATTTAAATTTCGATTTAAAAGTAAAAAATGTGCAAATTAAAAATGCTTTTATCACTTATGAAGAAAAGGTGAAACACGATAAGCCTGCTGGTCAAATAAAATTTACCAATCTAAACGCTAACATTAGTCATTTAGGCAATGCTTTTACTGATTTGGGTACTACAAAAATTGATGTTACCTCTACATTTATGGATAATTCCAATTTAAAAGTTAGTTGGGATTTTGACGTTAATAACCAATTAGATCAATTTGTTTTTAAAGCAGATATAGGTGTTTTAAATGCAAGTCAACTAAACCAATTTATGGAGCCTAATTTAAATATAAGATTAGATGGGCAATTACAGAAAACTTACTTTACAATAAACGGAAACTCTGATGTTTCAAATATTGATTTAAAAACTAAATATGAAAATTTTGATGTAATTGTTTTAAAAGAAAATGGTGAAGAAAAAAATAAGTTTTTGTCAGGTTTAATAAATCTATTTGTATCAAATAACAGTAATGATCAATCAGATAATTTTAGAAAAGCAACAGCTAAAAATATACAACGCGTTAAACATAAGTCGGTTTTTAATTTTATATGGGTTAATATAAGAGCAGGACTTAAAGAAGCTATGCTGTAATTGTTTATAATTATTGATAAAAACCTTTAGTAAAACCAAGTGGTATGGTTATTTTTACAACAAAAATTTTTACCCTTGGAAAAGTATCTTTCTCAACTTAACGACGCGCAATTAGAACCAACAATACAAGTAGATGGACCAATGATTATTATTGCTGGTGCAGGTTCTGGTAAAACAAGAGTATTAACGTATCGTATAGCTTACTTAATGCATAAAGGCGTAGACTCCTTTAGTATTTTAGCATTAACATTTACCAATAAAGCTGCACGCGAAATGAAAGAGCGTATTGCTCAAATTGTTGGCGAAAGTGAAGCTAAAAATCTTTGGATGGGTACATTTCACTCCGTTTTTGCTCGTATTTTAAGAGTAGAAGGTCATCATTTAGGCTTTCCGAGTAATTTTACAATTTACGATACACAAGATTCTCAAAAACTTCTAGGGTCAATTATCAAAGAGATGAATTTAGATAAAGACCTGTATAAAACTAAACAAGTTTACAGCAGGATTTCATCTTACAAAAACAGTTTAATTACTGTAAAAGCCTACTTTAACAATCCAGAATTGATGGAAGCAGATGCTATGGCAAGGCGACCACAAATGGGTAATATTTATAAAGCATATGTAGATCGTTGTTTTAAAGCTGGTGCTATGGATTTTGATGATTTATTATTGCGTACAAACGAGCTTTTAACACGTTTCCCAACCGTTTTAGCAAAATACCAAGATAAATTTAGATACATTTTGGTAGACGAGTATCAGGATACAAACCATAGTCAGTATTTAATTGTACGTGCGTTGGCAGATCGTTTTCAAAATATATGTGTGGTTGGTGATGATGCGCAGAGTATTTATGCCTTTCGTGGTGCAAATATTAATAACATTCTTAATTTCCAGCGTGATTATGATAATGTAAAATTGTACAGATTAGAACAAAATTACCGTTCTACAAAAAATATTGTTGGTGCAGCAAATTCAGTGATTGATCATAACCAAACTAAGTTAGATAAAGTAGTTTGGACAGCTAATGAAGAAGGACCAAAAGTAAAAGTGCATCGAAGTTTAACCGATGGTGACGAAGGTCGTTATGTAGCAAGCACCATTTGGGAAACCAAAATGAATCAGCAACTTAACAATAGCGATTTTGCCATTTTATACCGTACCAATGCACAGTCAAGAGCAATGGAAGACGCGTTACGTAAACGAAATATTCCATACAGAATTTATGGCGGATTAAGTTTCTATCAACGTAAAGAAATTAAAGACGTATTGTCTTACTTACGTTTGATTTTAAACCCTTCAGATGAAGAAGCTTTAAAACGAATTATCAATTATCCAGGAAGAGGTATTGGTCAAACTACGATAGATCGTTTAGTAGTTGCAGCCAATGGTTTAGGTAAAACCATTTGGGAAATTTTAAAAGAAATAGACACAGTTCAAGTAAATATAAATAACGGTACCAAAAATAAACTTCGTGATTTTGTGACTTTAATTGAAAGTTATCAAGTGATGAATCAAACAGCTACCGCTTTTGAACTTGCAGAACACGTTGTAAAATCTAGTGGTCTAATGCGCGAGTTTAATAAAGACGGAACTCCAGAAGGTGTAACAAGACTAGAAAACGTTGAAGAATTGCTAAACGGTATTAAAGATTTTGTTGAAGGACAGCAAGAATTAGCAGATGCCAAAGGTGATTTAGCGGAGTTTCTAGAAGATGTTGCATTAGCTACAGATTTAGATAACGAAAAAGGAGATGATGATGTGGTAGCATTAATGACCATTCACCTTGCAAAAGGACTAGAATTTAATAATGTATTTGTAGTAGGTTTAGAGGAAGATTTATTCCCAAGTGCTATGAGTATGAATACGCGTAGCGAGTTGGAAGAGGAGCGAAGACTGTTTTACGTAGCCTTAACTAGAGCCGAAAAACAAGCCTATTTAACGTATGCTTTATCACGTTACCGTTGGGGAAAATTAGTAGATTCTGATCCTAGCCGATTTATTGAAGAAATAGACGATCAGTTTATAGAAAATATTACGCCAAAAGAAGAAAGACGTATCAATCCAATGTTATCTGCCGATATTTTTGGAGATGTAGAACCAAATAAGGTTAGGTTTAAAAAGCCAATCCAACCTAAGTTTAAAAAGAAAGAAAAGAAAGCACCAGAAAAGTTTACACCATCAACACCTAAAAACCTTAAAAAAGTAGATGCTTTAGGTAAAAACGATGTGCCAAGTACTAACTTGTTTGATGGTAATTTAGCTGTTGGTAATATTGTAAGTCATATGCGATTTGGAAAAGGAGAAGTCTTAAAAATAGAAGGAAAAGGAACTGATACCAAAGCAGAAATTAAATTTGAAGTTGCTGGAGTTAAAAAGCTGTTATTACGTTTTGCAAAATTAGATGTAATAGGGTAACTTTAGTTCAAAGTTCAAAGTCTAAAAGTTTGAAGAGTAACGTCTCTTCGAGTGTTTTGTGAGGTATTATCAAAATGTATCGAGAAGTTTTAATTTAATAATAAAACAAATGGCAAATATTATTAGAATATACGAAGAAAACCCAAACCCAAAAGCGATTAAGCAAGTAGTAGAGGTATTAAAAAAAGGAGGTTTAATAATATATCCAACAGATACTGTTTATGGTTTAGGATGCGATATCACAAATACAAAAGCACTAGAAAAAATCGCACGTATAAAAGGCGTAAAATTGGATAAAGCAAACTTCTCATTTATTTGTCACGACTTAAGTAATCTATCAGATTATGTTAAGCAAATAGATACTAAAACCTTTAAAATCCTAAAACGCGCTTTACCAGGACCATACACATTTATTTTACCAGGTTCTAAAACCTTACCAGCTGCGTTTAAAAAGAAAAAAGAAGTTGGTATACGTGTGCCTAATAACAATATTGCTTTAGAAATTGTAAAACTTTTAGGTAACCCTATTGTCTCAACATCTATTAGAGATGAAGACGAAATTATAGAATACACAACAGATCCAGAGTTAATTCTAGAAAAATGGGACAACTTAGTAGATTTAGTTATTGATGGTGGTTATGGAGATAATCAAGCATCTACAGTTGTCGATTTATCTAAAGAAGAACCTTTAATTGTTAGAGAAGGAAAAGGTAGTTTAGAGATTTTTTAGTATTTGTTGTTTAGAAAAAGTTTTGCCTAGCTATCTATTTTAAATATTTCACTTCGAGTGATTTACGAAGTATGAGTAAATTGTATCGAGAAGTAGTTTTATGATATTGAATTTTCTTTAATCGTAGAAAATAAACTAAAATAAAAAATGAAACCAACCAATAACCACATTAACTACATCGAATTAAAAGCAACCAATCTAGAAGCTACAAAAACCTTTTACAGCAACGCTTTTGGTTGGCAGTTTAAAGATTATGGCGATAGTTATATTGCTTTTGAATCTAGCGGACTAGATGGTGGTTTTGAAAAATCAAATCAACCAATTGTAAATGGTGCATTAGTGGTTTTGTATCATAACGATTTAGAAAGTATTAAATCAAAACTAATTCAATTAGGCGCGACAATTTCTGTAGATATATTTTCTTTTCCTGGCGGAAAGCGCTTTCAATTTTTAGATCCTTCGGGTAATGAGCTAGCTATTTGGAGTGAATAATTAATCCATAAAAAAAGCCCAACTTAAAGTTGAGCTTTCAATATATTTTATAAGAAAATGATTAGTTACCTTCTTCTTCAGATAATGTTTTCATTTCTTCTTCAATCATTTTATAAAACTGATCAATTTTTGGTAAGATATAAATCTTTGTTCTTCTGTTAGTCGCTCTGTTTTCAGCAGTATCATTTGGTACTAAAGGTAAATGGTCACCACGTCCAGCAGCAATTAATTGTTCTGGCTTAACACCTAATTCTTGTAAAGCTCTTACGATAGAGGTACTACGTTTTACACTTAAGTCCCAGTTATCTAACAATACGCCTTTTCTGTATGGTACATTGTCTGTATGTCCTTCTACCATAGCTTCAAAGTTTGGTTTACCATTAATTACTGTTGCTACTTTACCTAAGATTTCTTTTGCACGGTCGGTAATGTTGTAGCTTCCGCTTTTAAATAATAATTTATCTGATAATGAGATAAATACTACGCTTTTTTCTACATTAATTTCAATGTCTTCGTCATTAAGACCAACTTCTTTCTTCAAACTTGTTACTAAAGCTAGTGTAACACTGTCTTTTTTAGTTAACGCGTCTTGTAGTCTAGAGATTTTTAAATCCTTTTCTTTTAAGCTTTCTAAAGATTTTTCTAAGTTTTCTGCACCTTTTGTTGTTAAAACAGTCATGTCTTTAGTGCTTTGTATTAAAGCTTCGTTATTAGCTTTCATATCGGCTAAACGATCTTGTAACTCTTTAACTCTTGCTAACTCTGCAGCTTTATCTGCTAAACAAGAGTTTAGTTTAACTGTAGCTGTGTTTAATAAATCTTGTGTTTCTTTATGTTTTGCTTCTAATGCAGCGTATTCTTTTTTAGATACACATGAGCTTAGTAACAGTAGTGCACTTGCACTAAATAATATTAGTTTCTTCATAATTTATGGATTGAATAAAATTAAATTTATACACACCAAAAGTATAAATATTTAAAATGTTAAAATTAGGTTTAACAAAACTTTTGCTAAAAGATTTAAAGTTTTGAAAAAGTAGATCTCTTTTTAATGAAATATTGATAAACAATAGATTTTATAGAGAAATATCCTGCTTGTTGGGTTAAGTTTTTACGTTGCCTTAAAAGTGTTTTTAATTTGCCATAAAATGAAAAATGAGCTTTTAAAACGGCTAAGAAATGATTAAACTTTAGTTGTAATAAGAATCTTAATCCGGCAATACCATCCAAAATTAATCTAACTAAGATTATCAAAAACAAATTTCCTTTAGCGTTTTTTGTTAAAGTAAATAAACTATTTCTAAAATTTAGATACGTTTTTTTAGGATTTGCTGCGCTTAACGTTGCACCGCCAACATGATACACAGTGCTTTCTGAAACATATTTTGTTTTGTAGTTTAAATTAAATGCACGCCAACATAAATCAATTTCTTCTTGATGGGCAAAAAAGCTTTCGTCAAAACCATTTAATTGTTTAAAAACTTCTTTTCGTATAAAAAAGCAGGCGCCAGATGCCCAAAAAATGTTTTTGCTTTGATATTGATTTGTGTCAACTTCTATAGTATCAAAAATACGACCTCTACAAAAGGGATAGCCGTATTTATCAATAAAACCACCAGCAGCGCCAGCGTATTCAAATTTAGTTTTGTCTTTGTAATCTAAAATTTTAGGCTGAATAATTGCTGTTTCAGTTTCAGTGTTAAAAGTGTCAAGTATTGGGTCAAGCCAATTTGGAGTGACTTCAATGTCGCTGTTAAGAAGACAGAAAATATCTTCGTCTACAAATTGTAATGCATCATTGTAGCCTTTAGCGTATCCACCATTAATTTTGTTTTCTATGATTTTTACATTAGGAAACTGATCTTTTACAAAAGCAACAGAACTATCAGTAGATGCATTATCAGCTACATAAATTGTGGCGTCTTTAGAATAATCAATAACAGAAGGCAAAAACTGCTCTAAAAGTGCTTTTCCGTTCCAATTTAATATGACAACTGCTATTTTCAATATTTGTTGATGTGTTTATTTGTTTTCTAATACAGCCAACTGCGTACTGTTTACTGCTGACTATATTCTGGAATATCTCTTAAAAACTGATAGTGTTCAGCCTCAAAATCCATTTTGCAATAATAATGATTTATACCATTGGTCACCATTAAATAGTCTGCATTTAGCGTTAAGTTATAACGCGCAATTTGATCAAAAGTATCTTGGCTTATTTTAATCTTAGGCGCTTTACATTCAACAATCAACTTAATGCTTCCGTCGGTGTTAAAAACAACAATGTCGTAACGCTTTTTTAAGTCGTTTACCTTCAGTTCTTTTTCAACATTAATTAAAGAAATCGGGTAATTTTTAACTTCAATTAAATAATGAATACAATGCTGTCTTACCCATTCTTCAGGTTGTAAAACGATAAATTTTTTACGTATCACATCAAAGATAGATACTTTATTTTCGCTATTTTTGAAACGAAACGAAAACTTTGGAAAATTGAGGTCTAGCATTAACGCTGTATAATTTATTTCAAAGTTAAGGTACAATAATAAAAAAGCAAATTCCATGTCATGTTTTTGGAATTTTAAACTTGCAATTTTAAGCTTGTGGACGACGTCAAACAACTGGTAACAGATATAAAAAACGGAAATATCAAACCCATTTATCTTCTAATGGGTGAAGAACCTTATTATATTGATAAAATTTCAGAATTTATAGAACAAACTGTTCTTGCAGAAGAAGAACGTGGTTTTAACCAGATGATTTTGTACGGTCGTGATGTAGCAGTAGAAGATATTGTGAGCAATGCAAAGCGTTTTCCTATGATGGCAGAACGCCAAGTGGTTATAGTAAAAGAAGCTCAAGATTTATCACGCACGTTTGACAAGTTGGATGATTATGCTAAAAACCCACAGCCATCAACCGTTTTGGTGCTTTGTTATAAATACAAAACAGTAGATAAACGTAAAGCAGTGTATAAGGCAATAAAAAAATCTGGTGTTGTTTTTGAAAGTAAAAAACTATATGATAATCAAGTACCAGATTGGATAAAGCGTGTTTTATCACCAAGAGGTTATGCAATAACACCCAAAGCTTCTCAATTATTGGTAGAGTTTTTGGGGACAGATTTAGGAAAAATTAATAACGAACTTGAAAAACTTCAAATAGTTTTACCTAAAAACACACAAATTACGCCAGAGCATATCGAAGAAAATATTGGGATTAGTAAGGATTACAACAATTTTGAGCTTAGAAAAGCAATAGGTGCAAGAGATAGTGTAAAAGCATTTAAAATTGTACAATACTTTGCAGATAACCCAAAAGATAATCCAATGGTTGTTACGGTTGCTTTGCTCTTTAATTTCTTTTCTCAGTTACTACAATTACACGGAATGAAAGATAGAAATCCGCGTAGTGTGGCAAGTGCATTACGAGTTAATCCTTATTTTGTAAACGAATATTTGGATGCAGCAAGAAACTTCCCAATGCGAAAAGTAAGTCAAGTTGTAGCTTTACTTAGAGAGTTTGATGTTAAAAGTAAAGGTGTAAATAGTAATGCTGTACCGCAAGGAGATTTACTAAAGGAATTATTAGTTAAGATTTTAAATTAATGAAATACTTTACTTTTATATTAATAATTTCTTTGTTTTCATGCAAAACAACACAAACACTTCCAGATCCTTTAGAAGCTGGATGGAATGGTAAAAAAGTATGCGAAGTGTTGCAAGATACTAAAGAGCAGCGCATATTAAAGTGTACATTTCCACCAGGAGTTGGGCATCAAAAACACTATCACAATCCACATTTTGGTTATACCTTAAAAGGAGGCACTTTTAAAATTACAGATACTTCGGGGACAAAAACTATTAAAGTACCTACAGGAACAACTTGGAGTAAAACAAAAGTAACACAGCACGAGGTATTAAATGTAGGAGATAGTACTTCTGTCTATTTAATTATAGAACCTAAGTAATAAAGTCTTTAACATTTCACTCTGTTTTTAACACAACAAACATATTCTTTAACATTAAGTATTAAAGTCCGGTTAAACCAATTTTGATTTTCTTGTTTAGTATTCATTTTTAGTAATTTAGATACCGAAAAAGAATTATTAATCACAAAAAACAATCAAAAATGGAAAATTTAGATAGAAAGAAAGTTGCGATTTTAGCAACAAATGGATTTGAAGAAAGCGAGTTGAAAGAACCAATGAATGCTTTAAAAGAAGCTGGTGCAGATGTACATATTGTATCAGAAAATTTAGGAAAAATTAAAGGATGGCAAGATGGAAATTGGAGTAATGAATATGAAGTAGATAAAACCATTGATGAAGCATCTCAAGAAAATTATGATGCGCTAATGTTACCAGGAGGAGTAATTAATCCAGATGTTTTAAGACGTAACGAAGATGCCATACGATTTGTAAAATCATTTTTTGCAAATAAAAAACCAGTAGGAGCTATTTGTCATGCACCATGGTTATTAGCAGAAGCAGATGTTTTACAAGGAAGAAAAATTACATCTTTTAATTCAATAAAACGAGATTTAGTAAACGCAGGAGCAAAATGGGAAGATAGCGAAGTAGTTGTAGATGAAGGATTAGTAACTAGTAGAAACCCTAATGACTTACCAGCATTTAATAAAAAATTAATTGAAGAAGTTTACGAAGGTAAACATCAAATGCAAACTGCATAATAAGTAAGTAAATATCAATAAAAAAGCGAACTTTTAAGTTCGCTTTTTTTATGTCCAATAATTAAGGTTAGTAAAAGAAAGTAGTTATTTAAGGTCTTCTAATTCTAGGTTATAATCATACTGTAAATCTTCGTGTAGATTTTTTACTTTCTTTTTAATTGCTAAAATATTTCTGTTGTAAAGATTGGTTAATGTCGTGTTTCTAGATATTGAAGGCGTCATAGCTTTTAATTTTTGACAGAAATATAAAAGGAGTTCGACTTCAGTTTCTTTGTTAAGCGAATACCTGATGTATTTTTTAGTATTACGTAAAATTTTGCGAACGCTTTTCTTTATGTAAAAAAAGCTATTGGTGTTAATTTGGTCAAACTGTTCATCAATTTCAGCTTTTACAGTTTCAATATAACCAGCTTCGTAATCTGCTTCAAAAAGTAAGTAGGTAAGTAGTTCTTTATTTTCTTTTTTAAATCTAGATAAACGTAGACAAAGCTCGGCAAGTTCGTCGTTAGATTTATGTTTTAATTCTTTACGTATGTTCGCAACGGTAGCAGATTTCATCTATAATTTATAGTGTTTTCTAATGGTGTTTTTAACCCTAAAAAGTCTAAAAATACCAATTAATAATATAATAGGAGCAATAGCGATTAAAACAACTCCAAAGGTTTTTAAGTCTTCAAAAAGTTCAATTTTTAAAATAGTTATACCGGTACCTAAAATGACTAAAAAGGTTCTAAAATAAGCTAAAAAAGTTCTTTCGTTTGCTAGTTTAGTACGTTCTATAGCAAGCCAATCTCTTGTGGTTAGATCGTTTTTAGTAATGCTCATTGTTAAATATAATTTAGGTTAAAGATATTAAATAATTATTACTCTTTTTTTTAGCTTTAACATAATAAAAAGAATAGTTTATCACTAGTTTAACATCAAAAGGTCTTTAAAAATGTAACTTTAAGTAAACCAATTAAAATTTTAATTATGCCTTTTATTACAAATGAAAATACAGAAGAAATTGTAGATATTTTTTATGAAGATTATGGAGAAGGACAGCCGGTCATTTTAATTCATGGTTGGCCACTAAGCAGAAAATCTTGGGAACATCAAGTTTGGAAAATTGTTGAAGCAGGTTACCGTTGTATATCTTATGATAGACGTGGATTTGGGATTAGTTCTTTCCCATGGAATGGATATGATTACTCTTCATTAGCTAGCGATTTAAATGAAATTATCACTCAATTAGAATTAGAAGACGCAATTATTGTTGGTTTTTCTATGGGTGGAGGAGAAGTAGTTAGATATTGTACTGATTACGGAACTGATAAAATTGCTAAAGCAGCATTAATTAGTAGTATAATTCCTTTAGTAAAACAAAAAGATGACAATCCAACTGGAGTACCAGAAAAGGATTTATTAGGAATCAAAGACGCTTTAGAAAATGACCGTGTAGGTTTTTTAAAAGAATTCTCTAAAGGATTTTATAATTATGAAGAAAATAAAGATAAAATTAGTCAAGCACAGTTAGATTATGATTTTATCGTAGCGTCTCATGCATCGCCACGTGGTACAATTGAAGCAGCCAAAGCATGGATGCATACTGACTTTAGAGACGAATTAAAAAATGTAGATGTACCAACATTAATCATTCATGGAGATGCAGATAATACTGTACCGATAGAAACTTCTGCAAAACAAGCAGCAAAAGGAATTGTAAATAATACTTTTCATATTATAAAAGACGCTCCTCATGGATTAAATATAACGCACAAAGAAGAATTGAATAATCTTTTAATTAAATTTTTAGAAGAATAAACTTAGTATATATTAAAACAAAAAGCGCATCCTATAAAGATGCGCTTTTTTTAATTAAAACTTAAAATTACCTACCTTAATTTAGGGAAATTAGTAGGATTAGACTCATGCATTACATCATAAATAGCTTCAAAAACATCTTCAGTAGATGGTTTTGAAAAATAATCGCCATCTGTACCATAAGCTGGTCTATGAGGTTTTGCTGCTAATGTTTTTGGTACGCTATCTAAGTATTTAAAAGCGCCTTGTTTATTTATAATTTGATCTAAAATGTATGCAGATGCTCCGCCTGGCATATCTTCATCAATAACCATTAGGCGATTTGTTTTTGCTACACTTTTTACGATATCTTGATTTAAGTCAAAAGGCAATAAAGATTGTACATCAATAATTTCTGCATCTATACCAACTTCTAACAACTCTTTAGCTGCTTGCTCAACTATTCTTAGTGTAGAGCCATAAGAAACTAGTGTAATATCGGTTCCTTCTTTAACAGTTTCTACAACACCTAAAGGTGTTTTAAATTCACCTATATTATTTGGCATAGGTTCTTTTAAACGATATCCGTTTAGACATTCTACAATTATTGCTGGTTCATCACTTTCTAATAACGTGTTATAAAAACCAGCTGCTTTAGTCATATTTCTTGGTACTAAAACATGTACGCCTCTAACTAGATTTAAAATACCACCCATTTGTGATCCAGAATGCCAAATACCTTCTAATCTGTGTCCTCGAGTACGTACAATTAAAGGTGCTTTTTGTGTAGATTTTGTTCTGTATCTTACTGTAGCTAAATCGTCACTAATAATTTGTAGCGCATACATTATGTAGTCTAGATATTGAATTTCTGCAATAGGACGTAAGCCTCGCATAGCCATACCAATACCTTGCCCTACAATTGTTGCTTCTCTAATACCAGCGTCTGCTACGCGTAATTCGCCATATTTTTCTTGTAAACCTTCTAAACCTTGGTTTACATCACCAATATTACCAGAATCTTCACCAAAAATTAATGTTTCAGGATATTTATTAAAAATAGCATCAAAATTATCACGTATTACTACACGACCATCTACTTGCTCTGGATTATCATCGTAAGTTGGTTTTACTTCTTTTACATGAATAGCAGCTGTTTCTGTTTCATTTAAAAGATCAGAGCTATATTTTGGTTGAATTTTGGCAAAGTAATTCTCTATCCAATTTAGTAATTGGTTCTTAGCTTCGCTTTCTTCAGATATTACATAACGTAAAGCTTTTCTAGCTGAAGAAATAACGTCTTTACGGTTAGGTTCTTTTATATCTTTAAGCTCGTTAGTAAGTTTTTCAATAAAAACTTTATTAGAACTAGTTGTTGCTAATTGTGTTAATAATGAAATGACTTCTGTTTTTTCTTCAAGAATTGGTTTTAAGTAGCTTGTCCAAGCAGCTTTTTTACCATCTCTTACTTGCTTTTTTATATTCTTTTCAAGGGTTTCAAGCTCATCTTCTGTTGCAATGTTATGCGCAATCATCCATTCACGCATTTTTATGTTGCAATCATGTTCTCTTTCCCAAGACAAACGGTCTTGAGATTTGTAACGCTCATGAGATCCTGAAGTCGAGTGACCTTGAGGTTGAGTTAATTCTAGTACATGGATAAGGACAGGAACGTGCTCTTCTCTTGCAATTTTTCCTGCCATTTCATAGGTTTCGATTAGGTTAACGTAATCCCAACCTTTTACGCGTAAAATTTCATAACCTTCATTGTCTTTATCGCGTTGAAATCCTTTTAAAATTTCAGATATATTTTCTTTTGTAGTTTGATGTTTTGCATGAACAGAAATTCCATATTCATCATCCCAAACACTAATTACCATTGGTACTTGTAAAACTCCTGCAGCATTAATGGTTTCAAAAAATAAACCTTCACTTGTACTTGCGTTACCAATGGTTCCCCAAGCTACTTCGTTACCTTTATTAGAAAATTTTGCTGCATCTATACCGTCTACATTTCTGTATATTTTAGAAGCTTGTGCTAATCCTAATAATCTTGGCATTTGTCCTGCAGTAGGAGAGATATCTGAACTTGAATTTTTTTGTTTGGTTAGATCTTTCCAGTTTCCGTTTTCATCTAAGCTATGTGTGGTAAAATGTCCACCCATTTGTCTACCAGCACTCATAGGCTCTTCTTTAAGATCTGTATTGGCATACAAACCAGCAAAAAATTGTTCTATGTTTAGCTCTCCGATAGCCATCATAAATGTTTGGTCACGATAGTATCCAGATCTAAAATCACCATTTTTAAAAGCTTTAGCTAATGCTAGTTGAGGTACTTCTTTACCATCACCAAAAATCCCGAATTTTGCTTTACCAGTCAACACTTCTCTACGACCAAGTAAGCTACATTCTCTACTGGTTACAGCTACTTTATAATCGTTAAGGACTTCTGTTTTAAAGTCTTCAAAAGAAAGGTCTTTTTTTGTGTTAGTTTTTGCTTGCATAATATAGGAATAAGTTACTTGCAAAAATAGGCATTAAATCTGATTTTTGCAATGTGTGATTATCTTAAAATAATACGAAAAATTAAATTAAATAAGTAAAATTTTGTTAATTTCTTATTATTTAAAAGAAATATCAATTTTGGTTAAGAATTTTTTAATATCTAAAAACTTCAAATAAGTTATTTTTTAATACCATCTTCTTGTAAATAAACCTAATAAAGTTTGAGGAGAAAGTGTGACGATAAAACGTATTTTTTGGTCGTAGTTTGGTTGACCAATTTCCCAACCTAAATTAGAATAAACAGGAAGGTATATTTCAAAATAATCTTCTACAAGATTTAGTCGTATACCAGAATCGTAAACAAATTTAGGGCTTAAGTTTTGACTTTTTATAACTCCAACATCTCCATACGCCATTATATAACGCCATATTGTAGCACTTGTGTTTACAGTAGTAATCCATTGATTGGCATAGGGTTGCTCTAATTTTGATTTAAACCCTCCTTCAGCAATAATTAACTGCTGGCTTAATAAGCCTTGTTCTTCACTACGTCCTAAATAATCATAATCAAATAGGTAATCTGTAGGTCTGTCTAAAGCAAAGCTAAAAAAGTCAGAATCTTGATAAGTTTGATTATACAAGAAAATACCAGAGAAAACCCTTAAATTAAATTGATTGTTTTTTTCGGTAAGTGTTCTAAATTCTAACGTAGTAGATGCTTTACCAAAATCTTTAGAGAGTTGTAAGTCTAAGTTGAAGTATTTTGTTTCTTTTAAATTTCTATCGTTAATACTATACCTAGCATTAAAAACACCATATTTTGGCTCTCCATCGGTTTCAAATTCGCCTGTTGGATCAACTTCTCGGTCAATATTCACATATCTAAAATTTAGATATTCTCTTTTATTATCTCTTAAGTTTTTATGGTCTCTAAATATAAAATCTATATAAGGAGTAAAGCTTGTATATGATAAATTTGGTGCATAATTGTAGTAATTACCTGATATACCATAACGTGTTCTAAAATTATTAGAGTTTTCTGGTCTTGCAGAATACGATACAGATGCACTACCGACTAATTGTTTACTTTTTATACCAAACTTTGGGCTTATTTTGTAATTAAGTCTTTTGCTTAATAAGGTTTTGTTATAAAGTTTTAATCCAGGTGAAAGACCATCATAAAAATTATACTCAAACTCTGGCATAAAAAAGACTTGGCTATAATTTGGGTCTTCTATATCTTTAAATAGTCTAAACTGTAATGGTTTATTGGTTAAGAAAAAACCATCAAGTTTTTTAAAATTATTACGTTGATTAAATTCTGGCGCAACATTATCATAGTTTAAAGCTAATTGATCAGCTTCAGTTTTTTCTACTTTTATTTTTTTTGTGCCTTTAAAACCTTCAATCCATTGTTTAGAAATTACCGTATCATTTTTTAGTTTAAACAAGGCAATTGGCATTGTGTTGTCACGAATGTTTTTTATTGTAATTTCTAAGGAGTCTTCAGTTTTTTTAACTCTTTTTATACGATAATCTATTTTTTTACTTGTAGAGACATAATCTTCAAAAAACCAATCTAAATTTTTGTTAGTCTTATTTCTAATAAAATCCTCGAAATCTAGAGCAGAAATTGGTTTCATTTTTCTAGTTTTCACAAACTCAGAAATACTATTTTCAATGGTTTTATTTCCTATATAGTCATCTAAATAATTAAGTCCAACAGCTGCTTTGTATTTATTAGATATGTTTTTATTAAACTTAAGTAAGCTGTCTTTAGACATATCTAGTGGTTGATCTAGATTGGTACGTGCCATGTGCATGTATAAAAATGGATACTGGTCATTAAACTCTAAATCTGATGCATGAAAAGCTCGAACGCCCCAAATATTAGCTAGCTTACCAAGTATTTTTTGATTTGGATAGTTTTCTTCTACATATTTCATTAAATAGTAAATCTGAATGCCATCCAAAATCCATTGATCTTTTCTTGGGTTGATTAGCAATGTGTTTTCTAAATAGCTTCTTAGTGCTGTTTTTAAGATTTTTAGTTCGTACTGAAATGTATCGTCAAACGGTCTTATAAAATCTGGTAATAAGTTAAGACCGTAAATTGGATCTTTTTTATAATCTATCCAGGTTAATAACATTTTATTGTGAGGATACTCACCCAAGTTTTTATTAATAAATTGAGTTACTCTATCTGTAACAATAGCAACTTCAGCAGGATCTAAATCTTCAGTATCAATATTAGATTTGATGTTAAAGAAGTCTGTTTCTACAGTTTTGTAATCATTGTTTTTAACTAAAGAAAACTTGGTCGTTAAAACATCTTTTCCTTGCAAAACAGTAGTGACATTGTCTCCTCTTGTTGTATTTTTTAAGGTGTTTAATTCAGATATAGGAGTAAAGGATTTTGGGTAGGTTATTGTTAGATTAACATCAGATTTTGGTAAGTATAAATCGTCTAAATCTTTATTGCTGTAATAATGCCATTTACCATCAAAAATAGCAGGAGTAATGTACCAAAAACGTAAATTATATTGACCATCATCTGTTACACCATAGCGTGTAAATTTATTGTTTGGTATTTGTACAATGTAGTTTAAAGTTAAATTATAACTGCTTTTAGGTTGTAACGGCTCTTTTAAAGCAACTTTAATAACATCTATATGTTTCTTATCTAAACGGTCAAAAAATAAGGCATTATTATCTTGGTTTATGCTTGTTAGGGCAGTGTAACCTCTATCTTCGTTTTTAGCAAAATGAAAAACGGTTTTAAACTCGTCTGCAAAACGCTCGGCTAAAGGAGATGTTTTGGAAGAATAACTATGACTCCAATCGTTAAGATAAATAGTATCTAAAACCTTGTTAGAATTATTATAATAAGTAATTTTTTGAGTGATTGCAATACTGTGATTGTTTGTGTCAAACACAGCATTAATGTCCATTTTATTTTGGCTTAGCGCCGAAATGGAAAACAGGCAGATTATGATGAAAGTGTATTTAAATTTCAATTTTCTTTTTAATAGCTTTTAAAAGTTATAGCAATACTTTTTTTCTTGAAAATAATGTTTTCAAATTTAAAAATGTACAGCGAACAACAATTTTTTTTAAAAATTATAACGAAAGAAAATCAATATTGTTTTAATTGATTGAAAATGTTTGTTTTAGAGATTTTCTCTAGTCCTTGTATATAGAATACGAAATTAATACACTATTGGTTTCATCTTTTAATGATAATTGACCATTATGGTCTAAAACAAATTGCCAACCAAAAGGTTCTTTTTCAACTCTGTAATATTTAATGTTGTTAGAAGTTTTTACAAGCTTTAATTTTTGAATTCTTTTATGTTTTCTATAGTATAAGTTATTATCACTCATTTTTACAAATTCAAAATAACCATCTTCCTTTTTTGTTTTAAAAGATTGAAGGTGCCATTTGCCTATAACTTCAATTTCTTTTAGTTTTTGAAGTTTAAGTTGGTATATAAAAGCGTCATATAAGTCTTTACTTACTGTGTTGCTATTTATTTTATTTAGTTTTTCTAGTAATGATTGATGTTTATTGCTTTCGCCATAAACAGAGTAGTTATAAAATGTTAATGAAATCCCTTCTAACTGATAAGCTGGATATTGAATTAACTTTTGATTACCTTTTGCATTAGCGCAAGTTTTTATAATTGGCCAATATGCAATCTGTGAAGGTCCAAAATAATTATGAATATGGTGCATTTCTACAACACTATTATTAGGAAGATAGTGTTCTAAGCCATGAATTTCAATCATTAACGCAGACTTAATCATGTGCGTAATGGTAAGAGAATCGTGTTGTTTTGCTATGTAATTATCTTTATATAATGCGTTCTGATCTTGGTCTAAAAGATCTTTCCAATAGTCTTCTATCTCCTGATCTGTTTTTAGTGCAGATATTTCCTCCTTATATTCTGATAAAAGTGTTTTTTTAGCACAAGAAGTAAATAAAACTAAAGTAGTGATTAACACATAAAAAGACTTCATTTTAAAAACATTACAATTCAAACCAATCTTTAACTTTAGTTGTTTGCTTTGGTATGTATGTTTTATGAATAAACTCATTATTCGCTTTGTTATACTCATAGTCTTCAGCCCATTCTTTATGGTTTTTGGCTAAAGCTTCTATGCTTTCGCATACATAATCTACTTCAGCACAAGTGGTTGTTGGGTGAATAGACATACGTATCCAACCTGGTTTTTGAGATAAGTCACCAGCTGTAATTTCACAAGTTAAAGAATGAGATTTTTCTTTGTCTACGTGTAATAAGTAATGACCGTAAGTACCTGCACAACTGCATCCACCACGTGTTTGTATTCCAAATTTATCATTCAATAATTTTACACCTAAATTGAAGTGTAAATCTTCAATATAGAATGAAAACACGCCTAATCTATCTTCATGTTCTGCAGCTAAAACATGTAAATTTTCAATGTTTTTTAAACTTTTAAAAATATGATGTGACATTTCATGTTCTCTATCTAAAATATTTTTTACACCCATTTGGTCTTTTAGCTTTATAGCTAAAGCCGTTTTAATAGTTTGTAAAAAACCTGGTGTACCGCCATCTTCACGGTCTTCGATACTATCAATATATTTATGTTCTCCCCAAGGATTTGTCCAGCTTACAGTACCGCCACCAGGACAATCGGGAATCATATTTTTGTATAATTTTTTATTGAAAACCAAAACACCAGATGTTCCAGGTCCGCCTAAGAATTTATGAGGAGAGAAAAATATAGCGTCTAAATAAGCGTCTTCATCTTCTGGATGCATATTAATATCTACATAAGGTGCAGCACACGCAAAATCTACAAAACAAACACCACCATGTTGATGCATTGTTTTAGCAATTTGGTGATAAGGTGTTTTTAAACCAGTAACGTTAGATGCGGCAGTTACAGAAGCGATTTTTAATGGACAGTCTTTGTACTGTTCTAATAAAATTTCAAGGTTTTTCATGCAGAATAAACCATCTTCTCCTGCAGGAATAACTTCAACTTTTGCCATAGTTTCTAACCATGAAGTTTGGTTAGAGTGATGTTCCATATGTGTAACAAACACAACAGGTCTTATCTCGTTTGGTATTTTAGTGTATTTGCTTAAATTTTCAGGGACTTTTAGTCCTAAAATACGTTGAAACTTATTGACTACACTTGTCATACCATTTCCAGCAACAATTAAAACATCATCTTTATTACTGTTTACATGTCCCTTAATGATTTGTCTTGCTTTATGATAAGCATTAGTCATTGCAGTACCAGACACAGTAGTTTCCGTATGTGTATTGGCTACGAAAGGACCAAAATGATTGGTTATTTTTTCTTCAATCGGTCTGTACAATCTACCAGAAGCTGTCCAATCTGTATAAACCATTTTTTGTTTTCCGTAAGGTGATTCAAATTCTTGGTCTATTCCTATAATATGTTTTCTAAACTGAGAGAAATAAGTTTCTAGTTTAGAAGTTTCGGTTCTTTTAGCGTTTGTTGTGTACATAACCTGAAAATTTTAAGCTATAATATACTAAATATTAGCAATTTCTTTAATTTCTGAAATGATTTTTTCTGCCAAAGTATCTGCTGCTTCTTGAGATTTAGCTTCGGTATATATTCTAATAATGGGTTCTGTGTTACTTTTTCTTAGATGAGCCCAACTTTCAGCAAAGTCAATTTTTACACCATCAATAGTGGTTAAATTTTCATTACTGTATTTATCTTCCATTGCTTTTAAAATAGCATCAACATCTAAAGTAGGCGTTAACTCTATCTTTTTCTTACTCATAAAGTAGCTAGTGTAAGTTTTTCTAAGTTCGCTAACACTCATTTTTTTATCAGCTAAAAGACTTAAAAATAAAGCTACTCCAACTAAAGCATCACGACCGTAATGAGAAGCTGGATAGATAATTCCGCCATTACCTTCGCCTCCAATAACGGCGTTGTTTTTCTTCATTAATTCAACCACATTTACTTCTCCAACAGCAGAAGCTTGGTAAGTTCCGCCATGCTTCTCGGTAACATCTCTTAAGGCTCTAGTTGAGCTCATGTTGCTAACAGTATTTCCAGGTGTTTGGCTTAAAACCCAATCGGCACAAGCAACAAGGGTATATTCTTCACCAAACATATTTCCGTTTTCATCCATAAACGCTAAACGATCTACGTCTGGATCTACAACAATACCAAAGTCTGCATTATGTTTTTTTACAGCATCACTTAAATCGCCTAAATGTTCCTTTAAAGGTTCTGGATTATGCGGAAAATGACCTGTTGGATCACAATATAATTTAACGGTTTCTACACCTAAATGTTCTAAAAGTAAAGGAATAGCAATACCGCCAGTACTATTTACACCATCAACAACAACCTTAAAATTAGCGTCTTCTATTGCTTTTTTATTCACTAAATCTAAAGCCAACACTTCCTCAACATGCAAATCAAAGTAAGCGTCGTTTTTAGTGATTTCACCTAAATCATCAACTTCTGCAAACGTCATGTTATCAGACTCGGCAATTTCTAATATTTTTTGGCCTTCTTTACCATTTAAAAATTCACCTTTCGCGTTAAGCAACTTTAGAGCATTCCATTGTTTTGGGTTATGACTTGCAGTTAAAATAATGCCGCCATCTGCGTGTTCCATTGGTACAGCAAGTTCTACTGTTGGTGTTGTTGATAACCCTAAATCAACCACATTAATACCTAAACCTACAAGTGTATTCATTACTAAATTTTGAATCATATCGCCCGACAAACGCGCATCGCGACCAACTACAACTTTATAATCTTTTTTATCGCGTTGTTGTTTTAGCCACGTACCGTAAGCCGAAGCAAATTTTACTGCATCAATTGGTGTTAAGTTGTCTCCAACGTTACCGCCAATGGTTCCTCTAATTCCTGATATAGATTTTATAAGTGTCATTCTCTAAATTTGTTTTTCAGTTTTAAAAAATAAGTCTCAAAATATCTGTAAGACAAATGCGCCATAAAAATGGTTAGTGCAAAGGTCAAAATATTAATTAAAATAATGGTCATGTTATCACTAAATGTTTTTAACCATTCTACTTTTAAAAATAGAAAGACGATTATGTTTAAAGCGATAACGTGATACATGTAAATTCCGTAAGAAATTTGTCCAAAATAATTTAGCATTCGGTTTCTAATCTCTACACCTTTATTATTATGTGCAATGGTATGAATAAAACTTCCAAAAAGTAACATTGTTACTAAGTTGAAAAGAAAAACAGATTCTAATTCAAATAAAGACGTTGTAAAATACAAGACTGTTAAAACGGTTATTAAAACAGGAAAAATCAAGTTTTTCTTTAAAAATTCTAACTGTTTTTTGTCTTCAAGAATGGCGACAATTCCACCAAAAAATAAGAAGAAAAATACCATAATGTACTCCTGTAAAACATTAAAAAATTCAAGATGAAATACAATAAAATAAACCGTTGTTAATATTAAAAGCGTTTGTAATATTCGATGTTTATTGACGATAAAAAGTAAAGGCGCAACGATAATGTAAAACTGTTCTTCAATACCAATAGACCATAACACTTCAAGAATTCCGCCAGGCATATATAGTTTTGACATCACGTTTGGTAGAAAAAATGTACCTAATAAAACCGCATTGCTTAGGTTGTAATTATTTTCAAAAGGAATACCTAAAACAGGTAAAATTTGCCAATAAAACACAAAACCGAAAATTAAAATTAGATAGTATAGAGGGAAGATTCTTAAAATTCGTCTTATATAAAATTTTCTAATCGAAAATCGGTCACGTAACTTATCGTTATAAATTATTTTAATAATTAAAAAACCACTTAAAACAAAAAACATGTAGACCGCTTCAACACCACGATTAAAAATTGGTGCGTCTAAAAAATACGGAAGACCTTGATTACGACACAATTGCGGTAAGTGAAAAATTATCACTAAACTGGCTAATATAAATCGTAAAACATCTAAGTTTGGTAATCTGTTCAAATCTCTTAATTAAAAGGCTAAAAATACATATATTTATTGAATGAACTACTTAGCGCATATCTACCTTTCCGGAAATAACAAAATGCTAACTATTGGTAACTTTATCGCCGATGGAATACGCGGTAAAAAGTATAAAACATACCCGATAGAAGTTCAAAAAGGTATATTATTACACCGTCAAATCGATACCTTTACAGATGCGCATCCGACCGTTAGACAAAGCACCAAAAAGCTTCATAAAAATTACGGACATTATTCTGGCATCATTGTAGACATTTTATATGATCATTTTTTAGCCAAAAACTGGTCAAAATATTCTGATGTGCCATTAGAAGATTATGCCGAAAATTTTTATCAAATTTTAACCGATAATATTGAAATTTTACCACAACGCATCCTAAAAATGATGCCACATTTAATTTCAGGAAATTGGTTGTTAAGTTATGCGACAAAAGAAGGCATAGCAAAAGTGTTAGACGGAATGAATAAGCGAACCAAAAACCGATCACAAATGAATTTAGCGACAAAAGAACTTGATTTATTTTATGATGAATTTGAAGCCGAATTCACCTCTTTTTTTGAGGAACTTATCGTATTTTCAGAAGAAAAGCTAATCCAAATCAACCAAGAATTATCATGAAATACAGGTTACTTCTAATAATTGTTTTTCTTTCATTTTTCAATTGTAAAGAAGACAAAAAACTAACAAAAGAAGGTGTAATTGCAGATAAAGCTATTATCGTTTCTGCAAGAGCTGAAGCTTCAAAAATAGGAGTAGAGATTCTTAAAAAAGGTGGGAACGCTTTTGATGCCATGATAGCAACCGATTTAGCTTTGGCGGTTTGTTATCCGTATGCTGGAAATATTGGTGGTGGCGGATTTATGGTTTACCGACTAGAAAATGGTAAAATTGGCGCGTTAGATTATCGCGAAAAAGCACCACTTGCTGCTACAAAACAAATGTATTTGGATAGTTTGGGTAATGTCATCCCTAATTTAAGTACAAAAGGCGGATTGGCTGTTGGCGTACCAGGTACTATTGCTGGATTATTTGCTGTACACGACAAGTTTGGAAGTTTACCTATTCAAACCATTATGCAACCTGTGATAGATTTGGCTAATCGTGGTTTTGTGGTCACTAAAAAGCAACAAGCTGTTTTAGATGAAAAACGAAAAGATTTTCTTGAAGTTAATAAAGATACTATTCTATTTGCTAAGCATTGGAAAGCTGGAGATACCATTAAAAATAAACAGATAGCACAAACGTTGGTCAAAATTATGATTGATGGTCGTGATGCCTTTTATAAAGGTGAAATTGCAGATTCTATCTCAAATTTCATCCAAAGAAATGGTGGAATAATAACGAAAGAAGATTTTGCAAAGTACGAAGCCAAATGGCGAGATCCAATAACCTTTACTTATGATGATTTAAAGATCATTTCTATGTCGCCGCCATCAAGTGGTGGAATTTGTTTAGCGCAAATTATGAATCAAATTGAACCTTATGATTTAAGTGAGTTTGGACATAATTCTCTTAAAGCCATTCAAGTAATTACAGAAGCCGAAAGACGTGCGTATGCCGATAGAAGTTTTTATTTAGGAGATCCTGATTTTGTAAACATTCCGCAAACCCAATTAATAAGCGAAAGTTACGCGTCTAATAGGATGAAAGATTTTAGTTTTGAGTCAGCAACGCCTTCAACAAAGATAAAACATGGCGATGTTCAGGTTATTGAAAGTGACGAAACAACACATTATTCTATTGTCGATCAATTCGGTAATGCAGTTGCTGTAACCACAACATTAAACTCTGGTTATGGTTCTAAATTGTATTCAGAAGAATTAGGTTTCTTTTTTAATAACGAAATGGATGATTTTTCAAGTAAACCAGGCGAACCAAACGTTTATGGTTTAATCGGAGCAGAAGCAAACAGTATCTTACCAGAAAAACGTATGCTAAGTTCTATGACGCCAACTATTGTAGAAAAAGATGGACAATTATATATGGTTGTTGGTACACCTGGCGGATCTACTATTATCACAAGTGTAATGCAAGCTATAATTAATGTGCATGAATTTGACATGAGTATGCAAGAAGCAGTAAGAGCACCTAGATTTCATCATCAATGGTTACCTGACGAAATTAGAGTAGAGCCAAACGCTTTTAATGAAGAGTTGACTAATAAATTAGAAGAAAAAGGGTATATTATAAACACAAATCGTACACCTATAATTGGTAAAGTAGATGCTATTTTAGTAAAAGAAAACGGGCAATTAGAAGGTGGCGCAGATCCAAGAGGAGACGATACCGCAGTTGGATTTTAAAATATCATCTACGTCAGTTCGAGTGATTTTTTGTAACAACCAAGTGTTTGTAATTAAATGTTGGTCACTGAGCGTAGTCGAAGTGAGTTGAATTGAGTCAAAGTTGAACAAAAAATCGTATCGAGAACAATTTTAATTTCGAATAATAAGTTTTTGAAAATCGTAATATTATGGCAATAAAGACAAAGAAAATATTTAAAATAATTTTAGGAGTAATTATCTTTTTTACACTACCATCATTACTGTTTTTTGGGTTTGTATACTTTAAATATGCAGAAGATTTACCTCAAATAAACCCAACAGAAAAAGCGGATAGTTTAGCTAATAAAATGTTAGAGGCTTTAGATTACGAGGCTTATAAAAATACCGATTATATCGAGTTTACTTTTAAACAAAGACACAAATACCAATGGAACAAATTAGAAAATACTTGTAATGTATTTTGGAGTCATTTTAAAGTAGAGTTAGATTTAAATAACAAAAGTAACTCCAAAGTATTTGTGCAAGATCAAGCTTATAATGGCGTAGAAAAAGAGAAATACGTACAAAAAGCAATAGATTATTTTAATAATGATACGTTTTGGTTAGTAGCGCCATATAAAGTTTTTGATGCTGGAACAAAACGAAGTATTGCCAAAAATGAAGACGGAGAAGAAGGTTTGTTAGTGACCTATACTAAAGGCGGAAGTACACCAGGCGATTCTTATTTATGGCATTTAGACGAGAATTATAAACCTAAAAGCTTTCAAATGTGGGTAGATATTTTGCCAATTGGTGGTTTGGAAGCAACATGGAGCGACTGGAAAACTACCGAAACAAATGCGCAATTACCAACCTTTCATAAATTTATGTTTTTAGGTTTAGAGTTGGATGATATTAAAACTTCGAGGTCAGAATAAAACACGAATTACCACTAATATGTTTGGCAAATAATTAATAAGAAAACAAAGTTTAACTACATAATTTTAGTTTTGCTAACTGCTAACTGCTAACTGCTAACTGCTAACTGCTAACTGCTAACTATTTCTTTTTCTGCCCAACAAACTGTTGTTCTTTCAGTTTAAATAATACGTTAAATGTGGTTAAACTACCATAAATACGTGTAATATATTGCTGTAAATCTATTTTTTCTTGTTCTTCAAGATTGCTAGAGTTTATTTTTTGTTCCATCACACGCAAACGATCACGAACCATTGTAATCTTATGAAAAAAGTCTTCAATTTTTATCTCCTTACTTTTTAAATTGTCGTCAGCTGGTTTTAATTCCATTGTGCCGCCTTTCCATTTGTCGCCAATATGCACAACTTCAGAGACATCACTGTATTTTTTTAAGATACTTACCAAGCTACTTTCAATATCAAAAAAGCTAACTGTATCTACCTCGTTTTCGGCAGCTTCAATAGTTTCAAAATCATCATCTAACGGTATAGTTTCTAATCCGTTTTCAATAAATGTTACCCAATATTGTTGACTGTCAACATTGGTAACAACGCCTTTTCCGTATGATGTATGATTAATTCTTGATCCTATTCCTAAAAGTTTCATTAGTATCTGTTTTTTAATTTCCGTGACAACGAAAATATAAAAAATCACAAAGACTTCATTAAGAAAATGATAACTAATTGCACTTCAAAAAGATTGATAAAAACCGTATCTTTGCAACTTTGCCAATTCACAGATATTTGCTAAAAATTGCTATGACAAATTTTGAAGAAAACATTGAAGTTAAAGGCGCAAGAGCACATAACTTAAAAAATATAGACGTTACCATTCCACGAGAAAAACTAGTTGTGATTACTGGTTTGTCAGGAAGCGGAAAATCGTCTTTAGCGTTTGATACCATTTATGCCGAAGGACAACGTCGTTACATCGAAACATTTTCGGCGTACGCTAGACAATTTTTAGGCGGATTAGAACGACCAGATGTAGATAAAATTGATGGTTTGTCTCCCGTAATTGCTATAGAACAAAAAACAACCAGCAAATCACCACGATCTACAGTTGGTACGATTACTGAAATTTATGACTTTTTAAGACTGTTATTTGCAAGAGGTAGTGACGCTTATAGCTACAATACTGGCGAAAAAATGGTGAGTTACAGTGATGAGCAAATTAAAAAATTAATTAAAGAAAGTTATAAAGGTAAGCGCATTAACGTGTTAGCGCCAGTGATTAGATCTAGAAAAGGACATTATCGCGAGTTGTTTGAGCAAATTGCAAAACAAGGTTTTGTAAAGGTGAGAACAGACGGCGAAATTAGAGATTTGGTTAAAGGCATGAAACTAGATCGTTACAAAACACACGATATAGAAATTGTTATAGATCGCTTAAAGATAGATGAAAATGTAGATAACGATAAACGTTTAACCGAGACAATCAATACAGCAATGTATCATGGTGATGACGTGTTAATGGTGATTGATCAAGATACGCAAGAAGCACGTTATTTTAGCCGAAATTTGATGTGTCCAAGTTCAGGGATTTCTTATCCAAATCCAGAACCTAACAACTTTTCTTTTAACTCGCCAAAAGGTGCTTGTCCAAAATGTAACGGTATTGGAACCTTGTATCAAGTTAACGAGAAAAAAATAATTCCAGACGATTCTTTATCCATAAAAGCTGGTGCATTAGCGCCTCATGGACCAGAAAAAAAGAGCTGGATTTTTAAGCAGTTTGAAACCATTGCACAACGCTATAATTTCAAATTAACAGATCCTTACAAGTCAATTCCTGACGAAGCAAAACAAGTGATTTTATATGGCGGAAATGAGAAGTTTTCTGTGGAAAGTAAAACATTAGGCATTACCAGAGATTATAAAATAGATTTTGAAGGTGTCGCTAATTTTATTGAAAACCAATACAATACTGCAGAGTCAACATCATTAAAACGTTGGGCAAAAGAATATATGGACAAAATTGAATGTCCAGAATGTGAAGGCAGTAGATTGCGTAAAGAGTCGCTTTATTTTAAAGTGAACGAAAAAAACATCGCCGAACTAGCAAACATGGATATTAGTGAGCTTTCTGCTTGGTTTAGTGATTTAGAACAACATTTAAGCAAAACGCAACTAAAAATTGCAGAAGAAATTATTAAGGAAATTCGTGCCAGAATTCAATTTTTATTAGATGTAGGATTAGATTATTTGTCGTTAAACCGAAGTTCAAAATCCTTATCTGGTGGAGAAGCACAACGTATAAGGTTAGCAACACAAATAGGATCGCAGTTAGTTGGCGTGTTATATATTTTAGACGAACCTAGTATTGGCTTACATCAACGCGATAACGAAAAGCTAATTAACAGTTTGGTGTCTTTACGTGATATTGGTAATTCGGTAATAGTTGTAGAGCACGATAAAGATATGATAGAACGTGCCGATCACGTTATAGATATTGGTCCACGAGCAGGAAAACATGGTGGAGAAATTATAAGTGAAGGCACGCCAAAAGCGTTATTAAAAGGTAACACGATTACAGCGCAGTATCTTAATGGTAAAATGGAAATTGAAATCCCCAAAAAGCGTCGTGAAGGTAATGGTAAATTTTTAGAGCTTAAAGGCTGTACAGGTAATAACTTAAAGAATGTTTCTGTAAAGTTCCCTTTAGGAAAAATGATAGGTGTTACAGGTGTTTCAGGAAGCGGAAAATCGACGTTAATTAACGAAACGTTGTATCCAATTCTAAATGCACATTACTTTAATGGTGTAAAAAAACCAATGCCTTACAAAAGCATAAAAGGTTTAGAACACATTGATAAAGTGATTGATATTAACCAATCGCCAATTGGTCGTACACCAAGAAGTAATCCAGCAACATACACCAAAACTTTTGACGAAATACGTAGTCTTTTTGCCAAAATACCAGAAGCCATGATTCGTGGTTATAAACCAGGTAGATTTAGTTTTAATGTCGCTGGTGGAAGATGCGAAACTTGTAAAGGTGGCGGATTACGAGTAATTGAAATGAACTTTTTACCAGACGTTTATGTAGAATGTGAAACGTGTCAAGGTAAACGTTTTAATCGCGAAACTTTAGAAATAAGATACAAAGGAAAAAGCATTAGTGATGTATTAGATATGACCATTAATGAAGCGGTAGACTTTTTTGAAAACATACCAAAGATTCATAAAAAACTGAAGACCATAAAAGATGTTGGATTAGGTTACATTACTTTAGGACAACAAAGTACAACGCTTTCTGGTGGAGAAGCGCAACGTATAAAATTAGCAACCGAGCTAAGTAAACGCGATACAGGAAATACTTTTTACATTTTAGATGAGCCAACAACAGGACTTCATTTTGAAGATATAAGAGTGTTAATGCAAGTGTTAAACAAATTAGCTAATAAAGGCAATACTGTGTTGATTATAGAACATAATTTAGATGTAATTAAAACGGTAGATTATATTATAGATATTGGATATGAAGGTGGAAAAGGTGGCGGACAAGTAGTTGCTGAAGGCACACCAGAAGAAGTTGCTAAACATAAAAAAAGCCATACAGCACGTTTTTTAAAGAAAGAATTAAACTCTTAATAATAAGCTAATTACGATTTTGTTAACACATATTGGTGATTTGGATATGTAACTTTAAGTAACATTAACCATTAAAAACCAATATATTATGAGAAGTATTCTTTGGCTAGTAGCCGTAATTTGTATCATCATGTGGGTTCTTGGATTTTTCGGAATTGTTTCAGGAATGGGAACCGGAAGTTTAATACATGTGTTATTAGTAATTGCAGTAATAGCAGTGCTTTATAACATCATTTCAGGAAGAAAACCACTGTAATTTTTAGTATAAAATATTCATTTTTAGAATATTATATAAAGACTAGCAATATTGCTAGTCTTTTTTTGTTTAAAAAATGTGAATAGAACAGCTAAATCCTTTCAAATCTATTAAATTTGTTTGTTTGAATTTTTTAAAACTATAATATGAGAAAAGAACAACATCCTAAAGGTTGGAATGAAAAGAAAACAAACGACTCTTGGGCGATTTTTAAAATCATGGGCGAGTTTGTTAACGGATTTGAAAAAATGAGTGCAATAGGACCAAGTGTATCTATATTTGGATCTGCTCGTACAAAACCAGATCATAAATACTATAAATTAGCAGAAGAAGTAGCTTCAAAAATTGTTAATGCCGGTTATGGTGTAATTACTGGTGGAGGACCAGGTATTATGGAAGCAGGTAATAAAGGAGCTCATTTAGCTGGCGGAACATCTGTAGGATTAAATATAGAATTACCTTTTGAACAACACGATAATCCTTATATAGACTCAGATAAAAGCTTAGACTTTGATTACTTTTTTGTAAGAAAAGTAATGTTTGTAAAATACTCTCAAGGTTTTGTAGTTATGCCTGGTGGATTTGGTACGTTAGATGAATTATTTGAAGCAATTACTTTAATTCAAACTAACAAAATAGAAAAATTCCCGATTATATTAGTTGGTACCGAGTTTTGGGAAGGATTAATGGATTGGGTTAAAACAACACTTTTAGATAGTTTTAAAAATATTAGTCCTGGAGATATCGACTTAATACATTTAGTAGATACAGCAGATGAAGTGGTAGAAATACTAGATAAATTTTACGAAGAATATGGTTTAAGTCCAAACTTCTAAAAAAACAAATAGGTTTTAAAAAAAGAAATTTCAGAAGATAATATGATGTTATTTTCTGAAATTTTTTGTTTTACATAAACTCTTTTGGCACCTTATCTCTGTGTTTCCATCGTTTATGAGTCCATAAGTAGTATTCTGGTGCTTCGTAAATTTGTTGTTCTACTAATTCAAAAAAACGATCGGTGATTTCATAATCTTTAAAATCATGAGGGTTTTCTGCAAGAGTAGTAATTGTGGTTTCATAATAACCTCTTTTAACACGCTTTACAGCAAAAAATACTACAGTCATATCAAGGCGTTTTGCCATTAATTCGGCACCAGTATAAACAGGAACTTTAATTCCCATAAAATTTAACCAATGGTAAGCTTTATCTGGTTTAGGACTTTGGTCTGCAGCAAAGCCATTAATAGTTAATTCGCCTTTATTCTTTGCTTTTTGCAGTACGTCAAAAGTTTCTTTAGTAGTTATTAAATAAGAATTGTAACGTGCTCTAATACGTTTTACTAAACGATCAAAATACTTATTGTTTAATCGTTTGTAAATAGCGTAACCAGTGTAGTTTATATAGGTTTGTAGTACAAAAATCCATTCCCAACTGGCATAATGCGCAGTCATCATTACAATACTCTTACCTTCTTTTTCGTGTTTTTTAAGCTCTTCAATATTTTTAAACGTGAAGCGTTTTTTCATTTCTTTTTCAGAAATAGTCATAGATTTTATAGCTTCAACAACCATATCACATAAATGATGATAGAATCTTTTAGTTATCGTATTAATTTCATCATCAGATTTCTCAGGAAAAACAAGTCTTAAATTTTCCTTTACGGTTTTTTTTCTGTAGCCAATAATACGGTAGATTAAAATGTACAATCCATCAGAAAATGCGTAAAGTAATCTAAAGGGTAAGATAGAGATTAACCACAAAAAAGGGTAGATTAATATGTAGGCAATAAATTGCATGATGCGTTCTTAGTTTAGCTTGGCAAATATATAGTATATTTGAATGAAACTTAAATATTGAAATGGGTAATTTAGCAATTGTTACAATAATTATAATCGCTGCAAACGTCATAATTTCTTACAAAGGATTTGAAGATTATGGTTTTTTTGATAAGTATAAATTTAATGTTGGTGCCATAAAAAGAGGCGAACAATTTAGATTGTTTAGTTCTGGATTTTTACATGTAAATACACAACATTTGTTATTTAACATGATTACGCTGTATTTTTTTGCTAACAATGTAATTGCATATGTTGGTTCACTTAAATTTATAATTATTTACGTAGTTAGCTTAGTTGCTGGTGGATTATTGTCGCTATATTTTCATAAAGATGAATACCATTACAGCGCAGTAGGAGCAAGTGGAGCAGTTACAGGTATTTTATACGCTGCAATACTGCTTAATCCAGACATGAGTTTGTTTTTCTTTTTTATTCCTGTTCCAATTCCTGGTTATGTTTTTGGTATTGGATATTTATTATATTCTATCTACGGAATGAAAAAACGTATTGGTAATATTGGTCATGATGCGCATTTTGGAGGCGCAATTGGTGGTTATGTAACTACTTTAGTTTTTGTTCCGTACTTGTTTCAAATTAATTTAACAATGGTTGTTGTTTTAGCATTACCAATCATTTTATTGTTTGTTATGAAAAAGTTAGGCAAAATCTAAACAAAAAAACTCCGATGTTTTATCGAAGTTCTTGATTTTCCACGAAAGTGAAATAAAAATTTTAATTCGCTAATAACTCAGCAACTTTATCTTCTAAAGCTTTACCACGTAAATTTTTTGCTACAATCTTACCATCTTTATCCAAAATGTAAGTGGCAGGTATTGATCTTACACCATAAGTTTGTGCAATTGGCTCTTGCCAACCTTGTAGGTTAGATACATGTTTCCAAGTTAAATTATCTTGCTCGATAGCTTTTAACCATCGGTCTTTTTGCTGTGCTTTATCTAAAGAAATCCCTACAATTTCTAAGCCTTTATCGTGATATTGGTTATACATTCTAACCACATTTGGGTTTTCTTTTCTGCAAGGTCCGCACCAACTAGCCCAAAAATCTAAAATAGTGACTTTAGCGTTAATATCGTTAATATTTAAAGTAGCCCCATCAGGAGTTGGCGCAGTAAAAGTTGGCGCATAATCACCAATGTTAGTCCCAAAAACGGTAATTTCCTTTTTTTCTTCTTTACAAGAAAACAATGCTAAAACCGAAATAAATAATATTAAAGTGTTTTTCATTACAAATAAGTTTGCAACAAATATAAACTATAAAAGTTGAATAAAATATGCATATTTTTGCACTATGATATACAACGATACCATAGTAGCTTTAGCAACCGCTTCTGGTGCTGGCGCAGTTGCCATAATAAGATTATCGGGTAAAGACGCTATAAAGATAGCGGCAGATAATTTTAAGTCTGTAAAAAGCCAAAAGTCGCTTAGCGACCAAAAGACGCATACCATACATTTGGGACATATTATTGACGAAAACCGTGTGATAGATCAGGTTTTAGTATCGGTTTTTAAAAATCCAAATTCTTATACAGGAGAAGATGTAGTTGAGGTATCGTGTCATGGTTCGGTTTATATTCAACAAGAAATTATTCAGCTATTTTTAAGAAAAGGTTGCCGAATGGCCAATCCTGGTGAATTTACTTTACGTGCTTTTTTAAACGGAAAGCTAGATTTAAGCCAAGCCGAAGCTGTTGCCGATTTAATTGCAAGTGATAATGAAGCATCACATCAAATTGCAATGCAGCAAATGCGTGGCGGATTTTCTTCTGAAATAGCTAAGCTACGTGAAGAACTGTTAAATTTTGCTTCTCTAATAGAACTTGAATTAGACTTTGCAGAAGAAGATGTTGAGTTTGCAGATCGTACACAATTTAAAGATTTGGTAGATCGTATTTCTTTCGTTTTAAAACGTTTAATAGATAGTTTTGCAGTAGGAAATGTGATTAAAAACGGAATACCAGTAGCAATTGTTGGAGAGCCAAATGTTGGTAAATCTACATTACTTAATGCGCTTTTAAACGAAGAACGTGCCATAGTAAGTGATATAGCAGGAACAACCAGAGATACCATTGAAGATGAATTGGTGATTAACGGTATTGGTTTTAGGTTTATAGATACCGCAGGAATTAGAGATACAAAAGACGTTGTTGAAAATATTGGGATTAAAAAAACTTTTGAGAAAATAGAACAAGCGCAAGTTGTTGTTTTCTTATTTTCTGCTAATGAGTTTAAAACACAAAGCGAACGTTTGATTGTAGAGGTAGAAAAGATTAAAAACAAGTTTCCGCTTAAACCAATGTTAATTATCGCCAATAAAGTAGATCAATTATCAGAGGAAGAAAAAGAAGAAGTGTCACAATCTTTAAATACAATTCAACACATTGAAGCATTAATGATTTCGGCACAAAATAACGAAGGTGTAGAAGATTTAAAAGATAAATTAATAGGTTTTGTTAATACTGGTGCATTAAACAATAACGAAACTATTGTCACAAACACACGTCATTATGATGCTTTATTAAAAGCTTTTGAAGAAATCCAAAAAGTAAAATACGGCTTAGAAACTGGACTTTCTGGAGATTTAATGGCAATAGACATTCGCCAAGCTTTGTATCATTTTGGAGAGATTACTGGTGAGATAACAAGTGATGATCTTTTGGGTAATATTTTTGCTAATTTCTGTATCGGGAAGTAACTTACTTTCTTTTATTTGTTAATCCCTTGTTATTGTTTACTTTATATTATTTTATCTTCTTTTATTTGTTGCTTTTTTGCTCTTTTTTGATTAAATTTGTTGTATATCTGTTGCCTTAAATACGGATTTGTTGCCCAAATCTGTTGGCGAAAATAAAGGCGAAATGATGCACCATAACGCACCACGTTGCACCATTACGCTACATAAAGCACCATTTATGAGCAGTAATTTATTCATTCCTAAAACTTGTAAGCATTGCGGTAATGCCTTCACAGCACGTACAACAGTTACTAAATACTGTGGCGATACTTGTGCAAAAAGAGCCTATAAGGCACGCAAACGTCAAGAAAAAATCCAAGCTACTCTTACTAAAGATATGCAACAGCAAAAACAAGTTGTTGAAGTTCACAACCCTAATGCTGTAAATAACAAAGATTTTTTAAGCGTTACAGAAGCCTCACAACTTATTGGTGTGAGTAGATGGACCATTCAAAGAATGATTCAACAAGGACGTTTAAAAGCAGTTCCTTTTGGTAGAAAGCGTATTGTGGCCAGATGGCAAATAGAAAACCTCTTTAATTAATTCCATTATGAAAGTAACATTAAGACAACGCAAGAAGAACGACAAAATAAGCCTGTATTTAGATTACTATCATAAAGGTAAACGTAAAACCGAATACTTACGCTTATACCTTACACCAAATCCTAAAACCAAAACGGAAAGAGAGGTAAATAGGAAAACGAAGCAACTTGCAGAAACTATTTGTGCACAACGACAGATTGAAATTCAAAACGGTATTTATGGCTTTCAAGATATTGAAAAGCTAAAAGGCAGTTTTATTACTTACATCACAGCTTTAGCAGAAAAGAAAAATACAAGCTCTGGCAACTATGGAAATTGGAATAGTATGCTAAAACATTTAAAAAAGTTTTGTCCAACTGATGTTAGTTTTCAAGACATAGACAAATCATTTGTTGAGCGTTTCAAAGAGTATTTAGATAAAGATGCAATAAGTAGAGCAGGTAAAAAACTGTCTCAAAATTCAAAATATTCATATTTCGGAAAATTTTCAGCAGCATTAAAACAGGCGGTCAAGGATGGTATTTTAAAAGTAAATCCTGCAAATGGTGTTGAATACTTCAAACAAGGTGAACCTCAACGAGAATTTTTAACGCTTGATGAATTACAAAAGGCAGTTAATACAGAATGTGAACTGCCTATTTTAAAGAATGCTTTTATTTTTTCAGCTTTAACCGGATTACGTTGGTCAGATATTGAAAAATTGATATGGTCAGAAATCCAGCACTCTAAAGAAATGGGATATTATATCCGATTTAGGCAAAAGAAAACTAAAGGTGTCGAAACCTTACCAATTTCAGACCAAGCAAGAAATCTATTAGGAGAAAAAGGTAATCCAGACGATAAAGTATTTGATGGTTTGCATTATAGTGCCTGGTCAAATTTAAAGTTACAACAATGGATGCTTAAAGCAGGAATAACAAAAAATATCACGTTCCATTGTGCGCGTCATACCTATGCAACTTTACAATTAACTTTGGGTACAGACATTTATACAGTATCAAAATTATTAGGTCATAAAGAGTTACGCACTACACAGATTTATGCTAAAGTAATTGACGATAAAAAGAAAGAAGCTGCTAACCGTATTCAACTGGATTTGTAATGAAAGGAAGTATATTTTCAAGTTTGGTTTCAATAACCAATGGCTTACATAGAGATAATAGGCAGGAAAAGGATTTTAAATACTTATTGTCTGATTTTAATTTGAATCCAAAAGCTAATAACGCAGTTTTTAAAGTAAACTTTAAAAAGCCTTTAAATGCGAAAAAAGAATACTACCAAAAGCTAATATTTAATGAAACAGAAAATACAGTAGCATCATTTGTAAAGGAATTTCCCAAAAATACAACCACACCAGAAAATAAATACAGCTATACCATTCTACTTAATAAATTTGATAAGTACTTAAATGACATTTCAACTTATATCAATAAAAGAGGAGTAACAGCAGATTTAAATAATGATGACAATTATATTATAAACTACTTAAAAGCATCTGTAATAAGGTTGTATTCTGAACTACAAGAGCAATACGGACAGTTTTCGGAAAATACAAAATTCTCTATTTCTGAAATTGCAGAAAAATACTTTAATGATGAAACTTTTGATGTTAGCTTAATAGAAAAGAACACCACTAAAAAAGTGGCTACCAAAACAATATCAAAACTTAAAAGCTTACCGAAAACCTCATTTGCGTTTAAAGGAAAAGATAAATCAAATCTTTTAAAAGTACTTGAACAGCTTCAAATTAAAATAGATTTATTAGAAAATAGAACGACTACAAAACAGCTGTTAGAGATTCTAACAACAGATGATTTTACTTCTTTAAATTTTAATATTTATTTTGAAGCTAATACAACTGCAATTAGATACATCTTTGATAAACTAAAACCTCAATTTAAAAATTTAAAGTTATCCGAAATTGAAAGGTCTAATAAGTTTTATACTAAAAATGATTTTGAGTTAACTGCTCAAAATTTATCTTCAAGCAAGCAATATACTTTTAAAGAAAAAGAAACTATTGATAATATTTTCAAACAAATGCAATAAAAAACATTGAGAACATTGAGCTTTCTCAATGTAATCTCAATACTACCTAAAAATCTTCATTTTTTAAAAATCTACATTTTCAACCTTTGTCCTGTTCTTGAAAACCAAGAATGACATTTGGCCAGATGTCCTCATTTATTTAAAACAAAATAAACGATGGATACAAATATCATCGAAAAGTTAGACCGCATTGAAAAACTCTTGTTAGAGCAACAAACAATGCAAAAGCAAGTATTAAACTTTAATGAAACTTGCAAGTATTTAGAATTATCCCAATCGCACTTGTATAAACTTACAAGTACGGGAACCATTCCACATTATAAACCGAATGGTAAAAAGATTTATTTCCAACGAGAAGAGTTAGACCATTGGTTACTACGTAACCGTATGGACTCAAGAGATGAAATCGAACAGCAAGCTGCCGATTACCTCATTAAGAAAGGAGCGGTGAAGTTATGACTGAAATAATCGATTTAATCTTGGCACTCTCGCAAGATATCAAGGACTTAAAAGCACGTATCGAATTGTTGCGACAATCGAGAGCAGAAGTATTAAAGGATACGTGGATAGACAATCAAGATGTATTGCAGACTTTACATATTAGTAAGCGTACGTTGCAAACTTTAAGAACCAATGGCACTTTGCCTTACAGCAAAGTAAAAGGTAAATTTTACTATAGAGTTGCTGACATAGAGCAATTGCTTCAAGATAACTACTACAACCATAATTTCAAGCAAGATGGAAATAAGTAGAGAAGCAATTTTAGACAAAACACATTATGGCTTAAAGATTTATGCCTATGTGTTAAGACAGTATTATCCTGATACAACAGTCCTTTCCGTAAAAGGAAGGGACTGCGGGATAACTCGTAACCCATTTAATGGTGGAAAAGAAACTTTACGGATTCATATTGATGGAGTGATTGCAACCCATAGAGATACCGAACTAAAAACCTTTAACGGTGATGTATTTGAATTTGCCAAATATCATTTTAAAACTATTGATGAAGCTGATTTATTGCAGAAAATAAATGAAGCAGTACATCTGAATTTAGAAATCAAAGAAAATGACGAGTTAGAATGGTTAAACGAACCAGACGATACCTGGTATGCTTACTGTAGCTTTTTCAAAGCACCTGTTCGTAATGTATTTCCTGCGGAAACATTGCGACTGCATCAAATATTTGCATTAATCACAAGTGATAAATACAAAAGGATTACTGAAGAATTAAGAGCAATTACCAATGTAAAAGAAGCACGTAAATTCAAAGCAAATCGCTTTGATTACGTAACACTTTCAGGAATATTTGAAAAACGAGGCGATAAAAATTTGCTAAAGCATTCTAATTTATTAACCATTGATTTTGACCATTTAGAGAATCTACAAGAGTTAAGAACACAGCTCTTAAATGATGAATATTTTGAAACCGAAATGCTATTCATATCACCATCTGGTGATGGTTTAAAATGGATTATTAGAATAGATATTTCAGAAGTATCACATTCAGAATATTTCACAGCAGTAGCAAATTACATTAAACACAATTATAACATTGAGGTTGACCAGTCAGGTAAAGACGTTTCCAGAGCGTGTTTTTTACCATATGACCCAACAGCCTTTCTACATAAAAGACATCAAGCATTATGACTAAAATATTTAACCCAAAAGATTGGTTAGAAGTTCCTAAAGAGCCAATAAAACCAAAAAGCAACAAGACAATAACTCACGTTGTTGCTGTTGCTGATAACGACATTGAATCCTACATTTCAGCAATCGAGCAATCAGGTACAGACATAACAGGAAACTATGCAACTTGGAGAGATTTAGGTTTTGCTTTAGCTGAAGAATATGGAGAAACAGGAAGAGATTATTTCCACCGAATAAGCAAAAACTATGCGGGCTATGATTCAAAAGAATGTGATGAACAATTCAACAAATGCTTAAATGCAAAAGGACACGGAATTACTATTGCTACCTTTTACCATTACGCACATCAATCAGGTATCAAACCGACCAAACAACAAAACAACAACGAAGTTGAAACAAACGTTGCAACTATTGTTGATACACCCAACCAAGCAATGCCAACAATACCAGAAAAGGTATATGAGAATTTGCCACAGTTTTTACAACAAGTTGTAAACCCTGCTAATGGTCAGGAAGAAAAGGACATTTTGTTATTAGGCGCATTAACAGCATTTAGTGCGTGCTTTCCTAAACTCTTCGGAATCTATGACCAACGTAAAGTGTTTTGTAATTTATATCTATTTGTTACAGCACCTGCATCTGCAGGTAAAGGAAGACTTAACCAAATTAAAAATTTGGTAGAACCTGTTCACAAGTTAAAACGGGAACAAGCCAAAGTATTAAAACAGCAATTTCAAGCAGAAACTGCTACTTACAATATGAACAAGGGTAAAGATGAAAACTTGGAAAAACCAAGTAAACCACCAGAAAGAATGCTGTTTATTCCTGCTAACAATAGTGTAACAGGCGTATATCAATTAATTTCTGATAATAAAGGCAGAGGGTTAATTTTTGAAACCGAAGGCGATACGTTAGCACAAGCCTTTAAAAGCGATTATGGTAATTATTCCGATGGTTTTCGTAAAGCCTTTCATCACGAAACTATAAGCTATTATCGCAGAACAGATAGAGAATATGTAGATATTGAGAAACCGTGTTTGTCAACAGTATTATCAGGCACACCTAAACAAGTGGCAACCTTAATACCCAATGCCGAAAATGGTTTGTTTAGTCGTTTTATGTTTTACTATATGAATATAAAACCAACTTGGAAAAACGTGTTTCAAAATAGCAATAAAGTAGGTTTAGATGATTACTATAACCAATTAGGTAGTGAGTTTTTAGAATTGTACAAAACGCTAAAAAACAATCCAGAGATTGAAATACGATTAACCACAACTCAACAACAGCAATTCAATACCTTTTTTGAATCCTTACAGACCAAATACATCAACCTACAACCTGAAGAGTACATCGCAACAATAAGGCGATTAGGCTTAATTGCGTTTAGGATAATGATGCTATTCACAGCATTCCGAATTATGGAAGATGGTGATGTAAATGCAACTAAAGAATGTGAGGATATGGATTTTGAAAACGCACTAACCATAATTTCAATTTTAGTAAAACACAGTAGTAAAGTATTTAATGATTTACCAATTGAGCAAAAAACAACAAAACGTTCAAATAGAAAAGAACGCTTTTTAGAAAGTTTGCCAAAGCAATTTAGCAGACAAGATTATTTAGATTTAGCGACAAAACAGAGCATCCCACATAAAACAGCAGAAGGCTATATTACCAAATTTGTTGATGCAGGTTTAATACATAGAGAAGCGCACAATAACTACTCAAATCCTGCAAAGACATAGTTAAGGATTTCGAGGATTTAAGGAAATGATTAAATGGATTTCCTCAAATCCTCAACTTCCTCATTACCTGTTAATAACTGTTTATATCTTTTTACTTTCCTTTTGTTTCCTTTTCTTAAATTAGACAAATATTGACAAGTCTAAATAATTCTATTATGGAATTTGGGGAATACATACGCTCATTGCGTGAAAAACGCAATTTGCTATTAAGGGAAATGGCTGCAAACCTAAATATGGACGTTGCCTATTTAAGCAAAATAGAAAGAGGAAATCGGATGGCAAGACGCGAACAAGTAGTTGCTTTTGCCAAAACATTAAAAGAAGATGAAAACGAATTAATTAAGCTATGGATGTCCGAACAAATTGTACTAATGCTCAAAAATGAAAAGGAACATACGGAAATCCTCAAAATAGCGGAAGAAAATTTAAATAGATTGACAAAAAAATAATAGTCTATGCAAGAACACCTCAAAACCAACATACTTAACTTTAAATGGCCTAATAGTGCGCCTACCATTTATTTAACTTCAGAGGATATAGAAGGTAGCCATCCCATACATAAATCTAAATTTTCAAGGCAGATTAAAGAGGTGTTTCCAGATGCAGACTTATCTAACAAAGACCAAATATTTACAACATTTACAACAGAAATACCAGATGCACCAAGCATTAAGCTAAATTTAGTAGATGGTAGAGAATTAAGAATTTACAAGCAATTCCTTAAACATCAATTAAGAAACTATTTTAAATCTAAAGACTATATAGTAGTAAAAAACTTTGTTGGCGATGTACAAGTGTGGATGCCATCAAAAAAAGGGAATACAGCAGACTATAACCTCTACTATAAATTCTCATTTAAAATACAATTTGCAAAATTAACCGACTTACCAGAGCTTATTGTATCGTATGATGGCACATCAAAAGTCCTTACAACTTCGGTTAAGGATATAGAGGATTCAGAGTTAATAAAGCGTTGTGTATACGGTCAAAAAACGTTTAATTACCAAATGGACCTCGATACAGAGGAAAAACAAGAATTTCACAATGCTATTCAGTTTGACCAAGCATTCCCTATTTTTAATTTGCCATTAGCACGAGCATTAAACATACCTATTGAGGAACCTGTAAGACCAGCCAACAAATACCAAAAGTATGTAGCACTTATTAATAATTTCGCTACCAATTATCTGTTTACAGAAGATTTTAAAGCCATATTTCCGTTTAAGACTGATGCGTTTATTGATGTGCCACTCAATCGTATCAACCACATCGACCCACAAGTGGGATTATTAGAATTTGGTAAAGACCAATACGGTAACAAGAAAACCCATTTAGTGCCTAAATTGGCAATGAATAATCTTAATCCTTATAAAAGACCAAACAACCAAAACATTAAGTTTTTCTTTGTGTACCATACCTCACATAAAGAAGCAATTAAAACCTTTTATAATAACCTTAAAACTGGTGTTACTGCGGATAAAAAGTATTTTAAAGGAATTGAGGCTTATGTAAATATTAAGGCTTCAACGTCTAAAGAACATTTTATTGAGTTTACCAACGAAAACAACCCAATACCAGAAATAGTTGAAAAGTTAGAGAGCTTAACCTTCGACCACGATAATATAAAATATGCAGCGTTCTATTTAAGTCCTTTCGATAAGTTTACACCAAATCCCGAAGACCGAGACATCTATATTCAAATCAAAGAATTATTTTTAAACGAAGGCATTGTTACACAGGTTGTTGATTATGAAAAAATGGTGGTTAATATCGAGAATCAATACAACTTCCAATTTTCATTACAAAATATGGCATTGGCAATTCACGCCAAATTAGGTGGTGCACCTTGGAAACTAGCAGTAACCGATAAAAAAGAATTAGTAATTGGTGTTGGTGCTTTTACCAATCAAGGCGAAAACAGACGCTATATAGCAAGTGCCTTTAGCTTTCAAAACAATGGCTTGTTTAGAAAGTTCGAGTATTTTGACCAAAGCGAAACAGACCTATTGGCAGGAAGTATATGTAAAGCCATTAGAGATTTTACATCGGTTGCAGAAGCAGATAAAGTAGTCATTCACTTTTATAAGGAAATGAGCTACGAGGAACTAAAACCAATTATTAGAGGGATGCATACATTAGGGTTAAAAATTCCGCTTTACATTCTAAATATCAATAAAACAGAAGCAGAAGATATTATTGCTTACGACCTTAATTGGAATAAAAAGCTAATGCCAGTTAGTGGGACATACATACGAATTAGCGAAAATCAATTCCTATTGTTTAATAATGCACGTTATCCAAGTGACCGTTTTTATTCAGATACAGATGGTTATCCATTCCCAATAAAGATAAAAATAAGCAGTCCAGATGAAGATGCTTTTGAAGATGCAGATGTAGTGTTAGAATTATTAACACAAGTGTATCAGTTTAGCAGATTGTATTGGAAATCACTTCGACAACAAAATGTTCCAATCACTATAAAATATCCAGAAATGGTAGCACAAATAGCACCACGATTTAATAATGGTGTTCCAGACGATGCCAAAGATGCCTTATGGTTTTTGTAATTAATTTGCACAACCATTGCATTAAAAAATTCTTATATTTGCCTTAATGAAATTTTTAGCATTCATATTGTCAATCTATATCTTCACACTAAATTTAGTGCCTTGTGAAGATACAGGTACTTTTGACAATGAAGTTAAAAAAAAAATTTCTCAAGATTTAGGTGATAACCACCAACATCAAGATGCAGATTTATGTTCCCCATTTTGTATTTGCCAATGTTGCCATATAAACGCAACTTATTTCAAATTCGCAGAAATAAAATTTGAGTTTAAATACATTTCTTCTCAAGATTTTCTCTACTTAAACGGTATAAAAAAAGATTTTACCACTTCCATTTTACAGCCACCACAGGCATAATTCAGTTTTTTAAAGGATAGCTATATCCTTACGCAATGCTTTTTAACAAAAGCATTGCTTCGCTTTTATTTTGCGCGAAGCGCAAAATGATATGTTTAACTGAATTAAAATTTTACTATGATTAATAAAATCATTGATTTTTCAATCAATAACAAATTCATTATTGGTTTGCTTACGCTTACCATAATTGGAGCAGGTATTTGGAGTATGACCAAAGTGCCAATCGATGCTGTTCCAGACATTACCAATAACCAAGTACAGGTTATTACACAAGCACCTAATTTAGGTACAGAAGATATTGAACAATTTGTAACCTACCCTGTGGAAGTTGCAATGAGCAACCTGCCTGATGTAAAGGAAATTAGGTCAATCTCTCGTTTTGGCTTATCGGTTGTTACCATCGTATTCGACGATGATATGGGAACATATCTACCTCGTCAATTAGTAGCCGAAAAACTAAACGAAGTCAAAGAACAAATTCCAGCTGGTTTTGGAGAACCTACTATGGGACCTATTTCCACAGGATTAGGGGAAATTTATCAATACACCTTAAAAGTAGCACCAGAGTATAAAGACAAATACGACATTGCAGATTTACGCTCAATGCAGGATTGGATTGTACAACGTCAAATGGCAATGGTAGAAGGTGTGGTTGAGGTTAACGCTATAGGCGGTAAAATTAAACAATACGAAGTCGCGGTTGACCCAAACGATTTAAACGCAATTGGATTGACCATTACAGATGTCTTTAATGCACTTGAAGCCAATAATCAAAATACAGGTGGTGCATATATTGAAAAGAACCATCAGGCTAATTTTATTCGTGGAGAAGGCTTGGTACGGAGTTTAGAAGACATTAAAAAAATTACGGTAAAAACCGTTAATAATATTCCTGTAACTATTAATGATATTGCAACTGTGCAATTCGGTTCTGCCATACGTTACGGTGCATTAACCCAAGATGGTGAAGGTGAAGTTGTAGGTGGATTGGTGATGATGCTAAAAGGTGCAAATTCCAATGATGTTATTGCCAATGTAAAAGAGCGAATGGCTCAAATTGAAAAGTCATTACCAGAAGGCGTAATTATTGAACCATTATTAGACCGAAGTAAATTAATTGGCGAAACAACTTCTACTGTAACCACAAATCTTATTGAAGGTGCATTGATAGTTATTTTTGTGCTTATCTTCTTATTGGGTAATTGGCGAGGTGGTTTAATCGTTGCTTCAACAATACCATTATCCTTATTATTCGCTTTTATTTTAATGAACGTGTTCGATGTTTGGGTAAACTTAATGAGTTTGGGAGCAATAGATTTCGGTATTATAGTTGATGGCGCTGTAATTATTGTAGAAAGTACAGTATTTCTCATTGCATCACAAGTACTAAAAAAGAAACAGCTTACATCCAAAGAGCGAGATAAAGTGGCGTCTAATGCTTCAAAAAAGATGATGAACGCTGCGTTTTTCGGTCAGTTGATTATCCTTATCGTTTTTCTACCCATTTTAGCCTTACAAGGTATTGAAGGAAAGATGTTTAAACCAATGGCATTGACCTTTATTTTTGCTATGATTGGTGCAATGGTACTGTGTTTAACCTATGTGCCAATGATGTCTGCTTTAGTGTTAAGAGCACCAAAAAATGATAAAAAATCTTATGGAGATAGATTTGTACATTGGGTTGAAGACAAATATCAACCTTTATTGGTTAGAGCCTTGCGAAAAGGTAAATGGGTAATTGGTATTGCAGTTGTGTTGTTTGGGATAACCGTTTTTATGTTTTCAAGAATGGGTGGTGAATTTATCCCGCAACTCGATGAAGGTGATATTGCATTTCACGCTATTTTAAAACCAGGTAGTTCCCTTACTGAAACCATTGAAACTACCACTAAAATAGAGCAAATAGTAAAAGCAAAATTTCCAGAAGTAGAAAAAATTGTTAGTCGTATTGGTGTTGCCGAAGTGCCTACAGACCCAATGCCGATGGATTTTGCGGATATTTTTGTAATCCTAAAACCTAAAAGCGAATGGACAACAGTGTCTTCAAAAGATGAACTCATTGAAGAAATAAAAGAGGCAGTCGAAATTATTCCTGGCGTTAATTATGAGTTTACCCAACCTATTGAAATGCGTTTTAACGAGTTGCTTGAAGGTATTAGAGAAGATATTGCTGTTAAACTTTATGGCGAAGATATAAACATCCTCGCTCAAAAAGCAGAGGAAATATCAAAAATTATTGCAGATACTGAAGGTATAGGTGATATGCGAGCAGAAGCTACGAAAGGATTGCCACAAATGACCATTACTTACAATAGAAATAAATTGGCACAATACGGACTTCAAATAAACACGTTAAATCAAATTGTGCAATCAGCTTTTGCAGGAGGAGTAGCAGGTACTATATTTGAAGGAGAAAAGCGATTTGATTTGGTGGTTAGGTTAAGTTCTCATAATCGTAAAGACATAACAGATGTGCAAAATTTGTTTATCAACTTACCTTCTGGTGCACAGATTCCACTTCGCGAAGTAGCTGATGTAAGTTACAAAGCAGGACCAATGCAAATAAGTAGAGACAATACCAACAGAAGAACCTATGTAGGTATCAATGTCAGAGGTCGAGATGTAAAATCGTTGGTAACTGAAATAAAATCAAAATTAGATGCACAATTGGAACTACCATCGGGTTATTTTATTCGCTATGGTGGTGCATTTGAAAATCTGGAACGTGCCAGCAACCGATTACAAACCGTTGTTCCTATCGCCTTATTACTCATATTTATACTAATATACTTTGCATTAAAATCACTACCTCAAACCTTAATGATTTATATAGCCATCCCAATGGCAACTATTGGTGGTGTAGTAGCCTTATGGTTGCGTGATATGCCATTTAGTATTTCGGCAGGTGTTGGTTTTATTGTGTTGTTTGGTGTTGCGGTATTAAATGGATTGGTAATGATAAGCGGACTCAACGAATTAAAAGAAGAAGGTGTAACCAATTTAAAGGATAGAATAGTTGAAGGTACTAAACGAAGAATCAGACCTATTATGCTAACTGCTTTTACAGATGTATTAGGCTTTCTACCAATGGCTATTTCATCATCAGCTGGTGCAGAAGTACAGCGTCCTTTGGCAACTGTAGTTATTGGTGGATTATTAACTTCAACTTTGCTTACCTTATTTGTTTTACCAATTTTATATCATTGGGTAGAAAACAAATCTTTTACGTTTAAGCCAAATAAAAAGTTAGTAACAGCAACAGCAGTTGTATTATTACTATTTGGCTTTTCACCACAAAGTAATGCACAAGAGTTGAATGATACAATTCCCGAAATTTCATTACAGGAAGCTGTTAAACTCGCAAAAAGTAATTATCCATTATTGAAGCAAAAGCAGTTGGAAATTACAAAACAAGAACAATTAAAAGCGACTGCCTATGATTTCGGAACGACTCAAATTTTTACAGGTGGAGAAGAAGTTAATAGTGGCAATGGTATTTATACAACCATAGGTATTGGTCAATCTAATATTGATGTGTTTGGTATTGGTTCAAAAAGGAAGTTACAAGAACAACGCATTCAGTTAGCACAAAAAGCCTTTCAACTTTCCGAATTGGAACTGGAATTGGAAGTAAAAAAAGCGTGGTCTAAATGCTATCAAATGAAACGGAACTATAACTTGTATAAAGAACTGGATTCCATTTATTCCAAATTTGAACAAGCAGTAGCTTTAAATTATGAAGTCGAAGCCATTTCTAAATTAGAATATTCAGCAGCAAAAAATCAAGCGTTTCAAATTCAGAATAAAAAAGCGCAAGCCTATAGTAATTATCTTATTGCCTTACAACAATTCAATTTGTGGTTGGTATCAGAAGAAGTTTTTACAGTTTCAGATGAGTTTGACGTAGTGATGGAGAATGATATGGAAACGTTCAGTATTGAAAATCATCCATTGTACAGTATGTCGCAGAACATTGTAGATGAAGCAGAAGCCAAATATAAAGCTGCAAAGGCAGATAATTTACCGAAGTTCAATCTTCAAGGTGGCTTACAGCGTGTCAATGGCAATTCAGGATTTTACACCTATCAAGCAGGAATTTCAATTCCGTTTTTATCAGGTTCTAACAAAGCACAAGTTAGAAGTGCCAGAATTGATAAAGAAATAGCAGAAACCAACGTAGCGTTCAAAAAACAGGAAGTACAATCAAGGTTTGTTCAGGCTAAAGAAAATTATTTCAAATGGAAAACGTCTTGGGAGTTTTACAAAGACCAAGTTTTACCATTAACAAAAGAGCAAAAAACAGGTGCATTACTGGCATATAGAGAAGGCGAAATTGATTATACTGCATTTACGCAGTTGATAAAAGAAGCAATTCAATCGGAACTTGAAGCACAGACTGCATTAGTAAACTATTTAGAAAGCACATTTCAATTACAATATTTTAATCAATAAGACAATGAAAAATAAAATATATAAAATTCTTACCGTAATGGTGTTAACCATTTTTGTTTCAGCTTGCGGAAATAAAGAAAATCATAACGAGAATGATGGCCATTCCCACGATGAGGAAGAAAAAACAGAAGTTAATGAAGAACATAATGAAAGCGAAGAAGTAATGCTATCACAACAGCAATTCGATGCTTTAAAAATGAAAATAGATACGTTGGCATTACGTAATATGAGCGGCTATGTAGAAGCAAACGGAACGTTAGAAGTACCACCACAAAACGAAGCAGCTATTACTACTGTTGTTGGTGCAAATGTCGTTTCAATTGAAGTGATTGAAGGTGATAAGGTTAATAAAGGTCAAGTAGTGGCTTATCTATCGCACCCAAATATTATAAAATTACAAACGGATTATTTAAACGCTTATAGCAATAGTAATTTTCTAAAAAAGAATTATGAACGTCAACAAAAGCTGTATGAAGCAGGCGTTGGCTCTGGTGCTAATTTTCAAAAGGCAGAAGCAGAATATGATGCTTCAAAAGCAATAGTAAATGGTCTGCAAGCACAATTAAGAATATTGAACGTCAATACAACTTCTGTTCGTAATGGCACAATTTCACAGCGCATAGCATTGCGAAGTCCAATAGAGGGTTTCGTACAAAAAGTTGAAGTAAAAACAGGACAATATGTAGAGCCACAAACAGAGTTGTTTGAGGTAGTAAATACGCATCACGCTCACGCAGATTTTATGGTCTTTGAAAAAGATGTCCATAAAGTACAGAAGGGTCAAAGAGTAAACTTTACGGTACAATCTATACCAGATACAGAACTTACCGCAGAAATCTATTCCGTGAGTAAAACGTTTGAAGACAGCCCGAAAGCAGTTCACGTTCACGCAGAAATAGAAAACAAAAAAGGTAATTTAATTCCTGGGATGTATATTCAAGGTAAAATTCAAGTAAATAATACCCAAACTAAAGCATTACCGGAAAGTGCCATTTTTAAAGAAGGAGATAAACATTATATATTTTCAGGAGAAAAAGAAAATGATGATTGGAGCTTTAAACCTGTTGAAGTGATTGTTGGAGAAAAAGATGGCAAATGGGTAGCAATTAAATTTACTGAAGAAATAGATGAAAACACAAAATTCGCTTATAACAATGCTTATTATCTTATGGCAGAAATGAAAAAAGGAGAAGCGGAAGACCACGATTAATTATGGAAACAATAGAACAAGTATTAGAGTCAAAAAATATTCGTGTTACAGCAATGCGTATGTTAATTTATAAGTTTCTTGCAGAAAAAGAGATAGCGGTAACATTAAGTGATATTGAAAATGCTTTTGAAAAAGCAGATAGAACTACCTTGTACAGAACTATTAAAACCTTTGAAGAAAAGGATATTGTGCATCAAATTGACGATGGTACAGGAATTACGAAATATGCGTTATGCGAAGAGGGATGTAATTGTGATATAAAAAACGATTTGCATTTACATTTCCATTGTAATAATTGCAATGAAACCATTTGCCTAACAGAACATAAAATACCACAAATTAAAGTACCTGATGGCTTTGTTTCGGAAAATGTAAACTTGGTTGTAAAAGGTATATGTGATAAGTGTAGTGGATAATAAATGCACTTCCATTGCACGCTTTTTAATTGCATTTTTGTAATCAAAGAATTAAGTAATTATGAAAAGTAAATTAGCGATAACAAGTTTGCTTACAGCAATTACAGCTTCATTATGTTGTATAACACCTGTTTTGGCTTTAATAGCAGGAACAAGCGGTGTAGCTTCAACTTTTTCTTGGATAGAACCATTTAGACCTTACTTAATTGGGCTAACAATAGTAGTTCTTCTCTTTGCTTGGTATCAAAAATTCAAGCCAGAAAAAGAAATAGACTGCGGCGAATGTGAAACGGATGAAAAACCAAAATTTATGCATTCAAAAACCTTTTTAGGAGTGGTAACAGCATTTGCAATTGTGATGTTGGCTTTCCCATACTACTCAAGTATGTTATATCCAAAAACCGAAAAACAAATCATAATAGTTAATAACTCAAATATCAAAACAACAGAGTATAAAATAAGTGGTATGACCTGTGCCAGTTGTGAAGCTCACGTAAACCACGAAGTAAATAAACTTAACGGAATTGTAAACTCAAAAACATCATACGAAAATGGTAACTCAATCATTGAGTTTGACGAAACTAAAACCAATGAATTGGAGATTGAGAAAGCAATTAATGCTACAGGTTATAAAGTAACTGATAAAAAAGAAAATTGATGCAAACCATATTAAAATCGGAAATCACTTGCCCTAACTGCGGTCATAAAAAAGTGGAAGATATGCCAACTAACGCTTGTCAATTCTTTTACGAGTGTGAGCATTGTAAAACGGTTCTAAAACCAAACGAAGGTGATTGTTGTGTGTATTGTTCTTATGGTACAGTTCCTTGTCCACCAATTCAACAAAACAAAAGTTGTTGCTAAAACAAAACTAAATGAAAAAAAAGAAAGTCAATTTAAGAGATTTAAAACCAAATTCAGAAGAACAACATTCTCACGATGATGGTCATAATCACGGTAATGGTAGTGCATTCAAAACCTATGTACCTGCAATCATAAGTTTTACAATGCTTATCATTGGTATAGGTTTAGATTATTTTGATGTTTCCTTCTTTAAGGATTGGATTCGTATTGCTTGGTATGGTATTGCATATTTACCTGTAGGCCTTCCTGTTGTGAAAGAGGGTTGGAATAGTATTAAAAAAGGTGATGTTTTTACAGAGTTCTTCTTAATGTCCATAGCCACTTTAGGTGCATTTGCCATTGGCGAATATCCCGAAGGTGTTGCAGTAATGCTATTTTATGCAGTAGGAGAATTATTTCAAAACGCAGCAGTTAATAGAGCAAAAGGAAATATTAAAGCCTTATTAGATGTTAGACCAAAAGAAGCTAATGTATTTCGTGATGGTGATTATATAAGTGTGTCGCCAGAAGCTGTAAATATTGGCGAGAAAATACAAATTCGAGTAGGTGAAAAAATTCCATTGGATGGTATTTTATTATCCGAAAAAGCATCTCTAAACACCGCAGCATTAACAGGCGAAAGCAAACCAGATTCTATTCAGAAAGATGCAAAGGTTTACGCAGGTAGTATCAATTTAGAAAGTGTTGTTGAAGTTGAGGTAACCAACACCTTTGAAGATAGTTCTATTGCGAGAATATTAGACTTGGTTCAAAATGCTACAGCTCGTAAGTCTAAAACAGAATTATTCATCAGACAGTTTGCTCGTATCTACACACCAATTGTAGTGTTTTTAGCTATTGGTGTAACTTTTATACCATACTTTTTTGTAGATGATTATGTGTTTAGAGATTGGTTATACAGAGCATTAATTTTCTTGGTAATATCTTGTCCTTGTGCGTTAGTGATTTCAATTCCATTAGGATATTTCGGTGGATTGGGAGCAGCTTCAAAAAATGGAATATTATTTAAAGGTGCTTCATTTTTAGATGCAATGACCAAGATAAATACTTTGGTAATGGACAAAACAGGAACCGTTACCAAAGGTGTTTTTAAAATCAAAGAAGTAAAAGCAATTGGTTGGAATGAAACCGAATTTATGCAATATTTAATGGCGATGGAAGAGCAATCCACGCATCCAATTGCAAAAGCCATTTTAGAGTATAAAGCAAAAGGAGAAGATTTTGAAGCTCAAGACGTTTCTGAAATTGCAGGTAAAGGTTTAAAAGGCATTGTAAATGGTAAAACAGTTTTAGTAGGAAATAAAGCCTTAATGACTGCGAATAATATAAATGTTCCATCTGAAACGGAATCTATTGTAGAATCGATAGTATTAGTTGCAATCGATAATCAATTTGCAGGTTATGTAGTCATAGCAGATGAATTAAAGGAAGATGCAAAAGAAACTATTACAGCATTACACAAAGTAGGCATTAAAAATATTATGATGCTTTCCGGTGATAAAGATTCCATCACGCAACAAGTCGCTAAAGAGTTGAATATCGAAAATGCTAAAGGTGGTTTATTACCAGAAGATAAGTTAAACGAAGTTGAAATTTTAAAAAAGAATCCTGAAAATAAAGTAGCATTTATAGGGGATGGTATAAACGATGCGCCTGTTTTAGCAGCAAGTAACGTTGGTATTGCAATGGGTGGTTTGGGTAGTGATGTAGCTATTGAAACAGCAGATGTCATTATTCAAACCGACCAACCATCAAAAGTAGTGAGAGCCATTAAAATTAGTCGTTCTACACGCAAAGTAGTTTGGCAGAATATCATTTTAGCGTTTGGAGTTAAAGTTATTGTCTTGATATTAGGAGCAGGTGGTTTTGCCACAATGTGGGAAGCTGTTTTTGCAGATGTAGGAGTAGCATTATTAGCAATTTTAAATGCAGTTCGATTGCAGAAAATGAAATGGGATTAAGCAGATTAATCAATTAAACTTCTGTTAAACAAAATCAATAGTTGTTAAAATTTCGTAACTTCGTAATCAATATGAAGCAGATTTTCCATAAAATAATGTCTTTAGCAATGACTTTTGTAGTGTTATTCTCTACAATGTCATTTACTGTGAATATGCATTATTGTGGAGATACTTTAGTAGAATCTGCTATCTTTCAAAAAGCCAAAGGTTGCGGAATGGAAATGGAAAAGCCTTCAACCGAAGAATGTTCTATTACCAAGAAAAATTGTTGTGATGATAAACAATTAGCAATTGAAGGTCAAGACGAATTACAATTGCAAGTTGACAAAATCACGTTTGAGCAACAAGTATTCATCGCTTCATTTGTTTATACTTACATTAACCTTTTTGAAGGTTTAGACAGTAATGTATCTACCTACGAAGAATACAAACCACCACTCGTCATAAGGCAACTCTACAAGATTGACGAGACATACTTAATTTGATTTTTAAACAATAGACTCTTTTATCCTATGACTGCAATGTCGTAAGGATAATTTACTGTATTCGGTGTTTTTACAACACTATTGTCTAATTGTTTAAAATCAATCATATGCTAAATAAAAGCATCAAATTTTTAATAGAAAACAAACTCGTTGCAGTTTTACTACTTGTCCTTTTTATTGGATGGGGAACTGTTAATGCACCTTTTAATTGGGATACAGGATTTTTGCCAAGTAACCCTGTAGCTGTAGATGCAATTCCAGATATAGGTGAAAACCAACAAATTGTATTTACGAAATGGGACGGTCGTTCACCACAAGATATTGAAGATCAAATTACTTATCCATTAACCACATCATTGTTGGGTATTCCTGGAGTAAAAACCATACGCAGCTCGTCTATGTTTGGCTTTTCAAGTATCTATATCATTTTTGAAGAAGACATAGAGTTTTACTGGAGTAGAAGTCGTATTCTCGAAAAACTCAATTCATTACCAAGTGGTTTATTGCCTGAAGGTGTTAATCCAGCGTTAGGTCCAGATGCCACAGGATTAGGACAAATATTTTGGTACACACTTGAAGGTCGTGATGAGAACGGTAATGTAACAGGTGGTTGGGATTTACACGAATTACGTAGTATTCAAGATTACTATGTTAAATATGCCTTGTCCTCTGCAAGCGGTGTTTCTGAAGTTGCATCAATTGGTGGTTATGTTCAAGAGTACCAAGTGGATGTAAACCCAGAACTAATGCGTCAATATAACATTGGGTTACATCATATTGTTAAAGCTGTAAAAGAAAGTAATAAGGATATTGGCGCACAGACTTTGGAAATTAATCAAGCAGAATATTTAGTTCGTGGTTTGGGTTATGTTAAATCCATTTCAGACATTGAAAATGCAGTAGTCACTTCAGAAGATTATACTTCAATTAGAATAAAGGATATAGGTAAAGTTTCATTAGGTCCTGCAACAAGACGTGGATTATTAGATAAGGAAGGTGCTGAAGTTGTTGGTGCTGTAGTTGTGGCTCGTTATGGTGCTAACCCAATGGAAGTCATCAATAATGTGAAAGAGAAGATTAATGAATTAAGTGCAGGATTACCTTCAAAAGTATTGGCGGATGGTAGAACTTCCCAAGTAACAATAGTCCCATTTTATGACAGAACAGAACTGATACAAGAAACTTTAGGGACTCTAAATGAAGCATTGACTTTAGAAATCTTAATTACCATTCTTGTCATTATTATTATGGTGTTTAATCTTCGAGCTTCAGTACTAATTTCTGGACTATTACCAGTAGCAGTATTAATGGTATTTATAGCGATGAAGCTATTTGGTGTCGATGCCAATATAGTCGCCTTGTCAGGTATTGCTATTGCTATTGGTACAATGGTCGATGTTGGTGTTATATTATCAGAAAATATAATTCGGCATTTAGATGAAGATGATGGTACACAATCCATTAACACGGTAGTTTACAATGCAACAGCTGAAGTGTCTGGTGCAATCGTAACCGCAGTAATGACCACCATTATTAGTTTCATTCCTGTATTTACAATGATTGGAGCAGAAGGAAAACTATTCAGACCATTAGCCTTTACAAAGACTTTTGCATTAACAGCATCCATTATTGTAGCGTTATTTTTAATTCCGCCTTTTGCTGCATTCTTATTCCGAAAGAAATCCATTAAAAACACTTTTAAATATGTTTTAAATGGCGTTTTAATAGCATTGGGAATCGTAGCCATAGTCTATGGGTATTGGTTAGGATTGATTTTGATAGCTTTTGGTATTACAGCATTGTTAAGTACTCAAAACAAAATAACCGAAAAACAATCCAACTTAATTAATATCATAATATGTGCAACAGCAATAGTATTTCTGTTAGCGGAATATTGGAGACCTTTAGGAGTTGATAAAAGTATCTTCTGGAACCTCATTTTTGTGAGTGTCATTTGCTTTGGCTTATTGGGTGTTTTCTCATTGTTTATCAGGTATTATACTCGAATTTTAAGATGGTGTTTAGATAATAAATTACTATTTCTTTCAATTCCAACTGCAATTGTCATTACTGGTTTTTTCATTATGAAAAACACAGGCAAAGAATTTATGCCATCGTTAAATGAAGGTTCTTTTTTATTGATGCCTACTTCTATGCCACATTCTGGTGTAGAAGAAAATAAGCGTGTTTTACAGCAGTTAGATATGGCAGTTGCCAGTATTCCTGAAATCGAAACTGTAGTTGGAAAAGCAGGTCGTACAGAATCTGCATTAGACCCAGCACCACTATCAATGTATGAAAATGTTATTCAGTATAAGTCAGAATATATGCTGAATGAAAACCGAGAACGTCAACGTTTCAAAGTCAATGAAGATGGATTATATCAATTAAAAGATGGTCGTTTAATTCACAATGAAAATATAGCTGTCAGTTCGGGCGCAGTCGAGAACAATGCGTTTATAAAGTCAACTTTATTAAATGTAGAAAGGTCTCAATTAATCCCAGACGATGATGGCGAGTTTTACCGAAACTGGCGACCAGAAATACAATCACCAGATGATATTTGGAACGAAATTGTAAAAGTGACCAAATTACCAGGCGTAACGTCTGCACCAAAATTGCAACCTATTGAAACCCGATTGGTAATGTTGCAAACAGGAATGCGAGCACCAATGGGTATTAAAATAAAAGGGCAAGATTTAAAGCAGATTGAAGCGTTTGGAATGCGATTAGAAGATATTTTAAAACAAGCTGAAGGTGTAAAAGATGAAGCTGTTTTTGCAGACCGTATTGTAGGTAAACCCTATTTGTTAATTGATATTGATAGAGAGAAAATTGCTCGTTATGGCGTAACCATTGAGGAAGTTCAAAATGTTTTAAAAGTGGCTGTTGGTGGTATGGTATTAACACAAACAGTAGAAGGTCGTGAGCGTTATGGTGTTAGAGTTCGTTACCCAAGAGAATTAAGAGCAAATCCAACCGATTTAAAACAAATCTATGTGCCTGTTGAAAAAGGAAGCCCTGTTCCGTTAAGTGAATTGGCGACTATAAAATATGAACAAGGTCCACAAGTAATTAAAAGTGAAGACACTTTTTTAGTTGGCTATGTGTTATTTGATAAAATGGATGGTTTTGCAGAAGTAAATGTGGTTGAAAATGCACAAACCTTAATTCAAGAAAAGATAGATAATGGCGAATTGGTTGTACCAAAAGGCATTAACTATCAATTTACAGGAACGTATGAAAACCAATTAAGAGCAGAAAAAACCTTGTCGGTTGTTGTGCCTTTAGCGTTGGCAATCATTTTCTTAATTCTGTATTTCCAATTTCGTTCAGTAGGGACATCACTAATGGTATTCACAGGTATTGCAGTTGCTTTTGCTGGTGGTTTTGTAATGATATGGCTCTATGGTCAAGATTGGTTCTTAAACTTCAATGTCTTTGGTGAAAATCTGCGCGATTTATTTCAAATGCACCCCATTAATTTAAGTGTAGCGGTTTGGGTTGGGTTTATTGCACTATTTGGTATCGCAACCGATGATGGAGTTGTAATGGCAACTTATTTAACACAAACATTTGATAGAAATACACCAGAAAATAAAAAAGAAATCAGAGCATCAGTAGTAGAAGCAGGAGAAAAACGTATTAGACCTTGTTTAATGACAACTGCTACTACCATATTGGCATTATTACCAGTATTAACATCTACAGGAAGAGGTAGTGATATTATGATACCTATGGCAATACCAAGTTTTGGTGGAATGTTAATCGCTTTAATAACACTATTTGTAGTCCCTGTTTTATATAGTTGGAAAGCAGAAGTTAAACTTAAAAGAACAGTATAATGAAACATATAAAATCACACATAAAGTCAGTCATTTTTCTTTGTTTTTTAATCTTTGTTCTCAAAGGAAATGCGCAACAATTAGATGTGCTCATTAATGAAGCATTAGATAACAATCCTGAAATTCAAAAATTTGAATTGCAATACAAAAGGGTTTCAGAAAAAGTAAATGAAGTAAATACGGTTCCTAATACAGAATTTGGAGTTGGTTATTTTGTAAGTGAACCAGAAACTCGAACAGGTGCTCAACGCTTTAAGGTGTCTGCAAAACAAATGTTACCGTGGTTTGGTAATATTTCGGCAAGAGAAAATTATGTGAGTTCGTTAGCAGATGTTAAGTATGAAGATATTGTTATCGCAAAGCGAAAACTAATGGCTTCGGTATCGCAATCCTATTATAATTTATACGCCAATAAAGCAAAGCAAGAGGTCTTAACTGAAAACATTAAACTATTAGAAACTTATGAGACGTTGGCATTAACTTCTGTTGAGGTTGGTAAAGCATCCGCAGTAGATGTGTTGCGATTGCAAATGCGTCAAAACGAAATGCAACAATTAAAAGATGTATTGCAACAACAGTTTTTAGCAGAACAAACTAACTTCAATAATCTATTGAATAGAGATAATGATGTTACCGTGAATGTGGTAGATAGTTTAATGATACCTTCAGAAGACTTTGATATTACTTTTGAAAATTTAGCATTACATCCTGAATTACTAAAATTTGATAAACTCTATCAATCCATAGAGCAATCAGAATTATTGAATCAAAAAGAAAGCAGTCCAATGATTGGTTTTGGATTAGATTATATCAATGTTGCTGAAAGACCAAATATGGATTTCAGCGATAACGGAAAGGATATTGTAATGCCAATGGTTTCGGTATCTATCCCAATTTTCAATAAGAAATATAAATCCCAAACCAAACAAAATGATTTGCAACAGCAGGAAATTACTGCTCAAAAACAGGAACGTTTAAATGCATTGGAAACGCTTTTAGACAAAGCGAATAACGAACGCATTTCTGCAAGAATAAGTTATGCTACCCAAACCAAAAACCTACAGCAAGCCAAAGATGCAGAAGACATTTTAATCAAAAGCTATGAAACAGGAACGATTGATTTTAATGATGTTTTGGATATTCAAGAGTTGCAGCTAAAGTTTCAAATGAACCAAATAGAATCTGTGAAGACCTACTATGTGCAAAGTACAATCATTAATTATTTAATTCAGTAAACAATGAAAACATTTAACACAATATTTCTCTTGTTTCTAACTTCAATGGCATTTGCCCAAGTTGGTACAAATGGTCAAGATAGAAAAGAAGAAGGCCGAAACATACAAGAGTATAACCTTACCATAGAAAAAAATGAAATGACGCTTGGAGGTGTCACCGCAAACGGAATGACCATTAATGGTGGAATTCCAGGACCTACATTAGAATTTAATGAAGGTGACCTCGCTATTATTAATGTAACCAATAAAATGGATGAAGAAACCTCTGTACATTGGCACGGTTTAATACTTCCTAATTTTTATGATGGTGTACCTTATTTAACTACGCCACCTATAAAACCAAACACTACATTTCAATATAGAATACCTATAAACCAATCTGGCACATATTGGTATCATTCCCACACGATGTTGCAAGAGCAAAAAGGAGTTTATGGCTCAATAGTCATTCATCCTAAAGAAAAGACCTTGGACTATGATAAGGATTTAGTCGTAGTCCTTTCCGATTGGACAAATGAAAAACCAATAAATGTACTGCGAAACCTTAAACGAGGAAATGAGTGGTATCAGGTTAAAAAAGGAACAGCGGTACCATTAAGCAGAGTTATAAAAGAAGATGCATTAGGCGCACAATTCAAATTTTGGCGCGATAGAATGGAAGGTGCAGATATTGCAGATATCTACTATCCTGCGTTTTTAGCCAATGGTAAAAAAGTTGCAGAATATCCAGAGTTTAAAGCAGGTGAAAAAGTACGACTACGTTTTATTAATGCATCTGCTTCATCTTATTATTGGCTGGATTTTGGTGGTGGTAACCCGATGATTGTAGCGAGTGATGGTGTGGATGTAACACCAAAATATAAAAACCGATTTCTTTTTGCAATTGCCGAAACCTATGATGTGATTGTAACCATTCCAGAAGGCACATTGGAAATTACCGCAACAGCACAAGATGGTTCTGGTAATATGTCCATTCGTTTAGGTAGCGGAAAACTGTATCCAGCAACAGTTATAGACAGACCAGATAAAGTAGCTATGATGAAGCAAATGGCAAAAATGGATATGAAGATGGGTGCACCTGCTTTAGTAGGAAATAAAAACAGTAACACACCAGAAGTCCTAATGCAGAAATATGGGATGAAGATGAATATGGATATGAAAGATGGACAGATGGAGAATGAAATGAATATGGAAATGAAAAAGGATGTGATGCCAATGAATCATAAGATGATGCAAAAGGACACCACTTCATTTAATTATGACACACGTAAAACCTATTTCAATTATGATTTTTTAAAGGCAAAAGAAAACACGACTTATAAGGCAGACATACCTGTAACCGACCTTTTACTTAATCTAACAGGTAATATGCAACGTTATGTTTGGAGTTTGAATGGCATACCACTTTCGGAAACAGACAAAATTAAAATTAAAGGTGGAGAGGTTACTAGAATTACTTTGAATAACCTAACAATGATGCATCATCCAATGCACTTACACGGACATTACTTTAGGGTCATCAATGAAAATGGCGAACGTTCCCCATTAAAACATACCGTCAATGTACCACCTATGCAAAAAGTGGTCATCGAATTTTATAACGAAGAATATGGTGATTGGTTCTTTCATTGTCACGTGTTATATCATATGATGGGTGGTATGGCAAGAGTATTTAGCTATGATACACCACGCGATGAAAGGATGAAACCTTATCCAGTTCAAAAACTAATTGATGAAACTGACCATTATTACTCTTGGGGAGCTGCACGTGTAGGTTCAAACTTTAATGAACTTTTATTGATGTCAAGCAACATTCGTAACGAATTTGGACTACGTGCCGAGTTTGATTATAACCAAAATGCCGAGATAGAAGTAAATTATAACAGATATCTCAATGATTGGGTACGTGTGTATGCAGGTGTAAATACTGAAACTTCAACACCAGATTCTTATGATACATTCAATACTGTGGGATTGGTTGGAGTTAAATATTTCACGCCTTACAGATTTAATGTCGATGTGAGTATGGACCATCAACTGCGCCCAAGAATACGTTTAGACAGAGAACTATTGATTTTTCCTAGAATTTTTCTCGAAGGAGAATACGAATACAGAGCAGATTTTGGATGGGTTAATGAGTTAGAAAACAACAAATCTTATGAAGGTGAAACGCAATGGTTAATTGGAGCATCATACATCTTATCTCGAAATTTTTCAATTCAAGGGAATTATAATAACCGATATGGTTGGGGTGGCGGACTATTAGTTCGATTTTAATAATAAATAACAATTTTATATAAACAAATATTAATCTTAAAAGTAAGTCAAAATGAAAAAAGTAAAATTAGTAACAACAATTATGGTAATGGCTTTTATAAGCCTAACAACAATGTCTTGTAAAGACGCAAAAAAAGAACATAACAACGATGAAGGTCATAATACAGAAATGAATCACGACAATAGCGATGGTCATCACGATGGTAAGAAAAAGAAAATGGCAATGAATGGAGATATAAATTCTCAAACAATATTAAATGACTATTTCAACTTAAAGGATGCCTTAGTGGTAGATGATAATGCCAAAGCTAAAGAATTGGGTGCAACCCTCGCAACGTCATTAGGAAAGCTTGACATTTCAAAATTTACAGATGCCCAGCAATCAGAATTAAAGGACATTATCGAAGATGCTACGGAACACGCAGAACATATTTCAGAAAGTCCAATAGCACATCAACGTGAGCACTTTAAAGTTTTAAGTAAGGATATTACTGATATGGTAGCTATTACAGGAACACAAGTAAAACTATATGAGCAATTTTGTCCAATGTACGATGGTGGTTCAGCTTGGTTAAGTATGAGCAAGGATATTAAGAATCCCTATTATGGAAGCAAGATGTTGAACTGTGGAAAAGTCCAAAAGGAAATTAACTAAATGAAGATTTTAAAAATCATAGCAATAGTGTTGTTGGTGGCGTTTGTGGGGATTCAATTTATCCCCACAACGCGCAACCAAAGTGAAGTTGTTCCAAAAACCGACTTTATGTTGGTAAATGATGTCCCAAATGATATCAAGAACAAATTACAAGTCTCTTGCTATGATTGCCACAGTAACAATACAATATATCCTTGGTACAATAAGGTGCAACCGGTAGCCTGGTTTCTTGAAGACCATATCAAAGAAGGCAAGGCAGAATTAAATTTTAATGAATGGGATGATTATTCAAATAGAAGAAAAAACAGTAAACTAAAATCCATCATCAATCAAATTGAAAATGGCGAAATGCCCCTTTGGTCTTATACGCTAATTCACAAAAATGCCCTTTTATCGACAGGTGAAAAAGAACTTATAATTGGTTATATGAAACAAATTAAAGATAGTTTAAATTAAAATTCTGATATAAGTAGAATGGATTAGTTCATTTTTCTTTAAAGAAGAGAAAAAATAAATTCAATGAAACACACATATCACATACACGGAATGACCTGCAACGGTTGTCGCAGTCACGTTGAGGAAACACTTTCTAAAGTAGAAGGCGTTTCAAAAGCAACCGTCGATTTAGAAAAGGCAGAAGCTACCATAGAAATGGAATCACATATTCCCATAGAAACATTTCAAGAAGCCTTAAAAAAGGATGGTGGTAAATATAGCATTCATAAACAAGGTGAACACCATCAGCATTCAGAAGCTAAAAAGGAAAAGCAACCTAAAGGTACAGGCACATTTTATTGTCCTATGCATTGCGAAGGCGATAAAATCTATAACAAACCAGGTGATTGTCCTGTTTGCGGAATGGATTTGGTGGAAGAACAAAATCTATCCACAACTTCAGCAGAACAATGGACGTGTCCTATGCATCCAGAAATCATTAAAGACGAAGCAGGTTCGTGTCCTATTTGTGGGATGGATTTAGTACCAATGGAAGCAGATAGTTCAGCAGAGGAAAAAACGTATAAAAAACTTTTAAAGAAGTTTTGGATTGCAACCGCATTCACCTTACCAATTTTTTTAATGGCTATGAGCGAAATGCTCAATAACAATCCGTTGTACGATATAATGGAACAAAAAAATTGGAATTGGATTCAGTTTGTTTTATCCATTCCAGTTGTCTTTTACGCTACGTGGATGTTCTTTGAGCGTGCTTATAGAAGCATAAAAACGTGGAATCTCAATATGTTTACACTTATTGGAATCGGTGCAGGTGTGGCTTGGTTATTTAGTGTATTTGGGATGTTGTTTCCAGATGTATTTCCTGAACAATTTAAAACTGAATCAGGCGCAGTTCACGTCTATTTTGAAGCAGCAACAGTTATTCTAACGTTAGTGCTTTTAGGTCAATTGTTAGAAGCTCGTGCACATAGTAAAACCAATTCGGCAGTAAAAGAGTTACTAAAGTTAGCACCTAATAAAGCCATAAAAATAGTTGATGGTGAAGAAGTTGAGGTCAGTATTGACGAGATAGAATTAAATGATATTCTAAAAGTGAAACCAGGAGATAAAATTCCTGTGGATGGTGTGATAACTGAAGGCGAAACAACTATTGACGAATCTATGATTACAGGAGAACCTATTCCTGTAAACAAAACTCAAGAAGATAAAGTAAGTAGCGGAACAATTAATGGGAATCAAACCTTTTTAATGAAAGCTGAAAAAGTAGGAAGTGACACGCTTTTATCACAAATCATTCATATGGTTAATGATGCCAGTAGAAGTCGTGCACCTATTCAAAATTTAGCAGATAAAGTTTCAGGTTATTTTGTGCCAGTTGTAGTTCTTATTTCTATTATCACATTTATTGTATGGTCTATTTGGGGACCAGAACCAGTTTATGTGTATGCGTTTGTCAATGCAATTGCAGTACTAATCATTGCTTGTCCTTGTGCTTTAGGTTTAGCAACACCAATGTCTGTAATGGTTGGTGTGGGTAAAGGTGCTCAAAATGGTGTATTGATTAAAAATGCTGAAGCTCTTGAAAAAATGGATAAGGTAAATACGCTTATCGTTGACAAGACAGGAACAATTACCGAAGGAAAACCAACAGTTGAAACCGTTGGAGCTTTTAATGATGCTTTAAGCGAAAAAGAAGTGTTACAATACATCGTGTCATTAAATACCAATAGCGAACATCCTTTGGCAGAAGCGACAGTTAAATATGGCAAAGAACACAACGCAGAAATTTTAAAGTCCGAAGATTTTAGTGCTGTTACAGGAAAAGGTGTTGAAGCTAAAATTGATGGAAAAAATGTAGCATTAGGTAATCCTAAAATGATGGAATATGCTAAAGCGGATATTACTTCTAAAATGAAAGACGAAGCTAAATCTTACCAAGAACAGGGTAAAACAGTTTCTTATTTGTCAATAGATGAAACCGTCGTTGGATATGTAGTTATAGGCGATAAGATAAAAGAAACAAGTGCTAAAGCCATTAAAGCACTTCAAGATAAAGGGATTGATGTAATAATGCTGACAGGTGATAATCACGATACAGCACAAGCAGTAGCATCAGAACTAAATCTTGCAGATTTTAAAGCCAGTATGTTACCAGAGGACAAACTCAAAGAAGTAGAAAAATTACAAGAAAACGGAAAAGTAGTTGCTATGGCAGGTGATGGTATTAACGATGCACCAGCATTGGCTAAAAGTGATGTCGGTATTGCTATGGGAACTGGAACAGACGTAGCGATAGAAAGTGCTATGATAACTTTAGTAAAAGGCGATTTACACGGTATTGTAAAAGCAAAAAATTTAAGTAATGCTGTAATGAAGAACATTAAGCAAAACCTATTTTTTGCACTTATCTACAACACTTTAGGTGTACCTATTGCAGCAGGTGTGTTGTTTCCATTCTTCGGAATACTACTCTCGCCAATGATAGCAGCTTTAGCAATGAGTTTTAGTTCGGTTTCGGTAATAGGTAACGCATTACGATTAAGAACAAAAAACATTTAATTATATGCAGAAAACAGTTTTCAAAATATCAAAAATGGATTGTCCTTCTGAAGAAAATCTAATTAAGATGAAGCTATCTGATATAGATGGTATCAAACAACTTGATTTTAATTTAGAAGAAAGAATCTTAACACTATATCATAATTCAAATGTAAATGAAATTGGTAATGCCTTAAATGAATTAAAATTAAATGAAAGTTTAATCAGTTCAGAAGATACAGACACAATTATTACTGAATCTACAAGGAGTCAATCCAAACTGTTGTGGACAGTTCTAATCATCAATTTTGCATTTTTTATTATCGAAATGAGTACAGGACTTATTTCAAAATCAATGGGATTAGTTGCTGATAGTTTAGATATGTTGGCAGATTCATTTGTTTACGGATTGAGTTTAATAGCGGTTGGTGGTACAGTTTTAAAAAAGAAACGGATTGCAAAATATGCAGGCTATTTTCAGATAACACTTGCAATTATCGGAATCGTTGAGGTAATACGTAGATTTTTAGGCTATGAAGCTTTACCTGTATTTTCAACAATGATTATAGTTTCAGTATTTGCTTTGATTGCAAATGGCATTTGCTTGTACCTCTTACAAAAATCTAAAAGTCAAGAAGCACATATGCGTGCCAGTATGATTTTTACCTCTAACGATATTATAATAAATCTTGGCGTAATTACAGCAGGCGTTTTAGTCAATTGGCTGCATTCTGGTATTCCAGATTTAATTATAGGAATCATTGTATTTGGATTGGTGATACAAGGTGCATTCAGGATATTAAAATTAAGTAAGTAAAAAGTTTAACTATAAAATCAAAAATTATGGAAAATTCAAAAAAACACTCAAACAAAGGAAATTACAAAACCTTCTTTATAATGTTGGCTTGCTCATTTGTAGCAATGTACATCACAATGTATTTAAACACCTATTCCATAGACCACGTATGGTTTAGTTTAACACGATTCTATATGACGTGTTTAGGGATTTCAACAATGGCAGTAATAATGTGGTTTTTTATGCGAAAAATGTATAATGATAAAAAGAAGAATATCGCAATACTCGCAAGTAGTTTCATTCTGTTTGTTGGTGCATTAGGGTTGGTAAGAACACAAGCACCCATTATTGGTGATGTCCTTTGGATGAAAGCAATGATACCACATCATTCTATCGCTATTTTAACAAGTGAGAGAGCAGATATTCAAGACCCAGAAGTTAAAAAATTAGCAGAAGACATTATAAAAGCACAACGTAAAGAAATAGAAGAAATGAAAGCAATGATAAAACGATTAGAGAATGAAAAATAATAAAATAGTCATATATATTGGCATACTCGTAGTAGGTGTGTTATTGGGTTGGTTGCTTTTTGGTGGCTCGACAAATGAAGAAATAGACCATAATCACGATGCGGTTGCAGCAACCAATCAAATGTGGACGTGTTCTATGCATCCACAGATTATGCAACCAGAGCCAGGCGACTGCCCCATTTGTGGTATGGATTTAATTCCTGCGGAAAGCGGAAGTGATGGCTTAATGGCAGACCAATTTAAACTAACAGAAAATGCGATGGCATTAGCCAATATTCAAACAACTGTTGTAGGCAAGGGAAATGTTGAAGGCAACACCATAAAGTTATCTGGTAAAATTGCTGAAAACGAAGAAGCCAATGCAGTACAGGTAAGTTATTTCGCTGGAAGAATTGAACGTTTGAATGTGAGTTTTACAGGCGAAGAAGTTCGTAAAGGTCAATTATTGGCAACCATTTATTCGCCAGAACTCTATGCAGCACAACAAGAATTAATTACAGCAGCATCTTTAAAAGAATCACAACCTGCTTTATACAAAGCAGTCCGTAATAAATTGAAATTATGGAAGCTCTCTGAAAATCAAATCAACCAGATTGAAGAAACAGGAAAAGTAAAAGAAAACTTTCCTGTTTATGCAACCGTTTCGGGTACTGTTACAGAAAAATTGGTAGAGCAAGGCGATTACATCAAACAAGGACAACCCTTATTAAAAATTGCCAATCTCAACACAGTTTGGGGAAACTTTGATGTGTATGAAAATCAGATTGACCGCTTTAAAAAAGGACAGGAAGTGATGATAACAACCAATGCTTATCCTAATAAAGAGTTTAAAGGTAAAGTTGATTTCATTGACCCAGTTTTAAACACGAAAACAAGAACTGTAACCTTACGTGTTGTTTTAAGCAATAAGGACGATGTATTTAAACCAGGAATGTTTGTAACCGCAAATATTGAAGGCAGTACAGCTAAAAATGATGAAGTATTATCAATTCCTGCATCTTCTGTATTATGGACAGGTGAACGTTCTGTGGTGTACCTTAAAACAAATCCAGACCAACCTCTTTTTGAAATGCGTGAAATTAAATTAGGCAATCAAATTGGTAATGAATATGAAGTTGTAGAAGGTTTATTTGTTGGAAATGAAATAGTGACTAACGGAACATTTACAGTTGATGCAGCAGCACAATTACAAGGCAAAAAGTCTATGATGAATAAAGATGGTGGTAAAGTAATGACTGGACACGAAGGTCATTTAGGTATGGATAACAATGCATCTAACAAAGAAAGTGACCACACTAATATGAATGAGCGTTTGGAAGTATCAGAGAAATTTCAACAACAGTTAAATAGTGTTTACAATGCGTATATCAATTTAAAAGATGCTTTAGTAAAAGAAGATTCAATAAGTACTTCAGCAAACGCAACAACTTTATTAAATAAATTGAACAAAGTAGATATGAAATTGTTGTCAGATAATAAGGCGCATAACCATTGGATGTCATTAGAAGGCGAAATAAAATCTTCTGCAACTTCAATTTCTGAAACGTCCGATATAAAATCACAAAGAGACCATTTTAAACATTTATCATCACATCTAATCAATGCTGTACAACTATTTGGTGTCAATGAAAAGGTCTATGTAGAATTTTGTCCAATGGCAGATAACAATAATGGTGCGTTTTGGTTGAGCAAAGAAGAAAAAGTAATCAATCCATATTTTGGTGATGCAATGCTAACCTGTGGTGAAGTAAAACAAGTAATAGAATAATAAATCAAGTAATAACAATTAAATTTTAAACAATGAATTTTTCAAAGAAAAATCACGAACACAAAAACAAAAATGTAATCGACGTGAGTAAAAAAGTAATTTTAAGTGTAGCTGTAATAGCAGCATTAGGTTTAACAAGTTGTAAAAACGAAACCAAAAAAGAAACAGAAACCACAACTACTGAAATGTCAAAAGATATGGCAATGACAGACCTGTCTTTTGGTGTAAGAGGAAATTGCGGAATGTGTAAAAACACTATCGAAAAAGCAGCTAACGGTGTTGAAGGTGTAGCAAGTGCTAATTGGGATGTCGATAAAAAGAAAATTGATGTGTCTTTTGATGATACAAAAACAGATGTAATGGCGATTCACAAAGCAATTGCAGCTTCAGGTTACGATACCGAGAAAGTAGCAGGTGATGAAGACGCCTATAAAAATTTACCAGGTTGTTGTCAATACGACCACGAAATGATGATGAATCAATCTGGTGAAGAAGAAAGTGATGACCATTCAAATCACGACCATTAAACAAAAATGAAAGAGTCTTTTTCGGAAGGCTCTTTTTTTATTCCCCACAACCCAAAACCCAGTTTTTTCGCTTGCCTTGTCTTGAGCCTGACGAAAGCTCAAAATCCTCTGTCTTTTGTGTTGTTCCGCTCACCAAACAAGTTTAGCGTTTTTTTCGTCTTTAAGGTAATAGCATATTACAGCTTTGGTTTTCATAAAATCAAACCAAACTGCAAAAAGCTATTCTGTTATTATTTTATCATAAAACCCTAAACTCACCCAAGCTATGTTACATAATACAAGTTATAGTAGCAAAAATCCTTTCAAAGGTTTGCTAACGCAGTATTCTTATATTTTCGTAGCTATAACTGGTATTATGTAAAATATCCGCTATTCCAACGCGCACTTCCGTACATTAAACCACATTTTGAACTAACATTAAACATTTGAACATTTTAAGGTTTCCGTTAATTGATAATAATATTCGTTACCTCATTCAAGCTGCACAAAACCATCGTTAAGTCCAAGTATTCCTTACCTCAAGTCTTTGTTTGTTTCATTTCGTTAACAAATATAAAAGTCCACTTTTCCCCACCACCCAAGTCAGCGGTTATAAAAAAATAGGTTTATAAAGTGTAGTAATACCCCATAGCATATTGCTTTTTCTCGTGCCTCAAAAAAAGCAATTAGCTATTGTCTAAAAGTCCTGTATAAGTAGCTTGTTTAAATGCTGTTTTATCAAACAACTATTTAAAACGCTACCCATACAAACGCTTCATCCAACACTTAATAACAAAATGCAACCTATTTTTTTAAGTGTTAATTCCCCAGAAAAGTTAAAGGCAATTTCAATCAAGTTTAAACCAATTTGAAATATTAAAATAAAAAAAGATGGCAAATATATGTGGCTACCTCTGCCAACCGCACAAGGCTATAAAGGTCAAGCCCTACGGGTTTTGAATAAAACTTTTTTCAATACCTTTTTTTTTGATTTAGTCATTCAATAAAAAAACTTTTATCCAAAAACCTTGACAGCCTTACCCACGCCACAACAACTATGGCTATCTTTTTTCTTTTCAAAAAAAAATAATGGCGCGAAGCGTAGCGAAGCAATTTTAAATTGGATAGCTATGTCAACTTTTGAACTAAAAACACACCAAGTCGGAAAAGCTTACTCAAACCCTCATTTTTTTATACTAAACAAAGGGCTAAACAGCGGAAAACCACTCTTAAAATCCTGTGCTAACTGTTTCGTTGTCACTACTACAACAGAAGAGGTAAAACACACACTTTTTAACTTATCTATGATGTTACAAATAGGCGGTTTTTACGCTTACCATTTAAAAGGAAGTGTTATTCCGTTTATTTCAATAGATGATTGCAGAAATACTCTAAAAAATAGTTTTATATCATTAATAAATAATGAATTTCAATTGCAAAAGCATATTAATATAGTGTCAGCGATTAGTAAAAAAGAAGCCGAACTTCAAAAAGTCATTTCAAAAATGGCAGATTTGAAAGTATCATACATTCAAAGTTTATTTTCTAAAATGCAAAAAGAAGCAATCGAAAGCAACAAAACCTTTATCTAATTAAGTGCACAATAGTTGACTTATATTTCATCGGTAGGTACAACTTCGTGTCAAGTCCGTACCAAGTCCGAAGAAAATTATGTTTCATTAAAATTATTTATGTTATGGGTAAAATTGCTCAAGGTATTTTAGGAGGGCTTTCAGGTAAGGTTGGAAACGTTATCGGTGGAAGCTGGAAAGGAATTGATTACATTAGAATTAAACCTTCAAGTGTAGCCAATCCAAGAACTGTTGGTCAAGTAAACCAAAGAACCAAGTTTACTGCCACTTTAGAATTTTTACAGGCTGTAAAGCCTTTTATTAAGTTAGGTTATAAAGGGTTAGCTGTTAAGAAAACAGAATTTAATGCTGCGATGTCGTATGTGTTGAATAATGCGATTACAGGTACTGAACCTAACTTTGTTGTTGACTATCCGAACGCTTTAGTAAGTCGAGGAGGTTTATCTGGTGCGTTAAACCCAACGACTGATTTAGCAACTGCTGGAGAAGTTACCTTTGATTGGGATGATAACTCTGCTGAAGGTAATGCAAATGCTACTGACAAGTCAATGTTATTGATTTACAACCCCTCAAAAAAGGAATCTATTTCTTTACTTGATGGAGCCGACAGAACTGTTGGTTCTCAAATTGTTCCAATCCCAACAACTTATGCAGGAGATACAGTAGAGCTATTTATGGCGTTTATTACTGCTGATGGTAGTCAAGTATCAAACAGTATTTATTTAGGCTCTGGAACAGCTAATTAATGCTTGGTGTTTTTGTTTGGAAACCGCTCTAATCGAGCGGTTTTTTTTATGCTATATTTGTTGCTCTATTTATTAATAGTTGTTGCTAATCTTCTCTTTTTATATGTTTTTTGTATGCTATTTGTTGCCCATATGCAGTATTACCAATGAATACAGGGTTAGTTATATATTGTATCGGTAAATAGTAAGTGTACATCTAAATTTTAATAATTAACCATACATTTTGTATATTGTCATATGCAAAACTGTATTTTAAGATGTTTGGTTAATAACAAGCAAAGCCTTATTACTATTGGTTTTTTGTTTGCTTTTTTTGTGCTTAAGTCTCAAAACTTACCACCTATACAATATTTTTCACCTAAGCAATACAACGCATCAAATCAAAATTGGGATATATCTCAATCTTCAGATAAATATATTTATGTAGCTAATTCCAAAGGATTATTAGAGTTTAATGGTGCTAATTGGAATTTATATAATTCACCTAACGAAACTGTAATTAGATCTGTACATGTTTTAGGAGACAAAATATATACAGGTTGTTATATGGAGTTTGGGTATTGGCAAAAAACACAAATAGGAGATTTGCAATACACCTCTTTATCTTCAAAAATTAAAAAGAAACTATTAGAAGATGAACAGTTTTGGAATATTGAAAGTTTAGGTAATTGGCTTTTGTTTCAATCCTTAGACAGGATTTATATTTATAATACATTAGATAAAACTTTCAATATTATAGATTCTGAAGAGTCTATATTAAAAATGTTTAAAGTCAAAAATGCTATTTATTTTCAGGATAAAACAAAAGGATTATTTGCTTTTGAGAATAGTAAACCTAAATTAATTTCTAATGCTCCAGAAATTATAAATGATATTGTAGTAGGTTTTTTTCCTATTGAAGAACATTTTATAGTAATCACCCAGAATAAAGGTATTTATCAGTTAAAAGGTAATCAAATAACAAAATTTTCTGATGTATTAGATTCATTTTCTGTTTACAGTAGTTTAATGCTTAATGACAATAGTATTATTGTAGGTACAATATCTAACGGAATTATTCAATTAAATACAAATGGAGAAATAGTAAATACAATTAAACAAGAAAACGGATTGGGTAATAACACAATTTTGTCTGTATTTGAAGATGTAGACAAAAATTTGTGGTTAGGAATGGACAATGGTGTAAGTTGTATAAATATTGATTCTCCTTTCTTAATTTTTAATGATAATAAAGGAGGTTTAGGTACTGTTTATACTTCTGTAGTATATAGAAACAGACTATATCTAGGAACAAATCAAGGATTATTTTACAAAGATGAAAAAAGTCATGATTTAACATTTGTAGAAAATACAAAAGGTCAAGTTTGGTGTTTAAAAGTGATTGATAATCAATTGTTTTGTGGACATAACAGAGGTACTTTTATAATTGAAGATAATATAGCAAGACGCATTGCAGACATTGATGGTACTTGGGATATTTTAACTGTAAAAAACCATCCAAACCTACTATTACAAGGTAATTATAATGGATTAAATGTTCTTGAAAAACAAAACGGAAAATGGGTTTTTAGAAACAAAATTAATGGATTTAATAACTCGTCTAGGTTTTTGGTTTTTATCAATAATAATCAAGTTTTGGTAAACCATGAGTATAAAGGCGTATTTAAAATTGATATCAAAAAGGACTTTAGTTCAATATCAAAAGTTCAAAAATTAAATTTTTTAGGTAATGGTTTGTTTTCTTCAGTAGCAAAACATAATAATAAGATTTACTATGCATCAAAAAAAGGTGTTTTTGTATCAGATCAAGAAAATTTTAATCTAAAAAAGGATACCATTCTTTCAAATCTATTTAAAAAACAAGGTTATGCATCAGGTAAACTTGTTTCAGATTCAAAAACAAACACGTTATGGATATTTACACAAAAAGGCATAAATTATATTAAGCCTGGTAAATTAAGTAATGATCCAGATATTACATTTATTCCTTTATCTAATACATTAAGAGACAATATTTCGGGTTACGAAAGTGTTTCTAGCATATCTGCTAGCAAATTTATTTTAGGAACCTCAAGAGGTTATAAAATACTTGATATATCAAAATTTGAAGCTAGAGCTTACACTGTTCATATAAATGAAATTAAACTGAATCCTCTTTCAGGTCAAACAAAACTTATAAACATATCAGAAAACGGTCTATTTAAGAACAAACAAAACAATTTAGAGTTTAGTTACAGTATAGCAGAATATGATAAGTATTTAGAAGCTGAATATGCTACCAAACTTGAAGGGTTTTACGAAAATTGGAGTGATTGGAGTAATCAATCAAATGTGTCTTATAAAAATTTACCACCAGGAGATTACATATTTAAAGTAAAAGCAAGAGTAGGAGATAAAAATGTAGAAGACGCTGTTGTATATAGTTTTAGCATTGAAAAACCATGGTATTTATCTTCTTCTATGATTGTTGTGTACTTTATTTTAGGAATAATTATAGTCCTGTTAGTCAACTATTTTTACAAATTATATTATAAAAAACAAAAAGCAAAACTACTTCTAAAGACACAGCGAGAGCTAGAATTAAAAGATTTAGAAAATAAGCAACATTTAATGAAGCTTAATAACGAAAAGCTTAAAAATGAAATTGAAAGTAAAAATAGAGAGTTAGCTGTATCTACAATGAGTCTGATAAAAAAGAACGAATTTTTAAATACTATAAAAAAAGAATTATCAGAAAAAGTTGAAGACTCAAATCTAAAACCTGTTATTAAAATAATTGATAAAAACATAAATAACAAGGATGACTGGAAACTTTTTGAAGAAGCTTTTAATAATGCAGACAAAGATTTCTTAAAAAAGATAAAATCTATACATCCCAAACTTACCTCTAACGATTTAAGACTTTGCGCATATTTACGTCTTAATTTATCATCAAAAGAAATAGCACCTCTATTAAACATCTCTCCAAGAAGTGTAGAGGTTAAACGATATCGTTTGCGTAAAAAGATGGATTTACCCCATAAAACTAATTTAACCGACTATATATTAGAGTTATAAAAACACTACAAGTGTTAAAATAACCTATACAATACCACTACAAAGGTCGTTTTTTTTTAAAAGTTTCATTTACTAGAAAAAAAATATAAAACATTATAACATCAATAAATCACTGTGTTTTTACGTGTTTTATGATGTTTTTTTTGCGATGTATGTTTTTTGTAGCGCTAAATATTAAGAATTTGTTAATTAAAGCGATTAATTTTGAGAAAAGCTCAAACTAAATAAAAATGAAAAAAATATTTTTATCGGTTTTACTCTCAATTTTTGCTATAAGTATCTATGCCCAAGAGTATACCATTTCAGGAGTTGTGACTAGTCAACAAGATGGATTACCACTTCCTACAGTTAGTGTTATTATAAAAAACACAACAAAAGGTACAGTTACCGATTTTGATGGTAACTATACAATTAGTAATGTCCAAAAAGGAGAGACATTAGTGTTTTCTTACATAGGATTTGAAACTAAAGAAGTTGTTGTTAATAATTCTAATGCTATAAATGTAACTTTAACAGAAAATGTTGAGTCACTATCAGAAGTTGTTGTAATTGGATACGGATCTCTTAAAAAACGTGAAGTAACAGGAGCAGTATCAACAGTAGGTTCTGAAGTCTTAGAAGAAATTAAACCTATTAAAGTAGAACAAGCACTACAAGGTACAGTTTCTGGTGTTAACGTAACCCAACAAGGTGGAGCACCAGGTGCAGGTTTGGATATTAGAATTAGAGGTATTTCTACAAACGGAGCAAACGGTCCTTTAGTTATTATTGATGGTTACCAAGGAAATTTGGATATTTTAAACCCAAATGATATTGAAACTATTACAGTTTTAAAAGATGCTCAGGCTGCTATCTACGGTACAATAGGAGCAAATGGAGTAGTTTTGATTACAACTAAACAAGGTAGAAAAAACTCAGCTCCAAAAGTTTCTATTAATTCATATACTGGTTTTCAAGAAACCACAAGAAAGTTACCATTACTTAATGCTACAGAATATGCTCTACTTTTAAATGAAAGCTATGCTGCAGGCGGACAGGCTATACCTTTTCCAAATGTAACAGGATTAGGTACAGGAACCGATTGGCAAGAAGAAGTTTTTAATGAAGCTGTTCCTATTATAAATCATGATTTTAATGTTTCTGGAGGATCAGAAAAAATAACATACTCCTTTAGTGGATCTCATTTATACCAACAAGGTATTATTGGACCTAAAAAAACAGACTTTAGACGTAATACAGCAAGATTGTCTTTAGGTGCAGATCTTTCAGATAAAATTAAAGTTAATGCTAATGTTATTTATACTTACTTAGATAGAGATGCGATTAATGATAACGGTTTAGGGTCTGTATTATTCAACGCAATTAATGCTCCTGCTACTTTATCTCCATATCAAACAAATGGTGATTTTTCTCTAGTACCAAATACACCAGGTTTAGGTATCGAGATTATAAATCCATTAGCTCAAATAGATAACACATTTAATGATTATGATTTAAAAAAATTAAATGGTACAGTATCTTTAGATTATGATATTCATAAAAAAGTAAAGTTAACCAGTAGAATTGGTTTTAATACAAGTAACAGCGAAGGAAAGTCTTTTGCTAAAGAGATTGATTATGGAGGTAAAGTCTTTGATGTACAAAGAAGTAGCGTGTCGCAAAATGCAATCAATGATAATAACTACTCACTAGATATTTTTGGAACCTATAACGATGTCTTTGCAGATAACCATAAAGTAACATTAACATTAGGGACTACTATCTTTAAAGAATTTGGTAATGGTCTTTTTGCAACTGGATTTGATATACCTAACAACGATTGGGCATTTGCTGATATAGCGTTAGCTGAAGGAACAAGCGATGAAGGTGTTAGAGACGTTGGTTCTTATGCTTATGATGAAAGAAGACTATCTTACTTTGGTAGGCTACAGTACGACTATAAGGGTAAATATTTATTCTCAGCAATGCTTAGAAGAGACTCTTCAACAAAGTTTGGACCAAATAACAGAACAGCATATTTTCCTTCTGTAACTGCAGGTTGGGTAATTTCTGATGAAGAATTTATGAATAACTCAAATTTTATAGACTTTTTAAAGCTAAGAGCTAGTTATGGTGTGTTAGGAAACGACCAAATAGGAAACAACGGTTACACAAGTCTATTAGAAGGAGAAGCAACTTATATTTTTGATGGATCTTTAGTAAATGGTCAAGCAATAGGTGTTTTGTCTAATCCAGATTTACAATGGGAAGAAGCTAAAAAACTAGATATTGGATTAGATTTAAAATTTTTAGGAGAAAAACTAAATGTTACAGCAGACTATTTTATAAACAAAAGAGATAACCTGTTAATTCAAAATATAGCAACTTCAGGTATAACAGGTATAGCAGCTCCAGGTGCTGGATCACCAACGGTTAATGCAGGTGAAGTAGAAAACAGAGGTTTTGAATTAGCATTAGGATATAGTGATAAGTTATCAGACAATTTTAAATTTAATGTAAATTACAATTTAACAACATTAAAGAATACTGTATTAGAAGTTAATAATAGTACAGGATATCTTGAAGGTGGAGCTTTTGGTGTTGGTCAACCAGCACCATCAAGAATGGAAGTAGGTTTACCAATTGGATATTTTTATGGTTTTCAAACAAATGGAATTTTCCAAAACCAAGCAGAAGTAAACGCGCATCCATCTCAATCTGCTTTAGGTGCAGAAGCAGCTCCAGGAGATATTAGATTTGTTGATGTAAATGGTGATGGAGTAATTGATTTTGATGATAGGACAAACTTAGGAGACCCAATACCAGACGTAACAATGGGACTAAATTTAAGTTTAGATTATAAAAACTTCGATTTTAAAATGTACACGTTTGCTTCTATAGGAAACGATATGGTAAGAAACTACGAAAGAACTTTATCTGATGTTAATAGACTTAATTATGTGTTAGATAGATGGACAGGAGAAGGAACAAGTAATACAGTACCAAGAGTAACTACAGCAGCAACTAGTAACAATGTGTTTTCAGATTATTTTGTAGAAGATGCATCTTTTGTTAGAATTCAAAACATTCAATTAGGTTACAGTTTACCAAGCAAAGTATTAGACAAATTAGGTATGACTAAAATAAGACTTTACACAGCTGTAAATAATCTTTATACATTTACTAAATATAAAGGATATGACCCAGGAGCTTCAAACGGAGCACCAATTGGCGGAGGTATAGATTACGGTTTTTATCCTATACCTAGAACTTACATTCTTGGTTTAAATCTTAACTTTTAAAAAAAAGAATTATGAAAAATTATAAAAATATACTTTACGCTTTTACTGTATTAGTAGGCTTCGCTGCTTGTTCAGATGACTTTGTAGAGCGTGAGCCAGTTTACTCAATTGGATCAGAAAATTATTTTAATTCAGAAACAGATTATTATAATGCTTTAGTAGGCGCATACGATTTATTACAATCTACCTACGTAAATGTCATGTTAGGAGAAATAGCTTCTAATAATACACTTTGTGGCGGAGAAAGCGCTACAGATGTTATTGGTTTTCAGCAAATAGATGACATGACACATACACCTGTTAATAGTAACTTAAAAAATATTTGGGATTGGATGTTTGCAGGTGTTAATAGAGCAAATTACATTTTAGAATTTCAAGATAAAACAGACTTTGAAGGTAAAGAAGTTATTATTGCCGAAACTCGTTTTTTAAGAGCTTATTATTATTTTGAGTTAGTAAAATGGTTTGGTCCAGTGCCTTTAAAAGAAACAAGATTTGAACTAGGAGACGAAACTTCAATACCAAGATCTCCAGTGTCAGATGTATATGGTTTAATAGAATCAGATTTACAATATGCAATAAATAATTTAGAGTATACAGCACCACAAATAGGACGTGTAACTAAAGGTGCAGCACAAGCATTATTAGGTAAAGCTTATTTGTATCAAGATAAATTTTCAGATGCAGCTAATGTGTTAGATAATTTAATTCAATTTGGTCCTTATGATTTGGTTGATGATTACAATACAATTTTTGAAAATGCAGGAGAAAATGGTATAGAATCTGTTTTTGAAGTTCAATATACAGATGCAGAAGGAGCAGGATTTGGATGTCTTCAATGTAGTGAAGGTAACGTAGCTGTTGGTTTTAACGGAATCCGTAACTACGATGGTCCAGTGTTTGATTCTGGTTTTAGCTTTAATGTGCCTACACAAGATGTAGTTGACGAGTTTGAAGCAGGAGACTTAAGAAAAGATGTGGCTATTTTAGATATCGAAGCTTGGGCAAATACTACTGGCGCAACTTACGGTACAGGATATGAACACACAGGTTATTTTAATAGAAAATATATTGCTAGACAAGGAGATGCAAATCTTGGTGATCAAAATCTTACTAACCCAAATAATTATAGAGCTATTCGTTTTGCAGATGTGCTTTTAATGGCTGCAGAAGCTTTTAATAGAAGCGGAATTGACGATACAAAAGCACAATTATATTTAAACAGAGTCAGAGAACGTGCTTTTGGGGATACATCTCACAATGTAACAGTAACAGGTACAGCTCTAACAGATGCAATTTATCATGAAAGACGTGTAGAATTAGTTGGAGAAGGACATCATTTCTTTGATCTAGTTCGTACAGGAAGAGGAAACCAAATTCCAGGTTTCACTTCTAATAAAAATGAATTATTTCCAATACCAATTGAAGAAATTCAATTTTCAAATGGTAATTGGCAACAAAACCCAGGTTATTAATTAAAAAAATTAGAAAAATGAAAAATTTTAAGTACATCCTTACATCTTTTTTGGCTGTTTTGTTAGTGTTTACATGTGCTAATGAAGATGATGATACAAACTATGTAAATCAAATAGAAGCACCAAAAAATGTTTCGGCATTAATAACCGTAACACAAGATAATACAGGCTTGGTAACAATTACACCATTAGGAGAAGGTGTAGTAAGTTTTAAAGTAAACTATGGTGACGGTTCTGAGTTGTCAGAAGATTTAAATCCAGGAGAAAGTACACAGCATACATATGAAGAAGGCGTGTATAACGCTATTATTGTCGCTACAGGATTAAACGGAAAAACAACATCCGTAACACAAGAAGTAGTTGTGTCTTTTCAAGCACCACAAAATTTAGTAGTTACTATAGAAAATGATGCGACTATATCTAAGCAAGTAAACATTAATGCAAACGCTGATTTTGCATTGTCTTACGAGGTTAATTTTGGTGATGGTAGTGATCCTATTATGACTAATTTTGAAGAGCCTTACAGTTATCAGTACACAGATGCAGGTATTTATACAATTACAGTAACAGCTTTTAGTGCTGCTATCGAAACTACTGTTTACACGGAAGAATTTGAAGTAACAGCTATACTTCAACCCTTAAATGCAGCTCCTTCACAACCAGCAAGAGCAGATGCAGATGTCATTTCAATTTATTCTGGATATTACACAGACATTTCTGGTACAGATTATTATCCTAATTGGGGACAAGCAACAACTTTTAATGAGTTAGATATCAATGGAGATGCTACTATTCAATATAGTAACTTAAATTATCAAGGTATACAATATGGAGAAACTGTTGATGCTTCAGCAATGGAATATTTACATATTGATGTATGGACAACTGATGCACCAAATATTCAAGTATTTCCTATAAGTATCGCTACAGGAGAGCAACAAGTAACTTTAGACTTAGTAGCAGACCAATGGAATAGTTTTGATATTCCTATATCAGATTTTACTTCTCAAGGCTTATCAATGAACGATATCCATCAGTTTAAATTTGTAGGGTCTGGTACTGTATTTATAGACAATTTATATTATTATCGTGCACCAACAGTTCAAAATACATTAGAAGGAACTTGGAAAATGGTAGAAGAAGCAGGCGCATTAGGTGTAGGACCAGCAGTAGGAGATACAAGCTGGTGGAATTGTGATGCTACTTGTGTTACAGATCGTGCATGTTATTATGATGATACTTATGTATTTAATCCAGACGGAACATTTAATAATGTTTTAGGTGCTCAAACTTGGGTTGAAGGCTGGCAAGGCGGAAGCGATGCTTGTGGTACTCCAGTAGCACCATATGATGGGTCAGCTTCTGCAACTTACACATACGATAGTGCTGCAGGAACAGTAACGTTAAATGGTACAGGAGCCTATATAGGTTTAGCTAAAGCTAATAATGCAGGAGAATTACCAAACGTAGCAGTACCAAGTTCAATAACTTATAATGTAACGTTTTTAGACGCTAATACAATTAGTGTTTATGTAGAATCTGGCGCTGGTGTATTCTGGCAATATAAATTAGAAAGAGTTGGAGCAACTTCATCACCAATTGAAGGAACTTGGAAGATGGCAGAAGAAGCTGGCGCATTAGGAGTTGGACCAGCAGTAGGAGATACAAGTTGGTGGAATTGTGATGATGCTTGTGTAACAGAAAGAGCGTGTTATTACGATGATACATATGTGTTTAATTCTGACGGAAGTTTTAGTAATGTATTAGGAACAGACACTTGGGTTGAAGGTTGGCAAGGTGGTAGCGATGCTTGTGGTACACCAGTAGCTCCTTATGATGGTTCTGCGTCTGCAACTTACACTTATGATAGCGCAGCAGGAACCGTGACTGTTAACGGTACAGGTGCTTACATCGGTTTAGCTAAAGCAAATAATGCAGGAGAATTGCCAAATGTTGCTGTGCCAACTTCAATTACTTACAATGTAACATTTGTTGATGCAAATACAATGACTGTTTATGTAGAAGCTGGTGCTGGAGTTTTCTGGCAATATAAGCTTGTTAAAATTTAAAAATTACTATGATGAAAAATCTAAAAATAAATCTATTATTCATTCTAGCGTTATCACTTTTCACCTTTAGTTGTCAAGAAGATGATGCAGAATTTGGAGAAATAACTGCACCAACTAATTTACAAATTAGTGCCGAAATTATTGGCGTAGATGCAAATAACCCTAACGGTGATGGAAGTGGTATGGTAATATTAACTGCAACAGCAGATAATGCTATTACCTATAATTTTGAATTTGGAGACGGACAAAATGGCGTTTTTCCATCAGGAGTAGCAAATCATCGATTTAGTTTAGTAGGTTTAAATTCTTATAACGTTGTTGTAAGTGCAATAGGAAGAGGAGGAAACGCAACAACAGGAACCATAACTATTGATGTATTTAGTTCTTTTGACGATTTAGAAGCTAAACAATTACTATCAGGAGGAGCTGGTAGTTCTAAAATATGGTATTGGGCAGCAGCAGAAACGGCTCATTTAGGAGTTGGACCTGCTAATGGCTCAATCGGTGAAGGATATTGGTATCCGCAATGGTATGCAGCACAACCTTTTGAAAAAGCTGGTTCTGACGAAAGTAGTTGTATTTATGAAGACCAATTAGTTTTTTCTTTAGATACAAACGATCAATTAACATATCAACTTAATAACAACGGACAAACTTACTTTAATGGAGCTTACGAGTCTGTTGTTGGAGGAAGTGCAGGTTATGACTTTTGTTATGACTTTGATACATCAGGAACAAGTATAGTTTCTCTTGCGCCAACTTCTGTAGATTGGAGTACTGTACCAGACCCAGATTTTACATCTAGAGGAACAGTAATGAACTTTTCTAACGGCAATTTTATGGGATACTATGTAGGGGCATCTAGTTATGAAATTATCGAGTTAACATCGTCTTTATTAAAAGTTAGATGTATAGATTCTCAAAACCCAGATTTAGCATGGTATCATACCTTTACAACGCAAGAACCAACACAAGGATTTACTTCAGATTATAATACACTTGCTTGGCAAGACGAATTTGATGTAGATGGTGCTCCAGACCCAACAAAATGGACTTATGATTTAGGAACTGGTGTAGATGGATGGGGAAATCAAGAAGCTCAATCTTACACAAACAACTCTGAAAATGTTGAGGTTTCTAACGGAAACTTAATAATAACAGCAATTAATACAGGTTCTGGTTACACATCTGCAAGAATTAAATCAGAAAATCTGTATGAGTTTACTTACGGAAGAGTGGAAGTAAGAGCAAAATTACCAACTGGTGGCGGAACTTGGCCTGCAATTTGGATGCTTGGTGCTAATTATGATACAAATGCTTGGCCAGCTTGTGGAGAAATAGATATTATGGAACATGTAGGGAATGATCAAAATACAATTCACGGATCTTTACATTATCCAGAAGCTTTTGCAGGTAATGCAGACACAGGATCTACTACAGTAGACACAGCTAGTACAGAGTTTCATAATTATACAGTAGAATGGTCTCCGACAGCAATAAAATTTGTTGTAGATGATGTAGTGTATCATACCTATGCTAATACAGGATCTTCGCCATTTAATAGTGATTTCTTCTTGATTTTAAATGTAGCTATGGGCGGAACTTTTGGAGGCGATATTGATCCAGCCTTTACACAAAGCTCTATGGAAATTGATTATGTAAGAGTATACGAATAGAAAATGAAATATAATATATTAAACGCACTATTGATTTGTGTTATTTTCTTTACATCTTGTAAAAACAGTAACGAGAGTAACCAGTCAGTAAACGATATTAAAACCTCTAAATCTCTTTCTATTGAAGATAAGGTTGAAGCTTTGCTTTCTAAAATGACTTTAGAAGAAAAAATTGGCCAAATGAATCAATATAATGGGTTTTGGGATGTAACAGGACCTGCGCCTTCAGATGGAGAAGCCGAAATAAAATATGAGCATCTTCGTAAAGGTTATGTAGGTTCAATGATTAACGTAAAAGGCGTTAAAGATGTCAGAGCTGTTCAAAAAATAGCAGTTGAAGAATCTAGATTAGGTATTCCTTTAATTATAGGTTTTGATGTTATTCATGGGTTTAAAACTACAAGTCCAATCCCTTTAGCAGAAGCAGCAAGCTGGGATTTAGAAGCTATAAAAAGCTCTGCTGAAGTTGCCGCTAAAGAAGCTGCAGCATCAGGTATTAATTGGACGTTTGCTCCAATGGTAGATATATCTAGAGATGCACGTTGGGGACGTGTTATGGAAGGCGCAGGAGAAGATCCGTTTTTAGGTTCAAAAATCGGGGTAGCTAGAGTACAAGGTTTCCAAGGAGAAGATTTATCATCACCATTAACCATAGCAGCTTGTGCTAAACATTTTGCAGGTTATGGATTTGCAGAGTCTGGTAAAGACTATAATACTGTAGATGTAGGTACTTCAACTTTAAATAATATTATTTTACCTCCTTTTAAAGCAGCTTCAGATGCAGGAGTTAGAACATTTATGAATTCTTTTAACGAGTTAAACGGAATTCCAGCAACAGGTAACAAAATGTTACAAAGAGACATCTTAAAAGAAAAATGGAATTTTGATGGATTTGTAGTTTCAGATTGGGGATCAATAGCAGAAATGATTGCACATGGGTACGCTAAAGACGGAAAAGAAGCTGCAAAATATGCTGCAAATGCTGGCTCTGATATGGACATGGAATCGTATTTATACGTAGAACATTTAGCTGCTTTAGTTAAAGAAGGTGAGGTAGATGAAGCCTTAATTGACGATGCAGTAAGACGTATTCTTAAAGTTAAATTTGAATTAGGATTATTTGATGATCCTTATAAATATTGTAATGAAGATAGAGAAAAAGAAATTATAGGTAGCGAAGCTATTAATAACACCGTTTTAGATGTTGCAAAAAAATCTATAGTTCTTTTAAAAAATCAAAATCAGTTATTACCTTTAAAAAAAGAAGGTCAAAAAATAGCAGTTATTGGTGCATTAGCAGACGATAAAACAAGTCCTTTAGGAAACTGGAGATTAGCTGCAGAAGAAGGTTCTGCTATTTCACTTTTAGAAGGTTTAAAAAACTATACAGGTAATATAATTACATACGCTAAAGGCGCAGATGTAATTATAGAAAACACATCATTTGCCAAAGAAGTAAAAATTAATGAAGATGATACTTCTGGTTTTGCAGAAGCTTTAGCTTTAGCAAAATCTTCGGATGTTGTAATTATGGTTTTAGGAGAACACGGTATGCAATCTGGTGAAGGTAGAAGTAGAGCAAACCTTAGTCTTCCAGGCGTTCAACAGCAACTTTTAGAAGCTGTTTACAAAGTAAATAAAAACATAGTTTTAGTATTACATAATGGTAGACCATTAGCAATAGATTGGGCAGATCAAAATATACCTTCAATTTTAGAAGTATGGCAATTAGGTAGTCAAAGTGGTAATGCAATAGCGCAAGTCCTATTTGGTGATTATAATCCAAGTGGTAAATTACCAATGACGTTTCCTAAAAACGTCAATCAAGTCCCTATTTATTATAATTATAAAAGTACAGGAAGACCAAACATGCCAGCACCTGATGAGGTATTTTGGTCGCATTATTCAGATCAAACCAACCAACCGCTATATCCATTTGGTTTCGGTTTAAGTTACACGACGTTTAAATATGACAATTTAAAAGTAGAAAATACTTTTAGTGAAAATAAAACGGTTAAAGTTTCTGTTGAAATCACCAATACAGGTAATTACAAAGGAAAAGAAGTAACTCAATTGTATATAAGAGACTTATTTGCAAGTGTAACAAGACCTATAAGAGAGTTAAAAGGTTTTGAAATGATCGAATTAGAACCAAATCAAACAAAAACTGTAACTTTTACTTTAACAGAAAATGAACTTGGGTTCTATGATAATTTAGGTGAATTTATTGTTGAAAAAGGAGATTTCAAAGTATTTGTTGGAGGAGATTCTTCAGCAAAATTATCATCAGAATTTAAAATTTAAATGAAACATTTATTAATTATAATTAGTCTAGTAACAATATTTTCTTGTGAAAAAAAGGAGCAAGAAAATATTGTTTTTTTTGAAGACTTTAATACTGAAAATCTTAACGAAACTCATTGGAATTACGAGTTAGGTAATGGTTGTCCAAACCTTTGTGGTTGGGGAAATAATGAAAGACAATATTACACAAAAGAAAATGTATCTATAAAAGATGGTAATTTAGTAATTACAGCTACAAAAGATTCAACTAAATATTATTCTGGAAGAATAACGACTAAAGATAAAGTAGAATTTACATACGGTACTGTAGAAGTAAAAGCAAAATTACCTCTAGGACATGGTTTATGGCCAGCAATTTGGATGCTAGGATCAGATATTGAAGAAGTAGGTTGGCCTGCTTGTGGCGAAATTGACATAATGGAGTATGTTGGTAAAACACCTCATCAGATCCATACAACCTTACATACACCATCTAGCTTTGGTCAATCTATAAATACTAATGTAGAAACTTTAGAGAATATAGAAGAAGGTTTTCATGTCTATAAAACAAATTGGAGCAAAGATGCTATTCAATTTTATATAGACAATCAGTTGGTGTATACTTTTTCACCAAAAGAAAAAAATGAAAAGAATTATCCTTTTAATAAACCATTTTTTGTTATTCTAAATATGGCTATTGGAGGTAGTTTTGGTGGACCAGATGTGGACGATTCAATTTTCCCTCAACAATTTATTATAGACTATATAAAGATTTATCAATAATTAAAATTTACCTCAATAACTAACTATAATAAAAAAGGTGCAAATATATTTTTGCACCTTTTTTTATTTAAAAATTCTTTTACTGTTTATTCAACTCTAAGTAAACCAGTATCATCTTCAATTTTTATTTGCTTTCCTTTTGTACTAATTAATCCTTGTTTTTTAAATTGAGATAAGATTCTAATAGCACTTTCAGTAGCAGTACCAACAATACTTGCATAATCTTCTCTAGATAAGGTTAGTGCCAAAAAACCATTTTCATCACTCCCAAATTTTTGATGAATGTAAACAAGCGTATTAGCAAGACGTTGCTTTACCGTTTTTTGTGCCATGTCTACAAGCTGATCATCAGAGTTTTTTAAATCTTTGGCCATATTTTTTAATACGTCCATAGAAAAATCAGGGTTTTTCTGTAAATCTTGGATAATTTCACTTTTAGGAACAAAACAAACTTGCATATCATTTACAGCAGTTGCAGTAAGGTTTGATGGTTCTCCACTAATTAAAGAGCGTTGACCAATCATTCCGCCTTTTAGCGCAAGTTTTACAACTTGATCTTTACCATTTTCACTTAACTTAGTTAATTTACAAACTCCATCTCTTATACAGTAAATACCATTTAAAGAATCACCTTCTTCAAAAATGTTATCTCCTTTTTTAACGATTTGAGTTGTTTTACATGCAGAAACACGCATTAACTCTTCTTTTGTTAAGGCCTTTAAACTATTAAATTGCCTAACAATACATTGTTCACATTTGCTCATACCAAAAAGACTAATGTTCCAAAATTATACATAATATGACAAATATCATAAAATATATTGAGTTTAAATGTAATCTTTGTTACAGGTATAAAAGAGCAAATTATGGATGCAAAAGTATGTTATCATTGTGGTGATACATGTGCAGATACCAAAATAACAAAAGATGAAAAAGTGTTTTGTTGTAATGGTTGTAAAACGGTTTACGAAATCCTTTCGGAAAGCGATTTAACATGTTACTATGATCTTCAATCTTCACCAGGAGCTGTTCCTAAAGAGATAGAAGGTAAGTACGATTTTCTTTCTCAAGATAAAATTATCGAAAAATTAGTAGAGTTTGACGATGGCAAAACACAAATTGTTACGCTTTACATTCCGCATATTCATTGTAGTTCTTGTATTTGGATTTTAGAAAATTTAAACAAATTAAATCCAGCAATTTCGCAATCTCAAGTCAATTTTGGTAAAAAAACAGTTCGAGCAACGTATAATACAGAAACGTTTAGTTTAAAAGAATTAGTCTTGCTTCTTAGCTCTGTAGGTTATGAGCCGTACATTAGTTTAGACGATTATAAAACAGGAAAAGAAAATGTTAACCGAAGCTTAATATACAAGCTTGGCGTTGCTGGTTTTGCATTTGGCAATGTCATGTTTTTGTCTTTTCCGGAGTATTTTGAGGTAGATGAGTATTGGCTAGAAAAATACAAACATCTCTTTAGATGGTTAATGTTTGCGTATTCGTTACCTGTAGTGTTTTATGCTGCACAAGATTATTTTATTTCGGCGTATAAAGCTATTAAAACCAGAATTTTAAATATTGATATACCAATTGCTTTAGGTGCAATTGTTCTATTTTTAAGAAGTACAATAGAAATTATTTTCAACTACGGATCAGGATTTTTTGACAGCTTAACAGGGTTGATATTTTTCTTATTACTTGGTAAATTCTTTCAGCAAAAAACCTATTCATTTTTATCTTTTGAGCGTGATTACAAATCGTACTTCCCAATTGCAGTTACAAAAATTATTAATAACGAAGAAGTGCCAGTTCAAGTCTATGATATAGAAAAAGGAGACCGATTATTAATAAGAAATCAAGAGTTAATTCCCGTAGACGGAATTTTAATTAACGGAAGCGCAAAAATTGATTACAGCTTTGTAACTGGCGAATCTGAACCAGTTAAAAAAGCATCTGGAGATAAATTATTTGCAGGCGGAAAACAAACATCTGGTGTTATAGAAATGGAGGCTATAAAGTCTGTAGAGCAAAGTTATTTAACACAATTATGGAGTAACGATGTGTTTAATAAAAATAAAGAAGATGGTTTTACAACGCTAACAAACGCTATAAGTAAGCGTTTTACAATCATTATTTTAAGTATAGCTTTTATAGCAACTGCATATTGGCTTTATGTAGACTCTTCTAAAGCGATGAATGTGTTTACAGCAGTTTTAATCATTGCTTGCCCATGTGCTATAGCATTATCGGCTCCATTTACTTTCGGAAACTTGCTGCGTATTTTTGGTAAGAAGAAGTTCTATTTAAAAAATGCTTCTGTAATAGAACAATTATCGCATATAAATACGATAATTTTTGATAAAACAGGAACCATTACTTCAAACAAAAAAAGTGAAGCAAAATATGAAGGTTTGCCACTCACCACAGAAGAAGAAACTTTATTAAAAAACACCTTAAGAGGATCTAATCATCCTTTAAGTAGAAGTCTTTATGATATCTTAGACGAACATAATATTATTACTTTAGATACTTATAAAGAACATTTAGGGCAAGGAATAGAAGCTTCTCATGCTTCAGAAAAGATAAAAATAGGGTCTGCAAAATTTGTAGGTTATCAAACAGAAACAGAAGTTTTAAATACGGCTGTTCACGTAAGTTCTAATAGTATTTATAAAGGAAAATTTACCTTCTACAATAGCTATCGTAAAGGGTTGTCTAAACTATTTAATAAACTTAAAAAGAATTACGATTTAGCGATTCTTTCAGGAGATAATGAAGGTGAAATGGAAAACCTTAAAAAACTATTGCCTTCAAAAACCAAGTTGCTTTTTAATCAAAAACCAAACGATAAGTTAGAATACATAAAATATCATCAAACTGAAGGCGCAAAAGTACTTATGGTTGGTGACGGACTTAATGATGCAGGAGCATTAGCACAAAGTGATGTTGGTGTAGTAATTTCAGAAAATATAAATGTGTTTTCTCCGGCTTGCGATGCTATTTTGGATGCTTCTAAGTTTAATCACTTGTATAGTTATATCAAGGCTTCAAAAAGTGCATTAAAAATTATAAAATGGAGCTTTTTGCTGTCATTCTTTTACAATGTTATAGGATTATATTTTGCTGTTACAGGACAATTAGCGCCAGTAATTGCAGCAATATTGATGCCTTTAAGTTCTATAAGTATTGTGATTTTCACAACAATAGCTACAAACTGGATTGGCCGAAAACTAAAATAATTTTAAACATGATAAATATCATCTTTTAAACAAGACTTCTAAAGTAATTTTGAAACATAACTTCTAATTAGGTATGAGTGTTATATATATATTATTAACGGTAAGCATTATTGTAGCTGTAATTTTCTTTGTAGCCTTTATTATGGCTGTAAGAAACGGGCAATTTGACGATGGTTATACACCATCTGTAAGAATGCTTTTTGAAGACGAACTTATAAAAACAAACAAAACAATAACTAAAAACAACAAAGACTAATCACAATTATTATGGAAATGCAACAATTTTATTACGATAACAAGATTGTTAAAAAGTTTCTCTATGCAACAATGCTCTGGGGAGTAGTTGGTATGCTAGTGGGACTAATTTTAGCTTTCATGTTTTTATTCCCAAATATGACAGATGGGATTTCATGGTTAAGTTTTGGTCGTTTAAGACCATTACATACCAATGCCGTTATCTTCGCATTTGTGGGTAACGCAATTTTTGCAGGTGTTTATTACTCTACGCAAAGATTATTAAAAGCCAGAATGTTTAGCGATTTATTAAGCAACATAAACTTTTGGGGCTGGCAATTAATTATTGTCGGTGCTGCAATTACTTTGCCTTTAGGGTTTTCAACATCAAAAGAATATGCAGAGTTAGAATGGCCATTTGATATTGCAATAGCACTTATATGGGTTGCATTTGGAGTTAATTTAATTGGTACTATGTTAAAACGTCGTCAACGTCACTTATACGTTGCAATTTGGTTTTACATAGCAACATTTGTTACTGTTGCAGTATTACATATATTTAATAGTTTAGAATTACCTGTTAGTGCATTTAAGAGTTATTCAGTTTATGCAGGTGTACAAGATGCATTGGTACAATGGTGGTATGGCCATAATGCGGTAGCATTTTTCTTAACAACACCATTTTTAGGTTTAATGTACTACTTTGTACCAAAAGCAGCCAATAGACCTGTATATTCTTATAGATTATCAATTATACATTTCTGGTCTTTAATATTTATTTATATATGGGCTGGTCCACACCATTTATTATATACCGCTTTACCAGAATGGGCTCAAAGTTTAGGAACAACCTTCTCTGTAATGTTATTAATGCCTTCTTGGGGAGGAATGATTAATGGATTATTAACACTTCGTGGTGCTTGGGATAAAGTTCGTGTAGATCCAGTGCTTAAATTTATGGTAGTTGCAATTACGGGTTACGGTATGGCTACATTTGAAGGACCAATGCTTTCTCTTAAAAATGTAAATGCAATTGCTCACTTTACAGATTGGATTATTGCTCACGTCCACGTTGGTGCTTTAGCATGGAATGGTTTCTTAACTTTTGGTATGATTTATTATTTAGTACCAAAGTTATTTAAAACTAAATTACATTCGGTAGGATTAGCTAATTTACATTTCTGGATTGGTACCTTAGGTATTATAATGTATGCGTTACCAATGTATGTTGCTGGATTTACTCAAGCTAGTATGTGGAAACAATTTAATCCAGATGGAACGTTAGTGTATGGTAACTTCTTAGAAACTGTTTCGGAAATTATCCCAATGTACTGGATGCGTGCCATAGGAGGTACATTATACCTTACAGGAATGTTAATCTTAGTATACAACATTGTTGTTACTATTGCTCAAGGTAGTAAAGTTGAAGACGAACTTGCTGAAGCAGCAGCATTGCAACGTGTATCTAAAAAACGTGTAGCTGGAGAAGGTTGGCATACTTGGTTAGAACGTAAACCAATTAGATTAACTATTTATGCTACTATCGCAATTCTAATTGGTGGTATTATTCAAATTGTACCGACAATAATGGTAAAATCTAATGTTCCAACTATTAGTAGTGTAGAGCCTTATACACCGTTAGAATTAGAAGGTAGAGACATTTATATACGTGAAGGTTGTGTAGGTTGCCACTCTCAAATGGTACGCCCATTTAGAAGTGAAGTTGAGCGTTACGGAGAGTACAGTAAAGCAGGAGAATTTGTTTACGATCACCCATTTCTTTGGGGAAGTAAGCGTACAGGTCCAGATTTACATAGATTAGGTGGAAAGTATAATGATAACTGGCACTTCAACCATATGTATGATCCACAAAGTACATCATCAGGATCAATCATGCCAGCCTATAAATGGTTAATTGATAATGAGCTTGATAAATCTCAAACCGAAGCTAAAATGCGTACAATGGTATCTTTAGGTGTACCTTACACGGACGAAGATATTGCAAATGCTCAAGCTCAAATGACTGAACAAGGTACTCAAATAGAGAAAAACCTTTACAGCGATCCAGATTTTGCTTCTGCTTACGAAGCAAGTAAGAAAAATGCTGGTGCAGACTTTGTAGAAATGAAAAACAGAGAGATTGTAGCTTTAATAGCATACTTGCAACGTTTGGGTACAGATATTAAAGTAGAACAAACAGAAGAAACAACAGCTCAAAACTAATACGTCATGTTGAAATTTGTAAAAAATCATTTAGAGACAATAGCAGGTGTAGAGATATACCCAATATTATCACTTCTTATATTCTTTGGATTTTTTGTAGTTCTTTTTTGGTGGGTAATCACCGCCAAAAAAGACTACATCTCTAAAGTAAGTAATATACCATTAGAATTAGACAACCAAAACGAATCAGAATCATGAGAAATTTATTCCCATCATATGTAAGAGTTCCTGTAATATTCTTCACAATATTCGGATTAATCGAGTATTTCGTGGATTCAGGAGACGAGCCAGCTTTTTTAAAGTATCCTGTTATCATGCTGTTCTTACTTTTAATTTTATTAGTACTTATAGCAATAGAAGGAATAGTAGGTTCTATAGAAAACGTGCTTTTCCAAAGTTTAGATGAAGCTGGTAAAGAACGTTACTTAGCTAGTAAAACAAAAACGCCTCAATTTAAAGCCTTAAATAACATTTACGATAAATTAAAAGGTAAACAAAAACCAATTGAGGAAGAACATGAAATTATCCTAGACCACAATTACGATGGTATTAAAGAGTTAGATAATAACTTACCACCATGGTGGGTATGGTCATTCTATATTTCAATTGTATTTGCAGCAGTTTACTTAGTAAGATTTCATGTTATTGGAACAGCAGATTTTGCAGCAGAAGAATTAGAAAAAGAATATGCACAAGCTAAAATTGAAATAGAAGAGTATAAGAAAACAGCTAAAAATTTAGTAGATGTTAATACTGTAACGTTATTAACAGATGCTGCCGATTTAAAAGCTGGTCAATCTATCTTTAATGCTAACTGTGTAGCTTGTCACATGGCAGATGGTGGAGGAGGAATTGGTCCAAACCTAACAGATAACTACTGGATTTTAGGAGGTGGAATTAAAAATGTATTCCATACCATTTCAGAAGGTGGACGATCTGGAAAAGGAATGATTTCTTGGAAAAACGATCTAAAACCAATAGAAATGGCGCAAGTAGCTAGTTATGTATTGTCTTTAGAAGGTACAACACCAGCAAATCCAAAAGAACCAGAAGGAGATATTTGGAAACCAGAAGGAGTTGATAATGTAGAAGTACCAGAAGAAGTTATAGAAACAGAAGTTATTGAAGTAGAAAAATCTACTCCAGCAGAAAATAACGATTAATAATAAGTTAAAATGGAAGCTCCAGACAACGAGAGTTTTAGAGACTCGATTGCAACAATAAACGAAGAAGGAAAACGCGCTTGGATTTTTCCAAAAAAACCAAGCGGTAAGTTTTATGATTACAGAAAGTACGTAAGTTACTTTTTACTAGCCTTTTTGTTTGCAGCACCGTTTATTAAAATAAATGGTAATCAGTTTTTAATGTTCAATGTTTTGGAGCGTCGTTTTAATATTTTCGGCTTTCCGTTTTGGCCTCAAGATTTTCACCTGTTTGTAATCTCAATGATTATAGGTGTAATTTTTATTACTCTATTTACTGTAGCTTTTGGTCGTATTTTTTGCGGTTGGATTTGTCCGCAAACCATTTTTATGGAAATGGTTTTTAGACGTATAGAATATTGGATTGATGGAGATAGAGGAAAACAATTAAGACTTAAAAAATCTGGATGGACTAGTGAAAAAATAAGAAAAAGAGTTCTTAAACACACTATTTTTATAATTATTTCATTTTTAATTGCCAATATCTTTTTAGCTTATTTAATTGGTAGTGATAAGCTTTTAGGATATATCAAAGACGGTCCGTTTGAGCATTTAGGTACATTAATTCCGTTACTAATATTTACAGGTATTTTCTACTTTGTTTTCTCTTGGTTTAGAGAGCAGGTATGTATCATTGCTTGTCCTTACGGTCGTTTACAAGGTGTGCTTTTAGATACTAAATCTATTGTTGTAGCCTACGACCATAAACGTGGAGAAGGCGAAAATGGACGCAAAAAATGGCGTAAAAATGAAGATAGAGAAGCTTTAGGATATGGAGATTGTATTGATTGTTTTCAATGTGTACATGTTTGTCCTACAGGTATTGATATTAGAAACGGTACACAATTAGAATGTGTTAACTGTACAGCTTGTATTGACGAGTGTGATACCATAATGGAAAAAGTTGGTTTACCTAAAGGCCTTATTAGATATGCAAGTGAAACTAACATTGAAGACAAAGAACCATTTAAACTTACAGCTAGACTAAAAGGGTACATTGTAGTTTTAACAGTTTTAATAGGTGTTTTAATAGCAATGCTTCAATTAAGAAACGAACTTGAAGCACGTGTATTAAGGTTACCAGGACAATTATACGAGCATAAAGAAAACAATATAATAAGTAACGTATTTACCTATAAATTGGTAAATAAAACAACAGAACCAGTTGAAGACGTTAGCTTTAAATTAAAAGATTATAAAGGTACAGTAAAACTAGTATCTACAGAAAATACTGTAACAGTGCCTAAACAAGGTTTAGAAGAAGGAACTTTATTTATAGAGCTTGACCAAAGTTTATTAAAAGGTGATAAGACCGAATTAACTATTGAAATTTATAGTAAAGATAAATTAATAGAAACAACTAAGGTTAACTTTTTAGGTCCTAGAAGTTTCTAAAATATAAACATTGAAAGAATAAAAAAAATAATGGCAAGTACACCTTGCATTAAGGATTGAGGTATTGTTGGAGCGCCTTGTAAAGCGCGACTACCGAAAGCCTGACCTGAAGCTTGCGTAAGGTAATGCCATAAACATTTTAGAGATATGAAACTTAATTGGGGAACCGGAATTGTAATTGCATTTATTGGCTTTATTAGCTTTATAATGTACTTTGTTATCAATATGAATACTGACAAGAAGTTAGATCATGATTTAGTTACAGAAGATTACTATAAACAAGAATTAAAATATCAAAACGATATAGATAAAGAAAAAAATGCCAAAACACTGTCTGCTAACTTAAAGTGGCAAAAAACAGAAAATGGCATGCTAATCAGTTTTCCTGAAAATTTAGAGCCAAGTAATATTTCAGGTAAAGTGTTCCTATATAGGCCATCTAATAAACAATTGGACTTTGAAACCACAATTTCTCTGTCTAACCACAATTTGCTCATACCTGACAAACGTTTGTTAGATGGTCGTTGGAACATTAAAATAGATTGGAATTACAAAGGTAACAACTACCTTTATAAAGAAGAAATTTTATATTAAAATGCTACTTACGGCTATCATATTTGGTTTATTAGGAAGTTTTCACTGCGTAGGAATGTGCGGACCTATTGCCTTTATGTTGCCTGTTGATAGGAGTAATTCTTTTAAAAAAATATCTCAAATTACAGCTTATCACATTGGTCGTTTACTAGCTTATAGTATTATTGGTTTAATCTTCGGTTTAATTGGTAAAAGTTTATATATTTTTGGTTTACAGCAACGACTTTCTATCATTATTGGCGTTTTAATGATAGTTGTAGTTGTGTTTCCGTATAAAAAAATAGGACAAAACTTTGTAGTAAAACCTATTTACAAAGCGGTAGCTTTTGTAAAAAAACAAATGGGTGAAGCTTTAAAAAAGAAAACCGCAGATACTTTTTTAACCATTGGTTTTTTAAACGGGTTTTTACCTTGCGGATTAGTTTATATGGCAGTTTTTGGAGCAATAGCAACTGGTACATCTTGGCAAGGTAGTTTATATATGTTCTTTTTTGGATTAGGCACAATACCCTTAATGACTAGCGCTATTTATTTAGGTAAATTTTTAAATGTACAAGCCAAACAACGCATCCAAAAGGCAATACCTGTTTTTGTTGTGATTATTGGTGCGCTATTTATTTTAAGAGGTTTAGGTCTTGGTATTCCTTATATTTCTCCAGCTCCTGTTGTAGAAATGGTAGAAGGCGCTATTAATTGTCACTAATTTCTTCTTATCTTTATTGTTTGAATTTCATGCTGAATTGAAATCTCAAAACCAATCTATTTTATATGAAAAACATTCTGTTACTTACCGATTTTTCTGAAACTTCAAAAAACGCTATTCATTATGCTTTACAGTTATTTGAAAATAAAGAAACAACTTTTCATTTAGTTTATGTGCATAAAGCGTCTGCATTTACTTCTGCAGATTTGATGACTAGTAGCACAGATAATTTGTATGCAAGTATCGTAAAGTCGCCACAAGAAGATTTAGAAGACCTTGTAAACAGTTTAAAAACGTTATATAAAAACGATAAGCATACTATAAACTCTCATGTAGATTACGATGTGTTTACAGATGCAATCAATCAGTTAATACAGCTTCAAAATATAGACCTAATCGTTATGGGAACTAACGGTGTGACAGGTGCAGATGAGGTTGTTTTTGGTAGTCATACACTTAATGTAATTAGAAAAGTTGAATGTCCAACGCTAGTCATTCCTAAGGATTTTAAGTTTGAAATACCTAACGAAGTTTTAATTCCTTTAGACGAAAAAGATCATTTAACTAAATCACGATTAAGCTTAATTTCTAGTCTTTTACATAATAAAGAAACTAAATTTCATATTCTAAGAGTTACAGAAACTGAAAATGATAGTTTTAAAGAGGCAGATGTTGAGGTTTTAAATTCAAACTTTTCTGAAGAAAACTATAGCTATTTCAATATTACTAATGTGCCATTACATTATGTTGTAGATACTTATGTGCAAACAAATACTATTGATTTTGAGGTGTTTATTATACAGCAAACTACTTTTTTTGAAAGACTTTTTAAAGGATCACCAATTACAAAACATAGTAAAGTAGCAAAAGTACCTTTGTTTATACTTCATGATTAAAACCAAAGACTTACAAAGCTAGAGATACCGATAATTAAGATTAGTATTAGTACAAAACTTCTAAATTGATCTTGAGATATTTTGTTTAGGATTTTTTTACCAATGTAAGTCCCAATAATACTAATTACCAATAGAATAGGGATGAGGTATAAAATGTCTTTTTGTATGTAACCATTGTTGTAATATACAACACTTCTGCTTAAATCTACGCCTAGATCTATAATTGCAGACGTAGCAATAAATTTTTCTTTATTCATTTTAAACGCAGAAAGAGTTATGCCTCTTATTGCTCCGCCAGTACCTAATAAACCTGCGCTAAAACCAGATAAAACACCTCCTAAAATGGCGTTTTTGTTGGATGCTTTAATTATTAATTCTTTAAAGACTAAAAAGATAAGACTAAGTATAATTAAAAATCCGCCTAAAAAATAGGTAAGTATTTTAGTGTTAAAAAACTGACTTACGTAAGCACCTATAATTACAAAAATAACAGCTGGTATACCTAAGTACAGGATAACTTGTTTGTCAATTCCTTTTTTGAAAAAAGCTATTTTAACTACGTTGCTAGATAAATGAAATAGTGCAGTAAGCCCTAAAACCGTTTGAAAATCTAAGAAAAAATTAGCTACAGGAACAAAAAACACAGAGGAACCAAAACCACCAACCGTTCCTAAAATTTCTGCAAGTAAAACAAGTAATAGAAATACACCAAAATATTTAGATAACATACTATTTTGGTGTTGGTATTATAGCTTCTTCCTCTAATATTAGTAGTAATAATTTAATATAATCTTTAACGCTATCTTTTAAATTAGTAGGGTCAATTATATCTATACTGCCTTTCCAGATGAGGTTTCTATCATTATTAGGGCATAAGCAATATATACTAGTTTCTGCATTATAGACATTATAATCTTCATAATAATTAGGGTTATAGAACTGGTCTTGATATAAGATGAATTCTTCCTTGAAGTTTTTTTGCTCTATATGTTCTTTATAATACTGATCAGAGTACTTTATCTTATTTTTAATACCAATTATTCTTGAAATAATTACAGTGTCATAATTTAAAGAAATTAAAGAATCTTCTATTTTATTTATTTCAGTTTCAGAAATTTTTTCCTTAAATAAATCCTTATTTAAAACAACTTGACTTTTATCTGCATCTACACCAAGAATTTGTAACTGAGTTTCAAATGTATTTTCAAACAGATCTCTAGCTTCCTTATTTTGGGTCATACCAATTATTAATACTTTTTTAGGTGTGTAGGTTTTAATTGTTGGGTTTTTCCAATAATCTTTTAGCTGAGTTGTGTTTTCGCAGCTTAAAAGAAGTATTAAAATTATATTTAAAAGAAGTAGTCTCATTATTTTATTTGATAAGATTTTTCATTTTATCTGTTTTCATTAAATCTTTAATTAAGCTAAAAATTTCAAATTTCACAGCTTTATAATCATGAAAAAACTCACTTATTTTAGAGGTAAATTCTCTGTGTTCTTTTTTGTATTTATTTTCTTCTTCAAGCTCATCAATACCGTTTACGATAATTTCAAGTTCTTGTTCGTGTTTAATTAAGTTATTAATTAGTTTTTCATTACCACGTTTGGTTCTGTATAATGCTGTTGTTGCAGTTTGAGCACGTTCTAAATCGTTATTGCTTATAATTTTTTGGGTATAATTTGTAATTAATTCTTCTAAAAATAATTGTTCATCTTTAATAAAATTAAGATCTGATAGCCAATTTTTTGACATTTCGTGCATGCGCTCTGCGCTAAACCATTCTACTAGTTTTCCTTTATTAGTTTTCATTTTTTATTGTTTAAGGGTTAATAATTATTTCTTTAAGATACTTTTATATGCTTTAAATAAAAATGATAATTATCATGTATTTAAGAGGTTATAAATCGATTTCTAAGCTTTCATAAAGAGATGGAATATGTGTATTCCAACCCATTTGATCTTTGATTTTTAACCTTAAATTATCGATAGAAGCTGCTTCACCATGAATTAAAAATATTTTTTTTGGTGTGTTTTCAATAGCGCTTAGCCAGTTTAATATTTCAGATTGATCTGCATGTGCTGATAAACTGTCTATACTGTATACTTTTGCATTGACTTTATGGTATTTTCCGAAAAATTTCACTTCATGAGCACCATCTTTTATAAGTCTTCCTCTGGTACCTTCGGCTTGATAACCAGCTAATAATATACTTGTTGTATTGATGTCTATGAGTTGTTTTAAATAGGTAAGTACGCGACCGCCAGTAACCATACCGCTACCAGCAATGATAATTTTAGATCTAGGATCGTCAATGGTTTTCCAGGTATCTGCATATGATGTAATAATATTGATATGTCTACACATAGCATGATAGTCTTGTTCTGATAGTTTATGCCACTTAGGGAAAAGTTTAAAAACTTCTAAAACATTATTGCCCATTGGACTATCTACAAAAATAGGGATATTAGGTATTTTGTTTTTTTGATATAATTTAAACAGAATATACATAAGTGTTTGTAATCTTTCTACCGCAAAACTAGGGATGATTAGATTACCTTTTTTATGGATTACTTCTGTAATGATAGTGGTTAAAAGAGTTTCTATATTTTCTTTACTGTGTAATTTGTTTCCGTAGGTGCTTTCTAAAAATATATAATCTGCTTCTTTTGGTCTTTTGGGGTCTTTAAGAAGATAATCATTTGTACGACCAATGTCTCCAGAAAAGACAAAACGTCTACCTTCAATATCAATTTCTATAAAAGTAGCACCTATAATATGTCCGTTGTAATTAAATTTAAACGAAATGTGATTATTTATTTTAATCCATTTGGCTTCTGTTTGGACTTCAAATTTAGAAATGGTGTTTTCTACGTCTTTTATAGTATAAAAAGGTAAAGCAGGATGATGTTTAGTAAATTGTTCTTTGTTGGCTTTTTTAGCTTCTTCTTCATGTATTTTAGCACTGTCTTTTAAAATAATTTCGGCTATAGCTAAGGTCGGTGCAGTACCAATAATTGTACCTGTAAAACCTTGTTTGATTAGTCTTGGTAAATAGCCAACATGATCTAAATGTCCATGTGTAAGTAATACTGTATCTATGGATTTGACATTAATGGGTAAATCATTCCAGTTGGTTTGGCGTAATTCTTTTAATCCCTGAAAAACGCCGCAATCTATCATTATAGAAGTATCATAAGCTTCGAGTAAAAACTTTGATCCAGTGACGGTTTTTGCTCCTCCTAAAAACGTTATTTTGGCTGTGTTGGACATTTGTTAAGAATTACATAATAAGTTAAATTCGTTTAAAATTCTTTTTTTTCGGGTAGTAGAAACACCTAAATGGTCTAAATAAAAAGAATCATTTAGTAAGTCTTTACTAAGTACTATATCTCTATTTAATAAAAATTGTTTTTCTCTTTTTGTTAGTAAAGTAGAAACTGTTATGGGATATAACTTATACTTATCTATACGTTGTTTAAGACTATTATTGTGAGGGTAATCCCAACTAAGTAATTTTAAACCTACACAATTACCAAAAATTTTAGCGTCTTCTGTAAACCTAGTATTAGTAACGACCCAACCTTCTGATAAAGTAGAAGTTTTATTTTGATTATCATTCCATTTATCTTGAACATCTTTGTATCTAGAGAATATATATAACGGAATTTTGACATTACAATTTAATCCTTGCTCACCATGAAATTTGCATTCTACTAATAGGGTTTTGTTATTTTTTGAGGCAAGAATATCTATTTCATGAGAGACGCAAATACCAGAAACTACATCACCAACACTAGTGTTATATTGCTCTGCATTGAAAATTGCAGCAACAAAGCGCTCAAAAGGAAAGCCTGTTGGACCAAGTTCGTAGATTGCTTTTTTTAATTTGTATTTGGAGGCAATATGACTTTGTTTAGATTTTAAAAGCGCAAATGCACGATTATATATTTCTTTTGTACTTATACCTTGATAGATTTCATCTCTAACTTTATCTGCAATTTGTTTAGTTAAATTAGTATCTGCTCCACTTTTTTTTAATGAATGTTTAAGTTTATCTATTGAAAAACTTACTTTTTTACCAGACGATTTTGTGACATCAAAACTCTTGTTTTTCATTGTTTAAGATGTTTTTTTATTAGGAATAACTAAAAATGGTATTTGAGGATTAAAACCAATTTTATTAATCACAGGCTCATTTAGAATTTTTTCAAAAATGCTATGTTTGTAATTGACCATTACTAATAAATCGATATCTAAATCTTTTATAAAAGTATTTATTACTTCTGTTTTTTTGTCAAAGTTTGGTACACTATGATAATGTGTTTTAAAGCCTTGTAAGCTTGACTTAAGTACCGATAAATTATAATCTTGTATACTAGATAATGGTTTATTAGTTTCTATATGCATTATTCTTAAAACAGCGTTATTGTTGTAAGCTAGATCATTTAATATAGTTAACTCTTCTGTAGTGTAAAAACGGTTTAAATCTGTCGAAAAAGCAATTTGTTTTATAGGGTTATAGTCATAATCTTCTGGCAAAATCATAACTGGGCAAGATAAATGAGTTTTTACAACATTAACACTATTAGTACCAAACAAACTATTTAACATACTGTTTATCCCTTTAGTGCTCATTATGACTAAGTCAATAGAGATTTTTTTTGTAATTTCTTCTATTGCATTTGTTAAAGGCTGAAATTTTATAATAGTTTTAAACTCATGATTAGCATTATGATCACTATTTTCAATTTGTTCTTTAAATTGATTGAGTTGATCGTTACCCAATTTCATTATGTTTTCTATATAAACTTCATTTAATGTAGAAAGTATTTCTGGATCTAAAACTTCTGTATGTAAAAGATGAAATGTACATAAGTCATCTTTATATAGTTTGACAGCGTATACTAATCCAGCCCAAGAGTTATCTGAAAAATCTAAAGGAATTAAAATGTGTTTCATAGTCTTAAGTTTTTGATTTACTTAAAGTTAGTTTAAATTTTCATAATAAAACATGATAACTGTTAGGAAATAAAAAAGCCAGCATTTTTGCTGGCTTTTTTAAATTATTTTAAATTTACTTACTTGATTTTAAAAGTTATAACAGGCAAAGACGAGTGGTTAGCAATATCTTCTGAAATACTTCCAGATAAGAAATGTGTAAACCCTGTACGACCATGTGTAGCTATAGCAATAGCATCTGCGCCAGATACATTAGCAAAGTTTAAAACACCTTTTTCTACGGTATAATCTGCTACATATTTTACGTTATCTAATTGACTTAAGTCGCCATCTGCTTTAGTTAAAAAGTCTGCTACTGTCTGTTCTATTTCTTGAGAGCTGTTAAAGTTGTCACCTGGTGTATTTACATATAGCAAGTGTAGTTTAGAACCTAAAGTTTTAAATAGCTTAGTAGCATTTAAATAAGGTGTAACACTTTTTTCTGTAAAATCTGAAGCAAACACTACATTATCAAAACTTAAAGTAGTCGGTTTGTTTTTTATTACAAGTACAGGTATATCTGCATGTCTAACTACTTTTTCTGTGTTGGATCCAACAAATATTTCTTTTAAGCCACTACTACCATGAGATCCCATAACAATCATATCTGCATTTTGCTCTTTAGCAACATCATTTACTTCGCTAAATACTTTAAAATGTTTAACTATTGGTGTTACGTTAATACCTTCTAAAAAGTCTTGCTCTAAAAATTCATTAAACTTTTTTTCTGCTAGTTTTATAAAGAAAACAGTTTCGTCTTGTAAAGCTGTTTCTCCTTTAGTTAATATAGTTTCAGAGATTTCTAACATGTGCAATGCTAAGATTTCTGCATTATATTTTTTTGCAAGTATTGATGCAGCTTCTAAAGCGTAATTAGAATGTTCTGAGAAATCTACTGGTACAATTATTTTTTTCATTTTTTGTTGATTTTAAGAGTTATATAAAGTTATTAATTTTTTAAGGTTTTAAAGTTTTTTTTTATGATTTAAGCTTTAATTAACATGCTTAAATTGTCATAGAAAAAAGTTGTGTTTCTGGTTTATTTCTTTGAAGCAACAAATCAAAAGCCATACATATGTTTCTTATAAATGGTTTGCCTTTTTCTGTAACAAAAATTTGATTTAGTTTTATGTTTACTAATCCATCTTGTTGCATTTCTTGTAATTTGATTAGTATTTCTGGTATTTCTTCAAAATACAAACCATTTGACATCCAACTTGTTTTAAAATGACACATTAAATTTAAAATATGTTGTCTTATTATTAGGTCTTCTGTAGTTAAAATATGACCTCTAAATACAGGTATTATATTATCGTTTATAAGTTGATAATAATCTTCAATATTTTTAACATTTTGTGCAAAAGCATACCAGCTATCACTTATAGAAGATACACCTAAACCAATCATAACTTTAGTTTTTGATGCTGTGTAGCCCATAAAGTTACGATGCATGGTTTCGTTTTTACTAGCTTTATATAAACTATCTGTTTTTAGTGAAAAATGATCCATGCCTATATCGTAATAACCTGCATCTGCTAGTAGTTTTTTACCTAATTGATATTGGTTTTGTTTACTATCTGCTTTTGGCAAATCACTGTCTTTAAAACCACGTTGTCCATTCCCTTTTATCCATGGGACATGGGCATAGCTGTAAAAAGCAATACGGTCTGGTAGTAACGCTTTTGTTTTTTTTATTGTTGCTTCTACATGTGCTTCTGTTTGAAAAGGTAACCCAAAAATTATATCATGTCCAATAGAGGTGTAACCAATTTCTCTAGCTTGTTCTGTAACACGTTTTACGTTTTCAAAAGGTTGAATGCGGTGTATTGCCTTTTGTACTATTGGGTTGTAATCTTGTACACCAAAACTAACACGTCTAAACCCTAAATTATATAAGGTTTGTAAATGATCTTTTGTGGTATTATTTGGATGACCTTCAAAGCTAAATTCATATTCATTAGCAAGTTCTGCTTTAGCTTTAAGACCATTAATTAAAAGTGTTAAATTTTCTGTCGAAAAAAATGTTGGTGTTCCGCCACCTAAGTGAAGCTCTTTGATAATTGGTTTATCATCAAACAACTCGCAATATAAATTCCATTCTTTTAAAACAGCTTCAATATAAGGAGTTTCAACTTCATGACGTTTAGTTATACGTTTGTTACAACCACAAAAAGTACATAAACTTTCGCAAAAAGGGAGATGGATATAAAGACTTATACCTTCTTCTTGATTACTTTCATTAAAAGCTTTTATAAGGCTTTCTTTCCATTTATTAGAAGAAAACGTTTCTGTATTCCAATATGGTACCGTTGGATAACTTGTATATCTAGGTCCGGCTACATTGTATTTGTTAACTAAAGAAAAGCACATAACTAATTTTTTATAATTCAAAATTAGTGTGCAAAAACTATTTAAAACATGACATTGGTCATAACACTATAAATTAAATAAGTGTCTTAACCTTTTGATAAGGTATTTGTTTAAAAGAAGAAATTACTAAATCTGCTTGACTATAATCTTGATTTTTTGAGTGTAAACTGTCATATCCAATACAATAACTACCTGCAGATTTTGCTGCTTTTATACCGTTTGTAGAGTCTTCTATAACAATACAGTGTTCTTGTTTAAAACCGGCTAATTGAGCTGCTTTTTCAAAAATTTCTGGATGTGGTTTTGATGCTTTTAAAGTAGCACCACTAATTTTTGCTTTAAAATACTGGTCCAATTCAAATCTTGTAAACACCTTGTTAATTGTACTATTTGAAGCTGAAGAAGCTAAAACTAAAGTTAAACCATTATTAAAATAATCAACAATAATATCAAGTACACCATCTAATAGCTGTAAACTTTCGTCTGTTTCAAATAAACCATTAAAGTGACTACGCTTGCACAATTCTAAATCTTTAGGATTAGCTTTTAAATTAAAATGATTAACAAGTTTGGTACAAACATTTCTTGTAGATTGACCAGTAAAACTTTCGTATAAATTTTTAGTTACATCAATTTTATAATCTTCAAACATTTTGTGATAGGCTTTATTGTGTAAAGGTTCTGTATCTACAATTACACCATCCATATCAAATAACACAGCTTTTAACATAAACAAGATTAAATTTTAGCAAACTTAAACTTAATATTACTTAAAATACATAACTTTACGTAGAAAAATTATTCTAAAATGATAGAAGAGCTTAAGCAGCATTATGGCTATTTATTTGAAGATGAATTGCTTCAAGAAATAAACAATGTTGGTACTTATAGAGATATTCCAGAAGGACTTAAATTGATAGAAATAGGAGACTACATAAAATCTATGCCACTATTAATTAGCGGAGCCATTAAGATTTTAAGAGAAGATAAAGAAGGAGATGAGCTTATTCTTTACTTTATAGAACAAGGTGATACTTGTGCAATGACATTGTCGTGTTGTTTAGGAGATTCTAAAAGTGAAATAAGAGCAATAGCCGAAACAGATGCAAGGTTAATAATGGTGCCAGTTCAAAAAATGGAAGAGTGGCTAGGTAAGTATAAATCATGGCGTAATTTTGTGTTACAAAGCTATCAAAACAGAATGACCGAGCTTTTAGAAGCTATAGATACTATTGCTTTTTTAAAAATGGACGAAAGACTATTTAAGTACCTTAAAGATAAAGCAATGGTAAATCACAACGATGTGATACATGTTACACATCAAGAAATAGCTTCAGACTTGCATACATCAAGGGTTGTAATATCAAGACTACTTAAAGCTTTAGAAATAAATGGTCGTATAGAGCTACACAGAAATAATATTAAAGTACTTGACTTATAAACCTGTAACAAATGTTACAAAAAAACAAGCTAATCATTATTAGTTTTGAGTACTAACTCTTAACTATGGAAATACAATATATACTTGGATACATAGGCGCATTACTAATAGGTCTTGTTTTAGGCTTAATTGGTGGTGGCGGATCAATACTTACAGTTCCTATACTAGTCTATCTTTTAGGGATTAATCCAATTACAGCTACAGCATATTCTTTATTTGTGGTTGGTAGTTCTGCTTTAGTTGGAGCTTTAAAAAACATTCAAAAAAAATTAGTAGACTTTAAAACAGCAATTGTTTTTGCAGTTCCTGCATTTACAGCAGTATTTTTAACACGTAAGTATTTAGTGCCAGCAATACCAGAACAATTTTATAAAATAAACAATTTTATAATCACAAAAGATATAGCAATAATGTTACTATTTGCAGTATTAATGCTTTTAGCTTCAATATCTATGTTAAAAAGTAAAAAAGAAGTTATAGAAGAAGATGTAAGCCTTAATTTTGTAGTTTTCTTTTTTCAAGCGGCATTTATAGGTGTTTTAACAGGATTAGTTGGTGCTGGTGGCGGATTTTTAATCATTCCAACACTAATGTTTTTTGCTAGAATGTCTATAAAAAATGCTGTAGCAACTTCGTTATTAATCATAGCTATTAACTCGTTAATAGGATTTATTGGAGATGTTCAAAATATAGAAATAGATTGGTTGTTTTTATTAAGTTTTACATCCATCTCTATTATTGGTATATTTATCGGCACATATCTTTCAAAATTTATTGAAGGCGCAAAACTTAAAAAAGGATTTGGATGGTTTGTACTTGTTATGGGGATATATATAATCTTTAAAGAGTTAACTAAATGATAATTGTAACTTTTGTTACATCTATATAATTACAAATCAATTAATTTTATAACCCATTAATAATCAATTTTTAAAATTGAATTAGAACATAAAATAACATGAAAGTAGAACAAATTTATACTGGTTGTTTAGCTCACGCAGCGTATTACATAGAAAACAATGGAGAAGTAGCAATAATAGATCCGCTTCGCGAAGTTCAGCCATATATTAATAGAGCAAAATTAGACGATGCAAAAATCAAGTATGTTTTTGAAACGCATTTTCACGCAGATTTTGTTTCTGGTCACTTAGATTTAAAAGAAAAAACAGGAGCTAGCATTGTATTTGGACCAACAGCAAAACCAAATTACGAAGCAATAGTAGCAGAAGACGGACAAATCTTTGAAGTTGGTAACTACAAGATAAAAGTTATTCATACACCAGGTCATACAATGGAAAGTACCACATATCTTTTAATAGATGAAAACGGTAAAGAACACGGTATTGTTACAGGCGATACATTATTTATTGGTGACGTAGGTCGTCCAGATTTGGCGCAAAAAGTGGTAGAAGATTTAACTCAAGAAAAATTAGCAGGATATCTATACGATTCTTTACGTAACAAAATTATGCCATTAAGTGACGATTTAATAGTGTATCCAAATCACGGTGCAGGATCGGCATGTGGTAAAAACATGAGTAAAGAAACTACAGATACTTTAGGAAATCAAAAAAAGGTTAACTATGCTTTAAGAGCAGATATGACCAAAGAAGAATTTATAGAAGAAGTTCTTGATGGTTTATCAGAGCCACCAGGATATTTTCCTCAAAATGTAATGATGAATATTACAGGTTACGAAAGTTTTGATAACGTTATCACTAAATCTAATAAACCGTTATCACCAGAAACTTTTGAAGTTGCAGCAAATGAGACTGAAGCTATTATTTTAGATGTACGTCATCAATCAGAATTTGTAAAAGGTCACATACCACGTTCAATCTTTATTGGTATAGATGGTGGATTTGCTCCTTGGGTTGGTGCTTTAATTGTAGACGTAAGTCAGCCAATACTCTTAGTGGCTCCAGAAGGAAGAGAAGAAGAAGTGGTAACACGTTTATCTCGCGTTGGTTTTGATAACGTAATAGGTTATTTAGATGGTAGTTTTCAATCTTGGAAAAATTCTGGTAAAGAGTATGATACTATAACTTCAATTTCAGCAGAAGAATTCGCTAACCGTTTTGAAGATAATAAAGACGTTGTATTTGATGTACGAAAAAATGGAGAGTTTACTGCCGAACATGTTGACGGAGCAAAAAGTACACCATTGGATTATATAAATAATTATTTACAAGAATTTCCAGATAATAAAACATTTTATGTGCATTGTGCAGGAGGATATAGATCTGTAATTGCAGCTTCTATTTTAAAAAGTAGAGGCATCCACAACTTAATAGATGTTGGTGGTGGTTACGGTGCTATCAAAAAAACAGATATACCAGTAACAGACTATGTTTGTCCATCAACATTAAAGTAGTTTTAAGTTTTTTAGTTAGTTAAAAGTGTGTGTTACAAATCTGTAACACACATTTTTTTTGTAACAAAGGTTACCAATAATAGTAACAAATTGACGTAATTTTATAGAAATTTTTATAGATGAAATACATACTCATTATGTCAATATTCTCATTTTTATTCGGAAACAACTCAGTACAAGATAAACCAATAAAAGTATTATCTCCAGAAGAATTTAAAGCGCAAATCCAAGATAAAGACGTGCAATTAATAGATGTGCGTACGCCAGCCGAATTTGAAGCAGGACACATTGAAGGCGCTAAAAATATAGACTTTTTTTCGGGGAAATTTAATGTAGAATTTGACAAATTAGACAAAGAAAAACCAGTTTACATTTATTGTAAAAGTGGAAATAGAAGCAGACAAACCGCTAACAAATTAGCAGAAAGAGGTTTTAAAGAAATCTACGATTTGCAAGGCGGAATTTTAAATTATAAATAAAAACAAATATGAAAACATCAATAATAGTTCAAAACCTAAAATGTGGTGGTTGTGCAAATACCATTTCAACTAAATTATCAGAAATTGAAACAATTTCAAATATTCAAGTAGATGTAGAAGAAAGTAAAGTCACTTTTGATTGTCCAAATCCTGAAGACGCAATTGAGGTAAAACATAAGCTAAGAAGTTTAGGTTATCCATCAATAGAAGACGAAAATGGATTAGTATCTAAAGCTAAATCTTTCGTCAGTTGCGCAACTGGTAAATTATCAAAATAATCATGAAACAGTTACTTATAATTTCAGCTTTAGCAATCACTTTTTTTAGCTGTAAAGATTCAGAAAAGAAAGAATTTTCTGCATTAGATGTACAATTACAAGCTAACAATCATCCAGGTAAAAAAGCAATGGAAAAGTATTGCTACGTTTGCCATAGTCCAACAGCTAGTCATGACGATAGGATTGCGCCACCAATGGTTGCAATAAAAAAACATTACATAGATGAAGATACATCAAAAGAAGATTTTGTAGCTGCAATGCAAGCTTGGATTAAAAACCCAAATAAAGAAGATGCAAAAATGTTTGGAGCTGTAAAACGCTTTGGTGTCATGCCGAAACAATCTTTCCCAGAAGAAGATATTAAGCAAATTGCAGAATATATGTTTGATTTTGATATTGAGCAACCAGAATGGTTTGAAGATCATTTTAAGGAAGAACAAGGTAAACATAAAGGTCAAGGCATGGGTAACGGAAAAGGTAAAGGAATGGGACAAGGCATGCACAAACAACAAGCAGAAGTTAACTATCAAGATTTGCCTTACGACGAACGTGGTTTAAAATATGCATTAACTACAAAAGCAGTTTTAGGAAAAAACTTGATGGGAACCATTCAAAAAAAAGGAACTTTAGAAGCGTTAGCATTTTGTAATGAGCAAGCTTATCCGTTAACAGATAGTATGAGTGTTGTACACAATGCTAATATTAAAAGAGTTTCAGATAAACCAAGAAATCCTAATAATAAAGCAAACGCAATAGAGCTTGATTATATCAATACCTTTAAAAAACAGTTGGCAAATCAAGAAGAGATTAGTCCAATTGTAAAAGAAGATACAGATCAAGTACACGTGTATTATCCAATCGTTACAAATAGTATGTGTTTACAGTGTCATGGTAAACCTAACGAAAATATTAAGCCTGAAATAATAAAAAAGTTAACTTTGTTATATCCAGAAGACCAAGCTACAGGTTATACAACAGACCAAGTTAGAGGTATTTGGAGTATTAGTTTTGATAATTAAAACATTTAGGTATGAGTAAGTTTTCAGATATTATAAATCAAGACAAACCTGTTTTGATAGATTTTTTTGCAGAATGGTGCGGACCATGTAAAATGATGAGTCCTATTTTAAAAGAAGTAAAAGACAATTTAAAAGACCGTATTTCTATTATAAAAATTGATGTAGATAAAAATCAAGCATTAGCCGCAAAATATCAGGTTAGAGGCGTACCTACACTTATGATTTTTAAAAACGGAAAACAAGTTTGGCGCCAATCTGGAGTGCTTCAAAAAGACGAAATTATTAACATTATCACTAATTTAGATTGATGGATTTATCTGAAAAATATTGGGATACGCGTTATAAAATTGATGATATAGGTTGGGACTTAGGACAAGTTTCACCACCATTAAAAGCTTATTTTGATCAGTTAGAAGACAAAAACTTAAAGATTTTAATACCTGGCGGCGGTAATAGTTATGAAGCTGAATATTTACACAATCAAGGTTTTACAAATGTTTATGTTGTAGATGTATCTAAAACTGCTTTAGAAAATTTTTCAAAAAGAGTGCCTAACTTCCCAAAAAACCACTTAATACAAAAAAACTTTTTCGATATAGATACAACTTTTGATCTTATTGTAGAACAAACTTTTTTCTGTGCAATAAATCCTAATTTAAGAGCAGCCTATGCAGCAAAAGCTTATGACTTGCTAAACCCAAAAGGTAAAGTTGTAGGATTATTATTTGATGCACCATTAAATACGGATAAACCACCATTTGGAGGTTGTAAAGAAGAGTACATTAATTACTTCAAACCGTATTTTAAAATTACCATTATGGAAAATGCTCACAACTCAATACAACCAAGAGCTGGTAGAGAATTATTTTTTAGAATAGATAAAATAGAAAAAGAAACTATATTTTTTTAGTTTTTGATAAAAAACTGCGCTTAATATTATTAAAAAGCTATTGTTTTGTTTGTTGTGTAACAAAAGTTACAATTTTTGTCTTAAAACACTATTATTTTTATCAAGATTGAAAACTAACAAACTCACTAAATAAAAATAATAATGAAATCTCACTATCAAATTCTAGTAATTGGTGGCGGAACAGGAGGAATCATGACTGCAGCCAATTTACTATCCAAAAATAAATCGTTAGATATAGGTATAATCGAGCCAGCAGATTGGCATTATTATCAACCAGCTTGGACATTAGTTGGAGCAGGTACATATGATTTCGATAAAACAAAACGTCCTATGTCATCTGTTATGCCAAATGGTGCAGAATGGATAAAAGATTACGCTACAATTTTTAAACCAGAAGAAAATACTGTTGAAACTAAAGAAAATGGAGCAATAACATATGATTTTTTAATTGTATCTCCTGGTTTAGTTATGGATACGTCTTTAATAGAAGGTCTAACAGAATCTTTGGGTAAAGGTGTAGTTTGTAGCAATTATACAGACCCAAAACATACTTGGGATGTAATTAAGAATTTTAAAGGAGGTAATGCGGTGTTCACACAGCCAACAACACCAATTAAATGCGGTGGAGCACCTCAAAAAATAGCTTATTTAGCAGCAGATTATTTCAAGAAAAACGGATTGAAAAATAAAACTAATGTTGTGTTTGCAACACCTGGCTCTGTAATTTTTGGTGTGAAAGAAATTAGAGAAAGCCTAATGCAAGTAATTAGTAGATATGGTATTCATTTTAAACCATTTTACGCGCCAATTAAAATTGATGGCGAAAACCAAATTGTAACTTTTAAAGGTGTTGGAACTGGCGAAAATAAATGTGTGATAAATGAAGATAACGAATTAAGAGAAATCATGTCTGGCGAGTCAATTATAGAAATGCCTTTTGATATGCTTCACCTTGCGCCACCACAAACAGCACCAAAATTTGTTAAAGAATCTCCGTTAGTTAATGAAGCTGGTTGGTTAGATGTAGATAAACACACTTTGCAACATAATAAATACGCTAATATTTTTGGTTTAGGTGATGTTGCTGCGTTACCTACAGCAAAAACAGGAGCAGCTATACGTAAACAAGTGCCAGTAGTTACAGATAATATTTTGCAATTAATAACACATAGTAAAAAAGGAAATAAATCATACAACGGTTATTCATCTTGTCCATTAGTAACTGGGTATGGCAAAATGATTTTAGCCGAATTTGATTACGATAATAACTTTATTCCAGATCCAAAACTTAAACAAATGCTTGTTTTTAATAGCGAAAAAGAGCATTGGCGACTTTGGATGTTAAAAAAATATGGATTACCATATTTATATTGGAACAAAATGATGAAGGGAAAAGAAGTGTAAATATCATCATCTTAATTAATAGCGTAAAGCATCTGATAATTTCAGATGCTTTTTTAGTTTTAATGACAAATGTCATATTTCATTATGTAAATCAGTTATACCTTTACATTGTAATAATTAAAGACTAAACTAATCAATTATGGTATCTCAAAATATATCTCTTTATAGCTGGAGTAACGGTGTAATAATGATTGTTATTTTTGGTATTGTTTGTTTAACCCTTATAGGTTTTGCTATAAAGTTTATGAGTGGAGAAAGTAAAAAGGATGATACTAAAGAGTAGCTTTTTTATTTAAATTTGGTTAAAGAGTGCAAGTAATTGCACTCTTTTTTTTTTAACTATTGTTAAATTTCAATCTTATGTAACAATTGTTTCAAATAGATTAAATCTATTGTTTTAATTTTATATTATAGAAATTTAATATTTAAAAACATATAGTAATTATGGAAACAAACAATGAAATAAACAATGAAATAAACCAAGTAAACACTATGCCAAGAATTGGTGATCAAGCACCAGATTTTGAAGCAGTAACTACTAAAGGAAAAATTAAATTTTCTGATTTTGCAAAAGATAAATGGGTAGTAATGTTTTCTCATCCAGCAGATTTTACACCGGTTTGTACAACAGAAATGAGCGGATTTGCAATAAGAAAACCAGAATTTGATGCACTTAACACAGAACTTATTGGGTTAAGTATAGATAGTATACATGCGCATTTAGGTTGGGTACAAAACGTAAGAGAAAATACAGGTGTATATTTCGATTTTCCTATTATCGCAGATATTGATATGAAAGTATCTAAGCTTTACGGAATGTTACAACCTAACGAAAGTGAAACAGCAGCAGTACGTGCGGTTTTCTTTATAGATCCAAGTAAAAAAATACGTCTTGTAATGTATTACCCATTAAATGTTGGTCGTAATATGGACGAAATTTTAAGAGCTTTAGAAGCACTTCAAACGTCGGATAAATACAAAGTAGCGATGCCTTTAGATTGGAAAAAAGGAGATAAAGTAATTGTTGGACCACCAAAAACTTTAGACGAGTTAAATGAAAGAATCAACGACGACTCTCTTGAAAAAGTAGACTGGTATTTAGCAAAGAAAAACCTATAAAATACTCTTAAAATATCGGTCTTTTCATCAAGTTAAGACCGATTTTTTTTATCTTATTTTCATCTAAACCAAAACTAAATAAAATGAATATTACTCAATTTGAAGACAAGCCATTAGCGCATTATTCTTATGCAATAATTAGCGATAATAAAATGGCAATTGTAGATCCTTCCAGAGATCCAAAACCTTACTATAAATTAGCCGAAAAAGAAAATGCAAAAATCGTTGCGGTTTTCGAGACGCATCCGCATGCAGATTTTGTAAGTAGTCATTTTCAAATACATAAAGAAACTGGCGCAACTATTTTTGTAAGTAAATTAGTTGGTGCTAATTATCCACACAAAACTTTTGATAATGGCGATGTTTTTAACCTAGGAAGCGTTCAGTTTTCTGCAATAAACACACCTGGTCACTCACCAGATAGTATCACAATTATTGCAAAAAATAACGCAGATTATGCGATGTTTTCTGGCGATACGTTATTTATAGGCGATGTTGGTCGTCCAGATTTACGTGAAAAAGCAGGAAATATGAAAGCTAAACGCGAAGAATTAGCCAAAAGTATGTATCAAACCATGCAAACAAAATTTAACGATTTACCAGACAATACCATTGTTTATCCAGCACACGGCGCAGGTTCGCTTTGCGGTAAAAATATGAGCAAAGATGCATCAAGTACTTTAGGTAGAGAACGTGAAGAAAATTGGGCGTTTAAAAATTTATCTGAAGACGATTTTGTTAATCATATTTTAAAAGATCAACCTTTTATTCCTTCATATTTTGGATATAACGTAGATATAAACAAAGTTGGAGCAAAAGATTATGAAAAGGCAATTTCTAAAGCAAACTTTCAATTTAAAGCAGATAGTTTTGAAGACAACGCTTTAATTATTGACGTTAGAGATGAAGCCGATTTCAAAAAAAATCATCTAAAAGGTAGCATAAATATTATGGCAAAAACCGAAAATGATAAGTTTGAAACTTGGTTAGGATCTATCGTCAAACCAGAAGAAGCATTTTATGTAGTTTTAAATACAGTTGAAGATAAAGATGAAATATTACATCGTATAGCCAAAATTGGTTATGAAGATCAGTTGCAAGGCATTCTTACTTTAGATGATTCATCTTTTGAAAGTACAGAAAAAATAGATTTATCAGACTTTAAAAATAATCCAAATCAATACACAATTATTGACATAAGAAATAAAAGTGAAGTAGAAGAAGGTAAGTTTTTTGATAACGCTATATCAATTCCTTTAAACGAATTAAGAGATTCAGAAAATCAAATTCCAACTGAAAAACCAATAGTTGTACATTGTGCTGGTGGTTACCGTAGTGCAGCAGGAAGTAGTATTATTTCCAACTTAAAAAATAATGCAAAGGTTTACGATTTAAGTGAAGCTGTGTCACAATTTAAATAGTCAAAACTTCATAAATAAAGTAAAAAGCCAGTTGTATTTTAATCATTGCAACTGGTTTTTTTTATGCTAAATGTTAAAGTTTTTAATATGTAATATTTATTACATTCAACCAATAATCTGTGTCGTATTTTTGTTATAAACTTACAATTATGGATGTAGAAATCTTAGCCCGAATCCAATTTGCCTTCACTGTTGCTTTTCATTACATCTATCCGCCATTAAGCATTGGTATTGGATTAATCATGGTTATTTTTGAAGGTTTATATCTTAAAACCGGTAAAAAAGAATACGAAATTTTAACTCGTTTTTGGTTAAAGATTTTCGCCATAACCTTCGGTATTGGTGTAGCAACCGGAATCATAATGGAGTTTGAATTTGGTACCAACTGGTCTGTATATTCCAAATATGTTGGTGATATTTTTGGAAGTGCTTTAGCTGCAGAAGGATTATTTGCTTTTGGACTAGAAAGTACCTTTTTAGGTATTTTAATTTTTGGGTGGAATCGGGTATCGCCTAAAGTACATTTTATTTCTACAATAGGCGTGTTTTTAGGATCAATGTTTTCGGCAGTTTGGATTGTTGTAGCTAACAGTTGGCAGCAAACACCAGCAGGTTATCATATTGTAGGAGAAGGATTAAATGCTAGAGCAGAAGTAACCGATTTTTGGGCAATGGTCTTTAATCCATCTAGTGTAGATCGTATAATTCACGTTTGGCAAGGCGCATTTTTAGCTGGCGCATTTATGATTTTAAGTGTTCATGCTTACTATTTATTAAAAGGAAGGTATGTAGAAGTTTCTAAAAAAGCTTTTAAAATAGCATTATCTGTAGCTACAATAATTTCGTTAACACAATTAGTATCCGGTCATAGTTCAGCAGATGGTGTTGCAGTAAATCAACCTGCAAAATTAGCTGCTATGGAAGGTCATTACGAGACATCTGCTGCTGCCGATTTATATTTGTTTGGTTGGGTTGATCAAGCTTCAAAAACGGTTACAGGTATTGGTATTCCTGGCGGATTATCATTTTTAGTGCATCAAGATTTTAATGAACCTATTGCAGGTTTAAATGCGTTTCCTGAAGATGAAATACCAACGCAAGTCAACGCTGTTTTTCAATTTTATCATATCATGATTTCTATAGGTATGTTTTTTATTGGGTTAACATTATATGCTAGTTATTTATGGTGGCGTGGTAAGTTGTTTGATAAAAAGTGGTTACTTAAAATATTTGCATTTTCGGTATTATTGCCTCAAATAGCCAATCAAGCTGGTTGGTTTGCTGCCGAAATGGGACGACAACCTTGGGTTGTTTATGGTCATTTAAAAACAAGCCAAGCATTTTCTCAAGAGGTATCTGCTAATCAAATTCTATTCTCATTAATTTTGTTTTTTGTGGTTTATGCCATCTTATTTTTACTGTTTTTATACTCATTAAACAAGAAGATAAAGCATGGTCCTTATGATGAATCTGAAAATCCAAATGAATTTTTAAAGTACACTTAATAGAAGATTATGGAAACATTTTTAGGTATAGATTATCCAACATTATGGTATTTAGTAGTAGGACTTTTGTTTTCTGGTTATGCTATTTTAGAAGGTTTTGATTATGGTGCTGGCGCATGGCATTTATTTTTAAAAAAAGATATAAGTAGGCGTATAGCCATAAATGCAATTGGACCCTTATGGGATGCTAATCAAGTGTGGTTAATTATTGGTGGCGGCGCATTGTTTGCAGGTTTTCCTGTAATGTATGCAACAATGTTATCGGCAATGTATATTCCGTTTATGTTGTTTTTAATGCTATTGGTATTACGTTCTGCTGCTATAAAATTTAGAAGTGCTGAAGAAATGAAATGGTGGCGAAAAACTTGGGACATCATTTACTTTACATCAAATACATTAATAGCTTTTTTACTTGGCGTTGTTTTAGGTAACGTATTACAAGGTTTTGAATTACACGAAAACTTTATTTATAAAGGTGGTATTTTCTTTGCGTTTTTAAACCCATATTCATTAATGGTTGGGTTTACAACATTATCCATTTTTATGACACAAGGAGCTATTTTTCTTCTTTTAAAAACAGAAGGAAAACTGCATGATAGATTATCATTTTTACTAAAAAGAGGAATGGTGTTCTTCATTGTCAGTTTTGCAGTTACATCTTTTTACACGTTAACGTATCTTCACGGTGTAACCGATAAATTTAAAGAACAACCTATATTTTTCGCTTTACCAATTTTAGCATTTTTAGCAGTAGCCAATGTGCCAAGATTAGTATCTAAAAAGAAATACTTTTATGCATTAGTATTTTCGTCATTAATCATGGCATTTTTATTAATGTTAGTAGCTTTTCAATTGTATCCAGTGTTGTTGCCTTCAACTATAAATCCAGAATATAGTGTAACTATTTACAATGCAGCATCATCACAAAAATCATTAGGGATCATGCTTACTATTGTACTAATTGGTGCGCCACTTTTAGCATTTTATTTCTTGTTTTTATACAAAACGTTTAACGGAAAAGTAGAGCTAGACGATACAAGTTATTAAATAAATAGATTAAAAATAATCAAACAGAGTTGTGTTTGATTATTTTTTGTACATTTGTTAACCACTTGGTTAAACCATATAGTTGAAATGAAAAAAACAAAAGACGAAAATACCGAAGAACAGATACTTGAAGCTGCCAAAAGCGTATTTCAATCCAAAGGAATGGATGGCGCACGAATGCAAGAAATAGCAGATAAAGCTGGAATTAACAAAGCCATGCTTCATTATTATTATAGAAGTAAACAACTATTGTTTGAAGCGGTTTTTAACAATGCGTTTTCATTATTGGCACCTCAATTAAACGCCATTTTAAATGATGATTCTTCTATTGAAGACAAGATTAAAAACTTTACTTCTAACTATATATCATTCATTGTAAAGCATCCATATTTGCCAAATTTTATCATTCAAGAATTGAATAGAAATCAAGATTTTATTTTAAAATTAAAAGACAAAGGTTTTCCAAATATTGAAAAATTCAAAAAACAAGTAAATGAAGACGTTGCTAAAGGACTTATAAAACCAATTAGTGCAGAACAATTATTTATAAATATAATGGCTCTGAATATTTTTCCTTTTGTGGCAAAACCTTTAATCATGGCATTTACAAATTCAGATGATAAAAATTATAAATTACTAATGGAAGATCGTAAAACAGAAGTTGCCAATTTTATTATTAATTCCATAAAGACGACATAAAATGAAACAGTTAATAGTCATTTTCGCAATCTTAATCACGCTACCAAGTGTTGCACAGCAAAGCATCACCTTAGAGCAATGTTACCAATTAGTGATAGAGAATTATCCTTTAGCAAAACAGACGCAACTATTAGATGCACAAAACAAATTGGATAAAGAAGTGGTTTCTACATCAAAATTACCACAATTAAGTTTAGATGCACAAGCAACATATCAGTCTGATGTGATTGAAATTCCTATTCCAAATGCTGGTATAGAACCTTTAAACAAAGATCAATATCGTGCTACATTATCTGTTAATCAACTTATTTATAATGGAGGTGCAACTGATGCAACATTAGATTTAAAATCGGCACAACTTAAAACCAAACAAAAGCAGGTTGAAGTCAGTTTGTATCAATTAAAACAGCAAATCAATCAATTGTATTTTTCAATTTTATTAGTACAAGAATCAGAGTTGTTACTAAACGCCAAAAAAGAACAATTAGAAGTTAAACTGAAAGAAGTACAATCTGGAATAAAGTATGGTGTTATTTTACCATCGTCCGATAAAGTTTTGGAAGCCGAATTATTAAAATTAAGCCAACAATTTAAAGAGCTAGTAAGTAATAAAGCAAGTCTTATTGCAACGCTTTCTAGTTTAATAAGTAAACCATTAAATGATTCTGTAGTATTTCAAAATCCACTTGTAGAAACCGATTTACAAACCGAATTAGCTAGACCAGAATTGGAATTATTTCAACTTAAAAAAGAAGAAATTACAACTTCAGAAAATGTATTATCCAAGCAAAACGCACCTAAATTACTAGGTTTTGCATCAGGTGGTTATGGTAATCCTGGATTGAATATGTTGGATAATTCGTTTCAACCTTTTTATACAGTTGGTGTAAAATTGAACTGGAATGTATTCGATTGGAATTCTAATAAAAAACAACGTGAATCTTTAGCAATCAATAAAGATATTGTGGAAAATGAAACCGAAATTTTTAAACTAAATACAAACATTCAACTAAATCAACAACAAAAAGAAATTGATAAAATTGAAGAATTTATTGCATCAGATCTAGAAATCATCAACTTAAGAAAAGAGGTTCTCAAGTCAACAGATTCACAACTCAAAAATGGCGTGATTACATCTTCAGCATACATTACAGAATTCACCAATTTATATGAAGATGAAAATACGTTGGTAAAACATAAAATTCAGTTACAACTCGCAAAAGCTAATTATAATGTTATTAAAGGTCAATAAAATAAGTCAGATGAAAAACTACAAATACATAATAGGATTTAGCATCATAGCAATCAGTTTATTGTCTTGTGGAGATGATAACGGAAAAGCAGATGGTTACGGAAATTTTGAAGCTACAGAAATCACCATTTCTGCCGAAAACAACGGAAAATTGATGCAATTTGACGTAAATGAAGGTGATATTGTTCAAAAAGAAACCTTTTTAGGATATATCGATACAATTCCGCTAACATTAAAACGCGAACAATTAGAAGTCTCTAAAGCTGTAATTAGTTCAAAATCTAAAGGTGTTTTATCTCAAATTGCTGTGTTGAATTCTAAATTAAAAACAGCAAACACCAATAAAACACGAGTAGAAAATTTAATAAAAGACAACGCAGGAACACAAAAACAATTAGATGATGTTACCGGAGAAATAGATGTTATTAAGCAACAAATTAGAAGTGTTGAAATCCAAAACGCACCTGTGGTAAACGAGCTAAAATCTATTGACGTGCAGTTAAAACAAATAGAAGACCAAATTCAAAAAAGTAAAATTATAAATCCAGCAAACGGAACCGTTTTAACCAAATACGCAGAACCAAACGAGATTACTGCTTTTGGAAAACCATTGTATAAAATTGCCGATTTAAACACCATGCAACTACGCGTTTACATCAGCGAAACACAATTAGCCAATATAAAAATCGGACAAGAAGTAACGGTTAAAATTGATGATGCAGATACAATGAAATCTTTTAATGGTAAAATTAGTTGGATTGCTTCGGAAGCAGAATTTACACCAAAAATAATTCAAACTAAAGAAGAACGCGTCGCATTAGTTTATGCTGTAAAAGTAGATGTAATAAACGATGGAAGCTTAAAAATAGGCATGCCTGCTGAAATTTGGTTAACTAAAGAATAAATGAGCATTCATATTTCTAACATATCAAAATCATACAAAAACGTAAAAGCCTTACAAGACATTTCTTTTGATGTTAAGGCAGGTGAACTTTTCGGATTAATTGGTCCTGATGGCGCAGGAAAAACTACGCTATTCAGAATTTTAACAACATTGCTAATTGCAAACGAAGGTACAGCAACAGTTGCAGGTTTTAATGTAGTTTCAGACTATAAAAACATTAGAAATAGCGTTGGTTACATGCCTGGAAAATTTTCGCTATATCAAGATTTAACTGTCGAAGAAAACTTAGAATTTTTCGCTACCATCTTCGGTACAACCATTGAAGAAAATTACGAGTTAATCAAAGATATCTACGTGCAAATAGAACCTTTTAAAGCTCGTAGAGCTGGTAAACTTTCAGGAGGAATGAAGCAAAAACTCGCTTTATGTTGTGCTTTAATCCATAAACCCAAAGTGTTGTTTTTAGACGAGCCAACCACAGGAGTTGATCCAGTTTCTAGAAAAGAGTTTTGGGACATGCTAAAACGTTTACAACAAAAAAACATCACCATTTTGGTATCCACACCTTATATGGATGAAGCCGCTTTGTGCGATAGAATTGCCTTGATTCAAGATGGGAAAATTTTAGAAATAGATACACCAGAAGCGATTGTAAAACATTACCCAAAACCAATTTACAACGTGAGCGCAAATAATATGTACCAACTTATTAATAGTTTAAATGCTTATAAACACAATCATAGTGTGTACCCTTTTGGCGAATTTGTGCATTATACAGATAATAGAACAGATTTTAATCCTGAAGATTTAAAAGTGTATTTAGAATCTAAAAATTTATCAAACATAAACATTGATAAAACAGTAGCAACCATTGAGGATACCTTTATGGAATTAGCAAAATAAAAAATAGCCATCACAGGTTTTTAAAACCTGTGAGGGCTTAAAAAAAATGAAGAATAACAACGTCATACAAGTAGAAGGCTTAACCAAAATGTTTGGAGATTTTACTGCTGTAAATGCTATAACTTTTGAAGTTAAAAAAGGCGAAATATTTGGTTTCTTAGGCGCAAATGGAGCAGGAAAAACCACAGCTATGAAAATGCTGATAGGAATTTCCAATCCTACCTCTGGAAAAGCAAATGTAGCTGGTTTCGATGTGTTTACACATGCTGAAGACATCAAGAAAAGCATTGGTTATATGAGTCAGAAATTTGCCTTGTACGACGATTTAACAGTGAAAGAAAATATTACTTTTTTTGGAGGTATTTATGGATTATCCAGAAAACGAATCAAAGAAAAATCGGCAATTTTAATTGAGGAATTAGGATTAGAAAAAGTAGCAAACAAACTCGTTGGCGCATTGCCCTTAGGCTGGAAACAAAAACTATCATTCTCTGTATCCATGATTCACGACCCTAAAATTGTGTTTTTAGATGAACCAACAGGAGGCGTTGATCCGATTACCAGACGTCAGTTTTGGGAAATGATTTACAAAGCAGCCAACCAAGGAACAACGGTTTTTGTTACCACACATTATATGGATGAAGCAGAATATTGCGACCGAGTTTCCATTATGGTTAATGGTAAAATAGAAGCTTTAGATACTCCAAAACAATTAAAAGCGAAGTTTGAAGTAGATAATATGAATGATGTGTTTTTAAAACTAGCAAGAGGATGAAAATGTTTCCCGCAGATTTCACAGATTTACGCAGAAAATAGATTTAAAAAATCTGCGCTTATTTGCGAAATCAGCGGTAGAAAAAAATAAAATAATTATGGAACAAAAAACAGAAAATGAATTATCCTTTATCATCAGAGGAGCGATTTTTAAAGTCTTTAATGAATTAGGTCCTGGTTTATTAGAATCTGTATATGAAACCGTTTTAATGTATGAATTAGAAAAACAAGGATTATCTGTAAAAAGACAAGTAGCATTACCAATTTTTTATGATGATATTGAATTAGAAATTGGTTACAGATTAGATTTATTAATAAATAATAAGGTAATAATCGAAATCAAATCAGTAGAAACTTTAGCAAAAGTTCATCATAAACAAGTTCTAACTTATTTAAAAATTTCAGAACTGAAGTTAGGTATTTTAGTGAATTTCAATGTCGATGACATCACAAAAGGCATTTACAGAAAAGTAAACGGACTATAAAAACAAAAAAAATCTGCGGTAATCAGCGTAATCCGCGGGAATATATTATGAAAAGATTCATAGGCTTCATAAAAAAAGAATTCTACCACATCTTTAGAGATAGACGTTCATTGTTTATACTCTTTGGAATGCCAATAGCACAAATTATGTTGTTTGGTTTCGCTATTACTAACGAAATAAATAATGTAGATATCGCCATTTTAGACCATTCTAAAGATGTAACAACAGAAGAAATTATCAATAAAATTTCAGCTTCAAAATATTTCAGTATCAATCAATTTATTGAAAAAGAATCTGACATTGAAACCGTTTTCAAAAAAGGAAAAGTAAAAGCAGTTTTAAATATCGAAAAAGATTTCAGCAAAAATCTAATCAAAGAACACAAAGCAACAATTCAAATAATTACAGATGCTACAGACCCAAATACAGCAAATACCATAAGTAATTATGTAAACGCCATTCTTATTCAATATCAAAAAGAATTGAACAAAGAAATCACAATCACCTATCAAACAGTTCCACAAACAAGAATGGTTTACAATCCCGCATTAAAAAGCGTGTATATGTTTGTTCCTGGAGTTATGACCATCATTTTGATGTTAGTTTCTGCAATGATGACTTCTATTTCTATAACAAGAGAGAAGGAATTAGGCACTATGGAAATACTTTTGGTGTCTCCATTAAAACCATTCCAAGTTATTGTCGGAAAGGTGTTTCCTTATATTTTTCTGTCCATAATCAATGCAGTAGTTATTGTATTGTTGAGTATTTTTATTTTCAAAATGCCAGTACAAGGAAGCTTGTTTTTATTAGCTTTAGAAAGTATATTGTTTATCATTAGTGCTTTGGCTTTGGGTATATTAATCTCAACCATTTCGGCAACCCAACAAACAGCAATGATGATTTCCTTGATGGGATTAATGCTTCCTGTTATTTTGCTTTCTGGCTTTATTTTTCCAATATCAAGCATGCCATTACCATTGCAAATCATTAGTAATATCATTCCTGCAAAATGGTTTATCATCATTATAAAAGGCATTATGCTGAAAGGTGTTGGCATTCAATTTATATGGAAAGAAACATTGATTTTAGTTGCTATGACCATCTTTTTCATCGGTTTAAGTGTGAAGAAATATAAAATCAGACTCGAGTAATGAAAACAATTCTATACATCATACAAAAGGAATTCAAGCAAATCTTTAGAAATAAAGGCATGCTTCCTATCATTTTTGTTTTACCAATATTACAACTCGTCATTTTATCTAATGCTGCCACTTTTGAAGTTAAGAATATCAAATTCGGTTATATCGATAACGACCATACATCAACCTCCAGAGCCTTAGTAGAAAAATTTAACGCCTCAACTTATTTTAACGTATTAACCGATTTTCCTTCAGAAGCATTGGCAAGTGCTGCCATGCTAAAAGGAGAAGTGGATGTGCTTTTGGAAATTCCGAATTATTTTGAACGCGATTTACAAAACGAAAAACACAATGCTTTAGGTGTTACTATTAACGCAATTGATGGTGCTGCAGCTGGAGTAGAAAATGTATATGTTTCACAGATTGTGCAACGTTTTAATCAAAATTTAAAAGTGGATTTGATGCAGGTTTCAGACCAGCAAATTCAGCCCGTAAAAATTGAAACTATTCCTTTATTTTGGTATAACGAAACACTAAATTATAAAACCTTTATGGTTCCTGGAATATTGGTTTTACTAGTCACTATGATTACATTATTCCTGTCTGGAATGAATATTGTTCGCGAAAAAGAAATCGGTACTTTAGAGCAAATAAACGTGACGCCAATTAAAAAAAGCCAGTTTATTATCGGAAAACTCTTTCCGTTTTGGGTTATAGGAATGGGTTTGTTAACCATTGGTTTAATCTTGGCAAAAGTTATATTTAATGTGCCAATGATTGGTAGTTTGCCACTCATGTATTTATACACTTCCATTTATATTTTTGTAGTATTAGGTATTGGATTATTCATTTCAAATTTCACCGAAACACAACAACAAGCCATGTTTATTGCTTGGTTTTTTACGGTTATATTTATATTAATGAGTGGTTTATTTACACCAATAGAAAGTATGCCAAAATGGGCACAAACCATAACGGAGTTTAACCCAATTAAATACTTTGTAGAAGTAATGCGCATGGTCATGCTAAAAGGCTCTAACATAAATGACATTTTACCACAACTAATCAAAACAGCGTTATATGCCTTTATAATGAATGGATTGGCAGTTTGGAGTTACAGGAAAACAAATTAAAAATCTTATGTAACAAAAGTAACTGTATAAACTTTAGCTTAAAATTACCTTTACAGAAGGATTAAAAAAGTATACACTTCACTTTTTAATCGTAACTAACTCATAATCTGAATCAAAATGTCAAAAATAGTCATTTTAGGAGCCGGAATTTCTGGTCATGTTGCAGCATCACATTTAAGACGAAAGCTGTCAAAAGATCACGAAGTTGTCGTAGTCTCTCCTAATAGTAATTACCAATGGATTCCGTCCAATATTTGGGTCGGAATTGGTAGAATGAAATCCAAAAAAATCTTATTTCCATTAGCGCCATTATACAAAAAGAAAGGCATTGGGTATAAGCAAGCCAAAGCGGTAACCTTTCATCCAGAAGGAGATAAAACAGAGCAGAAACCTTATGTTTTAGCCGAATATGTTGCAGGTGAAAAGAAAGGAACTCAAGAAAAAGTTACTTACGATTACTTGATAAATGCAACAGGACCAAAGCTAAATTTTGAAGCAACAGAAGGCTTGATTCCAGGTGAAAATAAAACCTATTCCGTTTGTACTTATACGCATGCAGATCATGCTTGGCATGGTTTAAATGAAGTGATTCAGCAAATGAAAAACGGAAAAAAAGCCAAAATTTTAATAGGTACTGGTCACGCCAAATCGACGTGTCAAGGTGCTGCATTTGAATATATTTTGAATGTAGAACAAGAGTTACGTAGACATAAAGTACGTGATATGGCTGAAATTACTTGGATATCTAATGAATTTCTATTAGGAGATTTTGGTATGGACGGTATGTTAATGAGTTACGGAAGCATGACGATGAAGTCTAATGAGATGATAGAAATGATTTTTGAAGATCGAGATATAAAATGGATTACAGGAGCAGGCGTAAATAAAATTGAAGATGGCATAGCGCACTATGAAAATTTAGATGGCGAATACAAAACCGAAACTTATGATTTTGCAATGTTAATTCCAGCATTTTCAGGTCACGGTTTTAAAGCTTACGATAAAAATGATAACGACATTACAGACAAGCTATTTAAAGGCTTTATGATTGTAGATGCTGATTATACACCAAAACCTTATGAGCAATGGAGTGTGCAAGATTGGCCAGAAACGTATCAAAACCCAAGCTATAAAAATATTTTTGCACCAGGTATTGCATTTGCTCCGCCACATACAATTTCTAAACCTAGAAAAAGTAAAAATGGAACTGATATATTTCCTGCTCCACCAAGAACAGGTATGCCATCAGGTATTACAGCAAAATTAGTAGCAGATAACATTATTGATAGTATAAAATCCGGTAAAGAATCTTTACATCATAAAGGGTCAATGGGAAATATGGGAGCAGCATGTATAGCTTCTGCTGGTTATGGTATGACTCAAGGAAGTGGTGTAAGTATTACCACATACCCAATTGTACCAGATTATAATAAATATCCAAAAACACAAGGTAGAAAACTAGGGAAAACCTTTGGAGATATAGGTTTAGCAGGACATTGGTTAAAATTAGCCTTACACTACGCCTTTATTTACAAAGCAAAAATGAAACCGTTTTGGTGGTTGATCCCTGAATAAAAAATTTAAGATTATGACACAAAGAATATCAAAATATCAGCGTTTTAAAATGATGAATCCTATTATACAATTTTTTAAATTCATCTATTTAAGTATTAAAATAATGATTGTTGTTGCTGGCGGACATGGCGGCACAAGAAAAGTAAACTGACGTGGTTTTCAGTGATTTTGGTTGGTTTTTAATTGAAAAAGGGCATTTTAAAAATGCCCTTTTTCTATATGATTTAGCAATCAAAATAGCGTCAGTTCACGTGATTTTTAGTATTTGCTTAGTGTAGTCGAAGCAGAACTAAAAAATTGTATCAAGAACTTTTAATAAATAACGGACATGTTTTTATTAAAATTGATACTGCACAAAAGCAGAAAAGTTACGTCCTGGTTCTGTAATAGGTGTTCTTCCAAAATCAGCTTGATTAGTAAAACTAAAGTTTAAGTGGTTATTATAGGCTTCATCAAAAATATTTAATGCTGCAATACCTAATGTTAAGTTTTTGAGTGGTTTTACACCTAATTTTACATCTAAAGTTTCATAACCAGCTGTTGTAGTTTCTCCAAAACTTTCTGCAATATTCTCTTGTTTGCTTGTGACGTTATATTGCACTTTTGCCCAATATTTTTCACGATTAACACCTAAAGAAAACGTGCTATTTAATGGCGGTGTAAGTGGTAAAGATTCACTTAAATCATTGTTTTTTGCATACACGTAAGCCAATTCAGTTTTAAAATAAAAATCATTTAAAAAGTTAACTTTCGCCATAGCTTCAAAACCAGTTTTATAAGCGTTATCTAAATTTCTAAACACTTTTACTTCTTGTGGCATTGCAGTTGGCATATACTTGCGTGTAATGGTTGGATCTACAACCGCTACGATATAATTTTCGAATTTAGAATAGTAAAAACTAGCCGCGTAATTAAAGTTGTTTTTACTGTTTTTTCCTTTAAAACCAACTTCAAATTGATTGTTAACTTCTGGATTTAGATTTGGGTTTCCTAAATATTCATAAGGATCTTGACCAACAGTAAAATGATTAATGTAACGCTCTATCATATTAGCACTTCGTACACCACGACCATAAGCAGCTTCTAACGTAAAATTATCTGTAACTAATTGCTTAATAGAGACTGTTCCGCTTACATTGTTATCTGTTTTTTCTTCTAAATCGTAACGCGCAGCAAAGTCGTCTTCTGGATCTTTTATATTACTTTTTACTAGGTCATAACGCATACCAGCAGTTAATACTGTGGTTGGGTTAATTGCCCATTTTGCTTCTGTAAATACACCATAATCGTTAATGTAAGAATCTTGCCAAACCTTGTCGTTAAACACCATTGGCATAGCAAGTGGCATACCCATCATGTTTAACTTTATGGTTCTGGTTCTTCCACCATCTCTAGCAATGGTCATAGCGTCCAAACCACTAAAAACAGTCAGGTTTTTTGCTGGTTGCCAGTTTAATTCTAATTTTCCGCCAATGGTTGTAGATTCAACAGAAGATTCTGCCGCCATACGTACAAATGAAGGTCTGTCAAAATTTGTCATTAAATGATCTACGTAGCTGTAATACGCTTTCGCGGAAAAGCTTTTAACAGTTTCACCTAAATCCGAAATTTTATAATCTAAAGACAGGATACTACTATCATCATATTCGGTATCCATCATTAGCGCAGCATGTTGTACATCACGACCAAAAGATTGACGCCAATGCGCTTGTAAACGTTGATTGTCTGTAAAATTATAGCCTAACTTTACACCATAATCGGTGCTTCTAAAAGACGATGGAATTTCAACACCATTTCCGTCTTCATAGCTTCCAAAATCTCTATAACCAACATTACCAACAATGTCGTATTTGTCTTCAATATATTGTAATTGAAGCATGTTTACCATCGAGTTTCCGTTGGTTTCATATCCAGCAGAAGCTTTACCATGAAAGCCTTTATCTAAATAATTTGGTTTTTGAGTGACTAAGTTTACAATACCGCCAAATGTTGCGCCATAACGTACGGTGTACGGACCTTTAATAATTTCAATTTTTGAAATTTCTTCAGGAATAACATGTGTTGTTATTGGATCCATACGGTTTGGGCAAGCGTGCATTGCTTTAGTTCCGCCATCATATTGCACGTTTAATTGCTCGTATTGACTAGCTCTAAAACTTGGGTCTATAGCGTAATTACCTCTTTTAATAACAGAAAAACCGTTAATATCATTAAATAAATCGGCTACGTTTTTAGGTTGAACAATAGTTTCATCATAATTATTAGTAACAATAGTATGTATCGGGTCTGTTTTTAAATTTCCGGTTATAATAACTTCGTCTAAAGTTGTTACTTTTTGTGTAGTTGTATCTTTTACTTTAGGGTTTGTTTGAGCAATAGATACGGTTGTGATTAGCGCACATAATAATGCACTATAAAATGTTTTCATCTTATAATTTTATTTGAAAATTTGTAATAAGTCAGTGGTTTTAATACTGAAAAACAGTATTAAAACTAAAATAATAGTATGTAGACTTAAACTTGTGGAGGATGAAAACAAGAAGTTTTATAACTAAAGTTATAAAGGTTAAGATAAGTAAAGTTTTCCTTCTTTAAACTATAAAAGTTTGTTTGTAATTTATAATCTGTAATGTCTTGTTTAAATAGAAGTAATTCTTCAAAATTTACAATTTTAACAGGCTCATTTTCGTCACCAGTCGTTTGAGCTACTTTTTTTAAATGACACTTTCCGTTACATTGTAATTGTGGTTTGTCTTTATTCTCGCAAAGTTCTTCAATAAAACTAATAGGATCTATTTCGTAGTATATAAAAGTAAAAGAAACTCTTAGCATATTAAATATAATAAGAGCGCTTAGACTTACCGCAAAAAAGAAAATCCATTTTTTCATGTCACAAAAATAAATTGTAAAGCTGAATTTAAATATGACAAAAGTCACATTAGGCTATCATTTTATCTAGGTAACATATGTTACTGACATGGGTGTTTTCTAAACGTAAATTTGTATCAGTAAAAATTGAAAAATGAAACACATAATTAACTTATCAATCCTATCAGTGTTTATATGGTCTGCCTCAACACAAGCTCAAGAGGTAAAACCAATAAGTAAAAGTGAAGTTTTGACTCAAGTTTCAGAAAACAATACATCTATAAAAATTTCTGAAGAAGAATTTAACCAAGCTAAAGCAGATTACAATCAAACCAATGCTATTTTCTTACCAAATATAACAGCTAGTCATACAGGTATTTCTACAACAAATCCTTTAATGGCTTTTGGTTCTAAATTAAATCAAGAAATTTTAACAAGCAATGATTTTAATCCAGCATTGTTAAACGATCCAGAAACAACACAAAACTTTGCAACTAAGCTAGAAGTACAACAACCATTAATTAATGTAGATGGTATATTTCAGCGTAAAGCAGCCAAATCTAAAATGGAAGCTATGTCACTAAAGACAAAGCGTACAGAAGATTACATTGCTTTTGAAGTAGATAAAGCCTACATGCAATTACAATTAGCATATAAAGCTGTTGATGTTTTAGAAAAAGCATTAGAAGCCGCAAATGCAAATAAAAAATTAGCAGATAATAGTTACGAGCAAGGGTATTTACAACGTGCAGATGTGCTTAATGTAGAAGTGCGTGTTACAGAAGTAAAAAACCAATTACAACAAGCCAAAAGCAACGTGCAAAATGCGTCTAATTATTTATCGTTTTTAATGAATGACGACACATTTATAACCTACAAACCTAGCGATACACTAACACCTTATGTGCGTACCATGGAATTGAAAACGTTTACTGAAAACCGTAGCGACATCAAAGCAATGCAATTAGCAAGTAAAGCATATGAAGCTATGAGTAAAGCAGATAAAATGGCGTTTTTACCACGTTTAAACGCTTTTGGAAGTTACGAAATGTATGATGATAAAATCTTTCAAGCAGATGCCAACGGATACATTGTTGGTGCGCAATTAAGTTGGGATATTTTTCAAGGATCAAAGCGTTTTGGAAAAGCTCAAAAAAGTAGAGCTGAATTTGAAAAATCGAAGCTTGAATACAATCAATATGTATCAAAAAGTAAGTTAGAATTAAATAAAGCTAAGCGAATGCTTATTGATGCCGAAAACAAATTAAACCTATCAAAATTAGCTTTAGACCAATCTGAAGAATCACTTCGTATTCGTACCAATCGTTTTAAAGAAGGTTTAGAAAAAACATCAGATTTATTGATGGCAGAAACCCAATATGCACAAAAACAATTAGAATATTACCAAACCATTTTTGAATACAATTACGCTTTAGCGTACGTCAATTTTTTAACTAAAGAATAACCTCTCGACTGCGCTCGAGGAGACAAATTTTGTAAGGTCGAGCGCAGTCGAGACCTAAATATAAAACTCAATTAAAATGAAAAAACTATATACCATCTTATCTCTTTCAACCGCAATACTAATAGCAAGTTGTGGTAGCGAAGACAAAAAAGAAGTTGCAGACAACTCGCCAGCTATTCCTGTAAAAGTAGCACAGGTTAGCGACAATAATGACAGTCCATTTTTAGCGGTAAGCGGAAAAATCCAAGCCGAAAACAGTGCTAATTTAAGTACCAGAATGATGGGTTATGTCAATAACGTACCTGTAAATGTTGGCGATAAAGTAAGCAAAGGACAGTTGTTAGTAGCAATTAATAATGCTGATTTACAAGCGCAAAAGGCTCAGATAAATGCAAATATCACAAAAGCTACAGCAGCTTTTAATAACGCTAAAAAAGATTACGAGCGTTTTAAGTCGCTATTTGCTCAAAACAGTGCCTCTCAAAAAGAAATGGATGATATGACAGCCAATTACGAGATGGCAAAAGCAGGTCTTGAAGCTGCAAAACAAATGAAAAATGAAATTAACGCACAATTTGCTTATACCAACATTACTGCACCTTTTAGCGGCGTTATTACAAGCAAAAATGTAAAAAAAGGCGATATGGCAAATCCAGGTCAGCCTTTAATTTCAATAGAAGCACCAAGCGATTTTGAAGTGGTTGCAATGGTTCCAGAAACCGAAATTTCAGAAATTAAAAAAGATACGAAAGTAAGTGTAAATGTAAAATCTATTAACCAAACTATTTCTGGAAAAGTCACCGAAGTAAGTACATCTGCAGCACAAACTGGTGGGCAATATTTAGTGAAAATAGCATTAGATAAAACCGATGCGAAAATTCTATCAGGTATGTTCACAACGGTACAGTTTCCAATAGAAAGAAAAGCAGAAACTTCAATGGTTTTAATACCAAAAGAAGCTATTGTAAACAACGGTCAATTAAGCGGTGTTTACACAGTAAGCCATAGTAATACAGCTATTTTACGCTGGTTGCGTTTAGGTAGAACATTTGGAAATGAAGTAGAAGTATTATCTGGTTTAAACGCCAATGAAAGTTATATCGTTTCAGCAGAAGGAAAGTTATATAACGGAGCGAAAATAAGTAAGCAGTAATTCAGTTTGCAGTAGGCAGTAAATAGTACTGAATTTTAAATTAATAACAACATTGAATTAACAGTTCAAAGTCGCGTTAGGGATAGAAGCGGCATCCTTTTTACGTCAGTTCGAGTGAATTTGTGTCACATTGAGCGCAGTCGAAATGAAACAAATTTGTATCGAGAACAAGTAAAAAGATATAGCGAATAGCCCGTTAAAACGTCCAAAAAATAAGAAATCAAAATGAAAGAAGGTTTAGCAGGAAAAATTGCCAAAGTCTTTATGACATCGAAGCTTACAGTGCTTTTAATGATTGTTTTTATGGTCATTGGTGTGTACAGCTCGTTTTTAATTCCTCGTGAAGAAGAGCCACAAATTGATGTGCCTATGGCAGACATTTTTGTGGGTTATCCTGGTGCAAGTCCAACCGAGGTTGAGTCTAGAGTTATTAAGCCTTTAGAGCAATTAATTTCGAATATAAAAGGTGTAGAATATGTGTATTCTACGTCTATGAAAGAACAAGGAATGGTCATCGTTCAGTTTTATGTTGGCGAAGATATCGAGCGTTCTTTTGTGAAACTTTACAACGAAATCAATAAGCATATGGATGAAATGCCGGAAGGCGTAACGTTTCCGTTAGTAAAAACACGTGCTATTGATGATGTGCCAATGTTAGGGTTGACGTTGTGGAGTGAGACTTATGACGATTTCCAATTAGGGCAAATGGCTCAAGAATTAGAAGCCGAAATTAAGAAAGTAAATGACGTTGCCATTACCCACAAAATAGGAGGTAGAGAACGTCAAATACGCGTTGTTTTAGATAAAGATAAATTAGCTAGCGCAGGATTAGACTTTTTATCGGTTTCTGAAATGATTAAAGCCAACAACGCTCAATTAAATAGTGGAACTTTTGATAAAAATGATACGGAGTTTGTTGTAAACACAGGTAAGTTTTTAGAATCGATGACTGATGTTGAAAATCTAGTTGTTGGTGTTCAGCAAAATCAGCCTATCTATTTAAAGCAAGTTGCAAAAATTGTTGATGGTCCTGAAGTGCCACAAAATTATGTTAGTCTTGGTTTTGGTCAGGCTAGCGAAAAAGCAAGTGATTACAAATCAGAATATCCAGCAGTAACTATTTCGGTAGCAAAACGAAAAGGTGCAGACGCGATGAAAATTGCAGATGTTATCATTGATAAAGTAGAGCATTTACGTAAAACTTTAATTCCTGATGATGTTCACGTAGAAATCACCAGAAACTATGGTGAAACGGCGTCTCACAAAGTATCAGAATTACTATTACACCTTATAGGTTCTATCATCGCAGTAACATTTGTTGTGATGTTGGCTATGGGTTGGCGTGGTGGATTGGTCGTGTTTTTATCGGTGCCAATTACATTCGCATTAACGCTGTTAAGCTACTATATGCTGGATTACACACTTAACCGAATTACCTTATTCGCACTAGTATTTGTAACAGGTATTGTGGTAGACGATTCCATTATCATTGCCGAAAATATGCATAGGCATTTTAAAATGAAACGCTTACCGTTTAAACAAGCAGCTTTATATGCCATTAACGAAGTAGGTAACCCAACTATTTTGGCAACATTCACTGTAATTGCATCGGTATTGCCTATGGCATTTGTGTCTGGATTAATGGGGCCATATATGGCACCAATGCCGATTGGAGCGTCTATTGCGATGATTTTATCATTATTTGTAGCCTTAACCATTACACCATATTTAGGATATATTTTCTTGCGTGAAAAAGATAAAAAAGGAGCAGAGGAGAAGCCTAAAAAGCCTTTAGAAGACACATTGATTTATAAGTTCTATGAAAAATTTGAACGTCCGTTAATTGAAAGTTCTTCTAAACGTTGGTTGTTTTTAGGGTTGACTTTCATCTTGTTAATGGGAACAATGGTGATGTTCTTCACTAATTCGGTAGTTGTTAAAATGTTACCGTTTGATAACAAAAATGAATTTCAAGTTGTGATTGATATGCCAGAAGGAACAACCTTAGAGCGTACAGCAGTTGTCGCTCAAGAAATTTCGCAATACTTATCAACGCGACCAGAAGTGGTTAACTATCAGAATTATATTGGGACTTCAGCGCCAATTACTTTTAACGGTTTAGTACGTCACTACGATTTACGTGGTGGAAGCAATATGGCAGATATACAAGTGAATTTGATTGATAAAGGCGAACGTAGTGCGCAATCTCACGATATTGCTAAGTTGTTAAGACCTGAAATTCAAAAAATATCTTCAAAATACAATGCGAATGTTAAGGTTGTTGAAGTGCCACCAGGACCACCAGTATTATCAACTTTAGTGGCTGAAATTTACGGTCCTGATTATGATAAGCAAATGGAGATTGCTAACGAAGTTCAAAATATTTTGAATAATACTGAAGATGTTGTTGATGTGGATTGGATGGTAGAAGCTGATCAAAAAGAATTTCAATTCACTATAGACAAAGAAAAAGCAATGCTTTACGGTGTAGCACCAAAACAGATTGCTTACACGATGAATATGGCATTATCCAACAGACCGTTAACTGTGTTGTATGACGAAGATGCTGTAAATCAAATAGGTTTGGTTTTGGCTTTAGATGAAAAGGAAAAGTCAACCATTCAAGATATTTCGCAGTTAAAAGTAAAATCGCAACAAGGTAACTTAGTTCCGATTGTAGACTTGGTTGATATTTCTGAAACTACAAGCGCAAAAAGTATTTACCGTAAAAACCAAAAGCGCGTGGTGTATGTGTTAGCAGATATGGCTGGCGAGTTGGAAAGTCCTGCATATGCTATTTTAGGAATGGAAGAGAAGTTAAAAGCAATTCCGTTACCACAAGGTTATAAGATCAATGAAATGTATTTAGGACAACCAGAACTTGAAGATGATTACACCGTAAAATGGGATGGAGAATGGCAAATTACCTTGGAAGTATTTAGGGATTTAGGAATAGCCTTTTTAGGAGCAATAGCTTTAATCTACATCTTAATTGTAGGTTGGTTCCAAAACTTTAAAGCACCAATAGTAATGATGGTTGCCATTCCATTATCGATGATTGGAATTATTTTAGGACACTGGTTAATGGGAGCATTTTTTACCGCAACATCATTTATTGGTATGATTGCGTTAGCGGGAATTATGGTACGTAATTCGGTATTACTCATCGATTTTATCAATCTGAGGTTAGAAGAAGGCGTGCCACTAAAACAAGCTGCAATAGAAGCAGGAGCAGTGCGTACAACACCAATTTTATTAACTGCAGGAACAGTAGTCATAGGTGCATTTGTTATCCTATTTGACCCGATCTTTCAGGGATTAGCTATTTCGTTAATGGGCGGAACTATCGTTTCGACTGTATTAACCTTATTGGTTGTGCCTTTAGTGTATTATATGATAGAACGTAAAAACCATAAATAAAAAGCTGGTCGAGCACAATTAAGTGTCATGAGAGTTTAAAAAAAAAATCTTAGTTGTGCTCATTTGGCCAGTAAAGTTGAAAGATATGAAATTAGTATTAGTAACCGCAGTAGAAGAGTTTCATAAAGATGTAATTAAACTTTTTAAAAAAGCAGGTATTGAAAATTTTAGCGAATCTGATATAGATGGTTATAAAAACAACCATGCTTTAATTATGTCTACCAATTGGTTTGGAGCAGAAAATGCAAGTAATGAGTCTACAATGTTTTTCTCATTTACAGAAGACATGTTTATTGATATCCTTTTTGATTTAATAAAGGAGTTCAATAGCAATTTAGAAACCAACAATCCTATTAAAGCGATTGTTGTACCCATAGAAAGAGCAATTTAAATTCAAATAAATAATAGTTATGTTAAACAGGTATATAAGAGCAATAGCAGGAATTTTTGTTATAATAAGCGTATTATTAGGTATGTACGTTAATCAAAATTGGTTGTGGTTTACAGTGTTTGTAGGCGCTAATTTATTTCAGTCTGCAATCACTAAATGGTGTTTGATGGAAGATATTTTAACTAAAGTGTTTAAAATCAAAAACTAAAAAAATCTCTAACAGTTAAAAAAGATTTTAATTTCCATAAATTAAATTATAGCATGTATTTTTGCACAAAATTGATTTATGGAATTTTTTTTACAACCATGGTCTTGGTTGCTCTCAGGTTTTTTAATAGCACTAATTATGTTTTTTCTTTTAATAATGGGAAAAACTTTTGGTATGTCTTCTAATTTACGAACCTTTTGCTCTATATGTGGTGGCGGTAAGTTTAGTCAATTATTCAATTTTAATTGGAGAGAACAAAGCTGGAACCTATTAGTTGTTTTAGGAGCAATTTTAGGAGGATTTGTAGCTAAGAATTTTATGACTGATGGGACGATGCCACAAATTAGTAACGCTACAAAAGAAGGTTTACAACAAATAGGTTTTTCGGAAGATAATGGTTATTTACCCAAAGAATTGTTTTCTGCAGAAGCCTTACAAGAGCCAAAAACAATTATTATTTTAATTGTTGGCGGATTGCTTATAGGTTTTGGTACACGTTATGCAGGCGGATGTACTTCAGGTCATGCTATAACAGGTTTAAGTAACCTTCAAAGACCTTCATTATTAGCTGTAATAGGATTCTTTATTGGAGGATTAATTATGGTACATTTATTATTTCCTTTAATTTTTTAGTACAATGAAAAAAGTATTCATCTATTTAGTAGTCGGTTTCTTTTTTGGAATAATTATGTACAAATCTGAAGCAGCATCGTGGTTTAGAATATACGAAATGTTTCGATTTGAATCTTTTCATATGTATGGTATTATTGGTACAGCATTATTTTTTGGAATTATCTTTATCCAACTTATAAAAAGAAAAAAAATCAAGTCTATTGATGGTAGTCCAATAGTTATTCCTGATAAAGAAAAATCAATATATCGTTATCTGTTAGGCGGTATTATATTTGGATTAGGTTGGGCTTTAGTAGGAGCATGTCCTGGACCAATGTTTACATTAGTAGGAGCAGGTTTTTTACCAATATTAATAGTTATTGGATCTGCAGTTATAGGAACGTTTATTTATGGAGTTTTAAAAGATAAACTTCCTCATTAACAATAATTTAATTAATAAGTTCTTAAAATTTTGTAACTTTTTTGATAAATGTGCGTCATATAAGTATCAATCAAAACAGTATTATCATGCAAGAGAATAAACAATTAATAGTATTAACACATTTAAGTCAGTTAATTACTTTAGTAATAGGTTTTGGTAGTTTGTTGCTACCTTTAATTATTTGGTTAACTCAAAGAGATAGAGTTTATGAGTTAGACCAACATGGTAAAAATATAGTTAATTTTCAACTAAGTTTATTAGTGTATTTTATTATATGTATTCCCTTAATTTTACTATTAGGTCTAGGTATCTTAGGTTTTATAGTTTTAGGTTTGATATCTATTATTTTTCCTGTGATAAATGCGATCAAAGCTAGTCACGGAGAAACTCCAAAATATCCTTTATCTTTTAATTTTATTAGTTAGTTAGTTTTAGATAAAGTTAAAAACGCAACCATAACCAAGGTTGCGTTTTTTGTTTAGAAAAAAAACAACTGCTTACAGAAAAAACAAATCTTGATTAGCTAATTAAATATTAAGTTTGCTAATTATAAGCTATGCAATTAATATTTAGATACATACTATTTGTTTTTATTATTGGTTTGGGAAGCGTTGCTCATGCTCAAAATCCTGTTTTTGTGCATATGTCTAAAGTCTCAAATCTTCCAGATGTTGAGTTTTATGATATTGCCGAAGATAACCAAAATTACATGTGGCTTGCGGCAAACAAAGGTTTATACCGTTACAACGGAAAAAATTACCAACACTTTAGTCATCCTCAACAAAGAGGAAATTCTCTTTTTCAATTAAAGTTTGACACAAAAAACCGACTTTGGTGCAACAATATTTACGGGCAATTATTTTATGTTGAAAACGATAGTTTAAAACTATTTTATGACGCTAGCAAATTAGTAAATGGACAATTAGCAAATTTTGAAATACTAGAAAACAGCATACGTTTATTCACTGTTATTGGCATTTTTGATATTGATAAAAGCACCAAACAAGTAACCGAAGTATTTAAAGGCATGTGTATTACAAATGCTAAGGATGGTAACAATAACTACACATTTATAATTAATCTTGAAGGCGATTTAGAGCGTCATCGATTATACAAATTCGATAATAATACAAAAACAAAAATACTTGAAATCACAAGTAGAAATCGTATACAATCACCAAGAATTTTCGCCTTTAAAAACACTGTTTTTTTTACACACAAAAGTTCTAATGGAAACATCATTTATAAAGTATATAAAACCAAAAACACATCAAAAAAAGTAGTAACGCCTGCTAGATTAAAAAATGAAACCATTTACAATGTTTTAAATATTGAAAACAACTATTGGTTTTTAACCAGTTCTGGCGTGTTTGTTTATGGTTTTGAAAATGAAATTTTCACGTTTAAAGAACAACTTTTTAAAACAGAATCAATTACAGATGTTCAAGTAGATTTTAATAAAAACTACTGGTTTACAACCTTAGATAATGGTGTGTTTGTGGCGCCAAACTTAAATATTCGTCGTGTTGAATTATCAAATATAGACTCTAAAATTACGGCTTCTGCAGCCTTACAAAACAATCAATTTGTTTTAGGAACCAATGACGGTAAATTACTGTTTTACAATCACAATCAGCTAATAAAAACACTGCAATTACCAGGTAAAAAAATCATTGGGAAATTATTTTTTGATGCTCAAAACGAAAAACTAATTGTAAGTATTAATGCTTCAGAATCGTTTGTGGTAAATCTAAAAAATGACAGAATTTTAGACGTAAATAATCAATTTTCAGTTGCTAAAACCTTTTCAAAAATTGATGACAACACCTTGTTTTATGGTAATTATCGTCAAGGTATTGTATATAAAAATCCGTTTAATCATCCTGAACAACAAATTCTTAAAGAAAGTCGTGTCAAAGCTTCAGTAGTTTCTAATAATCACTTGTTTGTTTCGTACATCGACGGACTTTATAAATACAATACGCAAACATTTAATGCAGAAGAAATCTTATTCAATTCTAAAAGTTTACTGGTTAATACACTAACTAAAACCAACGGAACAGTTTGGGTTGCAACTCAGCACAATGGATTATTGAAATACGAAAACAATACGCTAAAACCTTCAGGAATTAACCTTCCTGAAAACCTTCAAATTAATGCCATTAATGCCGATGGTTTAGTGCTTTGGATTTCAACTGATGCTGGATTGTTTCAATATCATACAAAAACACATCAGCTTAAATCGTTAAGTGCGCAAGATGGATTAAATACAGCGGTTAATGATTTTTTAATTCTTCAAAATCAAATTATTGTAAGCTTGCCTAAAGCATTTTATGTGCTACCAAAATCAGATGCACTGTTCAAAGCTTTTAAAACAGCCAAGGTTAGGGTAGAAGCTGTAAAAATTAACGACCGCGACACGTTAGTATCAACCAATTACAAACTACCGCACCATTTAAATAAAATTGATATTTCGTTCAACTCAAACGGATTTCAATCTAACCAACACGTAAGCTACCAATACCGTGTTAAAGAGATAGATACAAGTTGGCAAAACATACCGCTAAATACACATTTTGTTACGTTTAATAGTTTGTCTAGTGGCACATATTCTTTTGAATTAAAAGCTAAAAATTTAAGTGCAAAAGAAGCTGTTTTTGCAACACCAATAACCTTTGCAATTGCTAAACCATTTTGGGAAACCTATTGGTTTTATGGTTTAGTTATAGCAACAATAATAGGTTTAGTTTGGCTCTATTTTAGATGGCGATTACAACAAAAAGAAGCACAACGTATTGCCGAAGTCGATAAAATTTTAATCGATAAAAAAATAACCAATTTAAGGTTGGAAAATCTGCGTTCGCAAATGAATCCGCATTTCATTTTCAATGCCTTAAATTCTATTCAAGATTATATCATTTCAAACGAAAAGGAATTGGCAAGCTCGTATTTAGTAAAGTTTAGCCGATTAATCCGCATGTATTTAGATTACAGTCAGCAAAACGAAATTACTTTAGAAGAAGAATTAAACGCCTTAAAACTGTATTTAGAATTAGAAAAAGTTCGTTTTGAAGATGAATTGGAATATACTATTTCAGTTGATAATCAATTGAAAACAAAACAGATAAAAGTACCGTCGTTATTCATTCAACCGTATGTTGAAAATGCTTTAAAACACGGATTGTTACACAAATTAAACGACCGAAAATTACATATTGAAGCGAAAATTATTCAGCAAAATAAATTAGAAATTACCGTTGAAGATAACGGGATTGGTCGCGCACAATCCGAAAAATTAAAACGACCAAACCAACAGCATAAACCGTTTGCTACTAAAGCTAACGAAGAACGTGTTCATCTTTATAAAAACAAATTAAAACGTGATATAGCCATAACTACCAACGATTTGTATGACGAAAACGACGTAGCTGCAGGTACAAAAGTGGTCATCACCATGCCAATACATTAAGATATGAAAGCGATAATTATAGACGACGAAAAACGCGCCAGACATTTACTATCAAACTTGCTAACCGAACATTGTGCAAGTATTACTAGCATTGAAGAAGCGCAAGATTTAGCATCTGGTGTAGACTTGATTAAAACCAGTAAACCAGATGTTGTTTTTTTAGATATTGAAATGCCAAATCAGTCTGGATTAGACATTTTAGAATACTTCCCAAACCAGATAGATTTTAAAATTATTTTCGTTACAGCGTACAATCAATACGCAATTGAAGCTTTCAAATTATCGGCTGTAGATTATCTATTAAAACCAGTAGATACAAATGAGTTAAAAGAAGCTGTAGCAAAAGCTGAAGAAGCCATAAAAGCTAATAATTTAAACGACCAGTTAAACAAGTTACGCGATTCGTTAAAGCAACTATCCATGGACAAAATTGCTTTAGAAATACCAAAAGGAATCATGTTCGCATCGCATAATGATATTGTGTATTTTGAAGCCGATGGTATGTACACCAACGTGCAACTTATGGATGGTAAACAAAAAACCATTTGCAAACCGTTAAAACATTTTGTTGAGCAATTAGAACGTAATGCGATGTTTTTTAAATGCCATCGTTCGTATTTAATCAACTTAAAATATGTTGATGAATTGGTTAAAGATGATGGCGATTACTTATTAATGAATAATCAAAAACGCATCCCAATTTCAAAATCTAAACGCGATCAGTTTCTTGAAGTGATTAAGGAAACCTTTATGTGATTTAGTTGAAATTTTTGAAATTCCTTCAGAAAAAAAAACATCATTTTCAGAAAAAACTAAATTAAGAATAGTGCTTAAGTGCTTTATTTTGAAGTCCACTAAACACAATTCTTATGAAAAAAATAGTTCTATTATTCGTTTTGGCATTATGCTATAACGTCTCGCATGCGCAATTTGGTAAAATGCTTAAAAAGAAAGCCAAAGCAGCAGTAGAGAAGAAGTTAGATAAAAAAGAAAGTAGCAATTCGTCTTCAAAATCTGAAAACGCTTCAGGAATGGTTGGCAGTTCTTCAACCGAAAATTCATCAAAAACAGAATATACTGATGAAGAATTTAAAGCAGAATTAGCCAAAAAATATCCAAACGACCAGGCAAAGCAAGATTTATACTATCAAAAATATCTTGAGAAAAAGCAACAAGAAGCAGATGCTAATAAGCCTAAATCTGCAAATTCAGTAAGTGATGAGTTTTTATACATGTCTTACCCATTTGCAATGACAAAAGGCATGAGCGCAGTTGGTGTAGATCGTGTAAAAATAAGAAGCCAAATGACAGATATGGGTGATAATGTTGACTTGTTACCTGCACAAGATCCAGATTATGCATGGTTGCGCTTTTTAACAACACCAGAACTAGTAGCCATGTCACCAGAAGGTTATGTTGGTTACGAGTTGGTTTCGGGAATGTTTACAACCAAAGTAGGTGCAGACCGATCGCAAACTTTAGAGCTTGGTACAGGTATGCCAATTTTAGTAAGAGGAATGTTAATTGCAGACGATGTATTTGTAATTTACGCAGCTTCGCACCAAGGTGGACACGCATTTAACGTACCATCATATATGCACGAAAAAGATATTACTATTTTAAACGTAATAGGTAAAGGCGATCAACAATTTCATTTAGAGTGGTTAGAAAAAGCGAAGCCAATTGTAAAAGAGTTTGAAGCCACGTTAAAAGCAAATTATGATGCAGCTGCAAAATCAACCATGGATGCTATAAAAATGCCAAAAGCAGGTAGCATGAATAGTAATGCGTCATTAGTGAGTTTTGCTAAAGAAAATGTATCAAAAACCATTGCCAAAGATGGTGCAAAACTTCTAAAGTTAAATATAGAATCTAACGATTGGAGTATTGTAAAAAACAAATACACAGGTCGTATTTTATACCGTTGGATCAAAGGTGCTTTTACAGAAAAAAATAAAAATAACGACTGCTATTTACAAGGTTTTTTAATCAAGCAACAGTACAATGGTAGTGGTTATGGTAGCTCACAATTTGGTGGTGTTATTCACGGTCAAATGCCCTACGGACAAAAAATGAATTGCGAATAATTAATAAACGCTATTAACCAAAATTTTTAAAGCCTGCTTATTTAAGCAGGCTTTTTTATTTGATTTAAATGTAAGAATACTCTTTATTATATATTCAGAAAGAAATTAGACCTATTCAGAAAAAAGCAAATTGAAAACCTTTAAAAGTGCAGTTATTTTGTTGTTGAATATTAATCTCAACTACAATGAAAAAAACATTACTCTTATTAACCTTTTTAGTGTTTGGTTTTACGCAAGCACAAACCATAATTTATGTAGATGTTGATGCAACAGGTGCAAATAACGGAAGCAGTTGGGCAAATGCCTACACAAGTCTTCATAGTGCTTTAGGAATCCAAACCATAACAGGTGCTCAAATTTGGATAGCAGAAGGAACTTACATGCCTGTTAATAAAAACACACCAATGCTAAACCAGTACGGAGTTAGTATTTATGGTGGTTTTGTGGGTACTGAAACGTCTCTTTCGCAACGTAGCACAGATCCTTGGGCACATCCTGTATATTTAACGGGAGATTTAGCGCTAGATGATGCTAATGAATTACCTAGTGCAACATCTGCAAATAAAACAGATAATGCACCAATTATTCTTAAAGTAGAGCCTAATTCAGCAAGTAAAACTCAAGAAATTACTCTAGACCGATTGCATTTTGTTAATGCTTATGGTGGTAGTGCATTGTATAGCCATCCATCATCTTCAAATGAAGTGCAAAGAAAAATTACAGTGCAAAATTGTAGATTTTCAAGAAATTATGCTTCAACAAGACCAGCAATTGATATTTGGTCTAATGAAACTGTAAATGATTATCCTTTTGAGTTATTTAATAGTATACTAGATGAAAATGTATCTAATTCAGGATATGCATTTGAATATCGTATCACAAATTATATAAATCTTGAGCATGATATTTTTATTGCTAATAATATGTTTATAGGTAACAAAGTAGAAAGTGCTAATGCTTCAGGTAGTGTTGCACGTTTTATAAGCGCAACAGGTGGTTCAACAAGACTAACGGTGTTTTTTCAAAATAACACGTTAGCTTTAAATGAAGAAGGTAGCAATGTAACATCTGATGTAGCTAGCCCAATACGTTTTGAGACACTTGGTTCAGCAGAAACGATAGGAAGATGGAGTAATAATTTGTATTACAGTAACTATGGTACATCAGACTACATAGGAACCCAAGATACAAGTTCTTCAACTATAGCACTTGGTTATGCCAATGCATCAGAGTTTACACCTGTAATAGGTTCGGCTAATTTACTATCTAATTACACTTTATCAGAGAGTCCTTTTGTTGATATTTTCTCTGGAAATTTTATACCTGTTTCAGCTTATAGAGATAATGGAGAAAGTTCTATCCCAGGATATTATAGCAATATTAATCCTACGACCGATTGTTTTATGAATCCTAGAAAAAATGCAGATTCATCGATAGGTTTAGGAGCCATTCAATATACAGATACAGCTATGCTAACAGGTCCAGGAAACATAGCGCCTTTATCATTACCAGAACCACCAACAGTTATATACGTTGACGCAAGTGCTACTGGAGCTAATGATGGTACAAGTTGGACTAATGCTTATACTTCTTTAGATGACGCTAATATACCTACTTTAGGTAGTGGATCTAAAATATTTGTAAAATCAGGGACTTATAAATTAACATCTGGTGAAATTAGTATTAATTCAGAAATAGAGATTTATGGTGGTTTTAACGGAACAGAAACTTCTGAAACAGATAGAGATTTATCTATTGTAAATACAAGTAATGCAACTATAATTTCTGGTGATATATTAGATGATGATATTTCTGGTGATTTTACGCAAAACAAATCAGATAATTCATCAAGTTTATTCAATTTAGCAGCTAATAATGTAATTATTGATGGTTTTGTTTTAAGTAACTTTTATACAACATCGGGTAGCCCAATTGTAAAAGTAGCCACCAACGTTTCAAATTTTGAATTATCTAATACGCTAATTAATAATAATTATAGCAACAGTATTTTATTTGATTGGAGAACTTTTTCAGGTACTGTATCAATCAATAATGTTGCCATTACAGATAATCAAACTAATAATGGTCTTATACTACTACAACATAACGATACCAACTCAAGTACTTTAGAATCCAATTGGTCTAATGTGTTAGTTGCTAATAATACTTATAACGCAGATTGGGGAGCAATTTGGTTTAGAAGAGGAACTTTAAATAATGATGGCAGACTATTTAAAAGTTCGTTAACCAATGTGTCTATTATAGATAATGTTAATAACCACGCATCTACCCAACAAGTTATTAATGTTAGTAGTGGAAGTGGTTGGGGAGTTTTTGAATTTAGAAACAGTCTTTTCTGGCAAAACAAATATAATGGAGGTCAATTAAGTACAGTAGATATTGAAAACAGTAAAACTGCTGAAGGAGATATCCAAACAGTTAGGGTATATAATACTATTGCTATGGTTGGTAGCGGTGTAACTTCTGGAACTTTTGATAATTCAAATATCACACTTTTAGACCCAACGACTGATAACTTAAATTTAGATGCCGAATACAAACCTACATCAGCTTCAAACTATATTGTAGATCAAGGAGATAACACTTACTACGATATAGCTTTATTTGGTGATTTAGATTTATCAGGTAACACAAGAGTTTTTAACACTACGATAGATTTAGGAGCTTACGAGTACAATTCTACATTAAGTGTTGATGATATTTCTTTAGATGAAAACTCAGTAAAATTATATCCTAATCCAGCTACAGACGTTGTAAATATTAAGACTAATCAAACTATTAAAAATGTAACAGTTTTTAATGTAAATGGTCAAAAAGTACTTGATTTTGCTAATCAATCTCAAATTAACATTTCTAATTTACCAACAGGAATGTACTTTTTAAACATAACTTCTAACCAATCAAACCAAACAATAAAAATCTTAAAACAATAATTTTTAAAATGAAAAAATTAAACAAACTTGTAATATTATTTTGTCTTGCTTTAACTGTCTTAAATTGTTCTTCAGACGACGATAACAATACAGAAGAACCTCAAAACACAAATGTTATTACTTTAAATAATGAAACTTATGTTGTTAGTTCTGTTATCGTAGAGCCTGCATTAGGCAATAGTACTTTTGTAAGTTTTATCAATAAAAATGAAACGGAGTTTTTAGATGCTATAAATAATGGGACTCAACTTGATAATGTTAATGTATTTAATATACGCATTAGTCAAAGTCCATTAGCAGAACAAACATATAGTTTTTCTGATATGTCTAATTTTCAATTTGAAGAAAACGCTCAAATTATTGATGGAGAACTAGAAGATGGTGATATATTATTAGATAGAAATAATTCTAATACAAATTTAAATGCATCTACAGGTAGTTTAACATTAGAAGTATACACTACAGATCAAATTGAAATTAGTTTTCAGTTTACAAGAAATGATGGTGTAATAGTTAACGGAACTTATAAGGGAGATTATCTTTACTATGATTAAATTTTAATATTTAAGTTGAATAAAAAACGCAACCTTTATAGGTTGCGTTTTTTATTTTATAAAATTTTATTGTTTAATAAACTCTAATGTTGATAAATCATTAATTATTAGATTACCATTTTCTGTAAAGGAGTAATTAGAAATAATTGTATGGCTATCAAAAATTAAAGTAATCTTGTTGTTAGAAACAGACCAATCAAAACTAATTGCTGTAGATACAATACCTTCTGCTGTTGTATGTTTATCTGCTGTGTAGCCAAAATCGTTCTCTTCAAAATGTATACTATGCTCATAAGTGTTATCGTAATCACTTCTTAACCATTTGCCAATCAAAATATTATTGTCGGTAGTTGTATTATCATCATCATTACTGCATGACCATAAAGTAAAACATAATAAAACTAATAATAGTCTATTAAAATACATCATTTGTTCTTGGATTAATTGCTTAGCAAAAGACTTAGAAAATTAGGGAAGCCTTTTACTGTTTCAAAAGTAAAAAATATCAAACGATTTTAAATAAAAAAAGCCACAACATTTAAGTTGCGGCTTTTTTTTAAATTTATGTAGTTAGGTTTAGCTATTTAGCATTACCGGCATTACTAACATGGTTACAAATTCGCCTTCTTCAAGATCGTCTACTGGTGTTAAAATACCAGCTCTGTTAGGCATACTTAATTCTAATTGAACATCTGCAGAACTTAAATTGTTTAGCATTTCTGTTAAGAAACGTGAATTAAAACCAATTTGCATATCATCACCTTGGTAATCACATGTTAAACGTTCTTCAGCTTTGTTAGAATAATCTATATCTTCTGCAGAAATATTAAGTTCGGCACCAGCAATTTTAAGTCTTATTTGGTGTGTTGTTTTATTAGAGAAAATACTAACACGACGTACCGAGTTTAAAAACTGTGTACGATCTATAGTTAATTTGTTAGGATTTTCTTTTGGTATAACTGCTTCGTAGTTTGGATATTTACCATCAATTAAACGACAGATTAATACGGTATTTTCAAAAGTGAATTTAGCATTAGAGTCGTTGTACTCAATAGTTACTTCATCTTCATTAGCTCCTAAAATTCCTTTTAATAAGTTTAAAGGTTTTTTAGGCATAATAAACTCGGCTACTTGAGAAGCTTTAACATCTTCTCTTGAATATTTTACAAGTTTATGAGCATCTGTAGCTACAAAGGTTAATCCTTCTGTAGAGAATTGAAAAAATACACCACTCATTACCGGACGTAAATCGTCATTACCAGCAGCAAAAATAGTTTTGTTTATTGCAGTAGCTAATACATGAGCCGGCATTGCAGTAGAGCTAGGATCTTCTAGGCTAACTGCTTTAGGGAATTCGTTTCCGTCTGCGTAAGCTAATGCATATTTACCATGATTAGAGCTAATTTCAACAGTGTTGTTTTCTTCTACAACAAACGTTAAAGGTTGCTCAGGGAAAGTTTTTAAAGTATCTAATAATAAACGTGCAGGTATAGCAACGCTTCCTTCATTATCACTTTCTACGTCTAATACAGCAGACATGGTTGTTTCTAAATCACTTGCAGAAACGGTTAGTTTTGATTGCTGTAATTCAAATAAAAAATTATCTAAAATTGGAAGTGTATTGGAGTTGTTTATTACACCACCTAAAACCTGTAATTGCTTTAGTAAATAGGTACTTGATACAATAAATTTCATCTATTTATATATTCGTTAAAATCGGTTAATTGTTGTATTACAAATATATTGTTAATGTGTTTAATTAGGAAACAAACTTATTAACACTTATTTGGCGTATTTTTTCTTGCGGAAGTAGTTAAAACTAAAACCAAAAATACCTAACAACACCAATGGTAATAAGATGTTTAAGAGTTGCCATTTGGTTTTTTCTTCAGTGATTTTTTCTGAATTTAAAAACGCAACAGCAATTTCTTTTGATCGAATGTTTATAAGTCCGTTATCGTCAAGCAGATAATTAGCAGCGTTTACTAAAAATTCTTTATTACCAAAAAACTGATTTAATTTAGAATCGTATCCTAATTCTTTAGGTCCATTTCTATCAATTTCATTTTTAATCACATCACCATCAGAAATTACAATCATTTTAGTTGGCACACTTTCGTTTTTTACATCTTGTAAATCGAAAGGTTTTACACGGTTATTATATACCGAAGTAAATTTACCTTCTAATAATACGGCTAGATTTTGAGAGCCTTTATTAAACGATGCAGGATCTTGTTGATTATTAACTTCATCTAGACTAATCTCACGCGGTGTACCTTCTAATTTTGAAAGTGGTGCGCTTTGTAGTAAAACCGTCTTTTTAACGGTCTTTAAATTGTTTTTTAAGGTGTCTATTGGACTAGCAAAATCAAACTTTATGTAGTTTAAGTTATTTACCACTGGATGCGTACTAATACCTTGTGCTAATGGCGAATACGTCCAAGGGAAACGTTCTGCTCTGGTATTGCTGCCTTCACCAGATAATAATACGATAGGCGCAGAGTACATAGAGCTAACTAATACAGGATTAATCCTAACGCCGTACTTAAAGAAAAAATCGGTTAAATTTAAATCTCTAGCTAAAGCTACATTTTTACCAAAGTCGTTATACAAACTGTCTTTATCCATAGCAACTTGGTCTATTAGCCAAAGACTTTTTCCGCCATTCATAGTATATTGATCCAATACAAATTTTTCTTCTTCTGTAAAGGCTTCGGTTGGTTTTGCAGCAATAATTAAATCGAAATCTTGCAAACTCTTTAATGTTTTTTCTGGATTATTGCTAACGCTATCTAAAGTAAAAGGCGCTATAAAATAGTAATCACGAAGTGTTTTAACATAATCTGCAATGTTTAGATTATCCATTTCGTTATTACCTTTTAAAACTGCTATTTTACGACGTTTAGGATTGACCAATTTACTAATACCATCTGCAAAAGCATATTCTAAATGCTGTACAGAATTGGTAACTAATTGCTGTTGTGTTTCGCCAATTTTATTTTTTACTAACGGAATTTTTACTGTAACCTCATCATAACTAGCTAATGCCCAAGGAAAAATAACTTCTTGACTTTGTTTACCGTTTTCTTGAACATTTAACTGCATTGGTGTTAAACCACGTGCATTAAGTTGTTTGATGGCTTGATCACGTGTGTCTTCGTCTTCGGTAGGATTTATAAACTTAAATGAAATATTGTCGTTGTAAGCTCTAAACTCTTCTAACAATTGTTTGGTTTCACTTTGCAAACGTCTAAATTCTGATGGAAAATCTTCACCTTCTAAAAAGACATCAATTACGATAGGAGTTTCAGCTTTTTTTATAATATCCAAAGTAGCTTCATTTAGCGTATAACGCTGATCTGTAGTTAAATCGAAACGCTTGTAAACCTTAGTACTAACAAAGTTTACAGCAATAACAGCTACAATAACTATGATGATATGTTTAAGTGACTTATTCAAATTTTTTCTCAAGTTGATAGTTTCTTATAGATTGTAAAGTGTCGTTTTTAAATACAAATTCTAAACATTCTTGATCTTTAGTAAACGCACCAGGTTTAAAACCTAAATTATAGTTCCATTTATCTTTAGAGTTTGCTTTAATAGCATCGTCCCAACCGTACCATTCAGCTTTTCCTAATTTAGATTTAATTTCGGCTTTAGTTTCTCCTATAAAAGTAGTATCATTTAAAATATCGCTCATCATCTCAAAGCGTTGTGCAGGATAGTCTTCCCAATCCTCAGCATTAAAATATTTTTCATGATGATAACTACTAAAAATATTTACCATAGGATATAACAAGTAAAAATAGGCAAAAGGTGTAATAACAATAGCTATTAAAAAGCTTAGCCACTTTTTATTTCCGATGGTTTTTACAAATAGCCAAACCAAAACAAAAGTTACAATAAACGATATAACTAAAGGAACTGTAATTATCATGCTTTTTGACGATTTATTATTTGTGTTGTAAAAAAGACAAACAATGCAGTAATACTTAAAAAGTATATGATATCTCTAGTGTCTAAAACACCACGACTCATGCTTTTAAAATGTGCAGACATGCCTAAATTATCTATAAAATTACTTGAAGTAAAATCTGCAATACCTTCAAAACCTATATAAAAGAAAAAGCATAAAAATACTGCAATAATAAAAGCTACAATTTGATTGTCTGAAAGGGTAGAGGCAAACACACCAATAGCAGTATATGCAGCAACTAAAAATAATAATCCAAAATAAGACCCTAAAGTGCTACCAACATCTAAATTACCTTCTGGATTACCTAATTGATAAACTGTATATACATAAAGTAGAGTTGGTATTAGTGCTATGATAATTAATAAAAAGGCACCAAAATATTTACCTAAAACAAGCTGTAATGTGCTAATAGGTTTGGTTAATAATAACTCTAAAGTACCTTGTTTTTTCTCGTCACTAAAGCTACGCATGGTTACTGCAGGAATCAAGAAAATTAATATCCAAGGAGAAAGTAAAAAGAACGAAGATAGGTCTGCAAAACCATTATCTAAGATGTTAAATTCGCCTTTAAACAACCATAAAAACAGTCCGTTAAGTAATAGGAAAATTGCTATAACTAAATAGCCTATTGGTGAGGCAAAAAACGAGTTAATTTCTTTTTTTAGAATGGCTAGCATTTATTGATGTTAAGTGTTTAAAGATTTAATTATACAATACTTTAAGGTGTAAAGTTAAAAGTTTTATTATTAAAACTCTATTTATCAACCAAAGAAAACAGTTAGTGTAATAAAGCAATCTTATCTACACTCCAAGCTTCAGGTTTTGCGTTAAACAAAGGTTTTGTTTTTGCCCAAACACCTTTAAATAATTCAGAATTTCGATAATGTTCTAAATCTTCTTCTGTATTCCAATAACTATACGTAAAAAAGATATTGCTATTGTGTTTATCTTGATATAATTCTAGTAGTTGACAACCTTCAAAAGCTCTGATTTTATGTTTTACTGTTTCAAAATTAGCTTTAAAAACGTCTATATTTTCTTCAGCAAAACTCAATTTTACAATTCTAACAAACATTTTTTGCGATTATTTTTTAAAGTTAATAGTTACAGTATCTCTTAATCCTAGTCCCATTAATGTGCTTGCGCCACCAACAGTATTTGTATTGCTTTTGTAAATTGCAATTTCTAAAAAGTTTGAGCTATTAAAGACAACAAGACCTCGTCCTTCATCGTGACGCTGAGCTTCGGGGATTTCAAAATTTACTATATCACTATATTTGTTATGTATAGTTTTAAATTTATGGCTTCTAGCAGAAATTTCAAAAGCTCTACCTTTTTGTAGTTGTTCAAAAAACGATTTTCTAATATTAGTAACTACATTACCGTAATTGTCTATATAGATTATGCTGCCTATTATCTGTGTTTTTTCGTCATTAACATAAGGCACTAAATTTTTTATTGGTTTAATGCTGTTTATAGCTTTACCAATAACTTCTAGTGTTCCTCCTCGTGCAATATGGCACGCTACTTTTACAAACACATCTAAAACCGGAAAACTAGTTTCTATTTTATCATGTATATTTATTTCAACAATTTTTTTAGGAACAATCACATTTGCAATCATGCTCATAATCCCGTTATTAGCACAAATAAAAAAATGATCATCAAGCTCTACAGCAATATGTTTGTTTTCTGGGTTTAATTCAGAGTCAATTCCTATAACATGAATGGTCCCTTTAGGAAAACTACTGTACGCATTTTGAATAATATAAGCAGCTTCTGAGATGTTAAAAGGCGATACAGAATGAGAGATATCAACAATTCTAACATCTGGTAACTCACTATAAATAGCGCCTTTAATTGCGCCAGCAAAGTGATCTTTCTCTCCAAAATCGGTTGTTAAAGTGATGATAGCCATTAATTTTGTTGATATTTTTTTAATATACAACACGCAAAAATTGCGTAAGTTTGTTTAGTAGCATTTATGCCAACAAAACTAATAAAATTGTACAGATTAATTTAAAATTTAAACGCTTTTGAACGAAATAATTATTGAACTTGAAGAGATTTCTCCAAAAGAATTTTTTGGAACTGGAAACGAACACATTACTACATTAAAAAAATATTTCCCAAAACTTAAAATTGTAGCTAGAGGAAATAAAATTAAAGCTTACGGTGATGAAGATCTACTAGAAGAGTTTGATAGGCGTTTAAATATGTTATTTGAACATTTTGGTAAGTATAATAAGTTAGATGAAAATATTATAGAACGCGTCTTGACTAGCCAAAGTAAAGAAGACTATACAACATCAGAACATAGCGGAGAAACCATAGTACACGGTGCAAATGGTAAAATTATCAAAGCGCAAACAGCTAACCAACGTCGTATGGTAGAGTTAATGCGTAAAAATGATATGGTTTTTGCTATTGGTCCTGCAGGAACAGGTAAAACATATACTGGTGTTGCTTTAGCGGTGCAAGCTTTAAAAAATAAAGAAGTTAAGCGTATCATTTTAACAAGACCAGCGGTAGAAGCAGGAGAAAATCTAGGTTTTTTACCAGGCGATTTAAAAGAGAAATTAGATCCGTATATGCAACCGTTATACGACGCTTTACGCGATATGATTCCTGCAGAAAAATTAGCCAATTATATAGAAACAGGCATAATTCAAATAGCACCACTAGCCTTTATGCGTGGTCGTACATTGGATCATGCATTTGTTATTTTAGACGAAGGTCAAAATACAACACACGCACAAATGAAAATGTTTTTAACCCGTATGGGTAAAAACGCTAAGTTTTTATTAACTGGTGATCCTGGACAAATAGATTTACCACGACGCACAATTTCTGGATTAAAAGAAGCATTATTAATTCTTAAAAATGTAGAAGGCGTTGGTATGGTGTTTTTAGATGATAAAGATGTAATTAGACATAAACTTGTAAAAAAGATTATTGCAGCTTACAAAAATATTGAAAATAGAGAGTAGGCATTTGTTAGCAGTTATTTGTTGGCAGTTTGTGATAATTATTAAAAAGAAATCAAAAAAATAAAATAACTTTGCGCTTTTCTATTGAAATTTCAGTGTTTATCAGTTATAAATAGACGTTTATAATTTGTGACAATTAATGAAATTCGTGTCAAAATAATACAATCCATAAACCCAGAATCGTAATTCGTAAATCAAAATGAGTAACACCATTATAAAATCTAACTTTAATTTTCCTGGTCAAAAAAGTGTATACAAAGGAAAAGTAAGAGAAGTTTACAATATTAACGACGACAAATTAGTCATGATTGCAACAGACAGGCTAAGTGCTTTTGACGTTGTTATGCCAAAAGGTATCCCGTACAAAGGACAAATCTTAAATCAAATTGCGACAAGTATGATGAAAGCAACCGAAGATTTAGTCCCAAATTGGTTAACCGCAACACCAGATCCAAATGTTGCTGTTGGTCATTTATGCGAGCCTTTTAAAGTAGAAATGGTAATACGTGGTTATTTATCGGGTCACGCTGCACGCGAATATAAAGCTGGTAAACGTACACTTTGCGGTGTAGCTATGCCAGAAGGCATGAAGGAGAATGACAAATTCCCTGAGCCTATCATTACACCAGCAACAAAAGCAGAAATGGGTGATCATGACGAAGACATCTCACGAGAAGATATTTTAAAACGAGGTATTGTTAGCGAAGCAGATTACACGATTTTAGAAGATTACACACGCAAATTATTTGCAAGAGGCACTGAAATTGCTGCAAAACGCGGATTAATTTTGGTAGATACTAAATACGAATTTGGAAAAACTAAAGACGGTAAAATAGTCTTGATAGACGAGATACACACGCCAGACTCTTCTCGTTATTTTTATGCCGATGGTTACCAAGAGCGTCAAGATAATAACGAAGCCCAAAAACAACTGTCTAAAGAGTTTGTACGCCAATGGTTAATCGCTAATAATTTTCAAGGGTTAGAAGGACAAACCGTACCAGAAATGAGTGACGATTACATACAAACTGTATCAGACCGTTACATAGAGTTATACGAAAACATAATGGGAGAAACCTTTGTAAAAGCAGACGTCTCTAACATAGAAAGTAGGATAGAAGCTAATGTGTTAGATTATTTAAACGCTTAGGTTTTTAAATAAAATATATAAATAAAAAAAAGCTCACGTTTTGTGAGCTTTTTTGTGGAGTTTCTTTTAACGGTCTAGTGTATGATTTCGTTGCGTGTTTAAGCACTAAAGTTAGCAAATAATCACGGATAAAAAATTCCAGCGGAATTTTCGTAAGTAAGCCTTTACCAGCAATGAATTATACACATTGTTAGCAATAGTTTTTATTAAATTCGCTCTTTATCCTTAATGATTATTATTCCTTTATTTTTAAGATATGGTTCAATCTCTATTTTATTGTCAAAAAGTGAATAACCATTATCTAAATCATAAGTTCCACCAGAGTAGTCAGAAGCGTCTAAAAACCCGATTAGTTTAGTTTGAGTTATTGATTTGGCTTTATTCCAACATTCAATTAAAAAGCTTTTTACCAAACTATAATCATTATCCCAAAAGTCATATATCTCAGCTTCATCATCTTCTGTAAATTCTGTGTAATCAATATTGTTTTTTGCTAATATTTCAACTGCTATTTTTTCAAGTTCTTCGTAAGTATAATCATCAGAATGAAGTTCAGGTCTATTTATAGTTTTGCTATCCGAATAAAAGGCATAGCAAGGTTGAACAAAAATAAAACTCAGTGGACTCCTGGCATAATAGTATAAACTAATTACTTTAATTTCTTTTGTGTCACCTGTAGTCCTATATTCGAATTCACAATTTTGAACTTTAACTAAAAAATCAACTATCTTTTTCTCTCTTGGCTTTAAAATTTTAGATTGGAATTCTAAATCAATTTCATGTTCTAAATTTTCTATTTCTTTTGATGATAAGCTATCATATTCTCTCATTCTAATAAAGTTGGGTCAAATTATTGCTAACGATTGTTAAACGAAGTTAGTAGAAAATTTTAATAAAGTCAAATGAGGCTTCATTTTAATTTTTAGCAATACATAAACCTGCTTTAGTATTAGTAAACTTGTATTATCAAGAGTATTTAGTTAAAACGTTAGCAACTTTTATTAAATCACTTTCATTAATTTCTGTCTCAGGAGCTAAAGGAAATATTTGCTTACCAGGTCTGCTTATAAATGCTGCACGCCAACCAGCCCATAAAGCACCAGCTACGTCCCAACCATGAGCTGCTATTAGCATACTATCTTCAGGTTTAATATTCATCTTTTTAGAAGCCCAATGATAAGTTTTAGTAAAAGGTTTAAACTTACCAACAGATTCAATACTTAACAAATCATCAAAATAATGAGTTAAACCAGCATTTTCAATTTTAATTTTAAGGCTATTGTTATCTGAGTTAGTTAAAGCTACTAACTTAAAACCATCTTCTTTTAATAATGTTAAGCCATCTTCTACATCTTTGTAAGGTGGTAGGTTTTGTAATGCGTTTGTAACAATGTTATTAGCTTTTTCTAAAGATATTTTTATACCATTATTTGCAGCAATCATTTGTAAAGATGCAGCGCCAATTTGTCCAAAGGATTTGTATTGATTACTAGATGAAACTACTAAAGAGTAGTGTAAAAGCGTTGTAAACCATAAAGACAATAAGTGATCCTGATGGTTTAAAACGGTTTTAATTTTTTGTTTTAAAGGACTTAAGTCTAACAAAGTTTCATTAACATCAAAAAATAAAACTTTTGGTTTGTTAGGTTTTACATTCATTTTAATTGGTTTAATCAGCTTAGTAGTCTATTTTTTTAATTTTTTAAATCTAAGAATTGTCACATCGTCTAGCATTAAATTAAGTTTTCCGTTTTCATCAAAACGATATCGATTAACTTTTTCCATCATATTTAAAAAAATCTTTTCTCCTTGACCGCAATACATTAAAGTGCTTGGTCCAGGCTCACTAAAATATATAGCGTTATCTTTAATTGTGTAGTTTGCAGAATACCCATTACAGCTATTGTTGCCTTGTACTTTATGTTTGTCTTTATTAAATGTTATTGTCGGTTTTTTATTTGGATATAAACGTTGAAAAGCGATTTTTGTTCCAGAGATATACTCTAATTCCCAACTAGTTTTATATAATTCTGCATTTTTAGTTGTTGCGCAAGAGGTAATTATTAAAACTATGATAGAGGTTAATATTGTATATGTTTTTTTCATTATTAGTTATTTTATTAATGTGTTATTGATTATAAATTTCAAATTAAATAAAACAACTACTATACCAATTAAAATAACTATTAAAGTTATGTTATAAAAAACATAAAGTGATTTTGTGTTAAAAAAAATAACCCTTCTGAAGTCTTTTCAGAAGGGTTAAAACTATTGCTAAATATCTGATTTTTATTTTTTGGACCATGCAAACTTTTTAAAAGCATCATCTACTGGTGTATTTGCAATATGATTTGTATAGTTGCTTATTGTTTTTTGAGATAAACCTAATATGATATCTAAAACATGTTTTTCTTCATATCCTGCTGCATAAAAAGCATCTAAATCTTCTTGAGATACATTACCACGGTTTCTAACAATTGATAATGTCAATGTACGTAAAGCTTCTAATTTAGAATCTTCTAAAGGTGTTTCGTTTCTTAGAGCTTCTGTAATTTTTTCGTCTACTTTCATCATATTGGCTATACCAGTATGTGCAGGTACACAATAATGGCAAGCATGTTCTACATTAATGGTTTGCCATACTACTGTTAATTCTTCTTCATTAAATGAAGATTCTGAGAATAACTCGTGTAATATTTGATAGGCTTCTAATAGTTTTGGAGAACTAGCTAACACACCATGCAAACCAGGAATCATTCCGTATGCTTTTTGAGATTTTTCTAATAATGGTTTTGATGCTTCTGGTGCACTTTCAATGTTCTGAATTTTTAAAGTTGTCATTTTATTTATTGTTTAAATGTTAATTATTTCTAAACGTTCGTTTAGTTATTGTTTAAAAAAAACTTTTACAAGTTTTTAAAAATCATATCTATATAATCTTCAATTTCTTCTTTAGTATTAACCCTAGATGCAGCTGCTAAACCATGTTTAGCTAACAACAGGTAATTTGTTTGTTTTGTAACTAGTTTTTTAGATTTGTTAGTATCCATTTCTATTTTTTGTCTAAAAATAGATTTTAACTGATCCATAAAGTTTGTCATTTGCTCATTAATACATTTATCTTCTTTGCTAGAAAATTCGTTATATGTATTTGTTACAAAGCAACCTTTAGGTTGGTCGGTTTTAAAATTAGAACTTACAGAATCATAAAAAAATTGTTTAATATCTTCAATACCTTTATTTCCTGTTTTAAGTTTATCAATATTATGTTTTACTTGTTTTTTGTAGTGTTTTAAACATTCTAAAAATAAACCGTGTTTACTTTCAAAACTAGAGTAAATAGAAAATTTATTTATACCCATTGCTTTTTCTAGCATTTGCATAGAAGTAGATTCATAGCCATTCTGCCAAAAAACATTTAAGGCTTTTTCTACAACGTCTTCTTCATTATATGTTTTATTTCTAGGCATAAATTAATTTCTTTTACAAAACTAACCAATTGTTTAGTTATAATAAAATAATTAACTAATCATTAGTCTTTTTTAATAATTTATTAGCAAAAGGTAAAAGGTTAGTATAGATAAACTTATTGGTTTTGGCGTAGTGGAAAGAAATAAAGCAAACAACAACCATAAATAAAATAGCGCCAATAATAGCTTGTGTTGGTGTTAGAGATTTATAAAAAAAATGCTTTAAACCAATACCAGTAAAGCTGCCATAAATAACAATAAAATGAATGACATAAATAGACAAGGTTTTTTGTCCAATTTTAGTGATAACGGCTTGCTTTAAATACCGCTCAAAGGTGTAAAATAGCCCAAAAATAACCAATACATTACCTAATCTAGTAAACAGATAATTATAGTTAGCGCTATCATCAAAAAGTTGTATACCAGTAATTTGAGTTAAAAAGGTTAAAAAAGGTGAAGACCAAAAAAGTAATATAAACCCAACGACTAAAAAACCGGTGATTTTAAATTGTTTGTATCGGTATTTGTGACCAAATTTATGAAACAAAACAGCTATAAAAGCGCCAAAACAAACATAACCAAACCATGGTATCATAGTAAATACAGAACCGTTTTCTTTAGTGATGTAATTGGCTAAAAATTTAGGAATACCTTCAATGTGTAGCGTACGATACAATGGTTCGGTTACAAAAATGATATTACCAATAATTAACATTAAAAGCGCAAAAACAGTTTCGTTTTTTAAGGTAATCAGGTAAAGCCCAATAATTAAAATTAAAGACAGACCAATACATTGTAAGACATCAATAACAATAAAGTACATATTAATTTCGCCTTTAAATAAGCTTAAAAACGAAAACCGTAACGCATACCCAATACCAATCAATAATAAACCTCTATTAAACCCTTTTTTTATACGGTATCTATCTTCATTTTTAGCTTTTGCACGCAACAGCAAAAAAACAAATACTAAACCCGTTATGGTAAAAAAAGTTGGAGCTGTAATACCTCTAAAATATTCCCAAATAGTATATGCTATGTTGGTTTTATCTCTGTAAACTGGGTTTAAAAGCGTATCAATAAAATGACCTTGTAGCATCATCAAAATAGCAAATGCACGTACAGCATCTAAGAAAAAAAGACGGGTTGGTTTCAAAATGGTCATTAGTTATTAGGTTACAAATATATACTATATTTACTTTTTCAAAACAGTTAGTATGTATAAACAGATTAATACTTGGGTAGAAGCGTTTTCTTCTGCAGTATGGGGATTTCCTTTATTAATTCTATTAACAGGTGGCGGATTATACCTTTTAATTCTATCCAGGTTTTTACCTTTTAGATATTTTAAACACGCAATAGATGTACTAAAAGGAAAGTATGATAACGAGTTAGATGAAGGTGATATTACTCATTTTCAAGCCTTAACTACCGCGTTGTCTTCTACTATTGGTATGGGAAATATCGCTGGTGTAGCTGTTGCTATTGCTGTTGGTGGACCAGGAGCTGTGTTTTGGATGTGGATTAGTGCCATTATTGGTATGTCTACAAAATTTTTTACTTCAAGTTTGGCTATCATGTTTAGAGGAAAAGATAGTGAAGGAAAAACACAAGGCGGACCAATGTATTTTATTGTTGAAGGTTTGGGTAAATCTTGGAAACCTTTAGCGGTATTTTTTAGTCTTTGCGGATTAATTGGTGCGTTGCCGGTTTTTAATGTCAATCAATTAACACAAGCTATTAACGATATTGTACTGATACCTAACGGATTTGAGGTTAATTTTACTTCAAATTTAATCATCGGTTTAGTTTTAGTAGTAATTACATCTGTGGTTATTTTAGGTGGTTTAAATAGAATTAGTAAAGTCACTTCAAAATTAGTACCTAGTATGGTCATACTATATTTTGTTTTAGTTTTCTTTATCTTAATTGTTAATATAGAAAGTGTTCCTTATTACTTCAAGCTTATATTTACAGATGCTTTTACAGCAAGTTTTATTAAAGAAGATGCGTTATTTGGAGGTGTTGTTGGTACATTAATTATTTTAGGAATAAGACGAGGCGCATTTAGTAACGAAGCTGGTATTGGTACAGCGCCTTTAGCACATGGTGCTGCTAAAACTAATCAACCTGTTCGTGAAGGTTTAGTAGCTATGATGGGACCTGCAATTGATACGTTAGTTGTATGTACATTAACAGCTCTTGCTATTCTTGTTACTGGTGTTTGGAAAACAACAGACGCAAACGGTGTTAGTTTAACTGCATCAGCTTTTAGTAATGCTATGCCTATTTATGGTAAATATTTGCTTATGGCTTGTATTGCTGTATTTAGTATTTCGTCATTGTTTTCTTATGCGTATTACGGCGGTAAATGTTTATCGTTTTTAATAGGAGCAAAGCATCAACACTACTATAATTATTTTTATATTTTAAGTATAATTATTGGTGCGACAACATCATTAAGCTTAATGATTAATTTAATAGACGGTGTATTTGCATTAATGGCAATACCAACGATGACAGCAACACTATTATTGGCGCCAAAAGTGATGAAAGAAGTAAAGCGTTACGTGAAAACAATATAGTAAATTATTGACTAACAGACTTTTTAAACTGTGCAGGTGTCATCATTTCCATTTTTTTAAACTGCCTATTAAAATAACTAGTATTATTAAATCCAGCTTTAAAGGCAATTTCAGATATTCTTAGGTCTTTAGATGCTTTAATTAGTTTTTTAGAAAATTTTATTTTTTCAGAATTAATATAATCAATAGGTGAGATACCTAAGGTGTTTTTAAACTTTTTATGAAAGTGTGACGTACTCATACAAGCCTTTTTAGCAAGTAAATCTACGGTAATATCTTTATTGGTTAAGTTTTGTTTAATGTAGTTAATTACCATACCAATTCTTGTGTCATTAAACATGTTTTGATCGCTTAATAACAAGGTTTTAGCTTTAGTTTGTAATAGTCTAACAATCAATTCTTGTAGCATTAAATCTAACAATACATCTTTAGAAGTATTATTGTTATTAGTAAAAGTATATACTAAACGGTTAATTAAATGATTAACCTCATTGTTATTGGTTAAGTGATTAGTGTTTTTGTCTAAAGACCAATTATTGTTTTCATTTTCAATACTTACGTGATGATTAAATTTATCAACAACTTCGGTAATTTTTGTACTATCAATACCTAAGGCTAAGCATTGCGTAGGATCATTTTCTTTTGCTAAAGGAAAATCAATCACCATTTCTTTATTTGTAGGCATAACAACAGATTCACCTGGATAAAAATCAAAAGACGGCATGCCTTCAATATGCATTACTTTTTTACCCGTTAGCATGCTAGCTATTATAGGAAAATCAAAAGTCAAAGATACTTGCTCTGCATATTGATGAGTTTCATAAATATTCAACTCTGCAAACTCTGCATTGTAAGTCGTTCTGTTTTCTACAAGCGTAGTTAATTTTCTATGTTTTCTATGCTGACTTAATAAATGACTCATACCCAATGATACAAAAATGTATTTTAAAAAATACTTAATAATAGGATTGTGCAACAATATAATAAATATGTTCAATAATTTGAGAATATAACAAAATAACTTTACAAAAATCAATAATTATTCATTTTAATAAGATGAAAGCTATCAATGTTACATTATTAATAAATAATGATTGAAAACTAAATAATAACTAATAATCTAAATTAATTTCTATGAGTTACTCTAAACCAAAATTTAAAGCATCCTATGACAATTTTATAAACGGAAAGTTTGTAGCACCTATTGGAGGTGAGTATTTTGAAAATACATCACCAATAGATAAATCTTTAATTGCAAAATACCCAAGATCTCAAAAAGAAGATGTAGAACTTGCTTTAGATGCAGCCAATGCAGCAAAAGAAGCTTGGGGTAATACTTCGGCAACACAACGCGCAACACTTTTAAATAAAGTAGCAGATATCATTGAAGAAAACTTAGAAGAATTTGCTTTAGTAGAAACTTGTGATAACGGTAAGCCAATCCGTGAAACGTTAAATGCAGATGTGCCACTTTCTGTAGATCATTGGAGGTATTTCGCATCGTGTATTCGTGCAGAAGAAGGTAGTGCAACAGAGTTAGATCAAAACACTTTATCCATGAATATTAAAGAGCCACTTGGTGTCGTTGGACAAATTATTCCATGGAATTTCCCACTATTAATGTTGTCATGGAAATTACCACCAGCTTTAGCAACAGGTAACTGTGTAGTATTAAAACCAGCAGAACAAACGCCATCTTCAGCAACCTTATTAATGGAAAAAATTGCAGATGTGTTTCCTCCAGGAGTCATCAATGTGGTGCATGGTTTTGGACCAGAAGCAGGTAAACCTTTGGCATCGAGCTCTCGTGTAGACAAAGTTGCCTTTACAGGCGAAACGACAACAGGACAGTTAATCATGCAATATGCATCTAAAAATTTAAATCCAGTAACCATGGAGCTTGGCGGTAAGTCTCCAAATATTTTCTTTAATTCGGTTATGGATCATGATGATGCTTTTTTAGATAAAGCTATAGAAGGCGCAGTATTGTTCGCTTTTAACCAAGGTGAAGTATGTACTTGTCCATCTCGTATTTTAGTACAAGAAGATATTTACGATAAGTTTATGGAGCGTGTTGTGGCGCGTACCAAAGCAATTGTACAAACCAGTCCTTACAGTACAGATTGTATGGTTGGTGCGCAAGCGTCTAATGATCAATATGAAAAAATTCAATCTTATATAAAAATAGGAAAAGAAGAAGGAGCAAAAGTCCTTTGTGGTGGTGACGCTAATAAAGAAGGAGATTTAGGCAACGGATTCTTCATCCAACCAACCATTCTTGAAGGTCATAATAAAATGAGAGTCTTCCAAGAAGAAATTTTTGGACCAGTAGTTTGCGTAACCAAATTTAAAGACGAAGCTGAAGCTTTAGAGATTGCTAACGATACACTTTACGGCTTAGGCGCTGGTGTTTGGACACGTGATGCACACCAATTATACCAAATCCCAAGAGCTATAAAAGCAGGTCGTGTTTGGGTAAACTGTTACCATTCTTATCCAGCACATGCACCATTTGGTGGTTATAAAAAATCTGGTTTTGGTAGAGAAAACCACCAAATGATGATGAGTCACTACCGTCAAACTAAAAACATGCTAATCTCTTATGATAAGAATAAGTTAGGTTTCTTTTAATAGATAGAATATAATAGCAGAAAAGGCTGAGTTTAATTAATTCAGCCTTTTTTATTAAATTTATAATAATGCAACGATTAGACATAACAGAACAAGCAAAAACAATAGTTAGGCAGCTAAGAGAAAAACATGGCGATTTAATTTTTCATCAAAGTGGCGGATGTTGTGATGGATCTGCACCAATGATTTTTGAAAAAGATGATATGTATTTAGATGAAAGTGATATTCATCTTGGAGATATTGAAGGCGTTCCTTTTTACATGAATCAAGATCAATTTCAATATTGGAAACATACACATTTAACTATCGATATCACCGAAGGAAGAGGAGCAAGTTTCTCTTTAGAGATTCCTTTAGGGATCCGTTTTATTATTCACTCTAGATTATTAACAGAAGAAGAAGATACTTACTTTAATCATAAATAATCATACAAGCTACAAGTTAAAAACAAAACCCTATAATACCGTATTATAGGGTTTTGTTTTATTGTTAATTATAAGCTTAAAAAAATATAAATTTTATATGTTTTTGGTTTTAAAAATATGTATTTGATAAATAATTAAGTTTTTGAATCATTTTTTATTGCTAAATTAATATATTTATGCTAAAATAATATATATGAAAATTGATTTGTGTCCAAATTGTGGTTCTGATCACTATATTAAAAGTGGAATTGTAAATGATAGACAACGCTATAAGTGTAAAAAATGTAGCTATTTTTTTTCTGTTAATAAAATAGGTAAGAAGATTGATGACTATTATGTAAACAAATCATTACAACTATACTTAGAAGGATTAACTTATAGAGAAATAGAGCGTATCCTTGGCGTGTCTCACGTAAGTATAATGAATTGGGTAAAAAAATACAATATTAAAAGACCTTATAATTCTAATTATCATCCAACTTATAAAATATTAAACGCCACAGAATTAGGTAATTATTTTCAAAAAACAGAAAATATTAAAGGAGCAGGAGTTGTTGTAACAGAGCTAGGAGACAAATTTATGCTAATAAAATGGGAGCGTTTTAAAGATTAGTATATATAATTAACAGATTTATATATTAATTTTTTGTTAACACATTCTTTTTTAGAGTTTAGTAGTGCACACAAAACCAATATTTAATTATTCACTAACTAACTCTTTAAAATTATGAGAAAACAAACATTCTTATTTTTAATAGCAGCAGTATTGCTTTTTCCTTTTTTAGGAAATGGTCAAGAAGCAGAAAAAAAAGAAGTAGACCATTCTTACAAACCACTAAAAGTAAATCTTAATGAAGATGGTAGTAAATACATAAGGTTTATTACTTGGCATCAATTATGGCTTGAAGCTAGAAGCGATCAAAAAGGAATTAGACACTCTATTAGAAGGTCTAGATTATTAGCTTACGCACAAATCTCACCAAGATTTTTAATCTTAACTCACTTTGGACTTAATAGTTTAAGTGCAGACAATTTAACCGCAAATCCAAATTCACAAACAGCAAATAATAGAAGTTTATTGTTTTTACATGATGCTTGGGCAGAGTTTGCTATAGAGCCAGGAAAACTTCATGTTGGTTCTGGTTTACATTATTGGAATGGCATTTCAAGATTATCAAATCAAAGCACATTAAATATGATGACTTTAGACAATCCTGGAGCAGGAAACTCTGATGTAAGGTTATTTCCATGGAATAATATTACAACAAGTGATCAATTTGCACGTCATTTAGGGATTTATGCTAAAGGTTCTTTAGGTAAGTTCAGCTATCGTATAGCAGCTAATAATGCAAGAACAAACGTAGGAGTTTTAGGCGCTACACCAACTTACCAAGTCGATAATACTATTGGAGATGGTGTTTGGAATTACGCAGGATATTTTAAGTATGACATCTTTGATAAAGAATCAGATAAATTGCCTTATTTAGTTGGTACTTACTTAGGTAAGAAAAAAGTATTAAGTATTGGTGCTGGTTTCTTCCATCATCCAGACGCATTAGCGGTAAACGATTTAAATAATAGAGAATCTGTAACACACTTTGCTGTAGATGCATTTTACGATGCACCGTTAAACGAAAACTTAGCAATTAGCGCTTTAGGTGCTTATTACAATTATAATTATGGTGATACCGATGGATTTAATACTGGTGGTTTAGTCCCATCTTCAGGAACAGTTGTTCATGGTCAATTAGGACTTTTATTTAGAAAACATAACGTAATGCCATATATAACTTACAATACATCTAATATGGATTTTACGCCAAATAATAGTGATGAGTTAGGTTTAGGACTTAACTATTTTATAAACGGTCATTTTGCTAAAATAACTGCAGAATACACTACAGGTACCAAAGGAGCAACAGGAGCAGAGTCTACTAATATCTTTAGACTACAAACGCACATTTTTCTATAAACAACTAATTAAAACTAAAGAACATTATGTCTGATAAACAACAACACGCAACAGCGTACTGGAAAGAAAACTTAAAGTATTTAATCATACTGCTTTCTGTTTGGTTTATAGTGTCTTACGGATGCGGAATCCTTTTTAAAGATGCTTTAAATGAAATAAGACTTGGCGGATTTAAACTAGGGTTCTGGTTTGCACAACAAGGATCTATTTATGTATTCGTAATTCTAATTTTCGTTTACGTAAGATTGATGAATAAATTAGATAAAAAATACGGTTTCGACGAGTAAGCCTTAACTAAAAAACAAAAAACATTATGAGTGTACAAGTATGGACATGGTTATTAGTAGGGCTATCTTTTGCTCTATATTTCGGAATTGCAATTTGGGCTAGAGCAGGTTCAACAAAAGAATTTTACGTTGCTGGTGGTGGTGTTTCACCTTTAGCAAATGGTATGGCTACAGCAGCAGACTGGATGAGTGCCGCTTCTTTTATTAGTATGGCGGGTATTATTTCGTTTGCTGGTTATGATGGTTCAGTCTATTTAATGGGTTGGACTGGAGGATATGTGCTATTAGCATTGCTCTTAGCGCCTTATCTACGCAAGTTTGGTAAGTTTACTGTACCAGATTTTATTGGTGATAGATATTATTCTAACACTGCACGTACTGTAGCTGTAATATGTGCCTTAATTGTTTCATTTACATACGTTGCAGGACAAATGCGTGGTGTAGGTATTGTATTTTCACAATTCTTACAAGTAGATATTAATTTAGGTGTAATTATTGGTATGGCTGTGGTTTTAGTATTCTCTTTATTAGGAGGAATGAAAGGAATCACATATACGCAAGTAGCACAGTATTGTGTATTAATCTTTGCGTTTATGGTACCAGCATTTTTTATCTCTATGCAAATGACAGGAAACATCATACCTCAAATAGGAATGGGAGGAACTGTTGAAGGCGGTGAATTTTTACTTGACAAATTAGATGCATTACATACGCAACTTGGTTTTAACGAATATACGAGCGGAACCAAAAGTACTTGGGATGTATTTGCTATTACTTTAGCTTTAATGACTGGTACAGCAGGATTACCACACGTAATTGTACGTTTCTTTACCGTGCCTAAAGTTAAAGATGCACGTAAATCTGCAGGATACGCATTATTATTAATTGCTATTCTTTATACAACTGCACCTGCAATCTCAGTATTTTCTAGAACTAACTTAATCGAAACAGTAAGTAATAAAGAATACTCTGAAATTCCTGAATGGTTTAAAAATTGGGAAAATACAGGATTAATAGCTTGGGCAGATAAAAATGGCGATGGAAAAATTCAATATGTAGCTGGCAACGCTTTAGATGGTAAAAAACCTGTATATACCGAAGAAAGAGGGCAATATGGACAACGTATGGTAGCTAATGTAAGTGATGCCTCTAACGAGCTATATGTAGATAGAGATATTATGGTATTAGCAAACCCAGAAATTGCTAACCTACCAAACTGGGTAATTGGTTTAGTAGCAGCTGGTGGATTAGCAGCAGCTTTATCTACAGCAGCAGGTTTACTATTGGTAATTTCTACGTCAGTATCTCACGATTTAATTAAAAAGCAATTAAAACCAGATATCTCTGACAAAGGCGAATTAACTTGGGCTCGTGTATCTATTTTTGTAGCTATATTAATTGCTGGATACTTTGGTATTAATCCTCCAGGGTTTGTGGCAGCTGTCGTCGCACTAGCATTTGGTCTAGCAGCAGCGTCATTCTTTCCAGCGATTATCTTAGGTATTTTTGATAAGCGTATGAATAGCAAAGGTGCTATCTCAGGAATGGTTGTAGGTATCGTAATTATGTTATTCTACATGATGAAATTTAAATTAAATATGTTTGGTGGTGGTACTGCAGAAGACTGGTGGTTTGGGACATCTCCAGAAGGGTTTGGTACTATAGCAATGCTAATAAACGTAGTAGTTTCGGTAGTAGTATCAAGGTTAACACCTGCACCGCCTCAAGATGTACAAGATATGGTGGAAAACATTCGTATTCCATCGGGAGCAGGCGAAGCTTCTTCACATTAAAACATTGTTCTTTATCTTAAAATAATTAAGAGCATATTTTAATTTAGTTAGTTAAAATCAGCATTACAAACTGTAATGCTGATTTTTAATTATATTAGTATTCTATTTAAATATTTATATGAAAAAACGCCACGAGCAAAAACTAATCGTCCTCTCCATAGCATTATTTTTAATGTTTAATATACCTTTTGTACTTATTTTTAATATTAATGGACATGTGTTTGGCGTGCCTTATTTTTATGTGTTTATATTTTCTACTTGGTTACTTTCAGGAGTAATTTCGTTTATAGTTTTAAAACGTCATTATGAGTAATTATGCGTTAGTAGTTATAATTGTATTGTATTTAGCAGTGTTGTTTTACATTGCTTTTATTGCTGAAAAAAAACGACAAAGCAAATGGGTTAACAACCCTTATGTCTATACGTTATCTTTAGCTGTTTATTGTTCTGCATGGACCTATTATGGTAGCGTTGGTATTGCTGCAAATTCTGGTATTAATTTTTTAACTATCTATTTAGGACCTGTTATTGCTGCGCCTTTATGGATTACGGTATTGCGCAAAATTATTCGTATTTCTAAGCAACATAAAATTTCGTCTATAGCAGATTTCATTTCTGTACGTTACGGTAATAATAGGTTTTTAGGCGCTTTAGTAACAGGTATTTGCTTAATTGGTACCTTACCTTACATTTCTTTACAACTTAAAGCAGTATCTGAGACTTTTGAAATAATGTCTGATGATACAAGCTATATTTCAACATCAATAATAGACGACTCTACGTTTTATGTTGCCTTGCTATTAGCTATTTTTGCTGCTTTTTTTGGGACACAAAACACCGATGCATCCGAAAAACATAAAGGGATTATTGCTTCGGTAGCTTTTGAGTCTATTATAAAACTCTTATTCTTTTTAATTATTGGTGTATATGTTACGTTTTACCTGTTTAATGGCACTACAGATATTTACAATAAAATATCCAAAATAGACAATTTAATACCGCTAACCACTATAGATAGCTTAGAAGAAGGTTTTAATTGGCTTTTTACTATGGGATTGTCTTTTATGGCTATATTCTTGTTACCAAGACAATTTCAAGTTGCAGTACTAGAAAATAATAGAGAAAAACACCTTAAACATGCTATCTGGATGTTTCCGTTGTATTTATTACTGTTTAATGTATTTGTAATCTTTATTGCGTGGGCAGGAAAATTAAGTTTTGGCAATACTCAAAATGCCGAATATTACACACTGTTCTTGCCATTAGAGCAAGGTCATTCGTTTTTAGCAACCCTTGTTTTTTTAGGTGGTTTTTCAGCAGTAATTTCAATGGTTATTGTATCTACTTTAGCATTATCAACAATGGTTAGTAATAACTTAATTATACCTTATGGGTTTTTAGATAAATTCATTAAAAATCAACCTGAACGAAATTCTAAATACATTAAAAATATAAGACGCATATCAATATTCTCCATAATAATTGTAGCGTATTTTTTTTATATATCGTTTTCTAAAGAGCTATCCTTATATTCTATAGGGTTAATATCGTTTACTATTATAGCACAATTAGCACCGTCTTTTTTTATTGGTTTATATTGGAATCGTGGTTCTGCAAGAGCAGCTATTATAGGTATGGTTGTTGGGACTTTAACAGTATTGTATACCTTGGTGTTACCCTTCACTTTAGATGCTTTTGTAGGTAAAGATTCTTTTACTCAGTTGGGGCTTTTTGGTGTAGAAGCATTGAGACCTTATGCCTTATTTGGATTAGACTTTTTAAGTCCACCTGCACATGCATTTTTTTGGAGCATAACTTTTAATGTAATGTTTTACTTAGTGTTTTCATTAATCTATAAAGGTAATTATAGAGAACGTAATTATGCCGAGATGTATGTAGATAGTAAAAACTTTACAACTTTACAAGACAGCGCTTTAGTATGGAAAGGAGAAGCGTACGTTAATGATATAAAAAATGTATTAATTCGTTTTTTAGGAGAATATAGAGCCAACCGTGCTTTAAATATCTTTTTTACTAAATATAAACTACCTCAAGACACACAGTTAGCAGATGCTAGATTAATTAATTTTTCAGAAAAACTACTAACCGGTAGCATTGGTGCTGCTTCAGCTAAAATATTAATAGCAAGTGTCGTCAAAGAAGAACAAATTAGTTTGGTAGAAGTGCTTAAAATTTTAGAGGAGTCTAAAGAAAATATTGTAAACAATAAAATGTTGCTAGAGCAATCTCAAGAGTTATCTCAGTTATCATCACAATTAAAACAAGCTAATAACGAGCTTATAGTAAAAGATAGACAAAAGGACGAATTTTTAGACACTGTAGCACACGAGCTTAAAACACCAATAACAGGTATACGTGCAGCAACCGAGCTATTAATGGATGAAGACGATGATATGCCTAAAGAGATAAAACAACAGTTCTTAAAAAATATACTTCAGGATTCAGATCGTCTAGGACGCTTAATTAATAACATTTTAGATTTTGAAAAACTAGAAACCGGACGTCTAAATCTAGATGTTAATCGTAACGACATATGTAGTACTATATCAAAAGCAATTTCTAGTTTAAACCATATCGCAGCAAAAAAAGAGATACGTATAATTAAAAAAAACAAAAGCCAACTGTATTTAGAGTATGATGAAGACCGCATCCTACAAGTACTTACAAACCTATTATCTAATGCGTTAAAATTTTGTGCTCCTAAAACAGGAGAAATAGTTGTAGATTACTCGGTTTTTAAGGAACATATAGAAGTCTCTGTAAGTGATAATGGTAAAGGGATACCGGAAGAAGATCATGATTATATCTTTGATAAATTTTATCAATCTCAACACCAAAACACAATAAAACCACAAGGAAGCGGATTAGGTTTGGCTATTACAAAACAAATCATAGAAAAACATCACGGAAAAATCTGGGCTAAAAAAGGGTTAAAAAATGGCGCAAGTCTTGTTTTTACGCTACCTTTTAAGTAAATTGTACAACATTTTTATATGAAGAAGAAGATTTTAATTGTAGATGATGAGCCTAACATTGTAATGTCACTAGAGTATACCTTTAAAAAACAAGACTTTGAAGTGTATATAGCAAGAGACGGAAGTGAAGCGTTAGAGATATTAAAAACCCAAACGCCAGACGTTATATTGTTAGACATAATGATGCCTAATGTAGATGGTTACCAAACATTGTCATACATAAAATCAGATAAAAATTTAAAAGATATAAAAGTGGTTTTTTTAACCGCTAAAAATAAAGCGTCAGATATAGAAAAAGGACTAAATTTAGGTGCAGATAAGTATTTAACCAAACCCTTTTCAGTAAAAAAAATAGTTTCAGAAATTATGGAACTCGTCGCTTAAAAACATAAAAGTTAGTCTTAATATGACTAATTAAATATTGGTTTTGTGTGCAAACAAGCAAGTATTTAATTAAAATATAAAGACAATGAAACTTCGTATCAATCCACTAGCATCAGATATAATAATATGTATCTACGTTGTTGCTACGTTATACCTTAGATTTAAATGGCAAAGCCAAACTATTGTAACTCCAATGTTATCTATTGTAGTTGGTTTATCTTTTGTAGCTATAATTTGGGCTTTAATTAAGCTTAAAGTACTTAACCCTAATTGGTTCGGTCTTTTTAACTCTAAAAAAGCTTAGTTATGCTATATCAAGATTTCTATAAAAAAAGTATTAAATATCCAGAACAATTCTGGAAAGAACAAGCGCAACAATTAGACTGGTATAAACAACCAAATACCATCTTGTCTAAAGACCAACATGACTATTTTCAATGGTTTGAAGACGGTCAACTTAACTTAAGCTATTTATGTATAGACAAACATATAAAAGATGGTTATGGTAATCAAAATGCAATAATTTATGACTCGCCAGTTACCAATACCAAACAGCATATAACCTATAATCAATTACACAAAGAAGTCTCTAAACTTGCTGGCGGATTACTAAGTTTAGGACTAAAAAAAGGCGATACCTGTATTATTTACATGCCTATGATACCGCAAGCCTTATATGCTATGCTAGCATGTGTAAGGATAGGAGTCATACATTCGGTAGTATTTGGTGGTTTTGCGCCGCATGAGTTAGCTATTCGTATTGACGATTGTAAACCAAAAGCTGTTATTACCGCTTCAAATGGAATCGAAATACAACGCATCATTCCATATAAACCTTATGTAGACAATGCTATTGCACAAGCTAAAAACAAACCAGAATATGTTGTTGTGTTTGATAGAAATCAAGATGTAGATATTCCTAAAAAAAGTTATGATGTAGACTATAAAACTTTAGTAGAAACATCCTCTGCAGTAGATGCTATACCTTTACCAGCAACACATCCTTCTTATATTTTATATACTTCCGGCACAACAGGAAAACCAAAAGGCATCATTAGAGATACTGGAGGCTATGCTACTGCGTTAAAATTCTCAATGAAAAACGTATATGGTGTCAATGAAGATGATGTCTATTGGGCAGCTAGTGATGTAGGTTGGGTTGTAGGTCATAGTTTTATTGTGTACGGACCGTTATTAAACCGAAACACAACTATTCTCTTTGAAGGTAAGCCTATAAAAACACCAGACGCTTCAACCTTTTGGCGTGTTATTAGCGAGCATAATGTAAAAGTCATGTTTACAGCACCAACAGCCATTAGAGCGATAAAAAAAGAAGATCCCGAAGGGCAATTGATTAAAAACTATGATTTATCCTGTCTAAAATATCAATTCTTAGCTGGCGAGCGTTGCGACGTAGCAACTTTAACTTGGACCCAAGAAAAATTACAAGTTCCGGTAATAGATCATTGGTGGCAAACAGAAAGCGGTTGGCCAATGCTAGCAAATATGGTTGGTGTACAATTACAAGAGATAAGACCTGGGTCGGCAAGCTTTCCGGTAAGTGGTTATGATATTCAAATTTTAAATGAAGAAGGTCACGAAGTAGAAGCAGGTGTAGAAGGTTATGTTGCTGCCAAATTACCATTACCTCCAGGAACATTAATGAATTTATGGGGAAACACAGAACGTTTTAAATCAGGATATTTAAATAAATTTCCAGGGTATTATTTTTCTGGCGATGGTGGTTATAAAGATGAAGATGGCTACATATTTATAACAGGTAGAGTAGACGATATTATAAACGTTGCTGGTCACAGATTATCTACTGCCGAAATGGAAGAAATTGTAGCCTCTCATAAATCTGTAGCCGAATGTGCTGTATTTGGAGTGCATTGCGATATAAAAGGACAAAAACCTCTAGGCTTAGTAGTTTTAAAGTCAGATAACACAAATGATAATGATACCATTCAAAACGAAATTATCAAAGATATGCGTCATGAGATTGGCGCAGTCGCTTCATTTAAAGACGTATTGGTAGTTAACCGATTACCAAAAACTAGAAGCGGTAAAATTCTTCGTAAATTGTTACGAAATATCGCAGACGAACAACAATATAACATTCCATCAACCATTGATGATGTTACAATTATAGACGAAATAAAAACAATTTATCAAACCCATCATATTGGGATACATTAAATCTCAATGAAATGTACTTTGGCTAATCGCAAAACATTGGTCATTGAGCATAATGAAAGAGAGAGCAAGAGATAAAATATAAATAAATAAAATGTCTGGTCGAGCGCAGTCGAGACCTATTATAATTAAAACAAAACTAAAATAACATATAAGCATTATGAGTAATTATCATATCAAACACTTAGAAGAATACTATCAAGTCTACCGAAAATCAGTCAGAAACCCTGAGGTTTTTTGGGAAGAAATAGCAGAAGAGCATTTTTTATGGCGAAAAAAATGGGACAATGTGTTAAGTTGGGATTTTTCCAAACCAGAAGTAAAATGGTTTGAAGGCGCACAACTAAACATTACCGAAAACTGTATAGACAGACATTTATATACAAGAGGCGATAAAACTGCTATTATTTTTGAACCTAACGACCCTAAAGAAAAAGCAGAACATATCACATACCGCCAATTACACGACCGTGTGTGTCGTATGGCAAATGTATTAAAAGATAAAGGCATTGGTAAAGGCGATCGCGTGTGTATTTATTTGCCAATGATTCCAGAATTAGCCATTTCTGTATTAGCATGTGCACGTATTGGTGCGATACATTCAGTAGTTTTTGCTGGGTTTTCTTCTACAGCATTAGCAACGCGTATCAACGACTCAGAATGTAAAATGGTTATTACCAGTGACGGATCGTATCGTGGTGCAAAAACCATAGACTTAAAAGGCATTGTAGATGAAGCGTTAGAAGATTGTAATTCCATAGAAAGCGTTTTGGTAGCAAAACGAATTAATAGTGATATTAACATGAAAGACGGTCGTGACCATTGGTTACAGCCTTTATTAGACGACGCTTATCACGATTGTGTACCAGAAATTATGAATGCAGAAGATCCGTTATTCATCTTATATACTTCAGGTTCCACAGGAAAACCAAAAGGCATGGTGCATACTACAGCTGGATATATGGTCTATACAGCTTACACGTTTAAAAACGTGTTTCAATATCGCGAAAAAGATGTGTATTGGTGTACAGCAGATATAGGTTGGATTACAGGACATAGTTACATTGTTTACGGACCATTATGTAATGGTGCTACAACCGTAATGTTTGAAGGTGTACCAAGTTATCCAGACTTTGGTCGTTTTTGGGATATTGTAGAAAAGCATAAGGTTAACCAATTCTATACAGCACCAACAGCTATTCGTGCATTAGCAAAAGAAGGTGTAGACCACTTAGAAAAACACGATTTATCATCTTTAAAAGTATTAGGAACCGTTGGCGAACCAATTAATGAAGAAGCTTGGCATTGGTATGATGATAACGTAGGAAAGAAAAAAGCACCAATAGTAGATACATGGTGGCAAACCGAAACTGGAGGAATTATGATTACACCAATAGCATTTGCAACACCAACAAAACCAACCTATGCAACGCTTCCTTTTATCGGGATTCAACCAGCGTTAATGGATGAACACGGACAAGAAATTAAAGGCAATCAAGTAGATGGTCGCTTGTGTATAAAATTCCCTTGGCCAAGTATGGCGCGTACTATTTGGGGCAATCATCAACGTTATAAAGACACGTATTTCTCAGCATACGATAATAAATATTTTACAGGTGATGGCGCGTTAAGAGATGAAGTAGGGTATTACCGTATTACAGGTCGTGTGGATGATGTTATTATCGTATCAGGTCATAACCTTGGTACTGCACCAATAGAAGATGCTATTAATGAGCATCCAGCAGTAGCTGAGTCTGCAATTGTAGGTTTCCCTCATGATATTAAAGGAAATGCGTTATACGGTTACGTGACGTTAAAAGAAACAGGCGAAGGACGTGATCATAACAACTTACGTAAAGAGATTAACCAATTAATCACTGAGCAAATAGGACCAATTGCTAAGTTAGATAAAATTCAGTTTACAAATGGATTACCAAAAACACGAAGCGGAAAAATCATGCGCCGTATTTTACGTAAAATAGCAAGTAAAGACACTGGTAATTTAGGCGATACTAGTACATTACTTAATCCAGAAGTAGTTCAAGATATAATGGATCATGCTTTATAAATTTTTAATCTAAGAAGACAAACTAACTAACAAACTATTGTTTGATTGATTTGATTATTTAAACAAAAACACCTTCAATTTTGGAGGTGTTTTTTATTATTATAAACATCCCATTGTCATTGCGAGCGCAGCGAAGCAATCTCTTTTTAATAACTATTAATTAATGACTAAACAAGACACAAATTACCCTTAAACCAGAAAAAAAATTCTATAGTCACTTCGATTGTAGAGAGAAGTCGCATAAAAAAAGACCGTTTATTTAAACGGTCTTTTACAATTTTATCTTAGAAGATAAATATGTTTTTTTTGATTAAAAGATTACTTCTACGTTAACCGCATTTAATCCTTTTTTTCCTTGTTCAGTATTAAACTGTACTTTGTCATCTTCTTTAATATCATCTCTTAAACCAGAGTTGTGAACAAAAATGTCTTCTCCTGTTTCTGATGATTTAATAAATCCGAATCCTTTTAAATTGTTGAAAAATTTTACTGTGCCTTCTTGCATCGTTACTTAATTTTAAATTACTAATAATGTGTTTACAATAAAGAACGTCCTAGTTAAGAAAAGCATACTAAAGATTAATAATTAGATTGCATAAACAATCTATTAACTTAAAAACACTATTGAAAAGTAATTGAAAAATAAAATTGGAAAGAAGAGAAAAACTCGTAAAACTAATTGTACTATATACTACCTTAAACCTCTATAGGTATCTTTTATTGAGTTGCAAACATAGACTATTTAATTAACACCACCTAATTAATTGATACATAATAAAATAATAATAGTTTGATAATATGTTTGAGATACTATAATCGATATACAAAGCACGGTTTAATTATCATTACAATCCTCCCAATGTCATTGCTAGGACGCAGGACGAAGCAATCTCAAAACATCAATCTGTTTTTTTAGCCTATACACACTCAGACTTATACACAATCTTATGTTATTCCTATAAAAATCAATGTATTAGTCTTGCGCACCATAAGTCTTAATACTACTCTTTTTTGGGTTAAACAACCATTATTTTCGATGAATAACTCAATTTTATAAATAACTATCGATAAAACGCATGTAATAAAGAAAATATATACGCCAAATAAGTGTTTATAACTTTACTTTATAATTGAATTCCTTTAATTTATATTTGTAAATGTCAGTTAGGCGCTTCACTATTAAAGTGTTAAGTGTACTAAGACAAATGTTTTTTTATTAATTTAAATTTTTAAAAGCCTATGGCTATAAAATTTAAAGCGCAACCGCGCAAAAATCCTCAGGACATCACGTTACCTGAGAAGTACTATGCAGCTGCAATAGCAGATGGCGAAGTAGATTTAGATATACTCGCAGAGCAAATTGCTTACGAGTGTACAGTAACAGAATCAGACTGTTACGCCGTATTACTCTCTTTAGAGCGTAATATTATTAACTCTCTTAATCAAGGGAGAATTGTAAAATTGGGTAGACTTGGTAATTTCTAATACCTCCTCAATACATCCCTTAGTGTTAGCCTTTTATTTTTCGCTTTAAGTAAGGCGCAGAGTTTTAAAAATAGAATAGCGGTTAAATAAGCATCACCAGATGCAGTATGCCGATCGTGCATAGTAATATTAAATTTATTGCACAAATCGTCTAAACTGTAATGCTTATCCGTTTTAATATATTTGGTTTTGCGGTATAAAGTGCCGGTATCTACCGTTTTATTTTTTAGTTTAGGCAAGCCTAAGCGTTTTAAAGCTTCATTAATCATTGCAACATCAAAGTGTACGTGATGCGCTACAAGAATAGCTCCTTCAATGTGTTTTAAAAACTGTTTGATAGCTTCCTTTTCTTCTATTTTATGAAGAGATCCTTCTTTTAAAATACCATGTATTTCAACAGTTTTTGTATTAAAATGTTTTTGTTTGATGTAGCACTCTAGTTGGTCTGCAACATCAATTTGAAAGTTTATGATGGTTACTGTACCTATTGATAATAATCGATCCTGTTTAGGATTTAAACCTGTGGTTTCGGTATCAAAAACCACAAAGCGTGTATCTTCTAGGCTGTATTTTTTATGAAAGCTATTGGCATAGCTATTCCAAAATTCGGGATATGTTTTTGATTTAAACCAACACATAACTACATAATTTGCGATAATTTAAAACGGACTTGCATCAAGGTTTGTATGTCTTTTACAGGTTTAAAGCAGCCTTTTAATTTTAAACGATCTGATTTACTTAGACTTTTTACATCTACAAATTGACCTGAATCTTTATGTTTTAAACCTTGATTTGCTCTAAATCGTAGCAAAATTTTAAAAGCATTAATGCAGGCATCATATAAATCTGCATTTTGAGGCTCTAACTCTTGTAGCTTTTTGTAACGAGCAATAGTACTATTAAATTCTTTAACATGATGCGAAAGTATTAATAACCTAGCGGCGTCTACTAGTGGCATTATTGCTCTTTTTTTAATGTCAAATTGATCTTTATGCTCGCCAGAGTCTTCTACTAAAAATTGTCTGAAAAAACTTAATGGTGGCGGATTTTTAAGTGCATTTAAAGCTAAAAAATTAAGGAAGATTTCATATTGCTCTATTGATTTAAAAATACTATTAGACATTTTATACACTAGTTTTTTGTTACCATAAACTAGGTTGTAATCAAAAAAGATATTGCAAAGTAAAATCTTTTCTTGTGTTGGTTGTGTAATCCAGTTATTAAATTTTGCTTTCCATTCGGTTAACGTTAAACACCAGTCTGGGTTACGTGCCATCATATTGGCAGGACAATAGTCAAAACCAATATGATGTAATTGGTCATTTATAGTATTAGCTAATTTTAAAAAGTAGGCTCTAGCCGTTTCAATATCAGACTCATGTAAATTTTTATCACTAAAGACTAAAGCGTTGTCTTGATCGGTCATTAATAGTTGTTCTTTACGACCTTGACTGCCTATGGCTAACCAAGCAAATTTGGCTGGTGGTTTTTGGTTAAGCTGAATAATACTTAACTCTATAACCTGTTTGGTTACCGCATCATTTATTGCAGAAATAATATTAGCGGTAAACACCATAGGTAAACTTTGATCTAAATAATTTTTAAGTAACGTTTGTGCTTTTTCTCTTATATACTTTAAACTTTTTGCAGTTTTTGCGCGTTTAATTTCTTTAATTAATACTGCTGGGTTATTACCATGAACAACAATAATATCATGCTCTGATAACATGCCTATAATTTTAGACTGATCAGTACCGTCTTCGGTAATGCATAAGTGTGAAATTTGATGTTTTAAGGTAGCTATTTGAGCTTCGGCAACCGTGATTGTTGGTGGAAATGATAATACAGGTGAAGACATAATTGTTGTTACAGGCTCGTCTATATGATGAATACCGGTAGCAATTTGATTACGTAAGTCTTTATCAGTAATTATACCTATAGGTTTTTGATTTTTAGTAATTACAATAGAACCTACATTGTGCTCTTTCATGATTAAAGATGCCTCTTTGATGCTAGTTTCTGGAGTACAACATATCGGGTTTTTAGAATATATAGCAGATTGTGCTTCTGTAAATCCCGAAACATCAGGTTTTAAAAACTCAAGGTTACCTAATAAAGTACCTTTATCGTCTTTTGCGTATGGGTTACGCGTATTAGTTGCAAAGCTAGCCATGATAAATTGGTTAGCTTTTGGATTACTAATAATAATGTCTTGCAATAGGGTAGAAGAGATACTGTAAACGATACTTTCTTCTATAGCTTTAGCATCTAAAAAATATTGATCTTTACGTATTAAGGCACGTAAGCCAAAAATATCGCCTTCATCACATTGATCTACTAATTTGTTTTCATGATATACACCAATTGCACCGTTTTTTACCACGTAAAATTCATCTTTAATACTAGTTCCTTGTTTAAAAACAAAATGATTAGGCTCTACATATAATACTTTAACTTGAGAAGATATAGTTATTAATTGCTCATAAGTTAACGCATCAAAAGGAGGAAAATCTTTAAGAAAATCTAGTATACGTTCAGCAATTGTGTTTTTATTCATCTTACTAATTTAGAGAAAAAATAAATGCTGAATGTTGTATTGGGTTTATAATGTGCTAATTATATATAGCTTGCTAATGACTATTGAGATTCCTTCAGTCCTTCCTAAATTTAACTAAGTAAACTTCGGAATGACATATGAGTTGTTATTACGAGTACGAAAGGACGAAGCAATCTCAATACTATTAATTACTTAATAACCGTCTTCTGGTACGCTAGTTAAAGTCTTTAAATAAGCAATAATAGCTTGTTGCTCTTCTGTGGTTAGGTTAAGCTCATCAAAAGGTAAGGTTTGATGAGGTAAATCAAAACCAAGTCCGCCACCACCACCACGATTATAAAAATCCATAACTTGCTCTAAACTATCATAAACGCCGTTATGCATATATGGCGCTGTTAATGATACGTTACGCAAGGTTGGTGTTTTAAACATCCCTTTGTGCAAGTTTTCTTTATACTTAAAATAAAACCCTAAATCGTCATCATTTTCTTTATTTGCAGCAGTTTTAGGAACACCAATAACTTCTTTTTCTGTTTCTGAAAAAAATGGAGGTACAGTACCATTAGTTAAAGGCATAAAATGGCAGGTAGCACATAATGCTTTTCCCATAAATAGATTATAACCTAAGCGTTCTTGGTCTGTAAAATCATTAATTTCTCCTCTAATATTTTGATCAAATCTAGAGTTAAAACTATTTAAAGTTGAAATGTAAGATGAAAGTGCTTTTATAACTTCAGTATTTTTCTTCGGAATTTTTCCATATGCAGCTTTAAATGCTTTTATGTAAGAAGAATCTTTAAGGATATCTTCTGAAAACTGATGAACATTGGTATTAAATTCCTTTTCGTTTAAAAACACAGAAGCTATTTGTTCTATCATCGTTTCTGAGCGTCCATCCCAAAAAAAGCTACGCTGAAAAGCACTATTAATTAAGGTTGGTGTATTACGATCTAAAGGTTTACCATTGTTATCAAGACTAGTTGTCAATCCGTCTGCATATCCTTTATTTGGTGAATGACAAGTCACGCAAGCCATATTATGATTAGCCGATAGATTAGGATCATAAAACAACTTTTTACCTAAGTCAATTTGAGCTTTAGAAGGATTACGATTATTAACAGCAGTAAAATGATTAAGATTAAAGCTGTTATTTTCAAAAAAAGTAGGAGCATCAAAATTGAAAGGATCTGTAGTTGTTGGTTCCCAAATATCTGCAGTTTTACGAATATTTACCCATTGCGTAGTAATAGGATTAAGGTAATCTCTTGTAAAAGTAAAACGATCAAATGTATCAAAATTGGTGTTGTTTTCAACGTACTGTATTGCGTTTTTGATGTTGTTTTTAAATTGTTGATCTAAAAGTGCATCTTTTTTTATAATACTAGGTTGAAGGGTAAACTCATACACCTTATATAAGCTATTTAAAGATGTTGCTGTTTCTTTAATGCCTAGATGACTAACAGGTGTATCAAAACCAGAAATAGCTAAACTAATTAGTCTAAATAACTGCTGATGTGTAGCTCTAAAAAAGCGTTGAGGTGTAAGTTGACGTTTGGTCATATCGCCTTTTAAAACTAGCATTAATCCTTGTGTGATTTTAATTTCTTGATTAAAGTCTTTGTCTGTAATGTCTTGTTCGTATACACTTTCTTCAATTTTTTGAAGACCGATAGGATATAATATTTTACCAGTGTCTTCTTTATAAACAGGTAAAGCAGGACCGTTGGTACGATGACCAACTTCTGGATTAAGGTAAGACGCAAAAGGTTCGGCAATTTTAAAAGCTTCTCTTGCTTTAGCAAAATAGTATTTAGATTTTGTACCATTAACACTAGCTTGTTTTAAGCTGTCAAGATAGTTTATGGCTTTATCCATATGTTGGATGTAATACGTTTGAGCTTTTTGCCATGTAATAACATCTACAGTTTTCATTGCTGTAGTTGCGCTATTGCTTTTCTGTTTACAAGCAATAAAAAGTAGAGTAGTGGTAAGAATTGAAAGTTGAATAAGTGTTTTCATCTAAAATGATATAAATAATAAAAATGAATCTTCACAAGGCGTGAAGATTCATTTAGGATTAAAATAAAGAGATAGTTTATCTTGGTAATCCTTTTAACAACACAATTTGTCCACCTTGGTTATGTGGTAAGTTATTAGATACAAAATCACTGCTTTTCCAGTAATGTGGTTGTAGATTAAGTATAAATGTATCTGGTTCTCCTATTTTATCAGAAATGTCAATTAAGGCACCAAATTCACCAGAAAATGCATCGCTTCCGTTAGGTTCTAAATTAGCTTCAATTTTTAAATCTAATACAGCTAATGGGTTGCTACCATTTAAATCTGTTTGGTAGATTCTTGCAGCATGGTTACGGCTAAAAGAGTTTGGATCTTCTTGAATATATACATAGTTTTCTGTAACACAAATGTTATCAGGACTTTGTAGGGTTGCTAAGTTTCCATCCATATTGTTAGTATCTGTATTACCGCTAACAATTTGTGTTAATTGACCTTGTAACGGGTTGTCTGCATCTAATTGTAATTTATAAACGGTTCCCCAATCGTTGTAAGTTCCTTGTCCTGGACCACGACCTGTAACAGCAAAGTATACGTTACGTCCGTTATCATCACTTCCTTTTTGGTAGTCTACATCTTCTACACGCATAAATTGAGAGGCGTATACGTTAGAGCAAGCCGTTTCCATTTCGTTTTTAGTTAAGCTAGCACCGTTAACAATTTCTACAAACTCTACATCGTAAGTCGTGCCAAAATCTAAGTCACCTTCGTTATATACAGTGTTAGCAGCTACGTCTTGTACGCCGCCAGATCCGTTAGAAATTTGCTTAAATCTTAAAACGTAAATTTTACCATTATCTAAATCTGCATCACCGTTTTCTGATAAGTACATAGTTACTTGACCTTCAGATCCGCTAGAGTCATCATCACCACCAATAATTACTGTTTTACCAGCGTAAGCATTTTGAGGTAATGGCACAGCATTTTCCCAAGAAAATTCACCTAAAGCATCTAATCCAAAATCTGCAGTAGGCGTAGGAGTTTCAATCCAAGGGTCAATACCTTTAACATCGTAAGAAATACTTTCTGAAGCCGATAAGAATAAATCTTGAGATCCACCATGTACAGCTGCTTCCCACATAGTACCAGAACATTGTCTTGCATAATCTGCAACACCAGCGTTAAGTAACCATTCACCTTGTATAGGATTCATGTATTGATCAAAACGAATTCTAGATACACTATAATCATCTTCTGCATTAACAACATAAATATATTCGTCTCCATCTTTTAAAAATCCAGCACCATCTTGTGCGCCAACTAAACGGAAACCGTTAGATAATACGTCTGTAGAGCTAATTAAAGAGTAAGCATTTACATTACTAAAATTAGGGTTAATATTTACTAACGGGTTTAAAGAAGATTTGTTAGAAAAAATGGTTTCTGTAGGCGTAAAGTCTTGACCATCTTGTCCGTCTTGACCGTTTAATCCATCTTCGCCATCACATGCAAAGAAAGAGCTCCCAACAGCAGCTACTAAGCTAAATTGTAAAAATAGTTGTTTAAATGTGTTCATTTTAAGGTTGTTTAAAATTTGATTTTGAACAAAACTACTCTGACATTATTCTTTATAAGTTAACTTAAATTAATGCTTAGATTAATTAAATTTTACGCTAATGTTACTAAGTTAAGTAATTGTAAAAACGGTTTTAAGCCGCTTGTTTTTAGATGTTTAAAACTGAATTATGGCTTTTTGTAGTTAACCTACTTTTAAAGATGATTTAAGTTTAAGATAACTTAAGCCATTAAAAAATAGAGTGAATTTGCAGAAAAAACAATGGACTTATTTTTAATTGCTTTTGGCGCATTATTTTCTATTATTAATCCTTTAGGGACTGTACCTGTTTTTGTGGGATTAACGCAAGAACACGCTAAAAAAGAACGAGCTAAAATTGCGTTATGGACTGCTTTAGATGTATTAATTATTCTGTTTTTATCCTTTTTTGCAGGACAATATATATTATCGTTTTTTGGTATTACATTAAATGCACTAAAAATAGCAGGTGGATTAATTATAACCTCTTCGGGTTTTGCTTTATTGACAGGTAAATTTAGAGAACATAAAGGTATGAAGCGCAAACGTGTACAAGAAGATATACATAATAGAGACGCTATTAGCTTAACGCCATTAGCAATACCAATGTTAGCAGGACCAGGAACAATATCTTTATTGATAACCTACAATCAAGAGTATACATTAACTAAAGACGTTTTAATAATCCTATCTGCAGTACTACTTGTTACCACTGCAATATATTTAATACTTAAAAGTGCACATTTTATAGTAAAGTTTTTAGGCGCGTCTGGTATTAACGCTCTATCAAGAATTATTGGTTTTATTGTTATATCAATAGGTGTGCAGTATATAATTTCTTCAGTAGAAAATATTGTAATAAATTTATTAAACTAATTTTCTTTGGGTACTATATTTTAGTACATAAAAGGTTATTAACGATAGTAAACCAAATACAGAAAACCCTATAAATAACGGAAGTACAGATGTGTGTACAAAACTACCAATGTAGTTAGCAATTGGTACCGCCATAACTGTAGATATAAACCCGTTAATTGCGGCGCCAATACCGGCAATATGCCCTAAAGGCTCCATTGCTAAAGAACGGTAATTACCAAAAATAAACCCAACAGCAAAAAACTGAATTAAGAAAAAAGAAATTAAAACTCCGATACTTGGGTTGTTTCCAGATATGAATAAAATGACATATAAAATTGAGATTAAAAAGTAGGCAACAGTAGCATAAAATGCAATGTTACGCGACCCAAAACGCATAACCAATCTACTATTAGTAAAGGTAGATAATCCAATAGACAACGCAGTACTAGCAAAAAAGTAAGGAAACAATTCGCCTAAATTATACTGATCTTGGTAAATCTGTTGTGAAGTGCTTAAATACACCATAAAAGATCCAGTAATAAAACCAGAGGTCAAAGTAAAAGCTACTGCTTCTTTGTGTTTAAAAAACTCCTTTGTGCCAGTAATAAAAATGCTAGGAGAAAATTTAATACGTTTACTTTTATCTAATGTTTCTGGTTGACGTTTCCAAAACCATAACATAACAACAGATCCAAATATAAGATTAGCATTAAAAATAGCACGCCAATCAAACCATTCTAAAAGTATTTGACCAAAAGTAGGCGCTATAACAGGTACCAGAATAAAAAACATAACAATTACAGATAGCAGTTTTGCCATAAAATCTCCACTAAAAGAGTCTCTAACCATAGCAATAGATATTGTCCTTGGCGCAGACAACCCAACACCTTGTAATACTCTAGCAAACAACATCATTTCGAAGTTTTTTGTAGTAACACAGATAATACTAGAAATAATAAAAATAAAAAAGCCTATGTAAACAATAGGCTTACGACCGTAACTATCAGACAACGGTCCAAATATTAACTGCCCAAAACCAATTCCTAAAAATATCATGGTAATTAACCATTGTGTACTATTAGGATCAGTAATATTTAAATCTTCGGCAATGTTAGGTAAAGCAGGTAATAATGCATCTATGGTTAATGCAACAATAGACATTAAAGATGCCATTAATGCTACAAATTCATTCTTAAAAGCAGGGTTAGAGTTTTGCATCTTGCAAAATTAGCTAATGCTTAAAAGGTGTCATATTTTATAATGATAATAGAATGTTAATTTTTAAAAAATAAGCTAAGCAAAACAGCGTAAATTATTTCAACTTCAAAAGTCAAAAATGATCTATTTAGCGTTTTATTACCCTTAAAATTTACCGATAAAAACTTCGGTTTTTAAGTTTTTTTCACAAAAAATTAACAGTGAATTTTTATCATTTCAGCAATAGTAAGGGATAACCAATTGTTGATAATTATGTGGAAAAACTAAATGGTATTTTTTGAATACGCTCGAAATAAAATCGCAATTTTATAATCCTTTTAAGACACAAAAAAAATCAATTACCATCATGCAAATTAATCACATTATCAAGAGGGATTTTACGACTGTACCTTTTCAGCTTAGTAAGATTACCAATGCGATTCTAAAAGCGATGACCGCTTTAGAACACGGGAGTTTAGAAGATGCAGAGCGTGTATCTCAACTAGTAGAAACTAGCCTTTTAAAGCATAAAGAGAATGATCCAAATTACATTCCTACGGTAGAAACTGTTCAAGATGCAGTAGAAAATGCTTTAATGGAAAGTCATTTTTTAGATGTAGCAAAAGCCTACATATTATATAGAGATGAACAAGCCAGAAAGCGTAAGACAAATATCTTTGAAAAACGTATAAACCTTAAGCCATATGAGTATCCACAATTATACGAATATGTTCCAGCAATAAGACACTCATATTGGATACATACAGAGTTTAACTTTACAAGCGATATTCAAGATTTTAAAGCAGGATTGAATGAAGTAGAGCGTAGTGCGATTAAAAATACAATGTTAGCTATTTCTCAAATAGAAGTTGCAGTAAAATCGTTTTGGGGAGATATTTATCACCGTATGCCAAAACCAGAAATAGGATCTGTAGGCGCAACATTTGCAGAAAGTGAAGTAAGACATCATGATGCATACTCACATTTATTAGAAATTTTAGGATTAAACAATGAGTTTAAAACCTTAAAGAAAAAACCTGTGATTATGAAACGTGTGCAGTATCTTGAAACTGCACTAAAAAACGCAAAAAGTGAAGATAACCAAGAGTATGCAGAGTCTATCTTGTTATTCTCATTGTTTATAGAACACGTGTCTCTATTCTCACAGTTCTTAATTATCATGGCGTTTAACAAGCATAAAAACGTATTAAAAGGAATATCTAACGTGGTAGAAGCAACTTCTAAAGAAGAGCAAATACACGGAGATTTTGGAATTGATATTATAAAAATTATAAAAGACGAAAATCCAGAATGGTTTGATGCAGCATACGAGCAAATGATAAAAGATATGTGTCTTGAGTCTTTTGAGTCTGAAAGCAAAATAGTAGACTGGATTTTTGAAAAAGGAGAAATTGACTTTTTACCAAAAGCAGTGGTTAATGAGTTTATAAAAAACAGATTTAACAACTCCTTAGAAAGCATAGGTATTGATAAAATATTTGAAGTAGACGAAAAACTACTAGCAGAAACAGAATGGTTTGACGATGAAATTATCGGAACCAAACATGGCGACTTTTTTGTAAAGCGCTCTATAAACTATAGTAAAAGAACCCAAAGTATAACCAGTGATGACCTTTTTTAAATGATAGAACAAAATAAAAACCAGACCCAGGAAGCTCCAAACCAAGAAAAACAAACGGAAGCTAACCCATTAATTGATGCAAGAAAAAAGTCGTTAAACCAAATAAAAACTTCTGGAACAGGAGGATTTAAGTGGCTAACAGATCATAGTAGACAGTTTTTAGCAGCAGGCTACTTAACTGAAGGCGTAAGCGCAGAACAGCGTATAAGAGAAATAGCAGATAGAGCAGAACAAATTTTACAAATACCTGGTTATTCTGATAAGTTTTATAACTACATGTCAGAAGGATACTTTTCTTTAGCATCACCAGTATGGTCAAACTTTGGAAAAGAAAGAGGTTTACCAATTAGCTGTTTTGGATCGCATGTAGATGATGATATGGGTAACATACTTTACTCACAATCAGAAGTAGGAATGATGTCAAAATTAGGAGGTGGTACCTCTGGCTACTTTGGAAAAATAAGACATCGTGGATCTGAAGTAAAAAACAATGGTTATGCTTCTGGAGCAGTACATATCATGCAGTTATTTGAATCTATGGTAGATGTTGTTAGTCAAGGGTCAGTAAGACGTGGACGTTTTTCGCCATACTTACCAATAGAGCATCCAGATATTAATGAGTTCTTAGAAATTGGTACAGAAGGTAACCCAATACAAGAGTTAACACATGGTGTAACTGTTACCAACCAATGGATGCAAGAAATGATAGATGGTGATGTAGACAAGCGTAGCACATGGGCAAAAGTATTACAACGTAGAGGTGAAATGGGTTATCCTTACATTTTCTTTACAGATAATGCTAATAACAATGCAGCAGATGTTTACCAAGACAAAAAGTTACCAATCTATGCAAGTAACTTATGTACAGAAATTATGTTACCATCAAATGACGACTGGTCTTTTGTATGTGTATTATCTTCTGTAAATGTATTACACTATGATAAATGGAAAGATACAGATGCAGTAGAAACTATGGTATACTTCTTAGATGCAGTTATTACTGAATTTGTTGAAAAATTAGAAGTATACAGAGACTCTCCTAATCGTGATGATAGACAAACCTTTATGTTTATGGAGCGCGCCTACAACTTTGCTAAAGAAAACCGTTCTTTAGGTTTAGGTGTATTAGGATGGCACTCGTTATTACAATCTAAAATGTTACCATTTAACAGTCAAGAAGCTTTTAGTTTAAACAGTGAGATCTTTAAAGTGATTAAAGAAAAATCTTACAAAGCTTCAGAAGAGTTAGCAGAAAAATTTGGAGAACCAAAAGTATTAAAAGGTTACGGAAGACGTAATGCAACCTTAAATGCGGTAGCACCAACAACATCTTCTGCATTTATCTTAGGTCAAGTATCACAAGGTATTGAGCCAATTTGGTCAAATATTTATGTAAAAGATATCGCTAAGATTAAAACCACTATTAAAAACTCTTATTTAGAAGATTTATTAGAATCTAAAGGTAAAAATACAACCGAAGTATGGAGAAGTATTAGAGATAACGACGGATCTGTACAGCATTTAGATTTCTTATCAGAATTAGAAAAAGATGTTTTTAAAACTTATTCTGAAATAGACCAAATGGATATTATTTATCAAGCAGCAAACCGTCAAAATCATATTGATCAAGGACAGTCTGTTAATATCATTATTCATCCAGATATGCCAGTAAAAGAGATTAATAAAATACATGTTACAGCATGGAAATTAGGATTAAAATCGCTTTACTACCAGCATAGTATGAATGCTGCACAAAAATTTAAACAAAAGAAAGATTGTGCTAGCTGTGAAGCTTAGTCTATCAATTTAAAATTAAGTGTTAAAAAATACCGATGTTATCATCGGTATTTTTTATTTAACGTGTTGGTTTTAAAAGTAAAAATCTTTAGTAAATTGTGTTTCCAAAATTAACTAATGCCATTATAATTTAATAATCATCACTTTATTTTCAATATTATTTTAATGCTTAAAAAAAGACTAAAAAGTAATACTATATATATTCTATTCTTTTTCTGTTTGACTAATATTATAGCTCAAGTAGACAATAAAGATTATTTAAAATATATAGACTCTGCACAAACATATATCGGTACAAGTCCTAAATTATCAAGCCAGTTTTTAGATTCAATAAAACAGCCTTTAAATCAGAATATAAAAGGAAATTTAGCAGAATATTATAAACTTCGAGGCATTATTAGTGATGAGTTAAACAATCAAACCCTTATATATCACAATTTTAGATTTGCTTTAAAATTTGCAAAGATCGAAAAGAATTATGAGGTAGCAGGGATGAGTAGCTTAGAGCTATTTTATAATCTATATCGCATTAAAAAAGATACTGTTAAAGCAAAAGCATATTTAGAAGAAGCAAAAAAATACTACCAACTAGATAATAATAAATATGGGTTAGCAGAGGTAACACAAATGTTGGCTTATATAGAGTTTAATAAAGGAAACTATCTAAAAAGTAATGATATTTTATTAAAAGAATTAGACTATTATAAGAGTTTAAAAGAAGACAAATATTATCAGTTGTATGCATTATTTATGCTTACTTCAAATTATATTAATTTAAATAAAATCCCTGAAGCTTACAGTTCTTTCAATCAATTAAAAACATTAAAAAATGATACTACTATAATAAAATCGTTTTATAATGGACATATTGTTACTCTATATCAAGATTTTGCTCAATTTTATCTTTACAAAAAAAATCTAGATTCTGTAGCTACATACTTAAGTAAAGCTGAGTCATTACGATTAGATATGAATGATAGTGATATACGTAACTATTTTAAATTAAAATATGATTATTATAATACTTTAAATCAAGTAACCAATCGTGATGCATATCAAGATTCTTTACGCTTATTTAAAGACTATCAGTTAAAAAAGGAATTAGATGCAAGTATTAAAATAAATGACGAGTTTATAAAAACACAGACTGAATTAGAATCTCAAACTGAAATTAAAAAAAAGAAAAATTACATTATTGTGTTATTAACTTTAATGCTTGTGGGATTAGTTGGTTTTGTAATAGTAAAATTTAAAAAGATAAAAGAAAAAATTTTAGCACATAACAAGAGTGATGAAGAACTTTCGTTATTGACAAACAATCATGAAAAATTAAAGCTAAAAGTTAGTGGTTTAAATGAATATATAACAGAATTAAAAAAAGAGATAAAATTAATTTCTTCGATTAATAATGAAGAGACTCAAAAAGAAAAAATAAAAGAACTGTATAAAAATATACATTTAAACTCATCGACATTTTTGTCAAAAGAAGAAAATTACCTTGAACTTTTAAATGAAACAAATGTTCAGTTTTTTTCAAAAATGAAGCAATTACATCCAAATTTAAACGAATCAGAAATTGTTATCTGTTATTATATTTATGTAGGTTTTAAAAATAAAGAAATTGCAGGCTTTTTAAATACATCAACAAGAGCTATAGAAAGTAAACGCTATAGAATTAGTAAAAAAATAGATTTAAAAAATAAACAAATAGTTCTTTTAGATTATTTAAATAAAACTTTTAAAACATCTCAAAATCAACCAATTTAAACTGTTTTTTTCAACTGCGTAGTTAGTGAGTAGTCAAAAATTTTACTAACATTTATTAAGTAAAGATATTTGGCATGCTAATATAAATTTACTTTGCATGAAAAAAATCTACAATCTTACTTTTTTACTTTTTACAGTATTGATGTTTTCTCAATCAAAAGCAACAAAGGACGTTAATTGGACTAAAATGAATAATAACCAAGACGCTACCTTTTATCAAATTCAAGAAGATTTTTATAACTACTGGAGTGGTAAAACACCAGAAAGAGGAAAAGGTTATAAACCTTTTAAACGTTGGGAAGATTATATGGCTCCAAGGGTATACCCTACAGGAGATATAACATTACCAACAACAACTTATGATAATTACATGACATGGTTATTAAGAAGATCTAACAATTCAGAAAGATCTTTTTCATCAACATCATCATTAGTTACCAGCAATTGGACTCAGTTAGGACCAATAGGTCCAGCAGATGGACCATTACCATACACAGGTACAGGAGCAGGACGTGTTAATTTTTTACGTTTTGACCCAAATAATTCTAATATAATGTATGTCGGAGCACCAGATGGTGGTTTATGGAAGTCTACAGATGGAGGATCCTCTTGGACAACTAATACAGACTTTTTAACAATTATAGGTTGTTCAGATTTAGCGATAGATCCAACAAATTCTCAAATAATGTATTTAGCAACAGGAGATCTTGAGGGTAATAGGAATAGTATAGGAATTTTAAAATCTACAGATGGAGGTAATACTTGGAATACTACAAGTTTGGTTATCGATGCTGCAAACGGTTGGAAGCTATCTAAATTATTAATAGATCCAAACAATCCATCAAGAATGATAGTAGCTAGTAATGTAGGAGCATGGATTACAACAGATGGTTGGAATACTAATACATTTACAGATATTGATGGAAGTTTTCCAGATTTAAAGGATATGGAGTTTAAACCAGGTTTGCTAAACGCAAATACTATTTACGCAGCAGGAACAAAATTTTTTAAATCTACAAATTTTGGAAATACTTGGACAGAAATAACTAATGGTTTACCTACCTCTAATATTTCTCGTATAGCATTAGCAGTAACATCAGGAGATGATAGCTATGTTTATGCACTTATAGGAGAATCTACTAACCAATCTTATATGGGTACTTACCGATCTACAGACAGCGGTAATTCATTTACTGCTATGTCTACATCACCAAACTTATTAGGATATGAAGCCGATGGATCTGACTCTGGCGGTCAAGCTTTTTTTGATTTATCAATAGTCGCTTCTCCTACACAACCTAATAACATCACAATAGGTGGTGTAAACCACTGGAGATCATTTGATGGCGGTACTACTTGGGAAAATGTATCTGTATGGGATTCAGGAGAAATTCATGCAGATGTCCACGAAATAACCTATCATCCTGGTAGTTCTTCTACAATGTATTCTTGTAATGATGGTGGAATATTTAAATCTACAGATAATGGTAATCAATGGACTGATATTAGTGGTAATTTAGCTATTGGTCAAGTAGTAAAACTAGGGTTGTCTAGTAATTTTGAAACTCAAATAGTAGCCGGAGAACAAGATAACGGAACTATTCTTAACACATCCGTTATCAATGACTGGTATGGCATAAATGGAGGAGATGGAGGTGAATGTTTTATTGATTATACAAATGATAATTTAATATATGTTCAATATGTAGAAGGTAAATATAGTCGTATTGATTATAGTACTATCCCAGAAACTAAAGATGATATTCAAACAGGATTGCCTAATGGAATTGATTTTTATAGTCCATTTAAAATGGATCCTGTAAATCATCTAAAATTATATTCAGGAGGAACACCAACATTATATACTTCAACTAATCAAGGAGATAACTGGAGCGCTTTGGGTACACCTTCAGGATCAGGAAGTATTAAAGAGTTTGTAGTAGCACCAAGTAATCCATCAATAATATACACGGTACAATTTGATGCAATTTCTAAATCAACAGATTCTGGTCATACTTTTACAGATGTTTCTGGATCTTTACCAACTTCTGTTGCTTTATCTAATATTACAGTGTCTAATACAGATCCTAACAAAGTATGGGTAACTTACTCTGGTTATGAAGATGGAACCAAAGTTTTTAGGTCAATAGATGGCGGACAAACTTGGACTAATATTTCTGCAGGTTTACCAAATGTACCTATGAATACTTTAGTATACAGAAATAATAGTACAACAGACGAAATTTATGTTGGAGGAGATGTTGGTGTTTATATTACAAATAATGATGCAACGTCTTGGCAACCATATATGACTAATTTACCTCACGCTTCAGTTAGAGACTTAGAAATATTTTATCCAACAAATAAATTAAGAGCAGGAACATACGGTAGAGGCGTTTGGGAAACCGATCTAAATTCAGAAACTTTAGGAATTCAAAATTTTGCCGATTTTAATAAAGATAATTCAGTAAAGATCTTTAGTAATTCTAATGAAGATTTGCAGATAAGTTCTAACGTTAATATTGTTAGTATAGTAATTTTTGATGTATTAGGTAAAAAGGTTTTTGAAGAAGAATATATAAATTCAATGATATTTACAGTAAATGCTATTAGAAAAAATCAGAATGTATATTTTGTTAAAACAACACTTTCGGACAAATCAATAGCAATTAACAAAATTGTGTTTTAATTTGTCTTAACCCTTAAGTAAGATTAAATAGCCTTATATCATTTTAAATAATGTTATTTTATAAAGAGACTTTAATTGTGTGTGTGAGTAGGGAAAATACGTTAAAGTCAAAGCCACGCAGATTATGCGTGGCTTATTTTTTTATTATAATGGAATATTACCATGTTTTCTATTAGGTAATACTTCTTCTTTGTCTTCCAACATGGTAAACGCTTTAATTAATTTACGTCTGGTATCTTTTGGCAAAATCACTTCGTCTATAAATCCGCGTTCAGCTGCTTTATAAGGATTAGCAAAAAGATCTGCATATTCTGCTTCTTTTTCTAACAGCTTTTCTTCAGGATTATCTGCTGCTTTAATTTCTTTTCTAAAAATAATTTCACTAGCACCTTTTGCACCCATTACAGCAATTTCTGCACTTGGCCAAGCGTAATTTAAATCGGCACCAATGTGTTTAGAGTTCATTACATCATAAGCGCCACCATAAGCTTTACGTGTAATAACCGTTACTTTTGGTACAGTTGCTTCACTTAATGCATACAGTAATTTTGCACCATGTACAATAATCGCATTCCATTCTTGATCTGTACCAGGTAAGAAACCAGGGACATCTACTAATACTAATAGCGGAATATTAAAGGCATCACAAAAACGAGTAAAACGTGCTGCTTTACGCGAACTATCTACATCTAAAACTCCTGCTAAAAATAAAGGTTGATTAGCTACAATACCAACACTTTTTCCTCCAATACGAGCAAAACCAACAATGATATTTTCGGCAAAATCTTTATGAATTTCAAAAAAGGAATTTTCATCAATAATACCGTTAATTACCTCGTGCATGTCGTAAGGTTTACTAGCATGATCTGGTATAATATTCATTAATTGTTCGCGCGTTTCTTCACCTAAATCATAAGGAAGATCTTTAGGTTTTTCTAAGTTGCTTTGTGGTAAATAACTTAGTAGACGTTTAACATCTTCTAAACATTCAATATCATTTGCAGAAGTTGTATGTGCTACACCAGATTTTGTACTGTGTGTACTTGCGCCACCTAATTCTTCACTAGTAACGGTTTCGTTAGTAACCGTTTTTACAACGTTTGGACCTGTTACAAACATGTAACTTGTATCTTCTACCATCATGGTAAAGTCGGTCATTGCAGGAGAGTATACTGCACCACCAGCACATGGTCCCATAATTGCTGAAATTTGCGGAATAACACCAGATGCTTTTACATTACGGTGAAAAATATCTGCATAACCACCAAGCGATCTAACACCTTCTTGGATACGTGCGCCACCAGAGTCGTTAAGACCGATAAATGGTGCACCAACTTTAAGTGCCATATCCATGATTTTACAAATCTTTTCGGCATGTGTTTCTGATAACGCACCACCAAAAACAGTAAAGTCTTGTGCAAATACATAGACAAGACGTCCATCTATTGTACCGTAACCAGTTACGACACCATCACCATAAAACTTTTGGTTTTGCATGCCAAAATCTACCGTACGATGTGTGACTAAAGCACCGATTTCTTCAAAAGAACCTTCGTCCATTAGGTATTCGATACGTTCTCTAGCGGTTAGTTTTTTCTTTTCGTGTTGTTTATCTATTCTTACTTGTCCGCCTCCTAATTTGGCAAGTTCAAGTTTTTCGTTTAATTCTTTTATTTTAGATTCCATAATTGAAATTTTATCTTTTTTTGTCATTCTACGCTACGATGCAGCATCTATTTTAAATTATTAGATACCACTTCTTACTTTGATTGCGCTAAGCACAAGCGTGCAAAATGACATAAAACTCATATTAATTAGTTGGTACTCTTAATTGTTTTTGATCTTCTAAATACTGTTTTACAGCAATTAAAGCGGCTATTTTAGCTTCTTTTTCTGTTTGTTGCTGTAAGGCTTCTGGCGAATAGTATTTTTTTACAAAGTGTGTATCAAAGTTTCCAGAGGTAAACGCTTCATGTTGACAAACAAATGCTCCAAAAGGTAAAGTGGTTTCTATCCCTTTTACTTTATATTCTGAAATAGCTTTAAGCATAATTTGTATGGCTTCTTCACGTGTTTTACCATAAGTAATTAATTTGGCTAACATTGGGTCATAATAAATAGGAATGTCCATACCTTCTTCAAAACCGTTATCTACACGAATACCATCACCAATAGGAATTTGATATTGCTCTAAGTGACCAACGCTAGGTAAGAAGTCGTTTAAAGGATCTTCAGCATATACACGAAGCTCTAAAGCGTGACCATTTATTTTTAAATCTTCTTGTTTTATCGGAAGTACTTCGCCACGAGCAACTTGTATTTGAAGTTCTACTAAATCTACACCAGCAATAATTTCGCTTACAGGATGTTCTACCTGTAATCTGGTATTCATCTCTAAGAAATAAAAATTATGTTGATCATCTAATAAAAATTCGACTGTACCGGCACCAACATAATCACAAGCTTTGGCTACTTTAATAGCTGCTTGCCCCATTTTTTCTCTTAACTCAGGAGTTAATACAGCACTTGGTGCTTCTTCTACTACTTTTTGATGACGACGTTGTATGCTACATTCGCGTTCAAAAAGGTGAATAACATTACCATGTGTATCTGCCATTACTTGAATTTCGATATGTCTAGGAGAGGCTACATATTTTTCAATAAACACAGAGCCATCTCCAAACGCGTTAACTGCTTCACTAATGGCGCGATTCATCTGTGATTCAAAATCGGCTTCTTTCTCTACAATACGCATACCTTTACCGCCACCACCAGCAGATGCTTTGATTAGAATAGGAAAACCAATACCTTGCGCTATTTTTTTAGCTTCAGAAATATCTGTAATAGCCTGGTCAGTACCAGGTACCATTGGAATATCGTATGCTTTAACAGCATCTTTTGCAGCTAATTTGCTACCCATGACTTTAATGGCGTACGATTTTGGACCAATAAAAGTAACGTTGTTAGCTTCGCAAAGCTCTGCAAAGTCTGCATTTTCACTTAAAAATCCATAACCAGGATGTATTCCGTCTACGTTAAGTTGTTTTGCAACTTCTATAATTTTTTCGCCTAATAAATAAGATTGGTTAGAAGGAGCTTCACCAATTAAAACAGCTTCGTCAGCAAATTTTACATGAGGTGCATTACGATCTGCAGTAGAGTAGACTGCAACTGTTTTAATACCCATTTTTTGGGCAGTTTTCATGACTCTTATTGCGATTTCGCCACGGTTGGCGACTAATATTTTTTTCATTTTATTCAAATTCAATTAATAATTCGCCTTTATCTACTGTAGTACCTTTTCCGCCAGATACAGATTTTATAATACCTTCACGAGGCGATAGGATACTATTTTCCATTTTCATAGCTTCAAGGATTAAAAGTGGTGTGTCTACTGAAACTTCGTCACCAGGTTTTACCATGACGTCTAAAATAAGACCAGGCATTGGCGCTTTAATTTCGTTTACTTTTTTAGAAGCACCAATTTCAAATCCTAAAGATTTTATTAGTTGATCTAAATCGTTTTCGATATTTACCGTGTAATTATTATTGTTGATGTTAACGGTATAGGATTTTTTATTGAAGTTAGATGCTAAAATTTCAGCTTTATAAGATGTGTTGTTGTCAAGGATATGGTAAGATTGATTGCTAACCTTAACGCTATCTAATGCTGAAATATCTTGGGAAGTTACCTCAAATTCGGAGTTGTCATTGACTTTAACTTTGTAGGATATATTCATTGTTTTATTTGTATTTAATTACTTGTAAAGATACTGATAAATACATTTTTTATCCCAAGTTATAAAGTATTATTTGCTAAAAAGACATAGTTGTTAGTTTTTAAAAAAAGATCCTTTTTGGTGACGTTTTATAGCTTTTCTAGACAAGAATAGACCTAAGGCTAGAGATACAAATGCTCCAACCCAAATACCAGGTATAAAATTTATAAATAAAAAGAAATCGTAAGCACCATGAAAAACAATAGCTAACAACAAACCACAAAGGTTTAGAAAAAGCTTATTAGGTTTAAATTTTGCCATACCCATAAAATATCCCATTAAAATACCAAATGTAGCATGAGCAGGTACAGCTGTAAATGCCCTTAATAGTGCAGTGCTAGCACCGTGTTGCAGTACATACATTATGTTTTCGGTTGCAGCAAATCCCATAGAAACCATAACGGCGTAGACTATGCCATCAAAAGGCTCGTTAAATTCTTTATGACGCTGAGCAAATAACAATACAATTAAGTATTTACTTAACTCTTCGGAGAAGCCAACAACAAAAAAGGCTTGTTTAAACTGCTCCCAAACACTTAATTTATCTTCTAAAGGTAAGAAGCTATTGAAAAATATGTAAAATATTGTGGTAATGATTACACTTACAATAGCGCCTAGTAAAAATGAAATTATCAGTAATCTAGTTGGTTCTTTTTCATATTTATCTTTAAAATAAATATATGCCACTATAGTTGCAATTGGTGCTAGTGCCATAATGATAAGTTGGATAACAGTCATTTAATTTATTTTTTTGGTTATAGCTTCTAAAACTTTAATGTAATACTCATAATTACTAGATACAAAATGTCCGTTTTTATCGCTATTATCTAATAAGTCTTTAAATTTAGAAATGCTTACCAATTTTAAAGCTTCAACTTCTTCTTTTTGAGGCGTTAAATCAGATAAATCAACGTTTAATTTTGCTATAAATGTATGATGAAATTCGTTGTCAATTATCCCGTTTGGATAGGTTTGAAAACAAGGAAATACACCAATTTTTTCTAAATAATCTTCTTGTATTTTAAGCCCAATTTCTTCTTTAATTTCTCTAATGGCTCCGCTTTCAATAGTTTCACCTGCATCAATATGTCCGGCAACACTAACATCCCAAAGTAACGGACAAATAGCTTTACTAGCAGCACGTTGCTGTAGTAAAATTTCTCCTTTAGAAGTATAAAACCAAATGTGTACGGTATTATGATACCAACCTTTTGTATGTATTTCGGTTTTTGTAGCAGATTTACCTGTTGGTTTACCTGATTTGGTGACTATGTCTATGTATTCTTCCATTAAAAAAAGATTCCCACTTTCGTGGGAATTTATTATTTAAAGTAACTAAATGTTTCTCCGTCTTCAATTTTAAGTAACGTTTCGTAAATTAACTTGATTACGTTTTCTACATCATCTTTATGTACCATTTCTACAGTAGTATGCATGTAACGAAGTGGTAAAGAAATTAATGCTGAAGCAACGCCACCATTACTATAAGCAAAAGCATCGGTATCTGTACCAGTAGCTCTACTTAAGGCACTACGTTGGAATGGGATTTTTTTAGCTTCGGCAGTATCTGTAATTAAATCTCGTAATTTTTGTTGTACTGCTGGTGCATAAGCCACAACAGGACCAAGTCCAATTTCTAAATGACCTTCTTTTTTACGATCTATCATTGGTGTTGTTGTATCGTGCGTAACATCTGTAACGATAGCGACATTTGGTTTAATGGTTTCTGTAATCATTTGTGCACCACGAAGTCCAATTTCTTCTTGCACTGAGTTAGTAATGTATAAACCAAATGGTAATTCTTTCTTGTTTTCTTTAAGTAAACGCGCTACTTCTGCAATCATAAATCCACCCATACGGTTATCTAAAGCACGACATACAAATTTATCACCATTTAAAATATGAAACTCGTCTGGATAAGTAATTACACAACCCACGTGTACTCCCATTTTTAAGACTTCTTCTTTGTCTTTTGCACCTATATCTATAGTAATGTTGTCAGGTTTTGGCGCTTCTTCTTTAGATTTGTCACGTGTATGTATTGCAGGCCAACCAAATACACCTTTTACGATACCGTTTTTGGTATGGATATTAACAATTTTACTTGGTGCTATTTGATGGTCGCTACCACCGTTTCTAATCACGTAAATTAATCCGTTATCAGAAATATAATTAACATACCAAGAGATTTCGTCTGCATGACCTTCTATAACTACTTTGTATTTAGCGTCTGGATTAATAACACCAACTGCAGTACCGTAAGTATCCGTGATAAATTCATCTACATAAGGTTTTAGATAATCCATCCATAACTTTTGTCCGTCCCATTCGTAACCTGTAGGCGCAGCATTATTTAAATATTTTTCTAAAAAGTCCATCGACTTTTTATTAAGTATCGATTTTTTTGCCATTTTTAATTTAATTTTTGTCTAAAATAACAATATTCACAGTTATTTAATAGTTAGTGAAGTGTTAATTATTAATTTTGTATTAACATCTAAATTTGGAATGGTTTTAGCAGTATTGTTACTATGAAAAAATTGCTTTTTTTAATTCTTATATTTCCTTTTTGTCTTTTTGCACAAGAAGAAGAGGAGATAGTTAACGATACTACAGATGTTGAATTTATAATTATAAAAGGCGACTCTATACCGCAAAAATCTATTTATTTAGATGAAATACTTTTACTACCTAGTCTGCATTTTAACAGTAAAGAAGAAAAATATAAGTACTATATTTTAAAACGAAAAACACTTAAAGTTTACCCTTACGCAAAATTGGCTGCAGAACGATTAGAAACCTTAACAGCGCGTTTACAAACACTAGATAAAAAGGGTCAAAAACGTCGTTATGCAAGAAAAGTACAAAAATATATAGAAGAAGAATTTTCTGAAGAGCTAAAAAAATTAACGCGTACCGAAGGTCAAATTTTAGTCAAATTAATACACCGACAAACGGGTCAAACTACATTTGACTTAATTAAAGAATTACGTAGTGGTTGGAGAGCATTTTGGTTTAATACCACAGCAAGTATGTTTGACATCTCTTTAAAACGCGAATTTGATCCAATAGATGTTAAAGAAGATTTTTATATAGAAGATATTTTAATAAGAGCTAAACAACAAGGCTTATTAGAACTACGTGCACCATCTGTAGAGTTTGATTATTTTGAACTAAGCGATAAATGGGCAGATAAAAAACCAGCATCAACAGAAAATTAATGAGGAAACAAACACCTTTTGAAGAAAAACTTAACGCTTTAACACATGCAATTGGTGCTGTTTTTGGTATTGTAGCATTAGTTTTATTGATCATTTTTGAAACTAAAAAAACAGAGTTTAGTTTATTTAGTGTTGTTGTTTATGGTATTTCAATAATTATATTGTTTACAGCGTCTACAATGTACCATAGTTTTACAGACGAGAAAAAGAAACACTACTTCAGGATAGTTGATCACATTAGTATTTATCTATTAATAGCAGGAACTTACACACCAGTTTTACTTATTACATTAGAGCAGAGTAAAGGTTGGTTGCTATTTTATATTGTATGGGCTATTGCTGGATTTGGTGTGATTTTAAAATTATTTTTCACAGGTAAATTCGAAGCCTTTTCAACCATTTTATATTTAGTTATGGGTTGGCTTATTGTATTTGATTTTTCAACTTTAAATAGTCTGATGCCTGCAAACGGAATAGTATTATTAATGGCTGGCGGATTAGCTTATACCGTTGGTATTGTTTTTTATGCGATAGAAAAAATACCTTATAATCATGTAATATGGCACCTTTTTGTGTTGGCTGGTGCTATTTGTCACTTCTTTATGGTATTGTTTTTTGTGGTTTAAAAACAACGATTTACAATATGTAAACCGTTGTTTTCATTATAATGATACTATTTGTTTTTTATAGAATATTCCCAGAAAGCACCGCTAATATCTGTTAGTTTGATAGTGTAGTTTCCTTTAGGAAGTTTAGTAAAAATATCATCTTTAAAAGTCAATTTAGCTTTGGCGCCTAACGGTAGGATAAGGCTATGTTTGCCAGGTTTGACTTTGGCTATGTAGTAATTAGAAATGTTTTTATCATTTAGTTGTGATAAGGCATTTTGGTCTAGTTGATATATTTTTTGGTTTTGATTATCTAATAGTTCTAACTTAATAATCCAAGCACCATAAACATCAACACCTTCAGTTCTAAATACATCAAAACTAATTGTATTATGGTTAAATAATCCTTCTGTAATTTCAACTTTAGGTTTTATAGATTTATTATGAAGTGTTCCCCATAATCCACCATGAAAGATTTGATTTGTAGCTAATGTTAAACCAAAAATAAATATAGATCCAATTAAAACAACTTTAGAGAAGTTATTATTTTTAATAGGAATGTTACCAGACCCTAGCCAATTAAACCATTTCTTTTTAGTAAAAGATATATTCTTATTTAATAAATAATTGTCTAATGCATATTTACCACCGCCAGTTAGAAATAGAACAAAACCTGTAGCAATACCTAAAATACCTATTTGCCATTCGTCTAAACATGTTGTACCAATCCAACCTGATGCTAAAAGAATACCTAAAGCTAAACTAAAGACACCAATACTCATCAATCTTGTAAATAGACCAAACATGATAAATAATCCAACAATACCTTCAATTATGGTAAATACAACCATATTTATCCATAGTGCATCTGGATTTTCAACTAGATATTTAATAATAGGTTTTATGCCCAACGCATGTGGTAAAAAGTGATTAAATTTTACACCAATATATCCAGCTAATTCTGGATCCAGTTTTTCGGCTAATACAGTTCGTCTCCAAAATGCAGAAAAGTAGGTCCAACCTACAACAAGTCGTAATGCTAAAGCCATTAGCCCAGCATCATTTTTTAAATTTATTTTATTCATTTTTATTATCAGTAAGTTATTATTTATGATTCACGATTTAACGTGTTTTGTGTCATAAACAATTACAGATAATCTTTAAAATTTTGGTATAAAATATAAAGAGGAAGCGGAGCAGTAGAGGTAGTTTGAGCTGCTTGCAGTTTTGTGTCTACAGTTATATTTTCAACTAATGCGAAGTTATAGTTTAATACATCAGGAAATATTGCTATCTGTTTCGAATTACTTTTAGATGTTGAAAGTTTTATAACGTTAACCACTAAGTTGTCACAACTGTAACTGCTAAAAGTAGATTTGTTTTTGTTAGAAACTTCAGTTTGTGGTAAACCAAGTTCTGCTTGAAAAAAATTACGAACCTTACACGGCGATACTAATAATAAAAAAGCAAGGCTAACTACAGATAACCATGATATTATTTTATTAGTTGCGCTTATTTTCATATCGTAAAAGTAATAATAAGGTTTTGTGCCGCTTATTAAACTTTTCTTAATATTAGGTTATTGATTAAAATTACCCTTCAATAATATCCTTATACTCTAAAAAGAAGGCTTCAAAACGACTCATAATGTCATTAAAAAACACCATAACTTCCTGCCATGTGTTTTTGTTATGTATAGATACTTTATGCCCTAAAGGGACATAGACACGAGAGATTTCTTTTCCGTTTTCTAAAAAAAACTCTTCTTCATATATGGCTTCAGGTAAAAATTCATCTTTTAAAATAGATTGAAGTGCTACCAGTTTTTCCCAATATTTAATACGATGTTCTAAGCTATCTTCAAGATCTAATGCAACTAAAGCTTTTTTGTTATCAAAATGAAATTTAAAGCTAACACCTTTAAGTTTGGTGTTGTATAAAATCCATTTTCTAGGAAAAGATTTACCAAAACTGGTCCAAAATTCTTGTTTTAATTGCCTTGATTCTTCTTTAGAAAACATAGTTATACTTGATTTTTAGACAAAATAAGCAATAATAATTGCTAAAACAATGGTACTTAATTTAACGATATTAAATTTATGTCCTTCATTACTTTCAAATAAAATTGTGGTACTAATGTGTAAAAAGATACCAATAACTAAAGCTGAAATTTCATAAAAATAAGTGGTGAAAAACTCAAAATTTTCTGATAAAAATGTACCTAATGGCGTCATAATAGCAAACAAACCTAAAAACAAAAAGATTTTTGGATTACTTATTTTAGAGCTAATAAAAAACGAACTTAAAATGATAGCAACGGGTAATTTATGAATAATAACACCGTATAATAATTGCTCGTGCGCATGGATAGGTATACCTTCTAAAACGCTATGCATACTTAAGCTAATAAATAACAACCAAGGAAAATTAACTCTATCTTTATGGATGTGTACATGTCCGTGTTCTGCACCTTTAGAGAAAAACTCTAAAACAATTTGTAGCAAAATACCTGCCATAATAAATAAACCAATAGGCTTATCATGGTTATGATGGTATACTTCTGGTAAAAAGTTAAAAACGGTAATAGATAATAAAAAAGCACCACTAAAAGCTAATAATAACTTGAGGTTAGTCGATTTTTTAGGTTTAAAAATTAGTACAATTAAAAAACCTAAAACAACACTTAATATGGGTAATATAATATTTAACATAAAGAAGACTTAGCGGTCGTGTTTAGATTATTTAAAAATCATGATTAATCTTTCAGAGTTTTTAGCATCAAATTTATTTAGCTTATAATCTCCAAATACGTCTAATAAATATACACTAGCTTTTTCAAATAATTTTTCAAAATCATTAAGAGTAAAGGCTTTTACACGTTCTTGAAAGAGGTAATCTTCATCTTCAAAAGTAAAGCTAATATCTTTAATAATGTAACCGTTTTCAACACGACGTTCTTGTAAAAAATCAATACCATCAACAGTTTTGGTGTTTTTTTTAACCAAATTATCAATAACGTAGTTGCTATTCATAAAATCAATAACACCAAAACCAAACTCGTTTAAATTAGCTTTAATAGCTTTTATGGTCGATAGGTTATCAATTTCATTTTCAAAATAACCAAAACTTGTAAATAGATTAAACACAGTATCAAAAGTTTCGCCATAAGGCTTACACATATTATGTACATCAAAATGTAAAGTTTCATTTTCAAACTGTTTGGCAAATGCAATACTATTTTCAGATAAATCTGCACCAACAACATTGTAGCCAAGCGTGTTTAAAAAGATACTATGTCTGCCTTTACCACAAGCTAAATCTAAAACCTTTGCTTGTTCAGGTAAATTTAGATAGTTGGTTAAATTGGTCATAAAAGTTTCCGCTTCGGCATAATCGCGGTCTTTATAAAGTATATGATAAAATGGAGTGTCAAACCAAGAGGCATACCATTTTTTAGTACTATTTGTCATAAAATTAATTTTGGGGTTTAAACTTTCGCTTAAGCTACAGTTTATCAGGCTTTCGCAACTCGCTCTTTTCAAGGAGCTCAAACAAATTGCTCAATCCTTAACCCATTTATCAACAAAGGTTATGTTTCCGGCAAAAATACTCTATTTTTGCAAAGTATTAGACGTTTATAATGGAAGAAAATTTCAACATGGTAGCCAAAACCTTATTTGGTTTTGAAGATTTATTGGTAAAAGAATTAAAACAACTTGGCGCACAAGATGTTAAAGCAGGTGTACGTAAAGTATCTTTTGTTGGTGATAAAGGCTTTATGTATAAAGCCAACTTGGGTTTACGTACAGCTATAAAAATCTTAAAACCAATAAAAACGTTTAGAGTATCTAATGAAGACGATTTATACAAACAAGTGTATAATATTAAGTGGGAAAAATACTTAAAAGCTACAGGTAGTTTAGCAATAGATGCTACAGTACATTCTAAACATTTTACACACTCAAAATTTATTGCTTTAAAAACAAAAGATGCTATTGTAGACCGTTTTAGAGATAATGGCGGTGTTAGACCAAATGTAGATTTACGTTTTCCTGATTTAAAAATTAATGTGCACATAGATCGATCTGTTTGCACAATTTCTTTAGATAGCTCTGGTGAGTCTTTACACAGACGTGGTTATAAATTAGCAACTAATATTGCGCCTATAAATGAAGTTTTAGCAGCAGGTTTAATTATGTTATCTGGTTGGGATGGACAAAGTGATTTTATGGATCCAATGTGTGGTAGTGGTACTATGTTAGCCGAAGCAGCTATGATAGCTTGTAATATTCCACCAAATTTAATGCGAAAAGAATTTGCTTTTGAACGTTGGGAAGATTGGGATGTAGAGTTATTTGAAAAAATAGAAGAGTCTTTATTAAAGAAAACTAGAGATTTTCATTATAAAATTATTGGTTACGATAAGTCACCAAGTGCAGTGCATAAAGCTAAAGAAAATATTAAAAATGCACATTTAGATGAGTTTATAACGATTAAGCATGAAGATTTCTTTAAAACACAACGACCAGGAGAAGCACAAAAATTGCATATGGTTTTTAATCCTCCTTATGGCGAGCGTTTGGATATACAAATGGAGCAGTTTTACAAGCAAATAGGAGACACCTTAAAACAAAATTATCCAAATACAGATGCTTGGTTTATTACTTCTAATTTAGAAGCTTTAAAATATGTAGGTTTAAGACCTTCAAGAAAAATTAAATTATTTAACGCAAAACTAGAGTCTAGATTAGTTAAATATGAAATTTATGCAGGAAGCAAAAAAGCTAAGTTTAATTAGTAGAATCTTCTTCGGTATTTTCAGGCAGTTCTTTAGTCTTCTTTTTCTTTGTGTTATCCTTTTTAAATAAAGGAATCATGTAAGAAATAGTATACCCATATCCAACACCAATACTATTAGAATCATAAGTCTTATAAAAACCTGGTACATATAAATTTTGCATGTTTTCAGGTTCATCTTGACTAATCATACTTTTTAATTGACCGTTAATACCAACGTATAAATTGTTTAATACTTCGGCTTTAATACCTAATTGAAGTTCTACCCAAATAGCAGATAAACCACTAAATTTTAAGCTTTCGTTGGATGAGTTTTGTTCTCCCCAATATTGATTTGTGTTATACACTGTGTAATTATTTCTGGTTTGGCTAAATGTGCTAGCTCCAACTCTAAAACCAGCATAAATCATATTATTCATTCCGTACCAGTTATCGTACATATTATAATCTGCACCAGCTTTAAAATAACTACCGGAAGCAGTTACACTTAGATAATCGTTAGTAGTTGTTTTTTCTTCATTACCTATTTCTCCTGCTAGATACCAGCTTTTTGTTAATCGGTAATCCCCAACAATTTCAAATCCTTTATACTCATCATCTACAGCAGATCTTATTAATTTTCCTGCATCCAGACCAATACGCAAACCGTATTCTAGCTTGTTTGTATTTTCTGTTGGTATTTGTATTGTGTCTTGAGCGTTAGAAGACCAAACGCTACAAACAAGACTAATGAGAAAAAGTGTAGTGTGTAATTGTTTCATCTTCAATTATTAAATTATCGTTTTGTGGTATTGTTTGAAAAATCCATTGACCATCAGTACCTTGATCTATAGTTACATTTGTATTAACAAAAATTGTTTTGTAGCCACAAGCTCTAGATACATAAACATCACTTCTTGAATAGTCAATTGTGACTAGATCTTGGTTTCCTGTAAAGAAATCGTCAGATAAATCATCAGGTGTCCCATTGTTATCTATTTCAAAATCACTAATTAATATAAAGTAAGTTTGATCGTTAGTTGTTCTTAAGGGTAAAAATACTTGGTTAGTATCTTCTCCTGTGGCGCTTCTTAGATTTGATCCTTCTGGAACACTTGTATCTAAAGGAAACACGCTTGGATCTTCAATACCTAAAACAACTAAATTAAATACATTTTTAGAATTTTCTAAAATGCTATTGTCTACAAAGTCAACAATCATATTTGGTGTTGTAGGAGAGCTTTCTGGACATAAATCGTCACGTTCGCAAGTGGTTAAAAGCGGTAACACCAAAAATAGCGTTAATAATTTTTTCATAATTTATTTTTCAAAAAGTACAACCGTTTCTATGTGTGATGTATGCGGAAACTGGTCGACTAGACTTATCTTTTTTAGTTTAAAACCTGCATTGATCAAGGTTTCTGTATCTCTTGCTTGTGTTGCAGGATTACAAGATACATAAACCATGCGTTTTGCATTTAAATTTATGATTTTATTTAAGGTTTTTGGTGCAATGCCAGAACGAGCAGGATCTAATATTATTGTCTGTATTTTGTTTTGGTATTGTGGATATTTGCTTAAAAATTTACCAACATCTTCAGCATAAAACTCAAGACCTTCAATATTATTTCTTTTAGCATTTAGTTTAGCATCTTCTATTGCCGAAGCTACAATATCTACACCAATTATTTTAGTATTATTACTTTTTGAAGCAATAATTTGACCAATAGTACCAGTACCACAAAATAGATCTAAAACTACAGAGTTATCTATAGCTTCTTTATCTTCTAAAGCATAATCGACTACTTTTTGATATAATTTTTCGGCAGATTTTGGATTGGTTTGAAAGAAGCTTTTCATGCTAATTTCAAAGTTTAAGCCAAGTAATTCTTCAACTATTTTGTCTTCACCATGGATAAGTGCAATACTACCTGATGTTGCTATTGTACGATCGCCTTGTTCATCATTTATAGTATGTAAAAGTCCGGCAACTCTATCATTAAATAGTGATACTAAAAACTTAGCAAATACATCTAAATCAAATTGATCTAATCCATCAGAAGTGGTAACCAAATTAAATAATAGTTGATTAGTTTTATAAGATTTTCTAACCACTAAGTATCTAAAAAAGCCTTCACGCTTTGGAGCATGCCAAGGAGCTAAATGTGTAGCTTCGCAATAATCTTTAATTTTTATTAAGTTGTCTTCTAATTCTTTATCAAAAAGACCGCTATCTTTATCAAGATTATCACCTATCCACCATGTACCACGACGTTTAAAACCAAGAGTAAACTCGTCTACGTCTGTGTTTTTATTATGATCGTATCCAATTGCAGAAAAGCTATATTCCATTTTATTACGATAATGAAATAGGTTAGGAGACGCCACAAACTCATCAAAATAGTCTTCAATTTCAGGTACTTTTCCAATTTTTTTAAACAAATCCATTGTACTGGTGTACTTGTATTGGTGTTGTTTTTCGATTGGTAAATTAATGTATGGCGCACCAGAAATTTCGTGATAGTTTAATTGAACTTCATCTGGAGATTTTTGCAGCACATCAATCAACTTACATTCGGCATATTTCTTTTTAGATTTTACCACACGCGCTTTAACCTTTTGACCAGGTAAAGTGTTAGGTACAAAAAGTACAAAGTTTCCTAATTCGTTACTTATACGGGCAATTCCTTTACCTCCAAACGCATAGTCTACGATATCTAAATCGATAAGCTGACCACGTTTTACAAATTTATTTCGATCTCTTCTAGACATGCTGCAAAAGTAAGCAAAGCAATTTCGATTTTGGAAATTAGAATTATGATTTTTTAACTTTTTTAAGCTAAAAATCATATTATCATTAAATCCACTTAAAAAATGTTTTTAAAGGCAGGTAATATTTATTATTTTGCAACCTCTAGGGATGATTTCTTTCCCACGCTGAATTTTCGAGACTTTTCGAAAGGATAAAGGTAGATAAGGAATGGTTATTTTTTTCACTTTAAAAATTTATAAAAATGGCTGTTTTAGACCAATTAACGTCGCAAGAAGCGATGGATTTAGAAAACAAGTATGGAGCGCATAATTATCATCCATTACCAGTAGTATTAAGTAAAGGCGAAGGTGTTTACGTTTGGGATGTAGAAGGTAAGAAATATTACGATTTTTTATCGGCTTACTCTGCAGTAAACCAAGGACATTGTCACCCAAAAATTGTAGGTGCAATGACCGAGCAAGCAAAAAACTTAACCTTAACCTCAAGAGCATTTTATAATGACATGTTAGGTCGTTATGAAAAATATGCGACTGAGTATTTTGGTTTTGATAAGCTATTACCAATGAATACTGGAGCTGAAGCTGTAGAAACTGCTTTAAAAATCTGTAGAAAATGGGCTTACGAAGTTAAAAACATCGATGAAAATGAAGCTGAAATAATTGTTTGTAAAAACAACTTTCATGGACGTACAACAACGATCATTTCATTTTCAAATGATCCCGTAGCACGTAAAAATTTTGGTCCTTATACCAATGGATTTATCAAAATTGATTACGATAATTTAGAGCAATTAGAAGATGCTTTAAAAAACAATAAAAACGTAGCAGGATTTTTAGTAGAACCTATACAGGGTGAAGCAGGTGTGTATGTTCCAAGTGAGGATTATTTAGCAAAAGCAAAAGCACTTTGCGAAAAATACAATGTATTATTTATTGCAGATGAAGTACAAACAGGTATTGCTCGTACGGGAAGATTATTAGCAACTTGTGGTAACTGTAATTGCGAGGATAAAAATTGTTCTGGTACACCAGAAGTAAAACCAGATGTTTTAATCTTGGGTAAAGCATTAAGTGGTGGCGCATATCCAGTAAGTGCTGTTTTAGCAAATGATAATGTGATGAACGTGATTAGACCTGGTAACCACGGAAGTACTTTTGGAGGTAATCCAGTTGCAGCAGCTGTAGCTATAGCAGCTTTAGAAGTTGTAAAAGAAGAAGACTTAGCACAGAAAGCTTTTGATTTAGGTGAATTATTTAGAGCAGAAATCAATAAATACATAGAAACTAGTAACATTGTTAATTTAGTAAGAGGAAAAGGTTTACTAAACGCAATAGTTATTAATGATGATGAAGACAGTGATACCGCTTGGAATATTTGTCTAGCATTACGCGATAATGGCTTACTAGCAAAACCAACACATGGAAACATAATTAGGTTTGCGCCGCCATTAGTAATGACTAAAGAACAATTATTAGATTGTGTATCTATCATTACAAAAACTTTAGAAGCTTTTGAAAAATAAAAGGTTTATTTCCATAAAAAAGGCGACCCATTTGGTCGCCTTTTTTATTTTATAAGAATATGTCAATTATTGAGCAGCTTGTTGTGCTTCATACTGCTCCATTGTTTGTCTAAATTGTTCTTGTATCTCGTCCCATCCAACAGTATAAATTCTGTAAATTGTAACTAATAAATAGATAACGTTTATAATAGTTATTATTAAAGCTACCGTTTTAGCAGTTTTCATTTGATTGTATTCTTTTGGACCTGCTTCGTAATTTTCAGGGTTTAACTGTGCATTTTTTAAAGAGTTATTAGCTACTAAAAATCCTGAACCAGATAGGATAAAACCTAATCCGCCAAAACAGCAGCATAATAAACCGACAATTGAAAGTACATAAACTAAGGTTGGGTTGAGTCTTTTTTTCATTTTAAGTGTGGTTAATTAAATTATATATAAAGTTAGTTAAAATTAAAATAATACTAATAATAGCTAATATAGAAATGATTTTTGTTGAATATTTAAATTTATAGAAAACAGATGCTAATATAACTATACCAAGAAGAGATAGTGTGTAGATTGCAGGATACATCAAAAATCCATCCACCAATTTACCTTGAGATACTAAAGTGACAGATCTTTGTATACCACAACCAGGACATTCAAATCCTAAGACTTGCTTATTCATACAAGGCAGCATGTAGTTATTTAAATCTTCCATTTTACTATTTAAAATTTAAATTTAGTAAAATAAAAAAGGCTTTTACAATTTGTAAAAGCCTTTTTAAATAAAATTTTATGTACATCTACTTTTTATTAGCTACAATAACCTTTTTAGTTGTTGTATTACTGTTAGAAAGTGTAGTTTGTACTAAATATACTCCGTCACTTAAGTTTTTAGTAGAATAGCTTAAACGCTCGTTGTTGTTTTTTATAATTTTGTTAAAGATAATTTTACCAGAAACATCGTATAATTTAATGTTTTCTATATCTAGTTTTTTAGGGTTTAAAACGACTAATTCAGATGTATTGTTGTTTTGAATCACGTTAAAGTTGTTCTCTGCAAACTCATCTGTAGATAACGTATTAGCTTCTACAAAAACAACTTCAAATCTATCAGTATAATTACCAGTAGGTAAGTTAATTTCAAAGTTTTGAGACTGTAAGTTTACGTAAGTATCATTTACTTTATCATGTATGTAAATAGGTTGATTGTTATCAAAATTTTGCACATCAAATATTCTAAACCTAATTAACTGTTGATTATTAAGATTTAAAACTACAGGAATAGCTAAATTTAAATCATAAGCATTAGCTTGAGTTACTAATTTTTTACTGTTTTGAGTCCAATACGCATCAGAGTTTAACGTACTGTACATATTACTTTCTAAACCATAATCCTCGTTTGGTGTTGCAGTATGATGGAAGTTTTGTAATAATTGGCGTGTATAGGTTTCGTTAAAATCTATATTTAATCTAAAACGTTTGTAATCTGAAGGTAAAACATCAGATCCGTTTGTTGTAGATTGACCATTTTGATTAGTAGCAGACTCATTCTGTTGTGCTGTTCTAAAAAATTCACTGTTAGCACCAGATTCTCTGTAATAAGTACGATGACTATCAGAAATTAATAAATTACCATTAGCGCTACCTTTAACCATAAACCCTTGTCCAATAGGTATATATCTATATACTTCTTTACCTGATGTAGAAGGTGATCCAATTGTATTTACGGTACCATCTCCATTGTAAGTTTTAAATGTGGCAGGTGTAAATGACCTAACATCTCCTGCAGCATTTATAGTAAACGATGCATAACCACCTGAATAAGATGTCAAATTATGAGATGCAATAGATTGGTCTTGCTCCCAAAAGTATAAAGAGGCAGAATCTAAAAAACCAGTATTGGCAGGATCATGTATAAACGCTACTGCATCTAAAGCAGAAGGGTAAGGGTTGCCAATTAAAGTTTCTTGACCAGTAAGAACAGCAACACTTATTTCACCTTCGTTAGGTTTTCCTCTAAAATCGTATTGTTGGTTACCTGCATCTGTTCCTTTCATAGTAAAACCATAACCAGCATCTACTGTACCAGATTCTCCAACAAAAATCCAATCAGCATAATCAGTACCTGGATTATATTTCCAAATCCAATAATCTTCTATATTTAAAGGAGAACTTGTTCCGTTATATCCTGTTGTACTGTAACCAGCAAGATTACTGTTAGTTAGATCCGCAACGTCGTAAATGTTTTTGTTAGGTGTGAACGCTCTGTTACCAGTACTGTTTGCATCAACATTTCCTACAGGAGAAGCCCAATAATTGTAGGCATATTGATTTACAGTACCTTCTTGATAGACACTAAGTTTACCAACACCAGAGTTACCAGTGTTACCAGACCCTTGTAATAATTGTGCTTCGTTTCTTAAATAGAACGTTGAGTTTGCTTCTGTAAGATTAACATCATCTTCTACATAAACTTCGATATCTGAAGCAAAAATGAAAGCATCATTTCTAACCGTTAATTGTGCTAAAGACAATTGACAGAATGTAAATGATAAAAAAGTTAAATAAAATAATTTCATAGTAATTTAAATTTGGCACACACAAAATTACTAAAAACAACTCTGGTTGAGCATTTTAGTCGGTCAATTAAAGCTATTTTTAGACGAAATACGAGTTTTATAGGTTTAATGTATTAATTGACTATTCTTATTAACATCTTTTAATAGTAGTTTCTTTACTTAAATCTTTTATTTTTGTTTTAAGTTATATTAAAATGAATAAAAATTATCTTTTTATAATTATTGGAGGCGCTATTTCTTTCTATGCAAATGCTACGGAAAAACAAAACGTATTTTTGTTAGTGATAGGTATTGTAATTTTAATGTTTGGTATCTATAAGCTACAAGCAACAATACCAAGTAGAAAGAAAAATGAAACTTATATAAAATCTGAAAAAATAGACGAAGAAGAATAGTAATGCTAAAAATTGGCGATAAAGTAGATGTTTTAGATGATGTACTTTCTGGTACTATAGTTGCTATTAATGGCAACATGGTTACTATTGAAACTAATGAAGGTTTTGATCTTGATTTTAAAGCTAATGAATTAGTTAAAATAGGTTCAAAATCTATAAATCAAGATGCTTTTAAATTAGCTAGTGTTAATGAGATTTTAAAAGAAAAAACTGAAAAGAAACGACACAACAACACACAAAAAATAAAGCCTAAGCAACGTTATCAACCAAAACTTGAAGTTGACTTGCACTTACACAAATTAATTGATAACGAACGAGGAATGAGTAGCTATGATAAGTTAAACCTTCAACTAGATACTGCAAGGAGACAATTAGAATTTGCTATAAAAAAACGCATTCAAAAAGTCGTGTTTATTCACGGAGTTGGTGAAGGCGTTTTAAAAATGGAGTTAGAAACTCTTTTTAGTCGTTATGATAATATTAAATACTACGATGCTGACTATAAGAAATATGGTCTAGGAGCAACAGAAGTTTATATTTATCAAAACAGCTAATTACAATTCTGGTTGTAATGTTCTACTAGTACTTAAATCTACATCTGTAGCTTGGGTTAAAGTCCCAAAATCATAGGTTTGATATTGAAAAGAGCCAAAGTCAATATTGTAGGCTGTCATAGTAATTGTAAACGTATCGTAAACCGTATGTTGTCGGTATGATGTTGCTAGTAAAGTATCAGAGACTTCGTCATTTAAATAATCAGGACCAGCGTTAGGATCTGTTATATCGTTTGTAGGGTTATTGTCTTGTGTCGTTGCGTTTTCTTCATTAATGGTTAATACACCATCATCATCATCATCATTATCTCTGTAATTAGGTATACCGTCTTCGTCTGTGTCTAACGCATTTGCATCTAGGTCTGCTAAGGTCATTCCGTCTTCAAAAGTAACACCTTCACTAACAGTTAAAACATTATCTCCATCATCGTCAACATCCATATAGTTTGGTATACCATCACCATCTGTATCGTCGTCATTTAAATCTCCATTTCCATTTAAATCTTCTAAATAAGCAGGGATACCATCGTTATCATCTTCGGCTAATGCAACAAAAAATGTGAAATCGCCACTAGAAGAGTAATCTTCGGTTATTTGTATGTTATCAGGTGGTACATCGTAACAAAAAATTCCATCTGTAGAAGATGCGTAACTTCTGTATCTAAACGTACGGTTTCCTCCAACATCAGCTTGAGTATATTCTGTATTAGCTAATTGTAGTCTGTTTGGATTGTCAGGATGTTCAACAACTTCAATTAAGTCGTTCATAACAAAATCGCTACTAGTAATTTGTAGTGATAGGCTTTGGCTAGTATTAGTTTTAAAAATAACTAAATCACCACAAGCTTCAAAAGTTTCATCAAACTCTAATTCGCTAGTAATTATATCTCCATCATCACAGTTAAATAAAGATAAACAAAGTATAGATAAAGCAACTATTTTGCGCATAATTTCAATTTTAAAAAACAAAAATAACAGAATTACCAAACTAATAACGTAACCATTAACAATTAATTTTATTTAAAGTATTTTTGCACATAATTAAAGTGAATTTTAGATGAAATCTGTTTACCTAGATAATGCCGCTACGACTGCAATTTTACCAGAAGTTGTCAATACAATGACAGAAGTTTTAACAAACACCTTTGGTAACCCATCTTCCACGCATAATTATGGTCGTAATGCTAAAGCAATTGTAGAACAAGCAAGAAAAACAATAGCAAAGCAATTAAATGTGTCTTCTTCTGAAATTATTTTTACTTCTGGTGGTACCGAAGCTGATAATTTAATACTTCAAAGTGCGGTTAAAGATTTAGGTGTAAAAACTATAATTACTACAAAAATCGAACATCATGCTGTTTTAAATACAATTATTTATTTAAGTGAACATTATGATGTAGAAATAATCTATTTAGATCTAGATGAAAACGGGCAAATTAATTACAATCAGTTAGTAGAGTTTTTAAATAGCAAAGACAATGTTTTAGTTAGTCTAATGCATGTTAATAACGAAATTGGTAATATTTTAGATATTAAAAAGGTTGCTAATTTATGTCAAGAAAATAAAGCATTATTCCATAGTGATACGGTACAATCTATAGGACATTACAATTTAGATTTACAAGACATAAAAGTAGATTTTGTGGCAGTAAGTGCGCATAAATTTCATGGACCAAAAGGTGTTGGTTTTGCTTTTATTAGAAAAAACTCAGGATTACATCCGATTATTTTTGGAGGCGAGCAGGAGCGAGGACAACGAGCTGGTACAGAAGCCTTGCATAATATAGCAGGATTAGAAAAAGCTTTTAAAATAGCTTATCAAAATCTTGAAGTAGATAAAGCATATATAACAAATCTTAAAAGCTATTGTTTAAAACAATTAAAAAAAGAAATTCCTTCGGTAAAGTTTAATGGGCTTAGCGACACTTTAGAAAATAGCGCTTACACTATAATAAATTTGCGCTTACCAGAAATTTCTAAAGATGCAACTATGGTTCAGTTTCATTTAGATTTAAAAGGAATAGCTTGTTCGCGTGGTAGCGCATGTCAAAGCGGAAGCACAAAAAATAGTCACGTTTTAGAAGAAATATTAGCTAAAGAAGCGTTAAAAAAAGCATCATTACGTGTCTCTTTTAGTAAATTTAACACCAAAGAAGATGTTGATTATCTGGTTAATGTCTTAAAAGAATTATTTTAATATATTTAAAAAAGATTGCTTCATTATTCTACATTTATACATGGATCCTCTAAGGAATGGGTCACTTTTGTTCACGGAGCAGGAGGAAGCAGCTCTATTTGGTTTAAACAAATACGGTCTTTTAGCAAAGAGTTTAATGTATTAATCTTAGATTTAAGAGGTCATGGAAATAGTAAACCGAAGTTAAAAGATACATTTAACTCTAAATATACGTTTGATAATATTACAAATGATATTGTAGAAGTTTTAGACCATGCGCAAATTAAAATATCTCATTTTGTGGGTATTTCTTTAGGTACCATTTTAATAAGAAATTTAGCCGAAAAGCATCCACATAGAGTAAAAAGCATGATTATGGGTGGCGCTATAATGAAATTAAATACGAGATCTCAGTTTTTAATTCGTCTAGGTAATTTTTTTAAAAGTGTTGTACCTTACCTATATTTATACAAGTTTTTTGCATTTATCATAATGCCAAGAAAAAACCATAAATCTTCAAGGCTATTGTTTGTTAATGAGGCTAAAAAGTTATGCCAAAAAGAATTTATTAGATGGTTTAAGTTAACTTCAGAAATTAATCCATTGTTGCGTTTCTTTAGAGCCAAAGACACAAAAACACCAACACTTTATGTAATGGGTGAAGAAGATCATTTGTTTTTACCTTCGATTAGAAACCTAGTCTTAAATCAATCACATTCATCTTTATTTATAGTTGAAAATTGTGGACATGTTGTTAATGTAGAACAACCAGAAGTCTTTAACGCTATTACAATTCAATATATCAAAAATAAAATATAGCGTATAAAATTTTTACTAAGTTAACAAACGTTAATTAGCAGATTATTCAATGTTTGATTATTAGAAAATCCACAAATTAATAATTAAAGTTTTTTCTTACATATACCATTTAATATTCTTGTAATTTTGTTAAAATATTGATAAAAACTAGTGTTTATAGGTGTTTGTAAGGATAATATGACATTTTTTTTTCTTTAAAAAAAGTAGTGTTTTGTAATTTTGTATCCCCTAAATTTTATAAATCTACAGCTATGAGAAAAAAATTACTTTTTTTTATTTTTCTATTAACTTCTTTCTTTAATTATGCTCAGGTTGGAATAAATACATCATCTCCAGATCCATCATCTGTGTTAGATATTGTATCTACAACATCAGGAATGTTAGCACCAAGAATGACTACAGTACAGCGTAACGCTATAGCTAGTCCTGCTAATGGATTATTAGTTTATGATACAGATTTAGGATTATTCTATTTTTATGATAATTCTTCTTGGAAACCTTTGTCTTCCTCACAACGTAATAATTACAAATTAATTAAAAGTGAAGCCGATTTAGCTGCTGAGTTAGTTGCTGGTAGTGGCACAACTTATCTTCTAGACTCAAACACATATTACGAAATTAATGGACTTATAACGCTGTCTTATCCAATAGAGCTAAATAACGCCTATGTATCAGGAGAAGATACTAATAATGATATTTTATTAAGGACTACAGGAAATATATTTGAAGGAGATACTGGTGGATCTGTTAGAAACTTAACTTTACAAGCTACTGCAGGTTCAGTTTTTAATTTATCTGAAATAACAAATACCCAAAATTTAATTTTTAGAGATGCTGTAATAGTTAGTTCTGCTTCTGTTGGTAGTATTTCAGGATTTAATTTAGTCTTTTTTAGTATTGTACAATATGTTGGTAATACTACAGGTATAGTTTTTACAAATATAAATCAATTACTTCTTAATTCTGAAGGTTGGGATGGGAGTAATTCAGGTACTTATCAAACCTTTGTTGGTAATTTTGAAGTTATAGCTAAGCAAGGTGGGTTTAGTGAAGTTGTAGGTGCTACAGCAGCAATAGATGTGCTAGGTATAACATCTTTAACAGGAGGAGGCACATTAAGAACTGTAGACTTTTTTGGAGGCGGTAATTATATAAATGGACCAGGAACTTATACTAATTACAATTTTAATACCGATTGGGATGTTGATTGTGCAGGAATACCAGTAGAAAAAGATGCAGTTGCAGCTGGTAATTTTTATTATGATGGACCCGTAACTAGTGGTTTTTCTCAAAATGTTAATGATGGAGGTACCGATGAAGTTCAAGGTAACGGTACTTTTGCTAGTAATAATTTATTTAGGTTCACTACGAATGGAGGAAATAATGGATTACAATATGAAGGTTTAAAAAGTAGGCAATTTCAAATTAATGCTACATTATCAGTAAGAGTAATTAATGCTGCAGGTAACTTTTATGCTTTTTATATAGCTGTGAGAAATTCTGGAGGAACAACTATTCTAAATGAATCAAGGTCTATTGTATATATAGATTCTGATGCGCAAATTCAAAACGTTGCGATTAATCAAAATACCATTTTAAACACTAACGATGTCGTAGAAGTACATGTGCAGAGATTAACAGGATCTGGGACAGATAACTTAATTATTTTTTCTGAAAATTTAAGTATTAACTAAAACCTCATAGTTGTTCTTACATTAAACACTCTTGGTGTTAAATAGTTGGGGATAGCATATTGACGTTTACTGTACACATCTCTAACCCATGTGTTGGTTATAGAGTTTTGCACGTTAAAAACGTTAAATATTTCAAAACCAAAAGACAATTCTTTAAACGGTTTTTTCCAACCACTATCAAATTGTTTGTCTTTATCAACTAATACAAATTGTAATCCAACATCTGCACGTTTGTAGTCTGGTAAACGGTTTTGGTATACGTAAGGATCTGCATAACTTGGTGAACCACCAGGTAAACCTGTATTGTATACTAAATTTAAGTACATTTTCATGCTAGGTATGTTTGGTACATAATCTTGAAATAACGCAGCAAACTTTAGTCGTTGATCTGTTGGTCTAGGTATGTAGCCTCTATCATTAATGTTTTCTTCGGTTTTTAAGTAACCAAAACTAAACCAACTTTCGGTACCAGGAACAAACTCTCCATTTAAACGTAAATCTAATCCGTATGCATAAGCTTCTGCATTATTATTTGCTCTGTATCTTATTCTAACATTTTCTAATGTGTATGGATTTACATCGGTTAGTTTTTTGTAATAAGCTTCACTAGTTAATTTAAAAGGTCTATCCCAAATTTTAAAGCTATAATCATTCCCAACAACTAAATGTATAGATTTTTGCGCTTTAACATCTGTGTTAACTACACCAAATCGATCACGTAATTCTCTGTAAAAAGGTGGTTGATAATATAATCCTCCACTTACTCTAAACAGCATATCTTTGTCCCAGTTAGGTTTTATGGCGAATTGCGCACGAGGAGAAAAAACAGATTGACTAACAGACTGATTGGTTAATGCATCATCTACGGTCCAACTATGACTTCTTACACCAGCATTGTACCAAACATCATGTTCGCCAATTTTACTGCGTAAACTCCATTGTACATATGCTTGCAGACGATTTATAACTGTACTATTAGTAGCTCTTACATTTTGATAAGCTTCTAAAGGACCTTGGTAAGGCTCATATGGTTGCTCGTTAAACGCATCAGAACTTGGTGGATTTATAGAAAAGCCTGCAGAATCTATGACTTCCCATTCTACTAAACGGTCTCTAATATCTTCATTTGTATATTTAATTGAAAACTTAAATTCGTTTTCATTTTTAGTATATGTTCCTTTTGCTTCTATGGTAGAAATTAACGCATCTAAATCGTTACGACCATGATTAAGTTGGCTTCCAATACCTTCAGCAAATTCGACTTCACCAAAATTATCGTCACCAATATTACTGTTTACTTCACCTAAAGCATATTGTGCTAATATGTCAAAATACTCTTCTTCAGTTGTGTGGTAAGTAGAGGTAACAAGACTTAAATCTAGATCGTTATTTACTTTATAATTAGCGCTTAAAGCACCAAATAGTGTTTGGTATTGATCTTTTTCTTGTCCTTCGTACCTTACTACTAATGCTAATGGGTTGTCTAATGTACCAAAGTTGGTTTGACGCGTAAGTGGTATGTAGTTGTATTTATTTAATGATGCATTACCTAAAAAACTAAGTTCAAATTTATCAGTAAATCTATAAGTAAAATAACTTTGAAGGTCTGCAAAAGTTGGGTTGAAGTTAGTTTCTGTTTCTTGAGCATCTACCAATAAACTATTATCGCGGTATCTTAAACCTACAATACCTGTAAATTTTGAGTCATTACTTGCAGTTTCAACCGCTAAACTTCCACCTAGAAGACTTAAATTTGCTGCTATACCAAATTCGGTTGGCTTTTTATAAGTAATATCTAAAACTGAAGACAACTTATCGCCATATTTCGCTTGAAATCCACCAGCAGAAAACTCGATATTACTAACTAAATCAGAATTAACAAAACTTAAACCTTCTTGTTGTCCAGATCTAATTAAAAACGGACGATACACCTCAATACCATTAACATAGATAAGGTTTTCGTCATAGTTTCCACCACGTACCGAGTATTGTGTGCTTAACTCGTTGTTGCTACTTACGCCAGGTAAGGTTTTTAAAAGATTTTCTACACCAGCTTGTGCACCAGGAATTTTAATTAATGCATCTGGAGCTATTGTTACAATACCTTCTACATCTTTTCGTTTTTTACCATTTAAGACAACTGTAGATATTTGTACAGCATCTTGTTTCATTACAGGATTAAATTCAAAAATCTCACCTTTTTTCAAATTAAATGTAGCTTCTACATTTTTAAATGATACATGAGAAAATACGACGGTAACATCTGTGTTAGCAGGAATTTTTAAAGAGAAAAAACCGTTACTGTTAGTTTGTGTTCCTAAATCTCCACTTTTAATATTTACAGCATCTATGGGTTGATTAAATTCATCTAAAATCACACCATTTATTGTGGCTGTTTGCGCTAAAGCAACAATTGGTAGTAAGACAAAAAGAAGCTTTAAGGTTAGTTTTAGTTTTTTCAAAGGTCTAAAAATTTATTTTCGATGGAAAGTTGCTTCAAATGTAGTGCTATTTCCAACATTATCTGTTACAATAACTTTTAAATTGTTATTAGTCTCTTTAACGACGTTATCTTTAAAATCGTGTACAAGCATACCGGTTTTGTAATCATATTCCATTAAAATCCATTTTCCATTAACGGTTGCTCTGTAGTTAGAAATACCACTTTGCTTATCTTCAATTTTAAGTTTTAAAAATCGATATTTACTCATCCATTTACCATCAGTAAAATTTACAGGTTTTATAGTAGGCGCAACTGTATCTCTTGCTAAACAATATGTTCCTAAGTTTTTAGTCCTAGTGTATAAAACGTTGTCTTTTTGTTTTGTAGAAGAGTAGCTAGGAAAGTTATTCCATCCAACTAATCTAGCAATATAAACTTGTTTTAAATCTTCTGGAGAATAACCTGTAATGTCATAATTTATTGTAAAGTACTTATTAGCAGCTCTGTTTTTATCATGTACTTTTACAGTATCAGAATGTACTTGAAAGTCCATAAAAAAACTGTCATAAAATGTTTCTTTAGGAATATTAACGCTAATTTTATCCTTTTCTAAAATCACATTTTCTTCTTTGTTAATATAATATTGAGAGGTGAAGTTTGTTGCAGTTTCTGAAACTGGAGTTGTGTCTCCATTAATATTTAAGTCAATAATTGTGGTGTTACCTTCAAAATCTTCAACTTTAATTTTGTACAAAGACGCTATAGAATCGTAAACCATAATATATCCATCATCTACTAAATTGTCATACATACTTAACGGGTTATTAGTATCTAAAAATAGTTTTTGAAGGCGTTCTTTTTTTTCAGAATAATGAGGATAATCGATTAAACGATTTAGATGTTTAGACTCGTCAAAAGAAAAACGCTTAAAATTAATAGTAAAATTAGGCATACCATTTAAGGCAGTTTCAATTTTGTAAACACCATTTTTATTTGCGGCTAGGTCTTGTCTGTCTATTGTATTTATTGCAAAACCAATTTTGCCGTAAGCTTTTATGTCTTCAACTTTATAATCACCATTTTGAAGTGGAATTAGTCGTAGTTTTTGTTTTAAATTTGAATTATTAACATGTGATAGTTCGTTAATAGGGTAGGCGTAGATGCTTTTTACAATTGGTTTTTTAGTGTCTTTAACTTTAATGCCAAAAAGTAAAGGATTTATTGGGCGTTCTTGATTATCTCTAATTTCATAATGTAAATGTGGTCCGCCAGAGCTACCGGTATTACCAGAAAAAGCAATGATTTCTCCTTTGGTTAAAATGAGTTCGTTGTTAGAAGGAAAAACTTCAACCTCAAAAGATTCTTGTTCGTATTGTTTCTTTTTTATAAAGCTTTCAATTTTATCAGAAAAGTGTTGTAAGTGTGCATAGACAGTTGTGTAACCGTTGGGATGAGTAATATAAAGTGCTTTACCATATCCAAAATGAGCAATTTTAATTCTGCTAACATATCCGCTTGCTGCAGCATAGACTTTTAAACCTTCACGCTGTTTTGTTTTAATATCTAATCCAGAATGAAAATGATTGCTTCTAAGTTCTCCAAACGTACCAGCTAAAATAGTTTCGCCATCCAAAGGTGAGGCAAAATAATCTTGAGGGTACATATTTTGAGCATTGATAAAACTAGAAAAAAATAAAAAGAGAAATGTTATAAATCGCATAAAATACATGTTACTGCTAAAATAGAAATAAGGTTTTAATTAGCAAACAAAAATCAATAACTAGACCAACCATTTGATTTTTAAATACTTTTTTTAAAAATAAAATTTTATGAAAAAACAATTGTATAATCCTACGGTTTGATTAACTTTGTAAGATAAGTATAGGTATTAGCAGAATGAGTAAAATTGAAGACATTGTTGATAATCTAGAGCAAAAAATTAGCAAAGTCTTAAAGAGACAGCAAGTTTTAAAAGCAGAAAATGCTAAGCTAAAAGAAGCATTGCAACAATCTCAATCAGTGTTAAAAGCCAAAGACCTAGAATTAGATAATTGGCAAGAAAAATATAATACACTTAAAATGGCTAACACCATACTTGGCAGTGACAATGATAAACGAGAAACTAAGCTCAAGATAAATGCATTAATTAGAGAAATTGACCATTGTATAAGTCAATTATCTAGTTAAAATATTAAGATTAATGGCAGACACACTAAAAATAAAGTTATCTATAGCAAATAGAGTGTATCCATTAACAATTGCACCAAGCCAAGAAGAAGGCTTAAGACTAGCTGCAAAAAAAATTGAAGCTATGATAAAGCAATTTGAGCAAAGCTATTCTGTTAGAGATAAGCAAGATGTATTGGCAATGTGCGCATTACAATTTGCTAGTCAAGTAGAGCAGAGCATATTAGATAAAGAGTACGTGTCAGAACATGTAGAAGAAAAGTTAAAAGCTTTAAACAATATGTTAGACACACATTTAAGTTTATAAAGTAAAACGTTCATAACACATAAAATAATAGGTTACTGCCTACATTGATTATCTTTTTGAGAAACTCAACGTTAATTCTTTAAAAAGGGTGAGTTTAAGCTGTAAAAGCATGCTGCTAATACTATGTATTTGGGCAGATCCTTGATCAGTTTGTTAGCCCTAAACTTGTTTTTAAGGAGTTTTTTTCAAAACAAAATTAATGTAGGCTTTTTTTATATATAATTAATCAACAATGGATAATACAATTTTAATAATTGCTGGTATTGCAATAGGAGCTTTAATAGGTTTTATTATTGCAAAAATGCTAGAACGAAGTAATGCATCAAAGCTAATTAAAAGTGCTAAAAAATCTGCAGCAGCTATTGTAAAAGAAGCAAATGCAGAAGGAGAAAGCATTAAAAAAGATAAAATTTTACAAGCTAAAGAAAAGTTTTTAGAGCTAAAGGCAGAGCATGAAAAAGTAATCATGAGCAGAGACAAGAAAATGTCTGATGCCGAAAAACGTATTAGAGATAAAGAATCTCAAGTATCAAGTGAGTTATCAAAAACTAAAAAACTTAATGCTCAAATCGAAGAAAAATCTAATGATTTTGATCACCGATTAGAAGTATTAGAAAAGAAACAATCAGAACTTGATAAACTACATAAAAGTCAAGTAGAACAATTAGAAGTCATCTCTAGTTTATCTGCAGACGAAGCAAAGCAACAGTTAGTAGAGTCTTTAAAAGGAGAAGCTAAAAGCGATGCTATGGCTTATATCCAAGATAAAATGGAAGAAGCTAAATTAACAGCTCAACAAGAAGCCAAAAAGATCATCATTAATACAATACAACGTATTGGTACAGAAGAAGCTGTAGATAACTGTGTATCTGTATTTAATATAGAAAGTGATGACGTTAAAGGACGTATTATTGGTCGAGAAGGAAGAAATATTAGAGCAATAGAGGCAGCTACTGGAGTAGAAATTATAGTAGATGATACACCAGAAGCAATTATACTTTCTTGTTTTGACTCTGTAAGACGTGAAGTTGCACGTTTATCTTTACATAAACTAGTTACAGACGGACGTATACATCCAGCACGTATTGAAGAAGTTGTTAAAAAGACACAAAAACAAATAGAGCAGGAGATTATAGAAGTTGGAAAGCGTACTGTTATAGACTTAGGTATTCATGGATTACATCCAGAATTAATTAAAATGGTTGGACGTATGAAATATCGTTCTTCTTACGGTCAAAACTTATTACAACACTCACGTGAAGTTGCTAAACTTTGTGGTGTAATGGCTGCAGAGTTAGGATTAAACCCTAAATTAGCTAAAAGAGCAGGTTTATTACATGATATAGGAAAAGTGCCAGATGCAGAAGCAGATATGGAAACACCTCATGCTATATTAGGTATGCAATGGGCAGAAAAATTTGGAGAAAAACCAGATGTGTGTAACGCAATTGGTGCTCACCATGACGAAATAGAGATGAAATCTTTATTATCACCAATTATTCAAGTTTGTGATGCTATATCTGGAGCTAGACCAGGAGCAAGACGACAAGTGTTAGATAGCTATATCCAAAGATTAAAAGATCTTGAAGAAATTGCTTTTGGTTTTAATGGCGTTAAAAAAGCTTATGCAATACAAGCAGGTAGAGAGCTACGTGTTATCGTAGAAAGCGAAAAAGTGAGCGACCAAAATGCTGCTGATTTATCATTTAATATTTCTCAAAAAATACAAACAGATATGACTTATCCTGGACAAGTTAAAGTTACTGTTATTAGAGAAACTAGAGCAATTAATATTGCTAAATAAAAAATAATCTAATAATTAATAGATATAAAAAAATCCAGCTTAATGCTGGATTTTTTGATTTGGTAAGTGTAGCATAAAACTTGTACCAACATTAATTTTGCTTTTAACATCTATAGTACCTCCAAAGGTTTCTAGTTGGTTTTTAACTAAATATAATCCAACTCCTTCTGCTTCTGGATTGTTATGAAAAGTCTTATATAACCCAAATAGATCTTTTTCAAATTTATCTAAATCTATCCCAATACCATTATCTTTTACTGTTAGATTAGTATAATCATCTAAACATTCAGCAGAAATTAAAATTTCAGGATTCCTATCAGGATGTTTATATTTTATTGCATTAGTTACTAAATTTTGAATGATACTATATAGGTAAGACTTATTGAAATTGACTGTACATTTATCAGAAATATCTACTTTAATATTAGCTTGCTTTTCGGCAATTAAGTATTCTAAATCTTTTAAAACATTATTGACCTTTGTAACTAACTTAATGTCTTCTGTGGTTTCTTCTGGTTGGGATTGTATTGAAACGATTTCACTTAAATCATTAATAGTTTTTGTTAATGATTTTGATAAGGTTTTCATGTAACCTAACATTTCTGCTTTTTCTTTTACATCTTCAGCTTCATCATAAAGCTCTAGTAAACTTTCAAAATTTCCAGCATGTTGTTTTAGGTTGTGGGTAACAATGTGAGCAAAGTTTTGAAGTTTACTATTTTTTTTAGCTATTAAATCTAGTGTTTCTTTAATTTTCTGTTCATTATCAGCATAATCTGTTATATCTACATGGGTACCAATAACTCTAGTAGCTTCTCCTAAACTATTTTTTTCTATATATTGACCGCGATCTAAAACCCATCTGTAAGTACCATCTTTATGAAGCACACGATGTTTGTTTTCGTAATCAGGAAGTGAACCGTTAAGATGATCTTGAAAGTCTTTAAAATATTGCTCTCTGTCTTCTGGGTGAACACGATCATTCCAATCGTTTACATTAAAGCCAAAGGAATCATCATCTTCAAATCCTATTATAGCTTTTGAAGGTTTAGAAAAGAAAACTTTGTTTTCTTTTGCATCAAAATCCCAAATACCAACTTTTGAAATCTCTAAGGCTAGTTGCCATTTTACATCTTCAATATGTTGGTTATTAGAGTGTTTTAACTTAAGTTCTTTTAATAACTGTGACATACAGGTTGTACTGTTGTGTTAAATTTAAGACTAAGTTAGTGTAAGGGATTCTGAACAAATATATTCAACATATGTTGAAATTCAAAAAATAATCGATAAAGTACAACTTTACTTTCTTGGATGAAAATTGTTAATTACTTCTGTTAATTGACTTCTGTCTATATGTGTGTATATTTCGGTAGTTGTTATACTTTCATGACCAAGCATTAATTGTATAGCTCTTAAATCTGCTCCGTTTTCTAATAAATGTGTAGCAAAACTATGTCTGAAAGTATGAGGAGATATTGTTTTATTTAGATTTATTGTTTTTGCTAAATTTTTGATGATGGTAAAAATCATAGCTCTTGTAAGCTGTTTACCTCTTCGGTTTAAAAATAATATGTCAGAATGCTCTGGATTGATGTTTAAGTGGTTTCTAATTTCGTTTTTATAAATGTTAATATATTTTTGAGTATGTTCCATTATAGGTACAAAACGTTGTTTGTCTCCTTTACCTGTAACTTTTATAAACCCTTCATTAAAAAATAAATCAGATATTTTTAGGTTTATTAGCTCGCTAACTCTTAATCCACAACCGTAAAGTGTTTCTAAAATAGCTTTATTGCGTGTGCCTTGCGGATGACTTAAATCTATAGCGGCAATTAGTTTGTTAATATCATTTAAAGATAAGGTGTCGGGTATTTTTCTTCCTATTTTAGGCGCTTCTATGTGGTCTATAGGATTGTTATCTCTGTAATTTTCAAAAACTAAATAATTAAAAAACCCTTTTAAGCCAGAAATTAATCTAGACTGTGATCTAGCATTAAGTTGTTTTGCAGTTTGATATACAAACTCTTTAATAGTTTCTTTTGAAATATTTACAGGACTATCACCACTATTATTTTCTTTTAAAAATACTATTAGTTTTTCAACATCTAAGAGATAACTATTTATAGTGTTATCTGATAAACCACGTTCTATTTTAAGATATGTAGAAAAATCTGTTTTAGCTTGTGTCCAATTCATTATGTAAAAATAAGTATAATAATAATATATACTTTATTTGTTTGTTGTATTGAAGAAATGTTAAAAACTTTGTTAATTAATTGTGTAATGTTTAAAAAACTATAGAAAAAAATTAATAGATTAGTATTATTAATCAAATTATTAAATCATTAATTATGAAAAAATTATTTTTTTTAGCTGCTTTTGCAGTATTCGGATTATCAACGATGAATGCACAAGATGATACGTCATCTCAAACATCAAAAGGTAAATGGCTAATAGAAGCTAACACAGGTAATGCTATGTTAGGTAATACAGGTTTTTATTTATCTACCTCAGACGGAGTAACATCTTATAACATTGGTCTTGATGGAGGTTATTTTATTATGGATGATCTTGCTTTAAAAGCAGGTTTAGGTTACGGAGGTATATCTGCAGATGCTGGAGATACTTCAACCTTTTCATATAGACTAGGAGGTAAGTATTACATTAATAGTATGATACCTGTAACTTTAGATTTGACAGGAGCTTCTATTGAAGACGCAGAAGAAAACCCAATGTGGTTAGGTATTGGTGCTGGTTATGCATGGTTTTTAGGGAACAATGTTTCAATAGAACCAGGATTACGTTATAATCATTCTTTAAATGAAGATTTTACTGACGAAGGTGTTTTCCAATTTAATGTTGGATTTGCATTACACTTCTAATTTATTAGATATTAACAACTTAAAAACCGAAGTAATTGCTTCGGTTTTTTTATTTATATAACCTAGTATATTTTGACATATTTTTAAATTAAAATCATAACTAATTAACTATTAGGTTTGTAGGAAAATTTGTAAATTTTTAACTGTTTTTTTCTTGTTTGATAGGTTAACCTACTTTAATTTTGCCGCCTCAAATCAATAAATGAAAATTTAAATTATGAAAAAATTATTATTCGCAGCTGCATTAGTAGCATTTGGATTTACAGCTAACGCTCAAGAAGAACAAACTTTCGGATTTGCAGAAGGTGATGTTATTGTAGAAGGAAACTTAGGTTTTAATTCAGAAAATGATAAGAATACAGAAATCGAAACTTCTGCATTTGAGTTTAACCCAAAAGTTGGTTACTTTTTATCTGATGACTTAGCTGTTGGTGTTCAATTAATGTTAGATACAGACAAAGAAACTGATGGAATGGCAGATACTGAAACTAAAACAACTACTTTTGGTGCAGGTGTATTTGCTCGTTACTATTTCTTAGATTTAGGAAAGCGTTTTAAAACTTATGGTGAGTTTGGTGTAGGTTTTGATTCTGCTAAAACAGAAGTAGAAGTTCCTGGTGTTGATGTTGATGATTTCAAAACTAACGGAATTGGAGCTGGTTTAGGTTTAGGTTTAAACTACTTCGTAAAAGAAAATATTGCAATTAACTTTGCTTTAACTGATGTTTTATCTTTTAGATCTGATAAAGCAGATGTTGATGGTGCAGAAGCAGTAACTTCTTTTAACGGTAACTTAAACGTATTTAATAACTTCTTCCAAACTGCTCAGTTTGGTTTAACTTGGAAGTTCTAATTATAAGAAATTATAATAAACAAAATATTAAACCGAAGCTTAATGCTTCGGTTTTTTTATGCGCTTATTTTTGTATTTTTACTTTATGAAAAAACTAATTATCATTAATGGACCTAATTTAAACTTATTAGGTAAAAGAGAACCTAATGTTTATGGTAACTTATCTTTTACAGAGTTTTTAGATACAATTAAAAATAAGTATTCTAATGTCTCTTTAGAACATTTTCAGTCTAATGTAGAAGGAGAGATTATTAATAAAATACAAGACGTAGGTTTTGACTATGATGGTATTATTTTAAATGCAGCAGCTTACACACATACTTCAGTTGGTATTGGCGATGCAGTAAAAGCCATACAAACTCCAGTTGTAGAAGTGCATATTTCTAACACATTTGGAAGAGAAGAGTTTAGACATCACTCTTTTATTTCGCCTAATGCAAAAGGTGTTATTTTAGGATTTGGTTTGCAAAGTTATGAACTAGCAATACAAAGTTTTCTTTAGTATGTTTTAACGCATTTTTAGTAAAACTTCTAAACAAATATTAAATATTTAAAGCAAATCTACTCTCTATATTAAAAACAGTTAAAAGCGATGCTTTTGCTGTTAAACCATGTTAATAAAGCATCTGAATAATTAAGGTCTTCGTAATTTCATTGTATAAACCAAAAAAAATGAATACAATGAAAAAATTAATTTTAAGTACTGTCGTATTATTATCTAGCTTAACTTTTATGAATGCGCAGTCAGATTCAAAAGCTGTTCAATTAGGTGTAAAAGGAGGCGTTAACTCTTCTACAATTAGCGGAGATGATGTTGGTGATTTATCGTCAAGAACAAGTTTTAATGCAGGTTTAGTAGCCGAAATTCCTATTTCTGAAAGAGTTTCTTTTCAACCAGAGGTTTTTTATTCAGGTCAAGGATTTGATATTCAAGAAGTAGATCAAGACAATGTTTTTGATACCGATGATAATATAGAATATCAATTAGATTATGTTCAAGTACCTTTATTATTAAAAGTTTATTTAGTAGAAGGATTATCTGTAGAAGCAGGACCGCAATTTGGCTTTAAGGTAAATGAAGAAATTGATTATCAACCAAACGATAACGCAGGAGATATAGATATTGAAGATAGTAATGTAAAAGACTTTGATACTAGTGTAGCTTTAGGTGCTGCATATAAATTTAATAATGGCTTTTTTATAAGCGGTCGTTATAACTTTGGTGTCACAGATATATTTGAAGACGGTACTATTTTTGAAAACGTAGATGCTAAAAACGAGGTATGGCAATTTGGTGTAGGATTTATGTTTTAATACATTATCAATCATATTAAATAAAAAAGGTTCCAGAATTTCTGGAACCTTTTTTATTAAAAATAGTTTTTCAATTTTATAAGTGAATCACTTCATCATAAGCATCTGCAACAGCTTCCATAACCGCTTCACTCATTGTTGGGTGAGGATGTACTGCTTTTAATACTTCATGTCCTGTAGTTTCTAACTTTCTACCTAAAACAGCTTCTGCAATCATATCCGTTACGCCAGCACCAATCATGTGGCAACCTAACCATTCTCCATATTTAGCGTCAAAGATAACTTTTACAAAACCTTCTTTGTTTCCTCCAGCACTTGCTTTACCAGATGCAGAAAAAGGGAATTTTCCTACTTTAATGTCAATACCTTTATCTTTAGCTTGTTGTTCTGTCAAACCAACACTAGCTATTTCTGGAGAACAATAAGTACAACCTGGTATATTACCATAGTCTAATTTTTCTACATGTTGTCCAGCAATTTTTTCAACACATAAAATACCTTCGGCAGAAGCAACGTGTGCTAATGCTTGACCAGGAGTTACATCTCCAATAGCATAGTAACCAGGTATGTTAGTTTGGTAATAATCATTAACTAATATTTTGTCTCTATCTACAGCAATACCAACATCTTCTAAACCAATATTTTCAATGTTAGTTTTAATACCAACAGCACTTAATACTACATCTGCTTCAATAACTTCTTCTCCTTTTTTAGTTTTAACTGTAGCTTTAACACCATCACCAGATGTGTCTACGCTTACAACTTCAGAAGAAGTTTTAATTTTAATACCGTTTTTCTTAAAAGAACGTTCTAATTGCTTAGATACTTCTTCATCTTCAACCGGTACAATTCTATCCATGTATTCAACAATAGTTACTTCTGTACCCATTGAGTTGTATACGTAAGCAAACTCAACACCAATAGCTCCAGAACCTACAACTATCATCTTTTTAGGTTGCTTTTTTAGTGTCATAGCTTCTCTGTAACCAATTACTTTTTCACCATCTTGTGGTAAGTTTGGTAACTCACGACTACGTGCGCCAGTTGCTATTACAATATGGTCTGCACTATATTCTTTTCCGTCAACTTCAACTTTTTTACCAGGTTTAAGTTTTCCAAAGCCATTAATAACGTCAATTTTATTTTTTTTCATTAAAAATTTAACACCGTTACTCATGCCTTCAGCAACACCACGACTACGTTTAACAACTGCATCAAAATCAGCTTCAGCTTCTTTTACCTTTAATCCATAATCTTCTGCATGCTTTAAGTATTCAAACACTTGCGCGCTTTTAATTAATGCTTTAGTTGGGATACATCCCCAATTTAAACATACACCACCTAAGCTTTCTTTTTCTACTACTGCAGTTTTAAAACCTAATTGAGAGGCTCTAATTGCTGTAACGTATCCACCTGGTCCACTTCCAAGAACTATAATATCGTATTTACTCATTATAAAAAGTTTTGTCGTTTTTTAGAAGCTACGAATTTACGAAATCGTATTTGAATAAAGAATTTTACAACCTCAAAAATTATAACTTTTACTACCTTTGTAATAAGTTTATATCTATGAATATTCCAAAATCTAGTTTTCCGCGAGTTGTAATTATTGGAGGCGGATTTGCTGGTGTAGCATTAGCAAAGAAATTATCTAAAAAAGAATTACAAGTTGTGTTGTTAGACAAACATAACTATCACAATTTTCAACCACTTCTTTATCAGGTGTCTACAGGAGGATTAGAACCTGATTCTATTGCGTACCCAATAAGAAAAATATTAAAAGATTTTCCAAACTTTTATTTTAGGTTAGCAGATGTTTCAGAAATTGATACTGAAAAATGTAAAGTAATTAGCAATATTGGAAGTTTAAAATTTGATTATCTAGTAGTTGCCTCAGGCTCTAAAACTAACTTCTTCGGAAATAAATCTATTGAAGATAATAGTATGGAAATGAAAACCATACCTCAATCTTTAAACTTAAGGAGCTTAATTCTTGAAAATTTTGAAGACGCACTATTAACTTCAAATTTACATGAAAGAAATGCTTTAATGAATTTTGTAATTGTAGGAGCTGGACCAACAGGTGTAGAGCTTTCAGGTGCTTTAGCAGAAATTAAAAAAGGGATTTTACCTAAAGATTATCCTGATTTAGATACCAGAACTGTACAGATTAATTTAGTACAATCAGGAGATAGAATATTAAAAGAAATGAGCGAAAAGGCTTCTAAAAAAGCAGAAGATTTTCTTGAAGATTTAGGTGTGCATGTTTGGAAAAACGTTAGAGTTACTGGTTATGATGGTAATGTGGTTACTACAAACAGTGATTTAACTTTTGAAGCAGAAACGGTTATTTGGGCTGCAGGAGTTAAAGGTGCTGCAATTAATGGTATTGATGGAGAAGAATTATTGTCTAAAAGTAATAGAATACAGGTTAACGAGTTTAATCAAGTAAAAGGTTTTAATAATATTTTTGCTATTGGAGATGTTGCCCAAATGACAACAGATCAAACACCTTATGGACATCCAATGATGGCGCAACCAGCCATACAACAAGGTAAACACTTAGGTGATAATTTATTGTGTTTAATAGAAAACAAGCCTCTAAAACCTTTTAAGTATAAAGATAAAGGAAGTATGGCAACTGTTGGTCGTAACAAAGCAGTTGTTGATTTACCAAAATTTAAATTCCAAGGTGTTTTTGCTTGGTTTGTTTGGATGTTTGTTCACCTATTTTTCTTAATAGGTTTTAGAAACCGACTTGTTGTATTTATAAATTGGGTTTATAATTATGTTAGGTTTGATCGTGAAGCACGTTTAATCATAAGACCTTATAAGAATAAATTTAAACCGTAAAATTTAGATTAATTTTCAGGGACAAAGTCTAACGCTACACCATTAATACAATGTCTTTTTCCAGTAGTATCTTTAGGTCCATCATTAAAAACATGACCTAAGTGACCACCACAGGTCGCGCAATGTTCTTCGGTTCTTGCATATCCTAAGTCATAATCAGTGCTAAAGGCAACATTACCTTTAATTTCTTGATCAAAACTTGGCCAACCTGTACCAGAATCAAATTTATTTTCACTTTTAAATAGAGGTGTGTTACAAGCAGCACAATGAAAAGTACCTGATCTGTATTCATTATTTAAAGGACTTGAAAACGCACGTTCTGTTCCGGCTTCTCTTAAAACATAGTATTCCATATCTGTAAGTTCTGCTTTCCATTGCGAGTCAGTTTTATTTACCGAAAAAGATTCTTTTTCGTCTTTGTCTTGACCTTTAGATTTACAACTAAACATTAAGGTAACAACAAGTAATAGAGCTATTTTTTTCATAATCATAGTTTTTTATTAAAGATAAGTCGTTTAAATTAATAAGACATTACAAAGCTTCATTTTAGCAGATTTTTATGACTTTTAATCGAAAACATTAAGACGATACTAACATAGCATAAAGTGATTTTTGTGAAAGATTTTGTACATTAGATTGAATTTAAAATTTCAACTATGAAAATTAACAAAATAATTGCTTCACTTACATTTTTAGTATTAATGGCAGTTTCTTGTGCTACAAATCCTTTTACAGGAAAAAAGACATTAGCATTAATACCAAATTCTCAATTGTTTCCTACTTCTTTTGCTCAGTATAATCAAGTACTTTCTGAAGGTAAAGTTGTTACAGGAACACAACAGTCTGAAATGATTAAACGTGTAGGACAACGTATTGCTGTTGCTGCAGAACGTTGGTTAAATGCTAACGGAAAACCAGGATATTTAAATGATTATAAATGGGAATATAATTTAATACAAGAAGATGTGGTTAATGCTTGGTGTATGCCAGGAGGTAAAATTGCATTTTATACAGGAATTTTACCAGTTGCAGAAAATGAAACAGCTATAGCAGTAATTATGGGTCACGAAGTGGCGCACGCATTAGCAAATCACGGTCAACAACGTATGAGTGCTGGTATGTTACAACAAGTAGGAGCTGTTGCAGGTAATGTTGCTATAAAAGATGAACAAACAAGAAATGCTTTTAACCAATATTATGGAGTAGGATCTCAAGTAGGATTAATGCTACCTTTTAGTAGAAGTCATGAAACTGAAGCAGACCGTATAGGGTTATATTTAACAGCAATAGCTGGTTATAATCCTGAGGAAGGAGCAGAGTTATGGAAGCGTATGGCGCAAGCGAGTGGAGGACAAGCACCACCAGAAATATTAAGTACGCATCCAGCTAATGAATCAAGAATAGATAACTTAACAGCATTAGCGCCTCAAGCAAAAGCTGAAGCTAAAAAATTTGGTGTGTCTAGTTTTAGACCTTTAGGAAAATACTAATTGAGAATTAAAAATATTTAATTACTTTCGGAGCTGTTCTTTTTAAGAGCAGCTTTTTTTTTAAAAGCATAACCTAACTAAAAATCAAATGGAAAACCTTCAAAAAGGAAGTAAAAAACTACTTAATGCTTGGGCATTTTATGATTGGGCAAATTCGGTTTATACTTTAACAATAGCTTCATCTATATTTCCAATATTTTATTCGGCATTATTTATAAATCAAACCCACAAAGTTGTAAATGCTTTTGGATTTGAGTTTAAAAGCACTGCATTAATTACTTTTATTACAGCTTTTACTTTTTTGGTTGTTGCTTTTACGTCTCCAATTTTATCTGGAATAGCAGATTATGTTGGTAATAAAAAAAACTTTCTTAAGTTTTTCTGCTATGTAGGTGGATTAGGCTGTATAGGATTATATTTTTTTAGTTTAGATCATATTTACATTAGTCTTCTGTTCTATTTTATGGGATTAATTGGTTATTGGGGAAGTTTGGTGTTTTATAATTCTTATTTACCAGACATTGCTTTTCCTGAACAACAAGATAGCATAAGTGCTAAAGGATTTAGTTTAGGTTATATAGGTAGTGTTATATTGTTAATAATCAATTTAATAATGGTTATGACTGCAGAAGATGGTCAAAAAATGGATATGATGCGCTATTCTTTTGTCATGGTTGGAATCTGGTGGATTGGTTTTAGTCAGTATAGCTTTTATTGGTTACCAAAAGGAACATCTAAAGGTCATAAAGTAACTAAAGAAGTTGTTTTAGACGGATTTAATGAGCTAAAAGTGGTCTGGAAAGCGCTACAAGAAAATGTTTTACTAAAAAAATATTTGCAATCCTTTTTTGTGTTTAGTATGGCTGTGCAAACCATTATGTTGGTAGCTGTTTATTTTGGTGAAGAAGAAATAAATTGGGGAAGTGATGATGCTAAAACTATGGGATTAATAGTTAGTATTTTAATAATACAGCTTATAGCTATTGTTGGCGCTGTATTAACATCTAAAGCATCATCTAAATTCGGTAATATAAAAACATTAATTGCTATTAATTTTATATGGATGAGTTTGTGTTTTTATGCTTATTTTATGGAAACACCAGTACAATTTTACATTGCAGCGAGTTGTGTAGGATTTGTTATGGGTGGTATACAAAGTTTAGCTAGGTCTACATACTCTAAGTTTTTACCAGAAACAAAAGATACAACGTCCTATTTTAGCTTTTTTGACGTTGCAGAAAAAATAGGTATCGTTATAGGAATGATTATTTATGGGACAATAGATCAGATTACAGGAAGTATGCGTAATTCAATTTTATTCTTATTTATATTCTTTTTAATAGGTATTATATTACTTTTTAGGGTGTTAAAACAACAAAAACTAGAATAATTTTTTATGTTTGTATAACAATCAACTAATTTTTATAATGAAAAAATCACTTTTACCTTTCCTGTCACTATTTATTTTATTGTCTGCTTTTACTTGTGAAAATGAATCTTTGGATTATGACCAAGAGTCTATTGATAGTATAAATAATAGTAATAACAGTTCTAATAATACAGATTTAGTAGGAACTTGGGATCTTGTTAGTTTTGATGTAGATATGCTAAATTCTGCTACTCTTCCTTCCGGAGATATGATAACAGAAATATTAGTAAGTTCTACTTCAACAGATTATCAGGTTACTTTTACTGAAACTGAATTTACTACAACAGGTAGTTATAGTTATGATACATTTATTGAGGCTGGAGGAATTTCTCAACAAGATAATCTAACATTAACAGATGTTACAGGATCAGGATCTTACACAACAGACGGTAATGAGATTACTACGGAAGGTGCATTTTTTGATTTTTCATTTGAAGGTGTAGATCAATCTGCTTTTGAGGACAATCAAACTAGTAACTATAGTATTAGCGCAGATGGGCAAACGCTAACATTTTCTCAAAATCAAACAACATTACAATCTGCTAACGGATTTGAAACAGAAATAGATATTGTAGCAGAATCTATTTGGCAAAAAATAAATTAGTAATATATAAGAAGTATAAAAAAGCCACTATTTAAATAGTGGCTTTTTTATTTATACTAACTATTGTTTTTAATTGCTAATATCGCCTGAACCAGTTACTTTTTTTGACACTTTTTCTGGATTGCCTTTATATTCTATATCTCCAGATCCTGTTACTCTTGCTTCTATCTCTTTATTAGCAACAACAACGATATCTCCAGATCCTGTTACTTTAGCTTCGGTGTAATTTGCGCTTAAATTTCCTCCATCAAAATCTCCAGATCCTGTTACAGACACTTCTAATTTTTCTGTTTTTCCGGATAGGTTAATATCTCCAGAACCAGTTACAACTACTTCGGTGTCATTTGCATTGATATCTAATGTAATATCTCCAGAACCAGAAAGACGTGTTTCAAAATTACTTGATTTTATTGTAGTATTACAAGTAACATCTCCAGAACCAGATAGTGTTACTTTATTAATATCTGTAAAAGGTATAGTAATTTTTATTCCTTTATTGCTAGTAGGCTTAAGGTTAATGTTGTTTTTTATTTTTATTATTAAGCTGTTTCCTTCAGATTCTGTAATGATATAATCTAATAAATTGCTTTCTCCTTCTAGGGTTATTTTACCTTCTTTACCTTTAACTAATTCAAAATCCATCCAACCTGCTAATTTTACGTTGTCATAGCTAGATGTTGTTCTGGTAATGGTAGTAATATCTCCGTTACCTCTTACTTTTTTGTTTCCCCATTGAGCACATGCAGTGTTAATACTAACTAGTGCTATTGCTAATATTAATGTGATTTTTAAAGATTTCATTGTATATGGTTTTATGATTAATGTTATTATTTATTATCGAAAGATACGCTTCCGTAGTCTGATTTTATAGTAATTAAATTACCAGAATTTTTAGTGTTTTTATAGCCTTTATAGTATTTGCTAGTAGAGCGTTCGTTTTTCATATTAAATTCAAAATCATTATCGCCATTTAAACCTCCGTAATCTAAGTCAATTTCAAAATCAAAATTGTAATCGTTATCTATACCAATTTTAATACCTACGTAATCTGAATCTATAAATACATTCCCTGCATTTTTAGTCATTTTACCAATTTTTATAGATCCGTAATCGGCTTTGATCTGTACGTTTTTGTAGACGTCTCCTAAAACAACGGTTAAATAGTCGCCGTTTCCTGAAAAGTTATTGATGTTATTAACACGTAAACTTCCGTAATCACAGTTGTAAGTTACGTTTTCTGCAATTTCGACAACAGAATTTGTGTAATCTGCAACAATGTCTAAGTTTTTAGCTTTAGCAACGGTAAACCCGCTATAATCTGCGTTTATTTTTCCGCTTTCGATATATTCGAAATAAGAATTGTTTGTATAGTCAAAAGAGATATTATTATTGTCTGCTAAAAGCTCTTTTGTGGTAATTTTACCGTAATCACAATTTATATTGGCGTGACCTTGTAATGTACCAAGAAGGATGCTTCCGTAGTCATTATTTAAATCGACATTGTTAGTAATAGGTAGTTTTACTAGGTAGTTAATTTGAATGTTAACATTGTTGCTGTTGCCCCAATTCCACCAAGATTTGCTTTTAGATTTACCAATTTGTGTTTCTGCAGAGACGTAGTTTGAAGTCGCAGAAAAATTTACATCAATATCATCTAATTTATCTTGTACTTTGTCCTCGTCATTACCGTTAGTAGTGATGGTGATTTCAAAAACAATTCGGTTTTCGTTCCAAGTAACAACATCAAGGTTGCCATAACGATTATCTATTTTTAACGTAGCGTCTTTAGAAACGTTATATTCTTTTTTTATAGTTTTTTTCTTGGTGTGTTTACCTCTCCAATCATTATCATTATTAGCAAAAATAGCTGCAGGTAAGAGTAGCAGTAATGTTAGTTTATATAGTAGTTTCATAGTTATTTTGTTTAAGTTCTTTTTGGTCTTCAATATATTGTAATGTTGTTTTTAAAATGTCTATTCTGTTTTGAAAGTTGGTGATCATAGCATAGATAACTAATTGATCTTCGCCACTTTCTTGTAAGCTAATTTTAAGGTTGTCGTATTCTTTTTCTAGTTCGTTTAGACGTTTTAAGGCGTCGTTAATAATAGTTTTAGTTTCTTGTGTTTGTTCTGCTTTTAGTTTGTTAACTTCAAAAGCAATAGCATTGGTAAAAAACTGTTGTGTTTCTGCCATTTCTGGTGATACGCTAGCTAAATCTTTAGGTTGTTCTTTAGCTTGCACACCAAAACTTATAGAAATAATTAGTGCAATAGAAGCTGCTACAGCTAATAAAGGTTTCCAGTACGATTTAGAGTCTTTTTGCACAATAGTTTTGGTGTTTTCTAATGCATTTAATTTTTCTAAAAAACGTGCTTCATGACCGTTATTTGGTGTCTCTACATCAAATTGTCCTTCTAAGTTTTTAAATAAATATTCTAAATTATCTTTACTCATAACAATTAATTTAATTGTTCTAATTTTTTTCTTAAACTGTCTTTAGCTCTAGATATCATAGTTCTGCAATTAGCGTAACTAATATTCATTACGTCTCCAATTTCTTCATAATCGTAACCTTCAATTAAATTAAGGGTTAAGACTACTTTGTAATTGGATTTTAAAAGATTTAAAGCTTCTAATACTTGTTGCACTTTTATGTTTGTTATTTCAACAGGTGTATCAATACCTTGATGGTCTTCAACTTTATAAAGCACATCATCTAAAGCGACATCGTGTTGCTTATTATTTTTATTATAAGCTTGTATGCTGTTATTAATTACAATACGCTTTAACCAGCCACCAAAGGTCTTTTTATCTTTTAAACTATCTAATTTTGAAAATGCCGTGATAAATGATTCTTGCATAATATCTTCAGCTTCAAAACTGTCATTTACAATTCTGTACGACGTGTTATACAATCCTTTGTAATACCTGTTGTAAAGCTCTATTTGGGCTTTTGGGTTACCAGATACACAAAGCATAACAAGTTGTTCAGTATTTTGATTAGTTAGTGTCAAAAATGTGATGGTTTATTATAAAGAGTTAATTTAATAATCATTGTTACACTTTCTTTAAAAATTTTTCAAAATTCTTTTCAATTTTAAAGTTTCAACTTTTTAAAAGGAATAAAGAAGTGGCACGTTAATTGAAATTTATATAATGTTATTGTATTCTAATTTAACATTAATAGCTAGTATATCAATGTTTTATAGGATTTGAATAATTCAATTTAAAACTATAAAAGTCGAAACCATTACTTTTTAATGACATTTTGACTTAAAACATACTTATGAAGAAATCTAATTTTATATCACTTGACAGTTTGTCATTACAAGATTTTGATGAAAACTCAGAATTAATTCCATTAATGACTCCTGAAGACGAAGAAAAAATTAATAAAGAAGAATTACCAGAAAGTTTACCAATACTTTCTTTGCGTAATACAGTACTTTTTCCAGGTGTAGTTATCCCAATTACAGCAGGAAGAGACAAGTCTATCAAACTTATAAACGACGCTAATAAAGGCGGAAAAGTAATAGGTGTAGTTGCACAAAAAGACGAAGATGTAGAAGATCCAAAAGTTACCGATATCCATCAAACAGGTACTGTAGCTCGTATTTTAAAAGTGCTTAAAATGCCTGACGGAAACACAACCGTGATTATTCAAGGTAAAAAGCGTTTTGCGATAGATCAAGTCTTAACAGAAGATCCTTATATTAAAGCAACGGTTAAAGAAGTAGCACAAGCTACACCAGCTGTTAAAAATGAAGAATTTAATGCAATTATTGAAAGCATTAAGGATTTAGCAGTTCAAATTATAAAGGATAGTCCAAATATTCCTACTGAAGCGACTTTTGCTATAAAAAATATAGAAAGCGAATCGTTTTTAATCAATTTTGTGTCTTCAAATATGAATTTATCTGTTGAAGAAAAGCAGAAACTATTAGAGATAAACGATTTAAAAGATCGCGCTTTAGAGACGTTACGTTATATGAATATCGAGCTTCAAAAACTAGAGTTAAAAAACGATATTCAATCAAAAGTACAAAGCGATTTAAATCAGCAACAGCGTGAGTATTTCTTAAATCAGCAATTAAAAACCATTCAAGAAGAACTTGGTGGCGGAAATGCTGAAGAAATAGAAGAAATGAAAACTCGTGCCAAATCTAAAAACTGGGACGAGAAAGTAGCAAAGCATTTTGAAAAAGAATTATCAAAAATGCAACGCATGAATCCACAAGTTGCCGAGTATTCTATTCAACGTAACTACTTAGATTTATTTTTAGATTTACCGTGGAACGAGTTTAGTAAAGATAAATTCGATTTAAAACGCGCACAAAAAATATTAGATCGTGACCATTATGGCTTAGACGATGTTAAAAAACGTATTATTGAGCATCTAGCAGTTTTAAAATTGCGAAATGACATGAAGTCGCCAATCATCTGCCTTTACGGTCCTCCAGGAGTTGGTAAAACATCTTTAGGAAAATCTATCGCAGAAGCATTGGGTAGAGAATACGTGCGTATGAGTTTAGGAGGATTACGTGACGAGGCAGAAATCAGAGGTCACCGTAAAACATACATTGGTGCAATGCCAGGTCGTATTATTCAAAGTCTTAAAAAAGCAGGAACATCAAATCCAGTTTTTGTTTTAGACGAAATTGATAAACTATCAAATTCGCATCAAGGCGATCCATCTTCAGCATTGTTAGAAGTTTTGGATCCAGAACAAAATAGCGAGTTTCATGATAACTTTTTAGAAATGGGTTACGACCTTTCAAAAGTAATGTTTATTGCAACTTCAAATAGTTTAAATACCATTCAACCAGCGTTGAGAGACCGTATGGAAATCATTAATGTTACAGGATATACTATTGAAGAAAAAGTTGAAATAGCAAAACGTCACTTACTACCTAAACAGTTGAAAGAACACGGTTTAACTGATAAAGATTTAAAAATTGGTAAGCCGCAATTAGAAAAAATTGTTGAAGGTTACACACGCGAATCTGGTGTACGTGGTCTAGAAAAACAAATAGCAAAAATGGTGCGTCACGCAGCAAAAAATATTGCTATGGAAGAAGAGTATAATATTAAAGTTACAAACGAAGATGTTATAGATGTACTAGGCGGACCAAAATTAGAGCGTGATAAATATGAAAACAACAACGTTGCTGGTGTAGTTACAGGATTAGCGTGGACACGAGTTGGTGGTGATATACTATTTATAGAATCTATCTTATCTAAAGGAAAAGGAGCAATGACAATTACTGGTAACCTTGGTAAAGTCATGAAAGAATCGGCAACAATTGCTATGGAATATATTAAAGCAAATGCTGAAACTTTAGGAATAAGTACGGATGTATTCAATAATTATAATGTTCATATTCATGTTCCTGAAGGAGCAACTCCAAAAGACGGACCAAGCGCAGGTGTTACGATGTTAACATCTTTAGTGTCTTTATTTACTCAAAAGAAAGTAAAAAAGAGCATTGCAATGACGGGAGAAATTACTCTTCGTGGGAAAGTGTTACCAGTTGGAGGTATTAAAGAAAAAATCTTAGCAGCAAAACGTGCTAGAATTAAAGAGATTTTATTATGCGAAGATAACAGACGAGATATAGAAGAAATTAAACCTGAATATCTAAAAGGACTCACATTTCATTACGTAACAGACATGAAAGACGTAATAGACATTGCAATAACAAATCAAAAAGTTAAAAACGCAAAATCATTATAATTTCAAATTTTAAAAAAGCTACCATAAACAGGTAGCTTTTTTTATTGTTGTAATATTTAAAATACTAATAGATATTTTTAAATAAAATTAAGCTAAAAAATAAATCATCTATAACTACGTTTTAAAAGAGATTTATTTACTTTGCAACCTTATGTTTAAAAAAGTTGTCCTGTTTACTGCTTGCCTTTTTAGCACGTATTGCTTTTCGCAATTAGGTGGACAATCTACTTACCAATTTTTAAATTTAATTGCATCACCACGTCAAGCTGCTCTTGGAGGTAAAGTGTTAACTAATGTAGATTACGATGTAACACAAGCACTTTATAATCCGTCTACTATTAATGTGAATATGGATAATCAATTTGCACTTAATTACAGTAGTTATTTAGGCGGTATTAATTATGGTACAGCAGCATACGCTTACACATGGGATAGGCGTACGCAAACTTTTCATGCAGGTGTAACATATATTAATTATGGAGATTTTGATGGTTATGATGAGCAAGGTAATCCTACAGGAACCTTTACAGGTAGCGAAGCCGCATTATCTTTAGGTTATGCTTTACAAATAGGGTATAGTGATTTTTATTTTGGCGGAAATTTAAAATTTATAACCTCTCGTTTAGAACAATATAATTCATTTGGTATAGCTACAGATTTAGGCTTACTTTATATAGATGAAGATTTAGAATTTCAAGCAACACTTGTTGTTAGAAATTTAGGAACACAAATTACAACCTATGCTGGTTTGCAAGAGTCTTTACCATTAGAAGTAAATATTGGCTTAAGTCAAACGTTAGAAAACATCCCGTTACGTTGGCATCTTACTTTTGAAAATCTTCAAGAGTGGCCAATCGGTGTTTCTAATCCAGCAAGAGCAACTACAGATTTAGAAGGTAATCAAACGCAAGAAAATGTAGGCTTTTTTAATAATGTGCTAAGACACACAATTATTGGTGCAGAGTTATTTCCTGATAAAGGTTTTAATATTCGTTTAGGCTATAATTTTAGAAGAGCAGAAGAGCTTCGTGTTGTTGATCAGCGTAATTTTTCTGGTTTATCTGCTGGTTTTGCAGTAAAAATTAACAAGCTTCGTTTTAGTTATACACATGCTAAATATACTGCAGCTACAGATGCTAACTTTTTTGGTTTGCATATTGATTTGAAGTAGTGTTTAATTGTCTTCTTTTTTAGGATTATACATTACAATTATTTGTATTACGATAGCAAGAAATATTAATAAGTAAATTTCTATTTGTGTAAATAATTCAACCGAATCTATAGCTTTTTTACTAATTGACATTTGTTTACTTCCTTCTAAAAGTTGAATTTTAGATAGATCCTCTAAGTTCTTTTTAATCTTAGCTATTTGTTTAAACATGTCTTCTTTGCTAGAAAAGTTAGAAGTAACATATTTAGATTCTGTATTATTTAGTTGTTGTAAGTTTTCTTTAAGATTACTAAAAGTTTTACTTTCTTCTTTAGTAAGTTTGGTAGCTTCAAATTTAGAAATAAGGTTTTCTATGTTTTTATTTTCTTCTTTATTAGAAACTTTAAAAAAAGTAGAATCTGATAATGCAACTGCAACTTCTTTTTTATGAATAGAATTTGAAAACTCTAAAATTAAGTTTTTAGCAACAAGTCTATCTTCGTAAATAGACACGACTGAGTCTTTTACGCGCACAAAGTTGTTTCTGTCAATAAGATTTGTGGTTACGATTAAAACAAAAACCATTAAAATACCAAGGGTCCATTTTATTTTATTGAAAAAAGTCATAAGTTTTAATATTTAAGGATAAATATAATTCAAATTAAGGAAGTGCGTGTTATTTCTTATTCAGTTTAACAATTATGCAAAGATGCTTAAATAAAGTATAATCTTTTTTAATCAATTTTAATCCCTATTTTTGAAGCCTAAAAGTTAAAACGTGCAAAAAATAACAATCGCTATAGACGGATTTTCTTCAACAGGAAAAAGTACAGTAGCAAAACAATTAGCAAAACACTTAGGTTATATATATGTAGACTCTGGCGCTATGTACAGAGCTGTAACGTTGTATACTATGCAAAATGGATGGATTGACAAAGATCATTTTGATGTTGTCGCTTTAGTATCAAACTTAAGTAACGTAGAAATTAGTTTTAAGTTTAATCCAAATCTAGGTTTTGCAGAAGTATATTTAAATGGAAAAAATGTTGAAAAGCAAATACGCACACTTGAAGTATCAAGCTATGTAAGTAAAGTAGCAGCAATACCAGAAGTACGTTACCAATTAGTAAAACAACAACATCAAATGGGTAAAGATAAAGGTGTTGTTATGGATGGTCGTGATATTGGAACCGTAGTTTTTCCTAACGCAGAGCTAAAATTGTTTATGACCGCATCTGCCGAAACTAGAGCACAAAGACGTTATGACGAATTAATAGAAAGAGGAGATAATATAACGTACGAAGATGTGCTTAAAAATGTTAGAGAGCGTGATTATATAGACTCTAACCGTGAAAATTCCCCTTTAGTAAAAGCAGAAGATGCTATAGAAATAGATAATTCTAACTTAACCTTAGAAGAACAATTTAAAAAGATTCTAAACCTAGTGGAAGAAACTTTAAATAATTAGATATCATTTTAAATAAAAAAAAGCGAACCAAAAGGTTCGCTTTTTTTATTCTTAATTTATAATTTTATAAATTAGGAATTTTAAGTTCTTGATCAGGATGTATCACATCAGGATTATTTAAAATGTCCTTATTAGCTTCAAAAATTGCTGTGTATTTTCTAGCATTTCCGTAATAATGCTTTGCTATTTTACCTAATGTATCACCACTTTTTACAGTATGTTTTGCATAAATACTTTCATCTGCAACAGTAATATTAGCCTTAATATCTGTTGGAGCTTCTTCACCAGAAACAGCTTTAATTTCGTCCCAAATTAAGTTTTTTTCGTATTGCGTATTAGCAGTACCTTTTACTTTTAAAATTCCGTCTTCAACCCAAACATCTCCGTTTTGGATATTTAACTTTTCTCCTAAATCTAATACGCTTTGATATTTTTCTTTAACTGCCATATAAATAGTTTTAATTGTTAATTCTTAAATAAAGATATGAAATATAACAATAGTTCTTTTAAACAAAAGGTTAAGTAAACTTACTGTATCGACTAAGTGTTTAAAATCATCGATTAAAAACATTGTTTTGTTATTGTTTACACAAATTTAAAGTGTGTTGATAATCAGTTAATTAATTTTCAAAAAAATTAGGCAAAATGGCTAAAATGTAGTATTTTTGCACTCCTTTTAGCGAGAATTGGATTTTTAAAAGGAAATTAAGAAAAATAAATTTAACGCTTCTGTTGGTATATCGCTTAATTAATCCAAAATATCACAGAATACAAACACAGTGTTTTCTTTCCGCGAAAGCGAGAAAAAAACATTGCAATTTTAATTAAATGGCTGAAAAAGCACAAGACGCAAAGGTTGAAGCAACCGAAGCAAAACAAAACAACGCTCCAGAAGTATCTGAAGCACAAAAAAACCCTGAAAAATTCTTAAAAGAGTTTAACTGGCACAATTACCAAGAAGGTATTGATGAAGTTGAAGATTCTCAATTAAAAGAATTTGAAAAATTAGTATCAGAAAACTTTGTTGACACATTAGATGACGAAGTAGTAGAAGGTGAAGTAGTACACATTACAGATCGTGATGCTATTATTGACATTAACGCTAAGTCAGAAGGTGTTATTTCTTTAAACGAGTTTAGATACAACCCAAATTTAGCAGTAGGAGACAAGGTAGAAGTATTAATTGATGTTCGTGAAGACGCAACAGGACAATTAGTATTATCTCACCGTAAAGCTCGTGTAATTAAAGCTTGGGATAGAGTAAACAAAGCTCACGAAACTGGCGAAATCGTAAACGGTTTTGTTAAGTGTCGTACTAAAGGAGGTATGATTGTAGATGTTTTTGGTATCGAAGCATTCTTACCAGGTTCTCAAATTGACGTTAAGCCAATTAGAGATTACGATCAGTACGTAAATAAAACAATGGAATTTAAGGTTGTTAAAATTAACCACGAATTTAAAAACGTTGTTGTTTCTCATAAAGCGCTTATCGAAGCAGATATCGAAGAGCAAAAGAAAGAAATTATTGGTCAATTAGAAAAAGGTCAAGTATTAGAAGGTGTTGTTAAAAACATCACATCTTACGGTGTATTTATCGACCTTGGTGGTGTAGATGGATTAATCCACATTACAGACTTATCATGGTCTCGTATCAACCATCCAAACGAAATCGTTGAGTTAGACCAAAAATTAAACGTTGTAATCTTAGACTTTGATGAGGATAAGTCAAGAATCCAATTAGGTCTTAAGCAATTATCTAAACATCCTTGGGATGCATTAGGAGAAGAAGTTGCTGTAGGTGACAAAGTAAAAGGTAAAGTAGTTGTAATCGCAGATTACGGTGCATTTATCGAAGTTGCTGAAGGTGTAGAAGGTTTAGTACACGTATCTGAAATGTCATGGTCTACACACTTACGTTCTGCTAACGATTTTGTTAACGTTGGTGACGAAGTAGAAGCAGTAATCTTAACATTAGATAGAGAAGACCGTAAAATGTCTCTTGGTATTAAGCAATTAACACCAGATCCATGGACAGATATTACTACAAAGTATCCTGTAGGTTCTAGACATACTGGTACTGTACGTAACTTTACTAACTTTGGAGTATTTGTAGAATTAGAAGAAGGTATTGACGGATTAATTTATATCTCAGATTTATCTTGGACTAAGAAAATAAAACATCCATCTGAGTTCTGTAACGTTGGCGATAAGTTAGATGTAGTTGTATTAGAATTAGATGTTGAAGGACGTAAATTATCTTTAGGTCACAAACAAACTACAGAAAACCCTTGGGACAAATACGAATCTGAATTTGCTTTAGGTACTACTCATACTGCAGAAATTGCAGACGTAGTAGATAAAGGAGCTACAATTGAGTTTAACGAAGATATCGTTGCATTTGTACCATCTCGTCATATGGAAAAAGAAGACGGAAAAATGCTTAAGAAAGGTGACACTGCTGAATTTAAAATTATTGAATTTAATAAAGAATTTAAGCGTGTTGTAGCATCTCATACTGCTGTATTTAAAGAAGAAGAGATTGCTAATGTAAAAGCTGCTGCTAAAAAAGCAGAAGCTCAAGCTGCAGAAGCAAAACCAACTTTAGGTGATGCTAACGAAGCGTTACAAGCATTAAAAGATAAAATGGACGGTAAGTAATCTTACTTAATTTTATATAATTTAAAAGCCTCTCAAAAATAATTTGAGAGGCTTTTTTATGTAAAAACAAAAACACCTTTTAACTTATCATATTTTACTTTACCTTTGTTAACCAAACCCGTTTGGAAAACACTATGAGTCAAAGAGTGCTACTTAATGCAACCGAAATAAACATCATTCTTCACAGATTGGCTTGTCAACTTATCGAAAATCATAACGACTTTTTAGATACTGTTTTAATAGGAATTCAGCCTAGAGGAAAGTTTTTAGCAAATAGATTAGCTGAAATTTTAACCAAAGAATATAAAGTCAAAAATCTTCAATTAGGGCATTTAGATATTACGTTTTATAGAGATGATTTTAGAAGAAGTGATAAACCTTTAGAAGCAAATAAGACAGAAATCAACTTTGTAGTAGAAGACAAAAAAGTAGTCTTTATTGACGATGTATTATATACAGGACGCAGTATTCGTGCTGCATTAACAGCAATACAAAGTTTTGGAAGACCTACAGAAATAGAGTTGTTAACACTTATAGACAGACGTTTTAGTAGACATTTACCAATACAACCAGATTACAGAGGAAGACAAGTAGATGCCATTAACAATGAAAAAGTTAAAGTGCATTGGAAAGAAAACGAAGAAGAAGACACAGTATATCTTATAAATAATTAAACTATGAGCGAATTAAGTGTTAATCACTTACTAGGTATTAAATATCTTAAAGAAGAAGATATAGAGCTTATTTTTAAAACAGCAGATCATTTTAAAGAGGTTATTAATAGACCCATTAAAAAAGTACCTTCGCTAAGAGATATAACTATAGCTAATCTATTTTTTGAAAATTCAACACGTACAAAACTGTCTTTTGAGTTAGCAGAAAAAAGACTATCAGCAGATGTCATTAACTTTTCAGCAGGACAATCTTCAGTAAAAAAAGGAGAAACCTTAATAGATACAGTAAATAATATCCTATCTATGAAAGTAGATATGGTAGTAATGCGTCATCCTAATCCTGGTGCAGGTGTTTTTTTATCAAAACATGTAGACGCAGCAATTGTAAATGCAGGAGATGGAGCACATGAGCATCCAACACAAGCGCTTTTAGATTCGTATTCTATTAGAGAAAGATTAGGTAGTGTAAAAGGTAAAAATGTAGTTATTGTAGGAGATATTTTGCATAGTCGTGTGGCTTTATCAAATATTTTTGCTTTAAAACTTCAAGGCGCAAACGTAATGGTTTGTGGACCTAAAACATTATTGCCAAAACATATTGATAAGTTAGGAGTAAAGGTAGAAACCAACCTTCGTAAAGCTTTAAATTGGTGTGATGTAGCAAATATGTTGCGTGTACAAAACGAGCGTATGGATATTAGTTATTTCCCTTCTACAAGAGAATATACCCAACAGTTTGGAGTTAATAAAGATCTATTAGACAGTTTAGATAAAGAAATAATAATCATGCATCCAGGACCAATAAATCGTGGTGTAGAGATTACTAGTGATGTTGCAGACTCAAAACAAGCCATAATTTTAGACCAAGTCCAAAATGGTGTAGCTGTAAGAATGGCTGTAATCTATCTTTTAGCTTCAAAAATTAAAAACTAAGTTATGATTATAGATCAAAATGAAAACATAACAACCATAACCCAAGAAAATGCTTCGGTTATAGAATTGGTAAAAAAAATAGAGGCTCTTTATCCAAAATTTAAAAACAATAACATCATTGTTAATTTAAATACAATAAAACCTATTCCTTTAGAACAAATTATAGAGTTTTTAAGAGTTTCTAATCAACATCGTGCAGCAAAACATTCTTTTGTAATTGTAAATGAAGGTATAGATGTAGACAAAACTCCAGAAGAAATAGTAATAGTGCCAACACTTCAAGAAGCACAAGATATTATTGAAATGGAAGAAATGGAGCGCGATCTAGGATTTTAAATTCAACTTATGAAGTTAAATATTTTAGGCTGTTACAGCGCAACACCACGTACTTTTACAAATCCTACATCTCAAGTTTTAGAAATTAAAAATCATTTATTTTTAATTGATTGCGGAGAAGGAACACAAGTACAATTGCGTAAACATAAAATAAAATTTAACCGCATAAAACACATTTTTATATCTCATTTACACGGCGATCATTTTTTTGGCTTAGTAGGATTAATATCTACATTTAGATTATTAGGTCGTGAGGCAGATCTATATATTCACGCACCAAAAGGATTAAAAGAAGTCATTGTATTACAAATGAAGTTAGCACAGTCTTGGACTAATTATAATTTATACTTTCATGAGCTAACTTCAACATCATCAGAGCTTATTTTTGAAGACGAAAAAGTAGAAGTACATACAATACCATTGGACCATCGCATATATACCAACGGTTTTTTATTTAAAGAAAAAATAGGAGAACGCAAGTTGGATATGAATGCAGTGCTTAATGAAGATATTGACGTAGCATATTATCGTAAATTAAAACAAGGTGCAGATGTACCAAATAAAAAAGGAGAAATAGTAAAAAACCAAATGGTAACTTTACCAGCACCACAACCAAAAAGTTATGCATTTTGTAGTGATACAGCTTATAACGAAGCTTTAGTGCCTATTATAAAAAATGCTACAGCGCTTTATCATGAATCTACATTTTTAGAAAAACATGCAAAGCTAGCAGCTCCAACAAAGCACAGTACAGCTGTACAAGCCGCAACAATAGCCAAATTAGCCAATGTAGAGCAGTTGATATTAGGACACTATTCAACTAGATATGATAATCTACAAGATTTTAAAATAGAAGCTCAGACTATTTTTAACAATGTAGAATTAGCTGAAGATGGAAAAGTTTTCGAATTTTAGCCGAAATACAAATTACCGCACTAACATTTAAAATTTAAATCTTGTAAATTTACATTCAAATTAAATTTATGGAAAAAGATTTAAGCAATTATCGAAAGTCTTACGAAAAGGGCGAATTACTCCTAAAAGACACACCAGAAAACCCTTTAGAACTCTTCAGATCTTGGTTTAATGAAGTAGACCAACATTTCCCGCAAGATGAAACTAATGCTATGACAGTATCTACTATTGGTTTAGACGGTTACCCAAAAAATAGGGTAGTACTTCTTAAAAAATTTACTTACGAAGGTTTTATATTTTACACCAATTATCAAAGCGAAAAAGGAAAAGCAATAGCGAATAACCCTAATATTTGTTTATCTTTTTTTTGGCATGGAGCCGAAAGACAAATAATTATTAAAGGTAAAGCAGAAAAGATTGCTCCTAATTTAAGTGATGGTTATTTTGAATCTCGTCCAAAAGGAAGTCAACTTGGTGCTTTAGCTTCAAATCAAAGTGAAGTTGTAGAAAGTAGAGATGTGTTAGAAAATAAGTTAAAAGCTTTAGAAATCGCATATAAAGGCAAAGAAGTAGAACGACCAGAATTTTGGGGAGGTTATATTGTTAAACCAATTTCTATTGAGTTTTGGCAAGGTAGACCTAATAGATTACATGATAGAATTTTATATACGTTAGAAGAAAATTACGATTGGGTTAAGAAAAGATTATCTCCTTAAAATACCGTTTAAATGCATGTTATTGATACTAATAATCGATAAAGTGTATTAAAAGACGTTAAAAAACATGTAGTTAATCGATTTTAACATTTCTTTAACATAATTAAAAATGAACTGTTCATATTTTAGAGGTACCCAAATTATTTATCCCTAAAATTATGAAACTAACACTTAACCTACTTACTGTTTTTTTCTTTGCTATAACACTATCTTCTTGTAGCACAGATACTTTAGATGATGATCAAAATGTTGCTAAAAGCAATGACATTGTAATTCCTGAAGCTAAAACTATTGAAATAGAGATTTTAGAGCTAATTAACCAGCACAGAATAAGTATTGGTTTAAACGAATTAAAAAGTATTGACATAATTAAAGGTCAAGCGTATTCTCACACAGATTATATGATTGATATTGATGAAGTAAATCATGACTATTTTCATAGCAGAAAAGCTTACTTACAAGCAAATGCAGATGCCCAATCTGTGTCAGAGAATGTTGCATATGGATATTCTAGTGCAAATTCTGTAGTAAATGCTTGGTTAAACAGTGAAGGTCATAGACAAACCATAGAAGGAGATTTTAGTCATTTTGAGATATCTGCAGAAAAAAATGCTAACGACAAATGGTATTTTACAAATATTTTTATAAAAAAATAATAAAGGATAATAGCTAAAAAAAAGCCTTCCAATTTGGAAGGCTTTTTTTATTTATAATTATTTGTTATGATAAATTTTGATCGTCTGTTTTCTTCATGTTCTTCATCTGTACATTTAACTCCGTTTTTGCAACGATTTAATATTTGAGATTCTCCATAACCAATAGCGCTTTGTATTCGGTCTTTTGCTATGCCTCTAGAAAATAAATAATCTCTAGTAGACTTAGCTCTTCTATCAGATAATTTCATATTATAACTATCATTACCACGACTATCTGTATGAGATTCGATTTTAATAACCATTTTTGGATGTTCTCTCATAACAGCAACTATGTTTTCTAACTCATAAGCAGCATCTGGTCTAATATTAGATTTGTCAAAGTCAAAAAATATCGGGTTAATTACAATTTCATTATCAATAATAAGTGGTTTTAATGATAAATCAATTTCAGTTTCTTCTTGATTAATTGCAGATGTTTCAAACTCAATATTATCAGGTCTGTAGATTGGTTTTTCAGCTAAAATTGTATAAGTTTTCTCGCAATCTATTTTAAACTCGTAATAACCATCTTCTTTAGTTTGATATCTTTCTAATATTTTACCATCTATGTTAATTAAAGAGACTGTAGCTTTTGACAATAATTCATTAGTTAATTCATCTCTAATTAAACCTTTTACGATTTGTTCACATTTTAATTTACCAAACGCATAAATATCATCTCCACCTTGTCCTCCTTCTCTGTTAGAAGAAAAATAACCTGTATTTGTTTCTGTATCTATAAAGTAACAAAAGTCATCAAAAGAACTATTAAAAGGAGCTCCTAAATTTTTGACTTCAATATCAGTATTGGTTTTTAAAATATTAGATTCAAAAATATCTAAAAGACCTAGGTTAATATTAGCATCACTAGAAAAGTATAGAGTAGAGTCTTTTGCAACAAAAGGGAATTTTTCGTTTCCTTCTGTGTTAATTTTTGGTCCTAAATTAATAGGTTCTCCAAATGTACCATCATCATTTATAGCTACTTTATACAAATCTGTTTGACCATACCCACTATCCATGTTTGATGAAAATATTAATGTCTTATTGTCTGGAGTAAGGGTAGGAGCTGTAAAGTCAAAGTTTTCATTATTAAATGGTAATTCTTCAATATTTGTCCAGGTATTATCAACTTTAGTTGCTTTATAAAGTTTTAAATTTGAGGATCCACTTTTATTATATCGTCTTTTTTCCTTTTTATTCACATTATTTCTGGTAAAATACATTGTATTACCATCATTTGTAATGGTAACAAGACCTTCGTGATCATTTTTAGTATTGATTTCAGAATTTAATTTCGCAGCATTACTAAATACTTTTTTATTGTTTTCTATAGTAATTTCAGACTCAAAAATATTTAAATAAGGTTCATTATTAAGTTCGTATAATTCTTTTTCATTTGTAATAGAATCTTTAACCCAAGTAGAGTAGAAGTATAATTTATTATCTTTTTCGAAACTACCAAAATCTGAATATTTTGTATTTAGAGGTAAATTTTCAATTTCTACATAAACCTTTTCTGTGCTTGATAATTCTGAATATGTATCTAGATTAAATTTTTCTATATCTTTTATTCGTCTATCTTTTTTATTGTTCTTGTTAAAAATTTTGACAAATTCAATAGCTTCTTCATATTTCTTTTGAGCTCTTAAAGTTTGAATGTATTTATATACATAATCAGAGTTAATGTTTGGATATTTATCAATCGCTTTTTTATACCAAAAAGCAGCTTCTTTTACTTTACTAATGTTAAAATAGCAGTCTCCTAGTCTTGACAAAATATGTTCTGTACTGTCTTCTTTTTTTAAAGCTTCTTTGTATAACTCTGCAGCATTATCATAATTAAAGTCTCTAAAAAAATTATCTGCAACTTTTGTTTGTGCTATTGATAATTGACAAACAAAAAATAATATTAAGTATGTAAAATTTAATTTCATCTTTAGAAATATCTTGGAGATTTAACACGTTTTGTTGGTTTAAACACCTCAAACATTAACAATATTTCGTGCGTACCACCAGTGTAAGGTCTTAAATCTGTTATATAATGTTCATAAGCGTATCCAATTCTCATTTGTGGCGAAATTTGGAAATCTGCTAATCCTCCGATTGTTGACGTATCTTGATTATATCTATAACTTCCACCAATCCAAAACGTTTCATTAAATAGTAAGTGAACACTTAAGTCAAAAGTTATTGGAGCACCATTTGTAAATTTAACTACTGTAGAAGGCTTTAGTTTAGTGTTTTCACCTAAATCAAATACGTATCCTCCAGTAAAATAATATCCAACACGTTCTAATGCTATGTAATCTACGTTAGGATCTAAAGCAGACTCGTTATAATTTGTATTAATAATTCTAGGAGCAGAAAGACCCAAATACCAACGATTTTGATGTAAATATGCGCCTACACCAAAGTTAGGATTCCAACGGTTTGTAAAATTGCTAAAAAATGGATCTTGAGATACACTTTGATCATCCAAAAATCCTGCTCTATCTAAGCTATAGTGTATAAAACCAGCGCTTAAACCTAATGCTAATTTAGTTTTTTCAGATACTTGAATTGTATAAGAAAAAGCTCCATTTACGTACACAAAATTTTCATAACCTAATTCATCATTTATAGCTGTAGCACCTAGTCCAATTTTTTCATTTTTTAAAGGCGAATGTATTGATACAGTTGAAGTAGTAGGAGCTCCTTCAAGACCAACCCATTGACTTCTATGTAGACCAACAATACTTAGTGTTTCTCTACTGCCTGCATATGCAGGATTTATGGAAATTGTATTAAACATGTATTGAGTAAATTGAGGTAATTGTTGAGCAGTTATCTCTAAACAACCTAAAAAGAACAATACAATTATTCCATATTTTGAAAATTTTTTCATTAATAGCATTTTTATTTAGTACCTAAATATATTGGACCAGCAATTGGGTCTAAACCACTTTCTTTAAGTACTACTACATAGTAATAAGTACCATTTGGCAATCTTCCTGCAGATCCAATTGAAGATGAAGGTGAAACTCCGCTCCAGTCATTTTGGTAATTATCAGATTCATATACCACATCACCAAATCTGTTAAATAGTTTTACTTCTACAACAAAACCGCAATCAGAAGCTCCTGTAACATTAAATGTTTCGTTATAACCATCTCCATTTGGTGTTACAGCTTTAGATATTTTGATTCTGTCTAAGCTTCCACAAGGTAATACCACACAGTCTTCATTAATATTAACAGTTAATCTAAATGTTTTTAAGCATCCATTATCAATTGTTGTATAAGTAAAGACATAGTCACCTAAATCTACATCTAAAGGATCAAATATTCCATTTGCAATTGAAATTCCGTCTGTTTCAACAGTCCATTCCATATCAGTATCATATCCAAGAGGTAGTTCATTGTATAGATCAATTTCACCATCTTCATAACATCTTGAAATAAATGATTCTTCTATAAAGTTTTCAGTAATGACGTTAATATTATGAGTAATTACTGTACTGTTGTTACATTCATCTGTTGCAGTCCAAATCCAAGTAATAGTGTACATTTCTTCTTCACCAGTGTATGTTGAAGTTTCTTCAAAAGTAAATTCAATATCTTGTTCAGAACAGTTGTCTTCAAAAATTAACTCAGGAACTTCTGGAATGTTAGAACAAACAACATCTGAAGGTAAATCTAATTGAGTCACTAATATTGGACCAA
>NZ_AULQ01000007.1 GCF_000422365.1 Mesoflavibacter zeaxanthinifaciens DSM 18436
ATATGTTTATGAACTTTTTCTTAATTCTTAAGATGTTTATTTCCTAAGCGGGTGCAAATATAAAACAAGTTTTTAAACCTTGCAAACTTTTTTTTAAAAAAAATTAAAATTTATTTTTTCACCGTTTTGCTTAATCAATATTTTATCTAGAACTTTCTCGAAATCTTATCACTGATTGCTCAGTTGTTATTGTTTCGGGGTGCAAATATAAGACCCTTTTTCATCCCCACAACCCTTTTTTGAAACTTTTTTTACTTTTTTTTTACTCTTGCTTTTTAACACCTTGTTTTCAGCGTTTTACAACTTAACTTTTTTTATCTTTTTTTCAAATCTGTTTTTTCAACCTATATAATACACTTAATGCTCCTTTTAAATCTTATACTTTTATGTAGAGTATATATATATTGTTACGCACTATATGTTATATAACTCAAATTAACACTCCTCTTATATTATACTTTTAATTTATAATTAGGAATTACTCTTGTTAATATTAAGGAAGACTCTAAAATATCTTGCTTATATTTATTCGATATGAAATAATACCACATAATAAACTAATGATATTGTTACATACATTTATATTGCTTCTCTATTATTATACTATTATATTTGTATCCTAATTTAAATAATTCATGATAAATATTACTTTACCTGATGGTAGTGTTAAAGCCTTTAATATAGGATCTACCCCAATGGATGTTGCTAAAAGCATTAGTGAAGGTTTAGCTAGAAACGTAATTTCAGCAAACTTTAATGGTACAACTATAGAAACTTCTACAGAATTAGCCACCGATGGTTCTCTTGTGCTTTACACCTGGAATGATGATGAGGGTAAAAAAGCATTCTGGCATAGTTCTGCGCATGTACTTGCTCAAGCTTTAGAAGAATTATATCCTGGATGCAAGTTAACTATAGGTCCTGCTATAGATAATGGATTTTATTATGATGTCGATTTTGGAGAGAACGTGGTTAGTGATAAAGATTTTAAAAGTATAGAAAATAAAATGCTTGAAATTGCTAAAGGTAAACATAATTTTAATATGCGTACTGTTAGTAAATCTGATGCACTATCTTTATATAAAGACAATATATATAAGACAGAATTAATAAAAAATTTAGAGGATGGCGAAATAACATTTTGTGATCACTCTACTTTTACAGATTTATGTCGAGGAGGACACATTCCTAATACTGGTATTATAAAAGCTGTCAAAATATTGTCTGTTGCAGGAGCTTATTGGCGTGGTGATGAAAACAACCCTCAATTAACACGTGTATATGGTATTTCATTTCCTAAACAAAAGGATTTAAAAGAATATTTGGAACTTTTAGAAGAAGCTAAAAAGCGTGACCATAGAAAACTTGGTAAAGAATTAGGATTATTTGCTTTTTCACAAAAGGTAGGACAAGGTTTACCTTTATGGCTCCCTAAAGGTGCTGCTTTAAGAGAACGATTAGAAAACTTCTTAAAAGCTGCTCAAAAAAAAGCTGGCTATGAGATGGTTGTCACACCTCATATTGGCCAAAAAGAACTTTATGTTACTTCTGGTCATTACGCCAAATACGGTGAAGATAGTTTTCAACCAATAACAACACCTAAAGAAGATGAGGAATTCTTATTAAAACCAATGAATTGCCCTCATCACTGCGAAATATACAACAACACACAATGGTCCTATAAAGATTTACCAAAACGTTATGCCGAGTTTGGCACTGTATATAGATATGAACAAAGCGGAGAATTACATGGATTAACACGTGTAAGAGGCTTTACTCAAGATGATGCGCATATTTTCTGTACGCCAGACCAATTGGATCAAGAGTTTAAAAATGTAATAGACTTAGTGTTATATGTATTTGGATCTTTAGGATTTGAAAACTTTACAGCGCAAGTATCTTTACGTGATCCAGAAAAACCAGAAAAATACATAGGAAGTGACGAAAATTGGGAGAAAGCAGAAAAAGCAATCCTAAATGCAACAAAAGAGAAAAATTTAAATTATATTATAGAAACAGGTGAAGCTGCCTTTTACGGACCTAAACTAGATTTTATGGTAAAAGACGCTTTAGGCAGACAATGGCAATTAGGGACTATACAAGTAGACTATAATTTACCAGAACGATTTGACCTTACATATAAAGGAAGTGATAACGAATCGCACAGACCTGTAATGATTCACCGTGCACCATTTGGAAGTCTAGAAAGATTTATAGCAATATTACTAGAACATACAGGAGGAAATTTCCCACTTTGGTTAATGCCAACACAAGTTTCTGTGTTAACTCTTAGTGAAAAATATGAAAATTACGGTCAAAATGTTTTAACTTTGCTAGAAAATCACGAAATTCGCGCCCTTATAGATAATAGAAGCGAGACTATTGGTAAAAAGATTAGAGAGGCAGAAATGAATAAAACGCCTTATATGATTATCATAGGAGAGCAAGAAGAAAAAGAAAATAAAATTTCTGTAAGACAACACGGAGGTGAAGATTTAGGCACGATTAGTGTAGATGAATTTGCAGAAATTATTAAAAAAGAAATTAATAAAACAAAAAAACAATTTTAAATTTAAGTTTAACTAAAAACGAAAAGCCATAGCAATACGTAGAAAAAGATCAAGAGGACCAGCAAGAGTTATTAAAGAAGACCAACACAGAATTAACTCTAAAATTAGAGCAGAAAAAGTACGTGTAGTCGGAGATAATGTAGAAGTAGGTATTTACCCAATTAAAAAAGCTTTAGCAATAGCCGAAGAGCAAGAACTTGATTTGGTAGAAATCTCACCTAAAGCAGATCCACCAGTTTGTAAAGTAATGGATTATAAGAAATTTCTTTACGAACAGAAAAAACGTGAAAAAGCTTTAAAAGCTAAAGCATCTAAAGTTGTTATTAAAGAAATAAGATTTGGTCCTCAAACAGACGATCATGATTATGAATTTAAGAAAAAACACGCAGAAAAGTTTTTAAAAGACGGAGCAAAACTAAAAGCATTTGTATTCTTTAAAGGACGTTCTATAGTGTTTAAAGAGCAAGGACAAATATTATTATTACGTTTAGCTCAAGATTTAGAAGAATTTGGGAAAGTAGAACAAATGCCTAAACTTGAAGGAAAACGTATGACAATGTTTATTGCTCCAAAAAAATAATTAAACTCTTAATAAGAGTCAAAATAATATAAGCGAAATAATAAAAACTAGGAAACAAAATGCCTAAAATGAAAACAAAATCTAGTGCTAAGAAGCGTTTTAAGCTTACTGGTACTGGTAAAATTAAAAGAAAGCACGCGTTTAAAAGTCACATCTTAACAAAGAAGTCTAAAAAACGTAAGTTAGCTTTAACTCACGATGCATTAGTACATGATGCAGATGAGAACAATGTTAAAATCATGTTACGTTTAAAGTAACAAGACTTTAACCGGTTAAAATTATTTATAAACCCTGGAGTTAGGCTCAATCAAAGTGTTAAACAATTAACCGCCTACTACAAAAAAAACAATTAAATTATGCCTAGATCAGTAAATTCTGTAGCTAAAAGAGCCAGAAGAAAAAAGGTGCTTAAACAAGCAAAAGGTTACTTTGGACGTCGTAAAAACGTTTGGACAGTAGCAAAAAATGCGGTTGACAAAGCTATGCAATATGCATACAGAGACCGTAGAAACAAAAAAAGAACATTCCGTGCATTATGGATTACGCGTATTAATGCAGGTGCAAGATTACACGGTATGTCTTATTCTCAGTTTATGGGTAAATTAAAAGCTAATAATATCGAATTAAACCGTAAGGTTTTAGCAGATTTAGCTATGAACAACCCAGAAGCTTTTGAAGCAATTGTGAATAAAGTAAAATAAGGCTTTTTGCCAATTGTATAACAATACTTCGCTTATATAAATTAAATCCGATTCTTTTTTGAATCGGATTTTTTTATTCACCTAACTTTAAAAATTGAATTTATGAAATTATCTCAAGTCAAACTTGTAGTCTCTGATATGGATGGTACATTACTAAATAATCAAGGAGAAGTAAGTCAAAACTTTTTTAACTTATTTGAAGCTTTAAAAAAAGAAAACATACACTTTGTTGCTGCAAGTGGTAGACAGTATTTTAGTATTACAGATAAGCTTAATGATATAACAAACGACATTACCATTATTGCAGAAAATGGAGCTATAACCAAACAACAAGGTAAAGATTTGCTTTTAATCAAAATTCCTAAAGAAGAAATAAAAGATTTAATTTTACTACTAAGATCTTTTGATGATATTGAAATTGTTCTTTGCGGAAAAAAGTCTGCTTATATCGAAACAAAAAATGAAAGTTTTATAAACTTCTTCAAGGAGTTTTACACCAAATACAAACAAATAGAAGATTTAACCGCTATTGATAATGATGACTTTTTAAAAATAGCCGTTTACTGTAAACATGGATCTGAAGAACAATTATACCCGCATGTAAAACATCTAGAAACAAATTATAAAGTAAAAGTTTCTGGTCAAGTTTGGCTAGATATTTCTCATCAAAATGCTAATAAAGGTTTTGCTTTATCACAACTTCAAAATAATCTAGGTATAACTACAGAAGAAACAATGGTTTTTGGAGATTATAATAATGATTTAGAAATGATAGAACGTTCCTACTTTAGCTATGCTATGGAAAACGCACATCCAAATGTAAAAAAAGCAGCTAGATTTATAACAAAAAGCAATAATGAAGCTGGTGTAGAGATGGTATTAGCGTCATTATTAGAAAAGATTAAACTTTCAAAACAAGGTTAACAGCGTATATTTTAACTAGTTCCTCTTTTCCTTTTAAAGGAATTTCACCTATTGATTTTATATCGTACTTCTGAAGGTTATACATGGTTTTGTATAAACTTTCAGAAATTAATAATGATTGTTCATACTTATTACACTCGCCTTGTATTCTTGCTGTAGTATTAATAACATCTCCATGATAAGCAATTTCCTTTTTAACAGTACCAACTTCTGTTACTATTAATTTACCACCGTGTAAACCTGCTTTAAATGTTGGTATTATTCCAAATTGTTTTAAATACCATTTCTCCTTTTTTTTAAGTACTTCTTTATATTTATAAAACAGTTTTATACAATTATTATGATTTATACCTCTTTTGTAAGTCCAACTTAACACAGCTTCATCCCCAACATATTGGTAGATTTCTGCATCGTACCGTCCAATAACTCGGTTTAAATCATAAAAACAGCTTTGTATTAATTTACTGTATTTATAATGTCCTAATTGTTCTGCTAACTTGGTCGAATCTTTTAAATCTAAAAACATAAAAACGCGTCGTTCTTCTCTTGGCTTTCTATATTTTCCTATTAAAAAATTAAAAAAGACACCTTGACCAAATTTTTCATTGGCTATTTTAATAAATGTAAAAACTTGAGAACAGATAATAAAATACCCAACCAACAACCAAAACACTTGGTTTTGTTGCCACCAACCTAAATCGTTAGATAAATTTAAATCTAGTTCTACTTCTGCTCTAGCATATATAATTGATAAGAACAAAATCATACCAACCAAATACACTAAAAATTTTAAGAAAATTATAATTGAAAGCGATAGGTTTTTAGCTACAAATTTATCAAAAACAAACTCTACAATAGCATACAAAAGACCTATTAGACCTCCTAAGTACAACCCAAACTTTAAGAGTTTTGCAAAAGAAAAATCAGTTATTGCAATACCTTCTTCTGCTCCTATTGCAAAATATCTTATAGTGATAAATAAACAAAATGCTCCAGACCAGAATAAAGTGGTAGAAAATAGTAGTTTTATAAACTGAACAAAATAATATCTCAATTGTTTTTTATTTAGAAATCTCGTCTATTGCAGCCTTAAATTCTGCCCAATTTATTTGCTTGTCTCCATCTTTATCGTAACCTTCAATAAGCTTACTTGCAACAATACCTCTTATAAAACCACTAATTTCAGCTTGTTTTAAAAGTTCTTTAATTTCTGAAATAGATAATGTTTTATTGCCATCTTTATCAAAAAAAGCAAATGCTTCTTCTGGAGTTTTAAAATGGTTAGTGATTAGTATTTCTATTTTTTTTAAAATGGTTTCCTTGGTTGACATATTACTTTCCTTTTTAATAAAGATACAAAATGAAAGTTTGCAAGATTGTAAAGAAACGTTAATTACCAAATACTGTTACTACAACTGTTCTACTACCTCCGTAATCACGATGTTCACACAAATAAATACCTTGCCAAATCCCTAAATTGAGTTTTCCGTTTGTTATAGGAATAGTTACAGAAGCTCCAAATAATGACGCTTTAATATGTGCTGGCATATCATCTGAACCTTCATAAGTGTGTTTGTAATAAGGTTCATTTTCTGGAACAAAGGTATTAATGTAACTTTCAAAATCTACTCTAACCGTTGGATCTGCATTTTCATTTATGGTCAAACTTGCAGAAGTATGTTTAATAAATACCTGTAGTTGACCAATATTTATACTTTGAATTTCAGTTGAAATTTGATCTAAAATTTCTGAAGTAATTAAATGAAATCCTCTGCTTTCTGGAGCTAAACTTATTTCTTTTTGAAAAAATTTCATCTAAATATTAAGTTTTCTGCTTTTTCTTTTTTGCTGCAGGAAATAACACATTGTTTAAAATTAATCTGTAGCCAGGAGATGTAGGATGCAAATCTAATTCGGTTTTTGGATCACCAACTTTATGTGTATAATCTTCTGGGTCATGACCTCCATAAAAGGTAAAAAAACCTTTACCTTTTATACCGTGAATATATTTTGCTTCTCCATTGGTCTTATTCTCGCCCATAACTAATACATTAGATTTTATTTCTTCTCTGTCAAAAGAAGTAGTTTGTCCCATAAAACCTTTAACCAACGCAGTGTGATTTTGACATAACATGGTTGGAATTGGATCCCATTTTGCTGAAAAATCCATTAAAGAAAAGTAGTCTGTTTCTTTGGGTATTTTACGCTTTGTAGTCATATCTATACTAGAAAATTCGTAAACCAATGGGCTACGCTCTAAAGTAAAATCTTTAAAAGCAAAGGTTTTATTGAAATCAATTTTTGCTTGATAATTTGCATCGCTTGCATCGCCGTCAAACATTGGTTCGCAAATATCTACGCCGTCTGCAGATAATGCAATATCAAAACTATCTGTTGCGCTACACATAGCAAACATAAATCCGCCACCAACTACGTAATCTCTTATTTTTAAAGCTACATCTCGTTTTTCTTCAGAAACTTTTTTGTAACCTAATTTTGTAGCTAAGGCTTCTGCTGATTTTTTTTCTTCAATATACCAAGCAGCTTGCCTATATCTAGCATAAAATTTACCATATTGACCTGTAAAATCTTCATGATGAAGATGTAACCAGTCATAAAGTAATAATTCGTCTTTTAAAACTTCTTCGTCGTAAACAGTTTCGTAAGGTATTTCCGCATAAGTTAATACCATTGTTACAGCATCGTCCCAAGGTAATTTTCCTTTAGGTGTATAAACAGCAATTTTAGGAGCTTTTTCTAAAACTACTGCTTCCATATTTTTACTTGGACTGCTTATTTCTTTTAAAATACTTTCGGCTTTAACATCAGAAATGACTTCAAAACTTACGCCTCTTATTTGACATTCGCGTTGAATTCTTTCTGAATCTGGTAATAAAAAAGAACCACCACGATAATTAAGTAACCACTTAACTTTTAGTTGTTGGCTTAAAGTCCAATACGTAATCCCGTAAGCTTTTAAGTGATTTTTTTGCGTATCTGCATCCATAGGAATTAGAACATATGACGCAAAACTTTGAAATGTGATTGATAAAAAAAGTATTAAAAAAAGTGTTTTCTTCATAGATGAAAGATAAACAAAAAAAGTGCTTTTTTTAATTTTTTAATATCATTTTAAGTAAGGTTTAAGAACCTGAAAGTAAATCTGAAATTATTTTTGTTCGAGGAAACTGTTCTAAAATTATTTTAATAAAAACAGTAATAGGAATTGCCATGATTAAACCTGGTACGCCCCATATAAATCCCCAAAACATAAGCATTACTAAAACTGCAATAATATTTATAGAAAATGATTTTCCCATAAAAATTGGTTCTAAAATAGCGCCAAATAATATTTGAACAGATGTAATACAAATGATAAAGAAGAGTAAAACACTAGATATTTCTAATTCTACAAAAGCAAATATAGATAATAAAATTACGGTAATAAAAGAGCCTACCATTTGTACAAAATTGATAATAAATGCAAATAAGCCCCAAAATATAGGAAAACTAACATCAAAAAAGTAACATGCTAAACCAGTACCAATACCAGTAAGAAAACTAACTAAAAACTTAACTTTTATAAATTTTATTAAGTCTTTTTCAATCTTTCTAAATGTTTTTATAGAGGTGTGCTTTTGTTTTAAAAGTGTTCTATTAATTAATCGCTCTACATTAATAGATTCTGCTAACCACAATACAACAAAAAATGTTGTAGTAAGTAAAGCTGTTAAAAATTTAGAAATAAAGCTAACTGTTGGAGATAAGTTATTTAAAATAACATCTTTATTTATATACTTATTTATAGTTTTTACTCCTTCTACTTGTTGAATTCCAAAAAAAGATTCGAGGCTACCAACTAAACTATTTATTTTTAATTGGGCTTTATCAAAAAAGTGAGAATCTGAAGTTAATATTTCTTTACTTGATAATTTAATTAACTCTATACCTATCCAAACTCCTGCAACTATAAGTAATAAAACTAATACTATACTTAAATATTTAGGGACTTTGCGTCTTCTTAAATTTCTTAATATAGGTAAGAATAATAATGCGATAAACATTGAAAACACTAATGGAATAAAGATAAATGACAAAATCTTTAAAAGATAGAATAGTATTGGAATTACAATTATTAAAAGCAAATAATTGGTAGTTTTTATTTTATCCATCGTTGGTCGTTATTGCTAAAAATGTATTAATTAAAATGGCACATCATTATCTTCATCTGGTGCTCCAAAAGCATCATTAGCAGATGGGAAATTAGATTGTGGGAAAGGATCATCATTCGTTTCATTCATTTTACTATGATATTCTTGTCCAAAAGGTGTATCAAAGTCGTCTAAATTGTCAAACTTACCAAGATGACCAATAAATTTAAGCCTTATGTTTTCTAGTCCACCATTACGGTGTTTTGCAACAATAAATTCTGCTTGACCTTCTGTTGGTGATCGTTCTTCATCATCCCATTCGTCAATCTTATAATATTCTGGACGATAAATAAAACTTACAATATCTGCATCTTGCTCGATTGCTCCAGATTCACGTAAATCTGATAATAATGGACGTTTACTTCCTCCACGTGTTTCTACCGCACGGGATAACTGTGATAAAGCAATTACTGGTACACTTAACTCTTTAGCTAAAGCTTTTAAGTTACGTGAAATGGTTGAAATTTCTTGCTCACGGTTACCACCTGTACCAGACGCTGTCATTAACTGCAAATAATCAATAATAATCATTTTTATTCCATGTTGCGACGCTAGACGTCTAGCTTTTGCACGTAGGTCAAAAATTGAAAGCGAAGGTGTATCGTCAATAAAAAGTGGTGCTTTTTCTAAAGATTTTACTTTTACGTTAAGTTGTTCCCACTCGTGTTTTTCTAGTTTTCCTGTTCTTAATTTTTCTGAAGATAATCCTGTTTCACTAGAAATTAGACGAGTAATTAACTGTACAGATGCCATCTCTAATGAGAAAAACGCCACCGGTATGTTAGAGTTTACGGCAATATTACGTGCCATAGTTAGCGTTAATGCAGTTTTACCCATACCTGGTCTTGCTGCTACGATAATTAAATCACTTTCTTGCCAACCAGAAGTTAACTTATCTAGTTTATCGAAACCAGAAGGAATACCACTCATTCCTTCTTTTTTAGAGATTTCTTCAATTTTCTTTTTTGCTTGTATTACAAGATCTTGAGCAGTTTCACTAGATTTTTTAATGTTACCTTGTGTAACTTCGTATAATTTAGATTCTGCACTATCTAAGAGATCAAAAACATCTTTAGTTTCGTCATAGGCATCTTCAATAATTTCACTTGAAATTTTAATCAAGCTTCGCTGAATATATTTTTGCAAAATAATACGTGCATGAAACTCGATATGCGCAGAAGAAGATACTTTTTGCGTTAAAGATATTAAGTAAAAGTCACCACCAACCATATCTAACTTACCGTTAGTCTTTAATTGTGTTGAAACTGTTAATAAGTCTATAGGTTGGCTTTCTTGAAACAGCATAAAGATAGCTTCAAAAATGTGTTGATGTGCTTCTTTATAGAATGCTTCTGCGCTTAAAATATCAATAACTTCATCTACACCTTTTTTATCAATCATCATAGCACCTAAAACCACTTCTTCTAAGTCAATAGCTTGTGGTGGCACCTTACCTCTTTCTAGATTTATCAAGGTGCTTTTATCTACTTGGTAACCTTTTAATTGATTTGGTTGTTTCATTTATTGATATAAAATAATAGATTAAAATATAACGATTTACAGTTAATTTTTTGAGTGTAAATCTCAAGAAATTTCATTTTTTTTCGAGTTAACGAAAGTAAATAAATTGTTAAGAAAACCTTAATTAGAAATTGAGCTAATCTCAACAGGTCATTAACAATACGGTTGTTAATAACTCATTTTTTTTGTTAATAAGCATAAAAAAAATCTGAAACTCAAGTTTCAGATTTTTTGAGCAAATGATTTTATAAGGGTTAACCTTTAAATACACCCATTTCAGAATATTTTTCAATTCTTTTATTTACTAAATCTTTTGGTGATAAGTTTTTAAACTCTTCATAAGCATCTTCAATTGCTTTGCTTACTGTTTTAAAAGTTGTCTCTCTATCTGTATGAGCACCACCTAATGGTTCTTTAATAATATCGTCAACTATCTTAACTTTTTTCATGTCTTTTGCTGTTAACTTTAAAGCTTCAGCTGCTTGCTCTTTAAATTCCCAGCTTCTCCATAAGATTGAAGAACAAGATTCTGGAGATATTACAGAATACCATGTATTTTCTAGCATCATAATCTTATCTCCTACACCAATACCCAATGCACCACCAGAAGCACCTTCACCAATAACGATTGTTATAATTGGTACTTTTAATCTAGTCATTTCTAAAATATTTCTTGCAATAGCTTCTCCTTGTCCACGCTCTTCTGCTTCTAATCCTGGATATGCACCTGGTGTATCTAAAAGTGTTACTACTGGTATTCCAAATTTTTCTGCAGATTTCATTAAGCGTAATGCTTTACGATAACCTTCTGGATTAGCCATACCAAAGTTACGGTATTGTCTTGTTTTGGTATTATATCCTTTTTGCTGACCAATAAACAAATATGTTTGGTCTCCTATTTTACCTAATCCACCAATCATAGCCTTATCATCTTTAAAACTTCTATCTCCATGAAGTTCTAAAAAACTATCGCCACAAATAGCATTTATATAGTCTAATGTATAAGGTCTATTTGGATGACGTGATAGTTGCACACGCTGCCAAGGTGTAAGGTTTTTATAAATTTCTTTTTTTGTTGCTAGTAGCTTTTTTTCTATTTGTTTACATGTTTGAGTCACATCTACATCACTCTCTTCTCCAATGACTTGACACTTGTCTAATTGCTCTTCTAGCTCTTTAATTGGTAATTCAAATTCTAAATATTCCATAGGGAATGTGTCTTTTAGTTTATTTGTTAGCGCACAAAATTACATTTTTTTAGTTGAAATAAAGCCAATATTTTTAAAAATTGGCTTCTTTTGTACGTTAAAATATAGAGTTATAATGGTTTATGTTTTCTTTTTCTCTTTAAATATTTTAGGTTTTTTATAATTCCATTAAATAATACAACTGAAAGGATTACAAAAGCACCTATGTAAAACGAAGATGACATAATTTCGGTCTCAGGAAATAAAATTAATGCTAAAATTATCCCGTAAATTGGCTCTAAATTATAGGTTAAAACTACTGTGTAAGGACTAATATAACGCATCACATAAACAGAAGCTATAAACGCATAAGCAGTACAGATAGAAGCCAATAAAAGTAAATATCCGATATCTGAAGCGTTTATACTAAAAAATGAAGCGGTAAAACCTTCTCCAAACAAAGCTATATATATTGTAATAAAAATAACACCGCTTAAAAACTCGTAAAAAGATATTTTGGTTGCTGAGTGCTGTTCTAAAAACTTTCCATTTAAAACTGCAAATAAGGAAGATAAGAATGCTGAGACAATTCCTAAAATCATTCCTTTTAAGTGTTGAATTTCACTTTGAACAATTAAATACACACCTAAAATAACAATAAGACCAAAAAATATCTCGTAAGGAATAATCTTTCTTTTATAAAAAATAGGCTCTAAAAATGAGGCAAAAAAAGCTCCTGTTGAAAACATAGCTAATGCAATTGAAATGTTAGCTACTTTTATTGCTCCATAAAAAGTAATCCAGTGTAATGCAATTATAACTCCTGCTAAACAAAGCTTAATTAATTCTTTTTTGGTTATTTGTAGATTTACCTTAAATAATTTTACATATGCTATCATTAGAATTGTTGCAAACAACATTCTATACCAAACTAAACTTACAGCATTAATAGAAATTAGCTTACCTAATATTGCTGTAAAACCTGCTATAAAAACCAAGAAATGCAGGTGAAGATAGTTTTTTAATTTATCGTTTAGCATTTTGTAACAAGAAGAAAGCTAGAATACCGAATATAATATTTGGTAACCAAACTGCTAGTAATGGACTAAAGTCTGATTGAGATGCTAGTGTACCAAAAATTTTGTCAAAAAAGACAAATACCATTGCTATTGTTATACCTATTGCTAGGTTTACTCCCATTCCGCCACGACGTTTTCTTGATGACACCGCAACTGCAATTATAGTTAAGATAAATACTGATACAGGTAAGCTCCATTTTTGATATTTTGCTAAACGATATCTACCTAAAAATTTAGAACCTCGTTTTTCTTCACGTTCTATAAATCTTAAAAGTTGAGGATATGCTAAAGTTTCAGCAATAAAATCTTCTGGAGTTAAATCTTCTAAATCAAAAGGAAAAATAGTGTCTTTTCTTCTTTCTAGAATAATCTTATCATTTGTTTCTCCTATAATACGTTTTTCGTAATTTCTTAGAAGGTAAATAGAATCATCTTCTACATATCTAATGCTAGCTGCTGTTAACTTGTAAGTCATTTTATTATCTTCAAAATGTTCTAGAGTAAAATTTACTCCCATATTTTTTGAAGCATCAAAACTACTTACATAAATAATGTCGTTTTCGTTTATTTGCTTTAAAACATTTCTGTTGTTATTATTTTTTTTACCAGAAAGGTATTTATATTTAAAGTCATAAAAACCTTTACTTGCATTTGGAGCTAAATACATTCCCATTAGTATAGAAAACAACGCTACAATAACTCCACCTATTAAATATGGTCTTAAAAAACGAGTAAAAGAAACTCCTGAACTTAAAAAAGCAACAATTTCTGTATTGTTGGCTAATTTTGAAGTAAACCATATAACAGATAAAAATAAAAATAAAGGAAATAAAAGGTTAGCAAAATAGATTGTAAAATATAATAGATACATCATGACTTCTCCAAAAGGAGCTTCGTTTTCTATTATTTTCCCTATTTTTTCTGCTAAGTGAACTGTTATCCCAATAGGAACAAACAGAATTAACATCATTACAAATGTTAATAGATAGCGTTTTAATATGTACCAATCTAATATTTTCATGTATTACAAACGCTTGTCCATTTGTTTTACCATTTTATCTTTCCAGGTTCTAAAGTCGCCTGCTATAATGTGCTTTCTAGCTTCTCTAACTAACCATAGATAAAACCCTAGGTTATGTATAGTTGCTATTTGCTTCCCTAATAACTCATTTACATTAAAAAGGTGTCTTAAATAGGCTTTACTATATTCTGTATCTACAAAAGTAATACCCATTTCGTCTATTGGAGAAAAGTCGTCACGCCATTTTAAATTTTTGATGTTAATTGTGCCGTGAGCTGTAAACAGCATACCATTTCTTGCGTTTCTTGTTGGCATAACACAATCAAACATATCTACACCTAATGCAATATTTTCTAATATATTAATTGGTGTACCAACACCCATAAGGTAACGTGGTTTATCTTCTGGAAGGATGTCTGTTACTACTTCTGTCATAGCGTACATTTCTTCTGCAGGTTCTCCAACAGAAAGTCCTCCTATTGCATTCCCTTCTGCTCCTACACCAGCAATATACTCTGCAGATTGCTTACGTAAATCTTTATAGGTACTACCTTGAACAATTGGAAAAAATGCTTGAGAGTAGTCGTATTTAAAAGGTGTTTTCTTTAAATGTGTTAAACAACGCTCTAACCAACGATGGGTCATATGCATAGATCGTTTTGCGTAGTTATAATCACATGGATATGGTGTACACTCGTCAAACGCCATAATAATATCTGCACCAATGGTACGTTGTATTTCCATTACATTTTCTGGAGTAAATGTGTGGTAACTACCATCAATATGACTTTTAAATTTTACACCTTCTTCTTTTATCTTTCTATTAGCTGATAAAGAATATACTTGATATCCTCCAGAATCGGTTAAGATATTTCTGTCCCAATTCATAAATTTATGCAAACCACCAGCTTTTTCTAAAATATCGGTTTGTGGTTTTAAGTATAAGTGGTAAGTATTACCTAAAATGATATCAGGATTAATTTCTTCTTTTAATTCTCTTTGGTGTACTCCTTTTACAGAAGCAACTGTACCAACAGGCATAAATATAGGTGTTTTTATAACACCATGATCTGTTTTTATTACTCCTGCTCTAGCTTTACTTTGAGTATCTTTAGCTTTTAAATCGAAAGTCATATATGTGTAAAATCTTCAGCTAGCAAATATAACCAAGAATTAGACAATGGGTCTTAAATAGATTATAAAATTTAAACTGAATATTTAGTTTTTTATTTTAAAATCTAAATATTGTTAGCAAAATATGAAAATAAGTTAATAACTGCGTTTTTTCTATTTTGATAAGGTGATTTAATATCATAATTTTGACCCCATAAACAACACGATTAACAAAATTAAAATGGCAAGTACACAACAATTAAATGATTTAACAACACAAGTACGCAGAGATATTTTGCGTATGGTACACAAAGTTAATTCTGGTCATCCTGGAGGATCTTTAGGTTGCGCAGAATTTTTTGTAGCGCTTTATAATGAAATTATGGAGCGTAAAGAAGGCTTTGACATGGATGGTAAAAATGAAGATTTATTTTTCTTATCCAATGGACACATTTCACCTGTATATTACAGTGTACTAGCTAGAGCTGGATATTTTCCTGTTGATGAGCTTAACACGTTTAGGCTAATAGACTCTAGACTACAAGGTCATCCAACAACTCACGAAGGTTTACCTGGTATTAGAATTGCTTCAGGATCACTAGGTCAAGGTATGTCTGTAGCTATTGGCGCTGCAGAAGCTAAAAAATTAAATAAGGATAATCATTTAATTTATAGTCTTCATGGTGATGGCGAATTACAAGAAGGACAAAACTGGGAAGCTATTATGTATGCTGCTGCTAATAAAGTAGATAATTTAATTGCTACCGTAGACTTAAACGGTCAGCAAATAGATGGATCTACAGATCAAGTTTTAAACTTAGGTAGCGTAAGAGCAAAATTTGAAGCTTTTGGTTGGACTGTTGTAGAGATTGAAAACGGAAACAACATAGAAGCTATATTAGAAGGAATGACTAAAGCTAAAACCTTAACTGGTCAAGAAAAACCAGTTTGTGTTTTACTTAAAACCGTAATGGGTAATGGTGTAGACTTTATGATGCATACACATGCTTGGCATGGTAAAGCACCTAATGACGAACAATTAGAAATAGGATTAAACCAAAACCCAGAAACACTAGGAGACTACTAAACAGCACAAAACAATGACAAAAACATACACAAATACAGGAAGTAAAGATACACGCTCTGGTTTTGGAGCTGGATTAACAGAATTAGGAAAATCTAACGAAAATGTAGTTGCACTATGTGCAGATCTTACAGGATCATTAAAAATGGATGATTTTAAAGCAAACCATCCAGAACGTTTTTTTCAAGTAGGTATCGCAGAAGCAAATATGATTGGTATGGCTGCTGGTTTAACTATTGGCGGTAAAATACCTTTTACTGGTACATTTGCTAACTTCTCTACAGGTCGTGTTTACGATCAAATTAGACAAAGTGTTGCATACTCAGGTAAAAATGTAAAAATATGTGCATCTCACGCAGGTATAACTTTAGGTGAAGATGGCGCAACACACCAAATATTAGAAGACATAGGTTTAATGAAAATGTTACCAGGAATGGTAGTCATTAATCCATGTGATTATAATCAAACTAAAGCAGCTACAATAGCTATTGCAGAATACGAAGGTCCTGTTTATTTACGTTTTGGTAGACCTAAAGTAGCAAACTTTACTCCAGAAGACCAGAAGTTTGAAATAGGAAAAGCGCTACACTTACAATCTGGTACAGACGTAACTATCGTTGCTACAGGACACTTAGTTTGGGAAGCGTTAGAAGCTGCAAAAACTTTAAACGAAAAAGGAATTTCTGCAGAAGTTATAAATATTCATACCATTAAACCTTTAGATGATAAAGCTATTTTAGATTCTGTAACAAAAACCGGATGTATAGTAACTGCAGAAGAACATAATTATTTAGGAGGTTTAGGTGAAAGTGTTGCACGTATTTTAGCACAACACAAACCAACTCCGCAAGAGTTTATTGCTACAAATGACACTTTTGGAGAATCTGGTACACCTGCTCAGTTAATGGACAAGTATGGATTAAATGCAGAAGCAATTGTTAAAGCTTCTGAAAAAGTAATTAAAAGAAAATAATTAAGTTAATACTTTAATTAATTTAAAGGCTTAAAACAATTGTTTTAAGCCTTTTTTAATTTAAGCTTAAAAATAATTTGGCACAATTTTCGTTTAAAAAAGTATTCACATCAAAAAACAACTATTATGAAAATTCTAAACAATGAAAACAGAACAGAAAGATTTAAACTTATACTTTTTTCTTTAGTATTATTATCTTCAATATCAATTTACGCACAAACAAATAGCGGATTTGGCTTTAAAGGTGGCTTAAATTATAATGGTAACGGTGATTACTTTGAATCTGTTTCTAATAATTATCAAAACCCAGATAGAACTATTGGTTACCATGTTGGTGTTTTTGGTAAAATAGGTAAACAACTTTACTTTAGACCAGAACTTGTTTACACATCGACTAAAAGTGATTATAATGCAGGTGAATTTGATTTAAAGAAGCTAGATATGCCATTATTAGTTGGTGTAAAAGTATTAGGACCTATTCACGTTTTTGGTGGTCCAAGCCTACAATATATCTTAGATTCTGATTTTGAAAATGCTACAGTTAGCAATATTGAAGATGATTTTTCTGTAGGGTTAAACTTTGGCGTAGGCTTAAGTTTTAATAATATTGGTGTAGATTTAAGATACGAACGTGGTTTTAATGATAACGAAGCTACTATAATTAATAATAACATAACCCTTAATAATCCTAACAGATTAGACACAAGACCAGAACAACTTATTTTAAGTTTATCTATTATGTTATAATAAAACATGTTATAAACAAAAAAAGCCACTTACTAAAAGTGGCTTTTTTTTTATTTTATATAGACATTACATTGATGGATCCAAATAATCTGGTGTACCATCATTATTACTATCTGTTAATATCGTTGTGTGTAGTCTATAATTACCTGTCGCTGAAACAAACTCTATTTTAACAAAAACTTCATTTTCGGCAGCATTATTATCATAAAAAGCTTGCGCTTCAGCTTTTGTTGTAAAAGGCGCCATACTATTATCTTCCTCGTATTGCATTGGCTCCACTTCATCTGCTGTTAAAATTTCATCTCCATCATCATCTATATCTATAAAGTTAGCTATACCATCTCCATCAGTATCATCATTGTAACCATCACCGTCTTGATCTAAATCTTCTATATAAGAAGGAATATTATCTTGATCAAAATCTGTATGATTTCTTTCAATAATATTTAATTTAAATAATATTGGAGAGTATGCGTCTATTCCTGTTACAAAATTTGAAAAATATGCTAATCCAGAAGGTATAAACACAACTCCTTTACCTTGACCTGTTATATTTACAGTTCCGTCATTATTTTCTGAATAATTAGATGCTGTTTTAAATTCAATTACACCTTCTCTAAATCCAGTTACAACACCATTTACAATTGTACCACTAGCATTATATCCTGTTGTTAAATTAAGGTTTGTAGGGTTAACATTAAAATCAAAAGACTCTCCATCTAAAGTTTCTCCTCTGTAAGTAACAACTGCTCTATCTAAAGGATTTATAGTATTACCTAAACCTTCTCTTAATGACAATATGTACAACTTGTAATCAATACCGTTTTGTTCTACGATTTTATAAGTTAATTCTGGTCTATCAATTAATGCATCTGCATTAGGATTTGAGTCATCTATAAGAGTAAACTCTACTTCAAAATCGTCATTTGATGGATTATACGGATCAGAAAAATCAAATTCTTCGTAGTTATAGGTATAGTTTGATAAAAACTCTTCTATTTCTAAAATATTTTCATTGTAAACTTCTGTTTCATCTCTCTCTTCAATTACGGTAGTATTATCATCATCATCATTACACGCAAAATTAAATATTGCTAATAGTAAAACAGCTAAAGTGATTTTTCTTAATTTCATTATTGTTATTTTTGAGCTTGCAAGATACATTTTAATAGTATTTTGCACAATAACGTTAACGTCTATTTTAGATTTTTTGTATGAGAGTTGATAAATATTTATGGTGTGTAAGGTATTATAAAACAAGAAACCAAGCTTCTATTGCTTGTAAAAAAGGTCATGTTAGGGTAAATGGTGATATTGTTAAACCAAGTAAAGAAGTTTATGCAACAGATAAAATAGAGCTAAGAAAAAATCAGGTAAATTATCAAGTTACCGTTCTTGATATCCCTAAAAACCGTGTTGGAGCTAAAATTGTTGATATTTACAGATTAGATACTACACCTAAATCTGCTTTTGAAACTCAAGAATTACTTAAATTAGCAAAAGATTATTACAGAAAAAAAGGAAGTGGTCGTCCAACCAAAAAAGACAGGAGAGATTTGGACGATTTGGATTATAAAAACCAACAATAAATGACAACTTTAAATAATACTATATTAACAGCTTCAGAAATTGATCAAAAATTAACCCGCATTGCTTATCAAATTTATGAAGCAAATGTTGACGAAAGCGAAATAATCTTAGCCGGAATAGAGGCTAATGGCTATATTCTTGCTAAAAAACTAAAAACAAAACTTACTAAAATATCTCCTATTAATCCTGTTTTATGTAAGGTTACTATTGATAAGAAAAAACCATTGAATCCAATTAAAACTTCTATCAAAGCAGAAGATTACACTAATAAATCTATTGTATTAATAGATGATGTTTTAAATTCTGGATCTACATTAATTTACGGTGTAAAACATTTTCTGGATGTACCTTTAAAACAATTTAAAACTGCTGTTTTAGTAAATAGAAATCATAAAAAATTTCCTGTAAAAGCAGATTTTAAAGGCATTTCTCTCTCTACTTCTTTAAATGAGCATGTACAAGTAGATCTAAAAGATAACGATTGGAAAGCTTACTTAGAATAGTTTAAGAATTATTTTTTCTGCTATATCTTCTATTCTTTCTGAAGCATTAATCCTAACATCTGCCATATTATAAAAATAAGAACGCTCAAAAAGATGTTTAGCTATAAACTCTTTTATTTCTTCTTCATTATTAAGATGACTAATTAAGGGGCGCGTATTATCTTTTAATAATCGCTGCGTTAAAACATTTAAATTTACGTTTAAATATATGGTTTTAGTATTAGTGTTACTTTTTAACCATTCCATGGTATCATAAAAACATGGTGTTCCTCCTCCTAAAGAAAGCACATAATTTTCTTTATTATTAACTATTTCTTTTAAAGCTGTGTTTTCTAATTTTCTAAAATAAATCTCTCCTTTTTGACTAAATATTTCTTTTACAGATAAGTTTTCTTTTTTTTCAATGTAATTATCCAAGTCAATAAAGCTATAATTCAACACTTTAGCTAAATAATTACCTATTGTAGACTTCCCTGAAGCCATATATCCTATTAAAATTAAATTCATCTTAAGCCTTATTTACTGATTATAAACGTCTTATCGTAAAGTGCAGCAAAAAAACAAAAAAAAATGCAATTTAGGGTTGGAATATTAATAAAAGCTCTTATATTTGCACCCGCAAACAACAAACAATGACCGGGTAGCTCAGTTGGTAGAGCATCTCCCTTTTAAGGAGAGGGTCCTGGGTTCGAGCCCCAGCCCGGTCACAAAAAAAAGTTAAGCTTAAAAGCTTAACTTTTTTTTTATCTTTATTTTAAAATTTAGCGCACGTGGCGGAATTGGTAGACGCGCTAGCTTGAGGGGCTAGTGATTGTTATTAATCGTGGAAGTTCGAGTCTTCTCGTGCGCACTACTACTCCTTAAAATCTTTTATTTTGTCTTCATTAGTTTTTAATTGTTAATTATTTCAAAAAAATAAATTGTTTTTTATCAGTTTTACGTTTTGTTTAATTATTTTTACAAAACAATGAACAGTATTAAAACAAACTTTAGTATTAAGGATCTCGAAAATCTTTCGGGAATAAAAGCGCATACCATAAGAATTTGGGAAAAACGCTACAACCTTTTTAAACCTAACAGAACTGATACCAATATTAGATATTACAGTACCGCTAGTCTTCAAAAAATATTAAATATTAGTTTTTTAAATAAAAACGGATACAAAATATCTAAAATAGCAAGTCTTGATGAAAACGAAATTTCTTCACTTGTAAAAGAAATAGCAGAAAGTAAAGATCCTAACAATCATTCTATAAATTTATTAAAATTGGCAATGATTAACTTTGATCAAAGCCTTTTTAATAAAACCTTTTACAAACTGGAGGAAGAAATGTCATTTAAAACCATTTTTTTTGATGTTTTTATTCCTCTTTTAGATCATATAGGATTATTATGGCAAACAGATACAATAACACCTGCTCACGAACATTTTGTAGTTGAAATTATTAAAAAGAAGATTTTAGTCGAAACAGAAAAAGCTTACAAGATTAATACACCAGACTTAAGTCAAAAACCATATGCTTTATTCTTACCAGATAATGAAATGCACGAGCTTGGTTTATTATTTACAAATTTAGAACTAACTTTAAAAGGTAAACATGTTATCTATTTAGGACAATCTGTACCTATTAAGAGTTTAGAGTTTTTACTAACAAAACATAAAGACATAACTTTTATTTCAAATTTTACAGTAAGCCCAGAAAACGAAAACATAGAAGATTATTTAAATAATTTCTCAAGCACTTTATTAAAAAATAATAAATGCAAACTTTTAGTATCAGGAAGACTATTAGGTACAAAGTCTAACATTTCTAACTCAAACATTAAAACTTTTGAGTCTACAAAAGACTTAATTGATCATATTAATAATGAAAAATAAAATAGCAATAATAGGTTCTGGGTTTTCTGCTTTATCTGCTGCATGTTATCTTGCTAAGGATGGATTTAATGTTTCAGTTTTTGAAAAAAATGATACTGTAGGAGGACGTTGTAGACAGTTTAAAAAAGATGGATTTACTTTTGATATGGGACCAAGCTGGTATTGGATGCCTGATATATTTGATAAGTTTTTTAATGATTTTGATAAAAAAACTTCAGATTTTTATCAGCTAGACAAGCTTTCTCCTGCGTATAAAATTTTCTTTAATGATGAAGTTATCACCATAGGAGATACAATGGAGAAAATTTGCGAAGAATTTGAACGCATAGAAAAAGGAAGTTCAATTCCTCTTAAAAAATTTATAAATAAAGCTGCAGATAATTATAACATTGCCATAAACAAAATTGTATTAAAACCAGGTGTTTCACCCTTAGAATTGGTTACTAAAGATACTGTTACTAGACTAGATCAATTTTTTAAAACAATAAGCAGTGATGTTAGACGCCAGTTTAAAAACCCTAAACTAATATCTACTTTAGAGTTTCCTGTTTTGTTTTTGGGTGCAAAACCAAGCAATACACCTTCTTTTTATAGTTTTATGAATTACGCCGATTTTGGCTTAGGTACTTGGCATCCTAAAGGCGGAATGTATCAAATAATTCTTGCAATGAGACAACTTGCAGAAGAATTAGGTGTTTCAATAAATGTAAACTCTAATGTTACTAATATTAATGTTGAAAATAATACATCAACATCAATTACTGTTAACGGTAAAACTTTAAAGTTTGATGTTGTTTTAAGCGGTGCAGATTATCATCACTCAGAAACGTTGTTAGATAGAAAATATAGACAGTATTCAGAAAAATATTGGAACAATAAAACCTTTGCTCCTTCTTCTCTCCTATTTTACGTAGGTTTTGATAAGAAATTGAAAAATGTAAACCATCATAACTTATTTTTTGATACCAACTTTGAAACGCATGCAGAAGATATTTACGATAATCCAAAATGGCCTAAAGAACCTCTATTTTATGCCAATTTCCCATCTGTAACAGATAACAGCATGGCGCCTAATGGTAAAGAAAATGGTTTTTTCTTAATACCAATTGCTCCTAACTTAGAAGATACACCTCAATTAAGAGAACAATATTTTGATATAATCATGTCTCGTTTTGAAAAATTAACTCAACAAGATGTTAAAAATAGTATTATCTTTAAAGAAAGCTTTTGTGTTAAAGATTTTATTGAAGCATATAATTCCTACAAAGGAAACGCATACGGAATGGCTAATACGCTAACGCAAACCGCTTTTTTAAGACCAAATTTAAAGAGTAAAAAAGTTAACAACCTCTACTTTACAGGACAATTAACTGTTCCTGGTCCAGGTGTGCCGCCAGCACTTATATCTGGAAAATTAGTAGCAGAATTAATCCAAAAACACCACCAAAAACTATGAAAGCAATATTTGATTCTGTGTCGTACAATTGTAGTAAAGTTGTTACTACATCTTACAGCACTTCGTTTTCTTTAGCTACAAAAATGCTTGCAAAGTCTATCAGACAGGATATTTATAATATTTATGGTTTTGTGAGGTTTGCAGATGAGATTGTAGACACTTTTCATGATTATGATAAAGAAACTTTATTTAACAATTTTGAAAATGATTTAGAATTAGCTCTAAAAAACAAAATTAGCCTAAATCCAATATTAAATGCGTTTCAACATACATATCACAAGTATAACATCGAAAAACATATGGTTGATGCTTTTATGAAAAGTATGCGACTAGATTTATCTAAAACTAAATACACTACAGACCAAGAGTATAAAGATTATATTTATGGTTCTGCAGACGTAGTTGGACTAATGTGTTTAAAAGTCTTTGTTAAAGGAGATAATGATCAATACGAAAAACTTAAAGACACAGCAATGTCATTAGGTTCTGCTTTTCAAAAGGTGAATTTTTTACGAGACTTAAAAGCTGATCACGAATTACTTGATAGAACTTATTTCCCAAATACAGATTTAAATAATCTAACTGAAGAAGATAAACTATTCATCATTAATGATATTGAAAACGATTTTAAAAAAGGCTTAGAAGGTATAAAACAATTACCTATGGAGGCTAAATTTGGAGTATTTATGGCTTATAGATACTATCACCAGTTACTGGCAAAGCTTAAAAAAACACCAGCATTAGAAATTAAAAATACTAGAATAAGAGTACCAAACTACAAAAAGGCAGAACTTTTAACTAGAAGCTACGTAAAGTATCAGTTAAATTTATTATAATTAGACATGAAAACATTGTATTGGATATTAATATTTTTAGGCACATTTTCTATCATGGAATTTATGGCATGGTTTACACATAAATACATCATGCACGGATTTTTATGGTCACTACATAAAGACCATCATCTAAAAGATCACGATAGCTGGTTTGAGCGTAATGATGCCTTTTTTATCTTTTATGCAATTGTAAGTATGACTTGCTTTTACTTATGGAGTTACGAAGATATATGGTATACATTACCAATAGGCTTAGGCATTATGGCTTATGGTGCAGCTTACTTCTTAGTACACGATATTTTTATCCATCAACGCTTTAAAATGTTTAGAAATGCTAATAATTGGTACGCACGTGGTGTTAGACGTGCACACAAAATACATCACAAGCATATAGGCAAAGAAGATGGAGAAAACTTTGGCATGTTAGTCGTACCATTTAAGTACTTCAAAAAATAGACTAAATGTCTCAAAAACATTATGATTATATCATAGTTGGCAATGGTTTAGCTGGACTTCAATTAGCCTTAGCTTTTGCCAAGGATTCATATTTTAATAATAAATCCATTGCTTTAATAGACGCTTCTACTAAAACTGAAAATGATAAAACTTGGAGTTTTTGGGAACAAAACAATAGCACTTTTAGTCATTTAACTTACCAATCCTGGCAACATGCAACTATCTACGCAGAAGACCAAAAAATAAGCTTAAATCTAAAACCTTATACTTATAAATCTATACGTGCAATAGACTTTTATACGGAAGCTAAAGCACAACTCAATCAGCAAGACAATATTACATTTTTGGTGGAAACCGTGACTTCGGTTAAAGAAAAAGAAATAGTTGAAGTCACAACCAAAACAAACAACTATACGACAAATCATGTTTTTGATAGTCGGATTCCAGACGCGTTTTTTAAAGATGAAAAAGCCACAACTTTAATACAACATTTTAAAGGCTGGATTATAGAAGCTGAAAACGATGTTTTTAATGAAAACAGCTTAACAATGATGGATTATCGATTAAAAGATAATAATCAAACAACCTTTATGTATGTGTTACCGCATACAAAAAATAAAGCGTTAGTAGAATTTACATATTTTACGGAAAACACTGTTAAAAGTGACCATTACGACAACTATTTAAAGCAATATATTTCAGAATATTTAAACATTAATAATTATAATATTGTCGAAACTGAAGTTGGTCAAATACCAATGACAACTTTTAATTTTCAATTGTTTAACTCTTCCAAAATCACTAAAATTGGTACAGCTGGCGGTTGGGTAAAACCTTCTACGGGATATTCTTTTAAACTCACAGAAAAAAGAGTTGCAAAAATTATTGAGAATATAAAAACCAATCAACCAACCACAAACGGATTTTTTAAAAACAAGTATAAATTTTACGACAAAGTATTTTTACAAGTTTTAAAAGATAATAATGAAAAAGGCGAATGGGTTTTTAATCAATTTTACAGTAAAAATAGCACACCAACCATGTTTAAATTTTTAGATGAAGAGTCTTCACTTTTTGAAGACATTAAAATTATGTGGTCGTTATTTAGTTTCAGTTTTATTAAAGCTTTTTTTAAAACGCTTTAATCGTTTAAAAGCTTATCTAAAGTTGCTCTAACTTTATCTCCGTTCCAATTAGCAACTCCTGTTTTATCAATAACAATCTTACCGTTTTTATCAATTAAAAAAGTGCGTGGTATACTTGATACTTCAAAATCTGGATGATTTGACATTGGATAATACACCTCTAAACTATAACCATTTTTGGTCAAAAATGCTTTCACTTTTTCACTATCATCATTGGTGACAAATAAAAATTCAACTTTATCATTATAATCGTTATAAAGTTGATCTAAGTCAGACATTTCTGCAATACATGGCGGACACCAAGTTGCCCAAAAATTAATAAATACTACTTTATTTTTAGCTGAAGAAAAGTCGTAAATATTACCGTTAACATCTTGTAAAGTCCATTGGTAGGTTTGCAACTGGATTCGTTCATCTTCAGCTTCTATACTAGGAGAAAATACAGACAAGCCTTTTTGTAGTTGAATTTGTATAAACTGTCTTGATTGCGGAATTATTATTAACACAATAAATAACCCAAACAGAATATTATTTAAAGTAAATTTTGGTTTAATAGATTTCATTATAAAATATATGAAACAAAAAACTCCTGAATATTCAGGAGTTTTTATTATTTAATTAAATAAACTATGCGTTTTGAGCTGCAATCAAATTTAAAGCAGAACCTGCTTTATACCATTCTATTTGAGCTTCGTTATACGTATGATTTACTTTAATAGTGTCTTTACTTCCGTCTGAATGTACGACTTCAATATGAAGTGGTTTATTAGGTGCAAATTCATTTAAATCTAAGAAGTTAAATGTATCATCTTCTTGTATTAAATCGTAATCGGCTTCATTATCAAACGTTAAACCTAACATACCTTGCTTTTTAAGGTTTGTTTCATGAATACGTGCAAAAGATTTTACAATCACAGCAGCTACACCTAAGTGCCTTGGCTCCATCGCAGCATGCTCACGTGAAGAACCTTCACCGTAATTATGATCACCAACTACAACCGTCCAAACACCTTCTTTTTTGTATTCGCGTTGTGTATCTGGTACGCCGCCATATTCACCAGTTAATTGGTTTTTAACAAAGTTTGTTTTCTTATTATAAGCATTCACAGCTCCAATTAAACAGTTGTTAGAAATATTATCTAAATGACCTCTAAAACGTAACCAAGGTCCAGCCATACTAATATGGTCTGTGGTACATTTTCCAAAAGCTTTAATTAATAATTTAGCGCCTGTTATTGAATCACCGATTGGTGTAAATGGTGTTAATAGTTGTAATCTTTCAGAATCTTCTGCAACTTTAACCACAACGCTACTACCATCTTCTCTTGGTTCTAAATAACCGTTTTCTTTAACTTCAAAACCTTTTGGTGGTAATTCCCAACCAGTTGGTTCGTCTAACATCACTTCTTCTCCATCTTCATTAATTAATTTATCTGTCATTGGATTAAAATCCAAACGACCAGCAATTGCAATAGCTGCTGTTAATTCTGGAGACGCCACAAAAGCATGTGTATTTGGGTTACCATCTGCACGCTTAGCAAAGTTTCTATTAAACGAATGAACTATACTGTTTTTTGGTGCATTTTTAGGATCGCTATATCTTGCCCATTGACCAATACAAGGTCCACAAGCGTTAGTAAATATTGTAGCATCTAATTTTTCAAAGATTTCTAAAATGCCATCTCTTTCTGTTGTATATCTGACTTGCTCAGAACCAGGATTGATACCAAATTCTGCTTTAGTTTTCAGCTTTTTATCTAATGCTTGTTGCGCAATAGATGACGCTCTTGATAAATCTTCGTAAGACGAATTTGTACAAGAACCAATTAATCCCCATTCTACTTGTAAAGGCCAATCGTTATCTGTTGCTTTTTTAGTCATTTCTTTACCAGCCGGAGTTGATAAATCTGGTGTAAATGGTCCGTTTAATAATGGATTTAATTCAGATAAATTAATTTCAATCACTTGATCAAAATATTGTTCTGGATTAGCATATACTTCAGGATCTGCTGTTAAGTATTCACGCACTTTATTTGCTGCATCTGCTACATCAGATCTATCTGTTGCACGTAAATAACGCTCCATAGAATCGTCATATCCAAAAGTAGAAGTTGTAGCTCCTATTTCTGCTCCCATATTACAAATGGTTCCTTTTCCTGTACAAGACATAGATGTTGCTCCAGGACCAAAATACTCTACAATTGCACCAGTACCACCTTTTACAGTTAATATTTCGGCAACTTTTAAAATAACGTCTTTTGGCGCTGTCCAACCTGACAATTTACCTGTTAACTTTACACCTATTAACTTAGGAAATTTAAGTTCCCAAGCCATTCCTGCCATTACATCTACAGCATCTGCACCACCAACACCAATAGCTACCATACCTAATCCACCAGCGTTAACGGTATGAGAATCTGTACCAATCATCATTCCTCCAGGAAACGCATAATTCTCTAATACCACTTGGTGAATAATACCTGCTCCTGGTTTCCAGAAGCCAATACCATATTTATTAGAAACTGATTCTAAAAATTCAAAAACCTCTTTACTTACATCGTTTGCATGCTTTAAATCTTTTTCTGCACCATCTTTAGCCTGAATTAAGTGATCACAATGCACCGTAGTTGGTACAGCTACTTTATCTTTACCGGCTTGCATAAATTGCAATAATGCCATTTGTGCTGTTGCGTCTTGACAAGCAATTCTATCTGGTGCAAAATCTACATAATCTTTACCTCTTGTGAAAGCTGTTTTTGGAGTTCCGTCCCAAAGGTGATTGTATAAAATCTTTTCAGAAAGTGTTAAAGGTTTTCCTACAACGTCACGAGCAGCATCTACTCGTTCTGCCATTTGGCTATATACCTTTTTAATCATGTCAATATCAAATGCCATAAGTTTTGTTTTTTTTGTTTGTCTTAAATTTATTAAAAAAAATGATATGATTTGAGTCCAAATACTATCATTTTTATAGATTTTTAATTTAATAAAATTCTTTCATTTTTATCATAAGAAAAGGTTAATAATACCAATTACCACTTAATTTCATTATTAAATTGAAAAGCAAAAAAAAGCTCGAATTGAAAATTCGAGCTTTTGAATATAAGTTATTATGACTATTACGCCATTACTAATTGCTTTTGAGATGGTTTGAATTTAGTTAATACAATACCATCTACTGCAGCTTCGTATTCTTCCATAGTTGGTGTACGACCAAGAATAGTTGATAATACTACAACTGGTGTTGATGATAATAATGATTCCCCTTTTTTACCATCGGCATCTTTTACAACACGACCTTGGAATAAACGTGTAGATGTTGCCATTACTGTATCTCCAGGTTCAGCTTTTTCTTGATTACCCATACAAAGGTTACAACCAGGACGCTCTAAATACAACATGTTTTCGTATTTAGTACGTGCAGCTGCTTTTGGTGCGTCATCGTTAAACTCGAATCCTGAGTACTTTTGTAACACTTCCCAATCACCTTCAGCTTTAAGCTCGTCTACAATATTGTATGTTGGTGGCGCTACAACTAATGGCGCTTTAAATTCTAATTTACCGTGTTGAGCTTCGATATTTTTTAGCATTTGCGCTAAAATTTTCATATCACCTTTATGTACCATACATGATCCAACGAAACCTAAATCTACTTTTTTAGTTCCGCCATAGTAAGATAATGGTCTAATGGTATCGTGTGTATAACGTCTTGAAGGATCTTCGTTGTTTACATCTGGATCTGCAATCATTGGTTCTGCGATTTCATCTAAATCGATAACCACTTCTGCATAATATTTAGCATCTGCATCTGGCTTTAATGCTGGTTTAGAACCAGATTTAAGCTCTTCTATTCTGTTGTTTGCTTTATCTACTAAACCTTGTAGCATTTGCTTTTCGTTATCCATACCTTTTTTAATCATGATTTGGATACGATCTCTAGCAATTTCTAAAGATTCGATTAACGTTTCTTCTTCCGAAATACAGATAGATGCTTTCGCTTTCATTTCTGCAGTCCAATCTGTAAATGTAAAGGCTTGATCTGATGTTAACGTACCAATGTGTACTTCGATAACACGACCTTGGAATACGTTTTCGCCATCAAATTGCTTTAACATTTGCTGTTGCGTTGCATGTACCACATCACGGAAATCCATGAAGCTTCTCATGCTACCTTTAAACGTTACTTTTACAGACTCAGGAATTGGCATTGTAGCTTCACCAGTTGCTAAAGCTAATGCTACAGTACCAGAATCGGCACCAAAAGCAACACCTTTAGACATACGTGTGTGCGAATCTCCACCAATAATGATATCCCAATCGTCTACCGTAATATCGTTTAATACTTTATGAATTACATCTGTCATTGCGTGATAATGACCTTTTGGATCACGACCAGTAATTAAACCGAAATCGTTCATAAACTTCATTAAACGCGGAATGTTAGCTTTTGATTTGTCATCCCAAACAGAAGCTGTATGACAACCAGATTGGTAACCAGCATCTACAATTGGTGAAATTACCGTAGCTGCCATCATCTCTAATTCTTGAGACGTCATTAAACCTGTAGTATCTTGAGAACCTACAATGTTTACTTCTACACGAACGTTAGAACCAGCGTGCAATGTTTTTCCTGGTGTCGTACCAACAGCGTTTTTATTAAAGATTTTTTCTACTGCTGTTAACCCTTGGTTTTCTACAGTAATTTCTTTAGATGCTGCGTACACCTGAGGTATTTCAATACCTAAAGCTTTACAAGCAAAGGTTTGTAATTTTTTACCAAAAACGACAGCGTAAGATCCACCAGCTTTGATAAACTCCATTTTTTGTGGTGTTAATGCTGTTGAAATATCTTTAAGCTCTTGATCTCCGTTATATAATTTTTTCTCTTTTGTATTAATTGTTAAAACCGTACCTGTTTTTACAGAATACACCTCTTTTAAAATTGGCTCACCATCTGCATCTACAACTGTGTTACCGTTTTCATCTTTTTGTTTTACCCAGTTTTTAAGGTCGATTCCAATTCCTCCTGTTACACCAACTGTAGTTAAAAAGATTGGTGCAATACCATTAGTACCTGCAATTACAGGTGCAATATTAATAAATGGTACATAAGGTGATGATGGAATACCTGTCCATAATGCCACGTTATTTACACCAGACATACGAGAAGATCCTACACCCATTGTTCCTTTTTCTGCAATAAGCATAATACGTTTATCTGGATGTTGCTCTTTTAAAGCTAACACTTCTTGTTGCATGTCTTTGTTATGTTCAAAGATAGATTGACCATGTAACTCACGATCTGATCTTGAGTGCGCATCTGCACCTGGTGATAATAAATCTGTTGAAATATCACCTACACCAGCAACATAAGTTACAACTTGAATTTCTTCTTGAACTTCTGGAAGTTTTGTGAAAAATTCTGCTTGTGCATAGCTCTCGATTATTTCTTTTGCAATCGCGCTACCAGCTTTCATTGCTTCTTCTAAACGCTCGGTATCTGCTTCGTATAGAAACACTTGTGTTTTTAATACTTTAGCTGCAGCTTCAGCAATTGCTTTATCTTCACCTAAAGCTAAATCCAAAAGTACTTCTACAGATGGTCCACCTTTCATGTGAGATAATTGCTCGAAAGCAAATTCTGAAGTAATTTCTTCTACTTTAGTTTCACCTAAAATAATTTCTTTTAAAAAGTCTGCTTTTACACGTGCAGCACTTGTAGTACCTGGTAAAACGTTATATATAAAAAAGTTTAAAGAATCTTTTCTATGCTCGTTATTTTCATCTTTTATTTGCGCTATAATTTCGCTTAATAATTCTGCGCCATCAATAGGCTTTGGATGTAATCCTTGAAGTTTACGAGCTTCAATTTCTTTAAGGTAGTCGTTGTAAGTATTCATATAAATATATTCAGTGTTAGTTATACTGAAAATTGCAATTATAGAATAGGCAATTTAAAGTTTTGCAAAAGTAAGAAATCTTAAAGAAGATAGAAAATGTATAACAAAAAGAGAGAAATACTAAATTATTTTCAATATATAATCAAAATTTAATGCAATTTTTATAATAACAATAATTTGAACAGCTTTAAAATAATAAATTAACAATATTATGCTTAATAAGGAAGTTGTTATTTATTTAGATTGTCTCTAAATTCTATGATAGGACGCTCAAAATAAGCATATAAAATATAAGACAATACAAAAGAGGCAATCCAAAAAATTATTAGCATAATTAATTTGAAAAGGATTGAACTATGCTCTAGACTTACAAAATGTTTTAGAGTTAATAACACTATAGAATAATTAACTAAATACAATGAATATGACCATAAACTTATTTTGGTCACAAAATTTACTTGTTTGGTTTTCCAAGTTGAAAACACAGGAAAAAACAACAAAATACTTATTGAAACTAATGGTAAATACCAAACATTGAAAAAGAAAGAAAACTGATTAGGTTGCAACTGATTTTTATAAATTAAATAATGGAGTCCTAAAAATAATACACTACCAAATCCAAAACTAAACCATTTGGTTTTGGACCAAAACTGAGCATAGTAATAACTAATAAATGCACCTAAAAACCCAAAGTAAATACTATCTATTCTAGTAAAAACTACTTTACGAAGCGAATGACTCCAATTAAAATCATGAGGAATATTTGTATAACTATAGTGAAATATTAGCTTATTTACAATGAAGTACACTATTACCAAAGTTGTCATTAATAAAAACATCCATTTATTAAGCCTTTTGAAGATTAAAGCAAAAAGCATTAATATTATTGGTCCTAATAGATAAGCAAATTCCTCAATAGTTAAACTCCAAGATTCTGTGAAAAAATCAGGCATTTCTTCAAAGACATTTTGAAGAAAAAAGAAATATTTATACAACTGGTTTGGGATTTCATTTTTATAAAAAAAAGCTAACCCAATATTTATTAGTAAAATTAGGTAGTAATTAGGTAATGTACGCAACCAACGTCTTAACCAAAACTGTAAGAAATGTTTAGGTTTAGTATGTTTGTTTTCTATATGTTTTATAAGAATTGTACCTATTAAAAACCCGCTTAAGACAAAGAAAATATCAACACCAATTGTGCCAAAAAACTGGATAAATTTTAGTCCTGTAGCTTCAGAATTTGGAAACAATAAAATTGTAGAGTGTGAACAAAGTATAAGTAAAATAGCGACTGCTCTTACAACATCTAAACCAAAAACACGGTTTTTATATGTTGTAATCGCTTTCAAAATATGATAAGGAGTTTTTAGTACTTATTGCGGTAAATCTTAATTAGTACAATAATAGCATAAAAAAGTGCAGCAAACTCAACAAAAGTTCCGATGGTTAAAATTATATTTCCGTATGGCCAATGTTGAATTTTAAGCAAAGCTCCAACTATAGTTAATCCAAAACCAAGTAAAAGAAGTAATAATGGGATTAGAAATTTTTTCAAATTCATTTTAAAATAAATCTTTAATTATTTCTTCTATAGTAATACCTTCTGCTTCTGCTTTGTAATTTTTAATCATTCTATGACGTAAAATACTAGTCGCAACAGCTTGTACATTTTCTATATCTGGTGAAAACTTACCATTTACAGCAGCGTGTGTTTTTGCTGCTAAAATTAAATTTTGTGATGCTCTTGGTCCTGCGCCCCAATCTACGTATTGCTTTACTAAGTCTGAAGCCGCATTGCTATTTGGTCTTGTTTTACCAACCATTTTTACAGCATATTCTATAACATTGTCTGCAACAGGTATACGTCTAATTAATTGCTGAAAATCTGTAATTTCTTGTGCTGTAAATAGTGCATTTACTGTTGGTTTAGCATCTGTTGTTGTTGCTTTTACCACTTGCACTTCTTCTTCAAAAGTTGGATATTCTAAATTAATAGCAAACATAAAACGGTCTAATTGTGCTTCTGGTAATGGATAGGTTCCTTCTTGCTCAATTGGGTTTTGTGTTGCTAACACAAAGTATGGTAAGTTTAATTTGTAATGATGCCCAGAAACTGTTACTGCTCTTTCTTGCATCGCTTCTAAAAGTGCTGCTTGTGTTTTTGGTGGCGTACGGTTAATCTCGTCTGCTAAAATAATATTAGAAAATATTGGTCCTTTAATAAATTTAAACTGTCTATTTTCATCTAAAATTTCGCTACCTAAAATATCACTTGGCATCAAATCTGGCGTAAACTGAATGCGTTTAAAATCTAATCCTAATGCTTGAGAAATAGTATTAACCATTAATGTTTTTGCTAATCCTGGCACTCCTATTAATAAGGCATGACCACCAGAAAATATAGAAATTAATATTTGGTTAACTACATCGTCTTGACCAACGATTACTTTGGCTACTTCTTGTTTTAAGCTATTATATTTTGAGACTAGATTTTTAACTGCAGTTACGTCTGACATGTATGTTTTATTTTTTTAACCAATTACTTTTAAAATCGCAGTTTCTGTTAGAACCACTAATTTTAATGTATGTTTCGTTTATTTTTTCTTCTAGCCAATCTTCGATTGCTTTAATACGCTTTTCATCTAAGGCTAGTTCTTTAATTTTTAAATAATCACGTGCATAATCTGCTACATGCTCATCTATTCTATCTGTTACCGTAACTAATTTAAACTTAATAGCTCCTGTACGATCTTGGTCTGTAATAACAGGACTAATTTCGTTATTTTCTAATTCTTGGATTTGCCCATATAATTCTGGGTCCATTTTTGTTAGCTCAAAATTGTAATCCTGTGTTTGTGGATTTATTAATTGTCCTCCTTGAAATTTAGTTTCTTTTTCGTCACTAAATTCTTTTGCTGCTTCTGCAAAAGTCATATCTCCGCTAACAATAAGCTCTCTTACTTTTTCTAACTCTTTCTTAGCTTCTTCTATTTCTTTTTCAGACACTTTAGGCATTAATAAAATATGACGTACATCGTATTCTTGACCTCTAATTTTTTCTAGATAAATAATATGGTAGCCATAATCTGTTTTAAATGGCTCTGAAATTTGTCCTTCTTGTAATGAAAAAGCAACTTCTCTAAACTCTTTTACCATACGTGGTTTACTTCTGTCTAAAGTATATAGTCCACCTGTTTTTTTAGATCCACCGTCTTCTGTATATAGAACAGCTCTACTGGTAAAACTTTTTCCTTCTTCTTCTACTTGTTGTTTAAATTCGTTTAATCGATCTATAACACGTTGTACTTCTTCATCAGATACTTTAGGCTCTATAACTATTTGTGCTACTTTAAGTTCTGTTCCAAAAGTTGGACGTTCTTCTTTTGGGATTTTATTAAAAAACTGACGCACTTCTTCTGGCGTTACTTCAACTTCATCAATAATTTTCTTTTTCATTTCAGTAGCTAGCATGTTGCTTTTATTGATTTCGAACATTTCTTCTCTAAAGCTAACTTCGTCATCTTTTCTGTAAAACTCTAAAAGCTCTTCCATGCTTCCGTTAGTTTGTTGTAAAAACTGATTGATTTGTTGGTCTACTCTAGATCTAATTTCGGCATCATTAACCTCAATACTATCTTGTATAGCATGATGTGCATACAATTTATCTTCTAAAAGTTTACCAAATAATTGACAACGATCAAAATTTGCCATAGATGCACCTTGATCTTTTAATTGTAACATGGTTTTATCAATATCGCTATCTAAAACTATGTAATCTCCTACTACTGCAGCTACACCATCGATTTTTGTTGCACCAGAATCTGTAACAGTATCTTTGCTTACTACTGGTTTTGTTTCGTCTATAATTTCTTGTGCTACACTGGTACTAGCTACTGCAAATAAAAACGTTAATACATATAACGCTTTATGTTTAATTGTAAATTTCAAATTGTTTGTTGTTAATGGCATCTTTCTTAATATCCTTTTCTAATTGCTTTATTAATTCCAGCTTGCGTTTATTGATAACAATCTGGTTAATAGTTGGCTTTACGTATTCTAACGGTGCTGTACTGTTGCGCAACAACACGTCATTTATTTGCATCAAATATAGTCCTAATGAATCTTTGAGTTGTATAAAATTAGATTTTTTTAACAATTCGTCTTTATTTTCAATAGTTACTACTGGAATTTTATTGATGGCTTGATCTAATCTAATCCAAACAGAGTCGTTTAAAGTGAAGGATTTAAACTGAATTGCTATCGAGTCTAACTCTTTCTTATCCTTAGTATTAAATCGTTTAAACTTTTTCTTTATATCTTCTAAATCTAAACGATTTGGTTCTACGTTTATGTATCTAAATTTGATTAAATTTTCGTTTAATTTAAAGGCTTCTTTATTGCTTTCGTAATACGTAGATGCAGCTTCTAATGACACTACGGTATCTAAGTTTTTAGCAACCAAAGCTTCTAAATATGCTTTACTATATAAATCGTTTTTGTATTGTTGAACTAAACGATCAAACTTTTCTAATTTTTTATCACTTAAATTAACTTCTGCTCCTTGCACCAACAGTTGTTGGGTTGCCCATTGATTAATAAAATTATTTGCAAAAATTGTACTGTCTTCTACCGAAAGATTTTCGGGTAATGCTTTTTTTAAATCTTCATTAAAAAGATAAACATCATTAACTCTAGCTATAGCTTCTTCTTCCTCTGTAGACCTAAAATAGTCGCAAGATTGAAAGAGGCATAAAATTATTGCTATGTATATATATTGCTTCAAATATGTATTAATTTAAATCCTGTTTTACTTGTTTTAAAACGTCTTTATTAAGCTTGACTTTGTATTTATTAGAAAGCTCTTCTAACCATTTTTTTTCTTTATACTCTTGAAAATCGCTAATCACATTTCCTTTTGCTTCTTCAAAAGTTTTTTGTGTTTTGGGTAATACCGTATTGACTTTAACAACACTGTAAGCGTCGTTGTGCTTAAAGACTTTAGATGTGCCTTTTTGCATATTAAAGTCTTTTGGCAATGCTTGATGAGAAGTTGTAACTGTATCTTTTATAAAGCTTACACTAATATTTTTTTCTGAATTTATTTTTTGTTTTATAACATCTATGCTAGTATTATTTTCTAGCATTTTTGCTACTTTTTTTATGTCTTTTTTGTTAACGGAAGATGCTATTATAACATCGGCTCTAGTATCAAAAAAGTATTTATCTTGATGTTGTTTGTAATAATTTGCTAACCCAATACTATCTTCTCTAGCAGCATTCCAAACTTTAGACTCCATTAAATCAAATAATAAAAGTCCGTCACGATATTCGTTTAAAATATGTGCGTATTCTTCGTTTTCAAACTCTAAATTTTCTTCTTGATATTGTATTAGTTTTGATTCTAAAAACATTTTGTAGTTGCTTGCTACCAATTTATCAAATGGTTGTCTAGCTTGTCTACGACGTTGTGTATTATATAAAAAATCTGCAAATTCTTTATAGGTAACTTCTTTATCTTTTATATTAAATAACACCTTTTTGCCTTCAAAATTTTCTGGTGTGTTCCAAGATCTTTGGTAGTAATTTTCATTTAAAATTGAAGTAAAGTAATGCAAAGCTTCTGGATTGTCTTTTACATTATATTTTTCTTTTAAATTGTTTATTCTGGAGTTGTTTATAACAACAGATCTAGAATCCTTTTTTACTTTAGCTTTTAGCTCGTTTTCCATCTCCTCAAAAGTAGCTAATCCTTTTTTGTCTATTAACTTAACAATATGGTAGCCGAATTCTGTTTTAAAAGGTTCTGTAATTTCTCCTTTTCTTTCTAAACCAAAAGCTTTTTCTTCAAAAATCTCTGAGCTTAATTGTCCTGCAGAAAAAGTATTTAATCTACCTCCTTTTTTGCTAGAGCTTTTATCTTCTGAAAACTGTTTTGCTAACGCCTCAAAGTCTTCTCCTTGCTTAATTCGTTTATAAATATCATTAATACGCTCTTCTTGAGACTCAGAATCTTGACCATCCTTATTTGTAAGCATGATATGGGCAACTGTTACTTCTCCTCTATTTTCTCTTTTATCGTTAACATAGACAATATGATAACCAAATTGTGTTTGAAAAGGTTGTGACCATTCGCCTACATTGGTATTATAAGCTGCTGTTTCAAATTCATATACCATTCTAAATGCAGTAAAATAACCTAACTCTTCTGCAAAAAGCGTACGACCGTTATGTATGTCTTTTTTTACAGCTTCAAAGCCTTCTTCTAACACTCTATTTCTTAGCTTAATAATTTCGTCTTTAGCTTGTTTAAGCTGTTCTTCTGGAGCGTTTTTGTCTATTTTAACTAATATATGACGCGCATCAATCTCTTGGGTTAATCTATCGTAAGCTTCTTTTATAAGCTTTTCTGTAACCTCGTTATTACTTAAGAAATTAGATGAAAGCTGTCTTTTATAACTTTCAAATTCTCTTAAATAAGCTTGTTTTTTATCTAAACCTAAAGCTTTAGCCTCGATTACTTTTAATTTATATTTTATGAAAAGATCAAGGTAATTATCTATATCTTTTTGAGACTCATCCTTAACCAATTCTAAATTCTTTTTATAAACTCTTACAAATTCTGAAGCATAAACAGGTGTTTCGTTTACTGTAAATAGAACTTGTTTTTCTTGCGCATTGACTTTACAAAATGCTAAAAAAACTATGACTGTTAAAGCAATTAAATGTCTTGATTTCATATGAATTGAGACTTGTTTTTTGAAGTACATGCAAAAATAGCAATATTACCTAATTACACAAGTTTAAAAAAGGTAACGCTAGTAGCTAGTTTTTTAGTATTAATTAAGAGTGAATAAACTATTCAAATTAACTATTTATCAACACGAAAACGTTTGAGTTAAAGGTATTCTTATTTTTTAATCATTATAACAATATATTTATAAAAATTTAACATTTATAACATGAAACATATTTACTTTTTTTCTCTTTTGTTTTCTATTAGTTGTATAACTAAAGCACAAGAAACTCTGACGTTTTCTAGTTACAACGGAAACACCACTACACTAACTGCAACAACAACAACAGTTAATGATGAAATAACTATTGTTTTTGAAGATCAAGATATCATCAATAACTTTTATTCTGATGGACAAACTTTCATCCACATGTATGGAGGTTTAGATACCGATAGTGGTAGTTTTCAAGGTGCTCCAGGATTTAGTGATCTTGCATCACAACCGCAATTAACATTAGTTCCTACAGATACAGATGTTAATGCAGGACCTAATACCTACAGCATTACTATTAATCTCGCTCAGCTATATACTGGTGTCCCTAACGGCACTATGGTTTATGGATTTAACTTACTTTTTCAAAACCAATTTGGTGGCGGTGGCAATAACCAAACAGTAGATTTTTATATAAATCTAGTTGATGCAGAAAAAGACAGCACACTAAGCACAACAGACAACAATATTAATAATGCTAATATAAAAGTTATATCTAACGAGTTATTGATTAATAATTACAATGGAGATTTAAACATCAAAGTTTACGACATTTTAGGGAAAATTGTTGACAATAACGCAAACATACAGGTTAACAATTCATACAAACACGCATTAGATCTACCAAAAAACAATATCTATATAGTAGTTTTAGAAACAAAAGATATGACCAAAACCATTAAAGTATTATTGTAGTTAATCCTACAATACTGGTATTTTGCATAATAAAAGTGATTGAAATTTTTTCAATCGCTTTTTTTTTATACTTTAATTTAGAAATTGAAATTTGATGCTAAGTTATACTTCTGAAATACTAATTAATAAACCTATTACTACTTGCTTTACAGAAATTGTTAACCTTGATAGTATGAAGTACTGGCAAGAAGGCTTAATTAGTTTTGCGCATATCTCCGGTACACCAAGAAAAATAGGTTCTACTATTCAACTTAATTATCAATTTGGTAAACGAAAAATGGAACTTACAGAAAGTGTTACCCACAGAAAAGATAATCATTCTATTCATTTTAATTTTGATACTAAAATGATGCATAACGTGCAGCAAAATTTCTTTGAAATTATAGATGATGATACTACAAAGTGGATTAGTCATAATCAATTTTTACCAAGAAATTTCACTTCAAGAATAATGCTTGTTTTAATGCCCAAAGCATTTAAAAAACAAAGTAAAAAGTACTTAGTTAACTTTAAAAACTACGTAGAAAACGGCACCTCAATAATTATAAAATAATGAGACAATTAAAACTAATTTGGGATTTTAGAGGTCCTGATGCTTTAAAAATTGCAGAACACCATGTAATACATCTAAAAGAATATATAACTCTTCAAAACACCAATCTAAACATCACTGGTTATCAAGAATTATCACCCATGCATAGTATTGCTTTTATGGTTGTTGATGAAATTGAAATGAAACCAATACGTGATGCTTTAAAACCACATCGTGGACAGATTTATAATCCGTAATATCTCTTTTATTGAATCACAATACAATCCAGCTAATTAAAATATACAGTTTAAGTCTGTTAAGTATTTTTGGTTATTATTTATTGGATACAACAACTGTAATCCCTACGATTTTAGAGAAAACCAAAAACTCCAAATACCAAGGATTTCTTACCTTTTTCTTTTCAGGAATTATTAAATATGGTTTATTAGCTATTGGAATTTTATCAATTGTAATTGTTAGTTTTTTAGTGATTAGAAAACAGTTTCTAACAAAACACAAATAAAAAAGCACAACAATTATGTTGTGCTTTTTAACTATCTATTAATAATTAAAATTATCTTGAATAATTTGGTGCTTCTTTAGTGATTGTAACATCATGTGGATGACTTTCATTAATTCCTGAAGATGTTATTTTTACAAATTGTGCAGACTCTTTTAAAGTTGCAATATCTTTTGCGCCGCAATATCCCATACCAGCACGTAAACCACCAATAAATTGATGTATACTTTCGTAAAGTTCTCCTTTGTAAGGTACACGACCAACAATTCCTTCTGGGACTAATTTTTTTATATCGTCTTCTACATCTTGAAAATAACGGTCTTTACTACCTTGTTTCATCGCTTCTACAGAACCCATACCACGATAAGACTTAAACTTACGTCCTTCGTAAATAATAGTTTCTCCTGGACTTTCTTTTGTTCCGGCTAATAAAGATCCTAACATTACAGTATCTGCACCAGCTGCAAGAGCTTTAGGTATATCTCCTGTATATCTTATTCCACCATCTGCTATAACAGGAACACCTGTTCCTTTTATTGCTGCAGCAACTTCTAAAACAGCGCTAAACTGAGGAAAACCAACACCTGCAACAACACGTGTTGTACAAATAGATCCTGGTCCAATTCCTACTTTTACAGCGTCTGCACCAGCTTCTACTAAATATTTTGCAGCTTCTGCTGTTGCTATATTACCAACAATTGCTTCTAATTGAGGGAATTTTTTCTTTATTTCTTTTAAAACATTTACTACACCTTTTGTGTGTCCATGTGCTGTATCTATAACAATTGCATCTACACCTGCATTAACTAACGCTTCTGCTCTATCTACTGCATCACCTGTTACTCCAATTGCTGCAGCAACACGTAATCTTCCGTAGTTATCTTTATTAGCTATAGGTTTTTGAGTAACTTTGGTGATATCTCTAAACGTAATTAATCCTTCAAGTTTATCACCTTCTACAATTAAAAGCTTTTCAATTTTATTTTGCTGAAGTATTTTTTCTGCGTCTTTTAAAGACGTACCAACTGGTGCTGTTACTAGATTTTCGCTAGTCATTACTTCTACAATTGGTCTAGAATTTTGATGCTCGAAACGTAAATCTCTATTAGTCACAATACCTTTTAATTTTCCTGTGGCATCAACAATAGGAATACCTCCAATACTATGCTCTTTCATAGCTTGTTTAGCATCTGCAACAATTGCTGTAGTAGGCAAGGTTACTGGATCTATAATCATACCGCTTTCGGCACGTTTTACTTTACGCACTTTAGTCGCTTGCTCTTCTATGGTCATGTTTTTATGCAACACACCAATACCACCTTCTCTAGCCATAGCTATTGCCATACGACTTTCGGTAACTGTATCCATAGCTGCAGAAACTATAGGTACATTAATAGTTATATTTCTTGTAAATTTTGATTGAATATTGACTTCGCGTGGAAGAACTTCAGAGAACGCTGGAACTAGTAGGACATCATCGTAAGTTAATCCTTCGCCTACTATTTTATTGTTATGTGCTGTCATGTTGCAATTAGAATTAATTGCGCGTAAAGATACGACTTATATATGAAACTATCTCGAAATTTTTTCTCTTATAAAATCTTTCCGAAAATTATCTTTATTTATTCTAAATAAGTTTTGAAAAACTAAAAATGAATATTATTTTTGCACGCTGAAAACAAATTATTTTTAATCAGTCTAAATAAATGAGAACTAAATTTTTATTCTTCATCTTATTAATTACTAGTAGTGTAATAGCTCAAAACACAAAAGATTCTATTACCAACAATACAGATTCTATTCAAAAATTAGAAGAAGTTTTAATTAAAACAAATGTAATATTTGGTAACAAATACATGGCAAAAAACCGCACAGGTTCTGCATATTACATTTCGCCAACAGAATTAAAAAAACTAGGTTACACAGATATTAACCGTGTTTTAAAAACTGTTCCTGGTGTAACCATTGTAGAAGAAGATGGTTTTGGTCTACGTCCTAACATTAGTTTAAGAGGTACTTCTCCAGAACGTAGTGCAAAAATTAGCTTAATGGAAGATGGTGTATTGATTGCTCCTGCACCATACAGTGCTTCTGCTGCTTATTACTTTCCTTCTGTTGCACGAATGGAAGCTGTAGAAATTTTAAAAGGTAGTAGCCAAGTGCAATATGGTCCTTTTACTTCTGGTGGTGCTATAAATATGGTGTCTACACAAATTCCTGATCATTTTTCTGGTAGAATTAAAGCCTCTTACGGAAGCTTTAACAGCGGACAAGTTTATGCGTCTGTTGGAGACAGCAACAAAAATTTTGGATATAATGTTGAATATTTAAACTTTAATTCTGATGGATTTAAAAATCTATTAAACAATGCAAATACTGGGTTTGACAAGAATGACGTTGTTGCTAAATTTAGATTGAACACAGATAAAGAAGCAAAAATTCAACAAAGTTTTGAAACTAAATTTCAGTTTGCAGATGAAGTGTCTAATGAGACCTACCTAGGATTAACAGACACAGATTTTAAGAATAATCCTTTTGATAGATACGCAAGTTCTCAAGAAGATAAAATGACTAATGAGCATATTCAATTATTATTAACTCATAACATTGAGTTTTCTAAAAATTTCGCCATTACAACCAATGGTTACTTTAATAGATTTGAAAGAAACTGGTATAAATTAAACGATATTACAGCTAATGGTGATAATGTAAGTATTGCTAACATTGTATCTAATCCAGATTTATATCCTACCCATTTTAGTTACATGACAGGTTTAGAAAACTCACCAGCAGATGCTTTAACGGTTAAAGCAAATAATCGTAAGTACATTTCTAAAGGTGTTCAAACTAAATTAGATTATCATTTTTATGGTGAAAACACATTTCATGATATTGAACTAGGGTTAAGATATCACTATGATGAAGAAGATCGTTTTCAATGGAAAGACTACTACAGCATTGAAAATAATTCTATGCAATTAACGACTAAAGGTATACCTGGTACAGATGCTAACAGGATTAGTAGTGCAAATGCTTTTGCTTCATACATTATGTATAAGTTTAAATATAAAAACTTAACATTAACTCCTGGTTTACGTTACGAAAACATTGTGCTTAAACGTGAAAACTATGGCACAAGTGATATAAGCAGAACAGGTAGTATTTTATCTGTAAGAGAAAACAAAGTAGATATTTTTATACCTGGTATTGGTTTTAATTACAAATTCAATAACAACTACTCTGTTTTTGGTGGTGTACATAAAGGATTTTCGCCTCCAGGAAATGAAGATGGTCAAAAACCAGAAGAAAGTATTAACTATGAATTAGGTTCTAGATTTAACTTTAAAGGCATTCAAGGTGAAGTTGTGGCCTTTTACAACGACTACAGCAACCTTTTAGGTAGTGATCTTGCTGCTAGTGGCGGAACAGGTAGTTTAGATATGTTTAACGCAGGAGAATCTACCGTAAAAGGACTAGAAGTTCTTTTAAATTATGATGCACTTCAAAATAACACCAACTTTTCTTTACCTATTACTTTAGGTTATACATATACTGATACTGAGTTTTTAAACAATTTTGGTAGTGATGATGGTATTTGGGGAACTGTTTCTGAAGGAGATGAAATACCATATATTGCAAAGCATCAATTAAATGCAAGTATTGGTTTAGAACACAAAAAATATTCAATTAACTTAAACGGAAGATATAATGGTGCTTTTAGAACAGTATCTGGTACTGGATCTATTCCTGATAATCAAAAAGTAGAATCGGCTATCGTTTTAGATTTAGCTGGTCGTTACCATATCACTTCAAAATTAAGTGCAACAGCTAACATTATTAACCTACTAGATAATGAATACGCAGTATCAAGAGTACCTGCAGGATTAAGACCTGGTCATCCTTTTGGTATCTATGCTGGATTAGAATTTCAGTTTTAAAAAGTAAAAAATTAGTTAAAAAAAAAAAAGAGCTTGTAAAATATACAAGCTCTTTTTTTAATGATAAAAATTGAAAATTTTACTCGCCTCATTATATGCGCTTTCAAAAGACATCGCATTTAAGTCATGCGCTTTTTTTGTAGTTAGATAAGAAAAGACTTTTTCTGTTGGCATATTTCCGGTTAATTCATCTTTAGCCATAGGACAACCGCCAAAACCTTGTATAGCACCATCAAAACGTCTACAACCTGCATTGTAAGCAGCATCTACTTTTTCAAACCAAGTGCTTGGTGTAGTGTGTAAATGTGCACCAAATTCGATATTTTGATATTTCGGAATTAAATTTGAAAACAAATAATCTATATTTTCTGGATTAGATGTACCAACTGTATCACTCAAGGATAAAATTTCTACACCCATTTTACTCAGTTTTTCTGTCCAATCGCCTACTATTTCAACATTCCAAGGATCACCGTAAGGATTACCAAATCCCATGGAAATATAAACAACCACCTTTTTATTAGCTTGATTTGCTGTGTTTAAAATGTCGTTTAACAAGTCTACAGATTGTGCTATTGTTTTATGTGTATTACGCATTTGAAAGTTTTCTGAAATAGAAAACGGATAACCCAAATAATCAATTTCTGGATGTTGACAAGCATCTTGTGCACCACGTAAATTTGCTACAATTGCCAATAATTTACTTTTGGTTTTGCTTAAATCTAATTGCGCTAACACTTCGGCTGTATCTACCATTTGCGGTATAGCTTTAGGCGACACAAAACTTCCAAAATCTATTGTATCAAAACCTACACGTAATAAAGATTGTATGTACTGTACTTTTTTTTCGGTAGGAATAAATTGCTTGATGCCTTGCATGGCATCTCGCGGACATTCGATTACTTTTACTAGGTCGTTTTTCATGGTCTTTCAAAGATAAAAAAGAAATAGATTTTTGGCTTTATTTCTTCTGAAAAAAGATGAATACAGCAATTCCTACAAACACAACTATTTGCAACCATTTTAGTACTAATCCGGTGTTTTTATTCTGTTTTAAATACTCCGAAATAAATCCTGAAAGCACTGCGATTGTAGAAAATATAATTAAAGATGTGAGCATAAACAGTAATCCCAACACATAAAATTGCGTTACTGTTGATAAGGTTTCTGAAAATAAAAACCCAGGAAAAAATGCCAAAAAGAAAATAGACACTTTTGGGTTTAATACATTCATTATTACACCTTGTTTAAATAGTTGCCACAAACTTTTTTTTGGTGTGTTTTCAGTAGTTAAAGCAACTTCAGCATCACTTTGATATACTTTATAAGCCAAATACAATAAGTAAACAGCGCCTAAAATTTTAAGGATTAGAAAAAGTGTATCGTTATTTTTAATAATAGCAGACACACCAAAAGCAACCAATGTTGTGTGTACTAAACAACCAGAAATTAAACCTGCAACGGTTGCTAAACCATAATTACGACCATTAGTTATGCTTTGCATTAACACATAAATATTATCTGGTCCAGGCGATATGGCTAAAGCAGAGGTCGCTACAACAAACCCAAATAAGGTTTCAACAGTCATTTAATTTTGGGTTAAAATAGCTTGATTAATCTGCTTGATTAATCGTGGTCCTTCATAAATAAAACCAGTATAAATCTGAACTAAATCTGCTCCAGCTTCTAGTTTTTCTAATGCATCTTCAGCACTGTGTATTCCACCAACACCAATAATCGGGAAAGCTTTATTACTTTTTTCTGCTAGGTACTTAATCACTTTTGTAGATTTATCTTTTATAGGTTGACCGCTTAAACCTCCATTTCCGATAGCTTCCAGACGTTCTTTTGGTGTTTTTAATCCTGTACGATCTACAGATGTATTGGTAGCAATAACTCCATCTAGTTTTGTTTCTTTGATGATTTCTATAATTTCATCTAACTGAATGGTATTTAAATCTGGAGCAATCTTAAGTAAAATTGGTTTTTTAGGTCTCGACTGCGCTCGACCTGACAATTCTTCGTTAGCTTTTTGCACTTCGCTAATCAGTTCTAACAAATAATCTTTATCGGTTAATTTAGCGTGACTTCCAACGTTTGGACAACTTACATTAAGCACAAAATAATCAACATACGGATGTAAACCTTTAAAACACTCAAGATAATCTCTAGTGTAATCTTCTGGTGCTGTATCGGTGTTTTTTCCAATATTTCCACCAATAATTAACTTTCCTTTATTTTGTTTTAATTTTGTAATTGCAGCTTCTAAACCTTCGTTATTAAAACCCATACGGTTTATAATTCCTTGGTCGTCTTTTAATCTAAACAAACGTTTTTTTGGATTTCCAGCTTGTCCTTTTGGTGTAACTGTTCCTATTTCTATAAATCCAAAACCAAAATTGGCTAATTCATTATACAGCACTGCATTTTTATCAAAACCTGCTGCTAATCCTACTGGATTTTTAAAGGTTAATCCAAAAAGGTTGCGTTGTAGTTGCTTATCTTCTACAACATATAAACGTCTAAACACCGAAGTCATTCCTGGTATTTTAGAGGTTATTTTAACAAGCTTAAATGTAAAATGATGAATTTTTTCAGGATCGAAACTAAAAAAAAGCGGTCTTAGAAGGGATTTGTACATCGTGTAATGTTTGCACAAAAGTAGTGTGAAAAAATGTGATTTACAATTTATGTCGAAGCTCTTAACTGTTTTTAATAAAATTCGTCAGTTTGAGTGAATTTTTATGATTAAAATGAATAAAAATTTGTATCGAAAACAAGAATTTTTAATGTATTATTAGTTCTAGATAAAATTTTTTCGCTCAACTTCGACTACGCTCAGTTGCCACTCAAAAATCACTCGAACTGAAGTTTATTTAATTTTACCAATAAATGTACTATTGAAAATCTTGAATAATTGTACTTTTATACTTTCAAATAAAATAAACACTCCAAAATATGATTTCAAAAGAAGACATCATCAAAAGATTTGTTAGCTACGTAACTGTAGATACTGAATCTGATCCAAATAGCGACACAACACCAAGTACCAAAAAACAATGGGATCTTGCCAATGCATTAGTGCAAGAATTACAAAATATAGGCATGAAAGATGTAACTATTGATCAAAACGCTTATATCATGGCGACATTACCAAGTAATGTGGATCATGACGTACCAACTATTGGATTTATCTCGCATTTTGATACGTCGCCAGATTTTACTGGCGCTAATGTTAATCCGCAAATTGTAGATAATTATGATGGAAAGGACATTGTTCTAAATGAAGCTGAAAACATTGTTTTATCTCCGGATTATTTTGAAGATTTATTACTTTACAAAGGTCAAACCTTAATCACTACCGATGGTACAACGCTTTTAGGTGCTGATGATAAAGCTGGTATTTGTGAAATTATTTCAGCAATGGAATACCTGATTAAAAATCCTCAAATCAAACACGGAACCATTAAAGTTGGATTTACTCCAGATGAAGAAATTGGTCGTGGCGCACATAAATTTGATGTCGAAAAGTTTGGTGCGGATTGGGCTTATACCATGGATGGAAGTCAAATTGGTGAGTTAGAATACGAAAATTTTAACGCTGCTGGCGCTGTAGTTAAAGTGAAAGGAAAAATTGTACATCCTGGTTATGCTAAAGGAAAAATGGTTAACTCTATGTATATTGCTACAGAGTTTATCAACTCCTTACCAAGACTAGAAACTCCAGAACATACTGAAGGTTATCAAGGATTTTTTCATTTATATTCTGTAAAAGGTGAAGTTGAAGAAACCGTACTAGAGTATATTATTCGTGATCACGACAAAGAGCATTTTGAAGCTAGAAAAGAAGTGATGCAAAACTTAACCGACGAGCTTAACCAACAATACGAGCGTGAAGTAGTAACGATTGAAATTAAGGATCAATACTTCAATATGAAAGAAAAGGTAGAACCTGTAATGCATATTGTTGATATTGCTGAAGAAGCCATGAAACAATTAGATATTAAACCGTTAATAAAAGCAATTCGTGGTGGTACAGATGGATCACAGTTAAGTTATATGGGCTTACCTTGTCCTAATATTTTTGCTGGCGGACATAATTTTCATGGACGTTATGAGTATGTCCCTGTAGAAAGTATGATAAAAGCAACAGAAGTGATTTGCAAAATTGCTGAGTTGACCGCTGAAAAATATAAGTAATTCAGTTTTCAATAAACAATTACCAACTAACAAAAAACCTCACAAGACTAATCCTGTGAGGTTTTTATTTTATTTTGAGTTTGTAAGCTAAAGTTTACTTAGCATTTACTAATTCTACATCAAAAATTAAGGTTGCATCTGGTGGAATAACACCGCCAGCACCACGAGAACCGTAAGCTAAATCACTTGGTATTACAAAACGTGCTTTATCACCAACGTTTAATAATAAAATACCTTCGTCCCAACCTGGTATAACTTGTCCCATACCTACTAAAAACTCGATAGGCTCGTTACGTTTGTAAGAACTATCAAATACAGTTCCGTCTGCTAATTGTCCTTTATAATGTACAGAAACTTGATTACCTTTTTCGGCTTTTTTACCACTTCCTTTTTGTATGATTTGGTAACGTAAACCACTTTTAGTTTCATCAAAACCTGCTGCTAATTTATCTAACTCAGCACGTTTTGCTTCACGTTCTTCAGCAATACGTTTTTCTCTAGCACCTTCAAATACTCTAAAAGCTTCAATAGCGTTAAAGTTTTTTGCTGCATCACCTTCTCTTACAATTTCTAAAGACTCAATAACATCGCCTTGTTGGATCGCATCTACAACATCTTGCCCTTCTACAACTTTTCCAAATACGGTATGCTTACCGTCTAACCAATCTGTTGCAACGTGAGTGATAAAAAATTGACTACCATTTGTTCCTGGTCCTGCATTTGCCATACTTAAAACTCCTGGTCCATCGTGTTTTAAATCTGGGTGAATTTCGTCATCAAATTTATAACCTGGATTTCCTGTACCTGTACCTTGAGGACAACCACCTTGAATCATAAAATCACTAATCACTCTGTGAAATTTTAATCCATCGTAATAAGGTGTTCCTTGTGGTTTTGCAGAGTTTTCCATATTACCTTCTGCTAAAGCTACAAAGTTACCTACTGTCCCTGGTGTTTTTTCAAATTCTAAATTAACAAGAATTGCTCCTTTTGAAGTATTAAATTTTGCGTATAAACCGTCTTGCATTGTCATATTTTTTTAATGAATTGCAAAGATACGTAATGATTTAAAATTTACTAATTAGCATTTAAAATTTTTAATGATTAGTTATTTTCTAAAACAAAAAAGTCATTGTAAATACAATGACTTTTTTTATTTTTTTTTTGAAATTAATTAGCGACTTCACTAATAAATTTTATTCGGTATAAACGCAATTCTTCGTCGTCGTAATCGCCATCAAATTCGTCTAAAGCTACATCTATCTTATCGGTTTCAGTTTCCATAAAATAGTCGTGTAGTTCTTCTTGCTGGTCTTCATCTAAAATTTCATCTATCCAATAATCGATATTTAGTTTGGTCCCTGAATAGACAATAGCTTCCATTTCTTTAATAAATGCTGGCATTTCCATGCCTTTTGCAGACGCTATATCTGTTAATGGTAATTTTCTATCTACATTTTGAATAATGTATAATTTTATTCCAGAATTACTTCCTGTAGATTTTACAATCATATCATCTGGTCTTATGATATCATTATCTTCTACATATTTGGAGATAAGTTTTACAAAATCTTTACCGTATTTTTTTGCTTTACCTTCGCCAACACCATGCACGTTAGATAATTCTTCTATAGAAATCGGGTATTTAAGCGCCATATCTTCTAAAGAAGGATCTTGAAAAATAACAAATGGTGGTACACCTAATTTTTTAGCGTTTGTTTTACGCAGGTCTTTAAGCATTTTCATTAATTGCTCATCTACTACTGCTCCACTTCCTTTAGATGCTGTTATAACATTATCTGTGTTATCATCACTAAAATCATGGTCCTTTGTCATCATAAAAGATGTTGGGTTACTTAAAAAGTTTTTTCCTTCATCTGTAAGTTTTATGACACCATAGGTTTCGATATCTTTTTTTAGTAATCCAGCAACTAGCATTTGTCGTGTTAATGCCATCCAGTAACTTTTTTCTTTGTCTTTACCTACACCAAAGAAAGGTTGTGTATCTGTTTTATGAGAATTAATTAAGGCATTAGATTTACCGACTATAACATTTACAAGTTCTTTAGACTTGTACTTTGCATTTGTTTTACTTACAACATCTAATATAATAGCGACATTGTCTTTTGCTTCTTCTTTTTCTTTTGGATGACGCATATTATCATCCATATCGCCTCCTTCTCCTGTTTCGTTATCAAATTCTTCTCCAAAATAATGAAGAATGAATTTTCTTCTAGACATAGATGTTTCTGCAAAAGCAACTACTTCTTGTAACAATGCATGACCAATTTCTTGCTCCGCTACTGGTTTACCAGACATAAATTTTTCTAATTTTTCTATGTCTTTATAAGAATAATAAGCCAAGCAATGTCCTTCACCGCCATCTCTTCCTGCACGACCTGTTTCTTGATAATAGCTTTCTATACTTTTTGGTATATCATGATGAATTACAAAACGCACGTCTGGTTTATCTATTCCCATACCAAATGCTATTGTTGCTACCACTACATCAATATCTTCCATTAAAAACATATCCTGGTGAGATGCTCTTTTTTTAGCATCTAAACCTGCATGATAGGGTACAGCCTTTATACCATTAACTTGTAGTACTTGTGCCAATTCTTCAACACGTTTTCTACTTAAACAGTAAACAATACCAGATTTACCTTCATGTTGTTTGATAAATCTAATGATGTCTGAATCTACATTTTTGGTTTTTGGACGTATTTCGTAATATAAATTAGGTCTATTAAAAGATGCTTTAAAAGTATTAGCATCTGTCATCCCTAAGTTTTTAAGAATATCTTCTTGCACCTTAGGTGTTGCTGTTGCTGTTAGACCTATAATAGGTATATTATCGCCTATACGTTTTATAATGTTTCTTAGGTTACGGTATTCTGGCCTAAAGTCGTGTCCCCATTCGCTAATACAATGGGCTTCATCAACTGCCATAAAAGATATTTTTACAGATCGTAAAAACTCTACATACTCATCCTTTGTTAAAGATTCTGGAGCTACATAAAGCAATTTAGTTACACCGTTGGTAATATCTGCTTTTACTTGTTTTACTTCCGTTTTATTTAATGAAGAATTTAAAACGTGTGCAATACCATTTTCATTAGAGACACCTCTTATGGCGTCTACTTGATTTTTCATTAAAGCTATTAAAGGAGAAACTACTATTGCCGTACCTTCTTGCATTAATGCTGGTAGTTGGTAACATAAACTTTTACCGCCACCAGTAGGCATAATAACAAAGGTATTGTTTTGATCTAATATACTTTTTATTACTTGCTCTTGTAAGCCTTTAAACTCACCAAAGCCAAAATATTTTTTTAATGCTGCATGCAAATCACTTTTCACTATACGAACGATTTGAAATTTTATTAATTAGTTACATTTAACACATAAAACAGCAAAATAATTTAAGAGTTTAAATATTTCACTAATGAAATAATCCCTAAATTTGCTGCTTTAAAATTAAAGATACTAAAATCTTTATAAACCAAAAAAATAAAATACTTTGAAAAATAATGCCTCCATATTAAAGAGTGCTAAAGAGACCATAGAATTAGAAGGACAAGCCATACTAAATTTAAAATCTTTATTAGACGATGATTTTGTTAACGCTACCCAATTAATCTACAACTCTAAAGGTCGTGTTATTATAACAGGCATAGGTAAAAGTGCTATTATAGCTACTAAAATTGTTGCTACATTAAACTCTACTGGCACACCAGCTGTGTTTATGCACGCTGCAGATGCTATACATGGTGACTTAGGTTTAATTTTAGAAGATGATGTTGTGATCTGCATTTCTAAAAGCGGAAATACTCCTGAAATTAAAGTTTTAGTTCCACTTATTAAAAACGCTAAAAATAAAATGATTGCCTTAACTGGTAACAAAGATTCTTTTTTAGGACAACATGCAGATTACGTGTTAAATTCTTACGTACAAAAAGAAGCATGTCCTAATAATTTAGCACCAACAACAAGTACTACAGCTCAATTAGTTTTAGGTGATGCGTTGGCTGTTACGTTATTAGAATTACGCGGATTTACTAGCAGAGATTTTGCAAAATACCATCCTGGTGGCGCTTTAGGTAAAAAACTATACTTGCGCGTACTTGATATTTCTTCTGTAAACGAAAAACCTCAAGTTACGTTAAATACAAGCATTAGAGATGTTATTGTTGAAATTTCTGAAAAACGTCTTGGTGTTACAGCTGTTGTAGAAGACAAAAAAATTGTGGGCATCATAACAGATGGAGATTTAAGACGTATGCTTAGTAAAGTAGACGATTTTTCTTCGCTTACAGCAAAAGATATTATGAGCAGCAACCCAAAACGTATAGCAGAAGATGCTATGGCTATAGATGCTATGGAAGTACTTGAGGAGAACGGAATCTCTCAATTACTGGTTGAAAAAGAAGGTCATTATGCTGGTGTTGTACATTTACACGATTTAATAAAAGAAGGTATTATATAATGGCAAAAAAGGATGTAAACGAGATGTCTTTTTTAGATCATCTTGAAGATTTAAGATGGCATCTTATACGTATTGTTGGTGCCGTTATACTTTGTGGCACAGTCGCTTTTATCTTTAAGGGATTTATTTTTGACAATATCATTTTTGCGCCTAAAAAAATGGAATTCCCTACCTACCAATGGTTATGCGCTCTTGCAAACTTGGTTAGTGTAGAAGACTCTACTTTTTGCGGAGAATCTTTCCCGTTTATCATCCAAAACAGGACGATGGCTGGTCAGTTTTCTGCACACATATGGACGTCTATTTATGCAGGCTTTATTATTGCTTTTCCTTATGTTATATATCAACTATGGAAGTTTATTAGTCCTGGACTTAATGATAATGAACGTAATACTTCAAGAGGATTTATTGTAGTTTCATCTTTGTTATTCTTTTTAGGTGTTTTATTTGGGTATTATGTAATAACACCTCTATCTATAAACTTTTTAGGAACATATACGGTAAGTGCAGAAGTATCTAACGAGATTGACATTTCATCTTATATAAGTTTAGTAAGAGCATCTGTAATTGCATCAGGAATTATTTTTGAACTACCTATTTTAATTTACTTTTTAACCAAATTAGGTTTAGTAACTCCAGAAATTTTACGCAAATACCGAAAGTTTGCGCTGGTTATTGTTTTAATTATTTCAGCAGTAATCACTCCGCCAGATATAGCTAGTCAAATAATAGTAGCTATTCCGGTAATAATTTTATACGAAATTAGCATTCATATTTCAAGAATTGTATTAAAAAGAGAAAGAAAAAAAACCAAATCACATGTCAGATCTAGTTAAAGAATTTAATGATTACAGAGCCAAGATGAACGATAAAATTCTTGGTGATAACAACAAAATAATAAAACGTATTTTTAACTTAGACACCAATGCTTTTGCTGCAGGTGCACTAGACGTAAAAACTAAAGAGCTACTTGGTTTAGTTGCCTCTACAGTATTACGTTGTGACGATTGCGTAAAATACCATTTAGAGTCTTGTTATAAAGAAGGTGTAACAAAAGAAGAAGTAATGGAAACCTTAAGTATTGGTACACTAATTGGCGGTACAATAGTAATTCCTCACTTACGTCGTGCTTACGAGTATTGGGAAGAACTTGAAAACCAAAAGGGTTAAACTTTATATAAAATAAAAGTGACACTTTAATAGTTATATTGAAATGACTATTTTTAGCAAAATTAAATCAACAGATGAAGCTTAGAGCCGAACATTTAATGAAGTCCTACAACGGACGAAAAGTAGTAAAAGACGTATCTCTTGAAGTAAATCAAGGTGAAATTGTTGGGCTTTTAGGACCTAATGGTGCAGGTAAAACAACGTCTTTTTACATGATTGTTGGTTTAATTAAACCTAATGGCGGAAATATTTTTTTAGACAATACTAATATTACCAATTACCCAATGTACAAACGTGCTCAAAATGGTATTGGTTACTTAGCCCAAGAAGCTTCTGTATTTAGAAAATTAAGTATTGAAGAAAATATTTTAAGCGTATTACAGCTAACTAAACTTAGTAAAAAAGAACAATTAATGCGTATGGAAGCGTTAATTGAAGAGTTTAGTTTAGGTCACATACGTAAAAATCGTGGAGACTTATTATCTGGTGGAGAGCGACGTCGTACAGAAATTGCACGTGCATTAGCTACAAACCCAAGTTTTATTTTATTAGATGAGCCTTTTGCTGGTGTAGATCCTGTTGCTGTAGAAGACATACAACGTATTGTAGCACAGTTAACTAAAAAGAATATTGGTATCTTAATTACAGACCATAACGTACAAGAAACGTTAGCTATTACAGATCGCACATACCTAATGTTTGAAGGTAGTATACTTAAAGCTGGTGAACCAGAAGAATTAGCTAATGATGAAATGGTACGTAAAGTATACCTAGGTCAAAACTTCGAGTTACGTAAAAAGAAAATACGCGAGTAGGTTTTTTCAGTTGGCAGTTTTCAGTTGGCAGTACGCAGTAATCAGTCAGCAATATGCAGTAAAAATTAGCTTTAGCTTTTCTCGTTAATCCGAAAAAGTCATTACTAAATTAGTTTCTAATCAAACCTTACTATTTTAAGATAAGAATATAATGATGTAATTAAAATAATACTTATTAAAATAAAAGGTATTTCATTACTAACATTCAAACTATAAAAAAACAGATAAACTGAAGCACAAACGTATGTCAAAACTAATAAGTCATATTTAAATAGTTTTTTCCTGTTTATTTCTTCAAATTTTTCAATTATTTCTTCAAGCCTTCCCTTTTTGTAATAATAAAAGTGTGGTAGTACAAAAGTTATTATAAAAATAAAAAAAAATAAAATTTTAGTTTTTAATATCTCTTCATTTAAGAATGCTAAAATCGTCAAAAGATTAAAATATAATAAAACAGTAATAGCACTTATTGTAGATTTTTTTGGCCACCAATTATTTGTAATTGATATGCTTTTATATATACTAAAGAAAATATAATTGAAAATTATCATCTAATCAGATAATTAATTTTCTTCTTTTTTATTCTCAACACTTGCTTTCTCTACTAACAATTTCTTTTGATAGCGTCCTTGTACAATATCTACAATAACTAAAACAGCGATAACAAAGTAGAATGTAGTATTACTCATTGGTGTAATTTCATTACCAAAAAATTTGATATGTGCTAGATGTCCTCCTTCTGTCACTAGCATTATACCAACTATAAAAAGGATAAATAAACCTAAAACTTCATACATTCTATTTTTAGATAAAAATGTTGAAATTCTATCTGCTAACAATAGCATTAATAAACCGCTACATACAATAGCAATTGCCATAATTATAAAAGCTGTTGTAGAGCTTTCAATATCACTAGTTAAGCCTATTGCTGCCAAAATAGAATCAAAAGAAAACACCAAATTCATAATAACAATACTAACAACTACTGCGTTAGCACTTTTAAAACCTTTGGTTTCTTTTTCTAAGGTTTCATGTATATCTGGTGTACCAATCATATGCCAAATTTCTTTAATAGCAGTATAAATTATAAATCCGCCACCTGCAAGAACAATTAAACTGTGACCGTTAAATGCAAAATCTACTACATTTTCTACACTTCCTGTTAAGAAAGAAAATGGCTCTTTAAAAAAACCAATAATAGATACTAACACAAATAACAGCACTATTCTTAAAGCTATAGCGATTAAAATACCTACTTTTCTAACGCGCTTTTGAGAGTCTTTTGGTGCTTTTTTAGATTCTAAAGAGATGTAAAGTAAATTGTCAAAACCTAAAACTGCTTGTAACATTATAAGCATTAGAAGGGTAAAAATGTTTTCTAACATAATAGTTATTAATTGATTGTATTAAATAATGATAATAAAATGTAAAGTAAGATAACTAAAGGGATTGCTGCAAATTGTAAAACTATTAGTAATACAACACTAAGTATTAAAAAAATGTAACGCACAGCATTGGTTTTAAAACCGTAACTTTTAAATTTTAAGGCAAACAGTTTAATTGGCGAATTCAATAAATAAGTACTTAACAAAGTTAAAACCACCAAAAACCAAGGGTTTAAAATAGTCGCATTTATCAAATCGTTGTTCTGAAATTCTAAAATTAAAGGTAAAGACAATACCAACAAAGCATTAGCTGGTGTTGGTAAGCCTTTAAAATAGGTTTGTTGATCTTCGTCTATATTAAAACGTGCCAATCTGTAGGCTGAAGACAACGTAATTAGTAACCCTAAAAAAGGCAAAAAGCTAACATTAACGCCAGACCAATATAAACTATCAGACCAATCATCAGTTATAGTTATTCCATTTGTATTAGTTGCTAATTCTAACAATTTATACATAATTAAACCTGGCACTAAACCACTAGTAACCATATCTGCTAAACTATCTAATTGTATTCCTAACTCACTTTGTACGTTTAATTTTCTTGCTAAAAGCCCATCAAAAAAATCAAAAAATATACCTAAAAAAACAAAAATTGCTGCTAATGTAAAGTGATTATTTACAACAAAAACCACAGCTATACTTCCACATAAAAGATTAAGAAGTGTGACAAAATTAGGAATAAAGGCTTTAATATTCATGCATTAGTTTTTTGTAAAAATAGTAAAGAATTTTGGTCTAAAACAACTTACAAACAATATACTATTAAAATTGAAGTTTAATATGTAGAAAAAATATAGCATCTTTGTAAAAAAAATTGAAATTGAGATTACTTTTAGCTTCTCTTATATTATTGGTGTTCATCCCATTAAACGCACAAACCACCCGTAAATATTCTAACGAATTTATGAATATAGGTGTAGATGCTGCTGCTTTGGGACAAAGTAACGCTGTAGTAGCAAGATCTAACGATGTAAATGCAGGTTACTGGAATCCTGCTGGATTAATCAATTTAGAAGACAACCAATTAGCTTTAATGCACTCTAGTTACTTTGCTAACATTGCAAATTATGACTATGCCGGTTTTGCTATGCCTTTAGATGATAATAGTGCTTTCGGAGTGTCTTTAATTAGATTTGCTGTAGACGATATTTTAGATACTACTCAGTTAATTGACGAACAAGGTAATGTAAATTACGATCGTATAAGCCTCTTCTCTACTGCAGATTATGGATTAACAATATCTTATTCAAGAAACTTACCTATTCAAGGTTTAAGCTATGGCGTAAATGCTAAAATTATACGCCGTATTATTGGCGATTTTGCTTCAAGTTGGGGCGTAGGTCTTGATGCTGCTATTCAATTTGAAACAGATAACAATTGGAAGTTTGGTGTTATGGCAAGAGACATCACAACAACGTATAACGCATGGTCAATTAACGAAGAAGAATTTGCCAAAGTACAGAATGCTGTTGAAGGTCAAAACCAAGAATTACCAGAAACTACCGAAATTACAATACCTAAACTACAAATTGGTGTTGCAAAACTATACCGCTTTCACTACGATTATACATTAGAAGCAGAAATAGATTTAAATGTAAGATTTGAACAAAATAATGATGTTATCTCTACCTCTTTTGCTAGCATTAACCCTGCATTTGGGTTTGAGTTTGGATATATTGACATGATATATCTTCGTGGCGGAATGGGTAATTTTCAAAATGAATTACAGATAGATAATTCAGAGCAATTAACTTTCCAGCCTACATTTGGTGTTGGGTTTAAATACAACGGTATACAGGTAGATTATGCGTTTACAGATATTGGTGACCAAAGTGTAGCATTATATTCTAACGTATTTTCTTTAAAATTAGATTTTAGTATCTTTAGATAACCCTATCTTATGAAACTACTTTTACGCTTCCTTTTTCTACTTTGTGTTACAATTGCTTTTTCACAAAAAAACATCCCTAACAACACACAAATTAGTGTATTAACCATTGGTCCTGGCAATAACCTTAATGATGCGTTTGGACATAGTGGTATTAGACTAAAAACAAGTTACAGCGATATTGTATACGACTTTGGTCGTTATAATTTTGAAGACCCAAACTTTTACCTCAACTTCGCTAGAGGAAAACTGAACTACTTACAAGGTAAAGCTAATTACAATAACTTAGTTAATTTTTACAAACAACAAAACAGAAGTATTAAAGAACAAACTCTTAATCTTTCTGCTGAAGAAAAGCAAAGCGTTTATACATTTTTAGAAACTAATTACGCAAAAAATCAAGGGGCTTATTTATATGATTTTTTCTATGATAATTGTGCTACAAAAATTAGAGATGTTATAGAAAATGCTACTAACGGTAATATTGACTACCAATTACCTGATAATTACGAAGACAAAACTTTCCGCACATTAATTCAAGATCAATTGCATCCTAATACTTGGGGAAGCTTAGGAATAGATATTGCATTAGGAGCTATTATAGACCGAACCGCAACACCAAGAGAGCACATGTTTTTACCTAAAAACATACATGCATTTTACAGTGAGGCTACAATAAATAATAGACAATTAGTTAGTAATAGTAAAACAATTATTAATTCTGATACTAAATTTAAAAACGGAACTTTTTTATTAAGTCCAATTTTTGTTTTAGGTCTTATTGCTATATTAATCATCTATATAACCTTTAACGATCATAAAAAACAGCGAAGAACAAAAGGGTTAGATGCTTTTATACAGTTAATTTTAGCTGTAATAGGTATACTATTAACTTTACTATGGTTCGGTACAGATCATACCGCTACGGGTTATAACTATAACTTATTATGGGCTTTTCCTTTAAGTTTAGTAATGGTAATCCAAGCTTATAAAGCAAAACCAAAAAAATGGTTTATAGGGTATATTAAGTTTTGTGTATTAATGCTATGTTTACTAGTTGTGCATTGGATTAGTGGTGTACAACAATTTGCTCCAACTTTAATTCCGCTTTTAATTGCGCTATTCGTAAGATACATATTTCTATTGAAGTTTTTAAAGAAATAGTAGTTCTCGATAAATTTTACTCTTACCTCTAAAAATACTAGAACTTTAAACCTTCAAAATTCAAACTTAGATTTACTGTCCTCTAAAGAAAATAACAGTACTTAAGGTTTTAATGATAATATTTATATCTAACATAAAACTACGATGTTTAATATAAAACAAATCATACTGTAGTTTTAACAAACTGTCATCAACACTAGATCCGTAACGTGCTTTAACCTGAGCCCAACCTGTTAGTCCTGGTTTTACAATATGTCTAGTTTCGTAAAAAGGAATGACTTGAGACAACTCTTTAACAAAAACAGGTCGTTCTGGTCTTGGACCTATCAAACTCATATCGCCTTTTAAGATGTTTATAAATTGCGGAATTTCATCTAAGCGAGACGTACGTAAAAAACGTCCAAAAGGCGTGACACGACTATCATTTTTACTTGCCCAAACTGCTCCTGCAGATTCGGCGTTTTTCACCATACTTCTGTATTTATATATAGTAAAAGGTTTTCCGTTTTTACCTACGCGCTCTTGTGTATAAAACAGTTTACCTCTATTACCAAGTGCGTTTCCTATTAAATTTAAAGGTAAGAACAATACTCCTATAGCCAATCCTATTACAGATAAAATTATATCTAATAATCGTCTATAAGCAAGGTAAAATTTGTTTTTATTATTTCTACTAAAAGGAAAGTATTTATAAAAATCTTTACCTACAAATTGCACAGGGACACGATAAGTAATATCCTCATAAACTTGTGTGTACTCTTTGATTGGAAAACCTTTTTCTAGCAAAGACATAAGCTCTGAATATATCGTTGGCGTTATATTTTCTGAATTATAACTTGCGACAACAATTTCAGAAATTCCTTCATCTTTTATCACCTTTCTAATTTGCTTAGAGCTAAATTCTTTAACTGCAGTAAACTTAACTGCGTCTTTTTTATCACTCTCGCAATTTATATAACCTACAATAACATAATTTGGGTCTGCATTATTAAAAGCCTTAACAATACTTTTAATATTAGAGGTTTCTCCTATAAGTAATACACGCTTATAAAAACGTGGTGAAGAAATAAAGGTAATATAAGCCCAACGCCAAACAAACAATCCTAATAAAATAGCAATATAAAAATAGATAATCTGCAATCTATTATCAGGTAAAGATGGTGTAAAAAAAGGAGTTAATAAATAGAAAAGTACGGTTATAGAAGTGGTTAATATTATGGTACTTACCACAGTTTCCATTCGGCTAGATTTTTGTAAATCGTACAGCTCTAAAACTGTTCCAAAAACAGATATATAAAGTGCTAGCACAAAAATCCATGCCCAATGCTCTTTATTTACCAAAAAATAATCAAAATTAAATATAGTACTCACTAAGTACAAAGAGCCACCTATAGAAAGCAAGTCGAAAATACGTAGTAGAATTTTACGCTCGGAAATTTCAAAATGTATGCCACTTGTATTATCCATTGGCTATTGGTTGGAAGAATTTTACCAAAGATAAAAACATAAAAATTTTAAACAAGTGTATCGACAAATTTATAATTATCATTTTAAGACAGATAACCATATTTTTTGTATGGTAGACCAGTCATAACTTTCGGCTTTTACCCTAGCTTGTTTTGTAATAGATGATAGTAATAAAGAGTCTTCTTTAAGTTGTTGTATAGCACTTACAAAACCTTCAACTTGTCTTGATTTTACTAATAAACCATCTTTTTGGTGATGAATTAAAAATGACAAACCACCAACATCTGTAGAAATAACCGGTAATCCTAACGCCATAGCTTCTATAACGCTTACTGGCATATTATCAAAGTCAGTCGTATTTATAAATATATTGTAATCTTTAGATAGTAAAATCCACTCAGATTTGGTTAAACCACCAGTAAAGGTTACATCTAAGCACTTAGATTTAGCGTAAGCTTTGGTCGTCTCTAAACTGCCATCCTTTTCAGGTCCTACCATACATAAAGAGGCATTATACCCTTTTACTTTCAAAGTCTCTAAAATATCTATAGCTAAAGTAGGATTATAAATTTTAGAGAAAGAGCGTACCCAAAGTAGTTTTACCTCATCTATAACTCGAGTATTAAACTCATATTGACTAATATTAATACTATTTGGTATGACTTTGCATGTATAACCTTTAGTTTCAAAATGATGCTTTATATAATCTGAAGGTGATACATTAATGTAAGAATACTTAAATATTAGTTGACTAAGCTTAGGGTTATTTGTTAAACGGTTAGGCAAGTTTCCGCCGTGTAAAACAGGTATGTATTTCAACTTTAAAAGACGACACAACAGACTAACAGCTAAAGCAAAATAAAAATTTAAAGTACTATAAGTATCAATTAATACATAATTGGCTGTTTTACGCTGTTTAAAAACGGTTAATAACATGTCTAATAAACGTAAAAAAATATTACTTTTAGAAGACGCATAAGTCACTTTATAACCTAAATCTTCAAAATGAAGACCCAAGGTATCAATAGTAGACGCTGTATTACCTTTATGCGCTAACTTGTTTCCTATGTAAACGAGATGAGTCATCTTTAATATGTATTAAACTTAAAGCATATATAAACGCTGGTGCTGCAATACGCATTGAGGAGTGGTTAATAGTCAAGAACCAAAAGAGATAAAAAGAAAAAAATAAGACATTACTCCGATCTTTTAACCTAAAAAATAAAGGAACTAAAAGTAAAATACTAAACGCCATTACGCCAAGAATTCCATGTTCAGATATAATTCGACTCATTTCATTATGTGAGGCAGCGTGTATACCTGTTTCTTGAAAGCGCAAATCTTTGATACGTCCTACACCTACACCTACAAAAGGATGTTCTAAAAACTCTTCAAACTCAGCTAAAAATAAATCTGTACGTCCAGTTGTAATATCGTCCTTCTCCACGCCTATTGCATTTTGATTGGCATAGCGCTTTTCAATCATTCCATTAGTCTGTATGGTAGATATAATCCAAGTTACTGCTCCCAGGACCAAAAAAACCACTACAGAAGATAGCATTCTAGCTTTATTAACCTTATCCATACTTTTATATTGAATAAATATAAAAGCAACTATCATTATAATTGCTGTAAATACACCTCCACGACTAAAGGTAACTATCGCTCTAAAGGCAAAAAGTAAAATAAATAATAAATCAAGATACTTTATTAGTTTGGATTTAGAAAAATAAAAAAACCGGACAGTTATTAAAAAAAAACCTAAACCTAAAACTGTTGCCACCTGATTAGGACCAAAACCACCTGATGTTACATAATTAGACCCTGTACTATTAGCAAATTCTGAAACATTAGGATTATATGTATAAATATAAACCATAGTACTTACTAAAGGATAAATTATAAAATTTAAAACTGTACCAAGTTGATTTTTACTTAACTGAATTTTGTAACAAAACAAAGCTGCTATTCCCAAAGTTACAGGTCCACTTAAATTAAAAGCTATAGCTTTTCTTATATTGTAACTAACGTCTAAAAGATATAATGATACATATATACCTGGGATTAATAGTAAAATATAAAAGATATATGGAAACGCTTTAAAATGAAAACCTCTATAAAAAAGTCCTATTACACAAAAAACTATCACAAGGTATTTGCTAGACTCATAAAACAACCCACTACCTGTCATCCTTAAAATAACCTCAGCACCCAAAACATAGGCACAAGCTTTAATAATTTCAAATGCTTTTAAGTTAGGTTTTGCACTGATAATCCTAAAAAAGAAATAAACAACTAACCCATAAAAATAGATGTCACCAAAAGACCTGAATGAGAAAATTAACAAGCCCAAAACAACGTGTAGTCCTAATATATTTAAATACTGTTTATCCATTAATGAGGCACAAAGTTAGAATATATCCCTTTAATAGTTGAAATAACAGGCTTTTTTGAAAAATTATCTTCTATATGTTGGCGTAAAGCATTCCCAAACAATTCTTGTTTTAAAGGATTATTAATATAATAGTCTAAAGCGTGTCTTAGTGATTCTGGATCACTAGGCGGTACTAACAGTCCTGTTTGTTGATCTATGATTACTTCTTTACATTGCCCTACATTAGTAGCTATAGTAGGTAAACCTGCTAAACCATATTCAATTAAAGCTAAAGGTAAACCTTCAGATTTTGAAGATAGCACACCTATATCACAATGCTTTAAAATAGCAGAAGTGTCTGAACAACTCCCATATACAAAAACCCCATCAGACAACTTAAAATTATTGATATATTGCTTAATAGATTGAGAGTAATCATCTTCAAAATCTTTACCCACCAAATGCAAAGTCCAATTTTGGTGTTGATGACTTATTGCTTTAAAAGTATTTAACAAATTAATATGATCTTTTTGCGGTCTTAAATTAGCTAAACAAACTATTCGTTTTCCTTCTACGCCTTTTAATTGAGTCACTAACGACTGTTTATTTTCAACTGAAAAATTAGGTAAGTAACTCACAGACTTTACATATAATTTTCTCTCAGCCCAAGAAGCTAATAACTGATTAACACTAAACACATGATTAAAAAAGTAAGAGCATAATTGTAATATACGTATGGGACGTCGATATAAAAATTCACTATGCCCATAATGATCATGCCAAATAATTTTAATTTTTGGATATAACAATTTAACTAATGTAGCTGTAAAAAAAGAACTAGAATGGGCATGTATAATATCGATTTGTTCTTTTTTAATAAAGTATTTAAGCCTTATAATTGCTTTTAAATCAAATGTTCGTTTCTTGTTTAAAAACAAATAATCAACCTTTGGGTCTAAGGATGCTTTAAGTATACCTTCTTGTCTTGTACTACATAGATAAGATTTAGAAATTTCAGCCGATAAAGCATTAGCGATATTTACCGCAACACGTTCTGCGCCTCCTGCTTCCAAACTATCTATAAGTTGTAATACTTTCATTTTTCTAATTACTATTCATTACTTTAACCATACAACTTCTTACTTCTATTATCTACCAGCTACCTACTGCAAACTGCTGACTGCTGACTGCATACTTTTACCTCTTGTCTCTTGGTTCTTGATTCTTGATTCTTGATTCTTGTTTATTTCCTCTTATCCCTATACTCTATTTTCTTCAAACAAAATCAAATCCCTAATTTCCTTTTCAAATCGATCCAAAGTATATGCTTGCGACCATTCTAAAGCTTTTATTGACATCGACTTAAAATTTGCTTCAGTATAGTTATTAAACATTTTAATTGCTTGATCTAAATCTGAATCTATAAGTATACCTCGTTCTCCATGACCTAACATCGTTGATATGCAAGAAACTCGCGTAGATAAAGGAATAACTCCAAAAAACATCGCTTCCGCAACCACTTTTGGCCAACCTTCAGATTTTGACGCTAAAATTAAAAAATGGGATGTTTTATAATAGGTTTTTATAACATCTTTTGGCTGATTACCATGTAAAACGATATGAGAGTCTAATTGATGTTTTTTAATATAATTTTCTATTTCAGGTCTTAAAACGCCATCACCAAATACGTGTAATCGTACTTGTTTACCTTGCTTTAACATGTACTCAACTAACTGAACAGCAAATAAAGAACGCTTACCGTCTACTAAACTTCCTACAAACATAAACTCTAAAGTAGCACTGTAATCTCTTATGTCTAAAGGCTCTTTTTCATCTTCGGTAAAAGTAGCTGTGAAAAATGGTTTAATATTTTCAGTTTGATTAGGCCACTCACCATAAACTAAAGCAGTCATATTTTTAGTTAAAAAAGTATTAGTTAACAACCACTTTTGTAAACGGTAACTTAAGGGTTGTTTAGATTTTGGATCCCAATTACCTGCATACTTAGCGGTTTTTATTTTCTTAGGAAAAAACAACTGAACCAAACAACCTAATAAACCTATATTACCAGGACAGCGTAGATGAATATGATCTGCTTGCTGACAAGCTTTATACAATGTAAACAAAATTAAAGGCAAAGATATTAAAGACTTTAAAGCTCTTGAAAAATTAATAAAAGCTATTTCAGGAATTGCTTTATGTATAATCTGATCATGTTGATAAGCCATATCAATTGCAGACGGTTTTGCCTGATGTACAGGTGAAACAATAGTCACTTCATCTACATATTTTAACCAAATATTCATCTCTCGCACATAAGGCGCATAGCCATACCATTTTTGGTTTTGGTAAATATGAGGCACATGTGTTAGGATTAAAAAATTCATCGGTTGACTTTTGGCGGATTAAAGATAATAGAAAACCACCCAACAACACGTCCTAAGCTTTCGGTCAATGCTTTTTTTCGATGTTTAGTAGTAATGATGTTACTCATTCTTATCAATGTTAACAACAAAGACGTTGCATGAAATTTAAACTTTGCTTTTAAATTCGGGTTTTGATATTTAACACGCCATACATACCAGCCATTTCTTAATACCATTTTACCGTATTTAAATTGGTTTGGTCGTCCTGAAGCGTCATGATAATGTGCTAATCGTGCATTGGTATTAATATACAAATCGCCTTTTTTAGCTAGTCGTAAAGAGAAATCTGCATCTTCATAAAGTCCATATCCTACAAAATAATCAGAAAACTTATGCGTATTAAACACTTCTTTTTTATAACTAGACACGCCTCCCATAATCTGTTCTACTTGATAGGTTTTCCCTGAAGGTGGTAAAAAACTAACCGATCTACCATGAGAAAATGTAGGCATATAACCTGGTGTTACATCTGGTAACAAACCAAAGAGTTTTCTTAACTTAAATCGCGAGGGTTCATTACGCATGTAGCCATCAAAATAAAACTGATCTTTTTTGTCCTTACCATCTGAAGTTTCCCACCGTACCTCATTAGTAATATAACCGCCTACTGCTAATGCATTAGGACAAATAGTGTAGGTTGATAAAAGCTGTTTAAAATAATCAGGCTCTAAAACAATATCATCGTCCAAAAAACAAACCACATCTATAGCATCTCCTACTTGATTAATCCCAAAATTACGCTGTTTAGTTAATCCGCGTTGCGAATCATCTACTTTATAATATCTTAAATTTTTAAAAGGATTTTCTTCTAAAATAGTTTTGGTATCATTATTTGTAGATCCATCAATAATTAAAATATCATCTGGGTATAAACTTTGTTCGTTTACCGATTTCAACAAAGTTAGTAAAGCTTGCGGACGCATATATGTACAAACAATTAAAGAAAACCTCATAATGACCTTGCTTTAAATTGTTTATAAATGGCTTTAAAATAGGCATCACGTTTTAAATACTTTAACCATAGCTCTCTATTAGCTTGTTGTAATGCTTTAAATTCAGCTTCACTTAATGACTTATGAAAATCTAGGATTTGTTTAATAATTGGCACCTTACTTTTAGCATCAATAATCACACAATGTTTTTGCCAATCAATAATGTTTGCTAACGGTAATCTACAGTCTGTATCTAATAAAACAGGTATACGTCCTACTGCTAGAGTTTCATAAAAACGTACCGAAAAATTGCCAACACCTCTAATGCAAAAGGTATAAGCAGTATTATAAATATTGCCATAAAATGCAATACTACTGTCGTGTCTTGTGTCTTCATTATGTAATCCTGCGCGGTATTGATTTCGAAGTATAAAATTGGTATTTACTTTATCGTTTACTGCTAATGTTTGTAAATACCTTGCACGTTTAATACTTGAAGGGTAAAACGATTGTTTATCTACCAACCAACCTTTAAAACAACGCTTAAAACTATATTTTAAATGGTTAACTAACTCTTTTAACCACTTTTTAAATCCTAATTGGGCGTGTCCTACAAAACCTATATTAGGTTGTTCTGTTTTTTCTAAAGATTTAAATTCTGAATTTATAAAAGTCGAATAAGGATCATTTATAAATGAAGGTATTATAAAAGTAGTCTTAGACAATTGGCTATCAAAACCACCTAATCTAAACGTATAACTATTTTTAATATAATTAGTATACCCATAATCACCTGCAGTATAAATCCATAATGGTTTTTGATGCTGCTTGGCGAGTTGTAATAATTCTTGACTAACTTGTTGATGCTTAATAAACACCGCATAATCTATAGGAAACACAACTACATCTGCCTCATTAATGGTATCGGTAATTTGATACAAACTAAGCAGTTCTTGGTTTGGCTTAAACACCAAGTCGAACAGTAACGGAAAGACTTGACGTCGATACGTTTCTATTAAAAAATCAGTATTGGTATAGAGTTTAAGCATTAATAGATTGGGTTAGTTTTTGACTCCACTCAGCACTTTTTTGCCATTTCGTTTTAAATTGTTTTACAAACTTAAAAGGATTTTTTTCATGACTACGTTTATAGCTTTTTAGTCCTAACAATAATTGATACCCTTGTAATTGATTAGATGTAAAATAGGTACTATGAAGTAAGTAAATCGTTGGTGATGGTTTGGGTTGGATAAGATCATCTTCCCATAGCTGTTTCACTTTTGTTCTATATCCACCCATAGGTGCTTTTAAATGCGTTATTTTTATATCTGCAAAATAAATCACATCTTCTCCTAAATGGCGTAACTGCATTCCAAAATCATTGTCTTCACCATAATTAAACTCATAGCGTTTATCAAACTGTACTTGTTTAATTAACTCTGACTTGATTAAACTATTGCCTGCTCCAAAAATACTAGTTTGTGCCGTATTTAAATATGTTTGTGTTTCATGTGGTTGTAAATACACAGTCGTACCTACAGTAACACCATATTTAGTCACTGCTTCTAGTAAAGATGCTATAACGTCTGCTTCCAATCGGTTATCATCATCACCTAATAGAGTCCATTCACTTTCTACTTGAGACAATGCTATATTTCTAGCATTACATACACCGGTTTGATGAGTAAAGGTATGTTTTATATTAAAAGGCCAATCTTGTGTGGTCAAATAATCCAATTCGGATATAGAGTTTGGATCTGGGTTTTGCTCAACAATAACCACATGGTTGGGTAATTGGGTTTGTTTTGATAAGTCTACCAACACATCATACAAGTATTTTTTTCTTCCTATGGTAGGTATAATGACATCTACTGTAGTCGTTGTGTTAACTTGTTTCAAACTATCTATGGTTATCTGCTCTAATTCAAAATCAAAATGCTGTTGTTTATAAAATAAAGATTTTAAAAATGCTGCGATTGGTAATCGTTTTTCATAAACATATAAAGCTAAGGTCAAAAAATAAACCCAAACCCATTTATAATGCTGCTTTACAAACTGATATAAAATAGAAATAGAAGCTGTTTCTTGCTGATAACTTATCGATACATTTTCTTTTAGTAAATCTGGTGATGAATAACAAAATAAACCTTGCGTCATACCATGCTTAGCTAAGCTATTTAAGTAATAATCAAAAGGACTAGACTTAGGAAAAATAGACGTCACTGTATTGACTACAGATGCATGAACGCCACCAACCATACTAGACATTAACCAAGTAGGATAAGTCACCTGCTTATTAATTTTTAGATAATAAGAGCGCTCTACATAATCTATTTGCTCTGGCAAATAATGAGAACCTATATAAAAACTCGCCAGAATACGTTGATGATGAAATACTTCCGTCAAGCCTTCATAATTAATATGTGCTTCACAACTTTGGTGGCACCATAAAATAAGAGAATCTGGGTAAGCAGATGCCAAAGCAATAAACGTTTCTGTTAAAGGTTGATTTAAATACCCATCAATAACCTGAGCGTTATGTAACACTTTTACAACCCTATTATTATGATGCACAATAACTATCATAAATCAACGTAGGTAAATGGTGTTTCTCCAACAATAGCAGCATATTTAGAAAAACTACTGTTATACATGACTTCTGTTTTTAAAAAATAAACCTGACTGCTTTTACTAATCATAAAAAAGTCTATCAACGTTTTTAAATGTCCTTCTATTTGGCTATTTTTTTCAAAATTATCCATATGAAATGGCAAACCTTCTACAGCTTTTATAGAACTATTCGCAGTCACATAATTAATAAAATTAATACTATCTGAAAAAATATAAGCAGTTTTATTAGCTCTTAAGGTCTTTATGTTTTCCAATAGTTTATGTTTTAATTGCTTTTGCTCTCCTTCTGATAATATTAAAGAAGTGGTATCCTTAAAATCACCCATAATACTGGTAAACCGAGTATGAAAAGCAATAAAATTGGATGTATCTATGTCTTGTAAACGCTGATTTAAAAGATCAGAGAGTTTAAAAAGTGATGTGAAATCTGTATTCCATTGCTGCGCTAAAGCGTCTTCGTTTAAATGAGGAAAAAGAGTGCGTCCATAATCTATATTCGTATATACAAAATAACGATTCGCTTTTTTTTGTTTAATAAGTTCTATTGGATGTACATTAAAATCATTAACCACATGTACAAACTGGTCTTTAAATGGATGCCATTTAATGGCTTCTGGTTTAATAAGCCAATCTACTTGATTTGGTTCTAAAAATTGGTCTAATGCAAAAGGATTATAAAATAATATCTTAAAATCATAGTCTAATGTTTTGGCAACTTGATAAAAAGAGATGATACCTTTTAAACGATCTACCAATCCACCATGTGGAAACACACCGTCAAAACAAACTATAATCTGTTTCTGTTCTGGCTTAGAAAAAGATATAGATTTAAAGTAGCGCATCACCCATTTAAAAAAATAGAATTGTTTAACTAGGTATTTTTTTATCAGTTTACGCATGTTGATTAGCTATTAATTACAGACATATAATAATCAATATTTTGTTGTACTAAAGTCTCTATATCAAATGTAAGCTCTGTTTTTACACGTGCTGCTTTACCAATTTGCAAACATAATTCCTGATCATTAAAAAGTTTTAAAATAGTAGACACATAAGTATCTGTCTCAGTTGGATGTACTAAATAGCCATTAACACCATCATCTATTAGCTCTTGTGCCCAACCTATACTGGTATTTACTACAGGCTTTTGAAGTGCCATACTCTCAATAGTTACCATACCCAAAGTTTCTGCAAAACTAGGAAAGGTACATACATGCGCATTTTTTATATGTTCTTGTACTTCACTGTATGGTATTTTTCCTAAATAATTGACCTTTGCTTTTGCCGTTTCAGAAAATAGAGACTGCATCAATGCATAAGTAGAAGCTTTGCCTGTTTTAATATCTCCTGAGTCACCTCCAATTAAAATTAATTGTGCATCTGGTTCTTTTTCTACTAACTTATTAAATACATCGGCTAACTCTAAAACACCTTTTTTTCTAATAATTGTTCCTATGTATAAAAGTGTTTTAGGTTGAAATTGCTCAGGATGCGCATTAACAAACCGATCCAACTCCAAACCATAGTGGATAGTTTTAATTATATTACGGTTTAAACCAAAGATTTTAGCGGTTTCTTCTCCTGCATAAGTGGTTGGCGTGATATAAGCTTTGGCATTTTTTAATGCTAATTTTTCAAATACAAAATTTTTAAATTTTTGTTTTCTGTTTTCTAGCTTACAAAAATAGGCATCACTACCATGAAACCGAATGACTAACGGAACCTTAAAGCGCATAAAAGCCGTTATACCGGTCCAATCTGGTGCTTCTAAAAGATGGATTTGTTCTTGCTCAACAATGGTATTGACATAGCGGTTTACTAATGTTCTATAATGATACCAGGTTAAAAATTTAAACGCCTGTTTTTTTATTAAATGTATAGTCACACCATCGGCTTCTACAATAGAATCTTTAGATTGATGATATACAAATACAGTTACTTTCACACCTTTCTTTACCAAGCTAGTGGCTAAGTTTTTAATACTAGTCGCTATACCTGCTGCATGACTAACTTCTGGGTGTGGATATTCAGGTGTGATGTAGCCTATGTGCATAATTTATTTTCTTTCAAAGCTTAGCTCAATACATTTTGGTAAGCTGTTTACAAATCCTCCAGATGGATTAACCTCCATATACACCAAATTAAAATTATTAGATATTTTTTTTATAAAATCTAACAAAAGATGATGCTTAACATCTAAATCATGAAACTCAAAAACCATTGCTCTGATTTGGGATTGATGGGCTAATAATTCTTCTAAAAAATCATACTCACTACCTTCTATATCTAATTTAAGTACAACTGCTTTTTTATCACCAAAATACGTTTGTATGATACTAAAAATTTGCTCTGGTGTTTTCAACCATTTTGAAAGGTGTTTACACCGTTTTTTATTAGTTAAATCCAAAAAAATTAAAGTATTATATAAATAAGAGAGTTTTCTTTTATTATTTAAAAATAATCGTGTAATTCCTTTTAAGAGTAATTTCCATTTAGATACTGTGGGATCAACCATTAACAAGGATGCATTTGGATTTAAACGATAAAAATCAAATTCAAATTCTACATTAGAGGATATACCGCCACTAAACAACATATCACTTTCGATAATACTACTAGGACTTAAATAATAACCACCATCACCTATACTACCAAAACGCATTAAACCTAATTTAGATTTAAAATATTGCTCTTTTATAATGTTATAATAATCGTAATGCATTAAATAGTCTTATAGGTTTCTTTTTATAAAGCGTTTAATTCTTTTAATCCTTTTTTTAAATGCTGACTGTTTTTTATTAGCAAAAGGAAATGCTACCGATGGTTGGTTCTTATTTAAAAAGCCACATAACTTTTCCCATCCATCTCCTTCAAATAGATTAAACTCTAACATATCATTGGATCGGTTTTTAAAATAATCTTTAACACTTTTATGATGTTGATGATATAATTTTCTCCAAGCTTCTTTATCAATATTATACCAAGTATGTTCAGGATATTTTTTTTGTAGCTTTTCTAAATCAGAAATATTTAACACATGTTTCTCTCTACTATTTATCCATCCTTCAAGATCTCTTGTATTCAAAATAAACTTACTGTTAGGGTATTGTTGATCAAAAACTTTATATAAGTCTAATATAGATTCGTCATTCCAATCTAATATGACATCATAATGTTCTAGACCTTTTAAAAGCAGTGCATTATCTTTATAGTTATTAGTAATTATATTTTGAATATTACCTTCTTTACTTGAGTAATGCACACTATTGTAGCCAAGAATTTCAAAAGCTTTATGCAAGCTTGTGGTTCCTGTTTTATTAAGTCCAATACAAAATATTTTTTGCGTACTCATCTTAGTTATGCTTATTAAAGATTTCTGATATAGCTTTCCAAATATTTTTTGAGGCTTCTGTTGGTGTTGGGCCTACAATAATCTCATACCATTGCTTACCTTCTTCTACATTACTTAACTGCCCATCTAATATTTGTTGTACTAAGTTTTCTAACTCATTTTTATCAGTGCAAAACACAGCTGCTTTGTCACTTGGCATACTTCTAAAATGTACATACTTGTAGTTTTGCCCTATATCTCTTATACCTTTTTTTAATTGTGGCTGCTCATAATTATAATAAATACAGGCTTTATCATGAGCCACAAAATCAAATACTGTACTAGAACACACATTAGTTACAAATGCACTATGCTCACAGACATTATACAACATTTTAAAATCTTCAGGAGCTGGTAAGACTTGATACCATTGACTACCTACCTGCTTCCAAATAGGATCTAAGACTTCAATGATATCTGCATTTTCTTTTATAACCGCATCATAACGATTGGTGAAATCCACTGGACATTTTCTATAAATTATTCCTAAATTGTAACCTTTTGTATTTAAGCTACGTACCACATTAGCCAAATCTTCTAAATAGTACTGATCTAAAGGCGAAGTAGTTTCATCATCTCCAGAATAGCAAATATATTGCTTATTGAGATCCAGTCCATAGGTATTAAAAAAGTCCTCACGGGTTTCTTTTAAACTATGATCATAATGTGGCTCAAATTGTGGTGTTCCTGTTACAAAAACTTGCTCTGGTTTTACAAATGGATAGTATTGCAATACTTCGCGCTTCATATGCTCGCTCCACACAAAATAATAGTCAGTCTCAACGACTTGCATGGCTTTTGGAACATTATCCCACGAGTAGACAAACGCTACCGTAGGTATGCCTAAATCTTTTGCTGCTAACAAAGCACTTATAGACTGTGTTGCACGTTGTGTGGTACAGAAAATTAAATCTGGTTGATGTTCCTCCAATTGTGCTTTACAATAAGCATATTTAGGATTTTTTCGTTCTAAAGCATTAATTTTATGTCTTAATTTTTCTACACCTTTTTCTGAAGAATATAACCCAATCAAGAATTGTGTATATAAACTTTTAATAGTGTTTTTTAATCCTTTATAACTAAACGGAAATTTGTAAGTTGGATAGACATCATCATTAAACTTATCTCTAGAAACGTTTAATTCGGCACGTTTTCTTGCTCTAGAATATATTGGTGTTAACGGATCTATTTGATGATTTTCAATGGTGACTTGTTTAAAGCCTAACTCAGATTCTAAATCAAAAATAGTATTATTCCAATAGGTAATATCAAAACCCATCTCTTCACCTATAGACTTAAACTTTGTAAATGCAAAATTGCGCAATCCTACACCATCAGGAAAAAATACAAATACCTTTTTACTCATTTATGTTTTTATTCTTAGACTTCTCTTCTCTCTTTTCTATGATCTATTTTCTATTTCTTCTTACTTCAGGCCTCTTGCCTCTTGTCTCTTGTCTCTTGTCTCTTGTCTCTTGTCTCTTGTCTCTTGTCTCTTGTCTCTTGTCTCTTGTCTCTAAAATAAAAAACCACATTGTCATTGCGAGGACGCAGGACGAAGCAATCTCTTCATTTATAATTAGACATTAGTCATTAAAAGCACCTATCATCGGTCAAAAAACATCCGTCATACTAACCCTTCTGGTTTTTCAACTTATCACGCTGAACTTGCTCTATAGGTAAAATATCTTGTGTTTTATAAGTCAACGACTCATAGACAGCTTTCAAGTCTCTAGATAACTTTCTTAATCCTGCAGGTTCTAAAGATGCAGCATGATCTGTTCCCTTCCAAGTACGGTCTAAGGTGTAATGTCTTTCTATCACATTTGCGCCTAAAGTATAGGCTGCCATATCTACAGCAATTCCTAAATGATGACCTGAAAAACCAATATGTTTTACAGCATCTCCGTATTTTTCTTTAAGGATGTTAATATCTAATAAACAAACATCTTTAAACGGAACTGGATAACCAGATGTACAGTTATATAAGACTAAATCCTTTGCGCGATTATGTGTTTTAAACAATGCTACTAAATCGTCAATCTCTTCTTTAGTCGTCATACCGGTAGAGATATGTAGCTCACCCTCATAATGTTCACACAACCACGTTAACATCTTCACATTGTTATTACATGCTGACGGTATTTTGATAAACTTAGGCTGTAAACCTGCTATTTCTTTAGCAGAGGTTAAATCCCAAACCGATGTTGAATAATCTAAGCCTATCTCTTCACAATAGTCTTTCAATTCTTGGTGCTGATTTACATCAAATTCTAAAAACTCACGATGTGCACCATAAGTATCGCCATAAGAATTTACTGGGTTAGGATGTGGAGCATTGTATTGAGCTTCGGTTAACAGCTCTTTATTATGTCTTTTTTGAAACTTTACAGCATCAACATTACAAAAGATTTTAGCTACCTTAATTAATTCTTTGGCTATCTCCATATCACCTTTATGGTTACATCCAATCTCGGCAATAACATATGGTTTTTTATAATTAGTCATATATTTCCTTTTAAAATCTTTTATTATATTGTTTTATAAATTGACAAGCAGAACGTATTGCTCCGCCTCCTGATGGTTTTGGTAAAATAATATCGGCTTGATAAGTAACTTCTTTCATTGCATTGCTTGGTGCTAAAGACCAACCTACACTGCATATATTGGCTAGGTCATTAACGTCATCTCCAACATAAGCCACGTTATTTAGGCTAAAGCCTTGCTGTTTGGCTAAATGGGTTAACAATGTGTACTTATCTTTTACACCAAGATATACTTGTTCTATTTGTAGCTTTTGCATACGTTTAGCCACCAATTCAGAACGTTCACTAGTCATAATCATAACGGTAACGCCAAACTGTCTTAATATTTCCAGTCCCATACCATCACGCATATCAAATTGCTTAGTATGCTCGCCATCTTTGGTATAAGTAATGGTTCCATCAGTAAACACTCCATCAACATCTAACACCAAGTGTGTTATTTTTTCGGCTTTTTTAAGACCTTGTTGTCTAGCAATTAGAAGTTGCTCTACGACTAACCAATCATTTTCACTATCGATCTCATGCAAGCTTTCTTCAGGCATATGTACGACACCTACTTTATCACCTAAGCGATTCTGCTTGTTTTGCAACACTGCTTTAGTACAGGTATATACTGCGCCATTTTCTACTAATAGTCCTTCAAAATCTTGACGTCTTGGTCGATTGGTATAATCATAATTTTGTGGCGTTCCATCACTATTCCAAGTAAAACGATGTGTATTTACTACAGATACGGTAGAATCATATCCTACTTTTAATAAAGATAAGCTATCATTAATAGCTTTAGCAGTGGTAAAAGGTGATGTAGCTTGTAGTAAGCAAAACACATCAAAACTGTAGTCTATAGATGCTGCAAATTCCAACATCGCAAGCTCTGTAGAAGCGGTATCTGTAGCGCTTGTAGCACTACGTTTTAGCACTTTTATCTTAGACGTATAATGATATTCTTTTTCTATAAAATTAATAATCCACTCATCATCGGTATACACATAAACCGTATCTAAATCAGAATGTAAAGCAGCACCTAAAACCCATGTAAACAAGGGTCTACCTACCATTTTACGTTTATTTTTTCCGGGAATACCTTTGGAGCCTTGACGTAAAGGAATAAAGCCTATAGATTTCATAATAAGTAAGATTTCTTGTGCTTAACTAGTCGCTAAAATACATTTTTTTTCGGATGAAAGTGTTTGTATTACGTATAAAAGGGAAAACAACAGTTTATTTGTATAATTTTATGAAATCACTCAATTCTTTAGTGAAAACTTCAGCGCCTAATTTGTTTAAATGTGACTCATCTCTAAAGTATTTATAATCTTGATACTTTAACTCTTTTTGATTGTAAATCATCACATCATTTGTATCTACATCAATCTCTTTAAATCGTTTATAGAAACTAGTATTAAAAGCAACAAAATTTGGAGGAAACACATAGATAAGATGTATACCTTTAGCCTCACAAATCTGCTGTATAGACTTAAAAGCATTTAATTTAGCTTGCTCCTCTTCTACTGTATCATATGTCTTAATATCTCTTTTATAAACTAAAGTACTATCTGCGTCTAATGCATTAATCTTAGACCCATGAGAGGTCAAAACGTTTATTGGTAAAACAGGTTTTGGAGACCAAATAAAATCTTTACGTTTTACACGAGCTAAATTTAAATACTTAGATAAGGCATTTTGTTTATGATGTGAAACTAAATAATCATTGATATAAACATAATTTTTTAATGGAAATAAGCGATCATATCTAAAATTTAAAGTAGCAACGGTCTTAAATTCTGAACTATTATCAATTACCAAACATAAATATTTAGGTGGCTGATTATATTTTAATAAAGTTTTAAGTAAAAATTCTTGAAATTCAATATTACTACCTCGATATGACAAATTATATGTAGACCAACCAGTGCTATCCTCTAATTGCTTTGCTATAATGTTATTAGCGCCTCTAGAAGATCCTAAAATAATCACATCTTTATTCATCTGTCCATCCAATACATATTGTAAGCGTTGATCATCTTCTTTTTTAGGCGCATGAGCAATAAACACATAAAAAAGCTGATCTATTATTAAAAATAATAGCACAAATAGAGCAATATGTAATAAAAAACGCTTCACTTAAAACTGGAAATAAATAAACTCTTGCTCGGTTTGACTACTAAATATAAAAGTTAACACGATAAGCAACATATAAAAACTCCAGCGCAATAACCTAGACTGTTTTAAAAATATAACCTCTATGGCGTATTTCTGTCGTCTCCCAACCCATTCTATACTCATAAAAAATAAAAGTAACACCAATAAGTTAGTAGGTCGTATCGTTGGTATAGACAACAAACTAGTATTAAAAATACCTTTTAGATAACTAAAAGCATGGCCTACAGTTTCTGCTCTAAAAAATATCCAAGCTAAGACGGTTAACCCAAAGGTTGATCCTATAGATAATAATTCTTTTACATTTGGTAATCTTCGGTTTTGAGCCACAATATCTAAGTGCGTTCTATTACGTTTTGTTAATAGCAAGGGTAAAAAATACAGTGCATTTAAAAAGCCCCAAATTATAAACGTCCAATTGGCTCCATGCCAAAACCCACTAACTAAAAATATAATAAACGTGTTACGTACTTTCATCCAGGTTCCTCCTCTGCTTCCTCCTAACGGTATGTATAAATAATCCCGAAACCAAGTAGACAGACTAATATGCCAACGTCGCCAAAACTCAGCGATGTCTCTAGAGAAATACGGAAAGACAAAATTCTGTTTCAAATCAAAACCAAACAATCTTGAAGTCCCAATAGCGATATCAGAATATCCTGAAAAATCTCCATAAATCTGAAACGTAAAAAATAAAGCTCCTATTAACAAGGTACTACCGCTATGTGTGTCACTAGCATTAAAAATTTGGTTAGCATATTCGGCACAATTATCGGCAATAACAATCTTTTTAAAAAAGCCCCATAGCATTTGTCGACAACCATCAACTGCTTGTGAGTAATGAAACTGTCTTTTTTTATAAAACTGTGGTAATAAATTGGAGGCTCGCTCGATTGGTCCTGCAACCAATTGCGGAAAAAAACTAACGAAAGCTAAAAATGAAATCAAGTCATTAGTAGGCGCTAATTTCTTTTTATAAACATCTATCGTATAACTTAAGGTTTGAAACGTATAAAAACTAATCCCTACTGGTAAAATAATATCTAAAGTATTAGGTGAGATCTGCTTACCAAAAAAAGAAAAGGCTTCAATAAAATTGTCTACAAAAAAATTATAGTATTTAAAAAAACCTAAAAAGCCAAGGTTTACAATAATACTAGTCCAAAGTAAACGTTTCCTAACCACTAATCGACTTTGTTTTTGCAATTGTAGACCGATAGTGTAATCTACTAAAGAGCTAAACACTATTAAAGACAAAAAACGCCAGTCCCACCAACCGTAAAACACATAACTTGCTATAACTAATAAAGCATTTTGCAATTTTAAATGCTTTTGTGTTATAAACCAATATAGTGCAAACACTATGGGTAAAAAAATGGCAAAATCTATCGAGTTAAAATACATTAGCTATAATTAATAGATTGAAGTTCTTCCTGCTTCACTAAAGTACTTTTTTTTACAGGTTGTCTATATTTTAAAATAGACCTCAAACTAAAAAGTGTTTTAAAACATACCGAAATATAAGATTTAAAATACCCAAAATCACTAAGCGCATATTTCTTAAAGTTATGCCACAACAATCGGATTAGCTTTTTTATAGGTTTAGGATGATACACCAAATAATAACGTATACTATTGCGTAACTGATGTTTAAACCTATAATAATTACGTCTTTGCTGTTTACGTAACTTAGTATTTACCCTATGATTAACTTGTAAGTTGTAAGTATATAAAATGTCATATCCTAAATCTAAGACCTCTATAGCCAAAGCAGGTTCTTCTCCATAAATAGTCATCCATTTTGGAAAACCATTTGTTGCCTTATAAACCGATTTTTTTATTGCAAAACCACATCCTATAAAATCTGTAGTTATATAGTCTTCGCCTGTTTTAACGTGTTGTAAAGCATCTTGATCTTTGTTAAATAATCCTCGAACTTCTTGAAATGCGATTATCCCTAAATTTGGATTAGTTTTAAAATAATGCTTAACCCTTTCGATAAAATTAGTAGTTAAAGGATGGGCATCATCATCTAAACCTATCAAAATTTCACCTTTTGCTTTTGGATATAAGATAGCTCTAGCAGGAGATGCACTAACACTTGCTTTTAAAACCGTCCACTGCACCCAAGGGTAAGCACTAACTAAAGCTTCTGTTTCTGTACAACCATCAATAAGTACTAATACCTCGTGTATAGACAAATCAATCATCTCCTTTAGGCGGTCTAAAGTAATTTTTAGGTCGACTGCACGATGTTTAGTAACAATTAAAAAAGAAACATCCATCTAAGATTCGGTTAAGATTTGTTGGTATAAGTCTTGTATTTGGTCTTGCAAAATAAAACGATTACAACGTTTTTCTATCAATGCTGTATTAAAATCTTGTGCTAAATCACGTAACGCTTTGTGTTCTAAAGCTATGTTTATCAAATTCAAAATATCCGATTCATCGGTTGGGTCATCTATTAGTAGCCCATTTTTTTTATGGGTAATTACTTCTTCTGTCACACCTCCTGGATTAGATTGTATAGGGAAAGCACCCATACCCATTGCTTCTAACAAGGCGTTAGGCATCCCATCAGCCGTGCTACTTGCAATATGTATTAGACTAGCTCCCATATGACATAATAACACTGCATTATTTACAAATTGACCTCTTGGATAGACCGTCACATTTAATAGATTATAAACTGTAGATTGTTTTATATAATCCACCACAACTTGGTCTGCACTATAAACAACTATCTTTTTTTCTTTTAAAACATCTATAGGTAATTGCGCTAATGCTTTTAAAACGACCAAAGCCTGTCCTACACCATCATCATACCCCTTAATCATAATAGTATCTCGCTCATCAACGGTTAATATGTCGCCTTTTGGCAAAGCAATACCACCATTACCAGGAAACACGCCTAAAAACGGATTAGCGTAGCCTAAATCCTTAGCTATATGGTAATCACGCTCGCAATCTGTAATTAAGTAATCTACACGTTTTAAAAACCGTTCCGCCTTAGCTTTTGTTACGCCTAATATTTCATAAATAAATAGATCACTTCCCCAAGAAGAATAGACTAATGGTACATTACTTGTTTCTAATATGGGTAATATGGGTAAGCCTGCTAATTGCATCTCAAAACAATGCACAATATCGGGTTGTACTTTCTCAAACACCTTTTTAAATGCCTTAGTTGCAGAACGCTCATTAACAGTCTGAATAAGTTGATATAACTTAGGTATATGTTTTTTTATGCGCTGTCGTAACGGGTAATCCCAGCGAAACTTCCACCCGTTGAATTGTGTAGCCCATCCTATTTTTTCAGAAAATCCATTACCATCGGTAATATCAAACCAATACACCTCATGCCCAGAACTTTCTAGCTGATTCACCCACTGAAAAAAATGATGATTTGGTATGGCTACGGTTAGAATTTTCATAAACTATCTAAATAAACAAAGTTTTAAAATAAGTAATTGAGATTTTATTTTTTCCGTCAAAGATAAACTTCCATGCTGATATAAAAACCGAAGTTGCTTTTGGTATGTCTTTAACTGTTTTATTCTGATTTTAAATGAAGCTTCTTTTTTTAAAGCCGAATAAAATACCCATAGTCCCTTTTTAGTTATTAAGCACTTGTGATACTTATCATTTAAAAAATGGGTATTGTAAGCCAATTTTAAACATTGAAAGCGATAGTAAAAGATATCTAAAAGTTTTTTTGAAGTTTCTTTTTTTACTGAACTTATTTGAGTGTCATCACTGTTACCTCCTCTAATATGGGCTAAAACTTGATTTAATACCTTTAATTTTGGTTGCAACGCTAACATACGGATATGAAACTCGTTATCTTGATAACGATGAAGCGTCTCGTCAAACAACATTTTATTTAGTAAATAAGTTCTTTGCCACATAAAACTACAGGTTTGTAATTCGATGGTTTCTAAAGCATAATTTTCAAATAAGTTATCTAATTGATAATCAAATTTAGAGTCTCTAAATTGACTAAAATCTGCATTACCGTATGCATTTCTATTTATAACAGCATTAACAGAGCTAGAAAAAGACATCACTTTTTCTTTTAAAAAATCAGGTAACATAATATCATCGCTATCAAACCAATTAACATAATCACCATTGGCTTGATTAAAGCCATAATTTCGGCAGCCATTAGCACCTTTTTGTACAGAATTTGGTCTTATAAAAACTTTAAATCTAGCATCCGAGTTTCGATAATTTTCCAAAACGTCAAGTGTATTATCTGTACTACCATCGTCAACAAGTATACATTCCCAGTGGGTATAGGTTTGTGCTTTGATAGTATCCAGAGTTTTAGATACAATTGTTGATCTATTATATATGGGGATAATAATGGAGATTAACTTATTCATTTATCTTTATTTACTTGATTAATTATTTCAAGTAATTGTTCTACTTTTAATTTTACAGCTTGATCTGAGTAAAGTGATTTTAAAACGTTTTGATTTTGAAGTAGTTCATTTTCAGTGAGTATTGTTTTTAAACTAGAATTAGATAATTCTTTTAAATCATATACATGCATCCCTTTTGATTTAAAATAATGATACGCATCACTTTTAGAATTAAAAAATATTTTTGCTCCAAAATAACCCATAGTAATTATATTAGCTACTGCTTGTTGCCTTTTATGATTAAAAATTGTATATCCACAACTTAAAATTAAATCATTATACTCGTTTAAAGGTAGATAGTCTGTTATAGGGTGGAAATTATCTCCAAACAAGTCTTTGCCTCTTTTTAAAATCAGCTCTAAATAGTCTCCATTATTACCATAACTCAAGGGTACTATTACTTTTCTTTGCCCAATGTTTAATTTTGATAATTTTTCAAATACTTCCAAATGATTATTTGTTGGAGATGCTGAGTTGCCTACTAAAATGTTGTTATTCCCTATTGCGCTCTTGTCTATAAGATTTCCTAGAAGACTTTCAATGGTTCCATAAGCAAAAGGCGCATAAATAATATTTTTATTGAGCATTTTAATTTTATCCATTTCTGAGGGTAAAACTGGTGCCACTATATCTAGTTTTTGAACAACATCATAAAAATTAGTTTTATAAATTTTTTTTGAGTTTTTAAAAAGTTGATAAGCATTTTTTCTGTAGAAAAACCAATTTAAAAATTTAGAAGTAAAGCTATAATTTTTAAAAACAAAATTGTAAGTCTGCTTTTCATACACCTGATGCTTAAATGGTTTCCAGTTATTGTATAAGTCATAACCCCATAATAACCAAACTTTAACTTTATTCTCATTAAGTAGGTTTACTATTTCTTGTTTTCTAACATTTAATGCATGAAGGATAATAATATTTGATGCTGCTGTATTTAATCTTTCTGAAATTTCTAAATAATCTTCTTTTTCAATTAAAAAGAAAGGAATTACTTGTTTAGATTTTACATATTGCAATTGTTTATCTTTATGATCGGTAAACACATAATATTTTGACCTATTAGGGTAAACAGTTTCAAAAATATCTATCGCTGAATCCACAAATTTTTCATCATCAAAAAGATGAATAATTTTTATACTAGAATAATTCGTTTTATTCAAAATTATATTGTGCTTATTTTAAAAGATTAAAGTATTTTTTTTTAAAATTACTCATGCAAAAATTTTCCTTAGCATAATGTTGCGCCTTAAGACCTATTTTCATCATTTGCTCCTTATTGGTTATTAAAAAGTTAACTTTAGAGATAAAAGCTTCTATCAATTCATTTTCTATCTTTCCTTCAATTAAAAAGCCATTTTCATCAGAAACTATATGCTCATTTATACCTCCTACATCAGTACAAATAGGGATAACCTGATAAGGCATCGACTCCATCATTACCATAGGAAACCCTTCATAAACGGAGCAAATTATTAAAATATTAAGGTCTTGATACAAACTGTTTAGTTGATTTTCATCTTTAATATTACCTAAAAAAACAACACCTGCGTCTTTTATTTGATTTTGGTGTGCTTTCATCCCAGTCCCAGCCATATAAAACTCCACTTCAGGATTGTTCTTTTTTACTTGCATTGCTATGTTTAAAAAAAGTTCGGGTCTTTTTTCTTCAGACCAACGTCCTATAAACCCAATTTTTATAGGGCTAAAGGATTTTGGTTTACTGTTACTTGGCAAGACAATGCCATTAGGAATAATTTTTATTTTTCCTGCAATTGCCTCTTTTAAATGATATTGATTATAAATGGTTTCTAAATCCTGTTTTGCTTTTTTATTAATAGCTACTCGTGTATGGATTCGTGAAGCACTATTTACTAATTCAGTGACTCTTTCATCATCTTCTGCTAAAGCATGAAGTAAGTCATAAGCGTTAACTGTAGGATGTAAAAAAGGTAAAAACTGATAATAATATTTAGTATTACACCCAAAAACTTTTGTTTTAGGTCCTTTTTGAATGGCTTTTGCCAATACCTTAAAAAGCGTTTGTTTTAAATACTCGCTTTTTTTATTTAAAATAGAATTAACTTCTATAGTTTCTGACACGCTTTTAAAAGCCTCTAAAAAATGAGTTGTAGCTGAAGCATGCGTAAAAATAACAACACATGTTTTATCTTCTAACGCTTTAACTATATTTAAATGTACACGCTCTGCTCCACCAGTGTGATAATATGGAAAAAAAAACACAACATCACTCTGCTTTATTTTTTTATAATAAAGTACATAACATTTTATCAAAGCCAAAAGACCGATAAAAAATTTGATACTATGTTTAAGTTTCTTTTTAATGTTTAATATTTTAGATGATTATACAAGCGCTTAAAATAATAAGTGTTGAAATCTCTTTTTATAAATATGCGATTTAATATAATAGGTAAGGCTTTTAGATATTTCTTTTTTAATAAAAAATCAAACTCATTATATACAACCCAAGAGGCATTCCATAAATGTATAGCAACCGTATTTTCTGTCTTATACTCTAAGTAATTAGCAATATTAGCTTTATCCTTATTAGGAAACGGATAAAAATAATCTTGTGGATAAATGACTAAATCTTCTTTTAACTTAGTGACTTTATCTATGTTCAAAACAGCTTTACCATAAACCTGCTTTACTGTATTAGTAATTATTAAAGGTATAGCAATAGTATTATAATTAGTAAATGCATCAAGCTGAATGCTGTCATACCGTTTAATTAATAAACCTATTAAAGGATGATGTTTAACACAACCTATTATGCCTGCACTTATAATAGACGGTTCTTCTGCGCCAAAAAAACAGGAGTGTTTTAAAAAAGGTGCAAAACCATCTATTAACATCATGTCGGTGTCTAAGTAAATGCCGCCATACGTATATAATGCTGTTAACCTAACATAATCCGATACAAATGCCCATTTTTTTTGTGTGTATGCAGAAGCAACAAAAGAGTGCGATAAATCGGCATTATCTTCATTCCATTCAATACATTCAAAATCTGGACAAAACTGTGTCCAACTTTTAATACAGTCAATGATTAATTGAGGTTTAGGCTGCTTACCAAACCAACAATAATGTATTTTTTTTGGAATTAAAGTCGTGTTAGAAGACATCTGTGTTTAGTTAGTAATGGCGTAATTTGAAACTCTTTTTATAGCATATTTATACAGCCTGTAGCTTTGTAAATTAAAAAGGGTCATGACTTGCAATATAAGTACTACATCTATTAAAGAAAAATGATACCTTAATAAAATAGAAGATAGTCTTTTAGTAATATAGACTCTAACCTTAGGGTGTTTGTACTTAAATGCATCAAAATAAATATTCATAATTAAAGAAAAGAAAAATTTGATTAAGGTTCCATCTTCAAGTTGTATGATCTTTTCTAAATTTTGAGTATAAATAAATGCTAATGAGGTTTTATATTCGGGGATATAGGTTTCATTTAAGGTTGTTTTAGTCCCTTGATGTTGCCGATACAGAAACAATGGTACATTGACTATTTTATATTGGGTTTTGTTTAACTCAAAAAACAACCTCGAAAAAAATTCATGTTCCTGACCTCTTACAATCTGCTCATTAAAAAGCGTTTTAGTCAACAAATAATTCTTTCTAAACAGCACCGAGTTGGTAATAACTTGAAACTCCCAATGCATATAAGCCCTAAACAGGTCGGTCTTTAAATCTAATTGTAATTTACCAATATCTTTTTTTTCATGATTAATAATGGTCGCAGAACAAAACACCAAATTCACATTAGGGTCTTTAAAAAAAGACAGCCTGCTCTCCAAAAAATGAGGTAACATAATATCGTCACTATCAAACCAATTTATTAACTGTCCCTTACTAATGCTAAACCCATAATTTCTGGCAGCATTACCACCTTGTGGTAAGTGTTTTGGTCGCGTAACAAATTTAAATCTCTGGTCTTTATCAAGATAAGCCTCTACAATTGCTTTGGTGGTATCGGTACTACCATCATCTACAATAATACATTCCCAATCGGTAAAGGTTTGCGCTATAATACTATCTAAAGTCTCAGCAATAAGGTGCGCTCTATTATAAGTGGGAATGATTATGGAAACTAGTGATTTTGCCATGCCAATTAGATATAATTAGAGTTTTTTTTCTGATTTAACTCTTTACTATTAACTGATTTAGCATATACACTTTTTAAAATATCACCTAGTTTTTTATACCCTTTATAGTGTTTAATTTTTAATTTAAATAAAAACTTAAGGGACATCCGTTCTATCTTTTTTAACTCTTTAACAAACGCATTCTCAGCGTCTTCAAAATTTAAATCTGCATATTTTATCTTGTAAGCAAGCTCTTTTTCTTTAAAATATTTTTCTGAGAACAATAGATTATGGGTTTGTCTTACATGCTTTCTAATTTCTCTATCATGTTTTACAAAAGCATTAGTAGCCACACCTATTTTATAACCATGAAAAAGCACCCGTTGGCAGTAATTATTGTCTTCTCCATAATGAAAAAATAAAGGGTCGAAACCACCAATATTAAGCAGAGTCGTTTTTGGCAATAACCAAGCTGCAGCATTTACAAACGGTATATCATAAACAGGTTCTAGTTGTTTTTTTATAGCATCAAAATAAAAATATTCATGATGGTTATAGTCTACAAAAAACGAAAATGTTTTATCTAGTTTAGTTCCTTCTCCGTTTAAATGTATAGGACTTATTATACCATACTCTGGATGAGTTTTATAAACTTCTATTAAATTAGTAATTGTGTCTGGATATAAATAAGCATCTTGATTTAATAAAAACACATACTCTGCGCCCTGTTGTAACGCATGACTAATCCCTAAATTATTGGCTTGTCCAAATCCTAAGTTTTTATCTTGTGCTAAAAGAGTAATGCTTGGATAGTTTTTACTGATAAAATTAACTGTTTGATCTGTAGAGTTATTATCTACCACTACAACTTGATAAGTAGAAAAATCAATACTACCTAAACATTTATCTATCCATTGAATACCGTTATAAGTTACTACTACTATGTAAATCAATCTTTTCAAAAGTCTAATTTGTATGTAAATTCTTTAATTTTTCTAAAACTATATATAAGAGATCTAATTTTTTTCCGAAAACCTTTTGCTTCTTTAAATTTGCAAAATGAATAATTAAAAGAAGCTTTTGTGAAATCAAATAAATTAATTTTAAAAGAATATTCTAAAACTGTTTTTGAAATAAAACATTTCAATTTGTTTTGATTAAAATGTTTATTATATTTTTTTAAATAATTTACAATTTTATAATCCAACCTCATCTGTTTTGATGTAACCCTCCTAGAAATACCTCCATCATTTTTTCTGTAAACAGCAGTTACATCTTTGGTTAACTTAATTTTCCCAAAACAAGAAATTAATAAAAATAAAGTTCTATCCGCTGACAAAACATTAGTCGGAAAATCATTTTTAAAAAATTCTCTTTTAAAAAGAAAAGTTGCAGTATGAAAATGTCTTGCCTCTAATAGTTCATTAATAGAAAAAACCTTTTCAATAGGTTCTCTAAAAAGATGTTCTTTTTCTGTATTTTCATGAATGACCAAAGAATTTGAAGCAATAGCTGAAAAACTATTATTTTTTTCTAAAAAATCAATTTGTTTTTGTAGTTTTAATATATCCACCCAATAATCATCACCCTCACAAATTGCAATATATTTACCGTTACACTGCTTTAAAGCATAAACAAAGTTAGATGTAATACCTAAATTTTTAGTATGATTAAAATAGTTAACCTTAATATTTGTTTTTGTGTTATTTTTTAAAAACTCAGAAATTACTTGATGTGTTTGGTCTGTAGAGCAGTCGTTAGAAACGATTAATTCAATATCAAAATCACATTCTTGTTTAAATATACTTTGCAAAGCTTCTTCAATGTAGTCTTGATGATTGTAAGTAATCATACATACTGATACCATTGCCATAATTATTATATTATTTTTTTAATAAAAATTACCATCAATATTATATATAAAAATAAGCATAAATATAAGATAGCACACTCTTAGGTGTTTTGACTAGCCTTAAATTGATATTATAATTTATGATAATAGATAGCAACCATCTCTAGCTTAAAAATTTATCTTTATACACCGCTTGTATCCCATCTTCTAAATGGATGTGATGATGCCAGCCCAAGCTATGGATTAAAGACACATCCAATAGTTTGCGTGGCGTCCCGTCAGGTTTGTCGGTATTCCAAACAATGTCGCCTTTATAATTAACGATATCTTTAATTAATTCCGCCAATGTTTTAATAGATATATCTTCACCTGTTCCTATATTAACACTTACGTTGCCTTGATAGGTTTTCATCAAATGCAAGCTGGCTTTGGCTAAATCATCAACGTGTAAAAACTCGCGTTTTGGCGTACCTGTTCCCCAAACCTCAACCGAAGGCGCTTCTGCTAATTTAGCTTCATGAAATTTACGCAACAAAGCTGGTAATACATGCGAGTGTTTTAAATCGTAATTATCATTAGGCCCATATAAATTGGTAGGCATTACCGATATAAAATTACAGCCATACTGCCTATTATAACTTTCACATAGCTTTACTCCTGCTATTTTTGCAATAGCGTAAGGCTCGTTAGTAGGCTCTAAAGTATCGGTTAATAAATACGCTTCTTTAATAGGCTGTGGTGCAAACTTTGGATAAATACACGACGAAGCAAAAAACAATAACTTCTTTACATGATGCACATAACTTTGATGGATCACATTATTTTGTATCATCAAATTCTCATACAAAAACTGTCCGCGTAAGGTGTTATTAGATTCGATACCACCTACTTTGGCAGCTGCTAAAAACACGTACTCAGGTTGCTCAGCTTCAAAAAACTGTATGACCGCCGCTTGATTGGTCAAATCTAATTCTGACGAGCTTCGCAACACAAAATTAGTATAGCCTTTTGCTTTTAAGGCACGTAACACCGCAGAGCCTACCATACCATTATGTCCTGCAACATATATTTTTGCTCCTAACTCCATACTACTCTTCTCTTGCATTTAAGGTCTCATGTCCGCCTGCTTTTAAATACTGCTCTTTTTTAAACAGTTTTAAATCAGATTGCATCATATCATTCACTAAATCTTGTAAACTATGTTTTGGCTGCCAATTCAATTGCGCTTTACACTTACTAGCATCACCTATCAACAAATCAACCTCTGTTGGTCTATAGTAATCAGGATCTACCCTAACCACTACCGTGCCTGCTGGTAATTGATAATCTGGTTGGCTACAACTTACTACGGTACCAACTTCTTGATCACCTTCACCTTCAAATGCTAATATAATCCCCACATATCCAAACGCTAATTTTATAAAATCTCTTACCGTAGTGGTCACACCGGTGGCAATCACATAATCATCGGCTTGGTCTTGCTGTAACATCAACCACATCGCTTCTACATAGTCTTTGGCATGTCCCCAATCACGTTTTGCATCTAGGTTACCTATATACAAAACCTCTTGTAAGCCTAAGACTATTTTAGAGGTGGCTCTAGTAATCTTTCGCGTTACAAAGGTCTCACCGCGTAAAGGCGACTCGTGATTAAACAAAATCCCATTACATGCATACATATTATACGCTTCACGATAGTTTACTGTAATCCAATACCCATATAATTTAGCCACACCATAAGGGCTACGTGGGTAAAACGGCGTGGTTTCACTTTGCGGTACCGCTTGTACCAAACCGTATAACTCACTGGTAGAGGCTTGATAGATTTTTGTTTTTTCGGTCAACCCTAATAGGCGTACTGCCTCTAAAATACGTAAGGTCCCTAAACCATCAATATTAGCCGTATATTCTGGCGTATCAAAACTTACTTTTACATGAGACATCGCACCCAGATTATAAATCTCATCAGGTTGCACCTCTTGGATAACGCGGGTAATATTCATGCTATCACTTAAATCGCCATAATGTAATTTAAAACGTACATGGGCTTCATGTGGGTCTTGGTATAAATGGTCTACACGATCGGTATTTAATAAAGAGGCACGACGCTTAATACCATGCACCATATAGCCTTTATCTAATAATAACTCAGCTAAATACGCACCATCTTGTCCTGTAATTCCTGTGATTAAGGCTGTTTTCATTTTTTTTGACAAGTGTTCTTAAGTATTTCTCATATTCGTTTATGATAAAAAACAAATCTAAAATATCTTTTATAAATTTTTCTTATAAAACCTTATTAGATTATAATATTTTAATAAAATACTTATCTATCTTTCACAAACAAATATCTTCAATTTAGTAAGTAAACATACATAATGATACCTTTAACTTAACTAATATTGTTTTATTATTTTGCCGGGCACACCAACTACCGTACAGTTATCAGGGATATCTTTAGTCACGACTGTGCCTGCACCGATTATTACATAATTTCCTATTGTTACATCAGGCAATATAATACAACCAGCTCCTAAACTTGTATGATGTCCTATTTTAGTTCTTCCCAAAATTTTTGCACCAGGTGACACTTCCACAAAATTACCTACTTCACAATCATGAGTTATTATTGAATTATAATAGATTAAACAACCTATACCTATACTTACTGAATTAGATATAATTGCACCTGACAGTACTGTGGTGCCCAAACCTATTTTAACATCAAAACTACCTACATCACAATGCTTTGAAAACACATTTACTGGATGACATCCTAAGTTTACAAATTGTTGATATAATGTATCCCGATGCTTTGGTTGCCCTAATCCTAAAACAAATTGCTTATCGTTAGAGCTATTTAAATAAGTTTCAACTTGTTTAAAAGATTTTAATATAACAAACCTGTTAAAAAGTTTTTCTGTTAAACCTTCACTAACATTATCAAAAAAGACAATTTGATGATCTGCTAAACCCATGTCTACTGAGATAATCTGAAGCAGTTCTTTTGCAAATCCTTTTGCTCCAACAATTATCATAATATTTGGTCCATTATAAGTTGTACAATACGTTTTAAATCTGTCTTTGACAAACCTACATATAAAGGTAAACATAAAATACGTGAGGCAACAGATTGTGACACTTTCATATCTTTTGATGTCACATAAGGTAATGTATTTAGTGATGGGTAAAAATACCGTCTTGCATTAATTTGGTTGTTTTTTAATGCTTGTTCGACCTTTAATAAAATAGTTTCGTTTTTAAACATTACAGGAAAGTAACTATAATTCCAATGTATATCTGCTCTAAGTTTTAGAAGTTGGATTTGATAATTATTAATAAAAGCTTCTAAATAATAATCGACCACCTTTTTACGTGCATCTAAAATGGTTTTCATGTAAGGTAAAACCGCTAATCCCATTGCACCTTGTAATTCACTAATTTTAGCATTAATACCTAAACCATGAAAATCTAATGGTCCATCATGTCCAAAATTATGATGATAAAACAATGCATTAAGCAAGTCTTCATCGTTACAAAACAATGCACCACCTTCACCAGTATGAAATAACTTTGTAGAGTGAAAACTACAGGTACTAACATCGCCATAATTAAAAACAGATTGTCCTTTATACGTCACACCAAAGCAATGCGCCGCATCATAAATTACTTTTAAATTATGTTTTTTTGCAATTAACTCAATAGCATCAATAGCGCAAGGATTACCAAATACATGTGTCGCTAATATAGCTGATGTATTGGGTGTTATAGCGGCTTCAATTTTAGTTTCGTCTATAGTTAAATACTCCGGATGTATATCTACAAAAACAGGTGTACATCCTTCCCAAACAATACTACTGGTAGTAGCCACATAACTAAAAGGCGTGGTTATAATTTCACCTTTAAGATTTAAAGCTTTAATAGCGATTTGTAATGGTAGTGTACCATTAGTCATAGCTATAATATGAGAAACTCCTAAATAAGATTTAAGTTGCGTTTCTAACTCTTTAACCAAAACACCTCGGTTAGTCATCCAACCTGTATCCCAAGCACGTTTTAAAATAGTTTGATACTCTTCTAATGGCGGTAAAAATGTTTTGGTAACGTTTATCATTGATTAAATACTATTAGTTTTATTTTCCCAAGGAAATCCTTTATATATTGGTTTTTTATTTAAAAAATCAGCTAATCGTAAATAGTCTTTATCATTAGAAACATTAATAACCAACAATTTATCAGGACGACTCCTGAAATATTCAATTACAGAATACATATGATTGTTATAATAATTTAATAAAACCTTTTTATTGTATGGATCTTCTTTTGGTGTATTAAACATAAATTGATTAATCTCAAAAGCATATCCTTTATAACGGTAATTAGCTTCTTTTAAGTCTTGACTTGTTGGTATATCTTTACCTTTTGCCCATAATTTAGCATGAAATTTAGTTATGGATTCATACCATTGTTCTGGATTATCTCTTAGAGTTAAAATAAATTTTGCTTTGGTAAAGTACTGGTCTAAAAACGCATAGGTAAATGGTAATGAAAAAGGTATATCCTGAAAAGCATCTGCTGTATGACAATAATTAATTATTTCATTAAAATCTCTATTATACCATTTTTTTGCTAGTAATTCAGCTTTTGGTTGGTCTCCTAGAGAGTAGCCATAATCTTTCAACACCTTTTCAATAGTTGTTGTACCTGTTTTATTTAAACCTATACAAAATATTTTAGTTTTATTTTTAGTTTTAAAAAGTTTCATTTAACTCGTCCAACTCATTTTTTTATTAATTAAATGCTCTAAACCTTTGTTTTTTATAGAATAATGTTTTTTTAATAAGCTTTTAGATATTTCATCTATTGTTTCAGAATATTCTCGTTTATGTTTTTCGCTTAAATCCAATTGATTTAAATCAATTGGATTTAAATCTAAGAAATTAAACACTTCATTTAACACTTTATTTCTATTATTTAATAATTCTGAAGTATCAATAAATAAGAATTGGTTTTTATTAAAATATTTAAAATAATTTTCAATTTGCTCTTTATAGTAACCTCTTCTTACTATGGAAGGCTCAATAATATCCTTTTGCTCTTGTTCGCTTAGATTGATTTCAAAATTAATCCAATCATAAAAACTAGGGAATTCATTTTTAACAAAATATGTACTAAGCTTTTCTTTTGGACATTGCTTTTCATTTTCTATAAAAAAAGTTTTCAATGAAGGCTGTTCTATCATTTGCTTATACATATTCCATGCACTGTAGGCTCTTTTAATAGGATCTCGAAGTACAATAATAAATTTTAATTTAGAATTGTAATCCTTTATTTTTTTTGCTGTTTCTGGATAATATAAATATCTTGGTGTTGACTCAAAAGAAGTTTTTAAAGAAAATTTTTTATAAGGAAAGTTTAAGTGATAATCTTTAATATTTTTTGTTTTACAAGAATCAAAGAAATGTAGTTCTTTTTTTTGGGGTGATATAATTTTTGGATGTTGTGCTATATAATCATGTAATGCTGTTGTTCCAGATTTTTGGGCTCCTAAAATCATAAAACTAGGTTTAACTTTTCCTAAAATTGTCATAATTATTATCCTATTTCTTTATGTTATTAGAAAAATTTGATTGTAGTAAAAAAGGTTGCCAAACATCTACATTATGATAAACCTGAAAAGCTAAAATATTATTGATTCTATATAATGGCGTCCCTTTTATACTTTCAACAGATAAGTTAACAGAGTATACTCCTTTTGAAAGCTGTGTTTTTTCATGTAAAACAGTAAAATTGATTATAGAATCTTCAATCTTTAAATTATCCTCTTTTTCGTTTGGCTCTAATAATGCTACAGGTCTTAATTCTTTATCAAAAATAGTAATTTTAAAAATTGGAATTTCTTTTAGTCCAAGAGACTTAATTTTAAAAGCTAAAATTAAATCCTCTTTCCAATATATGTCCGAAATTTCTTTTTGTTCAATTAAGTTATTAATAATCTTAACTTCAATAATTGATAATTGTCCAGAATCAAAAATTACATTAGAATTATTATTAGAAAATCTTGTATAATATAAGTCTATAGCGCTACTTATATCTGAACCATTAAATTTTGATATCCCTTTATCCATTAACATAATCTGTGTGCATATACGAGACACCATGGGCATATTATGACTTACAAAAATTATAGCCGTGTTAGGTAAAATACGATCTATTGTTTTAAAACACTTTAACACAAAACCTAAATCCCCAACTGCCAACACTTCATCAATAATCAATACATCGGGTTCCATTTGGGCAGCTACTGCAAAACCTAAACGTACTTTCATCCCACTACTATAATGCTGTACGGGCATATCGATAAACTCTTCTAGCTCTGCAAAGTCAATAATTTCTTCCAGCTTTTGGTCTATCCCTTGTCGCGTAAAGCCTAATATAGCCCCATTATTATAAATATTTTCGCGTCCTGACAGTATAGGGTTAAAACCTGCTCCTAGTTCTATCAATGCTCCTACTCTGCCTTTAATAGTTACTTTACCCGCATCTGGATTAATTAAACCATTTAGTATTTTTAGTAAAGTAGATTTACCTGCACCGTTATGACCTATTAAGCCCAAACACTCACCACGTCGTAACTCAAAATTAATATCCTTAACCGCCCAAAACTCTTTAGGTCGTAATTCACGCTCGTTGGTGCTACCACCAATGCCAGTCATTAAATCTTTAACACCATACCATAAGCTAGTCTTTAAGTCTTTACAAAACTTTTTGCTTAAGCCTTCTACCTTTACTAAAACCTCATTATCGGTGTGTATGTTTTGTTCTGGGTTCATCAACCTTTTTTCTTTTATTTTTTTTAAGTTTCCTTAGTCATTTCGAGTGTCACACTGAGCGTAGTCGAATTGCAGCGAGAAATCACACAAGCAACTAACTACTAACTACTTATTACTCATTACTCACTACGCACTCAATCGCTCCACAATAATCGGTATTGACAACCTATAAATCGCTAACCCAATTAACAATAGCGGGACACAACAAGCAATCACAATTAAAAATTGGTAACCATAGTTAGACACTGTTCCTACCACAAAATCTCTTGTAGTTAATATAATAGGTGTTAAAGGATTATAGGTCATTAATGTTTTTAACAAGCCATCTTCTTTTGGTAAAGCATAGACCACAGGTGTGGCATACATTAAAAACTGCAAACCAAACGAAATAATTTTATTAATATCAGAGTATAATAAACCTATAGGGGTAATAAACAAGCCAATAGTAGTACCGACTATAACAGCGCCTATTACTGCAACAGGTACTAACAATAAAGTCCAACTTAAACCAACACCATAAAACAACACAAAAACAAGTAACAATAGTAGTTTAATAAACGTATTAAACAACAATTTATAGATACCAGAAACAATTAAGGCCTCTTTAGGAAAATTTATTTTAGTTAAAATACCCCTAGCACTATTAGTACTCTGCATAGGCGATTTAATAGACTCTGTAACAATAGACCAAATCAACGTACCAGAAAAAGCAAACAACGGATAAGGCATACCGGTATCAGTTAGTCTAACTGTACCACTGTTATTAAGTACAATCCAAACCAACGCAGTCGCTAAAGGGGTAAAAAACGCCCAAAATAGACCTAAATAAGACTGACGGTATTGGGCTTTAATATCGCGTTCTGCCAATTGTCTTGACAAAAAACGAGAGGCATAAATATCTTTTAAACTCGCAGAAAACAGTTTAAAAAGACTTAGGGTATTGTTTTTTTGATAAACTTTGGTTTCCAAAGGATACTCTATTTTTTATTAATTGTAAGCCAACCAACAACTAAAGTAGTTTAACCTTACAAACACAAATAAACGATTTTTTTGGTGTTTTAACGCAAAAAAACAACCTTTTATAGAAGAAAATCATAAAATAAAAAAGGGCGACTTTAAAAAGTCACCCTTTTTTAAAATGTAAAACATTTAAGCAGATTGATCCTTAATACCATTAACCGTATTAAAAACCTCTTCATAAGACAAATCCATATAGTCACAAAATAAACGTATACTAATAGGTTGATGCTTCTTTTTACCATATGCATCTCTAATAACTTTAATTAACTTCTGTGCTGAAGATTGACTCTTCCCCATTAAGAACATGACATCGTTTGTTGTTATTATAATTCTATTCATGATTATTGACACTATAGCATAGACTATAGAGAGTAACTGGTGATTAGGCAGTCCTCGCTTTTTTTTTGATTTTGTGTCTTAAAAGGAATTATAAAATTCAGCATTTTTTTCAAGCATATACAAAAAAAGTGATTTGCTTTTTCCACACAATTATCAACAATTACTCGCCCATTATCATTATTAGCCTAAACAAACATTCAAAACAGTATTATAATTCAACATGACATGTCATTGCGAGCAAAGCGAGAAATCACACAATTAACTCATCAACAAATCCACAAACCAACACAACATATCATTGCGAGAACAAAGGACGAAGCAATCCAACAATCCACAGACCGTCACTTCGAGTGATTTACGAAGCATGAGTAAATTGTATCGAGAAGCATCCCCAAGTCATATCGAAAAAGGCACAACTGAGAAATCATATATGAGTTAGCAATCTCACACAAAAACAATCAAGCAATCAAACCACAACCACCAACCAACCTCATACCAAAGCCCACTCAAAGCGCACCCAAAGGTATACCAATGTTAAAAAACCAGTAACCATAAAAAGAAGCCCAAAACATCAAAAAACGTAAAAAACGTACAAAAACAGCATTTTTAACAACGTTCAACAAAAAACAACCAGAACAGTAAAAAACAAAATGCAAGTTTCAATCCCACAGTACATTGCCATCTCAAAGCCAAAATAGAACGATGTAGGAGCTCATACATTTTACTATCAAAGCTTATTAATAATAACGTACCCAATGTAAAAAGGTACATAACATATTTAATATGTATAATTTTAATAACGTGCTAAATGAAAATAAGCACACAAAACAATTAGAAAATGGCAAAACTATCTAGCCTATTAAAAATTGAAGGAACCTTAGATGGAATGACCTTCTACAAAGGAAAAGACGGATATTTAGTCCGCACAAAAGGAGGAATCTCTAAAAGCAGAATCCAAAACGATCCCGCGTTTATTAGAACCCGAGAAAACGGAACCGAATTTGGTCACGTAGCTAAAAGTGGAAAAATATTAAGGCAAGCCTTAACACCTTTATTAGCAGATGTCAAAGACGGTAGATTAGTCAGTCGATTAACAAAAACACTATCTTTAGTTAAAAATGCAGATACAACATCCACTAGAGGAAACAGAAATGTTGGTATAGGCATAGCAACTCCTGAAGGGCAAAATGCAATTAAAGCATTCGACTTCAATCAAAATGCACAACTAGATAGCATTCTGTTAACAGACCTAACACTTGACACTGCTACAGGTGGCGTTTTAATTAGTAACCTTAACCCGTTACAACAAATTAATGCACCGTCTGGAGCCACACATGTAAGTTTTACTGCTGCAGTACTAAACCTTGATTTCCAAACAGGAGAAAAAGAATTAGTCATGAGTACCGAGATTAACAATCCATTAAATAGCACAATAGTAGATATTAATCCAATACCTGCAAGTGTACCAACAGGCACAGGACAAACCTATTTCTTATTAAAACTAGCCTTTTATCAAGAAATCAATAGTATGCAATATGCCTTAAACAATGGAGCATACAACGTCATGCAAATCTTAGAGATTCAGTAGTACAACAACTACACAGACAAAAAAAGAGGAAGCAATACTTCCTCTTTTTTTTTAATTAAAATACTAACCGTCATTGCAAGTACGATGGATAAAGCAATCTCTCACAACAACAATCAAGCAATCCAACAATCCCTTTGTCATTTCGAAGAAGGCACGACTGATAAATCACACAAGCAACTCATCAACAAATCCACAAACCAACACAACATGTCATTGCGAGAACGCAGTACGAAGCAATCCAACAATCTTCAGATCGTCACTTCGAGTGATTTATAAAGCATGAGTAAATCGTATCGAGTATCGAGAAGCATCCCTAAGTCATTTCGAAGAAGGCACGACTGAGAAATCACACAAGCAACTCAACAACAAATAAACACAAAACATCATTCAAAACGAAGCAAAGAATCTAAAATTCGAAGCATCGAGTAATCTAGCAATCTAACAATCGAATAATCTAAAAATCTACTTTCTAAAAATCCTTTTCACCCTATCCAGCAAAGACGCTTTTTTAGGTCCATTATCATGATACCCATTACCATAAGCACCATAACCGTAACCATAGCCGTATCCATAACCGTAACCGTATGTACCTTTTTGATTAAAGTAATTGTATAAGAAACTAATATTCTTCACCTCTCCTTTTTGATGTTTATCTTTAATCAGTTGTAACATATCTTTTTTAGTGTAATCCTGACGCACAACATATAAGGTAGCATCAGCGTATTCAATAAGTTCTAGCGCATCAGCAACTAACCCAACAGGAGGCGTATCTAATATAATGTAGTCATACTTAGATTTAAGCTCTTCAATAAGCGCATCCATTTTTTCACCAATCAATAACTCCGAAGGATTAGGAGGTATAGGTCCAGAGGTAATAACATCCAAATCTTCCATCATAGTCTTTTGGGTAACTTCCTCTAAAGACATCTGACCAATCAAGTAATTAACCGCACCAATGTTATTATCAATGTCAAAATCTCCAAATATTTTAGGCTTACGCAAATCTAAACCTACCAACACAGTTTTCTTACCACTAAGCGCAAATACAGAAGCTATATTAATAGAACAAAAGGTTTTACCTTCTCCGCTAATAGAAGAAGTAAGCATCACTGTTTTTGTACCTTCTACATCATGCTTTTTATACATAAACTGTAAGCTAGAACGTACAGCTCTAAATGCTTCAGCTATAGCAGATTTTGGTTTATTAAGTACAGCTAAATTATTTTCACTTTCATTTTTACCAACTACTCCTAGTAATGGGATTTTAGTTAAGTCCTTTAAATCGTTTGGACTATGCAACTTATGATCAAAAAACGTCACTAAAAAGGCAATGATTAGTATAGGGATTAAAGCGCCTAAAACAGCAAAAACATATCGTATATTTAAGTTTCTAGTCACTCTACCCTGACCCGTATCTTTAGCTGGCTCAAGCAAATTAATATCAGATACGTTAGAAGCTTTAACCAATTCTGCCTCACCGCGTTTTGCCAAGTATAAATTGTAAGTATTTTGGCTTAACAGGTACTCGCGCTCTATGGCTTGTAGTTGTTGCTGACTTTCTGGTAAAGTAGAAAACTCGCGCTCTACATTATAAATCTTATTATTTATAGATTGAATTTGATACCTGATATTAGTTTTTGCTGAAGAAATACTTTCAAACATCACTTTTTTTAAGCCATCAATTTGACGGTTTAAATCATCAAAAATGGACACATTATCTCGTACAGAATATTCTAATTTAGATTTTTCTGATGAAATTTGTATCATTTGAGAAATTAACCCTTGTATATTCCCATCACTAATACCTTCAATAACTGGCGCAGGAAAACTAGTAAAATCATCACTAGTTTCTAAATAGTTTTTCAGCAAGTCGTAAGACATTAGCTGCTTTTCGTAACTTTCCTTTTGCGTCTCATAATTAGTAATTTTACTAGATAGTTCACCCGTTTCGTTTTCTAGATTATATAGCTTATTATCACGTTTAAACTCATTTAAAGAGTCTGCCTTTTTTGTCAAATCCCCTTTTACCCTAGACAACTGTTTATCAATAAAATTAATAGTATTAACCGCATACTGATTTTTCTTTTCTAGCTGATCACGATCTAATATGTATATAGAGGTGTTTAAATAATCAACTATTTTAGCCTTATTTTTATTGGTTAACCTAATACTAAGCAAAGGTGAACGCTCTTCATTAACGACAACATAAGATCTTAAAAAGCCAGAAACTGCACTATTAAAACTAGTATATTGTATAAAATAAGTTTTACCTACAGGTATACTAAAATCTTCACGTAATTCAATACTTCCCTTTAAAAAAGGCAAATTAATATACTCGCCTATTTGATAGCGTTTTTTTAATGTTGGTTGAGTTACTGGCAAACGTTTCACTTCTTTACTCACAAAATTCTGAGTTGCAATAGTTTCTGCTTCACCAAAATCATAAGATAAATCAAAAGAAGTAGCATCAACAAACTCTACCTTAATAGGATGTCCTAAAACCTGATATGCGCTATCTAACCCAACAAATTTAAAAGGAACACTGCCGTACATATCGGTTTTATAAAAACGTCCCTGAGTCAAATAACTTAAATATAAATCTAAACTATCTACGACCTTTTCATGATGTTCTCTAGATTTTAAATTAAGAAGCACTTCTTGTACTTTACCAGAAATACCACCATAATTAAAAATTAAACTTGTATTAGAAGTAAATAACGGATTTTTATCATCTTGCACCGTAATTTTAGCGTCTAATGTATAAGGAAACTCTTCTCTTATATTTTGTTGATATACAATATAGACTCCAACAATTAAAGCCAACAAAAACCACTTCCAATAACTTAAAGCTCTAAAAACAAAAGCTTTAAAATCAAACATTTGCACATCTTGCTCTTGGACTTGATTTTCCATATTATAAATTTCTTGCTAAAAAGTAAGTACTAACTAATACCGAAAAGATACTTGCTACCGTAGTTATAGTTTGTGTTGCGGTTTGACCTGCTCCTAAAGCCTTTCGTTTTAAAGGTTTAACCATAATAATATCATTAGGCTGTATATAATAAAACTCAGATTCCATCGCAGCTATATCGGTCAAATCTATATGATGTATTTTTTGTCCATCAGGATACTGCCTAACAATTAGTACATCTTTACGATCTCCTGTTTGTGTAATATCACCTGCATTAGCAACCGCTTCAAGTATATTAACGCGTTCTCTATATAATACTTGTGTCCCTTTATTACCAATTTCACCAAGCGTGGTATATCTTAAACCTGCTAGTTTTACGGTCACAAAGATTTGCGCTGTTTCTTTAAAATACTTCTCTAGCAACAAATCCTTTACCTTATCTTCTATTTCTTCTACAGTGTATCCTAACACGTTAATCTCTCCTAATATTGGAAATTCGATATTACCATGTAAATCCACAGTAAAACCATTAAAGTAAAGACCTTGTTCAGACTGTCCAATATTACCTCCAGCATTAGTATTAGTTGGGTTAAAAATCTTTACCAATTCTTCATCTAAAGCTTTTACGTTAATACTTAAAATATCATCTATCTGCACACGGTACGGTTGTGCTAACGCTTTAATCTGTAACGAGTCATTTGCTATTGTCCCTTTGTTTTGTAAGTAAACAACGTCTTTGTTTGTGATACAAGAAGAACTAAAAAGAACTAAAACAAGCAGTAAACAAGCAATAAGTGGCTTCATATAGAGGCATTTGATAAGTGACAAATATAGTTTTTCAACCTGAAAAATAAAACTTTTACCGAACATTTCAACCGCTTAACTGTTTTACTAAAATTATAGATTAGCAATTGTAAATTAATTATTGGTAAACATCTCAAACAATCCAATAATCCAACAATCTATAAACCCAACAATCAAAATATAGTCACTTCAAGTCATAAATAAAAATAAGCAAATCGTATCGAGAAGCATCTCCAAGTCATTTCGAAGAAGGCACGACACAAGCAACTCAGCAACAAATCCACAAACCAACAAAACTTGTCATTCCGAAATGAGGCACGACTGAGAAATCTCACACGAGCAATGAGTAAAAATCTCAAATAGTCTAACAATCCAACAATCGAGCTATCGTCACTTCGAGTGATGCCGAAGCATGAGGCTATTGTATCGAGAAGCAACAAAAAACCAAATCCACAAACTTTCGCCTTTCAACTTAAAACTAATATTCCCATCTTTGCAAAAAAGAACACTTTGAATTACTTAACTGTAGAAAATATTTCTAAATCCTATGGAGAGCGTACATTGTTTAAAGCCCTCTCTTTTAGTGTACACAAGGATCAAAAAATTGCATTTGTAGCAAAAAATGGTACCGGAAAAACTTCCATTCTTAATATTCTAGCTGGTTTTGACGCTCCAGATACTGGTCAAATTATCTACCGTAAAGACATAAAAGTAGCATTTTTACCGCAAGAACCTAATCTAGATCCTAATTTAACTATAGAGCAAACTATATTTAATGCAGATAACCCTATATTAGACATTATTGCTAATTACGAAAAAGCTTTACAAAATCCAGAAGACACAGAAGCTTACCAAACAGCGTTTGAGCAAATGGAAAGGCATCAAGCTTGGGATTTTGAAACTCAATACAAGCAAATTCTTTTCTTGTTAAAACTAGACAGCTTAGACCAAAAAGTAAATAACTTATCTGGTGGACAAAAAAAACGTCTAAGCTTAGCAAACGCATTAATCAATAAACCAGATTTATTAATCCTGGATGAGCCTACCAACCATCTTGATTTAGAAATGATTGAGTGGTTAGAAGGCTTCTTTGCTAAAGAAAACATCACCTTGTTTATGGTAACGCACGACCGTTATTTTTTAGAACGTGTCTGCAACGAAATAATAGAATTAGATCACGGAGAGCTTTACACCTATAAAGGCAACTATTCTTATTACTTAGAGAAAAAAGAAGAACGTATTTTAAGAGAACAAACCGAAGTTAATAAAGCAAAACAACTCTATAAAAAAGAGCTAGGTTGGATGCGTAGACAACCCAAAGCACGTACCACCAAATCTAAATCTAGAATAGACGACTTTGCCGAAATAAAACACAAAGCACACCAACGCCGTAAAGATCATGTTGTCGAGTTAGAGATAAACATGGAGCGCTTAGGTAGTAAGATTGTAGAGTTAGTAAAACTTTCAAAATCTTTTAAAGACAAAATCATTTTAGACCAATTTAGCTACAACTTTCAAAAAGGTGAACGTGTTGGAATTATTGGTAAAAATGGAACAGGTAAATCCACATTTTTAAACATCCTTACGCAAACCGCACAACCCGATAGCGGTAAGATTATTATTGGAGAAACAGTTAAATTTGGATACTACACTCAAGCAGGAATTAATCCAAAAGAAGGACAAAAAGTAATTGATGTTGTTAGAGAATTTGGAGATTATATTCCACTAAAAAAAGGACGTCAAATTAGTGCGCAACAATTATTAGAACGTTTCTTATTTGACCGTAAAAAACAATATGATTTTGTCGAAAAACTTAGTGGTGGCGAGCGTAAACGTCTATACTTATGTACCGTTTTAATTCAAAACCCTAACTTTTTAATCTTAGACGAGCCGACTAACGATTTAGATATTGTTACACTTAATGTTTTAGAAGACTTTCTATTAGATTTTCCTGGTTGTTTAATTGTGGTCTCTCACGACCGCTATTTTATGGATAAAATTGTAGACCATCTGTTAGTCTTTAAAGGTGAAGGTGAAATTGAAGATTTCCCTGGTAATTATACAGATTACCGCATTTATGAAGACAGTAAACCACCAGAAATAGCTTCTGAAGATAAAAAGGAAAAGAAAACTTGGAAAAAAGACAGCAATAGTAATCTGTCTTATAATGAACAAAAAGAATATAAAAACTTAGAAAGTAAGATTAAATCCCTAGAGTTTGATAAAAAAGAATTAGAACAACAATTCTTAAATCCTGACTTAACACAAGACCAAATCACAGAACTCTCTAACAAAATGCAAACGATTATAGATAGTATAGAAGAAAAAGAATTACGTTGGTTGGAACTTGCAGAAAAAATGGAAAATGAGTAAAACTAGTGATTAATAACTGATAACTGATGATTAATAAATGATGACTATAAAAAATCCTTTAGTCATTTCGAGCACAGCGAGAAATCACACAAAAAGCATAAAACTAGATGTACTCAGACCAAGGAAGAGTTAGAAATTAGTAAATATCTAATAATCCAAAAATCTAATAGTCCAGTAATCTAAAAAATCGTCACTTCGAGTGATGCCGAAGCATGAGGCATTGTATCGAGAAGCTAAAGAATAAACTACTATATTTATCACGTCCAAATTACTCCTAATGAGAAAACTAATCATAGCCTATATAAAATTCTTATTACGCTCTAAAAATCAACATGGTGTCCACTCTCCTTTTGTTTATGATTTAGTGACAAAATGCTTTTATGACAATACAAAATACTCCACCTACAATCAACTAAAAACTTACCGAAAAGACTTGCTTCAAAATAAAACAACTATAGAAGTCACAGATTTAGGTGCTGGCTCTCAAGTAGATAAATCCAACATAAGAAAAGTATCAGATATTACTAAAAATGCTGGCACAACAGTTAAAAGAGCAAAACTATTTTTCAGATTATCTCGTTATTTTAAATTCAACCAAGTTTTAGAATTAGGTACATCTATGGGTATTGCTACACATGCCATGAGTTTAGGTAACCCAAAAACACAAATTACTACTATTGAAGGTTGTCCAAATATTTCAAAATTTACTAAAGACAATTTCAATAAATTAGGCTTAAATAACATTACTTCATTAACAGGAGATTTTAAAGCGGTTATTCCAACATTAACATCAAACACATATGATTTAATCTATTTTGACGGCAACCACCAAAAAGAAGCAACTATAGAGTATTTCAATATGTTATTACCTACAATTAATAACAATACCATTTTTATTTTTGATGACATTTATTGGTCAAAAGGAATGACAGAAGCTTGGGAAACAATAAAAAAACATCCGCAAGTTACAGTTACTATAGACACATTTTTTTGGGGATTTGTAAGCTTCAGAAAAGAACAAGCCAAAGAACATTTTACTATTAGAATTTAGTGTGAATAGTGAATAATGTGTAGAAGTAGCTAATAATCGAAAAATCGTGCAATCGTGCAATCGAGCAATCTAAACATCTAATCTCCTAAAAAACTTTCACTTTAAACTTTAAACTCCTAAATTTGATACTATGAAAATATATACAAAAACAGGAGACAAAGGTACAACCGCTTTATTTGGTGGTACACGCGTACCTAAACATCATATACGTATTGATAGCTACGGAACTGTCGACGAACTAAACAGCTATATTGGTTTAATAAGAGACCAAGACATAAATCAAAAATACAAAGACACCTTAATAAATATACAGGACAAACTATTTACTGTTGGCGCTATATTAGCAACAGATCCAGAAAAAGCCACTTTAAAAAATGGTAAAGAGCGCTTAAACATCCCTAAAATAAATGAAGCTGACATAAATTTTTTAGAAAAAGAAATGGATAGCATGGATGCACAATTACCACAAATGACGCATTTTGTATTGCCTGGTGGACACCAAACCGTGTCATTCTGTCACATTGCACGTACAGTTTGCAGACGTGCAGAACGCTTAGCATCAGCACTTAACGATTTAGAACCATTTCAACCAGAAACACTAACCTATCTAAACCGCCTATCTGACTATCTTTTTGTATTGGCACGAAAGTTGTCACAAGACTTACAAGCAGATGAGGTAAAGTGGATTCCTAAAAAAACAGAATAAATTTACCTTTAAAGCATTTATTAATACTGCAAAAGACCTAAAAGTCAAGTAGTTTAAATAAAAACAAACGTTCCTATTTATACTGAAAAAATAATTCACTTTTTTCTTGACTATTTGAACTAAAAATTTATTTTTGCAAAAAATTAAAACGATAAAAGAATGTATTGGACATTAGAATTAGCATCTTATTTAAGTGATGCACCTTGGCCAGCAACCAAAGACGAACTTATCGACTACGCAATCCGTACAGGTGCGCCTTTAGAAGTTGTTGAAAACTTACAATCTATTGAAGACGAAGGAGATTCTTACGATTCTATCGAAGAAATTTGGCCAGATTATCCAACTGACGAAGATTACCTCTGGAATGAGGACGAATACTAAAAATAAATCAAGCATAAAAAGTCTCAACATAGAGGCTTTTTTTGTGCTTAAAATTTAGCTTTACACAGCTAAAAACGTATATTTAAGCCCTTTTTTAAAAAGGCATAGTTCTGTATGCCCTAATTAGCACAGAACTAACATACTAAAAACCAAAAGCTAATGAAATCTTTGGCTCAGCACACTGCTGCTTCATTGTGATTTCAAATTAACACATATTAAATTATGAATTTTTTAAATTCAATACTAAAAGTATTTGTTGGTGATAAGTCTAAACAAGACGTAAAAGCCATCATGCCTATAGTTGAAAAAATCAAATCTTTTGAAAGTGCTTTAGAAGCCTTATCGCATGATCAACTTAGAGCAAAAACTGCAGAGTTTAAAGCAAAAATTGCCGAAGCACGTCAACCATTCTATTCTCAAATCGAAACATTAGAACAAGAAGCAGAAGCATCTGATGACATAGACAGAAGAGAAGATATCTATCAAGAAATTGATAAAATTAAAGACGATGCTTACGCCGCTACAGAAAATGTACTTAACAACATCCTTCCAGAAGCTTTTGCTGTTGTTAAAGAAACAGCAAAACGTTTTAAAGATAATACTTCAATTACCGTTGAAGCTAACGAATTTGACCGTTTAATTTCTGGAGAACATAACTACGTTACTCTAGAAGGAGATAAAGCAACTTGGGCAAATTCTTGGGATGCTGCAGGTAAAGAAGTAACATGGGATATGGTACATTACGATGTACAGTTAATTGGTGGTGTTGCAATGCACCAAGGTAAAATTGCCGAAATGCAAACTGGTGAAGGTAAAACGCTTGTAGCAACCTTACCTGTATACCTTAACGCTATTGCTGGCAAAGGTGTACACTTAGTAACAGTAAACGACTACTTAGCTAAACGTGATAGCGCTTGGATGGCTCCTATTTTCCAATTCCATGGATTAAGTGTAGACTGTATAGATTATCACCAACCAAATAGCGACGCACGTCGTAAAGCTTATAATGCAGATATTACTTATGGTACCAATAACGAGTTTGGTTTTGATTACTTACGTGATAATATGGCGCATGCACCTGGCGATTTAGTACAACGTCCACACCACTTCGCTATTGTAGATGAGGTAGATTCGGTTTTAATTGACGATGCACGTACACCATTAATCATTTCTGGTCCAGTACCAAAAGGTGACGAACACGAGTTTACATTATTAAAACCAAAAGTAGAAGATATTGTTAGCGTACAACGTAAATATTTAACTACGGTTTTAGCCAATGCTAAAAAACTTATCGCAGACGGAGACACTAAAGAAGGAGGTTTTCAATTACTACGCGTGTACCGTGGTATGCCAAAAAATAAAGCGTTAATTAAGTTTTTAAGTGAAGAAGGTGTAAAACAATTACTTCAAAAAACAGAAAACTACTTCATGCAAGATAATAACCGTGAGATGCCAAGAGTAGACGCGGAATTATACTATGTTATTGAAGAAAAAAATAATCAAATAGAATTAACAGACAAAGGTGTAGATTATCTTTCAGGTAAAGACAATCCAGACTTTTTTGTCATGCCCGAAATTGGTGTAGAAATTGCTAAAATAGAAAATCAAAATCTATCTAGCGAAGAAGAAGCTAATCTAAAAGAAGACTTATTCCGTGACTTTGCTGTTAAATCAGAACGTATCCACACCTTAAACCAGTTGTTAAAAGCTTACGCATTGTTTGAAAAAGACATTCAATACGTAGTCATGGACAACAAAGTAATGATTGTAGACGAGCAAACAGGTCGTATTATGGATGGTCGTCGTTATTCAGATGGTTTACACCAAGCAATCGAAGCTAAAGAAAATGTAAAGATTGAAGACGCTACGCAAACCTTTGCAACTATTACTTTACAAAACTACTTCCGTATGTATCGCAAACTAGCTGGTATGACAGGTACTGCGGTAACAGAAGCTGGAGAATTCTGGGAAATCTACAAATTAGATGTAGTTGAAATACCAACTAACAGACCCATTGCAAGAGATGACCGTGAAGATTTAGTGTATAAAACAAAACGCGAAAAATATAACGCTGTTATTGATGAGGTTACTAAGTTATCTCAAGCAGGTCGACCAGTACTTATTGGTACAACTAGTGTAGAGATTTCTGAGTTATTAGGTAAAATGCTATCCATAAGAAAAGTACCTCATAATGTACTTAACGCAAAACTTCATAAAAAAGAGGCAGATATTGTAGCTGAGGCTGGTAAACCAGGACAAGTAACCATTGCAACAAACATGGCTGGTCGTGGTACAGATATTAAATTAAGTGACGAAGTTAAAGCTGCTGGTGGATTAGCCATCATTGGTACAGAACGTCATGACTCGCGTCGTGTAGACCGACAGTTACGTGGTCGTGCCGGTAGACAAGGAGATCCAGGAAGCTCGCAATTCTATGTATCTTTAGAAGATAATTTAATGCGTTTATTTGGTAGTGAGCGTATTGCCAAGATGATGGATAGAATGGGATTACAAGAAGGTGAAGTGATTCAGCATTCTATGATTTCAAAATCTATTGAGCGTGCACAGAAAAAAGTGGAGGAAAACCAATTTGGTGTTCGTAAACGTCTTCTTGAATATGATGATGTAATGAACTCGCAACGTGAAGTAGTTTACAAACGTCGTTACCACGCATTATTTGGAGAGCGTTTACGTGTAGACTTAGCTAACATGATTTATGATACTTCTGAGTTAATTGCAGAGACCAATAAAGATGCTAACGATTTTAAAAACTTCGAGTTTGAACTAATCCGTTTCTTCTCTATGTCGTCACCAATTAGTGAAGCTGAGTTTAACAAAATGTCTGCTTTAGAGATTGCACAAAACATCTATAAAACAGCTTTTGATCACTATAAAAATAAAATGGAACGCAACGCCGAAATTGCATTCCCTGTTATAGAAAACGTATACGAAAATCAACGTGATCGCTACAAGCGTATTGTTGTTCCTTTTACGGATGGCACTAAAACGTTACAAGTTGTAACTGACTTAGAGAAAGCTTACGAAAGTAAAGGAAAACAGTTAATCACTGACTTTGAAAAGAACATTACATTAGCCATTATTGATGATGCATGGAAGACTCATTTACGTAAAATGGACGAGTTAAAACAATCGGTTCAATTAGCTGTTCACGAACAAAAAGATCCATTATTAATTTACAAGTTTGAAGCTTTTGAATTGTTTAAAAGCATGATCTCTCAAGTTAATAAAGATGTAATTTCATTCTTATTTAAAGGTGAATTACCAACAGAAACAACTAATGCTATTAGTGAAGCAAAACAAGTACGTCAAAAAGAGAATCTAAAAACTGAAAAGGAAGAAATTCCTAATTTAGACGAACGTGCTGCCCAAAATAGAGTTGCTGGTAACACACAACAACAACCACAAGTTGTTGAAACTATTGTTAGAGAGCAACCAAAAATTGGTCGAAATGACAGAGTGACTATAAAAAATGTAATGAGTGGCGAAAACAAAACCCTAAAATACAAACAAGCAGAACCATTAATTGCTAAAGGCGAATGGGTTTTGGTAAATGAATAAATAATATATATTAAATCATATTAAAAATCCCAAAGTGTAATGCTTTGGGATTTTTTTGTATTTTTATTTAACTAACTAAAATCTTTAATTATGCTAAGAAAAATATTAGCCACAATTGCTGGTATTATAGCAGCTAGCCTATCTATTTATCTTATTGAAACCTTAGGTCATACTTTGTTCCCTTATCCTGAAGGCGCTAAACCTTTGGATATGGAATGGATTAAAAACAATATAGATCTTATTCCTCGTGGCTCGATGATATCTGTTATCATTGCACATGGTATTGGGATAGCTATTGGTATGTTTATAGCAGGACTTATTGCTAAAACATCTATAATTCCTGCATATATTGTCGCTGGCTTTATGGTTGTAGCTACAATTGCTAATTGGTTTATGATTCCTTCTCCAACTTGGTTTTATATTGCAGATGGTATTAGTGTAATAGCTGGGTTTTTATTTGGCAAACCTTTAGCAAGACGTCACATTTATGGAAAAATAGAAACAATTAGATCATAAAAATATGGAGCAACAATTAAAGGTTTTTAAAATCATTCATCTAACTTTAATTGCAGGATTAATTTTGGCGTATTACTTTTTAGGTGATTTAGGAAATTTAACAGAGCTAACTTTCCCAACAGTTAACAGTAAAAATTACATTTATTTATTTATCCCAATAGCTGCATTTATAGTTAGCAATCTATTATTTAAACATTTTGTTTCTAAAATAGATGACAACCTTTCTGTACAACAAAAATTAGTTAGTTATCAAACTGCATCAATTATAAGATGGGTAATTTTAGAAGGCGCAGCTTTTTTAATTTTATTAATCTATCCAGAATTTCTTCTTTTTGGAATATTATTAATTGTTTATTTGGCTCTACTTATTCCTACAGAAGCAAGAATAAAAAGAGACTTAAATCAATTTGATTAAACCAATCCTAGTATTGGTTTTGGATCTATTGTATTTTGTTTATAAAACTCTAATTCTTTAACACTACAAACACCAGGATAATCTCCTTCTTTACCTTGTAAATCTTTTATAATTTGAAAGTGTAGATGCGGCGCATAATCTCCATTTACCTTTCCATCTCCTAATTGTGCAATAATATCTCCTTGTTTTACACTTTGACCAACTTTAATATTTTTAATTGAAGCACGCGATAAATGACCATAAAGTGTATAAAACTTATCATTTCCTAAGCTGTGCTCTAAAATTATGGTTGGTCCGTAGTCTCCAAAATTAGTATTATCATTAAAGCTATGGATTACTCCATTAAAAGCAGCAAGTATATCTGTTCCTGCAGGACACCATAAATCTAAACCCAAATGAATATTACGTTGCGCTTCTTCGGTTTGAGAAGAAAAGTAATCACTACGGTCATAAAGATTTCTATGCTCTAAATAACCACCATATGCTACTTTTTTATTAGCTTTTTTGAGATAATTATTAATATAAATCTCCCATGCTTTAGAAGAAGACACATCAAATAACTTTAAATCTTCATTCTGTTTTGACAAATCTATTGCAACATAATCATTAATTGAAATTGAATGATCAACAACAAAAATTTCTTCTTGATTTGAAGCATCTAAAATCTTATTTAAATCCATTACGCTATTCTTATTTTAGAGAATAAAGATAACATCTAAATTAATTTTTCGTTATACTTATATTCAATAAATTTGCTATACTTTTATATTCAATAAATCCTTAATTCTACAATGAATAAATTTTTAAAGTGGATAATATATGCCCTAATTGCAGTAGCTGTACTTGTTTTAGGCTATCAATTTTTTACTAAAACAGGTGTTTTTGAGCAACGTTTAAGTCCACCAAAAACAGTTGCTTTTAAAGTAGACGATTTAAATTTAGAAGTGTTTTACAATCGTCCTTCAAAACGTGATCGTGAAGTTTTTGGTGCATTAGTACCATTTAACCAAGTTTGGCGTACTGGAGCAAACGAAGCTACTACTTTTGAAACTAATCAAGATTTAACCGTACAAGGCATGTATCTACCTAAAGGAAAATACACCATTTGGACAGTCCCTATGGAGGATACTTGGAAAGTAATGTTTAATTCTAAGCAATACGAATGGGGAGTAAATGAAAAAATGGAACCTATGTGGGATCCAAATTTTGATGTTATTGAGGCTGAAGTGCCTGTCAAGGATTTAGACAAACCTGTTGAGCAATTTACGATTGCTTTTGACAACTCTACAGACGACTTAAAAATGACAATGGCTTGGGATGATGTAAAAATTGAAATTCCTTTAAATAGATAATTTCAACATAAATAAATTCACTTTTGGCTAAAAAAGAAATAAAAAAATCAGCGTTATCTGAACAAGAAGGTGTTACATCTTCTGAAATTACTAATGCCGAAGCTGTTTCTAAATTAAAAGCAAAACGCAAATCTAAAAGGGACACACAAGACTTAATTAACTCGCTTCTTGATGGAAATATTACAGCTTTAAGTCAAGCTATTACAATTATAGAAAGTAAACACACCAAACATCAAGAACAAGCACATCAAATTGTTAAAGCTTGTTTACCTCATGCTAACAAATCAGTGAGAATTGGTATTACCGGCGTACCTGGTGTAGGTAAAAGTACATTTATTGAAGCTTTTGGTAATTATCTAACTGCACAAGACAAAAAGGTTGCAGTACTAGCTGTAGACCCAAGTAGTTCTTTAACTAAAGGAAGTATTTTAGGTGATAAAACGCGTATGGAATCTTTAGTTAAAAATGAAAATGCCTACATACGTCCTTCGGCTTCAGGAGAATCGCTTGGTGGTGTTGCCAGAAAAACTAGAGAAACTATTACGCTTTGTGAAGCTGCTGGTTTTGACACTATTATTATTGAAACTGTTGGTGTAGGGCAAAGTGAAACCGCTGTACACAGCATGGTAGATTTCTTTCTACTTTTAAAATTAGCTGGTGCTGGAGATGAGCTACAAGGTATTAAACGTGGTATTATTGAAATGGCAGACGCTATTGCTATTAACAAAGCAGATGGCGATAATCTTAAAGCTGCTAAGCTAGCTAAAGTAGAATTTAACCGCGCATTACATCTTTATCCTGCAAAAGCTTCTAATTGGCAACCAAAAGTAACTTTATGTAGTGGTTTACAAAATGAAGGTATTGCCGATATCTGGAAAGTTATAGAAGAGTATTTAGAAATTACAAAATCTAATAATTACTTTAGCTCAAAGCGTAATGAGCAAAATAAATACTGGTTAATTCAAACTATTGAAGAACAATTAAAGAGTGACTTCTTTAACCATCCAACCATAAAAATAGAGTTACAAAAACAATTAACTTTAATTGAAGCTAATAAAACTACTCCTTTTGTTGCAGCTGAATATTTATTAAACTTAAAAAATTAAAAGTTAGCTTTATACCATTCTACTTGTTTTTCTACTGATTCTAGTAGCGTAGTTTTCGGGTTATAATTAAGTAGTTTTCTAGCTTTATCAATATTAGCTTTTGTACGTAATTGGTCACCTGCTCGTTTGGCTATAATATTAATTTTAATTGGCTTTCCTAAAACTTTTTCTACAGCATCAATACCATCTTGTGTAGTATGTTCTACTTCTGTTCCAAGATTAATAATTTCGCCATTTACTTTGTCTTCATTTCCTATAACGCTTACTACTCCATCAACAATATCACCTACATAAGTAAAACTTCGTAAATGCTTATCACTACCTTCATATAAAGGAAAAGCTTCACCATTTAAACCACAAGCGATTAGTTTAGTATACATTTTTTCTGGACGTTCTCTTGGTCCTATTACAGAATATAGTCTTAAAGAACAGCTTTTAAACTGCTGTTCTCTACTTTTTTGAAGCACTAATTGCTCTGCAGTCAACTTGGTTACACCGTAATGAGATGCTGGTTTTGGTGCAACATCTTCAGGAAACGTAGCCTCTAAGCCATAAATTGAAGATGTCCCGATATTTACAAGCAATTTTAAATCGTCTAATTGTAAAGCATAATCAATTAATTTTTTTGTTGCTATAACATTATTTGTAAAATAATCTTCAAAAGTAGATGTTGAGGATATACCAGGTTGTGCAGCATAATGGAAGATATAATTTATGTCTTTTGGCAGCTTATTTATATCTGTAATTTCTCTTAAATCTAACTTTAAAACTGTAATCCCTTTTTCATTTAAAGCTTTTTCATTTAATTGCTTTAATTCTAAACTATAATAATCATTAAAGTTATCTACTCCAACAACCTCATGCCCCATTTTTTGGAGTCTTTCTGCTGTATGAGAACCTATAAAACCAACTGCTCCAGTGACTAATATCTTCATAAAAAATTTTGAAATGTTTTACAAAATAACAACTTTTAAGTGAAACATAAATTGCTATTGATAAAAAATAATACTTTTGCAAGACTAAGCAAAGCATAATGAGTTACGAATTTACGATTATCGTTCCTGTTTATAACGAAGAGGATAATTTAGCTAGAGTTGAAAAAGAGCTTTTAGCTTACACAAAAATAGCTAGTAAACCCACCAAAATATTATTTGTTAACGATGGCTCTAAAGACAAAAGCCAGCAATTAATAGAAGATATTTGCACTCGTAATGATGCTTTTTTCTATATTCTTTTTAAAGAAAATAGAGGATTAAGCGCTGCGATAAAAGCTGGTTTTGATCATGCAGACACACCTTTGGTTGGTTATATAGATTCTGACTTACAAACGGCGCCATCAGACTTCAATCTGCTTTTAGAACATATTAAAGACAACGCATTAGTAACTGGTGTACGTGCCAACCGTAAGGATAGTTTTGTTAAAAATATGTCGTCTAAAATTGCTAACGGTATAAGACGTGCTTTTACAAAAGATGGTATGGATGACACTGGTTGCCCATTAAAAGTAATACGAACAGATTACGCCAAACGCATTCCTATGTTTAAAGGTCTACATCGTTTTTTACCTGCTATGATTTTGTTGCAAAACGGAACTATAAAGCAAGTACCTGTTCAGCATTTCCCTCGTATTGCAGGTCAAGCTAAATTTGGACTTTGGAATAGGCTTTTAGGTCCTTTAATGGATTGTTTTGCTTATTTATGGATGAAGAAAAAGTACATTAATTACGAAGTTGCTAAGAAAAAATAAATGAGTAAATGGTTAATATATAGTATTGGCTTTTTAGCTCAAATCCTATTTTCCTCTAGGCTAATTATACAATGGATTACTAGCGAAAAACAAAAAAAAGTCATTACACCTACTCTATTTTGGACACTTAGTTTAATAGCTTCCTTTTTACTTTTTATATATGGTTACTTACGTAATGATTTTGCAATTATGCTTGGTCAAGGTCTTACATATTATATTTATATAAGAAATCTTCAGTTACAAAATCAATGGAAAAAATATCCAATATTTATGCGTTGGATATTATTATTTATGCCTGTATTTGTAACTATTTTCTACTTTAACAATAACGAAATTGACACAGTTAAGCTTTTTAAAAATGAAGCTATTCCGTTATGGTTATTAATTTTAGGAATAGTGTCTCAAATAGTATTTACTTTAAGATTTATATACCAATGGATGTATTCTGAAAAAAACAAAGAATCTTCACTTCCTTTTGGGTTTTGGGCACTAAGCTTAGTTGGATCTTTACTTATTTTGATTTATGCTATATTTAGAAAAGATCCTGTATTATTAGTTGGTCATTTACTAGGTGCAACTATTTATGTTAGAAATCTTTTAATTTTAAAAAAGCAAGATGCCTAAACTTTTAAAAAACTATCCATTAATTTTACTATGTCTTTTTATTGCAATTATGTTATTGCCTAACTTAGACAGTATGCAGGTAACTATTATGGAAGCGCGTAATTTTATTACTGCTAGAGAAATGGTTACAGATAACAATTGGTTATTAACCACTATGAATGGTGTACCACGTTATCAAAAACCACCATTACCAACTTGGATTACTGCTTTATCTGCATTAATCTTTGGTGTTAAAAGTGTATTTGGAATGCGTTTACCTGCTATATTAATGGTTATGATTTTAGGTGTTTTTACTTATAAATTATCAAAATTCATACTTAAAAGTAGAGCACATAGTTTAATAAATGCATTAATATTAATCACATCTTTTTACGTTATAGGTATTACTATAGAAGCGCCTTGGGATATTTTTACTCACGGATTTATGATGATTGCTATTTACTATTTATTTCTACTATTTAAAAGCGAAACGGTTAATTGGAAACACCTTTTTTTAGCAAGTTTAGGTATTGCTGCTTCATTATTAAGCAAAGGTCCTGTGTCTTTTTACGCGTTATTATTACCCTTTATAATTGCTTTTAGTTTCTCTTTCAATTATAAAAACTTAAAAGCTAAAATTATTCCTTTTATAATCATATTAATTCTTGCTGTTATTTTAGGTGGTTGGTGGTATCTTTATGTAAGATTAGAAGATCCTCATACTTTTGAAGCTATAACAAGTAAAGAAACCGCTAATTGGACAAGCTACAATGTTAGACCTTTCTATTATTATTGGAGCTTTTTTACGCAAAGCGGAATTTGGACAATTCCAGCATTTATAGGATTATTGTATCCATATATGAAACGCAGAGCAATACATTACAGAGCTTATAAATTCACGTTTTTATGGACTATTTCTGCTGTAATTTTACTCTCAATAATTCCTGAAAAAAAGTCACGTTATTTAATGCCTGTCTTAATTCCGCTAGCATTAAACACAGGATTTTATATAGAGTTTTTAATTAGAAAATTTAAGTACTTAAATAATAAAAAAGAAACTTTACCTGTATACTTCAATTTTACATTAATTGCTATTATTGGTATCGTTTCCCCTTTTGGATTAGCCTATTTATTTTATGAGCAATTTCATAGTAACATTATTGCTTTTTCATTTTTTGGTCTAGTTTCTATAGTTATGTCATTTTTTATTTTAATACAACTATACAAAAAGAAAATTAAGCACGTATTCTTGTTAACAGTAGTCTTTTTTGCAAGTCTTTTTGTGTTTGGCTTACCTGTGTTTAAAACATTTACTAGCAAAAATTATAAACCAGTGTCTAGGTTATTAAAGCAAAATGAAATCAACGATATTAAAACTTATAGCTTAGGTGAAGCAACGCCTGAAACCGTTTGGCAATATGGCGAAAAGATTCCGACAATTATTAATTTGAATACTATTGAAAATCTTCCAAAGGACTCAAAATTTGGATTATTAACTTATGGTCTTTCTGAAGAAAATATTTCATTTTTAAGCTCCTATTTCAACGTTAAAAAGGTAAATCATTATGATTTAAATGAAGCTGAGCCAGATAGCAGGCAATACAGGGACAGATTAACTTTTGATTATTACGAACTAGAAAGAAAATAAAAATTACCTTAGCGTAAAGCGTTTATGTAAGTAGCTTTCAAATCTATAGAACATATAACCTGAAAATCCGCCAAAAATCATACCTGATAAAACATCTAACGGATAATGTACACCAATATATATACGGCTATAACCCATTGCTAAAGACCAAACAATTAATATATATATTAAATATTTAAATCGCTGTTTTAACATAAAACCTGAAAAAATAGCTACTGCCATACTATTACTGGCATGGCCAGAAAAGTAACCATAAGCACCGCCACACCAAGATTTAACTAGACGCATAATATCTATCAAATCTGCTTCGTGACAAGGTCTTGGTCGTTTTAAACCATATTTAAATAAGTTAGTAATCTGATCTGTAAACAGGATCATTAAAGCAATAACTACAGCGGTTAGAATAATGGATTTATCATTTCTTTTTTTATACATAAAGAAGAAAAGCACTGCATAAAAAGGAATCCAATGCAATTTATCTGTATAAAACATCCAAAATCCATCCCAAGAAGGATTACCTAGATTATTAAGGAATAAAAAAACTTGTTTATCTAATTCTAAAATTTGTTCTAACATGTAATTAGTCTTCGTATCGTGCTACTTCTCTGTCATAAAATGCAGTAGCTTCGTTGATTAAATTTTCCATTTCTAGCTCTAATTCTTTTTCATCATGTTGATCAAAATCTTCAAGCCATTCTACTTCATCGTCTTCTAAATTAATAATAAACCGAGGAAAATCGGTATGTATTACAAATATAGCGTTTGGAAAATCTGTATTGTCGCCTAATATGTATTTTGGTAGTTCCATTGTATTTGCTATTAGCTTTTAGTTGTTAGCTGAATTCAAAATTAATCTTTTTGTAAGATAATTAAACCTAATAAACAATAAAATTGCTGCACTAGTTAAGCCTGCTAATAAGCCAATCCAAATTCCAAAGCTTCCGTACGCATCTTCTTTTCCTAAAATCCAGCTTATAGGAAAACCTATTAACCAATAGGCAATAAAGGTAATTAATGTTGGTATTTTAACATCTTGCAAGCCACGTAAAGCGCCTAAAACAATAACTTGTAAACTATCACTAATTTGAAAAATAGCCGACGCAATTAGTAATTGTGATGCTATTGTGACAACTTCAGTATTATCTTTAAAATTAATAACATCATCAAAATCTACGTATAGTTTTGGCAAAGCTTCATTAAAAATCAAGAATAAAATTCCGAAAACTACCGCAAAAATAAATCCTAATAAAAATAATGAGAATGCAATACGACGTAACTCAAAATATTTTTGAAGTCCTTTTTGGTTACCTACTCTAATCATAGACGCTACACTTAATCCCATTGCAACCATAAAGGTCATAGAACTTAAATTTAAAGCAATTTGATTTGCTGCTTGCGGATTTTTACCTAACAAGCCACTTAACCAGATTGCTGCTGTAAAAATGGCAACTTCAAAAAACATTTGCATTGCACTTGGTGCACCAAGACCAATGAGTTTATTAATCATTGCTTTGTCTAAAACCAATATTTTAATATTGGTAACAAAGTGTTTTGATTTTTCTCGTCCTTTTAACAACCACCAAATATGTGCTACCATTACAAAACGAGAAATTAAAGTACCATAAGCTGCACCAACTATACCCATTTCTGGAAAACCAAACTTACCAAAGATAAGCACATAGTTAAAACCAACATTAACCACGTTAGCTACTATAGTGGCATACATTGGATATTTGGTTAAAGACAATCCATCACTAAATTGTTTAAATGCTTGAAAGACGACTAATGGTATCAAAGAAAATGCTACCAAATCTAAATACGGAATAGCTAATTCTACAACCTCAACTGGTTGCTTCATTAAATACATTAAAGGTTTGGCAAAAAACACTAACAGAAACAACAATACACCTAAAACAGTACATAAAAATAATCCGTGTTTAAAAGCAGATTTTCCTTTAGCAAAATCGTTTGCTCCATCTGCTTCGGCTACCAAAGGAGTAATGGCTGTACTAAAACCAATACCTAAAGACATAGCTATAAACATAAAACTATTACCTAAAGATACTGCTGCTAACTGCGCCGTACCTAGTTGACCAACCATAATATTGTCTATAAAACTAACAAAGGTATGTCCTAACATACCTAACATGACTGGTGCTGCTAGTTGCCAATTGTACTTAAATTCTTTTGTGTAATTGCTCAAAACCATTTTGCAAAAGTAGTGGTTTGAGAAAATTTATTTATAAGAAATCAACTTAAATTCACTTAAAAATTAGCCACTTCTTTTTTAGCCATTTCAAAGTCTTCAACCATCTCTTTTACAATCTCAGCAACTGGTTTTATGTCATGAATTAATCCTGAAATTTGTCCAATTTCAAGTTCACCTTCATCTAAATCGCCTTCAAACATTCCTTTTTTTGCTCGAGCACGACCTAATAATTCTTTAAGTTGTTCTGGTGTTGGTGCTGATTTATACAATGCTTCAACATCATTAAAAAACTTATTTTTTATTAATCTTACTGGCGCTAATTCTTTCAAAGTTAATTGCGTATCGCCTTCTTTGGCATCTACAACGACTTGTTTAAACGCTTGATGCGCACTACTTTCTGTACTCGCCACAAAACGACTACCAACTTGTACGCCATCTGCGCCTAAAACCATACATGCAAGCATGGCTTTTCCTGTTGCAATACCGCCTGCTGCCAATAAAGGAATTTTTAAATGTTCTTTAACCATTGGTATTAGCGTAAGTGTTGTTGTCTCGTCACGACCGTTATGTCCGCCAGCTTCAAAACCTTCTGCAACTACAGCATCTACACCAGCGTCTTGCGCTTTTAATGCAAATTTCACACTACTAACTACATGTACAACGATTATTCCTTTGTCTTGCAACCATTTAGTCCAAGTTTTTGGGTTTCCAGCAGAAGTAAATACAATCTTTACACCTTCTTCAACAATAATATTCATAATCTCCTCAATGTTAGGATATAACATTGGCACATTTACTCCAAAAGGTTTATCGGTTGCTTGTTTACATTTTTGAATATGTTCTCTTAGCACATCTGGATACATACTTCCTGCGCCTATTAAACCTAAAATTCCTGAATTACTTGCAGCAGAAGCTAATCGCCAACCGCTATTCCAAATCATTCCGCCTTGTACTATTGGATATTTAATATTGAATAAGTCTGTAATTCTATTTTGCATTTTTATTATTGAGTTGTTAATTTATGACCTCTCGACTGTGCGCGAGGTGAATTGGATTTTACTTCTAATTTTGTGAAAATTTAAGTTTTTTTAAACCTAATTTTTTATAATTTTTTTGGTGATACTTAATCCAGTAGCTTCAATTTTTGCTAAATAAACACCTTTAGATAGATTACTTACATTGATTTTTTTCTGTGTTGAAGACACTATTTTTTCAAGTACTTTTTTCCCTAAAATATCATATAATTTTACGTTTGCAGTATCATATTGACTAGGAATTTCAACATATAGTAAACTACTTACTGGATTAGGATATACTTTTAGTTTAGTAGTTTCATTCTGAATCTCAACCAAAGACAATCCATTGGCTAATGCTAATGATAAATCAGGAATACCATAACCTAAAAAATTATCAGGATTATTGTATTGCGAAGCAGACTCACGAACCAATTGCATAATTTGCTGATTGTTTAATGTTGGTAATGCTTGCCACAAACATACAACGCCGCCAGCTAATATTGGTGCACTAAACGATGTACCGTTAATTGTTATAAGATTATCATTAGTATTGATTACAAAACTTGCCTGACCTTGTGCTACAACGTCTGGTTTTTGTGTTGGTTGTGCGCTACTTCCTTGAGAACTAAACGACGCATAATTACCAGATGCATTGACTGCTCCAACACTTAATACGTTAGGCGAATCTGCTGGCGCACCAACAATTTGCCAAGAGGAATTACCAGAATTTCCTGCAGAATTAACCAACAACATTCCTTTTTGGGCTGCAAAATTCGCACCACGAGTTATAAACGCGGTTTGACCATCCATTTCGGCTGGTGTATAACTATAATTTGGATTGTCAAAAGTGGTATAACCAAGCGATGTATTAATCACATCTACACCTAAACTATCTGCACGTTCTGCAGCTTCAACCCAAAGCGTTTCTTCTATTGGAGTTTCTGTAGCTGCGTTTTCGGTTCTAAATAAATAATATTCTGCATCTGGAGCAGTACCAACAAATTGGTCTTGTACATAACCTGCCATATCACTTAAAACCCATGTTCCGTGAGCATTTCCTGTATACGCATACACATTTGGGTTTCTATCTACAAAATCATATCCGCCCAAAATTCCGTTATTCGTATTTAAGCGATTAAATCCTGACATGGTTGGCACATTAGGAAAACCTGAATCTAAAACAGCTACTGTCATTCCTGTTCCTGTAAAATCTGCAAGATGCAAATCGTCGCCATTAAACATTTCTATTTGGTTGGTAGCGCTTCCGTAATTAAAAACTGTTTGGTTAGTTTCGATATCAAATTTGTTTTGATTTTGAGATTGTCTTGCATTAAGATTACCATCTGCAAATTCGATATGATCAACAAAAGTTAATCCTGTTAACGCATTAATATCGGTTTCGGTTCCTAACACATGAACCACGTTTAACCATTTGGATTTAGCAAGAACTGTAATTCCTGTTTGGGCTTTTATTTGAGTTATATATCCTTCGTCTACAGGAACATCATTATAATCTACAGTAACGTTGTGTGCTGCTTTACGATCTAACGCTTTTTGAGTTAAAATTGAAATTGGATTTGCTAACGCAGTTGCACTATTTGGTTTGTCATTAAGATAAACCCAAGCGTGTTCTTGAGCAAAAACTGAATAGCTTATTAAAAAAGCAATTATAAGTAAAGTCTGCTTCATTTCAGTAACCATTTAGAGTTACTGCAATTTAAGAAATAACTCCGGAACCAACTAATTCTTCATCTAAATACCAAGCTACAAATTGACCTTCGGTAATTGCAGATTGCGCGTCTTTAAATTCGACATACAAACCAGAATCTACTTTGTGTAGAGTGGCATCTTGTAAGGGTTGTCTGTAACGTATTCTAGCTTTAACCTGCATGGTTTCACCTTCATTAATTGCTAAATCTTCTCGGATCCAGTGTAACTCGTCATTAGCTACAAATAACACATGGCGTAACAACCCTGGATGATTTTTACCTTGACCTGTGTAAATCACGTTTTCATTTACGTCGGTTTCAATCACAAAAAGTGGTTCAACGGTTCCTCCAACAGCTAATCCTTTACGTTGTCCTTTTGTAAAATAATGTGCACCTTGATGCTTACCTACCACTTTTCCATCGGTTAACGCGTAGCTTTTTTTCTGACTTAAATAGTCTAATTCTTCTAATTTATTGTTGAAGTTTGGCTGTGTTTGATTATAGATTTGATTAGATTTTTCAACTTCAACAATGACACCTTCTTTTGGTTTTAATTGTTGTTGAAGAAATTCTGGCAATCTCACTTTACCAATAAAACATAAGCCTTGCGAGTCTTTTTTATCTGCTGTAATTAAGTCTTGCTCTTTAGCAATTGCTCTAACTTCTGGTTTTAAAAGTTCGCCAACCGGGAATAATGCTTTTGCTAATTGGTCTTGAGATAATTGACATAAAAAATAAGATTGATCCTTATTATCGTCTTTACCTGCTAAAAGTTGATGAATTTCTTTTCCGTCTTTTTCAATAGTACTTTTTCTGCAATAATGACCTGTTGCTACATAATCTGCACCAAGGTCTAAAGCAATTTTCATAAAGACATCAAATTTGATTTCTCTATTACAAAGTACATCAGGATTTGGTGTACGACCTTTTTCATATTCGTTAAACATGTAGTCTACAATACGTTCTTTATACTGCTCGCTTAAATCTACAGTTTGAAAAGGAATATCTAGTTTATTTGCAACTAACATTGCATCGTTACTATCTTCTAGCCAAGGACATTCATCTGATATTGTTACAGAATCGTCATGCCAGTTTTTCATAAAAAGACCTATAACCTCATAACCTTGCTCCTTTAATAAATAAGCAGCAACACTAGAATCTACACCTCCTGAAAGTCCTACAACAACTCTTTTTTTCATCTAAAATCTTTTTTTGGATTGCAAAGATACGTCATTTTTTAAACTCATATTAAATCAATAAGACCTTATTATCACCAATTCAAACACTTAAAAAACAGCAAGTTAAAAAGTTTAACAAAATATTAGATATATTCTGTTTAAACTTTATTTAGATTTGTTAAACAAAATTTACAAACCAATAAAAATTGCTATGAAAAATTTAAAACTTTTATCGTTGTTATTATTAACAACTATCGTTTTCTGGTCATGTAGTGATGACGATGACGGAACTATTATTATTGATGAACAATCTCTAAACATTGTAGAATTAGCACAATCTAATCCTAATTTATCAAGTTTAGTTGATGCTGTTGTTGAAGCTAATCTAGCTGCAACACTTAGCGGACCAGGACCTTTTACTGTTTTAGCACCTACAGACGAAGCTTTTGCAGAATTTTTGTCTGATAACGGTTGGACTACTGTACAAGACATACCTGACGAAGCGTTAACACAAACACTACTTAACCACGTTATTTCTGGAACTGTAACATCTACAGATTTAACTGGTATGGGTAGAGGTTATACTAATACTTTAGCAGATGGTCCTTCTAACAATAAAATTAGCCTTCTGTTTGACACAAATAACGGTGTTGTTTTTAATAATGGTGCAGAAGTTACAGTTGCAGATGTAGAAGCATCTAATGGAATTGTTCATGTTGTTGATAAAGTAATTACGTTACCTACAGTTGTTGATCATGCTGTTAATAACACAAATTATTCTAATCTTGTTGCTGCTTTAGGAGCTGCAGATGGAGACTTAGTTAATGTATTATCAGGAACAGGACCTTTTACAGTCTTAGCTCCAGATGATACAGCATTTGAAACATTTTTAGATGGTACAGCTCTCGCTGATGTTGATACAGCTGTATTATCTCAAATTTTATTAAATCATGTTATTAGTGGCGCAATCACTTCTACAGATTTGGTAGCTTTAGGAGAAGGTTATTCCAATACAAACGCTTCAGGACCTAACATGAATAACTTAAGCATCTACTTTAACACTTCTAATGGTGTTATGTTTAATGGTGCGTCTACAGTAGAAACTGCAGATATTGTAGGCACAAACGGAATTATACACACAGTAGACACTGTAATTGATTTACCTACTATAGCAACATTTGCTACTACTAACCCAGCATTATCTAATCTTGTAGCTGCTTTACAATATGCAGATACAGGTATGCCAACTGTACCATACATAAACACTGTTTCTGATGCAGAAGCTGGTCCATTTACAGTATTTGCTCCTACAGATAATGCTTTTGGAAACTTATTAACCGAATTAAATGTATCTGTTTTAACAGATATACCAACATCTACTGTTGATGCTGTTCTAACTTACCACATTGTAAGTGGTAATATACAGTCTTCTATGTTAACTAGCGGAACTGTTACTACACTAGGAGGAAATATTACAGCAGATGCTACAAACTTTACTTTAACAGATGCTAATGGAAGAGTAAGTGATATAGTTACTAGCTTAGTTGACATACAAGCAGTAAATGGAGTTGTACACGTAATTGACAATAACGTTATTTTACCGCCACAATAGTTTTTAGATGATTGATGTTAAGTTGAATAAATTGAAACAAACAGTTTATTCTTAAAAAAAAACGCCTTAATTACTTAAGGCGTTTTTTTATTGTTCTTATATGGATTTTTACTGCGTCTAGTAAAATCGTTTTCTTCAATAAGCTTTCCGTCTTTGTAAGTTTTCCAGATACCATGTCTGTAATCATTTTGGTATTGTCCTTCTAATATTAAGCTTCCTTTTTCGTCATAAGATTTGTAAGCACCATGTAACATATTGTCCTTATAAGTATATTCTCTAATTAAAACACCTTCTCCAGAAAACCATTGCGATAATCCATCTAGTTTTCCGTTTTTGTAGTTTGCTTTTTCTGCCACATTTCCGTTAAGGTAATATGTTGTTCTTAAGCCTTCTAATTTCCCTTTATTATTATAAAATTCTGAAGTCATTAATTGATCACTATTTTTATGATAGTATAACCATTTACCTACATAAGTTTTTCCTCGCATTGCACCTTCACTAACCTTGTTTCCTGTAGATGTATAAAATACAACTAGAGCAATGTCTGAATCTTTTTTAAACGTACGTGTTGCTGCTAAAACAGCTTTATTCTCAAGATTTTGGTAAAATTTAAAAACACCAACTTCTTTACCATGCTCAAATTGTCCTTCGTATCTTAATACTTCTGTACCTTCAAAGTTTTTTTTCCATTTTCCGTGACGTTTACCATTACTATCAAATTGATTAAGCTGTTGTGCAAACATTACTGTTGCAGATAATGTAAATATGAAAAAAGTTAATATGTATTTCATTTTTAATATTGTTTCGCTTTCGCTGAAATTGAATTAATCTTATTAGTTGTTAACGTACTATAGTCTGTTTTTGTTATAACAAAAAAGCTGCCAAATTTAATTTATTTTTTGACAGCTTTTATTTTTTGAAATTATAAATACTATTTACGTTTCTTCTTTTGTTGCTCTTGCATTTGTTTTTGCTTTTCTGCCTGCTCCATCATTTCTTTCATCTTTCTTTGAAATTTACTTTCCTTTTTAGGCTGCGCTTTTTTTACTTGGATATTAGCATGGATTTTGTCTTCATCTAAAATAAAATTCTTGATGACTAATAAAATACCAATACTAATTAAGTTTGAAATGAAGTAGTACAAACTTAAACCAGATGCATATTGGTTAAAGAAAATAAGCATCATAATTGGTGCAAAGTAAATCATGTACTTCATCATCTTTGTCATGTCTGGCATACCTTCTTGTTGTGGCGCAGACATTTGGTTTTGCCCAGTAGTTAACTTCATGTAAAAGAAAATAGCGATTGCTGCCAAAATCGGGAATAAACTTACGTGATCACCGTATAATGGAATATTAAAAGGTAATTCTGCTATTACATCATACGATGATAAATCGTCTGCCCATAAAAACTTTTTTTGTCTTAAAGCAAATGCTGTTGGGAAAAACATAAACAAGGCGTAAAACACTGGCATTTGGATTAATGCTGGTAAACAACCTGCTAATGGACTTGCTCCTGCTTTACTTTGAAGCGCCATAGTTTCTTGTTGTGCTTTTAACTTGTTGTCTTTGTACTTCTCTCGAATAGCTTCTAATTCTGGCTTTAAAATTTTCATTTTCATTTGTGATAAATACTGTTTGTATTGCACAAAAGACATGGCTAATTTGATTAAAACCGTCATTACAATAATTGCTATACCGTAAGGTAAGAAGCTACTTAAACCACTAAATAATGGAATGAATAAAAACTTGTTAATCCAACCAAAAATTCCCCATCCAAATGGTATACTCTCTACAATATTACCTTCGTATTGTTTAAGGATTTGACTATCTGTTGGACCGTAATATAATTTTAAATTACTGTTTAAATTTGCTCCGCTTAACGGTAAATCTAATTTTGTTGCAAATTGCTTTGTGTAAATAGAATCTACTTCTTCGTCTTCTACTAGATTTTTAGATCGTAATGCAACATTATTAAAAGGTTGATCTGCTACTAGAATTGTGCTAAAAAAGTGCTGTCTGTAACTTAACCATTCTAGCTCGTCTACAGTTTCATCATCATCACTCATTTGTGATAATTTATCTACATCACCATCGTTTTGGTAAGTTAAACGTGTGTATCTGTTCTCGTAAGAGATACTTTGGTCGTGTCTGTATAATTTTTGAGACCAATCTAAAGTAATTGGGTTAGATGTATTAATATCTGTTTCTATACCTTGAGATTTGATAGTAAAATCTACCATGTACTCGTTTGGCTTAATAACGTAATTGTATTCTAAAAACTTATTTTGAGCAGTTTTTAGCTTCATAGACACAATAGTGTTGGCTCCACTTTTTGTAACTGTTGGTTGAAAGTATAAATCTTTAGTATTTAAAGTACGGTTATCTGTTGTTTGAAATTGAAGATTAAATACCGAATTACCGTCTTTTACGATGTAAATTGGCACAGAATCAAAATCTACAAATTGTTTTAATCTTACTTCTGAAAGATGTCCTCCTTTTGTATTAAATTTTAAATCTAAAACTTCGTTTTGAACATTAATTTCTTTTTCTGAAGATGTTGCTGTTGCTACAGAATAAGCAAATGCACCTATTTTAGATTGTAATGCAGCTACTTGTGCAGAATCTTTTGCTTCTGTAAAATCTGTTTCTGTTACTACTTTTGTGTCTTCTTTTTCAGCTTCGGCTTTTTTCTGAGCATCTATTTTTGCTTGCTTTTCTGCCTCTTGCGCTTTTAATTCTTCTTCAGATGGTGCATTTTGCCACATCATGAATAATAAAATTCCGAAAATTAAAATAAATCCAATAATCGAATTAATGTCTAGTTTTTTTTCTTCCATTCTGTTCTTCAGTTTAAGACCTGCCAAATTTAATAAAATCTAGCAGGTCTAAAATTTTGGTCAAATATACGACCACTTTTTATTTTAATGTCAAAGTGACACTATTTTGTGTTATGATGTTTTAAGCTAGCTTTTACAAATGCCACAAATAATGGATGTGGATTTGCAACTGTACTTTTATATTCTGGATGATACTGTACAGCAACAAACCAAGGATGGCTTGGGTTTTCGACTATTTCTACCAATTTAGTTTCTGGATTATAACCTGTAGTTTTTAATCCAGCAGCTTCAATTTTTTCTTTATAGTCGCTGTTAAACTCGTATCTATGTCTATGACGCTCTTTTATATCTTGAGATTGATACACATCGTATGCAATAGATTCTTTTTCTATGTGGCAATCCCAAGCACCAAGACGCATTGTTCCGCCCATATCTGTGATATTTTTTTGGTCTTCCATAATGTCTATTACTGGATTAGATGTTTTAGGATCCATCTCTGTTGAGTTAGCATCTTTTAATCCTAGTACGTTACGACAAAACTCTATTACAGCCATTTGCATTCCTAAACAAATTCCTAAAAACGGAATGTTATTTTCTCTTACAAATTTAATAGCGTCTATTTTTCCTTCTATACCACGTTCTCCAAAACCTGGTGCAACTAATACACCATCAAGATGAGATAATTTCATCTTAATATTGTCTTCGTTTAGATATTCTGAGTGTACAGATTCTACATTTACTTTAACTTCATTTTCTGCTCCTGCATGAATAAAAGCTTCTAAAATAGATTTGTAAGAATCTTGTAATTCTACATACTTACCTATTAATCCTATTGTTATTTCTGACTTAGGATTTTTGTGTAACTCTAAAAACTTATTCCATTTTGTTAAATCTGGCGTATCGCTTTTTAATGCTAGTTTTTTAAGCACTACTTTATCCAAACCTTGTTCTAACATCAAGTTTGGTACATCGTAAATTGTAGATGCATCTATAGATTGAATAATCGCCTCTTCACGTACATTACAGAATAATGCTAACTTACGTCTTAAATCACTTGGTAATTCGTGCTCTGTACGACATACCAATATGTCTGCTTGCACACCACTTTCCATTAAAGTCTTAACACTGTGCTGTGTTGGCTTTGTTTTAAGCTCTCCTGCTGCAGATAAAAAAGGAACTAATGTTAAATGTATTACAATTGCATTGTTTTCGCCTAAATCCCATTTTAATTGTCTTACTGCTTCTACATAAGGTAAAGACTCTATGTCACCAACAGTTCCTCCTATTTCTGTAATTACTATATCGTAGTCTCCAGAATTACCTAAAATCTGGATTCGGTGTTTAATTTCGTCTGTAATATGAGGTACTACTTGTACGGTTTTACCCAAAAATTCGCCACGACGTTCGCGTTCTATTACGTTTTGGTAAATACGACCAGTAGTTACATTATTAGCTTGGCTTGTTGGTACGTTTAAAAAACGTTCGTAGTGCCCAAGATCTAAATCGGTCTCTGCACCATCATCGGTTACATAGCATTCGCCATGCTCGTATGGGTTTAAAGTTCCTGGATCTACGTTAATGTAAGGATCTAATTTTTGAATTGTTGTCTTATAACCTTGCGCCTGAAGTAACTTGGCTAGAGATGCTGCGATTATACCTTTTCCTAATGAAGAAGTTACACCTCCGGTTACAAATATGTACTTAGTTTTAGTTGTCATGTTGCGTTGTTAACGCGGGCAAATTTACAATTTTTAGTTGAAAACTTAGGATGAATTTAGGATTTATTTTGAGTATCTTTTCTGTATCTCTCGTACCAAATATTCTAGTCCATTTACTTTTAATGTATAAACAGTTTCTAGCATTTGTCCTAATTTATTTTTTGGAAAACCTTTATTATAATACCAAACTACATAATGTTCTGGCAAGTCTATTAAATACCTATCTTTATACTTACCAAAAGGCATTTTAGTATGTGCTAATTTTATGAGAAAGTCTTTGTCTGGCTCTAGCACTAAGATTTAGATTTAAATTTTTCTAAAGTTTTTAATTGTTTGGCAACACTTTCCTGCCATTTAATTTGTGCTTCGGTATTTATAGAATGATTAGTTTCTTCATCATAAGAATTTTGCATTAAAGATAATTGCTTATTAATACTTTGATGTAATTGGTCTAACTGATTATCTATGTCTAAACTTGGCTTTAATTTAGCTATTTGTTGTCTAAATAATCTGGCATGTAACTCTGTAATATCAAAATGAAGTTGTTCATGTCTCAAAATATTATCATCTACCATTTCTTTTTTACACCACGAATGCTCTGGATAAAAATAAGCTTTAACCAGTGTTTTAAAACTATGCACCTTATTTGATGTTTTCTTTATAGAATAGCTAAAAGTAATCCCTGAAGCTGTGATAGCTACAGCATCTGTTTGATTATTTGGTGCTCCTTTAAAATCTGACCAAGTTAATTTGTAATTTTCATTCCAAGAAACTTCTTCTATAACATCGCCATGAAATAGAATAAACAAACTTAATATTGAAATAAATTTTAACATAACCAATTAACGCTAAGTTAATTAAAAAATTACTCGGTTACCTCTACTATTTTTAAATCACTGTATTTTACTAAGTAAACAGCATCATTGTAATAACCGCCAAATAACTTTTTCTTGTAAGCAAACTTATTTTCTACATACGTTGTTAAAGGGTATTGGTTTGCAGACATATATAAATCTTCTGATGTAACTAAACGTAACACTATATCCATAGTTATATCAAAGCCTCTTGTTGCATAACTATTTGGTAATTCATTATAAGTACTTTTGTAGCGTTTTGCGAAACTATTGTTTTCGTCTTCGTTAAAAGATTTTTTAATATCTGAATAGGTAAAGTTAAGATTAGATAAGTGTGTGTTTCTTACTTCTTCGTCTTCAAAAGCTTTTTTATCCATTTTTGTAGTGGTTAAGATTATATCTGTACCTGTTACAATTTTTGAATTTAAAAGACTTGAAACATTAGATACAAAACCTGGATTGTCTGTTTCTAAAAACACCACATTTTTTCCTGGTTTTAACACGTTAATTATATCTTGATCTAATACATAATACGCATCTTTTCCTGTTTTTCTTTCTGCTCTTGAAGATAAAACTGACGCTCTTGCAAACTCTCTTTTTAATTTATCACTAACCGATTTGTTTTTTTTGTCTGATATGATAATGATATGTGCTGTCGTGTCTGCTTTAAAATGATTTATTATAGCTGTTTCCATCATGTCTTCAGATGGTCTTGACTGAAAAACATTGTCTCCTAAATTTACCGTTTTTGTTAATGGTGAAACTATGGGTATTTTTTGATTGCTTAATTGTGAAGCTACTGTGTTAAAATTATCTTTCATCATTGGTCCAATGACTGCGCTAGTTTCTGAAAAATCATTTCTTCTTAAAATTGAAGCCACTTCGCTTTCTCTATTTTGTGTATCAAACACATCAACTTTTAGGTTTACTCCTAATTCTTGTAAAGAATCTAACGCTACTTTTACACCTGTATAAAAATCTAAAGACACACTTAAATATCTATCTGTTTCGATTTGTTTTTTGGTGTCGTAAATAGAATCTGTATTTACCCTATTTAAACCAAAAGGAAGCATGATTGCTATCTTTTTAGTTTCAGGATTTATATTACTTTTTGTTAAATCTACTTTTCCTGCATTTGTAGTCATGCTACTTACAACACCTTCTATTGTCGAGTTACTACCTTTAAAAGGTATTTTTAAAACCATACCTTCTTTTAGTCCTGTTTCTTCTAGTTCAGGGTTTAATTTTTCAAGGTCTTCTTGGGTTAACCCAGTTTTTAATTTAATACGATAAAAACCTTCTTTTGGCAAAACTGTATAGTAGCTATACTTTTCATCTACTTCTTTTATGGTTTCAGCTTCTTTGTTTGGTACGTTTACAACATCACCTGGTTGTAAAACATCATTCATTTCAGGATTTAAATCTTCAAGTTCTTGTACCGTAATTCCGTATTTATAAGCAATACGCCATTTTCCTTCTTTTGGTTGAACGGTATAAGTGGTTAAAGGCGATTTAGTCTCAACAACTTCTTTTACAATTTTATATTCTGGAATTTTTATACGGTCGCCTTTACGCAAATTGTTAGCATACAATTCTGGATTGTGCTTTTTAATATCTTCTTGAGTAACGTCATACTCTTTAGATAAACTGTAAAGCGTTTCTTTTCGTTTTACTTTATGAGTTTTAAACCCTAACAGCGTTTTTGTTTCTTTTGTTTTGGTTTCTGGTTCTTTAACAACTACACCTTGTTTTGGTATTATTAAAACAGAACTTACTTTTAACCCTTTTCTTGCATCAGGATTTAAGGCTAAAACAGAAGATTTTGAAACGTTGTATTGCTTTGCTATCTGCTCTAAAGTTTCTCCTGCTTGGACTTTATGGGTTTTGTAATTTTGCGCTTTCGCGGAAGCACAGCTAAAGACCATTAATAAGCCTAAAATATATAGTAGTTTTCTCATATCTAATTATACGTTGTAAAAGTGCGTTAGGGATTGAACGGTTTGTTTGAGCTCTCCCAACTTTTGTTGGGAAGCGAGTAGTGAAAGCCCGACCCTTGTGGTAACGCCATTCTTCTCGATACTATTTTCTCATACTTCGAAAATCACTCGAAGTGACGATTTTTTGTTTATTCCCACTCAATTGTTGCTGGTGGTTTACTACTAATGTCGTAAACTACTCTATTAACGCCTTTTACTTTATTTATTATATCGTTACTTGTTTTTTGTAAAAACTCGTATGGTAAATTTACCCAATCTGCAGTCATACCGTCTGTACTTTCTACAGCACGTAATGCTACACATTTTTCGTAAGTACGCTCATCGCCCATTACTCCTACACTATTTACCGGTAGCAACATAGCGCCTGCTTGCCATACTTTGTCATACAAACCTGCTTGTTTTAATCCATTGATAAAAATAGCATCTACCTCTTGTAATATACGAACTTTTTCTGCTGTTACGTCTCCTAAAATTCTGATAGCTAAACCTGGACCTGGAAATGGATGACGACCTAAAAGGTTTTTATCCATACCCATTGATGCACCAACACGTCTTACTTCGTCTTTAAACAATTCTTTTAATGGTTCTATAATTTTAAGTTTCATAAAGTCTGGTAATCCTCCAACGTTATGATGACTTTTTATTGTTGCACTTGGTCCGCCTGTTGCACTAACACTTTCTATCACATCTGGATAAATGGTACCTTGTGCTAACCATTTTACGTCTTCTATTAGATGAGCTTCGTCATCAAAAACTTCGATAAATATACGTCCTATAGCTTTACGTTTTTTCTCTGGATCACTTTCATCTTTTAAGGCATCCAAAAAGCGTGCCGAAGCATCTACACCTTTTACATTTAAGCCCATTCCTTTGTATTGTTCTAATACATCTGAAAATTCGTTTTTACGTAATAATCCATTATTTACAAAGATGCAATATAGGTTTTTACCTATTGCTTTGTGTAAAAGCATTGCTGCTACGGATGAATCTACACCACCTGATAATCCTAAAACTACTTTATCGTTGCCTAACTTTGTTTTTAAATCTTCTACAGTTTCTTCTATAAAAGCATTTGGTGTCCAATCTGGATTAACTTTTGCTATTTTTACTAAGAAATTTTCTAGCAGTAATTTTCCATCTGTTGAGTGATATACTTCTGGATGAAATTGAATAGCGTAAGTTGTTTCATTTTCTATTTTATAAGCTGCGTTTTGTACATCGTGTGTACTTGCTAAAAGCACACCATTTTCTGGCAAAATCTTGATTGTATCACTATGACTCATCCAAACTTGACTACCAATATGTATGCCTTCTAAAAAAGTTTCGTTTTCTTCAACGTAACTTAAGTTTGCTCTACCGTATTCTCTGGTATTTGATTCTGCTACTTCGCCACCAGAAAAATGTGCTAAATATTGTGCACCGTAGCATACTGCTAGCATTGGTTTTTTACCTCTTATATCTGATAAGTCAGGATGATATGCATCTTCTGATCTTACAGACATTGGGCTACCGGAAAGTATTACCGCTTTGTAGTCTTCTAAGTTGTTTGGAATCTTGTTAAATGGGTGTATTTCGGAATAGATGTTAAGTTCTCTAACTCTGCGCGCAATTAGTTGTGTGTATTGCGATCCGAAATCTAAAATAAGTACTTTGTCGTGTTGCATGCACAAAAATAATAATTGCGTTGAAAATTACTATTTATGTGATATTAAATTTCAACTTATTTTTTAACAAAACTATCAACTAAAGCATCGATTCTAATATTGCTTTTATATCTTGTTCTGTAGTATCTGGATTTATAAAGCAGAAACGTGAGACGGTTTCAAAAGTATTGCCTGTTTTCCATTTTGTAGGAGTGACTAATGCAAAACCTTTATCGTGATTTGTAAATGTCCAATTACGATAGTCTTCTGGATTCCAACCTTTTCTTCTATACAATACGCATGATAAACTTGGCTCTCTAACCAACTCTACATGATCATAATCTTCTATCATTTTACCTGCTATATTAGCTAATTCTATACCACGTTCTACAGCTTCTTTATATCTATCTGTACCGTGTGTAGCCAAACTAAACCAAAGAGGCAAACCTCTAACACGACGCGTTAATTGTATTTGATAATCTGTTGGATTGAACCCATGTGCACCTTCATCTTTAAAAATTTCTAAATATGATCCTTCTTGAGAATGTGCTTTTTTTGCTAATTCAGGTTGTTTGTAGATTACTGCTCCGCAATCATACGGAGAAAACATCCATTTATGAGGATCTATTGTGATGCTATCTGCTTGTTCAATTCCGTTAAATAAGTGTCTAACAGAATCTGCCACCAAAGCGCCTCCACCATATGCAGCATCTACATGAAACCATAACTTTTCTTTTTGACAGATATCTGCAATTGCGCTTAAATTATCAATAATACCGGCATTTGTTGTACCACCAGTTGCAACAACTGCAAATAAACGTTGACGTTGGTGCTGGGTTAAGCTGTTAATGGTACTTTGCAAAGCGTCTCCTTCTAATCTATCTTCTGTTTCTACCAGTAAAACATCTACATCCACCACTTTTGCCATAGCTTTTATTGAAGAGTGAGCGCCAATAGAGGTTATAATTAGTCCTTTTTCGTTTTTATTTTGCTCATTTAGGCTTCTCCAATATTCGCGCGCAGTTACTATTGCAGATAAATTCGCTGCAGTACCGCCACTTGTAAATACACCAAATGCTCCTTCTGGTAAACCGGTTAAGGATACAATCCATTTCATAGCTTCGTTTTCACAAAAAATACCTCCTGCACCTTCCATCCAATACGCACCATGAATGCTTGATGCTGATGTTACTAAATCAAACATTACTGCAGCTCTTGTTGGTGATGCTGGTACAAAAGCTAAATGACGCGGATGATCTATTTTTACATTAGCATGCATTAAATGTTTTTTCCACATGTTAAATGCGGTTTCGCCTCCAATTCCTTTTTCTGTAATAGTTTCTCCTACTAAAGCTTTTAAAGTTTCTGCTTTTTGAGGTTTACCGATAACATCTTCTGTTTTAGAGATTCTGTCTATTGTGTATTTCATGACGTCTAGCGTCATTTCTACTAAATCTATATCTATCTTATGCATTATCTTGTAATTGAAGAACTAAAAATTCGCTTTTTAAAGGCTCTAAATTATTAATTAATTGTGGTATTAAGCTATCTCCATACTCTAAATAAAATTGGGAAAAGTTTACGCTACGCTCTTGTAAACTTTGATTTGGAAATAGTTGATTTTGCAAATCTGTAATGCGCTGCACATGGTCTTTTAGTTTTCTTTTTTGTGCAGTAAGCAAACGTTTTTCTAAGTGCTCCAAGCCTTTTATTTGCTTACGTCTTTGCGCATCTACTGCGCCAATAAACGATTTATCGGTTTGTTCTGCCAATGCATATAAATCTTCAAACTGTTGTTTTAAATGCTTTATTTGAGGTGCAAAATCGATATCTATATTTGAAATTTCACGTACACGTTTGTTTATGAATGTATCACGCTTTAAAAATAATGAAGCATTATTAATATTCAGTTTGTCTAGTTTTTTGGCTTGCCTTTCGGTTTTTAACAGTACCGAATTACGTAATAATAACATAGGAAAAACTACATTTTTTGCCTTAAAATTTTCTTTTAATTGGAGCCAATAGGCTAATTCTCCGCCGCCACCAATGTAACATAGATTTGGCAAAATAACTTCTTGATATAATGGGCGTAAAATTACATTTGGACTAAAACGTTCTGGATGATTTTTAATTTCTTCTTTAATTTCAGGAGTTGTCCACGTAATGTTTGTGTTTAATACGCTATAAGTTTCATCTTCAAAAACAATACGTTCTCTTAGATTTTCGCCTATATAAAACAGATTAATTTCTCTTGGGTTTACTTGTATTTTATAGTTTTCAGACGTTTTTTCAATTTCTGCATTGGTCTGCATCACTTTATTAAAAGACGTTTGCTCTACAAGTTCTTTTTCTATATAAGGAACAAATAATTGCTTTAATTTTTTGTGATTGGCATCAACAATTACTAATCCATAATCTTTAAAAAGTTGATTTGCTAAAAACAAGGTTGCTTCGGCTAAATTACTGTGTTTTAAATAGGCTTTTTCAAACCATTGCTTTAGTTTATTTGCATTATTACCAAGTCCTAACTCTTGAGAGAATACCTCTAAAACATCTTGCAAACCTTCTGTAGATAATTCGCCAACTGCACCTGATGCCTTTTTATTCCATCTTATTTTTTTTCCGTTGAAATTAAAATAGTTAATTTCTTCAAAATCATGATCTTCGGTCGCCATCCAATAAACAGGAACAAAATTATACTCTGGATAGGTTGCTTTTAAATTTTTAGTAAGATTTATGGTTGAAATAATTTTATATAAAAAATATAAAGGTCCTGTAAACAAGTTAAGTTGATGACCTGTAGTTACCGTAAACGTGTTGTCTTTACGCAGTGCTTCAATATTGTTTAAAGTTTGTAACGACGCATCAAAAGATTGATATTGATCTATTAAAGTCTCTGCAAGTACCTTTCTATTTTCTAAAGGAAATGACGCTTTCTTTTCTTCTATTTGAAACTTAAAATTTTTAAGATTAGGAAAACGATTATAAAATGGTTTTAACTCTTCTTTTTCTGAGAGATAATCGGTTATTAAAGTAGAAAAATATCCTGTGTCTTTAAATGGAATACAGTCTGTTGGCATAAGTAAAAAATTCTACTACAAATATAACACACAAAGGACTATTACTTGTCTTAAAATTAACATAAATCCTTATAATTCATGTTGCTTTTTTACGTATATTTATAGATAGCACTTTAAATAAAAATATTATGAAAAAGATTGAATTTAACACCTCAAAAGCTCTATTTTTATTACTTGCTACGTTCTTTTTTTCGGTAAGTTATTCTCAAAATTTAATGGAGTATAAAGGTGTTGTTTTAGACCAAAACAACAAAAAAGAATTAGCTCTAGCAGATGTATCGCTTACAAACAGTAATATTAGTACTATTACTAATAAAGAAGGAGAATTTTCTATCAAAGTTCCAAAAAACCAACTAAATGAAAGTTTAATAATTTCATTTTTAGGTTATAAACAGCAAAAAGTAAAGCTATCTGAAATAGATAATGATAATGCTAAAATATACCTAGCGCCAGCAGCAACCATATTAGCTTCTGTTGATATTGTTAGACCTAAAGACGCTTATGATTTAGTAAAAAAAACACTATCCTTAAAAGGTGAAAATTATTTAACAGAGAACGCGTATATGACAGGTTTTTATCGCGAATCGATAAAAAAGAGAAACCGAAATGCTTCTCTAGCAGAAGCTATTGTAAGCATAGAAAAACAACCTTACACTAATTATAAATCTGATAAAATAACCTTAATAAAGTCCAGAAAGCAGACCAACTACAACAGATTAGATACTCTTGCTTTAAAGTTACAAGGTGGACCATTTGGATCTTTATACGCAGATATGATCAAATACCCAGATTATGTTTTTAATAATGAAACTATAAAATACTATGATTTTAGTTTTGAACAATCAACTGAAAAAAATGGCAGAATGGTTTACGTTGTTAACTTTAAACAAAACTCTAATTATACCATGCCGCTTTACTATGGGAAACTATATATAGATTCTCAAACTTACGCACTTACAAGTGCTGATTACAACTTAAATGTTGAAAACAAAGCTAAAGCATCTTCATTTTTTGTAAAGAAAAAACCTAATAGAGTCGAGATAACTCCTACAGAAGCTAATTACAAAGTAACTTACAGAGTTAAAAACGGAAAGTGGTATTACAGTTACAGCAATATGTTGTTAACTTTTATAGTAGATTGGAAGGGTAAACTTTTTAATAGCAAATACACATTAAATAGTGAAATGGCTATTACAGATTGGAATTTAGATAACAATACTATAAGCTCTAATGAAAATAAAAGATTAAGACCATCTAGTATCCTTCAAGATGAAGTTTCTGGTTTTACTGACCCAGAATTTTGGGGCGAATATAATATTATTGAACCCGAAAAATCTATTGAAAGCGCCATTAGAAAAATTAGTAGGAACTTAGACAAGTCTTAAACTATTCTACAACTTGTGCATACAAGTCAAAATCTTCTGCTTCTACAACTTTAACATTATAAAAGTCACCAGTTTTAAGGTAAGTTGTAGTTGCGTCGATTAGCACTTCGTTATCCACATCTGGACTATCAAACTCGGTACGACCAACAAAGTAATTACCTTCTTTACGGTCTATAACCACTTTAAAGGTTTGTCCTATTTTTTCTTGGTTTAATTCCCAAGAAATTTGCGACTGTATTTCCATAATTTGATTTGCACGATCTTGCTTTACATCTTCTGGCACATCATCTTCTAGATTATACGCGTGTGTATTTTCTTCGTGAGAATAAGTAAAACAACCTAAACGCTCAAAGCGCATATCTGTTACCCATTGTTTTAAAGTTTCAAAATCTTCTTCTGTTTCACCTGGATAACCAACTATTAAAGTGGTACGTATAGTCATTTCTGGCACTGCAGCTCTAAATTCTTTTAACAACTTAGTCGTTTTTTCTTGTGTTGTACCACGACGCATGCTTTTTAAAATCTTATCAGAAATATGCTGTAAAGGAATATCTAAATAGTTACAAATTTTTGGCTCGCGATTCATAACATCTAAAACATCCATCGGGAAACCAGTTGGGAATGCATAGTGTAATCTTATCCATTCTATACCTTCAACTTTCACAAGGTTTTCAAGTAATTCGGCAAGATTTCTTTTCTTATATAAATCTAATCCGTAATAGGTTAAATCTTGAGCAATTAAAATTAATTCTTTAACTCCATTTGCTGCTAACTTTTCAGCTTCAACTACTAAATCTTCAATTGGTGTAGACTTGTGTTTACCACGCATTAAAGGTATTGCGCAAAAACTGCAAGGTCTATCACAACCTTCAGCAATTTTTAAATAGGCGTAGTTTTTTGGTGTTGTTGTTAAACGTTCGCCAATTAATTCGTGCTTATAATCTGCACCTAAAGCTTTTAGTAAACCAGGCAATTCTGTAGTCCCAAAATATTGATCAACATTAGGAATTTCTTTCTCCAAATCAGGTTTATAACGCTCACTTAAACAACCAGTTACAAATACTTTATCAACTTCACCATCTTCCTTTTTCTGCATATAATGCAAAATAGTATTTACACTTTCTTCTTTGGCGTTGTTAATAAATCCGCAGGTATTAATAACCACAACGTTACCTTCTTGCTCATGTACAACTTCTTTTCCATTTGCTTTAAGCTGTCCCATTAACACTTCACTATCGTACACATTTTTACTGCAACCTAAAGTAACAACGTTTATTTTATTCTTTTTAAGCGATTTAGTTCTCATACCTTAATTTTGGATGGCAAAGATACGTAATGATTTACGATTTTTAAGTGTCGAAATAATATTAAAAATCAGACATTAAACCTTTTTTATATACTTTAGTCTAAAGTTGAAAACCAAACTGTTATGAAAAAACTGCTTTTTCTATTTTCATTTTCTTTTTTAATATTGAATTGCAGCAGTAATGACAATAATGAAATTGATGAAACACCAACTACCAATGAAGAGAGTTTATATTTTCCACCTATAAATTCAGACACTTGGGAAACTAAAACTTTAGCTGAAGCAGGTTGGAATGAAAGCCAACTTCAACCTTTATTAGATTTTTTAGATGAAAAAAACACAAAAGGTTTTATCATGCTTCACAACGGTAAAATAGTGGTAGAATCTTATATGAATGGTCATAACGCCAATAGTATTTGGTATTGGGCAAGCGCAGGTAAAACATTAACCGCAACTATTGCAGGTATTGCTCAAGACGAAGGTTTTTTAAATATTGAAAATAAAGTTTCTGATTATATTGGTACAGGTTGGACAAGCGCTACATTAAACAAAGAAAACCTAATTACTTGCAAACATCTGTTATCAATGACTTCTGGTTTGGACGATGAAACTGGAGATGATGTTTCTCCTGAAAATCTTCAATATTTAGCAGATGCTGATACACGTTGGGCTTATCACAATGTGTATGTAAAAATGCAAGATGTTGTTGCACAAGCTACTGGACAAGATTGGGACACCTATTTTAATGAAAAATTACGTGATAAAATAGGAATGACTGGTAGTTGGATAAATTTAAATGCGTTAAGTGTGTATTGGAGTAACACACGAAGCATGGCTAGATTTGGTCTAATGACGTTAGCTAACGGTAAATGGGAAGACCAACAAATTATTAGTGAAAGCTATACCAACCAAGCCACTAACACATCTCAAAACATTAATTTAGCTTATGGATATTTATGGTGGTTAAATGGCAAATCAAGCTTTCACTTACCTACAACACAAGTTGAATTTACAGGTGAATTAATACCAAATGCACCAGCAGATATGTATGCAGGTTTAGGTAAAAACGATCAAAAAATTTACGTTGTACCTAGCAAAAACATAGTAGTCATAAGAATGGGAGAAGTTGCTAACCCTGACAATTCTTCTTTTGGTTTATCTGGTTTTGATAACGACCTTTGGCAAAAAATTAATGCGGTAATTAATTAAGTTCTTTTGGAGACTGACGATACTTTGTTTTGTTTTCAAAAGCAAAACCTATTTGCAATAACTGATTTTCTGTTAGAGGTTTTCCTATAAAAGTTATTCCTTTAGGCGCTCCATTTTCTTCATATCCCATAGGAACTGTTAAAGCTGGATACTCTGCTACAGCAGCATGTGCAGCATGATAATTATTAATTGACAAAACCACATCTACATTACTTGCTTCCATTGGTTTGTCAAAAAATAGTTTACCATTGGCTTTTAATTTTTCTTTAATTGCCTCCAACTCATTAACCGAAGCTTTATCTGCAACTACACCTTCAAATAACTTCTGTCCGTAAGGCATAATATTTAATGAATCTTTTTTATTGAAATCGATAATATCATATATAGTTTTAAAACCTAAAGATGCATCAGCGTATGTATTAAAATATTCTAGTAAGTCTTTTTGCATATCTAAATTAAGTAGTCTGATAAAGACTGGTAATTCAACGTTATTCATTTCAATTTCTACAACTTCAAAACCAATAGTTTTTAAATCGTTTACAGCTCTTAAGTATAAAGAATCTTTCATAAGAGATTTAATTGCTCCTAAACGTTTTCCTTCTAAAGAAATATTATTTAATTCATCATAATTTATAATACTTGAAACCGTTTCAATAGATTTTCTATCAGCATCATCAAAACCAACTAAAGCTTCTAAGAGAATAGCATTGTCTATTACATTTTTAGACATTGGTCCTGCTGTATCTAATGTGGAAGAAATAGGTACAATACCACTTCTACTCACCAATCCAATAGTAGGCTTTAAACCTACAACCGAATTTTGGCTTGCTGGCGATAAAATAGATCCTGCAGTTTCACTACCAACAGCTGCAACACAAAAATTAGCTGCTACCGCTACACCACTACCAGAACTTGATCCACCTGTGTCGATAACTCTTCTTCCGTATGGATTTAATGTTTGTCCACCAATTGCACTATATCCGCTAGGACAATCTCCGCAGAAAAAGTATGCCCATTCGCTTAAATTAGCTTTACCTAAAATTAACGCACCTTTTTCTTTTAATCGTTTAACAATAGAAGCATCATCGGTTTTATTATTTTTTAAAGCAACAGCGCCTGCAGTAGTTACCATATCTGAGGTATTGATATTATCTTTTAGAAGAATTGGCATACCGTAAACAGACATCAATAAATCACGTACGTTAACATCCATATTTTTAAAAGATTCATCTCTATTTTTAGCTTCCATTATCACATTAGGATTGACAGCTATTACTGAATTTAATGCCAAATCATTTTCTCTGTCAAATTTTCTAATTCGATATAAATAGAATTTTGTAAGACTTTCATAAGTTAGTTTGCCATCAATAATATACTGCTGAAGCGTTGGTATATCTTGGTCTAAAATTAATGGCTTTAATTGTTCATAATTTTCTTCTGAAAAATCTTCTAATTGCGAATTTAATTGCTCCCAAATTGAAGTATTAGATATGTATTTTGAATCTAAAACTTTAAACTCTCTAAAGTCTTTTGTAGAAATAGAACTTATTTCATTTTTAACCTCGTCTTCTTTTACAGTTTTATTATTTTCTTTACAACTATTAAATAAGAAAAGAAATACAATTAGGAATTTAGCTAGTTTCATGATTTTGTTTTCAATAAAAATACAAAAAAAGCCTCTTTAAATAAGAGGCTTTTTTTGTATTAATTTATGTTGAAAAATTTCTATTTAAAGAAAGAATCTACAAATTCATATTTATTAAACACTTGTAAATCTTCTATACCTTCTCCAACACCTATATATTTTACTGGTATTTGAAATTGGTCACTTATACCAATAACTACACCACCTTTTGCTGTACCATCTAACTTGGTCACAGCTAGACTTGTTACTTCTGTAGCTGCTGTAAATTGTTTTGCTTGTTCAAAAGCGTTTTGACCAGTACTACCATCTAAAACCAGTAATACATCGTGTGGCGCGTCACCAACTACTTTCTGCATGACACGTTTTACTTTAGTTAACTCGTTCATTAAGTTAATTTTGTTGTGTAAACGACCAGCAGTATCAATAATTATAACATCTGCATCTTGAGAGACACCAGATTGTAAAGCATCAAAAGCCACACTTGCAGGATCAGATCCCATTTCTTGTCTTACCATCGGTACATCTACTCTATCTGCCCAAACTTGTAATTGATCTATCGCTGCTGCTCTAAAGGTATCTGCTGCACCAAGAACAACTTTAAGTCCTTTCTTTTTAAACTGATAAGCTAATTTACCAATAGTTGTTGTTTTACCAACACCATTTACACCAACTACCATCAATACATATGGAGTCTTTTGTCCGTTTGATTGTGCTGGCAAATTTGGTATTGTATATTCTGTTTCTTCTCCAGAATTGGTTTCGGATAGTAATCCTGCAATTTCTTCACGTAGGATTCGGTTCAATTCGTCTGTACCTAAATACTTGTCTTTAGCTACACGCTCTTCAATACGCTCTATAACTTTTAATGTCGTATTAACACCAACATCACTAGTCACTAAAACTTCTTCTAGGTTATCTAAAACATCATCATCTACTTTAGATTTTCCTGCAACTGCTTTACTTAGCTTACCTAAGAAGCTTGTACTAGACTTTTCTAGTCCTTTGTCTAGTGTTTCTTTTTTTTCTGAAGAAAATATTCTTTTAAAAAAACTCATATAGTTTTAATATTTGTTTGTTAGCGATGCAATTACAATAATAGAGCCAAATAGTTTTACTGCTAAATTGTCATAATTACAGTGTAAAGAAACGCAATATTTTAAAATAAAAAAAGCCACCTTCGGGCAGAAAGTAGCTTAATAGGATTGCGAAAGCGCAATTCTTATTTTTTTAACCAGTCGTTTACTAAGTCTGGCGCCATAATAGACTCTACGAACATGTAAGCTCCTGTTTTAGGAGATTTTACCATCTTTATAGCTTTTGATAATCTTTTTGATCCTGTCTGTAACGATGCTACTGATTTCTTTGCCATCTTTTATCTTTTTTAAATTCTTTGCAGTAAAGAATGTTACTTAATTTCTTTATGAACTGTCATACGCTTTAAGATTGGGTTAAATTTCTTTAACTCCATTCTGTCTGGCGTGTTCTTTTTATTTTTTGTTGTAATATAACGAGATGTTCCTGGTTTACCAGACTCTTTGTGCTCTGTGCACTCTAATATTACTTGTACTCTGTTACCTTTCTTTGCCATAATTACTATTATTTACCTATTAGGCTAATATTATTTTACAAATCCGTTAGCTCTTGCCTTTTTTAATGCAGCAGAGATACCGATTTTATTAATTGTTTTTAACGCTGATGTAGATATTTTTAAAGTTATCCACTTATCTTCTTCAGGAATATAAAAACGTTTTTTAATTAAATTAGCTCCAAATGTACGCTTTGTCTTATTCATTGCGTGAGACACGTTGTTTCCAACCATTGCCTTCTTTCCTGTAAGTTCACAAACTCTTGACATTACTATATAACTTTAAAAGTGTTATTAAAAATCGAGGTGCAAATATACTAATTATTTACTATTTGACAATAGCTAAATAATTAATTTTCAAAAATTTCTTTTTGAAGTAGTTCTAAAACCTTATTTACGGTTTTATTTATTACACGCTCACGATGGTTACCCATATTAAATTGAAAGGCTTTTGCGCCTTCTTTAGTGGCAAATCCAATAAAAACTGTTCCTACTTCTGCATCAGAATCGCCTTTTGTTGGTCCGGCATTACCTGTTGTTGATATCCCAATATCTGCATTCAGCTTTTCTCTTACATTAATAGCCATAGCTTTTGCAACAGCTTCACTTACAACAGAATGTTTTTCTATAATAGCTTGATCTACACCTAAAACATCTACTTTACTTTGTGTAGCATAAGTGACTAATCCGCCTTTAAAATATGCCGATGTGCCAGAATGTTGTGTAAAGGTTTGGGTTAATTTTCCGCCTGTACAACTTTCGGCAATTGCCAATGTCTGGTTAGTTTTTACTAATTGATTAGCAATAATTTGTTCTATACTATTATTATTGTCTTCAAAACCAACAAAAATATCTTTTATTAATGGTAAGATATTTTCAACTTGCGTTTGGATGTCTTTATTTAAAACATCTTCATCGTTGCCTTTACCAGACAATCTTAAACGCACACGTCCTAAACTAGGCAAATATGCTAGTTTAATATGTTTTGGTAATTGGTCTTCTATATGTTCTATACGTTGTGCAATTGCGCTTTCTCCTAAACCATAGGTTAAAATGGTTTTGTGTAAAATAAATGGTCTTTTGTATTTGTGCGCTAATTTAGGCAGTACTTCATCTTCTACTAGCGCTTTCATCTCATAAGGCACACCTGGTAGAGATATAAAAACTTTATCTCCTTTTTCCATCCACATTCCAGGCGCTGTACCATACTTATTCATTAGCACTTTACTTTTTGAAGGTACTAATGCTTGTTTTCGATTTAAATCTGAAATTGGTGTGGTAATATATTTTTCAAAAAGTTGCTCTACGTGTGCTAATACTAAATCGTTTTGCACCAAAGTATCATTAAAATACTCGGCTAAAGTATGTTTTGTAATATCATCTTTAGTTGGCCCTAATCCGCCTGTAATAATAATGATATCGGCATTTTCCTCTGCTTCTTTAAAAGCTTTTATTAGGTGTTCTTTTTCATCTTGAATAGACGTTATTTGATATACAGATACTCCTATTGAATTTAACGCTTTACCTATAAAAGCTGAATTTGTGTCTATAATTTGACCAATGAGAATCTCGTCTCCAATGGTTATTATTTCGGCCTGCATTATAAATTAAAATCTTCTTTAATTTCTTTAACTGCGTTATCTATTGCTGTAAGCACAATAGTTAATTTACTTGAAATATCTTTATCGGTTTGTTCAAATTTACCCCAATCTTGCACTTCGATTAAATCGTTAAGTACGCCAAGCTCAAACATATCTACAGTTGGTTTCATTTTATGAGCTGTTTGGTAAGATAGTTTGTAGTTTTTATTTTCTACCGCGGTTTTTAAAACAGCTGCATCTTCTGGGACTTCTTCTAAAAATGTTTGTGCTAATGCCATGATAAAATCTTGGTCATTATCTGCTAGCTCTTTTATTCTTTCTAATTTATAATGCTGTTCCATTTATTTAACTTTAATCGAAAACATTTCTTTGTCTTCTATATATCCTTTTAGTGCGTCATCAACAACAACTTTGCCAACTCCTGCAGGCGTACCCGTAAAGATAATGTCTCCTATTTTTAATGTAAAATATTTAGACACATATTCGATAATCTCGTCAATTTTATAGAGCATGTGACTAGTGTTACCTTTTTGTACGGTAATTTCATTTTTTTGCAGACTGAAATTCAAGTTGTTAATATCTGAAATTTCTGACTTATCTATCCAGTTACCAATTACTGCTGCACCATCAAAAGATTTTGCTTTTTCCCATGGTAATCCTTTTTCTTTTAGCTTTTGTTGTAAATCTCTTGCAGTAAAATCTATACCTAATCCAACTTTATCATAATACTTGTGGGCAAATTTTTTATCAATGTGTTTACCTACACGATTTATTTTTACCAATACTTCAACTTCGTAGTGTACATCTTCTGAAAAATCTGGTATAAAAAACGGTTGTTTTTTCAATAATATAGCTGTATCTGGTTTGATAAAGACTACTGGTTCTGTTGGACGCTCGTTTTGTAATTCTTCTATATGTTTGGTGTAATTACGACCTATGCAGATTAGTTTCATATTTAGATTAACTAGATTTTTAGATTACTAGATTGTTGGATTTTTAGATCTTCTTATGATTACTTAAACTGATATATTTCTGTTTAAAATTAGGTCTCGACTGCGCTCGACCTGACAACTGACAACTGTTTATTGTTAATTGTTTATTGTTTATTGTTTATTGATCTAACCCAACTTATTATTAAACGCTCTTAGCTTAATTGCGGTTAGCACTTTTTTAGTGTACAACGGAAAATCGGCATTTAACAACCATCCAAAATAACCTGGTTCGGTTTCTAAAACATCGGTTACTAATTTTCCTTTATGTTTACCAAAACTAAATACTTCTTGTCCTTCTTTATTAAACGCAATAAAACCAGCAAAATCTGCAAAACGCTTACGCGAACTAAACTCGGCTAAAAACTTCGCATTGTTTTCTAAATCTTCATAACGTTCTACTTGTGCTTCTAATACTTCATAAGTTGCTAACGTATCTGCTGCTGCTGTATGAGCATTTTCTAAAGTTTTATCGCAGTAAAATTTGTACGCTGCGCTAAGTGTACGTTGTTCCATTTTATGAAAAATAGTCTGTACATCTATCGCAAGACGAGATTTCATATCAAAATCCATATCGGCACGCAACATTTCTTCGGCTAACAACGGAATATCAAAACGGTTAGAGTTAAAACCTGCTAAATCTGCATCTTTAAACATGTTGTTAATCTCTGATGCTAATTGCTTAAACGTTGGCTCGTTTGCTACTTTATCGTCAGTTATACCATGTATTGCAGAGACTTCTGCTGGTATTGGCATTTCGGGATTAACTAGCCAAGTTTTGCTTTCTTTATTTCCGTTTGGATAGACTTTTAAAATTGAAATTTCGACAATTCTATCGGTTGTAATATTAATTCCGGTAGTTTCTAAATCGAAAAAACAAAGTGGTTTTGTTAAATTTAAAGGCATGAATTTTGCTTTGATTTATGCAAATATAAATGTAATCTGTTACTTTTACTTTGTAAAGCTTTTTAAATAATGAAAAACTATATACTTCTTTTACTTTTAACCCTTTTTACTATTGGCACTATTGCACAAAATGATCATAAACACGTTAAACTTATTGAAAAAATTAAAGGCAAACGCTATGAATTATATATAGAAAATACAGACTCTATCTCTTATGATATTTTTTTAAAAGTAGATACCGAAGATTTTAGACGCAGTAGCGAAAGACCTATTTTAAAAACCATACCACCAAAGTCCAAACAACGCGTGCTAACTATGGTTATTTTAAACGGAAAAGAAGGTAAATACACATACACGTTAGTGATTAACGAAGTCGCTTACGCCTTACAATTTGATAAAGATTTTGAGCTGTTAGATACTAAATTAAATGAAGCACTAACATCTAAAACCGTTGAAATTTATACCCAAAACGATTGCAGCATTTGCCCTGATGCCAAGCGTATTTTAACCAAAAACAAAATTGGCTACCAAGAGTATAATATTGATCAAGACACAACACATTACAACAAACTAATTAAAGAATTTAAAGCCTTAAAACCCAATAGCTCTGTTAACCACATTCCTATTTTAAAAGTGAATGATAAAGTGTATAACCAAATTGAAAGTTTGGAAGGTTTTATTGAAGCTTTGCGAGATGGGTTTAATTAAACCTTTGGTCAATTGAATTTTTGTTCTAACTTCGTTTAACAATCTTTAGCAAACATTAAAACCAAATATTAAACTTTAAAAATTAACAAATGAAACAATTTTACACTTTTTTGAATTTAGCAGCTTTAATGCTTATTATTCCTTCACTTTCTAATGCTCAAACCACTTTATACTTCAATGATTTTGAAGGAACTGATTTTGATACATACCAACTATACAATGCATCTGGGAATTCAGTCAACTTTATGACTGTAGCAGCAGATTATATAACTAGAGCTATACCTTCTAGCTTACCTCTGGGAAACGCCACTTCAGGGTTTTCTGGAAATGTGATAGCATTAGAGGATTACGATGGAGCTGGTTTTTCAGCAGAGGATCATTATATCCAAACAAATCCAATAGATATTACTGGAGCTAGTGGTTTAGCTTTTGAATTTCGTCTAGCTGCACCCAGAGGAAACGATGGAAATAGGTATGAAACTAATGATATATTGCAAGTACAAATATCTATTGACGGTGGAGCATATCAAACGATAATAAGTTGTGGTGGTGGAACAGATACCCGTTTTTATTACGATTCAAGTTTAGATGGCATTAACATTGATGCTAATGATATATTAGTTGACCAAAATTCTCAAATAATTTCAACCTCAATTCCAAATACAGGAAATTCTATGTCTGTTAGAATTCTTTTTAATTCCTTAGGCTCTCAAGAGGAAATGCTTTTTGATGATATAAAAGTTAGCGCTTCAAATGTATTAGGATTAAATGATTTTAATTATGATACTAAAATTAAAATATTTCCAAACCCATCAAAAGAAATTATTCAAATTTCAAATTTAAATTCAAAAGAACCATATACCATTTTTGGAATTCTTGGAAATGAAATTAAAAAAGGAATTATTGCTGACAATGAACAAATTGATATTAGCAATTTTACAAATGGAATGTATTTCTTGAAATTTAAAAATGGAAATACAATTAAATTTATAAAAGAATAAAAAAACGTTTGCTAACAATGACTATAAGTAATTGCTTGTTTTCTCCTACTTCTGAAAATCCTCGCGGATTTTCAAATTGGTGTGTATTTGCTAAGTTAAGCGCTAACCCACGCAACTACTTGTAGCCGAGACCATTAAACGAAATTTAAAAGCATGATATAAAAAAGCACAACCTAAAAGTTGTGCTTTTTTATATCATTGAGATACCTGCCTGCGCAGGTATTTTTAAATCTCTCTATTAATATCCCAAGCTTCTAAATAATTTTTAACTGCTTGTACAAATTGTCCGCCAAGCGCACCATTTACCACACGATGGTCGTAACTATGCGATAAGAACATCTTGTAACGTATACCTATAAAGTCGCCTTCTGGTGTTTCTATAACTGCTGGTACTTTACGTATAGCGCCTAAAGCTAAAATACCTACTTGTGGTTGGTTAATTATTGGTGTACCCATAACGCTACCAAAGGTACCAACGTTAGTTACAGTGTATGTTCCGCCTTGTATATCGTCTGGTTTTAACTTATTTTCTCTTGCTCTTCCAGCTAAATCATTAACTTGTTTTGCCATACCAACTAAGTTTAATTGGTCTGCATTTTTTATAACTGGTACAATTAAATTACCATCTGGTAAAGCTGCTGCCATACCAAGGTTAATGTTTTTCTTTTTAATAATTGTATCACCTTGAACAGAGATATTCATCATCGGGAAATCGCGTAACGCTTTTGCTACCGCTTCCATAAAAATTGGTGTAAACGTTAAGTTTTCTCCTTCGCGTTTAGCAAAGTCGTTTTTAACTTTTTTACGCCAGTTCCAGATGTTAGTCACATCGGCTTCTATAAAACTTTGTACGTGAGCACTTGTTTGTACCGATTCTACCATGTGATGTGCAATTAATTTGCCCATTCTGGTCATCTCAATAATCTCATCACCACCATTTACGCTAACTGGTGCAGCAGTTTTTGGTGCTGCTTTTGGCGCTTCTGTTTTTTGTGGTGTTGCTGGCGCAGCTTGTGTTGTTGCTGGTTTGCTACCTCTATTATCTAGGTAAGCCATCATGTCGTTTTTAGTAACACGACCATCTTTACCTGTTCCTGGAATAGCGTCTAACTCAGATTGACTTATTCCTTCGGTTTTAGCCATATTTTTAACTAATGGTGAGTAAAAACGATCTCCGTTAGATGTAATTGGCTCTGCAGTTTCTTTAGCAACCTCAACTGTTTTTGCAACTTCTTGAGCCGCTTCTGGTTCTGGTGTGCTTTCTTGTTTTGGTGCAGCAGCAGTTTCTGGTGCGTCACCATCGGTTTCTATAATTGCAATGGTTTGTCCAACGTTTACAACATCGTCTACGTTAAACAGTTTTTCTACTAAAACACCATCTACTTCACTTGGTACTTCGCTATCTACTTTGTCTGTTGCAATCTCTAAGACTGCTTCATCTGCTTCAATAGTATCGCCAACTTCTTTAAGCCAAGAGGTAATTGTTGCTTCTGCAACACTTTCTCCCATTTTTGGTAATTTTAGTTCAAATCTTGCCATATTAATAATTGAAATGTAGTTTTATTGTTTTGTTTTGCAAAATTAATAAAAAATAACCTAATTTACTGTTTATTATTTATCAATTTGAATTTTTAAAAATGAATAACTTCTCCTCTATTTTTTGAAGAATTACTTCCGAGTATAAAATTAGAGTTTTTTGGGATAATTTTAAATGATATGTTTCTGTTTTTTTCTGAAGTCGACATACATGTTATTATCTGCTTGAAACTTAAATAATTTGCATCTAAAACAACTTGTGTATTGGCTTCAAAAACTTCTGTTTTTGTTTGAACTCTGAATGGTTTTTTAAAAATTTCTGCCAATTTTGGATAATTTTTATCGCTAATTAACACATATCTATCTACAGGCATTTTTTCTACGGAAGTGTTATCTTTAAAGAGTTTTGCCAATTTTATACCCAAATTAACTATAGTCTTGGTTAGTACACTGCTTTTAAAGTGCTTTTGATAAAATATCTGCATAGCACCGTAAAAACGCTTAGCATAAATACGGTCTTTTAACGTACTTTCTCCTTTAAAATGTATGGCTTGTATTGGTCCGTAATACATATTATCGTAACCTGCTTTAGTGACTTTATATGACAAATCTATATCTTCTCCGTACATAAAATAGTCTTCATCAAAACCTTGTACTTGCTTATATACACTTGTTTTTACCATCATAAATGCACCAACAAGAATTGGTACAATACCCGTAGAATTTTCTTCAACGTCTGTTACATAATAGCTTTTGGTAAAGCCTAACATTTTTTTAATTGCCACTTTTGGTGTTGGAATGTGACGTTTACTTTCTGGTAAAAATGAACCAGTTCCATCAATTAATCGACATGCAAATAATCCTAAGTCGTTTTTAATTTCGGAAAATTCAAATAACTCTGTAAAACAATCTTCTGGCACAACGGTATCTGGATTTAAAATACACAGATACTCGCCTTTTGCATGTTGTACGCCAATATTATTTCCTTTGGAAAAGCCTAGATTTTCACTGTTTTCAATGAGTTTTACCTTCGGAAAATTTTGCTTTACCATTGTACAACTTTCATCTGAAGAGTTGTTGTCTACAACAATAATTTCGGCATCTAAATTTTGGATTGCTGCTTCTACACTTTGCAGACAAAGCTCTAAAAAATAACGCACGTTATAGTTAAGTATGATGATGGATAACTTCAAAAAAAGCCTATAATTTTAATGAATTTTCAAAAGGAATTCGGTTTAAAATACTTCTCCCAAGGGTTATTTCGTCTGCATATTCAAGCTCGTCACCAACCGAAATACCTCGTGCAATGGTAGAAGTTTCTACTTCAAACTCTTTAATTTGTTTGTAAATATAGAAGTTTGTGGTGTCGCCTTCCATAGTTGGGCTTAGTGCAAAAATAAGCTCTTTTACGCTTCCGCTTTTTACTTTTTCTACTAAACTAGAAATGTTTAAATCATGTGGACCAACACCATCCATTGGCGATATTTTTCCGCCTAAAACATGATACAACCCTTTGTGAGATGCTGTATTTTCTATTGCCATAACATCTCTAATATCTTCGACTACGCAAATTACATCTGTTTTACGCATTGGATTTGCGCAAATATCACATAGCTCTGTATCACTAATATTGTGACAAGATTTACACAACTTTAAATCGTCAACCATTTGGTTTAACGCTTTACTTAAACCATGGGTATTTTCTTTAGGTTGACGCAATAAATGTAGTGCCAAACGCAATGCGGTACGCTTACCTATACCAGGTAATTGCGAGATTTCGTTAACTGCGTTTTCTAATAATTTTGAAGAAAATTCCATAGTTGCGAATTTACGACATTGCAAGATATTATTTTACATTTTTGGATAAATTAATAGTTAGACACGAATTTCATGAATTGACACTTTTTCTTTAAGTAAAGCGTAAAACCACTTGTTACTTACTACTAACTAATTACCACTAACTGAAGTCAAAACTTATTTCGTATTTTGGCAATCAGAAAATTTAATTTATGACATCTACTCAAATCATTTTATTAATCGCTACCTATTTTGGTGTACTTATTTTAATTTCTTATTTCACCGGAAAAAAGTCTGGAAACGATGCTTTTTTTAAAGGCAATAAACAATCACCTTGGTATGTTGTAGCTTTTGGAATGATTGGTGCTTCTTTATCTGGTGTAACTTTTATATCTGTCCCTGGTTGGATTGAAGCCTCAAAATTTAGCTACATGCAAGTGGTTTTTGGATATATGTTAGGCTATTTGGTGATTGGCACGATATTACTTCCGCTGTATTATAAAATGAATTTAACTTCTATTTACACCTATTTAGAAGGACGTTTTGGTAATTATGCATACAAAACTGGCTCTTCGTTTTTTTTGATATCTCGTATAGTAGGTGCAAGTTTTAGACTGTATTTAGTAGCTAATGTTTTACAACTTATTTTGTTTGATGATTTAGGTATTCAGTTTTGGCAAACAGTAAGTATTACAGTTGCTTTAATTTGGTTATATACTTTTAAATCTGGTATAAAAACAATTGTCTGGACAGATACCTTACAAACACTTTTTATGCTTATTGCTGTTGGTGTCGCTATCTATTTTGTAAGTTCTGAAATGGATTTAGGCGGACAAAGTATTTTTGCTTTTGTTAATGATAACGAGCTTAGTAAAATATTTTTCTTTGAGAATATTAAATCTGGCGATTATTTTTGGAAACAGTTTATTTCTGGTGCATTTATAGCTATTGTTATGACTGGATTAGATCAAGATATGATGCAAAAAAATCTAACTTGCAGATCTTTAAAAGATGCACAAAAAAACATGTTCTGGTTTACGTTAGTTCTAACTGTAGTTAACTTTGTATTTTTAAGTTTAGGACTACTACTTACTGTTTACGCACAGCAAAACGGAATTGACGCACATAAAGATGACTTGTTCCCTATTCTTGCTAAAAATCATTTAGGTTTTAGTGTTTTTGTGTTTTTCTTACTAGGATTAATTGCTGCTGCTTACAGCAGTGCAGATAGTGCTTTAACTTCTTTAACAACATCTTTTAGTATTGACATTTTAGACATCGAAAAAAAGCACGACAAAAACAAGCAAGTAAAAATAAGAAAGCGTATACATGTTTTAATTTCATTATTATTAATATTAGTTATTATAGCTTTTAAATACATTATTAAAGACGAAAGTGTAATCTCTAAACTGTTTGTCTTTGCCGGATACACTTATGGTCCTTTACTTGGGCTTTATGCTTTTGGTTTATTTACAAAATGGAATGTTAAGGATAAATTTATACCAATAATCGCCATTCTATCTCCTATTCTATCTTACATTATTAGTGTAAATAGCTTAAAATGGCTTGGATTTGAGTTTGGCTTTTTCATTTTAATACTTAATGGCTTTTTGACGTTTTTAGGTTTAATGCTTATTCTTAAAAAGAAGAATAATTAACATTTTATTAAACAAAACACAGTTGTTTTAGTTGTTTTTAGAATAATTTGTTAAGTTTGTGTTAATAATTTAACATAAATTAACAGATTTTTAGCTTTGAAAAGATATATCTCAGTATTTATAGTGATTATTACATTATTCTCTTGTAATAAAAAAACAGATCAGAACAAACAAAACATCACAGCAGAAACATATTTATTAGAGAGATTACAACCAGAAAACACAGGTATTACCTTTAAAAATATTATTTCTGAAAACACCGATCACAGCATTATTAATTACATTTATTTTTATAACGGTAGCGGTGTAGGTGCTGGAGACATTAATAATGACGGATTGGTTGATCTATATTTTGCTTCTAACCAAAACAGAAATAAACTGTATTTAAATAAAGGCAACTTTAAATTTGAAGACATCTCTGAAAGCGCTAATATTAACAGTAATTCTAGCTGGAATACTGGTGTTACTATGGTAGATATTAATAATGATGGGTTTTTAGATATCTACTTATGTTCAGTTTCTGGATTATTAGATTTTACTGGTCGTAATGAATTATTTATTAATAACGGTGATGGAACTTTTACAGAAAAAGCTGAAGAATATGGATTAGATTTTACAGGTTATTCTACTCAAGCGTATTTTTTTGATTATGACAAAGACTTAGACTTAGACGTTTATATAGTTAATCACGCAATACACACATCAATTTCCCATGGTCCAGCAAGTATAAGATCTAATCGTACACCGTTAGTTGGAGATGTTTTATTAAGAAATGACAACGGTAAGTATGTAGATGTTAGCGAAGACGCTAATATATATGGTGGTGCTAACAGTTACGGATTAAGCGCATCTCTTGCAGATTTTAACAATGACGGTTGGGATGATCTATATGTTTGTAACGATTTTCATGAAGATGATTATTATTACATCAACCAAAAGGATGGTACTTTTAAAGAATCTTTAAAATCGGCTTTTACTGCTACAAGCAGATTTTCTATGGGTAGTGATGCTGCAGATATAAATGCAGATGGACTTCAAGATATAATAACATTAGATATGCTACCTAAAGACGAAAAGGTAATTAAAGAAACTGAAGGTGACGAAGCTATGCTTAATAAACAAAGTCAGCTTAAAAGACTAGGGTATTCAAATCAGTATTCCAGAAATATGCTTCAAATAAACAACCAAAATGGTGCTTATTTTTACGATGCAGCAATTGTTAATAATATAGAAAATACAGATTGGAGTTGGGGACCATTAATTGCAGACTTTAACAATGATAGTCATCAAGATATATTTATTGCAAACGGAATCTTAAGAAGACCTAACGGATTAGATTTTAGAAAATATGTAGCTAATGCTTTTAAAAGCAGATCAAGAAGCGATGGCTTAGAATGGCTTTTTAAATCTATAAATGAAATGCCAAGAGGTGAAGTTGCAAATGAAATTTACCAAGGAGATTCTGAAAAATTAACCATCAAAACAGGTCAATGGATAGACAAAACACCATCACTTTCTAACGGTGCAATATATGCAGATTTAGATAACGACGGTGATCTAGATATTATTACAAACAACTTAAACGACTATCCATACATATACAAAAACAACACAGACCAATCAAAAAACTCTGTAAGCTTAGATTTAAAATTTTTAAAAGGAAATAAAGAAGCTATTGGTAGCAAAGCAATTGTATACACTAATAAAACAAGACAATTAAAACAACTATTTAAATCTAGAGGATTTCTTTCTTCAACAGAAAAAAAACTTCATTTTGGTTTAAACGAAGAAAATAAAGTCGACTCTTTAGTAATAATTTGGCCAGACTTAAAAGTTCAAACTATTGAAAACCCTGAAATAAACACGGTTTTAAACATAAATTATTCTCCTAACCGCAATACATCACAAAATTATTACTTAAAAGGAAAAACCGAAAACACAGTCTTTAATAACAAAGACATAATTAACTATAAACATGAAGAAGATAATTTTAATGACTTTTTCAACCAAAAATTAATCCCTTATAAAGTATCAACAGTAGGACCTGCAGTAGCTGTTGCAGACGTAGACAATAACAAATATGAAGATATTTTTATAGGAGGCGCTTCAGGAAAATCTTCAAAATTATATTTAAATAATGGATATAAACTAACCCCTAAAAACCATAACGTCTTTGAAGAAGATATTTATTGCGAAGACAACTCTGCATCTTTATTTGACGCTGACGGAGATGGCGATTTAGATTTATATGTAGGTTCTGGAATTAATACTAATAGAATAAAAAAATACGAAAACGACAGACTTTACATAAACGAAAACAATACATTTAAGAAATCTACTAACTTTCCAGACAATTATTTAAACACATCTACTGTTGTTACCTACGACTATGATAATGATGGTGATATAGATATTTTTATAGGCAATCTATCTAACCCAGATGTATTTGGAGAATCTACTGAATCTTACATACTTATTAATGACGGAAAAGGTAATTTTAAAAAAGATCTAAACTTTAAATTATCTTCTAAAGTTACAGATGCCATTTGGGAAGATTTCAATAACGATGGTATTAAAGATTTAATCGTTACTTGTCAATGGGATACTCCTAAAATTTATTTAAATAATAACGGTTCTCTAGATTTAATAAAAATTCCAGAAAATCTAAACGGCTTATGGCAAACTGCTATAACTTACGATTATGACCATGACGGAGATAAAGATATTCTTTTGGGCAATTGGGGATTAAACACAAGGTTTAATGCAACAAAAGATAAACCATTACATATGTATTTTGGTGATTTTGACAATAACAATATTAAAGAAACTATAATAGCTTACAATATTGACGGACAATATTACCCTTTAAATACTAAAGACGAATTAGCTTCGCAAATGAATGTAATAAGCAAACGATTTGTACAACATAGTGATTTTTCTTTAAAAACAGTAGAGGAAGTATTAACACCAAAATCTGTAAAAAGCGCTCAACTGTTTTATGTTGATAATTTAAAATCTGGTATTTTACAAAACAATAATGGCTCTTTTGATCAATTTGTCCCTTTCCCTGTTCAATTACAGTTATCACCAATAAGTTCTTTCGAAAATATTTCTATAGACACCAAAGAACAAATACTAATTGGAGGTAATAACTTAAATGTAACTACCTATCATGGACAATACAACTCGCTTCAAGGTTATACTTTTTATTCCTTAGATAACATAACACCTGTATCTAATTTAGGTATTAAACCTTTTAAAAAACAAGTGAAATCTTTTGAGAAAATAAAAACTAAAAACAACAAATACCTTTTAACAATCTCAAACAATGACAAGGTAGACTGTTACGCGGTTAAGTAAATTTAATACTGATTAATAGACAACAAAACTAACGTACAAGCAACCTCATAAGCAATATTGTTTTTATCTAAAACTTTATAAAATTCAGGGTTTTCAGTTCCTGGATTAAAAATCACACGATTAGGATTTAAACTTACTATGTAATCATAATACTCTTTTTGCCTGGTTGGATTTAAATATAATGTTACAGTATCTAAATCTGTATACATTTTTAAATCTGTATCAATTTTAACACCAGCCACTTCTCCTTCTCTTAATCCAAACGCTACAGTTGGTATATTATTAGCTACCAATTTGTTAATAGCTGTATTAGAATAACGCACTGGATTTAATGACGCTCCTAGCACTAAAGTTTTTTTATTCATAAATGTTAAATATTCTTAAAATTAAATTTTATCCGTAACAATACAAGTAAAATTTAGTCTTAATAGCATAAACAATTTCATCAATCAAATAATCATTACAACCAAAAATGAAAAAACTATTCTCCATTGTTATGCTATTGGTAGCCTTTAGTATACATGCCCAAGACAAAACTTTACCCAAAATCGGAACTATTACTGGTAAAGTATTAGACGTAAATTTACAACAACCCTTACCATATGTAAATGTCGTTATAAAAGATGTAAATCAAAATATTATAACTGGCGGAATTACAAGTGAAGACGGAAGCTTTAATGTTAATCAAATACCATTAGGCAAAAGCATAGTAAGTATTGAATTTTTAGGTTATAAAACCGAAAGTAAAACTATCGAAATTACTAACAGCAATAAAAACATCAACCTAGGTACTATTAATTTAAGTGAATCTGCTGAAAGCTTAGAAGAAGTAACCGTTGTTGCAGAAACCTCAACCATTCAACAAAAAATAGATAGAAAAGTCATTACCATTGGTAAAGATTTACAAACCGCTGGTGCTAATGCTAGCGATATTATGAATAATATTCCTTCGGTTAACGTAGACCAACAAACAGGAAATATTAGCTTACGCGGAAACGAAAACGTACGTGTTATGGTAGATGGTAAATTATCTAACGTACCAATTGCTCAATTATTAAAACAAATACCATCTACAGCAATTAAAAGTATCGAGTTAATTACTAATCCTTCGGCAAAATATAACCCAGAAGGAATGAGCGGAATTATTAACATTAAACTTCATAAAAACACCAAATTAGGTTTTAATGGTAATTTAAACATTGGTCTTACTAATGAGGTTTATGCAAAATTTAATAGCTCTATAGACTTAAATTATCGTAACGGAAAATTCAACTTTTACGGTAGTTACGGTAATAACATTGGTAAATATGATAATTTTGGATATATCGACCAATCTAACGACAACTCTAGACAAGATTTTCAATTTTTCAACAATAATAAATCTCATTTATTTAAAGTTGGTGTAGATTATTATTTAAACGATAACAACACATTATCTTTCTTTACCAATCAAAATATTTTTGAAGGCAATGGTGTTGGTACTACCAATTTAAGTTTTCCTGACCAAAATCTATATCAAAGACAAATTTTTGGTAGTGACTCAGAGAATAATTCAGGTCAATACAACTTTGTCTACAAACATCTTTTTAAAGACGAAAACGAAACTTTAGATATTGAAGTAGATTACAACGATTTTACTAATACAGAAGTAGCAGATTTTAACTACATCAATTTTAGTTTTCCGCCAGATTACAATGATTTTGTTGATACAGAAAGAGATCAAACCACAATAAACGTAGATTATGTAAAACCAATAAACGAAGACTCTAAATTAGAAATTGGTGCAGAAGCAAGACTTTTTAATACCGATTTAGGGTACAGATCTACTGGTCAAACATTTTCTAGCACAGGTACAATTATACCTACACCAAGCACAGCGTTTGATTATAAAAGAGATATTTTTTCTGCTTACATAACTTTCGGAAAAACTATTAACGAAAAATGGAGCTATCAAGTTGGTGCACGTGCAGAGCAAGTAAAAGTAGAAGCTGAAGCTTTAAACATGTTTACAGATGAGACAACACAAGTGTTACCTTTTACAAATGAATATTTTCAAATATATCCATCTGCATTTTTAACTTATGCTGCTTCAGATAAAAACTCATATCAATTTAGCCTAAGCAGACGTGTTGACAGACCAGGATTACAACAAGTTAACCCAATTAGAGAATGGAGCACACCAAGAGTTTCATCTTTTGGAAATACTGAATTACAACCTCAATTCACCAACTCTGCAGAAGCAAACTATACAAGACAGTTAAAAAAAGGAAGCATTACTGCTGGCGTGTTTTACAGAATAATTGAAGATAACATAAATAGATTTGTAGCAATTGACAGAACAAATATTTCTGCCGGTAACTCTATTTTATCTTATGATAATTTTGATAATACATCTGCGTACGGTATAGAACTTTCTAGCAACTATAGACCAACAAAATGGTGGAACTTTAACGCGAGTTTTGATTTATATTCTCAGTCTCAAACTGGTATTACAGAATTTATTGATGCTAACGATTTAAGTACAGCAACAGTTGATGATATTGAAACACGTAAAACTGAAGTCGAGAATTTAGTTTGGAACTTTAGAATGTTTAACAACTTTAAAGCCACTAAAAACCTAAGCTTGTCTTTATTTGCTATGTATCGTGGTGAAGAACAAGGCGTTCAGTTTTTAAGAAAACCTATGTATTTTGTTAACACTGGTATACGCTACTCTTTTATGGAAAACAATAGAGCTACTCTTAGCATTAATTACAATGACATATTTAATACAATGAGGTTTGAGTTTGATACCGACACACCTTATCCTTCCACTGGACAATTTAATTGGGAAAGTAACACTTGGAACGTTGCACTATCTTATAGATTTGGTGGTGGAAAATACCGAGCATTACAACGTAAACAACGTGATGACAACGAATCGTCTGGTGGTGGCGGATTTATGTAAAATCTTCTAGAAGTTTAGCAGTTTACTTAATAGTTGATGGTTAGTGTTAAGGTAAATTTGCTAAATAAAGGAAAACCCAAAGCCTGATCGACTTTGGGTTTTCTATTTTAAAAAAAAGATTTTTTAAGATATTTTTTTGTTTAACACATCTTCATTGTTAAATAATCGTTAAACATTGATAATCAATGTAATAAAAACAAGAGTTAAGCGTCATGTAATAAACAAAGCAAACCAAAAGTTTTATATTTATTTGAATTAGTCCTCAACCTATAAAACATAAGTTTAGTTAGTTAAGTTTAGTTATAAAAAAATCCGAAACGTATGTTTCGGATTTTTCAGTCATAAAATTATTTTAACTACCATTTAATAATAGCGCTTCCCCAAGTAAATCCGCTTCCAAAAGCAGCTAAAACAACAGTATCGCCTTCATTAATTTTTCCTTCTTCCCAAGCTTCACATAAAGCTAAAGGTATAGAAGCTGCAGTTGTGTTACCATAACGCATAATGTTATTAAACACTTTATCATCTGTCAAGCCAAATTTCTTTTGTATAAATTGAGCTATTCTCAAATTAGCTTGATGCGGAATTAACATATCTATATTTTCCTTTTGAAGATTATTTTTTATCAAGCCTTCCATAATAACTTCGCTAAAACGTACAACTGCATTTTTAAATACAAATTGACCATTCATATGCGGAAAATAACTGTCGTCATTCTCATCATTATCTGCAATAATATCTGTTACCCAGCGTGTTCCCATACCTGGTGCTTTTACCACTAATTCTTCTGCATGTTCACCTTGACTATGTAAATGTGTAGATAATATTCCTTTACTATTATCTTCTTCTCTACTCACTACAACTGCGCCAGCACCATCACCAAAAATAACAGAAACTCCTCTTCCTCTTGTCGTTTTATCTAATCCGTGAGAATGTAACTCGCTACCAATAACAAGTATGTTTTTATACATACCCGTTTTTATAAAATTATCTGCAACAGATAATGCATAAATAAATCCAGAACATTGATTACGTACATCTAATGCTCCAACAGTTTTTATATCTAAAGCATGTTGTACTTGCACACCTGGACCAGGAAAATACATATCAGGACTTAAAGTTGCAAAAATGATAAAATCTATATCGTCTTTATTTAAACCAGAGCGTTCTATAGCTTGTTTTGCTGCTTTTACACCCATTGTAGCTGTAGTATCATCGCTACCTTCTACGACCCAACGTCGCTCTTTAATACCTGTGCGCTCTGTTATCCACTCGTCGCTAGTATCCATTATTTTGGACAAATCCTGGTTAGTTACCACATTATCTGGCACATACTTACCAATTCCTATAATTTTTGAATTGTACATATACTTAATATTTATGGTACAAATTTAAAGTATTTCAAGAAATTATAATTAAAATAACCTATAATTAACCATTTTTACCAATAAGTCTTTCACACAAGTTTAACAAATCGTTTTAAGTCATAAATTTCATTTTTAGGTATCTTGAAGTCCTAATTAATTTCAAATAAAATGGCAAAATCATTAATTAAACTACTACTTATTTTTGTGTGTCTAAACGGATATGCACAACAAAACTTAACGTATCAAAAACCTTCTAAAGAAATTTTAGAACTAGCAGATGCAAATCTTGCTCCTGGTGTACAAATAGATAGCAAAGGAGAGCACATGGTACTGTTATATCGTAACCAATATAAATCTATTGAAGAACTCTCTGAAACCGAACTAAGATTAGCTGGTTTAAGAATTAATCCTGTTACTAACATTGGTAGTCGTACCAATTACTATACAAATTTAAAAGTTAAACAAGTTAAAGACAAAGAGGCTAAACAAGTTAAAGGCTTACCAGACAATGCGCGTTTATCTAATTTTAGTTGGTCTCCTGACGAAAGTCTTATAGCTTGCTTAAATACAACACCTAAAGGAGTTGAAGTTTGGATTGTAAATATAGAAAACGCTAATGCATATAAAATTTCTAACGCCAATGTTAACGCTAATATGAGAAGTACAATTAATTGGTTTAAAGATAATAAACATCTTCTTGTAAAAATGCTTCCAAACGACCGAAAAGAACTTATAAATACTGCTACAGCTGTACCTTCTGGTCCAACAGTTTCTGTTAGTGATGGAGCAAAAGCTCAAAACAGAACTTATCAAGATCTACTAAAAACACCTAATGACGAATTTAACTTTGAACAATTAGCACGTTCCGAAATTAAAAAACTATCCATAAATGGAGAGATTACAGATTTTTTAGATGCAGATATGTATCGAGGTATAAGTTTTTCTCCTGATGGAAATTATATAATGGTTACAAAAATTAAACGTCCATTCTCTTATTTAGTAACTTATTCTAGATTTCCAAGCGAAAGCAACATATACGATGTTAACGGTAAATTTGTAAAAACAGTAAACAATGTTCCGTTAGACGAAGTAAGACCAAAAGGTTTTATGGCTACAAGAACAGGGAAACGCAGTATGCAATGGAGAAGCGACAAACCCGCTACAATAGTTTGGGCAGAAGCATTGGATAAAGGTGATCCTGAAGTAAAAGTAGACTATAGAGATGTAGTGTATCAATTAGATGCGCCTTTTAATGGTCAACCAAAAGAAATACTTAAAACAAAACAACGCTTTTCTGGTATTAGATGGGGTAATGATAATATTGCTATTGCTTTTGATTATTGGTGGAACACCAGGAACTTAAAAACTTACTTATTTAATCCTAGTACAGCTGAAGCTAAAATAATTTCTGATAGAAATTATCAAGATGTATACAGTGATCCAGGAGATTTTGTGTCTTCAAAAAACAAATATGGTAGCTACACATTAACCATTAACGGAGACAATCTTTATCTAATGGGCGATGGTTATTCTAAAGAAGGACAATTTCCTTTTATAGACGAGTACAATATTAAGACTGGTAAAACAAAACGCTTATATAAATCTAAATACACAGATAAACTAGAAAGTTTAAACTTTGCAATTGATATGAAAAAAGGAGACATCCTTGTTCGTATAGAATCTAAAACAGATTACCCTAATTATTACATTAGAAATATTAAAAAGAATAAACTTACAGCAATTACAGATTTTGATAATCCTTTTAAAAGTTTAGAAAGCGTAGATAAGCGCGTTATTAATTATAAGCGTAATGATGGCTTAGATTTAGAAGGTACATTATACCTGCCATTAGATTACAAAGAAGGAGAAAAATACCCAATGATTTTATGGGCTTATCCAAGAGAGTATAAAGATAAAGCAAGTGCATCCCAAAGTACAGCAAATCCTAACGAGTTTGTTTACCCATATTGGGGATCACCTATTTATTGGGTTACTAAAGGTTATGTTGTATTAGACGATGCTGCTTTCCCAATTGTTGGAGAAGGCAACAAAGAACCAAACGACACATTTATAACACAACTTGTAGCTAACGCAAAAGCTGCAATAGATGCTGTAGATAATCTTGGTTATATAGACCCTAACAAAGTTGCTGTTGGCGGACATAGTTATGGTGCATTTATGACAGCAAATTTACTATCTCATTCTAACCTTTTTGCTGCAGGAATTGCAAGAAGTGGTGCTTATAACAGAACATTAACGCCTTTTGGTTTTCAAAGTGAAGAGCGTAGCTATTGGGAAGCGCCAGAAATATACAACACAATGTCTCCTTTTATGAATGCCGATAAAATGAAAACACCATTATTACTAATTCATGGTGTTGCAGATAATAATTCTGGTACCTATCCTTTACAAAGCGAACGTTACTTTAATGCCTTAAAAGGATTAGGCGCGCCTGTAAGATTAGTAATGTTACCTAAAGAAAGTCATGGTTATAGAGCTAAAGAATCTATTATGCACATGCTTTGGGAACAAGACCAATGGTTAGAAAAACATGTAAAAAACAAAAAATAACATTACAACATCATTACAAAAAACCGTTTAATTAAATTAAACGGTTTTTTTATGTCATATTGTCACACAACCTTAATTGGCATTTTTGTTGTCTAATGCAACACGTATAATTAATAATATTTTTTCGCTTTCGCGGAAACTAAACATAAAACAAAATATTATGGCAAAAGGAAATATTAACGTTTCGGTAGAAAACATTTTCCCTTTAATTAAAAAATTCTTGTACAGCGATCACGAAATCTTTTTACGTGAGCTTATTAGTAACGCAACAGATGCTACGTTAAAATTAAAACATTTAACAAGCATTGGTGAAGCTAAAACCGAATATGGTAATCCTATTATCGAAGTAAAAATTGATAAAGAAGGAAAAAAATTACACATCATTGATCAAGGTTTAGGTATGACTGCCCAAGAGGTAGAAAAATACATTAACCAAGTTGCTTTTTCTGGTGCTGAAGAGTTTTTAGACAAATACAAAGACAGCGCTAAGGATAGCGGAATTATTGGTCACTTCGGACTAGGTTTTTACTCTGCTTTTATGGTGGCAGATAAAGTTGAAATTATCACAAAATCTTTTAAAGACGAGCCTGCTGCACATTGGATTTGCGATGGTAGTCCAGAATTCACTTTAGAAGAAGCCGATAAAACTGAAAGAGGTACAGAGATTATTCTTCATATTTCTGAAGGTGAAGAAGAATTTTTAGAAGACAGTAAAATTAGAGAGCTTTTAGTGAAGTATAACAAGTTTATGCCAATACCAATTAAATTTGGTACTAAAACTGAAACTTTACCAAAACCTGAAGACGCTAAAGAAGACGATCCTGCTCCTACAAAAGAAGTAGATAACATTATAAACAACCCAAATCCTGCTTGGACCAAACAACCAACCGAGTTAGAAGAAGACGACTATAAAAACTTCTATCGAGAGTTGTATCCAATGCAGTTTGAAGAGCCTCTTTTCAACATTCATCTTAATGTAGATTATCCATTTAACTTAACAGGAATCTTATATTTCCCTAAGTTATCTAACGATATGCAAATACAAAAGGATAAAATTCAACTATATCAAAATCAAGTATTTGTAACAGATAATGTAGAAGGTATTGTACCAGAATTTTTAACCATGCTACGTGGTGTTATAGATAGTCCAGACATTCCTTTAAACGTGTCTCGTTCTTACTTACAAGCAGATGGCGCAGTTAAAAAAATTAGCTCTTACATTACACGTAAAGTTGCCGATAAATTAAAGTCGTTATTTAATAGTAACCGTGAAGATTTTGAAGCAAAATGGAATGACATTAAAATTGTTATTGAATACGGAATGCTGTCTGAAGAAAAATTCTTCGAAAAAGCAGAAGCTTTTGCCTTATACCCAACTGTAGACGGTAAATACTACACTTACGACGAGCTTTACAATGCAATAAAAGCAAAACAAACCGATAAAGACGATAAGTTAATTATCCTTTACGCAAGTAATCAAGATGAGCAACACAGTTACATTGAAGCTGCTAAGGACAAAGGTTACGAAGTCTTATTATTAGACAGTCCTATTGTTTCGCATTTAATGCAAAAATTAGAAGGTTCTAAAGAAAATATCTCATTTGCTCGTGTAGATGCAGATCATATTGATAAGTTAATTCAGAAAGAAGAAAACACAATTTCTAAATTAGACGAAGACCAACAAAAACAGTTGGACGAGTTGTTGAAAGAAGTGATTCCTTCAGAAAAATTTATGGTGCAATTAGAAGCTATGGATAGCAACGCAACACCATTTATGATCACTCAACCAGAATTTATGCGTCGTATGAAAGAGATGCAACAAACTGGTGGTGGCGGTATGTTTGGTATGGGCAATATGCCAGAAATGTATAATTTAATTGTAAACACTAATCACAATTTAATTAGCGATATTTTAAATACCGAAACAAAAGAGGATAAAGAACGCTTAATAAATCAAAGTTTAGATTTAGCACGTTTATCGCAAGGACTATTAAAAGGAAAAGAACTTAGCGACTTTATAAAACGTAGCTACGATATGATAAAATAATTATTTCTGCTTTTTCAGAAGATTTTAAACCACTTCTTAATTGAAGTGGTTTTTTTATTTTTAAAAAATAAATACATTTTATTAAAATGTATTTAAAAAATATGTATATTAGCAACATGTATAGCAAAGAACTCACAAAAGGAACACTTAAACCTATCATTTTAAAGCTTTTAAGCCAAAGCGATAAAATGTACGGTTACGAGATTACACAAAAGGTAAAAGACATTACCAAGGGAAAAATAGATATTTCTGAAGGCGCATTATATCCTATTTTACACAAATTAGAAAAGGATGATGTACTAACTACAGAAAAGGTATTTATTGGCAAACGTGTAAGAAAATATTATTCGGTAACTAATAGCGGTAAACAAGTTATTGCCGAGCAAACCAATCAAATCAATGATTTTATAAACACATTATCATTAATTTTTAATCCTAAACCAACATTAAAATGATACTTACAGAACAACAAATTAACTATATAGATAAAAATTTACAGTTGTATGGATTAAAAAACCAAACACTTAAAGAAGATATTTTAGACCATATCTGTACGTATATTGAAAATACAGAAGAAACCAACTTTGATATTGCCTATCAAAATGCAATTAATCAATTTGGTGGTTATCTAAATATCAATCAATTACAAAAAGAAACCAATGCACAATTATATTTTAAATCGGCTAAAAACCGAACTAAGTTTTTGTTTATCATTGGGTTTATTACAGCGGTTTTAATTTCGGTAGGAAGTATTTTCAAAATTATGCATTTTCCGTTTGCGGGCATCATTATGGTATCGGGCTTTGCTGTTCTAATTTTCATCACATTACCTTTATTTTTCTACACAAAATATAAAGACACTATTTTAAAATATCAATCTTAATATTAATTATAAATCAATCAAAAAATGAAAAAATCAGTTTATGTTTTAGGCTTTATCGCCTTGTTTATTTTAAGTACAGGACTTATGTTTAAAAGTATGCATTGGCCTTTTGCTGGTATCATTACCGTAGTTGGATTTGTCCTTTTCAACTTTATGTTCTTACCAACACTTTTTTATAGATTATATAAAAGCAATTAAAATAAAAGCCACTTTAAAACAAGTGGCTTTTTCATTTAGGAAATTTCTAACATAATATCATTTAAAATAATGTAATTTAGAGGACAAACCAACCTATTTCATGTTAGAAAAACTCTACAAGTTTTTAAATAACGAAAAAGAAAAACGAACCTGTAAAGATATTACTGAGGACGCTTGCAAACACGTCCCAAAAAATTACTTCATTATTTTACTAAGTAATGTATTTACCAAGCTTGGTGATACACTTAGTAATCCTAAAACTGTACTTACTTGGTTAATGAGTTATGTTAACGCTCCTGTTTTTTTAATAAGCCTAATTGTACCTATTAGAGAATCTGGATCTATGGTACCGCAAATATTTATTGCTTCTTATATTAACAAACATTCTACAAGAAAATGGTTTTGGGTTATTGGTGCATTAATCCAGTTTTTAGCAATTGCTTCTATTGGAATTATCGTATTAAATTTTAAAAATGAAACTGCTGGATATTTAATTATACTTGCAGTAATTATTTTTAGTTTGGCTAGAAGTTTAAGCTCTTTAACTTCTAAAGATATTGTTGGAAAAACCATACCCAAAACACGAAGAGGACGACTAAAAGGTTACACTGTTTCTGTTTCCGGCGTTTTAGTTCTAGCTGCTGGTTTGCTTATTATGTACAAATCCAAAAGCAATGCAACCATAGATTTTTACAGTTATTTAATCTTTTTTGCGTCTCTAACTTGGTTAATTTCTGCTATTATTTATTCTAGAATTAAAGAATTTCCTAATGATGTAGACGAAGATTCTAAAGACAACTCTAATTTTATATCAAAACTAAAACTTTTAAAAACAGACACTAATTTTAGAAATTTTGTGATTGCTAGATCACTACTTCTCTGCTCTGCTTTAACTGCTCCGTATTACGTAATTTTAGCACAAAAGTACATTGGTAAAGAAAGTTATTTATTAGGCTTATTTATTATCGCAAAAGGTGTTGCATCAATAATCAGCTCGCCTTTTTGGGGAAAATTAGCCGATAAATCAAGTAAAAATGTAATGGCTATTGCTGTTTTAATTGCTTCAGTTTTAGGAATAATGATATTTATAATTATTAGTTATTTTGAAACGATTAGAACAATAAACTGGATTTATCCTCTATCCTTTTTTATTTTAGGTATTGCACATGGCGGCGTTAGATTAGGCAGAAAAACATATATTGTAGATATGGCTAAAGGCAACCAAAGAACAGATTATGTTTCGGTTAGTAATACAATAATTGGCTTAATTTTATTGGTAACTGGCGGATTAAGTGCACTTGTGTCTTTACTTTCTATAGAAATTGTGATTCTAATTCTATCTATTTTTGGGTTAATTGGTGCTTACAGAAGTTACTTACTTCCTAACGTAGAAAAATAAACCGCTAAACAAAAACTCTTGTTTACTAAACAAAACGTACGGTTTACTCAATATTCATTTTAAAAAGCGTGTTATAAAAGTAAGTTTGATGTATAACATTAAAACTTATTATTATGAACAATGCCATTAAACTAAACATCAAATCTCCTTGTAATGAAAATTTCAACCAATTTAAACCAACTGCAAAAGGCGGATTTTGCGCTACGTGCACCAAAGAAGTTATTGATTTTTCTAAAATGAATTCTCAAGAAATTATTAACTATTTTAACACTAAAAACACAGCAAATACTTGCGGAAGATTTAAAAGCGAACAATTAACCACATATCAAATTCCTGTAAGACGAAGTAAATTAAGCTGGTTAACTGGTATTGGATTAGCGTGTTTATCTTTTTTCACATTTGGAACAGCTAACGCTCAAGTAAAAACTACTGAAAACAAAACGATTGAAAGCACTTCTGCAAAAGACAACTTAACCATAAAAGGTACAATTTCAGACCAAGATGGTTTACCACTTCCGTCTGCAACTATTTTACTTGAAGGTACTTCTATTGGGACAACAACAGACTTTGATGGTAATTTTGAGTTTCCTCAACCATTAAAAAAAGGTGATATTTTACAAATAAGCTACGTTGGGTACGAGCCTAAAAAAGTGGTAATAGACGGAAAACCCAAAGCCCAAATTATTCAATTAAATATCAATATGGATGTTGGTTCTGTAATAATGATGGGAAAAGTATCTTCTAAAAAATTATACAAATCTAAAAAGGATTAATAGCTATGCGAAATGTACTTACTATCATTTCTGTTTTAATCTTAAATTTAGCTTTTGCGCAAGTTTCAGATTTTAAATCTATAGATTTTACTGTTGCAGATAATGTTGCAAAACTCAACAATGATAAAAACTTAGATAATTTACCACTACTTGCGCATAAGCTAACTTATAAATTAGATACAGATGTAGAAAAATTTAGAGCCATCTACACATGGGTTTGCACCAATATTAAAGGCGATTTAACTGTTAGCGATAAAGTGTTACACAAAAGAAAAAAATATAAAAATGATAGTTTAAGCTTCACACAATGGAATAACGATTACTTAAAAAAAGCGTTTAAAAAACTATTTAAACACAAAAAAACAATGTGCACAGGTTACGCTTATTTAATAAAGCAACTTTGTTTTTTTGTAAATATTGATTGCGAAATTATTAATGGCTACGGTAGAAGTTTTGATACAAATGTTGAAAGTTTAGAGCTTGTAAACCATTCTTGGAATGCAGTAAAACTAGACAACAAATGGTATTTGTGTGATGCCACTTGGTCTAGCGGTTATTTTTTAGGTAATATTTTTATTGAAGACTATAATGATGGATATTTTTTAACCGAGCCTACATTATTTGCAAAAAACCACATTCCAAAAGATAAAAAATGGCTCCTTAACAACACTTTAATTGATAGTGAATACTCAGCTTCTCCGCTAGTTTATAGTGAAACTTTTAAACACAAAACACTTCCTATTAGTCCTCAAAACATGCATGTAGAATTAAAAAAAGGAGAGCATCTAAATTTCAGTTTTAAAACTTTAGAATCTATTGATATTGTTAAAGTTTCGTTAGTGCAGTTTGTTGGAATTAATCCTGTAGACTTTGAAATAAACAACCTAAAAGAAGACAACGGAATGGTTTCATTTTCAACCACATTTAAGCACAAAGGGTTTTACGATGTACATTTAGCTATTGGTGATGATGTTGTTGCAACCTATACTGTAAAGGTCACTAAATAATCGTAAATAATTTAGCTACCTTTGTACAAATAAATTAGCTAAATGTCATTTAAAGACTTACAATTAAACAAACCTTTACGTCGTGCTGTTGCAGAAGCTGGTTACGACAACCCAACTTTGGTGCAAGAAAAAGCAATACCTGCTATTTTAGATAAAAAAGACGTTGTTGTTTCTGCGCAAACAGGTACTGGTAAAACAGCTGCATTTGCATTACCAATTTTACAATTACTTTTTGATCAACAAGACGCACCAAAACGCGGTAAAAAAATTAAAGCGCTTATTGTAAGTCCTACACGCGAATTAGCTGTACAAATCGCAAAAAACTTCGAAACCTACTCTACTTATACCAACCTAAGAACAACTGTGGTTTTTGGTGGCACATCGGTAGAGCCTCAAAAAGATATACTAAAAAAAGGCGTAGATATTTTAATTGCTACACCAGGTAGATTGTTAGATTTACATAAGCAAACAGCTTTACATTTAGATCAAGTTGAAGTATTGGTTTTAGATGAAGCCGATTTAATGCTAGACATGGGATTTATTGATGATGTAAGAAAAATTGAACGCCTATGTCCTACCGAAAAACAAACACTTTTATTTTCAGCAACAATACCTCATAAAGTTGAAGATTTAGCAAAAACCATTTTAAATAATCCAGAACGTATACTTGTTGCACCTAACGCTTCAACTTCAAAAAAGTTAGAACAATTATTATACTACGTACCAAAACGCAACAAAATAGAACTGTGTTTACACTTACTGCGTAACACTATAAAAGGACACATTATCATATTTAGACGTACCAAATTTGGTGTTAGTAAATTAGAACAAACGCTACTAAAAAACGGTTATAAAGTAGATAGTATACATGGTGACAAAAGTCAAAGTGCAAGACAGGAAGCGCTAAATAAATTCACTAAAAAAGAAGTTAACATTTTAATAGCTACAGATGTTGCTGCACGTGGTATAGATATAGACAGTTTGGATGCAGTAATCAATTTTGATTTACCAAATATACCAGAAACATATGTACATAGAATTGGTCGTACAGCACGTGCTGGACAAACTGGTGTAGCTTATTCATTTTGTAGTGCAGACGAAAAATCTTATATTAAAACCATCCAACAATTAATTAGTTTACAACTTGACGTTATAGATGATCATCCATATCCTTTAGACCCAAAAGCAAAACCTATAGTGCATACGTCTAATAAAAAAAGTAAGCACAAAAAAGGACGAAAAGGAAAAGGTAGTAAACAAAAGAAAAAACGCTGGTATTAAAATAGAATTCTTTTTAGATGAAATACTTATCATTTTTAATTGGCATAATTTCAATACAATTAGGCTTTAGCCAAACCTTTGTAAAAGACAGTTTAAACAATCAACCTGTATCTTTTGCAACCATAGATTTTGGTAATGGTTACGGAACATTTGCAGACGAAGAAGGCAAATTTTATTACAGCGAAAAACTTTATAAAGGTATTGACACTTTAATAATTTCGGCTTTAGGATATAAGAAGAAAAAAATTGCTACTAACAAACTAACAGATACCATTAAATTGCCTCACGAGGCGTCAATGTTAGAAGAAGTTATAGTTACAGCGAAACCCAAAGGAAAATTTAAAATAATAACTATAAAACCTAATGGTCACGAAGATTATTTTAAATGCTGGTTACCAACAATAGAAAGTGAAATTGCTGTATATTTCCCAAATAATTCGCCAAACACAAAACGAATTTCAAAACTTTTACTTCCTATAAAAACTGAAGCAAAAAATTGGGACAAACGCCATAAAGACAAACACGAAAAAAGACCATTTTCAACCCTTTTTAGAGTTCATTTTTATGAAAATAATGAAGGTTTGCCAGGCGATGTTTTAACTTATGAAAAGATTTTATTCATAGCCAATCAAGATACAAATCCTATTTTTGAATTAGACGTTACCGGAAGCAACATAATAATTCCCAAAAATGGTATTTTCGTATCTATCCAAGTATTAGGATATACCGATAAAGACGGAAAATTATTACCCAACAAAAAATATAAAGAAGTCGAAACAAAACGAGGTATTGTTAGAGTTTCTACAACATTTAGACCTTTATTACCATTTACAGACAAGATTGCTAGCAAACAAACCTTTGTAAAACGAATCTTTCATAATAACGGAAAATGGGTGTTATTCGACTTAAAAAACATTAATAATTCTAACCTTTTAAAAGCTGGTTTAAACAACTACGGAATGGGATTAGAAGTAGAAGTTTATAAAGAAAAATAAAACTTCAATTTTTTAACTTGGATAAAGCTATTTAGTTTCAATTAAAATTACACGATTACAGCTTGTACATTAACAATTTTGTAGTATTTTTAATATTCATTCATTATAATAATATAAGGCTATAGTTATATGACAGAGGTTGATATTGAAAAAGAAAATGCAGCAATTGCCAAAGCCTACAAAGAGCTTTTAAAAGTTAGCTACCGCACACTTTCTAAAGAAGACAAACAACTAATTAGAAAAGCTTTTAATGTTGCTGTAGAAGCACATAGCGATCAACGCCGTAAAAGTGGAGAAGCTTACATCTTTCATCCTATTGCTGTTGCAAAAATTGTAGCGCAAGAAATTGGTCTTGACGCTACTTCTATCGCTGCAGCTTTACTTCATGATGTCGTAGAAGATAACGAAAACTATAGCATAAAAGATATAGAAAATCTGTTTGGAGAAACAGTTGCTAGAATTGTTGATGGATTAACCAAAATTTCGTCTTTAAAAAAAGACATGAATGTTTCTCTGCAAGCAGAAAACTTCAGAAAAATGTTACTTACTCTTAATGATGATGTTAGGGTAATTATCATAAAAATTGCAGACCGTTTGCATAATATGCAAACTATGGACTCTATGCGTCCAGACAAGCAAGAAAAAATTGCTAGCGAAACACTTTACATTTATGCACCTCTAGCGCATAGAATTGGACTTTATAACATCAAAACAGAACTTGAAGACCTTGGCTTAAAGTATACAGAACCAGAAGTATACAACAGCATCTTATTAAAGATGAAAGAAAGCAAAGAAGAGCAAGATGCATACATAAACGAATTTAGTGATCTATTAAAAAAATCTTTAGATAAAGAAGGTTTAAACTATATTATAAAAGGTCGACCTAAATCTATTTTTTCAATAAAGAAAAAAATGGATAAACAAGGTGTTTCTTTTGACGAGGTTTATGACAAATTTGCCATAAGAATAATCTATAAATCAGACCGTGATAACGAAAAATTCTTAGCTTGGAAAATATATTCGATTGTAACAGATCACTTTAGACCAAACCCAACACGCTTACGCGATTGGATATCTTCACCAAAATCTACAGGATACGAAGCCTTACACATAACCGTTGTTGGACCAAAAAGCAGATGGGTAGAAGTACAAATTCGTAGTGAACGTATGAACGAAATAGCCGAAAAAGGTTACGCCGCTCATTACAAATACAAAAACGTAGATGATAACGACGATAATCTTGATATGTGGATTAACCGTCTACAAGATGCTTTAGAAAACGCGTCTACAAATGCAGTAGACTTTGTAGAACAATTCAAACTAAACTTATACTCTAAAGAAATATTTGTTTTTACACCTAAAGGCGAATTAAAATCACTTCCAAAAGGCGCAACACCTTTAGACTTTGCTTTTAGCATTCACACCGAAGTAGGCAGCAAAACAAGAGGCGCAAAAGTTAACGGAAAATTAGTCCCACTAAGCCACGTTTTAAACAGTGGTGATCGTGTAGAAATTATCACTTCAGAAAATGCTAAACCAAATCCAAACTGGCTAGATTACGCTACTACAGGTAAAGCAAGAAGTAAAATTAAATCACTTCTAAAAGAAGACACTAAGATAATTGGTGAAGAAGGTAAAGAAATTTTAAGAAGAAAATTAAAACAACTTAAAATTGAGCTAAACGAAAAATCGGTTAACGAAATGGTTAATCATTTTAAACTAAAAACAAGTTTAGACCTTTTTTATCGCGTTGGTACAGGAAACATAGATAGTAAAGCATTAAAAGAATATGCTGCATCACGTAGTAATGCTTTAGTTAGTTTTATAAAAAATAAAATTAACAGAAAACAAACCGTTAATCAAGAAGACATTAATAAAGACGAAATCACACACAAATATGATTTATTAGTCTTTGGTAAAGAAGAAGAAAAACTTGATTACAAATTTGCAAACTGCTGCAATCCTATTCCTGGCGATCCTGTTTTTGGTTTTGTAACCATAAACGATGGTATTAAAGTACACAAAAAATCATGTCCTAACGCTGTTAGTCTTCAGGCTAATTATGCGTATAGAATTATGCAAGCCAAGTGGATAGACTCTTCTCAACGCGAATTTGCAGCTCAAATAAAGCTTTCAGGAATCGATAATTTAGGATTAGTTAACGAGATTACTAAAGTCATTTCATCAAACATGCACGTTAATATGAAAAGCATTAACTTTAGTAGTGATGATGGCGTGTTTTCAGGAAAAATAAATGTAGTGGTTCGTAACAATACACTACTAAAAAAGTTAATGGAAAACCTAAAAAAAATTAACGGTATAGATAAGGTATCAAGAATTTAATCTTCAAGTTGTTAATAACTATTAATAACACATCTTTTAATCCAACAAAAAATAGCATTTAACCACAAAAAAAAATGTAAATTTGTCGGATAATTATGAGTGCAAATACGGACATAAAAAATCAAGAAATCGTTAAAAATGTGTTTACAGCTTTTTTAGAAGAAAAAGGACACCGTAAAACACCAGAACGTTATGCTATACTTCAAGAAATATATTCTAGTAATGAGCATTTTGATATCGAATCTTTATATCTAAATATGAAGAACAAAAAATATCGTGTTAGTCGTGCAACACTTTACAACACTATAGATCTTTTGTTAGATTGTGGTTTGGTTAGAAAACATCAGTTTGGAAAAAATCAAGCACACTACGAAAAATCATATTTTGATAAACAACACGACCACGTTATTTTACAAGACACAGGAGAAGTTATAGAATTTTGCGATCCACGCATTCAAGCAATCAAAAAAACCATAGAAGAAGTGTTTGATATAGAAATTAATAAACACTCTTTATACTTTTACGGTAACCGAAAAAAATCACAAAACAACTAAATATAATGGCAGTAGATTTACTACTTGGTTTACAATGGGGCGACGAAGGCAAAGGAAAAATTGTTGACGTTTTAACCTCTAAATATAATATTATTGCGCGTTTTCAAGGAGGACCAAACGCTGGTCACACATTAGTATTTAATGGTAAAAAGCACGTATTACACACAATCCCTTCAGGTATTTTTCATGAAAACGCTACTAACTTAGTTGGTAACGGTGTTGTAATAGATCCTGTTATTTTTAAAAAGGAATTGGACAAGTTAGCAGAGCAAGACGTAGATTATAAAAAGTCATTATTAATTTCGCGTAAAGCGCACATCATTTTACCTACGCATCGCTTACTAGATGCCGCTAGTGAAGCCTCTAAAGGAAAAGCAAAAATAGGTTCTACTTTAAAAGGAATTGGACCAACTTACATGGATAAAACAGGTCGTAATGGTTTACGTGTAGGAGATTTAGAATTAGATAATTGGCAAGAAAAATACCGTAGCTTAGCAGACAAGCACGAATCTATGATAGATTTTTATGACGCTAAAATAGAATACGATTTAAAAGAATTAGAAAACGAGTTTTTTGAAGCTGTAAACGTTTTAAAAAGCTTAACATTTATAGATTCTGAAGAGTACGTTTTTCAAGCTCAAAAATCTGGGAAAAGTATTTTAGCAGAAGGTGCTCAAGGATCATTATTAGATATCGATTTTGGAACATATCCATTTGTAACCTCAAGTAATACCACTGCTGCAGGTGCTTGTACTGGATTAGGTGTAGCACCAAACAAAATAAAAGAAGTGTTTGGTATATTTAAAGCTTACACAACACGTGTTGGTTCTGGACCTTTCCCAACAGAATTATTTGACGAAGATGGAGCAACTATGGCTCGCGTTGGACATGAGTTTGGAGCAACAACAGGTAGACCAAGACGTTGTGGTTGGTTAGACCTAGTAGCATTAAAATACGCTTGTCAAGTTAATGGCGTTACACAATTAATGATGATGAAAGCAGATGTTTTATCTGGTTTTAAAACTTTAAAAGTAGCTACAGCATATAAGTATAAAGGTGAAGAGATTAAGCATTTACCATACAATATTGAACCTGAAAATGTAGAACCAGTTTACACAGAGTTTAAAGGTTGGGCAGAAGATTTAACTGAGATGTCTGAAGCCTCTACATTACCTAAAGAACTAAATGAATACATTGCATTTTTAGAAAAAGAATTAGAAATTCCTATCACAATAGTTTCTGTTGGACCAGATAGAAAACAAACTATTTTTAGATAAAAATTTCTTTTAAAAAAGATTTAAAAACCTGCTAACAATTTAATTAGCAGGTTTTTCAGTCTTAAATAAATACTAATAGATAATACTAAGTAAGTTAAATCGTTATTTTTGCATCAAACACATTAAAATTGAAGTCAATAAAAACAAAATATCTCCTACTCTTTCTAATAGTTTTTATATCTTATTTTGCATCTGCACAACGCAAAACTATCGAGATTAAATACGCTGGTTTTGGAGAAAAAGACGAAGAAAAATTTCCTGGTGCACAAATATTAACCAGAAATGATGCACAACAAATTCATATTTTTCATGATGGTATAGACATGTATTGTGACAAAGCCATTTTTTACGGAAAAGAAGATTTTGTTGAAGCCTACGGAAATGTAAAAATGGTTCAAGGCGACACCATAAACCTGAATTCAAAATACGCAGAATATTCAGGAAAAACCCAATTAGCATTTGCTTCTGGAGATGTTATTTTAACCGAACCACAATCTATTCTAACTACAGACACTTTATACTTTAACCGTGCTAAACAAGAAGCTTATTATAAAACAGGCGGTAAAGTTGTAAGAGATTCTTCTGGAACTATTACCAGTAAAATTGGACGTTATTTTATGCCAAGAAAAAAGTATAGATTTCAAGATAGCGTTAAGCTTGTTAATCCAGAATATACTTTAAAAACAAAAATTTTAGATTACTATACAGATACAGGTCATGCATATATGTACGGACCATCAACTATTGAAGATGCTGCAAGTAAAATTTATTGCGAACGCGGTTTTTACGACACCGAATCTGACACTGGTTACTTTGTAAAGAAATCAAGAATAGATTATGACAACCGTGTTTTTGAAGGCGATAGCATGTATTTTGACCGTAATAAAAACTTCGCTTCTGCAACAAACAATATTAAAGTCACAGATACATTAAACAATAGTATTGTTAAAGGTCACTATGCCGAAGTCTACCGTGCAAAAGACTCTGTTTTTATTACAAAGCGCGCATTAGCCATTACACTTCAAGAAAAGGATAGCATATTTATGCATGCAGATACGTTGATGGTAACTGGTAAACCAGAACACCGTATTACCAGAGCTTATTATAATGCCAAGATTTACAAATCAGATATTAGCGGTAAAGCAGATTCGGTACACGTAGATCAAAAAACAGGATTAACACAGCTAATCAATTTAGCAAGAATGAATAAAGGCGATGCGTTTTCAGCAGCAAGAAAGCCTATTCTTTGGAATGTAAAAAACCAAATGACTGGAGATACTATTCATCTTAAATCCAACCCAAAAACCGAAAAACTAGACTCTTTAATTGTATTTTATAATGCATTTGTTATCAGTAAAGACACATTAAGTGACGATGGTTACAACCAAATTTCTGGAAAGCGATTAATTGGTCTTTTTGATGATGAAAATAATCTGAAGCAAGTTGATATTCTTAAAAATGCTGAATCTATCAATTATAGTAGAAATGAAAATGGCGAATTAATTGGTATTGAAAAGTCAAAATCTGCAGATATTGAAATGTATTTTGAGAATAAAGAATTGACAGAACTAAGAAAACTTCGTCAATTTGACGGAAAACTTTACACCGAAGAAGATTTTCCTGCAAACGCAAGAAAGTTAAGAGGATTTGATTGGCGTGAAGACGAGCGACCTGCATCTGTAGAAGACCTTTTTGTAGATGATCCTACTTTAAACCTACCAATAATAAAAGGTTTAGAGCCATACAATGACGAAGAAGAATTTTTTAACGACGATTTAATTGGTCGTGTAAAAAAAGCAGATCAAGAAGCCGAAGATAAAAACTTGATTAAAAAAGACGAAAAACCAAAAGCGTCAAGAAACGTACCTAATAAGTTTTTAAACAAAAAGAACACTTCAAAAGAAAAAACTGGCAAAAAACTAAATAAAATACCTGATTTAAAAAAGGATTAAACTATTGAAAGATTTATTCTTTAAATATCAAGCGCAAACGTCGCCATTTCCTTTAGGTATGGAAGTTTCTTATGCCAAAGGAAGTTATATATATGATACCAACAACAATGCACATCTAGACTTTGTTGCTGGTGTATCTGCATGTACTTTAGGGCATTGTCACCCAAAGGTTATAGAAGCAATAAAACAGCAAGCAGATCAATATTTACATGTCATGGTTTATGGCGAGTATGCTCAAGGTCCTGCAGTAGATTTATGTCAATTTATAGCAGACCATTTACCTGATCCGTTAGAACAAACTTATTTAGTAAATTCTGGTACAGAAGCTATTGAAGGTGCACTAAAACTAGCACGTCGCGTTACTGGAAGAAGTCAAATTATTGCTATGAAAAATGCATATCATGGTAATACAATGGGTTCTTTAAGTTTAATGAATTATGAAGAAAGAAAAGCACCTTTTAGACCATTAATACCTGATGTGCATCATATTAACTTTAATAGTGAAACGGACTTAGATTTTATTACTAAAAAAACTGCTGCTGTTATAGCAGAAACTATTCAAGGTGGTGCAGGTTTTATAGAGCCAACTAATAATTACTTAGCTAAATTAAAAGCAAAATGCCAAAGCGTTGGCGCTTTATTAATTTTAGACGAAATCCAACCAGGTATTGGTAGAACAGGTAAACTTTTTGGTTTCGAAAACTATAATGTTATCCCAGATATTGTCGTTACCGGTAAAGGTCTTGGTGGCGGATTACCCATTGGTGCTTTTACAGCTTCAAAAAAGCATATGTCACTATTACAAGACAACCCAAAAATGGGACACATCACTACTTTTGGTGGTAATCCTTTAATTGCAGCTTCTGCTTTAGCAACATTAAAAGAAGTAATTAACAGCAATTTAATGCAAGAAACTTTAGAAAAAGAAAAATTGATAAAAGACCTTCTTTTACAACATCCTTTAATTAAAGAAGTGCGTGGTCGTGGTTTAATGTTAGCTGCAATTACAAAGTCTGCAGAAGCTACTAACCATGTAGTTTTAGAAGCTCAAAAACAAGGTCTGATTCTATTTTGGTTACTATTTGAACCAAAAGCCATACGCATAACACCGCCACTAACAGTCAGTAAAGAAGAGCTTAAAAAAGGCTGTGGCATTATTATTGACATACTTAATAAATTACTGTAATAAAGTTATCTTCTAACCGACTAAAGCTCAACTAAAAAACAATTAAAATAGTAATTGTTCATTACTTTGTTAAAAACAAATCATCTAAAAGTTTAAAAAAAGTACAATAGAACATTACATTTATTACGAGGAAATTAAAAACGCCTATGGAATTCAGTCAAGATAGCCCTAACAATAATGTTTCTCTAAATAAATTTGAGTCAATGCTAAAAACAAATAATGTATTGTTTTTTGACTCAGAAGAATTTGAAAACATTATACATCATTACCTAAATCAAGGTAAAGTTGCTCTTGCAAAAAAAGCAATAAAATTAGGATTAGAACAACATCCATCTTCAACTAATTTAAAATTATTTAAAGTTGAAGTATATGTTTTTGAAAACAAATTAAAAGAGGCTAATCAACTACTAGATGCACTTTATGTTTTAGAGCCATCTAATGAAGAAGTGTACATCCAAAAAGCTAATATTCTTTCTAAAGAAGACAAACATGAAGACGCAATCAAAGTATTAAAAATAGCATTAAACTTTTCTGAAGAAGTTTCAGAAATACATGCTTTAATAGGCATGGAATACTTGCTTTTAGACGACTTTGAAAAAGCCAAGCAAAGCTTTATGAGTTGTTTAGAAGAGCAACCAGAAGACTATTCTTCATTATATAATATTATATACTGCTTTGATTTTTTAAATGAAAATGAAGAAGCAATTACATTTTTAAATAAATACTTAGATTCTAATCCTTATTGTGAAGTTGCATGGCACCAATTAGGTAAACAATACTTCTCTATTAAAGATTATAAAAAGGCGCTTAGCGCATTTGACTTTGCGATAATTTCTGATGACCGCTTTATAGGTGCTTACTTAGAAAAAGGTAAGGTTTTAGAAAAATTAAAACGCTACAAAGAAGCGATAGAAAACTATTTACTTACACTAGAACTTGATGATCCAACTAGCTTTGCTTTATTAAGAATGGGTTGTTGTTATGAAAAGTTAGGTAAATTAGATTTAGCAAAACAATACTATTACAAAACAGTAAAAGAAGATCCATTACTAGACAAAGGTTGGATTGCAATTACTAAATTTTATTTAAAGCAACATAATTACCAAAAAGCATTATATTACATCAATAAAGCAATAAATATTGATGCAGAAAATGTAATCTATTGGAAACTTTATGCCCAAATAAATCAAAGACTTAACTTTTTAGAAGAAGCAGAAAAAGGTTATAAAAAAGCAATAGAATTAGGTAATTACGAACTAAACACCTGGTTGTCTAGAACAGATATACTTATTCAAATAGGAGAATTAGATGCAGCTAGTTTAAATTTAATACAAGCAACAGAATTTTATCCTGAAAATGCAGAAATAGAATTTAGACTAACCGGTATATACTATAAAGCTTTAGAAACTGAAAAAGGTAGTTATCATCTTAAAAACGCTATGACTTTTAATAAAGAATTCTTGTTTATTATAGAAGAGCTATTTCCTGAAGTATATCACTCTATTACTTTTCAAAAGGCGTTAAAAAAGGTACAATAACGTAATCTTGTTTCTAATTTTATATACCTTTGAAGCTTTAAAACATAAAAGATGCAAAGACGTTTAAAAGACTATCTTTTTATTAGCTTAAAAGGTGTTGCAATGGGCGCAGCAGATGCTGTACCTGGTGTTTCTGGAGGAACTATAGCATTTATTTCTGGTATTTACGAAGAACTAGTAACAACTATAAGTAATGTAGACTTTTCTTTATTTAAAACCTTAAAAAAAGAGGGCATTCTTCCTTTCTGGAAACAGTTAAACGGTAACTTTTTATTAGCGCTTTTAACAGGCATTATAATCAGCTTTATTTCCTTTATGAGATTGGCTAAATTTCTTTTAGAAGAACATCCTGTACTTATTTGGTCTTTCTTTTTTGGATTAATTATTGCAAGCATTTACTTTGTTGGCAAACAAATAAAAAAATGGTCATCATCTACTATTATTGCTCTTATTGCTGGTGCTGTAATAGCTTTTTACATTACAGGTTTACCGTCCTTAGCTAGTAATACTAATTCTTATTTTCTTTTTATTGCTGGTGCTATAGCTATTTGTGCTATGATTTTACCAGGGATTTCTGGTAGTTTTATTTTAGTTATTCTAGGTGCTTACAAGACTTTAAGTGATGCATTTCATGATTTTGATATCAAAAAAATAGCCCTTTTTGCATCTGGTGCAGTAGTTGGTCTTTTATCTTTTAGTCGTGTTCTTAAATGGCTATTTAAAAATTTTCATAATCTAACATTGGCATTATTAACTGGTTTTATTTTAGGCTCTTTAAACAAAGTTTGGCCTTACAAAAAAACCTTAAAGGTTATGGAAGATACCACAGGAAATATCATTGATTTTGAGACGGTATCAAATTTTGGAACATTAGGTATCTATCAAAAATCTATTCAGAATTTTGACAGTTACAAAATGGTAATAGAACAGAGTATTTCTCCTTCATATTACGCCGAAATTAATCAAGTCAATGCGCAACTACCGCTAGCAATTGGCTTAATGGTTGTAGGATTTTTAACTATTTTTATACTTGAAAAAGTAGGAAACAAACCAGAATAATGCAAAGCACCAGAACATTAAAAGATCGTATTTTTTTAGTTCTTAAAGGTTTAGGAATGGGCGCAGCAAACAAAGTGCCTGGTGTTTCTGGTGGTGTGGTTGCTTTTGTTGCAGGCTTTTATGAAGAGTTTATTTATTCTCTTCAAAAAGTAAATATAAAAGCGTTTAAACTACTATTTAATGGTCGTTTTAAATCATTTTATAATTATATAAATGGTAGATTTTTAAGTCTCTTATTTTTAGGGATGGTAATTAGTTACTTTAGTGTTTCTAAAATATTAGACTATCTAATAACCCACTATCAGCTTTATGTATGGAGTGTGTTTTTTGGGATGATTATTGGATCTATTTATTATATAAGTAAAGATTTTAAAGATTGGAAACCTACAACATACTTAGCATTAACTATTGGTATTGCTATTGGTTTAAGTATTAGCTTTTTAGATCCTGCAACACAAAATGATAATTTATTATTTGTGTTTTTTTGCGGGATAATTAGTGTATCAGGTATGACTTTACCTGGTTTTTCAGGTTCCTTTATTTTAATACTTTTAGGTAATTACGTGTTACTATTAGTAGACTCTGTTAATGCTTTGTATGACACTGTAACCGAAATTATAACCGGAGACTTTAGCTTTACATCTAATTTAGAGCGCATAAGAATGCTTAAGGTTTTAGCTGTTTTTACGCTTGGTTCTGTAGTTGGATTAGTCACATTTTCTCACGCATTAAATTATATTTTAAAACATTATAAAAGTGTAACTATCGCATCAATAATTGGCTTTATCGTTGGCTCTTTAGGCGTCGTTTGGCCATTTAAAGAAACCATTTATAAAACCAATAATAATACTTTTGTACTAGACTCAAGAGGAGAAAAAATCATCGAAAATTACAAACGTTATTTACCAGAACTAACACCAGAAACCTACTATGCTATTGCTTTTACAATAATTGGTATAGCTATAGTTTTAGCTTTAGAGTTTTACGGACAAAAAACAAGGCAAGCCAATGCGTAGATTTGGATTAATCGGTAGAGATATCTCCTATTCATTTTCTCAAAATTATTTTTCAATAAAATTTAAAGATGAAGATATTAAAGATGCATCTTACGAAAATTTTGATATAGAAAACATAAATCAATTTAAAACTGAGGTATTAAATCAAGATATAAAAGGTTTAAACGTTACAATTCCTTATAAAGAAGAAATTATTCCTCAATTGGATAGCTTAGATAAAAAAGCAAAAAAAATTGGAGCTGTAAACACTATAAAAATCTCAAAAAAAGGAAAAACAAAGGGTTATAATACCGATTGTTATGGTTTTAAAAAATCACTTAAACCTCATCTTAAAAAAAGACATAAAAAAGCACTTATTTTAGGTACTGGTGGCGCAAGTAAAGCTATAGCATTTGTTCTTAAAAAATTAGGGATTAAATACAAATTTGTTTCAAGAACATCTTCAACAAAAGCAGATTATACGTATTTAGATTTAACAGAAGACATCATAAACGACCACAAAATAATCATTAATTGTACACCTGTAGGCACTTATCCCAATATAGATAGCGCTCCTGACATACCTTATAATTTCATTTCTAAAAAACATATTTTATTCGATTTAATTTATAATCCTTCGGAAACTACGTTTCTAAAAAACGGAAAACTAAAAGGCGCAAAAATCATTAATGGTTACGATATGTTGGTATTTCAAGCAGAAAAAGCTTGGAAAATATGGAATAAATAGCGCATAGCTTATAATTTTGTTTGTAGTTTTTCAACTTGTTACTATCTTTAAAATCTAAATTTTAAAACATTTTAAAGATGTCAGAGCTAGATAACCTGCAAAACGCAGACGGAACGGAAGAACAAAAAGAAACTGTACAACCAACAACAGAAGACAATTCAAACAACGACGATGATAAAGTCTTAAATGAAATTGAAGACTCTAACGCAGAAGATGCCGAAGATGAAGGCAATAAAGACAGACATAATATTGAAGAAAAAGATTATGAGTCTTTAAACATGGAACAATTGGTTATAGAACTTGAACGTTTGGTAAAAAACGAAAAAGTACAAGCTATAAACAAACATGTTAATGCCTTAAAACAAGAGTTTGATAAACAATTTAATGACTTACTTGAAGAAAAGAAAGAAGAGTTTTTAAGTAATGGCGGTGTAGAGATGGACTTTAGATACAACTCTCCGTTACAACGTAGCTTTAGAGACACTTATAAAGACTACAAACAACGTCTAACTGCACACTACAAAAATTTAGAAAAAAACTTAAAGCAAAATTTAAATAATAGGCTAGAAATTATTGAGCAAATAAAAGCACTTACAGAAGATGCAGAAGACTCAATGAGTTCTAAATATAAGACATTTAAAGATTTACAAGACCAATGGAGAAATGCTGGTCCAATACCAAGAGATAAATATAATAACGCTTGGAATAGCTACCATTTTAATGTAGAACGTTTCTATGATTTATTACACTTAGATCGAGATTTACGCGATAAAGATTTTGAACATAATTTAGAACAAAAAACAAAAATTATAGAGCAAGCAGAAGCACTAGCTAAAGACGATAATATAAACAGAGCCTTTAGAGAACTTCAAAATCTTCATAAAATCTGGAAAGAAGAGCTTGGTCCTGTAGCAAGAGAACACAGAGAACCAATCTGGGAACGATTTAAAGAAGCTACAAAGAAAATTAATGAAAATAGACAAGAATACTTTAAAAGCTTAGATAAATTATACGAGCAAAATCTTGTAAACAAACAAGCTATTATAGACAAGATTGCTCAAATTTCTTCAGAAAATATAAATACTCACAAAGGTTGGCAAAATAAAATTAAAGAGGTAGAAGCTTTAAGAGAAGAATTTTTTAAAGCAGGAAAAGTACCTATTAAAGTTAACGAAGCAACATGGGCTAAATTTAAAGAAGCCGTTCGCACCTTTAATAGAAAGAAAAATCAATTCTATAAAGATTTAAAAAAGGAACAATACGTTAACCTAGAGAAAAAGCAAGAACTTATTAAAATTGCAGAAGAAAACAAAAACAACGAAGATTTTGAAGTAACTACACCTTTAATGAAAAAAATCCAAGCAGATTGGAAAAAAATTGGACATGTACCAAGAAAGGACAGCGACAAAATCTGGAAACAATTTAAAACTGCTTGTAACCACTATTTTGATAGAATAAAAGACCAACGTAATGCAGCGTCTGCAGAAGAAGAGCAAGCTTTTAAAGAAAAAGAAGCATTACTAGCCAAAGTTAAAGAGTTAAAATTAACCGGAGACCAAAAAGAAGACTTAGCTACTATAAAAGAACAAATTAATAATTGGAAAAATATAGGTCGCGTACCTAGAAATAAAAAACATATTGAAGGTGACTTTAATAATGTATTAGATGGTTTGTTTAAAAACTTAGATTTAAACAAAACTGAAGCTGAAATGATTAAGTTTGAAAATAAACTTCAAGATTTATCATCTACAGACAACCAAAAAGTAATTGATAACGAACGTTTTTACATTCAGAAAAAAGTAGATGAAATAAAAGGAGAAATTAACCAACTAGAAAACAATTTACAGTTTTTTACTAATGTTAAATCAGATAATCCTTTAGTAAAAGAAGTGCATAAAAACATAAAAAAGCATAAAGAGGAATTAGACATTTGGCTAACAAAACTTAAAAAAATTAAGTCTCTATATTAATGAAAGATAACGATTAATCATATAGTATTTAATTAATCTATTACTCATAATCATTAAAATTATAGGAAACATTTTCTAATAAAAAAACCAAACCCTATTTCTGAGAGGAAATAGGGTTTTGGCTCCTAACTAAACTAACCAATTATTTCTCTTCGTTTACAAGAAATAATTTTATTTTCTATGACACCTAATATGATGTATGCTATTAATCAACTTTATTCTATAATAAGGTAAGATTAAATGTCATATGCTTTATATACGACACATTTATTGTTTTGGATTTTTATAGATTATAAAAAAGTTGATTTTAACATATTTTTAAGTAAATCAAATAGTTAAAACGCTAATTAGGTATTAATTGACTTTTTATAAATTATTTTTTTTGAAAAATTATAGCAGTTTTTTGGCTTCTTCCCTATTGTAATATTTGAAAAAATCAGTGGATTTTTCCAATTACAGTTTTTTGGCTTCTTCCCAAAAAACATCCATTTCAGTAAGAGTCATGTCTTTTAATTCTTTATTTAAAGATTTTGTTTTTTCTTCCAAATAAACAAAACGCTTTGAGAACTTTTTATTTGTCCTTTCTAATGCATTTTCTGGGTTAATTTTTAAAAATCGTGCATAATTTACCATAGAAAAAAGTACATCTCCAAACTCGGCTTCCATAGCGTCTTGATTACCGTTTTGTACTTCTTCTTTAAATTCAGATAACTCCTCTTCTACTTTTTCCCAAACTTGCTCTGGTTGTTCCCAGTCAAAACCAACACCTGCAACTTTATCTTGTATTCTACTTGCTTTAACAAGCGCTGGTAAACTTTTTGGTACACCTTCTAAAACACTTTTTTTTCCTTCTTTTAATTTAAGGTTTTCCCAATTACGTTTTACGTCTTCTTCATTTTCAACTTTTACATCTCCATAAATATGCGGATGCCTATGTATTAGTTTATCGCAAACAGTATTTAGTACATCGGCTATATCAAAATCATTGGTTTCACTTCCTATTTTTGCATAGAAAACTAAGTGAAGCATTAGGTCTCCTAATTCCTTTTTTACTTCTTCTAAATCGTTATCCAAAATAGCGTCACCTAGTTCGTAAGTTTCTTCTATAGTAAGATGACGCAATGTTTGCATGGTTTGTTTTTTATCCCATGGACATTGTTCTCTTAACTCATCCATAATGGTTAACAAACGGTCAAATGCTTTTAATTGATCAGGTCTACTATTCATAAAAAAGGTTTTTGGTAAAAGTACAATGATTTATTATTGCGTAAAACATTGGCACAAAAAAATCCAGCTTTAAGGCTGGATTTTTTTTATATTTTAATAAACAAGTTTATTATTATTCTTCATCACTTGTTGTTAGGTCTTCTTCTAAGTTTAAAAGATCATTTTTAACAAGTAAATTATACCACTGAATTACTTTTTTAATATCACTAACATATACTCTATCTTCATCATAATCTGGTAATACTTCAAAGAAGTATTCTTCTAACTTATCTTTAGAGTCTTTATGGCTAATAGCTGTTTCTTGTCCGTTTTCTTTTTCGCTTATTTTTCTAAAAACATCTGCTAAAGGCACTTCTTCGGTTAAAGTATATATTGCTATCTCGCTTAATACACTTACATTTTGTTGTATACCAATAGATAATCTTTTTTGATCTATTAAAGATTCTGCTATAAAGCCCGTTCTTGTTTGAGTTACTAATTTGTATAATCCAGGTTTACCTGAAATTGCTAAAACTTTTTCTAAAGCCATAAATTTATTTTTAAGGGTCGCAAATATCTAATGTTACTTTGGGTTTTCCAAACGTTTAACGTTTCTTTTTCATTAACGGAAACTTCATTCGGTAATCTACGTTTATTTTTCCTTTAGAAATATTGGTTAGTTTTCCTTTAATTAAGCGTTTTTTAAGTGCAGATAATTTATCTGTAAATAATACGCCTTCTATATGGTCATACTCATGTTGAAATACTCGTGCTGCAAGACCTGATAACTCTTCTGTATGTGTATTAAAATCTTGATCTTGATATTGTATTTTTATATTTGGTTGTCTAAACACGTCTTCTCTAACATCTGGTATACTAAGACAGCCTTCGTTAAATGCCCATTCGTCTCCAGTTTCTTCTAGTATAGTTGGGTTAATAAAAACACGTTTAAAATCTTTTAATTGTTCTTGCTCTTCTTTTGACAAATCATCATCTTCTGCAAATGGTGATGCATCTACTATAAAAACTCTAATTGATAACCCAATTTGCGGTGCTGCAAGACCAACACCGTATGCACCATACATAGTTTCAAACATGTTATCTATTAATGTGTCAAGATTTGGGTAATCTTTTGTTATTTCTTTGGCTTGCTTTTTTAAAACGGGATCGCCGTAAGCAACTATAGGTAATATCATAAATTATTATTTATTATAAAGGTAACTTTGTAAGATAATAGTTGCACTAACCTCATCTAACAAAGATTTGTTTTGTCTTTGTTTTTTCTTTAATCCACTATCAATTAAGGTTTGCGCTGCCATTTTTGAGGTAAAACGCTCGTCTACTCTTTCAATAGGAATGTGCGGAAATGTAGATCTTAGTTTAGAAATAAATGGTTTAATTAAAGCTTCGCTTTCGCTAGCTGTATTATCCATTTGTTTTGGCTCTCCAACTAAAAAAAGCTCCACATTCTCTTTTTCTGTATATGTCTTTAAGTAATCTAAAAGCTCTTTTGTAGCTACAGTAGCTAGTCCTGATGCTATAATTTGCATATCGTCTGTAACTGCTAATCCTGTTCTTACTTTACCGTAATCTATTGCTAATATTTGAGCCATCTTAAAATTTTATGCAAATTTATGGTTTTATAGATTAACACCTTAAATATTATGCCATATTTTAATTTATAGGAATTATATTTGCGTGAAGGATTGAAGCGACATCCTTTTTTTGCTGCCATATATGGTAAAAAAAGATATAGCGTAAAGCCTGACCTTTAGGGCACGCCAAAAAATTGAAATTACAAAAAATGAAAGATTTACAACAAATTATTGAAACTGCTTGGGATAACCGAGAGCTTTTAACCGAGACATCAACTATTGAAGCAATTAGAAAGGTGATAGCGCTTTTAGATGAAGGTACACTTCGTGTTGCTGAACCTACTACAGATGGTTGGCAAGTTAACGAATGGGTAAAAAAAGCTGTTGTTTTATATTTCCCGATACAAAAAATGGAAACTTTAGAAGTTGGTATTTTTGAATATCATGATAAAATCCCTTTAAAAACTGGTTATAAAGAAAAAGGAATTAGAGTTGTACCTCATGCTGTGGCACGTCATGGCGCATATATTTCTGCTGGTACTATTTTAATGCCTAGTTATGTAAATATTGGCGCTTATGTAGACGAAGGTACTATGGTAGATACTTGGGCTACTGTTGGTAGTTGTGCGCAAATTGGTAAAAACGTACATCTTTCTGGTGGTGTTGGTATTGGTGGTGTTTTAGAGCCTTTACAAGCTGCTCCTGTAATTATTGAAGATGGTGCTTTTATTGGTAGTAGATGTATTGTTGTAGAAGGTGTTAGAGTTGGCAAAGAAGCTGTATTAGGTGCTAATGTTGTTTTAACTATGAGTACTAAAATTATTGATGTTACTGGTGATAAACCTGTTGAAATGAAAGGTTATGTACCAGAACGTTCTGTAGTAATACCTGGAAGTTACACTAAAGAATTTGCTGCAGGAAGTTACAACGTGCCTTGCGCACTAATAATTGGTAAACGCAAAGAAAGTACCAACAAAAAAACATCGCTTAACGATGCGTTACGCGAATATGATGTGGCTGTTTAAATGAAAGTTACTTAACAAAATGAATATAAAAAATCCTAAACTTTAAAGTTTAGGATTTTTTATATTATGATTTAAATTGCATTTTACGTCCAGATCTACGCAATTTTTTTCGGTTTATTTTATGTTGAAACGCCATACTATGCTTTAACATTAAATCATGGGTTTCTTGGTAAGGCTTTTTATATAATTCTGAATATTTTTCTGCAATTACTTTAATCATCGTTTTAGATAGCCACAAGCGTCTAAAATTATACATACGCTTATCAAAGGTCATGTTTTCAAAACGCATTCGGTTTAAATCTATAAGGTAGAATTTATAACCTTGCTCTGTTTTAACAACTAACGTATTGCCTGGTGAATGATCTAAAAAATTAATATTATTTTCATGTAACTTAAAGGTGAATTCTGAAAATTTCTGTAATATTTCTTCTCTGTTAGGGAATTTTGGATTGTGTATTAATGCTCTAAATTCAAAATCATAATTTATATGCTCACTTATATAATAGCTATTTTTTAATCCAAAAACAGATGTTTCTTCTATATAGGCAATAGGAAAAGGTGTTGATATTTCACAATCTATTAACCTGCTTGCATATTCAAAAGACCGTTTAGCTTTACTTGGTCGTATCCATTTGTAAATAAAACTATTAAAAGCATTTGGTTTTTTAAAGGACTTTATATTTAGCTTTAAACCGTTTACTTCAAAAGATTTAATAACATTACGTTGGCCAATAGTTACAGCTTCTCCTTTGTTATCAAAATCCTTAATTAAATTTTCAATTTCAGATTTTAAATGTTGATATTTTGGATGACAGTGTATGATTTTAATTAATTTTAAGTTGCTTCAAAGATATGTTAAACTAAATTTTAATAAAAGCCGATAAAATTATATTTTGCACTTAGGCAAAAGCCAATTTAGATGAAGAAGATTTTAATCATTCAAAATAAAAGAATTGGAGATGTGCTATTAGCCTCTTTAATTGCTACAAATTTAAAAAAAGTATTTCCTGATTCTGTAATAGATTACATGGTTTACGATTACACAACTGGTGTTATCGAACAAAACCCAGCAATTGATAATATTATTGAAATTAAGGAAAAAGAACTTAAAAAAATACCCGTACTTCTTAAAACTGCTTTTAATGTACGACGTAAAAAGTATGATATTGTTGTAGATCCTTACGCAAAATTTCAAAGTCGTGTAATTACTTTATTATCAGGTGCAAATACAAGAATAGGATTTAAAAAACGAGAAAAAAATCCACCTTTACCGTTTTACACACACAATATTTCGTTTTTAAAAGAAAAGTCTAAACCTTGCGGAAAATCTATTGAAGACAGAGTACATTTGGTGACTTCGGTTTATGATATTAAAAACCCTGTTTATGAGCCTAAGATATATTTAACTAAAGCTGAAGAGCAATACGATAAGCTTAACCAATACAACAAGCCAATAGTCATGTTTGGTATTTTGGGTAGTACACCACAAAAATCTATGCCTTATGATTATATCGTAAAGTTGATAGATTTTGTAACTGAAAATTATGATGTGTATGCCTTATTTAATTATGCACCACATCAAAAAGAAGATGCGCAAACTATATACAATCAATGTAAACATAAAAAACAAATTATTTTTGATATTTATGAAGAAAGTATCCGTGGATTTGTGTTACTTATGAATAAATGCAATCTATTAATTGCAAATGAAGGCGGCACAGTACACATTGCAAAAGCTTTAAACAAACCAACATTTACTATTTTTTCTCCTTATGTATTAAAAGAACATTGGGCAAGTTTTGAAGACGGTAAAAAACACACATCTATTCACCTTTTAGATGAAAAACCAGATTTGTTTTCTACAGATAGAGAACAGCGTAAAAAAATTGAAGAAGATCCTACTTTTCTTTATAAACAATTAACGCCAGATATTATCATCCCAAAATTAGATACTTTTTTAAAGCAACATTTTAATTAATTAAACTCTACAGATAATGAGTAAACTAAGCTTAATAGATCGATTTCATCACTGGAGAAGAAAAAACAGATGGAATAGACAATATAAAAAGGGAAAATGGGATTATCTTAATAATGATCGTGAGGACTTAAGATATCAAAAAATTGTTGAATTTATTTCTAAGTACGCTTCTAAAAACCCTACTATTCTAGACCTTGGTGCGGGAGAAGCTGTTTTAAACGGAAAGTTTGATAAAAATAGTTATTCTCACTTTTACAATGTAGACTTCTCTAAGAACTCTATAGACAAAGCAAAACAAAAGCAACTTCCAAATTCTACTAGTTTAGTTGCAGATATCCATAATTACAATCCAAATAAGACTTATGATGTAATTGTTTTTAATGAAGCTTATTATTACGTACATCATAACTTAAAAAAAGAAGTTCTAAATAGATTTATAGGTAAACTTAAACCTAATGGATTACTAGTAGTTTCTATCTACAAAGAAGGTTTAGATTGTTGGGAAATTATTGATGCAAATACAAGTATAGAAAAACTTGACTTTAACAAAGTTGAAACAGATAGAGAACAAACCTATTGGAAAGTTGGTGCTTACCGTGTTAACTAGTTTGTTTTATACCAAACTCTGTCCATGTTGTCTTTTTAGTTTTTGTCTGTTTTCTAATGGCTAAGTTTTTGGCTATAGCTTTATCATTTTTATAACCTCTTTCATGATAAAGATGTACGCATATAGCACTATATCTTATCTGTATGGGTTTTACACCTTTATTAACTAAACGTTCGCCTAACTCTCTATCTTCGCCTCCATATTCCATTCTCTGATCAAACCCATTAACAGCTAATATATCTTGTTTCCAACCTGATGCATTCATACCATCCCAAGTAGCTTTGGTTGGTGTTAACTTATTTAATAGAAACTGTTTTGTTCCTTTTGCAGTTAATTTATTTAGCTTAAATGAAGATTTTAAACCATGATCTAATAACCATTTTTTATCAAAACAAGATTGCTTGATGATATCTTTTTCAGTAATAATTTCAGAAATGTGTTTTGGTAATTTAAAGTAACCTCCAGATAAAAAGCAATTATCTTTTTTTAAATCATAATGTGTTTGCACAAAGTCTTTTCTAGGAATACAATCACCATCCGTAAATAGCAAATAATCTGCATTTGACTTTAAAATGGCTTTATTTAAAATTGTTGTTTTTCTAAAGCCTTTATCCTCTTGCCAAACGTGCTTAATTTTTAAGTTTGATTTACTAATAAAATTGTCTACTACAGTTTTTGTATTATCCGTAGATCCATCATCTGCTATAATAATTTCAAAATCTGTAAAGGTTTGCTGGTTATATCCAACTAAGACATTATACAGCCATTTAGGCTGATTATAAGTACTTATAATTACAGAGATTTTTGGCATACTATTTTTTAACAATACCGTAATCTGTCCAAGTACGATTTTCGTCTTTAACTGCTTTTCTAATTTTTAAATTTCGCTCTAAAGACTCTTTTGTTTTGTAGCCTCTTGGATGATCTAAGTGCAAAACAATTGCTTTATGTCTTATTTGTTTAGATTTAATTCCATAATTAAATAAACGTTCTCCTAGTTCTCTATCTGGTCCACCATATTGCATACGTTCATCATAACCATTTATAGCAATCAAATCGTCTTTCCAGGCGCTTGAGTTACAGTTGTTAAATGTTGCTCCTGTTGGTGTTGTAGCATCTAAAAAATCTGCCCAAAGTCCGTTAGCATTTAATTTTAAAGCTTGCTTAAAACTTACACTTCCGTTTTCTTTTAACCATTTAGTATCAAAACAATTTTCGTTTTCAATATCTTTCAACTCAATGGTTTCACTTGTTGGCATATCTAATTTTAAATAACCACCAGAAAGAAAGTAGCCTTTCTCTGCATATTTTGCATGAGTTGATACAAAATCTTTACGAGCAATACAATCTCCATCTGTCATTAAAATATAATCATGCTCTGTTTGCATGATACACTTATTTAATAACTCTTGGCGTCTATAACCTTTATCTTCATGCCAAATATGACGTAAATTTACAGGGTAATCTGCTTTAAAACGATCTATTAACTGCTTAGTTGTTTCACGCGAGCCATCATCTGCTATAATAACTTCAAAGTTATCGTAGTCTTGATATTTATAGCTTTCTAAAACTTTTTCTAACCAAGCTTCAGCGTTATAAGTACTAATTATTACAGATATAGGTAAACCACTCATTAATGTATTGTTTCAAATTGAATTGCAAAGATATACATATTTAAAATATTGCATGCTTTAGTTTTGTTTAAGAAGAATATAAAAACGTAAATTTGTCTTTTATTTATTGTTTTAAATGAAGAAATTATCTGTCATCATTCCTACCTTTAACGAGGAAAATTATATAGAAAAAGCTTTGCGTTCTGTACGTTTTGCTGATGAGATTATTGTTGTAGATTCTTTTAGCTCTGATAAAACAGTAGATATAGCTAAGAAAAATAATTGCACCGTTGTACAACGACAATTTGATAATTTTTCTAATCAAAAAAACTTTGCCTTACAATATGCAACTGGTGAATGGGTACTGTTTATTGATGCTGACGAGCGTATTCCTTTTGCTTTAAAACAAGAAATTTTAGAGGTTATTAAAAACCCGAAACATGCTGGATACAAGCTAAACTTTCCGCATTTTTATATGAATCGTTTTCTGTATCATCATTACGATTCTGTACTACGATTAGTTAAACGTGCTAATTGTAAATTTGAAGGTTTAGTACACGAAAAATTGATTATTGATGGTAGTATTGGTCAACTTAAAAATCCTGTACTTCATTTTACTTACAAAGGTCTAGAACACTACATTAGTAAAAAAGATAGTTATGCTTGGTTTCAGGCAGAACAAATGCTTAAAAAAGGTAAGAAAGCAACTTATTTTCATTTAGCTTTCAAACCTTTTTATCGTTTTTTTAGTAGCTATATTTTAAGACGCGGTTTTATGGATGGTATTCCTGGACTAGCTGTTGCTAGCATTAACGCTTACGGTGTATTTTCTAGATATGCCAAATTAATGTTACTAAAAAAAGGGATTAAATAGTTTAAAACAACTTACCTACTTTAAGTTTCCATATAAACTTTAGTAACGTATCTTCTCCTTTTATATCTAATCGTTGTACTTGATATTTATTTTTAAAAGGAAACTTATTAATTCTATTACCTATGCGTAAACCATAATCTAAATGGTTTGCTTTTAACAAGGTTTCAAATTGTTTATTTATTGGATTTTTTCTAGGGAATTTTCCGTAAGGATAAGCAATAGTGTTGGACAACTCAAATTCATTGTTTTTAATAAATTCTTGACATGATTTTAAATCTAACGCTATCGTATCTATAGAAGATAATTGGTAATTAATATGACCGTAACTATGCCAACCAAGCTCGATAATAGATGGATCTAGTTGCTTTAATTGTGCTACAGACATTATTGGTTTTTTACCTTCATCCCAATTATTTTTATTACCAACAAATTTAAAAGGCACATAAAAACAAGCTTTAAGATTATGTTTTTTAAACAATGGATATGCTAATTCTAATTGATTAACATACACATCGTCAAACGTAATAATTACAGATTTTTTTGGTAAATCTTTTGCAGTTTTAAAACGATCTAAATCTTTAAAATGAAGCGTTTTATAACCGTTATTTTTTAGATACAGCAACTGTTTTTCCAGCTTATCCACATGTATAGTCAAACCTTTAGCTTCATCTATTTTAGAAGTTACAGAATGATACATTAATACCGGTAATTTTGCCATACCAAAAATGATTTTTAACTACTCACAAATATATAAAGCCTATTGGTTATATTTGCCTAAAATCTTATTTTCTATAACATGATAAGCGCTTTAGCTATAACTTATAACGAAGAAAAAAATGTAGAATGCTACATTAAAAGCTTATCTTTTGCAGACGAAATTATCATAGTAGATTCTTTTAGTACAGATAACACCGTAAATCTTGCTAAACAACTTGGTGCAAAAGTAATACAACGTAAATTTGATGATTTTTCTACACAAAAAAACTACGCACTAAGTTTGGCTAATAACGATTGGGTTACTTTTTTTGATTTAGATGAAATTGTGACTCCTGAATTGGCTGAAGAAATTACAAACACCATAAAAACAGACCCTAAAAATGAAGCTTTTAAAGTAAAACGAAACTTTTATTTTATGGGTAAACGATTGAAATATAGCGGATTTCAAACGGATTATGTTGTTAGACTATTTAATAAAAACAACAGCAAATACAACGGTAAATTAGTACACGAAGCTATAGAAACAGCTTCAACTATTAAAAAATTAAAACACAAAGTAGATCATTACACGTATAAATCTTTTGACGGTTATAATTTAAAACTTACCAAATACAGTAAATTAAAAGCAGAAGAATTATATAATAAAAATGTACGACCAAACCTATATCATTTTTTATTTAGACCTTGGTACAGATTTATGCACCAATACTTTTTAAGACTTGGTTTTTTAGATGGAAAAGAAGGTTTTATAGTATCTTATCTTAGTGGTTTTATGGTGTTTAAGCGTTATATTCAGCTTTGGACTATGTACAGAAATATTGAATAGATGAAACACGTTTTTTTAGAATCTCATAACATAAAAAATCAATTTAACGGTTTTGGGCAATTTAATTATCATCTAATTAATGGGCTTTATAATGCGCAAATTGAAGATTTTAAAATAACACTTAATGCTAAAAACACAACGCCTTTAAAAGATAAATACGGTAATTATTTTAACTATAAAACTTATAAATCTTTAAGCCGAAAACCTTTATTCAGAATAAAAAAGAAGTACGATGTTTGGCATAGTTTAAATCAAAATATAAAAGTAGAACCATTTTTTAATATTCCGTATGTATTAACAATTCATGACGTAAATTTTGTAGATGAAGTTTCTAACGATATGGATCATAAAGTGAATCTTAGATTTAAAGAAAAATTAAAACGAAGTCACGCCATTACTTACATATCTGAATTTACTAAACAATCTACACACAAACATTTTGATGTTCCAAACGTGCCAGAATATGTAATCTACAATGGTAATCCTATAAGCAAACTCCAAACCGATTTTAAAGCGGTTACACCAGTAACCCAACGACCATTTTTATTTTTTATTGGCGGATTAACAGCACGTAAAAACCCACATACTTTAGTGCAAATGTTAGAGCATTTACCAGATTTTGATTTGGTACTTGCAGGATCAAAAAAAGACGATTATACAACCAATGTTTTAGAAACTGCAATTGCAAAAACTAATACAAAAAGCCAAATCCATATTTTAGGTAAAATTAGTTCAACCGAGAAACATTATTACTATAAACATTGTGAAGCGTTGGTGTTTCCTTCATTATTAGAAGGTTTTGGGTTACCACCAATAGAAGCGATGTCTTATGGTAAACCTGTATTTTTATCCAACCTTACATCGTTACCTGAAATAGGCGGTAAAGATGCATTTTACTGGGATAATTTTGATTCAAAATACATGGCTAACGTCTTGATAGAAGGATTACATAAGTATGAAACCAACAAAGACTTTTATATAAATGCATATCAAAACCGTGCTAAAAGTTTTAATTGGAATACTGCTGCATTACACTATGCAGACGTCTACAGAAGCTTATTTTAAAACAATTTGTTGTTTCTGCTTTAAAGAATATTTTAAAGGCGCACCTTGAAAAACTATCCAAAATAATTTTGCTCTATTCTTACTGGTCAACGCTTTTAAAGCTAACTTTAGTAAAATAATAAATTGTAAACATTTATATTTTAAATAAGAATAATTTTTACGGTATATGTAAAGCCTAGAAATCATTAACTCTTGCTTAATTAAAGGATTTGCTTTTACGGTAGCACTTTCTAAATGTTTAAAAGTAGATGTTGGTACTAAAACACTTTTGTAGCCCAATTGTTTTAACCTAAAACACAAATCCATTTCTTCAAAATATAAAAACAAATTAGTGTCAAAACCTCCAATTTTTGCAAAAACTTCAGCCTTAAAAAACATAAAACAACCTTGTAAAGCTGGTACTTCAAAAGGTGTTTTATATGGTAAATCTTTTCGTTTTGGATGATTTTTTATAAATTTTTCTATAAAACTTCTACCAAATAATTCTTTTCTAAACCCTTGAAAATAATCAAACCCAATTACAGGTTTATTATCAATATTTAATTGTTGTGGTGAACAGACTGCAACATCATCGTTTGCTTTTAAATAGTCTATTAAAGGAGAAAAACAATCTTCTGTAATTATTACATCGTTATTTATAAAAGCCAAATATTTACCTTTTGCAAACTGAACACCTAACATATTTCCTGCTCCAAAACCTAAATTTATAGCACTTTTATGAAATATTATAGGATAATCTACTGCATTAAAAGTAGTTACTAATTGTAAACTTAAAGGTTCTGTAGAGGCATTATCAATTACAATAACTTCATAAGTATAATTTTTAGGAAACTTAGCTACTAATGAGTTTACAAAATCTAAAGTCAATTTTGCATTATTATAATTTACTGTAATTATAGATACATCTACCGTAGTCATTAAAAAATATTAAGCGTTATACATGGTTTTAAAATAAGCTTCAAAATGCTCTTGAAAATAAAAGTCTGCTCCATTAGTTGTTGTTGGAAACATTACAGGATAATCTGGATATGCTTCTAATAGTCTTGGCACTTTTAATCCTTCGGCAATCGCATAAGCAAAAGTTTGATTACTTAAATAAAACTTACATGATTTTATTATTTGTGCTAGTTCTAGAAAGTCTTTAACATCATAAAATTCTAGATTTGGTACGCTTTGCTTTAAATCTTCATATTCATCTTTTGTGCCCAAAAACAATAAGTTATCGTAGTGTTTTAAAAATGAATAATCTATAAATACATTACGTGCTCTAAAGGTACGTACAATTACAATTTTATCTTTAATAGTCTTATGTGGTTTTACATCTAAATAAGGCAATGTCATATCGGCTTGTTTTCCTACAAGATGATAATACCATCTAAATGAATGAAATTGATTTGAAATAGGTAAAGCTCTAAAAAAATCTAAATCAACATCTATAGTTTGGTTGGTGTAAACTATTACGCTATTTAAATACGATTGTTCTTTTAATAATGGCAAAAGCATATTAAAAGACCTTTCGGAAATCATAATATTTCCTGATGGATGTTTAAAATATTGTCCATTATATGGCTGATTAACTTTAACTATTAAATTGCAAGTTTTTGTTTTTGACAACTCTTTTATAATGGGTAAAGCATATATCAAATCTCCTAAATGTCCAGAATGTGATAAATTAATTTCGGTTTTAGAATTGATATTATCTTTAAACTGTTTTAAAGTTTTTAAAACTTCAGGATTTAAAGTAGCACGTTTTTTCTGCTCGCGTTTTGCATGCTTAACTTCTAAATATTTGCTTTTATTGTTGGTAATTTTATACCAGAATTTTAATATTTCAGAGTTCATAAAACAGTCGATTAATTTAAAATTTGGTCTAACGTACTATACACAGCTTTTTCACTTAAAAACTCTTCGTAAAATAGATTTGCCTTTTGCTTGTTGGTTTCATAAAAACTAGAATCATTAAGTAATTGCGTTGTGTAAGACGCAAATTTAGTTGCATTATCTGTTACTAAACAACCATTATCTACTTTATTAATTAATCCATCTACGCCTCTTGTATTACATACAACTGGCAAATTAAAGGATAACGCTTCTACAACTTTAATTTTTAATCCTGTACCGCTTAGCATTGGACAAATTACAACTTTTGAAGCATTGTAAGTTGCAGATAAATCTTCAACATAATTAATTTTAATTACGTTTGGATAATCCTTAATATGCTTATTTATTTTTCCAACTACGGTTATAGATATTTTAGTCTCTAATAAAGGATAAACTTTATTAAAAAACCATTGTGCTGCTGCTATATTATGTTCGTTTTCACTAGCTACGTATAAAACATCTATAGTTTTTGTTGTGCTTTGTATTTTACTAGTTGTTAAATGTGGCACTAAATGCACTGGTGTTTTTATAAATTGCTCAAAAAGGTATTTTTCTTCTACTGAAATTGCCCAAACTTGATCAACACTGTTTAAAAGTTTCATTTCGCCTTCAAAAAATTCACCTAGCTTAAAATCTTTTCGGTTTTTAAATTGCGAGGTTAAAAAATCGTGTGTATCTACTATTGTCGTTGCTCCTTTTAAGTATGGATTATCTAAAACCAAAGGTACCCAACAAGAATAACTAACAATTATTTTATCGTATGTTTTATTTTGCAACACCTTATTAAAAGCTTGTTGTTGATTTAATTGTCTACGATCAAAAGGTTTAGGTATTTTACTAAACAATTTGGGCATAGAGACTTTAAAAAAATAACTTAAACCTCCTTTTTTTTGCTTTGGTAAAAAATGTACTTGATTAACTAATTTTTCAGATTTAAGTACTTCTACATCTTGTTCTGTAAAGTGTTGATCGGCTTCTGCTACTAAATCTAAGGTTATATTTTTTGCCTTAAAATACTGTAAAAGCGTGTAAGCTCTTACGTGGTTACCTTGTGAACGTACCAACGGATTACCTGGAAAAAAATATAATACTTTCATTAAATTACTTACAGAAACAGCTCCAAAAATAGCATTTTATAATTTATTAGCCATTATATTTTATTTTTGAAGATTTGCAACTTAATTTTACAATCTATTTTAATTTTCATGCAAGAAACGCCTTTAATTTCAGTAATAATTCCGTGTTATAATGGAGAACAATATATTGAAAAAACTCTTCAACATATAATAAATCAAACGTTTACAAATTGGGAATGTATTGTTGTTGATGATGGTAGCTCGGATAATTCTAAAGAAATTATTACCGCTTTTGAAAATCTAGACAATAGAATTATTTATTATTATCAAGATAACCAAGGTCTTTCTGGTTCTAGAAATTCTGGAACAAAAATTAGCAAAGGAAAATACATCTATTATTTGGATGCAGACGATTTGGTTGATAAAAACACGCTTCAAAATTTTGTTAATTTAATACCTCACAACACAGATATTATTTTTGGCAAGACTGCATTAACAGATGGACATAACAAAAACATTATAGGTTATTTAGAACATTTTCTACCAGTAAACCATAAGTTATCAAATACCAATTACAAGTTAATACCAATGGTATTAAATGATAAAGTAAGTTGTGTTGCACATAATAGATTATACAAAAAAAACTTTATTACTAAGCATAACCTTGCTTTTAAAGACCGATTATTACATGAAGACGAATTATGGTTTTTTGAAACCTTAATTAACTGCCAATCTATTATATTAAGTGATCAAACAACATATTATTACAATACTGGAAATCAAAACTCTATTACCAATAATTTTAGCATTAAAAACACCAAAGCATATTTAGATATTTTAGATACTATCTATCAAAAATATTATCTAAACGCAGAATCAACTGAAGCAAAAAACGTTACAAATCTATATCTTAATTATTTTAAAATGACCATAATAACACATTGTTATTTTAACACGCCAAATCAAGATAAAGAAGACGTTAACACGTTAATTACAAATGCTTTTAAAGCTGTAAAACTACCAGAAGCTAGTTACAATAATCTAAGTAACAGCTTAAAACAATTGCACCAAAATTTTAAAACAGTATTGCCTTTAGGCTTAGATAAAACGCTTAACTATTTGCGTTGGTATAGATCTAAAAGTCTAAAAAAGATAATAAAACGCCAACTAATATTAATACAAGCTAAGATGGCTTAAAGATATTTTCTTTTAAGTTGTTCTATTAAAGATTGCGAATCAAAATCTGCATTTTTATCAAAATTAGGCTCGCGTCTAGTCATTTCATTCCAAAGATGAATTGCGTAAGTATCTTTAAATAAATCCGCACTATTTTTAAAAGTGTTATCGTAAACTGTATGCCAGTTAGAAAAATGTATTGGAAAAAAATAGGTAAATGGTTTGGCTTTGTCTTTTATTTTGAAATAATCTAAAGCTTTAGTAAAACCTTCTGGTCCGCCAGATTCGCCCCATTCTATATGCTCTCTACCTTTACCCCAAAATTTACGTTTACGCTTTACCTTTTTTTGGTGTTTACTATCGTAAGGCAAAATAGTATTTGGGAATTCGCAATTATGACTTAAAAATTTACAAATCTCATGTCCTGGTTTAAATCCTAAAACAGCAGGACAAACAAGATCTATAGATTCTGAGCCATACACTTCATCTTCATCAAAATCAAAGGGTTTAATACATATCACATCTGTATCTACCCAAAAACCTCCTTTTTTATATAACAATTCCCATCTAAACCAATCGGCAAAACCAGCATAACTTCCACCGTTGTAGGTAAAAATTTCAGATGAATTAATAATTTCATTTGCATCTTTTACTGTTGTTCCTTCAGGAATATTTTGCACTTCTCCATAAGTATACAAGTGAAACTCATGATTGTTTTTTAAAAAAGAATTAATGCAAAGCTGTTCTATTTTTGATAAAGAACCGCCAATCCATAAAGATTGAATAATAGGTAAAGCCATATAAAATTTTAAAGTTCAAAATTACAATTTTTAAACTTTAAGATTAAAATTTAAAGAATTGTTTTTTAAGATTATTGGCGTTTAAGCTTTATTACCATAATTTTACACCAAAATAAATAGGTTAATGAAATACGCACTATTAAAATATAGAGATCAAGAAACAAACATTGGCGATTACATACAAAGTCTAGCTGCAAAGCGTTTTTTACCACAAGTAGATGCGTTGATTAGTCGTGAAGCATTGGATGAAACCACTGAAAATGCTAAAATCATTTTAAATGGTTGGTTTATGCATCACCCAGAACATTGGCCACCAAGCGAGACTTTACTTCCTAAATTTGTTTCGTTTCACATCAACGATTTTGCTAAAAAACCTTTAACAAGTCCAGAAGCTATAGCCTATTATAAGAAGCATCAACCAATTGGTTGTCGTGATAAATTTACACTTCAAAAATTAGAAGAAAATGGTGTAGAAGCTTACTTTTCTGGTTGTTTAACACTTACTTTAGAGAAAGAAAAATATCAAAATACAACAACACCAAATGCTATTGTTTTATGCGATATTTTATCACATAAAAACGACGTGTCCGATACTAACAAAAAAAGTCTTTGGAAAACCATTAGAAATCCACACAAGCCTATTATAAATGCTACTAAATCTTTTTTAAAAGAATACAAAGAAAAAAAAGAGGTTAAAAAAATTATAGAAAAATTAATTCCTAAATCAATATTAGAGCAAAGTATAACCGTTTCTAATCAAGATTTTAATGCAACAACGCATGAAGAAAAATTTAAAAAAGCAGAGCAGCTATTAAGTCTTTATGCATCAGCAAAACTTGTAGTTACTTCTAGAATTCATGTTGCATTACCATGTTTAGCTTTTGGTACTCCTGTAATTTTTGTAAGACCAGATAGAGATACCAGTAGATTTGAAGGTATTACAGACTTTTTTAACACCTTTACAATAGACCAAATCTTAAATACCGAAAAAACAGAATTACAACAACAGTTTACAAATTCAAGTAAAATAGTAAGAACAGAACATTTAAAATACAGAGAACAACTTATAAAAGACGTTAGTCAATTTATTAATTCTTAAAATGGAGCAGCAAATAGCTACTACAATACAGCACCTTAAACAAGGTAATACCATACTTTACCCAACAGATACGGTTTGGGGAATTGGTTGTGATGCCACAAATTTTGAAGCAGTAAAAAAAATCTATCAATTAAAACAGCGTGAAGCCTCTAAAGCATTAATTTGCTTGGTTAGTGATTTAAAAATGTTAGAAAAATATATTCAAGAGGTACCAGAAGTTGCTTACCAAATAATAGAGTTTAGTGACAAACCAACAACTATTATTTATGATAACCCAACTGGTTTAGCTACTAATCTAATTGCAGAAGACAACACGTTAGCTATTAGAATTCCTAAAGACGAATTCTGTCAAAAACTAATCCAGCAATTTAGAAAACCAATTGTCTCTACCTCAGCAAATATAGCTGGAGAACCAACACCAAATTCCTTTAAAGAAATAAGCACGCCTATTTTAAAAGGTGTGGATTATGTTGTAAATTTGCAAAACGAAAAAAACAATACCAAACCATCTACAATTATCAAGTTATCTAGTAATGGTGAAGTAAAGATTATTCGTGAGTAAATTTACCTGATGAATTACAAACAAGCACTACAAAACCCAATATTTAAAATAATCTCTCAAGCCTCTAAAAACCTTAACTTAGATAGTTATGTAATAGGTGGTTTTGTAAGAGATTTTATTTTAAAACGTGGTAATGCAAAAGATATAGATGTGGTTGCAATTGGTAGTGGTATAGCACTTGCAAAAGAAGTGTCTAAATTATTACCAAACAAACCAAAAGTTCAAGTATTTAAAACCTACGGAACAGCAATGCTACGGTATGAAGATATCGAAATAGAATTTGTTGGTGCACGTAAAGAATCCTACAACGAAGATAGTCGTAATCCTGTTGTAGAAAATGGTACGTTAGAAGACGATCAAAACCGTCGTGATTTTACTATAAACGCATTAGCTTTAAATCTTTCTGAAGCTAATTTTGGAGACCTATTAGATCCATTTAACGGTATTGAAGATTTAGAACAAAAAATAATACGTACGCCATTAGATCCAGACATCACGTATAGTGACGATCCATTGCGCATGATGCGCGCAATACGATTTGCTACACAATTAGATTTTAAAATCGAAAATCAATCGTTAAGAGCCATTTCTAAAAATAGTGAACGCATTAAAATTATCACTAAAGAGCGTATTGTAGTAGAACTAAATAAAATTTTAGAAAGTCCAACACCTTCAATAGGGTTTTTACTTCTTGAAAAAACTGGACTTTTACAAATAATTTTACCAGAGTTAACCGCTTTAAAAGGTATTGACGAAAAAGAAGGACAACGTCACAAAGATAATTTTTATCACACTTTAGAAGTTGTTGATAATATCGCAAAACATACCGAAAATGTTTGGTTGCGTTGGGCTGCATTATTGCACGATATTGGTAAAGCACCAACAAAAAAGTTTAACAAAAAAGTAGGTTGGACGTTTCATGGTCATGAATTTGAAGGTTCTAAAATGGTATATCACTTATTTAAACGCTTAAAAATGCCTTTAAATGATAAGATGAAATACGTCCAAAAACTAGTCTTTATGAGCTCTAGACCAATTGTTTTAGCTCAGGACATCGTAACAGATTCGGCTGTTAGACGTTTATTATTTGATGCTGGAGATTATGTGGATGATTTAATGACGCTTTGTGAAGCAGACATCACGACAAAAAATCCTAAAAAATTTAAAAAATATCATAACAACTTTAAAATTGTAAGAGAAAAATTAGTTGAAGTTGAAGAAAAAGACTCTGTAAGAAACTTTCAGCCACCAGTTTCTGGAGAAGAAATCATGGAGACTTTCAACTTAAAACCTTCAAGAGAAGTTGGATTAATAAAAGAAGCTATAAAAGAAGCAATTTTAGAAGGCGACATTCCTAATGAACATCAAGCTGCTTTTAATTTAATGCTTGAAAAAGGTAAAGCTTTAGGTTTAAAAACTGAATAGTTATGAAAAAGAAAGACAACAAAAAAGTAATTTATTGGCTACTAACAGGCTGTTTATTAATTTTTATAATGGTTATTGTTGGAGGCATCACACGTTTGACACATTCTGGTTTATCAATTTCTAATTACAAATTAATTTCTGGTACAATTCCTCCAATGAATGACGCCGAATGGAATGCTGCTTTTGACCTTTACAAGCAATATCCAGAATATCAAAAACTTAATAACCATTTCACTTTAGAAGATTTTAAAGACATCTACTTTTGGGAATGGATTCATCGTGTTATTGGTCGTGTTATTGGATTAGTATTTTTCTTTCCTTTTGTATACTTTTTAATTACAAAACAACTCACCAAACAAACTATAAAAAAAGCAATAGGCTTGATGTGTCTTGGTGCTTTTCAAGGATTTTTGGGTTGGTACATGGTAAAAAGCGGTTTGGTAGATCGACCAGATGTTAGTCATTTTAGATTGGCTGCGCATTTAACCACTGCATTTATCACTTTTGCTTTAACCTTTTGGGTTGCATTAGATTTAATATTTCCTTTTAACAAGGTTACAGATTCTGCTTTTAAAAACTTTTTACGAGTAACTACATTTGTGCTATTAGTACAGATAATTTATGGTGCTTTTGTTGCTGGTTTAGATGCAGGTTGGATACATAACCATTGGCCAATGATGAGTGAAGGTAAATTTATTCATGAAACTGTGTATACCGAACAAAATTCGCTTTTATTAAACCTAACCGAAGGTAAAAGTGGTGTACAGTTTGTACATCGTACACTTGCTTATTTTGTAGTTGCATTAATACTAATAGTATTTTTTAAAGGACAAAAATTTGTAGAAACCAAATACCAAAAACTAGCTTTAAATAGTCTTGTAGGCTTAGTATTTTTACAATTTGTTTTAGGTGTATTGACCCTATTATTACAAGTTCCGGTTTGGTTAGGTGTTGCACATCAAGTTGGTGCATTTTTCTTATTAACAGCAATGACATTTACTTTACATAGATTTAGCAAATAAGGATTAAAACCTTATCTTTGTAAACTTATTTTTTTAATTATGATTTACCGTTTTAGAGCTATTTTAGACAACGATACAGAAGAAGATATCTTTAGAGATTTTGAAATTCGTGAAAACGATACTATGGAAGATCTACACAACGTTATCACTCAATCTTTTGGGTTTGATGGTACAGAAATGGCGTCTTTTTATATTAGTGATGACGAATGGAATCAAGGTGAAGAGATTAGCCTTTTTGACATGAGCGATGGTTTTAATCAAGTTAAATTAATGAATGAAACGACCATTGCAGACATCGTACACGAAGCACAAACTAAACTTATCTATGTTTACGACTTTTTAAGTATGTGGACATTTTTTGTTGAATTAGCTGAAATTGTTGAAGAAGCGCAAGGCACAGATTATCCTAACCTAATGTATGTGCAAGGTCAAGTTCCTACTGAAGCTCCAGAAAAAGTTTTTGAAGCCGATAGTGACGACGACTTTAATGAATTTGACGACGACTACGATATTGATGATTATGAAAGTTTAGATTTTGATGAAAACTGGAATTAATACCCTTTGGTATTAACATCTTGATAGTTTCGTTTTACAAAATCTAAAGCATTTTTTAAGATTTCGCCCATATTTTTGCTGCGCTTAAACTCTAAATCCATAGTATATTCATAGATTTTAGATTTAAGCAATTCGATATGTTTTTCAATAGAAATAGTATCGTTAGTCATACAATCTAACAACTCTCCTATTCTATCTTGATAACTAATCATACGTTTTGCTATGGTAGACCGTTCTTCTATTTTATATTGATCAATAGAGTCTTTAGTAAGTTTTTCTGCAACTAATGCTACCATTTTATTATTCTCTTTAAAAAATTGCGGTCGGTAAACATTAAACTTACCTTCATAACATTGCTGATCAAAATCTATAGCTCTAATTTTAAACACCACGTGATCAAAATCGTGCGTTGGTACAATTACATAATTGTATGCGCGCATATCACCAAGTAATCTAATCATGCAACGCTCGTTAAACTTTACAAACTCTTTTGCAATTTGAGATTTTTCTGAAGGTAAACACTCTGATAATTTATTTTGAATAAACTCATCGCCTGGTATACCTGCAATATGCTCTTCTATTAAGGTATTTTTATAGACTAAAAAATTTAAATTGTATGGCGAAAGCATATGTTCTAATTCTAATCCATAGATTCTAGAAGCATCTGCTTTTTTTACATAAAAATAAGTGTAATTATCATTTAAAATATTTCTAACTTTTACTCTAAACGGTTTACTATTACCAAAGGTGCAATAATCTACAGCATCTACATTTAAAAACGGAATGGTTTTTTCGTTTCCGTCAGAGTGTAATTGTGTGTAGACTTTTTTTAGGTTAAGATCAATTTCTGCACGATCAAATTCGTTATAATACACGCGTATCCAAAGCGTATCATTATCGTCTTTATCATAAACTGTCACAGAACCTTGAAAACGCAACAAATCTTCATATAAAATCGAAATTTTTAAATTTCTATTATATTCATTTAAATACTTGTGTAATTTTTCATTTACAGGATATGATGGTTTCTTTTTAGAAATTTTTAAATCTTGCATAGACCCTAATTTACTCAAATTTAGTAACAAATTTTATAAATTGTAACAAAACCAGGCAACAATCGTCTTACTTATATCAATCAAAAACCAAAAATATTTTGAGCACAATTTTAACCATCTCAAACCTTACAAAAAAGTACGGATATTTAACCGCAGTTAACAATCTATCTTTCACTATTGAAAAAGGAAATGTTTACGGAATTTTAGGACCTAACGGAAGTGGTAAATCTACTACTTTAGGCATTACACTTAATGTTGTAAATAAAACTTCAGGAAATTTTCAATGGTTTAACGGAGATTTATCTACACACGAAGCATTAAAAAAAGTTGGAGCTATTATAGAGCGACCAAATTTTTATCCCTATATGTCTGCTTACAAAAACCTTAAACTAGTTTGTAAAATTAAAGACATTGCTGAAGAAAAAATAGACGAAAAATTAGAACTTGTTGGTCTTATTGAAAGAAAACATAGTAAGTTTAAAACATTTTCTTTAGGGATGAAACAACGTCTTGCTATAGCTAGTGCGCTGCTTAATGATCCTGAAATTTTAATTTTAGACGAGCCTACAAATGGTTTAGATCCACAAGGAATACATCAAATTAGATCATTAATAAAAGAGATTGCAAATAAAGGTACAACTATACTTTTAGCATCTCATTTATTAGACGAAGTTGAAAAAGTTTGTACTCATGTTGTCGTTTTAAGAAAAGGCGAAAAACTATATGAAGGTCCTGTAGACCAAATGATTACTAGTAATGGTTTTTTTGAATTAAAAGCTGAAAACACAGATGCATTAATTAACTTTTTAAATACTAATCCTAACATTAAGGATGTAAAAGTTAATGGAGATCTAATAACTGCGTTTTTAGATCAACCTATGTTATCTAGTACTTTAAACAAACTGTGTTTTGATAATGGCATCAACCTATCTCATTTAGTTTTACGTAAAGAAAGTTTAGAAGAGCAATTTTTACAACTTACAGACCAATTATCTTAAACAAACCCAACCAAAAAACCGACAATAATGTTACGACTTTTAAATATAGAATTAATCAAACTTTGGAATAACCGATCAAGTAAGGTGCTTATTTTAGCATACTTTATATTATTAACATCAATAGCACTAATAGCTTCAATCAAATTTGATATTGGACCTGTTAAGTTTCATTTAGCAGAACAAGGAATTTTTGACTTTCCCTACATTTGGCATTTTAATACTTATGTTGCTGCCTCTTTAAAATTTTTCTTAGCAATTGTTATTGTGTCTATGATGGCTAACGAGTATAGTAACAAGACCATTAAGCAAAACTTAATAGATGGTTTAAGTAAAAAAGAATTTATCGCCTCTAAGTTTGTAACCGTAAGTGTTTTTGCTTTAGTATCAACCGTTTTCGTATTTATAATTACACTAATATTAGGATTTGCTTTTTCTGATATTACAGAGCTTTACCACGTGTTTTCGGACACAGAATATCTTTTAGCATTCTTTGTTAAATTAGTAGGCTTCTTTTCTTTCTGCTTATTTTTAGGAATTTTAATAAAACGATCTGCATTTGCATTAGGCTTTTTATTTGTTTGGTTTATTATAGAAAAAATAGCATACGGATTATTACGTTGGGAAATAGAGTTAACCGAAAACTCTTGGAGAACAATTACACAGTTTTTTCCTTTAGAAAGCATGTCTAATTTAATAGTAGAACCAGGTTCAAGACTTGGCGCAGCTAAAGAACTTGCCAAACAAGTTGGCGAAGATTTTAATTTTGATTACTCTGTACATTGGTATCAAATTGTTATTGTTTTAGCATGGACAGCTTTATTTATTTACGGTTCATACAAGCTGCTACAAAAAAGAGATTTATAGGTATTTAACATTTTATATCTTTTCTTTTTTCATTTTTGTAATATCTTTACAAATCTGGCTATACTAGATTATGAAAAAGATATTACTACTAACATTTTTGCTGTTAGTGTCATTTGTTCATTCTCAAAATGAAGCTTCCAACTGGTACTTTGGTAACAATGCAGGAATAAATTTTGATCTTTCAACAAATACCGTAACAGCACTTACCAACGGTCAATTAGCAACAGATGAAGGTTGTACAAGTATTTCTGATGGAAATGGTGATTTATTATTTTACACAGACGGAATAACTGTATACAATAAAAACCATCAGGTAATGGCTAATGGAAATGGTTTAAAAGGAAATCCTTCTAGTACACAATCTGCTATTATAATACCAAAACCTCAAGATTCTGATATCTATTATATTTTTACTGTAGATACAGAGTTTCAAGGAAATCCTGACGAAGGTTTTCATTATTCCGAAGTAGACATGACAGCTAATGGTGGATTAGGCACTGTTACTGCAAATAAAAACATTAATCTTTTAAACAATACTTCAGAAAAACTAAGCGCTGTCTTAAAAGACTGTCAAACAGAAAATATTTGGGTAATAACATTTGCAGATATTAATGGTGACGAATTAAACAACTCTATATTTGCTTACGAAGTAACTGCTACAGGAGTAAATACTACACCTGTAATTTCAGACCTAAATATACTTGTTCCAGAAAGAAGAGGCTATCTTAAAATTTCACCTGACGGAACAAAAATAGCATGTGCTAATATTGCTTCCGGCTTATATCTTTTTGATTTTGACACCAATAGTGGTCAAGCTACTAATGCTCAACAAATAAATATTAATTTAAATCCATCTGGAAAAACTCAAAGACCTTACGGTGTAGAATTTTCTCCAAATAGTCAAATCTTATATGTTTCAACCTATTTTGAAACTCCTCAAGATGACTTTAATAATGCTAATGCACAATATGGAGCCTTGCTTCAATATGACTTAAACGCCAACAACATTAGTGCTTCTGAAGAAATATTGGATCAAAGAATTATGTATAGAAGTGCTTTGCAACTTGGACCTGATGGTAAAATTTATAGATCATTAAGTGCTACTTATAATCAAGGTACGCCTTTTTTAAGTACAATAAATTCTCCTAACAGCTTAGGGCAAGCAGCAGATTATCAACACCAATCTGTAGATCTAAATGGATTAGTTTCTAGACAAGGCTTACCACCATTTATCGCATCCTTTTTTGTTGAAAAAATTGATATTATCCCAACCGACAATACTAATACTGTAGATTTACCATTATGCACTGGAGACGACTACACACTTATTGCAGAAGATATTCCTGGTGCAACATATACTTGGTCTCAAGATGGTAATGAGATAGCAACACCAGCAATTCCTAATGAATTATTAGTGACACAAAACGGAAATTACGAAGTTATAATAGACTTAAATAACGGTGATTGTGATACAAAAGAAGGACAAGCAATTGTAACCTATTATGATATTCCTACCGCTACAACACCAAATAACATTGTAATTTGTGATGATAATAATGATAATATATGGGACTTTAATCTGACTGATCTAAACACAGAAATATTAAACGGTCAAGATGCTGCAATTTACGAAGTTAAATACTTTAAAAACCAAGCAGATGCAGATAGCAATCAAAACGAAATTACCGGTAATTACCAAAACACGTTACCACAAGAAACAATTATTGCTCGCGTAGAAAACATTAATAACCCTAACTGTTATGCGACAACTAGTTTTGATATTTCTGTTTTTCAAACACCGGTAATAGATAACTTAAATGACTTTGAAGTTTGTGATGATTTATCTGACGGAGACGATACAAACGGTCAAACAACTGTAGACTTATCAAGTTATAATAGTCAAGTTTACAACGGACAAAACACTACTTTATTCAATATTAGTTATCACGCTAATTTAAATGATGCAGAAAATAATTTAAGTCCATTAAACCTAAACTACTATAACAACACACCTTTTCAAGAAGAAGTATATGTAAGACTAGAAAACAGTAATAACACAGACTGCTATGCAGTTAATAGCTTTAATTTAATTATCAATCCAGTACCAGCATCTTTTGACCATACGTTATTACAATGTGACGAAGATGGTATACCTGATGGGTACACTATTTTTAATTTAGAAGAAGCTATAACTAATATAACTAACAACAATGCTAATCTAACTGTTGTTTTTTATGATACTTTAAACGATGCTAATAATGAAGTTACACCAATTACTAACCCAACATCTTATAACAACTTAAGTAACCCACAAATAGTTTATGCGGTTTCAAAAGACAGTAATACTGATTGTGTAAACATTACAGAACTAACACTAGAAGTTAGTACCACTCAAATTAATAATTATGAATTTGAAGTATGTGACGAGTTAGGCTCTGAAGATGGCATTAACACTTTCGATTTTAATGAAATAAGCACAAACATGACATCGTCATTACCAGGAAATATTTCAATTAATTTTTACGAAAATTACAATGATGCGCTAACAGAAAGTAATGCCTTACCTACAACTTTTACTAACAGTTCTGCTTACTTTCAAACTATATACGCTCGTGCAGAAAATAATAACAATTGTTATGGTATTAGCGAAGTCGATTTAATTATTAATGAAAGACCTGATTTGGATGAAGACGAAACAGTTTTTTACTGTCTTAATTTTTTCCCAGAAACTATTACATTAAGTGCTACTTCACCTATTAATAATAACTATTATTTTAATTGGTCAACAGGACAAAACACAAATAGTATAGAAGTAAACCAACCAGGTATTTATACCGTAACTGTTACATCGGTTGAAGGATGTGAAAAAGTAAAAACTTTTACTGTAGAAGCATCTAACATTGCTACAATTGAAAATATCGATATTTTAGACGGAAATACGACTAATAATCAAGTTAGTATTATAACCTCTGGAGAAGGTACTTATGAATACGAATTAATCAATAGTGAAGGAGAAAGTACAGGCTTCCAAAGTGACTCTGTTTTCACTCAAGTACCACCAGGAATATATACTGTTAATATTATTGACGTAAAAAATGATTGCGGATTAATTTCAGACACATTATCTGTTATTGGTTTTCCTCAATTTTTTACTCCTAATAACGATGCAATTAACGATTATTGGCAAGTTTATGGTGTGTCAAGTCAATTTCAACCAAATTCTAAAATATATATTTTTGATAGGTACGGTAAATTATTAACCCAAATAGATCCTAAAAGTAAAGGTTGGGACGGTACTTATAACGGACAACCAATGCCAAGTAATGATTACTGGTTTTCTGTAACACTACAAGATGGGCGTGTTTTTAAAAGTCATTTTACTTTAAAAAGGTAGTTTTTTGTAATTTTAGAAAGTAATGTCCTAAATATGAAAAACTTTACTTTCTTATACTTAGTAATTTTACTTTGCTTTTTTAATACTTTAAAAGCTCAGGATATTACATTATTTCAGCAATTTAATGGTAGGTATGATTACACCGCTATTGGTAATACTTTAAATCCTGCAGAGAATAACCTTGACAGTAGTTTTTGTACGTTGCCTACTTCTGCTTCAGCTAATTTAAACTTACCTAATAATGTTAATATAATTGCGGCTTACCTGTTCTGGTCTGGCTCTGGTAATGGAGATACTCAAGTTTCCTTAAACAATATAACTATTAATGCTCAAGACACTTATAACGTAAATTATGATGCTGGTAGTAATGGACAACTCACTTACTTTGCCTGCTATGCAGATGTGACAAATCAAATAATTAACGAAGGTAGCACAACATATAACCTTTCTAATTTAGATGTCAATTCGGTCCTAATAAATACACCTGGCTTTTGTAATAATCGTACTAATTATGCAGGTTGGAGTTTATACGTTATCTACGAGGATAGTAACTTACATCTTAATCAAATTAATCTTTTTCAAGGTTTAGAAATTATAAATTCTGAAGTTCAAGAAAAAACAATTATCCTAGACAACATTGATGTTTTAGATAATGACAATGCTAAAATTGGTTTTTTAGCTTGGGAAGGAGACAATGCTTTAAACTACGGAGAAAGTCTTTCTATTAACGGAAACATTCTATCCAATCCACCTTTAAACCTACCAGATAATGCTTTTAATGGCACAAACACTTTTACAAATTCGACAAACTTTTACAATGCAGATTTAGATGTTTATAATATTGAAAACAACATATCTATAGGCGATACACAGGTTACCATTAAAATGACTACTGGCGGTGTGGACCAATTTGGAATTTTTAGAGCAGATTTAATTATTCTTAACAACATAATTACTGTTTTAAACAGTCAATTACCAGACGCCACAATTGCCATAAATAATTATGATGTGTTTTGTGCAAATCGGGAAATAGATATAAATTACACCGTTTATAATACTAACAGCACAGATATTTTACCTGTTAACACACCAATTTCATTCTATATTGACAATACACTAATTGGGCAAACTACAACACAAAATAACATACCAATCAATGCTTCAGAAAATAACCAAACAACCTTAACAATACCGCCTAATTATCCCGATAATTTTATTTTAGAAATCGTGGTTGATGATAATGGATCTGGCAACGGAATTGTTACTGAAACAAATGAAAATAATAATAACACGTTTCAAACTATTCAATTAATCCCATTACCAGAGACGATATTACTAAACCCTATATCTGCTTGTAATCAAGGAGAAAAGAAAGCCAATTTTGATTTAACACAAGTGTTTAGCCAAATAAATGAAACAGAATATAACAGCTTTAGTTTTTTTGAAAGTTTAGAAGATATAAATGAAGATTACCCAATCCTTTCACCAGTAAATTACATTTCAAACTCTACGCCTCAAACAATATATATAACTGCAGAAACAGATGAGTGTTTTGATATTTTTCAATTTGATTTACAAACTGAAAACTGCCCACCTTTTGTTCCGCAAGGATTTTCTCCTAATGGAGACTCAAAAAACGATTTCTTCAATATACAAGGATTATACGATATTTTTGAAAACCACGAACTATTAATATACAATCGCTACGGAAAGCTTATTTTTAAAGGCAATAATAATCTAAAGTGGCATGGTCAAACCAATCAAGGCATATTAGCTTTTAGTGATGTTGTACCAACAGGAACATATTTTTACGTATTAAAACTTCATGATCCTAAATACAAAGATTTGGTTGGCTGGGTATATCTTAATAAATAGTTAATAACATTTTAACGCTAAAATTTGCATTTTATCGATTAATTAAATACGTTTGTTCGCAACATAAACATACCCCAAGTTTATTTAATTGACTGATACATAGCATGAAAGCGCATAAAACCTACAAAAATAGTCTAATATTTTGGCTAACAGTAACTCATTTTTTTATTGGTTACTTATCTTTTGGACAACAAATAACTGTAAATGACAGTTTTACCTCACAACAACTTATTGAAAATAATTTAGTACAAGGTTGTGTAGAAGTTAGTAACATAAACTCTAATTATAATGGTCAAGTTGATGGTTTTGAAAGTTTTGGATATTTTGAAAGAGCTAACTCAAACTTTCCTTTTGAAAATGGTATTATTTTATCTACAGGACAAGTAACTTCTGCAGGAAATACAACTAACACTAGTGCATTAAACGAAGGTAGCGATAGCTGGACTACAGATCCTGATTTAGAAGCTGCACTTGGAATAAATAATACCCTTAATGCTACATCTATTGAGTTTGATTTTGTTTCTACCTCAAGTACAATTTCTTTTAATTACATATTAGCATCAGAAGAGTATTTTGCAGATTACCCATGCCAATACTCAGATGGATTTGCTTTTTTAATTAGAGAAACAGGAAGTAGTAACCCATATCAAAATATTGCATTGGTACCAGGCACATCAACACCTGTAAACACGAATACTATTCATGATGAAATAGTTGGTTTTTGCCCAGAAGAAAACAGTAATTATTTTGAAGGTTATAATATTGGAGACACTAACTTTAATGGTCGCACTACTGTAATGACAGCTTCTGCAAATATTACTCCTAATGTACAATACAGCATAAAACTAATTGTAGCCGATCAAACAGACAGAAACTTTGACACTGCAGTATTTATAGAAGGAAACAGCTTTACAGACTCTGTAGATTTAGGTGAAGATATAACAACTTGTGATGCATCTATAACTTTGGATGCAAATACTAACAATCCACAAGCTAGTTACCAATGGTACTTAGACGGAAATATAATTAATAACCAAACGGATAGCACTTTAAATGTTACTACAGATGGTAATTATACTGTTGAAGTTACAGTACCTCTTAGCGCAGATTTTTGTTCTTTTCAAGATAGTATTAATGTTGTATTAAACACCATTCAAAATGGACCAACAATTTCTGATATTGAAGTTTGTGATGATGCTTCAAATGATGGTACAGAAATATTTGATTTAACACCAAAAACTTCTGAAATAGAAGCTACGCTTCCACCTTCAACATACGACATTACTTTTCATACCTCTCAAAATGATGCAACTAATGACCAAAACCCAACAACATCTGTAACTAGTACTACAGCTGTTCAACCTATCTTCTACAATGCTCAAGATACCACGTCTGGTTGTATTTATATAGGGACTTTCAACTTAATAATTAATCCATTTCCTACCATAGTTAATCCATCACCTTTATCTGTTTGTTCTGATGGAGGAGGAAATGTAGATATGACTGTTAAAGATGATGAAATAACGTCTTCAAACACAAGCTATGTAGTGTCTTATCATTTTTCTAATGCAGATGCTTTAACAGGAGACAATCCAATACCTCAACCTTATACACCTTCTAACCCAACCGAAACTGTTTTTGTACGTGTTGTAGATATAACTACAGGCTGTTTTACAACTACAACGCTTGATATAGAGGTTAATACAAATCCGCAAATTAATCCTGAAACTGTTCAATTAGATGCTTGCGAACAGGATGGAGATGGTTTTGACACATTTGACCTTACTCAAGAAATTGATCAAATATTACAAGGGTTAACAAACGTAACAGTGACTTATCACGAGTCTCAAGAAGATGCTAATAATGGAACAAACCCAATAGCTAATCCAACAAGCTATGATAATATAGACCAAGATGTACAAACTGTTTTTGTGCGTGTGGAAGACAATACAACTGGTTGTGCTTCTGTTGTACCTATGGAGCTTCACGCATTTCTTTTAGAAACAGGCACAAATATTACCGATTTTTATGAATGTGATGATGCATCAAATGATCAAATTGTAGATTTTGATTTATACCATATTGGATTAGAGATTATTAATGATTTAGAAAATGTTACTATTGATTTTTATGAAACAGAAACAGATCAAATCAATAATACCAATGCTATTAATCAATCTGTACCTTATACTATTAATGCTAGTCCTACTCTATTATACATAACCTTAAATAGTAGTAGCTGTAGTCATTTTTCAAATATTCAACTATTAATAAACGAAGGTTTTGAAGTAGTTTTAACAGATACACAAACTTACTGCGATACAGATGACGACGGATTTACAAGTATAGACTTAACTTCTTTTGATGCATATTCTGGTAATGGTATACCAAATCCATCTGTAGATTACTATTTAACTCAAGCAGATGCAGATAATAATACTAATAGCTTGCCTGCATTTTATACTAATACGACAAATCCTTTAACCTTATATGTACGTGTACAAAATACCATGACTGGTTGTTACGCAACGTCTTCTTTAGATATTGAGGTTTTACCAGCTCCAACCATTAATCAACCTTCAGATATCATCATTTGTGATGATGATCAAGATGGTTTTTTTATAGTAGATTTAGACGCTAAAATCCCAGAAATTGTTAATACCACTACAGATAGAGCTTTTAGTTTTCATACCTCACTAACTGATGCAGAAACTAATAGCAGTCCGATTACAGATACGCAAAATTATAATGCTAATACACAAACTGTATATTGCCGTGTAGAAAACACTAATACCGGTTGTTACGCTGTGCAATCTATTACTATAATAGTAAACACATTACCCATATTTACACCAATAGAAACTTATACCAATTGTGAAAATGATGGTAATCAAACCGCAGACTTTATCTTTCAAGAAAAAGATGCAGAAATTTTAAACGGTCAAACAGGAAAAGAAGTTTTATATTTTGAAACTGCTCAAAATGCTATAAACAACGTAGCTCCTATTGATAAAACTGTTGCATATCAAAATACATCTTCGCCTCAAACTATTTTTGTTAGAGTACATAATATTACAGATCAAAGCTGTTACGATACAACTTCTTTTGATATAGAAGTTGGCGCTTACCCAATTTACAACACGCCAACAGATATATTTGTTTGTGACGACAACTCTAATGATGGGTCAGAAACTTTTAATCTAGATGATATTACTTCAGAAATCACTCAAAGTTCATCAGAAAACTTAACAGTTACTTATCATTTATCTCTAGCTGAAGCTGAAGCGCAAACTAATCCATTACCAAATTCTTTTACAAATACAGTAAATCCTCAACAGATTTTTGCTGTTGTAGATAACGGTACTTATTGTAAAGGTATTTCTAGCTTTGAGTTTAATGTTATACAAGTCCCGTTAACAAACACACCAAATAGTTTAGAGACTTGCGATAATGATACAGACGGTTTTACAACTTTTGATTTAACCGTTTCAGAAATTGAAGTATTGCCAATTAGACAGAATAATACAGAGATTGAATATTACACAAACCTTATAGATTTAGAGCAAGGCACAAACCAGATTACTAACCCAGAAAACTTTACAAATACAATAAATCCACAGACAGTGTTTATAAAAGTTGTGAATACTATTTCTAATTGTTATGCAGAAATTCCTTTAGATTTAATTGTTGAAGTACCACCTGTTATTAATCCAAATGTAACTACTCAAATTTGTGAAGAAAGTACTTTCTCTTATAATTTAAACAATACATTACCAGATTTAGTAGACACAACACAGTCTATTGAAACTGAGTTTTATTTATCTTTAAACGATGCTCAACTTCAACAAAATACTTTAGACTCAAATTACAATTACAACGTTGGTAATCAAACTATTTTTGTAAGAGCTAATTTTACTGGAAGTAACTGTTTTAACATAGAGTCTTTTATACTACGTGTAAACCCATTGCCTACAGCAAATAATATTCAAGATTTAGAAACTTGTGATGATGATTATGACTTGTTTGCTAATTTTGATCTAGGTGAGCAAACTCCGGTTGTATTAGGTAATCAAAACTCTTCAAACTTTACGGTAAGCTATTATACATCTCAATTAGATGCTAATAATAATGAAAACGCCTTAACAGATTTAAATGTACTTAGTGAAGATGGAACAACATATTTTATCCGTATAGAAAACAATATTACAGGCTGCTACAACACAACAAGTTTTAATACAATTGTACATAGAAAACCAGAATTAGATATTGAAGACCAAGTACTTTGCTTAGATAATTTACCATTGTTAGTTTCTGCTGAAACCAACGCACCAACAGACAGCTATTTATGGTCTAACGGAAGTACAAATTCTTATATTGAAATTAATCAAACTGGAACATATTCTGTAACTATTACAACACAATTTGGTTGTTCTACTTCTACAAGTTTTTCTGTTTCTCAATCTGAAGCTGCTACTATTGACTTTACAGAAACTATAGATTTTTCAGACCCAAACAATGTTACTGTAGAAGTTTCAGGAATTGGAGATTATTTATATCAATTTGATGATGAAGATCCACAAGAATCTAATTTCTTTAACAATGTATCAATTGGTCCTCATACAATAACTGTAATAGATTTAAACGGATGTAATTCGACTTCAAAAGACATAGTAATTATTGATGTACCTAAATTTGTAACACCAAATAATGATGGCTATTTTGATACTTGGCATATTACAGGTGTAGAGCAGTTAGAAGGCACAATAGTACATATCTTTGATCGTTACGGTAAACTTTTAAAAACATTAAATCATACCTCTCAAGGTTGGGACGGAACTTATAACGGAAATCTATTACCTGCAACAGATTATTGGTATGTTGCTAATGTTAAAAAAGGCGCTATAGAATTTGAAATTAAAGGGCATTTCGCTTTAAAGCTTTAACATTTTTATAGTCTTAATAATTAGATTTGTTACGTACATTTGCATGCCAGTTTAAAATGTATGAGACAAGCATTTATTTTATTTATTTTACTAAGTATAAATTTAGCTGTATCACAAAATGTAACTACAGATTGGACATCTTACACACCACAACAATTAATTGAGGATGTTTTAATAGGTAATGCGTGTATATCTAATGTTCAAGTCACTAATGTTGTTGGTGGTAATTTTAACACAAACGACTTAAGTTACGGGTATTTTAATGCAAACGGATCTTCATTTCCATTTCAAGAAGGTGTTGTTTTAAGTACAGGTAAACTCTCTAACGTAAACGGACCAAACACTTCACTAAGCGATGATAATGCTAGTAATTGGCAAGGAGACACAGATTTAGAACAAATTTTAAATGAAAGCAATACGATTAATGCTACCATTATAGAGTTTGAATTTACTGCACCTGCAAACCAAATAAGCTTTAGATATTTATTTGCTTCAGAAGAATATCAAGAAGGTAATCCCAACACCTGTCAATATTCAGATTTATTTGGATTTTTAATTAGGCAAAGTGGCACACAACAGTACGAAAACATCGCTTTAGTACCAGAAACTAACACTCCGGTTAAGGTAACAACGGTACATCCAGGAATACCTGGTGCTTGTCAAGAAGAAAACCAAGCTTACTTTGGTAGTTGGAATAACAGTAATGCACCAATAAATTTTAATGGTCAAACAGCTGTACTTACTGCTATTGCAAACACAACTCCTAATGTTACTTATGAGGTTAAATTAGTTATCGCAGACGAGCAAAATTTCCGTTATGATTCAGCAGTCTTTTTAGAAGCTAGTAGTTTTGAGTTATATACAGATTTAGGCCCTAATTTACTTCAAAACACAAATAACGCATTATGCGAAAATGACACCACAACATTAGACGCCTCACAACCAAACGCAACAGCTTATGCTTGGTTTAAAGATAATATTTTGCAACCTGAAATTACTTCTAATTATATAGTAGATTCTCCAGGAACTTACAGTGTAGAAGTTACTTTAAATAATGGATGTATTTCTTATGGTGAAGTTGTTATTGAAGAGTTTCAACAACCTATTGTTCAAAACACATCATTAACAAATTGCGATATTGATCAAGATGGATATACCACATTTAACCTAAACTATGCAGAGCAGACTATTATAAACAATGATAGCAATTTATTTGTAGTAGATTATTTTACTGATTTTAATGATGCGCAACAACAAATTAACCCAATACAAACGCCTGATAGTTTTAATAACACACAAATAAATCAAACTGTATTTGCACTGGTTAGCTCTACTCAGTCTAATTGTTCTAGCATAGCAGAAGTTAACTTAAGTATTTCAAATAATACATTACCAAGTTTTTCTTTAGACGCTTGCGATGAAGGTGAATTAGACGGTTTTACAACCTTTGATTTAACCCAAGTACAATCGCAAATTGCTAATGCTGTTCCTGCAAATTCAACAATAACATTCTATCAAAATTTAGATAACGCTTTCGCGGAAACAAACCCTTTACCTTTAAGCTTTGAAAATACCGAAGCTAATTTTCAAACCATATTTGCTAAAGTTACTAGCAATGGTAATGAGTGTTTTGCAGTTACTAATGTAGATTTATCTGTGTTATACACACCACAAATAGAAGCAGATCAATCTTTAGATTACTGCTTAAATAATTATCCTGAAACGATAACCCTTTATGGTGGAGTTTTAAATGACTCGCCAAGCAATTATTATTACCAATGGTTATTAAATGGAATAGATACAGGAGTTAACACAAGTTTTATTGATATTAATGAAATTGGTACCTATACCGTAATTATTACAGATCCTAACGGTTGCTCAAACTCAAGAAATATAATTGTAAATCCAATTGAAGCACCAATAATAGAAAGCATAGATTACACAGACTTTTCTAATAACAATACAGTAACTATTAATTTAGAAAATACTGGAGAATTTAGTTACGCTATAGACGATCAACCTTATCAAAACAGTAATACATTTACTAATATTTCAGCTGGTATACATACTGTTTATGTTACAGAAATTAACGGCTGTCAAACGATAGAGCAAACTATAGCAATAATTGGTTTTCCTAAATACTTTACACCAAATAATGATACAATTCATGATTATTGGAAACCATACGGAATGACAGATGGTTACAACACTAATCTTGATGTTAAAATTTTTGATCGTTACGGTAAACTTATACATATTATTAACCCAAACACAAAAGGCTGGGACGGAACTTATAGAGGACGGTTAATGCCAGCAAATGACTATTGGTTTTTACTTACAGACACCAATGGTAGAACATATAGAAGTCATTTTGCTTTAAAAAGATAAACAACTAACTTTTACTTAACACAAATAAGATAAAATATTGTTTTATTTGCCGTCCAATTTATACAAATGAAACATATTTATTTTTTATTAGCATTAATAGTTCTTTCTAGTAATACGCTTTTAGCTACAAGTTGTCCAGACCCAATAATTAATACAATTAACCCTAGTTCTGGTCCTGCAAACACATTAATTACTATAAATGGCAGCAATTTTTCTACAACATCTCAAATAACTATTGATGGTATTTCTGCGACTTATAACATCATTGACAATACTCATATAGAAGTTTTTATTCCTACAGGAACTAATGGTTTATCAGATTTAATAATAAATACTTCTGGAGGCTGTTCTACAACAGCAGCAACGCAAATAAATGTATTAGATTCTTCTTGTAATACAAGCGAGATTTATATTTCAGAAATATATGACTCAGAACCTGGAAGTTATGGAGTTATAGAACTTTACAACCCTTCCAACACCACTGTAACTTTAGATGACATTTATGATATAGAACGCTACGGAGATATTGGTAACGCTACACCTTCTATAACTGTTCCTTTAGTTAACACCATTGGGCCACAACAAACTTATATCTTGCAAATGGGTAGTAATGGAAATACCTGTTCTGTTTCTGCAGACGAAAGTGTTGGTTCTGGTTTTAACGATAATGATGAATTTAAATTACTTAAAAACGGTGTTGTTATCGATGCTGTTGAAGCTTTAAACGAAAGAGGCTATAGTTTTATAAGAAACCCTAATGCTATTGCTCCTATTAGTATTTTTAACGCTTCAGACTGGTCTATCTCAGGGACAGAAAATTGTAGTGATTTAGATAGCCACACAACTAATTTTAATAATAGCAACCCAACGATAACTCATCCAAACTCTCAAACAATTTGCGATAATTCAAATATAAGTTTCACAACAAATGTAGATACAGGTTCATATACTTACCAATGGTTTTCTTTAAATTCTGTTGGTGTTTGGGTTCCATTAAATAACGACTCTACTTTTTCTGGAGTTAATACCAATACTTTATCAATTACAAATGCAACAGTTTCTTTAGACAACAGTCAATATTACTGTCAAATGGTTTCTGCAGATTGCAATTTATACAGTAATACCGCCCAACTTTATATCTTAAATCCACAAGTTGATACTCTTTCAGATCAAACCGTTTGTCAAGATTATACATTACCTACTTTAACCAACGGTAATTATTTTTCTGGTGCTAATGGTAGCGGAACGATGTTAAACGCTGGCGATGTCATTTCTACATCGCAAACCATCTATATTTATAATGAAATTGGTACTGCACCAAATACTTGTAGTAACGAGTCTAGCTTTACGGTAACAATATCCGGTAATCCGCCAGTTGATACAATCTCAGATCAAACCGTTTGCCAAGATTATACCTTACCTACTTTAACTAACGGTAATTATTTTTCTGGTGCTAACGGTAGCGGAACGATGCTAAACGCTGGCGATGTCATTTCTACATCACAAACTATCTATATTTATAATCAAATTGGTACTGCGCCAAATACTTGTAGCAACGAGTCTAGCTTTACTGTAACAGTTTCTGGTAATCCGCCAGTAGATACGATTGCTGACCAAACCGTTTGTCA
>NZ_AULQ01000008.1 GCF_000422365.1 Mesoflavibacter zeaxanthinifaciens DSM 18436
AACGTAAAGCTTGAATCGTCTGCTGGTAATACATTTAATACAAATGTGCTTGTTGCTGGACATTGGGTTGCTGTAGTGTACTCTACCGTATAACTTGTTCCTGGAGTTGCCATCGTTACTTCTCCTGTTGATGGATTGATTTGTACAGTATCGCCTGCTGGTGCTGCTGGGTTAAACGTATACGTCCCGCCTGGCATCGCTACTGTATCTACAGTTCCTCCATCACAATTCGGTATCATTGTAAAGCTTGGATCATCTTCTGTTAACGTTGTAACAGTTTGCGTGCTTACTTCTGGACATGGTCCTGCGGTGGTATATTCTATCGTATATGTTGTACCGTAATCGCCACCTGTTACTTCTCCTGTTGATGCATCTATTACCACCCCAGCGCCTGGATCTGGATTTAACACAAACGTTCCGCCTACATCTCCTGTTATTGCTACTGTTGCGCCATCACAAGTCGCTGTTGCCGTAAAACTTGGGTCTTCTAATGGATATACTGTTACATCTACTGTTGTCGATGCTGGACAAGTACCGTTTGTAGTATGTTCTACTGTATAGGTTGCGCCTGATGTACCGTTTGTAATCGTTCCTGTACCTGAATCTATTAGCGCTCCGTCGCCTGGTAATGGATTAAAAGCATAGGTTCCGCCTGATGATACTGAACTATCTACTACAGCTCCATCACACGTTGGTTGCATCGTGAAAGTTGGATCATCTGTTGTTAATACTGTAAAGTTTACCGTAGTTGTCGTTGGACATGTACCTGTTGTTGTATAGGTTACGGTATGGGTCGATCCGGATGCGGCTCCTGTTACTGTGCCTGTTGCTGAATCTATCGTTGCTCCTGTGGTTGTTAATGCAAAGGTTCCGCCTGGCGTTACGACATTACTCATTACTGCACCATCACACGTTGGTGTCGCTGTAAAACTTGAATCGTCATTGGCATTTACTATTAAATTAAATAATGGCATCACAGTTGCACTATAACACGTCGCATCTCCCGCTGCCTCTATTCTTACATAGATTGGCTCGTTTGGTCCACCTACATAAGGACTCGTTAATGCGTTTGTGTCTGAATCTGCTTCTGCAAAACTATTATGATACGTCACTACATAATCTGAAGCTGGCTGTGTCCCTAATACTAATAGCGTCTGACTCTCTAAATCAAATGGCTCTACACCATCATTACTCGGATTATCACAAACTACCATATCTGACGCTGGATTGATTGTAGGTTGAGCTGTAATATTTAAAGTAAATGTTTCAGACTCATAACAACCTGTATTTAGATACTCTACTCTAACATAAATAGTTTGAGGATTACCTAAAGTAGCTGTTGTCGTGTAAGTATCTGGTGTTGGTATTGGATTAGTATCAGCATCTGCGTCTGCCTGACTTTCATGATAAGTTATAACTAAATCTGAAGGAATTGCTGATGGTGCTAATATCGGAGTGTCATTTTCTGTTAAATCAAAAATATAAGGTGGCGCTCCTGGATTACACATAAATAAATCATCTGGTTCTCCATTATCTACTTCTGGATAAACATCAATACAAACTGTCTCTGTATATTCACATCCAAAATCATTTAAAACTCTGTAAGTATAACAATGTTGACCAGGCGTAGAAGGCTGAACAGTAATATCGTTTCCTGACGTACTAACAATAGAAGGGTCTGAATCCCAAGCTTCTGATGTTGTTACTGGTGTAAAAGAATATTCTGGAGGTTGTAATGTAGGATCAAACTCTATACTCCATGAAAAAATATAACCATTATCAATTGATAAATTATCTATTATTTCTATACACCAATCTCCATTTAAAGGGCTTCCTAACAAATCAGATAGATTTCCTTCAGGAAGATAAGTTCCTGGTGTAATAGAATTATTTGGAGGATTAGAACCAGCAGTAATTGTTGGTCCATTTTCTATAGTTACTGTCCCTGTACTAGAGAAACAGTAATCTGCGCCTGTACCTGGCGTATTAGTTCCATCGTCATTTGCTCCTCCTAGGTATGTACCATTACCTCCTGGGTAACCTTTAAGCACAGCTGTTTGACCATTTGGACTTATAATATTAATATCTAAATCTCCCATATAAGAATGCTCCATATTAACACAAATTGCAACAATTTGATTTACATCCGTTAATGTTAATGAAGATTCGTAACAATCAACTGTTACACATGTTTGGTATGTGGCTCCAGAACCATCAGGTAAAAATGTAGTACCACTTACTGGCGGAGTACAATCATTAATAAATTCTACTTGATTTGCTACTCCCGTTAAGGTTACCTGTTCTCCAAAACATGCTGTTGAAGCAGATGCAGTAGTACCTGTAAAGTCAGGCTCTGTACTTACTTGTATAACTTGATTGATTAAATTGGTATTACTACAACCTGATGGATCAGGATCTGTATTTGTATCTGTAACATTTAAATTCACAATATACACACCTGGATTAGGGTAAGAAAAAGTTGCTGTTTGACCAGAAACTGTATTTCCATCTCCTAAATCCCATTCGTACGTTGCTCCAGTACCATCTACAGAAAAGTTAGCACTTCCGTTTAATGTTATAGGATCTCCTGGACAAACTCTTATATATCCATCTCCATTTGGAGCTGGTGAAGATGAATCTAATTGCGAAACAATAGTTTGACATGGTTCATAACAAGATACATTTGCTTCCCAACCAGTTGTATTAGCAGAAGCATCTGATGTGAATTCGATAGTAAGACATCCTGTTGGATTGTTTGGTGTAGCAGAAACAAAACCTGGGTTTGCTGAAGCTCCACCACCAGAGAATGTTCCAAAAGCATTTGCTGCTGTACTATCACCATCATAAATAGTCATTTCATCAGTACCATTTTGGGTGCTAAAAGCAACAAAGTCTAATTGTACCTGCTGTCCAGGAGTATCTGGACATATAGTTAATATAAAACTTTCATCATTAGCGTAGTTACCTGCACTTCCACCTGAATCATAAAATACGCCTCCACATTGACTTACAGTTGTGGTTTGCATAGTTATGTCTTGAGAAAACACAAAAAAAACGTTTAGTAATAGAGTTATAGTAAGTAAAAACTTTTTCATTTTGTAATAATTTGAAAGTAAAATCTAGCGACTAGTTATTTTTTTAAATTTTGAGCCTTTATAACAATATAATATTGTGTATTATCAATTCTGTATATCGCAGAACCAACTTTAAAAAATTCTAAATTATATTTTAAAGGATTAAATGTGTTTATATCAAAAACCTGATCTCTTTTAAGCTCTTTATTATAATTATTGAACAAACCAACTGTTGAAAGTAAAGTCACTTTACTTTTTGAGTTATAATGAGGTAGCTTTGTAATTAATAATCTATTTCTTAATAAATGTTTTAAATCCTTAATTTTTTGTGGTCTACTCAAAACATATTTTTCTAATTTGTCTTGATAAACTTCTTTAAGCATCCCTAATTCTTTTGCAGTAAAAGGAGCTTCTAAATTATCTCCATATTTAACTGGCTGCGTTTTTAATTTTCTATTGTTTTGAGCATTAACGTTTTGCACAGTAAAAACAATCGCAAAAAAAGATATTAGCAATAATATACGTCTCATAGTATTTTCTGAAATAATAAATTAAGACGGAAAATTAAGAAATTTTTAATAAACATTATGTTAATTAAAGAATGTAATTTACTTTTCAATGCTATTAAGTTTAAAACTTGCTAATTATTAACTTTAATTAAACTATTAGATTTTAATAATTGATTATCTTTGCAAACTATTTTAAACATCACATTTTTTATATAAATGAAGATTGATAACTCTGTAGAAAACATAGACAATAATGATCCTATTGGCGAAAACCATATAGGCACAAGTCATGACACACCGCTTAGACCTGATGCTTTTGCAATTTCTGACAAAGAAAAAATAGAAAGTATAAAAAAAGACGTAACAAACATAATGAATACCCTAGGTTTAGACCTAACAGACGACAGTCTAAAAGGGACACCTAACCGAGTAGCAAAAATGTTTGTAAACGAAATTTTTGGTGGGTTAAACCCAGATAAAAAACCTAACGCGTCAACATTTGATAACAAATATCAATATGGAGAAATGTTGGTTGAAAAAAACATCACTGTATACTCTACTTGCGAGCATCATTTGTTACCAATAGTAGGACGCGCTCATGTCGCTTACATTTCTAATGGAAGTGTAGTTGGGCTTTCTAAAATGAATCGTATTGTAGATTATTACGCAAAACGACCACAGGTACAAGAACGTTTAACCATTCAAATAGTAAAAGAATTACAAGATGTTTTAGGTACTGAAGACGTAGCATGTGTTATTGATGCTAAGCATTTATGCGTAAACTCTAGAGGCATTAGAGATATTGAAAGTAGCACCGTAACTTCTGAGTTTGGAGGCGCTTTTAAAAACAAAGAAACTAAACGCGAATTTTTAGATTACATCAAATTAGAGACTAAATTTTAGTATCAATCATGCAACTTTACCAAAACCAAAATATTAAAATATACAACTCTTTAACAGGAGAAAAAGAACAATTTAAATCAATACATGAAGGTAGCGTTGGTATGTACGTTTGTGGACCAACTGTTTACAGTAATGTACACCTAGGTAACGTTAGAACATTTATGTCTTTTGATGTTATTTTTAGATATTTAAAATATTTAGGTTACAAAGTAAGATATGTACGTAATATTACAGATGCTGGACATTTAGAGAATGATGCAGATGTAGGTGAAGACCGTATTGCTAAAAAAGCACGTTTAGAAGAAATAGAACCTATGGAGGTCGTACAACGTTACACTGTAGATTTTCATAATATTCTAAATACTTTTAATTTTTTACCACCAAGTATAGAACCAACTGCAACAGGTCATATTATTGAGCAAATAGAACTTATTAAAACAATAATTGACAATGGTTTTGCTTATGAAGTAAATGGCTCTGTTTATTTTGATGTACACAAGTACAACGAAAGTAATGAATATGGAATTTTAAGTAAGCGTAAACTTGAAGACCTAATACACAACACACGTGAACTTGATGGGCAATCTGATAAGAAAAACCCTCAAGATTTTGCGCTTTGGAAAAAAGCAGAACCTGCTCACATTATGCGTTGGCCATCTCCTTGGAGTGATGGTTTTCCTGGTTGGCACTTAGAGTGTACAGCAATGAGCACTAAATATTTAGGTGAACATTTTGATATACATGGTGGCGGAATGGATTTAAAATTCCCACACCACGAGTGCGAAATTGCTCAAAACCAAGCAGCAAAAGGAAAATCTCCAGTTAACTATTGGATGCATGCTAACATGCTAATCATGAATGGTAAAAAAATGGCAAAGTCAACCGGTAATTTTATTTTACCAAACGAAATTTTTACAGGAGACAACCCACATATTACTAAAGCATTTACACCAAGCGTTGCTCGTTTCTTCATGCTACAAGCACATTATAGAAGTGTTTTAGATTTTACAAACGATGGTTTATTAGCTGCAGAAAAAGGATATAACAGATTAATGGAAGCTGTTAAGTCTTTATCAGAATTAAAAATTTCTGATAAAAGTAGCATCGATATTAATGCTTGGAAACAAAAGTGTTTTGAAGCTATGAATGACGATTTTAATTCACCTATTTTAATAGCCAACCTTTTTGAAGCTGTAAAATATATCAATCAAATAAAAGATGGTACAGTAACAATAACTAAAGAAGATTTAGAGACGCTTACAAAAACCATTAACGATTTCACTTTTGATATTTTAGGATTAAAAGATGATACTATTCAAACTAATACAGGTACTGACAAATTATCTGGCACAGTAGAGCTTTTAATAAAATTACGTCAAGAAGCAAGAGCTAATAAAGACTTTGCTTTAAGTGATAAAATTAGAGACGAATTAGCCGAAGTAGGCATAAAACTTAAAGACGGTAAAGACGGTACAACCTTTACTACAAATTAATATTAAATCCTCTCTACATGAGAGGATTTTTCATTTTTAACAATGAAAAAACTGATTATCAAACCTTTTTTATTTCTTATAAAAGTCTATCAAACTTTTATATCTCCATTTACACCAAATACATGTAGATATCAACCAACATGCTCACATTACACTAAAGAAGCTTTGATAACACATGGGTTAATAAAAGGTGGCTGGTTAAGTATAAAAAGAATTTTTAGCTGTCATCCTTTTGGTGGTAAAGGTTTTGATCCAGTACCTCCAAAAAAAGAAAAAGAATAACAACTCTATATAAAATTAAGCTATTACTTAACAGGTATAGTATCTTTTACAATTCTATATTCGTAATAGTCCATTTTATCACCAACTTCTAGCAATAATTTTTCTGCAACACCAGCATTAACCTCTAATACAAATTGAGCTTTTGTTTGTGACGGTAAAGATGACTCATCAAAAGGTTGAGCATTTTCTTGAAAACTAACAATACGCTTATTGTGATCTATAAAAATTAAATCTAAAGGAAAACGTGTGTTTTTCATATAAAAACTACGTTCTCTCACGTCTGGAAACACAAATAACATACCTTGATTATCTTCCATACCATCACGATACATTAAGCCTGTTTGGATTTGGTAAGGAGTTTTTGCTATCTCTATATCAAAGATTTTAATTATGGTATCTGTTGTACCTTTAAAGAAAGTTAGTTCTCCTTCTTTTTTAAATTCAACTTTAATTTGCTCTATTGTTTTCGTTTCTTCTTTACATGAAGTAATGCAAATAGCAAAAACTATAATTACAATTAGTGGCTTGTAAAATCTCATTAGATATTAGTTTTTTTTGGTTTAAAAGTGAACATAAAATATAAGCCTATAAGTATAAACGGAATACTTAATAATTGTCCTGTATTTAACAACCAATCTGCACGTTCTGGATTTTGGGCTTCTTTTACAAACTCTACAAAAAATCTTACTGTCCAAAGCAATACTAAAAACAGACCAAATAAGAAACCACGTTGTTCTCCTTTATTTGTTTTTAAATAAAAATATAACAGAATTAAAAACACAAAAATATAACTAAAAGACTCATACAACTGTGCGGCGTGACGATACGGTACTGCTTCTAAAAGAGTGGCAAATTTTGGGTTATCTGTTACTGCTGCGTAAGCTTTTTTTACGTCTTGAATACCTGTTAGCTTTACAATTTCTGACTTGTGATAATAGTCTTGCACAAAGCGTACACCTAAGCTAGAGTCTGTTACTTTACCAATAATTTCTGAATTTATAAAATTACCAATTCTAATAAATATAGCTCCAGAAGCTACAGGTATTACAATACGATCTAAAATCCACATTAATGATTTGTAATTATATTTTTTACGGTATAAATACATACCTATAATAATACCTATTGCTGCACCGTGACTTGCTAATCCCTGAAAACCTGTAAACTCGAATTCTGGTTTGGTGCGTATTGGTAGAAAAATGCTTAAAAAGTCTTGACTAAATAGTTCTGGTTGGTAAAATATTACATGACCTAATCTTGCACCTAACATAGTAGCTAAAACTGTGTAAATAAATAAAGGATCAAGATATTCTAATTTTATTTTTTCGCGCTTAAAGATATAGCTCATTATTTTATGTCCTAAAACAAATGCTATAATCCACATTAAACTATAAAAATGAATTTTGAAGTTCCCTGCTATATCTATTCCTGTTATTGGATTCCAGTCAAATTTTAATGCGTACATACTATTTTTTTTGCGATTGTAAATATAGTATTTATGCTTTAGTTATAAATGAAATTAACGCAGGTTTATTAATTACTTAAAGTATTTTAATAAGAAAAAATATTAAATCAATTTATATTTTATAAGTAGTTGCGTTAGGGATTGAGCTATTGTTGGAGCACATCTTTGATTGCGACTAGCGAAAGCCCGACGCACTTTTGCCCTAAAGCAAAAGTGGGTAACGCCCAAAATAATTGCATAAAAAAAGCCTTTTTACAAGTGCAAAAAGGCTTTTTTATTATTTGGAGTTTGAAGAACTATTTTACAACAGTCTCATCAATTACTTCTTCTTTCTTTTTTAAAGCGTCTGCTGCGCCTCCTTTTTTAGCAGTATCAAACATGATTGGTGTTGCGATAAATAATGATGAATATGTACCTACAATTACACCTACGATTAAGGCAAACATAAATCCTCTAATAGATTCGCCACCAAAAATAAAGATAGCTAATAACACTACTAATGTTGTTAAAGAGGTGTTTAATGTACGGCTTAATGTGCTGCTTAATGATTTGTCAATTACTTCTGTAAATGGCCAATTGGTATGCTCGTTAAAGAACTCACGAATACGGTCAAATACAACCACGGTATCGTTTAACGAGTAACCGATTACGGTAAGAATTGCTGCAATAAATGCTTGATCAATTTCCATTGAGAATGGCATAAACTTGTATGTTAATGAGAATACACCTAATACAATAATAACATCATGGAAAACAGCCGCTACTGCACCAAGAGAGAATTGCCATCTTTTAAAACGGAATAAGATATATAAGAATACCACTACTAAAGATCCTAATACAGCCCAGAAAGATGCTTGTTTAATATCATCTGCGATTGATGGACTTACTTTGTATTGATCCATAATACCTACTTGTTTGTCTGCTTTAGAAAGGTCTTTAAACTCTTCAAAAGATTGACCGTTTAAATATGGCTGTAACGCGTTGTATAGTTTTTCTCTTACTTCTTCGTCTACTTCGTTAGCAGTTTCGTTAATCTTGTATTTTGTAGAGATTTTTAAGTTATTCTCGTCTCCTACAGTTTTTACAGATGCACTTCCAAATACTTCTGGTGTAGCTAAAGCTTCTTCTACCTCAACAGCGCTAACTGGCTCTGCAAAACGCACTTGCGTAGTACGTCCTCCAACAAAGTCAATACCTTGATCTAACCCATTAGTAAATAAAGACCCTAAACTTACTATTAATAAAGCTCCTGAAATAATGTAAGCTACTTTACGCTTTTTAAGGAATTCGATATTAATGTTTCTGAACAAGTTTTTAGTTACACCTGTAGAGAAATCTAATTTCCCTCCTTTATTTACATACCAGTCAATTAATAATCTTGTAATAAAAATTGCTGTAAATAAAGATGTACCAATACCGATTAATAATGTAGTTGCAAAACCTTTAATTGGTCCTGTACCAAACACAAATAAGATTAATGCTGTTAAACCTGTAGTTATGTTAGCATCTAAGATTGATGATAAAGCGTTACTAAATCCGTCATTAATTGCAGATTTTTGATCTTTACCTTTACTTAATTCTTCTCTAATACGTTCAAAAATAAGTACGTTAGCATCTACCGACATACCTATTGTTAATACGATACCAGCAATACCAGGTAATGTTAACACTGCACCAATACCCGATAAAATCCCGAAGATTAATAAGATATTGAATAACATTGCGATGTCTGAGAATATACCAGCTTTACCATAATAGAAAACCATCCATAATAACACTAAAGCTAAAGCAATACCAAAAGACATTGTACCACTATCAATAGCTTCTTGACCTAAAGATGGACCAACTATACTACTTTGAATAATATCTGCTTTTGCAGGTAATTTACCAGCACGTAAAACGTTAGCTAAATCTGTTGCTTCTCTTAAAGTAAAGTCTCCAGAAATTTCGGTACTACCTCCAGCAATTGCTCCGTTAGAAGCTGTTGGCGCAGAGTATACTGTGTTATCTAAAACTACTGCAATTTGACCTTGAGTCTTGTAAGCTTCTCCGGTCATTTCTTCCCAAATCTTAGCGCCTTTACTGTTCATTTGCATACTTACAACAACTTTGTTTGCTTGATTGTAAGTTTGACGCGCGTCTGTAACTACTGCACCACTTAATGGTGGCTCTCCATCTCTGTTTCCTTGTAAAACATATAAATCTACTACTTCGCTATCTTCTGCTACTTTACCAAATACAAATTTTGTGTAACGTAACTCTGCAGGTAATTTTGCTCTTACCTCTGGCATAGCTAAAAGTTTAGCTACTTGCTCTTTATCTTCTACTTTAACTTGTGCTAAAGTTGCCCCAAAACCAGGACCAACAAAAAGATCTAATAAAGGATTGTTTTCTACAACTGTTTCATCTTCTTCTCCTGTTAAGTCTGCAATAGCTTGCTCTTCTTCAGTCATCTCTTCTTCATCTGCAGTTGCTTGATCTGCTTTAGCTTCTCCTTCTTTTGCTTTTAATACTTCATTAGCATCAAGTAAAAATTGACTAAATAATTGAGAGTTTGAACCATACCAAAACTCTAATTGCGCTGTTGTTGTTATTAAATCTGTAGCTCTTTCTACATCTTTAACACCTGGTAATTCTAATAATACACGACCAGAGTTACCTAAACGTTGGATGTTTGGAGACGTTACACCAAACTCGTCAATACGCTTACGTAATACTTCAAAAGCAGAAACAATAGACTCGTCTATTTTTGTTTCTAAAACTACTTTAGTCTCGTCATCAGACATATTAAGATCAATCTCGCCTACTAAAGAACGTGTTGCAAAAATATCTGGAGATGCTAATTTTTTATCTCCTTTGATAGCGTCAAAAGCAACAAAAAAATCTTCTAAATATGTATTTTGACTATTTTTCTGAATTTCATCTGCATCATCTAATGCTTTTCTAAAAGTTGGATCTGTACTTCCGTCTGCAAGACCAATTAAGATGTCTTTTACAGAGATTTGTAAGATAGCTTCTAAACCTCCTTTAAGGTCAAGACCTAACTTCATTGAGTTTTCTTTAACTTCAGCGTAATCGCTTCCTAAGAAAACACTTTCTTTAGATGTTGCTAAAGAGTCTAAATATCTTGCTGCATATTCGTTTACTTTTGCGCTACGATCCTCTGCAGACGCATCTATTTTTTGTTCTGCTACTTGTGTAGCTTCGCTCTCTACCGCATTATTTTTAAATGTGAAAGACAGCTGGTAAATACTTACCAATCCAAATAAAACTGCAAATAGTTTTATTAATCCTTTGTTTTGCATTGTTTGTTAATTTTTGGTCAATTTTATAAATCGGGCAAATATAATTTTTCCCTTAATAATTGACAATTATAATGTTTAAAATGATTTTATTAAGCTGAAAAGCTTTTAAGGTTGAATTCCTTTTTTTTATTAAGATTGAAATGAAAAAGGTCCAGCTCTAACCTCTGGTATAGTGTAAGTTTTATTACTAAAAGTCAAATGGTATTGACTTGAAATATTTTGTTTTAAAACCGAAATATTAAGAAAATCGATTGCTACAAAAGCATCTAAGTAAAACGGAAGATTTGTATTAGAATAACGATCATAATCTTGCTTAGTTACAATTATACTTTTTCCAGCAGAATTATTTTGATTTTTTGAAGACGTTTTAATCTCATAAACATCAAAATCAAATCCTTTTTTGCTAGTTTTTTTAGGTAGATTACTTTGATTTTCTTCTAAATTTAAATAGCCTGATGCTATCTCTATCTGTAATGCTTTTGAAAGTAAAGACTTAATAACAACAACATCTAAGTTACTGTGATAACTTATTTTTAATTGGTCATTAGCGTCCTTTTCTACAACTATATTAGTAACATCAATAGCCTGCAATTGCTCTTGTATTAAAGCAATTGTTTGTTCTGATTGTTCTAACGTTACTGTTTGATCTTCAAAACGAATATGTACTTCTTGATTTGGTAAAGAAGCTTGGTTTTGTAAAACTCCAAATACAGCTAGAACAACAATTAGAGCACTGATGTACCATTTTGTTTTCATAAGTGCCAAATATAAAAAATTAAGTCTTTAAAAAGGCTGATTTTGAGGTTTTTTACAAATAAAAAAGAGCAACGAATGTTACTCTTTTTTTATTTAAATTTTATAAAACAAATCTTTACTGATCCTCCATTTTAGAATAACCTTCTGGTGGAGTTAAATTAAATAACTCATTTGGAACAGCCTCGCTTTTAACTTCTGTAACATCGTACAACAAGGTCATTTTCATACCTTGCTGAAGTACGTTTATTTTCATAAATAAAGGAAAACCATCTAACTCGTCTCCAAACTGAGACGTTTCTTGAGTTTGAGCTTTAATTTGATCTGTAGCAAATATCTCCATAGTCATATCTACACCATCAGCTTTCATTGTTACATTGTATTGTTGGCAATCATATCCTAAAATAGTTTTTGTTTGATCTCCTTTAGTAATTTTAATATCATCGCCTAAGTCTTCTGGTGCTTCATAATCGGTCATTGTATATTTTTTACCGTACATTGGAGAGCTTATTAAGGTTAAAACTTTTTCTTTTTCCTTATCTACTATTGTAATAGACTCACCAGACATTGGGCTACTAGTTTCTGCTCTTACTCTATCTTCTGTAAAATATGTCGTAATTTTAGTTTCGCCCATCATTTGTAATTGCGAGTTCATCTCTGCATTATCACTAGACATTGTCATTTTTGAAGAGATTACTCCTTCTTTTAATTCTTCTTGAGCAACACTTACTAAACTGAATGATGCTAGAAGTATAAAAATTAATTTTTTCATTATTTTATTTTTAATTATTGAATGTTGTAATGTACTGAAATTGTTTTTAATTAATACAAGTTTTATAAAATAAAAAAGCCTCATAAAGTAAAAACTTTATGAGGCTTAGTTGTATTATTTAATAAAATCTTATAATTCTAATAAACCATTAGTTTTAGACACACCTTCTGCACTTTCTTTCATGTGTGCTTTTTCTGCATCGCTAAGTTCAATCTCTACAACTTTTTCAATTCCGTTGCGTCCTAAAATTACTGGAACACCAATACATAAGTCATTTAATCCGTATTCTCCATCTAATAAAGTTGAACATGGAAACATTTTCTTTTGGTCACAAGCAATTGCTTGAACTAATCCAGATACAGCTGCTCCTGGTGCATACCATGCAGAAGTCCCTAATAACTTAGTTAATGTTGCTCCTCCTACTTTAGTATCTTCTTTTACTTGATTTAATCTTTCTTCTGAAATAAATTCTGAAACCTTAATACTATTTCTTGTAGCATGAGATGTTAATGGCACCATACCTTTATCTGAATGTCCTCCAATTACCATACCGTCTACATCGCTAATTGGACACTCTAAAGCTTCTGCTAGTCTATACTTGAAACGTGCAGAATCTAAAGCTCCACCCATACCGATAATTCTGTTTTTTGGTAAATCTGTAGTTTTGTGCACTAAGTAAGTCATAGTATCCATTGGGTTACTAACTACAATTATGATCGTATTAGGAGATTGCTCTATAAGACTAGAAGATACAGATTTAACAATACCAGCATTGATGCCTATTAACTCTTCACGAGTCATACCTGGCTTACGAGGTATACCTGATGTAATTACACAAATATCACTATCTGCTGTTTTAGAATAATCGTTTGTTACACCTGTAATTTTTGTATCAAAACCATTTAAAGATGCTGTTTGCATTAAATCCATTGCTTTACCTTCTGCAAAACCTTCTTTAATGTCTAATAAAACAACTTCTGAAGCGAAGTTTTTAATAGCAATATACTCTGCACAACTTGCACCAACTGCACCTGCACCAACTACTGTTACTTTCATGTTATATATTTTTAATTGTGTTAATTAATTTATCCTACAAATTTAACAATTTAACCCAAAGAATTAACCGAAAACATCAAAATATTAGGTTAAATTAAGCTTAAAACTAATCTGTTAACTTTTACAGAAAATTATTTTGTATAAAACAAAAAAAACACCTGAAATATAATTTTCAGGTGTTTTTAATATTCATTTTAAATATCTAATTAAGCATCTATATTTGCATAAATAGCATTCTTCTCTATAAATTCTCTACGTGGCGGAACTTCATCTCCCATTAGCATAGAAAATACTCGATCTGCTTCTGTACCATTATCTATTTGCACTAGACGTAATGTTCTAAATTCTGGATTCATTGTTGTATCCCAAAGTTGTTCTGCATTCATCTCTCCAAGACCTTTATATCTTTGAATTTTTGAAGATTCTCCAAATTCTTTAACGATTGCATCACGTTCTTTATCATTCCAAGCATATTGTTTCTTAGCACCTTTTTTAATTAAGTAAAGTGGCGGCGTTGCTATGTATACGTGACCAGCTTCGATTAATTCTTTCATGTATCTAAAGAAAAATGTTAAGATTAATGTTGCAATGTGACTACCATCAATATCGGCATCACACATAATTACAATCTTATGATATCTTAATTTAGAAAGGTTTAAAGCTTTACTATCTTCTTCTGTACCTATAGTTACACCTAAAGCTGTGAAAATGTTTTTAATTTCTTCGTTTTCAAAAACTTTATGTGTCATTGCTTTTTCTACGTTTAAGATTTTACCTCTTAATGGTAGAATAGCTTGAAACTTTCTATCTCTTCCTTGTTTTGCAGTACCACCTGCGGAATCTCCCTCAACAAGAAACACTTCACATTGAGCTGGATCTTGCTCTGAACAGTCTGATAATTTACCAGGTAAACCACCAATACTCATCACTGTTTTACGCTGTACCATTTCGCGCGCTTTTTGAGCAGCGTGACGTGCTTGAGCTGCTAAAATCACTTTTTGCACTATGGTCTTGGCTGTATCTGGATGTTCTTCTAGATAATCGGTTAACATTTCTGAAACCGCTTGACTTACAGATGCAGAAACTTCACGGTTACCTAATTTTGTTTTTGTTTGACCTTCAAATTGTGGTTCTGCTACTTTAACAGAAACAATAGCTGTAAGTCCTTCACGGAAATCGTCTCCTGCAATGTCAAATTTTAATTTATCTAACATTCCAGATTCATCTGCATATTTTTTTAGGGTATGTGTTAATCCACGACGAAAACCTGATAAATGTGTACCACCTTCGTGTGTATTAATATTATTTACGTAAGAGTGTAAATTCTCGGCATAACTTGTGTTGTAAATCATGGCAACCTCAACAGGCACTCCATTTTTTTCTCCTTCAAAAGAAATAGCTTCTTGCATTAAAGGCTCTCTATTTCCATCTAAAAACTTGATAAACTCTTTAAGACCTTCTTCTGAATGAAATGTTTCTCCTTCAAAATTACCATCTTCTTTTTTGGCACGTTTATCTATTAAATGAATAGTTATTCCTTTATTTAAGTAAGCCAACTCACGTAAACGGCTAGCTAAAGTATCATAACTATACTCTAATGTTTGCTTAAATATTTCTGGATCCGGTTTAAAGGTTACAATTGTACCTCTTTTATCTGTATCGCCAACAGCTTTTACAGGGTAAAGTGTTTTTCCTCTTTCGTACTCTTGCTCCCAAATCTTACCATCACGATGTACTGTTGCTTTTAAGTGTTCTGATAACGCGTTAACACAACTTACACCTACACCATGTAAACCACCTGATACTTTGTATGAGTCTTTATCAAACTTACCACCTGCTCCAATTTTGGTCATTACAACTTCTAATGCAGAAATCCCTTCTTTTTTATGAATATCTACAGGAATACCACGTCCGTCATCTTCTGTTGTAATCGAGTTGTCTTCGTTAATAGTTACTGTAATATTGTTACAGTGTCCTGCTAAAGCTTCATCAATCGAGTTGTCCACAACCTCGTATACTAGGTGGTGTAAACCTCGTACTCCAACATCTCCAATATACATTGAAGGACGCATACGTACGTGCTCCATTCCTTCTAATGCCTGAATACTGTCTGCGGAATACTGTTTTTTATTTTCTTCGCTCATATATCGAATTATTAGTTATTTGCTTTTTAATTTTCTTTTTGAAAGAAAGTTATACACATAAAAAAAGACGCTTTAGCGCCTCTTATGAGTACAAACAAATATACGAAATAAAAGCCCTTTTTCAAGCTTTTTTATCTACTTAGCCTTAAAATTATCAACAATTGTTAAAAACCTAAAAACGTCTTAAAAGCGCTAAAAAGTGTCTTAAAATGGATTTTAGTCATTTTTTTTATTTCATTTTTTTCAAAAAAACACAAAATCCCGCAGAAGCGAGATTTTAGAGCTAAAAATAATTAATATTCTATACTTTTATTTATTAATATGCTGAGTTGTGAACGTTTGCTATTGCTCTTCCTGATGGTTCATTCATTTTTTTAAATGCTTCATCCCATTCTAAAGCTGTTGCTGTACTACATGCTACGCTTGCCTCTTGTGGTACACTTAATGCTGCAGCATCACTTGGGAAGTGTTCTTCAAAAATAGAACGATAATAAAACTCTTCTTTGTTTTGTGGTGTTTGGATTGGGAAACGGTATTTTGCATTTTCCATTTGCTCGTCACTAACTTCTCTTTCTACTACTTCTTTTAAAGTATCTATCCAGCTGTAACCAACACCGTCACTAAATTGTTCTTTTTGTCTCCACGCAACGCTTTCTGGTAACATATCTTCAAATGCTTTACGGATAATCCATTTTTCCATACGTTCTCCATTAATCATTTTGTCTTGTGGATTTAAACTCATTGCCACATCCATAAATTCTTTATCTAAAAATGGAACACGACCTTCAATTCCCCAAGCTGCTAAACTTTTGTTTGCTCGTAAACAATCATACATATGTAATTTATCTATTTTACGAACTGTTTCTTCATGAAACTCTTTAGCATTTGGCGCTTTATGAAAGTATAGATAACCTCCAAAAATCTCGTCTGCTCCTTCACCCGAAAGCACCATTTTGATTCCCATAGATTTAATTACTCTTGCCATTAAATACATTGGTGTTGAAGAACGAATAGTGGTAATATCGTAGGTTTCTATATTATAAATTACATCTTTTATAGCATCTAAACCTTCTTGAATTGTAAATTTAATTTCATGATGAACAGTACCAATATGATCTGCTACTTTTTGTGCTGCTGCTAAATCTGGAGAGCCTTCTAATCCAACAGAAAAACTATGTAGTTGCGGATACCATGCTGCTTGTTTATCATCACTCTCTATACGTAATTGCGCATATTTTTTTGCAATTGCAGAAGTTACAGAACTATCTAATCCACCAGATAATAAAACTCCATAAGGCACATCGCTCATTAACTGTCTTTTTACAGCTGCTTCTAGAGCGTCTTTTACTTTTGCTATACTAGTTTCATTATCTTTTACGCTATCGTAGTCTCGCCAATCTCTATTCCACCATTTAACAAACTCGCCATCTTTACTTGACATGTAGTGACCAGGAGGAAATAATTCTATTTTAGTACAAATACCTTCTAAAGCTTTTAACTCTGAAGCCACATAAAAGGTTCCGTTTTGATCCCAACCTATATACAATGGAATAATTCCCATATGGTCTCTTGCTATAAAATATTCGTCTTTTTCAACATCATAAATTGCAAAACCAAATATTCCGTTCATTTCATCTACAAAATCAACACCTTTTTCTTTGTAAAGTGCTAAGATGACTTCGCAATCACTTTCGGTCTGAAAGTTATACTTACCGTCAAATTGCTTACGTAACTCTCTATGGTTGTAGATTTCGCCATTAGCAGCCAAAACCAGTTTTTTATCAGGACTAAACAATGGTTGTTTTCCTGATGCTGGATCTACAATAGCTAAACGTTCGTGCGCCAATATAGCTTTATCGTCACTGTATATACCAGACCAGTCTGGTCCACGATGACGAATGGTTTTAGACATTTCTAATATTTGAGGTCTTAAATCTTCGCTTTTCTGTTTTAAATCGAAAGCACATACTATTCCACACATAATCTTAATATTTTAAATTCGTTAATTACTAATTGATATAACAAATATTAGTTTTATGTTTCAGTATTAAAACACAAATACTTATTATGCTTACAAAGTGTAATTTTAATTTAAAAAATTTATAAAAAATGAAATTTTAAGATAGACTATTTCAATTTTTAGTTAAAATGTGTGAGTTTAAATAAATTAAACTTTTAGATGTCCCCAATTTTCACCAGTTTTTATACGATGCAATTGCATTTCTGAAACACCAAACTGCTTAGCTAGAATTTTTAAACGTGTACGCCTATTAGGGTCTAATAGTTTTTTCTTTAAGCGCATAGCTTGTGTTTCTGTTAGCTTAGAGTATTTGATAACACTATTTTTTGCAATGTAATCGGGATTTTTGAATTGGTGAAGTTCTTTTTCTCGTTTAGTTGCCCATTTTAGGTTTTCTACTTTATTATTCATTTTGTTATAATCTAAATGAATAACATACTTAGCATCTTCAGGTTTTTCTAAAAAATGTTGAGCTACAATTTTATGAATGTATCTAGCTGTTTTTGTCCCTTTCTTTTTAACAACAGATACTGTATTATAGCCGTTTATAGAATATTGTTTTTCTATTAAAACATCTTCACCGTTAACTACTTTTATTAGTCTACCGTAGTTAGATATTTTAAATGTCATTTGTTCGGAAATATCATTATCAAAAACAATGTCTTTCCATTTTTCGTTGTAGTGATTTCTAATCATATTGTATTACATTTACACACTTAATAATATACATTATGATTAATAGCTTGCTGCTAAGTTACTAATTTTAAGGGATATTGAGATACTTATGTGTTTGTAATGACACTTTCCATTTAGGATTTGCCATTACGTAATCTACAATTAATGGTATCATTTTATCTCTTTTACTCCATTCTGGTTGCATGTATAAAATGCAGTTATCGTTGACTTTAGAGGCTTGTTCTTCTGCAAATTTAAAGTCATCTTTATTGTAAATTATAACTTTTAACTCGTCAGCTTTCTCGTAAACTTTTTTTGTAGGTAATTTCATCTTTTTTGGAGATAAACATATCCAATCCCATTGTCCTGTTAGCTCATAAGCACCTGATGTTTCAATATGAATCTTACAACCTTCTTCTTTTAATTGTTTTGTAAGCTCTGTCATGTCCCAAGTTAAAGGTTCTCCTCCGGTAACAACAACTGTATCGCTATATTTTTTTGCATTAGCAACAATAGTCTCAGTTTTTGTAGGTGGATGTAGATCTGCAATCCAACTTTCTTTAACATCACACCAGTGACAACCAACATCACAACCACCTATTCTTACAAAGTAAGCTGCTGTGCCTTTATGATATCCTTCTCCTTGTATGGTATAAAATTCTTCCATTAATGGAAGCATTAAACCTTTGTTTACTAAATCTTGAATCTCTTGCTTCATAGCGTACAAAAGTAAGACAAATAGCTAAATATCGCTTGAAGATTTTTGCTTAATCAACATTTCGTCTAATTATTCTTACAAATCAACGAAAAACCTGAAACCAAGCGGCTTGTAATTTCGTAAAAGGAATATGTAAGTTTATTTTTACAAGCGTAAATTAATAGTCATGAAAAAAATTAACATCTTAGTTTTAGTTTTACTAACTTCAGTTTTATCTTTCTCTCAAGTTGGAATAAACACCTCAAATCCAGATAATTCTTCAATTTTAGACATTGAAAGTTCTGATAAAGGTGTACTGTTTCCTAGAATGACTTCTGTAGAAAGAGATGCAATTGCAAATCCTGCTAACGGACTTATTATCTTTAATACTGATGAAAACAAGCTTCAATTTAATATAGGTATAAGTACTGCTCCTATTTGGACATCTGTAAACAATAACCCAAGTGTAAGCACAGATGCAGGAAACCAATTAACTAGTGGATCTGACAATGGTGTTTATTTAGGAAGAACAACTCATTTTGGTAAATTTAGAATTACAGGTACAGGTAATGTTACCATTTCTGGTTTACCTTTTGAGCCTTCTCAAGTAAAATTTACAGCTTATCCTAATGTTGAAACCTATGATTTAAATAATGACAATCAAGTTGGGAATAACACAGGCACACTAGCAAATACTTTTGGAAGCATGACTGGTATTGCAACAAATTATTCTGGAGTAATCTCTGAACAATTAATTTTTGTAGGCGGATCAGGTTCTTCTATAAACAACATCTCAAGATTCGCGTCTTCATCTCATTGTATTGGGGTAAGATATACTAATAATAACGGAAACAATTTAGGTATAACTTCTGCTTCAATTGTAAGCTTTAACGCTAACGGTTTCACTATTAATGTAGATCGACATGCTGATAATTTAGTTGTTATTTTTGAAGCCTACAAATAAAGAAATTATGAAAAAAATATTTTTTCAAATTGCCTTTATTTGTTTATCACCTTTTGTATTTGCTCAAGTAGGAATAAATACTTCAAACCCTGATCAATCTGCAATTTTAGACATTGACAGTAATGAAAAAGGTGTTCTTTTACCAAGGTTGACTAGTGCCGAAAGAGATGCCATTATCAACCCAGCAAATGGTTTGATTATATATAACACGGATAGCGATGAAATACAAATCAATACTAATACATCCGCAACACCTAATTGGGAAGCATTAAGTATTACAGCAACGTCAACAGCATCTCCTGGACAGTCTACCAAATACAGTAATGTAGATATTACAACAAATATTAATAACAATACAGCTATACATTTACCTGTTTTTGGGCTTGCAGAATGGAACGATAATACTTCGCTTTACGTTATAGACAATGTAAATCATACAGTAACTGTCAATGAAACCGGAAGATATGAAATACTAGTTAATGCAAGTATTATATCAACAAGTACTAGTGCAAGAAAAGCTCCAGAAATGTATATTTCAGTTAATGGCACTCAAGTTGGATCGTTTTCTTCTACTGGATACATGAGAAGAGCTAACGGTCATGAAGAAACGACTTTAAACCTGAATGAAGTTATACAAGTTAACGCTGGCGATGTTATTAGTATAGATATTTTAAGAACAGGAAACACTGGTGCTGTTAACCTAAGATCATCAGGTAGCACTAATTTTTATATAGAAAAAATACTATAAATAAATCTCCCAAAATAAATTAATTGCAATGAAACCTTTTCTTATAATATTATTTTTTTCAATTAATTTTACTTTATCTTTTTCTCAAGTAGGAATAAACACCTCTACTCCTGATGATGGATCTGTTTTGCAGATAGATAGTACGACTGGTGCTTTTGTACCACCAAGAATGACTAGTACAGAAATGAACGCTATACCTACGCCTCTAGAAGGAGCTATGGTATATAATACAACAACAAGTTCTTATTATGTATTTAAAAATAATGTCTGGTCTCCACAATCTAGTCGTACATTGATTATTAACAGAAACTTTCCTAATAACAATAATGCTTTAGCCACACCAAATAACACTTATGTAAACTTTCCAATAGGTACAGCAGATGTTATCTCAAATAATTCAGAAGTATTTAATGTTACTGGCAATGGTACAATAGAGATTTCTCAAGCTGGAAATTATTTATTTACAGCTTCATTATCTTCACCTAATATGCCTAACGGAAACACTAAATACATTTTAGCTCTAGAAGTAAACAACACTTTAGTTGGTTATTTAAACAGAGGTGTTGCAACATTACAAAGCTCTGATTATTGGGGAACAAGCGGCGCTATTATGTATCCAGTAAACGCAAATGATGTTGTAACTATTAGATATGTAATTAATAATAACGGCAATACTATTAATGCTAAATTTGCTAATATAGGGATCACCAAACTGGACTAATAAAGCCTTACAAACTGTTAATATTTGCTTATTAGCTTATTTTTTTCTTCTTGTTTTTTGCTTTACTTTTATCCAAATTTAGTACTATGGGTAATCAAGAAGAATTTTTTAATCACATTGTCAACGGAAACACCTGTAAAGGTGATTTTATCACATTAGGATCTGCTATCTTAAATGGACAGACTTTACAAAACGCTTATGTAAACGTACCTCTAAAAACCATGAATAGACATGGTTTAATTGCAGGAGCAACAGGGACAGGTAAAACAAAAACACTTCAAGTCTTAGCCGAAAATTTAAGCGAAAAAGGCGTACCTGTTTTACTAATGGACATAAAAGGAGACTTAAGCGGTATTGCACAACCAAGTCCTGGTCACCCTAAAATTGACGAACGTATGGAAAAAATAGGATTAACTTTTGAACCAAAAAGTTTTCCTGTTGAAATTATGAGTCTTTCGGAGCAAGATGGTGTAAGACTTCGTGCGACCATTAGTGAATTTGGTCCTGTTCTAATCTCACGAATTTTAGATTTAACAGAAACCCAAGCTGGTATCGTTGCTGTAATTTTTAAATACTGCGATGATAACAAATTACCCTTACTTGACTTAAAAGATTTTAAAAAAATATTACAATACGCTACCGACGAAGGTAAAGAAGAATTTAAAGAAGCTTATGGAAGAATAAGTACAGCGTCTACAGGTGCAATTCTTAGAAAAATAATAGAAATAGAGCAACAAGGCGGCGATCTATTTTTTGGAGAAAAAAGTTTTGATGTAGAAGATTTGGTACGTACAACACGAGATGGTCGTGGTTATATAAATATTATTAGATTAACAGACATACAAGATAGGCCCAAATTGTTTTCTACATTTATGTTAAGCTTATTAGCAGAAATCTACGAAACTTTTCCAGAAAAGGGTGACGCAGACAAACCTGAATTAATCATGTTTATAGACGAGGCGCATTTAATTTTTGACCAAGCCTCTAAAGCCTTACTTAATCAAATAGAAAGCATTGTAAAACTAATACGCAGTAAAGGTATTGGAATCTATTTTGTCACACAAAACCCAACAGATGTGCCTGAAGGCGTTTTAGGTCAATTAGGATTAAAAATTCAGCATGCTTTACGTGCATTTACAGCAAAAGACAGAAAAGCAATTAAGCTAACAGCACAAAATTATCCTGATACCGATTATTATGATACCGCAGAAGTTTTAACTGCTTTAGGAACAGGAGAAGCTTTAGTATCTGCTTTAAACGAAAAAGGAAGGCCAACACCATTAGCCGCTACTATGATGCGTGCTCCAATGAGTAGAATGGACGTTTTAACTAACACCGAATTACAAAATTTATTAGACGACTCTAAATTAGTTTTAAAATACAACGAAAATATTGATAGAGAAAGTGCTTACGAAATGCTTAACAAAAAAATTGAAAAAGCAGAAATAGCTAAAGCAAAAGAAGAAGAAAGAGAAGCAAAAGAAAAAGCATCTAGAAAAACCTCAACCAGAAAAAGTACAAGACAAAACCCAATTATAAAAGTATTAACTAGCGCTACATTTATTAGAGCCGCTTTTGGTATACTAAAAAAAGTTATCAAATAAACATTTAAAATGTATATGAAAAAAACAATATTAGCCTTAAGTACCATTGCTATATTAGCAACTTCTTGTAAAAATGAAGCAGATCCGTTTTTAGTTAAAGAACAAAACATAGGAATGCTTACCGACAGTACTCAAATAAAAGATTTAGATATCATTTTTGCTAAAGACTCAATTGTAAAACCAATAGCTGGTGATGAGTTTGCTGGTTCTGTAAACACAATAGAAGTTTATGAAACAGGCGGAAAACATTTACTTTCAATAACTCCAAAACAAGTTTTAGATAGTACCTCAACTATTTCAATAGTAAAATTTAAAGACCCAAGATATCAAACAGAAAAAGGAGTAAATAACTTAAGTACTTTTGAAGATATAGAAAAAAATTATACAATTTCTAAAATTCAAAACTCGTTTAAAAGTGCTTCAGTTTTTGTAAAAGGAAGTAAAATGATGTTTTTATTTGATAAAAACGATTTGCCTGCAGAATTTAAATTTGACATCACAAAAACTATAGAACCTGCTAACATACCTAGCAAAGCAAAAATCAAACATTTTATGATTGGATGGTAAACCAGTATTTCACCTTCAATAGAAATAAAATAAAACTTATATAAAACAAATCTCAATGTCTTCATCTAAAAAATACACCATACAAAATAGTCCCTTTATTGTTCCTACAACTGATGGAAAGTTAATAGAAGAGCATTTTGGACATGCTACAGATGGTAACAAAGACATTAGCATTGCGCATATGATTGCACCTGCTGGTTGGTCAGAACCTTTTCAAACTCCAGAATTCGATGAATTTACGTATATTATAAAAGGTAAAAAGCAATTTATTATTGAAGACGAAACCGTAGTTTTAGAAGCTGGACAATCTATTAAAATTGAAAGAAACACAAGAGTACAATACTCTAACCCTTTTACAGTAGCTTGTGAGTATCTTTCTATTTGTACACCAGCGTTTTCAATAGATTTAGTACACAGAGAAGACTTGTAAAAAATGAAAAAAATAATAAAAAAAGCTCTTCCAAAAATAATTGGTACATCGTTAAACACCATTAGTTATATAGCGCCAAAATATGCTAGTACAAAAGCATTAAATATATTTGCCACACCACGTAAAGGTCGTTTAAACGAGACGCATAAAAACTTTTTAGAAAAAGCAGATCAATCTACTTTAAAATATGAAGATTACACCATACAAACCTATCAATGGAAAGGAGAAAAGCAAACCATTTTATTGGCACATGGTTGGGAGAGTAACACTTACCGATGGAAATCTTTAATTACTAAATTACATAAGGATGGCCACAATATTATTGCTTTAGATGCGCCTGCACATGGACAATCTAGTGGTACTCAATTTAATGCTATTTTATATTCTGAGTTTATAAATGTTGTGGCGTCACATTATCAACCAAAAGTTATTGTTGGACACTCGGTTGGTGGTATGTCTACAGTATTTTTTCAATATAAATATCAATTAAAAAGCATCGAAAAATTGGTATTACTTGGCGCACCATCAGAGTTTACAAAAATTTTCAAAAACTATGTAAACATGTTAAGCTACAATAGAAAGATTGAAAATGGATTAAACCGCTTGGTAGTTGATAGATACGATAAAGAACCTGCATTTTTCTCTTCTGCTAATTTTTCAAAAGAAATAAAAGCAGAAGGATTAATTATCCATGATAAATCAGACAGAATTATAAATTATGATGAAGCTGAATTAATTGCAAAACATTATAAAAATTCAACTTTAAAAACTACCGAAGGTCTAGGACACAGTTTAAAACATGATAGTATAGACGACGAAATTTTAAACTTTATAAACAGCTAATTTTGGAAGAACAACAATTAACAAGACTTAATAAATACCTTAGCGAAGCTGGTTACTGCTCACGTCGTGAAGCAGACAAACTTATTGATGCTGGTCGTGTAACTATTAATGGAGTTGTCCCAGAAATGGGTACAAAAGTAGCCCCAAAAGATACTGTTGCTGTAGATGGAGAAATTATCAAAAACAACAAAGACAGTTTTGTTTATTTAGCTTTTAATAAACCTGTTGGTATTGTTTGCACTACAGATACTAAAGTTGAAAAAGACAATATTATAGACTTTATTAATTACCCAAAACGCATCTTCCCTATTGGTCGTTTGGACAAACCTAGTGAAGGATTAATTTTTTTGACTGATGATGGAGACATTGTTAACAAAATACTTCGTGCTAGCAACAATCATGAAAAAGAATATGTGGTTACCGTAGACAAACCAATTTCTCAAACATTTATAAATAGAATGTCTAACGGAATACCTCTGGAAGAATTAGGTAAAACCACAAAAAAATGCAAGGTTAAAAAGTTAGATAGTCATACTTTCAATATAATTTTAACACAAGGTTTAAACCGTCAAATTAGACGTATGTGTACGTATTTAGGTTACGAAGTACAAACCTTAAAACGTGTTAGAATAATGAATATAAAACTAGACGTACCTGTTGGAAAGTATCGAGAATTTACTAAGGATGAAATCAAAACTTTAAACACTCTTTTAGAAGATTCGACAAAAACGTTTCAAGCAAAGCAATCTAGAAACAGACGTGAAAATTAATTTAGTTTTTCTTTCTACTTACGATATAAAAAGGAAAATAAATTAACATAAATGCAGGTACTAAGATTAACTGTACTTTGATAATATAATAAGGCCAACCTCCTAAATAATCTAACACAGATCCCGAGATTGGTTTTTTATTTAAATAAGAATAATTAGCTTCTAAAAAGTAATTTATAACCATTAAAACAACCATATACAGTTGTAATACTAAAAAGGATTTAAAAACACTTTTTAACTTAGGTTTCATCTTTAAAACTACAATTGCATAACTGATAATGGTTAATAACCCTAAGTGAACAATCCAATATCTAAAATAGTCAAAAGAAGGAAAACCAACTTCTATATCTGGTGTAATAACACCTTGAGATGTACCTAAAATTATCCAAAACAATAATATCTCAAACAACCAGAACCTTCTTGATGTAGTAAAAATAAAGATGAATAATGCCATAAAACTACACAGAAACAAAGGTAAATCTGAAGTAACATCATAATATCCAAAGCAAATCTGATATAAATGAAACACTGCTATAAAGCCAGAAACAAAAACACCTAAATATTTAAATATTTTGTTTTGGTTTATTGTATTTTGATTTAAGGCAAATCGAATTAAAACAATTGTTACTATTACAGCAATAACAATAGGAAGTATATGTTCTAAACTTCCAAATAAAACACGTTGAGTTAAAGGCATAAAAAAAACCTGAATTAAATTCAGGTTTTAAAAATAGACATTTATTTTTTATTTATTTTTCTGTGTCGTTCTCTTGCTAATAAAGTGTTTTTAAGTAGCATGGCAATTGTCATTGGTCCTACTCCACCTGGAACAGGCGTAATAAAACTTGCTTTTTTACTTACATTTTCATAGTCTACATCTCCTGTAATAACATAACCCTTAGCAGCTTCTTCGTCCGGAACACGTGTAATACCAACATCAATAATTACAGCATCGTCTTTTACCATTTCGGCTTTTAAGAAATTTGGTACACCTAATGCAGAAATAATAATATCTGCTTGACTTGTAATTTGTGTAATGTTTTTAGTATGACTGTGCGTTAATGTTACGGTTGAATTACCAGGAAAGCCTTTACGTCCCATTAAAATACTCATCGGTCTTCCAACAATATGCGACCTACCAATTACTACAGTATGTTTTCCTTTAGTATCTACTTGATAACGGTCTAACAATTCTAGTATTCCAAATGGAGTTGCAGGAATAAAAGTTGACATATCTAAAGCCATTTTACCAAAATTCATAGGATGAAACCCATCTACATCTTTATCTGGGTGAACAGCCATCAAAACTTTTTGAGTATCTATTTGCGGCGGTAATGGTAATTGAATGATAAATCCGTCTATATCATCATTTTCATTTAACTCTTCTATTTTATCAAGTAATTCAATTTCGCTAGTTGTGTTAGACATACGTACCATTGTAGATTCAAACCCTACACGTTCGCAAGCTCTTACTTTACTTCCCACGTAGGTTAAACTTGCTCCGTCATTACCTACAATAACTGCTGCAAGATGTGGCACTTTTTCGCCATTTGCTTTCATCTTATCGACTTCAGCTTTAATTTCGTTTTTTATGTCGTTACTTACCTTTTTTCCGTCAAGAATTGTCATGTTGTGTTGTTGTTATTTAATATTGGTAATTTAACTTATTTTACTGTTTGTTTTAAAACAAAAAAACATGAGTTACCTCATGTTTTTCATTGCTTGCATCATACGTTTTCCGCCGCCACCTTGCATCATTTTCATCATTTTGCTCATTTGGTCAAACTGTTTTAGTAACTGATTGACTTCTTGAACAGATGTACCAGAGCCTTTTCCGATACGTTTTTTTCTACTTGCATTTATAATTGAAGGATTAGCGCGTTCTTTTGGAGTCATAGAATGAATTATTGCTTCTATACCTTTAAAAGCATCGTCATCTATATCTATATTTTTCATCATTTTTCCAGCTCCTGGTATCATTCCGATAAGGTCTTTCATGTTACCCATCTTTTTGATTTGCTGGATTTGTTTTAAGAAATCGTCAAAACCAAATTGGTTTTTAGCTATTTTCTTCTGTAATTTTCTTGCTTCTTGCTCGTCAAATTGCTCTTGAGCTCTTTCTACTAAAGACACAACATCACCCATACCAAGGATACGATCTGCCATACGTGAAGGATAGAAGACATCGATTGCTTCCATCTTCTCTCCTGTACCAATAAACTTAATTGGTTTGTTTACTACAGATTTAATAGAAATTGCGGCTCCACCACGTGTATCACCATCTAATTTGGTTAAGATTACACCATCAAAATTTAATACATCGTTGAAGGCTTTTGCTGTATTAACAGCATCTTGACCTGTCATAGAGTCTACAACAAATAGTGTTTCTTGTGGTTGTATAGCTTTATGGATGTTAGAGATTTCGGTCATCATAGCTTCATCCACAGCTAAACGACCTGCGGTATCTATAATTACCACATTATGTCCATTTGCTTTTGCATGCGCAATACCTGCTTGAGCAATTGCTACTGGATCTGTATTACCTTTATCACTATAAACATCTACCTTTATTTGATCACCAACTACGTGTAACTGATCTACCGCTGCTGGACGATACACGTCACAAGCGACTAATAAAGGTTTTTTTGTTTTTTTGTTTTTTAAGTAATTAGCTAGTTTACCCGAAAAGGTTGTTTTACCAGAACCTTGTAAACCTGACATTAAAATTACAGTTGGCGCACCAGACATGTTAATACCTTCTGCATCACCACCCATAAGTTCGGTTAACTCGTCTTTAACGATTTTAACCATTAACTGTCCTGGTTGTAACGTTGTTAATACGTCTTGACCAAGTGCTTTTTCTTTTACTGTTTTAGTAAAATCTTTAGCAATTTTATAGTTAACATCGGCATCTAAAAGCGCACGTCTTACTTCTTTTAAAGTCTCTGCAACGTTTACTTCTGTAATACTACCGTGACCTTTTAATACGTGTAATGCTTTATCTAACTTTTCACTTAAATTATTAAACATAATTTTCCTATTTTTTTAAGAAGCACAAAAATAGCAATTTGTAGCGTATTTGTAAAGTCTTAATGTGATTTAATTGAATAAAAAAAGACTGCCTTTTTTAAGACAGTCTTTAATATAATTTCTAATTTGGATTTACATTTTTTCAACAACAAAAACAAATTCGTTGTTATTATCATTGTTAACATGGTGTAATTCTAGTCTATTACTATTAACTTCTGTAATGTACCAATCGTCATCCATTTGCCAGTAAGGAAAAATCCCTAAGTAGTTAATTACATACCTTAGATTATTGTTTTCGTCTCTAACCACTTCGCCTTGTAAATTTGTTATAGTACCTGCATTGTTTGCTTGAATGTTTGCTTCTGCAGAAAAATTAAAAGTTATCCCTGAGTAATCTGATGTGTTATCTACGCCTTCCATAGTTGAGTATGTAATTTGCCAAACACCATCATATAACCAGTTTTGTATCTGATCAACATCTCCATCTGTGGTGTTATTACATTCTTTTTCTAGCTTTAAAGTTGTTCCATTTGCTGAAAAAATAATATAATCTTCTGTTATACTTGTTACGGTGTAATAACCGCCTAATCCTGAAGATGTTCCTTGCATTGCAAATAACACTACTAATTGATCGCTAGCTGTATTTTCTGCAGACAAACTTCCGTAGTTAACAGTTTCTCCTTCTACTGCATAAACAAATTCATTTTCATTAAAAGTGAATGTTTGCCCAGCATATGTACTAGTTTGGTCTACACCTGTATTAATGTAGCTATATACTGTCCAATCGCACTCGGTTATTGTATTAAATAAATCTGCTTCTGTGTAACATGGTAATTGTTCTAAAATTAGATATTCTCCGCTTGCATTTTCAAATTTTAATCTGTCTGAATCACACTCAATCAAGCTCCAATAATCTGATATTGCTTGGATATTTGGACCTGAAATATTGGCTAATTCTAAAATAATTTCGCCAGAAGTTTCTTCTGTAACATTCCAATATCCATTGTAAGAATTAGCATTATCTGTATCTGTAATTGCTATATCTGCATTATCTTCAAAAGTTAAATTGAAATTGAGTAGATTATCACTTCCGTTTAGGTTTACTACATTCCACACACAGGTTTGTAAATATGAGTTTACATCTGATGCTGTGCAATTTAAACTACAATCTTCTAAGATTAAGCCTAGTTCTAAAATTTCAAATTGACTTGGATTATTTAGCACTTCTATTCTTACATAAATAGTTTGAGGACTTGAAATATTACTATATGCGGTTACATTTGGTATAGCATTAACATTAGTTTCTGCATCTACTATAGTTTCATGAAAGCTTACTTGTACGGGACTTGATATTGTACAACCATCAATATCACTTAAACCTTCATAAAGATTGAACGTTTCTAGTCCATCATTGTTTTCGTCGCACTTTACAATATCATTAGCTTCTAAACAACCTAATGGATTATTGCTAACAGTACAGTCTTGCTCTATTTGCATTGTGATTTGACCGTTATCTAAATTGTACTCGTCTTCATCATCACAATTAACAATTGTCCAATCTCCTGCTAAGTCTTCCCAATCTGTTGTAAAATTTAAAGTTATGATTGCTCCGTCCTGAGTTACTGACCAGCTACCATCATGAATTATATTACCAGCTTCGTTTAAAACAGAAAATTCGTAATTGGTATTAAAATCTATGTAATAATCGCTAAACACATTAGAATTGTTATAGTTTGAAATATCCCATAAACATTCTTTTAGGTTTAGTTCTACATTTTCGTCTGTACAGTTATTGTCATCGTCATTCCAATCGTAATCATCATCTTCGTCGCATGTACCATCTGCATCGCTTATAGCTACTTCTAATTCTTGGTTATTATTTACAATTACAGTGTTTCCTGAAGCGGTTATTAATGTTACAGGAAAGTCTAAACTTGCTAAAATTGGTCCGTCTAAATCTTCTAAAAAGTTATATAAAGCTTCGTCGTTATTTATTGTCACTGTATTGATAACCTGAAAATCTGTATTATAAATTGAAAAGGATACTGGATATACAAAGTCAATACATTCTATATCATCATCATCTTCGTTTTCTCCTAAACAATCGTCAATTAACTCTTCTAATTCTTGCTGACTAGTAATTTGAATTTCTGTATAATTGTTTAAAGTCACAGTAATTGGAAATGTAATATTTACCTGATCATCATCATTAGTAAAAGCATCTAAAATATTTTCTAATTGACTATAATCTGCTACACTTTGTATTGTAATTGTAACACCATTTGCCGTAACAGTTACGGGCAACACAACTTCTAAACAGTTGGCATAATCTACTATATTATCTTCAGACCCATCATTAGAAGCCATTCTTAACATTAAGTTAGCAGCTGTTGAGTCGCCTTCAATTATATCTTCATTTGAAGGATTGATAATTTCGGTTTCTTCGTTTTGACAAGACATTGTTAGCATTAATGCTAAAAACGACAAGTAAACAAAGTGTTTTAGTTTAAAAAAATTAATGGTCGATTTCATAATTGTAGTTTTTTAATTGATATTTTCTTTTCAAAGCTTGTTTTTCCCATGCTTCAATTATAAAACAGATATGTTTAAAAAATTCCTACCTTGGGTTTCTAAAAAATTTTTCTTTTTTTTAGAAATCACTAATAACCAATCTAATGTCTGAAGATTTACATAAAAATATTTGCAATCAAAATTTATTTAAAGTCTTCTTTAAAAAGCATTCTAAAAATTTACATGACTTTTTATATTATAAGTTTGGAGAACGATTAAACCCACAAGATAAAGTTCAAGACGCTTTTATTAAACTATGGGAAAACTGTAAAAAAGTACCGCCAAATAAAGCAAAAAGTTACGTCTACACTATTGCTAATAACTTAATGCTTAACGAAGTTGCACACCAAAAAGTAGTTTTAAAGCATCAAAAAATAAAACCGAAAGAGCATAGCAACGAAAGTCCTGAATTTTTAATGGAAGAAAATCAATACCGAAAAAAATTAGAAAACGCTATTGCAAATCTTACCGAAGCCGAACGTGTTGCTTTCTTGATGAATCGTACAGAAGGTAAGCGCTTTAAAGAGATTGCTGAAATTTTAGATATAAGTACAAAAGCAGTAGAAAAACGTATTTATGGAGCTTTAAAAAAACTAAGAAAAGAAATAGAAGGTTTATAAGATGATTAATTAAAAAGATTAAAGTGAAGGTAGGAATTTTAAAATCCAACTTGTTATATTATTGAAGTGAAATTTATGGAAAAAGAATATTTAATAAAAAAATGGCTAGACAATAGTTTAACTCCTAAAGAGTTAGAAGCTTTTAAAGCGCTTGAAGATTACGAAGCACTTACCAAATTATCTAACTATTCTAAAGGTTTTAAAGCTACTGAATTTAATGAAGATGAAGCCTTAAAAAAGGTACTACATAAAATAGAAACAAAAAAACAGAGCAACACCAATTGGTTACAACCTGTATTAAAAATTGCTGCTATCTTAGTTTTATGTTTTGGTGCATATTATTATACTACAACATTGGATACTACTTTTACTACAGATTTTTCAGAAAAAATTACTGTAGACTTACCAGATAATTCCAAAGTAAATTTAAATGCTTTATCAAGCATAACATTTAACAAAAGTGACTGGAAAAACAACAGAAATATATTCCTTAAAGGAGAAGCTTTTTTTGATGTTGAAAAAGGAAGCTCATTTAACGTAAACACCACAACTGGAACAGTAACAGTTTTAGGTACTGAGTTTAATGTAAAACAGCGTAATAACTTTTTTGAAGTAACCTGCTACGAAGGTTTAGTGCAAGTCACTTATAAAAATAACAAAACCAAAATCAAACCAGGTGAATCGTTTTTAGTATTAAACGATTTGGTTATTAATAATAAAACTGATTATAGCAAACCACAATGGTTATCTAATACAAGTGCATTTAAAAGTTTACCCTTAAAAGAAGTTATTGCCGAGTTTGAAAGACAGTACAACGTAAAAGTTGAAGCTAAAAACATTAATACCGACTTATTATTTACAGGTAGATTTACGCATGATAATCTTGACTTGGCTCTTAAATCAATAACTCAACCTTTACAACTTACTTACAAAAAATCTAATCAAACCATAATATTAAAGCGTGAGTAACAAGCTTAAAACTTATTCATATATAATCATATATTTTTTGTGTTTGTTTAATGGTTTTTCTCAAAACCAAAAACGACCACTAACAGAAGTTTTATCCTTAATTGAAGCTAAACATAAAGTAAGTTTTTCTTACGCAGATAAAGATTTAAAAAAACTATTAATATACATTTCTACAGAAAAATCTTTAGATCATATTTTAAATGAAATTTCTTTAAAAACCAATCTTCAGTTTAACAAAATTGATCAACAATTTTATACCATAGTTAAATATGATAAAGAAGAATACACATCTGTCCAACAGTTAGAAGAAGTTACAATTACAAATTATTTGACGTCTGGTATATCTAAAAGCAACACCGGAAGCATAAATATAAAACCAAAACAATTTGGCATTTTACCAGGTTTAATAGAAGCCGATGTGTTACAAACTATTCAAGCTTTACCTGGTGTTTTAAGCGTAGACGAAACTGTATCAAACATTAATGTTAGAGGTGGCACACATGATCAAAACCTATTTCTTTATGATGGAATTAAAATGTACCAATCTGGACATTTTTTTGGATTGATTTCGGCTTTTAATCCGCAATTAACACATAAAATTTCTGTGATTAAAAACGGGAGTAGTGCCAAATATGGCGATGGTATATCAAGTATTGTAGATATGCAACTATCAGACAAAATAAGTTCTGACAGCAATATTGGTATGGGACTTAATTTGATTAGTGCAGACGGATATGCTAAAATTCCGTTAGGCAAAAAGACTGAAATTCAAATTGCAGCAAGACGATCTGTAACAGATGTTTTAGATACACCAACTTATAACAACTATTTTGATCGAGTTTTTCAGGATACCGATTTGACTAATACAGAAGATGCTGCAGTTTCTAAAGATGAACATTTCTACTTTTATGATACTGCTGTAAAATTTCTTTATGATTTAACTGAAAATGATAAAATAAGATTCAACTTTTTAAATATTTATAATGCTTTAGATTATAATGAAGAAGCAACAATTAATACAACCAACGAAACTTTTAACAGTCAATTAAAACAGCATAACATAGCTACTGGAATAACTTACGAGCGACAATGGAATAAGAGGCTTAATACCTTTGCTCAAATCTATTATTCTAATTACGACTTGGATGCAACTAACTTTGATGTTTTAAATAATCAACGCCTGATTCAGGAAAATGAAGTAGTTGATGGAGGTTTAAAGTTACAAGTTAATTATAACTTAAGTCCAAGTATTAATATTAATGGAGGTTTCCAATTTACAGAAGTAGGAATAAGTAACCTAGAAGATGTTAATAACCCTGTATTTAAAAGTTATATTAAACGTGTTATTAGGACGTATTCTGTTTTTGTAGAAGCTCAATTTCAATCTAAAAATAAAAATACTTCGGTTAGATTAGGAATTAGAGATAACTATTTTAAAAAATTTAATTTACATCTAGTTGAACCTAGATTACACATAAACCAGAGGTTTTTAAATCATTTTAGAGCAGAACTTTCTGCTGAGTATAAAAGTCAAAGCACCACTCAAATTATAGATTTACAAAAAGACTTTTTAGGTATAGAAAAACGTCGTTGGGTACTAGCAAACAACACAACAATTCCGGTTGTAAAAAGTAAACAAGCAAGCTTTGGTTTATCATATAACAAAAATAAATTACTAGTCACTGCAGAAGCATTTATTAAACACGTAGACGGTATTACTACACGTAGTCAAGGTTTTCAAAATCAGTATCAATTTGTAAATGCAATTGGTAATTATGAAATTAAAGGTGTTGATCTTTTAATAAATAAGCAATTTCAAAAGTTTGGTACTTGGTTAAGCTATAGCTACTCTAAAAACAATTACACTTTTGAGGATTTAAATGAAGGAGCTTCTTTCTCTAACAACTTTGACATTACTCATGTTGTTGATTTTGCAGGTACTTTTACTCTTGATGATTTAAAATTAGCTTTAGGTTTAAATTGGCATTCTGGTAGACCTTTTACAACACCAAATTACGAAGACTCAAACAATAACACTATCATTTATAACTCTCCAAACAATAGTCGGTTAGATGATTATTTAAGAGCAGATTTTTCGGCAACATATCAGTTTAACTTAGGAACCAACAGAGCCATTTTAGGTGCTTCTATCTGGAATATTTTAAACAAAAAAAATACTATAAATACTTACTATACTATTAATGACGGAGAAATTTCAAAAATTGAAAATCAATCTTTAGGAATAACGCCTAATGTAAGTTTTAAGATTAGATTTTAGTTTAAAAAACCACCTAAAAAAGGTGGTTTTTTATCTTTTTATATAACTATAATTTATTACAAATTATAATATGTTGTAAGTCGCTATTAATGAAATACCTCCTTTAATATCTGATTGGAACTCATCATTTACTTTATGTTTTTTAGAAAGATAGTAATTAATAGCCAATGACATTTTTTTATTATACTCACATCCTATACCAATAAAAAAGCTTGAATTTTTTTTGGTTTCATTTTCTTTTGAAAGAATCGAGTAATTGTAATCTTGAAGAAACGTTGATTCTAGTATTAATTCTTGATTATATTCTGAACTTAAAATAAAATTTCTGACATAAGCAACTTGAAGGAAAAGGTTTAGTTTATCGTTAAGTAAAATATAATTTCTTAAACCAATTGGTAGCTCTATAAAAGAGTAAGATATATTTGATCTGTACGAAAAATCTATTAATCCATCTTCTTGTGTAAAATACTCTTCAAATTTTGTATTAGAAATATTTTGATAGTTAGGTGCTATAAAAACACTCCATTTATTTCTTTGAATAGGTAAGACAATTTCTGCTTCAACACCAAAAGCAATACTTGATCCTCCTTCGAAATTGACATCTCTTTCAGAGGTTTTTGTTACACTGTATTCATCAAGCCCTGTACTTGGTGCTAATCCATATTCATATTTATAAGTATAATTATTTGATATTTTTGAATATGTACTTAATCCTCCTAATGCTTTTAATCTATAGATAGTTTTTGTTCTTTTTTTATATATCTGATTAAATTCTTGATCTATACATTTATTATATTTTTCGAAAAGATTTACTAATGCATCATTTCTATAATTCAACTTTGTAAATGTTTTCATTGTAAAATTATCGCATAATAAAACTTCATAAAGTTTCTTTTTATAGTCATGAGTTTCTACAACCTTATTTTTTTCTTTTAAATATTTTGTATGACTTAAATATTCCGGAGCTTGTCCTTCTATACTATAAAAAAAATAATCTTCTTCGTTTTGATACTTATAAAGAGATGCTTTACCGATCAATAGTACTTTTAAAAAAATATAATTATCTATTCTTTTAATAATTTTATTCTCAAGGTCTTTTAAATCTTGAGTTAAAAGATGTTTAATATAATATTGGTCTGTATCATAAACCCTAAATTCTTTTACAGAACTAATAGATTTTTGTTGAGAATTTGACGATTCGTTTAATTTATAAATAAACTTATCTGGACTGTTAGACCAATCTAAGTTTCTTATTAAACATTCTGTTTTATTATCATTTTCATCTATAAAATATCCTCTTTCATAAGTAATTTGAGCTTTTACGGATACAGTTAATAAAAATAATAATAATGTAAGTTTTTTCATGGTTTGAATTTATTGATTAAAAATTCAAAATTAAAGAAATATCTTACAGTTACAAATAAAATTAGTCTCTTATTAATGGCATTGTACTACAACGTAGTAAGCCTTCTTGTTTGGCAATTTCTGCGTAAGGGACTTCTTCCACAGTAAAACCTTTTTCTCTAAGCCAAGTATTTAAACGTGTAAAGTTTTTTTCTGAAATGATAACATCTTCTGAAATTGAAAAAATGTTGCTATTCATATTGTACATTTCTTCTTTAGAAATAATAAAGCAGTTTTCTTTTCCGAAGAAATTTAGTAACCATTCAAATTCAGTTTCATCTCTAAACCCTTCTTTATGTAAGATCGCTTTATCTGTTCCTATAGGTTGGAAACAACAGTCTAAATGCAGCGCATTATCGTAAGGATTAGTTTGGGATTTATTTAAGTCGAAACTCTTTACTTTTTTATGAGGAAATTTTTCTTTGATATAATTTACACCTGCTTCATTAGTCCTAGCAACTATATAATCTGAATAATCTTCTCCTCTGTAAGTGCCAATAAAAATATAGTCATTCCAAAGCATGACATCTCCACCTTCTATATGAGCTTCTTCTGGTGGACGTATTACTTTATTTGGATCTATTTGTTCTATTACATATTGTACTGCTTCTAATTCGTTTTCACGGTCAGGAAGAATATTTGCTTTAACAAACACATCGTCTATTACAAAAGCTATATCTCTAGCAAATATTTGGTTACAATTTTCTATTATTTCTGGTCTAAATACTTTTACATCATATTTTTCAAAAACTTTAGCGACAGCTTCCATTTCTTTTACCATATCTTCTTCAACTGGATATGTTCCTGCTTTAATATGTTCTAAAGATTTAGGGTCGTAAGCTTCTTCTATTTTTGGTGTTGGACCATTATTTTTTGCGGTGCCTAAAACTACAGCTCGAAGCCGAGATGTTTCGTTTTTTACGTTTAATTGTAGCATAAATTAAATATATAAAAAAGCTTCATAAATAATTATGAAGCTTGTTTTAAAAGTTATATTAGTTCTATCTTTCGTTAATAGATTTAAATTCTCTATGGTTTTCACCAATGTAAATTTGTCTTGGACGTCCAATTGGTTCTTTACGTAAACGCATTTCTCTCCATTGTGCAATCCAACCTGGTAAACGTCCTAAAGCAAACATTACTGTAAACATTTCTACAGGTATGCCCATTGCTCTATAGATAATTCCTGAATAAAAATCTACGTTTGGATATAACTTACGTTTTACAAAGTAGTCATCGCTTAATGCTTCTTCAGCTAATCCTTTTGCAATATCTAATACAGGATCTTCTACACCTAAGTCTCCTAAAACTTCGTCTGCAGCTTTTTTGATGATTTTTGCTCTTGGGTCAAAGTTTTTATAAACACGGTGACCAAAGCCCATTAAACGGAAAGGATCTTCTTTGTCTTTTGCCTTAGCCATATATTTTTTAGTATCACCACCGTCTTCTTTAATTCCTTCAAGCATTTCTAAAACTGCTTGATTTGCTCCACCGTGAAGTGGTCCCCAAAGAGCAGAAATACCAGCTGATAACGAAGCAAATAAACCTGCGTGAGAAGAACCTACAATTCTAACTGTAGATGTAGAACAGTTTTGCTCATGATCTGCGTGCAAGATTAATAATTTATCTAATGCATTGATTAAAATATCATTTTGCTCATATGGTTTGTTAGGTTTTTCAAACATCATTTTTAAAATGTTTTCTACGTAACCTAAATCTTCACTACCATAATTTAATGGCAATCCTTGCTTTTTACGCATTGTCCATGCTACAAGCACAGGAAATTTACCTAAGATTTTAACAATAGCATTGTACATATCATCTTCTGAATCAACATTTACAGAAGAAGGATTAAACGCTGTTAAAGCACTTGTTAAAGATGCTAAAACACCCATTGGATGAGCCGTCTTAGGAAAGGCATCTAATATTTTCTTTATATCATCATCTACTACAGATTCTTTCTTAATATCTGCATGAAATTTATCTAATTGCTCTTGTGTTGGTAAATTACCAAAAATTAGTAAGTAAGCAACTTCTAAAAAGTCTGCTTTTTCTGCAAGATCTTCTATAGCATAACCTCTATATCTTAATACACCTTCTTCACCATTTAGAAATGTAATAGCACTTTCGCAAGAACCAGTATTTTTGTATCCTGGGTCTATTGTTGTAACGCCACCGGTTACACCTCTAAGTGTTTTAATATCTATTCCTATTTCATTTTCTGTACCTACAATTAATGGAAATTCGTGTTTTTCACCATTAATCTCTAGAATTGCTGTATTTGACATATATAATATTTGTATAATTTAGTTAAAATAAGTGCTGTAAAAGTACGAAAACTAAGCCGTTTTTTAAAGCGTATTAACATGGATTTTGCTATATTGATATAGTTATTTATTATCAAAAAAAAACTCTCATCATTTTAGATGAGAGTTTTCTATAGTTTTTATAAGAAAAAGTAATTATCTGTTTACTTTAAAAGCCTTTTCTTTTGGATAATAAGCTACATCTCCTAGCTCTTCTTCTATGCGAAGTAATTGATTGTATTTAGCCATACGGTCACTACGAGATGCTGATCCTGTTTTAATTTGACCACAGTTTAATGCAACTGCTAAATCAGCAATTGTGTTATCTTCTGTTTCTCCTGATCTATGAGACATTACTGAAGTATAGCCAGCATTATGAGCCATATTTACAGCTGCAATAGTTTCGGTTAAAGTACCAATTTGGTTTACTTTAATTAAAATTGAATTGGCTATATCTTGGTCAATTCCTCTAGATAAACGCTCTACATTTGTTACATATAAATCGTCACCAACTAACTGTACTTTATCTCCAATTTTTTCAGTTAAATACTTCCAACCTTCCCAATCATTTTCGTCCATACCATCTTCTATAGAAATAATTGGATATTTGCCTGCTAATTCTGCTAAGTAATCTGCTTGCTCTTGGCTTGTTCTTACTTTTCCTGATTTGCCTTCAAATTTTGAGTAATCGTATTTTCCATCTACATAAAATTCTGCAGCAGCACAATCTAATGCAATCATTACATCATCTCCTAAATTATAACCTGCATTTTTAACAGCTTTTGCAATTGTGTCTAATGCATCTTCTGTACCGTCTAGTGTTGGAGCAAAACCTCCTTCATCTCCTACTGCTGTACTTAAGTTTCTGTCGTGTAAAACTTTTTTAAGATTATGGAATATTTCTGTTCCCATTTGTAATGCATGTGAAAAGTTTTTTGCTTTTACAGGCATAACCATAAACTCTTGAAATGCGATTGGAGCATCACTGTGTGATCCACCGTTAATGATATTCATCATTGGTACAGGTAAAGTGTTTGCACTAACACCACCTACGTATCTGTAAAGAGGCATACCTAATTCTGCTGCTGCTGCTTTTGCTACTGCTAAAGACACACCTAAAATAGCGTTTGCACCTAATTTAGATTTATTAGGTGTACCATCTATTTTACACATTAATGTGTCAATATAGTTTTGTTCAAAAACGTTGACACCAAGCAGTTCTTCTGCTAAAATATTATTAACATTATCTACTGCTTTAGTTACACCTTTACCCATATATTTATCGCCACCATCTCTAAGCTCTACCGCTTCATGTTCTCCTGTTGAAGCACCAGAAGGAACTGCTGCTCTACCTAAAAACCCGTTTTCTGTTTCAACATCTACCTCTACTGTTGGATTTCCTCTTGAATCAAAAATTTGTCTTGCGTGAACATTAATTATAATACTCATATATTTAATTTTTAGTTAATTATCTTCAAATTTAAGTTTAAAATCTCACTATAAACAGCTTTAAAGTGAGAAATACATAAAATTTAATCTATATCGTTTTAGTAAAAGAAATAAGGCAACGAAATTTAATATTCGTTGCCTTTTTTTTATTTGTTTGATTTTATATTTTCTATGAATTGATCAAAAAGATATGTAGAGTCATTTGGTCCTGGACTAGCTTCTGGATGATACTGTACAGAGAATACATTTTTAGATTTCATTTTTAAACCTGCTACTGTATTGTCATTCAGATGTACATGTGTAATTTCTAAGTCTGGATGCGCTTCTGCTTCTTCTCTATTTACTGCAAAACCATGGTTTTGAGATGTTATTTCTCCTTTACCAGTTTCTAGGTTCATAATAGGGTGATTTATACCTCTATGACCGTGATGCATTTTGTAAGTAGAAATTCCGTTAGCTAAAGCGATAACTTGGTGGCCTAAACAAATTCCAAATAAAGGAAGATTTTTATCTATAATTTGTTTTGCTACTTCAATTGCTCCTTTTAAAGGTTCTGGATCACCAGGACCATTTGATAAAAAATAGCCATCAGGATTCCAATCACTCATATCTTTAAAAGTACTATCAAAAGGGAAGACTTTTATATATGCGCCACGTGTTGCTAAATTACGAAGGATGTTCTTTTTTATTCCTATATCTAATGCAGCTATCTTTATAGGAGCATTTTCATCTCCTACATAATATGCTTCTTTAGTTGATACTTTAGAGGCAAGTTCTAAACCATTCATTGAAGGCACTTTTGATAGTTGCTCTTTTAAGCCTTCAACATTATCAACTTCTGTAGAAATAACTGCATTCATCGCTCCGTTTTCACGTATGTATGTAACTAATGCGCGTGTGTCTACATCAGAAATTGCTAAAAGATTATGTTTGTTTAAAAAATCTTCTAATGATCCATCTGCTTTTACTCGGGAAAAATCATAACTAAAGTTACGACAAATTAATCCTGATATTTTAATTGAGTCAGATTCAACTTCTTCATCATTAACTCCGTAATTACCAATATGCGCATTGGTTGTTACCATTAATTGTCCATAGTAAGACGGATCTGTAAATATTTCTTGATAACCAGTCATGCCGGTATTAAAACATACTTCTCCAAAAGCAGTGCCTTCTTTGCCTACTGCTTTTCCATGAAAAATTGTTCCATCTTCTAATAAGATAAGTGCTTTTTTAAGTTTTTGATATTTCATTGTAATAATAAAGGTTTCACAAAATTGCATAAAAAAAAGGATAATCTAAAATAGATTATCCTTTATATGTTAAATGCTTATTAACATTTATTCTTCTTCGTTAGTTGCTGTGTTATCAACTTTAGCTGCAGCTGGTTTAGAACCACCACGTCTACTTCTTCTTGTTGATTTTTTAGGCTTATTACCAGCGTTATAGATTTCGTTATAATCTACTAACTCGATCATAGCCATATCAGCGTTATCTCCTAAACGATTACCTAATTTGATAATACGCGTATATCCACCTGGTCTGTCTCCTACTTTAGTTGCTACTTCTCTAAATAATTCTGTAACAGCCTCTTTTTGTCTTAATCGACTAAAAACGATACGTCTATTATGAGTAGTATCTTCTTTAGCTTTTGTAATCATTGGCTCTACAAAAACTTTTAAAGCTTTTGCTTTAGCAACAGTAGTGTTGATACGCTTGTGCTCTATTAAAGAACAAGCCATGTTAGCTAACATAGATTTTCTATGTGCTGTTTTTCTACCTAAGTGGTTTATTTTTTTTCCGTGTCTCATGACATTTTTGTTTTAACCATCATCTTGCTCTACCCTTTTTGAGGAGCAAAATATGAAGTGTTAGTCTTTATCTAATTTGTATTTTGAAAGATCCATACCGAAGTTAAGACCTTTAACATTAACTAGCTCTTCAAGCTCTGTTAAAGATTTTTTACCAAAGTTACGGAACTTCATTAAATCATTTTTATTGAAAGATACTAAGTCACCTAAAGTATCTACTTCTGCAGCTTTTAAACAGTTAAGAGCACGAACAGATAAATCCATATCTACTAACTTAGTTTTAAGCAACTGTCTCATATGAAGTGATTCTTCATCATACGTTTCAGTTTGAGCTATCTCATCAGCTTCTAAAGTAATTCTCTCATCTGAGAATAACATAAAGTGGTGAATTAACGTTTTAGCTGCTTCTGTTAAAGCATCTTGTGGATTTATAGAACCATCTGTTTGAATCTCGAAAACTAACTTTTCATAATCAGTTTTTTGCTCTACACGATAATTTTCAATGCTGTATTTAACATTTTTAATTGGTGTATAAATCGAATCTGTAAAAATTGTTCCTATAGGAGCTGTAGCTTTTTTGTTTTCTTCAGCAGGAACATAACCTCTACCTTTTTCGATAGTGATTTCCATGTTAATATTTACTTTTGGATCTAAGTTACAGATTACTTGATCTGCGTTTAATACTTGAAATCCTGAAATAAATTTTTGAAAATCTCCAGCAACGATTTGTTCTTGTCCAGAAATTGAAATTGAAACAGACTCATTATCTACATCTTCTATTTGACGCTTAAAACGAACTTGTTTTAAGTTTAAGATAATTTCTGTTACGTCTTCAACAACACCTGGTATTGTAGAAAATTCGTGATCTACACCTTCTATTCTAACTGATGTTATTGCAAAACCTTCTAAAGATGAAAGTAAAACTCTACGTAAAGCATTACCAACTGTTAAACCATAACCTGGTTCTAATGGTCTGAATTCGAATTTACCTTCGAAATCAGTAGAATCAATCATGATTACTTTATCAGGTTTTTGAAAATTAAATACTGCCATATTGTTCTTCGTTTTAATTGTTATTTAGTTGCGCGGTTTATAAGTTTGAAGAGATACGAATAAACCCTTTGGCTAAATACCAATGTTAATTTATTATTTAGAGTATAATTCGACGATGAATTGCTCGTTAATATTTTCTGGTATTTGAATTCTTGCTGGTACAGATACAAAAGTTCCTTCTTTTTTCTCTGTATTCCAAGTAATCCATTCAAATACATTGCTTGAATTTGAAAGTGATCTTTCTATAGCTTCAAGTGATTTAGATTTTTCTCTTACTGCAACAACATCTCCTGCTTTTAATTGGTATGAAGGGATATTTACTACTTCACCATTAACAGTAATATGTCTGTGAGAAACTAATTGTCTTGCTCCTCTTCTTGAAGGAGAGATACCCATTCTAAATACAACGTTATCTAGTCTAGACTCACACAATTGTAATAAAACTTCACCTGTAATTCCAGGTGCTGCAGTTGCTCTTTTAAACATGTTTCTGAATTGCTTTTCTAAAATACCATAAGTATATTTAGCTTTTTGCTTTTCCATTAATTGGATTGCATATTCAGATTTTTTACCACGTCTTTTGTTTGCTCCATGTTGTCCTGGAGGGTAATTTCTTTTTTCGAAAGCTTTATCGTCTCCGAAGATAGCCTCGCCAAATTTACGAGCTATTTTAGTTTTAGGACCAGTATATCTTGCCATTTTTAAATTAATTAAAGAGTGATTATGAATTAAGGTCTTAATCTTATCCTTCGATAATCGTTAATCTCTTGTTATACTTGTTTATTAATTTTTTTCAGTTTGCAAATTTATGCAAAAAATTAATACCATCTGAAAAACAGATGATATTAATTTTATAATGTGTTTTATAACGTAAATTATTATACGTAATTAAACTCTTCTTCTTTTAGGAGGACGACATCCGTTGTGTGGTAATGGAGTAACATCTATTATTTCTGTTACTTCGATACCTGCATTGTGAATAGAACGGATAGCAGATTCTCTACCATTACCAGGACCTTTCACATAAACTTTCACCTTTTTTAAACCAGCCTCTTTAGCTACACCTGAAGCATCTTCTGCTGCTAATTGCGCTGCATAAGGAGTATTTTTTTTAGATCCTCTAAAGCCCATCTTACCTGCAGATGACCATGAAATTACGTCACCTTTTTTGTTTGTAAGTGAGATAATGATGTTGTTAAAAGAAGCTGTGATGTGTGCTTCTCCTACAGCATCAATAATAACTTTACGTTTTTTTGTACTTTTAGCGTTATTCTTTGCCATATTATTATTGTTCTTTGTTTTTAGTTAATAGTCGCTAGAATCCTAAACCTTTTATAATTTCAAACAGATTCCTTCCAACGTCTAAATACTAAAGACCAAATTGTTTATTAGCTTGCTTTTTTCTTGTTAGCAACTGTTTTTCTTCTACCTTTTCTAGTTCTAGAGTTGTTTTTAGTACGTTGTCCTCTTAATGGAAGACCTGCTCTATGACGTATCCCTCTGTAACATCCTATATCCATTAATCGCTTAATGTTTAATTGGGTTTCAGAACGTAATTCACCTTCAATAGTATAGTTACCAACAGCGTCACGGATTGCTCCGATTTGATCATCTGTCCAGTCTTGTACTTTGATGCTTTCGTCTACTTTAGCAGCTGCTAAAATTTCTTTTGCTCTACTTTTACCTACTCCGTAGATATAAGTTAAAGAGATTACTCCTCTTTTCTGTTTTGGTATGTCTACTCCTGCAATTCTTGCCATAATTACCCTTGTCTTTGTTTGAATCTAGGATTCTTTTTATTAATGACGTAAAGTCTACCTTTTCTGCGCACTATTTTACAATCTGCGCTTCTTTTTTTAATTGATGCTCTTACTTTCATCGTATTAGTATCTATAAGTTATACGAGCCTTAGTTAAATCGTAAGGACTCATTTCTAATTTTACTTTATCTCCTGGTAAAAGTTTAATGTAATGCATACGCATTTTACCAGAAATATGCGCAGTCACAATGTGACCATTTTCTAATTCTACTCGGAACATAGCATTAGATAATGCTTCTATAATTGTTCCGTCTTGTTCTATTGCTGCTTGTTTTGCCATGTTAAAAATATTAAGCTACTGCTTTTCTGTTTTTACCTGTTTTCATCAAGCCATCGTAATGTCTATTTAACAAGTAAGAGTTTACTTGTTGCATAGTATCGATTGCAACTCCAACCATAATTAATAATGATGTACCTCCAAAAAATAATGCCCATCCTTGTTGTACACCCATTAACTTAACTATAAATGCTGGGAACACAGCTATTAAAGCTAAGAATATTGAACCTGGTAACGTTATTTGAGACATTATCTTGTCTAGGTACTCTGATGTTTCTGATCCTGGACGAATACCTGGTATAAAACCACCGCTTCGTTTTAAATCATCAGCCATTTTGTTAGTAGGTACTGTAATTGCAGTATAAAAATATGTAAATATGATTATTAATAATGCAAATACTAAATTGTACCAAAAACCAAATATATCAGAGAAATTAGTTTGTAACCATAATCCTGCCGATGTATCTTCTAAGAAAGAAGATTTACCAATAAGTCCTGGAACAAACATAATTGCTTGAGCAAATATGATTGGCATTACACCTGAAGCGTTAAGCTTTAATGGAATGTATTGTCTTGACCCAAATACATTCTTTTCATAACCACCAGATGCTGTTCTTCTTGCGTATTGCACAGCTATTTTACGTACTGCCATTACTAGCAAGATTGATAATAAGATGATAGCAAACCAAATAACAACTTCAAATAGAATCATCATTACGTTATTACCATCTTGTAATCTTGAAGCAGCATTTTGTAAAAATGCTTTAGGTAAGGTAGCAATAATACCAACCATAATTAATAACGATATACCATTACCAATTCCTTTGTCAGTAATTTTTTCACCTAACCACATAGCAAAAATTGTACCTGTAACTAAGATTACTATAGAAGAAACATAAAACATTCCTCCTTGTCCTAATAAAAATGCTGAATTTGGAATACCAAACACTGGACCTAAACTAGCTAAATAACCTGGTGCTTGTACTAAGCATATTGCTATAGTTAACCATCTTGTTATTTGTGTTATTTTCTTTTGTCCGCTTGCACCTTCTTTTTGTAGTTTTTGTAAGTAAGGAATAGCTATTCCCATTAATTGAACTACAATAGAGGCTGAAATGTAAGGCATGATTCCTAGAGCAAAAACTGATGCATTTGCAAAAGCTCCACCAGTAAAGGCATTTAATAATCCAAATAAACCTTCACTAGTTTCAGTTTGTAAGTTAGATAACTGGGCAGCATCAATACCTGGTAATACCACTTGTGCTCCAAATCTATAAACTAATAACAAACCAACAGTAACGATGATTCTGTTTCTTAGTTCTTCGATTTTCCAAACATTTTTTAATGTCTCTATAAATTTCATGCGTCTATAATTCTTATAAAGTTACAGCTTCTCCTCCTGCAGCTTCGATAGCAGCTTTAGCAGTAGCAGTAAATTTATGAGCTGTTACGTTTAACTTTGATTTTAATTCACCTCTTCCTAAGATTTTAACTAATTCGTTTTTACCAACTAGTCCTAAACTTACAAGTGTTTCAAAATCTAAAGTATCATTAATTTTCTTATCGTCAACTAATTGTTGGATAGTGTCAAGGTTAACTCCTTGATACTCTTTACGATTTATGTTAGTAAAGCCAAACTTAGGCACTCTACGTTGGATTGGCATTTGCCCTCCTTCGAAACCTACTTTTTTAGAGTATCCTGATCTAGATTTAGCTCCTTTGTGTCCACGTGTTGCAGTACCACCTTTACCAGAACCTTGACCTCTACCTACTCTTTTTCCTTGACCTTTAACTGAACCTTCTGCAGGTTTTAAATTACTTAAATCCATTTTTCAGTATTATTATTTAATTTCTTCTACAGAAACTAAGTGATTTACTTTTGCTACCATTCCTAAGATATTAGGAGTAGCCTCGTGCTCTACAACTTGCCCAATCTTTTTAAGACCAAGAGCTTCTAAAGTTCTCTTTTGTCTTTGAGTTCTATTGATTGCGCTTTTAACTTTTTTTACTTTTATCTTAGACATTTCTGTTTTGATTAACCGTTAAAAACTTTTTCTAAAGAGATTCCTCTTTCACGAGCAATCGATTGTGGGTCTCTTAATTGTAATAAAGCATCAAAAGTAGCTTTTACTACATTGTGTGGGTTTGATGATCCTTGAGACTTAGATAATACATCGTGTACACCTACTGCTTCTAAAACTGTTCTAACAGCTCCTCCAGCAATTACTCCTGTACCAGGAGCTGCAGGTATGATGTTTACTCTTGCACCACCATATTTACCTTTTTGTTCGTGAGGTAATGTTCCTTTTGATATAGGTATACGTACTAAATTTTTCTTAGCATCTTCTATTGCTTTTGCTATTGCACTAGCAACATCTTTTGATTTACCTAGACCATGTCCTACAACACCTGCTTCATCACCAACCACAACGATTGCTGAAAATCCAAATGCTCTACCTCCTTTAGTTACTTTAGTAACTCTTTGCACTCCAACTAAACGATCTTTAAGATCTAATCCACTTGGTTTTACTAACTCTGCGCTTTTGTATTTTTGATACATAATTTCTTAGAATTTAAGTCCTCCTTCTCTAGCTCCTTCAGCTAATGATTTTACTCTTCCGTGATATAAATAACCACCTCTATCAAAAGAAATAGTTTCAACACCAGCCTTTAAGGCTTTTTCAGCGATAGACTTACCTACTAATGCAGCTATTTCTACTTTATTACCTTTTGAAGAACTAATATCTTTATCTCTTGAAGATGCAGCTACTAGTGTTTTACCTGTAACGTCATCTACTATTTGAGCATAAATTTCTTTATTACTTCTGAAAACAGATAATCTCGGTCTTGCTTCTGTACCAGAAACAATCTTACGAATTCTGCTTTTTATTCTTGATCTTCTTTGTGATTTTGTTAACGCCATAACTAAATTATTATGCTGATTTACCAGCTTTTCTTCTTAATTCTTCTCCAACAAACTTAATACCTTTTCCTTTGTATGGTTCAGGCTTTCTAAATCCTCTGATCTTAGCAGCTACTTGACCTACTAATTGCTTATCAAAAGATGAAAGTTTAATAATTGGATTTTTACCTTTTTCAGAAACTGTTTCAACTTTAATTTCTGGTGCTAAACTCATCACTATATTGTGAGAAAAACCTAAGGCTAATTCTAAAACATTACCTTGGTTACTTGCTCTGTATCCTACTCCGACTAACTCTAGTTCTTTAGTCCATCCTTTAGATACTCCTTCAATCATATTATTGATCAAAGAACGGTATAAACCGTGCTTAGCTTTATGTTGTTTAGTTTCTGCAGAACGTGTTACTAATACGTTTCCTTCTTCTACTTTTACTTCTACAGTATCAAAATCTTGAGTTAATTCCCCTAATTTTCCTTTTACCGTAATTGTATTATCTTTTACTGTTACAGTTACTCCTTCTGGAATGGCAACTGGATTATTTCCTATTCTTGACATTTTCTTTCTGGATTTTTAATTAGTAAACGTAACATAAAACTTCGCCACCTACATTCTCTCTTTGGGCTTGTTTACCTGTCATTACTCCGTGAGAAGTAGAAACAATTGCAATACCTAAACCGTTAAGAATTCTTGGCATTTCTTTAGAACCTGAGTACTTACGTAAACCAGGTTTACTAATTCTTTGAATTTTTCTAATTACTGGCTCTTTTGTCTCTTTATTGTACTTAAGAGCTATCTTGATAGTTCCTTGTACTGAAGAGTCATCAAATTTATAACTTAAAATATATCCTTGATCGAATAATATTTTAGTTATATCCTTTTTTAAATTTGAAGCAGGGATTTCAACTACTCTATGATTAGCACGCACAGCGTTTCTAATTCTAGTTAAATAATCTGCTATTGGATCTGTATACATATGTATTAATTTGCGGACTTGGTTTTTGCACTATTGCAAACCTTAATCCAATTTATAATAATTTTACCAACTTGCTTTTTTAACACCTGGTATTAAACCTTTGTTTGCCATTTCTCTAAACATTACACGAGAGATACCAAAAGTACGCATATATCCTTTTGGTCTTCCTGTTAGTTTACATCTATTGTGCATACGAACCGGAGATGCATTTTTTGGTAACTTTTGTAATGCTTCGTAATCTCCAGCTTCTTTTAAAGCTTTACGTTTCTCAGCATATTTAGCTACTGTTTTTGCTCTTTTAACCTCACGGGCTTTCATTGATTCTTTAGCCATAATTTAGTTTTTTTGAAAAGGCAATCCTAATTCTGTTAATAATGATTTTGCTTCTTTATCAGTTTCAGCAGAAGTTACAAATGTAATATCCATTCCGTCAATTTTATTAACTTTATCGATATTTATTTCTGGAAATATAATTTGTTCAGTAACTCCTAGGTTGTAGTTACCTCTTCCGTCAAAACCTGTAGCTTTAATTCCGTTAAAATCTCTTACACGTGGTAACGCAGTAGTGATTAAACGATCTAAAAACTCATACATTCTTTCTCCACGTAAAGTAACTTTTGCTCCGATTGGCATTCCTTTACGTAATTTGAAAGACGCAACATCCTTTTTAGACATAGTAGCAACAGCCTTTTGACCAGTAATAGTTGTTAATTCTTCTACTGCGTGGTCTACTAATTTTTTATCTGCTACTGCAGCACCAACACCTCTAGAAAGCACTATTTTTTCTAGCTTTGGTACTTGCATAACGTTACTATATCCAAATTCTTCTGTAAGAGCTGCAATTACTTTGCTTTTATACTCTTCTTTTAGTCTCGGTGAATATCCCATAACTATAATACTTCATTAGATTTTTTAGAAAATCTTACTTTTTTATCACCTTCCATTCTATAACCTACTCTAGTTGTTTCTCCTTTAGAAGTTAACAATGATAAGTTTGAAATGTTAATTGGTGCTTCTTTTTCTACAATACCACCTTGAGGGTTTTGTGCACTTGGTTTAGTATGTTTCTTAACCATGTTCACGCCTTCTACTATAGCTTTGTTTTTTTCGATAAGCACTTTTTGTACTGTACCTTCAGATCCTTTATGATCACCTGCTATAACTTTTACGGTATCTCCTGTTTTTATTTTAAGCTTTGCCATCTTATTTATCAATTAAAGCACCTCTGGTGCTAATGATACAATTTTCATGAATTGTTTATCACGAAGTTCTCTAGCTACAGGTCCAAATACACGTGTTCCTCTCATTTCTCCTGTTGGATTTAATAAAACACATGCGTTATCGTCAAATCTAATATAAGATCCATCTGGACGTCTAACTTCTTTTTTGGTACGAACAACTACTGCAGTAGAAACAGCTCCTTTTTTAACGTTTCCGTTAGGAGTTGCATCTTTTACTGAAACGACAATTTTGTCTCCTACAGAAGCATATCTTCTTTTAGTACCACCTAGAACACGAATAGTTAATACTTCTTTTGCTCCAGTGTTGTCTGCTACTTTTAATCTTGATTCTTGTTGTACCATAATTACTTCGCTCTTTCAATTATTTCAACTAATCTCCAACATTTAGATTTACTTAAAGGTCTTGTTTCCATGATCTTTACAGTATCACCAATGTTACAATCATTTGTCTCGTCGTGTGCTACGTATTTTTTAGTCTTTAATACGAACTTTCCGTACATTGGGTGTTTTACTTTTTTAACCTCAGAAACCACAATTGACTTCTGCATTTTGTTACTAGTAACTACACCTATACGCTCTTTTCTTAAATTTCTATTTTCCATCTTTAAGCAGAATTATTTTAAATCTCTTTTAGTTAATTCCGTAGCTATTCTAGCAACATCACGTCTTACTGAACGTAATTGAATAGGATTCTCTAAAGGAGAGACTGCATGAGCCATTTTTAAATCTACATAGCTCTTTTTTGTTTCACTAAGTTTCTCTTGTAACTCAGCTACAGATAATTCTTTAATTTCTGACTGTTTCATAATATTAATTAATTATGCTTCGTAATCTCTAGCGATTACAAACTTAGTTTTTACTGGTAATTTTTGAGCTGCAAGTCTTAATGCTTCTTTAGCAACGTCTAAAGGCACACCTCCAACTTCAAATAAGATTCTTCCTGGTTTAACAACAGCTGCCCAATATTCTACAGCACCTTTACCTTTACCCATACGTACTTCAAGAGGTTTCTTTGTAATAGGCTTGTCTGGAAATATTTTAATCCATAATTGCCCTTCTCTTTTCATGTAACGAGTAGCTGCAATACGAGCTGCTTCAATTTGACGTGAAGTTAGAAAGTTAGAATCTAATGATTTTATTCCAAAAGTTCCGTAAGATAATTGGTGACCTCTTCCAGAGTTACCTTTCATACGTCCCTTTTGTTGTTTTCTAAATTTTGTTCTTTTAGGCTGTAACATTTTTTCTGTGCTTTAAAAAATTACTTTCTACGACGTGATTTATTATCTCTCTTTCCACCACGACCACCTTTTCCTTGCTTCTTAGATAATCCAACAAGAGGAGAAAGCTCTCTTTTTCCATATACTTCACCTTTCATGATCCATACCTTAACACCTAGTCTACCATAAGTAGTGTGTGCTTCAACTAAAGCATAGTCAATATCGGCTCTAAAAGTTGATAAAGGAATACGTCCTTCTTTGTAATGTTCTGAACGTGCCATTTCAGCACCGTTTAAACGACCACTAATTTGAACTTTAATTCCTTCTGCATTCATACGCATTGTTGCAGCAATAGCCATTTTAATTGCTCTTCTGTAAGAAATACGATTTTCTATTTGGCGAGCAATACTTGATGCAACTAAAAACGCATCTAGTTCAGGTCTTTTTATTTCAAAAATATTAATCTGAACTTCTTTACCAGTAATTTTCTTAAGCTCTTCTTTTAACTTGTCTACCTCTTGGCCACCTTTACCGATAATAATACCAGGTCTAGCAGTAGTGATAGTAACGGTTACAAGTTTAAGAGTTCTTTCGATAATTACTCTTGATACACTAGCTTTAGATAAACGAGCATAAACATACTTTCTTATCTTATCGTCTTCGGCAAGTTTATCACCATAATCGTTTCCTCCGTACCAGTTAGATTCCCATCCTCTGATAATTCCTAAGCGATTTCCGATTGGATTTGTTTTTTGTCCCATATCTATCTTAGCTTTGTGTATTATTGTTAGCTCCTACTACGATTGTTACGTGGTTTGAGCGTTTTCTTATTCTGTGTGCACGTCCTTGAGGAGCTGGTCTTAATCTTTTTAACATAGATCCACCATCAACTCTTATCTCTTGAACAAAAAGTTCAGCATCTTCTATACTAGCATCTTCATTTTTTGCTTGCCAGTTAGCTATCGCAGATAATAATAATTTTTCTAAACGATTTGAAGCTTCTTTTTGGCTAAACTTTAAAATATTAAGTGCTTTTTCTACGCGTTCACCTCTAACTAAATCAGCAACTAAACGCATTTTTCTTGGTGACGTAGGACAGTTATTAAGCTTTGCAAAAGCTACTTGCTTTTTTGCATCCTTAATAGCGTCTGCCATTTGTTTTTTACGACTTCCCATAGCTTACTTTTTTCCTTTATTTTTAGCACCAGCATGTCCTCTAAAAGATCTTGTTGGTGAAAATTCTCCTAATTTATGTCCAACCATGTTTTCTGTAACATAAACTGGAACAAACTGACGACCGTTGTGTACTGCGATTGTTTGACCAACAAAATCAGGTGTAATCATACTAGCTCTTGACCATGTTTTGATTACTGTTTTTTTGTTAGCTTCTACATTAGCAGCTACTTTCTTTTCTAATTTATAATGAACGTAAGGTCCTTTTTTTAATGATCTTGCCATGTCTTATTATTTCTTTCTACGTTCTACAATGTACTTGTTACTTGCTTTTGTTTTAGAACGGGTTCTGTAACCTTTAGCAGGTACACCGTTTCTAGAACGTGGATGTCCACCTGCAGACTTACCTTCACCACCTCCCATTGGATGATCAACTGGGTTCATAACTACAGGTCTTGTTCTTGGACGTCTTCCTAACCATCTACTACGTCCTGCTTTACCAGAAACTAACAATTGATGATCTGAGTTAGATACAGCTCCAATTGTAGCCATACATGTAGACAAGATTAATCTAGTTTCTCCTGAAGGTAATTTGATCGTAACAAATTTACCATCCTTTGCCATTAATTGTGCAAAAGCACCAGCACTACGTGCCATAACAGCACCTTGACCAGGTCTTAACTCTACACAAGAAATAATTGTACCTAATGGTATATTAGCTAATGGCATAGCATTTCCAATTTCAGGAGATGCAGTTTCACCAGAAACAACAGTTTGCCCAACTTTTAATCCATTTTGAGCAATAATATATGCTTTTTCACCATCTTGATAGTTTAATAAAGCAATAAACGCTGTTCTGTTTGGATCGTATTGAATCGAAGCAACTTCAGCAGGAACACCTACTTTAGTTCTTTTAAAATCGATAATACGATACCTTCTTTTATGACCACCACCTTTGTAGCGCATAGTCATACGTCCTTGACTGTTTCTACCACCTGATCTTTTTTTCGGAGCTAATAAACTTTTCTCCGGCTTGTCAGTAGTAACGGCGTCAAACCCGTTTACTACTCTAAATCGCTGACCTGGTGTGATTGGTTTTAATTTTCTTACTGACATTTGTCTTTAATTACATGTTAGTGTATAAATCAATCATTTCACCTTCCGCCAGTTGTACAATTGCTTTTTTCATTGCATTTGTTTTACCATGTTGAATACCAGTTTTTGTATACTTAGTATTTCTATCTGGACGGACATTTATAGTACGAACTTTTTCTACAGAAACGCCATAAGCAGCTTCTACTGCTTTTTTAATTTCTACCTTGTTCGCCTTTGTGTTCACGAAGAAACTGTAACAGTTATTTAATTCACTGTTTGCAGTTGCTTTTTCTGTGATTATAGGTTTAATTAAGATACTCATTTTGTTTCTTATTTACTTAAGTTCGACTCAATTCCTTCTAAAGAACCCTCTAAAAGGACAACTTGATTTGCATTTAGTATTTTATAAGTGTTTAATTCTGAAGAAGTTACAACTTCAGACCCTTTTAAATTACGTGACGACAAATATACGTTATTATTTGACGCACCCAAGACAAACAATGATTTTTTATCTTGTAGGTTTAATGCGTTTAAAATTGCTGTAAAGTTTTTAGTCTTTGGAGTGTCAAAATTAAAGTCTTCTAAAACTATAATTGATTTCTCGTTTGCCTTAATACTTAATGCAGACTTACGCGCTAAACGCTTTAAGTTTTTATTTAATTTAAAAGAGTAGTTTCTTGGTCTTGGTCCGAACATACGTCCTCCTCCTTTAAACACTCCTGATTTGATACTACCAGCTCTGGCAGTACCAGTACCCTTTTGCTTTTTAATTTTACGAGTACTTCCTGCAATTTCTGCTCTTTCTTTAGACTTATGCGTACCTTGTCTTTGATTTGCTAGGTATTGCTTTACATCTAAATATACAGCATGATTGTTAGGCTCTATAGCAAAAACACCATCAGAAAGGTCTGCCTTTCTTCCTGTTTCTTTTCCGTTTATATCTAAAACTGCTACTTTCATTACTTTCTGATAATTACATAAGCGTTTTTGTGTCCAGGTACACAACCTTTAACAACAAGTAAGTTCTTTTCTGGAACTACTTTTAAAACTCTTAAATTTTCAACTTTAATTGAGTCTCCACCCATACGACCTGCCATACGCATTCCTTTGAATACTCTTGCAGGATAAGATGCAGCACCAATAGATCCTGGTGCTCTTAAACGGTTATGTTGACCATGAGTAGCTTGTCCTACTCCGCCAAAACCATGACGTTTAACAACTCCTTGAAATCCTTTTCCTTTTGATGTCCCTGAAACATCAACAAACTCACCTTCAGCGAAGTGATCTACAGTGATTGCATCACCTAATTTGTACTCCTCCTCAAAACCTTTAAATTCGACAAGTTTGCGTTTTACAGAAGTACCTGCTTTTTTAGCGTGACCTAAGTCTGCTTTTGTAGCACTTTTTTCTGTCGCGTCATCGAAACCTAATTGTACAGCATTGTAGCCATCAACTTCTTCAGTTCTGACTTGGGTAACGATACATGGTCCAGCTTCGATTACTGTACATGGAATGTTTTTTCCATTTTCATCAAAGATGCTGGTCATACCGATCTTTTTTCCAATTAACCCAGACATATTTATTTATTTAGTTATTAATTTATTTATTAAAATTCAAGGCTGAAAAATACGTTTCAGCCTTGAATTGTATTTTTTACCGTTTTTCCTTCGCTCGCAGCTCCGGACATGTTTCGTTTAAATTCCTTAAACGAATTTTAATCTTACTTACACTTTGATTTCAACTTCAACTCCACTTGGTAATTCAAGCTTCATTAAAGCATCAATTGTCTTAGAAGATGAAGAGTATATATCTAATAATCTCTTGTAAGAGCTTAATTGAAATTGTTCTCTAGACTTCTTATTTACGTGTGGTGAACGTAATACAGTGAAAATCTTTTTGTGTGTTGGTAATGGAATTGGTCCAGTTACTACAGCACCAGTACTTTTTACTGTTTTTACAATCTTTTCAGCAGACTTGTCTACTAAATTGTGATCGTAAGACTTTAATTTTATTCTGATTTTTTGACTCATTTTCTTAAGATTTACGATTCAGCGCCTTTAGCAGCTTTTATTACTTCTTCTGAAATGTTAGATGGAGTTTCTGCATAATGAGAAAATTCCATTGTAGAAGTTGCACGTCCTGAAGATAATGTTCTTAATGTAGTTACATATCCAAACATTTCTGATAATGGTACAGTTGCTTTTACTGTTTTAGCTCCTGCTCTGTCACCCATATCACTAACTTGTCCTCTACGACGGTTTAAGTCTCCTACGATATCACCCATGTTTTCTTCTGGAGTGATAACTTCTAACTTCATTATTGGTTCCATTATTACAGCTTTTGCAGCTTTTGCAGCAGCTTTGAAACCTAATTTAGCAGCTAATTCGAACGATAACTGATCAGAATCCACATCGTGGTAAGATCCATCTGTTAAAGTCACTTTCATAGCGTCTACTTCGTATCCTGCTAATGGACCATTTTTCATAGCCTCTTTAAATCCTTTTTCTACTGAAGGAACAAATTCTTTTGGTACGTTACCTCCTTTAATTTCAGAGACAAATTCTAAACCATCTTTTCCTTCTTCAGCTGGCTCTAAAGTAAATACAATGTCTGCGAATTTACCACGTCCACCAGATTGCTTTTTATAAACTTCTCTGTGTTCTGCACGTTGTGTAACTGCTTCTTTGTACTCTACTTGAGGTTGACCTTGACTTACTTCAACTTTAAATTCACGCTTTAAACGATCTACAATAATATCTAAGTGAAGCTCACCCATTCCAGATATAATTGTTTGACCAGAAGCTTCATCAGTTCTAGCTGTAAATGTTGGATCTTCTTCAGCTAATTTAGCTAAAGCCATACCTAATTTATCAACATCTGCTTTAGTCTTTGGTTCTACCGCGATACCGATTACTGGATCTGGGAATTCCATAGATTCTAAAACGATTGGTGCATTTTCTGAAGATAAAGTATCTCCTGTTTTAATATCTTTAAAACCTACAGCTGCTCCAATATCTCCTGCTTCGATAAAATCGATTGCATTTTGTTTATTAGAGTGCATTTGGTAAATACGAGAGATACGTTCTTTTTTACCTGAACGATTGTTTAATACATAAGAACCTGCATCTAAACGTCCAGAATAAGCACGGAAGAATGCTAAACGTCCTACGAACGGATCTGTAGCAATCTTAAACGCTAAAGCTGAAAATGGATCTTTAGCATCTGGCTTACGAACAACAGAATCTCCTGTATTAGGATCTGTTCCTACAATATTATCTCTATCTAATGGAGAAGGTAAATAACGACATACAGCATCTAATAAAAACTGCACACCTTTATTTTTGAAAGAAGAACCACATACCATTGGTATAATAGCCATATCCATTACAGCAGCTCTAAGCGCAGCATGCACTTCTTCTTCTGTAATAGAATCTTCATCTTCCATGAATTTCTCTAATAAATTCTCGTCGTAAGTTGCAACTTCTTCAATTAAAAGTGCACGGTACTTACGCGCTTCTTCTTTCATATCTTCTGGAATATCGATAACATCAAAAGTAGCCCCTTGAGTTTCGTCATGCCATACGATAGCTCTGTTTTTTACTAAGTCTATGATACCTTTAAAGTCTGCCTCATCACCAATATTTAAAACGATTGGCACAGCGTTAGACTTTAACATATCTTTTACTTGCTGACATACCGCTAAGAAATTAGATCCTTGACGGTCCATTTTGTTAACAAATCCGATACGTGGTACTTTATAATTATCAGCAAGTCTCCAGTTAGTTTCAGATTGCGGCTCAACACCATCTACTGCACTAAATAAGAATACTAAACCGTCTAATACACGTAAAGAACGGTTTACCTCTACTGTAAAATCAACGTGACCAGGAGTATCAATGATGTTAAAGTGATAATCTTTAGTTTCTGGTAATGGTTGTGCGTTTTCCATTGGAAACTTCCACGTACAAGTTGTAGCAGCTGAAGTAATTGTTATACCTCTTTCTTGCTCTTGCTCCATCCAGTCCATAGTAGCAGCACCATCATGTACCTCTCCTATCTTATGAGAAACTCCTGTATAATAAAGAATACGCTCTGTTGTTGTAGTTTTACCTGCATCAATATGAGCTGCAATTCCTATGTTTCTTGTATATTTTAAATCTCTTGCCATTTCTTATTAAAATCTAAAGTGAGAGAATGCTTTGTTTGCTTCTGCCATTTTGTGCGTATCTATACGCTTCTTAACCGCTGCTCCTTCTTCTTTAGCAGCTGCTAAAATTTCTGAAGCTAGTTTTAAAGCCATAGATTTTTCATTTCTTTTACGTGCGTAGCTTATTAACCACTTCATTGCAGTTGATACTTTACGATCTGCACGTATTGGATTAGGAATTTGAAATGTTGCTCCTCCTACACGACGACTACGTACTTCTACGTGAGGCATAACGTTAGATAAAGCATCTTTCCAAATCTCTAAAGCTGTTTTTTCTTCATCTGTCTTTTTTGAGTCTACGATATCTATTGCATCATAAAACACCTTAAAAGCAACAGACTTTTTCCCGTCCCACATCATCATATTAACAAATCTAGTTACTAACTGATCATTAAAACGAGGATCCGGTAAAAGAGGTCTTTTTTTCGCTTGTCTTTTTCTCATGTCTTCTTCTTAAAGTTTTAAATTACTTCTTAGGGCGTTTTGCACCATACTTAGATCTACGTTGTGTTCTACCTGCAACACCTGCTGTGTCTAAAGCACCACGAACGATGTGATATCTAACTCCTGGTAAATCTTTTACCCTTCCACCTCTAACCAATACTATCGAGTGCTCTTGTAAATTGTGACCTTCACCACCGATATATGCATTAACCTCGTTTCCGTTTGTTAAACGAACCCTTGCTACCTTACGCATTGCTGAGTTAGGTTTTTTTGGTGTCGTTGTATAAACACGAGTACATACACCACGTCTTTGAGGACACGAATCTAAAGCAGCCGATTTACTCTTCTTGGTTATTTTGGCTCTTCCTTTTCGTACTAATTGTGAAATTGTTGGCATATAATTTATATATAATTTTTTCGTTACCTCTTCTTAGAGGGCTGCAAAGGTAGAAATTAAAATCAATAATTCAAATCTTAAACCATTAATTTTCAATAGAATTTACTTTTTCATAAAATTCAGTTATAAATGATTAACTTTTTAGGTTAGTTTTACTCACCAAATAAAACATCATAATAATTTGCGTTTAAAACTTATTTTTCTCTACATATTTTCTCTTGTGATTTCACAAAGCTATTCACAAGACAAGAAACTTAATATTATTGGTGTTGATAGTACAGAGACCTCAATTATCAATAAGATTGGATACAACATTCAACATACTGATATTACATCGATAGAAAAAGAAATAAAAAAAGTTAGAACCAATATTATCAATGATGGCTATATCAACACAGAACTAATTAGCTTGGATTCAATTTCTAAAAACTTATTTATTGCAAAATTTCATCTTAAAAGTAAAATTGAAACCATTCACATATACACTAATAACATTTTTAATGAAAAGCTTAAAAAGAGTTTAAAAGAAAAAATCTCAAATGACACTCTTATTATAAAGTACAAAAATTTAGAAAAAACCTTAGAAAATCTAACTGAAAAATTATCTTCTGAAGGATACCCTTTCTTATCAATCAAACTTTCAAATATTTCAAACATAAATCAAAACAGTTTAAGAGCAGATTTAAAAATAAACATTGAAGGTTCGAAAAGAAAACTTAATAAAATAATAGTTAAAGGGTATGAGAGTTTTCCTAAGTCATATTTAAAACATTACTTAAAATTAAAACAGAATACCAACTTTAGTATAACCGAAATAAAGAAAAAAACAAAAGCCTTAAACAATCTAAGCTTTTCTAATCAAATTAAAGAACCAGAAATTTTATTTAGCAAAGACTCAACACAACTCTATCTTTATATAGAAAAAATTAAAAGCAACGCTTTTGATGGTTTTATTGGTTTTACAACTAATGAAGAGACAAATAAAATTAAATTTAATGGATACTTAGACATCAAACTAACCAACAACCTTAATTACGGAGAAAGCTTATTAATCAATTATAAAAGCGATGAGTCTGATCAAACAAATTTCAACATTGAAGCCAACCTACCCTATTTATTCAATTCTCCAATTGGCTTAAATACAGCATTAAAAATAGTTAGAGTAGATTCGACCTTTTCAAATACAACCCAAAAAGCGAATATCACATTTCAGTTTAATAGCGAGAATTTATTTTTTGGAGGCATAGAATCTAGCAACTCCTCAAACTTATCCTCTAACAATACGATTAATAATTTATTGATTGATAACTACAACGCTACATTTACCAATTTTGGTTATCAATATCTAAAAAGGCAAAGCAATGTCCTATTCCCAATCAAGACTGATATTACATTAATTTACGGAACTGGTTTTAGGGACAACAACAATAAAACAAAACAGAACAAAATAAGCATTGACGCCAATCATATTTTTAATCTAAATGATAGAAATAGTTTATATTTAAGAGGAAAAGCTGAAATACTATCCTCTAGCAATTACTTAGAAAATGAATTATATCGGTTTGGAGGTATAAACTCAATAAGAGGATTTTCTGAAAATAGTATAATTGCCTCTAATTACTACCTTTTAAATACTGAATACAGATATAATCTAAGCTCAAACATTTATATTAACAGCGTTGTTGATATAGCTACATTTAAAAACGAAACTATAAACCAAAATCAAAACCTGTACGGATTTGGTTTTGGTTTTGGAATATTAACTAAATCAGGAATATTAAGTTTTGTATATGCAAATGGTAAAAATGAAGAATTACCATTCAAATTAAATAATTCGAAGATACACCTTAAATTATCCGCAATATTCTAATCGAATATTAAGATTTTAGGAAATATTTATAAAAAAATCAAAATTTTAACCCATAATTATTGTTTAATTAAGTTTTTATTATGATTTTTGGCGTAGACTAATTCAAATAAATTATAAAATGAAAACAAAGTTTAGTGGAATTTTAACGCTATTCCTAGCGTTTGTTGTGCAACTATCTTTTGCACAAGAAAAAACAGTTTCAGGAGTTGTTTCTGACGAAAATGGCTTACCGTTACCATCGGCAACAGTAGCTGTGAAAGGAACATCTAACGGAACTACAACAGATTTTGATGGTAATTACTCTATCAGCACAAGTACAGGTGATGTGTTAACATACAGTTATGTTGGATATAGCACCAAAGAAGTAACTGTTGGAGCTAGTAACAAAATTGATGTTACTCTTGAACCAGACAACACTCTTGATGAAGTTATCGTAGTTGGTTACGGTACTACAACAGAAAGAGCAAACACTGGTACAGCTAAAGTTGTAAAAAGTGAAGTTTTAGAAGCAAAAAACTTTGCCAATGTAACTCAAGCTCTAACTGGTGAGGTAGCTGGTGTTAACGTAATTAACACATCTGGTCAGCCAGGTACTGTTGGTACAATAAGAATTAGAGGTTTTGGTTCTCCTAACGGAAACAGAGCGCCTTTATATGTTGTAGACGGAGTTCCTTTACAAGGTACTTTTGCTCTTAACACTATAAACCCTTCTGATATTAAAAGTACTACGGTTTTAAAAGATGCTACAGCAACTGCAATCTACGGTTCTAGAGGTGCTAATGGTGTTGTAATTATTACTACCAAAAGCGGAACTTCTACTGATAAATCTTATATTGAAGTTGACTTAAAAACAGGTATCAACAACCAAATTATACCTAGATACGATGTAATCGATTCTCCAGAACAATACGTTGGTCTTGTATGGGAAGGACTGTACAACAGAGGTGTTGTAGATGGTAACCCAGATCCTGTTGGATTTGCAAACAACCGCTTATTAGGAGATAACGGTATAGGTGCTGGTTACAACATGTGGGATGTTGCTACAGGAGCAGAATTAATTGACCCTGTTACACGTTCAGTTAGACCTGGTGTAAACAGATTATTTACTCCAGAATCATATGCAGACGAATCGTTTGGTACTGGTATTAGAACTGAAGCTAACCTGAGAATGGGTGGTGGAAGCGACAAATCAAGATACTATGTATCTTTAGGATACCTTAATGACGAAGGTTATATCATAAATTCTGATTACAAAAGATATACTGGTTTAATTAACTTAAGTACAGATATCAAAGATTGGTTAAAAGTAGGAGCTAATGTAAACTATGCATACTCTGAAAGTACTAACAATGGTCAAACAGATGGATCTGAAAACATATTTGAATTTGCTGATAAAATGGCGCCAATATATCCTGTTTATGCAAGATATCCTGGTACTGGAGAATTAATTCCAGACCCAATTTATGGAGGTGCTCAATTTGATTTTGGTTCACCTACCGCTTTAGCTAATGGATTTGATAGAGCTCGTCCTAATGCAAACTTATTAAACCCTGTAGGATCAGCTATTTTAGATTTTAACGGAGGTGATAATCACGCTTTAAATGGTAATTTCACTACTGATATAAACATAACTAAAGATTTAAAAGCTGAAATTAGATATGGTGCTCAGTACAGGTTCCAAAGATTCTACAACGTAGGTAACAATAATTATACGATAGCAGCTAACTCTAACGGTACGTTAACGGTTACTGACTCTCAACTTTGGAACACAAGTTTCTTACAGTTATTAAGATATAACAAGACTTTTGGAAATCACTCTATAGAAGCTTTAGTAGCACACGAATCTAACGAGCAAAGATCTGATGTTTCTCAACAGTTTAAGCAAAATGTATACCAACCAGGCATCTACAATCTGTCTAACTATGCAGAAAGTACTTCTCCTGCAATTGGTACCACAACTGGTTCGGCAATCGAATCTTACTTTGGTCAAGTTAACTATAACTACAATGGTAAGTACTATGTAACAGGTTCTTTAAGAACAGATGGATCTTCTCGATTTGTAAATGACAAATGGGGTGTATTCGGTTCTATTGGTGGAGCATGGGTAATGAGTGCTGAAGACTTTATGGCAGATAGTTACATATCTTACTTAAAGCTTAAAGGTTCTTACGGTATTACTGGTGACCAAGATGGTGTTTCTAACGTATCTGGTTATACAATCTACAGTAGAGAATTTGTTGGTGGTGCAATTTCATTACCAGAAACTAGACCTGGAAATCCTGACTTAACTTGGGAAACTTCAAAAATGACTCAGTTTGGAATAGAATCTACAATTGGTAGATCTAGATTCTTAGATGTTAATATTGATTATTATAATAAGTATACAGATAACTTATTTTTCCCTCAAAGAAGAGGTCCTTCTATCGGGTTTGCTTCTATCTTAGTTAATGATGGAGAAATTTCTAACAGTGGTCTTGAATTTGATGTAACTGCACACATAATCAAGAATAAAGATTTCCAATTAGACATTTCTGCTAATGGAGAAATTATCAGTAATGAATTTAAGAAAATGCCAATAGATGTATCTACTGGTCAAGAAAAAATTCTTGATGTTCAAGGTTTATATGCTTGGTCTAAAGGAAGTTCTATCTATGATTTCTACATGAGAGAATGGGCTGGTGTTGATCCAGGAGATGGTTCTCCATTATGGTACCAATACTATGATGATTTAAATAACAATGGTGTCTTAGATGCAGGTGAACCTACATCAACTGATAACTTCTACATTGGAAATGGTACTGAAGAATCTTTAAATGGAACAGGATCTCTTTTTGAATATCAACAAAAAGTAGGTAATGCTAACATCAAAAGAACTGTTACTAAAACATACGCTAATGCAACAGAAGTATATTTAGACAAATCTTTTATACCTGATTTAAGAGGTGCGTTTAGATTATCTGGAGCGTTCAAAAACTTTGATTTCTCTGCACAATTCACTTATAGTTTAGGTGGTTATGCTTATGACTCTCAATATGCTGAATTAATGAGTGATCGTTTTGGTGCAGCTGGTAACAACTACCACACAGATATCCTTAATAGATGGCAACAACCAGGAGACATAACTGATGTTCCTTTATTAGCTGACAATGCTGTTGTTAATGGTACTTCAACTTCATCAAGATTTATCATTAGTACAGATTACATAGCACTTAACAATGCTAGAATAGGATATACTGTACCTAACAAATTAATATCAAAATCAGGTATTGATGCATTAAACCTGTGGGTTTCTGGAGATAACTTAATGATTAAGACCAAGAGAGAAGGGTTTAATCCATCTATTAGAGAAAACGGAAACTCAGGAAGACAAATTTATGCACCTGCAACAACTATAACTTTTGGTGCAAGAATTAAATTTTAAACAAAAAAAAAGAAATTATGAAAAATTTATTTAAACAAACTTTAGCTATAGCAGTGATTGCTTTGTCTTTCAGCTGTAGTGAAGAGTTCTTAGACAACACAGGTGTTGCTGGTGAAAGCCAACCAACAGCATCTTTTACTTCTGCTGATGCAGAACAGGCTGCAGAAACAAACACAAATATACCTGCAGCATTCGTAAATGGTATTTACGCTCAAATGATCCAAACTGGATCAGGAGGAACAGATCTTAACCATGATGACTTTGGTCAAAAAGGTTATGATGTATATGGTGATATGCTTTGTGGTGATATGGCACTTAGTGTTAGTACATATGGATGGTACAGAGCAGATATTACTGAATTCCAAGCTCCTCAGGATTTCACAAGAGGTCGTAACAGAATGGTATGGAGATACTACTACAGAATTGTAAGATCTGCAAACAACGTAATTGCTTCTTTAGGAGGTAATGACGCAGTACCTGAGTTAGATGAGAACAAATATGCAATGGGACAAGCTAAGGCGTTAAGAGCTCATTCTTATTTTTACTTAACACAATATTTTCAAAAAGAGTATGTACCAAACGAAGCTATTTTACCTCTTTATATAGAGCCTGAAATTGAAAACTTACCAAAGTCTACAGCTGAGCAAGTTTACAACCAAATGGAAGCGGACTTAATGGATGCAGTGACTCTTTTAGATGGTTTTAACAGAACAGCTAAAAACCAAGTTGACCAAAACGTAGCTAGAATGATTTATGCTTACGTTTTAGGTGCAAAAGGTGGAAGATGGCAAGACGTAGCTGACTTGACAAATGATGTTATCACAACTACAAGTCACACAATGTTACAGCCTGCTCAAGTAACTGTTGTACCTGCAGATGGTACTAGTAATGCTTTTAATGATGTTAATTTTACAGACAACTGGATGTGGGGAATAGACATTACTGAAAACAATGGTTTAGATTTAGTATCTTGGTGGGGTCAGATTGATGCTTTCTCATATAGTTATGCATGGGCTGGAGATTACAAAGCTATAGACGCAAGTTTATTCGCTGCAATCCCTGCAAATGATGCACGTAAAGGTCAATTCTTAAACAATCCTGCTAACGGAAGACACTTACAACCTTTATTTAAGTTTGCTGCTTCTGGTACAATTGGAGGTGCTTCTCAAACTGTAACTGCAGATTACGTTTACATGAGAATTGAAGAAGCTTACCTATTAAATGCTGAGGCTAACGCTAGAATACCAAACGAAGCTGCTGCTAGAACAAGCTTAAAAGCTTTATTAGATTTAAGAGTACCTAGTTCTGCTTATGTAGATACTTTAACAGGTCAAGCACTTTTAGATGAAATTTACTTACAAACTCGTATCGAGTTATGGGGTGAAGGTAAGAGTTATTTAGCTATGAAGCGTAACCAAGCTACTGTAACTAGAGGTTCTAACCATTTATCTTTTGTAGGACAACCAATTCCTTATAATGACGAAAGAATGCAGTTCGAAATTCCACAAGATGAAATTCAGAACAATCCATTTTTAAGTAACCAAAATCAATAATATAATTTCACACTTCTATGAAATATATTTCATAGAAGTGTGTTAAAAATACAAATCATGAAAAAATTAAGATTATTTACATGTTTAGCTATTGGGGCAGCATTCTTTTTTTCAAGTTGTGAAAAAGAAGAAGTTGAAGCTCCAGGAACAAACTATGTAGCTTTCTCAGGACAAGCTATAGATTTAGAAGTTGAAATTAGCGGTTCTAGTACTCAAAATGTATCACTTTATTCAGCAAACGTAGCTGGTAATGACAGGACATATAATGTTGAAGTTATGTCTGCATCTACAATAGACCAAACTTATATTACAGTACCTTCAACTGTTACTATACCTGCAGGATCTAATAAAGGAGACTTAGCTGTTTCTATTAATGATTACGCTGGATTAGATGGAGAGCCTGTAACTTTAGTATTAAACGTTACAGAACCTAATGGAGACGGATCATCAATTGGTGAGCCTGCTACTATTAACGTTTTTAGAGAGTGTTTAGAAAACAGATTATTCTATTACACTGTTTTTGACGATTACCCAGAAGAAGTTTACTGGAGAATTGTAGACCTTAATGCTGGTGTTATTGTTGCTTCAAACAATTCTTCTCCTGGTTTTGGTGGTTATGCTGGCAGAACAGGATTTACTAACTTACCTATTTGTTTAAGCGATGGAGACTATAGACTTCAAGTTTTTGATCAATATGGTGATGGTGCTGGAGAAATTTATTTACTAGATGGAAACAAATCAACACTATACTACTCTGATGGAGACTATGGTGCCGGTTTTGATTTTGATTTTTCTTTATAAGAAAAACAATTAAGAATAAAAAAAACAGCCTGAGAAATCAGGCTGTTTTTTTATACCTTTACATCATGCAAAGAACAACACAAATTTTTGGTTTAAGAGCTATTATAGAAGCTATAAAAGCTGATAAAAACATTGATAAAGTCTTTTTACAAAAAGGTTTAAAAGGTGATTTATTTAAAGAATTAGAGTCTTTAATAAATCATAATAAAATTAACGCTTCGTATGTACCTATTGAAAAACTAAATAAATTAACACAAAATAATCACCAAGGTGCAGTGGCACAAATATCTCCTATTAAGTTTTATGATATTGAAGAGTTGCATGAGCAAGTTTTAGAAAAAACTTCTACTCCACTCTATTTACTACTTGATCAATTAAGTGATGTACGCAATTTTGGTGCTATTATAAGAACAGCAGAATGTACTGGTGTTAATGGAATCATTATTCAATCTAAAGGTGCTGCTCCTGTTAACGGAGATACTATTAAAACAAGTGCTGGTGCTGTATTTAAAGTACCTATTTGTAGAGTATCACACATTAAAGATGCTGTGTTTTTTTTACAAGCATCTGGTGTTAAAGTCATTGCTGCTACCGAAAAAACAGAAGACACGCTTTACGATATCAACTTTAAAGATGCTTGTGCCATTATTATGGGATCTGAAGGAAGAGGCATTAATCCTTCTGTTATTAAAGTTGCAGATTATAAAGCTAAACTACCCTTACTTGGTGAAATAGAATCGTTAAACGTTTCTGTTGCTTGTGGTGCATTTTTATATGAAGCTGTAAGACAAAGACGTTAATCGTCTTTATTTTCTCTGAAAGTATATTTTATTTGTATTGAATTTTGAGCTGAAGGCTTCTCTTCTTCCTCTATATCTTCTTCTTTACTTTCAATAAAATTACCGTTTTCATCAAAGTGTTTTAAAAACTCATCTTCTTCTTCGTTATAATTTGGTTTTTCCCAAACATATCGTTTTGGTTTTGCTATTTGCTTTCTAAAAACTAAAGCAAAAAACAAACCTGTTATTAAACCTGATAGATGTCCTTCCCAAGAAACACCTTCTTTTAATGGTAAGACATCCCAAACCATGCTTCCGTAAAGAAAAACAACAAGCATAGATAAAGCTACTAGTCTATAATGTTTTGCAAAAACACCTTTAAAAAAAATGAAACTAGCTAAAACATATATTAATCCGCTAGCTCCAATATGGTAAGATGGTCGTCCAATACACCAAGTTAAAAAACCCGAAAGTAATATACCGTATCCTAAAACTTTAAATGCTATCGGTCTATAAAAATAGAATAACGCTGCTGAAAGAATAAACAAAGGAATTGAATTATGATAAAGATGACTAATTCCGCCATGTATAAAAGGACTAAACAAAACACCTTTTAAACCTAAAAATTTTTGAGGATAAATACCTAATTTATTTAAACTGAAACCAAAACGAATTTCGATAGCAAAGATAAGCCAAATTAGCATTACAAATCCTAGCGGATAAAGTAATACTTCTGGACTGTATTTAAATGGTTCTTTTTGTTTCATTATAGTGAATATAGCAAATAGTTAACCAACTTTGAAGTGATGTTAAATTGTCAGCTAGTAAGTGCGTGAGGGATTAAGCAATTGTTGGAGCACATCTTTGATTGCGACTTGCGAAAGCCCGACTTTTTTTTGAACTTTTCTCAAAAAAAGGCACGCCATAACAAAGTTAATAAGTTGTTTGGTTGTAATTATTGTTTTAAAAAAGTTTGATTTAATTTTACAAGATGAATACGCCTTTAGCCGAAAGATTAAGACCACAAACGTTGGATGATTACATAAGTCAGCAACATTTAGTGGGCAAAAACGGAACGTTAACTAGACACATCCAACAAGGATTAATCCCGTCGATGATACTTTGGGGACCACCAGGAATTGGAAAAACTACATTAGCAAATATCATTGCAAACACATCCAATCGTCCGTTTTATCAATTAAGCGCAATTGCATCTGGAGTGAAAGATGTTAGAGATGTAATTAATAAAGCGAAGGAAAGCGGCGGATTGTTTACGGCTAAAAACCCAATTTTATTTATTGATGAAATACATCGTTTTAGCAAATCACAACAAGATAGTTTATTACAAGCTGTAGAAAAAGGTTGGGTAACTTTAATTGGTGCTACTACAGAAAACCCAAGTTTTGAAGTCATCTCGGCATTATTGTCACGTTGTCAGGTTTATATTTTAAAAGAGTTTGAAAAAACCGATTTAGAGGCGCTTTTAAACCGTGCAATTGAAAAAGATGAGATTTTATCCAAAAAAAATATAAAGCTTAAAGAAACCAACGCTTTATTACGTCTTTCTGGTGGTGATGCTAGAAAACTACTTAATATTTTTGAACTCATTATTAACGCAGAAGATAGTGACAAGATTATTGTTACCGATAAAATGGTAATGGATAAAGTAGAAAGTAATACGGTACGTTACGATAAAACTGGCGAGCAGCATTATGATATTATTTCTGCATTCATAAAATCTATACGTGGTAGTGATCCCAACGCAGCAGTTTATTATTTAGCACGTATGGTTGAAGGCGGCGAAGATGTAAAATTTATAGCTAGACGTATGTTAATTTTAGCTAGTGAAGATATTGGTAATGCTAATCCAACTGCTTTGGTTATTGCAAATAGTACATTTCAAGCAGTATCAACAATTGGTTATCCAGAATCTAGAATTATACTTAGCCAATGTGCTACATATTTAGCGTGTTCTCCAAAAAGTAATGCGGCATATATGGCAATAAATAATGCGCAACAATTAGTCAAACAAACAGGAGATTTAAGTATACCACTTAACATACGTAATGCGCCAACAAAACTTATGAAAGACATTGGTTATGGCGAAGACTACAAATACAGTCATAATTACGCTAATAATTTTGCTGCACAAGAGTTTTTACCCAAAGAAATTGCAAATACACCATTATACCAACCTGGTAATAATGCTAGAGAAAACGCGCAACGTGAATTTTTAAAACAGCGCTGGAAAGATAAATATGGATATTAAAATATTTTGGGCGTTACCCACTTTTGATTTTAATAGCAAAAGTGCGTCGGGCTTTCGGTAGTCGCAATCAAAGATGTGCTCCAACAATACCTTAATCCCTAACGCGAAATAAACTAAGTACTAATCAATTAAAAGATTAATACATTAAAACTTAATATCAATAGATTTAATCTGTAAAGTACCATTGTCGTTGGTTGCAATAACCCAACTACCATTTATTTTATAAATAACAGCATCTTTACCTTTTACAATGTAAAAGTCTTCTTTACCAGAATATAATATAGTGTATACCGTTTGACCTTGACTATTTTTTAATTTGTAATTAATAACTCCAAATGCTTCGGCGGTAAGCGCATTATTTGAAGAGTTTTTATAACCTTCTTTTACTGGTATTTCAATTTCTTCATCTATTTCTTCTTCATCAACTTCTTCAACCAATGGTGCTTCTGTTACATTAGGTAATGGAGTAACAATAACTTCTTCTACTTTATTTTTAGTTTCTTTCACTTCATATTTATGAGTGAAATTTGACAAACTACTAAAAGCTTGTCTTACAGCTTCATTGTATGCAACTATATATTTTTTCTCCCTAGATTCGCCTTCTTCTGTGGTATAAACCACTTTACCTTGACAATCTTTAAACTGAAATTTTATTTTAGTTTTAAACATAGAAGAATCGTCTATTGCTGCAGTTTTTAAAACTAAACAGTTATTTTGTATCGCATCTTCTGGTAAGGTATCTTCTTCTAATAAAACGGTAAAATTTTGTTTTTCTAACAAAAACTTAGCTAAACCATTTACACGGTATTGACCTGGTTCTTTTTGAAATTTAAACTGGTTTGGAACAACAATATATTTATAGTTGTTTAGCTGATTTTGCGCTAATAATGTTGTACAAAATAAAAGAATAAAAACGCTTAATATTTTATGTAATTTCATCTTTATAAATATTTTTTTAAGTCTAATAAATGATTGATAATTTTTATATCTGGAGCTATAGTTTCTTTATGATAATTAAAGCAAATAGCATCTAACCCAATATTTAATGCGCCTAAAATATCGGCTTCATAATTATCGCCAATCATAATACTGTTTTTAGTTGTTGCATTGGCTAAATCTAAAGCGTGATTAAATATTTTAGGATTTGGCTTTTTTACACCAACCATTTCTGAATTTGTGATAGTTTCAAAAAAATGAAATATGTTTGATTTTTTCATCTTATGATACTGTACTGCTTCAAATCCATTGGTTATAATATGTAATTGATATTTTGGTTTTAGATAATCTAAAATTTCAAAAGTACCATCAAATAAATGGTTTTGATTACTTAAGTTATCTATATAATCCTCTGACAGTTTATTAATTACTTCTGCCTCTACTTCTATATTTAAAGTATCAAAGGTATCTTTTAATCTATAAAATCTTAAATGTTCTTTGCTTACTTTTTCTTCTCTATAAAGCTTCCAATATTGCAAATTTAGCGGTTCGTAAACGCTCAAAAACTCAGGTAAACTAAGTTGTAGATTATTCTTTTTAAAAATAAAATCAAAAGTTAATGCCGAGTTCTTATCAAAATCCCAAAGTGTGTGATCTAAATCAAAAAAAATATGCTCTATATTATTGTTCATCTACTGAGTCTAAAATTGTATTAAATAGTGTTTTAAAATGTTGCCAACGTGGTATATTACTAAATGTATAATTATGAAAAACAGGTACAAAATTACCGTTTACAGCTTTAACTTGTTTAATTAATTTATCTAAAGCTTCTTGTTTGTCTAATAACGAATTATACTTTAAAAATGCAAAATCTAAAGCATGATATGGTACTATTTTTAGTGGTGTTTGCACCTCGTAATCTAAATCATAAAACAAAAACGGAGTACAAGTTCCTGCTCTAAAGCCTAAATGATTAACGTAGCCCATTGTATAATCTTCAGGTATTTCTAATTCGACTAAATTACGATAAGATTCTGGTAAATTTACTTTAGAAAAAGAATGTCTAGAACCTGCTATATTTGTATTAATGATAGCTTCCATTCTACTCTTTTCAATCTTTAACAATTCAATATCATTTAGAGCAAAAAATGAAGATTTTATACCTACTTTACAATAATCTGCAACGTGTTTTATTAAAGATTTAAACTTTTGTTTTTGACTATTTATGTTTTTATCGTATGTAGAAAAATCGCCAACTAAGAAGAAAAATATAAATTTAAAATTTCGTTTTTTTTGTCGATTAACAATGTATTTATATGTATCAAACGGGTCTTTTCTTGCTCCTAATAATACGCCAAAACGCTCATAAACATCTTTAAATCTAAATGCAAAAAAATCTTTAAAGGTCCCGCCAAATGTACGCATTACTCCTACCAATTTATACCTATAAGCTATAGGTACATCTATAACTGGTGTTACTGTATATTTTTTATCAGGAAATATATAATTAGGAAATTGTTCTTTTAATATGGTTTTAAACTTATATGCCCAAATATCTACTACTGGTTGTGTTAAAAACTGATTATTAAAGGCTAAACTTTCTTCTGCTGGAAAACGACCATAATTGTCCTTTACATGTGGTAAATACTCTTCATATCTACTAATTAAATAAAATGTTGCCGCAAAAATATCGTAGGGCAAAGCACTTTTATCTCCTGCAGGAAAAAAGCATTTAGTCTCTTCCCAATCATAAATATTTATATCTATATCTGATAAGCCTTGCTCAAATAACAAATCGTTAGATCTAATAAAAACCTCGTTACTTAAAGGTTGTTTTGCATAAGATATTTTAAGGCTATCGTGAGCAATAAAATCTTCTATAGTTGTTGTAAATTCTACAGGAATCCCAAGTATTCTAGTACACACTTGTTTAAAAGTGTATTTAACACGTGGTGTAATTTTGTGTGTGTAAACTAGTAACATTAACGATTGAAATTATAAGGTTTAAAAGTACCAAATTCCTGATTTAAAAGTGTATTTTTTAAGATCAGTTTTAAAGAAATTAACATCATATTACAGCAAAGCCTCGTCTGCAAAACTGAAATAAGCCGATTCTGTAATAATTAAATGATCTAAAACACGTATATCTAAACTTTGAGCAGCTAATTTTAATTTTTGGGTAATATCCTTATCGGCTTGACTAGGTTTTAAGGTGCCTGAAGGATGATTATGTGCCATAATTATTGCAACTGCACCTACTTGTAGCGCTTGTTTTAAGACTAAACGTGTATCTACTAAAGTGCCTGTAATTCCGCCTTTACTAAGCTGTAATTTATCAATTACTTTGTTAGAATTATTAAGATAAATAATCCAAAACTCTTCATGAGGTAACTCACCAATCATGGGTTGCATTAACTCAAAAACCGATTTACTAGATGTAATTTTAAATTGTTGCAAAGCTTCTTCTGCTCGTCTGCGTCTTCCTAATTCTAATGCAGCCGCAATGCTTATAGCTTTAGCTTCGCCAATGCCTTTAAATTGCATTAACTGTTTGATGCTTAATTTTCCTAACTGGTTTAAATTATTGTCTACGCTAGATAAGATGCGTTTACACAAATCTACAGCGCTTTCTTCGCGGTTTCCAGATCCAATTAAGATAGCAACTAGTTCTGCATCACTTAATGCTGCTTTTCCTTTTTTTAGAAGCTTTTCGCGTGGTTGATCATCTTCCGACCAGTTTTTTATTGAAAAAGATGGCTTTTTTTCAGACATTTGATAAAACTACACAATATTTTGTAATTTTTAAACTCCAAAAAACCAACTAATTATCTAAATATGAAATCTATTTTTGAAACCGAAGCTAAAGCTGAACTATTAAACCGTTTAGAAAATCTTGATGCTGAATCGTCGGCTAAATGGGGAAAAATGAACGTAAATCAAATGCTGGTACACTGTACAAAACCTATTGAATTAGCTTTAGGCGAAAGCACTATTAAAAAACCTAATTTTTTAATAGGTATGATGATGAAACTTGTTGCGTCAAGCCTTTACAACGATAAACCCTGGAAAGAAGGTTTGCCAACTGCTAAAGAATTTATAATTGTAAATAGTGACGGTTTTAATACCGAAAAAGATAAATTAAAGTCTAAAATTGAAATCATGAGCACGTCTAAAAATTATTTTGAACCTAAAAAGAAACATCCTTATTTCGGGACGTTTACCGCAGACCAATGGGGAAAAAGTGCTTATAAACATTTAGATCATCATTTTAGACAATTTGGTGTGTAGCTTCGACTACGCTCAGCTACCAAAAAAACTTCGCTAAACTACCAAACGAGTGTTATTAGCTTAAAACTTTAAATACTTTTCAATTCTAAATACTTTCAACTTAAAAAGTGTATCCTCCAAAAAAACATCAAGATAATAACCAGCTTCATCATATTGAAGTGATAAAAACGTATCCGTTAGCTACATTAATTTCGGTAAAAGATAATCACCCTTTAATAACGCATTTGCCATTAATTTATCGCGAAACCGATGGTAAACTTATTGGTCATATAGATATTTATAATCCGCAAACGGACTTGCTTCAGCATGAAAATGAAGTGACCATAATATTTTCTGGTCCACAATGTTACATTTCGCCAAGTATTTATACCACAACACAATTACCAACGTGGAATTACATTAAAGTACACCTTACCGGAACTGTTACCAGAATTGAAGACAAAGCTGCTTTAAAACAGTCTTTAATTACGATGACCGAGTTTTTAGAAGCGCCAGAACACAACTACGTTTTAGAGCCTGACAACCCAAGATTAGATAAAAATTTAGACTATATTAAACTGTTTGAAATAGATATTAAAACTTGGGAAGGCAAGTTTAAACTCTCTCAAGACAAACTACCAAAAGACAAAGAAAACGCCAGACAACAATTAATTAAAAGCAGTCAAGATAGTATTAAGGCTTTTTTAGACAAGGTATTTAAAAATTAAAATCATGAATATACTAACCAACATTATCATAGCCTTAGTAGCCTTGCTTCACCTCTATTTTTTATATTTTGAAATGTTTACTTGGGAAACCAAAGGACCAAAAATTTTTAGGCAGTTTCCTAAAGATTTATTTACACCAACCAAAACGTTGGCAGCAAACCAAGGTTTATATAATGGTTTTTTAGCAGCTGGATTAATTTGGACGTTTTTTATCACTAACCCAACGTGGCAATCTAACATTGCATTATTCTTTTTAGGTTGCGTTGCTGTTGCTGGTATTTATGGCGGACTAACAGCATCTAAAAAGATATTTTTTGTTCAAGCCTTACCGGCTTTGATTGGGATTTTGTTGGTGTTAATATAGTTCAATAGAAAATCATTTATATCGTATCTTTGTTTAAAATTTAAGCTATGAGATCTAAATTACTTAAACAAGTAAAAAATTGGTATAGAAAATTTCAAATTAGTAAATCACCTCAAATGAATTTAGTTTGGGGTTTCTTTTTATACACTATTATTGGATTTTTCTTATTGAGTATTCCATTTTTTCATAAAACTGATGTATCTCTTTTAGACAACTTATTTATTTCTACATCAGCCATTTCTACAACAGGTCTTGTTACTATTAGTATTTTTGACTCATATAATTACTTAGGTCAATTTGTAATCATGTGTCTTATTCAAATTGGAGGAATAGGATATATGACACTAACTACTTATTATTTAATTTTTACTACAAAAAGATTAACACGCTGGCATAGTAAATTAATTGGCGCAGAATTTACTTTACCTAATACAATTAAAATTAAAGATTTTATTAAAAGTGTAATTATATTCACACTAGTAATGGAAAGTATTGGAGCTGTATTGTTCTACATTGCTTTTACAAATTCTGGGATGGAAAACATTCAAGCAATTTGGTTTTCTATATTTCATAGTATTTCTTCTTTTTGCACAGCTGGCTTTGGGTTATTTAATGATGGTTTTGAAGGCTTTAAAGACAATGTTTTTATTAACACAATTATATCTTGCTTAGCTATAGCTGGATCATTAGGTTTTATCGTTATTACAGATCTATGGTACAGAATGACAGGCAGATCAAAAGAAGTTTCTTTTACAACAAAAATTATTATTTATGGGTTTATTGTTCTATTAGCAATAGGTACTTCTATTATTTACACCACAGAAAGCGCAACTATAACTGGTCATGATAGTCCTTTAATGATATCATTTTTCCAAGCCATGTCTGCAATGACAACAGTCGGTTTTAACACAGTACCTATTGGTGACTTTTCTCTACCGATTTTATTATTATTAACATTCTTAATGTATATAGGAGCATCTCCTTCTGGTACTGCTGGTGGTATGAAAATAACAACTCTTACAGCGATGTTAGCTATATTAAAAAGTAGATTGCTAGGTCAGAAAAAAATCACTTTCTTAAATAGATTAATTCCTTTTGAGAGGATTTATGTAGCTACTTCTACTTTTATGCTTTATACAAGTTTGATTTTTTTATTTTCCTTTTTATTATCCTACACAGAAAATTTTTCATTTGATAAAATTTTATTCGAAGCAGCTTCTGCTTTAGGAACTGTTGGATTAAGTACAGGTATAACAGGTGATCTCTCCAGCTTAGGGAAAATTTTAATAATAATGATTATGTTTATTGGTCGCGTAGGTGTTTTAACTTTTGGATTTGCTCTACTAAAACAGAAGCATAACTATTTAAACAAAATAAAAGAAGATGATTTAGCTGTTTAATTCTTCTAAAAAAACAGTTTATTTTATCAATCCTTTCACCTCATCAAAATCCAGTCCGCCATAATTACCGCTACTCATTAACAATAAGGCTTTGTTATCAAAATTTTGAGAAAAGAGATAATTTTTAAAATAGTCTGGATTGGTATAAATAATTAAATCATCACGCTCAAAAGCATCTGCTATTTGTTGGTGTGTTACCGCGTCTAGTTTTTTAATTTCTACCGCATGCGGACTGTAAAACACTACTGCGACATTAGCTGCATCTAAAGCGCCTTTATATTCTTTTAAAAATTCGGCATTTAAACTGCTATAGGTATGTAATTCTAAACACGCTACCAAAGTACGATCTGCATATTGTTCTTTAACAGCTTTTGTAGTTGCACTTACTTTACTTGGCGAATGTGCAAAATCTTTATAAGCAACGCTATTATTGGTTTCGGCAATTTTTTCTAAACGCTTGCTTGCACCTTTAAATGTTGAAATAGCTTCGTAAAAATCATCCTCATCTATTCCCATATGTTGACAAATCCATTTTGCACCAGCCAAATTATTTAAGTTGTGTTTACCAAACACTTCTATTGGCATTGGTCCTTCTGGAGTTTCTAACAATGTTTCGCCATCTTCAACAGTGTATTCTGGTGTGTGATATGGTAATTTTCTAATTGGGTTTTCGCTAGCTTCTACAATGCGTTTAACCGCTTCGTCTTCTTCGTTATAATTTATACTTCCACCTCGTACAATACTATCTACAAAGATTTTAAACTGCTCTTCATAATTTTCATAGGTTGGGAAGACATTAATATGATCCCAAGCAATACCACTTAACAATGCAATATTGGGTTTGTATAGATGGAATTTTGGTCGTCTGTCTATCGGACTACTTAAATACTCATCACCTTCTAAAACTATAAAATCATTATCCTTGGTTAATTTTACCATCACGTCAAAACCTTCTAATTGTGCGCCAACCATAAAATCTACATCGCGGTCATGGTAATGCATGACGTGTAAAATCATAGATGTTATTGTGGTTTTTCCATGACTACCGCCAATAACAACTCTAGTTTTATCTTTAGATTGCTCGTATAAAAACTCTGGATAACTGTATATTTTTAAGCCTAATTCTTGAGCTTTTAATAACTCCGGATTATCTGCTTTAGCGTGCATACCTAAAACGATAGCATCTAATTTATCAGTAATTTTCTCAGGAAACCATCCAAATTGTTCTGGCAATAATCCTTTAGCTTCAAGACGTGATTTTGAAGGTTCAAAAATCGTGTCGTCACTTCCTGTTACTTGATATCCTTTGTTATGTAATGCTAATGCAAGGTTGTGCATTGCGCTTCCGCCAATAGCTATAAAATGTACGTTCATGATTTATTTTTGAAGATGTTTCAAAGATACATATTGGAATTTATTTTGACACTAATTTCACAAATTTTCACTAATTTATGTGCAGAGTTTATCTAGTTATTACACAGAGTTTCTCTGAGATACAGAGACTCGTAGAGATTTTTAGTTTTTGATGCTTTGTGACTTTGCGAGGTGTTGCTTGACACGAATTTCACGAATGTTCACTAATTATTATTTAAATATTTTACAGAGTTTGCTTTGTTTCTGTGACTGTGACTAAAGACTGCTCACTGCCTACTACCTAATACCTACTGCTTACTGCTTACTGCAAACTTTCCTTAAATTCTTTAAAGACTTCAATTTTTGGTAGTTCTTTTAAAGCTAGATCTATATGTGCTAAAGCTTGCTTAATGTCTTTTTTGTGTTTGTAGATTTGTGCTATACGGTAATTTGCCCAAGCTTTTGGCACACCATCTTTTGCTGAGTAGTTATGCAAATACACTTTTAAACATGTTAGACCTTTATCTAATTGTACATTATAATCTGCACACACTTTCCCTATTTGATAGTGTAAAGCGTTTCTTTTATGTTTTACCTGTGATGCTTCAATATTACTTATGGCTTTTTCTGGTAGGTTTTCCTTTTCATATAACGCTGTTAGCTTGTCGTAACAAGTAATAGAGCCACCAACTTTAATAGCTTTTAGGTAATAATCTTCGGCAAGTTCTGGCTCGTCATCATATTCGTAAATATAACCTTTAGCTAAATAACCATCTACTTTAGAAAGTTTTTCAAGCTCGTTAGCATATTTTAAAGATTTACTTTTACTACCACCAATAATACCTGGTAACTGCATGTATAACTCTACTAAAGCCCAACGTGTGTCTATATGATTTGGATCTAATTCGGCTGCTTTTAAAAACGCTGCTTTAACGTCATCTATAATGGTTAATGCTCTAATTTTACTTACAGACAAGGCTTTCATCCCTAAAGCGCCTCCATATTTGTAATGGTAATTAGCTTCGGTTGGTTTGGCTTCGGTCAACTTTTTATATTGTTTTGCGGCTTCATCCCATTTTTTTTGATGTCCGTAAGCATCGCCTAATAATTCTATTGCTTCTAAATCATTTTCATTATGATCAACAAAAGGTTTTAGCTCTGCTTCTGCTTTGCTAAACAATTTTTGTTGAATAAAAGCTTTTCCTTTTTCAATAGAGGTTTGCCCCATTAAAAAAAGCGGAAAGCAACATATAAAAATGATTAATCGCATATTTAGTATTTTCAATTTATACAAAAATAACATTCTGTTGGTATTGTTTTTGATTCTGTTGCGTTAATAATTGTTAACTTTAAATTTCTATCGTTTTACTCAACAAAACGATAGATTCACGTATTTTTAGTTTTAAGTCAAAATGTCTAAACTTATCTTGCTATTAAAAATAATTTTATGAAACAAATTTCAACCTTAATAATGATTTTACTTTTTGCTACTACTTACGCTCAAGATGACTATTCCAAGCTTTGGAAGCAAGTCAAAACCCATGAAAAAGATGGTTTGCCTAAAAGCGCTTTGGATGTTGTTAAGCAAATTGAAATATTAGCTAAAAAGGAGCAAAACAGTCCACAAGTTATTAAAACGCTTATTTTTAAAAGTAAGTATACACTAACCCTAGAAGAAGATGCGCAATTAAGCATTATCAGAGATTTTAAAACTGAAATAAACAACAGCCAATCGCCTACCAAAAACGTATTACAAAACTTGTTGGCTAACTTATATTGGCAGTATTTTAATCAAAATAGATATAAATTTTACAATCGTACAAAAACCGAAAGTAAAGTTGATGATGAAGATTTTAGAACTTGGGATTTAAACACTTTATTTACCGAAATACAAACGCTTTTTAATCAATCTTTAGAAAATGAAAGCGTTTTAAAATCGACATCAATCCATCAATTTGATGCGATAATTAATAAGGCTAAAAATTCAGAAACATACAGACCAACGTTATTTGATATTTTAAGTCACAATGCTTTAGACTTTTTTAAAACAGACGAAAACAGCATTACAAAGCCAGCATATAAATTTGAAATTGATAACGCAACCTATTTAAGTACTTCATCAAAATTTTCTACCCTAAAACTTGAAGCTAAAGACAGTACATCTTTACAACTACAGGCTTTAAAAGTGTATCAAAAACTGATTCAATTTCATCAACAAAACAAAAATTATAAAGCGTTAGTTGATGTTAATATTCAGCGTCTTGACTATGTCTTACAACATGCGACGTTTAATAATAAAGATGAAATTTACCTTCAAACGTTAAAAGATGAAATTTTTAGTATAAAAACAGATGAAACAGCTGCGCTTTACGAGTTTGAAATTGCCGAAAAAACCTATCAAAATGGCTTACAATACGATTCTAAAACCAGTACCGAAAATCGTTGGTTAATACAAGAAGCTTTAGCGATTGTAAACAATATTATCAAACGTTTTCCTGATAGTAAAGCCGCTAAAAACAGTACAATTTTAAAACAACAAATTTTAAATAAAGAACTACAAATTACTACCGAAACGTATATTCCAATTCAGCAAAATAGCAGATTTCTGGTACGTTATAAAAATGTAGAAAATCTTGAATTTACACTATACAACTTATCAAAAAATCAGTTAGAAACATACAACAAAACCTATCGTGAAGACGAGCGTTTAAAGTTCATAAAAACTTTAAAACAACACACGAATTGGAACAATAATTTAAAAAACGAAAACGACTACCAATCGCACACAACAGAAGTTGTTGTACCAAAATTATCTAATGGAAGCTATCTAATTCTTGCTAGAGCCAATAGCGATTTGTACGCTACGCAAACCTTTCAAATTACCGATTTTGCGTTAACCGAAATGGAAACCAATAACGAAGTTATTTTTCAATTAATAGACAGAAATAACGGGCAACCTATTCAAAATGCAACTTTAGATATTACGTACCGTAAAAATTACAAAAACAAATACCATAACTCGACATTAAAAACCGACGTATTTGGTAAAGCTACCTTAAAAAAAGCGTCAACCTATCTTTCAGACGTTAGTGCAGAAGTTAATCACAACAACCAAACTGCTTATTTTGGCAATTATTACGTTGGCAGAACATACGATAATACTAACAAAGAAGAAACACGTTACAACACATTTGTTTTTACAGACAGAAGTATTTACAGACCTAGCCAAACTGTTTATTTTAAGGCAATCGCCATTAAAACATTTAAACAAAAATCTGAAGTATTACAAAACGAAGCAGTTTACGCTATTCTTTATAATGTAAACAATGAAGAAGTTGGTCGTTTAGAATTAAAAACCAATGATTTTGGATCGGTTGCTGGCGAGTTTATTTTACCAAATTCAGGTTTAAACGGACGATACAAAATTCAAATTTTAGGAAAAAATCACACCTTTGATAATGGTAGACATTATTTTTCAGTTGAAGAATACAAACGTCCAAAATTTGAAGCAAATTTTAATCCAATCACCGAAACCTTCAAAATTAACGATAGTATTACCATAAAAGGTAACGCAAAAGCCTACGCTGGTAGTAATATTAGCGATACTAAAGTCACTTACACCGTAAAACGCAAAGTACAATATCCAACTTGGTGGTACTGGCGCAGACCGTATTTTAACAGCGAACCTCAAGAAATAACTCACGGTGAAACCACAACAAATGATAAAGGTGAATTTGATATTACATTTAAAGCCATACCAGACCAAAGTGTTGATCAAAAATCACAACCTATTTTTAATTACGAAGTCACTGCAGACATCACCGATATTAATGGTGAAACTAGAAGTGCAACGACTATCGTCAACGTTGGCTATCATGCTTTAACAGCAACTATGTCTGTAAAAAGTGAATTAGATAAAACCAATAAAGCGCATGCAATCCAAATCGATACTAAAAATTTAAATGGCGAATTTGTTTCTGCAAAAGGCACCATTAAAATTTACAAACTTAAAGCGCCAAATCAAGTATTAAGAAAACGTCCTTGGGATGCACCAGATTATCATAATTTAAGTGAAACTGAATTTAAAAACCTATTTCCACACGATGCTTATAATAACGAAGATGATAGTCAATTTTGGGATAAAGGTAAAATTTTGCTTACTAAAGAATTCAATACTGAAAACACTAAAGACGTTAAACTTGGTAACATCAGAAAATGGGATTCTGGTAAATACCTTATTGTTTTAGAAAGCAAAGATAAGTTTGGACAATTAGTGAAAGATGAAACCAGAACAACACTTTACAGTGAAAAAGATAACACTGTTTCAGACAACCAATTGTTTACCATTACCACAAACAAAGACAGTTACCAACCTAACGACACTGCAGTAATCACATTTGGTAGTGCAGCGACAAACCTTACTGTTTTTATTGATGTAGAAAAAGACAACCGTATTATCAATAGTAATAAATACGTAATAAACAACGAGAAAAAAACCATTCGTATTCCTGTTACAGATAAAGATCTTGGTGGTTTTGCAGTACATTATAGTTTTGCTGCTTTTAATAGCTATACCGCTAACACTTTAGCTATTTCTGTGCCATATCCAAAAACCGATTTAGAAATAGAAACCACAACCTTTAGAGACAAAATACAACCAGGAACAGATGAGACTTGGAGCTTCAAAATTAAAGGACCAAAAGGTGAAAAAATCTCAGCCGAATTATTAGCCAGCATGTATGATGCCTCTTTAGACCAATTTAAATCACATAGTTGGGAATTTAATCCGTTGTATCAACCTACATACAATCCAAATCATAACAAAAACAACGGAAACAGTTTTGGACAACGCGGATTTAGAGTCATAAATAATAACAAGAATTACTATAACTATCCAACACAACAATACGATCAAATTAATTGGTTTGGGTTGAGTTTTGGTAATAATTATAGATATGATGCTTTACAAGGAAGAGCTGCAGGCGTATCTGTTCCTGCTCCAGAATCTATTGAAGTTGTTGAAGATGAAGAAGAAGTTATTGTGTCAGATATTTCTGTAGTTTCATCAAATGAAAGTGATTATAAAAATTCAAATCTAGATACAGCCTATTATATACCTAATGAAGCTCTTAAACTAAAAGACAAAAAAGAATATTATTTCTTAATGAAAAAAGGAAAAATTATTGATAAACAAGAAATAGATTTCAGCACTGTTACAATTCGTAAAAACTTACAAGAAACAGCGTTTTTCTTTCCGCAGTTACAAACAGATAAAGATGGTAACGTCAGTTTCAATTTCACAACACCAGAAACATTAACCAAATGGAAACTACAATTATTAGCACATACAAAAACTCTGAAAAGCTCAGTTTCAACTTTAGAAACGGTGACGCAAAAAGAGCTTATGGTTATACCAAACGCACCTCGTTTTTTACGTCAAGGTGACCAAATAACCATTAGCACTAAAATTGCCAACTTATCTGATAAAGCTTTATCAGGACAAGCTAAATTAATATTGACTGATGCAGTTTCTGCTGAAGATATTACGTCTTTGCTTGTCAGCTCAAACTCAGTCGAGAATTTCACCATAGACAAAGACAACAATACACAAGTCTCTTGGCAACTATCTATTACAGATACGGTAAATGCTGTTCAATATAAAATTGTGGCAAAAGCAGGAGATTTTAGTGATGGTGAACAAAATGCGTTACCAGTTTTAACCAACAGAATGTTAGTTACCGAAACATTACCAATGTGGATTAGAAGTAACCAAACTAGAACATTTACACTAGATAAGCTTAAAAACACCTCATCAAGCACTTTAAAACATCATAAATTAACGTTAGAAATGACTAGCAATCCTGCTTGGTATGCGGTACAAGCTTTACCTTATTTAATGGAATATCCTTACGATTGCAACGAGCAAACCTTTAGTAGATATTACGCTAATGCGTTGGCTAGTCATATTGCAAATAGTAATCCGCGAATTCAAGAGGTATTTAATCAATGGAAAAATACCGATGCGTTGATTAGTAATTTAGAGAAAAACCAAGAACTTAAATCTATTTTAATTCAAGAAACACCTTGGTTACGCGATGCGCAAAGCGAAACCGAACAGAAAAAACGTATTGCATTGCTTTTCGATTTAAATAAAATGAATAACGAATTGCAAAACGCTAAAAACAAATTAAAACAAAACCAAATGTCTAATGGCGCTTGGGCTTGGTTTAATGGCGGACGACCAAACCGTTTTATCACGCAACACATTATAACTGGTTTTGGACATTTAAAACAACTTAATGTCATTCAGAGCGACAGCGAAGAATCTATGATCAAAAAAGCAATCCAGTATTTAGATTCAGAATTTGTAGAAGAATACAACAACTTAACTAAATACAACAAAGATGTAGATTTAAGCAAAGACCATTTAAGTCATATGCAAATACATTATTTGTACATGCGTAGCTTTTTCCCAGAAATTAAAACGTCTAAAGAAGTAAAAACGATAATGGATTATTATCAGTCTCAAATTCAAAACTATTGGTTAAACAGAAGTCTGTATAACAAAGGATTGATGGCATTAATTTCTTATAGAAATAATGACACTAATACCACTTCTAAAATTTTAAATTCATTAAAAGAAACCAGTATAACTAGTGAAGAATTAGGTATGTATTGGAAATCTAACGAAAACTCTTGGTATTGGTATCAAGCACCAATTGAAACACAAGCGTTACTAATTGAAACATTTTCTGAAGCTGGTAATGTCATTCAAAATGAAACGAAGAATCTTGAAACCATAGATAATCTTAAAATCTGGTTACTTAAAAACAAGCAAACCAACCGTTGGAAAACAACCAAAGCTACTACCGAAGCTGTGTACGCATTATTACTTCAAGGTAGCGATTGGTTAAGTGTAACGGATATGGTAGACATTGTTTTAGGTAATCAAAAAATAGATCCTAATACTATGGAAGACGTTAAAGTTGAAGCTGGAACTGGCTATTTTAAAACGTCTTGGTCTGCTAATGAAATTTCGTCTAAAATGGCAGAAGTAAAAATCTCTAAAAAAGGAGAAGGAATTGCTTGGGGAAGTTTATACTGGCAGTACTTTGAAGACTTAGATAAAATTACCTCTGCGAAAACGCCACTTCAACTAAAGAAAAAATTATTCTTAAAAACTAATACAGATACTGGTGAAACACTTACCGAAATTAATAAAGAAACCAAACTTAAAGTTGGCGATTTAGTAACCGTAAGAATCGAATTAAGAAGCGACAGAAACATGGAATTTATCCACATGAAAGATATGCGTGCAGCAGGTTTAGAGCCAACCAATGTGATTAGTCAATACAAATGGCAAGACGGTTTAGGCTTTTATCAAAGCACAAAAGACGCAAGTACAAACTTCTTTTTTGATTACCTACCAAAAGGTGTTTATGTGTTTGAATATGATTTACGCGTAAATAATGCTGGTAACATGAGTAATGGTATAACTACTATACAAAGCATGTATGCACCAGAATTTAGTAGTCACAGTGAAGGCGTAAGAATTGATGTTGAATAATAATGTAATTATTGAATACAAAAAAGGCTTCCAAATTTGGAAGCCTTTTTTGTATCTATAGTTATTTACTTGGCGGCGTTGTTGGTCGTACTTCAATTTTACTTGGTAATGTACGTGGATGCATTTTTAATAAATCAACCACTAACTCGCCAATATCTTCAATTTGTATTTTCCATGCGCCTTCATCACTTGGCTCGTTACCATTAAAGTAAGTCGAAACAGATCCTGGCATAATCGTACTTACTTTTATACCATATTTACGTAAATCTAACATTACCGCTTGGGTAAATCCTGTAACACCAAATTTACTAGCATTGTAAGCAGATCCTCCAGCAAAAAAGTTAGTTCCTGCTAAACTAGAAATAGTAATATAATACCCTTTACTTACTTTAAGTGCATCTACACTTGCTTTAATCGAATTAAAAACGCCGGTTAGATTGGTATCTATAACTTCGTTCCATTGTTGTGAAGTTAAATCTTCTATACTACCAAAATGTCCTAATCCTGCATTAGCAATAACAATGTCTAACTGTCCAAAGGTCTCAACAGTTGTTTTAACAGCTTGTTGCTGACTTTCTAATTGTCTTACATCTGCTTCTAGTCCGATTGCTTTTGCTGTAGATACATCTGCGTTTAGTTGTCCTGCTGCTTTTTGAGCAGATTCTGCACTTCTACTGGTTATAGCTACGTTAACACCTTGTTGCATTAATGCATAGGCAATACCATATCCAATGCCTTTTGATCCGCCTGTTATTAAAGCGACTTTATTATTTAAATTGCTCATAGAATTTTATTTTTTTGGTTGAAACCCAAAGTTACAAAACCTACAACGCAAGTCGAATTTTAAAATGTTAGGATATTTATAAAATTGAAATAATCTCTGACTTGAACACTAGGACAGCAAACATACCGCGTTAAGGATTGAATGGCATGTTTGAGCTCTCCCAACTTTTTAGTTGGGAAGCGAGTAATGAAAGCCTGACCCTTTTAGGGTAACGCCAAAATAAAATTAATTAAGCATGTCCCATAATTTATCTTTAAGCGTTGTAATGCCTTGTTGAGCTACACTTGAGATAAATTGATATGGAATTGGTAAGGTTTTGTCTAACTCTTGCTTTAATTCGGCTTTAAGCTCGTCATCCAACATATCACATTTTGAGATGGCTATCATACGGTCTTTATCCAACATTTCTGGATTGTAACGTCTAAGCTCGTCTAACAAAATCTCGTATTGTTTGTTAATATCTGGCGCATCTGCTGGAATTAAAAATAGCAATACCGAATTACGCTCTATGTGACGTAAAAAGTAATAGCCTAATCCTTTACCTTCGGCAGCTCCTTCTATAATCCCTGGTATATCTGCCATCACAAAAGTTTGATAATCGCGATATTTTACGATACCTAGATTTGGCTTTAAAGTTGTAAACTCGTAATCTGCTATTTTTGGTTTTGCAGCGGTCATTACAGATAGTAAAGTAGATTTTCCTGCGTTAGGAAAACCTACTAAACCTACATCTGCTAAGACTTTAAGCTCTAATGTTATGTCTTTTTCTTCTAACGGAATACCTGGTTGCGCGTAACGTGGTGTTTGGTTGGTACTGCTTTTAAAGTGCCAGTTACCTAATCCACCTTTTCCTCCTTCGGCAACAATTTTTTCTTCACCTTGTTCTGTAATCTCAAAAAGGATATCGTTAGTTTCTGTATCTCTTACTACGGTTCCTAATGGGACTTCGATAATGTAATCTTCTCCATCAGATCCTGTACTACGATTACTACTACCATCGCCACCATGACCTGCACGGATATGACGTTGAAATTTTAAATGTAGTAACGTCCAAAGGTTTTCGTTACCTCTAATAATTACGTGTCCTCCACGTCCACCATCGCCTCCATCTGGTCCACCTTTTGCGTTATATTTTTCGCGGTTAAGATGCGCAGATCCTTTCCCTCCTTTTCCTGAAGAGACATGCATTTTTACGTAATCTACAAAGTTACCTTCGGTCATTTATTTAATTTATTTGCGAATTTATGAATTCGTTTTATGAAGGTTTTAATTATTTCAAATTAACCAAAAAACGAATAAACTCATTTTAAAGTTTATCGATTACAGTACAAAGACGTTCTGTAATCTCTTCTATACTACCAACACCATCTACTCCAAAGTATTTATCTTGAGCTGAGTAGTAATCTTTTAAGATAGCGGTTTTGTTGTAGTATTCTTTAATTCTATTTCTAATAATAGACTCGTCTGCATCATCTGCTCTACCACTAGATTTACCACGTTCTAAAAGACGTTGTACTAACACTTCGTCGTCTACTTCTAAAGCGATCATCGCATTAATTTGAGAATCTTTAGTATCCATTAATTTACTTAATGCTTCTGCTTGCGCGTTAGTACGCGGAAAACCATCAAATATAAATCCGTTAGCGTCTGCATTTTTTTCAACTTCTGCATTTAGCATGTCAATAGTTACTTGGTCTGGTACAAGCTCGCCTTTATCCATGTATGACTTAGCCAACATACCTAATGCTGTTTCGTTTTTGATATTAAATCTAAATACATCGCCAGTAGAAATATGTACTAAGTTATATTTTTCTTTTAAAAAGTTTGCTTGTGTGCCTTTACCTGCTCCTGGAGGACCAAATAATACTAAATTAGTCATGTGTTGTGTTGTTTTTAGTTGATATACTGCTGGCAAGTCTCTACCTAATCCATCATAGTCTAATCCATATCCTACAATAAATTTGTTAGGTATTTCTATACCAACATAATGAAGTTTAAAGTCTTTTTTATAAGCTTCTGGTTTATAAAACAGTGTAGCAATAACTAGTTGCTTTACATTTTCGTTTTTAAAAATACGATGAATTTCATGTAATGTATTACCTGTATCTATTATGTCTTCTAAAATAACTACAGTTCTTCCTGTTAAATCTTGGGTTAAACCAATTAACCTTTGAATATCTTCTGTAGATTTAACGCCTTCATAAGACGCTAATTTTATAAAGGTAACTTCACAAGGTTTTGGATATTTTTTTACAAAATCACTTACTAACATAAACGATCCGTTTAATATCCCTATAAAAACAGGTACTTCGTCTCCTAAGTCATTTGCAACATCTTGTGCCATTTTTGTTACAGCAGCATCTATTTGTTGTTCAGAAATAAAAGGTTTAAATTCTTTGTCGTGAAGCTTTATAGTTTTCATTGTAAAAAATTAAAAAGCAAATATAAGGATTTGTAGCAGCTTAACGATATTTGATTTAGATTTTTAAAGGCTATTTTACATTTAAAATGTATTTTTGTTGCACACAACTAATATTAAAAATGAATTATTTTTCTTCAAACTTTAAATTAGGTATTCTTGGTGGCGGACAACTAGGTAAAATGCTACTTTACAATACCCGAAAATTTGATATTCAAACCTTTGTTTTAGATAATAGTGATCAAGCACCAAGTAAAATTGCTTGTGATAAATTTGTAAAAGGCGATTTGTTAGATTTTGATACGGTTTACAACTTTGGAAAACAAGTTGATGTACTAACTATCGAAATTGAAAATGTAAATGTAGACGCTTTAGAACAACTAGAAAACGAAAACATAAAAGTATATCCGTCTTCAAAAACTTTGCGTCAAATACAAAACAAAGCCAATCAAAAACTATTTTACGTAGACCATAACTTACCAACAGCACCTTTTAGCAGATTTGCTTATTTATCTGAAATAGAAGATGCTATTAAAAATGGTGGTTTAGAATTACCTTTTGTTTGGAAAGCTGCTAGATTTGGATACGATGGTAATGGAGTAAAAATTGTAAGACAATTAAGTGATTTAGAAGGTTTACCTGCTGGTGAATGCATTGCAGAAGAGATGATACCTTTTAAAAACGAACTTGCAGTAATTGTGGCAAGAAACGTTTCAGGAGACATTAAAACGTATCCCGTTGTAGAAATGGAATTTCATCCTGAAGCCAACCAAGTAGAATATGTAATATGTCCTGCGCGTATTCATGACGACGTTGCAAAAAAAGCACAAGATGTGGCTTTAAAAACAGCTGAGGCTTTTAATCATGTTGGATTATTAGCAGTAGAAATGTTTCAGACACAAGAGGACCAAATTTTAATAAATGAAGTTGCGCCAAGACCTCATAATTCTGGACATCAAACCATAGAAGCTAGCTTTACTAGTCAGTTTGAACAGCATTTACGTGCCATTTTAGATTTACCTTTAGGTGAAACTAAAAGTAAAGTTGGTGGTATTATGGTAAATCTTGTCGGTGCAGAAGGACATACAGGAAATGTTTTATACAAAAACATAGAAAGCATAATGAATCTTGAAGGTGTTACACCTCATATTTATGGCAAAAAACAAACACGTCCATTTAGAAAAATGGGACACGTAACCATAGTTAATGAAGATTTAAGCAAGGCAAGACAAATTGCCGAAAAAGTAAAAAACACAATACAAGTAATAAGCGAATAAGATGAGTAAAGTTGCCATAGTAATGGGAAGTAATAGCGATATGCCAGTAATGCAAGACGCTATTGATATTTTAAAAGGTTTTGACATAGAAATAGAAGTAGATATTGTATCTGCACATCGTACACCAGAAAAATTATTCGATTTTAGTAATAATGCACACAAAAGAGGAATTAATGTAATAATTGCAGGTGCTGGCGGAGCAGCTCATTTACCAGGTATGGTTGCGTCTATGAGCCCATTACCAGTAATTGGTGTACCTGTAAAAAGCAGTAACTCTATAGATGGTTGGGACTCGGTACTATCTATTTTACAAATGCCAGGTGGTGTACCTGTAGCTACTGTAGCCTTAAATGGCGCTAAAAATGCTGGAATATTAGCAGCTCAAATTATAGGCGCTTCAGATCAATGTGTTCTAGATAAAATAATTACTTACAAAGAAGGCTTAAAACTAAAAGTAGAACAAGCTGCAAAAGATATTAAAGCTTAGAAAAAAAGCCTTGACTGAGAAGTCAAGGCTTTACATCGCTATTAATCTTTCTATATGAGTTTTACTCACATCAAAAAAACTTAAGTCAAAGGTCTTAGTTTTGTTGAAAATGAAAGAATTGAGGCAAAAATTATTTTATTTTTAGATAAAATGCATTTTTTATCGTTCAAAAACAAACCTACTGAGTATAAGACAGAAAAAAAGCCTCAAAAATTAATTTGAGGCTTTTTATCGCTATTAATCAATAATTTTTATGTGAGTAACCAGCTCACGGGAAAAAATCGAGTCAAAGATAAGAACAAAACTGTATCATTTAAAAAAAAAGTTATTTTTTTAATAAAAATTTCACCTAAAACGTTTTCGTAATGAATGTACTTCTAAATAAATTTAACACAAAATACAATTCGGCACCGTTTCAAGCCATTAAAAACGAACATTTTAAGCCTGCAATTGAAACATTGATTAAAGAAACTAAAGCAGAAATAGAATCAATAGCAGGATCTAAGAATATTCCTACATTCAAAAACACTATTGAAGCATTAGAATATGCTGGTCAGCAATTAGATAGAGTTACGAGTATATTCTTCAATTTAAATTCTGCAGAAACAAATGAAGAGATTCAAAAGATAGCTCAAGATATTTCCCCTCTTTTATCAGAGTTTAGCAACGATATAACTTTAAATGAAAAACTCTTTGCTCGCATCAAGGAAGTTTACAATCAAAAAGATCAACTAGATCTTACCGAAGAACAAATAACCTTATTAGACAAAAAATATAAAAGCTTTGCTAGAAATGGTGCCAATCTATCTGAAGACAAAAAAGAACAGTTAAGAGCTATTGATAAAAAATTAGCTTCACTTAAATTAAAATTTGGCGAAAATGTATTAGCAGAAACTAATGCTTTTGAAATGCATATTACCAATAAAGCAGATCTAGACGGTTTACCAGAAGGCGCAATTGAAGCAGCACAACAATTAGCCGAAAGCAAAGGTAAGGATGGTTGGTTAATCACTTTAGACTACCCAAGCTACATTCCTTTTATGACCTATGCAAAAAACAGAGCATTACGCAAAAAACTGTCCATTGCTTTTGGTAATAAAGGATTTAATAACAACAAATTAGATAATCAAAATAATGTTTTAGAAATTGCCAAACTAAGACACCAACGCGCCAATTTATTAGGCTATAAAACACATGCTCATTTTGTTTTAGAAGAGCGTATGGCAGAAACACCAGCAAAAGTAGAGAGCTTTTTAAACGACTTATTAGACAAAGCCAAACCTGCTGCAGAACGTGAGTTTGCTAACCTACAAAATTTTGCAAAAGAACTAGACGGTATTGACCATCTTGAAAAATGGGATAGTGCTTATTATAGTGAAAAGCTAAAACAAAAGCTTTTCAATTTAGATGACGAAAAACTTAAACCATACTTCAAATTAGAAAACGTTATTGATGGCGCTTTTAAAGTAGCTAATAAATTATTTGGATTGACTTTTAAAGAAATTGATACTATTGACAAGTATCATCCAGATGTATTGACTTACGAGGTTTTAGATGAAAATGGCGACTTAGTTTCAATCTTTTATGCAGACTTTTTCCCACGTTCAGGAAAACGTAATGGAGCTTGGATGACGTCTTACAAACCTCAATTTGTGCAAAACGACTCTAATGAAAGACCACATGTATCTATTGTTTGCAACTTTACTAAACCTACTAAAACAAAACCGTCTTTACTAACTTTTAATGAAGTTACCACGTTGTTTCACGAGTTTGGTCATGCATTACACGGTATGCTAGCAAACACCACTTACCCTAGTCTTTCAGGAACAAGCGTATATTGGGATTTTGTAGAATTACCAAGTCAAGTGTTAGAAAATTGGTGTTACGAAAAAGAAGCGTTAGAATTATTTGCAACTCACTACGAAACCGGCGAACTTATCCCAATGGATTTAGTAGAAAAAATTAAAGAAAGTGCCACTTTTAACGAAGGTATGCAAACCTTACGTCAAATAAGTTTTGGTTTATTAGACATGCATTGGCATGGTATTGACCCAACCGAAGTTACAGATGTAAAAGCACACGAAAATGAAGCTTTTAAAGACACACAATTATATCCTGATGTAGAAGAAAATTGTATGAGCACAGCATTTTCTCATATTTTTCAAGGCGGATATTCTTCTGGGTATTATAGCTATAAATGGGCAGAAGTTTTAGATGCAGATGCTTTTGATTATTTTAAACAAAACGGCATCTTTAATCGTGATATTGCTTTAAAATTTAAAGACAATGTACTTACAAAAGGCGGTACAGAAAATCCACTAATTTTATACAAACGCTTTAGAGGTCAAGACCCAAAACCAGAAGCTTTATTAAAACGTGCTGGGTTGATTAAGTAATATTTTATGTCATTCTGAAGGTAGTAAATAATTAAAACATTAATTGTATTACTTCTTCAGAATGATATTTTTTTCAATAAACTTTCAAAATTTATTGAAAGTTTTAAAATTATTAATATATTTGTGTCATGGAATATCAAGAAGCAAAAGATAAATTTATAAACACTTGGGGAAGTTTAGGCACGCTTTGGGGAATTAACAAAGCTATGGCTCAAATACAGGCATTGCTTTTTATTTCGACAAAACCATTATCTATGGAAGAAATCATGGAAGAACTTCAGATTTCTAGAGGTAACACAAGCATGAATCTTAGACAATTAATGGATTGGGGAATTGTTACAAAAGAGCTTATTCCGGGTGAACGTAAAGACTTTTTCACTACAGAAAAAGACGTTGAAGAATTAGCTAGAATTGTAGCTAAAGAACGTAGCCGACGTGAAATAAAACCAGTTATTAAAGTATTAAGCGATGTTTCTTCTATTAAAGATGATGGCACAGAAAAAACTAAAGAATTAATTAAACAAACAAAAGCTTTAAAAGAACTTACTGATAATTTAGACGTTTTAATGAACAAACTTGTAGACCAAAAACAAAACTGGATTACTAAGTCGTTATTAAAATTAATCAAATAAAAAAATTTAAACCAAACTTTCAATATTTTCTGAAAGTTTCAAAATAATAAAATAATGAAAAATACGTTTAATAAAATTCTATTTCTAATAAATCTAGTATTCTATCTCATCGTGTTAGTTATACCGATTTATGAAAAAAATATTATTAGTGGTCTATTTTATCAATTTTACCTGGGCATATTTCAATTAATTTTAGGTGTATATTTCTTATCACTTAAAAGACCTAAAAAAGTATCTAACAATTTAGGCTACTATTGGACAACTGTAATTACATATTTTATTACTCTACCAATATTTTCTTCACTATTAAATAATGAAAAAAACTTTATAAATGTATGTTTAGTAATTATTCCAATGATTATAGGGTTATATCATATCTATATTAATTACCTAATCAAAAAGACATGAACTTAAACATTATCACATACTGCATTTACCTACCAGTAATAATATTTATTACGGTAAGAATTGGATGGATATGCTATAAAAATGGAGAATTATTTTTAAAAAATTTATTCAAAGACAAAGCAATAGTAAAATCAATTAATAACTTATTACTTTTAGGATATTACCTAACTAATATAGGCTATGCTATAATTACCATTTCTTATTGGGAAACTATACATAATGTAGTCGAAGTAATAAGCAGCCTAACCTTTACTTTAGGAAAAATCATACTAATACTTGCCGCATTACATTACAACAATATTTTTTTGCTTCAATTAACACATAAACATAAATTTTTAAAACAATAAATTATGGAACATTCAAAAATCATTATCGGTTACTTTATTTACCTACCAATAGTTATTGCACTAACAATATTTGTTTCTAAAATGCTCTTTAAAAACGGAAAGCTTTTTATGATAGATATTTTTAAGGGAAAAGAGGATATCGCTTTAGCAACCAACAAACTATTTGAGATAGGTTTTTACCTTATTAATATTGGTTTTGCACTGTATACAATGAAGATTTTTCACTACGGGAATAATCCCATGAGTTCTCAAACACTAATAGAAATTTTAAGTAAAAAATTAGGCGGATTTACCATCTATTTAGGCATCATGCTATTTTTTAATCTGTTCCTATTTTTTAGAGGAAGAAAAAAATCTAGAACTACTACTAAAACGGTTTATAATCCTCAAATAAATAGTTAAAACAAATAATAAGCGGAAAATATTTAATTTCCGCTTACTTTTTAAACTCTTAGCATATTGTTAAATTAGCTAAAATCTTTTGTATTTTAGTTACTTTTGAAAATAGAAAAAGAAAAACCAACTAATGCCAAAACACACTTTAAATCCTAACAATTGGGTTGATCTATATAGTGACTACCTATTTAATTACACAATAACGCGTGTAAATGATCGTGTTATTGCTCAAGATTTAGTGTCCGAAACTTTTTTGGCTGGGTTAAACGCTATGAAAAACTTTAAAGGTGAAGCAGCCGAACGTACTTGGCTTATTTCAATTTTAAAGCGAAAAATTATTGATTACTATCGTAAGATCAATTCTAATAAAGGAAAAGCCGAAGTTAGAATGACTTACAATGATTCTGAATCTGAAGGCGATTGGTTAGAAGAGCGTATTGCAGATCCTTTTGACAAAACAGCAGAAGATAGCATTGAAAACGAAGAATTAGCAGACGCAATACAAAGCTGTATTGCTAAACTACCTAAAAAACAAGCTGAAGTCTTTAAGAAGAAAACCATCTTAAATCAAGAAACAGAAACAATTAGTAAGGAACTAAACATTACAGCGTCTAACCTATGGGTAATTGTTCACAGAGCTAGAGTTGCTCTTGCAAGTTGCTTAGAAAAAAATTGGTTTTAAATCATGGGATTATTTTTTATTAAATGCAAAGAAGCTGGTCATGTTTGTGATAAATATCAATATGAAGAAGCTTCAATAACTGAAAAAATAAAACTTAAAATTCATTTAATGTATTGTTCTGCTTGCAGAAAACACTCTGCATCAAACAAAAAATTAAGTCAGTTATTAAATAAAATTAAATTTCAGTTCTTATCTTCTGAAGAAAAAGATAATATAAAAAAGTCTTTTGAAAAAGAATTAAAAAAGCATCAACAGTAGCCATAAAATAGGCAAAGCTTCAACCCAAAAAGAAGCGTAATATTTATTTCTGTGTTTTGTAGAAAACAAAATAAATAGCATTAAAACAAAAGCCACAATTACTTCTTTATAAAGAAAGTGAATTAGGATTTCTTCTTTAAAAACATTTAGACCTAAAAAAAATAAAAGTAGTAAAACACCAAGTATTTTGGTCTTTTTTACACCAATTTGTTGTGGGATTGTTGCTAGTTTTATACTATCATATTTTAGATCCCTTATTTCAAAAGGAATCATTAAAGCTAACACAAATACAAAATTTTGTAATACAGTAATCCAGACTTTAGTTTCTAACTCTTGATTGTTGTTTAATATAGGTAAAACAACTGTAGTAAATGCCCAAACAGCTGCTATTATATACACCTTTAATCCACTTATTTGTCTTAAATTTTGGTGTTCATCCAAATACATTTGTTTTGGCCAAAAGGGTATAGCATATAAAAAAGTTATAAGCCCTAACCCTATTAAAACAAATATAACTTTAGGCTCTAATCTAAAAGCATAAAAAAGCATTAACAAAAAACTAAAAAACGAAAAGACCTGAATCACTTTTAACCATTTTGCCAAGCTACGATGATGCCACTTAGCAATACCAAAATACTTAACAAAATTATAACCTGTAATTGTAGCGTAAAAATTAAAATATAGGATGTTTTCGTCGTAAGGCAAGTTAAAAACAAGAAGCGTAATCCAACTTAAAGCATATACTGCTAAAGCCACATGTATACTGCTATTTATATAAAAATCTAAAAGCTGTTTGACTATCTTCATCACACAAAAATAATCAATCTGTTAATAAAGCTATTAAATGGTTAAAAACTTTCAAATTTTAACTAAAAAATGCTATAAGATTTCATTAATTTTGCAATCGCATAAAAATGCGTTTTAAAACGCTAAATTAATTTGTCATTCTCATGAAAATGAGAGCCTAACAACACAACACTAATGAACACAAACGCTTTTGCTTTGCGCCATATTGGTCCAAGAGAAAATGACATTAAAGAAATGTTACAAACAATAGGTGCAGAAAGTATTGAACAACTAATTTACGAAACCATTCCTTCTAACATTCGTCTTGAAAAAGATTTAGGTTTAGATGAAGCTATGACGGAATATGAGTATTCTACACACATTAATAATTTATCTAAACTTAACAAAACGTACAAGACTTACATTGGTTTAGGCTATCATCCAACAATTTTACCGGCTGTTATACAGCGTAATATTTTAGAAAATCCAGGTTGGTATACTGCTTACACACCTTACCAAGCAGAGATTGCACAAGGTCGTTTAGAAGCCTTATTAAACTTCCAAACCATGATTACCGATCTTACCGGTATGGAACTTGCAAACGCCTCTTTACTTGACGAAAGTACTGCTGCTGCAGAAGCTATGAGTCTTTTATTTGCTGTTAGAGAAAGAGCACAAAAAAAAGAAAATGTAAATAAGTTTTTTGTTTCAGATGCTGTTTTACCTCAAACCATTTCGGTTTTAAAGACACGTGCGCTTCCTATCGGAATTGATTTAGTAATCGGTGACGAAAACACATTTGATTTTTCATCAGAATACTTCGGTGCTATTGTTCAGTATCCTGGTAAAAACGGACAAATTACAGACATTAAAACATTTATTGCTAAAGCAAATGAAAACAATATAAAAGTTGCAGTAGCAGCAGATATTTTAAGCTTAATTAAGCTTGAAGCTCCAGGACAATTTGGTGCCGATGTTGTTGTTGGTACAACACAACGTTTTGGTATACCAATGGGTTACGGTGGTCCTCATGCTGCTTATTTTGCAACAAAAGAAGCTTATAAACGTGATATTCCTGGTCGTATTATAGGCGTTACCAAAGACGCTAACGACAACCGTGCATTACGTATGGCGCTTCAAACAAGAGAGCAGCACATTAAGCGTGATAGAGCAACATCTAACATTTGCACAGCACAAGTTTTACTAGCGGTAATGGCAGGTATGTATGCTGTTTACCATGGTCCAAAAGGCTTAACTTTTATAGCAAATAAAGTTCATAATAGTGCTTCTACCTTAGCGTCTACCCTTTCAAAAATGGGATTAGAACAAACAAACACATCTTTCTTTGACACTTTACAAGTCAAAGCTAATGCTGCTAAAGTAAAAGAAGTAGCAGAAAACAATGAAGTTAACTTCTACTATCAAGATGATAACACCGTTTTAATTTCTATTAACGAAACAACTTCAATTTCTGATTTAAATGAAATTGTTAAAATTTTCGCTGAAGCGGAAAACAAAAAAGCAATAGAAATTTCTGAATTATCAGAAACAAACAATATAGATACAACCTTAAACAGAACAAGTGATTTCTTAACACTTGACGTATTTAATAGCTACCATTCTGAAACCGAATTAATGCGTTACATCAAAAAATTAGAGCGCAAAGATTTAGCATTAAACCATTCTATGATTTCTTTAGGATCTTGTACAATGAAGTTAAATGCAGCTTCAGAAATGTTACCTTTAAGTCAAACCAATTGGGGAAGCATTCATCCATTTGCACCGATAGACCAAACAGAAGGTTATCAAAAAGTATTAAAAGCATTAGAAGATCAATTAACAGAAATTACTGGTTTTGCAGCAACATCTTTACAACCTAACTCTGGCGCGCAAGGTGAATATGCAGGATTAATGGTAATTAAAGCGTATCACGAATCTCGTGGTGATCATCACCGTAACATCTGTTTAATTCCTAGTTCTGCTCACGGAACAAACCCTGCTAGTGCCGTAATGGCTGGTATGAAAGTGGTTGTTACAAAAGCAGACGATAATGGAAACATTGATGTAGAAGACTTACGTAATAAAGCTGAGTTGCACTCAGATAATCTTGCTGCTTTAATGGTAACTTACCCATCTACACACGGTGTGTATGAGTCTGCTATTAAAGACATTACAAAAATTATCCATGATAATGGCGGACAAGTTTACATGGATGGTGCAAACATGAATGCCCAAGTAGGATTAACAAATCCTGGTAATATTGGCGCAGATGTATGTCACTTAAACTTACATAAAACGTTTGCTATTCCTCATGGTGGTGGCGGACCTGGTGTTGGCCCAATTTGTGTAGCTAAGCAATTAGCTCCGTTTTTACCTGGTAATCCAATTATAAAAACTGGTGGTGATAATGCTATTACAGCAATATCTGCAGCTCCTTTTGGAAGTTCTTTAGTCTGTTTAATTTCTTATGGATATATTAAAATGTTAGGTACTGAAGGTTTAAGAGCATCTACAGAGATTGCTATCTTAAACGCTAATTACATCAAACATCGTTTACAAGGCGCTTTTGAAACTTTATATTCTGGTGAAAGAGGTCGCGCAGCTCACGAAATGATTATAGACTGTAGACCATTTAAAACTAACGGTATAGAAGTAACAGATATCGCAAAACGTTTAATGGATTACGGTTTCCACTCGCCTACTGTATCATTCCCTGTTGCAGGAACAATGATGATTGAACCAACAGAAAGTGAAAGTAAAGCCGAAATGGATCGTTTTTGTGACGCCATGATTTCTATTAGAAAAGAAATTGATGCTGTAACTAAAGAAGACGAAAATAACCCGCTAAAAAATGCACCTCATACTTTAGATATGCTAACAAGTGACGAATGGTTACTACCATACTCTCGTGAAAAAGCAGCATATCCTTTAGAGTATGTTAAAGAAAATAAATTTTGGCCTTCTGTACGTCGTGTAAATGATGCTTATGGAGATCGTAATTTAATCTGTACTTGTGCGCCAATAGAAGAATATATGGAAGCATAATAGCTTTTGGGCATCGTATATAATATAAATTCAAATCTGTCTTTTTATTTAGTAGCTAGTATATTTGTATATTAGTAAAAAATAAAAAGACAGATTTTTTTTATGACTATAAAAATTACTGGAACTGGAAGTTATATTCCAGAAAATATTGAAAAGAACGAAGACTTTCATAAACATGAGTTTTTAAATGTAGACGGTTCCCAAATCAATTCCCCGAACGAAGTTATTGTTGAAAAATTTAAAGCAATAACAGGTATTGTTGAAAGACGCTACGCAGACGATAAGTTAATAGCTTCCGATTTAGGTTTTCTTGCTGCAGAAAAAGCTATAGAAGACGCTAAAATTGATAGGGAAGATATAGATTACATTATCGTAGCACACAATTTTGGAGACGTTAAAAAAGATGCGATCCAAAGTGATATTTTACCTTGTTTAGCAACCAGAGTAAAACATAAACTCCGCATTAAAAACCCTAAATGTGTTGCTTATGACATATTATTTGGTTGTCCTGGTTGGATTGAAGGTACCATCCAAGCACAAGCATTTATAAAAGCTGGAATGGCAAAAAAATGTTTAGTAATTGGCGCCGAAACATTATCTAGAGTGGTAGATAAACACGATCGTGATAGCATGATTTACAGTGATGGCGCTGGCGCAACAATCATTGAAGCCACAGATGAAGAAGGTGGAATTTTAGCACACAATACCGCTAGTTTTACATACGATGAAGCCTATTATTTATTCTTCGGAAATTCTAACAATCCAGAATTAGACAAAGATACTAGGTACATTAAAATGCACGGTCGTAAAATTTACGAATTTGCATTAACAAACGTACCACTAGCTATGAAAGAATGCTTAGACGAAAGTGGTGTAGATATAAAAGACGTTAAAAAAATATTGATCCATCAAGCTAACGAAAAAATGGACGAAGCTATCATAAAACGTTTTTACAGACTTTACAAAACTCCTGTTCCAGAAGGCATTATGCCAATGAGTATTCATAAACTTGGTAACAGTTCGGTTGCAACCGTACCAACACTTTTTGACTTAATTAGAAATAATAAATTAGAAAATCAGCAGATAGAAAAAGGAGATGTTATTATATTTGCTAGCGTTGGTGCAGGAATGCACATCAACGCTATTGTTTATAAATATTAATCCGCTGTTGCGGAAAATAACTAATGTACGAAAACACATTTCCGCATAAAAGATATAAGCTTACGTTTCAATTTTTAGAAAAACATATTTCTAAATCCGAAACCATTTTGGATTTAGGTGTAGAAAATCCGTTTACCAAAATACTAAAGGCTAACGGATTTTCTGTTAAAAACACTAAAGGTGAAGATTTAGATTTAGACACCTCAACTATAGAAAATTCTGATGCTACCGTAGTCACAGCTTTTGAAATTTTTGAACATCTACTCTCCCCTTTTACCGTTTTAAAAAGTATAAAAGCCAATAAATTAGTAATTAGCGTACCATTGCGTTTATGGTTTTCTTCTGCTTACAGAAGTAAAACCGATATGTGGGACAGACATTATCACGAGTTTGAAGATTGGCAATTAGACTGGCTACTAGAAAAAACTGGTTGGAAGATTATTGACCGACAAAAATGGACTAATCCAACCAAAAAACTAGGTATTAGACCAATTTTAAGATGTTTTACGCCAAGATATTATATTGTTTATGCAGAACGAATTTCAAAATAATTTAAAAATGAAATTCTGCATTATCATACCAGCGCATAACGAAGAAGACTCTATTGGATTAACGTTAGATTCTTTGGTTAAACAATCCTTACTTCCGCAGGAAATTATTGTGGTAAATGATAATTCTACAGATAAAACTAAAAAGATTGTTGAAGGTTTTCAGCAACAATTCAACTTTATAAAACTAGTTAATAATACCTCATCAAATCAACATTTACCTGGTACAAAAATCATTAATGCTTTTTATAAAGGTTATGATATTGCAAACAAAGATTATGATGTGATTTGTAAGTTTGATGCCGATTTAATTTTTCCGCTTAATTATTTAGAACAGTTAGCATTTCATTTTAATAAAGATGTAACTATAGGAATGGTTGCCGGATATTGTTATATCGAAAAAAATAATCAATGGATTTTAGAGTCTATTACTGGTAAAGATCATATAAGAGGTGCTTTAAAAACGTACACAAAATCATGTTTTGAAGCTATTGGGCAACTTAAAACATCTATGGGTTGGGATACTATCGATGAGTTATTAGCAAAGTATTTTGGTTACAAATTAGTTTTAGATGATAATCTTCATGTTAAACACTTAAAACCGACTGGCGCAAGCTACAATAAAGCTGCAAAACACCTACAAGGTGAAGCTATGTACAAAATGCGATATGGTATTACACTTACTCTTTTGACAGCTGTAAAAATGAGTTTAAAGAAAAAAAGTTGGCCTTACTTTTATAATTATTTAGTTGGTTATTTAAAAGCTACTTTTAATAAACCTGAGCGTTTAATTACTAAAGATCAAGGTAAATTTATTAGAAACTTACGCTGGAAAGGCATTAAAGAAAAACTTTTTTAATCTCTTAAGCTCCAAATTTTATAATCACTTAAAGCTTCTATTTTATTTTCAACTTCATCGTCTAATTCATGAAAGAAATCTATGCCAGTCAAAGACTCTATTTTATCTACTGAAGTTACAAATTTGTATAGAGGTTGATTAGATTCTTGATGTGGTAATAAAAATGCAATTACTTTCGTTTTTCCTGTATTATTATCTAATATTATTTTATAAAACTGGTCAGGCACAGCAACATCTTCTTCACCAATAGTCTTAAGATTATCTTTTAAAATTCCTCCTGTTACTACAAATACACCATCATATTTTTTTGCCCAATAACGTGTTTTTTGTTCTAAACGATTCCAGATTCCTGCATTAAAATCGTGATTTTGTGGTGAAATATTACTGGTTAAAAATGTTTCATCGTGTACTTGTTTACTATACCTTCTATCTCCTGCAGGACATAAGTGACCACGATCGTAACCGGATTGCTTATAGTTGCGCCAATGTGCTGCGCCTGTTTTTACCGCTTTATCAATTTCAAAATATGGTCTTTTGTGTTGCTTGCTACTAAGATGAGATTTTTTAAGCTCGTAGGCAACCCATTCTGCTTGTTCATGTAATTCACTATAACTTAAACTGTAACCATTATGGTGGATTATTTGACCTGTCGTACTGCTTGGTAAAAAATATTCATTTGTATTATTTTTGACTTTCTTACCAATTTCAACTTTAGTATTCTTTTCTTGATTGTCTAAATAAAAATTATAAGAATATATTGCTATTAAAGCAATTGCTGTTAGTAAAGAAACTTTGGTTTTATAAGTCATTTAAATCTACATTTAAAAAAATCAAAAATAGTAATAAATAAAAAAAAGACCTTTTCGTTTTGAAAAGGTCTTCTAACTAACACAAATAGACAATACTATTTCTCTTCTTCGTAATCTGCAATTTTATTCAGTTTTTCTATCTCTCTTTTATATTTTCTATTAGCCTTTTCGAAGTTTCCTTTTTCTATTTGTTTATTGTATTTTTTTATTGCTCTTTCATTAACTTTCATGTATTCTTCAACTGTTTCGGTTAACTCTTCTTGTAAATCGGCATACTTTTCAGAAACTTCCTCTATGTTTTCTTTATATTCTTTTTCTGAAACATTGGTCTCTGTCATTAACTCATTATATTCTTTTTGAATATCTGCAACATCTTCCATAACCTCTTCTGTTTTTAACCAGTCGGGAATACTATTATCTAAAGTTGCTATGACTCCTCTTAAATTTCCTACACGTTCTTTAGTGTAAATATTGGCTTTTTTCATTTCTTCTAACTCATATGTTAGAATATTAAATTGTTGCCATCCGTCAAAACCTACAATTCCAGCTTCGGTAGTTTGGTAGTTAATATTTCTACCATCATTCATAGCATACTCTTTAGACATGACTTGATCTGATTGCATGATATAATCATTTTCTGATTTACTATCTGAAGCGTTGTCCATTTCGTTTTCTAAATCTTCTACTTGTTCTTCTACAGTATCTACTTCTGTATCTTTTGTCTTATAATCATTTTTACAAGACATAAATGCTAAACCAGATACTACTAATGTTGTTGTTACTAACTTAATTGATTTCATAGTTTTTAGTTTTTTTGGTTTATATACCTCCAAAACTAATGGTAACTTTTATGTAGTAGAAATTTTAAAACATAAACTAATCCTAAAAATTTATTGAAAATTAACAGAAACAAACTAACCTTTAACTTTTTCTGAAAATATTATGTTAATACATAAATTATATTCAAATGTCAGTCAAATAAAAAAGCTCTAAAAATTAACTTTTTAGAGCTTTTAGTAAAGTATATTTATTAAGTCTATTGCATGCTAGCTAAACTTGCTTTAATTGTTTCAATCTTAGCTAACGCATCTGCTTCTTTCTTTTTCTCACTAGCTACAACTTGTTCTGGTGCATTATTTACAAAACGGTCGTTGGATAGTTTTTTCTGTACCGATTTTAAGAAACCTTCAGTATAATTTAACTCTTCGGTTAACTTTTTAATTTCGGCTTCAACGTCTATAGCACCAACCATTGGTACAAAATATTCGTTAGATTTTACTCTAAAGGTTAAAGCACCTTCAACAGCTTCATCTACATACTCAATCGCTTCAAGATTACCCATTTTTTGGATAATCGCATCAAACGTAGTAGATGCTTTTTCGTTATTTATTACCGAAAATCCAATCGCATCCTTAAACGCAATGTTCTTTTCTTTTCTAATAGTACGAATACCCGAAATCACTTCTGAAGCAAAATCAAATTCTGAAATCAAGGTTTCGTTTATTGCTTTTGTTGTTGGCCAACTCGCTACAATTAGAGCTTCTTCTGGCGTACGATCTTTTATGTAATGCCATAAATCTTCAGTTAAAAATGGCATAAACGGATGTACAATTTTTAAGTTATCTTCAAAAATCGAGATAATTGCATTATACGTTTTAGCATCTATTGGTTGTTGGTATGCTGGTTTTACCATTTCTAGTAACCAACCGCAAAAATCGTCGTAAATTAACTTGTAAATAGCCATTAACGCATCGCTTAAACGGTATTTACTAAAGTGATCTTCAATCTCGATTAATGCTTTTTGGAATTTAGATTCGTACCATTCTATTGCAATCTTACTTGCTTCTGGTTGCTCAATGCTTTCTGAAACTTCCCAACCATCAACTAAACGATAGGCATTCCAGATTTTGTTACCAAAACCTTTTCCTTGTTGGCACAATGATTCGTCAAACAATAAATCGTTTCCTGCTGCGCTGCTTAATAGTAAACCAACACGAACACCATCGGCGCTGTATTCTTCAATAAGTTTTAATGCGTCTGGTGAGTTTCCTAAAGATTTACTCATTTTACGACGTTGCTTATCACGTACCAATCCTGTTAAGTATACATTCTGAAAAGGTTTTTCATCTTTATACTCGTAACCAGCAATTATCATACGTGCTACCCAAAAGAATAAAATATCTGGACCAGTTACTAAGTCGTTTGTTGGGTAATAGTATTTAATGTCTTTGTTTTCTGGATTGCGAATACCATCAAAAACCGACATTGGCCACAACCATGATGAGAACCAAGTATCTAATGCATCGGTTTCTTGACGTAAATCTTCAGCTTTAAGTGAAGAATTTCCTGTTTTATCTTGAGCAAGTTTTACTGCATCTTCAATAGTTTCAGCAACTACAAAATCTTCTTTTCCGTCACCATAATAAAACGCAGGAATTTGTTGTCCCCAAAGTAATTGACGCGAAATATTCCAATCGCGGATGTTTTCCATCCAGTGACGATAGGTGTTTTCGAACTTTTTTGGGAATAGTTTTATATCGGCATCTTCACCTAAAACTGCTTCTATTGCTGGTTTTACCAAGTCTTCCATTTTTAAGAACCATTGGTCGCTTAACCTTGGCTCTATAACTGCTTTGGTACGTTCTGACGTACCTACCTTGTTAATATGTGTTTCAGTTTTAACTAAAACACCATTTTCTTCTAACTCTTTAGCTATAGCTTTACGTACAGCAAAACGATCTTGACCTTCATAGTGTAAACCGTAGCTGTTTAAAGTTGCATCTTCATTAAAAATATCTACTACTTCAAGATTATGCTTATCTCCTAGCATCTTGTCGTTTTCGTCATGCGCTGGTGTTACTTTTAAACAACCTGTACCAAATTCTAAATCTACATAGTCATCTTCAATAATAGGGATTACACGGTTGCAGATTGGTACAATTGCTTTTTTTCCACGTAAGTGAACAAAACGCTCGTCATTAGGATTAATACAAATTGCTGTATCACCAAAAATGGTTTCAGGACGTGTTGTAGCAATAGTTAGCGTATCGTCGCTACCTTCAATTTTATACTTTAAATAGTATAGATTTCCTTGCTTTTCTTCGTAGATAACTTCTTCATCCGAAAGTGTTGTTTTTGCTTCTGGATCCCAATTTACCATACGATAACCGCGATAAATTAAGCCTTTATTGTATAAATCTACAAAGACTTTAATTACGGCTTCGCTCATATCGTCATCCATAGTAAACTTAGTACGATCCCAATCGCAAGAGCAACCTAGCTTTTTTAATTGCTCAAGGATTACGCCACCATATTCGTGCGTCCAATCCCAAGCATGTTTTAAAAACTCGTCTCTAGTTAAATCATTTTTATCTATTCCTTGTGCTTTTAATTTTGCTACAACTTTTGCTTCTGTAGCAATAGATGCATGATCTGTACCTGGTACCCAACAGGCGTTTTTACCTTGTAAGCGCGCACGACGTATTAATACATCTTGAATGGTATTATTTAACATATGTCCCATATGTAATACTCCTGTTACGTTTGGAGGCGGAATAACTATGGTGTATGGTTCTCTTTCGTCAGGTTCTGAATGAAAATAATTATGTTTCATCCAATAGTCATACCACTTATTTTCTACGGATTTTGCATCATATTTTGATGGGATACTCATCTTTGGAATAGTTTTTGAATTATAGTTGACAAAAATACTTATTATTCTGTTTTTGTGAAATTATATAGCAGATTAATGCACCGTTAAATTATTCAAAAGTATTTGTTTGAGTGTATTACATCTAATATTTTTGCTAGAGGAGTAAAAAGTGATTAAATTTACAAATCATTAAAATTTATATACAATGAAAAAATTAATGACATTATTATTTGTTGGCTTGATTAGTTTAACAGTTAATGCTCAAGAAAAAGTAGCAAAAATTGAATTTAAAGAAACTACAATTGACTACGGTACAATAGAAAAAGGAGCTAATGGTTTAAGAACTTTTGAATTTACTAATACAGGTGATGCTCCTTTAATTATATCTAAAGTAAGTTCTAGTTGCGGATGTACAGTCCCAAAAAAACCTGAAAAACCAATTATGCCTGGTGAAAAAGGTGAAATAGAGGTAAAATATGACACAAATAGAGTAATGCCAATTAGAAAAACAATTACTGTTTTATCTAATGCGGATACGCCAACAGTTTCTTTAAAAATTAAAGGAAACGTTATTGACCCTTCAAAGACAAGTGTGTTAGCTAAAAAAGAAAAGAGTGTTATGGAAAAATAACATTTAAAAAAATTTTATTAAAGCCGAAAACTAATGTTTTCGGCTTTTTTTATTCTAAAGGAGATTTTAATGTAATAGCAAACTTACGCTCTATTCCGTTTCTGATCACAACAAACTTTAACTCTTCTCCTGAATCTTTATAGAAATATCCTGTTAGTTTTTCTAAAGTCATATCTTGAGTACTTCTATTATTTATGTAAACAATCTCATCACCTCTTAATAATCCTGCTTTTTCTGCTGGAGAATTAGGTAAAACTTCATAAATAGTATAAACTGGCTTAAGATTATATTTATAATTAGGTTTTATAATGCTGTTAATGTTTATAGATTTTTCATCTCTAAAACTTACCGCTGAGTTTTGTTTTGCATTAAGTTCCATAACCATTCTAACGCCACTATTTTCAACTAAAATCCCGCTTTTATTATAACTAAACTTATCCTTATAATAGCTATTAGGTTTTAACATTAACCGTGAATTTGAGTAATCAAACACAGAATTAAACCGTTTTAATATCTCTCCTCCTAAAGAGCCATTTCTACCCTCATAAGATCTCATAAAATTAACAGATAAAGTATCAGGAAATGCAACTGTTGGTTGTTCTATATCAAACACTCCTAATGTTATTTTTTTAATTTTAGAGCGCCTACCATAAACACTACCATTAAGTCCCGTACCAAGATAATCTATAAATGACTTTTGTTTTAGTTGTATATTATTAACCTTGTCTTCAAATAACCAAAGTGCATCACTATTACCTGAATCTAATAGTAAATTAACTGGTATATTTTTATTTGCACCAATATCTACATAAGACAAAACATAGGGTCTATTATTTTCTAAGTTTAAATCTAATACTTGGCACCTTCTACACATTCTTAATTTGTATTCTGATGGTCTTTTAATTTTAATAAACTTTCGATTATAATTAATTTCTATAATAAAATCTTTAAAAAAATCATAACCAATAATGCCATCTATAGGTATTCCTATTTTTGGCGCAAAATTTAGTTCTGGATCAAAAACGGCATAAAAAGCTTGGTCGCTATTTACTGCTTCACCAATTTTAAAAGTATTATGACTAGAGCGTAAAGCTTCTAAATCATTTCCGTTACCTAATCCTCTTACTTTTATTTTTTCTGCATTTAAAATTTGTAAAGAATCTGCAGCTTTTAAAAAATTAAAAACTATAGGCTTACTAACACCTGTATCCAATAAAAAAGTTAATTCTAAGCCATTAACTTCAACAGGAATTAATATGACGTTATTTATTAATTCAAATCTAATTTTATCAGACGTTTTACCTTCTGGAAGCTTATATATACTCTGTGAATAAAGACTTTGAAATAACGCAAATATTAATAATAATGTGATTTTAGCACTTTGCATTAGTAAATAATAAAAAATATGTCCTCTTAAATTTACAAATCTTTAATTACTTGATACTTTTTAGTTGGTATTATTTGAATTATTCTCTAATAATTTTTGCAAATTTGCAGGACAAATATTAATTAGTATGCCAGTAATTTCAAAAAAGGGGCAATCAATGCCTCAATCACCTATAAGAAAGTTAGTTCCTTACGCAGAACAAGCCTATAAAGAAGGTAAAACGGTTTACCATTTAAACATAGGACAACCAGATATAAAAACTCCTCAAGTTGCTTTAGACGCTGTTAAAGTTCACTCTTTAGACATTTTAGCTTACACAAGGTCTGAAGGCTCTGAAGGTTACCGTAAAAAAATAGCAGATTACTATGCTAAAAATGATATCCATGTAAAGCATGATGACATAATTGTAACTACTGGTGGTAGTGAAGCTTTATTGTTTGCTTTTGGTAGTATTATGGATGTTGATGACGAGGTAATTATACCAGAACCTTTTTATGCTAATTACAACGGATTTTCTACCGCTTCTGGTGTTAAAGTTGTACCTGTAATTTCAAAAATTGAAGACAACTTTGCTTTACCTGCTATAGAAGAATTTGAAAAATTAATCACGCCAAAAACAAAAGCAATATTAATTTGTAACCCAGGTAATCCAACAGGTTATTTATATTCTAAAGAAGAAATTAAAAAGCTAGCAGAAATCGTTAAAAAACACGATCTATTTTTAATAGCTGATGAAGTATATCGCGAGTTTGCTTACGACGGTGCAAAACATTACTCAATCTTACAAGAAGAAGGCTTAGAAGACTACGCTATAGTTATAGATTCTGTATCTAAAAGATATAGCATGTGTGGCGCACGTATTGGATGCTTAGTTTCTAAAAGTAAAGATGTTATAGCTACAGCATTAAAATTTGCTCAAGCGCGATTAAGTCCGCCAACATTAGCGCAAATTGCAAGTGAAGCCGCCTTACAAACACCACAAAGTTACTTTGATGAAGTAAATAAAGAATATGTAGAGCGTCGTAACGTTTTAATAGAAGAATTAAGCAAAATTGAAGGTGTAAAAGTAGCAAAACCTAAAGGTGCTTTTTATTGTATTGCTGAGTTACCAATTAAAAATGCAGATAAATTTGCACAGTGGTTATTAGAGTCTTTTGATGTTGACAAAGAAACCATTATGGTTGCTCCTGCAGCTGGCTTTTACAGCACACCAAATGTAGGTTTAAACCAAATAAGAATTGCTTACGTATTAAATAAAGAAAGTCTGGTAAAAGCCGTTAACATTTTAAAAGAAGCGCTTAAAGTTTACAAAGATTAGTGCAAGTACAGCATAACATATCATTAAAACCCTACAATACTTTTGGTATTGATGTTAAGGCAAAGCATTTTATTTCAGTAGAAAATATAGACGATTTAAAAACTATATTTTCTACTGAAAAATTTCCTAATAAATTTATTATTGGTGGCGGCAGCAATATGCTATTAACAAAAGATGTTGATGCACTTGTCATTCATTTAAATTTAAAAGGAAAGAAAACAGTTTCTACAAACGACAACCATGTTTTTATAAAAGCTGAAGCTGGAGAAAACTGGCACGATTTTGTACTTTGGACTTTAAAACAAAATTATGGCGGTTTAGAAAATATGTCTTTAATACCTGGTAATGTTGGTACATCGCCCATACAAAATATTGGTGCTTACGGTGTAGAACTTAAGGATGTTTTTGAGTCTTGCGAAGTCTTAAATTTAGACACTTTAACCATTGAAACCTTATCAAAAAAAGACTGTCAATTTGGGTACCGTAACTCGATTTTTAAAAACGAAGCTAAAGGCAAATACATTATTTTAAACGTAACTTTTAAGCTAACCAAAAACAACCATAATTTACACACTAATTATGGTGCAATACTTTCTCAATTAGAAACAATGAATGTTACAAATCCAAGCATTCAAGATGTTTCTAAAGCTGTAATTGCTATAAGACAAAGTAAATTACCAGATCCAAAAGAGATTGGTAATTCTGGTAGTTTTTTTAAAAATCCAATTATTTCAACTGAACAATTTAAAGAGCTACAACGTAATTTTCCTAATGCACCTCATTATGTAATTTCAGAAACTGAGGTAAAAGTACCTGCTGGTTGGCTAATAGAAACTGCTGGATTTAAAGGAAAAACTTTTGACAATTACGGCGTACATAAAAAACAAGCACTAGTGTTGGTTAATTATGGTGGCGCCAAAGGCGAAGACATTCTTCAACTTTCAAAATTGATACAAAAAACAATTTATCGTATATTTAATATTTCTATTGAAGCCGAAGTAAATATTTTTTAATAATCACTTCAAAAGATAAAACTAACTAACTCTTAAAACTGCATATTTGGACTTTTCGATTGAAGATAGTATAATAGAGCACCTAAAAAATGGCAACAAAAAAGCCATTACTCTTCTGTATGAAAACTATGCAGATGCGCTTTTTGGTGTTATAAAAAAAGTAATTAGTGACGACGATTTAGCACAAGATGTATTACAAATAACCTTAATTAAAGTCTGGAAAAAAGGCAAAAGCTATGACCCAGAAAAAGCCAAATTATTTACTTGGTTATACCGTATTGCATACAACTCTGCAATAGATAAAGTTAGATCTGTAAATAATAAAGCAACAAAGGAAATCCAAATTGAAAATTCAAACGTATATAAACTGACTACCAAAAGTTTAAACGAAGATGTGATGGATATAAAAAAACACATTCACACCTTAGAATTTAAATATCAAGAAGTCATTAACGCATTGTTTTTTGAAGGTATGACACAACAAGAAGCTAGTGAAGAGTTAAATATACCTTTAGGAACCATCAAATCTAGATTGAAAATTGCGTTACGTGAATTGAAAAAAATTTACAACCCTTAATTGTAAAAAGTGATGAATGTAAATGAACAAATAACTACTTTTTTAAAATCTAATTTATTAGATAAATACTTGATAGGTCAAACTACAGCTTCAGAAACTGAAGAGGTAGAACATTATATAAACACCTATCCAGAAGTTAAAAAAGTTTACGAAAAACTACAGGACAAGCTAGAACTTTCAGCTCAAATAAATGCTGTAAACGCCCCTAAAAATGCATTAGATAACATTTTAAATACATTAGAAGAAGACACACCTGTTGTACCAATGCAGCCTAATAAACCAAAAAGAAAATGGTTTAGTCTAGCAATTGCTGCAAGTGTAGCAGCTTTACTTTTTGCTGGTAGTTCTGCATATTTATTCGTACAAAACTCAAATCTATCTAACGAAAATCAAGTTATCGTAGACGAGATTTTTGACCTTAGAAGTGATATTGCAAAAAACAACAGTCGTTTAACTGATGTATTAGAGCAATTTAAACAACTTAACAACCCAGAAACAGAAAAGTACGTATTAAAAGGTAACCGAAGTGCAAAAGACTTAAAAACCGTAGCTTACATCAATCCAAAAGAAAAAAAATCTATGATAGATGTAGTGTCTTTACCTCAATTACCGGATGATCAAGTCTATCAAATCTGGGCAGATATCCAAGGAAAAATGGTTAGTTTAGGTATTTTAACAGAAGCCGATAGAAAACTTCAAGAAATACCTTATACAGAAGATGCTTTAGGTTTAAGCATATCTGTAGAACCAAAAGGCGGAAGCTTAGAACGATCTAGCGATACACCTGTTGCAGAAATCTCTTTAAAGCTTAACGACTAAAACATTTCAATTAATAAAAGTAAAAAGCCATACCAAAAAGTATGGCTTTCTTTTTGGTTTAATTTGTATTAAAATTAATATCTTTGCAGTAACAAAAAGATACTTTATTTTGAAACTTTTATTAATAACATTATTACTTCTAGGATTAGGTATTGCTGGTATTGCTATAAAAATTTGGGCAAAAAAAGATGGTAAATTTGCAGGCACTTGCGCTAGCCAAAACCCAATGCTTAACAAAGATGGTGATGCTTGTGGTTTTTGCGGAAAAACTCCAGATCAATTCGATTCGTGTAACGAGCCTCAACACTCTTAATAAAACATGATAATACTTGATATACTGTTCTACAGTTTTATAATTGTAGTTATCATTCAAGTATTATACTATGCTGTACTTTTTGGTAGTTTTTCTTTTTCAAAAACAGAATCAAAAGCTACTAAAAGTAACTTACCTATTTCGGTCATTATTTGTGCTAAAAATGAAGCCGAAAACATCAAACGTTTTTTACCTTCAATTTTAAATCAAGATTATCCAAACTTTGAAGTTGTTTTAATTAACGATGCTTCTATTGATGATACTTTAGATGTTTTTGAAGCTTTCGCTGAAAAACATAATAACATAAAAATTGTAAACGTAGAAAATAACGAAGCGTTTTGGGGCAATAAAAAATATGCCCTTACATTAGGTATTAAAGCAGCAAAACACAAACATTTACTATTTACAGATGCAGATTGTAAACCTGTTTCTAATCAATGGATTTTTGAAATCATTTCACATTTTACAGAACAAAAAACTATTGTTTTAGGTTATGGCGCTTATCAAAAAATTAAAAACTCATTTTTAAACAAACTTATTAGATACGAAACCTTACTTACTGCAACACAATATTTTTCTTTTGCTAAAATAGGCATACCATATATGGGCGTAGGTAGAAACCTCGCTTATCATAGTGATGAGTTTTTTAACGCTAACGGTTTTATAAACCATATAAAAATAAGATCTGGTGATGATGATTTATTTATTAATGAAGTCGCCACCGAAAAAAACACAACTATTTGTGTAAATCCTCAAAGTTTTACCATATCTCTACCTAAAACTAATTTTAAAGATTGGTATAGACAAAAACGCAGACATGTGTCTACTGCAAATCTTTATAAATTTAAACACAAATTTTTGTTAGCGCTATTTTATATTAGTCAGGTTTTGTTTTGGCTTTTAGGAATAGTACTTATTTCAACACTTTATTTATGGCCATTTGTGTTAGGAATTATTATTTTAAGGTTTATCCTACAATTTTTAAGTATCGGATTTTCAGCAAAAAAATTAAAAGAATTTGACATAGTTTTTTTACTTCCTTTTTTAGAGACTTCTTTACTTGTCATACAATTCTGTATCTTTATAAATAATAAAATTTCAAAACCTAATTATTGGAAATAAAAGACGCTATAAAAAAAGCTAAAAACAACGACCAAAAAGCGTTTAAACAGTTACTAAACACTTATTGGGACCAAGTATATGGTTTTCAATTAAAACGTGTTGAAAACGAAAATGACGCAGAAGATATAACCATACAAACCTTCTCTAAAGCATTTGATAAGATTGAGACTTTTGACGAAAAATATACATTTAGCACTTGGTTAATTACCATTTCTAAAAATATACATATTGACATTGTAAGAAAAGAAAAAAACTCGATCAAACATGCACTATCTAGGACAGATGAAGAAGTATATAATGTTTTAGACGAAACACCTTCTGTTGAAGACAAACTAATTACAGAACAAAACCTAGCTAAACTACTTAGAGATATAAAAAAGTTAAAGCCTCATTACCAAGAAGTAATTAACTTAAGATATTTTCAAGAATACAGTTATAAAGAAATTTCTGAAGAGCTTAACGAACCTATAAACAACGTAAAAGTTAAATTATTACGAGCAAAAAAATTGCTTGCAGAGATTATTCAGAAAAAATAAATTTCACAATTAAATTCTCATACAATTTGCTAAAATTAGTTAACCAAGCTAAAGTTTTAAATCACACTTATAACTCGTATCTTTGCAAGTAGAAAAATAAACTATGAATACAGAGAACGTTTCAAATATATTACCAGAAAGAAAACCTAAACCAAAATGGTTACGAGTTAAATTACCAACTGGTAAAAAGTATACCGAATTAAGAGGCTTAGTAGACAAGTACAATTTAAATACCATTTGTACTTCTGGAAGTTGTCCAAATATGGGCGAATGTTGGGGAGAAGGAACTGCTACTTTTATGATTTTAGGTAACGTTTGCACAAGATCTTGTGGTTTTTGTGGTGTAAAAACAGGTAGACCAGAAGATGTAGATTGGGACGAACCTGAAAAAGTTGCTCGTTCTATCAAAATAATGAAAATTAAACATGCCGTTTTAACTAGTGTTGATAGAGACGATTTAAAAGACATGGGAAGTATCATGTGGGCAGAAACTGTTAAAGCTGTACGACGCATGAATCCTGAAACAACAATGGAGACTTTAATTCCAGACTTTCAAGGTATCGAAATGCATATTGATAGACTTATTAATGTTGCTCCAGAAGTTATTTCGCACAACATAGAAACCGTAAGACGCTTAACTAGAGAAGTACGTATACAAGCAAAATACGACCGTAGTATGCAAGTTTTAAAATATTTAAAACAGCAAGGACAACGCCGTACAAAATCTGGTATAATGTTAGGTTTAGGCGAAACTAGAGAAGAAGTTATTGAAACACTTCACGATCTTAAAGAAAACGACGTAGATGTTGTAACTATTGGACAATACCTACAACCAAGTAAAAAACACTTACCGGTAAAGCGTTTTATTATGCCTGATGAGTTTAAAGAATACGAAGAAATAGGACTTAAATTAGGTTTTAGACATGTAGAAAGTAGCGCTTTAGTTCGTTCATCTTACAAAGCTCAAAAACATATTAATTAATGATAACGGTTGCTATTAACGGTTTTGGTCGTATTGGTAGACGTGTTTTTAGATTATTACATAATCATCCATCCATAAAGGTTGTTGCTATAAACGATTTGGCAGATGCTAAAACATTAGCTCATTTATTAAAATATGATAGTATACATGGTGTTTTTCCTGCTGAAATTTCTTCAACAGAAAATACAATAATAGTTAATAATAAATCAATCCCATTATTTAACAAAAAGCACCCTAAAGAAACCGATTGGTCTTTAGTTAATCCTGATTTTGTAATTGAGTCTACAGGAAAATTTAAAACGTCTGAAGATTTAGAATTTCATTTAAAGAACGGAGCTAAACGAGTAATTTTAAGTGTTCCTCCAACCGAAGATGATATTAAAACCATTGTTTTAGGTGTTAATGAAAGCAGTATTAATGGCGAAGAAAAAATAATATCTAACGCCTCTTGTACTACTAACAACGCTGCACCAATGATTAACATCATTAATGATTTGTGTGGTATAGATCAAGCTTACATTACAACAGTACACTCTTATACTACAGATCAAAGTTTACACGACCAACCTCACAGAGATTTACGTCGTGCCAGAGCTGCTGGACAAAGCATTGTCCCAACCACAACTGGAGCAGCAAAAGCTTTAACTAAAATTTTTCCTGAATTATCAGATGTTATTGGTGGTTGTGGTATTAGAGTTCCAGTTGCTAACGGATCTTTAACAGATATTACTTTTAATGTTAAAAAGACAGTAACAATTGAAGAGGTTAATCAAGCTTTTAAAAATGCTTCAAAAAACCAATTTAAAGGCGTTTTAGAATATACAGAAGACCCTATAGTATCTATTGACATTGTTGGCAATACACATTCATGTATATTCGATTCTCAAATGACCTCTGTCATAGGTAATATGGTAAAAATTATAGGTTGGTACGATAACGAAACTGGTTACTCTAGCAGAATTATTGACTTAATTAACTATTTATCGAATAAATAGTTAATTTTATCTGATAAATATTTATATTTGTTTGATGTGTAATGCTATGAGTACCCTAACCAAAACATACCTACTATACTTATTTATAGGCCTATTTGGTCTTAATCTATTTGCTCAAGAAGAGTTAACTCAAACTGAAATTGAGTCAATTCAAGAAAGTATAGATTTTGACATTAATTTTGCTCAAAAAAACATAGACAATAACGAGTATTACAAAGCTCAAGACGACTTAGAACAAGCACTAGAATTAGCACAACAAATTAATGACAATAAAAGTATTGGCTTAATCTACTCAAAAATGGGTAAATTGTATTACATACAAGAAAACCCAGAAGAAGCCACCAAAATCCTTGTAAAAGCAATAGAAAAACAGCGCTTTGCTAAAGACAATATAAATATTGCAGAAACCTATAAAACCCTAGGATTAGTATATCTTAATCAAAAAAAGGAATACAATAACGCTATAGATTACTTTAATTCTGCAGAAGTGATTTTTGAAAACGAAGATTTACACTCCTTTGAAGCAGAAACTAAAATGTATAAAGCAGACGCTTACTACATTTTAAAAAACTATGAAATGGCAGATGAGTTATATGAAGATGCTATTAGCCTTTCAAAAAGATATCAACACAATCAATTATTAAGTATAAACTATTTAAAATCTGGACTAACAAAAGCTGCTTTAAACAACATTGAAGAGGCTGAAGAACTTGCTGATTTAGGATTTCAAATTGCAGAAAAAAATGGGTTTATAGATATTATAAGCACTGGTTATAAAATAAAAAGCGACATTAAAGAAGCAGCTGGCGACTATAAAATATCTAATTCTCTACTAAAAAAGCACCTTAAATTAAATGACTCTTTGCTTCAAGTAAAACGCTCTTATTTAGCAGAAGATAAAAAACTAGATTTTTTATATGAAAACCCAATAGAGTATCAAAAAGAAAGAGAAGCAGATTTACAAAAAGAGGCAAACTCTTCATGGTTAGAAAAATTAACTACCATATTAAGTATTGCTTTAATTACTATTCTTTCTCTATTAACATTATCGCTTTACAAAAACAATAATATTAGATTAAAATCTAACAACATTTTACATAAAAAAAATGCAGAGCTTACCGTTGCTATGGAAAAAGCAGAGCTTGCAACAAAAACTAAAGCAAACTTCTTATCTACAGTAACACATGAGCTAAGAACACCATTGTATGCCGTTACAGGACTTACAAATATGCTATTAGAAGAAGACCCAAAACCTGAACAAATACAGCATTTAAAATCTTTAAAATTTTCAGGAGATTATCTACTAACTTTTATTAATGACATCCTTCAAATTAACAAAATTGAAGCTAATAAAGTAGATGTAGAACCTGAAGTTTTCAACCTAAAAAAGAAAGTAGAGAACGTTATTTCTGCATTAAACAATTCTGCGTTAGATAATAATATTAACATTCATTTTGAATACGACCGTAATCTACCAGAAAACTTTAATGCCGATCAATTAAAAATATCTCAAATTTTAATTAATCTAATTGGTAACTCTATAAAATTTACTAAAGACGGCGATATTTGGATTAGAATTATTCAGCAAAAAGTATCTGGAGATAATCTTGAAGTTAGATTTGAAATTGAAGATAATGGTATTGGTATAAGTGAAGAGAAGCAACAAAATTTATTTGAAAGTTTCTCTCAAGGCTCTATTCAAATAAACCGTAAATATGGCGGTACTGGTCTAGGACTTTCTATCGTAAAAGGATTAATAGACATTTTAAAAGGAAAGATTTATTTAAAAAGCGAACTTGGAAAAGGAACCACTTTTTATTTTGAATTACCTTTAAAAAGAAGTCACGAAGAAGTTAAAGTAGAAAAAACGACTTACTTTAAAGATGTAGACGAAATAGAATTAAGTAACATTAAGATTTTAGTTGTAGAAGACAACAAAATTAACCAAATGATTACACGTAAAATTCTAAATAAAATGAATTTATACTGTGACGTTGTAGATAATGGTGAAGAAGCTGTAGACAAAGTTAAAACAGGCAGTTACGATGTTGTTTTAATGGATATACACATGCCTGGAATAAGCGGTATTGAAGCCACAAGAATGATTAGAGCATTTGATAGAGAATTAACCATTTTTGCATTAACAGCAGTTACTATTGAAGATAAAATGCAAGAATTTGAAGAAGCTGGTTTTACAGACATCATACCTAAACCTTTTAAACAAGAAGATTTTGAGCGTAAACTTTACAATGCTTTAATGTCTGATGGTTCTCAAATTAGCCAAGAGTAAACGCTTTAACTAAAGCATCAAATTGTTCTGAATTATCAATAACTGTTTTAATTGGTAAAAAGTATAATTTACCTTTTAAAACAGCTTCATTTTTAAGACGCATATAATCTTTTTCTGTAGTCACAATCTTATCTAATTCTGAAAGCTTTTTAATATCGTTTTCAGTAAAATTATGATGATCTTTAAACTCGATATGATTAAAATCTAAGTATTGAGATTTTAGATAATTCACTAAAGGCTTTGCATTTGCAATACCAGTTACTAAAGTAAAAGATTCAAGTTTGTTTACACTAAACTTTTCTGTTTCATTTAAAACAGAATTACCATAACCAATATGACTAAAAAACACATGTTGATATACCTTTGGTTTCAACTTTAAAACAATAGCTTCTTTATCATTTTGACTCAAAAATTCAGGACATTTAGTCACCACAATTATATTAGCTCTTTTTGCCCCTTTTTTTGGTTCGCGTAGATTTCCTGTTGGTAAAACAAAGTCATCTACATAAAGATTATTATACGTTGTTAGTAAAACATTATAACCTGCTTTTACTTTTCTATGCTGAAACGCATCATCCAAAATAACAACTTCTGGTTTTGTTTTTAAAGCTCTTAATGTTGATATGCCATGTTGCCTATCTTCATCAACTGCAACTGTAATTTCATCTTTAAATTTATGATAAAATTGAAATGGCTCATCACCTAATTCCGTAGCTGTAATATTATCTTCTGCTAATAAAAATCCTTTTGTTTTTCTTCCGTAACCTCTACTTAAAGTAGCTAAATTTGTTTCTTCTTTTAGTAACCTAATTAAGTATTCAACCATTGGTGTTTTTCCTGTACCTCCTGCACTTAAATTACCAACACAGATTATAGGAAAATCATAGCTCGTGGACTTAAACCAACCTTTATCGTAAGCTAAATTTCTAAACCAAGTCACTAAAAAATAAATTGGCACAAAAGGAAAAAGTATGATTCTTATAAACTTCATTTTAAGATAAAATTTCTGTTTTATTTTAACAGATTACAGTAACGAAAGTAAATATTTTATATTTGTTTTAAATTATTAAACCTAAAAAAGTATGCTAATAAAAGACATTATTAACGCTTTAGAAGAAGATGCACCATTACACTATGCAGAAGATTTTGACAATGTTGGTCTTTTGGTTGGCAATAAAAATACCGAAGTAACTTCGGCTTTAATCACATTAGACACAACTGAAGATGTTGTAGAAGAAGCTATTGCAAAAAATTGCAACTTAATAATCAGTTTTCATCCTATTATTTTTAAAGGTTTAAAAAGCTTAACAGGCAAAAATTATGTAGAGCGCACTGTGTTAAAAGCCATAAAAAACGATATTGCTATTTATGCCATCCATACCGCTTTAGACAATTACAAAAAAGGTGTAAACGCTATGCTTTGTGACCGATTAGGCTTGGTTAATCAACGCATTTTAATTCCGCAAAAACAAACCATAAAAAAACTAACAACATTTGTTCCTAAAGCAGAAGTAGAACAACTTCGTAATGCACTATTTAGCGCAGGAGCAGGAAGCATCGGTAATTATAACCATTGTAGTTTTAACGTAGAAGGTATTGGCACATTCAATCCTAACGAAGACGCAAATCCTACTATTGGTAATATTGGTGAAACACATTACGAAAACGAAACAAAAATTGGCATTACATTTCCTAAACACTTAGAAAACAAAGTTTTAGAAACATTATTTAAATCACATTCTTATGAAGAAGTTGCTTACGAGGTAACTACTTTAGAAAACACAAATCAAAATATAGGAATGGGAATGATTGCTGAATTTGAAACCGCTATGACAGAAGTTGATTTTTTAAATCATCTTAAGCAAAAAATGAAGGTTTCAAACATTAGACACACTCAATTTTTAGAAAAACCAATCAAAAAAGTAGCGGTTTTAGGTGGTTCTGGTAGCTTTGCTATTGGTGCTGCAAAAGCATCAGGCGCAGACGCTTATGTCACTGCAGACCTTAAATATCACGACTTTTTTCAAGCAGAAAACAACATCCTTTTAGCAGATATTGGACATTACGAGAGCGAACAGTACACAAAAAACGGTTTAGTAGCAATACTTACAAAAAAAATTCCTAATTTTGCATTCGTTTTATCAAACACAAATACCAATCCTGTTAAGTATTTTTAAAATATGGCAAAGAAGAAAGAAGCAACAGTAGAAGAACGTTTAAGAGCATTATACGATCTACAATTAATCGACTCTAGAATAGACGAGATAAGAAACGTTCGTGGAGAACTACCTTTAGAGGTTAGCGATTTAGAAGATGAAGTTGCGGGATTAAAAACAAGACTAGAAAAATTAGAAGAAAGTCTTAATAATATTGATACTGAAATTTCTGATAGAAAAAATTTAATTGAAGAATCTAAAGCTTTAATTAAAAAGTACACAGAACAACAAAAAAATGTTAGAAATAACAGAGAATTTAACTCTTTAAGTAAAGAAATTGAATATCAAGAATTAGAAATTCAATTAGCTGAAAAGCACATTAGAGAATTTAAAGCTCAAATCGAGCAAAAGAAAGAAGTAATTGCTAAAACTAAAGAGCATACTAAAGATCGTGAAACACACCTTAAACACAAAAAAGGTGAATTAGACGCTATTTTAAAAGAAACTGAAAAAGAAGAAAAAGCTTTAATTGAAAAGTCTGAAGAGTCTAAAAATAAAATAGAAGATCGTTTAGTAAAAGCCTACGAGAGAATAAGAGCAAACGTAAAAAACGGTTTAGCTGTTGTACCGATTGAAAGAGGTGCATCTGGAGGATCTTACTTTACAATTCCGCCACAAGTACAAATGGAAATTGCATCACGTAAAAAAATTATTACAGACGAGCACAGTGGACGTATCTTAGTAGATTCAGCTTTAGCAGACGAAGAGCAAGAAAAAATGAACAAGTTATTTGCTAAGTTATCATCTTAAGCTATATAACAAAACAAATATTTTATCAGAGTCTTCAATAAATTGAAGACTCTTTTTTTTAAGACAATTTTATAAAAAACAAATTAAGGCTTTAGTTACTTTTACGTCTAAAGATGAAAAAGAAACTTATTATGAAACGATTACTACCTATCCTATTACTTACGCTACTTTTTAGCTGTAATAATCAAGCACAAACAAACCCAAAACAAGAAGCAGTAAAAAACGCTAAACCTATTGAAGTACCTTTAAAAAACGGATTAGCTAAAGCATATTTTGCTAGTGGCTGTTTTTGGTGTGTAGAAGCTGTTTACGAAAGTGTTAAAGGTGTAGATGAAGCTATAAGTGGTTATTCTGGCGGATATACACAAAACCCAACTTACGAGAAAAGTAACACTGGATTAACGGGTCATGCCGAAGCTGTAGAGGTAATTTACGACCCTAAAGTTGTTAGTTTTTCAACCTTAGTAGATGTATATTTTGCATCACAAAATCCAACACAAGTTAATGGACAAGGACCAGATCGTGGATCTCAATACCGTTCTATTATTTTTTATCAAAATGATGCACAAAAGAAAATTATAGAAGAGAAAAAAGCTGCTTTAGCTAAACAATTAAATGCTACAATTGCTGCTGAAGTCTATCCGTTTCAAAAATTTTGGAAAGCAGAAGATTATCACCAAAACTATGAGAAGCTACATCCTGAAAACCTATATATACAAAACGTTTCTATACCTCGTTTAAAAAAGTTTCAAGCTAAAATGCCTGAAGTTTTAAAGGAAAAACACTAAACTTTCTTAGCCTTTATCTCAAAAATTAAAGGATACAATTTATCTTTAGTAACGTACATTTCAGATTTAGTTTTTTCTAAATTTGGAAGTACGTTATAAGGACTTTCATCATACTCGTTTAAATAATCAATACGTAGACCAGCTTCGGTTAATGCGTTAATGACTTCGCTTAAACCATGGTTCCAACCATATTCTTTACTTATCATTTTAGAATCAGTATCTGCGTAAGTCCCTTCGTATTCTTCATAAATAGCTTCATCTTGCATGTAACCATATTTCATTTTTGGTTGTCCGTCTAAATAATCAAACATCCAAACTATTGGATGAAACTCGACCATATAAAATGTACCTCCGTCTTTTAAACGCTCTGCAATCATTTTTCCCCAAGGTTTTAAATCAGGTAACCAACCTATTACACCATAACTAGTAAAAACAATATCAAACTGCTCTTTTACATGTTGTGATGTATCCAAAATATTACAACATATAAAGTTGGCATCTAATTTTAGTTGATTGTTTAATTGTTGCGCAAGTTTTACACCTTCGTCACTTAAATCTATTCCTGTACACTTTGCGCCTAACCTACTCCAACTTAAGGTGTCTTGACCAAAATGACATTGCAAATGCAATAACGACTTACCTTTTACATCTGGTATAGCTTTTAACTCGTATGTATTAAGAGAGTTTTCGCCATTTATAAATGCTTCTAATTTGTAAAAGTCACTATTGGCGTGCGCTTTTACTTTTTCATTCCAAGTGGCTTTGTTTGTGTTAAAGGCGTCGTTAAGGTCTTTCATTTTTGTAAATTAATGATGATAAATTTCATCTAAAATTAAACTAAAAAATTGATTCCGAATTTCTATTACGTATTTTTGCAAAAAAACTTATGAGATTACTTTATACAATTTCTATACTTTCAATTTTACTTTTTAGTTGTAAAAATGAAACTAAACAAGTCCAAAAAGAAGAATCAAAACCAACTACTACTGCCGAGATAATTGCTAACAACTATGGGTTTAAGCAGTTTAAAAACATTAAAGAAATAGCATTTACTTTTAATGTAGATAGAGATAGTTCTCATTACCAACGCTCTTGGATATGGAAACCTAAAAGTAATGATGTAACTTTAATTACTGCTAAAGATACAATTACCTACAACCGAAAATCTATTGATAGTACATCTATAAAAGCAGATCAAGGCTTTATTAATGATAAATTCTGGTTGTTAACTCCATTCCAATTAATGTGGGATAAAAGTGCTACAATATCAAAAGTTGTAAAAGCTAAAGCACCAATAAGTAAATTAGAAACTAATAAAATAACTATTACCTATCCTAATAATGGAGGATATACACCTGGTGACGCTTATGATTTTTATTTTAATGATAATTACCTTATTACCGAATGGGTTTATAGAGAAGGAAATAAAAAAGAGGCTTCATTAATTACAACTTTTGAAAACCACAAAGATTTTAATGGTATTAAAATTGCTTTAGAACATAAACAAGCAGATGTTAATTGGAATTTAAACTTTACTGATATAAAAGTTACCACAGAATAAACCTTTCGGTTTTTTAATCTTAATTTTGTCTTATATAATGTAAGTTTCACGTGGGTTTAAAACTTAAAACGTATAGCTTACATTTTCCGCCATATGGCGTCTATATATATTTGCGCTTTGATTATATCAAGGCGCTTTTTTGTAGTCTTCTAGTGTAAAGTAGATCTGGGTACCATGTCCTAAGGCACTTTCTATTTTTATTTTTCCTCCTAAGATATTTATATAAGCATTAGCAATGGTTAACCCAAGTCCTGTACCATGTAAAGCAGACTCATTATCTAAATCTACTTTATAAAAAGGCAATCTTACTTTATCTAGATCTTTGTCGGCTATACCAATACCCGTATCTTGAATTTTAAACTCTACTTTTTTATTGTTTAAAATATTACAAATTACATTTACTACTCCATAAGGTTTAGTAAATGTAATAGCATTTTTCACTAAGTGTTTAAGTGCTTCATAAAGCTTTTCTTGGTCACTCAATAGCCTATACCCTTGCTTTATTTCTACAGTAATCATTAGTTTAACTTTATGCGCTTTAGCTAAAGGGGAAAGATCTGTTTTTACGTTTTCTAAAAGACTTTCTATATTTATAGACTCTGTATCAATAGTATATAAACCAGACTCTATTTTAGATACTTCTACAACATCATTAAATACTTTCAGTATTTTATTACTATTAGTTTCTATGATATTGAAGTATTCTTTATTTTTTTCATCAATATTTAAACTCGATTTTAATAACGCTGCACTACCTAAAACACTGTACATAGGTGTATTAATTTCATGACTCATGTTACCCAAAAATGCTGTTTTTAACCTATCCGATTGCTCTGCTTCTTCTTTAGCTTTAATTGTTAATTTATTTTCTTCTATCAATCTATCCTGAAGCTCTGCTTCTTTAAGTAATGCTTTATTTAGCTGTTTAATTAAAAATGCCACACAAAACACAGTAAGTAAAGAGAATAATATATTATTAATAAACACAGTCATTAACCCTTCAAACGGACCTTCTACATAAAAATTAATTTCAATAATTTTAAAATACTTTATAACTAATACTAAAAAATAAAATAATGCTGTAAGTAAAACCGTATAAACACCTGCTTTTGTACCACTATAAAGTGTTACAAGTATGCTAACCATATAAAGTAAAATTGGTCCATTTCCTCCTAATCCTAAATCCAAAACCAGACAAAGTGAAAGCACAAAAAAGTTAACAGTAAAAATTTGTTTTCTATGTTTTAAACTAAGTGGCTTATAGAAAAAAGCAAAAAACAATAAAATTATAGCTAACGTATCTATGTATAAAATAAACAATTTATCTAAAACTATTGCTGCTGTAATACTTGGCACATAAGCTACAGAGCCTAGCAAAACGGTTAAAGTTATTATTGAAATAAAAAGTTTATCCCTGTAATAAGATAGACGATCTGTTTCATTTTTATGATTTTGCATATCTAGATAAGAGATATACCATCTTTGATATTTACGTAGAAAATCTCTTACCATTTACGTTAAAGTTAGTTTCATAAAAAATCAATCAAAAAAATTAAACTACTAATGTAATTATAACAATTACAACGCTAGTAATCTTTAAGTACTTAATAAATTTATGTTATTTTTGTTAGCAACGCAAAAAAATATACAATTGACCAACTATAAAACCGGTCTTGATTACGCAAAAACACAAGACCAAAACGACACATTAGCGTATTACCGCAATCAATTTCATATTCCAAAAGACAAAGAAGGAAACGACTGGTTATACTTTACAGGAAACTCGCTAGGATTACAACCAAAAAGTACACAAAATTACATTCAACAAGAATTAAACGATTGGGCAAACCTTGGTGTAGAAGGTCATTTTGAAGCTAAAAACCCATGGATGCCATATCACGAATTCTTGACTGAAAGTATGGCAAAAATCGTAGGCGCAAAGCCTATTGAAGTTGTAGTGATGAACACGCTAACCACAAACCTACACTTGCTAATGGTTAGTTTTTACCAACCAACCAAAACCAAATACAAAATTGTTATAGAAAGTGATGCATTTCCATCAGATCGATATGCAGTACAAACACAATTAGATTTTCATGGTTTTGATGCAAATGAAGGTTTAATTGAGTGGAAACCTCGAGAAGGCGAAGAATTATTAAATATTGAAGATTTAGAAACAATCCTAGATCAACAAGGTGATGAAATCGCTTTACTTCTAATTGGTGGCGTTAATTATTACACAGGTCAATATTTAGATATAAAGCGTATCGCAGAGCTTGGTCACGCCAAAAACTGTATGGTTGGTATCGATTTAGCACATGGTGTAGGAAACATTCAACCAGAATTACATAACTCAGGCGTAGATTTTGCAGCTTGGTGTACTTACAAATATTTAAACTCTGGACCAGGTAGTTTAGGCGGACTTTTCGTTCACGAAAAACACGCACACAATAAAGATTTAAAGCGTTTTGCAGGTTGGTGGAGTCACAATAAAGACACGCGTTTTAATATGCGTCAACCGTTAGATGTTACACCTGGCGCCGAAGGTTGGCAACTTAGTAACCCACCAATTTTATCTATGGCTGCCATAAAAGCATCTTTAGATATGTTTAATGAGGTTGGTATGGAAGCGTTACGTAAAAAATCAGAACAACTAACTGGTTATTTTGAATTTTTAATTAATGAATTAAACAACGATAAAATAAAAATAATCACACCAACAGATCCAAAACAACGTGGTTGCCAATTATCGATTCAAGTTAAAGATGCAGATAAAAGTTTACATCACAAATTAACCAAAGCCAATATTATTACAGACTGGCGCGAACCTGATGTAATCCGTTGCGCACCAGTACCACTTTACAACAGTTTTGAAGATGTATTTAGAATGGTTGAAAAGTTGAAAGAAATTTTAAATTAAATAGTCACCTCGAGCGTAGTCGAGAGGTCAAAAAAGGTCTCGACTGCGCTCGACCAGACCACTAACATAATGAAACAAAAAGAAAACATATTAATCATTGGCGCAGGTTTATGCGGTTCACTTTTAGCGCTTCGTTTAGCGCAAAGAGGTTACAACGTTAATGTTTATGAAAGTAGACCAGATCTTCGTACAACAGACATTTCTGCAGGTCGTTCTATCAACCTTGCCTTATCAGATCGCGGATTCAAAGCCTTACGTTTAGCTAATGTTGAAGATAAAGCGCGTGATATTTGTATCCCAATGAAAGGCAGACTCATGCATGATACCGAAGGTAATACCTTTGCTTCTAACTATTCTGGCCGTGATAACGAATACATCAACTCAATTTCAAGAGGCGATTTAAACGGAATGTTATTAACTGAAGCCGATACATACGACAATCTAACCATTCATTTTAATACCGAATGTGAAACCGTAGATTTAGATACCAATACTGTTCATTTTGTAAACCGAAATACAAATGAAGCGTTTAACGTCACTGCAGACGTTATTTTTGGTACTGATGGCGCAGGTTCAGAATTAAGAAAAAGCTACTTTTTGCAGCGTAAATTCTTGTTTAGTTTTTCTCAAAACTTCTTAACGCATGGTTATAAAGAATTAGAAATTCCTGCAACCAAAGACGGAAGTCATCAAATCAGTAAAGATTATTTGCACATTTGGCCAAGAGGCGAATATATGCTTATCGCTTTACCTAATTTAGACGGAAGTTTTACGGTAACTCTGTTTTTAAGCCATGAAGAAGGCGAGTATAATTTCAAAGACTTAGATACAGAAGATAACATAAAAGCCTTTTTCCAAGAACAATTTCCTGATGCTTTAGCGCTAATTCCAAATATTGCTGAAGAATTTGCAAACAATCCAACAGGCGCGTTAGGCACTATAAAATGTTCACCTTGGCATTATCAAGGCAAAACTTTAATTTTAGGTGATGCCGCACATGCTGTTGTTCCGTTTTACGGTCAAGGGATGAATGCATCTTTTGAAGATGTTGCGGTTTTAAATAGCATTATCGATAAACATGAAGGCGATTGGGAAACCATTTTTAAAACCTATCAATCGGTTAGAAAAGCAGATGCAGATGCTATTGGCGAATTAGCAGAAGAGAATTATTACGAAATGCGAGATCATGTTGCTAATCCAATTTTCAAGAAAAAACGCCAGCTAGAAATGCAATTAGAAAAGCATTTCCCAGAGCAATATTTTTCAAAATATTCGATGGTAACATTCAATGAAAATATTGGCTATCATGAAGCTATGACTAAAGGTCGTGCGCAAGACAAAGCTATTTTAAACATGATTGCAGATAACGAAATATCGATAACAGCAGATATGACTTATGAGCAATTAGAAAAGGCTTTACAAAAAGTACAAGAAAAAACTAACGATATTATAGGTGATGACAACGTTGCAAAAACAATGCATCACTAAAACATTTTGTCTCTTCGAGCGCAGTCGAGAAGTCTCAGGAAGATAAAATAATCAAAAAAAAGATTCTGAATCAAGTTCAGAATGACAACCAATATGAACACAAACGAAGGAACTAAAGTAACACCAAGAGGCGCATATCCACACGTAAAAGTGGTAGGCGATTTCATTTTCGTTTCAGGAACCAGTTCAAGACGCGCAGACAATACAATTGCTGGTGTAGAACTTATTGACGAAATGAACACCAAAAAATTAGATATCGAAGTTCAAACCAGAGAAGTTTTAAAAAACATCGATAAAAATTTACAAACCGTTGGTGCCAGCCTTAAGGATGTAGTTGATGTAACTACCTTTTTAGTAAACATGAACGATTTTGCAGGTTACAACAAAGCCTACGCCGAGTTTTTTGAAAAAGAAACTGGACCAACCAGAACAACTGTTGCTGTACACCAATTACCACATCCTGACTTATTGGTTGAGATTAAGGTGATGGCGTATAAAAAACAATAAAACTGTCATGTCGAACGCAGTCGAGATATCTCATCATGTGATTTCTCACATTCGTTCGAAATGACTAATCAGAATAATGAACATAAAAAATTACATTAACGGTCAATTTGAAAACCCATCATCTAACAGTTGGATTGACAACTACAATCCTTCAAACGGTGAAGTTTATGGACAAATTCCGAACTCATCAAAAGAAGATGTAGAGCAAGCTTACAAAGCTGCTAAATCTGCTTTTCCTAGTTGGAGCCAAACTACTTTAGAAGAACGTAGCAGAATTCTAATTAAGATTTCAGAATTATTAGAAGCTAATTTAGACCGTTTTGCAGAAGCCGAAAGTAAGGACAACGGAAAACCAGTAAGTCTCGCTAAAATGGTAGATATACCAAGAGCAGCTAGTAATTTCAGGTTTTTCGGAAATGCCATTACTCAATTTGCAAGCGAAAGTCACGAAAGTGTGGGACAAAATGCGGTAAATTATACACTTCGCCAACCTATTGGTGTTGTTGGCTGCATAAGTCCATGGAATTTACCACTATATCTCTTTACTTGGAAAATCGCACCAGCAATCGCCGCAGGTAATTGTGTGGTTGCCAAACCAAGCGAAGTCACACCAATGACGGCTTATTTGTTAGGAGAAATTTGTAACGAAGCTGGTTTACCTAAAGGCGTTTTAAATATTGTTCATGGTTTAGGCACAACAACTGGTCAAGCTATAGTAGAACATCCAAATATCAAAGCTATTAGTTTTACTGGTGGAACAGCAACTGGCGCACATATTGCCAAAGTCGCTGCACCAATGTTTAAAAAATTGTCTTTAGAATTAGGCGGAAAAAACCCAAATATCATCTTTGCCGATTGCGATTACGACGATATGCTGAACACAACAGTACGTTCGTCATTTGCCAATCAAGGTCAGATTTGTTTATGCGGAAGCCGAATTTTTGTAGAGAAAACTATTTATGAGAAATTCAAAGTAGACTTTGTAGAAAAAGTAAAAAACTTGAAAGTTGGTCATCCTTCTGAAAAAGATACTAATATTGGTGCTTTGGTTTCAAAACTGCATCTTGAAAAAGTGAAAAGCTACATCGAAATAGCTAAAGAAGAAGGCGCAACTATTTTATGTGGCGGAGAAGAAGTTACTGTTGATGGCTTCGAAAACGGTTACTATTTACAACCAACAGTTATTGAGGTTAAAACAGACGATTGTCGTGTGAATCAAGAAGAAATTTTTGGACCAGTAGTCACCATTATGCCATTTAAAACTGAAGACAACGTGTTAGAAATGGCAAACAAAGTAAAATACGGATTATCAGCAACACTTTGGACGAATAACCTAAAACGAACGATGCGAATGAGCAACCAACTACAAGCAGGTATCGTTTGGGTAAACACGTGGATGATGCGCGATTTACGCACACCTTTTGGTGGTGTAAAAGAAAGCGGAGTTGGTCGCGAAGGTGGATTTGAAGCTTTACGCTTTTTTACTGAAGCCAAGAATGTATGTATAAAGTATTAATGTCATTCCTGCGAAAGCAGGAATCTCATTTAACAATATAAACTAAAAGATTCCTGTATACGCAGGAAGTTATTATGGACTTAAAACTAAACAACAAATACGCACTAGTTTGTGGTAGCACAGCAGGTATTGGTAAAGCAACTGCTTTAGCTTTAGCTGAAGAAGGTGCAAATATCACACTAATAGCAAGAAACGAAGACAAGCTAAAAGCTGTTTTAGCTGAACTACCAAAACATAGAAACCACGATTATATCGTAGCCGATTTTTCTAATCCGATGGAATTGAAAGAGAAAGTTGAAAGCTATATTAAAAACAAACACGGATTTCATGTCTTGGTAAACAATTCTGGCGGACCAGCTGGCGGACCAGTTTTTAATGCAAAAATTGAAGAATTTGAAAGCGCTTTTACGCAGCATTTAAAGTGCAATCATGTATTGGCTCAAGCTGTTGTTCCGTTTATGAAAGATGAAGAATATGGACGAATTATCAATGTCATTTCTACATCTGTAAAACAACCTTTAGATGGACTTGGTGTAAGTAACACCATTCGTGGTGCTGTAGCCAACTGGAGCAAAACATTAGCTAACGAGCTTGGACAATTTGGGATCACCGTAAACAACGTATTACCTGGCGCAACTGGCACAGAACGTTTAACCGAAATCATTAAAAACAAAAGTGCTAAAACAGGTAAAACAGAAGAAGAATCTGCTAACGCTATGAAAAGTGCTGTGCCAGCAAAACGTTTTGCAAAACCAGAAGAATTAGCTGCTGCAATTACTTTTTTAGCAAGTGATAAAGCGAGTTACATTAACGGAATTAACCTTCCGGTTGATGGTGGTAGAACAAAAAGTTTATAAGCCTGATATTTCAAAAATATTATTCTTAATTTTATTGAATTGATGAATCTGCGTTAAGGATTGAAGCGACATCCTTTTTTACGTCAGTTTGAGTGTTTTGCGAAGCATGAGCAAAATGTATCGAAAACAAGTAAAAAAGATATAGCGTAAAGCCTGACCCGATAGGGTAACGCCAAAAAAAGTATACAATGAGCAAATTATTTCCGCCTATTAATTTTAAAGCATGGATTGAAGAAAATCGTCATTTATTAAAACCACCTGTTGGTAACAAAGTGGTTTGGAAAGATGCCGATGTTATTGTTATGGTTGTTGGTGGACCAAACGATAGACAAGATTATCACTATAATGAAACACCTGAATTTTTCCATCAAATTGAAGGCGACATGGTCTTAAAAGTGATTGAAGATGGTAAACCAAAAGATATTCATATTAGAGAAGGTGAAATTTTTGTATTACCGCCAAAAGTACCACATTCACCTCAACGTAGTGCAAACACTGTTGGTTTGGTGATCGAATATCCAAGACCAGAAGGTGTTATGGATAAATTACAATGGTACTCGGATGAGGATACAAGTTTGATTTATGAAGAAGAATTTATGCTTGATAATATAGAAACTGATATGCCTGCTATTTTTGACCGTTATAACGATATGGTTAAAAAAGGTGCTTTTAAAAAATAAACCCAATTACATCTAACCAACAGAAAAACAGTTACTAAAATTTAAAATTTGGTAATCCCTTAAACAAATGAGCAAACGCAAACTAAGAATTAACGGTCATTCACATTTACTGCCTTATCCGGAAGAAATTCCACAATTTATGAAAGATAAAGGTATTTTTTGGGTAGATAAAGACCGTAAATACATGCTTCAAAAAGATTGGAATAGACCCATTACTGACTCAAGTTTTTTCTTAAATGAAAAATTAGAATGGATGGAGCGCAACAAAATAGACCATGCAGTTGTGCTAAACTTATCTCAGTTATATGGTAATGGTTTGCGTGTTGAAGAAATGAAGCAAGCCTTACGTTTTCAAAATGATTTTAACGCAAAAATTCAGCATGAAAACCCAAGCAAATTTACTACAGGGTTTGTAGTACATCCAGGATTTGTACGTGGTGCTTGTTGGGAAATTGAACGCTGTGTGGAAGAATTAGGTATGCGTTTATTGTGTCTACCAACGCATTACATGGATACGATTGGGACTTGGCGTTGTATTTTTGATGAGGAAAACGAGCCTATTTTTGAATTGGCCAATAAGTATAATTTAGCTGTTGAAATTCATCCCTATGATGGTGAAAAATTTATCAAATTAGAAAACACATCGTGGCGATTTCATCTCATTTGGATGTTAGCGCAATGTGCAGATGCGTATCACTTTTTAACCTTAAATGGCTATCAAGATAAGTATCCAAACATGCGAACTTGTTTTGCGCATGGCGGACAATTGGCACAGATTAATTTAGGACGACGCATACAAGGATTTGATGGTAGACCAGATTTATTTGAAGGTAAACATCACCCAAGAAAAGCTGTAGCGCATCCAAATATTTTCTTTGATACATTGGTACACGATACTGGCGGACTTCAATTATTGATTAAAAATCAAACGTCTAAACAAGTCTTAATGGGATTAGATGATCCATATCCTTTAGGTGAAATGGAAAGCGTAAAACAAAGTTCTTATCCGGGTAAAATATTAGATCTAGCTATAGAAAGAGATATTATTAATGAAACCGAACGTGATGCAATTTGGGAAGACAATGTAATACGTTGGCTTTGCGGAAATGATCAAGCTGAAAAGGATAAATTATATAAGCGAATTTTAGGATAATGCACTTTTTACCAGAAAAATTAGACGATTATGTTGTTGCACATTCTGAAGAAGAGCCTGAATTACTACAACAACTAACCAGAGAAACCTACCAAAAAATTTTACAACCTATTATGCTTTCTGGATCGTATCAAGGTCGTGTGTTAAGCATGATTTCTAAATTAGTGCGTCCTAAAACTATTTTAGAATTAGGTACTTTTACAGGTTATGCAACACTTTGTTTAGCTGAAGGTTTAGATAAAAATGGTCAAATACATACTATAGATATTAATGAAGAATTGCATGATTTTCAGCGTAAATATTTTGATAAATCAGCTTATGGAGATCAAATCATTCAGCATACAGGAAGTGCTTTAGATATTATTCCTGCTTTAGATATGACATTTGATTTAGTATTTATTGATGCAGATAAACCTAATTACGTTAATTACTTTCATTTAATTATTGAAAAGCTAAATCCTGGCGGGATTATTCTATCTGATAACGTCTTATGGCACGGTAAAGTAGTTGAACCTTTAAACGAAAAAGATACATCTACAAAAGCTGTTTTAGAGTTTAATAAACTTTTAAAAGACGACCATCGCATAGAAACTGTATTGCTACCAATACGTGATGGACTGACTATTAGTAGAAAAAAATAGGTTTTATGAAGTTAAGAGATATCATAATATTAATTTTGAAATGGTTACCAACAGTAGCAATCTCTATTTTTTATATATTAAATGCTGTAGATAAAATTATTGATTCAAATCAGAACGAAAAGGTGATTTCTAATTCAAGTGTTATGATTTCTACTGGGATTTTCTTACTTGTTTCAGTGATATTATTTTTTTATAACAAGACGATGTTTATAGGAACTTTTTTACTATCTCTTTACATGACTCTTATAGTATTTATACATATCTATAAGGATAAACCTTTTGAGGTTGCAGCATTAATTGTGATTTCAACCATTTTTGCTTGCTATATAAGAAATCCTAAACAATTCAATTAAAACTAAGAGTAATTACTCTCTTTAAAAGCAAAAAAACCTCTTCAACTTGAAGAGGTTTTTTTGTGACTTATTTCATTTTAATTATTGTACAGCTTGCAAAGCATCTATTGTTCCGTAACCAAAACTAGAATGTTTATTAGGATATAAATGTGCAGATTGCTTTAACTTATTTAAGACTTGGCTTCTACTCCAACTTGGATATTTAGACCAAACTAATGCAGCAATACCAGCAGTTGTTGCTGTAGCGACAGAAGATCCGCCTGTATATTGTCTTTGTCCGTTATAAAACCCTAAAACTGGCGGATGTTTACTAGTATTATTATCACCTTCCATTACGATAGTAAAATCTATTTTATCACCTTCGTGACACACATCGCAAGTTTCATAATAAGCACCATCTGTAATACCAGTTACTGCAACAGTTTCGCTCATAGTTGCTGGAAAAATAACACCATACCAGTTAGTGAAGTTTGTAGATGTTCCTCCAGCAGCAAAAATTAATTTTCCTTTACTGTATGCGTATTTAACTGCATCTTTTATGTTACCAATTGACCACGGATAACCTATTGACATCGAGATTATTTTAACATCACTTCTGTTTCCTAATTGAGTTAATGCATCACTTACACCTTTACGCTCGTGATAATCATTTAAAACTACATCTTCCGTAGCTCTGTAAGCCACAAGGTTTGCATTATAAGCAACACCAACTGGCATTCCGTTATCGTTACGCGGTGCAGCAATGGTTGATCCCATTTGCGTACCATGACCACATTTATCATGTGGACCATCATAATTGCTGCTCCACCACCAAGAAGAATCTATAAATGTCCCGTACTTTTGAACAAAACGACCGTTTGAATATCCGTCGTTAAATCCAGAACTATTTAATAATGTTTGAGATTGAGATACACCTGTATCTATTAATCCTACAGTAATACCTGATCCTGTTGAATAGTTCCATGCTTGCGGAATATTATGTTGATAGAAATGCCAAGACACTTGCGCATTATTTGGTGCTACAGTAGAATAATGTGCAGAATTTATAGTTTCTCCATTTTTAGAACATCCAGAATCTGACAAAGATCGTTGATTACTTGTGTTAGTAGAATAATATTGGTCATATCCATTAGGCTCGAAATACCTAACACCATTGATTGATTTTAAGCGTTTTATTGTTTCAAAATTTTCAACCTGAACATCAACAACATTAATAATATCATGCTCTACCAATGTTTTTTCGCTTCGTTTATATCCTTCAGTAGCTTCTACAATTTGAAGAATATTTTCTAGGTTTTGTTTTAGTCTTTCAGATTTTACTTCACTAAAAAACTCACCTTCTTGACCGTAACCTATTGTTAAAATATTATTACCGTGTGTAACTGCACTCCAAAGTGTATGTGCATCTACTTGGCTCCAATCAAAATCACCAGTAGCCTCTAAACTTTCGGTTATTTTACTATTAATTTCTTGTACTGTTAAAGGATCTTTAACTTGTTGCTCTGAAAAAGATTGATCTTCATGCACGTCTTCTTCTTGACAAGATTGCATAAAAACAATTGCTAAACAAAATATTGCTAGCTTTAAGGGAAAAGTTTTCATAATTGTTGGTTTATCGGTTAATCAGTTAAATATATAAATAATTAACAAATATTAACTTATAAAATTATGAATTCTCTAAAAAAAATAGAAGTTTGGTGTGAAATTTAATATATATTTTAGCGATTAATCCCATTGAAGTATAATATACTATTGCACTAAAAAAGCTGAGATTTAAAAATAGCTTTCTCTTCTACTTTCCTCTAAAATAAAAAGGATATAAAAGTATGGAGCGACACTTATTATAATGTCCTAAAAAGTTTTATTTGTTACGTTTTATTGAACCTGTAAACTGCTCTAAATCGTCTTTTACTTTGTTTAACTCTTCGTTTACTTCTTTGGTAATGCTTGTATCTATACCATTATTTTCTGCAGATTTAGTAATCTCATGTTTAATATCGTTGGTAGCGTCTTTTAGTGTACGCATACCTTTCCCTAACCCTTTAGCGATATCTGGTATATTTTTAGCTCCGAACAGCATAACAACCACCAAGAGTATGAAAAACACTTCGGTTGTACTAATAAATAATATTTGTGATGCTAATATCATGCTGCAAATATACTAAGATGTTTGTTTAGTCTTTAAAAATAAACCTCCAAAATTTGAGCGTCATCAGACTTTAACATAACGTCATTTACAGATGCTGGTAAAAGAATGGTTTCTCCTGTGTTTATGGTATAATCTTTTTGCTGATATTGAATTACAGCTTGACCAGAAACACACATGTAAATCACAAAAGAATCTACATTACTGTAATCTTTTTTTAATTCTCCTTTAATTGGTAGAAAATTAGATTTAAAATATGGAGAATGAATTAATTTATTAGATGTATTTAATTCTTTTTGATAATCAGTCTTGTAGCTACTTTCTACATTAAAATCAAGCACTTCTGTAGCTTGCTCTGTATGTAACTCTCTTGTTTTACCTGTTGTTTTGTCTACACGATCATAATCATAAACACGATAAGTTACATCTGATGTTTGCTGGATTTCTGCAAGCATTACACCTGCTCCAATAGCATGTATGCGTCCCGTTGGAATATAAAATGCATCTCCTTTTTTTACATTTTCATGATGCATTACATCTAAAACAGATTTATCTTCTAAATGCTGTTTAAATTGTTTTTTATCAATTTCTTTTTCAAAACCTACAATAATATTAGCGTCTTGATCTGCTTGCATGATGTACCACATTTCGTTTTTCCCAAAAGAATTATGGTGTGTTTTTGCATACTCGTTATTTGGATGAACTTGAATAGATAACGGTGTTTTTGCATCTATAAATTTAATTAGCAACGGAAAAGCTTCACCAAACTGTTTATACACGCTTTCTCCTAAAAATTCGCCTTTAAACTCTTTCATTAGTTGTTTTAAAGTGTAACCTTTTAATGATCCATCTGCAACTACTGTTTCATCATTAGGTACATCAGAGATTTCCCAAGACTCGCCAATAGATTCTGAATCGTAATCTTTATTAAGAACGGTTTTTAATTTGTTTCCGCCCCAAATTCTATACTTAAACAGAGGTTGAAATTTTAAAGGAGTTAGCATTTGTCTAATATTTTAAGACAAAATTAAAAATTTTTATTGACTAATATACTGTTTTACAGCATTCTATTTTTAGTGTAAATTTTAGTATTTTTACATAATAGCAAACCCTATTACAATGAGCTTAAAAAATATCGAAACTAATCCTATCTTAGAGCGCTTACCAAAGCACTTAACGCAATTTATAAAACCTCAAAACTATGAGGATTACAGTGCTATTGATCAAGCCGTTTGGCGCTATGCTATGCGAAAAAATGTAGATTACTTAAGCCAAGTTGCTCATCATTCTTATTTAGACGGTTTAAAACAAACAGGAATTAGTATTGATGCTATACCAAACATGTACGGTATGAATCGTATTTTAAAAGAAATTGGTTGGGCTGCAGTTGCAGTAGATGGATTTATTCCTCCTAATGCGTTTATGGAGTTTCAAGCTTATAATGTTTTAGTTATTGCTAGTGATATTAGACAATTAGAACACATAGAATATACACCTGCTCCAGATATTATTCATGAAGGCGCAGGACATGCTCCTATTATTGCAAATCCAGAATATGCAGAATATTTAAGACGTTTTGGTGAAATTGGTTGCAAAGCGATTAGTAGCGCAAAAGATTACGAGTTATATGATGCTGTAAGACATCTTTCTATAATAAAAGAAGCGCCAAATACGCCACAAGACGAGATTGATAAAGCCGAAAAAAAAGTTGAAGATTTACAACAAAATATGGGTAAACCAAGCGAAATGGCTTTAATAAGAAATTTACATTGGTGGACTGTAGAATACGGTTTAATTGGCACACTTGAACAGCCTAAAATTTACGGAGCTGGATTATTATCTTCTATCGGAGAAAGTGCTTGGTGCATGACCGATAAAGTAAAAAAACTACCGTACTCTATAGAAGCTACTTTTCAGGATTTTGATATTACAAAACCACAACCACAATTATTTGTCACTCCAGATTTTGCTCACTTAAGTTTAGTTCTAGAAGAATTTGCAAATACTATGGCATTACGTACTGGTGGCGCAAGCGCAGTAAATAAATTAATAGAAAGTAACGCGCTAGGCACCATAGAATTAAGTACAGGTTTACAAATTTCGGGAGTATTTACTAATGTTATTGAAACTAACGGAAAAGTGCACTACATACAAACCACTGGTAAAACTGCATTGGCTAATCGTGATAAAGAATTAGTAGGTCATAGTACTTTAGAGCATCCTGAAGGTTTTGGATCTCCAATAGGGAAATTAAAAGGTATTAATCTTGCTATTGAAGATATGTCGCCAAGAGATTTGCGTGCATATGACATTTATGAAGGTGAAACTGTAACGCTTGAATTTGAGGGTAATATTACCGTAACTGGCGAAATTATTACCGGAACAAGAAACCTTCAAGGAAAAATTATATTAATAAGCTTTAAAAACTGTACCGTAAAACATAACGATACAGTTTTATTTAAACCAGAATGGGGACAGTATGATATGGCTGTAGGAAAAGAGGTTATTTCTGGATATTCTGGACCTGCAGATTTACATAGTTTTGATCTGATTTCTCATAAAATTAGTAGTAATACCATTCATGAGGAGAAATCGCCAGAGAAGCTTGAACTTATTTCGCTTTACAAACAAGTAAGAGATTACAGAGAAGGTACTAATAAAACCATTTCTAGAACTAAAGTTTTAGAACAGTTACAGGATAAATTCCCTAACGATTGGCTTTTACCTGTCGAGTTATACGAATTAGCTTTTAAAGGCAATGAAAAAGAATTATGTACTTCTATTTTAAACCATCTAGAAACTATTAAACAAAACCGACCTAAAATTGGTCATTTAATAGATGACGGCATTAAAATTGTAAATGAAGAAGCTGTTTTAAGTTAAACTATTTATAACTAGCTAGCTTTTCTTTTGTAAAACTACTTAGCACTAATTTACCGCTAATTTTAGCGCGTTCTTTAAGTAACGTGTCCCAATTTTCGGTGTTTTGCCAAAGTACGTTTTTAAGTTCTGATAACGCTTCTGGATTATAACTAGCTAATTTATTTGCAAGTTCGATTACTGCTTGGTCTAATTCTTCAATGGTTTCAAAAACATTTGCATAAAGTCCTTTGTCTTTTGCGTATTCTGCCGAGTAAAAATTTTCGGCATCAATAGTCATTTGCGAAAATGCGGTTGCTCCTATTTTCTTAGACACTGCTGGCTCGATTACAAATGGTCCAATACCAATACTTATTTCGCTTAATTTAATAGCTGCATATTTGGTTGCTAAACAATAATCTGTTGCACTAGCCAAACCAACACCGCCACCAACAGCTTTACCTTGTACACGACCAATAATAATATTACCACAAGTACGCATGGCATTGATAACATTAGCAAAACCAGAGAAAAATAAATCTCCTGCTTCTAAATTATCTATCGCAATTAACTCTTTAAAGCTTGCTCCTGCACAAAATGTACGGTCGCCACCACTTTTTAAAACAATTACTTTTACTTCATCATCGTTACCTGCATTGGAGATTACTTGCGCTAATTCTTTTAAAATAGGACTTGGCATTGCATTATGTTCTGGAGTAAAAAACTCGATAAATGCTATATTATTTTTGGTAGTTTGCTTAACGTAAGACTGAGCCATAAATGATTTTTTAATTTGTGTAGTTACAAATTTAAGAGTTTAAATTATATCTTTAAGCAGAAGTAACAATTGTTACTAAGAACTATGCTATGTTTTGTATTTTTACATCAATTAAAAACAGCAATTAGATTATGGGAATTTTAAGCTTTCTTTTCGGTAATAAAAATGAAAAAATTAAAGACTTTCAAAATAGAGGTGCAATAATTTTAGATGTTAGGTCTAAAGCCGAATATGATTCTGGAGCTATACCTGGCTCTAAACATATACCATTACCAAGCATACAAAGTAAAGTTGCCGATATTAAAAAATGGAACACACCTGTAATTACATGTTGTGCTAGTGGTATGCGATCTGGTAGTGCTGCTGCTATTTTACGACAAAATGGTGTTGAGACTATAAATGGTGGCGGTTGGCTTAACCTTGCTAAAAAGTTAGACTTATAATTTTAAATCTTCTACTTTATCTATTACTTTTTGGTTGTATTGCAATGTCCAACCTAAACTATTGGTTAAAATATAGAATTTAGACAACTCGCTAATTAATCTATTTTCTGCATTTGATTTTAAATTAGATGCATTTATCTTTTTAGTTATTTGCTGTTTTACTTTTTTGTTGATAGCATTATAGTCTTCGGCTTTAAAAGGATTTAAAAAGTCTGCTTGTACATCATAATACTCTAACTCGGGGAAAATTTTTATTTCTTGTTCTGGTATTTTTGTAATGGTTAGTGTTTTATTTTCTTCGTCTAAATTAAATTCAATTTTACTTAAATCGTAAGCAACCGTCACTTCTGCATTAACAACAACTAGTGCTTTTTTTTCAACCTCTATTAAATCTCCAAATACTGCTTTGCTATTTTTATAGCTAAAAACTTCGCTAAAATTACCTTCGGTAACAACTAGCTTACTAACGTTTTTTATTTGCTTTTCTATTAATGCAGAATGTTCTTGAATAAGAATTTCTTCTTTATTAGAGCATTTATTTATGATAAATATAACCATTAAAGTTATGCATATTCCTACTACTATTTTTCTCATAATTTAAAGGTAAATAAAAAAGCACCAATGTTTACTATAAACAAATGATGCTTTTTTTATATATAGATTAATAGCCTTGCAAAAATAAATTTATATTGTTGAGGCAAAATGATTTAAATGTTACTAAATTGATAATAAAAAAACACCAGATTTAATAAACTTATAATAAATTTATTAATCTGGTGCTTATAGTGAAATATGATTAATAGCTTTTATAAAATTAGAACTATCTTTGAGTTTGTATCTTTTTTTTCGACCAAAAGAACATATCTTAGTTTAAGATACTATTTGTAGATTTAATCTTACAAAATATACTGAAAACCTCTAAATCAGATTATTACGCCTTGCTTTTTGTACGGCTTCTAATTTTGAGTGCACTTGTAGCTTTGAGTAAATATTTTCTATATGTTTTCTTACTGTAGACGGTGATAAAAACAAATTATCTGCTATAACTTTATAACTTAATCCTTTTGACAATTGCTCTAAAACCTCAACTTCTCTGTTTGTTAAATTAATATCTTCTTTTGATACATCTTTAAAATCTACTGGATTACGGAGTAACTTTAATGTTTTTAATGCAATGGAAGGATTCATTGCTGCACCACCACTTAAGGTATCTACAATACCATTAAATAGCTCATGTGGATTAACATCTTTTAATAAATACCCATCTGCTCCTGCTTTTATGGCGTTAAAAATATTCTCGTCATTATCAAAAACTGTTAGCATTATAATTTTAATTTGAGGATACTTTTGTTTTACTGCTAATGTTGTTTCGATACCGTTTAAGACAGGCATTTCTATATCCATTAAAAGCGCATCTAAATTATGGTCTTTATCAAGTTTTTCTAATAAATCTGCACCATTATTGGCTGTATATTTTACCTGAATTTCTTCAAAAAAAGAAAGCTTCTCTTTTATAGAAGAAATTAAAAAACTGTTATCGTCTATAATGGCTATTTTCATTAGTACTTTTTTTAATTAATTTGAAATTTCCTTTAGTAAATCAACCTGTTCTTTAATAATATTTAGTTTGAAATTTAACAACTTATAGTTATAATCTTTATCAAAAATAAGTTTAGTGTTTTTCTCATTTTCAAAGTTTAAGTTAGTATTCAAACTATTTATAATATAATTATGACGCTGTTTTTCTTTTTTTATAAATTGAAAATGCCAGATTAAAATAAATACTAAAGTTAACGTAAATAAAATTATTAGTGTTTTCATTTTTCATCTGTTTAATTATTCAATTAAATCAACATTACAATAGTCTTTATCCTGATATGTTACATTTACAAGTTGTTGTGTTACTATTGATATATTTAAATCTGTAACATCAACCATAAAATCTGAAACAGAAAAACCTGATACATCTGTAAAATTATAGGGAATTAAATCTATGTTATAATTAAAAAAATTTAAGTCTGCTATTGAAATTTTAGTGCAAATTTGGTTTGGATTGTAATTAAAAACACCAATATATTCTGATTGTGTTACAACACTACCTTGTGACTGAAATTGTAAAAAATCACCTGTGCTTTGACTAAACACACTACCTTGATGATATTTATTTGAAAGCAATTGACCTTCTTCATTAATAGAATAAGTTATTAATCCTCTTAAATAGTATTTATTAAGACCAAACTCTTCTATTGAAATACCACCAGGACTAAAATTTGTACCACCTTGAGTATTATCTATTGAAAATTGATGATTCCAATGGTCAATCAAATTTCCGTTTAAATCAAAAACCATATAACCTCCAAGTCCAGTCGCGTTATATTGAAAAGTATTATAAGGCCAAATTATTTTATCTGTACTTGTAATAATTGGCACAGAAGAAGTTAATAAAGCATCTGGTCTAGTATCTGATGCTTTTTTCATGAAAATATTATTTCCTTGCCAATCAAATTTTGCTATAACAGCATCACTACCTAATCTTCCAAATGCATAAAATCCATCTGCAACAGCTACATTTCTTAACCAATGATAAGTTGTATTATTTTCTATTGCCTTAATTAATAGTCCTGTTGTGGCATCAATAATAAACATCCATTGCATGTTACATACAACTAGCTTATTATTTTTTATATTACTTATTGAGTTGTAATAGTACGAATCATAATATGGCAAAGAGTAAAAATCGTACTTTTTTTGCCAAACAACATTTAAACTATCGTTTAGTCTTATTGCAAAAACACGACCAGAATTAACATTAGAGCTACTAAAAACAGTACCGCTAATTAATAAATCTCCTGCTTTATCTAAATAATAATGATGAACATCTATATCTCCATTAATTTGAATTGTATTTAGTTGATTAGTTTGAAAATTTAAAAATGAAACTGTCACAAAATTTTCTCCTAAGTTTTGCTTAGCAATGAAAATTCCGTTTTCATTTTTAGCTTTAAAACCGTCTAATCTATTAATATAGGCTTGACCATCAAAAAGTAATTGGTTAGCATTAGAATTTATAGATGAGTTATTATTCTCTACTTGATCATCAGAAGATTTTGAACATGAAAAACACATCAAAATTATTAAAAGCAAAAACAGAGTAGCAGGCTTTTTCATTTATAAAGTTTATTAATTTCTATAATATCAAAGCTACTATTACAGTGGTGATTTTAAAATAAGGCAATTGCCCTATTTATTAAAGATTACATTTCAAATTTTATGGTAATTTCAGTTCCTTGGCTGGAAGATTTCATATCAAAATCGGCATCAATTTCATTTGCTCTTTTCTTCATAGACAACAGACCGTTACCAGCCTCTATAGTTGATTGATCAAACCCAACACCATTGTCTATAATCGAAATTTTCAAATCGTTATTTACTATCTCAAAATTAACTACAATTTTAGTTGCTTTTGCGTGTTTTACCGCATTATTTATTGCTTCTTGAATGATGCGATATACGTCTATTCCTTGAAGTGAATTAAGCTTAACATTATCTGTATCCTTAGGATAATTAAACTCAAAATCAATACCTAATAAAGAGGTTTTTGCTGCTTCTATAAAATTGGTGGTTCTTGTTTTAAGGTCTTCAAAAGTGATTTCTTCTTTATTCATTGCCCAAATTGTATCGCGTAAATCGGTAATTGTACTTCGGGTAAAGTTGCCTATAGAATCAAACTTATTGTAAAGTTTTTCTTTGGTGAAATCAAAATATTTCAAATTGTCTAAAGAAGAAATTATAAAGGTTAACTGAGAACCGATATTATCGTGTAAATCTTTAGAAATAGCTAATCGTTGTTCTTGTAAATTATTTTGATTTTCAATTTTTATTAAAGCCTCTTTTAGTTCGTTTTCTTTAATTATTTGCTTGTTTTTTAAGCGTTGTTGTTTATAAACTAAATAACCTATTAATCCTAAAAAGAAAGCTAAACCAAATGCGTAATAAGTTAAGGTGGTTTTTCTCTTTATTTTTGCTTCTTTAATTAATATATCAGATTTTGCTTCTGCTAGTTGTTTTTCTTTTTTTTCGGTTTCAAATTGTATTTGGAGTTCTTCTATCTTATTTTGTGTTGCTACATTGTCTGTACTATCTTTTAAAGCTTGAAATCTTTCATTAAAGTCTAAAGCATCTTTGTATTTATTTAGTTTTTTATAGCATATTGCAATATTTTGATAACAGTATTTTTCTAAATGCTTGTACTTGTATTTATTAGCTAATTCTGCACAGATTTTATAATTCTCTATTGCTTTTTCATAGTTTTCTTCTTGCTGAAAAATTTCTGCTATATGCACGTAGTTTACAGTTATTCCATAATTATCTGCAATTTTATTTCGTATAACCGAAGAGCTATCTACATAAGTTTTTGCTAAGTCATAGTTTTGTTTTTCGGCAAACGTATTAGCTATATTTGCATAGCTATAACCAAGCCCTATACTATCTTTTAACTGCTTCTTTATAGCTAAAGATTTATATTGATAATATAAAGCGCTATCAAGTTTTTTGTCCATACTTAGCAATACGCCATAATTGTCATATACTGGATTTAAACCTTCTAAATCATTTTCAATTTCTAGTAGTTTTATTCCTTTTTGCATGTAATACAACCCTTTATCTAAGTCTCTAGTTTTTAAGTTGTAGCCTAAACCACCGTAAGCTATACCTGCTTTTGTATTATTATTTTGATGTTCAAAAATTCTTATTGCTTGCAAAGTGTACTCTAACCCTTGATCAAATTTATTTTGATACGATTTAAGTTGACCGTATTTAAACATAATTTCGCCTAAAGCAATACTATCGTTTATGGTTTTAGAAAGTTCTATCCCTTTATTAAATAATTGTTCTGACTTTTCTAGCTCTGCGACAAAACTTCCGTAGGGAATTTCAATAATAGTATTTAAAGCTTGTTTTGTCTTTTGGGTTTTAATTTGGTTGCTTATACTATCTAGATATGTGTTTTGATCTTGAGCGAAGAGATTAAATCCTATAAAAAAGAAAATGAAATAATAGCGATTCATTTAAGTTGGTTTTAGTCTTATAAAGTAAAGTGATAAATATTAGATTTCAAAAAAAGCTAAAAAAATAAACACCAACTTATAAGTAAAACTTATTTTAAATGTTGGTGTTTACAGATTGATTAATAGCGCGTTTTTAGTATTTACATACTATAATTTATATGCATAGATGGTGCTTTTATTGGCTTTATAAAATAACACACCTGCTACTTCGTCTACTTGATATTCTGGTTTTTTGTCTTTAAGAATAATCTCTTTATCTACATTACCATTATCTTTATTTACTTTAACTAAACCAACGCCATCATCTAATTTAGTTAAAATGAATTGAGAATTTTCTGTAGCTGCAGTTGCTTTAAAACGTTTTGACATGATTTTAAAAGACTCGTCTGCTATAGAGGCAAACATATCTGCAGCTCTTTTGTTTTCTTTTCCATAATCATTGTAGTTATCTAAATTATTAGCACTACCGTATCTTGTTTTATTTAAACCTGCTTGATAAGAATGCGCCATAGTTAGTGCTGTAGATGCTACAGCTACTACGCCAGATAAGGCTTTCATAAAACCGCTTTTTGATGGTGATTTATAGTATTTATGATACACTTCGTTACCATCTTTATCTAAAACCATCATATTTTGAGATGAGGCTAGGTAAATGTTTCCGTTTCTCATCTCCATTTGGTTAGCGTCTTCTTTTTCGTCAAACTTTACTTTTGCAAAATCTTGTGTATCTCCAGAATTTGCATCAATACTAAAAATAGTACCATCTGCTGCAATTAAATATCTATTATTATCGGCATCAAAAGTTGACGCTACAGAAGCTGAATTTTTATATTTTAATGGCTTATCCCAAACTTGCTCACCTGTTTTTAGGTTAACAATATTTGCATCTTCGCTAGTTATATAAATTAATCCTTGAGGTGAATTTGCCATAACCATTATATTTTCTCCTGTTTTTAATGGTTTTTTAAATAACGTTTCTCCTTCAAAAGAAATCTTATTTATTCCTCCTTGCTGGATTCCGAATAAAATCCCATCATCCTGAACATAAAAGTGCTGCACATAACCTTTAGTTTTTGGTGCTTTTTCCCAAAGATCTTCTCCTGTACTAGCGCTTAAAAAAGCGATTTCAGATTCGTTTTTTTGAGAGAATACACTTTTATCTCCGCCATCACTTTTGTTACTAACAACAGCTATACCTTGTGGTAATATTTCAAAATTAGATACAATTCCTTTTACTTTTCTATCGTCTTGCCATAGCTCTTTTCCATCTGCTCCAATTTTATGTATTCTTGTGTTTTTTCCGTTTGTTGTGGTTTCAAAACCATAAATTTCTTTTTCAGATTTATCAGACACCATCCAAGCTACTCTTTTAATCTTGTTTGTCCATAAATCTTCTCCTGTATGAGATTTTGCAATTAAACCTTGAGCTGTTGGAATGATTAAAAAATCTTTTAATAATAATGGTAATCCTGTTACACTAAAATCTTTAGCTACGCCTACTCTACCTGGTTTATCTAAAAAGAAACTGTAATCTAATTGTTGTGTGCTTAAATCGTAAACTGCAACTTTAGGTGTCATTTTTTCAGCTTTTGTGCCTGTTTTTTGGATACCACTAACTACTAATTTATTGTCTGGTAAAAAGATATTACATGTGTAAACTTGATTCCAATTATCATTATCTGAGTTAAAAATCACTTTTCCTGTTATGTAATTAATAACTGCTCTTTTAGTTTTTGTAATACCTGCTAATTTAGAGCCTGCACCTTGTGATACTATGATATATGGCGAATCTTCTACAAAAATAGTTTCTTCTGAAGTTAACTTACCAAAATTATTAAATGTAAATGTAGGTGTGCTAGTTTCTGGGTTTATTCCTACTAAACCATCATTTGTTGCGACTACTAAAATGCCACCAACAGTTAATGTCATTTCGTTAATTGTTGCGCCTAAATCGTAAGAATTGTTAGGTTGCTCTGCTTTTTGTGCCAATGATAATTGAACACAAAAAATAATTAAAAGTAGATTAATAGCTTTCATAACTTCTTTAATTAAAACACAGTCTTATTTACATCTTTTTGTAAAGCCAACGTTACTCCGCTTTGAAATAACTTTACAGCACTTACAAAGGTTTTGTCAGAAAACCCATTATCTATCCAAAAGTAATAGTAGAATGATACCGTATGAGCAGATTCGTTATAATAACATTTAATCATTATCACTTCTTTGTTTACGGTATTAAACACCTCTAAAATTTCGTCTTTTTTAGCGCCTTTTTTTACAGTATAAACACTATTAATACTTATATATCTTTGTTTAGGGTCAATATCTAAGTACATTGTTTGGCTATCTTTTATTTTTATAAACGTGTCTTTAACGTCCAACACATCCATGTAGGCATTCTCAAAAATAGTTTCTAAGTATTTAGGTGTTACATTATCCGGAGATGATAATTGTCCTTGAGCAAAGGTTTGTGTTGCTATACACATTAAAAAAAGCAACATTAGTTGTTTTAAAGTTTTCATTTTGTTTCGATTTTAAATTATGATTCAAAATTGAAATAAAACAACAAAAATGTAAATACGTCATTTGGCGTATTTTACTAAAAATCAATAAAAGGGAAAGATTTTTTAAGTGTTTCTTTACGTTTTTTTAACTGAAGTAAAAACTGCTGATGCGCTTCTGATGAAGTATTAAAAGGCTTGTGAGACAACCCTTTTTGGATAGCTTCGACGTCTTCCATAGTTGATTTTGCACTAGAAGAAACCCAAGTATTTAAAAACTTATCCCAAATATAATCTACTGCTAATGGACTTGGATGTAACATATCTTGGTTGTAAAATCTATAATCTCTTAACTCGTCCATCATAATCTCGTAAGAAGGAAAATAGTTTAAGTTATGTTTTTTGGATTCATGATTTTTACTTAAAAACTCATGAATAGCAGTAATTAAATGCGATTTACTTCTTGTATTTTCTATAAAACCATCTTTAATATGCCTAACAGGAGATACTGTAAAAATAAATTGAGTTTTAGGATTAACTAGACTAATTAATGAGACTAAACTTTGTAGGCTTTTTTCTATTTGAACAGGTGATAGTAATTCTTTTTTGAAGTTTTTCTGCGGGATTTTATGACAATTTGCCACAACTTGTTGAGTTTCTAGAAAACGATATACCCAAGCAGTTCCTAATGTAATAATTATGTGTGAAGCTGATTTAAGTTTAAGTTTAGCATCAACTATCGTATCATTTAATGTAGAAAGAAGTTCTTCTTTAGAATGATTACTAAAAATTGAATGTGCATTTAAACAATGAAACTGTTCGTTATTAAATACTACATCTTTATCTGTAAATATCTGATCGGTTAATGCTTTTTTTATTAAAGTTTCAATCGCTAAAGGATGAAATAAAATACCTAATGGGTTAACTGTATACTGAAACTTATAATAATTAAATTTTTGGGCAATGTTTTCTGCAAAACAAGACCCTAACAATACCACTTTAGAGTTATAATCTATTTGGTTATTAGGTATAACCTGAAGTGGTATGTTGGTTTGTAAGTTCATATACCTATAAAAGTAGATTATGCCAAATAAGCTTCTACAGCAGATAAAGCAGCATTAATACCATCAGGGTTTTTACCACCTGCAGTAGCAAAAAATGGTTGTCCGCCACCGCCACCTTGGATATGCTTACCTAACTCTCTAACAATGGTTCCTGCGTTTAAACCTTTACTTTCTACTAGGTTTTTAGAGATATAACAAGATAAGATTGCTTTACCGTTATTTTCTGCTCCAAATAATAAAAACAGGTTATCAAATTGGCTACCTAATTCAAAACATAAATCTTTAATACCAGATGCATCTAAATCTAATTTTTTAGCCAAGAAATTAACGCCATTAATTTCTTTAATTTCAGATTTTAACTGTCCTTTTATATTTTGAGCTTTATCTTTTAACAACTGCTCTATTTGTTTTTTTAAGGCTGTATTTTCTTCTTGTAAATTTTGAAGTGCTTTAACTGGTTCTTTAGCATTATTAAGCAAATCTTTCATTTCAAAAAACGCACGATTATTATCATGAAAATAGCTTTTTACAGCATCGTTTGTTATAGCTTCTATACGTCTTATTCCTGCTGCAACAGCACTTTCTGATACGATTTTAAAATGCCAAATATCTGCTGTATTATTTACGTGTGTTCCACCACATAATTCTATAGACTGTCCAAATCTTATAGTACGTACTGCATCACCATATTTTTCTCCAAATAACGCCATAGCGCCTTCTTCTAACGCTTTTTCCATTGGTACATTGCGTTGTTCTTGTAATGGTAATTTACTTTCTATTCTTGCGTTTACAAAGTTTTCTACGTCACGTAATTCTTCCACAGTCATTTTAGAAAAATGAGAAAAGTCAAAACGTAAGTATTTACTATGCACTGCACTTCCTTTTTGCTCTACATGATCACCTAAAATTTCGCGTAGTGCTTGATGTAATAAGTGTGTTGCTGTATGATTACACTCGGTTCTGTAACGTTGTTTAGCGTCTACAGTTGCCTTAAACTTCTCTGTAATATTAGCTGGTAAATTTTTAGTTAAATGTATCGCTACATTATTCTCCTTTTTTGTGTCTAAAATGTAAACCACATCGCCATGCTGATCTTCTAAATACCCTTTATCACCAACTTGTCCTCCACCTTCTGCATAAAATGGCGTTAAGTTAAATACCAATTGGTACATCTCTCCATCTTTTTTAGAGGTAACTTTACGATATTTGGTAATTTTTACGTTAGTTTCTAGAGTATCATAACCAACAAACTCTTGTTCTTCGTCTTCAATTAAAATGGTCCAATCGTCAGATTTTAATTCTGATGCTTTTCTTCCTCTAGATTGTTGTTCTTCAAGACGTTTTTTATAGTCTTCTTTATTATAAGTGAATCCCTTTTCACGTAAAATTAAATCGGTTAAATCTTCAGGAAAACCATAAGTATCTTTAAGCTCAAATACTTTAGAACCTGAAATTTCTTTTCCTTTAGCAGTTTCAATAATACGATCTAGAATTGTTAAACCTTGCTCTAACGTACGTAAAAAAGAGGTTTCTTCTTCTTTAATTACATTTTCTATTAGTTGTTTTTGAGCTTTTAGTTCCGGGAATGCTTGTCCCATTTTTTCAACTAAAACATTAACTAATCGGTAAATAAAAGGTTCGTTTTTATCTAAAAAAGTAAAGCCATAACGTACTGCACGACGTAAAATGCGTCTAATAACATAACCTGCACCATTATTACTTGGTAATTGCCCATCTGCAATAGAAAATGCTACAGCACGAACGTGATCAGAAATAACACGAATGGCAACATCTACCTTATCTTCTTTTCCATAATCTTTGTGCGTTATGGTTTCAATTTCTCTAATTAACGGTGTAAATACATCTGTATCGTAATTTGAGGTTTTGTTTTGTAATACCATACATAAACGCTCAAATCCCATACCTGTATCGATATGTTTGTTTGGTAATTCTTCTAGGCTTCCATCTGCTTTACGATTGTATTGCATAAAGACAAGATTCCAGATTTCTACCACTTGCGGATGATCTTCGTTAACTAAAGACTTACCGTCTACTTTTGCTTTTTCTTCAGCAGAACGAATATCTACATGAATTTCGCTACAAGGTCCGCAAGGTCCTTGATCGCCCATTTCCCAAAAGTTATCTTTTTTATTTCCTTTTAAAATTCGGTCTTCGCTTATATATTCTTTCCAAATATCATAAGCTTCGGTATCCATACCTAAGTTATCTGCATCATCGCTACCTTCAAAAACAGTGACGTAAAGTATGTCTTTATCTATTTTATAAACTTCGGTTAATAATTCCCAAGCCCAAGCAATTGCTTCTTTTTTAAAGTAATCGCCAAACGACCAGTTACCTAACATTTCAAACAACGTATGATGATAGGTATCGTAACCAACTTCTTCTAAATCATTATGTTTACCAGATACTCTTAAACATTTTTGAGAATCTGCAATACGATTATTTTTTGGCTGTGCATTACCTAAAAAATATTCTTTAAAAGGTGCCATACCCGAGTTAACAAACATTAAGGTTGGATCATCTTTTAAAACCATTGGTGCAGAAGGCACAATGCTATGCTTTTTGTTTTTAAAAAAATCTAAAAAAGTAGAACGAATGTCTTGAGAATTCATATTTATATTTTAATACTTGTCTTTTTTAAAGCGATTTAAACCAAAATAAAAGACTTTAGTTTTATTTACTTAAATTTAAACTGAAATATTTTTGTAAGTTTGCTCGTTACTGTTTTGATTAAAGCCCAACTTAAATCATATTTTTAACAGCAAAAATAGTATAAATTAAGGAATGAGTAAGGTAAAATATTATTATGATTCTGAAACGCTTTCATATAAAAAAATAGAGCGTAAAAAAAGACGTACATTTAAGTTCATCTTATTGTTTCTTTTAGCTAGTGTTTTATTTAGCTTTTTGCTTGTTTTTATAGCCGGTCATTACATAGAATCTCCTAAAGAAAAAGCATTAAAACGCGAGTTGGCAAACTTAGAATTTCAATACGAATTGTTGAATAAAAAAATGAGTCAAGCCGAAACTGTTTTAGCAAACATCGAAGAGCGAGACAATACCATTTACAGATTATATTTTGAGGCCAATCCAATACCAGAAGAACAACGCAAAGCTGGTTTTGGTGGTGTTAACCGTTATAAAAAATTAGAAGGTTTTGATAATTCTGAATTAATTATAAATAGCAACAAGCGTATTGATAAACTTTTAAAACGCATTGTAGTGCAATCTAAATCTTTAGATGAAATTGCTGTTTTAGCAGAAGAAAAAGAAAAACTATTAACATCTATACCGGCAATACAACCAGTTAATAATAAAGATTTAACCAGAATGGCTTCTGGTTACGGTATGCGTTCTGACCCATTTACTAAACAACGTAAAATGCATTGGGGAATGGATTTTACTGCACCAAGAGGTACACCTGTTTATGCTTCTGGAGATGGTGTTGTGGTAAGAGCAGACAGTAATAGTTCTGGTTACGGAAAACATATTAGAATAGACCATGGTTATGGTTATGTTAGCTTATACGCACATCTTTACAAGTATAATGTGCAAAAAAACCAAAAAGTAAAACGCGGAGATTTAATTGGTTTTGTAGGTAGTACTGGTCGTAGTGAAGCACCTCATTTACATTATGAAATCTTTAAAGATGACCAACGTATTAACCCAATAAACTTCTACTACGGTAGTTTAACTCCTGAAGAGTTCAGCAAATTATTAGAACGTGCATCTTTAGAAAACCAATCTTTAGACTAATGATAATTGATTTACCTGAAAAAAGATATTATTCTATTGGTGAAGTCGCCAAAGCATTTGATGTAAACACGTCTTTAATACGTTTTTGGGAAAAAGAATTTGAAGTTTTAAAACCCAAAAAAAACGCTAAAGGCAATCGAAAATTCACACCAGAAGACGTTAAAAATTTACAGCTTATTTATCATTTGGTAAAAGAACGCGGGTTTACTTTGGAAGGAGCAAAAATCCATTTAAAAGAAGAAAAGAAAAAAACACTAGATAATTTTGAAATAATCGCTAAATTAGAAAGTGTAAAAAACCAACTTATAAAACTAAAAGAACAACTTTAAAACCAACATATCATGAAAAAATGGCTTGTACCAATTATCTTAATTGCACTAGCAGTTATTTTTGGAGTAAGAGTATATAACTCGACAATAGGATTAGAAGAAAATGTAGAAGAAGCATGGTCTAAGGTAGAAAGCTCTTACCAAAGACGTAGCGACCTAATTGGCAACCTTGTAAAAACAGTGCAAGGCGCAGCAGATTTTGAAAAAAGTACATTAGAGTCTGTAATTAATGCCAGAGCTAAAGCAACATCTATAAATATAGACCCAACAAATATTACTCCAGAACAGTTACAACAATTCAATCAAGCACAAAGCGGTTTAAGCAGTGCTTTATCTAGATTATTAGTAACTGTAGAACGTTATCCAGACTTAAAGGCTAATCAAAATTTTTTAGAACTTCAAAGTCAATTAGAAGGTACCGAAAATAGAATTAATGTAGCAAGAGATAGGTTTAATGAAACGGTAAAACCTTATAATAAACATATAAGAACTTTCCCTAACAATCTACTTGCTGGTATTTTTGGTTTTGAGAAAAAAGCTTATTTTGAAGCAGAAGAAGGAAGCGAAAAAGCTCCTGATGTAGAATTTGATTTTTAATAAAACGCGATGTCTTTAGACGTAGAATCTTTTTTAACCGCTAGTGAAGAACAAGACATTGTTGATGCTATTAAGTTAGCAGAAAAAAACACGTCTGGAGAAATACGAGTTCATATAGAAAACACTTGTAATGCACATCTTGAAGAACGTGCTTTAGAAGTGTTTTCTGTTTTAAAAATGCACAACACCAAAAACCGAAATGGTGTCTTAATTTATGTTGCTGTAGACGATCATAAATTTAGCATTTACGGTGATCAAGGTATTAACAAAGTAGTGCCTGATAACTTCTGGGACGAGACAAAAGATATCATTCAAAAGCATTTTAGAAACGGTAACTTTAAACAAGGTCTTGTTGATGGCATTATACACGCTGGCGAAGCATTAAAAGCACATTTTCCTATAGAAGATGATGACACAAATGAGTTAACCAATACGATTTCTAAAGGATGAAAATAAGTAAACAGTTTATAAAAAACAGTGTATTTATTTTAGCACTATTATCGTTTAGTTTTGGATTTGCTCAGTTTGAAATCCCTAAAAAACCAGATTTTCAAACTAGTGTTTACGATTACGTAAACTTATTATCTGCATCAGAAAAAAACACACTAGAAAACAAACTAGTTAAATACTCTGATAGTACTTCTACACAAATTGTTGTTGCAATAATTGCATCTACAAAAGGTGAATATATTAATTATTTAGCGACAGAATGGGCGCATAAATGGGGAATTGGTCAAGCTAAAGAAGATAATGGTATATTTATTTTATTAGCCAGAGATGACCGTAAAATAATGATTGCAACGGGTTACGGCGTAGAGCACTTATTAACCGATGCAATGTCACGCAGAATTATAGAGCGAGACATAATCCCTTATTTTAAACGTAATGATTATTATGGCGGTTTAAATCGTGGTGCAGATGCTATTTTTGAAGTCTTAAAAGGTGAATATCAAGGCACAAGAAAAAGTTCTGGTGGTGGTTTTCCTGTTGGTGTCATTTTCTTTTTGATTATCATCTTTATAATTATCCTTATTTCTATATCAAAACACAAACGTAATGGTGGTGATGGCGATCATTTTGGTGGTGGCGGAAATAGCACACGCGACATCTTAGAAGCCATTATTTTAAGCAATTCTGGTCGTGGTGGCTACAGACGTAGCTCTGGTGGATTTGGTGGTGGATTTGGAGGATCTTCTGGTGGTGGATTTGGTTCTGGTGGCTTTGGCGGCGGTTTTGGTGGCGGCGGTTTTGGCGGCGGTGGCGCTTCTGGTGGTTGGTAGTAAGGTTTACAGTCGCGATCGTATTTTTAGTTTCATTAGCAGACAACAAATTCAACTTCAACTAGTTCTAAATTTCAATATAAATTCTTTAGATGAAATATTTCACTTTTGTATTAGCCTTCGTTTTTTGTATTTCTTGTAAAACAAAACCTCAGCAAACCTTAAAACATAATCAAGCAGTTATTCAAGATTATGCTAATGTATTTTCTACAGTAGAAGAGGATTCGCTTACTAATTTCATTTTAAATTATGAAAAATTAACTACTAATGAAATTTGTGTAATGACCATAGATTCTTTACCCGCAAATACAAAAGCACTTAGACATGCAACAAATATTGCTCAAAACTTAGGTATAGGAAAAGCAGATAAAAACAATGGTCTATTACTTTTAATTGCTAAAAGTGATAGACAAGTTGCTTTTGCTACGGGTTATGGTACAGAATTGATTTTAACCGATAGTGTTTGTTATCATTTAATTGAATCTACACTAATACCGAATTTTAAAAATACACTGTATTATAATGGTGTAAGGCAAGTGTTAGATTCGGTTAAGACTAAATGGTATTAATTAGATAAACTAAATAGTTTATTTAAAAATCATATTTCTTCACTTTCATTTTTAATTAAAATAACAAAGAATGAAGATGAGTATTCTCTTAAAGAGCTTTCTCGTCGCTCATTCTTCGCTCTGTCGAAATGACATTTATTAACGCTAAATAAATGACATTAATCTATAAAATACATACTGCTATCTCCACTTTCTCCTTTTGGACCTAGGCTGTTAAACTTCCAACTAAAGTTAAGCATAAAATATTGCCTTAAAACGGTACTTTGCGTGTCTTCTATATAATCTAAAGTTGCGGTACGTCTTGCGTTGGTGTTTTGGTTTAATAAATCGTAAACTTTTAAGGTTAGCAATCCTTTGTCATTTAAAACAGAATAAGACACACTTGCATTCCAGAACCAAGCATCTTTTTGAAATCCTTCGGCAACATTTGGATTGTAATTATATGCTATATCGTTTCGCCATTCAAAACCTTTAGGTAAGAAAAATGCAGTATTTAAATCTAAATTATGAGATGTAAAATTTCTGTCTTCAAATGCATCAATATCGTATTTATTATTTGTTAGCGATATACGGTAACGTGGTCTAAATTCAAACACATTATTATGGATGTAATCAAACCCTAAGTTTGGATTAAAGCCCAATCTTTTACTAGAATATTGTACATTGTTATTATAGTTTATGTTTTCAGAAAAATTTCCCCACATACCTACTCTAGCTCTAAAACTTCTTAAAGAATCTATTTTGAATTTCTTTCTGAAACTACCTCCAAAATATCCGTTTTTGTTACCATTTACATTATCGTAAGTTGTTATTCTTGTTAAAGTTTCTGGATCAATGGTTGTTCTTGATACTACAGCATCATTAGTTATTGTAAAATTAGAATAGAAAAAGAAACCTGTTTTTTCTTGCCAATTAAACGAGTTAAAGTTAGCGTAAACACTATGAGAGTTTGTAGGACTTAAGTTTGGGTTACCTATTACTGTGTTTAAAGGATTAGAAACATCTTCAAAAGCTTGAAGTTGTCTTAGTGCCGGCGGTCTGTTACTTAAGTTATAACTAACATATACTGTCGAGTTTTTACTAAAACTATATCTAAAGCTAGAGTTAAGCTCTACAGCTTTAAAGTCTCTTTCTACGTTAAACTGCGGTCTTAAACCATCGTTATTTTTTAAGGTTCTTGCTACATAATCTGCACCAAATCTTGCAAACCATTTTTCTTTTCTAATACTTAACTCTATACCTGGTGAGTTTCTTGTATCTGTATACTCAAAGTCTGTACTTAATGCTAGATTAAAATCATCATAAGCATTTGTAGCGTTATTAAAATCGAATGTACTCTGCTTATTTTCATCTTTATTATTTTGATATTGATAACCAAACTTCACAAAGATTTCTTTTGCTTTTATTGGTAATCTATACTCTAAGTCTGCTCTTAAATTTGTACTATTATTATCGCCATCTGTAAATTGATCTCTAACAATAGTTTCTGGGTTTGTTCCAAAAACTTCAGCAACTGAGTTTATGTAGTCATCACTTTCGTTATTGTTTATACTATTATCTAAATTTAATCTTAAAAACGCACCTTTGTTTCCAAACTTTTTGGTTGCACTAATTTCGTTTGTAAAATTATTTGCTTGATTTTCTACAAAGGAGTTTAATGATGATTGGTTTGTCAGTACTTGGTCTTCGTCTAAAGTTTCGTCGTTACTTACGTAATCTGTGTTAGTTTTGGTGAAAGAAAAACGAGGTCTAACGTTAATCATAAACGTAGTGTCTATTTCAATTTCAAAATCTGCATTTGCGGTATGCGAATTAGATTCGCTTACAGATCTTGATCTAGAGTTTGTAAAAAACCTAGAGTCTGAAAGAATAGTTTCTCTTTGAGAGTTAGATTCATTTTCTGAGCTGCTTCCTGAGTAAAAATAATCTGCAGATGCTTCTAATGCTTTGCCATAATTATCTGCAAAATTTGCTCCTGCTAATTTTGAGGTCGTTATACCTTGTCCGCCTCCAAATTGTCTTCCGTTAATACTAAAAGAGCCATTACTGTTCCATGATGTACTACCGCCACTTCCAAACATTTTTTCTATTTCTCCAAAACTAAATCCTGGAGAGTTAATGTTGTTTCCACCTACTAACGCACTAAACCTTTGGTCATTATTAAAATGATTAAACATACCTGCAAATTCGTAGCGTTTGTCTGTTCCTGCTCCTGCTGCAACACGACCAAAGACACCCTTATTGTTTTCTTCTTTTATAGTAAGATTTATGGTTTTATTTTCGGCATCACCTTCTTCTCCTGTAAAAGCTTCACTTTTAGTTTTTGTATCTACAACTTGAATTTTCTCTATAATTTCTTTCGTTAAGTTTTTTGTTGTGATTGACGGGTCATTACCAAAAAACGGCTTACCGTTTACTAGTATTTGGTTTACTTCTTTTCCGTTTACGGTAATTTTTCCTTCTTCATCTACTTCTACACCTGGTAATTGTTTTAGCAAATCTTCTACTGTTGCGTCTTTTTTGGTTTTAAAAGACTTTACATTAAACTCTAAAGTATCTTTTTTAATGGTTACTGGAGCTGATGTTTTAATTAAAACTTCTTCTAATGCGTTACTGCTAACTTTTAGTTTAATTTCACCTAACTCTATATTACTTTTGTTTATAGCTATCTTTTGTTTGTAAGATTGATAACCAACATAAGAAACTAGAAGGTTTAAATTTTGATCTGATGTTTTATCTTCTAATTGAAAACTTCCTTCTTTATCTGAAATAGTATAGGAAACAAGACTACTGTCTTTTTCTCTTTCTAAATAAACAGTTGCTGCTTCTAAAGGTGTATTATCTTCTTCGGCTACAATTTTTCCTGAAATTTTAAAGTCTTTAGATTGACTAAACGAAAGTAAACTACATAAAATAGTTACTGCAAAAAGTAATTTACGCATTTGGTTGTTTTTGATTGATAATAGCATGTCTAGTTAGGAATGCTAACTCTAAAAAAAACGAAAATATACTTGTTGTAGTATTTAAGCTCTTAAAATAAACTTAAAATTTAAATAAATTATTTTTTTCGCATGTATACACTTACTGGTACACCTTTAAAATCGTAAATTTCTCTTAGTTTATTTTCTAAGTATCTTTTGTAAGGATCACGTACATATTGTGGTAAATTACAGAAAAATGCAAATTGTGGCTGTGGCGTTGGCAATTGCATAATGTATTTAATCTTTACAAATTTACCTTTGTAAGCTGGTGGCGGATAACTTTCTATAATTGGAAGTAACGTTTCGTTAAGCTCGCTAGTTTTTATACGTTTTGCACGGTTATTATAGACTTCTACAGCAGTTTCTATAGCTTTATATATACGTTGCTTCGTTAATGCAGAAATAAATACAATTGGTACGTCTGTAAAAGGTGCAATTTGTTCTTTTATATATTTTTCAAATTGAACGGTTGACTTATGGTCTTTTTCTACTAAATCCCATTTATTGACAAGGATTACAATTCCTTTTCTGTTACGCTCTGCTAACCAAAAGATATTTTGAACTTGTCCGTCAAATCCTCTATTTGCATCTACCACTAATAAACACACGTCTGAATGTTCTATAGCTCTTACACTTCGCATTACAGAGTAAAACTCTAAATCTTCTTTTACTTTAGATTTTTTACGTATTCCTGCAGTATCAACTAGGTTAAATTCGAAACCAAAACGATTATATTTTGTATCAATTGCATCTCTAGTTGTTCCTGCAATATTGGTAACGATATATCTATCTTCACCGATTAAAGCATTTATAAAAGACGATTTACCAGCGTTTGGACGACCAACAACTGCAAATCTTGGTAAGATTTCTTCTCTTTCGTCTTCTTTAGGTTCTGGTAACGCTTCGACTAAAGCATCTAATAAATCACCTGTACCACTACCATTTATACTGGCAATTGTATAATAATCGCCAAGTCCTAAGCTATAAAACTCTACAGCATCTTCGGCACGTTTTCCGTTATCAACTTTATTAACAACTAAAAACACTGGTTTTTTAACCTTACGAAGTAGTTGTGCAACATCTTCATCCATTCCTGTTACACCAGATTCTACATCTACCATAAAGATAATTGCATCTGCTTCATCAATAGCTAATTCAACTTGCTTATCGATTTCGGCTTCAAAAATATCATCACTACCAACTACATATCCGCCTGTATCGATTAATGAAAACTCACGACCATTCCAGTCTGTTTTTCCGTAGTGTCTATCTCTAGTTACACCACTTACTGCGTCTACAATCGCTTCGCGACGTTGAATTAATCTATTAAAAAAAGTGGATTTTCCTACGTTTGGTCTTCCTACTATAGCAACAATATTACTCATATCTTTATATTTTAATCTGCATTACATATCCTGCAAGCGAGTGCAAAGGTAGTGTTTAAACTATTTACTATTCAATAAAAAACAGTATTTTAGTTTATTATGAATTAATTATGAACGAAAATTTAAACGAAGTCATTTTAAGACCACGCTTTAAAATTGAATTAAATAAAGACAATATTTCTGTTTTAAATGCTTTTGAAGCTAAAAAAACATCTCAAAAAGAGTTTGTAGTCTCTAGAGTTGATGATCATGTTTTTATAAAATTCCCAAAAGCTAAACAACGGTTTTGGACGCCACAATTACATTTAGAAATTAACGAAACTAATGATCATAAAAGCTTACTTTATGGTCTATTTGGACCCAATCCAACGGTTTGGACTATGTTTATGTTTTTTCATTTTGCAGTTGCTGGTTTTTTTATTGCATTTGCCATATGGGCATATTCTAATTATGCTTTAAAAACCGATTACTACCTACAAATTTGGGGTATGATTTTAATGATTATTTTGTGGTTTGTACTGTACTTTGCTGGTAGTTTTAGTAAAAACGCTAATCAAGATGAAATGACACAACTTTACACATTTATGAGTGATGTTTTAGATGAATAATCTACTTTTGATTATACCCAAAACGTTTAAGTTGTCTTTGGTCACTTCTCCAATTTTTGTTCACTTTTACATAAAGTTCTAAATGTACTTGCTTGCCAAAAAATTTCTCTAAGTCCTTTCTTGCTTCTACACCTACTTTTTTTAAGGCGCTACCTTTATGACCGATTATTATTCCTTTTTGAGTTTCGCGCTCTACCATAATTACAGATCGCATACGGATTATGTTTTCTTCTTCAAAAAACTCTTCTGTATCAACTTCTACTGCGTAAGGAATTTCTTTTTTATAGTTTAGAAGAATTTTTTCACGAATGTTTTCATTTACAAAAAAACGTTCTGGCTTATCGGTTAATTGATCTTTTGGATAAAATGCTGGACTTTCTGGAAGCAGTTCGATAATTTTCTCAAAAACTTCTTTTACGTTAAAACCTTCTAATGCAGAAATTGGATAAATTAAAGCATTTGGTACTTTTTCTGACCAAAGTTTAACTTGCTCTTCTAATTGGTCTTGATTTGAAATATCAATTTTATTGATTAATAATAATACAGGAATTTTGGAATTGGTTATTTTTTTAAAAAAGGCTTCGTCTTTTAATTCCTTCTCGCCTATTTCTACCATGTACACTAAAACGTCTGCATCTTCAAAAGCAGATTTCACAAAATCCATCATAGAAGATTGCAGCTCGTAAGCTGGTTTTATAATTCCTGGTGTATCACTTAATACTACTTGAAAATTTTCACCATTTACAATTCCTAAAATACGGTGTCTTGTTGTTTGCGCTTTAGAGGTGATAATGGATAGTTTTTCTCCTACAAAAGCATTCATTAACGTAGATTTACCTACATTAGGATTACCAATTATATTTACAAAACCTGCTTTATGACTCATGTGTAATTATTATTTTAAAAGTGCAAAGTTACGACCTTGGTTTGTTTATTCCTCTATCATACATCACAATACTTCCTGCAACCGATACATTTAAGCTTAATTGCGACTTAAATTTAACTAAAAAATGGCTTTTTTCTATTGCTGCGTTTGATAATCCGTGATCTTCTGCTCCTAACAAATAAACACAGCGTCTTGGGTGATGGAAGGTCTCTAAAGATTCTGCTTCTTCAGTTAATTCTACACCAACTAATCTTGCCCCTTTAGGTAAGTTTTTATAAAACTCTTCAAAATTTTCATAATGAAAATAAGGCATAGATTTTACAGCATTATGCGTATCGCAAGCTTGTTTGGCGTAACGATTACCTATTGTAAAAATAAAACTTGCTCCTAAATTTTGGGCAGATCGCCATAATACACCAAGGTTTTCTGGTGTTTTTCCGTTAAGGATCCCGATACCAAAAAATTCATTTTCAAAATTATCAATCATACTACAAAAGTAGCTTTTTTATTAGCAACATTTAAAGCTATCTAAAAGGTAAATTTAACTTAAAAGTATTCGATTTTTTTTAAAAGAAAGCCAATAATTTAGAATTAAATATTGCAAATCAAATTGAAGGTAATTATCATTAAAAACCTCAGGTTATGAGTTTAAACAAAAAATCTCTAACATCCCTATTTACAAGGCTTCCCAGCGTACCGTATAAAAAACCGTATGCAAAAACGTATGCACTTTTTGTTGCCGGTTTGGCACCTCTGTTATACAATAAATTTATACACAAATCTACACTTTTTTTTGGTTAACCTTGGTTAGGTTTGGTTAAAATTTTAGAGAATATCACAAAAACACAAGCAACTAAATGTCAAGCATTTACGAATTAAACCAAAATTGCATTTTTGGTTAAGTTTTGGTTAACCTTGGTTACGTTTAGTTAACCACAAAAATGTTTTTTTTTAGATCTTTTTTGTTATGATTTTAAGTGCTTTTGAAACAAAAAAAATCTGGATTTTATTTTTATGAAAATTAGGTATGAAAAACTCAAGCTATTATTTTTATATTTAGCTTTGTTTTTGCAAAAATTTTAATCAATTATTTTAAACAGAAAAACAAACATCAGTTTGGACTAAAAACAACAAACCAGATGAAAAAATTACTGATTTTATTTTTTTTGGTTGCAGCTAGTTCTTGTAGTGTTAACAAAACCATTGTAACTCCTAAGCATTCAATTAACTTCTCTCCAAAATTAAATATCATAAACAATAGGAATATTGGTGTTGCTATTGCATATAAAGAAGACGCTTATGAGCAGAATGCTATACAAATGACAAAAAAAATAAAACACCAATTAAACGAACAAACTAAAATAATTGATATTGGTGAAGTGTTTATTAATAACTACAATTTAGAGAAATACTTATTATTTAATAATCCAAATGATTTATCTATTGGTATTGCAATAAACAAAGACGATAAAACTGCTTACTTATATACTAACACAACTTATGGTGATGGGATTTACTCAAATGACTTTAACTTTATTTATGGTGAATTAAAATTTATAGCTCCAAAAGAAAAAATAGAATATATTGAAACGAAATCACCTGTAAAAGATAAAAAATACTTCAAACAAGAATTTATTTATAACGGTCGTATTGGGAATAGTTTAAAATTTATATATAGAGAATATCTAAATGATTATGCCAGACCAGCATTTTCTCAAGATTTACAATATGACTTATCAGAAAGTAATATAATTGGTTTTAAAGATCTTAGAATTGAAATTTTTGAGGTCACAAATACACAAATCAAGTATAAGGTATTAAGTTCTTTTTAGTTTTAACTTATACAATATCGTTATTTTAAATAAAATCTAAAGGAAAAAGCAAAACTTTAAAACTTATTAAAGAGTAATATTTTAATGCTTAATGTACAAAAAAGCGGATTGATGATCCGTTTTTTTGTTTTAGTGTTTTGGCATCAAAATTCATATTGTATCTAGTTATATTGATTACTTGGTTTAATTTGTAGCATTTATCTTATAATTAAAAGTTGTTTTTTCTATATTTACCTCAGCTATTAACAATAACCCAATTACGGATTACCGTAAAATAAAAACTATTGCTTGTATTATTTTTGGGAATATATAATTTCTGATTATTACTATTAGATGTTTGTGATTATATGAATGATAATACGAGTTATACACAATTTGAAAAACATATAGAATGCTAAAAAATCTTTTGACGTTATCAGTAATTTTATTTTTCACTTTAAATTCATCCGCGCAAGTTCTAAAATTTAGGACAACTGAAATTGCTATAAAACTTTTACAAGAAAATGGAGAATGGGCGGAATGGAGTGAGTGGGAAGATTCGAATTCATTAGTATCCTTCAATACAGAATTAGAAAGAATAACTATCTATGGAGAACCCAACAGAACTTTTGATATAATTTCGAGTGAAGAAAAAGTTGATGAAGATGGTGACACAGTTTTTATAATGAATTGTCTAGGAGCAAATGAGAATGAATGTGTTTTTAAAATCGTTAAATTAAAAAATGGCAACGTTCAATTTTATATTTATTATAGCGAGGCAATAATTGTTTACAACGTAATTGTACTAGAATAAAAATTTAAATTATGACAACAACAGAATCAGGTAAAATCATTTTTATAGTAATAGCAATCGGAATTTGGGCAATTGTTCTTCAAAATGCTGGAATAATTTCTACCAAACAGAATGTATATGTAAAAGGTGGATATATTGATGCTGATGTTTCTGGTTCAGTAGATATTGATAACGCGATTGAAATCGACGGAACTATTGATGTAAATATTGACGAAATAAACGGTTATGACAATGCATTTTATCAAGACAGAGATGGTGCATTTATGGTTTTGCCGACTACAAACCGATTAAAACTATAGGAAACAATGTATAACCGCAATTACGGCGATTTCGACTACTTCCGAATCCACTCGGCATTGCTAGGGTTAGTGCTTAACCGAAAAATATTAACTTTAAACTCGTAACTGACGGTTATATGAGACCGTTACCCATAAGCTTAGAGAAACATTGTGCTAAAAATTAAATTTAATCAAAAACAAAAAATGAAAAAACTATTATTACTTTCGATTGCCATTATTACATTAAATAGCTGTTCATCAGATGATAGCGAAAATAATCCAAATTTATCTTTTAATATCACAAGCACTAATCTATTAGCTTCATCTGAAATAAATGCAACCAACACTTCCACAAATTATAATGGAAACTATATCTGGGAAGTCAGCTCAGCTTTTGGAACTGAAACTTTTTCGACGGAAAATTTGACATTTAATGCTAATAGAGTAGCTGATTATACTATAAAACTAAAGACAAGCTCTAATGAATTTGAAACAGAACAATCCATAACAACAACTCAACCAACAAGATTAGAATTCAAAAAACTAACTTTAAAGGATATTCCGCAAAATTATTCTGCGCTATATTTCCAAATTAATAGAATTTCAACAAGTGGTTCAACAACAATTTATACTTCTGCAACAATGCAAAATATTAGTGCGTTAGCACCTTCAGTTGTTGATTGGAATATTGATATAGTAAACGGAATTTACAACCTGACAGATGGAAGTGATGTAAATGATTTAAATGCATACCAAATTGAATTCTTTGATAGCAACAATAATTTAGTTACAAAACTAAACTCTTTTGATAATTTATACACTACTAATAGTGAATATCTTGCTGGTGAAATAGAATTAACAACAAATTCCAATAATTGTAATAACTGCGATTATTTTGAAATACTAGCTGATTTCGGATTCAGAAACTAATCACTAATAAAGCCTATGGGTAACAATGTATAAATTCAATTGCAATGAATTTCCTGCGGAAATTCATTGCAACTTTTTTACCTTTCAGTGTAATACGGAAAATTGTCCCCGATTTTTATCAACTTAAATTTATATAGAATCGCTAATACATCTAAAGACCAAATGAATAATGGAAACAAGAATAATCAAAGTCAAAAAGAATAGGATCTATCTAACAAACAATGATTATATTACGTTGAATCAAACCAGAATGAATGTTAAGGAAACAAAAATCAGAGTTCCTGTTGAATAAAATTCCAATTACACATACAATAAAATAACAAATAAAAGTTTATGAAAAGAATATTACTCTCAGCTCTAATAATAAGCCTTACGACGAGCAGTTGTAAAGCCCAAGAAAAAACATTTGATTTTAAAATTGAAATTGAAAAATGGACAAAAGAACTTATCTCTAATGGAGAAGTTGGAAACCCTTGTAGAGAAGATGATGACTGGGAAAAATGGCAAAAGGAAAACCCAAAAACATATTTTGGTTTACAAGAAATAGAATCTAGTGAGTCTGATTTTAATTCTGACGGTATCAAAGATGGACTTTTTTATTTTCCAGCAGAAAATTGTGTTGGTGGTAATGGTACCGATTCTGATTTTGGAATGCTAGTTTATTCTAAAAATGGTCAGTTCTTAACGAATAAAAACATAACTCAAACTATTGAAGAAGGAATAAAAGCTGAATTAGCAAAAATCAAAATTAATAATGTTTATAAAATACATATTAAATATAAGGGACTTGGAAAAACTATAATTGGTGAATATTATGCATGGTCTGAAGAAGACGCAAATTGTTGCCCTAGCAAAAATGGTGTTTTTGAATATAGTCCTATAGAACTAGCCACTGAAATTAAAAATTAAAGAAACCTTTATATTTAAAATCTTCAGAAGAAAATTAAATTCAAACACTTATTTTAGCGTAAATTATACGTTTAATTTACGCTAAATATCTATGTTAGAACCAAAACACTATATATGTAATTATTGTCAACGGGACTTTGTGCCTAAACGACGTCGTGTACAAAAATACTGTAGTAACTCTTGCAGGTCTTCTGCATATCAATTAAGAAAAGGCAAGAAAAATAATTTACCTGTAGCAAATAACACAAAATCTGTTACAGAACAAAATGATAAAATGACGTTAGCTGGTGTTGGTAATGCTGCTGTTGGATCAATGGTTGCTGGAGGACTTGTAAAACTTTTTACAAACGAAAAAAACAAACCAGCAACTAAAGGAGATATAGATTTACTTATACAAAAATTAGGAGGTCGTTATCATCTAGTAAAAAACTTACAACATAATGAGCAAGGCGCTCTACCCTATTATGATATAATAAAAGGTATAATTGTTTATTTGTAATTTTAAAATCATATTGAAATCTAATTACTCCATAAAAGATCATTTTAATAAATACATTGATTTTACCGAAATAGAAATTGATGATATTTTATCTCATTTTACTTTAGCCGAATTCGATAAAAAAGAGATTTTATTAAGAGAAGGTAATGTTTGTAATCACAAGTTTTTTATAATTGAAGGCTTAGTTCGTTCTTATCACTTAGATCATAAGGGCAACGAAAAAATTAATCAATTTGCTATTGAAAATTGGTGGATTACTAATGTTGAAAGTTTTGTAAATGAGACGCCATCTCTAACTTCTATAGAAACTATCGAACCAACTAAAGCTCTTAAAATTGATAAAAACACTTTGGAAGATCTATACATTAAACATCCAAAGCTAGAGCGTTATTTTAGGATTATCACAGAACATATGCTAGTTGCTATACAACGTAGATACGAAGTCTTTCTACAGCTAAAAAGCAAAGATCGCTATCTCAACTTTATTAAAAGCCTACCAGAGTTTTCACAACGTGTTCCTCAATATATGATTGCATCTTATCTAGAAATTACACCTGAATACCTTAGCGAACTTAGAAAAGCATAAATTAATTTCTTAAGATATCTTAAGTAGATTGATATAGCTTCAAAATAACTTTACACCATAATAAAATTTAAATATTTATGGAACGAATAAGTTATACAGATGTACCTCAAGACATCTTCAAAAATCTGATGGCAATTGAAAATTATTTAGATAATTCAACACTAGATTTACATTTATTAGAACTGGTGAGGTTGAGAGTCGCTCAAAAAAATGGTTGCGCGTATTGTGTAGATATGCATCACAAAATTCTTAAAAAACACAATGAAACCGATTTAAGACTTTCGTCACTTTGCGTATGGGAAGAAACCAATTACTTTAGTGAAAAAGAATGTGCTGTTTTAAAGTTTACTGATGTACTCACCAGATTAGAAAGACAACCTATATCTGATAATGTTTTTAATCCTTTACTAGAACATTTTAATAAAGCTGAAATTGCTAAACTTACATTAGCTATATCACAAATTAATACTTGGACAAGACTTATGAAAACGTTTGGTTTTACTCCTGGTAAATTTAAATTACAAGACTAAAAAAGCATCATAATAAAGCCGATTTATTAAATAGTAATAAACCGGCTTTATTTGAAAATTTAAGTCTACTTAAAATTATCTTTAGGCAGCAAAATTCGTTTTATCTTATTTCTAACAACTATATTATATATTATAGATAATACTATTAAAAAAACGAAACCTAATAATACTATGTAACTCGGTAGCTTAGGTAAATCAAATAAGTTATCTAATTTTTCGGAATAAAATACTCTACAACGTAAACTAAAAAAAATAGCCAACACTATTGAGATAAATGTCGAAATAGTAATAATCAGTTGGTAAAACTTAGAAACAGACTTATAACTATATCCTATTGCGCCCAAATTTAAAATCATTGTCTTATTTTTTTGAACTATTAAATTAAAGCTAAGGATTATAAATCCAATTGAAAGTAACACAATAATTATAGCTACAACTATAACGAAGAAAAGTGCTGAATTAAAGAAAAATGAAAGTTTACTAAACTCTAATTTGTCTTTATTTATTGAGTAATTATTTTGATTAAAATACTCTAAAATCCTTTGATCTGTTGGATTTACAAAAGTCACCAGTAATCTACTTATTCTTGAAACGTTTGATCTTCCAAATTTTAAATTTGCGTATTTTAAAAAACTATCTGGAACTAAAATTGAATTTATTTTATTAGAAAACCCTACGATTCTACTTTTAAAAACTTCTCTTTGAAATGCTCCAGAAACTTCTAAATTAAAGGTAATTTGAGATATTGTATTTTTTGATAAAACAGGTAAACCTTGACTTTCTGCAAAACCAAAATTATAAAGCTTTAAATAGTCTTCAGGTATTATTATTGGAATTACTTCATCACTTTCGTTCCATATCCAATCTTCTGATTTTACATCAATATAATTATCTGGAATACTTTCAAAAAATAAATCGGTTTGAAATAATGGGACATTTTCTGATTGATTTGAGAACGCTTTTATCTTAAAATCTGCATTATTAAATGTTGATACGTCTTTTACAAACGGTTGAGCTTGCAATTCGCTAATTTCTTCATCGGAAAAATATAATCTTTCTTTATCAACACTTTTAAACAAAGAAACCTCTTTGCTAATAACTGCGGTTTTATCATTAAAAACATCCGTTTGATTAGTCATCAAAGGTTCTAAATCAAAATACAGTTGGATTGATGTTAATACTATAAAAACTCCAACGCAAAGTGTAATTATATAACCCAGTAACTGAGTTTTTACTATGGTTTTCTTTTGAAGTTTAACAAGCATATTATAAGTGTATTATTTTATCAAATTTAACCATGGTAAGATCTTCTAAAGCAGTTATAATCATTCCTGCTTTTCTTTGGTGTAACTCATCTAATAATAATTCAGTGATTATTTTAATATTTGTGTTATCCAAATGACTAAAAGGTTCATCTAATAACATATATTCAAACGGTTGGCATAACGCTCTTATAATTGCTACACGTTGCTGCTGACCAAGAGATAGAGTTTCAACTAAACTATGAGTTTTATGAGATAATTGTAGTTTTTGAATTAACCCTAATATTTGCTCGTCTGTTTTATAGTTTGTTATTGTGTTTTTTAACTGAATATTTTCTAAAACAGTCAGGCTTGGAAACAGTTTTAGGTCCTGAAACACATAACTAATTTTGTTCTGTCTAATGTTAGTAATTGAATTATCACTAAAAGGATAAGTAATTTCTCCTGTATAATTAATATTGCTTTTATAAATAAAGTTTAACAAAGAAGATTTACCATGACCTGAGTTAGCCTTAATTAAATAGTTTTTACCTTGTTCAAAAACAATATTTTCTTTTAAATAAATGTCAGAAGTAGAAATTTCTGCTTCTGACATGTATTTTGGTTTTATATTATTTAATTTTATTTGCGCCATTTTTAATATGATGAATATTGCTCAAAGCTTTCATCAATAGATTCTAAAAGTACTTGAAGACTATTTTTTTGTTTATTTTGAGTTTCTAAATTAAACTCTAAAGTATATCTGTCAATCATTTTTACTTCCATACCTTTTGCAAACTTTGTCCATATATCAAAAACCTTTTCTTCTTGATCGTTTTGCATATCCTTAAACATCTTCTTTACTTCTTTTGGGTAATCATCATAATTCATATTAAAATACGCATAATAACCTCCATCTGATAAGTTAGCTCTTTTGTCGGAATTGTTTAAAATCTTAGAAGATACACCTCCATCTTTAAATGCTTTAATACTTTTTTTATCATTAGTAAGTAAACAAACCTCATCATTAAAAGCTATAAATAATGATGAATCACCATCAATTTCTACTTCATAATAGTCGTTTCTTGCTTCTATTTTACGTTCAGGAATTTCGTCAATAATTTTTTTCAAATATTTATCTGAGTTAAGATCAAATACTAAAGACATTACTGGTACTGTTTTTGTTTTTTTACCATAATAATAGTCTTCATACTCATATTCTTCAAAACCAGAAAGGTCAACAACCATAGATCCTTTTAAACTTGAAAAAAGCTCTTTTAGCTCAAATCCCATCTTTTTCTCAAATTCTCTTTCCATTTTATTGGTATCCATCTCTTCACTGATCATATTGTAATATGCTTCAGGGTTTATGGCTAAACTTGCATTTGCATAACTTTTCTCTGGTAAGTAGTTTATAATTGTTTTATTAAAACTACTAGAAAACATATCGTCTTTTTCTACATACTTTTTTAAATCATCATTAGGTAGGACTTTAGTTAACAAATTAATTTTATCATCCTGAAAATCTACTTGAGCTGTAATAGTGTTGTCTTCTATATCGAAACCTAACTCTCTTTCAATTTTTTTAAACTCATATTGTGATTTAAACACATTAGTTGACATCCAAAAGTTTACATCTTTTTTACCATTATAAAAGGACATAAACTCTTTGTTTGAAGTAATTTGTCTATTTTCTTTTATTTCAAACAAAGACTCTATCGCAATATCTAAGTTTTCTCTACTTGATCTATTTTGAGCACCTAACATTATCATTTTTTTATCATCCCATGCAAATGCTACTTCGCCTTTTACTATTATGTATTTGTATAGTTTTTCTTTTTCTAAATCAAAACTAACACCACCTTTATCTAGTATATCTTCTATAAACTCGGTAAATTTTTCTTCATCTTTAACATCTAAAGCTAAACAAAAGTATTTTTCATCTGAAGCATCATCGATATAAAACATAAACATATCTTTTGCTAAATCTAAGCCTGATAATGCTGGATCTTCTTTAATATCTTCAATAAATCGAGCTACTTTTTTATCTTCGTTTCTAACTTCTCTTTGAAACACTTTAAAAAACTCTAATTCTTCAATATCCTTAAGATTCCCTTTTTTATATAGAGAATACACATCAACAACTGTTATTACGTTAGTATCTTCTGGTATTAATGTTAAGCTATTTGTTGAGCTATTACACGATACTAAAAGCGCAAGAAATAAACATAGAATTAGACTCTTAATTTGTAGGTTAATTAGTAATTGTTTCATTTTTTAATTATTGGTTATTTTAAATTGTTATGTTTTAAATTATTGATTTACTTAGCTATTACACTTAATAGACTTCTAATATTTTTAGAATATAATGTAAAAAATTAAAATATAACATCTTAGATGGATTGATAATAAGCTATTTCACTTGCTACTTAATAAAGTTTTAATATAGTATAAAGCCTTAAAAACTTTTCCCAATCTAATTTATTTACATTATTTAATTCCTCTACTACCAAATTAAATCTCACATGAAAATCCTTAAACCTAACAAAAACCTTAGACTTAAATAACTCATTTGCTTCTGTTAAATCGGATTTCATGTATGCATTTGGCGCCGGTTTAGCTAATTCAACATCTGAAATCATTGTATTTACATCAAGAAGTTTTGAAATTGTTAACTCATCAAAAATATATTTATTGAATTCATCTTGACGTGCAGCGATAAAGTAACCTATTTCAGAGTTTAGATTCATGCTGTTGCTATTAGCCAAAAACCAAAGTAATCGTTCTATTGAATTTTTTGCTTTTAACAAGTCTTTATTCAGTTTTTGAGCCATTGGAAAATTGTTTAATGCTTGAATTGTTTTTCTGAAGCGTAACGCATCAACATACAAGCTGTCTGTTCTCGAATTATCATCTTCATTTTCAAAAAATAACACATCTGTCCAGCTTATCGACCATGGTATTATATTAGGTGTTTCAGCTATAGAATCTCTAATTACAATGTCTTCATAAAAACGCATGTGTTTATCAGAAGCATGATATGTGTATCCATCTAAATAAATAGCAACATCTTTAAAAGCTAATAAAGTGTCGATGTCATTAACTACCTGACCATCTCTTTCAATTTGGATACACTTTATTAAGAAATCAGTTCTGGTGCTTACTGAAACTCCATCTTTTTCTCCTAAATTTATTTGCGGTCTGATAGCATAAGTTATATTACCTCCATCTATGGGTAATTTTAAGCGATAGGTTTGGATTCCATTTTCTTTGACCTCACCAAACAAAAAGTTCTTATCAGAATATTTTACAGTATAATTCTTTAAAGCATAAATAAATTTAGATTCCAATTCACTTTCTTCAATCATCCCTGTTTTTGTTAGAGAGGAAATACCTTGATTAATTGGTTCCCAATCCTTGGATTGGTCTACAATATTTTTAAATATCTGTTCTGCTCTTTCCCTGCTTAAATCCTCTCTTATATATTGGTTTGAATACGTTAAAATACATCTATAACAACCGTCTTTACCTTGGTCTTTACAGGAACATTCTTTAATTGCCTTATAGGCTTCATTTAATAAATCTGTAAATTCTTTTGGGTTAAATAATTTTTGTAGATAACCTGTTCCTCCAGGGATGGTGTCATAGGCCACCAAATACCTATCAAACCTTTGATTAGCTTGATTATACTCTGAATAAAAGTCGAATGCTACGTGATCTGGATTACCTTTATAATATTTTTTTAGCCCCAATTGCAAACCTGCTTTAAACATTTGCTGTGTCGCCTCGTTTAAAAACTCTTGAACAGGTAAGAGTATTTTTATAGCCTCTGTTTTAATGCTTCTAAATAAAAAGACTTCTTCGAAAACATCATTGGGAACACCATTATAATCTTCTTCTTTATGTTTGCAGAAACCGTAATGAAATTTTTTATCGGTACTGTTTAAAACTAAATTTGGTTTTGAGGTTGACTTACCACAATGCTTGCAAGTTACAAAGCCATGACGAGCTACATTTTCAAATTGATTGATTGTTATGTGACTTGAATTTAATACCCCTGTTCCTAAATTTACCTTTGTTAATTGAACATCTTTAACATATTCAATACCAAATGGAATTTTTACCATTCCCCAGGTACCTTCAATGGTTTTGGGGTTGAATTTGAAGTGCGTAGAAACGGTGTAGTGCTGTTGCTCTCTTTCGTCTTTAGCATCATTAAGTGTCGATTTATTTCTAGAATTTACCGATTTTACGGTCTGTAATCTGGCAAACATATGTTTGTTAGATGCCGAGTTCCAAGATTCATTACCACATTTAGGGCATAGTCCTTTTTCTGCCTTCAAGTCTTCTTCAAGATGGTCGCAATTAGAACAAAAGCGCATTGCGACTAAACTCGATTTTTCTCCACTCCAGTCGTAGGTGTTTAAACCCGAAATTTCTAATCTATTGCCTTGACTATAGAAATAATTATCAGGCGCAAACTCTTTCAATGCAGAAGCAGCGGAACGTACTATTTCAAATGATTTGTTTTCAGGTTCTTGTTCAGCACCTTCTGGTTTAAAACCATAAACATGCGCGTTTAAGGTAACACCAGTTTCAGGGAATGCGTAATTAGGTAACACCCCCACATTTGTAAGATGTTCAATAACTTGTCTGGTTTCAATCCCTTTTTTTAACTGCCAAAGTGCCCTTTTTTCACGTGTTAATTCTTTATGCTCGTCATCGGTTTCTCCTAATTCTTTTTCCTTGATATAATCATCAATATCAGCTACTTTTTGAATGATGAAAAAACATTCGTTTTTTAAATCCTCGAAGACTCTCACTAATTTATTCTGAAAAACACCTTGTTGAATGGCTATTTTAATATCATCCATAATAGTCATGTCTATTTGACCATCATAAGCAGTTTTAAAGGCTTCAATTAATTGTTTTTGATTATCTAAAACAAATCCTAATAATTGATTTATAAAAAAACCTTTGCTACTTAATTTACCTGCCTCTAGTAAGTTTAATTGTTTAATTAAAGCAGGTATTTGATGTCTTTCAGGATCTTCCTTGGTCCAACTATCAAAACAATACGCTGTAAAATGCCTAAACAAAATGTCTTTAGCATTTAAAAAGCACCCCGGTGTATTTATATCACCTTCCATCATTTCATTAGGTTCTTCATAGTAAAACAAATCATGCGCCTTGTTTTGCGAAAAATTTGTAATTAATGCCGTGCCTGAAGAACGTCCTGCACGCCCTATTCGTTGTAAAAAATTTGATGGTAACGGTGGAATACTTGTATTAATTGCTGCATTTAATGACCCTACATCAATACCCATTTCTAAAGTTGAAGTCGCTACTAGTGTGTTTAAAGAATTGTAGTTTGGTCTTTCTTTAAAATCGTACTCTGTTTTTTCCCTAACTTTCCTATCCAGTACTCCCGTATGTTCTGATGCATAAATTCTTGGGGAATGCTCTCTATTATATATTAGGTTATAATAATTGAAGGTGTTGTTGTTTGATTTGGTATACTTGCCAGGACATCTATAATTTATGCAAGCAGTTCCTTCTAATAACTCATCATTGTTAGCAACATTTAGGGTTGATGTGCACTCATTACAACTGTAAGTGGCTACTTTGTTACTTATAATAATTTTTTCAGGGTTTATGGCAAAATTCTCTCCATCCTTTGCCGTTTCACTATTTAGAATTTCGGCTTCCAACAACAGCTCAAATAATTTTTGATAGAACTCGTTAATAACCGCTGTATTGTCGGGTACAAATTGAAAGGATTTTTTAAAATAGGCATGAAACCAATTGGTTGTTCTAGCATGTGTGCTATCAATAATCCCTCTATTATCAGGATAATTCACTACCAATTTAGGTATACGTGTTCGTGGATGATAACGTCTGCTTAAATAATGTCTACCATCTCGCATCCAATTTAAATCCCATATTTTAAGATCTCTTGTTCTAAATTTTACTAAATAATCATGATTTACAGCCCCACGAATACGCATACGGTGTAAGCAACCATTTATAAATTTTAAAAAATCATCTTTCGTCATGCGCTCTAACATATTAACATTTAACCATGATTCCATTTTTGAAAATATGGTCTCAAATTTTTCATGATTAAAACTAGGTGCTGACGAGCTTGTTTTTTCTAATGTTCTACCAATGCCTGCATTATACCCAAACTCTGAAATTATTTCCCAAAATACACGGGTATCGAATTCTTTTTCAAAGGTTTTGGAAAATGAGTTTGTGGTTAAGTTTCTAAAATCTTCAACTCTAGCTTCTCCAATTCTGTCTGCCGGAAAAAAACGATAGAAATAGGCTTCTAAATGGTTTTTCTCTGTGGGGTCTGAATGGGTTTTCCAATACGCAATAAATTTTTCTTTTAAGGTAATTAGGTCTGTTGGTTCATTGATTTCATTAATGACTTTTTGCAAAGATGCTCTAAAAGTAAATCTATAATTTCTAGATTCTATAAATCCTGCTTGGTGTGCTGCATCCTGAACACCATTGGTGAATGCTAATACTTTACGATATTTTTCGCCACGCTCATCTAAATTTGAAGCGAGTATTTGACTGGTTGTAATAGAATTTAAAGTTGCGATACGCGTACCTATTATACTCATATCGTTATTAGCGTTACACTCTGGACAGGTGTGTAAGCCTTTATTGTCCCTAACTTTTCTGTAAGCTAATAGATTGATTCTTCTATCAGACGGTGTATCATGAAATTTTAAATCTACCTCATGTACATAGGGTGTTATGGCCGCAGTAGGTTCATATTCCTCTATTTTATAATGTGCTGGTGTATTATAGTTTACAAAATAAACGTTTTTGTGATTATCAAAATATTGCGTGTAAACCTCTAATGGGTCTAACTCAAATTGGTTGCGGTTGTCTTGCTTATTTGCTAACCATCCGCTTGCTCCACATTCACGACAGAAATACGGTGGTAATGCTTGTGCTTCATTTTTTCCTACTATCTTATCACGCCAAGTAAACTTTGGTTGTTCTGAAAAGACTCTTAACACACCGCTTAATTCACGAATCCATATTTGAATCTGAAGGAATAAAAACGGGAACCGTTCTTTTTCGTCTGCTTTTGCTTCTGCGATTAATGCTAAAATGGATGTGATGACTTCTTCTTTTGGATAGTAGTCATGTTCAGCATCGTATTCAATGATATTTTTAAAATTAGCGTTACTATCATCTAACTTATTAATGAGTTGATTTATAGATACAATACCTTCACTGCAAAGTGTACTTATTTCTTTAACAATCTTTAATTTCTTTAATTCAGAAGCTAGTTGATACGCCGAAATTGTTTCAGGAATCTGCCATAACTTCTTTTGGCGCTTTATGTACTCATGATACTCTTCATTTATTCCTAATCTGCTTTGTTGAATACCGACTAATCTTGGTAAAAAGGTATCTAATTTATCGTCTGGAAGTGTGTAAAATTCTTCAGAGGACAAGCGATGTTCTATAATTACAGATTCTGGTGGAAAGGTTTCTCCAAAAACGTCAGATGCATATTGTGTGAGTAATTTAACCGAATCTTCACCTTTTCCTATGGTGGCAGAGGTACCAACTGGACATAAATGATTTTCAGGAATATCCAACTTTAATTTTAACCTACGAATCAAATTTGCTACATCTGTTCCTTGTGCTCCGTCATAGGTATGTAGTTCATCCAACACTAAAAAACGCAGTAGTTCTGGGTTGTTAAAGTTATGTAACCATAGCTTGTTATAATTATGACGCATTAAACCATAATCTAACATTTTAAAGTTGGTGAGTAAAATATCTGGTGGATTACTAATGATGTGGTCTCTGTTTTCAATAACATGGGTTTCTCCCATGGTCGTTGGGAACTTGCTTTTGTTTTTTCCTTCACCAATAAATAACCCCGCTGTTATGTTACCTTTAAGCTTATCATCATTAAAAATGGTTTCGGCTAAACGTTTGGCTTGGTCTGTCGCCAAGGCATTCATTGGGTATAAAATAATGACTTTTATACCGCTTTCATTTTTGTGTTTATAGCAATAGTCTAAAATTGGAAATAGGAACGATTCTGTTTTACCCGAACCTGTACCTGTAGTTAATAAGGTAGGTTCTGGTTTATGACCATTTTTGGTATGCAATCGTTTAAACGCTTCAAACTGATGTTTATAAGGTGGGAAATTTGGTTTTATTTCTAGTGGTACCTCCTCATCATCTGTATAGGTAACAAAAGGTAATTTTAAGGACACATAAGGCCCTTTGAAAATGCCTTCTTTTGGATGCTCTATAAAGTTATAGAAAGCATCAGACACAACTTTTTCTTTAAAGCTAAATGTTGCTTTTAAATATTCTATTATGGATTGCTTTACTTCGTAAGCTTGTTGTAGTGGTAGCATTTATTTTATTAATTCTATTAAAAACTCTTTACTTACATCTTTACAACTATTGATAAATGTCATTGTTTCAATGGAAGCCCTTTTAGAAAAAGTTATGTTATTATATGTTATAATCAAGGTCCCTTGTTTTGCTCGACTTGTGGCAACGTTAAATAGGTTATCCTGTAAATCATGACCCCTTAATGGTAAATATACAATAGTAAAATCTGAGGTTAACCCTTGTATCTTTTGAATTGTGCTAATTGTAATATTTTTAAAGTTGTGACTCATGGAGCTGTATGCTTCGTAAATTGATGACTCTGTATCAATGTATGGTGATAAAACAGCTATTTGCTTATTATTATTTTTCAAAATATCAGTTGTAATAATTGCTATAAATTCATAAATATCTTTATCAGAAAATCCGTTTTTTGAGTCAGGAAGTTTAGCTATTGTTATGCCTCCATTCGGATGAAATAGATTTCGGAATTTAGATTTAAAATTTGTTTTTCCATCAATATCAGAAATGCTTTTCAAGCTATTATTGTAAAACAATCCTGTTAATTTTGCCGCTGATGAAGTTAATCTTCTTGTTTTTGTGAGTCGATAAGACACGTCATTGTTGTTAAATGAATAGGTTAGCAAGCCATTAATAATCCCATCAATTTTTGGAAAAATTTCAAGTGCCTGGTCTTGATTTAATACTATGGGAGTTATTTGCTTATGATCTCCAATAATTAGAACTTTAGTAGCAATGTCACTGAACATTGCAATAGTTGCTAAAAATGCCTGTGATGCCTCTTCAATTATCAATAAATCAAATCGCTTACTTTCACTTATCAAACGAACTTGATGTTGAGATAATTTATAGTAGGTTGCTAGTAATAACTCGCCCTGTTTTGGTGATAATTCGTCGGCATTTTTAAGATTAGGTATCCGTTTATTTTCGTCGGATGTTAAGTTTGTTTTATAAACTATTCCTTGTTTTAATGCTCTGATTAATCCATCTTTTAATATAACTTCTATTAAAGCCTTATTTGTTAAAGCTGTTACACAAACAGAATCTCCATTTTTATTATAATGATCACATATTTCTGCAGCTAAATAAGACTTACCCGTTCCAGGAGGACCTTGAATAACAGTCACATTGTTGGAATCGATAAGACGAATAATTTTTTTGGTTATTTCAGCACTGTTATCAATGTTGATAGGATTCCAATGGTCTTCATTAACTTCTAAATTTAGTTTTAAAATGCTGTTTTTAGGATGCTTAACGACAAACTCTTTAAGGTTTAATAAATAATCAATAGGAGGATCTTTTTTTGCAATAACAATTTTTGGGTGTTTATTATGTTTCAATGCTACATTATCTATTTTGGTAATTAATGCTAAATCAAAACCAGAAATAATAATATACGACCATCCATTTTCAACTTTCCAATAATTTACGGTTGAAATCTCGGTGTTAATCCCAGTGTAATAGCCGTGCTCTTTAGATGATCTAAACTTTTCATAAGTTAATTTAATGTCCATTAAGTTGTCTGGAGCTTTAGCTCCAAAAACACCTAGAAAATACATTTCTTTCATTCTAGGTACTTGACCAGATTTAAACCGAAGAATTACATTTCCTTGATTATTTTGAACTCCCCAAATCTCACCATAAAATATTTTTTTTTCTTGAATTAAAATATGCATTTCCGTATTAGCATACTCTTTCCATTTATCTTCTTGAGCTTTAATTTGATGCTTGTAAAACTGAATATGTTTGTTATTTGGAATAATCACGATTAATCAATTATGTTTTTATATTATCAAAATCAGGATCATTTTCAACATCCCTAATAGCCCCAAAAATAGATTTGTACTCCTCTTTATCTTTCATTTTAAGAATCAACCATATTCTTTCCTTTTCAAATTTACCGTCAAGGATTGCATCAGTATTACTTACTAATGACTCAGCATCTACTCTAAATACTTGATAATTGGTTTCGCTAATATTTAGCACTGCCTGCTTGTCATCAAATAGGTAAAATTGACTATCATTTTTTCCTGTTTTAACAAACAATTTAATATCGTTCTTATCTAATCTATCCCAAGAACTTGCACGCAAATGCAATAAACCCGTTTTTGCAGATCTGCACATTATTTTGAGCGCAATATTACTACCTGCCATATAAACAGGCTCTAATTGTGCATATTGGTGAGTGTCTTTTAAGTTTTTTTCAGCTTCTGAAACAATATATCCTTTTTTGTTAAGTAGCACTAAAGCAGACACACAGGCAGCCAAGTTTAAATCTTTAAAAAAAACTTTTGGTATGTCATTACCAAATAGTCTTTTTAATGCAGCCGATTCTTCCACTGAAAATTCTACATTGTTATCTGACTCATCATCTGCAATATTAGAATTGCTATCGTTTAAAAAAGTAAAAAGTGAATTATAGTCATCATCATCTAATATCTTTTTTAAAGACGTAAGGATGGAGTGTTTATCCTTAAAACAGGTGTAATATACATCTCCTTCTTTAATCTCATTAATATTATCTATTGATTTAATTTTCTCATTATTATACAATAATGACACTGGTAATGTATCTTCATCATAAATTCGAATCGTGACTTCTTCAATTTTAGGCCAATCCTGAAAGAAAGGTAAAATTTCATCTAAACGTTTAGAATTTTCGAACAATTCATTCGAATTTACCTCTGTTTTAACCGTATGGTTTTTAATGTTTATGAAAGAGGAAAACCCCAATGGCAAGACATCATCAATTACCAACTCGTCTTTTTCAATTATAAAATTAAAGACATCTTGCTCAAATTTATTCCACTGTTCTTTGTTATAGAGATGAAAATTAAAAGATTCTGGTTTTTTAAAGTGATATCCAGTGTCATTTAGAGAAAATAACATTGGTATAAATAATTTATCCTGTAAATATTGAATTTTATCTTTACACTTATCTAGAGCTATAACTAAATTTCTAATCCTATTCCTTTGAAATTCTGCATTTGACCAAGGGTTTTTTATAGCTATTAATTTCTTTTTTTCATAATTCTCTAATTCGCTAACCAAATTTTTATATGCTACTTCTATCTTTTCATAGGTATCCTTTAAGAACTCCTTATCAATTTCAGACTTTGCATTTTTTTGAACTTCTGAAATCCACACAGTTGTGTTAATTAGAAGTGTATCATTATCAAGGTTAACCTTTCCCTTTTCAAACAACTCTTTGTCATTTTCAATTAACCCTTTTCTTAATTTTATGATATTAGATTCTAAATTGTTTAACCCAAGTTTATAAAGAAAATTTAATTTCTCCTCTTTTTTATCTAAGTCACACTCAATCCAATCATTAACGAATTTTGGTAATTGCTCATATTTTAGACTGAAATTATCATCATATATAAAATTCTTGATGCTAATTCCATTAAATAAAAGACTAACACTAGAGAAATTATAATGCATCAAAATTTCTATAAACTCGATTACGTTATTTCTATAAACTTCTGTTTCTCCAAATTTTTCAAAATAAGTAGAAAGTTTTAACTTTTCTTTAAAAACCTTAACATTAGGGTTTGCTTTTTTGTGAAGCAATAAAAAGAAAATTTGATAAGGAGTTAAGACTTTTTCCTCTATTTCATGAATCTCTTTTAAAATTTGATTACGAGGTTGCTTCCTAGCTTTAAAAACTTTTGATTGTAAAAATGGTTTTATTGATGGCTCAAAATTCTCAATAACATTTGTTAGAGCTTCTGTCTGATCTTTATAATTCGGAAGGATTTTAGATAATTTTAATTCGTACTTCTCGTCCTTGGCGGATTCATCTTTTGATTTAAATTCAAAAAACACATTATCTGAAATATTTTTTTTTGCTAATGGAATGTCATCAATATATATTCCGTCATTTAAAATTTCGTGAATTTTATCTTCATTTTCCGAATCACTTTGATCAATATTGCTAAGACTTTGAAGCATATCGAAATTTTTGAATTCAAATGAATCTTGATTGTATCGCTGAGTTGATTTTAAATCTATTCTCTTTAAACTCTTTAAATACTCCAATTTAATATCATTATCACTCTGAGAATATATATAGGGTGTCAACTCAATAGTATTCAGACCATTTTTAATAAGGTATGTATATAAATTAGCCATCTAATAATCCTATTTTAATTCTTTCTTGATTATATAGTTCACTTGGTAAAAGTTTTAATTTTTCAGTAAGCTCTGATTTTTCTATTAAAGATTTTAAATCATCTTTGGATGTATAGTAGTTTCGTGTACCCTTTGACTTTTTCAATTTATACTTTTCACCATCTTTTTCTATTTCGAAAACTTCAAAAAAATCTTTTTCCTCAACCCAATTTAAAAATGATTTCATTTCATCCAACTTAAAGACCCCTTCTGTTTTATAAATAGTATTAATTAAATCCTTTTTACATCCCAGTTTAAAGGGCTTTAAAATTTGTAGGGCATCATAACAAGTCAAATCTTCTTCGGAAATTTCCATAATTACCTTGGAAACATGTTGATAATCTTCAATACTTAATTTTGAAAAATTATCTGGAGCATATACTTCAGATGGAAGTTTAAATATTTTTTCTTTAGCACAATAAAGCCATGGGATGTTATTAAAAGTTAGTTTTTTATCTTCTGGAAACTCCTTCTCTAATAAGACCAAATGTGCATAGAAGTCTGATAAGTCTTCAGGATCTAATTGTTCGGCTACAGATTTAAATAACACCTCATTACAATATATTTTTTCTAACCAATCATTAGTTTTAATCAACAATTTCTGAAAAACTTCATATAATTCTTTCTCTTCTTCCGGGTCAATCACTAAATGCTGTAACCATTTTGGAATATTTTTTATCTGGTTTGAAATTAAGTAAGATAAGGGCTTTAATTCTTTATTTGAATCATGCGACTTAAAAAGTGGCAAGTTTCCGTAACGGGCTTTGTCAACCTCATGAAGTTCTTTGAAAAACTGAATTATTTTAGCCTTTTCAATTGATGTTAAAGCCTTAAAATTGCCATTTTTAGAGATGTGAGCATACAACTTTTGGTCTGATTGTAGATAGGACTCCGTACTCAACAATATTTTTTCAATATGCCTAAAATTATCATTATCGATATGAAATTCGGAAATTTCAAAGCCTATTTTTTCTAAAATTGATTCTACCTCACTTGTCTTTTTTGTTCTAAAAATATAGTTAGCATTGTTTAAACATTCCGATAAATTAACAACCTTGTTTCCAGAACGAATAAAAGGAAAGTTAAGTAGCCAGCTTTGTTCAATATCATTATTATGAATCAACTTATCCAACCAACAAATTAAAGCATCATATCTTTGAGGGTTGAGTGTTTTGACTTGTTTAGAAAACTCATGTTGTTTGTCTTTATCTGAAAGAATGTTGATTAAATCTTTTTCTTTAAATCTCTCTATCTCTAAATAAGCTCTCGTTAAATTTGTCTTATCAATATCATTATGTGGCAGTTTTTTTGGAGTATTCGTAAAGACAATAAAGAAATCTGATGAAATTATTTCAGAAAGACCACTTTCATCAATAATTATATTACTCCTTATTTCAAGACAATTTTTATAAGTAACAATAAAAGCAACAGTATCTAAAGATTTATAAATACCTCGGTTGAAAGCCTTATTTATGTCTCCTAGCTCCTCATCTTTATCATTTAATAATCTATCTGGAAGCAGACGGAGGTAAGAATTAATATATTTTTTAATTGGAGTTTTGTTAGTTGAATTTGAATCGGTAACTAATTTAGCGATACATTCGATACATTTTTTTCCAATATGGAACATTAAATAATGATTCCATTTGTTTTCCTTCAATATAAATTCTCTTGATGTGTTAGTTATAAAATCAGCATTGATAAGAAAAGGAAAACCAAACCTTTGGTCAGAAGTAGGAAGATAATTGTAAAGAATTGATTGACTTTTTTCAAGTTTAACAATGTCATCATCTTTTATTTGAGACGCAAAAGTTATTCTTGTACTACTTAAAGAGCCTAGCTTTTCAGGAATGCTTTTAATCTCACCAAATTCATCTTTAAATTTATTTAAACCAGGCTTTTCTTCATATTTCTCAATATCAAAACCAGCATTTTTAAACTCCTCATTGTTTATTTTTATGTCAAAATAAATTTTGGAAAATGTAGCAAAATGCTCCTCATTATGTAAAATATCAATAAGATTATTTTGCTCTTTTAACTCAATAGTCTGCTGTTTAGCTAGCTCATTTTCATTTAATTTGTAATAATCAAATTTTGTTGTATTCCTGAGAAAAAGAATAAATTTTGGCTTACTCAAGATGTTCTCGATCATAACAGCATAGTTTTTGGCTTTAATTGTATTCTCACCTATATCGAGTGCAATATTTACCTCAGCGTGTTTGCTAAACTCTGAAAAAAACAGTTCTTCAGGGATTTCTTTACGTTTTACCCATATTGGTTTAATCTGCCAAGGTATATTATCTATGTTATTGTACTTATGTTTGTTATGCTCATAATCTAGTTTGAATTGGGCGAGTTCTCTTGGGGAATTCTCTAATAATCTCAACTCCCTACTATATAAACTCCAAAAGTTAGAGTAAATGTGAGCATTCTTATCAAATTTAAAGGAGTAACTACCAGAGCGAATATAAACACAACTTGAATCCGTAAATACAGACTTAAATCCTATTCCTTTATAACCAGTTTGTCTAACATTTTCTGATTTATTACTTTGAGCAGCATCAGCTATGGCCTTAACATCTTCTCTTTCAAAAAACTTTCCATTATGCCTAAAAAGAAGAAAATTATTAAGCAGATGAAGTTCTACTTGAACACCCTTTTCTGACGCTGGCATATCATCGGCATTTTGAATAAGCTCGAATATAAAACGCTCTGTTTGGGTATAAAGCTCTAGTGAATTGAGTTTTAGTTGAGAAGCTATTGTAGCAGCATCCTTTGGACTAGAGCCAGTTTTTTGAAACCAATCTTCTATAAACTCAGGTGGACTTAAAAAATTTTCATTAGGAATAATAGGTTGAGAATCGTCCCATAAGAGTAGATAAGGATTTTTTAGTTGCTCCCTTAATTCTTTAGGCGCCACCTTAGCTGAAACACTATAATAATTACCTTCTACAAGGTTATCTGATTTTTGAACACGAATGGCTACGGTTCTTTTATGCTGATTTTTCGGATAAAAGATGGTTCTATCGTTTATATAGAGATTTGTAATATAGCCAAACTCCTTTTCCCGTGGTGATGCAGAGTGTTGATAAGTACCAATCATTTTTAAGACATCACACCGCCACAGACGCTTTAAATGTGATTCAATCTCTCCTTCTGATTTATTGAATAAATAGTTTTTCATTTAATTACTTTGTTTATCTCATTTAGAAACTTTCTCAATATACAATCAAGTCTTTATTCACCCATTTATTTACCCTCTTTAGGAATTAAAGTTCTCGATACAATTTTGTTCCGTTGCTCTTCTCAAAATCACTCGAACTGACAGGATGAGATTCCTCCTTCTACGTCGTTCGGAATAACAAGTATCAAACATTATTCTTCCTCTTGATTATTATTCAATCTCTCAAACCTCTCATTATCTTCTTTAATAACTGTGTTTTCAAAATAATAACGAAACCCTCTAAAGAAACTAACTTCATCTGGTTTATCTAAACCATTTTTACCATCAAAATGACGAAATGTTTTATACTTTACTGTAACTTCTTTTCCTCCCTCCGAAACAATAGGTTGAGGATTTGAAAGTTTTTTTGGATCTGGATTTATATCATCTTCAAAAACAATTTCAACTGTTTCTGCTAATTGAAATTGGGCTTCAAATTTTTTTAAAAAACCAGGAATATGAGTTCTATATTCTGCTTGTCTTAAAAAATTGTTTTGTCCTGCAATGTCATAAGTTATTTCTGCTGCCATAATTTTTATTCTTTATTTTTAAACACCTCCTCAAAATGCGCCCAAGCTATCTTATAATCTTCTACACGGTCGCATTTATCAAAAGGGGCGTGGTAGGTTACTTTTTTGCCTTTATATAACTCACTTTTTTCTATGGTATGCTCGTAGGTATCTCCTGCCTTTAGGTCTTTAATGGTATTCCAAACTGGTCTATCTACACCAACGCCTGTTAAACCTTTAGAGCAGGTAAATACAATATTACCTTTGGTATCGTACCAAGTGTCGTCTTCGTTTTGTTGTAGTACGGGGAATTGCACGTTGTAAATAAGTATTAACTCTTCTAGCGTTAAACCTAATGCCATAGCTGTAATTACATCTATCTCCACCAACGCTTGCCTGCGCTCAAACCAATTGCGTAAGGGTGTTGCCCATTGCCATTCTTTGGTTAAGGTGTTAAAAGGTTTTAAACGATTATCTGTTTTACTCCAAGTATCTTGTCTAAAACCTTCTTGAAAATTACGCTCCCAAAGTGAGGCGTAATGATTATTTAGAGAATTTAAAATAAGATTACGATTAATAAGTTGGTTAGAATTAAACTTATCAGGAAGTGGAATTTCTTTTAAAATAAAATCGTACAAATCACCCCGTCCTAAAGATTTAATGTAAAAATCATAGGGTAGAGAACTAAATAAACTTGAGCACAACAGCATTTCATTTTCATTTTTGAATGTCAATGAAATAACACTATTGACATGAGATACCTTTGGTGGAGCAATGCTAGATTGTAATGTGCGTTCTCCTGAAAGACTTAATCTTCGACTAAAAACTATTTTAAAGCTATCAATTAAAGCTTCTCCAAATGCCATATTTTGCAACCTGAAACTTTCAATTTCTATAGAAGGTATATAATTAGTTCTACTACAAAAGTTTTCATTTATATCGCTAGGAAAAACTGTATCATAATCTAATGGTTTTATGCAATTTTCTCTTGGGGTTTTATAAAACAAATTAGATGTGTAAAAATGTGGACCATTCAAAATGAACTTATATTCATCAATATTACCTACAACTGTTTTCCTTGAAATGGTGCCATTTTGTTGCGCTTGATTTTCATCAAAACACATACTAGTTTTGACGTTTAAATCATTAACCTTACATTTTAAATTTCCGAATTTTGAGATAGTCGAAAATAATTTAATTGAGTGAATAGATAAAAGCTTACCTGAACTCCACTCTGATTGATTTCCGTTAAAGGATGAAAGAGTTTTTAAACTTTCTTCATTAATTACCAGTAACCTATCTTGATGTGGACTTATATTCCATTTGTAACCTCCATTAATAGTATCTTTTATTTTTAGTCCTTCGCATCTAGTGTTTTTGCCTCCAATAAAAGTTGGGTCAATCGTTAGTGGATGATAAAGATTATTTATTGAATAAAAATTAATGTTTTCCTTTTTAGCTCCATAAATATTAATACCATAAGTTACCCAATGTAAAATATCAGCAAATAATTTTAAGGTATTTACGAACTGAAAATGATAATTAAGTCTAGGATAAATATACCTTCTCATTGGATTTCCATTTGGATCATCATAAATACTTTCTGGATGAAGCATTCCTAGATAACCATTTTCTGAAATAATCTCTAATGAATTTGATAAAATACACTTATAAAGATTAGATTGTTGAGCTTTTAAATATGGAAAAAGCTGATGACTACTCATTATGTTTCCTATAGATTCTGTTTCAATTAATTCTTCATAATATATTCTACTTAACCAATTATCTTGCATAAAATTATTTCTGATTTTTTTCACGCTATTCGCAGAGGTCTTCCTAATCAATACTTCAGGATAAACTTCAGAAATAATGCTTTTTTCTTCAAACGTAACTTTCAACCAAGGTGGGTTCCCCACAGCCACATCAAAACCACCACGTTCTTTAAACACCTCTATAAACTCCAATTGGTTATGAAAAAACTTGTATTGGTCTGCCAGTTGGTTTACAATCTTGCTGCGCTCGTTTTTAAATAATGAGTCAGGATTGCTTTGTAGGGCTTCGCCTAGTTTTTTTAAGGCAACACTTTTATCTTTACGGTAGCTTTTTAGGGTGTATTGTTTGTTGGGTTCTTCAAACAGGCTGGCTTGTCGTAAACTTGGTTTTGGTAAAAGGTCTTCTTCAACTTCTAGCTCATCATCTTCTAATAAGCTTAAATCTATGTTTATAATTTTTTCAATATCATCATACCATTGTTGGCGTGTTGGCAGCTCTTTGGCGTCACGCATATCCCAAAACCATAAGGCACACCAATAGTCCATAATGAGTTTTAGCTTGTAATAGGGTGCATTGGTATTGTTACGTTGGGCCGCGAGTTGTTCTTTTTCATCGTAAGAGCGTAAACCTAATTGCCCTTGTTCTTCATCTTCATAAGCGCCAAAAAAGCCGCCTTTGGTCTTGGTTTGCGCATTAATACGTGCCTGGAAGTGGTAGTGTTCTTCTAGCAAGAAATCTATGGCTTTTGAGAGTTTTTGTAAGCGTAAAAACTCTTGACTATCTATGGGTTGGCAGAAGTCTTTTTTCCAGTCGCGTATGTGTGTTGCTTCGGCATCAAACTCGTTTTTCAACAATTTAATTCCAGCAGACGGCACCATATTTTTGTCGGGTAGCAGGAAGTGATAAATTTCATCGTCCTTACGTTGTAGGGCGTCTTTAGGTTTAAAATGCAGGTGCTTTGGTGCTTTGTCCCACCATTCTTTTTTAATAGGCGTATTACGTTGTCTGGTGGTTCCTGTTTTTGGAAACTCTACAATAATGTCTTTCTTTTTATAGACTTTTAACCAAGCACCCACTACGGCATTACCCACACCCAAACGGTAGCCAAAGAATGGGGTTTCCATATCTTTATGGATGACGTTTAGCCATAAAGAGAGCTTTCCTAACTCAATCGCTGTTGGATTTAAATCGACCCCATAGGTATTGTTGGTAGCGATGTAGGCTTTTACTTTTTGTAGTTCTTCACGGAACTTTTCAGGCGATATTTTTTGTTTGAGTTCCTTTTGGCGGTAGCTTAAATAAGCTTCTGCCAATTGGTTAATCAGTTCATTATGAAACGCTGCTGCACCCATAGCAGGTTCCAGCAATTTGAGTTCTAATAACTCCAAGGCTTTCATTTCGCCCGTTTCTACTTTTTCTAAAATAGATTTCAGCGTGTATTTTACGGTGCATTGCGTTAAGACTTCTGGTGTGTAATAGGATGCCGATTTTTGACGGTCGCGACCACTTAAACGATACACAAACTGCCCTTTAGGGATAACGACTTCTTTGTTGTTTTTGTCTTTTAACACCTCAGCATCGTCAAAGTCGTCACGACGTTTTCGTGGTACCAACAAAGTACCTTCGTTCGGTTTATTCTTTGGATGAACTTCTATATAATCTTGTTCTGCATAAAACCCACGGAATGCTAGTAAGCTTTCATACACAGAACCCAATTGGTTGATGCCTAAATTGGCATAGGAAATACGACCACGTGCTTTTCCTTTTTGCTTACGCGAAAGCGATAATTGACAGATAACATCTTGCCACACATAATTTCTAAACTTAACGCCTTTTAATTGGTTGAGTTTATCATCATCAAATAATGGCGAATCGATATGACGGATTCTGAAACTTTTGTTGCTGCCGTTTTCGTTTTCACGATAGCCACTACCCATCAATTGGAACAATTGCTGTAAGGAATCGTGAAAGAAATAGCCGTTTAAACTATGGTCTGTAATGAGTTGGGTTTGCTCTAAATCGCGTAACATTTCTAGCGAATAGCCTTTTTGGTAGACACTATCTGAAATAGGTAGAATGTCTAAATCGGCTCTCGATTCGGCATAAAACACAAATAATAAACGATAGACAATGCTTAAACAGTCGTCTTTTACTTGGGCTTCGAAGTTATCATCTGTCTCATCAAACTCTTGCGAAAGTACTTTTTTGCGATAATACAAGGCTTCATTAGCCAAGGCTTCTACCGCATGAATAATCCCTTCTTTTAAATCTTTGGTAACCTCGTAGGCGCTTTTATGGCTATCTTCCTCTAATTGGTCCATGAGCACCATGTCGCTTTCTGGCGATAGCATCTCTTTGGATAACAGTAAATAGAATAATGAATAATACGGACGCGTTACCGTCGCTTCTGAAAAGAATTCTTCAATATCGAAATACAAGTATGAGCCTCTAAACCATTTTTCAACATCAATTAAAAACACCACATTTCCTGCTAAAAGTAAAATGTACTGCGGACGTTCTTTTTGGTCTAATAAACATAGTTGTGAAATCGCCTTATTGATGATAACGGGTGATATTTTAAGGTCTTCATCTACCTTAAAAATTCTGCTCCATTGCGCTCTGTGGTAGCGTTGTTCTTTGGATTGCAGTTCTTCCTCTTCAATATTATAACGCTGTTCAAAGAGTCCATCCGGTTCTTCATCACCTTCTTTAATGAGTGGTTGCATTTCCATGACCATCATGTGTAACTTATCACCACGATAGAGTTTATGACGTACTGGTAACACTTCAGTTTCGCTAAAATGAAAGGGTTCGTTGTATTGATGGTTATTGCCATCATATCCCAAAGCGTTTAATAATAGCGTATGGAATTGATGGGTTTCGTAAATTTTATCTTTGGTACGTAAACGCCCTTCAATAATGGATTGCTTGTATTTAAAGTATTTATCCTTTAAAGGACTGATGCGTTTTTGCAGTTCTTTTTGGTCTTCGGCACTATAGCCCGATTTGGCATGTACTTTTTTAACAAAGTCCTCATCGAAATAATTGGTAGCGAAAAAATCGCCTATGTTATCTATAAACTTAATCATACTTATGCATTAAAAAATACTGCCATTACTTTAATATATGCTTCTTGGTCTAGTGCCAATACGTTTTTGATGTATTGACTTGAATCTGCAACTATGGTGTTGATTTCGTCCAATTCTTTTTCCTTTTTATTTTTCATAAAATTGGTATCGGCTGTATTTTCAAATTTTACTTCGAGTTGTTTTAAAGAGGCCGATTTCCATTTCTCTAATTTGGTTTCAAAATCGACCAATTCTAAAAACATTTTTTGAGACAATTGTGATTGTAGCTTGCTCATGTGTTTATGCTGCGCAAAGTCTATGGCAATAGGTAGACTTTTATGAAGATTTTCTAATTCTTCAGTAGTGATTTGTTCATCATATAATTCTTCATGCAACTTATAGGTTTCTAGAAACTCCACAATAGATAAACAATTGATGACTTTACCTTCTGATACTCCCACTACAAAAAAGTCTGAAATAACAGGTTGTCCCAAATTATTAGACACTTGACCTTGCAAAATATACCATGCGCTATTTTGAGGTAGTTTGGTGCTTAATTTAGCCGCCAATGCTTCGTTTTTAGGGACACTGGCTTCTAACTTGGTCATGTAATATTTAATAGCGGGATGCAAGTCGTACAACATTTGAAACTCTGCCCATTCATTTGTTTTTTTACGAGCGTTTTCAATAGCTTGTTGCACTAAATCCTTATCGGTCGTCAGTTTAAACAGCTCGTTGACTTTCGGCTTCGATTCTGGTGGTAAATCGTACAGAATTTTATTTAGTTCTTTAGTGTTATTTAACTCTAAATATTCATCTTCTGTATGAAAGGTGAAATCACCAGACTGTATGAGTTGGTCGCCACTTAACTGTGTGAACAATGCTGTGTAATAGCTAAAGTCGTTATTGTAAATGGTTAGTTGTTTTTCGTAGGGGTTATCGGTTATGGTTGCGGCAGTTGTATCGTCTTCACTGATAAATGCAGCACCGTAATCGAAATTTTCTAGTTCATCTAAAAAGTCTTCATCTTGCTTTTCAATAGCCTCAAAAACCTTTTTCTCTTCTTCATTGGCGTTGTAGAGTTGCATGATGGAACCAATATCACCTAACGTTTTATGCTTTTCTTCTTCCTTTCGAGTTAGATTATCAATAATATGCAAATCTGTTCTTAAGGCTTCTTCATCTGTTTTACCCACTAGATAATAGATGTATGGAGTTTTCTTTTGACCATATCTATCGATGCGTCCATTACGCTGTTCCAAGGTAATCAACGACCAAGGAATATCGTAATTAAACATGCGATTACAGTAGTAATGTAAATTGACCCCTTGTGACCCAGCATCGGAACAAAGCAAAATTCTAACCTTGCTATCTGCCTTACCGAAGTCTTCAATTTTGTGTTGTTGTTCGATATCCGAATCTGAACCACTAAACGATTGAATGGCTTCTTCCTTCAAACCAAAATCTCTGATTAGTTTTTCTTTTAAATACTCAAGTGTTGCAATACGTTCGGCAAAAACCACGTATCTATCATCTTTCTTTTTTCCAGACCAACCCAGTTCCATCAAGGTCTTTTTGAACTTTTTATACTTACTATCTTGTTTTGATTTTAGAATGTCTTCCAAATAGGTTTTTAATTCTTCTAAAACCTCGAGGCTATCCTCAAATTTATCTGTTTTTAGATTTAGGCCTTTGACTCTAGAAATTCTATTATTTATAGATGTAAGAGCAGCAAATGGTGATGACATGAATGATTTGAAAATCATGATAGAAAACAATAAATCGTCTTTGGATTTTCCTTTTCTCAACGCCCCTAATCCTTGAATTTTTAAGGTTTGCTGGTAGCGTAAAAATGCGAGTTCTTCAGATGATAAATCAGTTTCTAAACGAATGATTTCTCGATCTTGAAAATTGGCTCTTACAGCATCTTCGGTAATGTCATTTTTAAAACGTCTTACATAATATGGTTTTACGTCATCGTTTGTGTAATTGCCACTTTTTGGGATAGCCGTAGGCTCAATCATATTAATTAGGTTTGCAAAGCTTTCCTTTTTTCCATTATGAGGAGTGGCTGATGTAAGAATCAAAGACTCACATTGCTTTGCTAGAAATTGTGCTAAATCTCCGCGCTGACTTTGATTGTTGGCTACGGTATGGCATTCATCTATTACAATAATATCCCATTGTGATTTTTCTATATAGTGCCTGAATTTAGCATTGTTTTTAAGTGTGTCAATAGATACAATAGTCTTATCATAGTAATCAAACGGATTTTTGTTTGCCGGTAATTGTGTTTTTATTTTAGCAATACCCTCGCTATCCAATCGAACTAAAGGGATAGCAAAACGGTTCCATAATTCCTGTTGGAACTGGCCTAAAATAGATTTTAAAGCTAAAACCATAATACGCTTCCCTTTTCCTCTTTTTATCATTTCAGAGATAAAGATTCCCACTTCTATAGTTTTACCCAATCCTACACCATCGGCAATTAATAAACGAGGTCTCGGTAATTGTAATGCCGTTAATGTTGGTGTTAATTGATATTCTGATACGTTAAAGGCTGCCTTCGTCGCAATAGCAATTTTATCTGAATAAATGGTAGAATTACGAATATGGGTTTCTATGTACAATTTGGTTTTACGATAACCGCTTTCGGTATCGGCAATAAACTGTGTATCGTTTGGGTCAACAGGTTTTATTTCGCTATCTATTTTAGTATCGAAAGCGAAACGTTTTCCTTTAACCAATTCACTTATGCCTTCGACATCCAATAATTGACTGCCATCAGAATTATTGATAATATTTGTAATTAAAAAATCTTCACCTCTAGTTGTGATGCGTTGGCCTACTGAAATAGTTCTTGTGTTCATTAATAAAATTAATTTTAAAAGCTATCACTAAATACAAATAACCTTATAATATTTTGAATTGTATCGTTTACTATTATAAAATTATAATTTTCATTAAGTTTACTTTTATCAATAATAAAGCTAAAAAAATCTTCAAAAGTTAAAAATCAAATTAAATCTATTTTTCTATGATTTACAGTAAAAAGCAATATTTAACATTATAATCCCCAGTGTCAAAGCACGTTTTAACATATAATTTTTCAACTTCTTGATTAGTTTTTCTTATATGAATTGTATTTTTTTCTTTCTTTAATTATCATTCTTAGCTACAAAACAATACAATATTTAAGTATTTATTATCTTTTAGTTTAATCTAGTGCTTATAACTATTGATGAATATTAACATTGCTGTGGAATCACTAGATCTAAATTAAAGAAATAATAAGCTCTGATAAACATTAAAATTATTATGATTTTAGTAGTTTTTTATTTAATAATTACAAATTTTACTTACTCCGCTTTAAAGTCTCATTCGGCATATTCAGACTATTTTATTTATTAAAACTTATTAAATATTACTCATTTTATACCAATAGATAGTTAGATATCTATATCATAAAATTAGCTTCAACAAGTTTATTAATTATTTACAGTAAATCATTACGGTATTCCGTAAGGATTCAAAAAAATAGAATGTTATATATCAAATATATTATTGAGTAGGCTACAACTATTAAGTGATAAGTTGTGGTTTTGCATATTGATTAATTAACGATTAAACTACTTTTGGTTGGCATAAAACTATGCAAATTCTGCTTATGCAAAAAAAATAAATAAAAAGAAAATATTACAAAACCACAGAAAATACACATTGCCAAACACTTATCAATATAATTAAGTTTGAAGCAGGTAATACAATTTAAAAATCAACAAAAATCAACAATAATCAACAGCAATTATATATCTAAATTAAAAACACGTTTTAGTATATAACTTTCAGCTTCTTGATTAGCTTTTTCTTTTATGATTTGTAATTTTTCTTTCTTTAGTTGCGACTTTGACTTTTTAATTTCTTCTCTTTTCTCTTTAATTGAAGCCTGCTCTTTTCTGTTAAAGTCTTCTACTTTTAATTCTGGAATTTTTGAATTTGGAAAAGTCCCCTTTAAGTCATTTAATCTTTTTTGGTTTAACCAAGAATTTATATTAATTGGCGGAAAATTGTAAAGACTAAATTTAGAATCAAATTCCTCTTTATGTTTAATTAAATAATGATATTGATTTTTAAAGGAAGCTTTAATTGTATTATTTGTTTCTGGTATATCATTATCAATATTATTAAAATAATACTCAGCTATATAAATTACTGCATTTAGAGAATCTGTATATTTTTCTAATATGTACTTAAAATTATCTTTGTTATGCTGTTGTTTTAAATTATTTAAATCAAATATATTTTGACTTAACAAAGATGATTTACCCATTAGCATAAAAAGCTCGGTCATTGTAGGTTCTTTGTCATAACCCTTTTTATCAATAATAATGATTTTGTTAACTAAGTTCTGAAAAAAAACATCACCTTCTTTATTTATAAAATTGACAAAGCGTTGAGGTACATATCCTATTGAACAACATATTAAACCTAAGTTTAATTTATGATATATTTTACTTAAATCCTGTTCCATTAGCTTTTTAATAAATCTGAATAATCATTAGGCAATTCAACATCAATATCACGAAGATAAGATTCTAATGCAGTCATAGAGGTATGACCAGTAATTTGCATTAGCTGACTTTTTGCTTCATGCGGTGATGAGTTTTCTTTTAATGCTCTGTATAATTTAGTTATAAATGTATGTCTAAAACTATATAAACCATATTCTTTCCCTAAATTAAACTTATCTTTTACCACTGTTTTAAAACGAAGGCTATATTTACCTCTTTTAGTATCCTCTGATGCATTCCAATAACCACCTAATTTTTTATAATTAAAAAGAAATTCATCCTCATTAAATTGACTTAAATCTGGTAATTCATCAATAAGTATTGATGGAATAATTTTAGTTTTTAAAGGCTTATTTTTTGCTTTAAAAGAAATTGTTTTGTTCTTTAAATTAATATCTCCAATTTTCAATCGGCAAACTTCTATAGGTCTTAAAAAGTTATACGACACAAATTTTATAAATAAAAGTAATGTTGGATCAGCTTCTTCTAAATAATCAAAAATTTCTTTTTGTTGCTCTTCTGTGTAAGTTTTGTTTCTTACTGAATTAGTTTTAAGCTTTTTTATCGAAACAATCTCATTAGTCTTTAAAACATCATTATCGACTAACGTTGAATAAAAACTACTAATACTTGCTTTATAATTATTTCTATTTCTAGCTGATGAGTTTAAAAGCACCTTGTTTAAATATTTAATCACAACAGATTTATCTACCTGTTCAATATACTTTAAATGTTTTTGTTCTTTACGTAACCAGTCTTTAAATCGTTTTATGTGACTTGAATATGTTCTATAACTAGTAACTCTTAACGACTTTTGTTTTATCCTATCATCTAGGTTAAATGCATCGTCAATTAAAGTTTTGCCTTTATTATCTTCAACTTCTTTTTTTGGTGTTGAATTAGACGCCTCTTTTATCTGGTTTCCTTCGGTTGCTGTACCCGAAGCAGTTTTGGTTACGTCTTGGTTAGCTTTGGTTAAATTTGGTTGTGTATTATCCTTTTCAACAGGCTTCACCTCTTCCAAAACACCAGCATTTACAGTATTAGAACCAACATCACTATTTTTATCTACTCTAGTTAACCTATTTGGTTTTTCTAGTTGCGGTTTTGGTTCGTTTTTGGTTGTTGTATTCAGTCTTGTATGCAGTTCTGTATTATCTTCATATGGACTATAACCTTGCTTTAAAAGTTTTAATAAAACACGCCTATAAATAGTTAGAACTGCTAAACGTTCTTCTTTCGTTTTATAGGTGTTTGCATCGCCATATATTGGCGTTTGTCTAGTTAGCTTTCCTGTTTCAGGATTTCTGTAGGAAAAATACACGTACCATCGTTTTGATAGGTCGTTGTTTCCTAAGTAAATTTTTGGTTCAGAATATTGTTGTTTCATAGTCAAATCGTATGCACTTCTGTATTCACTTTCAATTAACTGCTGAAAATTAAGCATAAAAAAACGGTTTGTGAGGACACAAACCGTTGATTTTATTAGTCTAAAGACTTAGTAGCGGGAACAGGACTCGAACCTGTGACCTTCGGGTTATGAGTTGTATTTTAAACTCAAAAACACCTTCTTTTATGTCTTTTTTAGTAAAATCGTGTACAGAAGTATGTCCGTCAGTTATACTTAATATGGAGTAAAAATAGTAATATTATTATTAATAATAAAAAACAACTCTACTGTATATGTCTATATGGAATTAATTAAAATACTATTGAATTAGAAAGATTGATTGGATATGTGATAGATCTATAAACACAACTTGATTTTTCGAATGTATATGCTTTAATATTCATAGCTAATGTTTAAAAAAGAATTAAAAATTAAAAGGTATCTAATTTACTTAAAACATTAACATTTTTTTTAAATTAACTTTTAATAATTTTCAGTTAATAAACTAAATCCAAATTACATTTTTATGATTGTCTTCTCGTATATAAAAAGAATATTTATCTAAATTCAAATATTGCGTAATTTATATATACAATATTCAAAAGCAGTAAATTATTTTTCAAAAAATATACAAATTACGTAACTAGTAAAATTCTTTTAATTATTGAATATTAAACCGTTGACAAATAAAACAGCTTATTGATTGAATATTTATTTTATATTTAGTATTATTGCGTATATATAAGTGTTGTGTGCAATTAGAAAACTCATATGAATAAACTTTTTTTAATTTTAGTTTTTGGCTTTACTTTAGTTTGTAAGAGTGATTTTAATAAAGTCTC
>NZ_AULQ01000009.1:5000-155341 GCF_000422365.1 Mesoflavibacter zeaxanthinifaciens DSM 18436
TCTCTATCTACAGTGGGCGTTAGAAATTTGAGTGGATCTGACTTTAGTACGAGAGGACCGAGTTGGACGAACCTCTGGTGTATCTGTTGTTCCGCCAGGAGCATTGCAGAGTAGCTACGTTCGGAAGGGATAAGCGCTGAAAGCATATAAGCGCGAAACCCACCACAAGATGAGATTTCTTTAAAGGGTCGTGGAAGATGACCACGTTGATAGGCTATAGGTGTAAAGGCAGTAATGTCATAGCCGAGTAGTACTAATAACCCATAGGCTTATTGTACGCCTGTTTTTTTAAGAGTACAACAAAATTTTCATGAATTATTTTTCAATATGTCATTATATACGGTAAAGTAGAATATTCTACATACACCGAAAGATTTAAGGTGATTATAGCGATGGGGCTCACCTCTTACCATTCCGAACAGAGAAGTTAAGCCCATTAGCGCCGATGGTACTACATTGTGGGAGAGTAGGTCGTCGCCTTTTTTAAAGTCCTCAACATTTTTTTGTTGAGGACTTTTTTTTGTTTTTTAGTTTTCTATTTATGCTTTTTAATATGTTTATTTCTTTTATTTTTGGAGAAGATGGAAATAAATAAAGAGTTAGAATTAGCTTGGAATTTTGTAAACAAAAGCCAACGAAATATTTTCTTAACAGGTAAAGCTGGAACTGGGAAAACAACGTTTCTTCATAGATTAAAATTAAATTCACTTAAAAGAATGGTTATTGTTGCACCTACGGGTGTAGCAGCAATTAATGCTAAAGGTGTAACTATTCATTCTTTCTTTCAATTACCATTTGGACCTATACTTCCTGATGATATTCTTTCTAATGCTAGTGGTTTTAAAAATAAATTTAGTAAGACTAAAATTAATATTATTAAATCATTAGACTTATTAGTAATTGATGAAATTAGTATGGTCAGAGCTGATTTATTAGATGCTATTGACAAAATTTTAAAACGATATAAAAACAGAAATCAAGTGTTTGGTGGTGTGCAAGTTCTTATGATTGGTGATTTACAACAGTTGTCACCTGTTGTAAGAGATAATGAATGGGAATTGCTAAAACCATTCTACAACAATGCTTATTTTTTTAGTAGCCATGCGTATCAACATTGTAATCCAATAACTGTTGAGTTAAAACACATATATAGACAAGATAATCCTAAGTTTATTAAGATTTTAAATGAAATAAGGTCTAATAACTTATCTAAAAATTCAATAGAAGAACTTAATAAACGTTTTAATCCCAATTTTTCACCTTCAGAAAAGGAAGGTTACATATTTTTAACTACTCACAACCTTAAAGCCGATCAAGTTAATAAGTCAGAATTAGATAAACTTTCAACAAAATTATTTAGTTATTCAGCTAAAGTACAAGGTAAATTCCCAGAGTTTTCTTATCCGAACGAGGATAAACTAGTATTAAAAGTAGGAGCACAAGTCATGTTTATCAAAAACGATAGCTCACCAGAAAAGCGCTATTTCAATGGGAAAATAGGAAAAGTAATTCATTTAGATAAAGACGAAGTCGTTGTAAAATGTCCTGACGATGATTTTACTATAATCACAAAACCTGAAACTTGGGAAAATATTACCTATAAAGTAGACAAAGAAACAGATGCCATAACAGAGGACAAAATTGGAAGCTACACGCAGATGCCTTTACGCTTAGCTTGGTCAATTACAATCCATAAAAGTCAAGGATTAACTTTCGAAAAAGCTGTTATTGATGCAGAAGGTGCTTTTGCGCATGGTCAAACCTATGTTGCCCTAAGTAGATGTAAATCTTTAGAAGGTTTAGTCTTAAAAAGTAAGATTGATTCAAGACATATTATAAGTGACACCAATGTTCTTAATTTTACCAAACAAGCTGAAGAAAACCAATCAGATGAAAAAGAACTAGAACAATCAAAATCAATTTTTCAGCTTCAATTAATTTCAGAAGTTTTTGTTTTTTTTCAATTTATATATCCTGTAAATAGAATTCTAGATATCTATTATAAAAATAGAGGAAGTATTGAAGGTAATGTAGAGCAACCTTTAACCATTATTAAGGATTGTGCTACAAACTTACTGAAAGTAGCTAATTCATTTAAAATTCAACTAAAAGAATTAGCTCAAGATAAGTTGCCAGAAAACGATCAGGTTATACAAGAACGTTTTAAAAAAGCTATTAATTATTTTTCTGAAGAAACTAAAAGCAAAATTATAGATGCTTATCAAAACTTTAGTTTTAGCACAGATAACAAAGCTTTAGATAAAGATATTAGCAAACAATTAGATACAATTGAAGAACTTATAGCCACTAAAAAACTTTACTTCTCTGAATTAAATCAAGGTTTTGAAGTCAATAATTTTTTAGGTCTAAGAGCAAAATCGGTCTTTTTAACTAAAGACAAACCAAAAAAACTCAGAAAAACTGTCATTGATGGTACTACAAATATTGAATTATTTGAGCTGTTAAGAGAATTAAGAAACACACTGGCTCAAGAAAACGATTTAATTCACTATCAAATTTTTACCCAAAAAGCACTTTACGAGATGTGCGAAACCTTACCAACAACCAAAAAAGAATTATTACAAGTCAATGGTTTTGGTAAAGTACGAGTTGATAAATATGGAAACGATATTTTAGCTGTAATTAGAGAGTATTGTGAAGAGAATGATATTGATACTTCAGATGAAACTCAATTTGAATTTGTAGAAGAAGAAAAGCCAAAACGTAAAAAAGGCGATACACAAAAAGAATCTCTATCACTTTTTAAAGAGGGAAAAACCATAGAAGAAATTGCCCACATTAGAGAGTTAAATGAAAATACAATATTCGGTCATTTGTCTAAATTTATTAAAACAGGTGAAATTAAAATTTCCGATTTAATGCCAAAAAACCATTATCAAGAATTAAAAGAATTAATACCAAAACATACATTCGATACGCTTTCAGATTTAAAACATCAACTAGATGATAAATATAGTTATGGTGAAATCAGGTTGGTTTTAGACGAATTAAACTCATAAAAAAAGGCTTCAACATTACATGTGAAGCCTTTTTAATTTTATATAATTGAAACGTTATCCTTTAATAACACCTCTAGAAATTACAATTTTTTGGATTTCAGAAGTACCTTCATAAATCTGAGTGATTTTTGCATCACGCATTAAACGCTCTACATGGTATTCTTTTACAAAACCATTTCCACCGTGTATTTGTACAGCTTCAACCGTTTGTTCCATTGCAACTTTACTAGCGTATAATTTTGCCATAGCGCTAGACATATCGTAATTGTTACCTTGGTCTTTATCCCAAGCAGCTTTCATAACTAACATACGTGCAGCTTCAATTTCAGTATACATATCTGCAAGTTTAAAAGCAATAGCTTGATGGTTACAAATTTCGGTACCAAAAGCTTTACGCTCTTTACTATATTTTAAAGCTAACTCGTAAGCTCCAGAAGCAATACCTAAAGCTTGTGCAGCAATACCAATACGTCCACCAGAAAGTGTTTTCATTGCGAATTTAAATCCAAATCCGTCTTCACCAATTCTGTTTTCTTTTGGTACTTTAACATCGTTAAATTGTAGCGTATGTGTATCACTTCCTCTAATTCCTAATTTATCTTCTTTAGGACCAATATCAAAACCTTCCATGCCTTTTTCAACTATAAAAGCATTGATTCCTCTGTGTCCTTTTTCTCTGTCTGTTTGTGCAATTACTAAATAAACATCAGATCTACCACCATTGGTAATCCAGTTTTTTGTTCCGTTAATTACATAATGGTCACCTTTGTCTATTGCAGTCGTTGTTTGTGATGTTGCATCACTACCAGCTTCTGGTTCACTTAAACAAAATGCACCAATTTGCTCACCGGTAGCTAATTTTGTTAAATATTTTTGTTTTTGCTCTTCTGTTCCAAAAGCTTCAAGACCGTAACATACTAATGAGTTATTTACAGAAACCATTACAGAAGCAGACGCGTCTATCTTAGATAACTCTTCCATAATTAAAACGTAAGAAATCGCATCCATACCACTTCCACCGTATTTTGGGTCTACCATAATTCCCATAAATCCAAGTTCTCCCATTTTTCTAACTAAATCTTGAGGGAATTCTTGTTTTTCGTCACGTTCTATAACGCCAGGTAATAATTCTGTTCTTGCAAAATCACGAGCTGCGTCGCGAATCATTAAATGTTCTTCTGTAAGATTAAAATCCATAGTGGTATATAAAATTGTTAATTCAATAAAAAATGTCTTCAAAGATAACTTTTTATTAGCATTTTTTCAATCGTTATAGTTATTTTTACTCGATATGTTAAAAGAAAATTATCACATAGTAGGTGTTATGTCTGGAACATCTTTAGACGGAATTGATTTAGCTGAAATTAATTTTATTAAAAAAGATACTTGGCAATTTCAAATTTTAAATTCGACTACAGTTTCCTATTCTGAAGATTGGCTTAGAAAACTTAAAAACTTAACCCAACAATCTACAAAAGATTTACAACAAATAGATGTTGATTACACTAATTATTTAGCTGAAGTTATTTCGACTTTCATTAAAAAAAATAACATAAATCACCTTGATGCTGTTTGCTCTCATGGTCATACCGCACTACACCAACCAGAACAAAAATTAACGTATCAAATCGGGAATTTACCTGTATTGGCAGAACAACTAAAGCAAACTGTTGTATGTGATTTTAGAATACAAGATGTGAAATTTGGTGGTCAAGGCGCGCCATTAGTACCAATTGGTGATCAGCTTTTATTTTCGGAGTATGATTATTGTATCAATCTTGGCGGATTTGCAAACGTGTCTACCTTAATTAATAAGCAACGTATAGCTTTCGATATTTGTCCTGTTAATATTGTACTTAATAAGTATGTACAACAATTAGGATTTGACTTTGACGATAAGGGACATTTAGCTTCAAAAGGAAAAATAAACCAACAACTATTAGATCAATTAAACGCTTTAAATTTTTATAAAAAATCATATCCAAAATCTTTAGGATTGGAATGGGTAGATCAGCAAATTTTCCCTTTAATTGATAACTACAAATTAGAAATAAAAGATATTTTGCATACTATGATCCATCATGTGGCGCAACAAATTGCAAAGGTGATTAACCAAAAAGATAATGCATCTGTTTTGTTAACCGGTGGCGGAACTTATAATGACTTTTTAGTTGAAAGAATTAAAGCTTTAACCAATGCTAAAATCATTATCCCATCTGCTGAATTAATAGAATTTAAAGAAGCATTAATATTTGGCTTTTTAGGTGTATTAAAATTAAGAAAAGAAAATAACTGTTTAGCATCTGTTACAGGAGCAAGTAAAGATCACTCTTCTGGGAAGATTTATAAAATTTAACACTACAATATCAGTAGTTTACTTACTTTTGAAGCTTTGGTACAGCTTTTGAAAAGTATATCAAAAAATAATAACAATTAATAAATAATTAAAAAATGAAACAACTATTACTAGCATTTGCATTACTAATTTCTGGATTAACTTATGCTCAAGATTTTGATGATAATTGGGAAGACAGATCAGAAAAGTTACCAGGATACGTAATCACTAATAAAGGAGAAAAAATAGAAGGTTACTTAAAAAGATTCTTAAAAATTAAAAGTCAACGTAAAGTGAAATTCTTCAAAACTTTAGATGATAAACCAGTAGTTTATGACCCAAAAGATTTAAAAGCCTATAAAATTGGAGAAGATTATTACGAAACACATCCTTACGAAGGTTTAAGCGGAAAAACAAAAGTCTTTTTATTAAGAACAGTAGAAGGAAAAATTAGTCTTTTTGATTATTACATAAGAGTAGAAGATGATAAAGGCGCAGAAATGACACTTAAAAAAGATGGTAACAAAGAGATTATTTTAGACTTTGATGGTACCAAAATTCAAACAGAAGTGTTAGCAGTAAAAGATGGTGATGATTACCTAAAATTTGCTTCGCCAAAAGTATTGTTTAGCTTTAAAAATGTAATGAGTAAATACGTTAGTGATTACCCAGAATTAGCTAAAAAAATAAAAAGCAAAGAAAAAGGATATCGTGTTTTAGGTATTTTAAAAATTGTAAACGAATACAACGCACATTTTGAATAAGATACAATTTAACAAAATAACACTGTTGTTAATATTACTATCTACAACAGTGTTTTCTCAAACCGCCAATTTTACTTGGACAGATTGGGCAAAAAATGGTCATAATGGATATCAAAATCCGAATATTATTTTTCCAACAACAGAAGATTTTACAATCTATAGTATAGAAAAATCAGGATCTCATGTTTACGCACCAAAGCTAATTTACATTACAAAGCACGATTACAATCGTCAAGTTTTAAAGGATGTGAGTTTTAAATTACCACAGCGTCAACGCATGGATGCTACTTTAATAAATGTTATAGAAGGTGATAACAAACTTTACTTTTTCTCAAATATAGCTTTAAAAAAAGATGGTAAAAACGTGCTATACGTCCAGGTATTTGATAATAATAGCTTTACTATTTCAGAAGAAAAAGAGCTGTTTACCTTACCTATAGAAAAAGCAAATAACTCAGGTTTTTTTAATGTAGAAATTTCTCCAGACAAAAACACACTAGCTGTTTTAGTAAATAATGTTTTTGAGAAAAAGCAAAACGAAAAAATTACAACAGTTTTATTTGATAAAGATTTAAATGAAATAGCTAATTCAAATTTCACTTTAAATTTTGAAAGCGAAAGAGCTTACAAAGAACAGTTTTACATCACTAATGATAAAACAGTACATATTGTAAAACATACAGATATTTTTAAAAAAGAACCAAAAACAGCTGTTATTACAATAAACGGAACAGATATAAAGACACAACAAGTTTCAGCTTCAGAGTTTTATATTTCAGACAGTAAAGTAATAACTGTAGCTAATACAAATTATCTAATAGGTTTTGCAACAGATAATGTAAAACCAGGAATTTCGGTTGGCGGAAAAAAAGATAAAAGCTATTTTCTTTACGATATAACTAACGGAAATTTAGTAAGAAATCAAGGTTGGTCAGACGCTATACTTAAAAAAGTTTTAGGTAAAGGCTTTTTAGATTTAACAGTTCAAAATGTAATAACAGAAGATAACAATATCTATTTAATTGGCGAATGTTTTAAATCCGAAAGTGCTTTAAAAGAAGGCGCAAGTTTTGAGTATGATTACACGCATAATATAGGTCCAGGAATAGTTGTAAAGTTAGATACAGCAGGACAAGTAAAGTACGAGTCTTACTTAAAATATTCAGACACTTATAAAAATGAAGCTAAGCGTATAGCCTCATTTTATCCTTTTTTAAATAACGGAAAATTAAATCTGCTAACAACAGAAAAAGAATACGTTTTAAAAGAGAAAAAAATTGTTTTAGGTAATAGGAAAATCGAAGCAAGAGCAGTTATATTAAACACAATTGACGAAGCAGGAGAACAAACAATTGTACCATTTTGGGACAGTAAAGTTGGCGGCGAAGATTTAATAATAGACTTTGCGCCTACCTTTACAAAGCAAATAGATACTAATAATTTTGCCATTTATGGTTATGGTAATCTATATCATGCATTTGGAAAAATGATTTTAAACTAAAAACTTAACAATAATTTATAATAATAAAAATGGCTTTACTTTTAAAGCCATTTTTTGTTTTTTATATTTGTTGTTACTAATTAACAATTCTTCAATAAAATGAATCAACTAAAAACTTGTTTAAACCTAAACTAACTAGTTGATTTTATTCTTAAATAACTAAATGAAAGACTTACTAAAAATTTACGAAAATAAGGCGCCAGAAATTGTATTTAACTGGAAAGATTCAGAAACAGATGCAGAAGGATGGACAGTTATAAACTCTTTACGTGGTGGCGCTGCTGGTGGCGGTACACGTATGCGCAAGGGATTAGATATGAACGAGGTTTTATCTCTTGCCAAAACAATGGAAGTAAAATTTACGGTATCTGGACCAGCAATTGGTGGTGCAAAATCAGGAATAAATTTTGATCCAAAAGACCCAAGAAAACGCGGTGTTTTAGAGCGTTGGTATAAAGCAGTTTCACCATTATTAAAAAGTTATTATGGTACTGGTGGAGATTTAAATGTAGATGAAATTCACGAAGTAATTCCAATCACTGAAGATTCTGGTGTTTGGCATCCGCAAGAAGGTGTATTTAATGGTCACTTTCAACCTACAGAAGCAGACAAAATTAACCGTATCGGTCAATTACGTCAAGGTGTAATCAAGGTTTTAGAAAACGTAAACTATTCACCAGACGTTTCAAAAAAATATACTGTAGCAGATATGATTACTGGTTATGGCGTTGCCGAAGCAGTGAAGCATTATTATGACATCTACGGTGGAAATGTAAAAGGAAAACGTGCCGTTATCCAAGGTTTTGGTAACGTAGGTTCTGCAGCAGCTTACTACCTAGCACAAATGGGAGCAAAAGTGGTAGGAATTATTGACATTTCTGGAGGAGTGATTAATGAAAACGGATTTACTTTTGAAGAAATTAAAGAATTCTTCTTAAATAAAAACGGAAATACTTTACTAGCAGAAAACATGATTCCTTTTGAAGAAATGAATCAGCGCGTTTGGTCTCTAGAAACAGAAATTTTTGCACCATGTGCAGCATCACGTTTAATTACTCAAGATCAAATTGACAAAATGATAAGTACAGGTTTAGAAGTCATTTCTTGTGGCGCAAATGTACCATTTGCAGATAAAGAAATTTTCTTTGGACCAATAATGGAGCAAACCGATGAGCGTGTAAGTTTAATACCAGATTTTATCTCTAACTGTGGTATGGCACGTGTATTTGCTTATTTTATGGAGCGTAAAGTACAAATGACAGATGAAGCTATTTTTAATGATACTTCAGACATAATCAAAAAAGCAATTCAAAACGTTTACGATAAAAGTCCTTTAAAGACTGAAATTAGTAAAACAGCGTTTGAAATAGCACTTAAACAACTTATTTAAATAAAACATGGAATCAGTAATTATTATTGTATTTGTAATTGGTTATTTAGCAATTACTTTAGAGCATAATTTAAAAATAGATAAACTTATACCAGCTTTAGTTATGATGGCTATAAGTTGGGCATTAATTTCTTTAGGTATAGATGCGTTTCCACAATGGTTTGACTCAGCTAACCACGGTTTAGTAGAAGGTTATACTTCTATGGGACATGAAAGCAGAATGCATTTAATGGAGGAAACATTATTACATCATCTTGGTAAAACAGCCGAGATTTTAGTGTTCTTATTAGGCGCAATGACTATTGTAGAAATTATCGATTATTTTGATGGATTTTCTACAATAAAAACCTTCATTAAAACTAAAAATAAGAAAAGTATACTTTGGATATTTTCAATTTTAGCTTTCATATTATCTGCAATTATAGATAACCTAACAGCTACAATTGTATTAATTTCTATTTTACAAAAAATAGTAAGAGATAGAGATGTACGTATTTGGTATGCTGGTATTATAATCATAGCAGCAAACGCTGGTGGTGCTTGGTCACCAATTGGAGACGTAACTACAACAATGCTTTGGATTGCAAATAAAGTGTCTGTTGGTCACTTAGTAGGCTATTTATTATTACCATCTTTAGTTTGTATGGTTGTGCCAACTTTTATAGCTTCATTTTTACCATCATTTCAAGGTAAATTAGAACAAGATGATAGTGCAGATGATAAACCAAAAAGTAGATTTAGCTCAACAATGTTATACCTTGGTTTAGGAGCTATTGTTTTTGTTCCAATTTTTAAAACAGTAACACATTTACCTCCATATGTAGGTATGATGTTTGCTCTTGGTGTAGTAGCGGTTTTTGCAGAAATCTATAGTTCTTCTAAATTTAGTTTAGCAGAAGTGGATCATACAGAAAGTGACTCTCATGCACATCATAGTCCTGTACACAGCTCTTTATCAAAGATTGAGTTGCCAAGTATTTTATTCTTTTTAGGAATATTAATGGCAGTAGCTGCGTTAGAATCTTTAGGAATATTATTTGGGTTTGCAACTACTTTAAAAGAAGGAGTGCCAATGATTGGAACAGAATTACACGGAGAAGGTGTTTCTGATTTAGTAATTTTATTACTAGGTATTGGATCTGCGGTTATAGATAACGTACCATTAGTTGCGGCAAGTTTAGGAATGTTTTCAGAACCTATGGATAATGAGCTTTGGCACTTTATAGCATACTCTGCCGGAACTGGAGGAAGTATGTTAATTATTGGTTCTGCAGCAGGAGTTGTAGCAATGGGTATGGAAAAAATTGACTTTTTCTGGTACTTAAAAAAGATAGCTTGGTTAGCTTTAATCGGTTTCTTAGCTGGTGCTTTAACCTTTTTCTGGACAAGAACTTTATTTTAATAGACGAAATTCTAAATTGAAACGTTACATATAGGTACCTAAAATTTAAATATGATAAGCAATTTAATTCAAGACACTGCTCAAGAAGCTTCTGAAGTTTTACAAGATGGAGAATCAGTTGAAAAAACTTTATCTATAATAGAACTAATTACCTCTGGTGGTACAGCAGGTATGGTTATTATAGTGGTTTTAATTTTGATGCTAATCTTTACTTTATACATATACTTTGAACGTATTTTAACCATAAAAGAGGCTTCTAAAATAGATGCTAATTTTATGAATCAAATTAAAGATTATGTTAGTAATGGAAAAATTGATTCAGCCCAAAACCTGTGTTCAACAGTTAATTCGCCAGTATCAAGATTAATTAGTAAAGGAGTTTCAAGAATTGGTAAGCCTTTAGAAGATATCAATACAGCAATAGAAAACGCAGGAAGATTAGAAATTTATAATCTAGAAAAAAACGTAAGCGTTTTAGCAACTATATCTGGTGCAGCACCAATGATTGGTTTTCTTGGTACGGTAATAGGAATGATTTTATCAATATTTGAAATAGCTAATTCTGGCGGATCTATAGATATTAAAACATTAGCAGACGGTTTATACACCGCAATGACAACTACTGTAGCAGGTTTAATAGTAGGTATTGTTGCTTACATTGCCTATAACCATTTAGTTGTTAAAACAGACAAAGTGGTGTATCAAATGGAAGCTAATTCGCTAGAGTTTTTAGACTTATTAAACGAACCTAGTTAATATGCGATTAAGAGGAAGAAATAAAGTAACACCAGAATTTAACATGTCGTCAATGACCGACATTGTTTTCTTATTGCTTATCTTTTTCATGATTGCATCCACATTAGTTTCAGCAGAAGCTATAGATTTACTATTGCCAAAGTCTTCTAGTAAAACGACGCAAACAAAAAATGTTTCTGTAAGCGTAGATAAGGATGTAAATTATTATGTAGACATGAAAAAAGTGTCTAAAGATAATTTAGAAGCAGAAGTTTTAGCAAAAGTTGGTCAGTCAGATTCGCCTAGTATCACTATACGATCGGATCAAGATGTAGAGATGAAACATGTGGTTTATATTATGGATATAGCCAATCGTAATAAGATAAAATCTACTTTAGCAGTTAAGTCGAAGTAATTTTTAAATGAAATATTTAAACACCAAACACGAACGAAATTCAGCAAAAATAACAGCACTAATTGTACTGATTTTATTGCTATTACTATTTGTAGTCGGACCTCAATATATGGATCCGCCAATAGAGTATGGTGTTTCAGTAAATTTCGGTAACTCTGCGGTAGGTAGTGGTAATGTGCAACCAGATAAACCGGTTAAATCTGAAGATTTAAACATTAATAAGCAACCACAAGAGGAACAAGCACAAGAAGAAACTCAGGAAGAAGCTGCAGCATCTACAAACGAAACTTCAGAAGAAGTGATTACTCAAGAATCTGAAGAGGCAATAGCAATAAAAAAACAGAAAGAAGCAGAAGCTAAAGCAAAAGCAGAAGCCGAAAGAAAAGCCAAAGAAAAAGCTGCAGCAGAAGAGAAAAAGCGTCAAGAAGAAGCAAAAAAGAAAGCAAAACTAGATGCTATGATGGGTGGACTTAATAACTCTAATGGTGAATCTAGCGGTAGTGAAGGTGATGACAACCAAGCAGGCGATAAAGGTCAGTTAAACGGAGATCCTTATGCGCCAAGTTATTTTGGTGATCCAGGTACTGGAAGTGGCGGAGTTGGTTACGGACTAAATGGGCGAGGTAAGCCAACAAAGCAAATCTACCAACAAGATTGTAATGAAGCAGGATTAGTTGTTGTTAGAATAGAAGTAGACAGAAACGGAAATGTTGTTAAAGCAGAACCAGGAGCAAAAGGCACAAAAAATACAGCTCAGTGTTTATTAGAACCAGCTCGTAAAATTGCATTATCTCATAAATGGAAAGCAGATTCTAATGCACCAATCCGTCAAGTAGGTTTTGTGAGTATTAATTTTAAATTAGGGCAATAAAAGCCATGACTTATCAAGAGACTGTTAATTGGATGTTTACTCAACTTCCAATGTACCAAAAGCAAGGTAAAACAGCATTCAAAAAAGATTTGACTAACACATTGTTGTTAGCTAATCACTTAAATAATCCACAACATAAATTTAAATCTATCCATGTAGCTGGTACTAATGGTAAAGGATCTAGCAGTCATATGTTAGCATCTGTTTTACAAGAAGCAGGCTATAAAGTAGGTTTGTATACGTCACCTCATTTAAAAGATTTTAGAGAGCGAATTAAAATAAATGGAGTAGAAGTAAGCAAGCAATTTGTAATCGGTTTTATTAAAAGAAATAAAGCTTTTTTTAAATCAAATCCATTATCTTTTTTTGAAATGACTGTTGGTATGTCGTTTGACTACTTTGCAAATCAAAAAGTAGACATTGCTATAATAGAAGTTGGTTTAGGAGGAAGATTAGATTCAACAAACATTATCATTCCAGAAGTTTCATTAATTACTAATATTGGTTATGATCACACACAGTTTCTTGGAGAAACGTTACCATTAATAGCCTCAGAAAAAGCAGGTATCATTAAATCTAATGTTCCTGTAGTAATTAGTGAAACCCATAATGAAACTAAACCTGTTTTTCAAGAAGTAGCTAATAAAAATAACTCAAAAATATATTTTGCAGATAAAATAATTAAAGTGAAGTATTCAACTGATTTGCTTGGAGATTATCAGAAGAAAAATATTAAAGGTGTTCTGAAGACACTTAAAATTCTTCAACAAAAAAATTATAAAATTTCAGATTTAAATATAAAAAACGGACTTCTAAATGTAGTAAAGAATACTGGATTAAAAGGACGTTGGCAAATATTACAAACAAAACCCAAGATTATTTGTGATACAGCACATAATAAAGAAGGGTTGAGTATAACTATGACACAATTGCAAAAAGAACAATTTAATAATCTTCATATTGTTTTTGGAGTAGTTAATGATAAAGATCTAAGTCAAATTTTTAGTCTTTTACCTAAAAAAACCACATTTTATTTTTGTAAACCTGATGTTCCAAGAGGTTTGGATCAAAATATTTTAAGAGATCAATTTTTGGGTGAAGGTTTTGTTGGAGAATCATATCTATCTGTAAAAGAAGCTGTTGATAAAGCAATAAGCAAAGCAAGTGATAATGATGTGATTTATATTGGAGGAAGTACTTTTGTTGTGGCAGAAATTTTTTAAAAATTTTTTCAAAAAAGTTTTTGCATATTCAAAAACTAGTCTATATTTGCAATCCAATTACGAAGGGCGCGTAGCTCAGTTGGTTCAGAGCACTTGGTTTACACCCAAGGGGTCAGGGGTTCGAATCCCTTCGCGCCCACAAAAAAAAGGTCTTCTTTTGAAGACCTTTTTTATTTTATAATAATTCTAAAACTCTTTCTAGAGCCATACCTCTAGATCCTTTTATTAGGATAGTTGAGTTCTTAATTTCTCTAAAGTTTAATTTGAAATTTTCAAAAGAAGAAAATTTTTCAATTTTATCGTTTTTACTAGATACTTTATTAAAGTTTTCTCCGATAAGATAAATTTTATCAAGATTTAGTTTTGTAACCAAGTCAGCTATATTTTGATGTTCTATTGATGCATCATTTCCTAATTCAAACATATCACCTAAAATAGCTATTTTACGCTTATCAGAAAGCTTATTTAAGTTGTCTAATGCAACTTCCATACTAGAAGGATTTGCATTGTAAGCATCCATTATTATTTGGTTGTTCCCTTTTTGTATTATTTGTGATCTATTATTGGTAGGTACGTAACTTTCAATAGCAGATTTAATATCATCTGTTGATACTTTAAAGTGTTTACCAATTGTTGTTGCGGCACAAAGGTTTGTAAAGTTATATGTGCCTATTAATTTTGATTCAATTATTGTATTGTCAAAAAAGAAAGCTACAAATGGGTTTACTTCTTTAAATTCTATTTGGTAATCACATTCTTCCTTAGAAGAAGAGAAACTTATTGTTTTTTTATAGTCTTTTAATTTTTGTTGCTGAATTTTATCATCACCATTCATGAAGATGTCTTTATTATTTTCAATTAAGTGATCATATAATTCGCTTTTACCTTTTATGATTCCTTCAACACCTCCAAATCCTTCTAGGTGTGCTTTTCCGAAGTTTGTTATGTATCCGTAATCAGGCTCAGCTATTTTGCATAAAAACTGAATTTCTTTTTGATGATTCGCACCCATTTCTACTATACCTATTTCGGTATTTTTATTCATAGAAAGTAGTGTAAGTGGTACACCAATATGATTATTTAGGTTACCTATAGTAGCTACAGTTCTATATTTTTTAGAAAGTACGGTATTAATTAATTCTTTAGTTGTTGTTTTTCCGTTACTTCCGGTTAAGGCTATAATGGGTAAGTCTAAATGTTTTCTATGATAGTTTGCTAATTTTTGTAAAGTTTCTAGTGCGTTTTTTACGCAAATAGTTTTATTATCTATAATATACTCTTCTTGATCAATTATAGCATATTTAGCGCCTTTTTCTAGTGCTTGTTTAGCAAAAGTATTGCCGTTAAAATTATCGCCGCTTAGAGCAATAAATAAACAGTCTTTAAATATTTTTCTTGTGTCTGTACATACACCTGTACAGTTCAAAAATTTATTATGTATTTGTTCTATTGTCATAAAATAAAAGTATAAAAAAAGTCCTAACAAATTTGTTAGGACTTTTAATTTATTCAAACATTTATTGAATTAGTTTTTTGTTTTGCGGTTACCTTTTGATTTAGATCCAACTCTTGACATAGCACATCTAAAACCAATATAGTCTGTTGCCATGTTTTGAGGATAGTAACGTCTTTGTGCTGGGTCTAACCAGTACTCTCTGTCTTTCCAAGATCCACCTTTATAAACTCTTACCTCGTCGTTTATTAAAGAAGTACGTCTATCTGATTTGTCGTATTCTCTAATAAAGTTTCCTGCAGAATCTACCTCGATGTTGTGTTTAGGTGAGTTGTACATTTTTCTTGTAAACTCATCTGTAGAAGCTTCACCTTCTTCTTCATCAAAGTCTGTGTAGTATCTTGAAGATTGAACATCTCCATCTCTAAAGTTTCTGTTGTCGCTTCTATCAAAGTTTGTACGTAAGTATGTTTCTTTTTCATCAACTGGTTGTGTAGCAATTTCTCCAGGTAGATCTCTTGCAATTACATCTCCATTTGGAAGTGTGTCAAAAACAATTTCATCAGTAGTTACTACTTTAACAGTACCTTCTTCTGTAATAACGTTTTTAGTATAAACGTTACCTCTGTAATAGTTAAAGTCATTAAATTCGTCATCTACTATAGGTCTGTAAACATCAGCAACCCATTCTGCAACGTTTCCTGCCATGTCGTATAAACCAAAATCATTTGGATCGTAAGATTTTACTTGAGCAGTAATGTCTGCGCCATCATCAGACCATCCAGCGATACCACCGTAGTCACCTTTACCTTGTTTAAAGTTAGCTAATTGATCACCTCTAATCTTACGTTTTCCTGATCTTGTATATTGTCCATCCCAAGGATATTTTTTACGACCTCTATATACATTATAACTTCTTACTTCAGATAAGCCTAATGCTGCATATTCCCATTCTGCTTCAGTAGGAAGTCTGTATTTAGGAGAAATTAATCCTGTTTCTCTAGACGCATAAACATTAATTTCTTCTCCTGCTGCATTTGTTTGAGCTTTTAATTTTCCACCTCTTAAAACATCTTCGTTTCCTCCGTAAGTTTGAGTTGGACTATTAATATATGTATCAGTGCTAAAGTTAGCGTCTGCAGTTGCTTCTAATTCGCTACCTTGTTTTAGGTATCCGTTTTCTTGAAGTTGTAATTCGTTAACACGATCTGTTCTCCAGTTAGCAAATTCGACAGCTTGTATCCAACTTACACCAACTACAGGATATTCTCCATAACCTGGGTGACGTAAATAGTTTTCTGTCATAACTTCATTGTATCCTAAACGGTTTCTCCATACTAATGTATCTGGTAAAACACCGTTATATATTGCTCTAAAGTTTTCTTCTTCTGGTGGATATGTTCTTTTAATCCAATCTAAATACTCTAGGTACATTTTGTTAGTTACCTCAGTTTCATCCATGTAAAAAGATTGAACGTGTTGTTGTGTAGGAGTATTGTTCCAGTCATGCATAACATCGTCTTGGACTCTACCCATTGTAAAAGTTCCTCCTTCAACAAAAACTAATCCTGGAGCTGTTTCTTGCTCTTTAAATTTGGTGTTATATTGAAAACCACCATCTTTAGAGTTAATGTCCCATCCTGTAGCTCTTGAAGTGTTTGAGCCACCACCAGATCTTTTACAACCTACCAAGGTTAGAGATACTGCTAAAACTAGACATAACCTTGATAAAAATACTTTTTTCATATTCATGCGTTTAGAATAAAAATGTTTTTAAGAGGACGCAATATAAGAATTATACCCAACACTACAAGAGATTTTAGCTTTTTTGAATAAAAAAAATATTGCACTTAATCCTATTTATTTACTTTACAACGATGTTTTGTGTCAATTTTATCGTTGTTTTCAGTCACTATAACGTGTTTATTTCAATTTTATTATTGTAATTTTGAAACTGTTTTATGAAATTATTAAGAATTAAATAATATCATATAAAATTAGACGTTATTATTGCAATGAAAAAGATTTTAATTGTACTTGCTGTACTATTTGTTTTGCCACTTTTTTCTCAACAGAAAAGTGTAACCTTAAATTGGGATTCGTACAAAACACTTAAAGCAGATGGCTTTTCGGTTGTTGTTCCAGCTTTTTTACCTGAAGAAAATTTTAATTTTGATTTAGATAATGGTGTTATTTATTCTAACGAATGGAAAACATCAATACCAGTTAATGAAAATTCTGTAAACCTATCCAATGTAACCTATCAAACAGTAACTATAGAAGAGCTAAAGGGATTAAAACTCTCTTCAATTCCTTCTACTTTAGAATATTCTTTAAAAAATGCGAGAGGGAGAAAAGATAGCTATGCTGTATTTAGGCTTAAAACCTTTGTTAAAGAAGGAAACCGTATAAAAAGGATGAAGTCTTTTACTATTAATTACACTACTAGTAATTCAAATTCTTTTAGAAGTTCAAGTTCTTTTTCTGTGACTAACTCAGTATTAGCAAACGGAAGCTGGTATAAGTTTGAAGTCCAAAAATCTGGAGTCTATATTTTAAATAAATCTTTTTTAAGTCAACTAGGAGTTAATGTAGATAACGTAGATCCAAGAAATATCAAGATATATGGTTATGGCGGAATGATGATGCCTTACAATAACGTAGCAAATTTTCCTTTTGATCCAATTGAAAACGCAATTAAAGTAGTAGGAGAAACGGATGGTGTTTTTAATGATTCTGATTATATATTATTTTATGCTCAAGGACCATCTGCAGATGTTTATAATACAAGTATTAATACTAATATAAATCCTTATACCGATAAAACGGTTTACTATATAAATATAAGCTCTGGCAATGGTAAACGTATACAGAATTACATACAACCAACAGGAAGTGTTAGTGCATCATTTACTACTTTTCATGACTATAAATTTCATGAAGTAGACGAAAGAAATCTTGTTTTTGTAGGGCGAAGATGGTTTGGAGAAGAATTTAATGTAGAAAACTCTCAAAGCTTTAGCTTTGATTTTCCTAATTTAGTTGTTACAGAACCAGTAAATGTTAGAGTGCATACCGCATCTACCGCATCTAATAGTACAACTTTTGGAGTTAGTGTTAATGGTACTCAAATAGGTAGTATTAATCATTCTAGCGCAAATTCTTCAGATGGCGTTTATGCTACAGGCGGTAGTCTTACTCAAAATATTAATGTAAGTTCAAATACGATCAATGTTGGTTTAAATTACAATAACCAAGGTAATCCAAGTGCAAATGGATATTTAGATTATATAGGTATAGAAGCAGTAAGAGATTTAGATTTTATTGGTGATCAATTTAAATTCTTTAACCGATTAGCTTTTCAAGGAACTGGTGTAGCATCTTACACTTTATCAAATGCAAGTCAAGTTCAAGAAGTTTGGAATATTACAGATTTATATAACGTATCTTCAATTGTAAATGAAGGAAACGCTACATTAAATTTTAATACAAATTTAGGTGTAGAGAATAAATTTGTAGCAGTAACCTCTCAAGACTATTACATACCTACCATACCACAAAATGCTATAGTTGGTAATCAAAATTTAAAAGGCTCAATTTTTTTAGATAACAACGGAAACTTTCAGGATATTGATTATTTAATACTAACAACAACTTCTCATTTAGGACAAGCTAATCGTTTGGCTCAAATTAATCGTGAAAAATATGGGTTAAATGTAAAGGTTGTAACGCTTGGCTCTATTTATAAAGAATTTGCTACTGGTAACCCAGATATTGCAGCTATAAGAAATTTTGTAAAATACGTTTATGATAATGCAAGTTCACCAGAAAATAAACTTAAATACCTGTGCCTTTTTGGAGACTCGTCATTTGATTACAAAGGAAGAATTTCATCAAACACATATAATTTTCCAACATGGAATGCTTACAGTAGTTTTAATCTTTCTAACTCTTTTATTTCAGATGACTTTTATGGGTATTTAGATTTAGGAGAAGGAAACTTAGATGCTTATAACAGTGCAAATAAATTAGATGTTGCAATAGGTCGTATCGTAGCAGATTCTCCACAATTAGCAAAAGATATGGTAGATAAAATTGTTACTTATCACTCTAAAGATGCTTTAGGTGGTTGGAGAAACAACTTTGTAGTTATATCAGATGATGTGGATGAACAATGGGAAGCAACTCTGCAAGAGACAACAGATCAAATAGCTAATGAAGTGTCTTTAAATAAACCTTATATAAATGTAACAAAAATTCATTCAGATGCTTATCAACAAGTGGCTTCTGCTGGAGGAGATAGATATCCAGAAGTAAATGTTGCGATTGCAAATGCAATAGAAAAAGGAGCTTTAGTTGTAGATTATTTTGGACATGGAGGAGAAGATGGTTTAGCAAAAGAGCGTATCATGCAAAAACCAGACGTACAAGCATTAAATAACGAGTGTAAATTAAATCTGTTTATTACCGTAACTTGTGAATTTACAAGATTTGATAACCCTTTAAGAGAAACTGCTGGAGAATTAATTTATTGGAATAAAGATGCAGGAGCAATAGGTTTAATAACCACTACTAGACAAATATTTGTAACAGTAGGAAGAGATTTTAATGAAATATTGAAAGAATATTTATTTTCTTTTAGTGATCAAGATACTTATGCCGATCATGAATATCCTAGTGCTGCAGAAGCTTTAAGATTAGCAAAAAATGATCCATCATTTACATCATCTCAAAAGAGTCTAGCGTTTTTTATCGGTGATCCTGCATTAAAGTTAGCATTTCCTCAGCCTAATATAAGACTAACAAAAATAAATGATGTTCCTGTAGGCCAAAACACAGATGTTCTACAAGCGTTAAGTTACGCTAAGCTTTCTGGAGAGGTAACAGATGTTAATGGAAATGTGTTAACAGACTACAATGGTACTTTAACAGCAACAATCTATGATAAAGAAATTGAAAGACAAACCTTAGCTAACGATAATACAACAAATAATAACGGGACTATTTATTTAGATTTTACAACTTTAGGAGCATTAGTGTTTAGAGGTCAAGCTTCTGTAACCAATGGGCAATTTGAGTTTGATTTTATCGTTCCCAAAGATATAGGTATACCTGTAGGGTATGGAAAAGTTAGTTTTTATGCTGTAAAAGAAGATTCTTTAGAAGATAAATCAGGAGCTAGTGTTAATACACTACAAATTGGAGGTATAAATCCAGATGCAGCAGAAGATAATTTACCACCAACAATCCAATTATATATGAATGATGAAACTTTTGTTTCTGGAGGAATTACTAACGAGTCACCAATGATCTTAGCAAAATTAGAAGATGAAAACGGTATTAATACAGCAAGTGGTATCGGGCATGATATAGTTGCGATTTTAGATGGTGATGAGGTTAACCCATTTGTGTTAAATGATTACTACACTGCAGATGTAGACAATTATACTAAAGGGTCATTAACTTATCCATTAAGAAATTTAGAGCCAGGCTTACACACCTTATCACTAAAGGCATGGGATGTATACAATAATTCTTCTACTACCGAGATACAATTTGTAGTGCATGAAGAAAATGAAAATTTAGTATTAACAAACGTCTTAAACTATCCAAACCCTTTCGTAAATTATACTGAGTTTTGGTTTAGTCACAATAGCTCAGAAGCATTAAATATTTCAGTTCAGATATTTACAATATCAGGTAAATTGGTGAGAACACTTAACGGGACAACAGGAGCAAACGGAGGTTCTTGTTGTGGTGGCTCTGCAGCAGGAACTTCGAGAGATATTATTTGGGACGGACGTGACGATTTTGGTCAAAAAATAGGAAAAGGAACTTATATTTATAAACTAAAAGTACATTCGCCTTCAACAAATAAAACCACAGAGAAAATAGAGAAACTTGTAATACTATAATAATAAATTATATTTGCTAACAAATTATATATATGAAAAATAGATTTTTAATGGTGCTGGTGTTATTAACATCTTTTTATGGACTAGCACAAGAAAATGTAGTAGAGATATCTCCTTATCAAGATAGTAGAGTAATTACTACAGGAGTACCTTTTTTATTAATAGCACCAGATGCACGTGCTGCATCACTAGGAGATATGGGTGTAGCTACATCTGTAGACGCTTTTTCTCAGCAATGGAATGCTTCAAAATATGTTTTTTCAGAAGATAAATCTGGAGTAGCAATAAGTTACACACCATATCTAAGTAAGTTGGTTAATGATATTTTCTTAGGAAATGTAACATACTTTAATAGAATAAATGAAAATAGTGCTTTTGCTGCAAGTTTTAAATATTTTTCTTTAGGAGATATAGAATTTGTTGAAGATGAATTTTCTGAAGCATTAATACAAAGACCTAATGAGTTTACTGTCGATTTATCATACGGACTTAGATTAAGCGACCAATTTGGTATGGCAGTTACAATGCGTTATTTAAGATCAGATTTAAAACTAAATACTGGTAATAATGATAACTCGGCAGCAAGTACATTTGGCGTAGATATTTCAGGTTTTTATCAAAGTGAAGAAGAAGCTTACAGTGATTTTAATGGTCGCTGGCGTGGTGGATTTGCTATCCAAAATATCGGACCTAAATTTAAGTATGACGAAGCAGGTGTAGAAAACTTTCAGCCAACCAACTTAAGATTAGGAGGAGGATTTGATTTCATATTTGATGAATATAACAAATTAGCTGTTACAGCAGAAGTATCAAAATTATTAGTGCCAACACCACCGCAAAGAGGTAGAAGATTAGAATATATAGATAACAACGGAGAACCAGGTTATCAAGCAGATGCAGATGAGCTAGTTAGTGATGATGCCAATTACATAATAGCAGGACAAGATAATGATGTACCATTTTTATCAGGGATTTTTCAATCTTTTGGTGATGCACCAGGAGGTTTTAAAGAAGAGTTACAAGAATTTACCTACGCTTTAGGAGCAGAATATGTTTATCAAGATGCATTCTCACTAAGAGCAGGATATTTTAATGAGCACGAAACTAAAGGTGCACGTAAGTTTTTTGCTTTAGGAGCAGGATTTAAATACAACGTGTTAAACTTAGATATGTCGTACTTATTTTCATCATCAAAAGTGCCAAGTCCTTTAGAAGGAACATTAAGGTTTTCTCTAACCTTTAACCTTGGAGCTGGAGAATACGATGAATATTGAAAATATTAAAAAGACGTTAAAAAGAAACTATTGCGAAAGCAATAGTTTTTTTGTCTATAATTGTTTAGTATCTTTATTAATATGAAAGAAGTGAAAATAGAAACAACTTTGCAGGTTTATGATCATTTAAATGATACACCAAAAGAAGTTCAAGATTTAATGGAACAAGCAATAAGTGCCAGAGAAAAAGCTTATGCACCATATTCTAAATTTAATGTAGGCGCTGCTTTGCTATTAGAAAACAAAGAAATAATAACAGGTAGCAATCAAGAAAACGCTTCATATCCTTCAGGATTATGTGCAGAACGTACGGCAATTTATTTTGCAGGAGCTAAATATCCTGAAGAAAAAATAATAAGAATGGCTATTTCTGCAAGTTCAAAAATACATACAACAATAACACCAATACCTCCTTGTGGAGCTTGTAGACAAGCTATATCAGAGTATGAAAACAAACAAAACCATCCAATAGAAATTTATTTTATGGGAGAATCAGGGAAAGTAGTAAGGTCTAACTCTTTAGCTAATCTTTTACCATTAGGTTTTGATAAAAGCTACCTATAACGATTTCGTTAATTTTTTATTATTTTCAGTTTTTTCATTACTAACTAAAGTGTTACTTTTGTTAATCGGTAAAACTATAAACGTCACCAATGCAAAAAATAACTAAAGAAACGTATTTAAAATGGTATGAAGACATGCTGTTTTGGAGAAAGTTTGAAGACAAACTAGCAGCAGTTTACATTCAACAAAAAGTTAGAGGTTTTCTACACCTTTACAACGGTCAAGAAGCAGTATTAGCAGGAGCATTACATGCTATGGACTTAACTAAAGACAAGATGATTACTGCTTATCGTAATCACGTGCAACCTATAGGAATGGGTGTAGACCCTAAAAGAGTAATGGCAGAGCTTTATGGTAAAGCAACTGGTACATCTCAAGGTTTAGGTGGTTCAATGCATATTTTTTCTAAAGAACACCGTTTTTACGGTGGTCACGGTATTGTTGGAGGACAAATACCTTTAGGAGCAGGTATTGCTTTTGGTGATAAATATCACGATAGCGATGCGGTAACAATTTGCTGTTTTGGTGATGGTGCTGCAAGACAAGGATCATTACACGAGTCTTTTAACTTAGCTATGTTATGGAAATTACCAGTAGTCTTTGTTTGTGAAAACAATGGTTACGCTATGGGTACATCTGTAGAGCGTACCGCCAACCATACAGACATATGGAAGTTAGGTTTAGGTTACGAAATGCCTTGTGGACCAGTAGACGGTATGAATCCAATTAAAGTTGCAGAAGCTTTTGACGAAGCTATCCAACGTGCAAGAAAAGGTGGCGGACCAACATTTTTAGAGGTTAAAACTTACAGATATAGAGGTCACTCTATGTCAGATGCACAACACTATCGTACAAAAGAAGAAGTAGAAGAATACAAGAAAATAGATCCTATTACGCAAGTAAAAGATATTATTTTAGAAGAAAAATACGCTACAGAAGAAGAGATTAAGCAGATTGATAAGCGCGTAAAAAAATTAGTTTCAGAATGTGAGAAATTTGCAGAAGAGTCTCCATTCCCAGAAAAGAATGTAATGTACGATTCTGTATACGAACAAGAAGATTATCCATTTATACAACACAAATTATAAGCTATGGCAGAAGTAATAAATATGCCTCGTTTGAGTGACACCATGGAAGAAGGAACTGTCGCAACTTGGTTAAAAAAAGTAGGTGATAAAGTTGAAGAAGGTGATATTTTAGCAGAAATTGAAACCGATAAAGCAACAATGGAGTTTGAGTCTTTTTACGAAGGGACATTATTACATATTGGTGTTCAAGAAGGAGAAACTACTAAAGTAGACGAGCTTTTAGCGATTATAGGAGAAGAAGGTGAAGATATTTCAAGCCTTTTAGATGGTAAATCTTCAACAAAAGAAGAAGAGAAGTCAGAAGAAAATACAGATGATAAAGAAGACACTTCTGAAGATAATTCATCTGAAAGTAGTTCAGAAGAATTACCAGAAGGCGTTACAATAGTAACAATGCCTCGATTAAGCGATACAATGGAAGAAGGTACTGTTGCAACTTGGCTTAAAAAAGTTGGTGATGCAGTAGAAGAAGGAGATATCTTAGCAGAAATCGAAACTGATAAAGCGACGATGGAGTTTGAGTCGTTTCAATCAGGTACGTTATTACACATTGGTTTAGAAGAAGGACAATCTGCAAAAGTAGATGCTTTATTAGCTATTTTAGGACCTGAAGGAACAGATGTTTCAGGTGTTGCTAAAAACTTCAAAGCTGGCGGAGATGCTTCAGCTAAAAAAGAAGAAGCTCCTAAAAAAGAGTCTAAACCAGAGCCTAAAAAAGAAACGCCAAAACAAGACACTAAAACAGAATCTAAACCTGTTGCTCAGCCAACTCAAACAGCTTCTGGAGGACGCATTTTTGTGTCGCCATTAGCTAAGAAAATGGCAGACGAAAAAGGAATTAACTTATCTCAAGTTAAAGGTTCTGGAGAAAACGGTCGTATTGTAAAGCGTGATATAGAAAACTTTACTCCAGCAGCACAATCTGCTCAAGTTGGTAAGTTTGTACCTTCAGGTCAAGAAGATTTTGATGAAGTGCCAAACAGCCAAATGCGTAAAGCAATTGCTAAAAACTTGGCTAAATCTAAGTTTACTGCACCGCATTACTACTTAAATGTAGAGTTTGATATGGATAATGCAATAGCATTCCGTACGCAATACAACTCTTTACCAGATACAAAAATTTCATTTAATGATATGGTTGTAAAAGCTTGTGCATTGGCATTAAAGCAACATCCACAAGTAAACTCTCAGTGGTTTGACGATAAGATGAAATTAAACAATCACGTTCACATTGGTGTGGCAGTAGCTGTAGAAGATGGTTTACTAGTACCAGTTGTAAAGTTTGCTAATGAGCAATCTTTGCCTCAAATTGGTGCTGCGGTAAAAGATTTTGCAGGTAGAGCTAGAAATAAAAAATTAAGTTTAGATGAGATGGAAGGAAGCACATTCACTATTTCTAACTTAGGTATGTTTGGAATAGAAAGCTTTACATCTATCATCAATCAACCTAACTCAGCTATTCTATCTGTTGGAGCAATCGTACAAAAACCTGTTGTTAAAAACGGTCAGATTGTACCTGGTAACACAATGAAATTAACTTTAGCGTGTGATCACAGAACAGTAGATGGAGCTACAGGAGCGCAATTCCTTCAAACATTAAAAGGATATATAGAAAACCCTGTAACAATGCTAGTTTAAATTTCCGCGTAAGCGAAAACTAAATAAAATAAAAACCTGTTTCATCTTATTTGAAGCAGGTTTTTTTAACTTTATAATCCAAAATAATTGAGATGAAAAACATAATAATAACAGGGACAAGTCGCGGAATTGGTTTTGAATTAGTTCAAATCTTTGCGCAAAAAGGTTGTAATATATTAGCATTATCAAGAAACGAGCAACCCGTTATTGATCTTAATTTGCAAAATGTTACTTCGTTTTCTTTTGATTTAGGTAAAGAAGACGATTATCATAAAGTTGAAGATTTTATAAAAGCCAATTGGCAACAAGTTGATGTACTTATTAATAATGCTGGAGCTTTGTTAAACAAACCTTTTGTAGAAACATCTATATCTGATTTTGAATACGTGTATAAAACTAACGTTTTTGGTGTAGCCGAAATGACAAGAGTCGTAATTCCTTTTATGGCAAAAGAAAGTCATGTGGTTACAGTAAGTTCTATGGGTGGAGTACAAGGTAGTATGAAGTTTCCTGGTTTAGCAGCGTATAGTTCTAGTAAAGGTGCTGTTATTACTTTAACCGAATTATTAGCTGAAGAGTTTAAAGAAACTGGACCAAGTTTTAATGTATTGGCTTTAGGCGCTGTACAAACTGAGATGCTAGAAGAGGCTTTCCCAGGATACATTGCACCAACAACAGCTAAAGAAATGGCAGATTATATAGCTGACTTTTCTTTAAACGGACAAAAATATTATAACGGTAAAATGTTGCAAGTATCAAACTCGACACCTTAAAAATTAGGTGCGCTCTAAAGCTGCATATGCATCTGCACTAGAAAAATTATCCTTATAAAAGATATTATACTGTAAGATTTTTACAATTTTTATTAGCTTTTCAAACTCTTTGTTTTTGTAAGCTTCTTTTAAGTTGTTATGAATTTTAAAAAACATTTCTGTTTTATTAGTTTCTTTATTAACACCATAAAAGAAAAGGATTTCATTTTTTTTAGGTTTAAAAAACTTATAATCTTCTATAATACTTCCTTTGTGATTTTTATAAATCTTTAGGTAAACATTATCAGAATTAATATCTTTATGTAATGCTAATTCGGTTGGTTTAAGTCTGTATCTAGTCACTTTTAAAAACTTAGACGTATCAGACATGTCTTGCGCTTTTACAACAGAAAGTGTCATAAAAAGCAATAGAAAGAGGGAAAACTTCATATGTGCTATTAATCAATTAGAATGTTAGGGAAAACATTAATCTTTATCTAAGAAAAGTAATATAATTTAAAGTTCAAAATAAATTATTGAAAAATATATAAAAAATTAACAAAATCATGGCGTTAACACCTTCAAACCCTTTTCCTTTACATACAATTGCACCAGAGTTTTCTTTAGAAGATTCAGTTACGGGTAAAACTTTTAACTTACAGCAATTAAAAGGAAAACAAGCAACAGTAATTATGTTTATTTGTAATCATTGTCCTTTTGTAATTCATGTAAATAGTAAGCTTGTAGAGTTAGCTAATCAATTTAAAAGTCAAGGCGTTAATTTTATTGCTATTAGTAGTAATGATATTGAAAATTATCCACAAGACGCTCCTGATAAAATGAAAGAAGTTGCTGCAGAAAATAAATATCCATTTCCTTATTTATATGACCCAACACAAGATGTAGCAAAAGCTTATGATGCAGCATGTACACCAGATTTTTATGTTTTTGACAAAGATTTAAAATCTACTTATCATGGACGATTAGATGATAGCAGACCAGGAAACGATAAACCTTTGACAGGTAAAGATTTAATAGCAGCTATCAACGCAACCTTAAATAATGATACACCATTAAAAAATCAGTTACCATCAATGGGTTGTAATATTAAGTGGAAATAATTAGTTAAAACGGCAATTAATATCTTTTAAAAATCATAATTTTGCGCTCAATTTAAAATCATTTTCTAAACAACATGAAGCAAACAACTAACACCATTTTAATGATTCGTCCAGTAAATTTTAGGATGAATGAGCAAACAGCAGTAAATAACTATTTTCAAGAAGAAATAGATTTGAAAAATGCAGAGGTAAATGCTAAAGCACAAGAAGAATTTGATGCGTTTGTAGAAAAATTAAGAAATGTTGGTGTAAATGTAATTGTAGAAGATGATGATATTAAACAAGATACACCAGATTCTATATTCCCTAATAACTGGGTGAGTTTTCATGAAAATGGAGATGTCGCTTTATATCCAATGTTTGCCGAAAATAGAAGAAGAGAAAGAAGGGAAGAAATATTTTTACGTTTAGAAAAAGAAGGTTTTAAAATCAATAATTTTATTGACTATACAGAAGCTGAAGACGAAGATGTATTTTTAGAAGGTACAGGAAGTTTGTTATTAGATCGAACAAACAGAAAAGCTTACTGTGCGTTGTCGCCAAGAGCAGACGAAAGTTTGTTTATAGAATTCTGTGAAGATTTTGAATTTACACCAATAGTTTTTACGGCTAATCAAACCGTAGATGGTAAACGTTTGCCAATATATCATACTAACGTAATGATGTGTTTAGCAGAAACATTTGCTGTTATCTGTTTAGATACAATAGATGATAAAAAAGAACGTAAAAATGTAGTTAAACACTTAGAAGCAGACGGTAAACAAATTATAAAAATTACTGAAAGCCAAATGCATGAATTTGCAGGAAACATGCTTCAAGTTAGAGGTAACGATGACAAGTTATATTTAGTAATGAGTCAATCTGCTCACGACAGTTTAACACCAGAACAAATTAAAATGATTGAAGCACATTGCCCAATACTATCAAGTAGTTTAGAAACTATAGAGACTTGTGGTGGCGGAAGCGCGAGGTGTATGATGGCTGAGGTATTTCTACCGAAGGTGTAGTTCATGTCTCACCAGGATTTTCAACTTTATTTTTTGGTAGTTCTACATAAAAAGTGCTTCCAACATTTACTGTACTTTCTACCCAAATAGATCCTTTATTTAACTCAACTAACTCTTTACATATTGTTAGTCCTAAACCTGTTCCTTTTTCTTTATTAGTACCACGTGTGGTAAAGGTATTATTGCCAAAAATTTTGCTTACGTCTTCTTTTTTAATACCAACACCTGTGTCTGCAACACTAATAATACACTTACCATTACTAATTTGATTAGAAATAGAAATACTATCTCCTCTATTACAGAATTTTACTGCGTTAGCTAAAAGGTTTTGTATAACTATTTCTACCATGCTTCTATCTGCATAAATAAAATCTCTAAGAGTATTATCTATTAGATGTATTCCTTTGGCATCAAGCTTTCTTTCAATAAGTTTTACTTTGTCTGCAAAAACTTCTTGAATATCAAACAAACTAGGTTTTGGTTCTAAAGATTGCATTTGTGACTTAGACCAGTTAAGTAAATTAAACAATAGTAAAGACGCATTATTTGCATTTTCACTTAATTCTGGTAAAAGACTATGAAATTCATCTTGACTTAGTTGTCCATCTTTTAATAAGTCTATAAAGCCTTTTGTAGAGGTTAAAGAGTCTTTTAAGTCATGGGATACAATAGAAAATAGTTTGTCTTTAACTTTATTGATATTTTCTAGATGCTTGCTTTGTTCTAAAATAGCTTCATTTTGAAGCTCTATCTTTTTGTTTTTAGCTTCAAGCTCTCTAGTATACTTTAATTTGTTGTTACGTTTCATTAAAAACAACACAAAAAATGTAAGTAGTACAGCAAATGCAGCTAATAAAGCATAAAAGATAAGTTTGAATTTATCAAACTTATCTTTGCTTACAGAATTAACAGTATCTTCTTTAGTATCTGGGATTAATGTAAGCTCTTTATTTAAAGTTTGTTCTGGCTCTTCAATAATTAAAGGCGTAACTTTTACTTGTTGGCTATCTATTTTTTCTTTTAATTTATGGTAATGACTTTGCCATACAAAAGCACTTTCAAAATTTCCTTTAATAGAATCTAAGGTTTTCATTAACCTGTAGTTTTCCATTAGTACTTCGTCATTATTAGCAATTCTGCTTATATTGGCAGCTTCTAATAATTGTTCTTCAGCAGTTTTTAATCTATTTTGAACAAGATTTAATTCCCCTAAAGCATTTAGGGCAATAGCCATTTCTTTCTTATTATCTACTTCGCGATTTAACTTAATAGCTTCTACTAAATATTTGGCAGATGTTTTGTAATCTTCTTTTTTTAGATAAGCATTACCTAAATACGGTAAAATACTCGCTCTTAAAGCTGTATCTGTAGAATTGGCATAACCTAATGCACTTTCGTAATAACTTATAGCTTGTGTGTAATTCTTTTTAGTAGAATAAATATTACCTAAATCTTTATTTGTCTCTACTAACCTTTTTGTGTTATTACTTTGGTTATCTGCATTAAGACGTTTTAGATTATAAGTTATAGCTTTATCTAAATCTCCAGAAGTTTTATAGGCATTAGCTAAGCTTTTATAGATAGAAGATAAGTCGTCAAAACGGTTCCTTTTTTCAAGCTCATTGATAGAAGAAAGTGCGTAGGATAATCCTTCTTTGTAGTTGCCGTTTTCTATTTCTAAAACACCTAAATTACTGTTTACTTTTGCTACAGCAAGTGTGTCTTTTGTTTTAGAAAATAATAAACGAGCATTTTTTAAGGTGTTTATAGCTCTAGTCTTTTTACCTTCTGCTTGATAGATTTTAGCTTTGTAATATATAATTTTAGCTAAGCCTTGTTTGTAATCAAGGTCATTAGCTAATCTTTCACTTTGTTGTATAAACTTGCTGGCTTTACTAAAATCCTTATTTTCAAACAAAAGTTTAATAATACTAATAGAAGTATTTACCTTTGATGTATCAGGGTTTTGGTAAGCTAATTGTATTGTAAGACTATCCAGTTCTTCGTTTTGCGAAAAACATATGGACCCTACAAAAAACATTAAAAATAAGACGAGTAGTCCCTTCATTTCATTCACACAGTGATAATTAAATAATGGTAGCGATAAACCATTACTTTAAATTATACACATAACTTAGTTTAATTAAAATGAAGAAAATAGAGGGATTTTTCCTTCATGGATATAAAAATGAATAATTATAGTCGTTATACATAATTTTTAAGAGGTAATACCAAAAAATTAGACTAACGGTTAAGTTCATTTTTTTTACCTGAAAAATATGTGTTTTAAAGAAGTGTTTTAAGTAAAATTAAATTTTGTTACATTCAATTAAAACCTTAAAAATACTATCTTTGCGCTTTAATTTTTATAAGAAATATGAATCTTCAAGACATCCTAACAACGCAAATAAAAAGCGCAGTAAAAAGTAACTTTAATGCCGATTTAGAATCTGTAGAATTTCAAGCAACACGTAAAGAATTTCCTGGAGATATTACTGTTGTTGTATTTTCTATGTTGCGCGTTGTAAAAGGTAATCCAGTGCAAATAGGAGAATCTATAGGTAATTATTTAGTAGAAAATGTAAACGAAGTCGAAGGTTTTAACGTTGTAAAAGGCTTTTTAAATTTAGAAATTAGCGCATCATATTTTGTAGACTTTTTTAATGCAATAAAAGATAAAACAACTTACGGTTTTGAAGATGCTATTGCAGAAAATGATGCCGTAATGGTCGAGTATTCTTCGCCTAATACAAATAAACCACTTCACTTAGGTCATATACGTAATAACCTTTTAGGTTACAGTGTTGCTGAGATTTTAAAAGCTTCTGGTAAAAAAGTTTATAAAACACAAATTATAAACGATAGAGGTATTCATATTTGTAAAAGTATGTTAGCTTGGCAAAAGTTTGGAAACAACGAAACACCAGAAACTACAGGCTTAAAAGGCGATAAGTTAGTCGGGAATTATTACGTCAAGTTTGATCAAGAGTATAAAAAAGAAATTGAAAATTTAAAAGCTTCAGGTAAAACAGAAGACGAAGCAAAAAAAGAAGCTCCAATTTTAGTTGAAGCTCAAGAGATGCTTAAAAAATGGGAAGCAGGAGATGAAGATGTAGTCGCACTTTGGAGTAAAATGAATGGTTGGGTTTATGATGGTTTTGAAGTAACCTACAATAACCTTGGTGTAGACTTTGATAAATTATATTACGAAAGCGAAACTTATTTATTAGGAAAAGAATTTGTTAGCGAAGGACTAAAGTCTGGTGTATTTTATAAACGTGAAGATGGTTCTGTTTGGTGCGATTTAACCGATGATGGTTTAGACGAGAAAATTGTACTTCGTGCAGATGGTACAGCAGTTTACATGACTCAAGATATTGGTACTGCTATACAACGTATAAAAGATTTTCCTGATGTTGGCGGTATGGTTTACACCGTTGGTAACGAGCAAGATTATCATTTTCAAGTCCTGTTTTTAATCCTTAAAAAATTAGGGTTTGATTGGGCTAAAAACCTATATCATTTAAGTTACGGAATGGTAGATTTACCTTCTGGAAAAATGAAAAGTCGTGAAGGTACCGTTGTAGATGCAGACGATTTAATTGCAGATATGGCAACTACTGCAAAAACAATTTCTGAAGAATTAGGTAAGTTAGACGGTTACTCTAAAGAGGAAAAAGAAGAACTTTATAAAACTATTGGTCTTGGTGCATTAAAGTATTATATCTTAAAAGTAGATCCTAAAAAACGAATTCTTTTTGATCCTAAAGAGTCTATAGATTTCCAAGGAAATACTGGTCCGTTTATTCAATATACGTATGCAAGAATACAGTCAATTTTACGTAAATCGGATATAGATACTTCAGTGAAACTAGATGCAAATGAAGTAGAATTACACGAAAAAGAACGCGAATTAATTAAACAACTACAATTATTTCCTGATACTGTACAACAAGCAGCAGCACAACACAGTCCTGCTTTAATTGCTAATTATACTTACGATTTAGTAAAAGCATTTAATAGCTTTTATCAAAATGTATCAATTTTAGGTGCAGATACTAAAAACGAAATTATTTTTAGAGTTCAGTTATCAAATACAGTAGCAAAGACTATAAAAAATGCGTTTAGCTTGTTAGGTATTAATGTACCTGAAAGGATGTAAAAAGTAACTCAAGAATTATAAGAAAAACGCTTTCAAAAATTGAAAGCGTTTTTTTATTAGACAGTATCTATTATTTTATCAATAGACATTCTAGATTTAGGTTTTTTACTAGGTTGATTATGATCATCTTCATCTCTATATCCTATTGCAACAGCTACTAAAGTAGCATAATTGTCAAGTTCTAAAATTTTATTATAATCTTCAGGGTTAAGACCTTCCATTGGTGTAGAGTCAATACCCATTTCTGCACAAGCACTTAAAAGTATCCCCAAAGATAAATAGACTTGTTTGTCAAACCAGGATTTAATATAAGACTCTGGTTTTGGTTTTATGGTTTCATTGTAATAATTAACAGCAGCTTCTGGCAATTCTTCTTTAATTTGATTTTCAAAAACCTCTAAATTGTCTATTCTGCTTAAAACTATTAAAGTGTCGCAATCCAACACTTTTTCTGTATTGATCCACGATACTTTAGATAATTTTTCTTTGGTTTTTTGATCTCTTACAAATGTAAACTTCCAAGGTTGACTATTTATAGAAGAAGGACTTAATCTTAGAATTTCTTTTAATGACTGAATGTCTTCTTCCTTTATTTTTTTTGATGCGTTATATTTTTTAGTACTGTAACGCTGCTGCATTGCTTCTAAAAAACTCATAGTTTATTTTTATTGATTCACTTAAATTTAAAAATAGCTAAGTGTGTAAGCAAAATACAAATGGTATTTTATGAAATGATTAGCATTAAACTTCAAATAATGTTAATAATTATATAAGATAACCCTGAATTGAAGTGGTAAAGTTTATTTAATTTTGCTGTGATGAAACACATCATTTCTAATTATATTCCAGATACAGCATTACCAAATGTTTTAAAGCTTTTAGAGCACGAAAATTTAACAGTATTAATAAAAAAAGAACGAAAAACACGTCATGGCGATTATCGTAAATTACCAAATGGTAAGCATCAAATTACAGTAAACGGTAGTTTAAATAAATATCGATTTTTAATTACTTTGGTACATGAAGTTGCTCATCTAGAAGCTTATAAAACTTATGGTAAAACGATTAAGCCACATGGGATAGAGTGGAAGAAGACCTTTCAATACTTGATGTTACCTTTTTTAAACCCAGATGTCTTTCCGTCTGAGATTTTACCAATTCTAGCTAATCATTTTAAAAATCCAAAAGCATCTAGCGACACAGATGTGCAATTGGCCTACGCATTAAAGCAGTTTGACGCAAATACTAATAAAACCTTTATATTTGAGATACCTTTACAAAGTACATTTAAAATATATAACGGAAAAGTTTTTAGAAAATTAAAAAAGCGCCGTACACGTTTTGAATGTGTAGAAGTTTCAACAGGTAAAATATATCTGTTTAATGCAAATGCAGAGGTAACTGTAATAAATAATTAACAAAATGCAAAACAAAAATTATTACGCCATTTTAATGGCTGGTGGTGTAGGGTCAAGGTTTTGGCCAGTAAGTACAGAGAGTTTTCCAAAACAGTTTCATGACATGTTGGGAACAGGAGATACATTACTGCAAAAAACATTTCAGCGATTAAACAAGTTAATTCCAACTGAAAATATTTTTATTCTGACTAATGAAAAATATAATGATTTAGTCCTACAACAGTTACCAGAAGTTAAGCAAAAACAAGTGGTTTTAGAACCAGCAATGCGTAATACAGCACCTTGTATTTTGTATGCTTCGTTAAAAATACAAAAACTAAATCCAGATGCAGTCATGATTGTGGCACCAAGTGATCATTGGATTGAAGATGAAACTGCATTTACGCAAAATGTACAGCAAGCCTTTCAGTTTTGTGAGCAAAACGATGCGTTAATGACTTTGGGTATAAAACCAACCTTTCCTAATACAGGATACGGTTATATAGAATGTGGTAATGATTCTGAAGAAAATATAAGCGAAGTTATTCAATTTAGAGAAAAACCAGATTACGATACTGCAAAACAGTTTTTAGCACAAGGAAATTTTCTTTGGAATGCAGGTATATTTATGTGGAGTGTTTCATCTGTAATTAACGCTTTTAAGAATAATCAACCTGAATTATTTCAGCATTTTAGTAAAGGAATGGAGCTATACAATACAGATGCAGAAGCAGAATTTATAGAAGAAAATTATGCTAAAGCAGAAAACATCTCGGTTGATTATGCCATAATGGAATCTTCTAAAAATGTATATGTAATACCAGCAACTTTTGATTGGAATGACCTTGGGACTTGGGGAAGTTTATATGATAAACTAGATAAAGATCAAAACCAAAACGCTGTTGTTAATGCAAAAACTTTAGTAGAAGATGCTTCTGGAAATATGATTAGAACAGCTAAAGAAAAAGTTGTAGTTGTAGATGGATTAAACGATTATATAATTGTTGATAAAGACGAAGTTTTGCTTATCTTTCCTAAAGCAAAAGAACAAGACATTAAAAAAGTGCTTCAAAATGTAAAAAACACTTTTGGTGAGCACTACGGATAATTATTAATTTCTGAATGAATACAACCAATAATCCTAAAGAAAACAAGTTTAACTTCTCTGAAGAAGACAAACAAAAAGAAACTGTTGACCAAAAAAAAGAAGCTGTAAAAAAAGATGCAGAAGGTTTGTTTAAAAGTATAAAAACCTTTTTGCAAGAACTTTTAGATTTTAGAGAAGATACCGATCGAGACGCTACTATAGAGGCTATAAAAAACGATATTCCTTTTAAAGGAGCAACAGCCTGGATTTTAGTGTGTTCAATATTTGTGGCTTCTATAGGGTTAAATGCAAATAGTACAGCTGTAGTTATTGGCGCCATGTTAATCTCTCCACTTATGGGACCAATTTTAGGTGTTGGTTTATCTATTGCAATTAATGATATAGATACTTTAAAACGCTCATTGATAAATTTAGCAATTATGATTGTACTAAGTTTATTAACAGCTTTTTTATTCTTTAGATTTTTCCCTTTAAGTGAAGATACTTCAGAGCTTTTAGGTCGTGTGCAACCTGATATTCGAGATGTATTAATTGCCTTTTTTGGTGGTTTAGCTTTAATTATAGCACGTACCAAAAGAGGAACTATAGCTTCTGTTATTTTTGGAGTAGCTATTGCAACCGCATTAATGCCTCCATTATGTACTGCAGGGTATGGATTAGCAAAAGCTAATTGGAAATACTTTGGTCAAGCCATGTACTTATTTACAATTAATACCATATTTATTGCATTGGCTACATTTTTAGTGCTAAAAATTTTACGTTTTCCAATGCTTAAATATGCAAATTCTGCAAAAAGAAAACGTATTGCAAGAATAGCATCTTTAGTAGCTATAATTGTAATGATTCCTGCAATGTTTACATTTTTAAGTGTTTTAGAAGAAAGTCAATTTGAAGTTAACGCTAAACAATTTATAGATAAAGAGCTAGATGCATTACCAAATGCCAATTACATAAAAAAATATGCGACACCAAACTTTAAGCCTTCTGGGGTTTCTAATATAGAGTTAACTACTTTTGGTGCAGATGTTATTTCTGACGAGACCATAAGAGTTTTAGAACAACGCTTAAAAGATTATCCTTATTTAAATAATACTAAACTATTAATCAATCAAACCAAAAATAGACAGGTTAATAACTTAGAATATATGGAAGAGTTACGCACGCGTGATTCTTTAGACCTTTTAACACAACAACAAAAAATAACTATTTTAGAAAATAAAGTAAGGCAATTATCAGTGTTAGAGAAAGATCAAATCCCGTTTAAATCTCTTACTGAAGAAATTAATATTAATTATGAAAATGTTGAAGAAATAGCTTACTCTAAAGTTGTAAAAAGTAACTTTAAAACAATAGATACCTTGTCTGTTTTTGAAGTTAAATGGAATGATTCTTTAGTCAATAACAATCAAGTAGAAAAGGAAAAAGCTAAACTGTATAAGTGGTTGAAATTTAAGCTAGATGTAGATACGCTAGTAATTAGAAGAGTAAATTAACCACGCTCTTCTAAATACATTTGACGCACTTTTTTAAATAACTCTGAAGAGTAAACAAAGTCGGTAACAGCTTTATTGTCTGTTTTAAAAATATCATAACGAGAACCTTCCCATTCTTTATAACCATTTTTTAAAAAGACAATTTTTTCACCAATTTGCATAACCGAGTTCATGTCATGCGAGTTAATAACAGTAGTTATTTGATACTCTTCGGTAATTTCTTTAATTAAATCATCAATAACTATAGATGTTTTTGGGTCTAATCCAGAGTTAGGTTCGTCACAAAAAAGATACTTTGGTTTATTTACAATTGCGCGTGCAATAGCAACACGTTTTTGCATTCCTCCAGAAGCTTCGCTAGGCATTTTTTTATGTGCATCTGCTAGATTAACTCGCTTTAAAACAAAGTCTACACGATCTTGCATTTCGCTTTTACTTTGTTTCGTAAACATTTTTAAAGGAAACATTACGTTTTCTTCAATTGTCATAGAATCAAAAAGTGCACTTCCTTGAAATACCATTCCTATCTGTGCTCTAATATCTCGCTTTTCGTCTTCACTTAATTTCGAAAATATTTTACCATCATAAGCAATACTTCCTTGTTCATAGTTGAAAAGCCCAAGTAAACATTTTAAAAATACAGTTTTACCAGATCCACTTTGACCAATAATAAGGTTTGTTTTTCCTTTTTCAAAAGCGGTGTTAATTCCTTTTAGAATGTGAGCATCGCCAAATGATTTATGTAAATTTTTAACCTCTATCATTAGCTTAAAAGTAACTGAGTTAATAAATAGTTTAGTACGATAATTACAACACTAGTCCATACAAATGATGTTGTACTAGCTTTACCAACTTCTAAAGCTCCTCCTTTCATATAATAACCATGATAAGACGGTACTGTGGCTAAAATAAAAGCAAAGATTAATGTTTTTATAAACGCATACGCCATATGAAAAGGAGTAAAGTCTAATTGTACACCTTCTATATAATCGCCCATACTTGCGTAACCGCCATATACACAAGCAGCAAGACCGCCAAGAATACCTAAAAACATTGAAATAGAAATAACAAAAGGGTAAAGCATTAACGAAATAAACTTAGGAAATACTAAATAATTTAAACTGTTTATACCCATAACTTCTAATGCGTCTATTTGTTCTGTAACACGCATTGTACCTATGCTTGAAGTAATAAAGGATCCAACTTTACCAGCCATAATAATCGACATAAATGTTGGTGCAAACTCTAAAATAATAGATTGTCTTGTGGCAAATCCAACTAGGTTTTTTGGGATTAATGGATTGTCTATGTTTAAAGCTGTTTGTATCGTAACAACACCTCCAACAAAAAACGAAATAAAAGCAACAATACCTAAAGAACCAATAATTAAATCGTCTATTTCTTTTAAGATTAATTGCTTCATAACCGACCATTTGGTTGGTTTTTTAAACATTTCAGCAATCATCAAAAAGTAAGTGCCTAAATAATGAAGGTATAACATATCAATTTTTATTACTGCTAAAATATAAAATTCTAACAGCTTATTAACCTTAATTTCAAATTAGATGTCTTAAAAACTGTATTTTTGCAATCTAAATTTATTAAATTATATGAGACCATTACTTTCAATCTGCATTGTATTTTTATTATTTGCTTGCCAATCTCAAAAAGAAGCTATTTCAACTTCAACAGAAACTAATGTTCAACCTACTGAAAAAACAAAACTAGTGGTAGGAATTGTAGTTGATCAAATGAGATATGAGTACTTAACAAGATTTGAAAATAAATATGGAAATGGTGGATTTTTAAGATTAATAAACGAAGGTTTTAATTGTAAAAATAATCACTTTAATTATGTGCCAACCTATACAGGTCCAGGACACGCATCTGTTTTTACAGGTACAACACCAAAAAATCATGGAATTATAGCTAATAACTGGTACGACAAGTTTAGTGATAGTTTTGTGTATTGTGCAGGAGATACAACTGTGCAATCTGTTGGGACCATGGATAAAGCAGGACAAATGTCTCCACACAGAATGAAAACTACAACTTTTGCAGATGAAAATAGGTTGTTTACACAAATGAATGGAAAAACAATAGGCATATCTATAAAAGATCGTGGCGCAATTTTGCCAGCAGGACATAGTGCAAATGCAGCATATTGGTTTCATGGGAAAGACCAAGGTCATTTTATTTCAAGTAGTTACTATTTTGAAACTTTACCACAATGGGTCAAAGATTTTAACGCAACAAATCCAGCCGAAAAATATTTAACAGAATGGAATACTTTTTATGATATAGAGACATATACGGAAAGTGGAAGTGATTTAAACGATTTTGAAGGCGGATTTAGAGGAAAAGACACAGCAACATTTCCTTATGATTTAAAAGCATTAAGTAAAACAAACGGAAACTATAATATTATTAAAGCAACACCTTACGGAAATAGTATTGTAACAGATTTTGCAATAGCAGCTTTAATAGGAGAGCAATTGGGTAAAGATAATTATACAGATGTGTTAACAGTAAGTTATTCTAGCACAGATTATATTGGGCATAACTTTGGTGTAAATAGTAAAGAAATAGAAGACACATATATAAGGTTAGATAAAGAAATTGAACAATTATTAAATACGCTTGACGCGAAAGTGGGCAAAGAAAATTACACCGTCTTTTTAACGGCAGATCACGGAGCAGTTAATGTACCAGCGTATTTAGAAAGTGTAAAAATACCAGCAGGTTATTTTGATGGTGCAGCTTTTGAAGAAAAGGTAGGCAATATTACAATTGAAACTCACAAAGTGTCATCTTTCTTAAAAAATATTAGTAATCAGCAAATATTTTTAGATAGAGAAAAAATACAACAATTAGGCTTAGATTTAGTTGTAGTACAAGAGGCAATAGTAAACCAGATAATTACTTATGATCAAGTATATAAAGCATATACAGCGACTTCAATGAGTAATACTCAATACACAAAAGGAATTGAAAATTTATTGCAAAATGGATATAATCAAAAACGATCTGGAGATATTTTATTTGTTTTAGATCCAGCAGTAATACAGTATAGTAAAACAGGATCAACACATGGTTCTCCTTTAAATTATGATACACACGTACCTTTAATTTTTTATGGTAATGGTATTACAAAAGGACACACAACTGCATATACAACTATACCAGATATAGCACCAACAATTTCTGCTTTATTGGGTATAACGTTTCCAAACGGAGCGACCGGTAAACCACTAGAATTTGTTTTAGAAAATTAAGGAAAACGTTTTTTAAGCTCGTTTTCAGTCTTAAAAAGTAAAAAGATTACAGAGCCAAATATTAAAGCCAAGCTAATAAAAAGTTTGGCTTTATTGTTTATTGTAATTAATAATGAAATGTTGCTTGTCAAGATTAAAAATACACCGCAAAACATTAAAATTTTAGCTGAATATTTTTGTGAAAAATCCCATTGTTCTTGATTTTTCATAGAACGAGTTGTTCTGTATCCATAAAGCATATTGATGTTTTTAGGCGGAAATTTGAACATTACAAAACCTGTAATCATAAAAATGATTCCGCTTAAAAAACTTGTAAAAAGTAAGTTTTCTACAAGAAAATTCATAGTTATTTATTTTCTGTATAAGAAATAGTTGTTAACTAAGTCAATGTATTTCTGCTTAGCTTCGTTTGCAGAAATATTTTTTGTTTGAAATAATGCATTAGTTTTAAAAGCATTAATTATTTGCTTTTTGCTGCTCGGACTTCCATAGTCATTAGTAGCTCTTTTGTAATAAGCGTAGAGACGTAACAAGAAATCTGCAGGAAAAGGTTCCTTATGTTTATTGATTTGTGCTACAGCCTCTTGAAAGGCTTTTTCAAGTTCTTCGGAAGTCATCTTAAATTTCGGCAATAATACTTTCGCCTCCTTTTACTTTTTGGTTTAATTCTACCTTTATATTAGTGTCCAAAGGTAAAAATAAATCTACTCTTGACCCAAATTTTATAAAACCAGAGTCTGTACCTTGCACAGCAGCGTCACCTTCTACAGCATAATTAACGATACGCTTTGCTAAAGCACCGGCTATTTGTCTGTATAAAACTTCTCCATAAATAGGATTTTCTACGACAACTGTAGTACGTTCGTTTTCTGTACTAGCTTTAGGATGCCAAGCTACAAGGTATTTACCAGGATGATATTTGCTAAAGTTTACCTTTCCGCTAATAGGGTATCTTGTAACATGTACGTTAATAGGAGACATAAAAACACTTACTTGAAGTCTTTTTTCTTTAAAGTATTCTGGCTCAAAAACCTCTTCTATTACTACCACTTTACCGTCTACGGGCGATACAACAGTATTGTCGTTTAATATGGTGTTTCTTTTGGGATTTCTAAAAAATTGAAGTATTAAAAACAAGAAAACAAATAGCGTAAAAAATAATACGTACTTAAGCCATAGCGCTATTACAAATGTGTCTACCACAACTGCAGAAATAGCAATAAACAAAAACGTAATTGCTATAATTTTAAAACCTTCTTTATGAAACATAGTTTACAATTCTTAAAAACAAATAAATAAAAGGAGCTGCAAATATAATACTATCAAAACGATCTAATAAACCGCCATGCCCAGGCATTATAACTCCGCTATCTTTAACGTTAGCTTGGCGTTTTATTTTAGATTCTATTAAATCTCCAAGCGTTCCTATAACACTTATAATAATACTTAATATTAGCCAATTAGTAAAAGTTAAATGGCTGTCTGTAAATTTAAATATAAAATAACTAGCAATGGTTGCAAAAAACAATCCTCCTAAAAATCCTTCGACAGTTTTTTTTGGTGAAATGCTAGGAAACAGTTTTTGTTTACCAAAATTTTTACCAACTAGATAAGCAAAAGTGTCATTAACCCAAACTAAAATAAAAGAGCCTAATATAAGAACTGGGTTAAATAGTTTTCCGTGTTTACCTATTAAAACTAAAAACACAAAACCACTTGCTAAATAAAAGGTGGTAATTATATATCTTTTTGAGCTAAATAAAGGTATTTTTTTCTCAGAGAATAAATCTTTAATCAGTAGTAATTGAACAAAAATAGTAATGACTTGAAGGATTTGAGTAGCTTCTACTAATCCTATATGAGAGTTCATTACAAACTGCCAATACCCGAAAATAAAATACATTATTGTAAAGATAATATATGGGTATAAGCTTTTTAGTTGTATAAGTTTACAAAACTCTGCCATACAAATCATTCCAAACACGTAAAAAAGTATAACAAATGCGTGCTCGTTAAATAACGAAAGGATAAGCAGGGTTATATATAAAATTCCAGATAGACCTCTGGTTAATGTTTCGCTCATAAAACTATAAATCTTCTAACAACAGCAAATATAAGTTTTTTGTGCTGCTTCCGTAAGATAAAAAGTCTTTTTCCTCTTCTAGCTTAAAATGTTTAATCGTAGTGATGTTTGTTGGAAGTTTACTTGGGTTTTTGCTTTTAATTTCTCTTAACCCTTCACTAATTGTTGGTACTATTTGACTTGTAGTAGCAAAAACGATTACATTATTAGGAAATTCATTTAGTTTATTCTCTGCTAATTGATTAGAGCTTACTAATAAAGACCCATCATTTGCAATTAGGTTTTCGCAAGTGGTGATAAAGTAAGTACATTGTGATAAGTTTTGTCCAACGTTTAATTGAGCACTTTTAAATTTATCTTCAAGGTTTTTATCGTAGAAAAAAGCTTTATGATCTTCCCAACTGTTTTCTATTATAATATTGTTGAGGTTATCGTACACTTCGTCTAACGAGTCGCAATACAAAAATTTGCCACCATTTTTTTTGAAGTTTATAGTAAAACTTTCGTCAATTGGTAGCTCAACTTTTGGCATGTATTTGCCTCGTTCATTAGACTTTATGTCTTCCTTTTTCTTTTCAGATTTAGAACTAAATAACTTTCTAAAAAGACTCATTTACTTTGCTATAATCAATTTTCTTTTTTGAACTATATCAAATATAAAAAAACTTAGACTATCTAAAGAGATAATCTAAGTTTTTTGTGTTTAAATACTATAAATATGTTCTGTTTACTCTTCTTCTTCAGATTTTTGATCTGTAAGCTGAACTTCTTTTTTAAAGTTTCTTTCTCCAAAAATCTTTTCTAAATTGTCTTTAAAAATCACTTCTTTTTCTAGTAAGACTTCAGCTAACTCGGTTAATTTATCTTTGTTTTCTTCAAGAAGGTTGACAGCTCTTTGGTATTGAGTCTCTATAATATCTGAAATTTCTTTATCAATTAGTTCTGCTGTTTGTTCACTATATGGTTTAGAGAATCCATATTCGTTTTGACCAGATGAATCGTAGTAGGTTAAGTTTCCTACTTTGTCGCTTAATCCATAAACAGTAACCATTGCTCTAGCTTGTTTTGTAACTTTTTCTAAGTCACTTAAAGCTCCAGTAGATATTTTATCAAAAATAACTTTCTCTGCAGCACGACCACCAAGAGCGGCACACATTTCGTCTAGCATTTGCTCTGGTCTAACAATTAAACGTTCTTCTGGTAAATACCATGCAGCACCTAAAGATCTACCACGTGGTACAATAGTTACTTTTACCAATGGTGCAGCATGTTCTAGCATCCAACTAACAGTTGCGTGACCTGCTTCATGAAAAGCAATTGCACGTTTTTCTTCTGGTGTAACAATTTTATTTTTCTTTTCTAAACCACCAATAATTCTGTCTACAGCATCTAAAAAGTCTTGTTTTTCTACTGCCTTTTTATTGTTTCTAGCAGCAATTAAGGCTGCCTCATTACATAGGTTAGCAATGTCTGCACCTGAAAAACCTGGTGTTTGTTTAGATAAAAAGTCAAGGTCTAAACCTTCAGCTTTTTTTAGAGGTCTTAAGTGGACTTCAAATATTTCTTTACGCTCTCTAACGTCTGGAAGATCTACAAAAATTTGTCTGTCAAAACGTCCTGCACGCATTAAAGCTTTATCTAATATATCTGCACGGTTAGTTGCTGCAAGTACAATTACGTTAGTATTTGTTCCAAAACCATCCATCTCGGTTAGTAATTGGTTAAGCGTATTTTCACGCTCGTCATTACTTCCAGACATTGCGTTTTTGCCTCTTGCACGACCAATAGCATCAATCTCATCAATAAAAATAATTGAAGGCGATTTTTCTTTAGCTTGCTTAAATAGGTCACGTACACGTGATGCACCAACACCAACAAACATTTCTACAAAGTCAGAACCAGAAAGCGAGAAAAAAGGGACTTGTGCTTCTCCTGCTACTGCTTTTGCAAGTAAAGTTTTACCTGTTCCTGGAGGACCAACTAGTAATGCTCCTTTAGGGATTTTACCACCTAAGGATGTATATTTTTCTGGGTTTTTAAGGAAATCTACAATTTCTTGAACTTCTTCTTTAGCACCTTCTAAACCAGCAACGTCTTTAAAGGATGTTTTTACATCTGTTTTTTCGTCAAATAGTTTTGCTTTAGATTTTCCTATGTTAAAGATCTGTCCGCCAGCTCCGCCACCGCCACCAGAAGACATACGTCTCATGATGAAAATCCAAACTCCAATTAGTAAAATAAAAGGAAGTAGGCTAAATAATAACTCGCCCCAAGGGTTAGTTTCGGTTTTATATTCAACAGATGTAGAAATGCTGTTGTTTGCTTTTATTTCTTTTAACTGATTTTCAAAATTTTGAAGATCACCAAATTCGAAAGTGTAATTTGGTATGTTATTAGAATCTCCAAATAATGCAGTTGGTATAGACTTTTTGTGTACTTCTTTTTCTTCTGCTTCTTTAGTTAAGTAAACTTTTGCTTCTCTTCTGTTAACAATATCTACTTTTTCTACGTCTCCATCTTTTAAGTATTGAAAAAATTGTGCTGGAGATGTTTTATTTTCTCCGCTTAAAGCATCGCTTCCAAAAAAGTTTAAACCAATGAAGAATAAAAATAAACCTGCGTATATCCAATAAGGATTAAACTTAGGTTTTTTTGGAGGTATTGTTTTTTTATTTTTATTGTTTGCCATGTATTGTTATTAATAATTTGTTTTTATAGCTGTTACTTTGGCATCTCCCCAAAGACTTTCTATATCATAATATTCTCTAATGTGTTTTTGAAACACATGTACAACTACGTTAACATAGTCCATTAAAACCCATTCTGCATTGTCTTCGCCTTCTATATGCCAAGGTTTGTCTTGTAATGTTTTGCTTACTTTTTTTTGTATAGAATTAACTATGGCGTTAACTTGTGTATTTGATGTACCTTCACAGATAACAAAGTAATCACAAACAGTGTTTTCTATTTCTCTAAGATCGAGAATGTTAATTTCTTTTCCTTTTACATCTTCAATTCCGCCTATAATTGAGGTTATAAGTAGATCTGCGTTAGATTCTTTTTTCGCCATTAATAAGATTTAATTTGTGCAAAGTTATTATTTTTAAGTTCTTTATACTTTAAAAAAATCATAAGATTTTATAATACGAAGATAACTATTTAATATGCGTATAATCAAACTTAATGCCATCGATTCTACAAATTTGTTTCTTCGAAGTTTATCTATCGATACCAATGTAGAAGATTTTACCGTAGTTGTAGCTAAACATCAAACTAAAGGTCGTGGTCAAATGGGTACTGTTTGGTCGTCTCAAGACACTAAAAACCTCACTTTTAGTGTGTTTAAAAGGTTTGTAAATTTAAAGCTTGATCAACATTTTGTGATTAGTATGGTTGCTAGTTTGGCTGTAATTAATACACTAAAAAAACTAAACTTACCAAAATTAAGTGTCAAATGGCCTAACGACATTTTGTCAGCAAATAAAAAGATATGTGGTATTTTGATTGAAAACGTTATTAAACAAAATAATGTAGCAGCTACAGTTGTTGGTATTGGTTTAAACGTAAATCAAGTTAATTTTTCTAATTTACCTCAAGCGTCTTCTTTATTAAATGTTACAGGTATATCTTATGATTTGGATGAATTACTTCAATCTATTTTAAAAGAGTTAGAAATCCTTTTTGATTTAGTTGAAAGTAATCAATTTAAAACTATTAAAACAACTTACGAGTCTTATTTGTTTAGAAAAGATAAACCTTCTACATTTAAAAATGAAGAAGGTTTATTTTCTGGTTTTATTAAAGGAGTTTCTAATGAAGGTCTTCTAGAAGTTTTATTAGAAGATAATATATTAAAAACGTTCGATTTAAAAACAATTAAGCTACTGTATTAATAGCATTAGGCATGTTGCTAGCCAATGTTTCTATAAATTTATTGATAGGTCCTTTAATCATCATAGCCATCATAGCATTAAACTGACCTTCAAAAATTAATTGCACTTCGCTAGTTGTTGCATCAATTTCAGAGATATTTCCTGTTAAAGAAAAGTCTATTTTACCACCAGCAGCACCTAAAACAATTTGGTTAGGCGGTGTTGTTTCTTTCTTTTTAAGTACAATTTCTGGCATTCCTTTTAAGGCAAACAAAAACTTATCGTTATCTAAAACTTCAAATTTGCTTATGTTTTCTGGCATAAGATTTTCAAAATTTTTTACATCGCTTAAAAAGTTAAATGTGTCTTGAGCAGATTTATTTACTGTAACTTTTGGAGATTCTAATTTCATAGTTTGTTTTGTATGTTAATCTATATTTAACTTAATCAATTAACGTTCCAATCGCTTGGATTGGCATTCCATTTACTTAAAGTTTCAATTTCACTTTCAGAAATATAATTGGTTGCAGCTGCTTCTTGCAGTAAATGTTCGTAATTACTTAAGGTGTGTAAAGTAAGGTGTTCTTTTTCAAAATTTTCTTTAGAGATATTGAATCCGTAAGAAAAAATAGCAATCATACCTTTTACGTTTAATTTAGCTTCTTTTAAAGCTTTTACAGCATTTAAGCTACTTTTTCCTGTACTAATTAAGTCTTCAATAACGACTACGTTTTGACCACTTTCTACATAGCCTTCAATTTGGTTTTGTCTTCCGTGTGATTTAGCTTCTGGTCTAACATAAATAAAAGGAACTCCTAAATACTCGGCAACTAGCATACCAATACCAATTGCGCCAGTAGCTACACCAGCAATTACGTCTGGTTTTCCGTAATGGTCTTCTAAGAATTTAGCCATTTCTTCTCTAATATAATTTCTAATAGGAGGAAAAGAAAGAACAACTCTATTGTCACAATAAATAGGAGATTTCCAACCAGATGCCCAAGTAAATGGTTCTTTAGGTTGAAGTTTAATAGCATTAACTTGTAATAATGCTTTTGCGGTCTGTCTAGCGATGTGTTTGTCAATAATCATAAGGCAAAATTACATATTAAATTTTTTGAATTGAAAATAACTTTAAAATAAAATTTAGAATTCTATTAGTTTTATATTTTTACATCACTAAATCTAAATTAAGCATGCATTGCATTTTTGTAAACAATAAGCCAATTTACCTAACAACAACAGTAGATAAAGAAACTGATTTTAAAAATTTTTTATTAAAAGATGTAGATTTAAATGTGGTGTTAAAAACATTAAGTAAGAAAAAAATAAATTCGGTTAGATTAATTGGTCATTCTGAAGATAAATTGCTTAAAAATTTTAAAAAGAAATTACCAAACGTAGTTGCTGGTGGTGGAAAAGTATATAATGAGAATGGCGAAATTTTATTTATTTACAGAAACGATAAATGGGATTTACCTAAAGGTAAAGCTGAAAAAAAAGAATCTATAGAAGACACTGCTATTAGAGAAGTTGAAGAAGAAACTGGTATTAAAAATTTAGAAATTATAGATAAACTTCCTACTACATATCACATATACAAACGCAACGGAAAACACAAGTTAAAAATAACACATTGGTATAAGATGAAATCTGATTTTAAAGGAAAATTACATCCTCAACTAAATGAAGGTATCACAAAAGTAGAATGGTTAAATGAAAAGCAAGCGAAAGAGGCTTTAGAAAATTCTTATGCCAATATAAAATTGCTGTTTTAAATACCGATTATTTAGTTGGTCTTTGTTGGTTAAGCTTGTTTTGACTGATTTTTTATGGTTTACACCTGGTTTATGTGTATTTAAAAGATGTTTTTGAGCATTTAAACTTGTAAAAAATGCTTTAATCCGTTAATAGATTTTTGTTGCTTTTAACCTATTAATTTTCTGTAAGAGATTTCGGTAATCTAAATTTACTCATAATTATGTAAATGCTATAAACCAACAAATTATGAGTAAAAAATTACTTAATCCATTAACTAAAAAGTTATTTTTAGTTTCCCTTTTCTCCCTTTTTATTTCAATAACAGCTTTTGCAAATGACGATACATGGTGTGGTCATATTGATGGCTTTAAATTTAAAAGCGGAAATAGTTCTGTGATGATTAATAATTACGGGACTTACAGTATTAACGAACTACCAAATAACTTTTATATACAGTTAATTGTTGGTGGTTACTCACAAAGTGCAAAGTTTTATTTGCAAAACTTAAGTACAGGAGCTACTTACAATATTACAGAAAATTATGAGCCTTATACCTTTCCTGGAGGCGGAAGTGCTTGGAATTATGGTACAGGTGTATTTAAACTTAAGGCAAAACTTTACAAATATAATTATTGTGGCGGATGGACTTGTGATACAGAAACTGTACAATTTACAATAACAAATGCTTCTTCTTGCGGACAAGTAGATGGATTTACGTTTACTAACGGAGTAACATCTACAGATATTGTAAATGGAAACTCATATGAAGTTAGTGATTTACCAACAAACTTTTTTGTAGAGTCTGTTGTTACAGGTAATTCTGAAAGTGTTAAACTAATACTTAAAAATTTAGATACAAATCAAACTTTTTATGTTGGAGAAAACTATGAACCATATACAATACCAGGTGGCGGATCTGTTTGGAATTACGGTTACGGTAATTTTAAGTTAACATCTAAGGTTTATATTTATGACTATTGTCAATCTACTGTATGTGATCAAGAGACTATTTATTTTACCTTAAACAATACAGTATCTTGTGGAGAACTTACTGCTTTAAATTTTACAAATGGAGACGACTCTGTAGCGTTAAATGATGGTCAATCTTATAACATACAAGATTTACCTGCTAACTTTTATATAGATTCTGCTATAGAAGGAGATGTAAGTAAAGTAAAATATTATGTAACTAATTTAGACACCAATACAACAACTGGTATTACAGAAAGTGTAGCGCCTTACACTTATCCAAGTACGGGAAGCTCTTGGAATTTAGGCACAGGAAACTTTAAAATAACCGCAAAACTATATACTACAACAATTAGTTATTATGGTAATAATTGTGGTAGTAATAGTCAAACAACGGTATTTTGTGACAAATACACTTATACTTTTACACTTACAGACTCAGCTGTTTGTGGAAGCATAGATGGTTTTGCATTTACAGATGGTGTAAACTCTAATAATATAGTAGATGGTCAATCTTATTATATTGAAGATATACCAACAGATTTTTACATAAATACTTTAACTAACGGAGAAGTAGAAAATGTGCAATTAGAGGTTACTAATCTTGATACAAATCAAATATTTTCAATAACTGAAAGTGTTACTCCATATACTTATCCAGCTGGTGCAGCTTCGTGGAATTTAGGTTTAGGTAATTTTCAATTAACCGCAAAGCTTTACTCTCAATCAGCAAGCAGTTATTCTAATAACAATAACAATTGTGGCGATAATAATGATAACTCTTTAATTTTATGTGAAGAACAAACTATACAATTTACATTATTAGAGCAAGCTTGTGAAGTTTTAGCAGGTACAGGAATTCCTAGTTTGGATGTTATTGTAATACCTTTAGGAAATACTTTTAATATTAATATAACACCTAACGATGATAATATAGTTCCTTCTGGTTATAACTTAGGTACAGTTTTAGCATCAATAGATAATGAAATCATATATTCAGTTAGTGAAAATTTAACGTTAACGCTTCCTTATTTAAATGGACCATACAATGTACACATGTTTGTATACGATCCTTTAACATTTGATATATCAAGTATTAATTTAGGAACAGATACCATAGCTGATGTTCAAAATGTAATTAATAACAATAATATTTGTGCAGATATAGCTAATACTGGATCACAAATTGTAATTATTCCTGGAGGAGTAGATCAAAGAGCAGCACAAACAGAAACAGAAGATAAATCTAAAAAAGACCAAGTTAATAACTCAACTAAAAGTGCACTGCAGCAATTAGTGGTAGCAAAAGTAGAAGAGGAAGAGGCATTGACCAATGCTGTTAAACTTTATCCAAATCCTGTTGTTGATTATTTAACAGTAGATTTAGTATTTAACGAAGGTGAAATTTTTGAATTTACAATTACAGATTTAAATGGAAAACAAGTTATGAAAGGTAATGTTGCTAATAAAGCAAATACTGTAAACTTAAACCAATTGGTTAATGGATTGTATATTATCAAACTAAAATCTGGGTTTAGAACAATATCTAAGAAAATAGTAGTAAGAAAATAAGATTCAATTTAGATTACTAATTAAAAAGCCGCTACATTTTGTAGCGGCTTTTTTTATTTTAAAATCCTGTAAATAGGATACTGTAAATGTGCATTTTCGTAATTAGGACTGTGTTTGTGTATCCAGTCTAATTGCGTATACCAATTATTAGCAAAGCTCTCGTTTTTAGATTTAATAGAATCAAATTGACGCTTAATCTCTGGGTTTTGGTTTAAAAATTCTAACGCTTTATCTTCCCAAACATAAGGAGAAAAACCTTCTTTTTGCTGAAGAATGGTATCAAAAAAGTTCCAATTAAAAAATGAATCTGGAGCAGAAGGTTCTAAGGTTTCAATTAAATACCTCATTCCATATTGATCAGTTTCAACTAAAAGATCTCCTTTTTTAAAAGTGATATTTTCTATAGTAGAAGTAACGGTAGTGTTGTAATGTTGGTAATGTCCTTCGTATGGTGTTTGTCGTGTATTAAATTTTTCAATTTTATAACTTTCAACAGAAATAGTACTATCATTTTGTAAAGGCTTCATTTCAATATTATTCATTTTTAAGCGCTCTAAAATTGGCCACCAACCTTTAGGGATGATGTATGCTTTAGGTATTTTTACTTTTGTAGTTGGTTTAAAATAATTCATGTAAGTAACATCCTTTGTAAAAGGTAGATTGCGATTATATTTTAAACGTTGTAGACCAGTAACTTTACTAGTAATCATTTTGCCTTCATAACCTTTAAACTTTAGCGTAGTTTGTTTTGTTGTGTCTATTTTCCAATCTAAAGGATATAGATTATTAGTGTAAGTTTTATTAAAAGCTTCTTTTCTTAGTTTTTTTATGTTTTTTGCTTCTGTGTTTACAATTTCAATCATGGTTTTCATTAACTCGTAAGTACCTTCAACACGTGGTTTGTAGGGCTTTAACATATGGGTTTCTACCATCATACCTAAGGTGTTAAAAAGTGTAGTGTATCCTGTTGAGTATCTTGGGTAATCCATAAATTGAGAAAAGCCTTTTTCTGGTACGCTATTAAATACATTAACGTATGGAGTAATATCCCAATTTTTTTTATCAAGTCTCTGCTCTAATTCTGGTTGAATAGTATTGTGTAGATACTTGCCTAACTCTCCATCTAATTTGTTGTGCTGTGTAAATAAATGAGTAAGTGTATATTGGTAGTCTGCACCATTACTAACATGATTGTCAATAAAAACATCAGGTTTTACTAAATGAAAAATTTTAGCAAAAGCTTTTGCATTTTTACTATCTGCTTTTATAAAATCTCTATTTAAATCAAAATTACGAGCATTACCTCTAAAACCATATTCTTCTGGTCCGTTTTGGTTGGTTCTTGTAGTGCTGTTTCTGTTTAAGCTACCTCCAATATTGTAAATAGGTATTGTTGCTAAAACAACATTTTTAGGCATCTTTATTTTACCTTGTACAAGATCTCTAAATAAAAGCATGGTAGCATCAATACCATCAGATTCTCCTGGATGTATGCCATTATTGATTAAAATGATACGCTTGTCTTTTTTTATACTTTCAAAATTGAAATTACTATCAGGATTTAATGTAACAAGGTGTAATGGTTCTCCGCTATCAGTTTCACCAATTGCTTGAATATGGACTTTTGAGTAACTATCGGCTAATTGTTTATAAAACTCAATAACTTCGTTGTAAGTCGGAGTTTTAGTTCCATTAGAGGTTTCAAAAACAGTAGTAAAACTTGGTGTTTTATCTTCTTCACAAGAAAAATAAATAAAACCAACTAAAAAAAGCAGAGCGATTTTTTTCATAAAAGCGATTATTTAAATCTAATTACTACAAATATAGTATATAGGCTTGTGTTTTTTGTAATTAGATGTACTTTTGCAAGCTTAAAAGCCAAGACAATGACAGAGTTTATTAGAAAAATAGTTCCTAATGCTAAAGATGATGTATTAGCAGGTATTACAGTTTCTTTAGCAATGATTCCAGAAGTAGTTGCGTTTGCTTTTGTTGCACAAATAGATCCGTTAATGGCACTTTCTGGTGCATTTATTATAGGTTTAATTACTGCAATTTTTGGTGGTAGACCAGGATTAATTTCTGGTGCGGCAGGAGCTGTAGCTGTAATATTTGTATCTATGATTGCAGAAGGACACACTAAAGGAATGTTAATGGATACACCTATAGAAAATATGGGTTTTTTCTACCTTATGGCTTGTGTCGTCTTAATGGGTTTAATACAAATATTTGCAGGTGTTTTTAAATTAGGAAAATTTGTTAGACTAATACCACATCCTGTAATGATGGGATTTGTAAACGGACTTTCTATCGTCATTTTTATAGCACAAGTAAAAATGTTTAGCCATAAGAGTTTACAAGTTTCTGATGAAGGTGTTAAACGATATGTTAGCACTTTTATGGATGGAACAGAATTGTATACTATGATAGCTTTAGTGTTATTAACTATGGGAATTATTTGGTCACTTCCAAAGCTTACTAAAAAATTACCAGCTGCATTAACAGCAATAATTGTAACTAGCTTAATAGTAATTGGTTTTAATATTGATGTACCAACTGTTGGTTCTTATATAATTGAAGGTGGCGGAACTGGATTAAAAGGAGAATTTCCGACTCCAAATATGGAGTTGTGGGAAAAATTACCATTCAATCTAGATACATTAAAATTTATAGCATTACCTGCATTTTTAGCAGCTTCTGTTGGATTAATAGAAACTTTAATGACTATGAATCTTGTAGACGAATTAACTGAAACTAGAGGTAATGGTAATAGAGAATGTATTGCACAAGGTGCAGGAAATATTGTTTCTGGTTTATTTGGTGCAACTGGTGGTTGCGGTATGATTGGTCAAACTGTAATTAATATTAATTCAGGAGGTAGAGGAAGATTGTCAGGCATAATGATGGCGCTCACATTATTGTCATTTGTTCTATTTGCAGATAAGTTAATAGAAATGGTGCCAATTGCAGCATTAGTTGGTGTCATGTTTATGATGGTTATAGAAACATTTGCATGGTCAAGTTTTAGAATATTAAAGAAAATACCTAAATCTGATGCGTTTGTTTTAATCACTGTGTCTTTAGTAACTGTTTTTGTAGATCTAGCAGTAGCAGTATTTATTGGTGTAATCATTTCGGCATTAGCTTTTGCTTGGGAAAATGCAAAGCGAATTAGAGCTAGAAAAAGAATGAAAGCCGACGGAACTAAAGTTTACGAAATTTGGGGGCCATTATTTTTTGGAAGTATCTCTGCATTTAATGAAAAATTTGACGTCAAAAACGATCCAGAAAAAGTTGAAATTGACTTTGTAGAGTCAAGAATTAGTGACCATTCTGCTTTAGAAGCTATTTTTAATTTAGTTGAAAAGTATGAAGCAGAAGGCAAACAAATTAGATTAAAACACCTTAGTGAAGATTGTAAAATATTGATGTATAAGGCAAGTCCAAAATTTAGAGAAGTTGTAATCGAAGCTATTGATGATCCAAGATATCATTTAGCAGAAGATCCAGAGAAATTTCCTAAACCTTTATCAGAATATAAGTTTTAGGATATAAATACTTAAAGTTTTAAGTGTCTAAAGTATTTAAAGTTCTTTTAGTGCCACTTTTTCAACTTAGGTCATCCGTCATCCGTCATCCAACTTCTAACGTCAACTATTTTACTCGTACACTTTTAGGTACTAGTTTGGTGTAATCTCCGTTATTTTTAATGACGTCTCTAACAATAGAAGACGATATAAAACTTGTTCTAGCTGCAGTTAGTAAGAATACAGTTTCTATGGTAGATAATTTACGATTTGTATGTGCGATAGCTTTTTCAAATTCAAAATCTGCAGGATTGCGTAAGCCTCTTAAAATAAAATCAGCTTCAATTTCTTTGCAAAAATCAACTGTAAGTCCTTTATAAGTAACTACTTTTATTTTGGGTTCGTCTTTAAAAGCCTCTTCAATAAATTGCTTTCTTTCTTCTAAAGAAAACATATATTTTTTTGAAGAGTTTACACCAATAGCAACAACTACTTCATCAAATAACTTAATACCACGTTTGATAATATCGTAATGTCCATTGGTAATTGGATCAAAAGATCCAGGAAAAAGTGCGCGTCTCATATTTTAAAGTTAGTTATTTTAAAGCTTCTTCAATAGCATTTGTGAATAATTCTTGTAAACTAATACCTGCAGCAGCAGCTTGTTGAGGTAAAATACTTTCGTTAGTTAATCCAGGTACTGTATTTACTTCTAATAGATGCGGTTGATTGTTTTTAAATATAAATTCACTTCTAGAAAAACCTTTCATTTTTAAAACCTCATAAACCTTCTTAGCGGTTTTCGTAACAATTTCTTCTTGTTCTTTTGTAATTCTAGCAGGTGTAATCTCTTGAGATTTACCTAAGTATTTAGCTTCGTAATCAAAAAAGTCATTTTCGCTAACAATTTCTGTTATTGGTAAGACTTTGGTGTCTCCTTTATAGGTAATAACACCAACCGATACTTCGGTTCCATCTAAAAAAGATTCGATAATAATTTCGTCATCTTCTTTAAAAGCAACTTCAATTGCGTGCTGTAAATCTTCTTTTTTATGCACTTTGGTAATTCCAAAGCTACTACCTGCTTTGTTAGCCTTTACAAAACAAGGTAAGCCAACTTTACTAATAATTTCGTCTTCATTAATAGTGTCGCCAGTATTTAAAAAATAGCTTTCTGCAGTTAAAATTCCGTAAGGTTTTAAAATACTTAAACAATCACGTTTATTAAAAGTTATCGCAGCTTGGTACATACTGCAACTAGTGTGCTTAATGTCTAGTAAGTTAAAATAACCTTGCATAAAGCCATCTTCTCCGGGACTACCATGTATAGCGTTAAAAACACAATCAAACGTGATTTTTGTATTGTCTTTAGTGAAAGAAAAGTCGTTTTTATCAATTGGGTATTCACTATCGTCTTCGTCTACATAAACCCATTTATCTTTAAAAATATGAATGCGATACGCATTAAACTTTTCTTTATCAAGCGTGTTGTAAACTACGTTTCCGCTTTTTAATGAGATTTGATATTCGCTAGAATATCCGCCCATAATAATGGCTATATTTTTTTTCATTTAGTCTAAATTATATCGAAATACTCTAAGGTTTTCAATAATCCTAAAAAATATTCGTTGTGTAAAAATATCATTTATTTTAATCCGAAGGAAAACCTTTTTGTTTTTATATATTTGTCTACATAAATTTTACTAAATGAGTTTTATTGGTTTTATAAAAAGTAAAGAATTTTTAAAGCAAATTATAATTGCTATTATAGCAGTTGTAGTAATTGTTTTTTTGTTGCTTAAATGGTTAAACGTAACCACAAATCACGGTACATTTGAGACTGTACCTGACTTAACAGGAAAATCTATTGAGGTAGCTAAGATGGAGTTAGAACAAAATAATTTGGTAATGCAAATTCAAGACTCTGCTAATTTTAATCCAAACTACCCAAAATTTGCAGTTATAGAACAAGACCCAAAACCAAATGCTCAAGTTAAAGAAAATCGTAAAATTTACATTACCTTAAATCCTTCAGGATATCGTAAAGTTGCAGTTCCAGATTTAAGACAACGTACATTTAGACAAGCAAAACCAACCTTAGAAGCTTTAGGCTTTAAAGTAGGGAAGAAAACCTACATTGACAATATTGCTAAAGATATGGTTTTAGGTATGCGTTACAAAGGAAAAGTTTTAGATCCAGGAACAAAATTGCCAAAAACAGCTTCAATAGATTTAGTTTTAGGTAACGGTAATCGATAAAATAATTTATATAATGGACGATTACACACCAGAATTACCAGAAGAAGATAACGACGATCTTTACGAGCATTATTCGTTTACCGCAGATAAAGGACAATCACCTTTACGTATCGATAAATGGTTAATGAATAAGGTAGAAAACGCTACCCGAAACAAAATACAAGACGCCGCAAAAAACGGAAGCATCTTTGTAAATGGTACACCAGTAAAACCCAACTACAAGGTAAAACCAAATGATCAGGTACGCGTATTATTTCAACATCCGCCACATGAAAATTTATTAGTTGCAGAAGATATTCCATTAGACATCGTTTATGAAGACGATCAATTATTAGTTGTTAACAAACCAGCAGGCATGGTTGTACATCCAGGACATGGTAATTATTCCGGAACATTAATTAACGCACTAATTTTTCATTTTGATAATTTACCAAACAATTCAAGTGAGAGACCAGGATTAGTTCATCGTATAGATAAAGATACATCAGGATTGTTAGTGGTTGCAAAAACCGAACACGCTATGGCGCATCTTACTGCTCAATTTAAAGCCAAAACTAGCGAGCGTGAGTATGTTGCAATAGTTTGGGGAAACATAGAAGAAGACCAAGGTACAATAGAAGGTAACATAGGAAGACATCCAAAAAACCGATTACAAAATACCGTATTCTTGGACGATGAAGCCGATAAAGGAAAACCAGCAGTAACGCACTACAAAGTTATAGAGCGTTTAGGTTATGTTACACTAGTAAGCTGCAAATTAGAAACCGGACGTACGCACCAAATACGCGTACACATGAAGCATATAGGACATACCTTATTTAATGACGAGCGTTACGGCGGAAACCTAATCTTAAAAGGTACAACCTTCACCAAATACAAGCAATTTGTAGAGAACTGTTTTAAAGTATTACCACGTCAAGCCTTACATGCCAAAACCTTAGGATTTATGCATCCAACAAAAAACGAATTTATGAGTTTTGACACGCCAATACCACAAGACATGCAAGATTGTATAGAAAAATGGAAAGGTTACTCCAAACATATAGATAATAATTAGGGCGTTACCACAAGGGTCGCGCTATTCACTATATCTTTTTTTGCAAATGTTTAAAGCTTAACCACAAAGTAAAAGCAGCAAAAAAAGGATGTCGTTACTATCGCTAACGCGCTTAATCAAACCCAATAATAAAACCGAATAGTTCTATTGTAAATTACTATATATTCAGCTTTTATAACGCAGTAACAATTTGTAATTTAGTATCTGTAAAAAGATAGATTTATGAAACTAGTATTATCACCAGCAAAGTCATTAGATTTTGAAACCCAATTGCCAACAAATAAAACCACTCAGCCACAATTTTTAGAGCAATCTTTAAAGTTAAATAAAGCACTAAAATCAAAAAGCCCAAAGTCTTTATCAAAGCTAATGAGTATAAGTGATAAGTTAGCAGATTTAAATTACCAACGTAATCAAGAGTTTACAGTACCATTTACAGACGATAACGCCAGACCAGCAATGTATGCTTTTAATGGTGATGTATATAAAGGATTAGATGCTTACACTATACCAAAAGATAAGCTTGAACTTACACAAAATACGGTTAGAATTTTATCCGGACTTTACGGTGTTTTAAAACCATTAGATTTAATACAACCATACCGTTTAGAAATGGGAACCAAGCTTAAAGTGGGTACAAAAGATAATTTATATCAATTCTGGAAAAAAGATATTGTAAATACGTTAAATGAAGAGTTAGAAGACGACGAGTTGTTTGTTAACCTTGCGTCTAACGAGTATTTCAAAGCAATTGATAAAAAAGCATTAAAAGTACCTGTAATAGACATTACGTTTAAAGAATTTAAAAACGGTAAGCTTAAAATTATTTCATTTTATGCCAAAGAAGCACGTGGTTTAATGGCAAGATATATTATTGACACTAACGCAAAAACTTTAGATGATTTAAAAAAGTTTAATTACGACAACTATCAATTTGATGGAAAACTCTCAGAAGAAAATCACTTGGTCTTTACAAGATAACAAGCGAACAGAACAAGAACGTAACGTTTTTAAACCAACGGGCAAACCAGCAAAAAGTAAAAATATAACTTATTTGTTTTGGGCAGTAATTATAGTACTTGCAATAAGTTATTTATTACCATTTTTATATGAAGATAGAGTAGAAGTTTGCTTTACAGAAACATACTGTTTTAACTCTCAAGACAATATATTTTTATATGGTTTATATGTCTTTTTTAATATTACAATATTACTGCTAGCAGTATTTGGTGCATATGTAGTAGGAAAAAAAATAGGGCAAAAGTTTAAAATTTAAGCTTTTGCCTTTTTATCTACATTAATTTTAGTTTCTGGTCTTACACGTTTTTTTATTTTTGGTCGTCTAACACCAAAAGTACCTCTGTGTATTTTACCACGTTTAGATTTTTTATCTCCTTTTCCCATATTTTAATTGTATTTTTCTACACTTAACATACAAAAAATATAAACCAAATCCAAGACTATATTGTGTTTAAACATCATCATCCATATCCGCCATTCATTAAAAAAGATACTAAAAAACTGATTGTTGGGACATTACCACCACCAAGATTCAGTACAGGCGATTTGTTGGAAAAAGATGTAGATTTTTGTTATGGTAGTTATTACAATTCACTTTGGTTGTATATTGATAAAATACATAATCTAAACTTAAGATTTGATAATTCTCAAGAAGCTATAGACCAGCGAAAAGATTTTTTAATCAAACACAAAATAGGCGTTTGTGATATTGTAAATAGTTGCGAAAGAGAAAAAATAGACGCTTCAGATTTAGGAATGTTTAATGTTAAATTAAGAGATGTTATAGATTACATTAAACGATTTTCTAATATTGAAACCATACTTTTTACTGGCGGAAATAGTAAAAATGGACCAGAGTATTTCTTTAGAAAACATATAAAAGATTACAATATAAAATTAGAATTGGTCTCTAATGAAATACCAAGAATTCATCAATTTGAATTACCAAATACTAATTCAGAAAATAGAGTTATTAAAACAGTATCTCTAACCTCATCTTCAGGTAGCGCTAATCGAGCCATAGGAAGTAATCCGTTATATAAACAGCTTAAAGCTAAGAATCCAAAATTCAACACCTTTGATTTTAGAGTGTTGCAGTATCAAGAGTTTTTTTAGAAAATAAATCTAAATGTGTTTATGCTTGTATCTTATATTCTATTGGAGCAAAAAATAATTAAGTCAAAAATGATTTATAATATAAACAGCAGCGATAAAACTAAAAAACCATTAATTAGCCGTACATTCGCAGCTAATTAAAGAGGTAACCTAAAAAAATAGTGTTTATCTCACAAACATTATTTATGTCATTTCAATCTTTAGGTTTATCTCAACCTTTACTAAAAGCAATTAGTAAAAAAGGATACACAACACCAAGTCCAATACAATTAAAAGCGATACCACCAGTTTTAGATGGTAATGATGTATTGGCTTCTGCACAAACAGGAACAGGTAAAACTGCAGGTTTTACCTTACCATTACTGCACATTTTATCAGAAAACCCTAAAAAGAAGTTTAGACCTATTCGTGCGTTAATTTTAACGCCAACTAGAGAGCTTGCAGCTCAAGTCTATACAAATGTAAAGGAATATAGCGAGTTTTTAAATTTGCGTAGCGCAGTAATTTTTGGTGGAGTCAACCAAAAACCACAAATAGCGACTATTAGAAAAGGTGTAGACGTTTTGGTAGCAACACCAGGACGGTTATTAGATTTAATTAATCAAAATGAATTGTCTATAAAACGTGTAGAAATTTTTGTTCTAGATGAAGCGGATCGAATGTTAGATATGGGTTTTTTAAGAGATATTGAACGTGTCATGAAATTTATGCCAGACAAACGTCAAAACCTGATGTTTTCGGCAACATTTTCTAAAGACATTAAAAAACTGGCTAACGGAATTTTAAACAATCCTATTCAAGTTGAAGCAACTCCAGAAAATACAACTGTAGAGGCTATTTCGCAAAAAGTATATCGTGTTGCAAAAGGTAAAAAAACAGGCTTGGTTATCAAACTAATTAAAGATGGAAACTGGAAGCAAGTTTTAGTATTTACAAGAACCAAACATGGCGCCAATAAATTGTGTAAAAAAATGGACCAAGTTGGTATAAAAGCAGCAGCAATCCACGGAAATAAAAGTCAAGGCGCGCGTACCAAAGCTTTAGAAGGCTTTAAAAGCGGAAGTATTAATGTGCTTGTTGCAACAGATATTGCTGCGCGTGGTTTAGATATACCGTTATTACCACATGTAATAAATTTTGAAATCCCTAATATTTCAGAAGATTACGTACACCGTATTGGACGTACAGGTAGAGCAGGAGCAGATGGGCAAGCTATTAGCCTAGTAAGTGCAGACGAAACTACATTTTTAAAAGATATAGAAAAATTAATAGGCGAAAAGTTACCCGTCGAAATTTTAGAAGGTTTTGAGCCAGATCCAAATGCGTCTACTGCTCCGATTAGACCAGGACAAAATAGAAGATCAAAAAGCAATAATTCTAATAAGCCTAAAGGCGAAAGAAAAAGCACAACTTCAAACTCAGGAAGAAGACAAAGAAATCGTAATAAAAACAGAAATTCTAATAGAAAAAGTAACAATTAAATGACACCTGTTTTAAAAGAAAAGATTATTAAAGTTTGTGACCAGAAAATTAAAACAAAAGGTGAAAATGTTGGTGTTTCATTTTATGCGTTTTTTAAAAATAAAAATGATAATCCAGAATTGTTGATGGAAGCAGCTACTTGGTGGATTAAAACTCATAAATTAGATCATTTTGAAAAGGCTATTAAAATAAAGGAATTAGTAGAAAATATCTAATGGAAAATCAACCTAATAATCCACTACACGGTATAAAACTAGAAAAAATTGTAACCGACTTACAAGCACATTATGGTTGGGAATACATGGGACATGTTATTAAGATCAATTGCTTTATTAGCAATCCTTCAATTAAATCTAGTTTAAAGTTTTTGCGTCGTACACCTTGGGCAAGAGCAAAAGTAGAAGCGATGTATTTAAATTATTTAAAGCATAATAATCCTAAATAAATACAAGCAAGAAATTGGTAATTATAAAATAGCTGTTGTAAAAACGTTATTTACTAAAACGCTTAGAAAAGATTATTTTTAGTTAAGTTTTTGTCTAGCTTTTTGCTTTTTTTAGCTAAATAACGACGTAAGACACCACCTTTTACATTGTTTACATCAAACTCTACAATAAACGCTTCTTTATCAATACTAGTAACTATTCGATACATTTTTTTTATATCTATACGGTTTATAATGGTATGTATAATATCAAAATCTTCAGTTTTGCCTTTACTGCCAAATCCTTTTTGACCTTTATAAATAGTCATTCCTGCTCCTAGTTCATTAATGATTGCAACTTTTATTTTCTCATAATGGGTTGATACAATGGTAATACCAATAAAATCTTCAAAACCTTCAATAACCAAATCTGTAACTTTTGCAGTGACAATGTAGGTTAGAATAGAGTACATCGCAATTTCTTTAGAAATTACAAAAGCAGTAATAGAAAATAAGATGATATTAAAAACAAGAATAACTTTTCCTATACTAATGCCAAACCTATCATTAATAAATATGCCTAAAATCTCTGATCCATCAAGTACAGCACCATTTCTAATCGCAATACCAATACCTGCGCCAAGAAACAAACCGCCAAATATGGAAATTAAAAATTTATCTTCTGTGATAATTTCAAAGTTTTCAAAGTGAATAAAAAGAGCTAACCCAATAATACTAATAATAGATTTTAAAATAATTCTTTTAGATACAGTAAAATACCCCATAATTAAAAACGGAATACTAAAAACAATCAATAATATAGAGATATTAATATTTATTAGTTTATTAATTAATAAAGCTATACCAGTTACACCTCCATCCATAAACCCGTTTGGTAATAAAAATGCTTTTAAGCCAATACTAGCAAGAACAATACCCAATAGGATTTGAAAATATTCTGAAAAAAAATTAAAAACATTAGAGGTTTTAGGTGTCATATTTTAATGGTTTAACTGTCTTAATCCTTCATAAATTACAATACTAACTGCATTAGCAATATTTAGACTTCTAATATGTTGGCTATGAAGTGGTATTTTATATAAATTATTAGCTTCTTTTTCTATTAAAGATTTAGGTAAGCCAACCGATTCTTTTCCGAAGACCAAAAACAAATCTTCTTCAAACGGAATATCCCAATGGGTTTTTTTTCCGTGTGCAGATAAAAAAGCCATTTTTTTGTTTTTGTTTTTAGAGAAAAAATCATCTATATTATCATAATAAATAACCTCTAGGTGCTGCCAATAATCTAAACCAGCTCTTTTTAAACGTTTGTCTGTAAGTTCAAAACCAAAGGGTTTGACCAAGTGTAATTTACTACCAGATCCTAACGCTAATCTACCAATGTTTCCTGTGTTATTTGGTATTTCAGGTTCTATTAAAACAATATTAAGCGACATTCTTTTTATTGATTTTTAAGATGAAAATTCTAATTAAAAGTACCCAAGGAAATCCATGTAATACAACGTCAAACCAATCCATCAGCAGCATGCCATTTGCACCACCAGCAATCCATTTTAGTTTTCCCCAAAGATGAGGTTCGGGAAAAAAAGGAGCTAAACCAAGCGTTAAGCAGAGTAGTATTATTAAACGAAAATCATTAAGTAATTTCATAAAAAAAAGCCTATTCTACCTTTTAAGAATAGGCTTTAAATATAAATATTTACAGATTAACTGTTTGTTTTATTTTGCTGATTTTTGATTGTTTTTTCATCAATATCAAAATCGTTTGTTTCCAACTTTGTGTTTCCTGTCGGATTAGTTGGATTGGTTTGTTCTTTTGTTCGTTTTAATTTTCTGTCGGCTATAATTCCCATAATTTTTCTTTTTTTGTTCAATTATAATTTAAGAAAAACAATGAGAAATTTTCATAAATCGTTGTTAAACAATTCTTTTAAGATGTTAATAAAAAAGCCTGCATAACTTATGCAGGCTTTTTTATGGTTTAGAAATATTTTAGTCATTTACTTGACCAATCTCATTAATTTCTTCAGAGTTTGGTGCTTTAGGATCTGGACCATATTGATTAGGACCTTTATCTCCTTCTGTAACAAAAAGAATTAATAACCAAATCCCACCAATTAATGGTATTAAACTAATTAGATAAAACCATCCGCTTTTTCCAACATCATGTAATCGTCTTACAGCTACAGCTAAACTAGGGATAAACACTGCTAAAACATAGATAAGGTATAAAAACATAAAACCAGGAGCTTCTAATAGACCTGATAGTACACCAGAAACTAAAGCAATAGCTACTATAAATAAAAAATTAAATAAGACAAACATCCAATACTCTTGACGTCTTGCTCTTCCTTCAAAATTTGCGTAATTATCTCTTACGACTTTTAAATACCATTCCATAATGAAATATTTTAATTGGTTAGTGATTAATAACCAAATATATGTTTTATTTTCTTACAGAGCTGATGAAGTCTTCTATTTTGTTAACACCGTTATTTGATAAATGTTTAATAAACGCGCTTCCAATAATAGCTCCTTTAGCATAAGTTGTGGCTTGAGTAAAAGTATCGTTGTTATTTATTCCAAATCCTACGATTTGCGGATTGTTAAGTTGCATATCTGCAATGCGCTTAAAATAATTGGTTTGCGTATCACCAAAACCTTTACTGCTTCCTGTAACACTCGCGCTACTAACCATATAAATAAATCCGTTTGAAATAGAATCTATAAATTTAATACGCTCTTTTGAGGTTTGAGGTGTAATTAAAAATACATTTATTAATCCGTACTTTTCAAAAGTACTTTTGTATTGTTCGTTATACACATCTACTGGCAAATCAGGAATTATTAATCCATCTATACCAATTTCTTGACATTTTTTACAAAAAGCCTCAACACCATATTGCAACATCGGATTAAAATACCCCATGATAATTAATGGAATAGAAACGGTTTTTCTTACATCTTTTAATTGCTTAAAAAGCACTTCTGTAGTCATTCCATTTTTTAGAGCTTCTGTAGAGCTTGCCTGTATGGTTGGCCCATCTGCTAAAGGATCACTAAAAGGTAACCCAATCTCTATCATATCTACACCGCTTTTTTCTAGATTTTCTATTATTGTAAGGGTATCATTTAAGTTTGGATAACCTGCTGTAAAGTATATAGACAAAAGTTTTTTGTCTTCGTTTAGTTTTTGGTTTATTCTGTTCATTTTATATGTTATTCCTATTTAAGTAGGAATCTATTTTTAGGTTTTTATTTGGATTCCGCATTAAGTGCGGAATGACAAGTTTTAAATTTTAAAATAGTCTATATAGTTTTGTAAATCCTTATCACCACGACCAGATAAACTTACTACAACAATATCGTTAGGTTTAAACGTTTTTTGTTCGAAAACACCTAATGCATGAGATGTTTCTATAGCAGGAATAATACCTTCTAATTTGCACAATTCTAAACCAGCTTGCATGGCTTGATCATCTGTAATCGAAATAAACTCGGCACGACCAGTTTTGTATAAATGCGCATGCATTGGTCCAACGCCAGGATAATCTAATCCTGCTGAAATAGAATAAGGCTCGGTAATTTGACCATCGTTAGTTTGCATTAATAAAGTTTTACTTCCGTGAATGATGCCTTCTTTTCCTAATACAGATGTTGCAGCACTTTCACCAGAATCTACGCCTAAACCAGCAGCTTCTACAGCGATAAGTTTTACGTTTTCATTATTTAAATAATGGTAATATGCGCCAGCAGCATTACTACCGCCACCAACACAAGCAATAACGTAGTCTGGATTTTCGGTACCTTCTTTGTCTTTTAGTTGAAATTTAATTTCTTCTGAAACTACTGCTTGAAACTTTGCTACCATATCAGGATAAGGATGCGGACCAACAACACTTCCAATAATATAATGTGTGTCTACAGGATTATTAATCCAATCTCTAATAGCTTCGTTTGTAGCGTCTTTTAAGGTTTTGCTTCCAGAGGTTGCAGGTATTACTGTTGCGCCAAGCATTTTCATACGTGCTACATTTGGTGCTTGACGTGCGATATCAATTTCACCCATGTAAACAATACATTCTATACCCATAAGTGCACAAACTGTTGCTGTTGCTACACCATGTTGTCCAGCACCAGTTTCGGCAATAATACGGTTTTTGCCTAGTCGTTTTGCCATTAAAATTTGACCAATGGTATTGTTAATTTTATGTGCACCAGTATGATTTAAATCTTCGCGCTTTAAATAGATTTTAGTGTTATATTTTTCTGAAAGACGTTTGGCAAAATAGAGTGGAGAAGGACGACCAACATAATCTTTTAATAATTGGTCAAACTCTGCTTTAAAAGAAGGTTCTGCCATGATGTTTAAGTAATTTTGACGTAATTCTTCTACGTTTGGATAGAGCATTTCTGGGATAAATGCACCGCCAAAATCTCCGTAATACCCTTTTTCGTTAATGTTGTAATTCATAGTATTTTATTTTATCGTCAGGTCAATTAATTCCGATTTATCAGAATTGTATCAAGACCTTTTGCTTCTAGTTACAATTTTTTCGTTTCTCAAAAATAACTCGAAGTGACCAATTTGTTTTTTTGTGTCATTCCTACGTAGTTAGGAATCTTTTTAATTTTACATTTCTTTTATTCAGTTTGAAATAGATTCCGCATCAAGTGCGGAATGACATGCTGCTCTTAAATTTTTCTAATGCTTCAATATCTTTTAAACCAGGTGTAATTTCAAATTTGCTATTCACGTCAATAGCGTAACAGTTTTTGGATTCCTTTTTTTGCTGGAATGACAAAATAGATTCAACTTCATTTAAACCTATTCCGCCACTTAAAAAATAAGGTGTTGTTGAAGGATAGTTTTTTAATACGTCCCAATTAAATGTGTATCCATTTCCGCCAGGTAATTTTCCTTTTGTATCGAATAAAAAATAGTCACAAATGTTTTCAAAAGGTTGTAATACTGAAAAATCAAAATGGTCTTTTATTGAAAAGACTTTGATGATTTTTATAGATTTTTCGCTGTGGTCTGAATGACAATGTGTTTTTAATTCTTTACAAAATTCAGGTGTTTCTTGTCCATGTAATTGGATAACGTTTAATTGATGTGTTTCAATTTTACTCAAAATAAACTCTAAACTAGCATCTACAAATACACCAACTTTTTTTACTGTTTTTGGTAACTTAGGAATAACACCTTCAAAAAAACGACTTGATTTTTCGTAAAAAATGAAACCCAAATAATCAGGTTGCAACGCAGCAACTTGATTAATGTTGTCTTGGTATTTCATTCCGCAAACTTTTAGTTTCATATTCTTGTCATTCCTGCGTAGGCAGGAATCTATTATTTAATTACTATTTATGGTCATTTCGACGTGAGCAAAGCGATTGAGAAATTACATCATGATGAGATGTCTCACATGCATTCAACATGACAATTATCTATTTAATTCTTCAATAAACACTTTTGCATTTTCTCCCGGATTGTCTGTTTTCATAAAGTTTTCACCTATTAAAAAACCTTTGTAGCCAAATTGCTTTAAATCTTTAATGGCTTCAACAGTGCTTATTCCGCTTTCAGATACTTTTACAAAATCATTAGGGATAATTTCGCTTAACAGTTTACTAGTTTCAAGAGAGACTTCAAAAGTTTTTAAATTTCTGTTGTTTACGCCTAACATATCAATACTTGGCATGATGGATTTGTGTAATTCTTCTTCATTATGAACTTCTAATAAAACATCTAAATTTAATTGTTTAGCAAGTGTTGAAAACTGCTTAATTTCTTCTTTAGAAAGTATTGCAGCAATTAGTAAAATAACATCTGCACCATAAGCTTTTGCTTCTATAATTTGATATTGGTCAATTATAAATTCTTTTCTAAGTAGTGGTAAATTACTACTTGCTCTAGCAAGAATTAGATCGTCTAAACTACCGCCAAAATATTTACCGTCGGTTAGTACAGACATACCACAAACACCAGCGTTTTCGTAACCTTTTGCAACATCTTGAACGTTTAAATCTTGATTTATAGTTGCTTTAGAAGGTGAACGGCGTTTATGTTCTGCAATGATACCTGAAGCGCTATTTTTTAATCTTTCTGTTAATGAAATGGTTTGTCTTTGGAATAGAAACGATTGTTCTAATTGTTTGGCTGAAATAAGTGATTTTTTTAAATCGACTTCTTTACGTTTATCTGCTGTAATTTTATCTAAGATGTTCATTTTCATTACAATTTTATTGGTCTTTTAAAACTTCTTGATATGATATCTATTAATAACTTAATTCTATTAATTTTTGTAAGCTGCGTTTTGCTTCACCTGTACCAAGACTTTCTTTAGCAAGTTTAAATCCTTCCTGATGAGAAATTTGCTTAACTGTAGCAATAGCAAGACCTGCATTAGCACAAACAACATCGTTTTGCGCTTTAGTGCCTTTTCCTGAAATTACTTTTTTGAAAATTCTAGCAGCATCTTCAACAGTATTACCACCAAAAATTTCTGAAGCTTCAATTTGTTCTATATTTAAGTCGCTTGGGTCTAAAATAACTTCAGATTGGTTAGTGATGATTTTTGTTTTTCCTGTCAGTGAGATTTCATCATAACCATCTATTGCATGAACAATGCTGTAGTTTTTATCGGTTTGTTGGTATAGGTAACCATATAGGCGTTGTAATTCTAGATTAAATACACCAACCATTTGATTTTTAGGAAACGCTGGATTTACCATTGGGCCAAGCATGTTAAAGAACGTTTTTACGCCTAACTCTTTTCTTATTGGGCCTACGTTTTTCATTACTGGATGAAATAAAGGTGCGTGCATAACGCAAATACCAGCTTGGTCAATACAGCGTTTTAAAACATCTTCATTGTTGGTAAAATGCACTCCTAGTTTTTCTAAAACATTGGAAGATCCTGAAGCTGAAGATACGCCATAATTACCGTGCTTTGCAACTTTAACTCCTGCTCCTGCTGTAATAAAAGAGGATAATGTTGATATGTTAAATGTGTTTTTACCATCACCACCAGTACCGCATAAATCTATAGCGTTAAAATCTGAAAGATCTACAGGTATACACAATTCTAAAAGCGCATCACGAAAACCTTGCAGCTCTTCTAAAGTAATGCTTCTCATCATGTAAACAGTTAAAAAAGAAGCTATTTGACTTTTGTTGTAAAGACCTTCTGAAATATTTACTAATACTTGTTTTGCTTCTTCGCTAGAGATGCTTTCGTGATTTATTAATCGGTTTAATATGTGTTTCATAATTATTTTAACGTGACAATTTTTTTTAAATCTTTTTTGATTCCTTATCTCTTGAAGGAAAGACGGATTTATTCTTTTAGCCAGTTTTCTAAAATTTTTTTTCCGTAAGGTGTTAATACACTTTCTGGATGATATTGTACACCTTTTACATCATATATTTTATGGCGTAAAGACATGATTTGTCCGTTTTCGTCTACCGAAGTAGCTTCTAAACTTTCAGGTAAATTAGGGTCTACAACCCAAGAGTGATATCGTCCTACTTCAATGGTTTTTTCTAATCCGTTAAACAATGATTCGTCATCTACAGTAATTGTTACTTTTGTTGATACACCATGATACACATCGTTTAGATTAATTAATTGTCCCCCGAAAACTTCAGCAATTGCTTGTTGCCCTAAGCAAACACCAAAAATACTTTTTGTAGGTGCATAAGTTTTTATGATTTCTTTTAATAAACCAGCCTCTTCAGGAATACCTGGACCAGGCGACAATACTACTTTATCAAATTGCTCTACAAAATCTATAGTAAGTTTGTCGTTTCTTTTTACGGTAACATTGCAGTTAAGGTCTTCTAAATAATGTACTAAGTTGTACGTAAAACTGTCGTAATTATCTATAACTAATACTTTTTTCATGTTTATTTAGATTTAGGATTAATTAATTTGTTCTGCTAAATCAATTGCTTTTGTTAAGGCTCCTAGTTTGTTGTAAACTTCTTGTAATTCGTTTTCTGGAATGGATTTAGATACAATTCCTGCGCCAGCTTGCCAATGTAGGTTATGGTCTTTGCTTATAAATGTACGTATCATGATGGCGTGATTGTAGTTACCTTTAAAATCCATAAAACCAATTGCACCTCCATAAAATGCACGACTTGTTTTTTCGTATTTTTCTATAAGTTGTAAAGCTTTATGTTTTGGAGCGCCGCTTAACGTGCCCGCAGGAAAAGTATCAGCAACAACTTGCATTGTCGCTGTGTTTTTATGAACTTTACCTGTAACTTTACTTACTAAATGTATAACGTGCGAAAAGAATTGCGCTTCTCTGTAAGTTTCTACTTTTACTTCGCTTCCGTGTCTGCTTAAATCGTTTCTTGCTAAATCAACTAGCATGACATGTTCTGCATTTTCTTTAGCGTCTTCTGCTAATTTTTTAGCTAGCTTTTGGTCTTCTTCATCATTACCTGTTCTTTTAAATGTGCCAGCAATTGGATGTATTTCGGCTTGACCGTTATTAACTACTAGTTGTGCTTCTGGAGAGCTTCCGAAGATTTTAAAATTTCCGTAGTCAAAATAAAACAAATACGGAGAAGGATTAATACTTCTTAATGCACGATATACGTTAAACTCATCACCTTTAAAGCTTTGAGAGAATTTTTTAGATAACACTAACTGAAACACATCACCTCTTGCACAATGTTTTTTAGCTAACTCTACGTGATTTTTATAGTCCTCATCTGTTAGGTTAGACTTTATTTCAGATTCTGTGTTAAATTTATATGTAGCATAATTTTTAGAGCTTATTAATTGTAAAACTTCGTCTATATTATTATCTGTCTCAAAACAATGGGCAAAAATATATGCTTCATTTTTAAAATGATTTATGGCTATGATGTTTTGGTAAACTGCATAGTAAATATCAGGTATATCTAAAGAATTTGGTTTTTTACTAATAGAAACATCTTCAAAATGTTTTACAGCATCATAGGCAGTGTAACCAAAAATACCATTGTTGATAAACTTAAAATCTGTTTCAGAATTGACTTTAAATCGTTTAGTAAACTTATGTATCATTTGAGTTACATTTCTTACTCTGTTACTCATAACACTTCCGTCAGGAAAAGTTTGTGTAATAGCTTTGTCATCTACTTTAATAGAGGCTATTGGATTGAAACAGATGTAAGAAAAACTGTTATCGTTAGCGTGATAATCGCTACTTTCTAATAGGATACTATTTGGATATTTATCACGAATTTTTAAATAGATACTAACGGGTGTTATCGTATCTGCTAAGATTTTTTTGTAATGAGTGTATAAGCTAAATGTTTTCATAATGGTAAAAAAAAAAAGGCTTGTCGTGAATGACAAGCCTTTATAAAATATTTTTAAATTAAATATACTAAGGGTTTACTTCACGAAGATTGAAATCTTGAAGTTCCACCACCAAGTATGATTTAAAATTGTGTTCATGTGTTTTATTTACGGTGTAAATATAAAAATGAAATTTTAGTTTTCAAATATAATCAGCAATTAATTATTTGTTAAAACTTAAAATAACACATAGGTGATTATTATTTTTATTCTAAAATTTAGATTTAATGAGATACATATTGCCAATTTTAGTGGTTTTATTAATGGTTTCTTGTAAAGAAGAAAGTAAAGAAATAACATTTACAGAAGTAGATTATAACGGTTTAGAAAAAGTGCTAAACAAACAGGACAATAAGACTTATGTAGTTAATTTTTGGGCAACTTGGTGTGCGCCATGCGTTAAAGAATTACCTTATTTTGAAAGGATTAATAAACAATATAAAGATAAAAATGTAGAGGTTGTTTTGGTCAGTTTAGACTTTCCTAAGCATTTTGATACAAAACTTAAAAATTTTATAAACGAAAAACAGTTACAGTCAGAGCTTTATGCTTTAAATGATATGGATTCTAATTATTGGATTCCAAAAGTAAATAAAGACTGGTCTGGTGCTATACCAGCAACTTTAATTTATAATTCTAAAAAACGAGAATTTTTTGAGCAAGCTTTTGAGTATGAAGAATTAGAAAGAACACTAAATAAATTTTTAAAATAACTCTCATGAAAACAACACAGAAATTATTAACATTATTTGTACTAGTGCTAACAATTAGTGCTTTTACAATTAAACCTAAAGAAGGTTATAAAATAGGTGATATTGCTACCGATTTTAAATTAGAAAACATAGACGGATCTATGGTGTCACTTTCAGATTTTAATGAAGCAAAAGGATTTATAGTAACTTTTACATGTAATACATGTCCATATGCAGTAGCTTATGAAGACAGAATTGAAGCCTTAAATAAAAAATATTCAAGTAAAGGTTACCCTGTTATTGCAATTATGCCAAATAATACAGATGTAAAACCAGGAGATAACATGGAAGCAATGCAAAAAAGAGCCAAAGAAAAAGGTTTTACATTTCCGTATCTAATTGATAAAGGTCAAAAGATTTATCCACAATATGGAGCCACTAAAACACCACATGTGTATGTTTTGCAAAAAACTAAAAAAGGAAATATTGTTAAATATATTGGCGCAATAGATGATAATTTTCAAGATGCAAATGCAGTAAAAACTAGATATGTAGAAGATGCTGTTAACGCATTGCTATCAGGAAATGAAATTAAAGTTAAGGAAACAAAAGCTATTGGTTGTACTATAAAAGTATAAAAGTTTATAATTTTATTTAAAGTTAAGACCCGAAATGTAACATTCCGGGTTTTTTTACGTCTATATAACTTAGAAATCTTAATTTTGAAAAAAAATATTTAAAAGATGGCAAATTTATCTCAAAAAGATTGGACAGAGCAGCTTAATGCAGATGATAATGCAGTAATATTAGATGTAAGAACAGAAGCTGAAGTTGCAGAAAAGAAAATACCAAATTCAATTAATATAGATATTTATAAAGGGCAAGGATTTGTTTATCAACTTGAAGAACTTGATAAATCAAAAAACTACTATGTGTATTGTAGATCAGGAGCACGTAGTGAAAAAGCTTGTAATATTATGAATCAATTAGGTTTTGATAATGCTTATAATTTATTAGGTGGTATATTAGAATGGACAGGAGACGTAGAATAAATAAACTTTTTAGTATGAAAAAACCTTTAATTTTATTCTTGTTATTAGCAGTTATTGTAAGCTGTAAAACAGTAACCGAAGGAGAAATAGAAGTTGTGTCACAAGAAGAGATGCAAACATATCTTAATATGGAAGATGTGCAACTAATAGATGTAAGGACTCCAGAAGAGTATGATGCAGGACATATTGCAACAGCACAAAACATAAATTTTTTATCACCAACTTTTGAAAATGATATACAACAGTTAGATAAAAACAAACCAGTATTGGTGTATTGTCACATGGGAGGTAGAAGTGCTAAATGTGCAGAAAAAATGAAGTCCCTAGGATTTGTTAAAATTTATGACTTTAAAGGCGGATACAGTAAATGGTTAAGCCAAGAAGAGAAATAAAAATAAAAAGCCTTACATTTCTGTAAGGCTTTTTTGTTGAGATTTAATAAATTTAATAAAATGATTAATAGCCAAAAAATAAATTTAACTCAACAATTAGCTAACTTAAGATAATGGCTTCTCCCAAAACATTATCTATGGTGTAAAGCTAACTTAATAGTTTAAAATAGTTTTACGGTAAACCGTAAGTTGAATAAATTAAATTAGACCAGTATCTTTTGTTATTGATACTAAGTGTATTGCGTTTTGAGCATTAAAGTATAATTTAAGTTTATTTATTTTTTTTTCTATTGAACTTAAACTGTTAGGCGATATATTTTTCTGTTTAAAATTACTGCTAATTTCATCTTGAGATAATCCTATAGATAATAGTTTTAATAACTCGATGTCATAGTCTGTTATTTCTAAATGATTTTTAGATTTTAAACGATCAGAAATTGATGGTGAAAGATATGTTTTTTTATCATAAACATCAATTATGGCATTTTTTAATTCTTTTAAACCATTTCTTCCTTTACATACGTAAGCACTTACTTTATTATTAGAATAAAGTTGTTTTACATTTTCTAGTCTATCTTCAATACTATAAACTATAATTTTTAAATCAGGATGTTCTTGGGTTAATGTATTAATTAAATCTTTACCAGAATTAAATTTTTGTTCACGATGATCTGCAATAAAAGATAAGTCTGTAATAAATAATTGATAAGGGTTTTTGTCTAGATAACCTTTTTTTAATTTTAAATACGCATCATCACAATAAAGTGTTTTATCTATATTGCTAATATTTAAACTTTCAAGTGTGCTTAAAACACCTTGGCTAATACTATCTAAGTCATCAGAAATTAAAACTTTTTTGAACATTTTAAATTATAATTTTTGCTTTAAAACCATTATTTGGTTTAGTATCAAAAGTAATAGTTCCTTTTAAGGTATTTATACGGTTTTCCGTATTCTTCAAACCATTTTTAAAATTTAGATTAGTACCAATACCATTATCTGTATATTGAAGTTCTAGTTTTTTACGATTTGTATTAATTTTAATTACTACTAAATTAGCTTGACTATGTTTTTTTGTGTTAGTTAAAAGCTCTTGTAATACGCGGTAAATAGTTATTTTTTTATGCTTGTTAATTTTGTTCCAGTCAATATCAGAAAAACCATTACTTACAACTTTACATTGGTTGTTAGAATAGCTAGAAAAGAGATCTTTTAATTCGTCTTTAAAATTAGATTTTTCATTTATTACATTAATTTCTTTAGAGATATCTCTAGTCTTGTAGTATATATCTTCTATGGTGTCTAATTGTAGCTGTTTATCTAATTTGTTTTCATTTAAAACAATCATATATTTATAAATGTCGTTTGCTACTTCATCATGTATTCTTTTAGAGATGTTGGTTTCAGTTTGGTAGATTTGTTCTAATTTTTGTTTTTTGTGTCTTATGTTTAATAAATACAAGAATAATACAACTAGTATTATTGTAAAGATTAAGCTAAACTTGTAGATGGTTTTTTGGTTTTTTTGCTTTTCAGTTTCTAGTAAGCTTTTATTTACATTATACTTTAAAAGAGAGTATTGATTTTTATTGATGTTTCTTACTTTTTCTAAACTGTCTGTAAGTTTTAAAAACTCATTAATGTTGTAATTATTATTGGTTTTAAGTTTTAATTTAATAGCATCTATTTGATAAGAAGGACTATTAATTAGTTTGGATATATTGTAAGCTAGATCACTATATTTTTTTGCAGAGTCGATATTATTCTTGCTAAAGTAATAATTGAAATGGCTTTTATAACTTGGGTATAATTGCGAATAATCTTTAAGTTTCTGGCGTATTTTTAGTGATTTTTTTAGATAAGTATAAGCTTCTGGGTCTTGTAAAATAGTCTTTACGGCTCCAAGATTGTCAAGTATTCTAGCTACCTCGGTTTGATCATTAATTTTATGTAATAACTCTTTAGCTTTTAGTAGGATGTTGTTAGCCTTTTTAAAATCTTTATTAGCCTTATATGTTGTAGCAATATTATTGTAAATGACAACACTATCTTTAGTAGTACTAGCAATTTTAAGCGATTTGTTGTAAAAATTTAGCGCTTGATCATTAAAGTTTAATGCTTTATAAATTTTACCTAATAATGTGTAAAGACTTTTTTTATAGCTTGTTTTAAAGTCAGAGTCGGCAATTTTATCAATAATTTTTAAAGCTTGCACAGCATTATATTCGCTATCATAGTAAAAGCCTAAAGTGTAGTCAATTTTAGAAAGGTTGTAGTAAATATAAGTTTTGTCTAAATCAGATCTTTTTTCTTTCTCTTTAGACAAGTAGTTATAAGCATCAAAAAGATCTTTGTTAGAGTTTATCGAGGTTATTTTTTCAATAAAAAACTGTAGACTATCTATTTCAGTTTTACTAAAAGCTATTTTAATACTCATAAAATAGCAAGCAAAAAAAGAAAATAATATTAATAGTGATTTATTATTCATAAATCAAAAATATAACAATACGTATAAAGCAGGAATATTATTTTAAGAAATTTCTTTCAGAATAAATTATTAAAAAATAAATAAAACCCTGTAAAATAAACACTTTACAGGGTTTTATGTGGAGTCGGAGAGACCACTTTAACTAAAAATCGCTCCTTACTCAAATAATTGAGTTTCCTTTAAAGCTGCTATTAAAATCAAAGGTTTGTAGTGTAAATCTTTAAAAAATACTTTTAATAGGTTTCGATTAGTTTGTTTTAATTTTAGTTTTACCGTACAAATGCCGTACATATTTTGTATATTGCTTTATCAATATAGGCAAAATGGCAAGCGTAAATTTTTTATATCGCTCAAGCAAGAGCGAAGCGTATTTAAATATACGGCTTTTATTTAGGTTTCATGATTCTGAATTTAAAAAGGGTTACAAGGATATTGTTCTAGGAGCAAAGACTAAGCTCAAGGTTAGTGAGCATTACTGGAACAAGCAGCACAATCTAAAACGTGTTAAAGATGTTGAGGTTGTTAATAGGCAGTCAGAAGTTAATGCAGAGCTTAACAGTATCAAAAGCTATGTTCTAGATGCTTTTGAAAAATCTGATCCAAGTAACGTTGATAAAGAATGGCTTGTTAGTGCTTTAAATGATTATTACAGTCCTAAAACTAAAGCTCAAAAAATACCAGAAGATTTAATCTCGTTCATCAAATACTACATTGAAGAACGTCAAGAGGATATTTCAGAAGCTTCAATAAAAAAATTCAATGTCATCCGTAACAAAATGATTAGGATGCAAGCGGCTAGAGGTAAAACTATTTTAATTAGTGAAATAGGAGAAACTTTTAAGCAGGAGTTAATCAAATACTATAAAAAAGAAAAATATTCTCAAAATACTATACAAAGAGAGTTAGTGTTCATTAAGTCATTTTGCAAATATGCCAAAAAGAAAGGTTTGCCAACGCATCCAGAACTATTAGATCTCAAGGTAAAAAAAGAACCAGTTAAGAGTATATATCTTTCATTTGAGGAGCTTGAAAAAATTCAAAATAAAGAATACTCTAAAGAGCATCTTGATAACGCTAGAGATTGGCTAATAATTAGTTGTTATACGGGACAAAGAATTAGTGACTTTATGAGGTTTACATCTGATATGATAAGAGTAGAAAACGGAAAATCATTAATTGAATTCAAGCAGAAAAAAACAAACAAGTTAATGACTATACCTGTGCATCCAAAAGTGCAAGAGATACTTAATAAAAGAGATGGACAGTTTCCTAGAGCAATTTCGGACCAGAAGTACAACGATTACATAAAAACAGTTTGTCAGTTAGCTAAGATAAATGATAAGGTTAGTGGTAAGGTACAAGCAAACATAGATCCAGAAGCAGATAAATCAAAAATTAGACGTGTACCTGGTAAATACGAAAAATGGAAACTTGTATCTTCTCATGTAGGTAGAAGATCCTTTGCTTCAAATTTTTACGGACACAATAATATTCCAACCAGTTACTTAATTTATGTTACTGGTCATACTACAGAAGCAGCATTTTTAAATTATATAGGCAAGAGTAATAAAGATCTTGCGCTTGAATTAACTAATTACTTTTAATTATGAGTTTAGATAATCCAAATAAGATTAATCATTATATATCTCAAACAATTTATGAATCAGAATTGTTAGCTGAGAAAGATGCTAAGAAAGAAATAAAACTATCGATTGAAAGTAACAATACTGATGAGATGAAGATGGTTATTGCAGAATATTCACAAATTAATAACCCATACAAATTATTAAATAGTGAATTTGAATTAAAAGTTAAAGATCCTTATAACTTCTTGAATGATACAGATAGATTGAATTTTATAGCTGATGAAATTGCTGATAATTTCAATTATCAGTTTTTAATGGTTGATACAGGAAAAGATGCAAGAAGATTGTATAATCAAATTGATAACATACAAGATGTCGTTTATAGTACAAAAAAGCTAAAAATAAAATCAGAAACCTTTCAAAAGTATCTTAAAACTAAGATTAAACCTCAAGAAAGTTCAGTTGAAGGAAAACCCAAGAACCCACGAAAAAAACCAAAGTACAAAGAGTTTTTTGAGAGTATAGATGAACTAGCTCTATATTTATTTTATATAGAAGAGGAGGTAACTAAGTCAAACAATATGGATTTTGGTAAAAAGTGGGAATGTTCTGGTCACAAATTATATCAAAAATTTAATCGTTATAGACAAATAGGATATAGAACACGTAGCTATGATTCGATAATAAAAGATAGAAATCATAAAAATAGATTAGAAAATGTAAAAAATGTTCTACCTGATGGAAAAAGGGTAGTTATAGAGACTGATCTAAAAGACTTTTTAAAAAATAGTAACTGGTTATAACCAGTTACGCAAAAATAGCTAACCCATATTTGCACAGTAACGATAACAAAGTGCAATTATGGAAAATCCTTTCAAAGTTTTAGAAGAAAAATTATCTGGTATCGAGAAAATGATATCAGATATAAGAACAGCTAAACAGCAAAAGCCAAAAGACGACGAAGATCTATTAACCAGAGATCAAGTATGTAAACTGTTAGATATTAACAGTACAACACTTTGGACATATACCAATCAAGGCAGACTTCAAGCCTATTCAATTGGTAGTCGTAGATATTACAAAAAATCAGAAATAATGCAGGCACTAAAGCCTGTAAAAAAATAAAGCCATGAATACATTCCATACTCACGGCTTTAATGCGGATTATTTCGCTTTTTGCGATACTGCAATATACAAAATTATACTGTTATGAGTAATTCCAAAAATAAAAATAACAGTAAATATTTCAATTTTCCTGTTCAGTTTCTTACTGGTTTTTTGGAGAATCCAATTACAAGCTTAAACATAATTTGTAAGTATTGTTTGTATCATCATTCTCTCAAACTAAATAATAATAAAAAGATAGACAGGTTTATCGCAGCTACTTTCTATTTTGATTTAAGTTACGGTGATGGTGGTCATCAGGCGTATGTAGATGCTATGAATGATGCTGAAAGAATCTATAATAATTCAATTGCTGAGCATGGAGAAAACCCGCCAAAAACAGGGCTTAAAATAGAGGTTTTTAAAAGGTTTATAATTGAAAATAAATCAAAATTTGACTATACCTGTTTGCTAGCTTTTCTAGCTTTAAAAAGTATTATAGGTAAAAAACCATATTGCAAAACAACTAATAACTACTGGTTGGCTAGAATGGATGGGAAAACTCATTCAGTAAATGATAAATCAGAACTGTCAGATCAAATTCAAAAGTTTAGTAACGAGTATCAAACTAAAAAAATTAAATCAGAGCTTCAAAATAGTTGGGGATTAATAACATATTCTAGATATACAAGAGGTTTTTACATTTCCTTTCAAATGAAATTAGAAGATTTAATTTATCAAGCAGAATTAAATAGAAAATCAACTTTAGATAAGCAAAGAAAACTTGAGCAAAAGATAGTTTTAGAAAGGGTTTTAAAAATGATTGAAGAGGGAAAATGACATCACGACCATATGAAGAGCAATACACGACCTATAAAAGAGATTTTGAAAACTGTTTTTTTACTGGTCAACTTATTCTCAAAAATATGACGAGCTATATAAATATACTATACAAAGAGCAATTAATAAGATTTAAATAAAAAGAGAGCGTAAATAAACTCGCGCTAAAAATTAAATTTTCAATTTATACACAATGAAAAAAGAAGCAATTACAGAAGATCAATTTTTATGGAAAGATGAAAAATCCATAAAACAAGAAAAATCTAATATGGTTACAGCTAGTCTTAACCTTAACAGGTTTGTTAAAGAAGCTAGAAGTGTTCTAGGAGGAAAACTTTCAGAAGAGCAAATGATTAAGCTAAAAGATGAAAAATTCAATTATTTAGAAAAAGAAGTTAAAAAGCTTTTTCAGTTTCCTAACGCTTCTGATGAATTTAATTTAAATGCTCTAGGGATAAGTATAGAACCTTTGAGAAAGTATAACAGGGTTTACTGGAAAGGTTACGAATACGACATCATTGATGAAGAGTTTGTACTAAAGGAAGATCAACCGATTTTAGAAAGGTATTATGCTTATGCCGATAATACTCAAAAAAAAGAAATGCTAAGAATAGCCAATACTATTGTTGAGGCCTTTAGAGATGCAAGAACAATAGGGATGGTTAGAAAAGATTATTTAGCAAATGTTTGTGTGGCTTTAAATGGGTTAGTAGTAATTGAAGGAGATTCAAGAGGAATTGGTGATTGTGAGTTACTTGTTAATAAAAAAGGGATTGGATTGTTTAAACCCACAATTAGACAAAATTTCCTTGAAAAATAATTAAATCATGAATACAGAAAGAATTAAATTATTTGAAGCAGATATTGATGTAGATGGTATCATTAAAAAATCTGTTGATTTGAAAAAAGAGATTTATAGCTTAAAGCTTGAGCAACAAAAGCTAAAATCTACAGTTGGAGAAACCAGTGAGGAATTTATTAAAACAGAGGCACGTCTTAAAAAAGTATCTGCTGAGTATAGATTAAACCAAAGACAAGTTGAAAACCTTACAGAAACTAACGGAAAATTATTAAGCGTAGAGCAAAAACTAACTCTTGCTCTTAATAAAGAAGTTTTGTCTATTGATGCTGCCAACAAAAATAACAAGGAACTTAAAAAGATAAGAAACCAGGTTAATATTGAAACCGAAGAGGGACAAAGAGCAATAGCAGAAATTAACGAAAAACTTAACCGTAATACTGATATCATTAAAGGAAATGTTTCAGCATTAGAGGAGCAAAAAATCGGAATTGGTGGTTATAAAGATGCTATAAAAGAAGCTCTAGACGAAACCAATATTTTTAAAGATGGTTTAACTGGTGTAACAAATAATATTCTGGTCCTGTCGGAAAGATCAAAAGAAGCAGGTGGATCAGGTGCATTCTTAAAAAACTCTTTAAAATCTGCAGGTCAAGGATTAGTTTCTCTAACTAAAGCTGCAATTGGTTTTATAGCAACGCCTTTAGGAGCAACTTTGGCTATTCTGGTAGGTGCATTTGCTTTAATCAAAAGCGCGATGAACCGTAGTGAAGAATCAACTAATAAAATTAAACGTGCGTTTTCTGCTTTTCAAGGTATATCCAACGCGCTATTCAAAATTTTACAACCACTAGGAGAATTTTTAATTGATGGAATTGTTAAAGGTTTTGAACTTGCAGAAAAAGCAATCTACAAGGGTATTGAAGTTATAGCTTCTGGATTAGAGTTGTTAGGTTTTGAAGATGAGGCTAAAGCATTAAAAACTTTCAATGCTGAGGTTCAGAAAGGAGCAAAAGATACCAAAGCATTAGCAGATGCAGAGGCAAGATTAGAGAAAGAGCAACGTAAAGCTCAACTTGTTCAGCTTGAATACCAGAAAGCAGCCGAAAAACTGAGACAAATTAGAGATGATACAACTAAATCAATTCCAGAACGTATCCGTGCAAATGCAGCTCTAGGTCAAGTTTTACAAACTCAATTACAGAAAGAATTAGAAATTGCTCAAGCAGCTTTAGAAGTAGCAAATTTACGTATTCAATCAGAGGGAGAAACCAAAGATGCACTAGATCAACAAGCTGAAGCTCTGACAACAATTGCAGATATCCAGGAACGAATAACAGGACAACAAAGTGAGCAAATTAGAGAACGTGTTGCGCTTCAAAAAGAGGCAAACGATCAAGTTAGAGAAGCTGCTGAAAAAAGAATAGAGAAAGCAGAACAAGAGCTTGAGTTTCTTAAAGAGCAAAGAAGATTTAACGAGCAGAATTTAGAGGAATTGAAATTTTTAGCAAATGAAGAAATCAAAATATTAGATAAAAAACTTGAATCTAAGTTACTCTCTGAGACTGAATATGCTACTGAAGTATTAAAGATTAACAATGACTTAAAACAGTTCCAAATTGAAGCTAATGAGACAGAATTAGGAAGAATAATTGAGTTTAATAATCGAAAAAATGAACTTCAAAATGAGATTGATTTAAGAAATATAGAAGATGCTAATCAAAGAGCAATAGCAAAAGCAGAACAGGACTATCAGAGACAGCTTTTAGAACTTGAACAACTAGAACTCAATGAGCAGCAAAAAACAGAATTACTATCATTGATAGAGACTGAAAGAGGTCAGATTATTTCAGAAATTCAACAGAATATTCTGGAGGATAGACTTGCCAAAGAATTGGAAGTAAATAAAAGGCTTATTGAATCTGATGAAACAACAGCCAATATTCGTGCGTCTTTAGCTCAAACATTGACAAGTACACTGACTGGTTTCTTAGGCGATAGCTTGGCGGCTAAACTAGCATCTATTGCGGTTGAAGCAGCAGCACAAGCAGGACTAGTAAAAATTGAATCAGCAGGTGCATCTGCAAGAGTGGCTTCTAATGTAGCAGCAGCAAACGCAGCAGCAATTGCAGCTTCTCCATTAACAGCAGGTTTACCATTTACAGCGTTAAATACAGCTCAAGGTGCAGCTCTTCAAGCAAATATAGGAGTTTCAACAGCTCAAGCAATTAGTAGAATTTTAGCAGGTGCAGCAATTAAATCAATTGGTACCATTGGCGGAAAAATTAAAAAGGCTGAGCATGGAGCTGTTATTGATATTGGTGGTAAACGTCATAGTTCTGGAGGAACTAAGTTCTGGGGAGAAGATGGAACTGCTTTTGAAGCAGAAAAAGATGAAAAAATGTTTATTCTAAACAGAAGAGCATCAGCAGCTATACAACCACTTTTATCTAAAATAAATCAACAATATGGTGGAGTTTCATTAGGAACAACTTCAAGTTACCTCCAATCTGGAGGACAGATACTAAGAGCGAATTCTAATGATAAAGTTGATTATAGCACGCTTAGTAATGTTATATCTGCAGCTGTAGAAAAAGGCTCAGAAATGGGATCGTTAAAAGGTGCGCTTGAGGGATCAAGACAAGGATCACTAGAGGGATCTTATAAAGGAAGTTCACAAGGAACTCATTCAGGTATTGCCGAAAGGATTGAAAACGACAATATCGAAGCAGGAGCAAATTTTTAAACACTTAATAAATACAAATATCATGTCTAGATATTCAAAAGAAAACAGAAAAAAATTGCATGATTCTATGCGAAAAAGAGAATTTATCAAAACAGCAAAAAGAACTGCTGATAATATGAGAAAGTCTATCCATAATGATAATAAAGACGGATATGATCCAGAAAGAGTTAAAGTTCTTAGAGAGGCTAGAAAAAAGAAATAAGCAAAAAATATGTCATTTAATGTCCTATAAAAAGAAAGATGAAAAATAGAGAGTTATCAGATAAGACTTTAGAGAAATACAAGCTTGTTATTGATGAGTGGTTTGTAAATGGATTTAACGGAACCAAAGCTTATCAGCAATTTTATAAACATGCCAAAAACTCAACAGCTGATTCTAATTTTAGAAAAATACTCGGAAATACTCGGATTCAGGAATACATTGAAGATAAGCGTAATAAGCTAATTGAAGAGCTTGAGATTACTCTAAAAAGACAGTTGTATGAATTGGAAGATTTAAAGGAGCGCTCTAAAGTTACAAGAAAGTATAGCACAGCAATTGATGCTATAAAGGAGCAAAACAAGCTTTTAGGATATTATGAAAAAGACAACTCTCAAAAGAGTATTGTGGTTGGATCGGATATAACACCAGAAGAACGCGAAGCAAGAATTAAGTTTTTGCTAAAAAAGAGAGAGCAAGGACTTAAGCGTAAATAGGTTTATTTTTTAAAACGAGAACTATTGCGTTTATCTATTAGCTGTTTAATGTGATCTTGAGAAAGTGGCTTTTTTAAATTAGAGCTGTCCGAACCACCAGACAGCTCCTCTCTAAGTATCGCAGCATCTTTTAATAAACGATGTGCGTTAGCCTCCATGCTTTCAATTAGCATTAATATTTTTTCTCTATCGATTTTATTTGACATCATTTGTGATTTTATACATGATTTCAAATTCAATACCTAGATAATCACAAAGTTTAAATAGCCTACTGTTAGAAAGTCTTGGAGTAGATTGATTTCCTCCAGCTATGCTTTTAATGTTGTAATACTGAGTTCTGCTAATTTGGTATTCACTACTTAGAAGCATATCAGGATTTTTTAATCCTCTCTTTCTCATGTCTAAATCAATACTATTGATTAAAAGACTATAAAATTCTATTTCGTTTTTTATCATTCAACAAAGATAAAAAAAGTACAATTAATTTGTAGTACAAATATTTTGTACTATATTTGAGTGTAACAAAAAGCAAGTAATATGATAGAATCAGACTTAATTTCTACAGAAAGTATTTTAAAAAATCATCCTAACGTTTTGTATTCTAAAGAAGCGAACATAATAGGATCTCATATTGAAAAGCAAAAGGAGATTATAATTCTACCAGTTTACAAAGAACTTACTGGAGATGAAATTGAATTCATTGCAAATCAATATAATATTAAAAATTACCAGGTTATTAAAAAGCAGCAATTATCAGCAGGAACAGGAGAAACGGATCAGTTTGACTGCTTTATTTATATAATAAAATATTGAATTTTATTAGGTGTGAAAAGTAAATAAAATTGTATATTGTAATATATTACATTACTTTTTAAAAAGAGTTCTTATATACCTATATTGATTTAAAATTGTTTAGAGAGCCTATTGAAAAATAGGCTCTTTTTTATTTTTAAATCAATTGTCAATGTGTTGATGTTCGGATAGTATTATATTAGATGTTAAATTGTTTCTATGATCGCAGGGTTGGTTGATAATTAATTTTTCTGCAATTAATTTTACTATTTTAGCGTTAACCGCATTTCCTAAAGCACTAAAACTAGTACTTAGATTTTCTGGTAGTTTTATTCCTTCCATACTTTGCAGAGCAGCTCCTTCTTCTGGAGATATATATCTGTTTTCCCAGCCTATTATTGGAACTTGAGTACTGACAGTTACTAAAGATGGGAATATGTCTGGTTTTTTTATTCTAACTCCTGAGGCTCTAAACTGTATAATATAATCTTTTATGTTTCTTCTTGAGTCACCACAATTCCACTCAAGTTTTTGCCAACTAGAATTATTAAATTTTTTTATTTTCTTAATAACAGAATCTATATTTGTTTTATGTAATTGATAAAACTCCCTATTTTTTCTTATATAATTTTGTTTCCAAGTAGGGAAGACTTCTTGTTTAGTTCTTGCGTATGATGGTAAATTTTTGAATTTATCCTCTCTTGTCATATTTTTTAAAGGAACACCGAAACTTCCTTTGCTTTTTCCTAAAGCCCAATTTGAAGAAGAATACGGTGTGCTAGTTTCGTAAGGATAATCAGCACCAAATTCCATAGCCCATATTGGAAATCCTGGTATTTTAGTTTTTTTAGGAAAAATATCTAAGAATTCTTGCCAAACATTTAAGACATGTTTTTTCTCTTCTTCTAATAGTCTAGTTTTGTGAGCTTGTCTTAAAAAGTCTTTTGTACTTTTTGTAAGAGTGCTTGTCTCTGGCCATTTGAAGTGATTTAGTCCATCTAGACATCCCACAATAAAAAGTCTTTCTCTATGTTGAGGTATGTTAAACTGATGGGGAGAAAATATTTTTTTATCAATAGAATATCCTAAATCTTCAAGTCTTAAAGAAATATAATCCCATGTTTTAAAGTCATCATGAGATTCTAGGTTTCTTACATTTTCTAAAATAAAATATTTAGGCTTATGATAATTTAAAATTTCAGCTAGAATATCAAAAAAACTTCCGTTATTTTCGTCTTTTAATCCCTTTTGTTTACCAGCCTTAGAGAATGGCTGGCACGGAAAACCTGCACATAAGATTTCATGAGAGGGTATTTTATCTGGTGAAATAAGTCTAATATCTCTATTAACCTCAATATTATAATTTTCTTTATAAAGTTTTGCAAGGTTTTCCTTTTTCTCACTTGCAAATACACATTCATGACCCATTTTCGTCAAAGCGAAATGAAAACCTCCTAACCCAGCAAATAAATCAATAAATTTCATTTTTAATTAAATGTAGAGTTACACCATTCCAGAACTTCTGATCTGAGTCCTGTTTCTATGTCTTTGTTATATAGTGAGTTATATATTCTTAACCTATCAAATAACATACCGTAGGTGGAAACTTGTTTTCCAAATTCTTTCAAATCAACATAATCAACAGTTGAAATAGATTCTATAATATTTTTGCTATACCAATAAATATATTTTGTCCACCTTTCTAGAGGTATCTGTTTCTTTTTACTCCAGTGTTTTCCTGCGGCACATTGTTGTAAAACATATAGATTAGAGGATCTATTATCGTTAAATTTTTTATAGCCTATTACATCTACTCCGTCATCTTTATAATCATTATTAGCTTGCATTCCTCTATGCTCATGAAATAGATAAGATAACTCATCTAAGTATTCGTTTAGGTTTTTGTTTGCAGGAAAACCTAATATGTATACATCTCCATTAATAAAATTTTTTAAAGCATAAGCGGAAATTTTTTCAAATAGTTTAGTCCCTGTGATATCACTGCTAGCTCCATATAAAGAGAAGTGTATACATAAAAAATATTCAGGTACTTCATTCCATTTTTTTAAAGGAGTAATTATGTTATTTTCAACTGAATATAAAGATCTATTAAGATATTTATAGCTTCTATTTTCAATTGTGGCGATCCAGCTATCAATGTCTTCTTCTTTAACCTCTCTCTCATAAGAAAGAGTTCTGTCAACTAAATCTCTAATGATAGATTTAGTTATGGGATTTGCATATAGCAATAAATTATATTCAAGGCATTCTATTTCCCTGCCTACAATAAAACCTACAAAATCTTCCATTATTTCAAATTACTCTTTAATGCATTTAATAGTTTTTCGAGCTCATCAATTTGATTTAATAATTCTTGATCTCCACTGTATTTGTAAGCAAATTGTAATGATGTTTGTAAAGCCCTGGATGCTTTACTTAAATTTTGAGACAAGTAGTCACGCTCACCATTAGTTCTTTCATAAGCTTCATCGATATTTTTATACTCCCTTAAATACCTTACCGCATCATCACTAGTAACTATATGGCTTAGTTTACTCGTTATTTTTCTAGAATCAGTTAATACAGGTTCTATTCCCTTGTTTCTATTCCCAAATACCCAAGTTAGAACCTCTTCAAACTCTTCGAGTTTATTTTCAGGAACTAAATAATCTTCATTGAAATCAACTTTTTTATAAGGGTCTACACCAATATAATCTCTAATAGAACCTGAATTATAAAGGACCTGCAGCAGAGAGAATCTATTTAAAATAGGTTTTACATCATAGTTTTCTAGTCTGTTTTCTGCTTCTCTAAATATTTTGTATGTTACATATTGTTTTCTTAAAACGTCTGATCTGTCGGCTACAACTTGCTGTACGTTTTTAATAGCTTCATTTGTCTGAGAACCTTCTTCAACTTTTTCCTGAATCATTTCAGCTACATAAGCAGCCTTAGCAAATGCTTCCCATTTTAATAATCCAGCTATATGTCTTACACCTAAATACGGAGAAACATCTTTCTTGTTTTTGTAAAGAATACTAGGTATGACAGATATATCTTTTCTTATATCAGGATCATCAAGTTTTGGATAAAGTTTGTTTATTCCTAAGTCTTCTCTTAAGTTGTTATTTAAGAGTAGTTTAATAGTTGACACTCTTCTGTTTCCTTCAACAACAGTAAATGAAATTTCCTTTTTATCAATAAGATCTTGAAGCTGTTTTTCTAACTCTTCATTACTATAGTTATCATAAGAAAAATTATGTGGTAAATCTTTAGGAACTACTATTATAGGCTCCTCATCAAAATAACCATTTTCTATAAGGGAAAGAGCTATAACTTCAGTATCAAAGTGTTGATACATGACTGATATTAAGTCTAATTCTGTAAAATCTTCATCTTGAACATACTGAACTAATCTTGGATTACTTTCATCTAAATGTATAAGATCTATGGGTATTTCTAATTGAGGTTTTTTTCCTCCTTTACCTGCGAATGTTTTTGTCATTTAAAGCCTTTTAATTGGACAACTACAACAAATATATTATAATTGGCCATAATTTTAATACAGAATACTGTATAAGTTAGTAAAATTAGAGTGAATGCAAAGTGTTCTTAGTAAACTTATTTTTCATAATTTTTTGACTAATAAGTTTTAATATCTAATTTTACTGTACATAAATCATACATAATCATAAAAAATAAAACCTTAATCAGTTTATTTTCAATTGATTAAGGTTTTTTTCTGTGGAGTCGGAGAGAATCGAACTCTCGTCCAAACAAGTAACCAAATAGCTTTCTACACGTTTAGTCTTTTCTTGTGTTTTCATCAGCAACCTGGTTAAAGACAACCTAGTTACTGCCTATCTTCTTAAAGTTTCGATTTAGCATCAAAGCGCTACCAAATCTATATTGACATTTACGATGCCTCAAAAAGGAACGCCGCCAATCAAGGCTTTCCAGAGACATTTAGCTTGCTTACCTTGTAAGCCTAGGCGTAATCTTACTATAATTCAGATTAGGCAGCTAAAGCGTAGTTATTCTCGCCGTTTAAAAAGTTGACCTAGCGTTTTACGTGTCTCATAGTCGTTACACGACGTGCTTACCATTTAATTAATCTCGCTGTCAAAACCAGTCGACCCCAATTTTATGGCGTTACCCACTTTTGCTTTTAATGGCAAAAGTGCGTCAGGCTTTCGGTAGTCGCAATCAAAGATGTGCTCCAACAATACCTCAATCCTTAACGCGGTCCTAAACCAAAAGTTAGTTTTAAAAACCTTTTAAAGTAAAGGACTGCGAATTTACTAAAAATAATGTATCAAAAAATATACCAACACACATTTATAAAAAACTTAAGAAAAAATGACATAAAAATAATTACATTAAAATAAAAAAATGATACGACAAGGAAGTAAGGTAAAATGGAAATGGGGAAGCGGGACAGCAATAGGAAAAGTGCAAGAAACTTACACAAAACAAATAACAAAAACCATTAAAGGAACAGATGTAACAAGAGATGGAACTACAAATAATAAAGCACTATACATTAAACAAGATGAAGGAGATTATGTCTTAAAACTAGAAAATGAAGTTGAAAAAGTAGAATAAAATTTCATTTGCTAAAGCTTAATAATAAAGGTATTTTAGCAGGATTAAAATGTAATACATGAAATTCGCAATAATAAAAGAACGTAAAAATCCACCAGATAGACGCGTTGTATTTTCACCAAAAGATTTAAAAACACTAAAAGATAATTTTCCAGAAGCAAACGTAGTAGTAGAAGCTTCAGATATTAGGGTTTTTCCAGATAAAGACTATTCAGATTTAGGATTTACAGTAACTCAAGATGTCTCAGAAGCAGACGTCATGTTAGGTGTAAAAGAAGTGCCAATAGACGCTTTAATTCCTAATAAAAAATATTTTTTCTTCAGTCATACTATAAAAAAGCAACCTTATAATCGTAAGCTGCTAAAAGCCATCTTAGAAAAAAATATCGAGCTATACGATCACGAAACCATCGTTAAAGAAAGCGGAGCACGATTAATAGGTTTTGGTCGCTACGCAGGATTAGTTGGTGCTTACAATGGGTTTAGGGCTTTAGGATTACGTGATGGTTTGTTTGAACTACCAAAAGTAGAACACTTAAAAGATTTAGATGAGGTAAAAGCAGAGCTTGATAAAATAAAATTACCAAACATAAAGATTGTGCTTTCCGGAACAGGTAAAGTAGCAAAAGGCGCTAAAGAAATTTTGGACCATTTAAAAATTAAAGAAGTAAGTGATGCGTTATACTTAACGTCAGATTTTACAGAGCCTGTTTATTGTATGATAGATGTTATGGAATATAACAAACGCAAAGATGGTAAAGTAGGAAGTAGACCAGAGTTTTATAAAGATCCAAGCGATTACGAAAGCAATTTTATGCCTTACGCTAAGGTAACCGATTTTTTTATCGCTGGTCATTTTTATGGTGATGGCGCACCTTATATATTTACAAGAGAAGATGCAAAACATCCAGATTTTAAAATTAATTTAGTAGCAGATGTGTCTTGTGATATTGACGGACCAGTTGCTAGTACAATAAGACCTTCAACAATTGCAGATCCATTTTATGGTTACGATCCTAAGACAGAAAATGAAGTACCATACAATGCAAAAGGAGCAATTACCGTTATGGCTGTAGATAATTTACCTTGTGAATTACCAAAAGACGCAAGTGAAGGTTTTGGTGAGATGTTTTTAAAATCGGTGATACCTGCATTTTTTAATGGTGATAAAAATGGTGTTTTAAAACGAGCAAAAATGACAGAAAACGGAAAGTTAACCAAACGTTATGCGTATCTACAAGATTATGTAGAAGGAAAAGAATAAGGTTAATTCTCTTTTGTAATTATTTTAATTTACCTTTAGTTTAGTATTCAATGTTTTAAGTATGAAGTTTTCAAAACTAATTTACACCTTAGTATTTCTTTTTTTAGTAGTTTCTTGTGAAAAGGATAATAATATACCTATCAACCAACAACAAGAAGATGGGTTATCTGATAATCCATTCTTTTCTAATTTTGGATCACAAATTTCAGCAGACTTTATAGGTCGAGTTGTAGATGAAAATAATGAGCCAATTATAGGTGCAAACATTACTTTAGGTAGCGGATTTGCAATAACAGACGTTAATGGTGTTTTTGCAGTTAACGATGTTTCTGTCTACGAAAGCTTTGCGTACATAAGAGCATCAAAACAAGGTTACATTTCTGGATCTAGAGCATTAGTGCCAACACAAGGTGTTAATCAAGTTAAAATAATGTTGTTAGATGCTACACCAAATGCAACAATAGTTTCTGGTCAAGCTATAACAATTGATTTGCCAAACGGAACCAAAGTTGATTTTGATGGTAATTTTGAAACTTCAACAGGATTTGCATATCAAGGTAATGTAGATGTCGTGTTAAGACATTTAAATCCAGATGAAGAAGATATGAATCTACAAATGCCAGGTATGTTAATAGCTCAAGATGCGGCTGGAGATTTAAGAGCTTTAGAAACTTATGGTATGATTGCTGTAGAACTAATTGGAGAAAATGGTGAAGATTTAAATATTGCATCTGGTAGTACAGCAACTATAACTGTTCCCATGCCAACTAATGCTACAAATCCGCCAACAACAATACCATTATGGTATTTTGATGAGCAAAATGGATATTGGGTAGAAGAAGGTGAAGCTATCTTAATTGGTAGTGAATATGTAGGTGAAGTATCACATTTTAGTTTCTGGAATTGTGATGCGCCTTTTGATGTTGTTCAAACTTGTATAATATTACAAGATAATAACGGTAATCCATTGTCTAGCTTATATACACAACTAACGCTACAAACAACTACATGGAATTCAACTACAGGAGGATATACAAATAGTAACGGGGAAGTTTGTGGTTTAGTAGCTGCAAACGAAGCATTAACTTTAACCGTTCCTAATTATGGCTGTGATATGTTTACAACAACAGTAGGACCATTTTCTGCAGATGATACAGTTACTGTTACAGTAACAAATTCAACAGAACAAATTACAACACTAACAGGAATGTTTAATGATTGTGATGGAAATCCAATTACCAACGGGTATATGCAATTAGTTAATGGTAACAATGCGCAAATTATACCTGTTACTGATGGAACCGTAAACGAAAGTATTAGTTATTGTGCTTCAGATAGCTCATATATAATAAATGTAGTAGATGTGGCTGGAGGACAAGAAACTGATGTTTTAACTGGAAATTTCACAACAAATACAGATTTAGGAACAACATCAACCTGTATCACTTTAGGAGATTTTGACAATGATGGTGTTTATGATATAGATGAAGATATTAATGGAAACGGAAATTTATTAGATGATGATACTGACCAAGATGGTATACCAGATTATCAAGACCAAGATGATGATGGTGATGGAATAAATACTGCAGATGAAGTTTATGGAAGTAATACAAACCCAGTGGAACAAGATAGCGACGGAGACAATGTTCCTGATTATTTAGATCCTCAAGATGTAGCTGTTTATAGCGCAGAATGGTTCTCAGAAGATTGCGATGGATTGACTTATGATTTAGAACAGTTTAATGACAATTACATAAACTCAAACATAACTTTTCATGAAACTCAAGCAGATGCAGATGCTAACGTTAATCCTATTGCAACTCCATTTTCAAATTCTAGCGGACTAACAGTTTTATATGTAAGAGTTGAAAATACAGTATCAAATCAAGTATCAACAAACGGAATGTTTTATTTATTAGGTCCTCCAACATTTATAGATTCTGATAATGATGGCTTATTTGATTGTGAAGAACTAACCGGTATCGATAACGGTCAATCTACAGCTAATCCTAACGGAAACATCACAGATCCGGATAATCCAGATACCGATGGAGATGGTGTTAATGATGGTGATGAAGCAACAAATGGAACCGATCCAAACGATGCTACAGATTTTTAAATTTGAAAATAAAAATTAGTGTCTAATTTACTTTTTTATTAAATTTAAATCTAACTAAAAAACAAAAAATTATGCTTGGGTTATTATTAATTATAGCAAATATTACTGGAGGAATTTTGCTTGGTCTGTCAACATTAGATAAATGGGATGGAGAAAGTAACTTTTTTAACAAAATCGCAGGTGTTTTAGCGCCTTTTCAAACTATAATTGGTGGCGCATTAGTCGTAATACCATTGTTAAGACTATTTGGAGGTCATTTTAGTTTATATGGTATTATGAGTATTCTTGGTGGTGTTTTGCTACTTACACACGTATTTGGTAAAGCGCCTGCGTTTGAAAATTCATTAAGAAAATTATCAGACAAGTTAATGCCTTTTAAAGCGATTATCGGAATTGTTTTATTAGTGATTGGTATTTTAGCCATATTCTAAAATGAATCCTGCAGAACAATATATATTAAATCAGCCCGAACCTTTTCGGGCTATTTTATTGCATTTACAAATTTTAGTAGAACACACTTTACCAGAAATAGAATTAAAATACAAGTATAAAATCCCATTTTACTACTTAAAAGGAAAGCCTTTTTGTTACTTCAATGCTAGTCATAAAAAGCAATTTGTAGATGTTGGTTTTGTAAAAGGACCAGAAATAAAAGTACATCAAGAATATCAAATTACCGAAAATCGTAAAAAAATGATGTCACTTAGATATACGTCTTTAGATGCTATAAATGATAACATTTTTATAGATGTGTTGAAAGCAGCTAGTGAATTGTATTGAAAAACAAATAGCTCTATCATCAAAGGTAATATTCATTATCATCACTTCGAGTGATTTTACGAAGAGTAGCTAAGTAAAATTGTATCGAGAAGTATAAACTTAAAGTTCTCGATACATTTTTTATTCCATTTAAAATTGCATAAAAAACACTCGAACTGACGTAGTTTTATAAACAACTATATTAGAAATATAATTAGTGATAATTCGTGTAATTGGTGTCACTAATTAAAAACTCTGCACCAACTTTCTAATCGCTACCAAATTAGTTAGTAAACCTTCTAAATTATCTAAGTGTAGCATGTTTGCTCCATCGCTTTTTGCGTTAGCTGGATCAAAATGTGTTTCGATAAATAAACCATCTACATTATTTACAACGCCAGCACGCGCAATAGTTTCGATCATATCTGGTCGTCCGCCTGTAACACCAGCGCTTTGGTTAGGTTGTTGTAAAGAATGTGTAACGTCTAAAACTACAGGCGCATAGTGTTTCATTGTAGGAATACCTCTAAAATCTACAATCATATCTTGGTAACCAAACATAGTACCACGATCGGTAATCCAAGCTTTGTCACTTCCTGCATCCTTTACTTTTTGTACAGCGTGTTTCATCGCTTCAGGACTCATAAATTGTCCTTTTTTAAGGTTGACTACTTTTCCTGTTTTTGCAGCAGCAACAACCAAATCGGTTTGACGTACTAAAAACGCTGGGATTTGTAATACATCTACGTATTGTGCTGCTTTTGCAGCATCGCTAACTTCATGTATATCTGTAATGGTAGGGACATCAAATTTTTCAGACACTTTAGCAAGAATTTCTAATGCGTTTTCATCGCCAATACCTGTAAAACTATCAATACGACTACGATTTGCTTTTTTAAAACTACCTTTAAATACGTAAGGTATATTTAGCTTATCGGTAATGCTAACTACTTTTTCGGCAATACGGTAAGCCATGTCTTCGCCTTCAATAGCGCATGGACCACAAAGTAAAAAGAAGTTATTATTATCTGTATGTTTGATTTTAGGTATATCTTGAAGTGTCATTATTATAGTTTTAGATGTCACAAAGATACTATTAATGACTGAAATAAATAGGCTTTTATTTTTAGTTGAAATAAATAATCTTGGCAAACACATGCATTAGCGATTGAAGAATTGTTGGAGCACATCTTTGATTGCGACTTCTGAAAGCGCGACCCTTTGTAACTTGTTAATAATCTTTGTTTTAGTCTAAAAATTGGCGTTGTTACAAAGGGTAATGCCCAATTAAAAAATAAAGTGTTGAATATATATAATTTATACCTACCTTTGCACGCTTAAAATAAGGCACTATTTATGGCTAAGATTAAAAACATTGCAATTATTGCGCACGTAGACCACGGTAAAACAACGCTGGTTGATAAAATTATGTATCACTGTCAGTTATTTAGAGAAAACGAAAATACTGGTGATTTAATTTTGGATAATAACGATTTAGAGCGTGAACGTGGTATTACGATTACCTCTAAAAACGTATCTGTTACTTATAAAGACACTAAAATTAATATTATTGATACACCAGGTCACGCCGATTTTGGTGGAGAAGTAGAGCGTGTTTTAAACATGGCAGATGGTGTGCTTTTATTAGTTGATGCTTTTGAAGGACCAATGCCTCAAACGCGTTTTGTACTTCAAAAAGCTATTGATTTAGGGTTAAAACCTTGCGTAGTTGTAAACAAAGTTGACAAAGAAAACTGTACACCGGATGAGGTACACGAAAAAGTGTTTGACTTAATGTTTGAACTTGGTGCAGAAGAGTGGCAATTAGACTTCCCGACAGTTTATGGTTCTGCAAAGAACAACTGGATGAGTGAAGATTGGAAGCAACAAACAGAAAACATCGAGCCATTATTAGATATGGTTATCGAGCATATTCCTGAACCAAAAATTGAAGAAGGAACAACGCAAATGTTAATCACGTCTTTAGACTACTCTAGTTTTACAGGTCGTATTGCTATTGGACGTTTAACGCGTGGCGACTTAAAAGTTAACCAACAAATTACGTTAGTAAAACGTGATGGTTCTAAGGTGAAAAGTAGAATTAAAGAATTACACGTCTTTGAAGGTTTAGGTCGTATAAAAGTAGATCAAGTACAAACTGGAGATATTTGTGCAATTGTTGGTCTTGATGGTTTTGAAATTGGTGATACTGTTGCCGATTTTGAAAATCCAGAAGGATTAAAAACTATTGCAATTGACGAGCCAACAATGAGTATGTTATTTACCATTAACGATTCGCCTTTCTTTGGAAAAGACGGAAAGTTTGTAACGTCAAGACATATTAAAGACCGTTTAACAAAAGAGTTAGAAAAAAACTTAGCCTTACGTGTACAAGAAACTGATAGTGCCGATAAATTTATGGTCTTTGGTCGTGGTGTATTACACTTATCGGTTTTAATCGAAACGATGCGTCGTGAAGGTTATGAGTTACAAATAGGTCAGCCACAAGTAATTATTAAAGAAATTGATGGTGTAAAATGTGAGCCAGTTGAAGAAATGACTATCGATTTACCAGAAACAGTTTCTGGTAAAGCAGTAGAGCTTGTAACAATGCGTAAAGGTGAAATGATGAGTATGGAAGCTAAAGGAGACCGTATGGTTTGTGAGTTTATCATTCCGTCAAGAGGTATCATCGGTTTACGTAACCAATTATTAACAGCAACTGCAGGAGAAGCAATTATGGCACACCGTTTTAAAGAATATCAACCAGTAAAAGGTGGTATTCCAGAAAGACAAAATGGATCTTTAGTATCTATGGAAAACGGTCAAGCTATTCCTTATTCTATTGATAAATTACAAGAAAGAGGAAAGTTTTTTATCGATCCAGGAGAAGATATTTACGAAGGTCAAGTAATTGGAGAAAACTCTCGTCAAGATGATATGACTGTAAACGTTACAAAAACTAAAAAGTTAAGTAACGTACGTAGTGCTGGAGCAGACGATAAAGCTAAAATTGTACCTGCAATTAAGTTTTCTTTAGAAGAAGCTTTAGAATACATACAAAAAGATGAGTATGTAGAGGTAACACCAAACCACTTACGATTACGTAAAATTTTACTAAAAGAAGTAGAGCGTAAGCGTAATAAAGCTTTGTAAAAAGTGACCGATACTACCATATCAAATCCTTTGCTTAGGCGCATTGTACACTCTAAATATATAGATGTACTTGGAGTAGTTTTGGTAGTTGGAATTACACTTTACAGAAACTTTCATGAAACTATATATTATGAAGGAGGTATCCGTTTTGGGATACCTTTTTCTAGTTTATGGAGCTATATAGAAAAAGGCGCTTTCCCAATAGGTATTTTATCTATTTTAGGAGCTGTTTTTTCTTTATTAGCTACACGTTTTTTAGTTAGACAAAGTAATATAGGTAACGTAATTTGGATTTTTACAACTATAAATTCTGGAGTTATAGATTATTTATTTGGCAATCATTCAGCTATAATAACTTATCCTTTAACCTTTGGATTAGCGTTATTGTCTACAAAAAAATGGTATGAAGGCGAACGTATTAAAAATGCAGATTTTAGGTATTGGATATTATTTATTGTTGCATTTATAATTTCGTATAGTCTTGTATATTTAGGGTTTTATTGGTTTGGTACAACAATAACCAATCCAATTTTTAAACATACAATTGCAATTATTTTTGGAATTTCTATTATAGGAAACGTTGGTATTGTATTTAAATACAAACAGTCCTTTTTAGTCTGGACATTTTATAATTTTGCGCAAATAGTAAAGAATTTTATTCAAGGTAATTTAGCTAATGTTATCAAATATGTGTTTTATTTAAGCAATGCTATTTTAACCTATTTTGATTGGCATCTTAATGGAGATGTAAAAACTTTAAAAGAAAAATAAATGGAACTATTCGGTATAACTCTAACGGAATATATTGGCTATTTAGCCTCTTTTTTTGTCTTACTTTCATTTACAATGAAAAATGTAAAAAGACTAAGAATTGTTAACATGATTGGTTGTACATTATTTATAATTTATGGTTTTATGATGCCAACCGTTAGAGTTGGTTTGCCTATAATTATAGCAAACGCAGCAATATTTTGTGTTAACTTTTATTATGCGTTTTTAAAGAAAAATTAGTACTTTCAAAGCTGTAAAAACAGTTATTCTATTTATTCAGTACTTAAATATTCAGCATCACATCTTAAGCTTTGGAATGACTTTATAAGTCAGTCCAAAAATGGCACATTTCTTTTTAATCGTCACTTTATGGATTATCATAAAGACCGATTTGAAGACTATTCTTTAATGGTATTTAAAGATGAAAAGTTAGTCGCAGTTTTGCCAGCAAATAGAGTAGAAGATAAGCTGTTTTCTCATCAGGGATTAACTTATGGCGGATTTGTGTTTTGTGAAAATATTAAAGACTTCACTAGTTTAGTAGATATTATAAGTCAGGTCGGTGTATTTTTAAAAAGCCAAAATTTTAAGTCTTTAAAGATTAAATTAATTCCTGAATTTTATTACAAACAAAAATATCTCTATAATGAAATTATTACTTGTTTTAACGAACAGGTAGAAGAGACTAAAATGGTTTTTGCAGTAGATTTAACTAAAAAGTTAACGATACATAAAAATAAATTAAAAAAGTACAGGAATAATAAGCATCATTTTATAATAGATAAATCAAATCAATTTGACCGGTTTTGGAATGATGTTTTAATTCCTAGATTAAGAGAAAAACACCAAGCACAACCAGTTCATTCACTTTCTGAAATTAAATATTTATCTAATCTATTTCCTGATAACATAAAACAATTTAATATTTATTTAGATAATATTTTATTAGCAGGTATAACTATTTTTGAAAAAGACCATGTTGTAAAATCACAATATGGAGCAACTACAACTCTAGGAGAAAAATATCGAGCATTGGATTATCTTTTCATACACTTAATCAATTTGTATCAAAAAGAAGGTAAGCAAAGTTTTTCTATGGGAACAGCGTTTGCAAAAACATCTTTAGGATATAATCCTGGCTTAAAGAAGCAGAAGGAGGAATTAGGTTGTACGATATTTGAACAGTCAATAATTAATTTAGAGTTTGATGATTAGTTTTCTAGACTTACATAAAATCAATGCACGTTTTGAAACCGAATTTAAAACAAAGTTTGAGGCTTTTTTAAAAAGCGGTTGGTACATTCTTGGTGAAGGAGTAAAGCTGTTTGAAACCGAATTTGCTACCTATTGCGGTACACAGTATTGTATAGGAACAGGAAACGGTTTAGATGCTTTAGAATTGATTTTTAAAGGCTATTTAAAATTAGGGCTTCTACAACCAAAAGATGAGGTAATTGTCCCTGCAAATACTTATATAGCAAGCATTATATCTATAATAAACGCCGGTTTAACTCCAGTTTTAGTAGAGCCAGACGCAAAAACTTTTAATATTGATGTATTAGAAATAGATAAGCATATTTCAACTAAAACAAAAGCAATTTTAGTCGTTCATTTATATGGGCAGTTGTGCGATATGAATTCTATAAATAAACTGGCTAATGATAAAAATTTATTAGTTATTGAAGATGCAGCACAAGCACATGGTGCAACAGCAGATTCAAAAAAAGCAGGCAATTTAGCAGATGCTGCAGCATTTAGTTTTTACCCTTCAAAAAATCTTGGCGCATTAGGAGATGCTGGTGCTGTTACTACAAATAATGAAGAATTAGCGAAGGTGATTTTCAAGTTAAGAAATTACGGATCTTCAGCTAAATATGTTAACGAATTTGTAGGAAGTAACAGTCGTTTGGATGAAATACAGGCATTGTTTCTTTCAACTAAATTAAAACAATTAGATGCAGATAATTTAAGACGTCAAGAGATAGCAAAGTGTTACTTATCCGAAATCAATAATCCTAAAATCAAATTACCGTTTTATGATTACTCCTCAAACCACGTGTTTCATTTATTTGTTGTTTTAGTAAATAATCGTCAAGATTTTGTTAATTATTTAAAAGCTAACAAAATAGAGTCGTCTATACATTATCCTACAGCTCCTCACCAACAAAAAGCGCTTTATCGATTAAATAGTTTAAAATTTCCGATAACAGAAAAAATTCACGAAACTTGTGTTAGTCTACCTATTAGTCCTGTGATGACTCAAAAAGAAGTAGATCAAGTTATTAGAACCCTTAATGATTACTAATTGAAAAAAGTATTAAACTATATTAATAATAATGTTTTATTAAAAGTAGCTTCACTTAATTCAGTATCTGTGATTGTTAAAATTATAGCTGGATTTTTAACGTCAAAGTTTATGGCTATTTTTATTGGTGCCGAAGGTATGGCACTAGTGGGTAACCTTCGTAATTTTGTAGGTTCTGTACAGTCTGTATCTATTTTAGGTCTATACAAAGGTGTTGTTAAATATATAGCACAACATAAGCATGACAGGACAAAACTTTCTAAGATACTATCTACAGTTTTTTATTTAGGGTTTATCTCTACTCTTTTACTAAGTTTTTTAATTTATTATAATGCAGAGTACATAAACGACTTCATTTTTAAAGCCTATAATAACTACACATACATAATAAAAATTTTAGCATTAGCACTACCTTTTTATGCATTAAACACGTTGGCTTTTGCTATAATGAATGGTTTTTCTAAATATAAATATTTAATCATATTCAACATTTTTGGTCAGATTTTAGGAGCCATTATTACTATTCTTTTAATTTGGAAAAACCGAATAGATGGAGCCTTAACAGCTGTTGCTATTGCAGAGTCTATAATCTTTTTAATTACGCTTGTAGGGATTATTAATAGACAAAACTTGGCACCATTAATTAAAGCTAGTAAGTTTAGTTTTAAGTTAACTAAAAAGCTAAGTTCATATTCCGGAATGGCTTTGTTTTCTGCCATTATTTTACCTTTAGTAGCATTATTTATAAGAAATTATATTATAGATAATGTAGGAGTAGAAAGTGCTGGACATTGGGAAGCAATGAACAGAATATCTAACTACTATTTAATGTTTGTTAGCACACTTTTGTCTCTATATATTTTACCTCGTTTTTCTGAAATTGATACTATTAAAGACTTTAGAAAAGAAGTGTTTAGCTTTTATAAGACTATAATTCCGATTTTTGGATTAGGTCTCATTATCATTTACTTCTTAAGACATTTTATTGTTTTAATTGTTTTAACTGAAGAGTTTCAACCTGTAGAAGACCTATTTTTTTGGCAGCTTTTAGGAGATTTTATCAAAGTACTATCAATAGTTATTGCCTATCAATTTTTGGCAAAACGAATGTTTTGGCATTATATAATTACAGAAGCTTTTTCTGTAACAACCTTATACTTTACAAGTCAGTATTTGATTGATGAGTTTGGAGTTGTTGGTGCAAATATGGCTCACTTTGTAACTTATGTATTGTATTACGGGATTATCTTGATGATTTTTTATTCTTCTTTATTTGGTATAATCCCAGAGAAACAGGAAGAAGATTAATTATTCTGCCAAGTTGCTAAGTATTGTTTTGCAACTTCTTTATAATCATGATGTGTTTCAATAAACTGTCTAGCATTTTTAGAAATCTTATTAATTTGATCAGGGTTTTCTATTAACCATTCTAATTTTTTAACTAAATAATTTACATCAGGTAAAGCGTTTATAGCAACAGTATCTTCTTCTAAATTATAATGATCTAGCCATTCTTGTTCAGCGCCTGTAAAAACTACTTTACCTTTTGCCATAGCTTCTAAAGCATTGTAACCTTGGTCGTAGCCGTAAACTTGATCCAGTAAAATATGACAAGAGTCATATAATTTTATGTAATCTTTATAAGGGATATTTTCAGTTCTAAAGACTTCAACTTTATCTGGATATTTATCTTTTAAAATAGATATAGCATCGTCAAAAAATAAGTTACCTTTTTTGTGATAAGCAAATTTATTAACACCATGAAAAATTTTTATTTTTTTTTCAATACTAATTGGAATGTAATGTATTTTATCAGAATTAACAGCATTAGGAATTAATCTTAGATATTTTTCTTTTTTTAGAAAGGGAATATGATAGTCTATGTCACTAGATATAATGCCGTTACATTTTGTGAGTATAAAATCGTGTAAGCGCTTGTAAGGTTTGCTTAAGTACATTAATTGAAAACGATAACGATTTTTTAATGATTTATCGTTTAGATATGGTGTCATAATACTGTACTTGAAACCACCATTAATCATATACTTCATACATGTGTAATCAATACCACAGGATAATAAATAAATTTTTTTAGTTTGTTTAGAAAGAGAGTTAATAAACTTAATTTCGTATTTAGGTGTTATTTTTAATGGCGATTCATTTATAAGTTGTACAACATCAAAGTTGCCTAGGGTTTTTAGGTTAGATTTAGCTTTAATATACATTTGAAAAGCCCCCAAATCTATTTTAGTGAGTTTGTAAATTAAAACTTTAAGCTTTTTTAAAAAGAAATTATTAAAAGAATGGTTTATTTTAATATCTACAGGATAATTTTTAAAACCATCACCAGAAGCCATTATTGTAACATCATGCCCTAATTCAGTCAATCCTTCTTTTAAAGAGTTGTGAAGTCTGCTATACTCTCCAACTAATAATATCTTCATATTTTGTACTTTTACCATTCAAAGATAATTATAAAAAATATTGCAGGTAACTAAGAGTAATAAAAAGAAAATATGCATTATTGTGTCTTCTCTAGGTGCTGGAGGAGCAGAACGATCGTCTGCTTTGTTATCTAAAATGTTAGACTATTTAGGTTATGAGGTTTATCTCATTACTATGTTAAATAGAATAGATTATAAATATCATGGTAAACTATTAAATTTAGGATTGATAAAAGATAGTAACCCTAGTTTTTTAGGGTTAATTAAACGGTATCGATTATTAAAAGAAACACTTGCAAAAGAAAAATTTGATTTGATAATAGATAATCGAACAAGACCTATTTTTTTTAAAGAATTACTTTTAAGTAATTTATTTTATAAAAATCAAAAATTACTTTACGTAATACGAAGTAGGAAATTAAGTGTGTACTTATCAAAAAAAACAATATTTACTTCTCTAGTTTATAATAATGATCATTTCTATGTAGGTGTTTCTAAAGAAATTGAAGACAAAGTAAAGCAGATATATGGGTTTGAAAATGTATTTTCTATATATAATCCTTTAGATTTTAAAGAATTAGAAAGTCTTGCTAATACGTCAATTAAATTTTCAGGAAAGTATATCCTATTTTATGGTAGTTTAAAAGACAAAACTAAGAATATATCAATGCTTATAGATGCCTATAAAAAGTCTGTTTTACCGTCTAAAAAAATACGTCTTTTGATTTTAGGAGATGGTGATGATTTGCAAAAATTAAAGCAAAAAGCCAATACAAATTTAATAGTGTTTAAACCCTTTACAAAAAACCCATTCCCTTATGTGAAAAATGCACTTTTTACCTGTTTAACAAGTAGGTATGAGGGTTTTCCAAGAGTTGTAATAGAGTCTTTGGCTTTAGGTACTCCAGTAGTGTCTGTAAATTGTTCTGGCTCAAGAGAGATTATAAAACACGCCTATAATGGGTTAATTGTAAATAATGATACAGAGTTATATAAACAAGCATTAAACATGTTTATTCTAGAGCAAAACAAATATTTAGCTTGTAAAAAAAATGCAAAAAGTAGTGTAAAGCACCTAAGAATGAGTGCTATTGCAAAACAATGGGAACAAATAGTAAAAAACATTACATAATATGTTTAAAGAGTTAAAAATAATAAACATACCCGTAGTAAAGGATTTAAGAGGTAATTTAGGAGTCGTAGAAAAAGATACCATTCCTTTTGATATAAAACGCGTATATTACTTATATGATGTGCCAAGTGACGCCTATCGTGGTGGGCATGCACATAAAGAACAGTTAGAGTTACTTATAGCATTAAGCGGAAGCTTTGAGGTAACTCTTGATGATGGTAAAAGTAAACGCTCAATAATATTAAATAAACCAAATAAAGGCTTATTAATACCTAAAGGAGTTTGGAGAGAGTTGCAAGATTTTTCATCTGGATCTGTGTGTTTGGTACTAGCTTCAGATGTGTTTGATGAAGAAGATTATATTAGAGATTACAATGATTTTTTGTCTTTTAAAAACTTTATTTAGAAGTATTGAAATATTGATAACTCATAAAACTTATTCTGTATAGTTGTAAGATTTTAATATTAGGATTTTTACCTAATAAATTAGATTTGATTATAACACCAAAATGCTTGTAGATTAACGAAAACAAAAATAGCAAATGTGTTTTTTTTAAAGTTTCAAAAAATGCAAGTAAAGTATTTTCATGAGCTTTAATTTTATTTGACTGGTAAATGCATAATAAGCTTTTTGCGGCAATTTCTTTTTTTTGTAAGTAGTCTGCATTTTTTTCTATTCCTAAGTGATAAACTTCATTGTCTATATGATGTACATTAATTTTATGTTTTTTCAGTAAAGCACCAAAGTAGTTATCCTGACCATAAGAAGAATCTTTTATCATTGAGTTAATCATTAAGAAAACTCTTTTTTTTATCATAAAATTAGCAGAAATTATAACCTTAAAAGGTTTTTTGTTTCTCTTTAAAGCTGGTATCTCTTCATTATTTACCCCATATTTCCAACGTAATGTTTGCTTTGGTCCTGGCGGAGATTTATGATAAGCAAAACCGCCATAAATAGCATCAAAAATAAAGTTGTTTTTGTTAATATATCTAGAAATAAAATTTTTAGATTTTGGCATAACATCAGCATCTAAAAATAGAAGCCAGTCGTATTTTGCTTTCTTGGCAAGATGTTGTCTTGTGGCACTTCTTCCATGGTTTTTTTTAGATTTGTAGTAATGTGTATGCTCTAGCTTGGTAATTGAGGCATTTTTAGAAGAGTAAACTGTACTACAGTCATCTACACAAATGATTTCAAAATCAACTTTACATAATACTAGTTGCTCATAAATTTCAGAAACTAAACTTGTTATATCGTAGTTATAAACAGGAATTAATATTGAAATCATTAAATGAAGGATTAGACTGTAAAAGTAATTATTTTAAATTAGTTTTAGCTTAAAATATTTATATTGCATTTTACAAAATATCAATGTATGACTGATATAGAAACTTCAGAAATAGCCAATTTAATTTTTAATAAAATTCATTCCTCTAAAGAAGAATTAAAACGACTTTATGATGGATCAAAAGATGAGATAGGCTTTTTTTTTATTGATGATCTTTTACCTGAAGATTTGGCGTTAAAATTAAATGATATTTTTCCAAAAGAAGAAGATATGAGATGTTTAAAAAGTTTGAGAGAATATAAATTTATTTCAGCTCAAATGAATAAACATAACAGTCTTTTAGAGAAAGTTTTATACGCGTTTCAGGATGAAAGAATAATTTCTGAGATATCAAAAATTACAGATATTAAGAACTTATATGCAGATCCTTGTTTATACGCAGGAGGATTATCGATGATGAGAAAAGATAATTTTTTAAAACCGCATTTAGATAATTCACATGATGCTAATAGAGCAAGGTGGCGAGTTTTAAATTTACTATATTACGTCTCTCCAGATTGGAAACTAGAAAACGGAGGAAATTTAGAGATTTGGCCAAATGGAACAGGTGGTAAGCAAATAACTATTGAAAGTAAATTTAATAGATTAGCAGTAATGGCTACACATGATCATTCTTGGCATTCGGTAAGTAAAGTTGTTGTTAATAAAAGTAGAAAATGCATATCAAATTATTATTTTAGTGATTATCCTTTAAAGGATAACGATAAGTTTCATGTCACTACCTTTAGAGGTCGACCTAATGAGTTTATTACTAATCTAATTCTTAAATCAGATAGTAAATTAAGAATGTTAATTAGAAAAATTTTCAAAAATGGGATTAGAAAAAACCCGCATATTTATAAAAAAGATAATTAACTTTTACGTTGTACAACTTCAAACACTTTGTTGTCATCACATTTTAATGTTTTGCTTGGGTATTTTAAAAGTAAAGCATAGTCATGGGTCGCCATTAAAATGGTGTTTCCGTTTTTGTTAATGTCTTGTAGCACTTCCATTACCTCAATACTTGTTTGTGGATCTAAATTACCAGTTGGTTCATCTGCTAGTATTAATTCTGGCTCGTTTAATAATGCTCTTGCTATTGCAATACGCTGTTGTTCTCCTCCAGATAATTCATGCGGAAATTTAAAGCCTTTAGTTTTCATACCTACTTTATCCAAAACGGTTTCAATGCGTTCTTTCATTTTATCTTTGTCTTTCCAGCCTGTTGCTTTTAAAACAAAGGTTAAATTGTCATTTATGGTTCTGTCGGTTAGTAATTTAAAATCTTGAAAAACAATACCAAGCTTTCGTCTTAAAAAAGGGATTTCTTTTTCTTTAAGTGTGCGTAAATTAAAATCTACAATATGACCTTCACCTTGTGTTAGTTTTAAATCACCATAAAGCGTTTTCATAAAACTACTTTTTCCAGATCCAGTTTTTCCTATTAAATAAACAAAATCACCTTTGTTGACTTGTAAATTAACATTAGATAATACTAAACTTTCTCCTTGAAAAATACTAGCGTCTTTTAATTCTAAAACGGTTTGACTCATATTCGATTTTAATTATTTATAACAAAGTAAACAAAATTTTATGTCACAGCCTATTAAAAGGTTTTTATATTAATCTTAAAGCATTACCTTAGTCATTTTTACAAAAAATGATAAAATTACTACCAACCAAATACCGTATAATTTATCTTATAATTTTTGTTTTAGGACTTTTAAAGGTCTTAAAAACTGGTGCTATTTTTTATCCAGATAGTTATGCGTTTTTAGATATGCAAATTAACAGGTCACCGGTTTACAGTCTGTTCTTAAAACTGACAACGACTGTTTTTGGTGATTATTATGAGGTGCCAGTTTTGGTTTTACAGTATTTGTTTTTTGTATTAGCTATTAATTATTTATTAAAGTCAATCAAATCAAAAATCAATTTATCAGCAGTAGGAATTTTATTAATCCAGTTTTCAATTTTAATAAATGGGTTGTACTTTTATTTATCGGTAAATAGAGTGCTTTCTGAAGCTATAGTGTTTCCTTTAATTTTAATTTTTATTGCTGAAGTTTTTAAACTATTATCCAATAAAACACTTAAGAGCTCTTATAAACTAATTGTTGTTTTTTTTGTTCTACTATTTACAAGAGGTCAGTTTTTAGCTTTTTTACCATTATTAATTTTAGCGCTTCTTTATGTTATTTATCAATCTAAAAATTATAAAAAAGGAATCATTGTTTTATGCTTAACATTAGCAACACCTTTTTTAAGTAGTCTTTTAGAAAAGACGTATAACAAAGTGGTTATTGGTGAATTTAAAGGTTACGCTATGACCTATGTACATTTTATAACAAACCCTTTTTATATCGCTAATACGGAAGATGAAAAGCTGTTTTCTAATCCTGAAGAAAAAGCTTTTTTTAATAGAACATACAATCTAATGTTAGATAAAAAAATAACAAGAAACCAAGCTATACAAACCAAATATGTAGATGATTATCTTTTTTTTGAGAACAACTTTTCAAAAATTTGTAACGCTTCAATTCATCAGGCTAACATGGATTATTATGGCACGCAAGGGTATAATTATTTAGAACAGCAATACAAGGTAGACCAAATGACATCTAGTATGTTTTTGCCTTTATTAAAGGCAAACTTTAAAACATGGGTAAGAATGGTTGTAAAAAGCTTTATTAAAGGATTTGGCGGAATACAAATGTGTCTTGCTTTAGGATTATTACTCTTATATTGCATTATGTTTTTTAAAGATAATACAATGTTATTTTTAGGAATAGCAATAACTTTAAAGGTTTTAAACGGAATTATCATCGCAATGGTCGTACATTCAATTTATAGGTATACTTTTTATTTTGATTGGGTTTTATTATCAGCATTTATTTTAATATTAGATTCTAAAATTAAAAAAGCATAAGATGTCTGTAGAGTTATCCATAGTAATGCCATGTTTAAATGAAGCTGAAACCATAGAAAGCTGTATAGCAAAAGCACTAAATTTTTTAAAAGAAAACAATATTTCTGGAGAAGTTGTTATTGGTGATAACGGAAGCACAGATGGTTCTCAAAATTTAGCATTGGCTTTAGGTGCTAGAGTAGTAGATGTAAAAGAAAAAGGTTATGGTAGTGCGTCAAGAGGCGCGATTGAAGCAGCGAAAGGCAAATATGTAATTACTGCAGATACAGACGATAGTCATGATTTAGAAAACCTAATGCCTTTTGTAACAAAACTACGCGAAGGTTATGACTTGGTAATGGGTAATCGTTTTAAAGGCGAAAAAATTGAAAACTCAATGCCTTTTTTACATCGGTATTTAGGTAATCCAGTACTGAGTTTTATTGGAAATTTATTTTTTAAAACTAAAATAAACGACTTTCATTGTGGTTTACGAGGTATTAATAAAAAAGCATACCAAACACTAGATTTAAAATCTACAGGAATGGAGTTTGCTTCAGAAATTGTAGTAAAAGCCTCCATGTTAAATCTTAAAATAACCGAAGTACCAACTACAGTTTTTCCAGCGGGAAGAACACGTAAAGCGCATTTAAGAACATTTCCCGATGGTTGGCGTCACCTTCGTTTTTTATTGCTGTACAGTCCAAAATGGTTGTTCCTTTTTCCTGGGTTGTTATTGTTGTTAATAGCTTTACTTGCAACAATTTATTTGGTTGTTAAGCCAGAAGATAATTTAATAAAATGGTTGCCGGTTTCGTCTTCATTAATATTAATTGGGTTTCAGTTTATATTATTTTATGCGCTAACAAAGATTTATGCAACAAATCAAAACCTAATTCCAAGAGGAAAAAACTATAATAACCTATTTAAATATTTTACTTTAGAAAAAGGTTTGTTAGTTGGATTTTTAATGATTCTTGGCGGAAGCGCAAGTTTACTCTATTGCTTTTTAGCAGAAATTTCTTCTTTTGAAGTGTTAAAACTCTTAATTCCTTCAGCAATTTTTACAGCGCTTGGTGTACAACTAATTTTGTTTAGCTTTTTCTTTAGTATACTTGGTTTAGTAGATAAAAAGGATTAGTTAAAGTCTACATTTAATAACTCCGTTTATAATTATTAGTTAAATCTAACGTTAAGCTATTAGATTAATTTATCTTTGATTTACAATTTAAAAAACGTGTCAATGTTAGTAAAAAAACAGCTCACCTTTTTAGTGGTTTTTCTATTTTCGGTAGTGATGATGGCGCAACAAACCGCCATTTATACAAGTCCTTTAACCGATTATCAAAAAGCACTTCAACTATTTAATAATCAACAATATTTAGCGGCGCAAACCTTGTTTAGTCAGGTTAAAAAGCAAACCGATAATCCAAATATCGAAAGCGATTGTGCTTTCTATATTGCCAATTCGGCAATTAGATTAAACCAGCAAGGCGCAGATACGATGATGGAAAATTTTGTTGAAAATTATCCAACAAGTACCAAAAAGAATACAGCCTTTTTAGATGTAGCCGATTATTATTTTGAAAACGGAAAATACGCCTACGCACAAAAATGGTACGAAAAAGTAGACGAAGCGTCTATGAGTCGAGCAGACCGAGAAAAATTCAATTTTAATAATGGTTACGCTTCATTTGTAACCAAAAATTATAACGATGCTAAAAAGTATTTAACGCGTGTAGAGACTTCACAAAAATATGGCTCTCAAGCAAAATATTATTTAGGATTTATGTCTTATCAAGGTGATGATTATGATAGCGCCAACAAGTATTTTGATCAAGTTAGTGATGACGAAAAGTACAAAGAAAAGCTAAGCTATTACCAAGCCGATTTAAACTTTAAACTAGGTAAGTTTGAAAAAGCGATAGAATTAGCTAAAGAAAAACTACCAACTAGTGATAGAAATGAAATTTCTGAACTTAATAAAATTATAGGCGAAAGCTATTTCAACTTAGAAAAATACAGCGATGCCATTCCGTATTTAAAAGAATACCGAGGTAGAAAAGGCAAGTGGAGCAATACCGATTATTACCAATTAGGTTACGCCTATTACAAACAGAAAGATTATGACAGTGCTATTTCAGAATTTAATAAAATTGTAAGCGCAAATAATAGCGTTGCCCAAAATGCTTACTATCATTTAGGCGAAAGTTACGTACATGTCGGTAAAAAACAAGAAGCATTAAACGCTTTTAGAAATGCATCTCAGATGGATTACGATTTAAAAATTCAAGAAGATGCTTGGTTAAATTATGCTAAAATTAGTTACGAGATTGGTAACGCTTACCAATCGGTACCACAAGTATTGACAAGTTATTTAGAAAAATATCCTGATACGCAATATAAAGATGAAGTAGAAACACTTTTAATAGACTCTTACATTACATCTAAAAACTATAAAGAAGCGTTAGAATTACTAAAAAATAAAAAGAGTTTTGAAAGTAAAGTAGCATACCAAAAAGTAGCGTTTTATCGTGGTTTAGAATTATATAATGAAGGAAATTACCAAGACGCAAAAGACCTTTTTGAAAAATCTTTAAGCGAGCAACAAGACCAAACCTTTACAGCGCGTGCAACATTTTGGAACGCCGAAACGGATTATAATTTAAGTGATTACAACGAAGCTTTAATTGGTTTTAAACAGTTTGAACAGCAAACTGAAGCGCCTTCAACTAAAGAATATACTAACTTAGATTACAATATTGCTTACACCTATTTTAAACAAAAAAAGTATAGTGAAGCGACGCAGTATTTCAACAGTTTTATCTCAAAACACAAAGAAGATAAAGTAAGATTGAATGATGCTTACTTGCGTTTAGCCGATGGTTATTTTGTGTCAAGTCGTTATACAGATGCTATTTCGGCTTACGAAAAAGCAATTGCTGTTGGACAATTAGAAAACGATTATGCGTTCTTTCAAAAGGCGATGAGTTATGGTTACATAAGCCAAGATGCTAAAAAAAGAAATGAGTTAGAACAGTTTATTTCAACGTATAATAACTCAAAACTACGTGATGATGCGATGTACGCGTTAGGAGATTCTTATGTAAAATCTGGTGACGATGCTAAAGCAATTCAGACCTTTGATCGCTTAATTTCAGAGTACAAAACAAGTCCGTTTAACAGCAAAGCACAGTTGCGTCAAGGATTAGTATTTTACAATAAAAATGATAACCAACACGCATTGACTAAGTTAAAAGCTGTGGCAGAGAATTATCCAAACTCACCAGAAGCCAATCAAGCGGTCTCTACTGCAAGATTAATCTACATAGATTTAGGTCAAGTAGACGCTTATGCTGCTTGGGTTAATACTTTGGATTATGTAGAAGTTACCGATGCCGATTTAGATAATGACACTTACGAAGCTGCCGAAAAACAGTTTTTAGACAACAATACCAATGCAGCGATTAAACAGTTTAACAACTATTTAAACCAATTTCCTAATGGATTACATGCTAACTCTGCACATTTCTATTTGGCACAAATGTATTTTAAAAAGGACTTGCCAGATAATGCAAAACCACATTTTGAATATGTTGTAAACCAATCGCAAAGCGAATTTACAGAAGAAGCATTGCTACGTTTATCTCAAATTCAGTTAGATCAAAAAGATTGGAATGCAGCAATACCAACGTTAAAGCGTTTGGAAGCCGAATCTAATTTTCCGCAAAACTCTCTGTTTGCGCAGTCTAATTTAATGCAAGCTAATTATCAATTAGAGCAGTATAGTCAAGCTGTCGCTTACGCGGAAAAAGTACTTGCTAACACCAATTTAGATAACAAAATTAAAAGCGATGCTTACGTCATTATTGCACGTTCTGCAATTAAAACAAATGATGAAGCTAAAGCTAAAACAGCATATCAAAACGTTGAAGTAACTGCAACAGGAGAAACTGCTGCAGAAGCTTTGTACTACAGCGCTTATTTTAAAAACAAAGAAGGCAACTATGAAGCGTCTAACGCAGTAGCACAGCGATTAGCTAAAGATTATTCGGGTTATAAATATTACGGAGCAAAAGGGTTAATCGTTATGGCAAAGAATTTTTATGCTTTAGGCGATGCGTTTCAAGCGACTTACATTTTAGAAAGTGTGATTAAAAACTTCAGCAATTTTGAAGATGTAAAGACAGAAGCCGAAACCGAATTAGCAACTATAAAAGCAGAAGAAGCTAAAACAAATTCTTCTGTAATTACCGAAGATTAAGATACAATCATAATTCAATAAAACTAAATTATGTTTAATAACAAAAAGCAAATCATATTACTGTTTTTATCTTTGATAACAACCGTAATGTTATTTTCTCAAGAAAGAGATCAAGACACTATAAATACAGATGTTATAGATGTTATAAAGCCATATACACCAACCGTTTCGGATGCATTTAAAGTAAAAGAAACACCAACGTTAGATGATACCGAAACTGGTGCAAAAAAAGAAGTGCAATACAATATTTTTTCGTTTCCTGTAGCATCTACATTTACACCAGCAAAAGGTAAAGCAGCAGTTGTTGACAAAGCAAAAAAAGTGAAATTATACGATAACTATGCTAGTTTAGGTGTTGGGACTTACACAACTATTGTTGGAGAAGTATTTTTAAATCACGCAATTGGTCGTAATCAGTCTGTAAGTGCTCACGTTGCACATCAATCGTCTCAAGGCGATGTAGAAGATGTGTTGACAGATAGTGGTTTTTCAGATTCTAAATTAAATTTAAGCTATACTAATAGAAATAGAGATTTTACCTGGTCTGCTTTAGGCGGATTTCAATATCAAACTTACAATTGGTATGGTTTACAGCAACCATTATATGATCAGACAACAGCAGATGGATTGGACGTTGGTCATTCTTATTACACAGCTCATGTTGGTGGTGATATTAATTTTGAAGATGCAATTGTTAATGATGGAAGTGTGTTGTTTAGACGATTTGGAGACGATTACAGTTCTGTAGAAAATAGATTTAAAGCCGATGTAAACGGAACAGTGACCATTCAAGATTTAGATATAAATACAGGCGTTTTTGTAGATTATTTAAGCGGAAGTTTTGACCGTGATTACTACTCGCCAACCGAATTAAACTATGGTAATTTTCAAGTTGGTGTCAATCCAAAATTACAACTTAAACAAGACGATTTAACAGTAGATTTAGGTTTAAAAGCGGTTTATTTTAATAATACAGAAGCTAGTGATAGTAAGTTTTTTGTCTATCCAGATATTGCAGCAAGTTATAAATTAGTAGACGAAATTTTAATCGTTTTTGCAGGAGTAAAAGGTGGATTAATACAAAATAACTATCATGATTTTGCACAAGAGAATCCGTTTGTGTCACCAAATTTATATGTCGTCCCTACAGATCAGCAATACAATGCATTTGGAGGATTAAGAGGAAAATTATCTAGCAATACAAGTTATACGATTAGCGGAAGATATCAAGCCGAAAAAAACAAAACTTTATTTATAAATAATGATGTGTTGGCAACAGAACAACCATATACTTATGGTAATTCTTTTGGTGTAACCTATGATAATGTAAATACGTTTAGCGTTGCAGGTGAAGTAAATGTAGACGTAAACAGAAACTTTACCTTAGGTTTAAAAGCCGAATATTTTACTTATGATGTTAAAAATGAAGAAGAAGCATGGAATCTGCCAGATATTGAAGCGTCTTTATTTTTAGATTATCAAATAGACGAACATTGGTTTGCAGGCGCTAACTTATTTTATGTTGGAGAACGTAAAGATTTATTATTTGTGCCAAGTCTATTAGCTCCACCAACAAATCAAGTAGTAACTTTAGATAGTTATTTTGATGCTAATGCACATGTGGGTTATCACATTACCGATAGATGGTCTGCATTTTTAAAGGCAAATAATATTGCTTCTCAAAACTACAATAAGTGGCAAAACACGCCAGTACAAGGTATTCAGATCTTAGCTGGTGCGACTTATAAGTTTGATTTTAATTAGTATTGGCATAATAATTGTTAAATTTGAAATAACAATAAACCTTTAAAATGAAAAATATAATCACTCTTATTTGCTTTTTAGTAGTAGCAAATACAGGTTTTGCACAAGTTGATGCCTATAGCGAAGACGTAAAAAAATGTATAAAAAGTAATGGTACGATAGCTTATTATGAAAATGTAGTAGACCAAATGTTTACAATGTTAGAAGAACAATTTGAATCTCAAAACGTTCCAGCAAAAGTTTGGACAGAAGTAAAAGCAGAAAAAACAGATGCAATGGATGAGTTAGCTCAAATGATAGTGTCTGCTTATCGCGCACACTTTACCCATGAAGACGTAAAAAAAATGAATGCATTATACGCAACCAAAGCTGGACAAAACATGTTTAAACCAGAAGAGTTGTCTGAAGGAGATAAAGTAGTTTTAAAAGAATTTTATGCAAGCGAAACAGGACAGAAAATTGTAAACTCACAAGATTCTATGAATGCGTCCATGAGTAATATATCTGAGATGTGGAGTAAAGATTTATACCAAGGTGTAATTTCTAAATTATCAGAAAAAGGTTATAATCTTTAAGTGATTTTATGAAAGTTTATACTTTAACAATAGGGCTATTCCTTTTTTCAGTGGTTAGCTATGCTTGTAGTTGTAGTTACGGAACATTAAGTACTAAACTTAATAGTTTTGATAATATTTTTACAGCTAAAGTAGTTAAGGTGTTAGAGTATCATAGTAATTCTAAACAAGCAAAAAAGATAGAGGTTGAATTTTTAGAAAAAATAAATTTTAAGTACAATTCAAATATAATTTATTTCTCAGAACCAAGTGGGATTTGTCCAATACCAAACCCAAAAAAAGATTCAGAATGGCTTTTTTATATTAATATATCTGAAGAAAATAAATTAATTATCAGTGAATGTAATCCTTCAGTTAATTTAAAAAACAGGAGAGCTAAAGATGATTTAAGTAAATTGAAAATCTTAAACAATCTACGAAAGGAAAATTTAGAGTCTTTAAGTTTTTATGAAAGTAATCTGTCTTTTTTTCAGTCAGATTTTAGTCGATCAAAATATTATGAGTTTGATAATGATTATGGTCTATATGAAGTTGTTTTTGACAATAATCTTTCATGTGTAAACAAGATAACAGTAAAAAAAGGACTAGGCGATAAATTTGATGAAAAAATAATGAGTTATTTTAAAAATAGGTTTAATTTAAAATTAAGAAGTAATGTGAAGTCTTTAGTTGATGATAATTTTAAATTAAGAGTTTTAGTATGGAAGACTAAATAAAAATTTTAGCCAAATACTCATAATGCTCGCCTTCAGCGAGCATTTCGCATTTTAAACCAACAGCTTTGCATGCGGTATCTAATAAATTAAAGTCTAGGTAAAGCCACTTCATTGGTGTTTCTTTTTCACCTTTATAAGAAATGTAATAATCTAATTCGCCATAATAATTAGCATTCATATCGTGCCAAAATCCGCCATCTTCATCTAAGTACATATATTTTATATCACTAGAATCAATTAAAATTTGTCCGTTTTTATTTAAAATAGATTTTAAGTGTAATAGGTATTTTGACACTTGATTTAAGGTTTGAAAAATACCAGTGCCATTCATAAGTAAAAGAATAGTATCAAAAGTTTCGGTTTCATCTAAAATAGATTTGTGTTCAATATTTAAAACGCCTCTTTGTTTTGCAACTTCCACAGCACCTTTAGAGATATCTATTGCTTTAACTTCAATATCTTTTTGCTGTAAATACAAACTGTGGCTACCTGCGCCACAACCAACATCAAGCGTTTTACCTTTTGCTAATTTTAGTGCTTTTTGCTCTAGTTTAGGCATGTCTTTAAAACCTCTGAATAAATAAGGAAGCGGTAACTCATCCTCATCAGAAATGTTTGTTGAGGTTATAATGTCTTCGGTGTAGTTACCGTTATAATAATCTAATAAAGCTTTTCCAAAAAGGTCTTTCATTTAGTTTTAATTTTCATTTCCGCGAAAGCGAAAACATAGTGGTAAAATAGTATTTTTGCAGCATGCAAGAGTTTATAAATAACCTTCCAAAGCTTGCCAAAGATAAGCATAAGGAAAACAAAACCTTTTTTACAAAGTTAAAAAAGAAGCCGCCAAAACAATTAGATTATATCATGCAAGAGTTGCATGAAGAAGAATTTGAACGTACAGATTGTTTAGAATGTGCTAATTGTTGTAAAACAACAGGTCCATTATTTACCAATAAGGATGTAGAGCGTATTGCTAAGTATTTTAAAATGAAACCACAACAATTTATCGATACGTATTTGCGTATTGATGAAGATAATGATTATGTATTGCAAAGCGTACCATGTACATTTTTAGGTGCCGATAATTATTGTTCTATTTATGATGTTAGACCCAAAGCTTGTGCCGAGTTTCCGCATACGGATAGAAAAAAGTTTCAGCAAATATCAAATTTAACAATGAAAAATGTAGCCATTTGTCCTGCTGCTTATAATATAGTTGAAGCTATGAAAAAACGTATTAATCTATAACATTTGGTTTGGTTTTTGTGCATTAATGGTCTAAATTTAATTCTATGAAAAAAAGTGTATTTGCTTTATTATTATGTGTTTTTGTAACTAGTTTTTCTTGGTCGCAAGAATGGTTAACCTCTTTTAAATTTGCTAAAAGATTGGCTTTAATGGAAGATAAGATGATTTTAGCAATTTGGGAAAACTCTGCAAGTTATGCTTATCCTGTTTTGATAGAAGACAATAAAGGTATTAAGTACGAGGTCAAGCTATTTGAAGATGAAAACGCAAACAAATTAGTTTGGGAATATTTTGTGCCAGTCATAATTAGTGAGAGTAATTATGATCAATTAGCAGAAGATTACTTAAAGGATAAAAGTTACCAATATAAAGAACGTTTTAATGATGACTTTTTAAAAGTCATGGATCCAAATGGAAATATAATTAATACTAAAGCTTTAGACGAATACGGTATTTTAAACCTTACTAGACTGATTAGAAGCTATGCATTAAACTTATCATTTTTAAAATCTGAAATGACAGGTTATTTTGAAAACAAGTCATTTTCATCTGCATTTAGACTCGCAGTTAAATATTTAGATTTTGCAACTTATGCTAAAGACGACGTTAAAAAAGAGATTGTTAATTTATCTGATATTTATATGAATGAAGCTAAGACATTGTTAGAAAAAAGTAATTTTGATAATAAATCTGCTTTAACTCAAAAAATAGAATTATTAGATTTAAATAAAGATTTAATCTTAGGTAGACATCGTAAAGTTTACCGTGCTTTAAAAAAGACAAATGAGACTAGTATAGATAAAATTAATAAATCACTATATGCCTTTTTACAATATGCTTCATTAAAAGGGATAGGTAAAATAGAAGAATCCTTAAAATGGCAAGGTCAAGTCACTCAAAATGATTTGAATAAAATAAAGTTTCTCGTTAAATAAACTTTATTTCATATCTTGTAGTTGGTTATGGAAACACTTTTAAACTACTTTGAGGCTATACCGTCAACACACAGAAGTGCGTTGTTAATTGGAGGTATTACGCTATTTTGGATATTAGAAGGTATGTTGCCACTTTTTAATTTTAAATACAAAAAATGGAAGCATGCATTGCCTAATCTATTCTTTACATTTACAACGGTTATTATCAATTTTACATTAGCAGGATTATTAATTTTTACTTCCTTTTGGGTGAAAGAAAATAACTTTGGGATTATTAATTGGCTACCAGAAATGCCTTTATGGTTATATGCGCTATTAGGAGTTTTATTTTTAGACTTTTTTGGAGCTTACTTAGCACATTATGTAGAGCATAAAGTAAAACCACTTTGGATGGTACACCTTGTACATCATTCTGATCATAATGTAGATACAACTACAGCAAATAGACATCATCCAATAGAAAGTATTATAAGATTTGCATTTACACTTGCAGGTGTGTTTATAGTTGGTACGCCAATAGCAATTGTGTTTTTGTATCAGTCAATGTCACTTGTTGCTACGCAGTTTACACATGCTAATATCAAAATGTCTAAGCGTGTAGATAAATTAATTAGTTACGTGTTTATTTCACCAGATATGCACAAAATTCACCATCATTATAAATTACCATATACAGATTCTAACTACGGTAATATTTTTTCTATTTGGGATAGACTTTTTGGTACTTATATGTACATGAACAGAGAAGATATTGTTTATGGTGTAGATACTTTTCCTAATGAAAAAGAAAATGGTAGTCTAATTCATCTTTTAAAACAACCTTTTCATAAATATAGAAATCCTACAACAGATTAGTTTTGTATAAATTTCAATCATTTTATTGTTTTGTTGATTTTATCCTAATAAATTAAATAAAACATTACATTTTTATCTGTTTTGTATTGAATTTCACGCATAAATTATTGATTATCAGTTAAATTGGTTATTGGTCGAGTATTTTATGCTTTTTGGCTAATTTCTTGTAAATTTAATATTGATACCAACTTAGTAAGTTTTTTTCGATATACATTTGACTTCCCTTAGCAATTGATTTTTAGCATTACGTTAAAAATATAAAGATGAAATACCTACAAAAAACATTACTATTCGCAGCTTTATTTGCGCTGACTTTTTCTGTAACTGCGCAAGAAAAATTTACGCTTATTCATAAAAATAAAAATAGCTCTGCTTTAGGTTTAAAACATGATTTAAACAAAGTAGGAGATACTATTTTGATGACAAGTGATAAATCAATTCTAAGAGTAAGCTTTTTAAGTCATGCTCAAAAAGAGACCGTTATGGTAGATTTAGATAATAAAAGCGCTATAATACCATTGCACCACTTAGCAAAAGGAAGGTATACTATTGCTGTGTATAGAGAAGACATGATTATTGCTTTTGATATTGTAAGGCAAAAAGAAATTTTAGCTGTAGACAATTCTGTTACAGATTTAGAAGAAAGTATCTTGCGATCTAGCTTATCTCAAGAAGAACAAGAAAAAAGATTCATAAAGCCTTTATCAAAAAGCACTAATAAAGATACGCGTTTAGCAAGTAGTAATAATATAAATACTAAAAATCAGCTATCAGATAAAGAAATTTCTGAACGTGATAGAATAAAAAAAGAAAGAGAAGCGCTTTTAGAAAAAGAAAGAGCAATAGCTAAAGCAAATCTTATAAAATTACAAGAAGAAAGAGCTGCAAAACAAAAGAAAGAAGAAGTAGCAATAGCAGAAGCTAAAAAAGAAGAAGAATTAGCAAAGCAAATAGCTTTAAAACATCAAGAAGAATTAAAGCTAGCTGAAGAGAACCGAAAAAAGCTAAAAGAAGAAGCTGAAAAGAGAAGAGTTGCAGAAGCAAGACAAAAAGAAGAAGAAGCAAAAAGAGCAGAAATAGAAGCATCTAAAAGAGTAATGTTAGCTCAGTTAGAAAAAAATAAAAAAGATAAAGCTAATTCTGAAAAAGAATTAGCTAGCAATACAGTAAAACCTAAAAAAGTAAAATATAATTTGACTCTTGTTAATGATAAATCTGTAGATGTTCAAACTAGGGAAGAGTATCGTAAAGAAAACTTAAGGCCAAACGGTAAACCTTATAACGATTAATTATAAATTAAATATGTTTTTCGTTTTGTCAAATAATCTTCTAAGCCACTTTGCCAAGTGGCTTTTATTTTGTCTTCAGTCCAACCTGCTTTAATTTGTTCTTGTAGTTTGTTAGTTCCTGCTAACTTGTCTATAAAATTATTTTTTAAGAAAAAGCTTTCTTTGTTTGTAGTTGTATTATAAGCGTTTATAATAAAGCTTAAATCTATTTTGTCAAGTCTTTTGAGGTCTCTTAAATCGTAACCGTTACAAACCTTATTTTCATGCTTTGGGTATTTTGCGCCATCATTAGATTTTGGTATAAAAGTAAAGTTGGTTTTAGGTAAATCTGGTGATCCATAAATTTGAAATTGCATATCTGTACCACGACCAGCGCTAACATTAGTACCTTCAAAAAAACACAAACTAGGATAAAGATTAATTGCTTTTGCGTTTGGTAGGTTTGGAGATGGTTTGACAGGTAAATCATACTCTAAATTACGAGTGTAATTATCCATAGGTATAACTGTTAAGTCACATGTAATGTTGTTATTTAACCAACCTTCTCCGTTTACCATTTTAGCATATTCGCCAATAGTTAATCCGTGTACAATAGGTACAGGATGCATACCAACAAAACTTTTATATTCTGGATCTAAAATAGGACCATCAACATAATGACCATTTGGGTTTGGTCGATCTAAAACAATCACTTTTATATTGTTTTCAGCACAAGCCTCCATAACATAGTGTAATGTAGAAATATAAGTGTAAAAACGAGCACCAACATCTTGTATGTCAAAAACAATAATATCAATGTCTTTTAATTGATTTGCGGTTGGCTTTTTGTTATTACCGTATAAAGAAATAATAGGTAAACCAGTTTTGGTATCAATACCGTCCTTAACAACTTCACCAGCATCTGCTTGACCTCTAAAACCATGTTCTGGCGCAAAAACAGTCGTCACATTTACACTCATGTAATCTTTAAGGTAATCGACTAAATGTTGTGTTACTTTTTTACTTCCCATTGTACTTTCATCTACAACTGCGCGTTGTAAAAAAGTGATTTCAGAAGTTTGATTAGCAACAATTCCAACACGTTTCCCTTTTAATAACGGTAAATATAAATTAGTTTTATTAACTCCAAGTACTAAGGGTTTAGATGTCTCAGTTGTTGTGCCAGCTTCAGTTTTAATAACTGTTTTTTCTACGTGAGTTAAACTTTTTTTTGTTTGATTACCACAGGCAAATAGTGTTAAAACAAATAATAAAACTGTATTTTTACACCAATTAAAAGAAAATATCATATTGAATCTCGAGTTTTTTATAGCTAAACGCATTATTGATAGTAAGGCGTATAAAAGTAGTATTTCGGCGCCAATTATAAAAATAGGAATTTTAGCCATAATCCTAGGTATGATTGTAATGTTAATTGCTATTGCTACTGGTATTGGCTTACAAAAAAAGATTAGAGAAAAAGTAGTTGCTTTTGAAGGTCATGCAGTTATAGAAAGATATGATAATAATAATTCTCAAGAAAGTCAGAACCCAATAACGACAGAGCAAGATTTTTACCCAAAATTTTCAGCAGTTCCAGAAGTAACACATATACAAGCAACAGCAACAAAATCAGGAATAATCAGATTAGAAGACGATTTTGAATATGTTGTTTTAAAAGGTGTTGGTAAAGATTACGACTGGCAATATTTTGAAGAGTTTTTAGTAGAAGGAAAGCTTCCAGATTTTCCTAAAGAAAAATGGAATGACCAAATTCTAATTTCAGAATATTTAGCCAATAGATTACAGTTTAAAGTAGGAGATAAATTCAATACCTATTTCTTAAAAGAAGATACCTCAAGACCGCCAAACATTGTAACGTTTCAAATCGTAGGTATATACAATTCAGGATTAAAAGAATTTGATCAATTGTATGTTTTAGGTGATATTACACATATACAAAGACTAAATAAATGGGACAATAATCAAGTAGGACGTTTTGAGGTGTTTATCAAAGATTTTGACCAATTAGAAACTACCGGAAACGCAATAAGAGAAGAAGTACCAACCTTACTCAACGCAGTAACTGTAGACCAAATGCATCCTGTAATTTTCGAGTGGATTTCCATTTTCGATAAAAACACATACGCTATTATAGGTATCATGATCTTGGTAGCAGGAATAAATATGATTACCGCATTGCTAGTACTAATTTTAGAACGCACACAAATGATAGGCATTTTAAAAGCATTAGGAAGTAGTAACTTAAGCATCCGAAAAATATTTTTATACAACGCAACCTATTTAATTATAAAAGGGTTATTTTGGGGGAATTTAATAGGTATTAGCCTATTGTTAATTCAAAAATATTTTGGTTTAATTCCGCTTGATCCAAAAACATATTACGTCTCTACAGTTCCAATTTATTTCAATATCGGGTACATTATCGCACTTAACATCGGTACGTTTGTATTATGCTTACTCATGTTAATTATCCCATCGGTAATAGTGTCAAAAATTTCACCGGTAAAAGCCATTCGTTTCGAGTAAATTTCAAATTTTTTTGGGCGTTACCACAAGGGTCGCGCTATCCGTTACTAGTTTTGGCTCGATGCGCGCCTCGCCAAAAGCTAACCACTACTATCGCTAACGCGGGTAAACACTATTGGTCGTTTTTTTAAATCAACGTAAAGACTATTCGTTTAATTCTAAAACAATTCCGTACTTTTGCAACCGCAAAAAATAACAAATGAACTACGCAAACAACATATTAGAAACCATAGGTAATACACCGTTAGTAAAAATAAATAAGCTAACCGAAGCGCTACCATGTTTAGTCCTTTCAAAATACGAAACCTTTAATCCAGGTAACTCTGTAAAAGATCGTATGGCGCTTAAAATGATAGAAGATGCAGAAGCAGACGGACGCTTAAAACCAGGCGGAACTATTATAGAAGGTACTTCTGGTAATACAGGTATGGGATTAGCATTAGCTGCTATTGTAAAAGGATACAAATGTATTTTTGTAATGGCAGATAAGCAAAGTAAAGAAAAGGTAGATATCTTAAAAGCTGTAGGTGCAGAAGTTGTAGTTTGCCCAACTGCGGTAGAACCAGACGATCCACGTTCTTATTATTCTGTATCAAAACGATTAAGTACAGAGATAGAAAACAGTTGGTACGTTAACCAATATGATAATCCAAGTAATGCAAAAGCACATTACGAAAGTACAGGACCAGAAATCTGGCAACAAACCGAAGGTAAAGTAACACACTTTGTGGTTGGTGTTGGTACTGGCGGAACCATTTCTGGAGTTGGAAAATATTTAAAAGAACAAAATCCAAATGTTAAAGTTTGGGGAGTAGATACCTACGGAAGTGTATTTAAAAAATATCACGAAACAGGAATCTTTGATGAAAACGAAATTTACCCTTACGTAACAGAAGGTATTGGTGAAGATATTTTACCAGAAAATGTAGATTTTAGTATCATCGATGGATTTACAAAAGTAACCGATAAAGATGCAGCAGTTTATACACAAAGACTAGCCAAAGAAGAAGGTATGTTTTTAGGTAATAGTGCAGGAGCTGCAATAAAAGGTGTGTTACAATTAAAAGAACATTTTAAACCAGAAGATGTAGTTGTAGTTTTATTTCATGATCACGGAAGTAGATACGTTGGTAAAATGTTTAATGACGATTGGATGCGCGAAAAAGGTTATATTGAATAGTACCATTCCTGCGAAAGCAGAAATCTCTTAAAATAAAAATTATCCTAGGTCATTTAGACTAAAAGGAGAAATAACAATAACATAGTTGCGAATGAGATATCTCTTTTTCGTTCGATATGATAAAAAAACTCACAGCTAACCACTGTGAGTTTTTTTATGAAATATTTTAAGTGTTGACAATTAATTCAATACTTAAAATAAATTCGTATTTTCAAAGCATGCAAGAAGACTTTTTACACTACCTCTGGAAATACAAAAAGTTTGAGTCAACTAATCTTCAAACTACTAATGGTGAAGCAGTATCTATCAAAAGTTTAGGGACACATAACCATAATGCTGGACCAGATTTTTTTAATGCACAAATAACAATAGGTGATCAACTTTGGGCAGGAAATGTAGAAATCCATATAAAATCTAGCGACTGGTTTGTACATAACCATGAGGTAGATTTAAACTATGATAATGTTATTTTACATGTAGTTTGGCAACATGATACAGATGTGTTTAGAAAAGATAATACAGCCATACCTGCTTTAGAGCTTAAAAAGTACGTGCATTTATCTGCATTAAATAATTATCAAAAATTATTTAATAGTAAATCTACTTGGATTAATTGCGAAAATGAAATAAATCAAATATCAGATTTTATATTTAACAACTGGTTAGAACGGTTGTTTTTTGAGCGTTTAGAGCAAAAAGCAAAGGTTATTAATGTTGTTTTAGAACAATCTAAAAATAATTGGGAAGCAGTATTATTTAAACTTTTAGCTAAAAATTTTGGTCTAAAAATTAACGGAGAAGCCTTTTTAAGTGTAGCTAATAGTTTTGATTTTTCGGTAGTGATGAAGCAGCAAAACAGTCTTCAAAATTTAGAAGCTTTATTTTTTGGACAAGCAGGTTTGTTAGAAAAAGATGTACAAGACGCTTACTTTTTAAAGTTGAAGAAAGATTATATGTTTTTATCTCAAAAGTTTGGGTTAAAAAATAGTAATGTGCTACCAATGCAGTTTTTTAGGTTGCGTCCACCTAATTTTCCGACAATTCGTTGGTCGCAATTAGCTAATTTGTATGCACAGCACAAAAATTTATTTTCAAAAATTATAGACTGTAAAACTAAAGAAGATATTTATGATATTTTTAAAGTAAGCACTTCAGAATATTGGGATACGCATTATACATTTGGAAAAGTTTCAAAAAAAGTCAGCAAAAAAATCAGTACTTCTTTTATAGATTTACTTATCATAAATACGATTGTTCCGCTTAAATTTTGCTACGCGAAACAACAAGGAATAGATATAGATGAAAAGTTGACACAATTATTATCTCAAGTTTCAGCAGAAAAAAATAGTATTATCGATAAATTTGATTCGTTAAATGTAAAAGCAACTTCAGCATTACAAAGTCAAGCATTACTTCAGCTTAAAAATGAATATTGTAATAAAAATAAATGTTTACAATGCGCAGTGGGTAATACTTTATTAACCACTTAACTTATATTACAATCATAAGTAATTGTTAAAAATAAATATAGAAACAAAGCTTAAAATTAATTAACTTGCGGTATGCAAATATCTTACAAGCCATTATTATATTTTCAAAAAAGAGGTTATCATGTTTGTCAACGTATCGCAGACCGATTAGGTATTCGCGCTAAGGTAGTACGAACTAGTTTTATGTACTTAGCTTTTGTAACTCTAGGTTTTGGGTTTGCATTGTATTTATTCTTAGCGTTTTGGATGCGCGTAAAAGATCTTATTTATACCAAAAGGACTTCAGTCTTTGACCTATAAAAAATTATGACTAACCCAATTATTCAGCTTTTTAGATCAAAAGTTTATACAGCAGTTTTACTATTAGTAATATTATTAATAGTTGGTGTTTTAGGGTTTAAATTCATGTCAGATTATAGTTGGGTAGATGCAATGTACATGACGGTAATTACCATTACCACCGTTGGTTTTGGAGAAGTACAACCTTTAGATGATGTATCAAAAATATTCACAATGTTTTTAATTTTAACAAGTGTGATTATTGTTGGATATGCTATTACTGTTATTACCGAATATATTTTAAGCCGAAATAATATTGAAGAATTAAAACAAAAGAAAATGCAGAAAAAAATTGATGCACTGTCTAATCATATTATTATTTGTGGTTATGGACGAAATGGAAAACAAGCTGCAACTAAATTGCTAGCTTACAATAAACCTTTTGTTATTATAGAAAAAGATAAAGACATAATAGACAAGTTTCAAGACGAAAATATGTCATTTATTTTAGGTAATGCTAATGAAGATGAGGTTTTGCATCAAGCAGGGATAGACCGTGCTAGTACGTTAATATCAGCACTGCCAAACGATGCCGATAATTTATTTGTAGTACTATCAGCTAGACAAATAAAAAAAGACTTACATATAATTAGTCGTGCATCTCAAGAAACATCTTATGAAAAATTAAAATTGGCAGGAGCTAACAATGTAATCTTACCAGACAGAATAGGAGGAGACCATATGGCGTCTTTAGTTGTGGTACCAGATTTAATAGAGTTTATAGATAATCTTGCTATTGTTGGAGAAACAAACATCAATATAGAAGAAATTAAAGCAGAAAAGCTTTATGATGTATCAAAACAAGCAAGAACAATAAAAGATTTAGATCTGCGTCACAAAACAGGTTGTACAGTAATAGGTTACAAAGGTGAGCATGGAGAGTATATTGTTAACCCAGAAGCAGACCAAAAGTTAATGCCAAACTCAAAAATAATAGTACTAGGAAGACCAGAACAAATCAACAAATTAAACACACTATACAAGCTAGATTAACTACTGATTTAACAGCATATGTTTTAAAAATTCATCATTTTTTTGCATATTGCTAACTTTAACTAAACTTATAACTAACAATTTAAAATAATTATGAAGAAATATCTTCTTTCAATTTTTACTTTGATTATACCAATAATCACATTTGCACAAGATAGTACTGCAGAAAAATTTGACGCTGTATTTAAAAAATATACAGGCTGGTTTGTAGAAGGCATATTTGCAGAAATACCTTTTACAGATGATATTCAAATTCCGTGGGTTTTATTTGTGCTAGTTGGAGGAGCATTATTCTTTACTATATATTTCAAATTTATCAATATTACTGGGTTTAAAACAGCAGTAAAAGTTGTTCAAGGTAAATACGAAGACATCGAAAAACATGGAGTTGATAAGCTTTACGGGGATCAAACACCAGGAGGAAATGTTTTTGAAACAATAAAAGATGATGGGGCAGATGGAGAAGTATCTCACTTCCAAGCATTAACAGCAGCATTGTCTGCTACAGTAGGATTAGGTAATATTGCAGGTGTAGCAGTAGCCTTATCTATAGGTGGACCAGGAGCAACGTTTTGGATGATTGTGGCAGGTCTTTTAGGGATGGCTTCAAAATTTGCAGAATGTACATTAGGTGTAAAGTATAGAGACGTAGGAGAAGACGGAACTGTTTACGGTGGACCAATGTATTATTTATCTAAAGGTTTAAAAGAAAAAGGAGCTGGAGGAGTTGGTAAAGTATTAGCAGCAATTTTTGCAATTTTTGTTATCGGTGGATCTTTTGGAGGCGGTAATATGTTTCAGGCTAACCAAGCAGCAGCACAGTTTACAAAATTATTTGGTTTAACTGGTGATAATGCAGGTATGTACTTTGGTATAGTAATGGCTGCATTAGTGGCAGTTGTTATTATTGGAGGAATTAAACGTATTGCCTCTGTTACAGAAAAAGTTGTACCATTTATGGCTGGTATTTATGTGTTAGCAGCATTAATAATTTTATTTGCCAACTTCACTTTAATAGATGATGCTTTTGCTTTAATCTTTGAAGGTGCATTTTCTGGATTAGGAATAGCAGGTGGTTTAATTGGTGTTATGATACAAGGTGTACGTCGTGGTGCATTTTCTAATGAAGCTGGAGTTGGTTCTGCAGCAATTGCACACTCGGCTGTACGTACAAAATATCCTGCAAGTGAAGGTATCGTTGCTTTATTAGAACCTTTTGTAGATACAGTAGTAATTTGTACAATGACAGCTTTAGTAATTATCATTACAAACTTTGGAGGCGATTCTTCTGCTATTAGTGGTACATTTATGCAATATGGTGTAGAGGTAAAAGAAGGTGTAGAGATTACAGCAACAGCATTTGATACGGTAATTCCTCACTTCTCGATTGTACTTACAATTGCGGTAATTTTATTTGCCTTTAGTACGATGATTTCTTGGTCTTATTATGGTATGCAAGGTTGGGCTTATCTTTTTGGAAAAGGAAAAGTAACAGATTTAATCTATAAAATCTTATTTTTATTCTTTGTAGTTGTAGGTGCATCTATAAGTTTAGGAGCAGTAATAGACTTTTCTGATGCAATGATTTTTGCAATGGTAGTACCAAATATTATTGGTGTAGTTATGCTATCACCATTAATTAGAAAAGAACTTAAAAAATACATGAATGCTATCAATAAAAAGGAAGACGCTTTAGAAGATGGAGCAACAGACTTGGTAGACGAAATGTAAAAAAATATATTAAAATGAATATCAAATCCCATTTCACGTTTTCTAATCAACAACGAAATGGGATTTTTTTATTGTTACTTCTTATTATAATTATTCAGTTGTTTATTCATTTTGGTTCTGAATATGTCTTTAAAACTGAAGTTGTTTCTACACAAAACAATAAGGAGTTAATTGCTTTTATCAATCAAATTGACTCATTAAAACAGGTTGAAGTTGAAAACCGTAAACCTAAAATTTATCCTTTTAATCCAAATTTTATAACTGATTATAAAGGTTACACTTTAGGAATGTCTCAAGATGAAATTAATAGGCTTTTAGAGTTTAGGAAACAGGATCAATGGATTAATACCACAACACAATTTCAAAAAGTAACTAAAGTTTCAGATTCTTTATTAAATCAAATTTCTCCCTATTTTAAATTTCCAGATTGGGTCACTAATCCAAAACCAAAAAAATATACGCAAAACTTTTCCGCGAAAGCGAAAGAAAAAACTTCAGAGCAAAAAATAGACATTAACATAGCAACCGCAAGTCAGCTTCAAAAAGTTTATGGTGTTGGAGAAGCACTTTCTGCAAGAATAATAAAGTACAGAACTAAAATAAATGGGTTTTATGATTTGATAGAGCTTACAGAAGTTTATGGTTTTTCGACAGAAGTTATAGAAAATATCAAGCTTGATTTTGAGGTTAAAACTCCAAGAAAAATAAATAAAATTTCTCTCAACAAAGCAACAAGAGATCAGTTAGTGACGATTAAATATATTGATTACGAAGTGGCTTACAATATTATAGAACAAAGAACATTGCGCGATGGTTTTTCTAGCTTAGAAGATTTGAAAAAAGTTAAAGGTTTTCCGCTTAAAAAATTTGATATAATTAAGTTATCTTTACAGCTCAATTAAAAAAACTAACAAGCTATGGAGAGTATGTACTTCACTGAAGAGCATCAATTATTTAGAAACAGTTTACGCGATTTTTTACAAAAAGAAGTTGTTCCACATATCGAAAAATGGGAAAAAACAGGAACTATAGAGCGATTTATCTGGAATAAATTTGGCGAAATGGGCTTTTTAGGGATTAGTTATCCTGAAAAGTACGGCGGATTAGATTTAGATATTTTCTATATGATTATCCTTTTAGAAGAGTTACAACGTATAAACTCAGCAGGCTTTGCAGCAGCTATTTGGGCGCACGCTTACCTAGCTATGACACACCTTAATGCAGAAGGAAGCGAAGCAATTAAAGAAAAATATCTATCTGGAAGTATTGCTGGAGATATGATTGGTTGTTTATGTATTACAGAACCTTTTGGCGGAAGTGATGTAGCAGGAATGAGAACAACAGCTATAAAAAAAGGAGATAATTATGTTATTAACGGTTCTAAAACCTTTATTACTAATGGAATTTACAGTGATTATTTGATTGTTGCGGCAAAAACAAATCCTGAATTAGGTAATAAAGGTATTAGCATATTTTTAATAGACAGAGATACACCAGGTGTATCTGCTACCAAGTTAGATAAATTAGGTTGGAGAGCATCAGATACTGGAGAGATTGCGTTTGATAATGTAACCATTCCTGCATCAAATTTAATGGGTGAAGAAAATAAAGGCTTCCCATACATTATGCAGCACTTTGCATTAGAGCGTTTAATTATGGGTGTAAATGCACATGCAAGAACACAGTATGCTTTAGAGTATACGTTAGAATACATGTCAAACCGTGAAGCATTTGGTAAGACAATAGATAGATTTCAAGCATTAAGACATAAAATTGCGGATCATTATACAGAATTAGAATTATGTAAGACGTTTAATTACAATATTGCTTTTAGATTAGATAAAGGAGAATATGTAGTTAAAGAAGCAACAATGTCTAAATTAAAATCCACTAAAGTTGCAGACGATGCTATTTATGATTGTTTACAGTTTTTAGGTGGTTATGGTTATATGGAAGAATATCCTTTAGCAAGATTGTTCCGTGATAGTCGTTTAGGACCAATTGGAGGTGGAACGTCTGAAATATTAAGAGAAATAATAGCTAAAATGGTTATAGACGGTAAAGACTATAAACCAGCTACAAAGTAAAAATAGCCTATCATATGAAATTATCTTACTTAAAAAATAGTTTTAAATTATTTTTATTTTTAATAAGTGTTTCAGCTTTTTCTCAGCACGAGCTTAAAAACAAAGTAGTAGACTTTGTAAACTTGTTACCTATAGAAAATGCAAGTGTTTATGTTCAAAATACAACTATTGGTACAGTAACTAATGCAGATGGTAAATTTGTGCTTTTAGTGCCAGAAGAAATGGCTAAAGATACTTTGGTAATCTCTTCAATAGGTTTTAAAAGTTATAAAGTGCCTGTAGAGGAGTTTGATAATTCATTTGAAGTTTTTCTTGAAGAAGATGTCGCAACTTTAGAAGAAGTAGTTTTAAATGCAACACCAAGACCAAAAACAGGTGACAGTATTGTGCTTCGTGCTTTAGAGCGTTTAGATAGAAATTTTCCATCACAAGCTTATCTTCAAAAAGGATTCTTAAGACATAAAGAGCGAAATAAAAAACAATTTAAATGGCTAATCGAAAGTGCGATTACTGTTTATGACGATACAACGTACGTTAATGGTGAAACGGATAATCTTAAAATAAACGTAGACGAAGTAAGAAAAAGCTACGACTTAAGAGATGTAGATAGTCTTTTTGCTTACTCAACATATCTAAAGTATAATGCAAACGTTAATTTAAAACCTAAAAACTTAAGAAGAGACACTATAAAAACGTCTTCTCTTGTTAAAGCAATTAAATGGAATGATACCAGAGTAAACGGGCTAGAAGGTCTATTTAAAGGTAAGTTGAATTTAGTAAGAAATTCAAAAAGTCCAGACGCCTTATTTGGAGAAGATGTACTATCTACGCACAAATTTAGATTAGATACCATATTAGTAGATAACGAACGTAAGATTTATAAAATACAAATAGATAAATCAAGAGAGTATGTTGGTTTAGATACCGAAGGTATTTTTAACGAAGGTTACAATGCCAAAGGATGGATATACATCTACTGGGATAATTTTGCAATAAAAAAGATAGAATACGATTTAGTAGCAGCATCTCCAGCTCAAAAAACACGAAGTAAAAGATTATTTGATACACAGACCAACCATAAATTAGTGATTAGTTATATGGAATATCAAGACAAGATGTATCCAAACTACATTTATTACGAAACACCAAAACTGGTTAACGTAGGTTTAAAGAATGATCAAAATTTAACTGAAGAAGAGCAAGAACGTTACAACAAAGAAGAACGTTTTTATTACACAGTGCAAGAAATATTATTTACCGAAATAATTTTAGACGAAGAAAAACTATCGCAAGTAAATACATCAAATTGGGATCCAGATATTTTTGCAAAAAAACCTTATCATAAATCATTTTGGGATAATTACAATACCTTATTAGAAAGTGAAGAAGATGAGCAGCTTATCAAGGATTTAACTAAAAGATCTTCACTTTATAATAAAAATTAAAAGACAACAATTAAGGCAATTAAAATATTTTTTAATTAAAGTTGAAATATTTAAAATACTTTCTATATTTGCACACCAAAATTTTAAAAGAGAGGAGGTTAAGACACTATGTTAATAATTCCATTAAAAGACGGAGAGAATATAGAAAGAGCTTTAAAACGTTACAAGCGTAAGTTTGACAGAACAGGAGCGCGTAAAGCTTTATACGAGCGTAAACAATTCGAAAAGCCTTCAGTTGTTAAAAGAGCACAAGTTCAAAAAGCACAATATATTCAAAGACTAAGAGATCAAGAGTCAATCTAATTTTCTAAGTTAAAAAAATTAAATCCCACTTAAATAAAGTGGGATTTTTTTATGTTCAAAAATTAAAAGTGTATATTTATATTTCATCCTCAAGCGTATGTTATTACAATCATTTCTAGATTATTTACTACTCGAAAAAAACTACTCAGAGCTTACCATAAAAGCTTATGGTAAAGACATACAATCGTTTCTAGATTTTTTAAAAGAAGAATATAAAAATGAAAACCTAAAAGAAGTTAACTACGCTCAAATAAGATCATGGATTATACAAATGGTCAATCAAAATATTTCTAACAGAAGTATTAACCGAAAAATTTCATCCTTAAATAGTTTTTTCAAATTTTTAATAAAAACAGAATACATTAAAACTAATCCATTAGCTAAACACAAAGCCTTAAAAACTAGTAAAAAAGTGCAAGTGCCTTTCTCTGAAGAAGAAATAAATTCTGTGTTAAATAAAATAAGTCACGCAGATAGTTTTGAAGGAGTAAGAAACAAGCTTATTATCGAACTTTTTTACTCAACAGGAATAAGAAGGATAGAACTTATTAATATCAAGGTAAAAAACATAGACTTAGAGAGTAAAACTGTTAAAATACTTGGTAAAAGAAATAAGGAGCGTGTCATTCCGTTATTAAATATGCTTGTAGATAGAATAAAAACGTATTTAGAAAAACGAAAGTCTTTAGAGAAGATAGAAGATGAAGATTACTTACTATTAACAGTTAAAGGTGTTAAATTATACGAAACACTTGTTTATAGAATAATCAATGAGTACTTTAGTCTAGCTTCAAGCAAAGTAAAAAAAAGTCCACATATACTCAGGCATTCATTTGCAACGCACCTTTTAAATCAAGGAGCAGAGCTTAATGCGGTAAAAGAACTTTTAGGGCATTCGTCATTAGCAGCAACACAGGTATATACACATAATAGTATTGCAGAGCTAAAAAAAGTTTACGCAAAAGCACATCCAAGAAGTAAAAAGGACTAATTGTTTAACCAAAAATTAATTCTCATGGAGGTAAACACACAAGCAGTTAACTTTAACGCAAAACCACAATTATTAGAATTTATTCAAAGAAGAATGAATAAGCTAGAACAATTTTATGACAAAGTCATACAGACAGATGTCTATTTAAAAGTTGAAAACACAAATAATAAATCAAATAAAATATTTGAAGCCAAAATAAATATACCAGGAGATAGTTTAGTGGTAAAAAAACAATGTAAAACATTTGAAGAAGGAGTAGATACAGCAATTTCTTCTTTAAAAAGACAACTTCAAAAGCGAAAAGAAAAATTAAGAGCACATTTTTAAAATATTTCTCAAAAAATGTTTTGAATAAAAAAATAAATATATACATTTGCAGTCCGTTAGAAATAGCGGGCTTTTTTTGTAGTGTGAAAAAAGTTAAAAAGCCGATGTAGCTCAGCTGGCTAGAGCAGCTGATTTGTAATCAGCAGGTCGTGGGTTCGAGTCCCTCCATCGGCTCGTTTAGATAGAAAACTTAATAAAAGTTTTTACGTTCATACAAAGAGTGAAAAGTTTAAATTGGGGAGATACTCAAGCGGCCAACGAGGGCAGACTGTAAATCTGCTGACTATGTCTTCGCAGGTTCGAATCCTGCTCTCCCCACTTTTTTAAACTTGATTAAGGATTTTAAATAATTGCGGGAGTAGCTCAGTTGGTAGAGCGTCAGCCTTCCAAGCTGAATGTCGCCGGTTCGAACCCGGTCTCCCGCTCTAATATTTAAGCCGGTGTAGCTCAGGGGTAGAGCGTTTCCTTGGTAAGGAAGAGGTCACGGGTTCAAATCCCGTCATTGGCTCTATATTTAAACAGAAAATTAGAATACACTAATATTATTATATAACTAAGATTAAATTATTAAAACATGGCAAAGGCAACTTTTGATCGTTCAAAACCACACTTAAATATTGGTACTATTGGACACGTAGATCACGGTAAAACAACTTTAACTGCTGCTATTACTAAAGTATTAGCTGATGCAGGTTTATCAGAATCAAGAGATTTCGATACTATCGATAACGCTCCAGAAGAAAAAGAAAGAGGTATTACAATTAATACTTCTCACGTAGAATATCAAACAGAAAAGCGTCACTACGCACACGTTGACTGTCCAGGTCACGCCGATTACGTAAAAAACATGGTAACTGGTGCTGCGCAAATGGATGGTGCTATCTTAGTGGTTGCTGCAACAGATGGTCCTATGCCACAAACTCGTGAGCATATCTTATTAGGTCGTCAGGTTGGTATTCCTCGTATCGTTGTTTTCTTAAACAAAGTAGATATGGTGGATGATGCTGAGCTTTTAGAGTTAGTTGATATGGAAGTTAGAGAGTTATTATCTTTCTATGAGTATGATGGAGATAATGGACCTGTAATTTCTGGTTCTGCTTTAGGTGCACTTAATGGTGAGCAAAAGTGGGTTGATACTGTAATGGAATTAATGAATGCAGTAGATGAGTGGATTGAAGAGCCTGTTCGTGATATGGATAAGCCTTTCTTAATGCCAATCGAGGATGTATTCTCTATTACGGGTCGTGGTACAGTAGCAACTGGTCGTATTGAGACAGGTGTTGCTCAAACAGGAGATCCTGTAGAAATTATTGGTATGGGTGCTGAAAAATTAACTTCTACTATTACAGGTATCGAAATGTTCCGTCAAATATTAGATAGAGGTGAAGCTGGTGATAATGCAGGTATCTTATTAAGAGGTATTGAAAAAACACAAATCTCTAGAGGTATGGTAATCACTAAGCCTGGATCTGTAACGCCACACGCTAAATTTAAAGCTGAGGTTTATATCCTTAAGAAAGAAGAAGGTGGACGTCACACTCCATTCCATAATAACTATCGTCCTCAATTCTATGTACGTACAACTGACGTGACAGGAACAATTTCTCTTCCTGATGGAGTAGAGATGGTAATGCCAGGAGATAACTTAACTATCACTGTTGAGTTAATTCAGCCAATTGCAATGAACGTAGGTTTACGTTTTGCTATCCGTGAAGGAGGTAGAACAGTTGGTGCTGGTCAGGTAACTGAAATTTTAGACTAAGTTTTAGTCTACTAAAATAAAATTAAGGTGCTTCGTTTCTCGAAGCGCCTTGATTTATATTAACGGGTTTAGCTCAGTTGGTAGAGCACTGGTCTCCAAAACCAGGTGTCGGGAGTTCGAGTCTCTCAACCCGTGCAAAATGAATAGAATCTTTTAAGGTTTTATTTGAGCTTAAAAATTAAAATGTCTACTCTTTTAAGAAGAGACATAAACAAATAAAATTATGGCTGGAGTGGTAAATTACATAAAAGAATCATTTACAGAACTAAAGAATAATGTCAGTTGGACACCATGGGCAGAAGCTCAAAGTTTAACTATTCTAGTGGCTGTTTTTTCAATCATCTTTTCACTAGCTATTTGGGGAGTAGATACGGTTTTTAGTAAAGTAATAAGTTTATACTTTAATCTAATAAACGGATAAGATATAATGGCTGAAGTTGGAGAAAAAAAATGGTATGTTGTAAGAGCAGTTAGTGGACAAGAAAATAAGGTTAAAACTTATATTGAAAACGAAATTGCGAGACTAGGACTACAAGATTATGTTGAACAAGTATTAGTGCCTACAGAAAAGGTAGTTCAGATACGTAACGGAAAAAAAATAAATAAAGAAAAAGTTTATTTCAGCGGTTACATTATGATTAAAGCTAATCTTTCTGGTGAAGTACCTCATATTATTAAATCCGTTACAAATGTAATTGGTTTTTTAGGAGCTACTAAAGGAGGTGACCCATTACCATTAAGGCAATCTGAAGTAAACCGAATGTTAGGTAAAGTTGATGAATTAACTGTTGATACAGATGTAAATGTAGCTATACCTTATGTAGTAGGAGAGACAGTAAAAGTAATTGATGGACCATTTAATGGTTTTGATGGTACTATAGAAAAAATTAACGAAGAAAAGCGTAAGCTTGAAGTAATGGTGAAAATATTTGGAAGAAAAACACCATTAGAGTTAAGCTACATGCAAGTTGAAAAAATATAATAATTGTTACACTAAGGAAAGTACTCATTGCTTCCAAAAAGTGAGTATGAAACTAAATTATTCAAAATGGCAAAAGAATTAGGAAAAGTAGTTAAACTACAAGTAAGGGGAGGCGCAGCGAACCCATCGCCGCCGGTTGGACCCGCTTTAGGTGCTGCTGGAGTTAATATCATGGAGTTCTGTAAGCAGTTTAATGCAAGAACACAAGACAAAGCTGGTAAAGTATTACCAGTGGTGATTTCCGTTTACAAAGACAAGTCATTTGACTTTGTAATCAAAACACCACCTGCAGCAGTTCAATTATTAGAAGCGGCCAAAGTAAAAAAAGGTTCAGGAGAACCTCATGTAAGAAAAGTAGCAAAAGTTTCTTGGGATCAAATCAGAACTATTGCAGAAGATAAAATGCAAGATTTAAATGCGTTTACATTAGATTCTGCAATGAAAATGATTGCTGGTACTGCAAGATCTATGGGTATAACTGTTAAAGGTGGAGACGCACCAAATTAACCTAAAAAGATTTTAAGAAAATGGCAAGATTAACAAGAAAACAAAAAGAAGCTCAAGCAAAAATAGAAAAGGATAGATTATATTCTTTAGAAGAAGCTTCTGCTTTAGTAAAAGAAATAACAAACACTAAGTTTGATGCTTCTGTAGATTTAGCTGTAAGATTAGGAGTAGACCCTAGAAAAGCTAATCAAATGGTTAGAGGTGTTGTATCTCTTCCTCACGGAACAGGTAAAGATGTTAAAGTATTAGCATTAGTTACACCAGACAAAGAAGAAGAAGCTAAAGAAGCAGGTGCGGATTACGTAGGTTTAGATGAATACCTTGATAAAATCAAAAGTGGTTGGACAGACGTAGACGTAATTATTACAATGCCTAGCGTTATGGGTAAATTAGGACCTTTAGGTCGTGTATTAGGACCAAGAGGATTAATGCCTAACCCAAAAACAGGAACAGTAACTATGGATATAGCTAAGGCTGTAACAGAAGTTAAAGCTGGTAAGATAGACTTTAGAGTTGATAAAACTGGTATTGTTCATGCATCAATAGGTAAAGCATCATTTAGTGCAGATAAAATTGCAGGTAATGCAAACGAATTATTAACAACATTAATTAAACTTAAGCCAACTGCAGCTAAAGGTACTTATGTAAAAAGTATTTACATGTCAAGTACTATGAGCCCAAGTATTGCAATAGATACTAAAATAGGTTAAGTAGTTAAAAACTTTTATTATGACAAGAGAAGAAAAATCACAAGTAATTCAAGACTTAACTGCACAATTAGCCGATAACGCTAATATCTATATTGCAGATATTTCTGGATTAAATGCAGGTGCTACTTCGGACTTACGTCGTGCTTGTTTTAAAGCAAACGTAAAGTTAGCAGTAGTAAAAAATACATTACTTGAAAAAGCAATGGAAGCTTCAGATAAAGATTTTGGAGACTTACCAACAACTTTAAAAGGAAATACTTCAGTAATGTATTCTGAAACAGGAAATGCTCCAGCTAAGGTAATAAAAGCCTTCAGAAAGAAGTCTGAAAAGCCTTTATTAAAAGGTGCTTTTATTGAAGAAGCTATCTATGTAGGAGATGACCAATTAGATACATTAGTAGACATCAAGTCAAGAGAAGAATTAATAGGAGATATCGTAGGATTATTACAGTCTCCAGCGAAAAATGTTATTTCAGCTCTTAAATCTGGTGGAAACACATTATCTGGTTTAGTTAAGACCTTATCAGAAAGAGAAGGTTAAAAGAGTACGCACTTTTACAATTATATATTAAATTAAAAAATTATTAAAACGATAGAAAAATGGCAGATTTAAAAGATTTCGCAGAACAATTAGTTAACTTAACAGTTAAAGAAGTAAACGAGTTAGCTACTATTTTAAAAGATGAATACGGTATAGAGCCTGCTGCTGCTGCAGTAGCTGTTGCTGGTGGCGCTGCTGCTGGTGGAGCAGAAGCTGCTGAAGAAAAAACAGAATTCGACGTAGTTCTTAAAGCAGCTGGAGCATCTAAGCTTGCAGTTGTTAAATTAGTTAAAGAATTAACTGGTTTAGGATTAAAAGAAGCTAAAGAATTAGTTGATGGTGCACCAAGTAACATCAAAGAAGGAGTTTCTAAAGACGAAGCTGAAGGCTTAAAATCTTCATTAGAAGAAGCAGGAGCAGAGGTTGAGCTTAAGTAAGCTTAACACTTAAATTTTACAAAGGTTTAGGTCTGGAGAGTTGTCTCTTAGACCTAAACCATTTGTCGTATATAGTGATTAACTATATACAAACATTTTTTTTTAATCAAAATTTCGTCCATTGATGTTAGTAACACAAGCTGAAAGATTAAATTTCTCTTCTATTATAAATAGAACTGAATACCCAGACTTTATGGATATTCAGATTAAATCCTTTCAGGATTTTTTCCAGTTAGAAACTAAATCTGAAGAAAGAGGTGATGAAGGTTTATATAACACCTTCCTAGAAAACTTTCCAATTACAGACACACGTAATCAATTTGTTTTAGAATTTTTAGATTACTTTATAGATCCACCAAGATACACTATTGAAGAGTGTATAGAAAGAGGATTAACTTATAGCGTTCCTTTAAAAGCAAGGTTAAAGTTATATTGTACAGATCCTGAACATGAAGATTTTGAAACCATAGTTCAAGATGTGTATTTAGGAACAATACCTTACATGACTCCTAGTGGTACATTTGTTATCAACGGAGCAGAACGTGTAGTAGTATCTCAATTACACAGATCGCCAGGTGTGTTCTTTGGTCAATCTTTCCATGCCAATGGAACAAAATTATATTCAGCAAGAGTTATACCTTTCAAAGGTTCTTGGATTGAATTTGCAACAGATATTAACCAAGTAATGTATGCGTACATCGATAGAAAGAAAAAGTTACCTGTAACTACTCTTTTTAGAGCAATCGGTTTTGAGCGTGATAAAGATATATTAGAAATTTTTGATCTTGCAGAAGAAGTTAAAGTTTCTAAATCTGGACTTAAAAAAGTTTTAGGACGTAAGTTAGCAGCACGTGTACTTAATACATGGCACGAAGATTTCGTTGATGAAGATACAGGAGAAGTTGTTTCTATTGAGCGTAACGAAATTGTTTTAGATCGTGATACAGAATTAGATAAAGATAATATAGAAGAAATCCTTGAAGTTGGAGTAAAAACCATTCTTTTACATAAAGAAACATCTCAACAAGGAGATTACGCTATTATTCATAATACACTTCAAAAAGATCCAACAAATTCTGAAAAAGAAGCTGTTGAACATATTTACCGTCAATTACGTAATGCAGAACCGCCAGATGAGGAAACTGCACGTGGTATTATTGACAAATTATTCTTCTCTGACCAACGTTACTCTTTAGGTGAAGTAGGTCGTTATAGAATGAACAAAAAATTAGGTCTTGATATTGGTATGGACAAACAAGTTCTTACTAAAGAAGATATCATTACCATTATTAAATATTTAATTGAGTTAATCAACTCTAAAGCAGAGATTGATGATATTGATCACTTATCAAATCGTCGTGTACGTACAGTAGGAGAGCAATTATCATCTCAGTTTGGTGTTGGTTTAGCACGTATGGCTCGTACCATTCGTGAGCGTATGAATGTACGTGATAACGAAGTGTTTACACCAATAGACTTAATTAATGCTAAGACGTTATCTTCAGTAATTAATTCATTCTTTGGTACAAACCAGTTATCTCAGTTTATGGATCAAACAAACCCATTAGCAGAGATTACTCACAAACGTCGTTTATCTGCTTTAGGACCAGGTGGTTTATCTCGAGAGAGAGCAGGTTTCGAGGTACGTGACGTTCACTACACACATTACGGAAGACTTTGTCCTATTGAAACTCCTGAAGGTCCAAACATTGGATTAATTTCATCACTTTCTGTATATGCAAAGGTGAATTCTATGGGATTCATTGAAACGCCATACAGAAAAGTTGAAGACGGAGTAGTAGATATTAAAGGAGATCCAATATATTTAAGTGCAGAAGAAGAAGAAGAAAAATTAATCGCTCAAGCAACTGTAAAAGTTGATGACAATGGTAAAATCCTTCACGACAAAGTAATTGCTCGTATGGAAGGAGATTTCCCAGTAATGGATCCAAAAGAAATCCATTATACAGATGTGGCGCCTAACCAGATTTCTTCAATTTCAGCATCTTTAATTCCATTCTTAGAGCACGATGATGCCAACCGTGCATTAATGGGATCAAACATGATGCGTCAAGCAGTACCATTATTAAGACCACAATCTCCTATCGTAGGTACAGGTCTTGAAAAGCAAGTAGCATCAGACTCTCGTGTATTAATTAATGCAGAAGGAAATGGTGTTGTAGAATATGTAGACGCTAATGAAATCGTAATTAAATACGAACGTACAGAAGACGAAGCTAAAGTAAGTTTTGATAGTGATGTTAAATCTTACCCTTTAATCAAGTTTAGAAAGACTAACCAAGGTACTTCAATCAACCTAAAACCAATCGTAAGAAAGGGAGATAAAGTTGTTAAAGGTCAAGTACTAAGTGAAGGTTATGCAACTGAAAAAGGAGAATTAGCTTTAGGTAGAAACATGAAAGTTGCCTTCATGCCATGGAAAGGGTATAACTTTGAGGATGCGATTGTGATTTCTGAAAAAGTAGTTCGTGAAGATATATTTACATCTATACATATTGATGAATATTCTTTAGAAGTAAGAGATACAAAACTAGGTAATGAAGAGTTAACTAATGATATACCAAACGTTTCAGAAGAGGCTACTAAAGACTTAGATGAAAATGGTATGATCCGAGTTGGAGCAGAAGTTAAACCTGGAGATATTTTAATTGGAAAAATCACTCCTAAGGGTGAATCTGATCCAACTCCAGAAGAAAAACTTTTACGTGCTATTTTTGGTGATAAAGCTGGAGATGTAAAAGATGCTTCTCTAAAAGCATCACCTTCATTACACGGTGTTGTAATTAATAAGAAGTTGTTCTCTAGAGCTATTAAAGATAAACGTAAAAGAGCTCAAGACAAAGAAGATATAGCAAAATTAGAAACGTTATATGCTACTAAATTTGATGAGTTACAATCTGTTCTAGTTGATAAACTTTTTACAATTGTTGGAGGAAAAACATCTCAAGGTATATACAATGATTTAGGAGAAGAAGTTTTACCTAAAGGTAAAAAGTTTACTCTTAAAATGTTAAATGCTGTTGATGACTATACTCACTTAACAAGTGGTACATGGACAACAGATGAGCATACTAATAAATTAGTTGCAGACTTAATCCATAACTACAAGATTAAGGAGAATGATTTACAAGGTGCGTTAAGAAGAGAGAAGTTTACTATCTCTGTTGGAGATGAACTTCCATCAGGAATTATCAAACTTGCAAAAGTTTACATTGCTAAAAAACGTAAACTAAAAGTAGGAGATAAGATGGCAGGACGACATGGTAACAAAGGTATTGTTGCACGTATTGTACGTCAAGAAGATATGCCTTTCTTAGAAGATGGAACACCTGTTGATATCGTTCTTAACCCATTAGGTGTACCTTCTCGTATGAACATTGGTCAGATTTATGAAACAGTACTTGGTTGGGCTGGGCAAGATTTAGGTAAAAAGTTTGCTACACCAATCTTTGACGGTGCTACATTAGATCAAATTAATGAGCTAACAGACGAAGCAGGTATCCCAAGATTTGGACATACATATCTATATGACGGAGGAACAGGTGATCGTTTTGATCAACCGGCTACAGTAGGTGTTATTTACATGCTTAAACTTGGTCATATGGTTGATGATAAGATGCACGCACGTTCTATCGGACCTTACTCTTTAATTACACAACAACCATTAGGTGGTAAAGCACAATTTGGAGGTCAGCGTTTTGGAGAGATGGAAGTTTGGGCACTAGAGGCATATGGTGCATCTAGTACACTTAGAGAAATCTTGACAGTAAAATCTGATGACGTGGTCGGAAGAGCTAAAACTTACGAGGCAATCGTAAAAGGAGAAGCTATGCCAGAACCAGGATTACCAGAATCTTTTAACGTATTAATGCACGAATTAAAAGGTTTAGGGTTAGACATTAGATTAGAAGAATAAAAAAATAGTAGTCAGTAATCAGTATGTAGTTTATCTACATACTGAAAGCTGGAGACTGAATACTATAAGAAATTATGGCTAGAAAACAAGATAAGAATACAGTAAAGAGATTTAATAAAATCTCAATTGGTTTAGCATCACCAGAGTCTATTTTAGCAGAGTCTAGAGGTGAAGTTTTAAAACCAGAAACTATCAATTATCGTACTCATAAACCAGAAAGAGATGGTTTATTTTGCGAGCGTATTTTTGGTCCTGTAAAGGATTACGAGTGTGCTTGTGGTAAATATAAACGTATTCGTTACAAAGGTATTGTATGTGACCGATGTGGTGTAGAAGTAACAGAAAAGAAAGTACGTCGTGACCGTGTAGGGCACATTAATTTAGTAGTACCAGTAGCTCATATTTGGTACTTCCGTTCTTTACCTAATAAAATAGGATATTTATTAGGATTACCATCTAAAAAATTAGACATGATTATTTACTACGAACGTTACGTAGTAATTCAACCAGGTAATGCTAAAAATGAAGAAGGAGAACCATTACAAAAAATGGACTTCTTAACAGAAGAAGAGTATTTAAATATTTTAGAAACACTTCCTCAAGATAATAACTATTTAGAAGACACAGACCCAAATAAGTTTATAGCTAAAATGGGAGCAGAGTGTTTAATAGAATTATTATCAAGAATAGACTTAGATGCTTTATCTTATGAGTTAAGACATAAAGCAAATAATGAAACTTCTAAACAACGTAAAACAGAAGCTTTAAAACGTTTACAAGTAGTTGAAGCTTTACGTGAATCTAATGAAAATAGAGAAAACCGTCCAGAATGGATGATAATGAAGGTGGTACCAGTAATTCCACCAGAATTAAGACCATTAGTGCCATTAGATGGTGGACGTTTTGCTACTTCAGATTTAAATGATTTATACCGTCGTGTAATTATACGTAACAACCGTTTAAAGCGATTAGTAGAAATTAAAGCTCCTGAAGTAATTTTACGTAATGAGAAGCGTATGTTACAAGAATCTGTAGATTCATTATTTGATAACACACGTAAATCTTCTGCTGTAAAAACAGATTCTAACAGACCATTAAAATCTTTATCAGATTCTTTAAAAGGTAAGCAAGGACGTTTCCGTCAAAACTTACTTGGTAAGCGTGTAGATTACTCAGCACGTTCTGTAATTGTTGTAGGACCAGAATTAAAATTATTTGAGTGTGGTCTACCTAAAAATATGGCAGCAGAGTTATACAAGCCTTTCGTAATTAGAAAATTAATTGAGAGAGGAATTGTAAAGACCGTAAAATCTGCAAAGAAAATTATAGATAAAAAAGAACCAGTAGTTTGGGATATTTTAGAAAATGTTTTAAAAGGACATCCAGTACTTTTAAACCGTGCTCCTACGCTTCACAGACTTGGTATTCAAGCTTTCCAGCCTAAATTAATAGAAGGTAAAGCTATACAATTACACCCATTAGTGTGTACTGCATTTAATGCCGATTTTGATGGTGATCAAATGGCGGTTCACTTACCGTTAGGTCCAGAAGCTATTCTTGAAGCGCAATTACTTATGTTAGCGTCTCATAATATCTTAAACCCTGCAAACGGTTCGCCAGTTACTGTACCATCTCAGGATATGGTTCTTGGTTTATATTATATGACTAAAGAGCGTAAATCTACTCCAGAAGTTCAAATAAAAGGAGAAGGTTTAACTTTTTATTCAGCAGAAGAAGTAACTATTGCTTATAATGAAAAGCGTGTTGACTTAAACGCAGGAATTAAAGTTAGAGCAATCGATTTTAATGAAGCTGGAGAGTTAGTACCACAAATTATTGAAACTACAGTTGGTCGTGTACTTTTTAATGAAAAAGTACCAGCTGCTGCAGGTTATATAAACACGGTATTAACAAAGAAAGCTTTAAGAGATATCATTGGTAATATCTTAAAAGTTACTAGTGTACCAGAAACAGCTCAGTTCTTAGATGAAATAAAAACTTTAGGATACAACTTTGCTTTTAGAGGAGGTTTATCTTTTAGTTTAGGAGATATCATTATTCCTGCTGAAAAGCAAGAAATGATTGATGCTGCAAACAAAAAAGTAGATGTTATTACAGGTAACTATAACATGGGATTAATTACAAATAACGAACGTTATAATCAAGTAATTGATGAGTGGACATCTACCAATGCCGAGTTAACAGAATTATCTATGAAACGTATTAGAGAAGACCAACAAGGGTTTAACTCTGTATATATGATGCTTGATTCTGGAGCTCGTGGATCTAAAGAGCAAATTCGTCAGTTAACCGGTATGCGTGGATTAATGGCTAAGCCTAAAAAATCTAACGCTGGTGGTGGAGAGATTATTGAAAACCCAATTCTTTCTAACTTTAAAGAAGGACTTTCAATTTTAGAATACTTTATCTCTACTCACGGTGCTCGTAAAGGTCTTGCCGATACCGCACTTAAAACAGCCGATGCAGGTTACTTAACTCGTCGTTTAGTAGATGTATCTCAAGACGTTATTGTAAATAGTGAAGATTGTGGTACTTTAAGAGGTGTAGAAGTTGCACCACTTAAAAAGAATGACGAAGTTGTAGAAAGTTTAGGTGAAAGAATTGTTGGGCGTGTATCATTAAATGATGTTTATGATCCATTAACAGAAGAAGTATTAGTAGAAGCAGGTCAATTAATTGACGAAGCAATTGCTGATAAAATAGAAAAATCACCTATTGAGTCTATAGAAGTACGTTCACCATTAACATGTGAGGCAAAGAAAGGTATTTGTGCACAATGTTACGGTCGTAACCTAGCAACCAACAAAATGGTTCAACGTGGTGAAGCTGTAGGTGTTGTAGCAGCGCAGTCTATTGGAGAGCCAGGAACACAGTTAACACTTCGTACTTTCCACGTAGGAGGTATTGCAGGAAACATTTCAGAAGAAAATAAATTAATAGTTAAGTTTGATGGTGTTGCCGAAATTGATGACCTTAAAACAGTAAAAGGTACAGATAATGAAGGTAACGAAGTAGATGTTGTAATCTCACGTACATCAGAACTTAAACTTGTTGATAAAAAGACAGGTATTGTTTTAAGTACTAACAATATCCCTTATGGGTCGCATATCTTTGTTAAGAGTGGAGATAAGTTAAGTAAAGGAGATGTTGTTTGTTCTTGGGATCCATATAACGGTGTAATCATTTCAGAATTTGCAGGAAAAGTAAGGTATGAAAATATCGAGCAAGGTGTTACTTATCAAGTAGAAATTGATGAGCAAACAGGTTTCCAAGAAAAAGTAATTTCTGAATCAAGAAACAAAAAATTAATACCTACTCTTATTATAGAAGATAGTAAGGGAGAAGCAATCCGTTCTTACAATTTACCAGTAGGAGCACACATTATGATTGACGATGGTGATAAGATTAAGGTTGGAAAAATCTTAGTTAAAATACCACGTAAATCTGCTAAAGCAGGTGATATTACAGGAGGTTTACCACGTGTAACAGAATTATTTGAAGCACGTAACCCTTCTAACCCAGCTGTTGTTAGTGAAATTGATGGAGTTGTATCTTTTGGTAAAATTAAAAGAGGTAACCGCGAGATTATTGTAGAGTCTAAATTAGGAGATATTAAGAAGTACTTGGTTAAATTATCTAACCAAATCTTAGTACAAGAAAATGACTTTGTAAAAGCAGGTATGCCTTTATCTGACGGTTCTGTAACACCTAACGATATATTAAATATAAAAGGTCCTTCTGCAGTACAACAATACTTAGTTAATGAAGTACAAGAAGTTTACCGTTTACAAGGAGTAAAAATTAATGATAAGCATTTTGAGGTTGTTGTAAGACAAATGATGCGTAAAGTTAGAATTATTGACTCTGGAGATACTGTATTCTTAGAAAACCAACTAATTCATAAATCAGATTTCATAGAAGAAAATGATGAAATCTTTGGAATGAAAGTAGTAGAAGATGCAGGAGATTCTTCAAACTTAAAAGAAGGTCAGATTGTTTCTGCTTTCCAATTAAGAGATGAAAATTCTATACTTAAACGTGAAGATAAAAAGTTAGTTGTAGCTAGAGACGCTAGACCAGCCACAGCAACACCTATCTTACAAGGTATTACAAGAGCATCACTTCAAACTAAGTCGTTTATATCTGCAGCATCGTTCCAAGAAACAACAAAAGTTCTTAATGAGGCAGCAGTAAGCGGAAAAGTAGATACTTTAGAAGGTCTTAAAGAAAATGTAATTGTAGGTCACCGTATACCAGCAGGAACAGGTATGAGAGCTTATGATAATATTATAGTAGGATCTAAAGAAGAATTTGATCAAATGATGAAAGCTAAACAAGAGGTTAATTTTAATTAATATTTCTTGTTAAGAATATCATTTTAAAATTTATTAATACTAAAAGAATCCTGCTTCAAGCAGGATTCTTTATTTAAAATAAAATAACATGTCAGACAATAAAGACAATAAGCAAAAACAAGGACAAATAAATATTGAGTTAGATGAGAAAGTTGCAGAAGGAACATATTCTAATCTTGCAATAATAAATCATTCAGTTTCAGAATTTGTAATTGATTTTGTAAGCATTATGCCAGGTACACCAAAAAGTAAAGTAAAATCTAGAATTATATTAACACCACAACATGCTAAACGATTATTAAAAGCGTTAGGTGATAATGTAAATAGATTTGAAAAAGCTCATGGCGAAATTAAAGATTATGAGCAACCACCAATTCCATTAAATTTTGGTCCAACTGGTCAAGCATAAAAAAATCCCATCTTTTTGATGGGATTTTTTATTTATAGATTTTTGTTATTTGCAATCAGTTTTTCAATCAATTTAAGTTATCTGTTTAAAAAAATCAAGTGTTTTTAATGAGGTTTTTATGTTGAAATTCAAAATTGTAATGTTATTATATATCTTTTGATTATAATCTCTTAAAATAGCTTAAAATTGATTTTTTTAGTTATTTGAATTCAGAAACATAATGAAATTTTATACTAGGGTATTTTTGTTCTGTCATTTGAAGAGAAAAAGCAGAGTCTGCTAAAAACACTAGTTGACCTTGTTTATCTTTTGCAAGAAAACGTTGCTTAACTCTTAAGAAATCTTTGTATTCATCATTTTTAGGATCTTCTGGATCTACCCAACATGCTTTATATACATTTAAATTTTCATAGGTACATTTAGCTCCGTATTCATGTTCTAATCGATATTGAATCACTTCATATTGAAGTGCTCCAACGGTACCAATTACTTTTCTTCCATTCAATTCTAATGTAAATAATTGGGCAACACCTTCATCCATTAATTGATCTATACCTTTATATAATTGTTTAGATTTTAAAGGATCTGCGTTATTGATATATCTAAAATGTTCTGGAGAAAAGCTTGGTATTCCTTTATAGTTTATAATTTCTCCTTCTGTTAGTGTATCACCAATTTTAAAGTTTCCTGTATCGTGTAATCCTACAATATCACCAGGATAAGAAACATCTACTATTTCTTTTTTTTCAGCAAAAAATGCATTAGGACTAGAAAATTTCATTTTCTTATTATTTCTAACGTGTAGATATGGAGTATTTCTCTTAAACTCACCCGAAACAATTTTTATAAATGCAAGTCGGTCTCTATGCTTAGGGTCCATATTAGCATGAATTTTAAAGACAAAACCGGTAAATTGCTTCTCATCTGGTTTAACTAAGCGTTCTTCACTGTTTTTTGCTCTAGGTTTTGGCGCTATATCTACAAAACAATCTAGTAATTCTCTAACACCAAAGTTATTTAAAGCAGAACCAAAAAATACAGGTTGTAAATTACCATTAAGGTATTCTTCTCTATCAAAACTAGGATAAATACCTTCAACTAATTCTAACTCTTCTCTTAAAGTTTCGGCAGATTTATCACCAATTAAGCTATTAACTTCAGGTGAGTTTATATCTGAAATTTCTATGGTTTCTTCAATATTTTTCCTGTTATCACCACTAAATAAGTTAATATTTTGTTCCCAAATGTTATATATACCTTTAAATTCATAACCCATTCCTATAGGAAAACTTAGCGGTATAACTTTTAATTTAAGTTTTTGTTCTATTTCGTCTAATAATTCAAAAGCGTCTTTACCTTCTCTATCTAATTTATTGATAAAAACAATCATTGGTATATTACGCATTCTACATACTTCAACTAATTTTTCTGTTTGTTCCTCAACACCTTTAGCTACGTCTATAACTACAATTACACTATCTACAGCAGTAAGTGTTCGGTAAGTATCTTCAGCAAAATCTTTATGTCCTGGTGTGTCTAAAATATTGATTTTTATTCCATTGTACTCAAAAGCTAATACAGAAGTTGCTACAGATATACCTCTTTGGCGTTCAATTTCCATAAAATCACTTGTAGCACCTTTTTTAATTTTATTACTTTTTACAGCTCCTGCTTCTTGAATAGCACCACCAAAAAGTAATAGTTTTTCTGTAAGTGTAGTTTTACCTGCATCTGGATGAGAGATAATACCAAAGGTTCTCCTTCTGTTGATTTCTTCTATAAACTTCATTGAAAATTTAATTTGCGCAAATATATAGCTATTATTTACATTTTAATATAGTATGTGTGGGCTATGTCAAATTTTGTTTTAATAAGAACATTAACTTAAAGTAATGTCAAAAGAACTGATAAATCATTCATATTGTGAGAAATTTCTTTTGGTAGACAGAAAATTGCATTTCATCGAAAAATGATATTTGTTTAGAACATTTTAAGGTTTCTTTAACTAAAACGACATAATTTAGCATTGTGCAATTACCTTCCCTTAGGGTAATTTAATATGTGTAAATAACTGATTGTCATTTTTTTTAGAGTAACAGAGTGCCTGTAACTAAAGTTTAGTTTAATTAAACTTAGTTTATGGGTTTTATATAGTATTATAATATTCTTAACATTATTCATATAAATATGAACATTTTTACTTTCTCCAAAGGAATTAAGTTAATAGCCTTTTTTTGTACTTTTTCTTTAATGTTTGTGTCATCTGTTTTAGCAGATGGAACTAAACAAGTAATGCCAAATTCAACTAATGGTACAGCAATTTATATAAGAACAGATGCTGGTAGTGTAGGTCCATATTTGGGAGCTCCTGAAACTGAAAGACTTTATTTTACTATAGCTGATGCTTCGGTAGAGAATCTTTATTTTGGAGTTCAGGCAAGAATAAGAAATTCGTATGCAGGAGGGAATAATCCTCTCTTAACTAATTTTTACTACAGAATATTTAACGCAGCAGGTGTCCCGCAAACACCTGCTACTTTGTTTACAAACAATGGTACGGCTGTAGGTTATATACCAAATTATGCTTCTGCTGTTGCAGGACCAAATATCGGAGGTGCAACACCTGCAGGTTATAATCCTATAACATTTAATCCATCAGCAAACGGTGATTATTACATTGAACTTTATTCTAGTAATGATGGAGGTGCAACTGCTGTTAATACTGCTCCTGGAGGAATTAATTTTTTACCGTATTTTGATTTTACTGTTTCTGATGCTTCAAATAACCAAGTAGAGGGAAGAATATGGTCAAGAAAATGGAGTTTTATTACATATAGAGTTGAAGATGCTGATAATAATGCAACGACACCAAATGTTCCTAATCCATCAGATGTAGCTTCTTTTGAAGGAGATTTTTATGCGTATACAGATGATCAAGTAATAGTACAAGTTCAGTTTGAGCCAGGATTTAGACCATTTGGTTACCAACTAGCAATGAATAGATTTGGAGTAGTCAATGATGATGACGATATGACGAATGACTTCCTAACAACAAGAAGGTCTCAGTCATATGGGTTAGGTACTCCAGTAAATCTTGATAATGGTTATCAAGTGTTTATTACAGAACCTGATCAAAATATTTTTGTACCTAGTGTAGAACCTAGCCCTGTAGTTGCAGACAAAATTTTAGGTTGTCCTGGTAATTACTTTATACCAATAACATTAATATTAGCCCAAGATACAGCTATAATTTTAGACTTTAATGGTGTAGCAGGTTATCAATCAGGGACAGAAGATGTTCTAATTGAAGTTTATGAAAATACACCAGGTCAAAAATTAATCCCATGGGATGGTAATGATGGTTTAGGTAACCCAGTAACAACAAATGCAACAACTATAACGGTTGTATCATATATAGGACGTACGAATGTCCCTATGATTGATGCCGAATTAAATATTAATGGTTTAAGTATTAATGGGATTGCTCCAACATCAGGAAGTAAACAAATGTTTTGGGATGATAGAGCTGTTACGGTTACTAACGACGGAACTGGATGTAATGTAGCAGGAGGTAGTAATGCTTTAAATAATATAACAACAGTAAATCCTGCATTTAGCAGAGAAGGTCTATTAGATGGTACTTTTGGACCTGCTCACGCATGGAGTTCTAGTAATCCAGACGATTCTGTACCAGCTATTAGCCAAGGCGGTAATAATACTAATGCCGTTTTATGTGATGACTTTGGAAACACTCGTGTGATTAATACTTGGTTTTATGGATCAACAAGATCTACAACTCCATCGTCAATTGAAATTCCTTTATGTGATAATGATAATGACGGTATTTTAGATAGCGCAGACATTGATGATGATAATGATGGAGTTTTAGATGTTACAGAGAATAATAATGAAGATCCATTAGCAGATGAAGATGGAGATGGAGCAGCTAATTACTTCGATCCTGATTTTTCAGGTTTTATAGATGTCAATGGAGATGGTATTAGTGATCAGTATGATTTAGATGGAGACGGAATAATTAATCAGTTTGATTTAGATACTGATGGAGATGGGTGTTCTGATGCATACGAATCTAATGCAACAACAGATACAAGCCCAAATTTTCAATTTACAGACTTAAGTGGTGATGCAGATGGATTGTCTCCAACTGTTGACCCAGGAAATGATGGTACTCCAGATTATCTTGTAACTTATATTCAAGCGACAGATGGAGTTAGTCTATGTGTAGATCAATGTAACGCTTCAGCTTCAGGAAATACAAATTCAGACAATGATAATATATCAGACTTTTGTGATAATGATGATGATAATGATGGTATAATTGATACTTTAGAGCTTAATTGCTCTCCAACGTTTGTACCATTAGGACAAACATTTTCAGATAATACTTCAAATCCAGGTGTAGTAAACAATATTTATAATTACGGTTCAGCTAGCGCAACATTTACTTATCAAATAGAAGGTAATACAACATGGGCTTCCGGAGTTTCAAGTCAAACAGTTGCAGGTGTAGATGGAGCGTATATAAATACGCAAGTAAGCAATACTAATTTCCCTATAGGAGATAAAGGTGTTTATACCTTGACTTTTTCAGAGCCTATTTATAATCTTAATTTTAAATATGGAGGTCTTGATAATGCAGATAGAGTAGATTTTCAAGCTACTAATGCCGGTTCAAATGTACCCGTAACTCTTACGGATATAAATCTTGGTGCAAACGGACAAATTGTAAATCAAACAATATTTAGTACAGCAGGTGGCAATAATGCTCCTAATAATAGCATACAAGTTTCAGTACAAGGTCCTTTAGATGAAATTAAAATTTATGTTGGTAAAAATAATGGAAATGCAGGAAATGTAACGCTACAAATTTATGAGTTAATTTATTGTCTACCATTAGACACAGATTCAGATACAATACCAAATCATTTAGATAATGATTCAGATGCAGATGGATGTTTTGATGCTATTGAAGGTGACGCTTCTATTACATCTTCAAGCGTTAATACTCAAGGTGAAATATTAGGAAGTGTTGATTCAAATGGAGTTCCTGATTCAGTTTCAGGAGGACAGAATATAGGTAGTTCTTTAGATGATAATATAAACTCTTGTTTAGGCGACTTAAGCGGAACGGTATTCGAAGATACTAATGGCAACGGCGTACAAGATGCAGGCGAAGCAGG
>NZ_AULQ01000010.1 GCF_000422365.1 Mesoflavibacter zeaxanthinifaciens DSM 18436
CTACTTATTATGTGTAAATACAAACGGAACCGAAGTTATCAATCCATTAGAGATTGATACAGGATTAAGTACATCAGACTACACGTTTGAGTGGATCTTAAACGGTACTGTAGTAGGAACCGGAAGTAGTATCATGCCAACACAAGGCGGAAGCTATACAGTAACTATAGAAGATAACCTAACAGGCTGTATAAGTACAGATACAACTCTAGTAGAAGAAAGTGCACCACCAAGTATAGAAGCAGATGTAATTACACCAGCATTTGCAGATGTGCATAGTATACAAGTTACTGCAACTGGGACAGGCATCTCAGAGTATGAGTTCCAGTTAGATGGCGGACCATGGTATAATAACGAGCCAAATGACAATACATACATCTTTAATGATGTAAGTGGTGGCGAGCATACAATAACAGTAAGAGATATTAATGGATGTGGCGAGTCAAGCACAACTGTGATGGTTATGGATTATCCACATTTCTTTACGCCAAACGGAGATACATTTAACGAAACATGGCAGATATACGGAATAAGTGATCAGCCAGATGCAGTAATATACATCTTTGATAGATATGGAAAGCTGTTAAAGCAATTAAATCCAACAGGACCAGGATGGGACGGAACCTATAACGGTAACCCATTACCAACAAGTGACTATTGGTTTACAGTAGAATATAGAGAACCAGGAGATACAAGTGATACCAAGAAGCAGTTTAGAGCACACTTTACTCTGAAACGCTAGGAAACAACTCCTAATAAAAACAAACAAACCAATACAAATAGAAATAGAAACAAAAAAGCCTGAACATAGTGTTCAGGCTTTTTAGTATAAGGTGTTTTATAAATAAAAACTATAAGTGATTACTCAACTTCAAAAGTAATTTTAAGGTTAACTCTAAACTCAGTTACCTCACCACTTTTAACAATTGCACTTTGATCTTGTACATACACAGAACGTATGTTTTTTACACTTTTTGATGCGTGTTTTACTGCTTTTTTTGTTGCATCCTCCCAACTTTTTTCAGAGTTAGATAAAACTTCAATAACTTTTAATACTGCCATAATATTTGTTTTTTTAATGTTAATACTATTAAATTTACAAATAATTGATGTTTAAAAGTTTGATTTATAGTTAAATGAACTGAAAATAGATGAAAGGTTTAATTTTTAGGATTAATTAACCATTAATAGCTACAACAGTATTAACTCTACCAGGCAACATTTCTTTTAGCATATTTTCAATACCATTTTTTAAAGTAAAAGTAGAAGATGGACAACCACTACAAGCACCTTGTAATATAACTTTTACACTTTTAGAAGGTTCATCATAAGATTCAAATTGAATGTTACCTCCATCACTTGCTACTGCTGGTTTAACATATTCTTCTAAGATATTTATAATTTCTTGAGAAGTAGTATCTAAATTTTCAAAATGCTGTTCTACTTTTTCGGTAGATTTTTCAATAACTTCAGGCGCGTTAGGATCTATAATATTTTTACCTTCTTCTATGTACTTTTTGATAAAATCTCTAAGTTCTACAGTAATATCGTTCCATTCGGCAATATCATATTTTGTTATAGATATATAATTTTCATCAAAAAATACACTTTTTACAAACGGAAAATGAAATAACGCTGTTGCTAAAGGAGATGTTTTTGCTTTTTCTATAGAATCATAATCATAAGTCGCAGTCACTAATTTTTTATTAGCTACAAACTTTAACGCGGCTGGATTAGGAGTACTTTCTGTGTAAACTGTTACAGGTACTTTTTGTGTAGTAGCAGTTTCGGTCACAATGACACCATCATTATTTAAATAGTTCTCAATTTGTTTTGCAACTTCATCTTTTACATCATCCCATTCAACAATGTTATAACGTTCTATTGCAATAAAATTACTAGATATATATACTTTTTTAACAAACGGTAAGTAGAATAATTGCTGTGCTAAAGGCGAGTCTTTTGCTTCATCAATATTATTGTACTCATAGTTTTGATGCTTGGTAATAAATTGATTAACATCAAATTTTAAAATAGTAGGGTTACTTGTGTTTTGTATAGAGATTTTATATGTGCTCATGCTGTAATTTTTTTGCAAAAATACTAAAACAATAGCAGAGATATCTATATATTTGATGTTTATATACGTTGAAATTTTTAATATAACTTTAGTAATTTTACTAAAAGAATTTTAAATTGAAACCTTTAACTATTTTCAACTTAATTATACGTTCTAAATTTATATATTTACAAACGTTATAATTTTTTACTTAAAATTAAGTTATAAATTATAAGTTGATTTGAAATAACAGACCATACGACCTCGGAAAAAAGAGATTATGAGATTAAAAAATATTCTATTTATAGCAATTGCAACTTTATTTGGATCGCAATTAGCTAACGCTCAAGAAGGACTTCCAATTTATTCAGATTATTTAACTGATAACTATTATTTAATTCATCCATCTATGGCTGGTGCTGCTAACTGTGCAAAGGTTAGGATTACTGGTAGACAACAATGGTTTGGAGATGATGATGCACCAAGATTAATTACTGCAAGTGTAAATGGTAGAATTGGAGATTCTCCTTCAGGTATAGGTGCAATAGTTTATTCTGATAGAAATGGTTATCATTCTCAAACAGGAGCTTATTTAACTTATGCTCATCATTTAATGTTTTCTCGTAGTACAGCAGATTTAAATCAATTATCTTTTGGTTTAAGTGTTGGTGCAATACAATATAAATTAGACGAGACTACTTTTTTAGCTGATGGATTTGACCCTTTAATTGCTGGTATAGAGCAGTCTGCTACAGAGTTTAATGTAGATTTTGGGTTCTCTTATAACCTTTACGATTTTTATGCTCATGCAACCGTGAAGAATTTATTAAACAACGATGGTGTAAACTATAATAATAATCCTGGTAATTTAAACTTTAATAATTTAAGAACATACATCTTTACTGTGGGTAATACTTTTGGTAGCTACGGAAGTGAGTGGAGTTTTGAACCATCTGCGTTATTCTTATATAGAGAATCTACTGAAGAAGCTCTTTTTGATGTAAATCTTAAAGTTTATAAAGAAATGGACTTTGGTAAAGTTTGGGGAGGTTTATCTTACAGACGTTCTTTAGATGGTGCAGAGTATTTAGATGGACAATCTGTAAGTAGTCAAAAGTTACAATATTTAACACCGCTTTTAGGGGTTAATGTAAAAGACTTTATGTTTGCCTATTCTTACAATTATCAAACAAATGATATTGTGTATAATAGTGGTGGTTTTCATCAAATTACTTTAGGTTTTAACTTTAATTGTGGTAGAGCTGCTTATAGCTGTAACTGTCCAGCGGTTAACTAAGATATAAAAATACATATTAAAAAAAGCCTTGAGAGATCTCAAGGCTTTTTTTGTATTATTTAGTGTCTAGTTCTTTAATATCAATATCACCATTTGGAGAGATCACATAATATTTACGTTCAGTTTCTTTATTTACTATTGGTTCTGGCTTATCGTTTTTAGGTTTAGGGTTGTAGTGTAGTTTAATTTCCATACCAACTTGTACAACAGGCTCTATAATAGAAGGGTTAATAACAATATCATAATTTTCATAGGTTAGCGGTTGGTAGTAATAAGAGGTTTGCTTTTTTACAGTAGTAACACCTTCGTTTTGCTTTAAGGCTTCAAAAGAAATACTATTAAATGCCTGATAATTATTGTAAAAATCTTTAGGGAAGTAGCAATACTTTTGATCAGCCATTAGTACGTCATATTCTCTTAAATCAAAACCTAAAACAGAGTAATATTCTTTTTTGTCTTTTATTAACTGTAAAAGTTGTGTTTGTAGATTTTTGTAGACTTCAGTAATGTTTTCGATAAAATAATCCACCTTAACAAGGTTATAGACTTCGTTATTAGCACAAGCAGAAAGTATCTTTTCAAATTGATTAGTCTTCTTAAACTGTATATGTATGTTTTGTTGTAGCTCAAAGCCTTTAGGGACTTCGGTGTAAGTTTTGCTAAACAGTTTTTTAGTAACTTCAACTTCATAAACAGGTATAAAAGAAATTACATCTATAGCAATATCACTTTCTTTTAAGCCGATCTTTGTTAGTTCCTTTTTAATATTTTCAACTTTAAGACTCATTAAATTTTTAGTTACTTCTGCAGTTTCTGCAATTTGAGAAACGTTAAAAATAGCAGTGTAACTAGATGCTTTTACATTTTGTAAAGCTCTAACATCTATTATCAACGTACTGTTTGGATTTAGGCTTTGTTGTTTTTGTTTAGGAGTATGACCATAAGCAATAGCGTTACCGGCTATGTTAGCTCTAGATATTTTTTGATTAAAATTACCCTTGTGTTGTGCTTTTGCTGTTAAAATAGTTAGGATAAATAAAAATAAGTGAAGGTTTTTCATAATTGAATTTTTTAAAATTAGGCATAAACCTATACTCAACTTTTTTATAATAAAAATAACAATGAGGCAACATAAGCTTTAGTTTAGTGAATAAGAAATACGACTGAGTAAGTGATGTTATTTTGTTAGTTTTTAGTGATAAATACCTAAAATGCTATTTTATTAAATGAGTTAAAACGTGTAGCTTTATGCTCGATATTTAATTTAAAATGAAACTTTTAAAACAATTTATATTAATCTATTTTCTTACAATCGGATTTCAATCTGTATTGGCTCAAACTAATACAATAATTGATAATGCAGAAGCCTTTACAGTAAGAGGGAATATTAGAGAAAGCGATACGCGTAATCCAATAGAAAACGCAGATATACAGGTAAATGGTGGTAGCTACACCAAATCGTCTTTAGACGGTACGTTTAGAATTCAAGTAAAAAAAGGAGATCAAATTGTTATTAGTCACGACGATTTTGAAACCGTTTATTACACAATTAAAGATAATGATGATATAACTGTTGAAGTCCAATCAGTAGGCGTAAACGGTTACGTGCAAAAAATAAAAACTAACGAAAACACTTTTAGAAGCTCAATAGACTCAGCTATATTTTACAAGAAAATTTCAGCAGAAAAAAGTATTCAATTTATCACCGAAAGTATATCTAAAAGTACATCAGTAAAAGAAAATGCACAAGCATTTGAAGTTTTGGGCGATGTAAATATGTATTGGAAACAATATGATTTAGCAACCACTAATTACCGTATAAGTCTTAAAAATGAAAGTAATATAGATGTAAAATTAAAATTAGCAAAAGCCTACTTTTTAAATAAAAATTATCAAAAAAGCCTAGAGATTTATAATGACTTAGAAGATAAAACACTTAATAACTGGCAGCAAATTGAAAAACAAGAAGGTTTAGGAGATGTCTTTTTAGAACAAAATAAAATAAAACTAGCAACACAATCTTTTAAGCAAGGATTAAAAATAGCCGAGACCAATAATATAAAACCAAAAATCACTGATTTAAACTCAAAATTAGGTGATTCTTACAGCGAAAGTGGAAATAAAACTGAAGCAGAAAGCTATTTCACAAATTCAATAAATTTAGCATCTAAAGAAAATAAAGCCAAAGCGTTAGAACAAAAAATTAAAATAGCCGATTTTCAAAACACAAACCGAGCATTTGATAAAGAAATTCAATTAAGAAAAGAAATTATCAAAGATATAGATGCTATAGAAAAAGACTCTGTCATCACTAACGAAAGTCCGTTAACCAAACAAAAACAAAACTATAAAATTGGTAATGCCTATTTTTTAAAAAATAATTTAGATGAAGCCATTCCGTATCTAGAAGAAAGTATTGAAGAAGCCGATAAAAAAGAAGATTTAATAGTTAAAAAAGACGCTACCAAAAAGTTAGCCGATGTATTTGTGGCTTCGGGTAATTTTGAAAAAGCTAAAGAAGCCTTTAACGCTTATACTGAAGCTGTAGACCAGCTTTATATTAAGAAAGAACAAGAAATATCTCAAGCAGCAAGAATATCCAAAAGCATTGCCGAAAAGCAAAATCGTATTCTTTCACTAGAAAACGACAGACAGCTTACTTTAAGCCAAATGCAATTGTCTGACGAGAAAAACAAGCGTCAACAACTTATCATTTACTCATTAATTGGCGGCTTATTTTTATTAGTTGTCTTGTCGTATTTAATGTATAAATACATCAAACAACAAAAATTGGCTAACAATTTACTGGCTTTAAAATCTTTAAGAAGTCAGATGAATCCGCACTTTATCTTCAACGCATTAAACTCGGTTAACAGTTTTATTGCTACTAACGACGAGCGTACAGCTAATAAATACTTGTCAGATTTTTCAAAATTAATGCGAGCAGTTTTAGAAAATTCAGAAGAAGATTTTATTCCATTACAAAAGGAAATTCAACTTATAGAATTATACACCAAGCTAGAACATTTTAGGTTTAAAGATAAATTTGATTATAAAATTTCTGTGGAAGAGACAATAGATATAGAAGCCTATAAAATACCACCTATGCTATTGCAACCTTATATAGAAAATGCGGTTTGGCACGGATTACGGTATAAAGAAGACAAAGGAATTTTAGATATTAAAATCTGTAAAAAACAAAAAGACCAAATAGAAATCACTATTGCAGATAATGGTATTGGTCGCAAAAAATCTAAAGGATTAAAGACCGAAAATCAGAAAAAACACAACTCTAAAGGATTAGGAAACATCAAAAAACGTGTTACTATTTTAAACGAAATGTACAAAGATAAAGTAGACATCAACATAGAAGATAATCAGTTTAATGCAAAAGATGTTGGTACAAAAGTAATAGTGACTTTAAAGAAGGATTAATAAAAAAAAGCTTCAGACTTCGGTTTTCAAGCTTAAAAAGATAAACAATGAAACTAAACGCCATATTAGTAGAAGACGAAGAACAAAGTAGAACAATTTTAAAAAACTACTTGACCAAATACTGTCCAAAAGTTAATATTTTAGGAGAAGCTTCTAACATAAACGAAGGTTTAGAACTCATAAGAAAACTAGATTTAGACCTCGTATTTTTAGATGTAGAAATGCCTTACGGAAACGCTTTTGACTTATTAGATAAGGTTGGCGATCGTAATTTTGAGACCATTTTTGTAACCGCATATAATCACTATGCGATGGATGCATTAAATGCGCACGCGTCTTATTATTTGATGAAGCCGATAGATATAGACGAGCTGATAAAAGCAGTAGATTACGTTGCCGAAATAAAAACCAAAGAAGACGCTTTACAAGACCAAGTACTAATCCCAAAAACCAATAGTGTAGAAGGTAAAATAACCATTCCGCAACAAGATGGTTTTGAAGTATTAAACACCAAAGACATTTTGTATTGCAAAGCAGATGATAATTACACGCAAATATTTTTAAATAATAACAAGAAAAAATTAGTAAGTAAAACGCTTAAATATTTTGAAGACATTTTATCAGAATCTGGTTTTGCAAGAGTACATAAAAGTTACTTAATAAATGTATCAGAAGTGGTTAAATACGTTAAAGGAAAAGGCGGAAGCGTTATTTTAAGCAACGGAAAAGAAATTATGGTTTCAGCCTCCAAAAAATCAGGATTATTATCGTATTTTAACTAATTCCTGCGTAAGCAGGAATCTCTAAGAAAAAAAACAATTAATAATATATGTTGTCAGGCTAAGCGCAGTCCAAAACTAAATTATTTAATAAATTCAGTTCATATGTATTGAAACGCATGATCAAAACATAAAACTCAACATACGTCAGTTCGAGTGTTTTGCGAAGTATAAGCAAAATGTATCGAGAACAAATAATAATTCATAAATCAAAAATCATACTTCAAAATGCCAATTATAAAACCAGTAAACGGTAAATCACCACAACTTCCAGAAGACTGCTACATTGCCGAAAACGCAACCATAGTAGGAGATGTACAAGCAGGTAACCAATGTAGTATTTGGTTTAATGCCGTAATACGCGGCGATGTACATTACATAAAAATGGGCGATAAAGTTAACGTGCAAGATGGCGCAGTTATCCATTGTACGTATCAAAAACATCCAACCAACATCGGTAATAATGTATCAATTGGTCACAATGCTATAGTGCACGGCTGCACTATAAAAGACAATGTTTTAATAGGTATGGGAAGTATTGTAATGGATAATTGCGTGGTAGAAAGCAATAGCATTATTGCAGCAGGTGCAGTCGTAACACAAAATACAATAGTCGAGTCTGGTAGCATTTACGCAGGCGTACCAGCCAAAAAAGTAAAAGACATTAGTAAAGAATTAATTAATGGCGAAATCAACCGAATAGCAAATAACTACGTTAAATATTCAAGTTGGTTTAAAGAATAGTGTAATTATAATTTTTTGGGCGTTACCTTATCGGGTCAGTCTTTCGGCAGTCGCAATCAAAGATGTGCTCCAATAATGCCTCAACTACGAAGTAATCATGAATACATAAATTTGAAAATAAGTAGTAATGAATAATCCCTAACGCAGGTATAACCAATGGTCATTTATTAAACGTAAAATTACTAACGATAATTTATAGGTCGGTCTTCATAAAAATGTTTAAACGTTTTATCGGTTGTATAGTTATCGGTTAACACCTTATAAACCATAACGCCAACTAAAACTTGACCAATACAAGTTAAATAAAATACCCAATTAAAAGGCATATTCATAGATACCATTATAGTTACGGTAACTAAAAGCATGGTAGTAATTGCTACCCAAAATAATACTGGAATTTTCATAATTGTAATTTTATTTACAAATTACTAAAAACCAGTGTTTTAATGCGTTAATGTAATTATAAAATAGAAATGTTTACAACGTAACCTTCGTTACTTCTAATGTTACAAACGGTATCATCTTCAAAAATTAAATATTGACCTTTAATACCTTTTAAAACACCAGTATATGTTTTGGCTTTTTCAAAATTCAACGATTTTGGTTTTTTAGGATATTGTAAAACCGGGAAGTGTATTTCGGTTTCGCTATTATTTTCAATAAAATAGTCTTTAGCTTCATCTGGTATATAAGCTTTCAAACGATCTCTCCATTCTACTAAATTTTCATCTTTAATATCATTTTTAAGCATGGTGCGCCAATTGGTTTTATCGCTAATATGGTCTTTTAATGCTATTTCTGTAATACCAGCAAGATAGCGGTTTGGGACTTCTACAATTTCAATAGCTTCATGTGCACCTTGATCAATCCATCTTGTTGGGACTTGCGTTTTTCTGGTAACACCAACTTTAACGTTACTAGAATTAGCTAAGTAAACAATATGTGGTTGTAATTGTACTTTTTTTTCATACTCTAAATCTCGGTCTTCAATATCTAGATGAGCTTGACTCAATTCGGGTTTCATGATCCATTCTGCAGCTTGAGGAATGTCAAAAAAACAACTTTTGCAAAACCCTTGGCGGTAAATGGGTTTATTTAAATGACAGTTTAAACACTCATAACCAACAAATTCAAAAGATATGGTTTTATCTAATAGTTGATTAAAGTTTATAAAGTCGTTTTTAAAAACCAAATAGTAGGCAATTGGGTCTAAAAACTCGGTTTGCATTTTTGTTAAAACACCTTGGTAGGTCATAAAAAAAAGTATTATTTTTAAAACTTTAAAGATACAAATTACTATGCCAATTCCTCTTGTTAATTCTATTGCATCTTGGTTTTTAAAGAAACGTTTTCATCAAATAGAGTTGTTTTTAAAGTATCCAAACGAAGTACAACAAGAGTTGTTATCTAGCCTTATAGATATTTCTAAAGACACAGAAGTAGGTAAGAAGTATGACTTTTTTTCAATAAAAAATTATAAAACTTTTGCTGATCGTGTTCCGATTTCTTCCTATGAAGATATACAAGATGATATAGAGCGCGCACGTAAAGGCGAGTCTAATATTTTTTGGCCAAAACCTATTAAGTGGTTTGCAAAATCTAGTGGTACTACTAATTCTAAAAGTAAATTTATACCTGTTAGTATGGATAGCTTAGAAGACTGTCATTATGCTGCTAGTAAAGATTTGCTATGTATGTATCTTAATAATAATGAAGATTCTCAGCTTTTTACAGGTAAAAGTTTAAGGTTAGGAGGAAGTAAAGAATTATACAAAGAAAATGGTACTGCGTTTGGAGATTTAAGTGCTATTTTAATAGATAATATGCCATTTTGGGCAGAATTTAGTAGTACACCAAGCAATAAAGTAAGTTTGTTAAGCGAGTGGGAAACTAAAATGGCAGCAATAGTTGATGAAACGATAGAGGATAACGTAACAAGTCTTGCTGGTGTGCCAAGTTGGATGTTGGTTTTGCTTAACAATATTTTAGATAAAACAGGAAAAAATAGCATTTTTGATGTTTGGCCAAACCTAGAAGTTTACTTTCATGGAGGTGTAAGTTTTAATCCTTATATAGAACAATATCGAGCTATTCTTCCGAAGAAAGAATTTAAGTATTACGAGATTTATAATGCTTCTGAAGGGTTTTTTGCTATACAAGATCAAAATTACTCTGGCGATTTATTATTAATGCTAGATTATGGGATTTTTTACGAGTTTATCCCAATGGATACTTATGGTACAAAAGATGAAAAAGTAATACCGTTAAGCGAGGTAGAGCTAAATAAAAACTATGCAGTTATAATTACTACAAATGCAGGTTTATGGCGTTATAAGATAGGTGATACCGTAAGGTTTGTATCTATTAATCCTTATAGAATAAAAGTGTCTGGACGTACAAAACATCATATTAATGTGTTTGGAGAAGAGTTAATTATAGAAAATGCAGAAGATGCACTAAAAAAGGTGTGTAAAAAAACTCAGTCAGAAATTAAAGATTATACAGCTGCACCAATATTTATGGAAGGTAAGGAAAAAGGTGCGCACGAATGGTTAATAGAGTTTAAAACTCCTCCAAAAGATATTAATTATTTTAGTGAGTTGTTTGATAATGCATTAAAAAGCTTAAATTCAGATTACGAAGCTAAGCGTTATAATAATATGACGTTGAACAAGCCTAAAATTAATGTAGCTAGAGAAAATTTATTTTACGATTGGCTTAAGAAAAATAATAAACTAGGAGGACAACATAAAGTGCCAAGATTGTCTAATACACGCCAGTATATAGACGAATTATTATCTATCAATAATTAAACATGTTTTAAATCAGTTAATTGGTGTTATCTAATTTGGATATTAACAAAAAATTAACTACATTTAGAAAGCTATTAATCTGACTTAGGGGAAACGTCAAATTAACATTTAATTTGAAAACCACTTTATATTTGTAAATGTATAAAGTGGTTTTTTTATTATGTATAAAAAAACCACTCAAAACGTGAGTGGTTTAATTTTATTTAAAAAGTGTGTTCTTATTTTAAGATACAGCTTTTAGTTTTTTAAGTTTTGTTTTACTTAGCTTTTCTTCTGCGTAAGATTTAGTTACACTAAACTTTTTAGTCTCACTTCCTGGTAGCTCAAACATTGCGTCTGTTAAAATCTCTTCACATAAGCTACGTAAACCTCTAGCTCCTAACTTGTATTCTATTGCTTTTTCTACAATATAATCTAAAGCGCCATCTGTAATGTTAAGCTCTATTTCGTCCATTTCAAACAGTTTTTTGTATTGTTTGATAATGGCATTTTTTGGCTCTGTTAAAATAGCTCTTAAGGTCTTTTCGTCTAAAGGATCCATGTAAGTTAAGACAGGTAATCTACCAATAATTTCTGGTATTAAACCAAAGTCTTTTAAATCTTTAGGGATGATGTATTGTAACAAGTTATTTTGGTCAACAACTTCTTCTTTAATAGAAGCGCTATAACCTACAGCTTGCATGTTTAAACGTTTAGAAATAACACGTTCTATACCATCAAAAGCTCCACCAGCTATAAATAAGATGTTTTCTGTGTTTACTTCTATAAATTTTTGATCAGGATGCTTACGTCCTCCTTTTGGTGGTACATTAACTACTGTTCCTTCTAAAAGCTTTAATAATGCTTGTTGTACGCCTTCACCAGATACATCTCTTGTAATTGAAGGGTTATCACTTTTACGTGCTATTTTATCAATTTCATCTATAAAAACAATACCTTTTTCTGCTTTATCAAGATTGTAATCTGCTGCTTGTAATAGTCTAGTTAAAATACTTTCTACATCTTCACCAACGTAACCAGCTTCTGTAAGAACAGTAGCGTCTACTATAGCTAATGGTACATTTAACATTCTGGCAACTGTTTTTGCCATTAATGTTTTTCCTGTACCGGTTTGTCCTACCATAACAATATTTGATTTTTGTATATCAATATCGTCATTGCTTGCTGGTTGTAACAAACGTTTGTAATGGTTGTATACAGCTACAGACATTACTTTTTTTGTGTATTCTTGTCCAATAATGTATTGATCAAGAAACGTTTTAATCTGTAATGGTTTTTTTAGCATTAGCTCTGCCGATAAACCATTGTCTTCGTTTTGTTTAGATTCTTCTATAACAATGCCATGAGCTTGTTCTATACATCTATCGCATATATGAGCATCTAAACCAGCAATTAATAAATTTGTTTCTGGCTTTTTCCTACCACAAAATGAACACTCTAATTCTTCTTTTGCCATTATTAATTTTAATTTTTACTCGCCTCTTGTTAAGATTTCGTCAATCATTCCGTACTCTTTAGCTTTATCAGCTTTCATCCAATAATCACGGTCACTATCATTGTAAACCTTATCGTAATCTTGTCCAGAATGTTTACTTATTATTTTATATAATTCTTCTTTTAAAGTAAGAATTTCTCTTGCAGTAATCTCAATATCACTAGCCTGTCCTTGTGCACCTCCTAATGGTTGGTGAATCATAACACGTGAATGTGGTAAACCACTACGTTTTCCTTTTTCTCCTGCACATAATAATACTGCTCCCATAGATGCTGCCATACCTGTACAAATAGTAGCTACGTCTGGTTTAATAAATTGCATAGTATCATAAATGCCTAATCCAGCATAAACACTACCACCTGGAGAGTTAATATATATTTGAATATCTTTATTAGCGTCTGTGCTTTCTAAGAATAATAATTGTGCTTGTATAATGTTTGCAACTTGGTCATTTATGCCTGTTCCTAAAAAGATAATACGATCCATCATTAAACGAGAAAACACATCGAAGATAGCAATATTCATCTGGCGCTCTTCAATAATATTAGGTGTTAAATTAGTTGGATACATACTACTAACAATTTTGTTGTAGTAATTACTGTTTATCCCTTGGTCTTTTATTGCAAACTTTTCAAATTCTTTTCCGAAATCCATAGTTGTAAATAATATTTTTTTAAATAAAATTAGGCGTTGTTTATAGTGATAAAACAACGCCTAAAGATAATGATTATTTTGTTAAACCTATACTAAAGAAACTATTGCTTTTTAAGGTTTAAAAAGGGTTTACTTATCTCCGTAAACTTCTTTTACAAACTTATCGTAAGATAATTCTTTAGTTTTGATGTTGGCTTCTTCTTTATATAACTCTAAAAGTTTTTGGCTAACAACTTGTTCAGAAATTCGTCTTACTTCATCTTGATTAGATAATACGCGTGCTGCAATATCATCTAATTCTTTCTCTGAAGGGTTTAATTGTCCAAACTGTGCCATTTGCATTTTAATCATGTTTTTGGCGTTGCTTTTTACGTCTTCAAAATCTACTTTTAAACCATGTTTTTCCATGATTTTTGCTTCGATTAATTGGTAACGTAGGCTTTTTTCTGACTTTTCGTACTCTTCTTTAGCAGTAGCTTCATCCATTTCTTTTTCACCAGAAACTTGCATCCATTTTGTTAAGAATTCTGCCGGTAAATCAAATTTTGTGTTGTCTACTAAATATTCGGTAACGTCGTTTAATAGTTTTTGATCAGATTGCTGTACGAATTGCTTTTCTGCATCTTCTTTAATCTTTTCTTTTAATTCGGTTACAGATTTTACGGTGTCTTTTCCAAATAACTTATCAAATAACTCTTGGTCTAAATCTGCTAATTCACGTTTGTTAATTTCAGTAATTGTAAACGTTACTTCAATGTCTAAACCATGAGCATCATCATGAGATACTTTTAAAGCATGCATTAACTCGTGATCATCTTCGTAAAGACCTTTAGTCTTTAAAGTGATTACATCACCAACTTTAGCGCCGATAAATTTCTTCTCGGTAGTTTTTCCTTTAAACTTGTCTAAAGTTAAAGTTACAGTGTTGTCAATGTCTTTGTCTTCGTTTTTGAAAGTACCGGTAATTTCGCTATCTTTTTCAACAGTGTCTTGAGATACTATTTTACCGTATTGTTTTTGGATACGCTCTATTTGCTCATCTATCATTTTATCATCTGCAACGATATTGTAGTGCGTAATTGCTTTTTTGCTTTTAATATCTACAGAAAATTCTGGAGCTAAACCTAATTCAAATTCAAAAGAAAAATTATCTCCATCCCAATCAATATCATCTTGTTGTTTTGGTAAAGGTTGTCCTAAAACATCAAGTTTTTCTTCTGTTAAGTATTTATTTAATGCATCTTGAAGTAATTTATTTACTTCGTCTACTAATACAGCTTTACCGTATTGTTTTTTTACCATTCCCATTGGTACATGACCTTTTCTAAATCCAGGAATGTTAGCTGTTTTACGGTAATCTGATAAGATTTTTTCTACTTTATCACTATAGTCTTCTTTAGCGATATCTACTTTTACTACAGCATTTAATGCATCAATGTTTTCTCTTGTAATATTCATTATAAATGGTATAAAGCCTTTTTAAAGGCATTTAACACTTGTTTTAATTTAAAAAGGAGTGCAAAAGTACTACTTTTTTACACTCCAACCAATTTTTTAAGCTGTTGTATTTCAGAGTTTTTTGTGTTTACTCAGATTTCATGTCTGATTTTAATAAAGATTGTAAAAACCACTGTAAAATTGAGAGTAAAACACTAAATAAAATGGCTGTCCATATGCTTGAAACGGCAAAACCGTCTATAAATTTATCTGCTAATAAAATTATAAGTCCATTTATTACAAAAAGGAATAATCCTAACGTTAAAATAGTAGCAGGTAATGTTAATAAAACTAAGATGGGTTTTACTAATAGATTTAAAACAGCTAATACCAATGCTACAATAATAGCTGTAATATAACTGTCTACACTTACGCCATTTAAGATGTGTGCTAGGACAAAAACAGCAACAGCGTTAAGTAAAAGTCTAAGAATTTGATTCATAAATTAAGTATTAAGAGTTGTTCTAATTTACAAAATTAATTACAGCTTCGTAGAATTGTTCTGGGTTTTCTGCATGTAGCCAATGCCCTGCGTTTGTAATTGTTATTATATTGGCTTTAGGGAATTGTCTTTTTATAATAGCTTCATCTTGTGTGCCAATATATTCGCTTTTATCACCTTTTAAGAATAATGTGCTTTTGTCGAATTTAAAATGAAGTGGAAGCGCCTCGCCAACTTCACTAACATTTTCAGTAAGTGCTTCAAGATTTATCCTAAAGGCAAGTTTTCCTTTTTCTTTCCAATATAAATTTTTAAGTAAAAATTGTCTAACACTAACCTGTGGGATATAATTTGCTAATTGCTTATCTGCAGCACCACGACTTTTAATTTCTTTAAAATCAAAACTATTTAATCCAGATAAAATCGTGTCGTGATGTATAGGGTAAAATCTAGGTGAAATATCTGCAACTATCAAGTGGCTAACTAGTTCTGGATATTTGCTAGCAAAAAACATAGCGGTTTTGCCGCCCATAGAATGTCCTAAAACAATAGCTTCTTTAATATTATGATGATCAAAATACTGCTTTAAATCTTCAGATAATGCTTCGTAATGATGGTCTGGACTATGAAAACTCCTACCGTGATTACGTTGGTCTATCAGGTGGACTTCAAAACTTTCTGCAAATTGATTCCCTAAAGTTTTCCAGTTATCACTCATGCCTAAAAAACCATGAAGGATCACAAATGGTTTGCCTTGACCTAGTATTTGTGAATGTAAAATCATTTACTTTAGTTTGTTTTTATACATGTTTATTACATTTTCTACACCTAAGTATAAACTTTCTGCAATTAAAGCATGACCAATAGATACTTCTAATAAATTAGGAATGCTTTGTTTGAAAAATTCTATATTATCTAATGATAAATCATGACCAGCATTAACACCTAAATCTAAACTATCTGCTAATTTTGCACAATCTGCATAAGGTATTACGGCATCTTTGTTACCTAAGCTGTATTGGTGTGCAAAAGCTTCGGTGTATAATTCAATTCTATCCGTTCCTGTTTCTTTAGCGCCTTCAATTTGTTTTAAAACCGGATCAACAAAAATGGATGTTCTAATTCCGTTGTTTTTAAACTCCTTAATAACTTCAACTAAAAAATCTTTGTGTTTAATAGTGTCCCATCCAGCATTACTTGTAATTGCGTCTATGCTATCAGGTACTAAAGTAACTTGTGTTGGTTTTGTAGTTAATACTAAATCTATAAATTTAGGTATGGGATTACCTTCTATATTATACTCTGTATAAACAACAGGTTTTAAATCGTGAGCATCTTGGTATCTTATGTGTCTTTCGTCAGGTCTGGGATGGATAGTGATTCCTTCTGCACCAAAACGTTGTGTGTCTTTTGCAAATTGAACAACATTTGGTACATCGCCACCACGAGAATTACGTAAAGTAGCAATTTTATTAATATTAACGCTTAATTTTGTCATTAACTTAAAGTTTATTTTAACACAAAAATACGAACTCTTAAAGGCTTTTTGTGCTAAAATTTAATTAATTTGCATAAACAAAAAGTTAAACTAAATGAATCTTTCAGAATACATTTTAAATGATATTAAACCTTTATCAAGTACTGATAAAATAAGCGATTTACAATTGCTGTTTAATCAGTTAACCTTCTCGCATATACCAATTAAGGATCAAAATGATGTGTATATAGGTTGTGTTTCTGAAAATGATGCACATTGTTTTAAAGGCTCTGAAGTGATAAGCGATATAGCGTATTCTGTAGAAGGTTTTTTTGTAAGAGAAGAAACTAACTGGTTAGATGTTTTAGAGGCTTTTGCTCAAAATCATACTAACATAATGCCCGTTTTAAATAGGAATAATAAATACTTAGGGTATTATGAACTTAATGATGTAATTGGGTTGTTTAATGAAACTCCATTTTTCTCGGCAAATGGAGGGATTTTAATTGTAGAAAAAGGTATTCAGGATTATTCGTTTAGTGAAATTAGTCAAATTGTAGAGAGTAATAACGGAAGGTTATTAGGTGCTTTTGTCTCTAAACATGAAAATGATTTAGCGCAAATTACTTTAAAAATAGGTAATACAGGCTTAAACGATATTATGCAAAGTTTTAGGAGGTATAGCTATAATATAGTTTCAGGTCATGAAGAAGATACCTATTTAGAAGGCTTGAAAGAACGATCTGATTATTTAAAAAAATATCTAGATATTTAAGATGAAGGTTGCTATTTACAGTCAATTTCAAAAGAAAAAACCTTTAGCATCTTTAGAAGTATTACTAGAGGTTTTAGAGAAAGAGAATTTTGATGTTTTTATTGAAGAAACCTTTTTTAAAAACATTTCATCCAAAATAAAAAAGACATTAAACACTTTTTCTAGTTTAGATAGTTCTTACGATTTTTTAATAAGCATTGGTGGTGACGGTACAATTTTACGAGCTGTTACTTTGGTAAGAGATTTAGATATACCAATGGTTGGAATTAATACTGGTAGATTAGGCTTTTTAGCAACTATTCAACATGACGAAATTGAAGACGCTATTAAATCTATAATAGAAAAAGATTATAAAATTTCTGAACGTACCTTGTTAAGTATTTCAGTTTCTGAACCTAATAAAGAAATTGAATCTTGTAATTTCGCTTTAAACGAAATAGCTGTTAGTCGTAAAAACACCACATCTATGATTACGGTTGAAACCGAATTAGATGGTGAATATTTAACCTCTTATTGGAGTGATGGATTAATTATATCTACACCAACAGGATCAACAGGATATTCTTTAAGTTGTGGCGGACCAGTAATTACGCCTAAAGCAGCAAGCTTTGTGCTAACGCCAATTGCACCACATAATTTAAGCGCAAGACCTTTAGTAATAGAAGACTCTATTACAATTAAACTTAAAGTAGATGGTAGAGAGAAGCAACATCTAGTATCTTTAGACTCTCGTATAGCAACACTTTCAAATAAAACAGAAATTACCATAAAAAAAGCTCCATTTTCAATTAAAATGATAGCGCTTCATAACGAAACCTTCTTAGATACCTTACGTAAAAAATTACTTTGGGGAGAAGATAAGCGTAATTAAACAATAAAATTTGCCTAAATCTGTTTAAATGAGTAACTATTTCAATAGAATTGTTATAGGCTAATCTTATTTATTATATTTGCAAACTTTGAAGATTTATGAGGCAATTAACAGTAATCATAATAACACTATTTAGTATACAGTTTAGCACTGCTCAAATACACGAATTTGGCTTGTATTTAGGAGGTTCTAATTTTATAGGCGATGTTGGAGCAACAGATTATATTGCGCCCAAAAACCTAACTATAGGTGGTATTTATAAATGGAATAGAAGTCCAAGACATTCGTACAGAATTTCATTACTGTTTAGCGAGCTAGAAGGAATTGATAAAAACTCTGATGACCCAAGTCGTCAAATAAGAGGATTAGAATTTAATAGTCAAATAATAGAATTATCTGCCGGAATGGAGTTTACCTTTTTAGATTTTAATCTTCACAAAGGAGGTTTTGTTTCAACACCATATTTATATACAGGTGTTACAGTAACAAAACACGATAACTTCTTCTTAGCAAATTCAGGACAATTAGAACCAGAAGGAACCGAGAGTTTTGCTTACGGTATACCAATGGTAGTTGGTTATAAAGCAGCAATTGCACAGCATTTTGTGCTTGCTTTTGAAATTGGTGCACGTTATACATTTTCAGATGAAATTGATGGAAGTGTACCAGATGCAGAAGAACTTCAAAGTAGAAGCTTTGGTAATTTAAATAATAATGATTGGTATACCTTTACAGGTGTAACACTAACCTATACATTTGGTAAAAACCCTTGTTATTGCGCATTTTAAGTGAGTATTGATAAAATAAATAAAGACTATTTACCCAAACATCTAGCTATTATAATGGATGGAAATGGGCGTTGGGCAAAACAAAAAGGCATGTTACGTGCTATTGGTCATGAAAACGGAACAAAAGCAGTTAGAACAACAGTTGAGTCTTGTGCAAAATTAGGTGTAGAAAACTTAACACTTTATGCGTTTTCTACAGAAAACTGGAACAGACCAAAATTAGAAGTAGATACACTAATGAAGCTTTTAGTGTCTTCACTAAAAAAAGAAATTAACACACTTTTAGATAATAATATTAAACTAAACGCTATTGGTAATTTGTCATTATTACCAAAAAAAGTGTATAAAGAATTACAAGAAGTTATTAATTTAACTAGCAAAAACACGCATATGAATCTTACTTTAGCACTTAGTTATGGGTCTAGAGAAGAGTTAGTTACAGCTGTTAAAGAAATCAGTAATAAAGTTAAAAATAATATAATTTCTGAAGAAAGTATTGACCAGTCAGTTATAAATAAGCATCTTTACACGCACAATTTACCAGATGTAGACTTGCTTATACGAACTAGCGGAGAGCAACGTATAAGTAACTTTTTGTTATGGCAAATAGCCTATGCAGAGTTGTATTTTACTCCAGTACTTTGGCCAGACTTTACAGAGCAACACTTAAGTGAAGCTATTATAGAATATCAAAAAAGAGAACGACGATTTGGGAAAACAAGTGAACAAATTAGCTAAACAATTACCATTGAAAACAGCATTACAATACGTTTTAATTACCTTCATATTTGCCATTTCAGCATTAGGTAACGCGCAAGAATTAGACTACGAAGGCGGAGAAAAATATAACCTTGCCGGTATATCAGTAAAAGGAAACACAACCTTTAGTGAACAAACCATAATAACCTACTCGGGATTAAGAAAAGATACCGAAATACAAATACCAGGTGAACAAATAAGTAATGCTATAAAAAAGCTTTGGAGTTCTAATTTATTTAGTGATATAGAAGTTTACTTAGTCAAAACAGAAGGTAAAGATGCCTTTTTAGAAATAAGATTATCAGATCTTCCAGAATTAAATGAAATTAACATCACAGGTGTTAAAAAGAATAAGAAAGAAACTATAATCAAAGAAAATAAGTTACTTAAAGGTACAAAGGTTACAGAAAACCTAGTAACAACGACAAGAAACTACCTTGAAAATAAGTATAGAAAAGATGGTTTTTTAAATGCAGATGTAAAAGTAAATACTACAGAAGTTGTTAGTGACTCTACATTTAAGCCACAAGTAAATATGTTTGTTGCTGTAGATAAAGGAGAAAAAGTTAAAGTTAAAAAAATCAACTTTGAAGGTAACGAAGTCTTATCGGACAAAAAGCTAAGAAAAGCAATGAAAAATACGAAACAGAAAAATCCAATTCGTATTTTTAAACGATCAAAGTTTATTGAAGCAGACTACAAAGAAGATTTATCTTCGATTGTAGACAAATATAAAGAGATAGGTTATAGAGATGCACGTATTATTTCTGACACTTTAACATACAATGGAGAAGAAACTGTGTCTTTAGACATAAAAGTAGAAGAAGGAGAAAAGTATACTTTTGGAGACATTACATTTATAGGTAATACAGTATATTCTGATGAGTTCTTAAAAAGAAAGCTAAGAATTGAAAAAGGAGACACATATAATGGTATAGAACTACAAAAAAGAATAGCAGATGCATCTAGTCCAGATGCAGATGACCTTACAAACTTATATCAAAATAATGGATACTTATTCTCAACAATAAACCCAGTAGAGGTTAATGCAGATGGTAACGTTATCGATATGGAAATTAGAATAAGCGAAGGTAAACCTGCTTATTTTAATAAAGTAACAGTGGTTGGTAACAACAAAACAAATGACCATGTTATTTATAGAGAAATAAGAACACGTCCAGGAGAATTATACAGTAAAGAAAATGTAGTAAGAACAATACGAGAGTTAAGTCAACTAGGTTTCTTCGATGCAGAACAATTAACACCAAATTTTAAAAATGTAAATCCAGATGAAGGAACTGTAGATATGGAATACTCTGTAGTAGAATCTGGATCTAGCCAAATAGAATTGCAAGGTGGTTACGGTGGCGGAGGATTTATTGGGACCTTAGGTTTATCTTTCAATAACTTTTCTTTAAAAGATATATTCAAAAAAGATGCTTATACGCCAATTCCAATGGGTGATGGACAAAGATTAGCTTTAAGATTACAAGCTAGTAGATTTTTTCAAACCTATAGTTTTCAATTTTCAGAACCTTGGTTAGGAGGTAAAAAACCAGTGCAATTCTCTACCTCTATATCACAAACAAAACAGTTTTTATATAATCCTTTAACACAAAACGCAGATAAGGATAGACGTTTTAATATAACAGGTATTACTTTCGGTTTAGCTAAACGTTTATCTGTCCCAGATGACTATTTTACCTTATCTCAAGCAGTAAGTTTTCAGCATTATAACTTAAAAAATTATAACACAGGATTATTTACATTTGGTGATGGTTACTCAAACAACTTATCTTATACGATAGGTTTAACAAGAAACAACACTTTTAATGATCCTATTTTCCCAATGGGAGGATCTAACTTCTCTATTACAGCAAAAATGTCATTACCGTACTCTGTGTTTAATAATGTAGATTATGAAGCATTAAAGCAAGAAAGAGAAGACAATATAGCTATCATTAACGACTCTAATAGCACAGTAAGCGAGTCTAACGCAGCATCAAGTAGAGTTAGCGAAATTGATCAAGAACGTTTTAAGTGGTTAGAGTTTTACAAGGTTAAGTTTAAAGGAGATTGGTACACTAGATTAGTAGATAAGTTAGTATTACGTCCAAGTGTAGAATTTGGTTTCTTAGGAGCTTATAATCAAGATAGAGGAATTATACCTTTTGAACGTTTCTTTGTTGGTGGTGATGGTTTAGGAAATTATAGCTTAGACGGAAGGGAAGCAATAGCCTTAAGAGGTTACCAAAACCAATCCTTATCAACTCAAGATGGAGGAACAATTTATAATAAGTTTTCTTTAGAATTACGTTATCCAATAACCTTAAAACAATCTGCAAAAATCTATGCTTTAACATTCTTAGAAGCAGGTAATTCTTATAATGATTTTAGGAGCTATGATCCTTTTGAGTTAAAAAGATCTGCAGGATTTGGTGTAAGAATTTTTATGCCAGCATTTGGATTATTAGGTATAGACTTTGGACATGGATTTGATCCACAACCAGGCGAAACTTCTAAACACGGTTGGGAAACTCACTTTATCATAGGACAACAGTTTTAAAAAAAAAACAATGCTAAAACCCAATAAAATAGGTTAATAAGCTTGATAGTTTACTAATTTTTTTATTTTTGGCACGATATTTTCTAATAACAAGTTGAGGATTTAATTAAAGAATTAAAATTTTTATAATTAAAATTCGTTATTTTGAAAATAGCAGCTTAAACACAAATAATTTGGCGGCTAAGTTTAAATTAAAAACTAAATAAATCCAACATGAAATTTAAAGTTCTTTTAGTATTGTTCATATTAAGTGTGTCCTTTCAAGCAAATGCACAACGTGGCGTAAGAATAGGTTATATAGATACTGAATATATTTTAGAAAATGTTCCAGAATATACCGAAGCTACTAAGCAATTAGAGTCTAAAGTACAAAAATGGAAAACTGAAATTGAAGGTCGATTAAATACTGTAAAGCAAAAACGCGAGGCACTTAATAACGAAAAAGCATTATTAACAAAAGAGTTAATAGAAGAGCGTGAAGAAGATATTTTATTTGAAGAAAAAGAAATATTAGATTATCAACAAAAACGCTTTGGTCCTAATGGTGATTTGATGATTCAAAAAAAGCAGTTAATGCAACCAGTACAAGACCAAATTTTTCAAGCAGTACAAGACATAGCAGCAAATAAAAAATACGATTTTGTTTTTGATAAATCTGCAGATGTTGTTATGCTATATTCAGCAGAACGTTTTGATATTAGCGACTTAGTAATAAGAACAATTACAAGAGCATCAAAACGTAAACAAGCAACAAACAGAAAAGAGCGTAAAGAAGCAAAAGAAGAAGAAGTTGTAGAAGAGATTAATGACTCTCAAGAAGCTAGACAAAAAGCGTTAGACGAAAAAAGAGCAGCAAGAGAAGCTGCTGCAGAAAAACGCAGACAAGAAATATTAGAAGCAAGAGAAGCTAAGAAAAAAGCAGCACAAGAGAAGAGACAAAAGCTTATAGAAGAACGTGCAAAAGCAAGAGAAGAAAAATTAAAAGCTAGACAAGAAACTAAAGACGAAGAAAACCCATCTTTTGATGGAGACGAAAATAATAAAGAAGATAAATAATCTAAAAAAAAAAAGAGTTTAGTTAACAACAAACTCTCATATAAACACTAATAATTTATAACACAAATACTATTAAAAATGAAACAAATTAAATCACTTTTATTCGCTGCAGCATTATTTATAGGAGCAACAAGTTTTACTAATGCTCAATCAAAAGTAGCGCATATTAATGTTGGAGAGCTTGTAACTTCAATGCCAGAGATGAAAACTGCACAAGCAGAAATGGAACAAATGGGTAAAACGTTTGAAACTGACATTCAAGAAATGATGAATGAGTATAAAACAAAAGCTCAACAATACGAAGCAGAAGCTGCAACAAAAACTAATGAAGATAACCAAAAAAGAGGTGAAGAGTTAGCAGGTATGCAACAGAATATTAGACAATTTCAAGCTAATGCACAACAACAATTACAACAAAAAGAATTAGATCTTTTAGAGCCAATTACAAAAAAGGCTAAAGCAGCTATTTTAAAAGTAGCAAAAGCACAAGGTTTTGATTATGTATTAGATTCTTCTCAAGGTTCAGGAGTAATCATGGCAGAAGGTAAAAACTTATTACAAGACGTTCAAAAAGAATTAGGATTTTAATTAAAATCTCTTTTAAAATACAATAAAGCTGTCTAAATTTAGACAGCTTTTTTTATACTATAATTTTTTATGAGTAAACAGCCTATTGGTATTTTTGATTCTGGAGTTGGTGGTACTTCTATTTGGAAAGAAATACACGCTTTATTACCTTACGAAAACACTATTTACCTTGCAGATAGTGCAAATGCACCTTATGGGCCTAAAGGAAAAGATGCTATTATAGCATTATCAGAAAAAAACACCGAGTATTTATTAAATCAAAATTCCAAAATAATTGTTGTAGCATGTAATACAGCAACAACAAATGCCATTAAACATTTAAGAAAAAAATATGATGTGCCTTTTATAGGTATAGAGCCAGCAATTAAACCTGCAGCATTGCAAACGCAAACAAAAGCTATTGGTATTTTAGCAACAAAAGGCACTTTAAGTAGTGAGCTTTTTTTTAACACCTCACAATTGTATTCTAATGGAATAGAAGTAATAGAACAAGAAGGAGAAGGTATTGTGCAATTAATTGAAAGCGGGAATATTAATTCGGAAGAGATGAAAGCGCTTTTAAAAATTTATTTAAAGCCAATGCTAAATGCTAATATCGATTATTTGGTGTTAGGTTGTACACATTATCCATATTTAATACCACAACTTTTAAAAATGCTTCCTAAGCATATAAAAATAATAGACTCTGGTGAAGCTGTTGCTAGACAGACAAAAGCTATTTTAAAACAGTTAAACTTGCTTAATATAGCGGATGTTAAACCAGATTTAAAATTTTATATCAATTCTAATCCAAAAGTGATGTCTCAACTTTTAAATAATAACTTTGAGGTAAATCAAAAAGATTTTTAGTCATAAAAAAAAGCCAAGTGTTACACTTGGCTTTTTTATTATATATGTTCAGTTCTATACTTCTTCAGCATCTCTTAAGCTTTGAATGTAAGCTGCTTTTTGAACTTGTTTTCTTCTTGTTACAGAAGGTTTTGTAAAGTATTGCTTGTCTCTTAAGTTTTGCATTACTTTAATATTTCTGTGTTTACGCTTGTAACGTTTTAAGGCGCGTTCTATGTTTTCGCCTTCTTTAATTTCTATTCTTAACATATCAGTATTTTAAATCTTTTGCGAATATCCCTCAAATATTAGGATTATTCAAATTATTAATGTTTTATTTTAGTTTTTTAACCTAAATAGGTCTTTAAAATCTTACTTTTTGATGTTTGACGTAACCGTCTTATACCTTTTTCTCTAATTTGCCTAACGCGTTCTCTTGTAAGATCAAAGGTTCTTCCAATCTCATCTAATGTCATTGCTGGTTGATTACCTAAACCGAAATTTAATCTAATTACATCACTTTCTCTTGGTGTTAAAGTTTCTAATGCACGTTCAATTTCAATATTTAAAGATTCATGCATTAGTTGATTATCAGGGTTTGGAGATTCTCCAGATTTTACTAAATCATAAAGGCTATAATCTTCGCCTTCTTTTAGCGGTGCATCCATAGATACGTGTCTGCTAGAGATACGCATAGATTGTTTTACATCACTTATGGTTAAGTCTAACTCTTTAGCAATTTCTGCTGCACTTGGCGGTCTTTGATTAGCTTGCTCTAAATGAGATGTTACTTTTCTTATTTTATTAATACTTCCAATTTTGTTAAGTGGTAACCTAACAATTCTTGATTGTTCTGCTAAAGCAGAAAGAATAGCTTGTCTAATCCACCAAACAGCATAAGAAATAAATTTAAAACCTCTAGTTTCGTCAAAACGTTTAGCTGCTTTTACTAAACCTGCATTTCCTTCGTTAATTAGATCTGGAAGTTTTAAGCCTTGATTTTGATATTGTTTGGCAACAGAAACAACAAAACGTAAGTTAGCAGTGGTTAATTTGTCTAAAGATTTTTGACATCCTTCTCTAATTTTCTTGGCTAATTCTACTTCTTCTTCAGCAGTAACCATAGGAAGTTTACTTATGTCTTGTAGGTATTTGTCAAGTGATTTAGATTCGCGATTGGTAACTTGTTTCGTAATTTTTAATTGTCGCATTCAATGTAGTTTAATGTTTAACATTTTCAATCTAACAGAATATTCGACAATTCCTAATATTTAACAGTTTTTTAGGTGTTTTGTTGCGAAGTTTTTAAAAGAATTAATCAGATTTCTTCTTTTTTCCAAAAAGTCCTCCTAACACGTCTTTTACATTATTTTTAGTTTTTGTAGAATCTGTTTTTGTCGAGTCTTTTGGTTTGTTTCCGCCTAGAAGTCCGCCAATAACATCTTTTACAGGATTGTTAGTAGTGGTTGATGTACTGTCACTACTTTGATTGTTGTTGTTTAAAATGTTACCAATAGCATCATTAAGCTTGCCTTTACCTTGGTTTATTAATTTTTGTTTTTGAATTTCGACTAACTGCTGTGTTAATGTTTTTACACCGCTAGTTAAGTCTGTAGACACTTGCGGTTTTGTTGTGTTACCAGAAACAGATGCGGTTACAGGTATTGTAATATTGTTTACTGCAGGATCGTTAATTTTATTTATTAGTGCGTTTACATCGCTTCCTAAATACTTTGCAGGTACATCAATAACTACTTGATAGTTCATTGTGTTGCTAAAAGAATGCGATCCGCCAATTGTCATTTTTATGTCCTTATATTTTATATCAAACGGTTGTACATTGACTTGACCATTATTAAAAGATAATTTTGCGGTAAGGTCTTTTAAATTAAGCTTACTAAAGTCTAAAAAGCTTAATTTGTTTTCTAAAGCTGTAAATAGCTGTTCGTTTTTAGGCTTAAATTCTCCAGTTAATAATTCCGCGAAAGCGTCACCCGAAATTGTATTTAAAATAGGTGTAAAATCTTGACCTAATGTACCAGAAATATCAATAGAGCTGTTAAGTTTTCCTTCTAAAGCTTTAGCGATAGGCGCTAACGCTTGTAACATATCCAAGCCATTAAATGATTCTGAAATATTAAAGTTAGAAGCACCAAGTTGCATCTTAAATGTAGACTGCTCTTTTGTGGTGTCCACTAAACCGTTTAAGCTTAAATTACCATCAAAAATACTTGAAGTCATATTGTTTAACTGCGCTTTACCATCAGCTATATTTAAGCTTCCTTTTACGTTTTTTAGAGTAAGATTGTCATAAACTACAGTAGTTGCATTTGCTGTTACATTACAATCTAAAAATTCTGGGATTTTTAATGCAGTATCTGGTTCTGTACTTTGATTTACAGGTGCTTCGCTACCGCCTTCTATCATAAAGTCGCTAACTACAAATTTGTTTGAGTTGACATTAAAATCTCCTTTTAGCTTTTTATCACTTAATAAAAAGCTAAGTAAATTATTTATGGTACCTGTTGCGTTTAAATCAGACTGTCCTGTTGTTGCATTAAATTTATCTAGTTTTATGGTGCCAGGATTAAAATTAACTTCTGCGTTGCTTATATTAATTGGATTTACAATATCTGCTGAAGAAAACTCAAATCCACTAACGCTAACCATACCGTTGTTTTTAATGCGTTCGTATGCATTAGTTTCGATAGCATTCATATCAAAACTGGTATTTAATTTAGCTTTTAAAATACCTTTTAATTCATTCTCAAGTTCAATTGGGTACGCTTTTGTAATATTAGCTAAATTTAAAACACCATCAATATTAGCGTTTACTAACATGTTAGTCGTTAGATTTTTTATAGTAGCCGAACTCTTAAAAACATCTTGGTCTATTTTAAAATTAAGCGCATTTAAGTTAACGTAAGTATCGTCTACTAAACCAGTTTCATTTTTTATTTGTGCGTTAATATTAATGTTTTCTACTCGTTTTGGTAGATCTGCAAATTTAAAAGATGCATTATCAGATAGAATATTAATATCTAAAGTAGGTATGGTTTCTTCAGTTACTTTTCCTTTAATAACTCCGTTTACTTTAAAGTTTCCTGTAGTATTAACGTTGTCTAAGTTTTTAGCATAGGTCTTTGGGATAACTGCTAAAAACTCTTTAAATGAAGAGCCAGGATTTTCAAAAGAAATATCAATCTCTTGTCCTTCTTCAAGTTGCTTTACGTAACCTTTAAATTGTAAAGGTAAATCATTTACAAAACCTTCGTTGTCTTTAAATGTATAGGTTTGATTAGGTATATCTAAATCTATTAAAGCATCAAGTTTGATTAGATTATTGCTTAAATATTCTGTGCTATCAAGGCTGAAAGTTACGTTGGCTTCGGTTTTTGTGTCTAATTCGGAAGTGTCTCCAGAAAAGGTTCCGTTACCTGTATGATTAATGTTGGTAACTTTTATTAGTGTATTAGCGCTTTCATCTATATAATTAAAAGCACTATTATTTATGCTGTAATTTTCAATATCAAAAGCAAAACCATCATTATTTGAAGTGTCAGGTGATGTATTGTTGGTGTTTTCTTTTGCAATGTCCCAATTTACTTGTCCATCTTTGTTTGTTTTTAAATTAATTAAGGCGTCATCAACATTTATGCTGTTTACTATAATTGGATCTTCGCTAGCGGTTTTAAAAAGTTCTTTAACAGACATATCTAAGGATAGCTGTTTTACTCTAGCTAAAGTATCATTTTTAAAAGGCTCAAAATTGGTGATAACTAAGTTGTCTAAAGTCACATTAGCTTGTGGGAAGCTTCTAATAAAACTTAAGTCTACATCATTAAATTCAACTTTTGCATTTACATTGTTGTTAATGAAATTTTTAACCATATCCTTTATTTGACTTTGAAAAATAAACGGACTAGCTATTAAAAGTAGAAGTAGAATTAAAAATGAAATTCCGATAATTTTAAGCTTTTTCTTCATGAGAACTTTTTAAGTTGAATTTTCATACGAATTTACGTATTAAAATAGGTAAAAAGATCTTGATAAGCTTAGATTTAATATAAGTTTAGCATTTTTAAAGTAGATTTATCTCTTCGTTAACTTTAAGCTTAAAACGCTTTCTAAAAAGATATACACCTAAGTACAAAAATGGTGTGTCGATGATGGCTATAAAAACCTTAAATAAAAAACCGCTAATCAATAATCCAGCAAATTTATCCCAACCAATTTCACCAAAAGAACACAGTAAAAATAAAACTGAAAAGGTGTCTACAAACTGAGATAAAAAAGTAGAGCAATTATTACGCAGCCAAAGCATTTTTCCATTGGTTAATCGTTTCCAAAAGTGATAAATCTGAATATCTACAAGTTGCGCTAATAAATAGGCCATCATACTGGCAAATACAGCAATAATAGTGTTGCCAAATACTGTGGTAAAAAGAGAATTGTTAACAGGCGACCAACTTGTAGCAGGAACAAGATTGGCGGTGTAAACTATTAATAAAGAAAAAATTGAAGCAAAAATACCAGCAATTACAATTTGGTTTGCACGTTTTTTACCATAAATTTCACTAATTAAATCGGTGATTAAAAAGGTAATTGGGTAAGGAAGAATACCAACAGAAATCTCAAATAACTTAGCGCCAAAAATTTCAATATCAAAAGGATGCCAATAAAAAAACTTCTGAAAAATTAGGTTAGAAACCACCAAAGAGGTTATAAATAAGGCACCTAAAAACAGGTAGATTTTTTGAGCAGCTAGTTTGTCTTTTAAGGTCATAAAAACTTATTAACAGTTTGTGTAAAGATAAGGACTAAGTGAATTTCTTTTAGTTATTTTGTCAAAGATTTATGAAGGATTCTAAAACCATATACATAGCATTAGGTAGTAATAAAGGCGATAAGTTTAAAAATTTACAACTTGCGGTAGATGCTATTTTTGAAAAAATTGGCACAATAATTAGTATTTCAAAAGTCTATCAAAGTCAAGCAATGGGCTTTGAAGGCGATGATTTTTTAAATACATGCATAGTTGTAAATACAAAACTAACACCTAAAAAAGTACTTAAAACGCTTCAAGACATTGAAGTGAAATTAGGTCGAACACCTAAAAAAAGTGAAAGTTACGAGTCTAGAGAAATCGATCTAGATATAATCTTTTTTGAAGATGAAATTTTAGATGAAAGTAACTTGGTAATTCCTCACCCAGAAGCTCATAAACGTAAATTTGTTTTAGAACCCTTAAAACTAATTGCAGCTAAAACAGAACATCCAGTTTTAGAAAAAACAGTTGAGCAACTTTATGAAGCTTGCGAAGATCAAACCGTTTTAGAACCTTATAATATCTGGCTAAAAAACCCAATTAAGCAGTATAAATTATCTAAAAACAACTACATAGCTATTGAAGGTAATATTGGCGCAGGTAAAACAAGTTTGTCAACACAAATTGCATCAGATTTTAATGCAAAATTAATTTTAGAGCGTTTTGCAGACAATCCGTTTTTACCAAAGTTTTATAAAGAGCCAAATCGCTACGCGTTTACTTTAGAGATGTCTTTTTTGGCAGATCGCTACCAGCAAATTAGTGATGATTTAAGTCAACTAGATTTGTTTAAAGATTTTATTGTTAGCGATTACGACGTGTTTAAATCTTTAATTTTTTCAAAAATTACGCTACAACCAGACGAGTTTAAATTATACCGAAAGTTATTTTATTTGATGTATAAAGATATTGCAAAGCCTGATTTGTATGTGTATTTATATCAAAATACTGAGCGTTTACAGGCTAATATAAAAAAAAGAGGTAGAAAATACGAAAGCGAAATAGCAGACGATTATTTAGAAAAAATTAATGCAGGTTATTTAGATTTCTTAAAAAGTCAGTCAGATTTTAATGTGAAAATTATTGATATTTCTGATAAAGATTTTGTGAAAAATAGAGCAGACTATTTATGGCTTTTAAACGAAATAAATAATGGAGTACAAGATAGTCAAGACCGATAAAATTTTAATTGTAGGTTTAAGTGCAACTGCCAATTTTTTAAATACTAATCAAATAACTGGTCAGTTAGCAAGACAATTTATGCCAAGAGTTGAAGAAGTAACACATAGAAAAGACAACTTTAAATTGTCACTTCATAAATACTCAAGTTTTAATATTTCAGAATTTAATCCTAATCAAACGTTTCAAAAATGGATAGGTTTAGAGGTAGATAACTTACAATCTGTGCCAGAACATATGAAAACTTTAACTATAGATCCTGGCAGATATTTAGTAGTAAATTTTGAAGGAACTATAGAAGCGTTTGTAAACTTTTGGCAAGACCTTCATTTTAATTGGCTACCAAATTCAGAATTTGAAATAGATAACAGACCACATTTTGAAAGACTTGGTCCAGATTATAACCCAAATCAAGCTGTAAATAAGGAAGAAATTTGGATTCCCATTAAGTAGAAGTTAGGTTGTCGAAAACCTTTAATTTTCAACATTCAAACCTTTCAACTTACTAAATACATCCCAAACTACAACGCCACAACTTACGCTAATATTTAAAGAGTGTTTAGTGCCATATTGCGGTATTTCAATAACATTATCACTAGTATTAACTACTTTTTGAGAGACACCTTTTACTTCGTTACCAAAAACTAACGCGTATTTAGTATTTACTTCTGGTGTAAACTGGTCTAGCATAACTGCATTTTCGGCTTGTTCTACACTTAAAACTTTGCAATTTTCGGCTTTAAGTTTTTCAACTAATTCAATAGTGTTTTCTACATATTCCCAATCAACAGTTTCTGTACTTCCCAATGCAGTTTTATGTATGTCTTTATGTGGTGGCGTAGCTGTAATTCCGCAGAGATAAATTTTTTCAACTAAAAACGCATCACTTGTTCTAAATACACTACCAATATTATTTAAACTTCTAATATTGTCTAACACAATAATAATAGGTGTTTTTTTAGAGTGTTTAAAATCTTCAACACTTAGTCGGTCTAGTTCGCTGTTTTTTAGTTTTCTCATATTGCAAATATTCAAAAAAAAACTTCCTTTTTTCAAAGGAAGTTTTAATAAAAAGTATTTAAATAAGGTTTAATGTACCTCTTCTTTAGTTTCTGTTTCTTTCGTTTCTTCAACTTTTGGCTTAACAGTTCCTTTAATTCTTAATCTAACAGTAGCCGAGTTAACAGCATTTGTAGTTAATGTAACTGTTTTAGAAAAACCACCAGTTCTGTTTGTTGCGTAACGTACTTTAATAACATCAGATTCTCCTGGCGCAATTGGTGTTCTTGGCCAAGTTGGTACTGTACAACCACAAGATCCTTTGGCGTTTGTGATTACTAATGGAGTGTCACCTGTATTTGTAAATTTAAATTCTCTATTTCCATCTGCACCATTTTCAATTGTACCATAGTCTATTGTTTTAGATTCAAATTCAATTTTTGCGCCTTTAGTATTGGTTGCTGCTTTAACAGTTTCTGTTTTTTCTGCTGTTTGAGCAACACTTAATGTTAATATTCCGATTAAAGCGAAGCTTAACAATATTATTTTTTTCATGATAAATAATTATAGGATTATTAGACAAATTTAGAAAAATAGATATACTTCTTTGGTTAATTAAATAATAATTTAAACATCGTTTTATAGCATCTGGTAAATTGATTAAATTCGCAATCAAACCAAAATCAAAATATATTCCCTTTGGCAGCAAAATCTAAAACCAAAAAAGTAACTCCATTAATGAAGCAGTACAACGCTATAAAAGCGAAATACCCTGATGCTTTATTACTGTTTAGAGTTGGAGATTTTTATGAAACTTTTGGAGAAGATGCTGTTAAAACAGCCGAAATTTTAGGTATCATTTTAACCAAAAGAGGCGCAGGAAGTGATAGTGAAACAGAATTAGCAGGTTTTCCGCATCACTCATTAAACACCTATTTACCTAAGCTGGTAAAGGCTGGAGAACGTGTTGCAATTTGTGACCAGTTAGAAGATCCTAAACAGACAAAAACCATTGTAAAACGAGGTGTAACCGAGTTGGTAACTCCTGGTGTAGCTTTAAATGATGAGGTGCTTCAGTCTAAAACAAACAACTTTTTATGTTCGGTTTATTTTGGAAAATTATCCATAGGGATTTCATTTTTAGACATCTCTACGGGCGAATTTTTAACCGCACAAGGTAATGCAGAATATATAGATAAGTTACTTCAAAATTTTAGTCCGAGTGAAGTCTTGGTTTCTAAACCAAAACGCAACAAATTTACAGAAGTATTTGGAGGTGATTTTCATACCTTTAATCTTGAAGATTGGGTATATCAAACCGATTTTGCTAATGAAACTTTGCTAAAACATTTTGATACAAAATCATTAAAAGGTTTTGGTGTAGAAGATTTAAAAGAAGGTATTATTGCAGCAGGTTCTATCTTACATTATTTAGCCGAAACGCAACATCATAAGCTAGAGCATATTACTTCAATAGCAAGAATTGCCGAAGACGATTATGTCTGGATGGATAAGTTTACGATACGTAATTTAGAGCTTTATAATTCTACCAACAACAACGCTGTAACGCTTTTAAATGTTATCGATAAGACCATATCTGCTATGGGCGGACGTATGCTTAAACGTTGGTTAGCATTACCGTTAAAACATGCAGATAAAATTAAGCAACGTCATGAGGTGGTTTCTTATTTAAAGGACAATGAAACGGTTTTACATAAAATTCAAAATTATATAAAAAACATAGGCGATTTAGAGCGTTTAATTTCTAAAATTGCTACGCAAAAGGTAAGTCCTCGTGAGGTTATTCAACTAAAAAACTCATTAGAAGCAATTGTTCCAATAAAATCATTGGCAACCAATTGTGATAACGAATCTTTAAAGATTATCGGTGATAATTTACAAAGCTGTAATGTGCTTCGCGAAAAGATAAAAGAAACTTTAAACGAAGACGCGCCGGTTAATGTTTTAAAAGGAAATACAATTGCAAACGGATTTTCTTCTGAATTAGATGAACTTAGAGCACTATCTACATCCGGGAAAGATTATTTAGACAAGATGTTAGAGCGAGAGAGTGAACGTACAGGTATTACTTCTCTAAAAATAGCATCTAACAACGTATTTGGTTACTATATTGAAGTAAGAAATACACATAAAGATAAAGTGCCAGAAGAATGGATACGTAAGCAAACCTTAGTAAGTGCAGAGCGTTATATTACTGAAGAATTAAAAGAATACGAAGCTAAAATTTTAGGAGCAGAAGAGCGTATTCTTACAATCGAACAGAAGTTATTTGCAGATTTGGTACAATGGATGAACCAATACATAAAACCAGTACAACAAAATGCTTATTTAATTGGGCAGTTAGACTGTTTGTGCGGTTTTTCACAATTGGCGACACAAAATAATTATGTGTATCCACAATTAGATGATTCTTTTGACTTAGAGATTAAAGATGGTCGTCATCCAGTAATAGAAAAACAACTACCAATTGATGAACCATATATTGCAAATTCAGTATTTTTAGACAGAGAAACACAACAAATTATTATGATTACTGGACCAAATATGTCTGGTAAATCGGCAATATTACGTCAAACTGCCTTAATTGTTTTACTAGCGCAAATAGGAAGTTTTGTGCCAGCAAAAGAAGCTAGAATTGGTGTTGTAGACAAGATTTTTACACGTGTTGGAGCCAGTGATAACATTTCTATGGGAGAATCTACGTTTATGGTAGAAATGAATGAAACAGCGTCTATTCTTAACAATATTTCAAATAGAAGTTTAGTCTTGTTAGACGAAATTGGTCGCGGTACAAGTACTTACGATGGTATTTCAATAGCTTGGGCAATTAGCGAATATTTACATGAACATCCAGCAAAACCTAAAACCCTTTTTGCAACGCATTATCACGAGTTAAATGAAATGTCAGAAACATTTAGCCGTATTAAAAACTTTAATGTTTCGGTTAAAGAGCTTAAAGATAATGTATTATTCTTACGTAAATTAATAGAAGGAGGTAGCGAACATAGTTTTGGGATACATGTTGCAAAGATGGCAGGAATGCCACAACAAGTATTACACAGAGCTAATAAAATATTAAAGAAATTAGAGAAAAGCCATTCTAGCGAAGAGCTAACAGACAAGGTTAAATCTATGCAAGATGAAATGCAATTAAGCTTTTTTAACCTAGACGATCCACTGCTAGAAAATATTAAAGAAGAAATTTTAGAAACAGATATTGATACCTTAACACCAGTGGAAGCACTAATGAAGCTAAATGAGATTAAACGTATGTTGCTGAAAAAGAAGTAAGTAAAAATTATTTTTATTTTTTTTAAAAAAAGGCTTTGTAAATCGTAAATATATTTTAAATTTGCATCCGCAATAGCAATATTGCTCGTTCATTAAAAAAGACTGCGAAAGTAGCTCAGGGGTAGAGCATCACCTTGCCAAGGTGAGGGTCGCGGGTTCAAATCCCGTCTTTCGCTCTGATACTTTCTTTAAAATATACCAAGATGCTGAAGTGGTGGAATTGGTAGACACGTTGGACTTAAAATCCAATGACCGTTTTGGTCGTGCGGGTTCAAGTCCCGCCTTCAGTACAAAAGCCTTATCATTTGATAAGGCTTTTTTTTATTTACAATAAGTTATAGACATAAAAAAAGCTCACTTAAATTTAAGTGAGCTTTTCAATTTAAATAGTAATTCTCTTAATTATCGTCATCGGTAGCTTCTTTTACTGCGTCCTTAACAGATTCACCTGCTTCTTTAGTCTCTTCAACAGCTTCATCAATTGCTTTTCCTGTAGCTTCAAAACCATCTTTTGCAGCCTCTTCAGTTTCTTCTGCAGCATTCTCTACAGCATCACCTGTTGCTTCTGCAGCATTTTCAATGGTATCTTCAACTTCTTCTGCTTTTTTTTCGTCTCTACAAGATGTAAAGGCTATTGCAGATACTAAAACAGCACTTAATAATAGTTTTTTCATTTTTAATTGTTTTTGATTAGTAATTCTTTAAAGTTATGAATGAATTTTAAAAGAAATGAATATTTCTCTTACTTTTTTAATTTATAACCTTGTTACATATACTATTTACGAAGAAAACCTATTATTTGGATGATAGTACCTTCTTTTTCTTTTACAAAGTTGAAACTTTTTTTACTGGTTTCTTTTCTAAATATCTTATTTTCAATAAGTAAGTCTAATTTGTTTTTAAGTGAAGAATAATCATTAACAGAAAAGACATTGCCATTATCAATCATTTCTTGCGCTTCAGGAAATTTTTTGTAGTTAGCACCAATTATAATTGGTACTCCAAAAACAGCTGGTTCTAGTATATTATGCAAACCTGTTTTTCCCATTGCGCCACCAACATAAGCTATATCTGCATAGCTATATATTTTACTTAAAATACCAATAGTATCAACGATAAAGACGTTTGCATTTTTAAGGTTTGAATTCTCTTTATTTGAGAATAAAACAGTGTCCTTTTTTATTGAATTTTTTAAGCCTTCAATTTGCTTAGCTTTTATATTATGAGGCGCAATGATAAACTTTACATCATGTTTGCATTGATTAATGTATGGTACTAAAATAGCTTCATCTTCTGGCCAAGAACTACCAATAACAATGCATAATTTATCTTGTTTAAAAGTTTCAATAAAATCAAGAGTATTATCAATTTGCAACTGATTTAAAACACGATCAAACCTTGTGTCGCCAGAAACAGTAGCATTTTTATAGCCTATATTTTCAAGTAGATTTTTAGAGTCTTTGTTTTGCGTAAAAATATGTTCAAAAGCAAAAAGTGCTTCTTTAGTTTGTGTACCATACCATTTAAAAAAGGATTGATCTTTTCTAAATACAGCCGAAATTAATACGGCGCGCAAACCCTTCTTTTTAATTTCATTTAAATAATTTGGCCAAATTTCGTACTTCACAAAAACCGTTAACTCAGGATTTATAAGTTTAATAAATTGTTTAGCATTAGATTTTGTGTCTAATGGTAAATACACAACAACATCTGCAAATGGTGCATTTTTTCTAATCTCAAAACCAGAAGGAGAGAAAAATGTTAAAACAATTTTGTGTTTAGGATAGTCTTTTCTTAGTATGTCAAAAATAGGCAAACCCTGTTCGTATTCACCCAAAGACGCACAATGAAACCAAAGTGTTTTATCTCCTTTTTTAATTTCATTTTTAAGAATATCAAACGTGTTAGCACGACCTTTTACGCCTAATTTTATCTTGTGGTTAAAAAGCGCAATTACTTTTAATACTAATGAAGTCAAATAAATAAGGATGTTGTAGATAATGTTCAAATTAAATTGTTTGTGCTAAAATACGTAATTCATTGGTTAGCGTTGGCTAATTTTGTAAATTCGTTACATAAACGATTATAAATTAAAATCGAGTGAAAAAAATACAAATGGTTGACCTTAAAGGTCAATACGCAGATATAAAACAAGAAGTAGATACTTCAATTCAAGAGATTATTGATAATACAGCTTTTATTAATGGTCCTAAAGTACATCAATTTCAAAAAAACTTAGAAAATTATTTAGGTGTAAAGCATGTTATACCATGTGCAAATGGTACAGATGCTTTACAAATAGCAATGATGGGATTAGGTTTAGAGCAAGGTGATGAGGTAATTACAGCCGATTTCACCTTCGCTGCAACCGTAGAAGTTATTGCGCTTTTAAAATTAACACCAGTTTTAGTAGATGTAGATCCAGATAATTTTAATATCGATATAGATGCTATTAAAAAGGCAATTACGCCTAAAACAAAAGCAATTGTGCCAGTACATTTGTTTGGTCAATGTGCAAACATGGAAGCGATAATGCAAATAGCTAAAGAGCATAACCTTTATGTTATAGAAGATAATGCGCAAGCTATAGGAGCTAACTACACATACCAAGATGGTACAAAAGCAAAAGCAGGAACAATAGGTCATGTAGCCTCAACATCATTTTTTCCTTCAAAAAACTTAGGCTGTTATGGTGATGGTGGCGCTATTTTTACAAACGATGACGATTTAGCACATACCATAAGAGGTATTGTAAATCACGGAATGTACGAGCGTTATCACCATGATGTAGTCGGTGTAAATTCACGTTTAGACTCTATCCAAGCAGCAGTTTTAGATGCCAAATTACCTCATTTAGATAATTATAATCAAGCACGTCGTGACGCAGCAAGAAAGTACAATGCAGCCTTAAAAAACGTACCACAAATTACATTGCCTAAAACCGTAAATAATTGCGAAGGTATTTGTGATACTTGCGATTGTCACGTGTTTCATCAATACACATTAAAATTAGAAAATGTAGATAGAGATGCGTTGGTAAAATATCTAAATAGTCATGATATCCCTTGCGGCGTTTACTATCCAATACCTTTACACAAACAAAAAGCCTATCAAGATAACAGGTATAACGAAGCAGATTTTACAGTCACTAATCAGTTGGTAAAACAGGTCATTTCTTTACCAATGCATACCGAATTAGAAGACGATCAAATCGAATTTATAACAACAAAAATTAAAGAATTTATAGCAAATAGTTAGGGCGTTACCCTAAAGGGTCGGGCTTTCGCAAGTCGCAATCAAAGATGTGCTCCAACAATTGCTCAATCCCTAACGCACATTCCAGTCAATGAAGGTACTAGTAACAGGAGGATTAGGATTTATCGGATCTCATACTGTAGTCGAGCTTCAAAACAAAGGTTTTGAAGTCGTTATAATTGATAATTTATCAAATTCATCAATAAAAGTATTAGACGGTATTGTAAGTATTACAGGTAAAGCGCCACAATTTGAAAATATAGATTTAAAAGAAAAATCTAAAGTACAAGAATTCTTTTTAAACCATCAAGATATAGTTGGTGTTATACATTTTGCAGCAAGTAAAGCAGTTGGAGAAAGTGTAGAACAACCGTTAATGTATTATGAAAATAATATAAACACTTTAGTTTATGTGTTACAAGAATTAACAAAATTAAAGCAATCTAATTTCATCTTTAGTTCATCTTGTACTGTTTATGGTCAAGCAGATGAGTTACCAATTTCAGAAAACTCACCAATAAAACCAGCTGAATCACCTTACGGTAATACCAAACAAATAGGTGAAGAAATTATTAAAGACACTTGTAAAGTCACTCCAAAATTAAATGCAATCGCTTTGCGATATTTTAATCCAATTGGTGCGCATCCAACAGCAAAAATTGGAGAATTGCCAATTGGAGTACCACAAAACTTAGTGCCATTTATCACACAAACAGGAGTTGGAATACGCGAACAATTATCTGTTTTTGGTGACGACTATCCAACACCAGATGGGACGTGTATAAGAGATTATATTCATGTAGTAGATGTAGCAAAAGCACACGTTGTCGCTTTACAACGCTTGTTAGAATCTAATAATACAAGTAATTACGAGTATTTTAACTTAGGAACAGGAACAGGAAGTAGTGTGTTAGAAGTTATTCAATCTTTTGAGCGTGTTTCAGGTGAAAAACTTAATTATAAGATTGCTAATAGAAGAGAAGGCGATGTCATTTCTGCATATGCAGACACGACAAAAGCCAATCAAGTTTTGGGTTGGAAAGCAGAATCTTCACTTGACGACGCTATGATATCTGCTTGGAAATGGCAAAAACGTCTAAATTCAAATTAGTATATCATAAATTATTCGGTTTTAAATTGTCAAATACGTAAGTATTACGCAAAATCATTAAGGATATTTTATTAATGTGTTGATTAACAATATTTTAATCTTTAAAATTCGTGATTGGTTAATATTCTTGTTTATTTTGTAGCTAATGCAAATGATAAAACAATGAAATTGATTACCGTAAAAAGACAAACAAAACACGAAGACAGGTTTACACCAAAAATGGGTAAATTAACTGCAAAAGTAACCTACATTAAGAAGCACTTATTAGGTATTCCTTTTAAAACATTACACAAATATCGCGAAACGTATTACGGCGAAGTTAAAGATTGTATAGATTGCAACTTAGCTAGATAACATAAAAAAAGCCTCGAAAATATTTCGAGGCTTTTTTTATGTGATATTAATAAGTTTAATTGGCTTCTTTTTTCTTTTTAAAGCTACCTACAATTAAACAACCCATTCCTACCATTACAGAAACATCTGCAAGGTTAAATATTCCGGTTCTTAAAAAACCACCAAAATCTAAATGTAAGAAGTCGGTAACAGACCCGTAAACAATACGGTCGTAGACATTTGCTATACCGCCACCAATTATACAACAAAAACCAACTAATGTAAACATGTTCATGGTTTTGTCTTTAATAATGTGTCTAAGCACAAAAGCTAACACTAATATTGGTAAAATTAATAGAAGTGTAATACGTAAAGCAGGACTAAAGTCGCTACCCATACCTAAAAAGGCACCTTTATTTTCAACATTATGTAGTGTAAATACATCACCAAAAATTTCACTAACACTACCTTTTCCGACTTCAGCTCTAACAATAAACTTAGAGATTTGGTCAATAGCAATGTTAAGAAAAATTAATGCAGTAATAAGTATGTTTCTTGCGCTCATTATTGCTCTGTACTTATTGTTGCAGATTCAGTTTCAGCAGATCTATCAATCTTTTTTACTAAGCCTTGTAAAACTTTTCCAGGACCAACTTCAGTAAAAAGTGTAGCACCATCAGCAATCATTTGTTGTACAGATTGTGTCCAGCGTACAGGCGCTGTTAATTGCGAAATTAAATTAGCCTTAATTTCTGTTTCATCTATAATAGCGCTAGCTGTTACGTTTTGGTATATTGGGCAGTTAGGTTTGCTAAACGTTGTGTTTTCTATTGCTGCAGCTAATTCTTCTCTAGCAGGTTCCATCATTGGAGAGTGAAATGCGCCACCAACAGGTAACACCAAAGCACGTCTTGCGCCAGCTTCTTTCATAGCTTCACAAGCACGATTAATTGCTTCTACTTCTCCAGAGATCACTAATTGACCTGGGCAGTTGTAGTTAGCAGCAACAACAACACCTTCGGTTTTTGCGCAAATATCTTCAACTAATTTGTCTTCTAAACCTAAAACAGCCGCCATAGTACTTGGTTTAATTTCGCAAGCTTTTTGCATAGCCATAGCACGTTGAGATACTAATTTTAAACCATCTTCAAAGCTTAATGCTCCGTTTGCTACTAATGCAGAAAATTCACCTAAAGAGTGACCAGCGACCATATCTGGTTTGAAGTTATCACCTAAAGTTTTTGCTAAAATTACCGAATGTAAAAAGATAGCTGGTTGAGTTACTTTAGTTTCTTTTAATTGGTCTGCAGTACCTTCAAACATAATATCTGTGATGTTAAACCCTAAAATTGAGTTGGCATCTTCAAATAAATGTTGAGCTTCTGGAGAGTTTTCGTATAAATCAAGTCCCATACCAGTAAACTGAGCACCTTGACCAGGAAAAATATATGCTTTCATTAAATTTAGTTTCTTAATTATTGAGCAAAAATAGGAATAAAATATTAAAGAAAACTATTGATTTTAAAGCTTCTCGATACAATTTGTTCATACTTCATAAATCACTAGAAGTGACGAAAATTAATAACTACATGACGTAAGTTCGAGTGTCGCGACGATAGAAGCGTTGTATCGAGAATTATGTTAAATTGATTTAAAATATTAGAAAAAATCTAGGTTATTGTCTCTATATTCTTGGATATATAAATTACAAATTCCCAGTAGCAGCTTCTGCACAGCGTTCGCCATCCATTGCTGCGCTAATAATTCCGCCAGCATAACCAGCACCTTCACCACAAGGATATAAATTGGTGATTTCTGGATGATATAATTGGTCTGTTCTTGGAATACTAACTGGTGATGAGGTACGCGATTCTACACCAATAATATTGGCTTCTTCGGTGTAATAGCCTTTCATTTTATCACCAAAAGCTTTAAACCCTTTACGTAAAGTACTTCCTATAATTTTAGGAAATAAACTGTGTAAAGGCGCACTTTTTATACCTGGTTGATAAGACGTTTCGTTTAAAGTTGAAGATAATCTACCTTCTACAAAATCGGTCATACGTTGTGCTGGCGCAGTTTGATCACGATTACCTGAGGTAAAGGCTAATTTTTCAAAATCTTTTTGAAATTCTAGTGCTTTTAAAGCGCCAAATTGTTCGTATTTATGTAAATCTTTGTCCGCATTAATTTCAACAACAATACCAGAATTAGCAAATTTATTGTTACGTCTAGAAGGTGACATACCATTAACTACAACTTCGCCATTTGCAGTTGCTGCAGGAACAATAAATCCACCAGGACACATACAAAAGCTGTACACGCCACGTCCGTTTACTTGCTGTACCAAACTGTATGAAGCAGCTGGTAATAACGGATGTCTTTCGCCAGAACAATGATATTGAATGTTGTCAATAATCTGCTGCGGATGCTCTGCACGTACGCCCATTGCAAAACTTTTAGCTTCAATTGCAATTTGTTTTTTGTCTAATAAATAGAAAATATCTCTTGCAGAATGACCTGTTGCTAGAATTACTTTTTCGGTAGTTAATTCTTTGCCATCATTAAGTTGAAGTGCAACTATTTTTTCATTTTTTATGATGAAATCAGTAACACGCGTATTAAAATGAATTTCGCCACCAAAATCTAAAATAGTTTGTCTAATATTTTGAACGACTTTTGGTAGTTTGTTAGTCCCAATATGCGGATGCGCATCGACCAGAATTTTATCTGTTGCACCATGAAAAACAAGATTTTCAAAAATACGACGTACATCACCACGTTTTAAACTTCGTGTGTATAATTTTCCGTCAGAATATGTTCCTGCGCCACCTTCGCCAAAACAGTAATTAGAATCTTCATTTACAAAATGATCTTGATTAATGGCTTTAAGATCGCGACGTCTATCTTGTACATTGGCGCCACGTTCTAAAACTATGGGTTTGTAACCAAGTTCTATACAGCGCAATGCTGCGTACATACCAGCAGGACCAAAACCAATAATATGAATTGGTTTAGCGTTAGACACATCTTTGTATTCAAAATGATAATCGGAAGTTTCCTGAACAGGTTCTTTTATAAAGACTGAAACTTTATAGTTGAAGATAATTTTAGGCTTACGTGCATCGATGGATTTACGCAGTATTTTAATGCCAGAAATGTCTTCACGCGGTATAGACAACCATTCCGCAGATTTAATTAATAATATATCTGGGATTTCTTCTTCTTTAAGAGAAACACGAAGTTGAATGTCTTTTACCATAATGCGAAATTAGGTAAATTTTGAATGAAACTTAGTAATAAATTAAATTCTCTCAAATGTTAAAAATGAAAACTCATATTGATGATTATCATCTTTTTTATGAAAAACATTTGAGGTTTCTTTAAATATTGAAGTATCTATTTTCGGGAAAAAAGTATCTGCTTCCGGAAATGTTGCATGTACTCGCGTAATTTCTATTTTACTAGCGTATGGCATAGCCTGTTTGTAAATTTCTCCGCCACCAATAATAAAAGGTTGCGAGTCTTTTTTAGCTATGTTTATTGCGTCTTCTATGCTATTAACAATTATAACACCATCTGGCGCTTTATAATTTGATTGTCTTGTAATTACAATGTGTGTGCGATTTGGTAATGGTTTTGGAAAACTTTCAAAAGTCTTTCGACCCATAATTATATGATGTCCAGAAGTTAGTGATTTAAAGCGTTTAAGGTCATCACGAAGATGCCAAATAAGATCGTTATCTTTTCCTATTTCGTTATTTTCGCCAGCAGCAACAATCATAGTTAAGTTGTCAACTATTTTGCTGTTTTTTTGATTAAATACTTGACTTTCTGCAATAGTTAAATCTTCTTTTTCCAGTTGTGCTTTTAGTTTTTCTATGCGTACTTTTTGTTTGTTTACTAGCTTAGCCAATTGTTTTTCTTCCCATTCTTTACCCATAAATTTATGAGTAACAAATACATTAAATAAATGAAAAGCAAATAAGAATAACCAAACAATAATAGCAATTACAAACCAATCTTGACCAAAAATTTTTAGATCTTGACCAATACCTAAAACGGTATTTGCTAAGATTAAAAATAAAGCGCCAATTAAAAATATAACAAAATGATAGTATAGGCGTTTTTTTTGTTTAACACGTTGTTGAGCATTTTTTATTAATTCTAATTGCTCTCTATCTATCTGCGGTTTTTCCTTTTTTTTGCCGAACATATAATTGTTATTAAACAGCAACTGCACCTTTAATGTGTGGATGCGGATTATAATTTTCTAATGTGAAATCTTCAAATTTAAAATCGAAAATATCTTTTACTTCAGGATTTAATTTCATTGTTGGTAATGGTCTGCAGTCTCTAGATAATTGCAATTCTAATTGCTCTAAATGGTTGTTGTAAATATGTGCATCTCCGAAAGTATGAATGAATTCTCCAGCTTCGTAACCGCAAACTTGCGCCATCATCATTGTGAATAAAGCATAAGATGCAATGTTAAACGGTACGCCTAAAAAGATATCTGCACTACGTTGGTATAGTTGGCAAGATAATTTACCATTAGCCACATAAAACTGAAAAAACGCATGACAAGGTGGTAAAGCCGCTTTACCATTTGCAACATTTTCACTAAAGCTTTTAGAAGTGTCTGGCATTACAGAAGGATTCCAAGCAGATACTAGCATACGTCTACTATCTGGATTGTTTTTTAGTGTATCTATAACTTCTTTTATTTGGTCAATCTCATCACTATTCCAGTTTCTCCATTGGTGACCATACACAGGACCAAGATCTCCGTTTTCATCAGCCCATTCGTTCCAGATTCTTACACCGTTTTCTTGTAAATAGTTAATGTTGGTGTCGCCTTTTAAAAACCAAAGTAACTCATGTATAATAGATTTTAAGTGTAGTTTTTTTGTGGTTACCATAGGAAAACCTTCACTTAAATCAAATCTCATTTGATAACCAAAAACACTTTTGGTGCCTGTTCCTGTACGGTCTTCTTTTGCGTTTCCGTGTTCTAAAACGTGTTTTACAAGGTCGTGATATTGCTTCATAATACTATCTCTGCGAAAGCAGAAATCTCATTTTTAGTTATAAAAATAGCTAGTTATTTTGAAATAAGAAATAGCTAAAAACGAAAATAAACAAAAATCAATGTAGTTAATTAGTTAATTGATTTTAAGATATTAAAAGTTATTAACTACTATTTTAAATGAAAAAGTTACGTCTTGGATTTAAAGATTTCTGCTTTCGCAGAAATTGTTTTAACCAATAATCATTCCTGCAATTGTAGCTGATATTAGAGAAGCAATTGTACCTCCAATTAAAGCTTTTATACCAAATTGCGATAATGTTTTACGTTGTCCAGGTGCTAAAGAACCAATACCACCAATTTGAATTCCGATAGAAGCAAAATTTGCAAATCCACAAAGCATATATGTAGCCATAATAATTGACTTTTCATACTTTAAATGTGTTGGATTTGCTATGTTTTTTAAGTCTGCTAACTGAATGTATCCAATAAATTCGGATGCAGCTAATTTAATTCCTAAAAGTTGTCCCATTAAAGCCATGTCTTCTTTAGCAACACCAATTAACCACATAAGAGGAGAGAAGATGTAACCTAGAATAAGTTCTAATGATAAATTTTGATACGGTGTATTATCTGCAATCCAAGTATTAAATGTAGTAACATCACCAACCCAACCTAAAATACCATTAATCATTGCAATAAAAGCAACAAAAACTAAAAGCATAGCACCAACATTAACAGCAAGTCTTAAACCTTCTGTAGTACCGTTGGCAATAGCATCTAAAATATTAGATCCAATTTTTTCTTGCGACACTTCAACGTCTGTATTTACTTTTTCGGTTTGAGGATATAGTATTTTTGAAATAACAATAGCACCTGGAGCAGCCATAACGGATGCTGCTAATAAGTGTTTAGCATAGAAAAGGCGTAAAGCTTCATCTTCACCTCCTAAAAATCCAATGTAAGCGGCAAGTACAGCGCCAGCAACAGTAGCCATACCACCAATCATAACAAGAAGCATCTCAGACTTATTCATTTTTTCTAAGTATGCTTTAATTAATAGAGGTGCTTCGGTTTGTCCTAAAAAGATGTTACCAGCAACAGATAGACTTTCTGCTCCAGAAATTTTTAAGGCTTTTGATAATAACCAAGCCATTCCTTTAACTACCTTTTGAATAATTCCTAAGTAAAAAAGAACAGATGTTAATGCTGAAAAGAAAATGATAGTTGGTAACACTTGAAAGGCAAAGATAAAACCGAAAGTATCCATATCTACTACTAAGCCTTCAAATAAAAATTTGCTTCCTGCTCTTGTAAAATCTAAGACACTTACAAAAAGTCCACCAACAAATTCAAAACCATTTTTTATAAAGTCTACTTTTAAAACACCTATTGCAATTAATAATTGAAAAGCTAGACCTATTCCAACAATTTTCCAATCAATAGCTCTACGATTACTACTAAATAGAAAAGCTATTACTATTAAAGAAACCATACCTAACGCACCACGCCATAAACTATTAAATGAAAATCCTTGATTTGGGATTATTTGATTTGCTTCTGCAACGGTTGTTTCTTTTTTGGATTGTGGTTTTACAACAAACTTATAAATGTTTTCTTTTTGGGATAACACTAAAGTTGAATCTGTTAAGTTTTTAATTTTAAACCTTTTTGTCATTTCAAAAGGTGTATCATAATAAAAAACTAAAACTTTATTTTGAAAAATATAATCTCCACTAGCATCTTTTAGCTTAAAAGAACCTTGATTTAATTTAAGCTCTGTGTTTTTTTGAATAATTAGCGGTTTGGTGTCTGTAGAATTGATATTAATGTTACTAGTGTCTAACAACCAATCTTTACTAATATCTTGCGCTAAAGTAGAGGTAAATGCAAGTAAGAAGGTTACTGTAACAATTAAAAATTTTTTCATCTGTAAAAAGTGTAAGTTATCTTTTAGATATTTCGTCTCTAATTTTTGCTGCTTTTTCGTAGTCTTCGTTGATAACAGCTTCATCTAAAAGTTTATGGAGTTCTTCTATGTTTTTGGACTGTAATTCGTCTTCAGAAGAAGGTTCTAATTCTAATTCTTCGTTAATTATTTCATTAACAAGTACATCATCGTCTTCGCTGTCTTCATCTTTTGGATCTACTTTTAAGTAGATACCAGCTTTGTCTAGAATATTTTTATAAGTAAAAATAGGTGCTTGAAAACGAAGTGCTAATGCAATAGCATCACTGGTTCTTGCGTCAATAATTTCTTCAATTTTATCGCGTTCGCAAATTAATGAAGAGTAGAAAACACCATCTACCAACTTGTGTATGATGACTTGTTTTACGACAATATCAAAACGGTCTGCAAAATTTTTAAATAAGTCGTGGGTAAGTGGTCTAGGTGGTTTAATTTCTTTTTCTAAAGCAATAGCTATAGATTGTGCTTCAAAAGCTCCAATAACGATAGGTAATTTACGGTCACCATCTACCTCGTTTAAGATAAGCGCATAGGCGCCATTTTGGGTTTGGCTGTACGAAATTCCTTTAATATTTAGTCTTACTAAACTCATGCAATCAAAAACACAAAGAACTGTTTAAATTAGGACTTTACCAAACCGTAAGGGTTAGATTTTTGTGCAAAATTTAAACAGTCCTTGTTATATCAGACTTAAAGTTATAAAAAATTAAGCGTTTGCTGCTTTAAAAGCTTTTAATTTTTCTATAAGTTGAGGTACGACTTCAAAAGCGTCACCAACAACACCATAATCTGCAGCTTTAAAGAAAGGTGCTTCTGGATCTGTGTTGATTACTACTTTTACTTTAGAGGCGTTAATACCAGCTAAGTGTTGGATGGCACCACTAATACCAATAGCAATGTAAAGGTTAGAAGCAACAGGTTTTCCTGTTTGTCCAACGTGTTCGCTATGTGGTCTCCAGCCTAAGTCAGAAACTGGTTTAGAGCATGCTGTTGCTGCACCTAAAACGTCTGCTAATTCTTCAACCATTCCCCAGTTTTCTGGACCTTTTAAGCCACGACCAGCAGATACTACAATTTCTGCGTCTGCAATAGTTACTTTGTCTGTTACCTTATCTACAGACTCTACAGTAACTCCAGACGAAGTAATTTCCGGAGAAAAATCTTCAGAAGAAGCACTTGCACTGTTTTCTACTAAACCAAAAGAGTTGTTTGATACACCAACAATTTTTATATCTGTATCTATAGTAGTAAAGTTAAATGCTTTGTTAGTAAAAGCTGTACGTTTTACTGTAAAAGGAGATGTAGATGTTGGCGCTGCTACAACATTTGACGCATAGCCAGCATCTAATGAAACAGATAATAATGGAGCTAAATATTTGCTGTCTGCGCTTTGACTAAGTACAACTACTTTAGATCCTTCTTGCTTTGCAGCTTGAGATAAAACTGAAGCATAAGATTTTGCATTAAACTTTGCTAAACCATCGTTAGATACATTAAGTACTTTGTCTACACCGTATTTACCTAACTCTGAAGTGTCATTTACATTAACTGCAACAGCAGTAACGCTAGTGCCCATTTGGTCTGCAACCGCTTTAGCGTAAGATGCAACCTCAAAAGCAGCTTTTTTAAAAGTTCCGTTTTCTGATTCTGTATATACTAAAATTGACATGTTTATATTTTTTAAATTCTGAAACTAATTTTCGTAATCTAACGATTAGATTACTTTAGCTTCGTTGTGTAATAGGTTAACTAATTCGTCTAAGTTATCAGGAGCAACTAAAGTTACTTCACCTTTTGGAGCTGGTTTTTCAAATTTTACAGTTCCAGTTTCTGTACTTGCACCGTTAGGCTCAACTACATTTAAAGGCTTTTTTCTAGCCATCATGATACCTCTCATATTTGGTATACGTAAGTCGCTCTCTTCAACCAAACCTTTTTGTCCTCCGATTACTAAAGGTAATGTAGTAGAAACACTTTCTTTACCACCATCAATCTCTCTAACAGCTTTAGCGTTTGTGCCATCTACCTCAAGACTAATGCAGTTAGTAACAAAGTTAGCGTCAACCATTTCTGCTAACATACCAGGTACCATTGCACCGTTATAATCAATAGACTCTCTACCTGCAATTACTAAATCGTAACCGCCATCTTTTACAACTTTAGCTAACTCTTTAGCAACTTGATAGCCGTCTTTAGCTTCTGCATTTACTCTAATAGCAGTATCTGCACCTATAGCTAATGCTTTTCTTAATGTAGGCTCAGTTTCTGGTCCTCCAACATTAACAACGTCTACAGAAGCACCTTGTTTTTCTTTAAACCACATTGCTCTTGTTAAACCAAATTCGTCATTTGGATTAATTACAAATTGAACACCATTTGTGTCAAACTTTGTATCACCATCTGTAAAATTAATTTTTGAAGTAGTGTCTGGTACGTGACTAATACACACTAAAATTTTCATATTTTTTAATTTATTTAGTTTTTAAATTTATGCCTTTAGACCTACTAAATCGTTATAGTAACATGGGTTAATCAGCAATTTTTTATAAAATTTTAAAGCAAAAAACACTCTAAAATGTTGTGGTTACGAAGATATGGAATTATTTTTAAAATTTACTATGCGTGCATAATAAATTTTAAAGAATTCTTTTACTGTAAGTTTTTTATTAATTCTTATTTTTGCAATTCAAATAGATATTTTAATGAAAACAATACAGTTTAGAGAAGCTATTGCTGAAGCCATGAGCGAAGAAATGCGTCGTGACGAAAGCATCTACCTTATGGGTGAAGAAGTAGCAGAATATAATGGTGCTTACAAAGCATCTAAAGGTATGTTGGACGAGTTTGGTCCAAAACGTGTTATTGATACACCAATTGCAGAGCTTGGTTTTGCTGGTGTAGCTATTGGATCTACCATGACTGGTAATAGACCAATCGTAGAATATATGACCTTTAACTTCTCTTTAGTTGGTATTGACCAAATTATAAATAACGCTGCAAAAATTAGACAAATGTCTGGTGGACAATTTAAATGTCCAATTGTTTTTAGAGGTCCAACAGCTTCTGCAGGACAATTAGCAGCTACACATAGTCAAGCTTTTGAAAGCTGGTTTGCTAATACACCAGGTTTAAAAGTGGTAGTGCCTTCTAACCCATATGATGCAAAAGGTTTATTAAAATCTGCAATACGTGATGATGATCCAGTGATTTTTATGGAATCTGAACAAATGTATGGTGATAAAGGTGAAGTGCCAGAAGGAGAATACACTATACCATTAGGTGTGGCAGATATTAAGCGTGAAGGTACAGATGTAACTATCGTTTCTTTTGGTAAAATTATAAAAGAAGCTTATAAAGCTGCAGACGAACTTGAAAAAGAAGGAATCTCTGTAGAAATTATAGATCTTCGTACAGTTAGACCAATGGATAGAAAAGCTATTTTAGAGTCTGTAAAGAAGACTAACCGTTTGGTAGTTTTAGAAGAAGCTTGGCCATTTGGTAACGTAGCGACTGAAATTACTTACCTTGTACAAAGTGAAGCATTTGATTACTTGGATGCGCCAATTGTAAAAATAAACACAGCAGATACGCCTGCACCATATAGTCCAGTATTGTTAGAAGAGTGGTTACCAAACCATAACGATGTGATAAAGGCTGTTAAAAAAGTGATGTACAAATAAAAAAATATTATTTTCGTTATATCTAAACTTCATTAGCACGATTGTTGATGAAGTTTTTTTGTTTATAAACCAAAATTAATGAATAGACTTCTTTCTGCCCTTTTTTTTCTTTTTAGCATCATTTCTGCGTTAGCACAAACCAAAGTTAGTGGTCAAGTTTTTGACGCATCAAATAATCCGGTGCCTTTTGCAAATGTAATTTTTAAAGGTTCTTCAATAGGAGTAATAACTAATGAAGAAGGTACATTTTATATTGAAGATGAAAACAATTGGGACGTATTAAAAATATCTTTTATTGGTTTTGAAACTCAAGAAATTCAACTTAAAAAAAGAGTAACTTATCAGTTAAAGGTGACGCTTCAAGAAGAAGCTGCTGCATTAGATGAAGTGGTTATTGTTTCAGGAAAACAACCTAAAAAGAACAATCCTGCAATTGATATTTTAAGAAAAATATGGGCAAATAAACGTAGTAATGGACTTAAGCAGTACAAACAATACCAATATGATAAATACGAAAAGGTAGAATTTGACCTTAACACCATAGATAGTTCGCTAATAGATAGTAAGTTGTTTAAAGGTATGGAGTTTGTATTTGATCAAGTAGATACTTCTAAAGTTACAGGTAAAACGTATTTACCAATGTTTATTAACGAAGCTGCTAGTGAGGTTTATGGTGATAATGTAATTAATGAAAAACGAGAAATTTTAAAAGGAAATAAAAACTCAGGATTTAGCAATAACCAAGTGATTATTGATTTTGTAGACGATTTGTATTCAGACTATGATGTGTATGATAACTATTTAAAGTTTTTTGATAAAAGCTTTGTTAGTCCAATCTCTCGTACCGGAATACAAACGTATAATTACGTCCTTTCAGATAGTGCATATATTGATAACAAATGGTGTTATAATATTATTTATTATCCTAGACGTAAAAACGAACTTACTTTTAAAGGCGATTTTTGGGTAGCAGATACCACATTTGCATTAAAAAACATCAATATGCAAGCCTCTAAAAGCGCCAATATAAATTGGGTGAAAGAAATTTATATAGAGCAAGATTTTGAAGTGTTAAACGATTCAGTCTTTTTAATAAAAAGAGATTATTTTATGTCAGATTTTGCTTTTAATAAAAAGGAAAAATCTAGAGGAATTTACGGAAAACGCACAACACTTTACGATAATTACAAGTTTGATAAAGAAAAAGATCCTAAATTTTACAAGCAAAAAGTTTATAGCTTTGATGAAGATATCTATAATCAAGATGATACTTTTTGGGATAAAAACCGCATGGAGTCCTTAAGTAAAGACGAAAAAGGTGTTTACGTCATGTTAGATTCTTTAAAAAAGACTAAAAAATTTAAAAGACTTTACAACTTAGGAAGCATTTTAGCATCTGGTTATATAGAGTTTGATGATTTAAATTTAGACTACGGACCTATATTTTCAACCTTTGGTTATAATGAAGTTGAAGGTGTTAGATTAAGAGCTGGCGGACGTACTTATTTTGGGCAAAATGATTTATGGCGTATAGAAGGATTTACAGCGTACGGTTTTAGAGACAATAAGTTTAAATATGGTATTTCAGGAAAATGGCTATTAGATAAAAAAAGCAGATTGATAATTTCTGGAGGAAACCGTCGTGATGTAGAACAAATTGGTGCAAGTCTAACTAATAGCACAGATGTTTTAGGACGAAGTTTGGCAAGTTCATCCGTTGTTGGAACAGGAATAAACGATAAATTAACCAATATTAACCTAAGTACTCTAGCAATAGAAGCAGAGCCATTAAGAAACTTTGTAACTCGCTTAAGTGGAAGTTATCGAACCTTAGAGTCTGCTTCAAAAACCTTTAGTTTAGATTATTATACAGACGCAACTCAAACAACAACAAAATCTGAAGTAAAACAATACGAAACCGCAATCTCATTATCTTACTTTCCAAAAAGAGAAATGACAGGTTTTGGTGTAGAACGAAGAACAAAAAACGATGATTTTGCAAGGCTTTTTGCGCAGATTTCTATAGGCGATCAAAGTATTTTAAATAGTGATTTTGATTATACTAAAGTTCAATTTTCATATACGCAACCTTGGGCTATTGGTGGTTTTGGTAGACTGTACACAACCGTAGAAGCAGGTAAGACTTTTGGAGAAGTTCCTTTAGGTTTGTTAAGTGTTGTACCAGGTAACCAAAGTTATTTTTCAATATATAATACTTTTTCAAACCTTGATTTTTATGAGTTTGTTACCGATGAATATGCAACACTTCATATAGAACATAACTTTAACGGAAGATTATTTTCGCGTATTCCATTCTTAAAAAAATATAATTTAAGAGCTATTCTAGGAGCAAGAGGTGTTATTGGTAATATATCTCAAGACAACAGAAATATTAACGCTTCAGGATTAATTTATGAAGCTCCAAACAGAAAACCTTACTATGAGTATAGTTTTGGTGTAGGAAACATTTTTAAAGTCTTTAGAATAGATTTTAATTTTAGAGGTAATTATACAGATCCTGTTTTATACCCAGATGCTAGAAAGTTTGGAGTAACCGGTAGTTTTGGTTTTTATTTTTAAAAAAGAATGCGCTATAGGTAAGTTACTATATCAATTTTCCAAAGTCAAACTATTTTCTCTTGCCTAAACCTAAATAATCACTTACTTTTGCATCCCTTATTTTTAGATAGTTAATAAATAAATAACGCTATTAGCGTATAAAATAATTAAGATGAGCCCAAAAGGAGAAACAACATTTGATGCTTTAGTAGAAATTCCTAAAGGAAGCAGAAACAAATATGAATATGATTTTGATTTAAAAAAAATACGTTTTGACCGTATGCTATTCTCTTCGATGATGTATCCAGGAGATTACGGATTTATACCACAAACATTAGCCTTAGATGGTGACCCGTTAGACGTTTTAATTTTAGGGCATGAGCCTACGTTTCCTATGTGTGTTGTAGAGGTAAAACCAATCGGAGTATTCCATATGGCTGATGAAAAAGGTCCAGACGAAAAAATAGTTTGCGTGCCAGTATCTGATCCAATTTGGAATTCTAAAAATGATATATCAGATATTAATCCTCACCGTTTAGATGAGATTACTCATTTCTTCCAAGTTTACAAAGATTTAGAAAAAAAGAAAGTAGATGTTGGAAGTTGGGGAGATGCAAAAGAAGCTTACGAAATTGTAAGCAAATGCGTAGATAGATACGAAAACAGCGAGCATAAAGCAAACGGCGATTTCTTAATCTAAGTTAATAAAATTATACCCGCTAAAAACGGAGATTTTATAAACATTTTAAATATTCAAAACCCTTACATATTGATTGTAAGGGTTTTTGTATTAGATTCCATTTTGTTACATTTACGATAATTAACACTAACAAATCAAAATAAATATGGAATCAAACATGATTTATTTGCCAATAGCATTGGCAATTCTCGGACTTGTTTTTATGTTCGTTAAAATGGCTTGGGTAAAAAAACAAGCTGCTGGGAACGAGAAAATGCAAGGTATCTCTAAAGCTATAAAAGAAGGAGCTTTAGCATTTCTAAATGCAGAATACAGATTATTAGCAATATTTGTAGTCATTGCTTCAATTGCATTATTTGGAATATCTCAAGTTGTATCAACAACTAGTTGGATGATTATTCCTGCATTTATTATCGGAGCTGTTTTTTCTGCTTTAGCAGGAAATATAGGAATGAGAATTGCTACAGACGCTAACGCACGTACTGCCGAAGCTGCAAAAACAAGTTTACCACAAGCGTTAAAAGTGTCTTTTGGTGGTGGAACAGTAATGGGATTAGGAGTTGCTAGTTTAGCAGTTTTAGGGCTTAGTTTGTTATTCTTATTGTTCTTAGGACAATTTATGGGTAATGAAGGTTCTTTTTATAAAAATATGACTATCGTTTTAGAAACCTTAGCTGGTTTTTCTTTAGGAGCAGAATCTATCGCACTTTTTGCTCGTGTTGGTGGTGGTATCTATACTAAAGCTGCAGATGTTGGTGCCGATTTAGTTGGAAAAGTAGAAGCAGGTATACCAGAAGACGATCCGCGTAATCCAGCAACAATTGCAGATAACGTAGGAGATAATGTTGGTGATGTTGCCGGTATGGGCGCAGATTTATTTGGTAGCTACGTCGCAACAGTTTTAGCAGCAATGGTATTAGGTAACTATATCATAAAAGATATGGCAGATGCTGGTACTGTGTTAGAATCTTTTAACGGTATGGGACCAATCTTGCTACCAATAGTCATAGCTGGTGTTGGTATTTTGGCTTCAATTATAGGGACGTTTTTAGTTAGAATTTCTTCAAATGAAGCTAAAGAGTCTCAAGTTCAAAAAGCACTAGATGTAGGAAACTGGGTTTCGATAGGTATTACACTTGCTGCAAGTTGGTTCTTAATTCGTTGGATGTTACCAGAAACAATACAAATGAGCTTCTTTGGGGAAGGTGTAAAAGCTATTCCGTCAAGACATGTCTTTTATGCAGCTATGATTGGATTAGCAGTAGGCGCATTAATCTCTATGGTAACAGCACATTACACAAGTTTAGGTAAAAAACCAGTTTTAGATATCGTAAAAAATAGTTCTACAGGAGCGGCAACAAATATTATTGCAGGTTTAGCGGTAGGAATGAAATCTACTTTCTTATCTGTAATTTTATTTGCAGCAGCAATTTATGGGTCGTATGCATTAGCAGGATTTTATGGTGTTGCATTAGCAGCTTCTGCAATGATGGCAACAACAGCAATGCAGTTAGCAATAGATGCGTTTGGACCAATAGCAGATAATGCTGGTGGAGTAGCAGAAATGAGCGAGCTTGAGCCACACGTAAGAGAACGTACAGATATTTTAGATTCGGTTGGTAACACAACTGCAGCAGTAGGTAAAGGTTTTGCAATAGCATCTGCAGCCTTAACAGCGTTAGCGCTATTTGCTGCTTATGTAACTTTTACAGGTATTGATGGTATTAACATTTTTAAGGCAGATGTGTTAGCCATGTTATTTGTTGGAGGTATGATTCCTGTAATTTTCTCTGCATTAGCTATGCAATCTGTAGGTAAAGCAGCAATGGAAATGGTACAAGAAGTGCGTCGTCAGTTTAAAGAAATTCCGGGGATTATGGAAGGAACTGGTACGCCAGAATATGCAAAATGTGTAGATATTTCTACTAAAGCAGCATTAAAAGAAATGATTTTACCAGGATTAATAACGATAATAACACCAATAATTATCGGATTAATTTTTAAGGCAGAAGCATTAGGAGGTTATATGGCTGGTGTTTGTGTGTCTGGTGTTATGTGGGCAATTTTCCAGAACAATGCTGGTGGTGCATGGGACAATGCTAAAAAATCTTTTGAAGCAGGTGTTGAAATAGATGGAAAAATGGAGTATAAAGGTAGTGAAGCGCATAAAGCAGCAGTTACTGGAGATACTGTCGGAGATCCATTTAAAGATACATCAGGACCATCTATGAATATTTTAATTAAGTTAACCTGTCTAGTAGGATTAGTAATAGCTCCAATCCTAGGAAATCACGATGTTGAAGAAGGTATGGCAATGAATAAAGATGTTGAGGTTACAGTAAATAATAATGTGGCAAGTAATCAAAAAGAGGTGAAAGTTAAAGTTATTATGGAAAAAAATAATGACGGAACTGTAACTGCAAACGTAACATCAACAACAGTTAGTAACGGAGAATCTTTTGTGAAAAAGCACGTTTTTACAGGAACAGAAGAAGAAGTTAATGCAAAAATTAATGCTTTAGAAAATGCTAAAGACAGCAATAACAAAAAAGTGAATAAGCAAATAGAAGTTACAAAAGAAGAGATTAAAAACTTACCTCAAGCTTAATACTTTAAGTATTATAAAATTAAAGACCTGCTATTGTTTTTAGCAGGTTTTTTTTGTGTTATATTTGAATCTAATATGAGCTGGTTTAAAAAAGATCCGTTACAAATAATTTCATTTTTAAGTTATGGTACACAAAACCATTTCTATATACGTGGTCGCGCTTTAGAAGACGAAACTATTAATTTAGAAGAAAAAAGCTTGTGGAATCTTATCCTTAATACTTGGAAGCGTTTTGAAACCGACGAAATTAAAAACACCAAACTAAAAATAACCTTACCAGACAACAGGGTTTATTATACAAAAACCGATAAAGATGGATACTATAAAATAGATGTTAGTAATGAAGATTTAAAACATCTAGTTAATGAAGAAGGCTGGTTAAATTTTGAGCTTTCTTACGATGAACCTAACATAAAACGTACCATTCAAAAAGAAAACCGTTTTAAAGGTGAAATGTTAATACCTGCTAAAGATGCAGATTTTGGTGTAATAAGTGACATTGATGATACGATTATTCATACCGGAGTAGCTTCATTTTTAAAATGGCGTGTTATTTTTAATACCTTTTTAAAACATGTACAAAGTAGAATGCCTTTAGAAGGAGCAGCAGAGTTTTATCATCTTTTACATCGTGGTACAACTGGTAAAAAGGCTAATCCTATATTTTATGTAAGTCATAGTCCATGGAATTTATACAGATATTTAGAGTTTTTTTTAAAAACTAACAACTTTCCTAAAGGACCAATATTGCTTCGTAGTTTTAGAACTATTTTTAAAAAGAAAACATCTACTTGCAAGCCTCAAAAACAACTAGAAATTACTAATATTTTAAATACCTATCCTAATCTACCTTTTGTATTAATTGGAGATAGTAGTGAGCATGATCCAGATATTTATTTAGAGTTAGTCAATAGTTTTCCTAACCGTATTAAAGTTGTTTATTTACGTAGTGTATTACATAAACAGAAAATGCAGCGTGTTAAAAAGCTATTGGCAGATTACAGTATTCCTGTTATGTTAGTAGACAACAGCAAAGAAGCTATTGCGCATGCTAAAGGTTTAGGTATTATTAAGTAAACCCGCGTTAAGGATTGAAGTGAAAAACCCACAGCGAAGCATGAGCGAGGATTTGTAACGTAAAGCCTGACCCTTTAGGGTAACGCCAAAAAAAATCTAAAATAATCCGTTAATTTGCGCGTCTATTTTATTAATGATATTACCTAAGTCTTCAGGATTTGCTACAAAATCTAAATTATCTACGTCAATTATTAATAAGTTTCCTTTGTCATAATTATGTATCCAAGCTTCGTAACGCTCATTAAGTCGGCTTAAATAATCGATGCTTATAGAGTTTTCATAATCACGACCTCTTTTGTGGATTTGAGCTACTAAATTTTGAATAGAACTACGTAAATATATCAATAAGTCTGGACCTGGTACAAAAGATTGCATAAGATCAAAAAGTGATTTGTAATTTTCATAATCACGATTTGTCATTAGTCCCATAGCATGAAGGTTAGGTGCAAAAATATGTGCATCTTCGTAAATGGTACGGTCTTGTATAATGTCTTTACCACTTTCGTTTATTTGGGTGACTTGTCTAAAACGACTATTTAAAAAATAAACTTGTAGGTTAAAACTCCAACGTTCCATTTGGTTATAAAAATCGTCTAAATATGGGTTGTCTACAACATCTTCTAATTGAGCTTCCCAGTTAAAGTGTTTAGCTAATAATTTGGTTAGCGTAGTTTTACCTGCGCCTATATTTCCTGCTACAGCAACGTGCATAATTAGTCGGTTTTAAGTTGAAATTTAGATAAAAAATTAAGGGTGTAAATATACAGGATTTGATTGGTTACAAAAAACTGTTTTATTAACATATTTGAAGTTTTGATTTCTTTTTGTGTTTGGTCTTTTGAGTTGTAATAGATTAACCCATCATTGGTTTTTATGATTAAATTTTCTTTAGTGGCTTGAAGTTTTGTAAAACCAGTGTTTGGTATTTTATAAACTAAGCTACCAAAGTAGTTATAGCAGTATAAAAAATTATCTGTTAGTAACCAACAGTAGTTATAATTACTAGTAAGGTCTAAAACTTTAGAGCTTACAGGTATAGTTTTGTATCGTGTTTTTTTAGTTTGAAAATCAAATAATTCTAAATACTGAAAGTCTTGATTGTAAATCCAAATAGTATTATCAAAACCAGTAGTGATATGGGTGATGTTTTTATAATTTTCAGCAGAATTAAAATCAATTTTTGCTACTTCAGCTAGACGGTTGTCAAGAATAATAACCGTATTAAAGTCCGAATAAAACAAATTAATCTTTAAAGAGTTAAAAGCGTTAGCACTAGTAATTTGACCTAACTGAAAGTTACTATAGTTTAAAGTGTCTTTGCTAGTCGCTTTTTTAAAGGTGTTGTTTTTAATAAAGTAAGTTGCTTCAAAATTATCTATGCCAACTAGCCAATCTGCTTTTAGAGACTTTTTTTCAATAAGAGTAGTAGTGATTTCTTCTTGAGCAAAACAAGAAGAGCTAACAAAAGCAAGTAAAATTAAAAGCTGTTTCATTAAGATACAATGTACAAATTTCAAACCATATTTGTAACAAAATCAGCAATTTTGCTACTAATTTTTTATTAGTAAATAATTAACATTTAACAATTAAACTATTGGTTAATTTCAAAGTCTAATAAAAGATTAAAATTTAATACTTAAAATTTTTAAAATGAATTTAAGAACTACCTTAAAAACCTATGCATCAATATTTATTATGTTGATTGCTTTTGGTTTACATGCCCAAAACGATTTTCAAGGAGAAGCAGTTTACATGTCAAAAACGACAGTAGATTTAGATAACTTTGGAGGCAGAGAGCTTAGTCCAGAACGTAAGAAAATGATTATGGAGCGTATGAAATCTATGCTAGAAAAAACCTTTATACTTACGTTTAACAAAACAGAATCGATGTATAAAGAAGACGAAGCTTTAGAGTCGCCAGCACAAGGAGGAATGCGTATGATGGGCGGAATGGGAAGCAGTGGTCCAGTTTATAAAAATGTAAAAACAAACGAGTATTTACAAGATCAAGAGTTTTTTGGTAAGCAGTTTTTAATTAACGATAGTTTACCAAAATACGAATGGAAAATGACAGGCGAAACCAAACAAATTGGTCAATACATGTGTTTTAAAGCAACAGCTGTAAAAAAGGTAGATGCTGCAGATTGGACAAATATGCGTCGTAGAGATAGAGATGAAGACAAGAAAAAAGATGACGAGAAAGAAGATGCAGAAGTACAAAAAGATAGCACAAAAAAAGAAGAATTTAAAGATCCATTTGATGATATAGAAATCCCTGAAGAAATAGAGATTACAGCATGGTACACTATGCAAATACCAGTAAGCGCTGGACCTGGAGAATATTGGGGATTACCAGGATTGATTTTAGAAATAAACTCTGGAAGAACAACTATACTTTGTACTAAAATAACTTTAAATCCTGAAAATAAAAAGGAAATCAAAAAACCAACTAAAGGTAAAGAAGTTGGTAGAGAAGAGTATCAAGAAATAGTTAAAAAGAAAATGGAAGAAATGCGTGCCATGTTTAGAGCAAGACGTGGCGGTAGAAGAAACTAACCAAGTACTTACCAACTTACAATATGAAAAATATAATAAAACTACTAGTATTTTTACTAGCAAGTACATCTTTTGCACAGGTTACATTTCAAGGTGTAGTAAAAGATAGTACAGGTGTTGGTTTAGAGTTAGCCAACGTAGTAGCTATAAACCAAGCAACAAAAAATTTAGATTCTTATGGGATTACCAACGATAAAGGTCGTTTTAAGTTAAATTTAGAAGAAAATTCTACCTATACAATTACTGTTAGTTATATCGGTATGCAATCTTTATCTGAAACAGTAGAAACTAAAGAAGCAAATGTAGAAAAAGACTTTACAATGTCTTTTGATGATAGCTTAGATGAAGTTGAATTAACCTATGAAATGCCTGTAACCATTAGTGGCGATACCATAGTTTATAACGCAGATTCTTTTAAAAACGGAACCGAAAGAAAACTTGGTGACGTTTTAGAAAAGCTTCCAGGTGTTGAGGTTAATGATGAAGGTGAAATTGAAGTAGAAGGTAAAGCTGTTGGAAAAGTTATGGTAGATGGTAAAGACTTTTTTGATGGCGATTCTAAATTAGCAACTAAAAATATTCCTGCGAATGCAGTAGATAAAGTGCAGGTTTTAAAAAACTATTCTGAAGTTGGTCAACTTAGCGGTGTAACTAATAATCAAGATAATATTGCCATAAATATTAAGTTAAAAGAAGGAAAGAAAAACTTCTGGTTTGGTACCATTACAGGCGGTATTGGTGACTCTCCAAACAAAACTTTATACCTAGCACAACCTAAATTGTTCTATTACAGTCCAGAAAAAAGCATCAACTTTATTGGTGATTTAAATAATGTTGGTGAGTTGGCTTTAACACGTCGTGACATCTTTAACTTTTCTGGTGGTTTCCAAATGCCAAGCCAGCAAAGTGGTACAAATATAAGTTTAGGAAATAATAATTTGAGTTTCCTTCAACTACAAAACAACCAAGCTAAAGATATTAATACAAAGTTTGGTGCTGCTAACTTCAGTTTTTCACCTAAAAAGACTTTAGATTTAAGTGGTTTTGGTATTTTTTCTAGCAGCCGTATAGACTTACAAGAAAACCAAAATGTAATTTATACAGATCAAAGTTTAAATATTCCTAATGAACAAACAGAGACAAATACACATCAAAAAAGTGATTTAGGAATGATTAAATTAAGTGCTAAATACAAACCTAACACTAATAATCAACTAGATTATGATATTGTTGGACGTACATCTAAAGAGTCTCAAGATCAAGTAGTATTATCTTCTGTAGTTGGTGGCATTGACGAAAACCAAAATTCAAATCCATACAGTATCAATCAGAATTTAAACTACTACTACACGCATGACGAGAATAATATTTTTGCGTTATCTGCGCAGCATTTAATTCAAGATGAAGATCCTTTTTTCAAAGCCGTTTTAGAGAACGATCCAACAAACAATGCAGATGCAGATAATGATGCTTTTGATAATACTGCATTTGCTTTAGGCTTAAATACAGATCAAAATTTATACGATGTAAATCAAGAGAAGCGTGTAAAATCTAACCAATTAGATGCCAAATTAGATTACTGGAACATTCTTAATAAGAAGAGCGATATTAATTTTACTATCGGGACAATTTACAGCAAGCAACAGTTTAATTCTAATATCTTTCAAGTGTTAGATAACGGAAGCGAGTTAGATACAACTCCAATTGCAGGTATAACCGATGTAAATGATACAGATTACACCTTTAGCGATGTGTATTTAGGATTACATTACCGCTGGAAAACAGGTAAGTTTACCATTAGTCCAGGTGTTTCTGCTCATGCTTATAGCGCAATTAATACGCAATTTGGTGAGGAAACTAAAGATAAATTTTTCAGATTATTACCAGATTTAAATGTTCGTGTTCAGCTTAAACAATCAGAAAATTTAAGTTTTAATTATAGAATGCAAACCCAATTTACAGATGTTAATCAGTTTGCTAGAGGATTAGTTTTAAATAATTACAATTCGACTTTTATTGGTAATCCAGATCTAGAAAGTGCATTGTCACATAACTTAAATTTAAGTTATTTCAGCTTTAATATGTTTAATTACACTAACGTGTTTGCCTTTTTAAATTACACAAAAAGTATTGATAATATTAGGACAAGATCGGTGTTTCAAGACGGTTCTGTAATTAGAAGTAGTACGCCTTTTAATTCAGGTTTTGAAGACGAATCTTTTACAGCAAGCGGACGTTTTCAAAGACGATTTGGTAAGCTTCAAGGTAGTGTAAGAGGTAGTTTTGCATACACAAAATTTAACCAGTTAATTAACGATATTGTTTCGGTTAACGAAAATTATAATCAAACTTATACAGCAAGTATACGTTCTAACTTTTTAGAAGCACCTAATTTTGAAGTTAGCTACCGTTACAGCATACAAGATAGCGATCAAGGTAATACAAGAACAAAGTTTTATACCAATGCACCAACTTTTGAATTTGATGCATTAATCTTCAAAAAATTAACTTTTAAGACAGACTATACATACAGTAATTTAAGAAATGAAGATGAAACTATAAACTCTTTTGATTTATGGAATGCTTCTTTAGCGTATCGTAAAACAAATGATAGTAAATGGGAATACGAGCTTAAAGCAACAAACTTGTTAGATACAGCTACAAGAAACCAAACAAGCAACGGAACATTTTCTGTAAGTACAAGTCAGTACTACATACAACCAAGATTTTTAACACTAAGAGTTATATATAATTTATAGTATTGAATTTTAGTCCAATAAAAAAGCGCTTTTAAAAAGGCGCTTTTTTTATTACCACTCATTAATTCTATTAGAATCTAATTTAATAAAAATGAATAGTAAAATAGTAAATCCCCAAAGACCAGAGCCACCATAACTAAAAAACGGAAGCGGTATGCCAATGGTTGGGATTAATCCCATGACCATACCAATATTAATATTAAAGTGTATAAATAAAATACTAGCTACCGCATAACCATACATGCGGCTAAATTGATTTTTTTGACGTTCTGCAAGAATAATAACCCTTACAATTAGCAATACAAATACAATAACAGTAAGTGTGCTACCAATAAATCCCCATTCTTCACCAACGGTTGTAAAAATGTAATCTGTATGTTGTTCGGGTACAAAATTTCCTGTAGTACGTGTACCTTGTAAAAAACCTTTTCCTGCAAAACCACCATTACTTATAGCTTTTTCAGATTCGTTTAAATTGTAAGCTATGGTTTGTTTCATTTGCTTTAATTTAACAGGATCTTTTTCTAAGCTTAACCAAATTGTAATACGGTCTTTTTGATGGACTGGTAAAAAGTTTTGATAAATAAACCTTACAGTAAATGCTAGAGCTCCGGATATTAAAATGACCACTAAAGGTTGAAAAAATGATGGTCTCTTTTTTCTGGTGAAATGATGAGTTAGCACAATAAAAGCAGTAACTAATAAAGTAATTATTAGTCCAAATTTTAATGCAGAAATAGAAAGTAAAACTGCTAATACAGCAATGACTAAATAAATTTGAGGTAATCCTTCTCTATATAAAACAAAGAAAAAAGCACTGTAAACTAAAGTACTACCAGCGTCTTTTTGAAGTAAAATTAATAGAGCAGGTAGCACAATAATGCCAAAAAGTTTTAATTGATCCGAAAAACTTTTAATATCTGTGTTTAAATCGCTTAAATACTTTGCAACAGCAAGTGCAGTAGCAGTTTTTGCAAACTCACTTGGTTGAAGTGTCATAGATCCTATTGCGTACCAAGAAGTGGCTCCGTTAATATTTTTACCAAAGATGAATAAACCAACTAAAGAAACTATAGAGATGAGGTAAAAAATACTAGAAAACCGTTCGTAAAATTTAGCTTCTAGAGACAAAATAAAGATAATTAAAACTACAGATAAACCAATAAATATTAATTGTTTACTGTAAGAATGACTAAAATTAAAAAGTTCTATAGCGTCGCCTGAATGTGATGCAGATAGTATATTAACCCATCCAAATCCTACTAATAAAAAAAATAGTATTATGGTTAGCCAATCAAATTTAAAATGTCTGTCTGTTTCTCTTAGCATTTAGTTAAGCTGGTTTAACTTTTGTTTTAGTTTATTAAATTCTTCTGGCGGAATGACTTGTAATTCAGTTTGACCATTAATTTTAAACGGTTTACCAGAATAAGGTTTTGCGTATTCGTTTTCAAGACTGTGTGAAAGTAGCCAGTCTTCTAAATCTGTTCTTGTGATTTCGCCTTTTAAATGTTTTTCAATCATTAAGCTAGCAACTTTTCCTGCAAATCTGCTTCCCCAATATCCATTTTCAACAAAAACAGCAATTGCAATTTTTGGGTCGTCTTTTGGTGCAAATGCCACAAAAATAGAATGGTCAGTAAGCTGTGTTCTTACACTATCAATTCTGGTAAAATTTTCTACTGTACCAGTTTTTCCGCAGATTTCAATATCTTTTATTTTAAGGCTACTTGCAGTACCAGTTTTGTAAACTTGGTGCATACCTTCAATTACTGGTTCAAAATTTTCTTTGCTTATAGAAGTATATTTTGGTGTTTTAAAACTTTCAGGAATAGTGTCTCCTTCTATAGATTTAATAATGTGTGGCGTAAAATAAAAACCTCTGTTAGCTATTGCGGCAGTCATATTTGCCAATTGTATAGGTGTTGTAGCAACTTCACCTTGTCCAATTGCATTAGACACAGTATAAGTAGAGTAGAAGGTTTTTGGATATTGATAGCTATAGTACTCTCTATCCGGAATTCGTCCTTTTTGACCAACAAAAAGATCGTTATTTAAGTAGTTGCCTAAGCCAAAGCTTTTTACATGCTTACTCCATTTATCAATACCAACAGATGCGTTTTCATATTTATCTAATATTCGTCTATATGCTGTTAAAAAATAAGCATTACAAGACTCTTCAATACCTTCAATCATATCATTTCTTTTACCAGAAGGACAGTGACATCCCATAAAACGGTTACCATATTTAATACCGTGATAACATGTTACTTTTTCATTAGGGGACATAACGTTTTCTTCTAAAGCAATAAGAGCATTCATTAATTTAAACGGTGAACCTGGCTCGTAAACACCTTGTAAGCTTCTGTTAAATAAGGGTTTTGCAATAGAGTCGTTAAATAGTTTTGTAAAGTTTTTGCTTCTATTTCTTCCAACTAAACTATTTGGGTTGTAAGTAGGAGCAGAAACCATTGCTAAGATTTCTCCTGTTTTTGGTTCTATAGCTATTACTCCACCACGTTTATTGGTCATTAGTAACTCTCCATAAGCTTGTAAATCTGCATCAATTGTAATTTTTATGTCTTTACCAGCTCTTGGTAGCGTATCATATTTACCGTTTTTATAAGGTCCTATATCTTGATTATGGATATCTTTTTGGATAAACTTAATCCCTTTTTGTCCACGTAATATGTTTTCATAAGAAGCTTCTACACCTTGTTTACCTATTAAATCTCCACTATGGTAGTAATTGTCTTTTGCTATATCTCTACTATTGACTTCTCCTATGTCTCCTAAAACATTTGCGCCAATATTGGTTTCGTATTTTCTTAAGGATCTTTTTTGAATATAAAACCCTTTGTATTTTCTCATTTTTTCTTGAAGGATAGCGTAATCTTCTTTTGCTAAATGAGAAACAAAAACAGAAGGTAGTCTTGGTGAGTAATGCCTAGCTTTATTATATTTATTTAAAAACTGTTCTTTATTGATTTTTAAAAGTGAACAAAACTCTAAAGTATCTAAAGGTTTGACATCTCTAGGAATAACCATGACATCATAAGATGGTTGGTTTGATACTAAAAGTTTACCATTTCTGTCGTAAACAAAACCTCGTTTAGGATAATTAAAAACTGTTCTAATTGCATTGTCATCATAAATGCTTTGGGCATGACTGTTAAATACTTGCAAGTATAACAATCTGCCTATAAATATGATACCAACAATAATTACAAAAAAGAAAAGTATATATTTTCTCATTTAGTTTTTTTGCTAAAAATAGTAGTTATTAAAATACTAAGTAGTATAGTAAAAATGCTGGATAATAACGTGTTTTTTAAGATTAAAATTATTTTAGAAATGTTAAAAAATTCCATCAAAAAGTAAAAGAAATGATGAATAACTATCAAGATGCTAAAGTAAGCCAGTTTTTGAATAAAATTAGTGTTGTTAAACTTCAACACATTGTGTTCGTATACTGCACCAAAGCTAAACTTTAATACAGCAGGTCTAATAAAGGCTATAATTAAAGAAGCTGTTGCATTTATACCGCCAGAATCCATGAAAAAATCTATAATTAACCCTAGTAAAAAACTTAAAAATAAAAACAACATACGATTGTTTTTTACAGGGTATAATGCAATAAAAAGTATGTAAATGTATGGGTTTACGTAGCCTAAAAAGTCAATATGATTAAATAGTAATACTTGGAAAACTATTAACAGTAAAAACCTTAATGTATGTATAGATAATAAATTATTCATTGTTTAATAAATCTTCAATTAATGATTTGTCTTTGTTTTCTATAACCATAACATGCTCTAAATTGGTCATGTCATTAAACAATGAAACGTTTATTTCGTAATAATTCTCTGTAATATCTAGTTTAAAATCTTTGATAGAGCCAATAAGTATTCCTTTTGGAAAAATTGACGATCTACCAGAAGTTATAATAGTATCTCCAATTTTAACTGGAGCGTTTTTTTGAATATCTGTTAATTGTACAACTTTTGGAGACTTTCCGTTCCAACTTAAAGTCCCAAAATGATTAGTTTTTTTAAGTTGTGCACTAATACGACTTGTTGTATTTAATATTGAAATAACTGTAGCGTATTTTGAGTTGTAATTGGCTGTAATACCTATAATCTTATTATTGTCAATAACAGCTAAGTCGTCTTTTATACTATCTTTTTTGCCTTTATTAATTAATAAAACATTTTGTTGCTTAGAGTAGCTGTTTTTAATTATTCTAGCAGGTGTAAACTTAAAAGTGTTTTCAAAAGTTGTAGTGTCTATATAGCTAATACTTTCCTTTTTAGTATTACCAATTAATGTGTTAAGTCTAGCGTTTTCTTTATTAAGTTTTTGGTTTTCTTCTTCTAAGTTAAAATAACTAGAAATTGAGTTGCTAGTATTATAAAGTCCTCCAGTAAAAAAATTAGCAGAATTTATAAACTTACTTCTGTGATAAGAATGTGATTGAATTGTAAGTGAAACCGAGATAGACAGTAGCAACAAGAAAAACAAAAACGATTTGTTTCTTAAAATGAAATTTACAATTTGTTGCATAGTGTTTTTATCCTACTTGATCAATACGCCTTTAAATCTACCTATGTTTTTTAGCGTAATACCTGTTCCTCTAACTACAGCACGTAATGGGTCTTCTGCAATGTAAACAGGTAAATCTGTTTTTTGAGAAAGACGCTTGTCTAAACCACGTAACATAGATCCTCCACCAGCTAAGTAAATACCTGTATTGTAAATATCCGCAGCTAATTCTGGAGGCGTTTGAGATAATGTTTCCATTACCGCATCTTCAATACGCAAAATAGACTTGTCTAATGCCTTAGCTATTTCTCTATACGATATTTGTACCTGTTTTGGTTTACCTGTTAACAAATCTCTACCTTGAACACTCATGTCTTCTGGTGGTAAATCTAAATCTTCGGTAGCAGCACCAATTTGGATTTTAATTTTTTCAGCAGTACGCTCTCCAACGTAAAGGTTGTGTTGTGTACGCATGTAGTATATAATATCGTTTGTAAAAACGTCTCCTGCAATCTTCACAGATTTATCACAAACAATACCACCTAAAGCAATAACTGCAATTTCTGTTGTTCCTCCACCTATGTCAACAATCATGTTTCCTTTAGGTTGCATAATATCTACACCAATACCAATTGCTGCAGCCATAGGCTCGTGGATTAGGTACACTTCTTTACCGTTAACACGTTCTGCACTTTCTTTTACGGCGCGCATTTCAACTTCAGTAATTCCTGATGGAATACAAATAACCATTGTTAAAGCAGGCGTAAATAGCTTTTTCTTTAACGCAGGTATGTTTTTAATAAACATACTAATCATTTGCTCTGACGCATCAAAATCTGCAATTACACCGTCTTTTAGAGGTCTAATAGTTTTAATGTTTTCGTGCGTTTTACCTTGCATCATGTTAGCTTCTTGACCAACTGCAATGATTTTTCCAGAAACTCTATCTCTGGCAACTATGGAAGGCGCATCTACCACAACCTTATCGTTATGAATAATAAGTGTGTTTGCTGTTCCTAAATCTATTGCGATTTCTTCAGTTAAAAAGTCAAAAAAACCCATGCGCTACGTGTAATTATTTGCTATTAGTATATGATGGTGTAAAAGTAAGAAAAATGCTGAAATTATTGTGAATTTAATAATTTACTTGCTACTTAATTTTATTAAGATATAAATTCCTTTTCAAGTAACAGATTTTTTTATGTTTTATTTTATTGAAGTTGAAATTATTTGCATAAAAAAAGCTTCAGTGTTTAACTGAAGCTTTTAAATATATTTTAAATAGAAATTAGTGTTTAAAATGACGTGTCCCAGTCATGACCATTGAAATATTATTATCATTACAATAATCAACACTTAATTGGTCTTTTATAGATCCGCCAGGTTGAATAACGCTTGTTATACCAGCGTTTCCTGCGATTTCTACACAGTCAGGAAATGGGAAAAAAGCATCACTTGCCATAACACTTCCTTGTAAATCAAAATTGAAAGATGTTGCTTTATGTATAGCTTGATTTAAAGCATCTACACGACTTGTTTGACCAGTACCACTAGCACAAAGTTGCTTATCTTTTACTAAAACAATTGTATTAGATTTTGTGTGCTTACAAATCTTTGAAGCAAAGATTAAATCTTCAATTTCGGCATCTGTTGGTTTTGTGTTTGTTGCATAAGTAAAATCTTCTACAACATCTGTTTTGTTGTCTTTATCTTGTACTAAAACACCGTTTAAACATGTTCTTACAGTTTTAGCAGAAAGCGGTGTGTCTTTTAAGATTAATAGAATACGGTTTTTCTTTCCTTTTAAAATCTCTAAAGCTTCATCGGAAAATGAAGGTGCAATTACAACTTCACAAAATAAATTATGAATATCTGCAGCAGTGTCTGCATCAATTTCAACATTAGAAATTAATATACCTCCAAAAGCAGAAACAGGATCGCCTGCTAATGCATCTGCATAAGCTTGTTTTATTGTACTACGTTGTGCAAAACCACAAGCATTATTATGTTTTAATATTGCAAAAGTTGGCGCTTCGCCTTTAAATTCGTTTATTAAATTTACAGCAGCATCGACATCTAAAAGGTTGTTGTAGCTTAATTCTTTACCGTGTAATTTTGTAAACATAGCATCAAAATCACCAAAGAAGAAACCGTCTTGATGAGGATTTTCGCCATATCTTAAAACTTGACCTTTAGTTTCGCTTAGTTTGTAAGCAGGAATATTTTCAGTGGTATTGAAATAGTTGAAAATAGCCGAATCGTAATGCGATGATACATTAAATGCTTTTGCAGCAAAACGCTTACGATCGTCTTCGCTTAAATTCCCTTTTTTATCTGTGATTAGCTCTAAAAATTCAGCATAATCATCTACAGAAGATACACAAATAACATCTGCATAATTTTTTGCAGCAGCACGTATTAAAGAAATACCTCCAATATCAATTTTTTCTATGATATCTTGGTTTGATGCGCCAGAAGCTACCGTTTTTTCAAACGGATAAAGATCTACGATTACAACATCTATTTGTGGTATGTCAAAGTCTTTCATTTCTTTAACATCGCCATCATGATTTTGACGATTTAAAATACCACCAAATACTTTTGGATGTAATGTTTTAACGCGACCACCTAAAATAGAAGGGTAAGACGTTACATCTTCTACAGGAATGACGTTAATGCCTAAATCTTTAATGAATTTTTCTGTACCACCAGTAGAATAGATGGTTACACCTTGTTTGTCAAGTTCTTTAACAATTGGCTCTAAACCATCTTTGCTAAATACTGAAATTAATGCAGATTTAATTGTTTTGTTGCTCATTATAGTTGTGTTAATAAGCCATCAAATGTAATGAATTTCAAGTTTTTTTCAACTTTGTTTGTGATAGTTTTTTTAACTAAAAAATATAAGTTGTTAACATAAAAAAAAGCAACTATAAGAAATAGTTGCTTTTTGTAAGTTGTTGATTTGTTACGTTTTATAATATTGATGCTACTTTTTGGCAAACAAATTCTAAAAAACGTTCGTCTGCTTCTGTAAACGGATCTGGAGTGTTAGAGTCTATATCTATTTGACCAATGTTTTCTCCGTTAACAAAAATAGGAATTACAATTTCAGCTTTTACAGTAATGCTACATGCGATATAGTTGTCTTGTGCAGAAACATCCGGAACGACAAAATTTTTGTTACTTACTGCAACTTGACCACAAATACCTTTACCAAAAGGGATGATTGTATGATCTGTTGGTTCGCCAACATAAGGACCTAATTTAAGTTCGTTTTTATCACCGTTTTTAAAGTAAAATCCAACCCAATTATAATATTCTATATTGGTTTCTAGAAGTTTACAGATGTTTAAAAGTTTTTCGTCTTCAGATAAAGAAGAATTAGCAATTATAGCTTCAACTTGAGGTTTTAGTGTATCAAAACTCATTTTCATAAAATTTTTGGTAAAAGTATTTAAAAAGGTGTAATTTCCACATTTATAAAACTATTTTTTTTCTATTTACGCATTTGAAATCTTTATTACTACAATATAAGTCTGTTATTAAATTTATAATCACTTTTTTATTGGTTTATGGTGTGCTAAGTTTTGTTTATAGTCAATATTTAGAGCTGTCTAAAGGAACGATTTATTACCCTGATTACGTGACAAATTTGGTTGCTAACCAATCTGAAATTTTATTAGATAGTTTTGGGTACGATAGTCAAGTTTTGCCACATCCTGACGAGCCTTCAATGAAACTTTTAGTTAATGAAAAATATGTTGCAAGAGTAATAGAAGGCTGTAACGGTACAAGTGTTATAATTTTATTTATTGCTTTTGTTGTAGCTTTTGCAGGTAAACCAAAAACCACCTTTTTTTATATTTTGTCAGGTAGTGTTTTAATTTATACAGTCAATCTTTTTAGAATAGTAATTTTAGCAATTGGATTGTATCATTATCCTTGGCGAAAAGAAATTTTGCACTCTGTGATTTTTCCAGGAATAATTTACGGAATGGTATTTTTATTATGGATGTTTTGGGTGAATCGTTTTTCTAAAATCAAGAAAACTAATGGGTAAATACGCTAAATATATATGGATAGGTTTGCTGTTTTGCTTATTAGCTTTAGTGCGTTTTTTTGAAAACGAATTGTTTTATGATCCGTACTTGGTGTTTTTTCAAAATGACTATTTGTATTTGGACTCGCCAAGACGCGAAGTTGCAAAATTGGTAGCTTTTACAACATTGCGATATGGGATTAACACCATTATTTCTTTAGGTATTTTATATCTGTTTTTTAAAGATAAAAGTGTTGTAAAGTTTTCGGTATTAGTTTATTCGATTTCTTATTTCATTTTAATTATACTTTTCTTGTACTTTGTTTTAAATCCAAAACAAGAAGATTACTACGTATTTTTTAATATTAGGCGCTTTTTAATTCAGCCTTTAATATTGTTATTGCTTTTGCCAGCTTATTATTATCAACGGTTAAAGACATAAAAAAACCACTTCAATTTAGAAGTGGTTTTTTAGTATTATTTATTTGATAATATTACATCATTCCTGGCATACCTCCGCCCATTCCTGCAGGCATTCCTCCAGATGGATTGTCTTCTTTAATGTCTACTAAAGCACATTCGGTAGTTAAGATCATTCCAGAAACAGAAGCTGCATTTTCTAATGCTACACGAGTTACTTTTTTAGGATCTATAATACCAGCTTTAAGCATATCTACGTAAGCTTCAGATTTTGCATCGTAACCAAAGTCTTTTTTACCTTCAATTACTTTTGCTACTACAACGCTACCTTCTCCGCCAGCGTTTTCAACAATAGTTCTTAAAGGCGCTTCGATAGCTCTAGCTACAATTTGAATACCAGTAGTTTCATCTAAATTATCTGTAGTTAATTTTTCTAAAACAGATTTTGCTCTAACTAAAGCAACACCACCACCAGCAACAATACCTTCTTCTACAGCTGCACGAGTTGCATGAAGTGCATCATCTACACGGTCTTTCTTTTCTTTCATTTCTACTTCACTAGCAGCACCAACATAAAGTACAGCTACACCGCCTGCTAACTTAGCTAAACGCTCTTGTAGTTTTTCTTTATCGTAGTCGCTAGTTGTTGTTTCAATTTGTGCTTTAATTTGATTAACTCTATTTGTAATCATGTCTTTATCACCAGCACCATTAACAACAGTAGTATTGTCTTTATCAATAGTTACGCGTTCTGCAGTACCTAACATATCAAGAGTTGTGTTTTCTAGAGTGTAACCTCTTTCTTCACTTACAACAGTACCGCCAGTTAAGATTGCAATATCTTCTAACATAGCTTTACGACGATCTCCAAATCCTGGTGCTTTTACAGCAGCAATTTTTAAAGAACCACGTAATTTATTTACTACTAAAGTGGCTAAAGCCTCTCCATCTACATCTTCTGCGATGATTAATAAAGGTTTACCAGATTGAGCAACAGGCTCTAAAACTGGTAATAAATCCTTCATTGTAGACACTTTTTTATCGTATAATAAAATGTAAGGATTTTCTAAATCGGTAACCATTTTTTCGCTATCTGTTACGAAGTAAGGCGATAAATAACCTCTGTCAAACTGCATACCTTCTACAACGTCTACATAAGTATCTGTTCCTTTTGCTTCTTCTACAGTAATTACACCTTCTTTACCTACTTTGCTAAATGCTTTAGCTATTAAATCTCCAATAACATCATCGTTATTTGCAGATATTGAAGCTACTTGCTTAATTTTTTCTGAAGAGTCTCCAACTTCTTTAGCTTGTTTACCTAAATCGGTTACGATAGCTTCTACAGCTTTGTCGATACCACGTTTTAAGTCCATTGGGTTGGCACCAGCAGCTACGTTTTTTAATCCTTCTTTTACTATTGCTTGAGCTAAAACGGTAGCAGTAGTTGTACCATCACCAGCAAGGTCATTAGTTTTAGAAGCAACTTCTTTTACCATTTGTGCGCCCATATTTTCTAGAGCGTCTTCTAATTCTACTTCTTTAGCAACACTTACACCATCTTTTGTTACAACTGGTGCGCCAAAAGAACGACTAATAGTTACGTTTCTACCTTTTGGTCCTAATGTTACTTTTACTGCATTTGCTAAAGCGTCTACACCACGTTTTAATCCGTCGCGAGCTTCAATATCAAATTTTATATCTTTTGCCATTTTTATTTAATTTAAAGTTTTTGGAATTGTTAATAATGAATGTTCTAAATCTTAATTTAGGTTTAGAATAATCTTAAATAATTGCCATGATGTCTTCTTCGCGCATCATTAAGTAGTCCTTACCATCTAATTTGATTTCAGAACCAGAGTATTTACCGTAAAGTACAGTATCACCAACTTTAACAGTTAAAGGCTCATCTTTTTTACCGTTACCAACTGCAACTATAGTTCCTTTGTGTTGCTTTTCTTGTGCTGTATCTGGAATGTATAAACCAGACGCTGTTTGTGTTTCGGCAGGAAGCGGTTCTACAAGAACACGATCTGCAAGTGGTTTAATGTTTAGTTTACTCATTGTATATATTTTTAGATTATTAAATTTTACTATCATCAATTAGCCAAAAATGTGCCAATGACATAGGACTGACAAACTTTCAGAAACAAAAAATGCCAACTGTAAAAGTTGGCATTTTTGATATTTTTTTTGTGATAACTATTGTCCGATTGTAGTTGTATCTGCAGGAGTAGACGTGTTGTCTGTTGCAGGTGTTTCTGCTGGTGCAGGTAACTCTATATTATCATTTTCTAAAATTTTAGAATCTGAAGTAACACCTTGTCTAGGTATTGCTAAACTAGATGTTAATATTAACACTAATAACGCAATTGCTAATGTCCAAGTACTTTTGTCTAAAAAGTCTGTTGTTTTCTTAACACCACCTAATTGTTGTGTGCCGCCACCACCAAAAGAAGAAGATAATCCGCCACCTTTTGGATTTTGTACCATAATTACAACTACTAAAAAGAAAGCTACTGCTATGATTAGTATTAAGAAGATTAAAAATGTATTCATTATATTATAATTTTATTCTTGTAATTGTTCTATTGCTTTAATTTGGTCTGCAAAGAAACCACTTTTTTCTGGATATTTCAAACTTAAAATTTTATAAGATTGAATTGCCTTCTTGTAATTTTTTTGTTCTACATAAATTCTTGCTAAAGTTTCGGTCATTAACGCTTCTGGTTGTATCATCCGATCTTTTGCAAGGTTTTGTTTTTTGCCACTAGTTTTAGCAGGTTCTAACTTTGGGTTGCTTGCTATAAACTTATCTATTAACTCAAATTTTTTGTCTCTGTCTGATTCTTGTTCAGATGAAGATTCTGAAGTATTATTAGTTTCTTCTTCTATAGAAGTGTCTTCAGAAGTCTCTTCATTTCTTTCAATAGGATTAAAACTGGTTAGTTTAAGCCATTCGTTAAAACTATGTGTTTCAGTTTTATCAAATTCTAACGGTTTACCAATATTTAAAACCTTTTCTGGTGTTTTTTCTTTTTGGTCTTCTGTTTCAACTTCGTCTTTATTAAACTCTGCTATTTCTTTAATTTCGATTTTAGGTTGAAATAATTCTGGATTAATAATTTCTTTTGTAGCTTTTATATGAGTGTCTAAATCGTCATCAAAAGTCACGCTTTTATTAACCGAAATGTCTTCTGCAGTTACATCTAAATTGTTAATGTAAGCTGTATTTTGTTTGATGTAGTCTGAAATTTCGTTTTGATTAAAACTTTCTGAAGTTATAAAATCAAACAAAATACTTCTGTCTGTTGTGTAAGCTGCTGTTTGTTTTAAAGCTTGGTTGTACTTAAAACTTTCTTTATTTTTTAATCCTTTTAAATATACTGCTCTTGCTGATTGAAAATACGGAAACTCTTCTATAATGCCACTTAATGCATTGGTTTGCTCTTGGCAAACGGTTTGCGGTTGTTGTAAGATTTGTATAAAGTCTTTAGTGGTCATAGTTGTGTTTTTACCAATTGGCTAATGAGGCGTTGATGATATCTTGTGTTAATCGTTGAAAAATTTCTTCAAACGCTGTATCTTTTGTTGATCCACTTAATAATTCGCTACCTGTATAATCGTAGAAGAAAGAAAAGCTTTTTTCAAAATTTTCTTCTTCGTTCAATTTGTTAAAAAATCTAACATTAACACCTATAGTTAATCGGTTTTGTGCAGCTGTACTGTTTGCAGTTGCTGTTGTTGGAGATATACGATACTGTGTGATTTCTCCTTCGTAAACTAAATCTCCGTTAGAGTTTACTAAACTAAGGCTACTTAAATTTAGGATTTGATCTTGCAGCGCTATTGTAAAATCTCTATCTAAACCTGGTTCTATAAGATTGGCATTATTCTGAAAGTAATTAACTTGAAAGGTTTTTGCGTTAGTTTCGATACCCGTAAACGAGTAGATGCCACAACCAAAAAAGAGTAGTGGTAGGATGGCAACTAATATATTTTTGTGTAATTTCATCTTAATTTTTTTTGAAAGTAACGCTTTTTTTATAAATCGTATTGTTTAATCTTTCTATATAATGTGCGTTCGCTTATGCCTAGCTCTTCTGCAGCAAGTTTACGTTTACCGTTGTGACGCTCTAAAGATTTTTTGATTAACTCTAATTCTTTATCTTGAAGTGATAGTGTTTCTTCTTCTTCAATTTCTTCAGCAAAATGATATTTGTCTTCTGCACTTGATATTTTGCTTTCTGATGACTCAGGAATTGATAAAATTTCTAAATCATGTACTTGTTCTTCAAACTCGGCATCGCTTTCATTTTCACCATAGATTTTTTGAATAAGTCCTTCGTTATCTTTTTGTACTTCTTTTGCGTTACCGTTTTTCATTAACTCCATGGTAAGCTTCTTTAAGTCATTTAAATCGGCTTTCATGTCAAAAAGAACTTTATATAATATTTCTCTTTCGCTACTAAAATCACTTTCAGATTTAGAAGCATTGACTACAGCTGGTAGATTGCTAGCTCCAGATGGTAAATAAGTTTGTAACGTTTGCGCATTAATAGTTCGATTTTGTTCTAAGACCGAGATTTGTTCTGCTACGTTGCGTAGCTGTCTAATGTTTCCGCTCCAGCGATATCTAAGTAGCATATTTACAGCATCATCTGTAAGCTTAACAGTTGGCATTTTATATTTTAATGCAAAGTCGCTAGCAAATTTTCTGAATAAAATATGAATGTCTTCTTGTCTATCTCTTAACGGAGGTAGGTGAATATCTACAGTACTTAAACGATAATATAGGTCTTCTCTAAACTTTTCTTTTTTTATAGCTTCAAACATATTAACGTTGGTTGCCGCAACAATACGTACATTGGTTTTTTGTACTTTACTAGAACCTACTTTAATAAACTCGCCATTTTCTAAAACACGCAATAGACGCACTTGTGTAGTAAGTGGTAATTCTCCAACTTCATCTAAAAAAATGGTACCACCATCTGCAACTTCAAAATAACCACTACGTGTTTGTGTTGCACCAGTAAAGGCTCCTTTTTCGTGTCCAAAAAGTTCACTATCTATTGTGCCTTCTGGTATTGCACCGCAATTTACAGCAATATATTTACCGTGTTTACGATGTGATAATTGATGTATTATTTTAGGAATACTTTCTTTACCAACACCACTTTCTCCGGTGACTAGTACAGAAATATCTGTTGGTGCTACTTGTATAGCTTTTTCTATAGCACGGTTTAAGCCTGCGCTATTACCTATAATCCCGAAACGTTGTTTTATTGATTGAATGGATTCCATATGAAGAGGAATTTAAGCGATTGGTTTAATTTAAATAATTGAAATTTTCGTTTATTGAAATTGAAAATTCAGGTCCGTAGTTATAAGAAATTTCTCTAGATTGAATTCTGTTTGCTGAGTTGTATTGTAAATCGAAATTAAATGTTGTTCCGTCTACAGTAACACTATTCCAGTTTTTTGTAGAATGGAATTGAGCAATTAGTCCTCCAATTTCATCAGAATAATCGTCTGCTAAAAAGTTTAGTAGATAACTTTCGTCATAAACTACTTTTAAAGGGTTTTCAAAATTATCATAAGCGTAAGTAGCACTATTGTTGCTTTCTCCAGAGCTTACGCTATTTATAATGTTACCTTCGCTGTTATAAGTTATATCTTCTGCTAGTATTGAAGCTCCGTTTTCAAAAGCTTCTTTTCTTATTAATTGGTCATTATTGTTTAATGTAAACTCTACAGTTATTGAAGAACCTACTTCTGTTCTTGTAATAACGTTACTGTTGTAAGCGTAATTATAAACATGGTTTTCGTTGTAGCTTGGGTCTTCGTAATCGTAATAATTGTATTCTATTTGAGAAATGTTATTACCGCTGTAAGTAACAAAATATTCGTTTGTATTTTGACCAGATTCATTTACGCTAATATCACTAATTACTTGTCCGTTAGCGTTTCTTGTAATAGTTTGGTTTTCGGTTACAAATGGACTGTTATTTGCAGATAATTCTATAGAACTAGAAATTATAATATCGTTAGAAATATTAATATCACTATTAGTAATTGTGTTTATAGGAAATCCAAAAAATGAAAGGGATAAATCAATATCTAGCTCGTAAACAGATAGTGTTAAATCATCACTATTGCTATTGTTACCGTTGTTATCATTATTATTACCGTTGTTTTGGTTGTTGTCAAAATCTGTAAACCCATTATCTAAAGGTTCGTTTTCGCAAGCAGTAAATAGGCTTAAAGATATAAGAATTAAAAGTAGTTTTTTCATATTTAGTTTTTATTAGTTGTTTATAGATAACCCAACAGCTTCACCTATTAATGTCGCTTTTGTACAGTCTGTTACGTTTACGTTTACAAAGTCTCCAACTTTAAATTGACCTTTAGGGAATACACATACAATATTATGAGGTGTGCGACCTGACCAATGTTGGTTAGATTTTTTAGATTCTTTTTCTATTAAAACTTCTACAGTAGTATTTAAAAATTGCTTGGTTCTATATTCGCTGTGTTTTAATTGTAATTCAATAATTTCAGCAAGGCGTCTACTTTTTACATCTTCAGGGACATCGTCTTCTAATTTACGTTCAGCCAATGTGCCTGGTCTTTCAGAATAAGTAAACATGTAGCCAAAATTATATTTTACGTATTCCATCAAGCTTAAAGTATCTTGATGATCTTCTTCTGTTTCTGTAGGAAAACCAGCAATCATATCTTGGCTAATAGCACAACCAGGAATAATCTCTCTTATATTATCTATTAAAGTGAAATATTCTTGTCGAGTGTGTAATCTATTCATTGCTTTTAAAATACGATCACTTCCGCTTTGTACTGGTAAATGTATATGATTACAAATATTATCATACTTAGCCATAGTTTTAATGACATCAATATGCATGTCTTGCGGATTAGATGTGCTAAAACGAATTCGCATTTTTGGTTGCGCTTCAGCACAAAGTTGTAATAACTTTGCAAAGTCTGTAGCGGTTGCTTTTTGTATATCACTAGCTTTATCAAAATCTTTTTTTAGTCCGCCGCCATACCAAAGGTAGCTATCTACGTTTTGACCTAGTAAAGTGATTTCTTTGTAACCTTTTGCCCATAAGTCATTAACTTCTTCAATAATACTTTGAGGATCACGACTACGTTCTCTACCACGTGTAAATGGGACTACACAAAATGTACACATATTATCGCAACCACGTGTAATACTTACAAAAGCTGTTACACCATTACTGTTTAAGCGTACTGGTGAAATATCTCCGTATGTTTCTTCTTTTGATAGTATTACGTTTATTGCATCACGACCTTCTTCTACTTCACTAATAAGATTAGGTAAATCTTTATAAGCATCTGGACCAACAACAAGGTCTACTATTTTTTCTTCTTCTAAAAATTTACTTTTTAAACGTTCTGCCATGCAGCCTAAAACACCAACCTTCATTTTTGGGTTAATCTTTTTTACTGCATTATATTTTTCAAGGCGTTTTCTAACAGTTTGTTCTGCTTTATCACGTATAGAGCATGTGTTAACCAACACTAAATCGGCTTCCTCTAAATGCGGTGTTGTATTAAAACCTTCGTTTTGAAGTATTGAAGCTACAATCTCACTGTCGCTAAAATTCATAGAGCAACCATAGCTTTCTATAAAAAGCTTTTTGTTGTTTTCTGCTTTAGAAGGGATAACTAACGTTTCGCCTTGTTTTTTTTCGTCTATTGTTTTTTCCATATATAATATTGAAATACTGCTACTCAATAAGCATGCAAAGGTACGATTAATTTAAAAATATGACAATCTGACAGCTAGTTAAATTATGGTAAAAATTATAAAATTAGGTAGATAAATTTTTTTTAATTTACCTTTGCACTCACAAAAATCAAAGAATGGCGAAGAATTTAGTAATAGTAGAGTCACCTGCAAAAGCAAAAACTATAGAGAAATTTTTAGGAAAAGATTTTAAAGTAGAATCTAGTTTTGGACATATTGCAGACTTACCTTCAAAGGAACTTGGTGTTGATGTTGATGGCGATTTTGAGCCAAAATATCAAGTCTCTTCCGATAAAAAAGCGGTAGTAAAAAAATTAAAAGACTTAGCTAAAAAAGCCGAGACGGTTTGGTTAGCAAGTGATGAGGACCGAGAAGGAGAAGCTATTGCGTGGCATCTTGCCGAAACATTAGGTTTAGATAAAGAAAAAACTAAACGTATTGTGTTTCATGAGATTACTAAAACTGCCATTATGAAAGCGGTTGAAAACCCGCGTAAAATAGATTACGATTTAGTAGATGCGCAACAAGCAAGACGTGTTTTAGATAGAATTGTGGGTTACGAGCTTTCTCCAGTGTTATGGCGTAAAGTAAAAGGAGGTTTATCTGCTGGTCGTGTGCAATCTGTTTCTGTGCGTTTAATTGTAGAGCGTGAGCGCGAAATTCAAGAATTTCAACCAGAAGCATCTTACAGAATTGATGCTGAGTTTTCTAATGAAGAAGGACAGTCTTTTAAAGCTAAATTGCCTAAAACTTTTTCAACCAAAGAAGAAGCTTTAGCCTTTCTAGAAAAAAATGCGACTGCTAATTTTAAAGTTGCAGATTTAACAAAAAAACCTGCAAAAAAATCTCCAGCAGCTCCATTTACAACATCTACGTTACAACAGGAGGCATCACGTAAATTATACTTCTCAGTAAGTAAAACTATGACTATGGCACAACGTTTATACGAAGCCGGTTTAATTACTTATATGAGAACAGATAGTGTAAATTTATCTGACGAAGCAAGAAAAGGAGCAGAGAAAGAAATTGTAGATGCCTACGGTAAAGAATATAGTAAAGAAAGAAATTTTACAGGGAAAACTAAAGGTGCGCAAGAGGCTCACGAAGCGATACGACCTACAGATTTTTCAAGACATAGCGTTAATATTGATCGTGATCAAGCGCGTTTATACGAATTGATTTGGAAGCGCGCAATTGCATCACAAATGAGTGAAGCGCAGCTAGAACGTACAAACGTTAAAATTGAGGCAGATACACATGACCAAACGTTTACAGCAAATGGAGAGGTAATTAAATTTGATGGTTTTCTTAAGGTGTACTTAGAAGGGACAGATGATGAAGATACAGAGCAAGACGGAATGTTGCCAGCAATGAAGGTAAACGAAACCTTATTAAATAAATATATTACCGCAACTCAACGTTATACACGTCCGCCTTACCGTTACACAGAAGCTTCGTTAGTTAAAAAGTTAGAAGAGTTAGGTATTGGTAGACCATCTACATATGCGCCAACAATTTCTACTATTCAAAATAGAAATTATATAGAAAAGGGAACGGTTGAAGGTGTAGAAAGAGAATACACGCAATTAACCTTAACAGAAGGAAAAGTTGAAGATAAAAAACTAACCGAAAAAGTTGGATCTGATAAAGGAAAATTAGTGCCAACAGATATTGGTATGATAGTTACCGACTTTCTGGTTAATCACTTTGAGAGTATCTTAGATTATAACTTTACAGCAAAAGTAGAAGACCAGTTTGATGATATAGCAGAAGGAAAAGAAGATTGGAAAAAGATGATGAAAACTTTTTACGATAAGTTTCATCCAGTAGTAGAAGATGTTAAAGAAAATGCAGATAGAGAATCAGGAGAGCGTATTTTAGGAGAAGACCCTAAAACAGGAAAGCAAGTTAGTGTACGTTTAGGTAAATTTGGACCAATGGTACAAATGGGTACAGTAGATGATGAAGAAAAACCAACTTTTGCAAGTCTTGGACCAGATCAACAATTAAATACAATTACTTTTGAAGAAGCAATGGATCTGTTCAAGCTTCCAAAATCTTTAGGGAAATATAAAGAGGAAGAAGTAGAAGTAAATAATGGTCGTTTTGGACCATATGTTAAGTTTGGTAAAAAATATATTTCTCTTCCGGCAGGACAAGATCCTTTAAATGTCGAGTTAGATGAAGCAATAGAGTTAATTAAAGAAAGAGAAAAAGCAGATGCTCCAATCTATAATTATAAAGGTAAAGACGTAACTAAAGGTAAAGGACGTTTTGGACCGTTTATTAAATGGGACGGTATGTTTATTAACGTAAATAAAAAATACGATTGGGACAATTTAACTACAGAAGATATTGAAACGCTTATTGATGAGAAAATTCAAAAAGAAATAGATAAAGTAGTACATAATTGGGAAGATGAAGGTATACGTGTAGAAAAAGCACGTTGGGGCAGACACAATATAATTAAGGGTAAAACTAAAATAGAGTTAGCAAAAACAGTAGATGCTTCTGCACTAACTTTAGAAGAGGTAAAAGATCTGATAGAAAAGAATGCACCTAAGAAAAAAGCATCAAAAAAGAAAACGACCAAGAAAAAAACAACAGCAAAAAAGAAATAATATATAATGAATTTTAACTTTCTTTCACCAGTACCAGATACAGTTTTAGCGCATAACCAATTACTAGCGCCACTTAGTCTAGGAAGAAAAATTAAAATTCACACTGAACAAGACGGGATTCCTGATTTAGAAAACATTAATATTGTAATACTTGGAGTATTAGAAAATAGAAATGATGTAAATTATATAGGAGAAGATTTCAATTTAAATGAAATTAGAAAATCGTTATACTCGCTCTTTCCAGGAAGTTGGTCAACCAACATAGCAGATTTAGGAGATATCCAAAAAGGTGAAAGCATAGAAGATACTTACTTTGCTTTAAAAGAAACACTTTCAATATTAATTCCAAAAAGAATCATACCTATAATAATAGGAGGAAGCCAAGATTTAACCTACGCTAATTATCGTGCATACGATAGTTTAATGCCAATGGTAAACGTGGTAAATGTAGATCGTGCTTTTGACTTAGGGGACTCTTCCAAACCAATAAAGAATAATAGCTTTGTAGGTAAAATTATTATAGATCAACCTTACAATTTATTTAACTACGCAACTGTAGGTTACCAAACCTATTTTAATAGTCAAGAAGAAATTGACTTAATGGAGCGACTTCATTTTGAGTCTTACAGATTAGGAGAAGTATCAAATGATATTACTTTGGTAGAACCTGTAATGAGAGATGCTAATATTGTATCTATAGATTTAGGAGTGTTAAAAGCAGCAGAAGTAAGTTTAAGGCAAAAAGTGTCTCCTAATGGATTAGATGGAAAAGAGATCTGTGCAGTATCAAGATATGCAGGTATAAGCAATAAGGTGAGTAGTTTTGGAATTTATGAATACAAACCATCTACAGATGATGAAATAACATCAATGCTTATCTCTCAGATGGTTTGGTATTTTATAGAAGGTGTAAATTGCAGAGTCCAAGATGATAACTTTGCAGATGATAAAAGTCATCAAAAATTTATTACCTTAGCTGACTCTCATGAGTTAATCTTTTATAAAAGCGTTAAAACTGGGCGATGGTGGATAGAAATTCCATTTTTATCAAATGTTAATAATAAATTAAAAAAGCATACGTTATTACCATGCACGCATCAAGATTATTTAGATGCCTGTAATGACAAAATACCAGATCGTTGGTTCAAAGCTTATTACAAGAATAGCGTTTAAGTGAGTGAAAAATCAGATTAAGTGTAAATTTATACCGTTCAAATGTTAAATTTTGACGATAAAACGTGATATTTTTACATTAAAAAGTTGTTTTTTAAAAAATATATAAATATGTTTACGCTCTTAAAATTTTAAGAGTATAAAATTAACCTCGAGTTTTCTATGAATATGAAGAAGTTTGTATTACTAACAGCGGTTTTCGCACTATTGGCAAGTTGTGGGTCTAAAGACAAAGGACAGCTAGTTGGTGTTAAAGGAAAAAAATGGCATCCAGAAAAGCCTTACGGTATGACCTTAATACCTGGTGGAGCCTTTATTATGGGTAAAGCCGACGATGATTTGGCTGGTATCCAAGATGCACCTGCTAAAACAGTTACTGTAGCATCTTACTATATGGATGAGACAGAAATCACTAATAGTGAGTATCGTCAATTCGTAGAATGGGTACGTGACTCAACAATTCGTACCAAATTAGCAATCTTAGCTGATGAGGTAGGAGAAACTCCTGGTAGTGGAGGAATAGGCGAGTTTGCTTTTAAAGACGCTGATCCAGAAAATATGACTCCATACGAGCAATACATGTACGATAACTACAGTGGTCTAGGAGAAACTGGTTATGAAGGCAGAAAATTAAATCATGATGTAGATTTAATTTTTGACACGGCAGAATATCCTGATGAATATTACGTGGAAGTAATGGACACTATGTATCTTCCTTTAGAAGAATCTTACAACGGACAAAGAACTTGGGATGTAACTAAGTTTAAATTCCAGTATACTTACATGGATATAGCTAAAGCTGCAAAAAATAAAAAATTAAGACGTAAAGACGTTATAGTAAAAGAAGAGGTAGAAATTTATCCTGATACAACTGTTTGGATTAGAGATTTTGCATACTCTTATAACGAGCCAATGCACAACGACTATTTTTGGCATGACGCATATAGCGATTACCCAGTAGTTGGTGTTTCTTGGCAACAAGCTAAAGCATTTTGTGAGTGGAGAACACTATACCACAATGCCGAAAGAAAAAGAAGAGGTAAACATTTTGTAGCTAGATATAGATTACCATCAGAAGCTCAGTGGGAATATGCTGCAAGAGGTGGTTTACAAGCTGCTACTTACCCTTGGGGAGGACCTTACGCTAAAAACGACAGAGGTTGTTTTATGGCAAACTTCAAACCTTTAAGAGGAGACTATGCGGCTGATCAAGCATTATATACTGTTGAAGCAGATGCCTACGAGCCTAATGACTTTAACTTATATAATATGGCTGGTAATGTGTCAGAATGGGTAGATTCATCATATGATCCAGGTTCTTATGAATACGCATCAACTATCAATCCAAGTGTAAACGATCCTAATAATAAGCGTAAAGTAGTTAGAGGCGGATCTTGGAAAGATGTAGCTTACTTTTTACAAGTAAGTTCTAGAGATTACGAATACGCAGACTCTGCAAGAAGTTACATTGGTTTTAGAACTGTTCAAGATTACATGGGTACAGATGTAACAGCCAATGCAAGAAAATAATAAACTAAACAACTTAACTAAATTATAATAACCTACACTAGTAGACAAAAAACTAAAACTTAGAAATTATGGCACAAAAAGGAAAACTTTCAACAATGAATATGGTCTATGGACTAGGAGCTGCAATCGTAATTATTGGAGCTTTATTCAAGATTCAACACTGGCCTTACGGTTCTTTAATCTTAACAATTGGTATGATTGTAGAAGCAATAGTATTTACTATTTCTGCATTTGAAAAATCTCAAGCAGAATTAGATTGGTCACTAGTATATCCAGAATTAGCAGGAGGAAAATCTACAGGTAAAAAAGCTGTAAAAGAAGATCCAAAAGAAGCAGAAGGATTATTATCTAAAAAATTAGATAACTTATTAAAAGAAGCTAAAATTGACGGAGAGTTAATGGCAAGCTTAGGAGAAAGTATTAAAAATTTCGAAGGTGCTGCAAAAGGAATTGCACCTACAGTAGATTCAGTTGCTGCTACAAAAAAGTATGGTGAAGAAATGACTTTAGCTGCTGCACAAATGGAGTCTTTAAATAGTCTATATAAAGTACAAATGGAAGCTGCAACTCGCCAAGCTTCAATTAACGAAGAAACTGTAGAAAACGCTGCAAAATTAAAAGAGCAAATGCAATCTTTAGCATCTAACTTATCTTCATTAAATGGAGTATATGGTGGAATGTTATCTGCAATGTCAAAAAACTAATTAGTAATTAGTTCAAATTTATTTATTAATTAAAAAAACTAATTAGAAATGGCAGGAGGAAAATTATCTGCAAGGCAGAAAATGATTAACTTGATGTATTTAGTATTTATTGCAATGATTGCAATGACAATGTCAAAAGAAGTACTATCTGCATTTGGGTTAATGGATCAAAAATTTGATAGAGCTAACGAGTTAGCTGCAAATTCAAATGATGGTATTTTAAAGCAGTTAGAAACACAAGCTGATGAAAAACCTGAAGAATTTGCTGCAGCAAATGAAAAAGCTAAACAAATAAGTATAATCTCTGACGAATTTTATAAGTTTTTAGATGATGTAAAAGCTAAAGACATTGTAAAATTAGGAGGTTACGAAATGGAAGCAGGAGAGTTACCTTACGAAGAAATGGACAAAGGTGACAAACTTGACGAACATTGGTTTACTGGAGACAGACTAACTAAAAGAGGTCAAGAGATTGTTGACAGAATAGAAAAGTACAAATCAGATATTAAAGCTGTTATCCCTAACGAAGGAAAGTGGCAACCAGTTATTACTAGCTTTGAAGAGCGTTTTAGCACAAACAAAGTTGAAAATAAAGACGGAAAAAAAGTTGATTGGTTAAACTATCACTTCCAAGGTTTTCCAGCTATCGCATCTTACACTAAGTTAACAGCTATGCAAAATGATGTAAAAGCTACAGAAACTAACATTTATAATGGGTTTTTAGGAAACTTAGTTAGTGATGCTACATCATTAAAAAATTATCAAGCAATTGTATTAGCAGATAAATCAGCGTTTTTCGCAGGTGAAAAATTCCAAGGACGTGTAGTTTTAGGAAAGTATGCTAACGTTGTACCAACAAAAATGACTGTTTCTGGTCAAGAAATAGATTTATCTAATGCTATCGATTCTACAGGAGCTGCTAGATTAGACTTCAACGTAGGTAATGTTGGTGAGCACGAAATTGATGGTAAATTTACTTTCTTAGAAGATGGTAAGCCATTAGAAATTGACATCAAAGGTAACTATGTTGTTGTACCAAGACCTAACTCTGCTACTATATCTGCAGACAAAATGAATGTTGTTTACCGTGGTGTACCTAACCCAATGACAATTTCATTTGCTGGTGTGCCAGATAACAAAGTAAAAGCCTCAGGTAATGGATTATCTAAAACTTCAGGTGTTGGTAAATATGTTATGAGTCCAGGTGGAGGTAAAGAAGTAACTATTAATGTTACAGCTACCTTAGACGATGGTTCTTCAGCTAGAGATAGTAAAACATTTAGAATTAAAGATATTCCTAAGCCAACTGGTAAGATCGCAGGTATGTCTTCTGGTTCTTTACCAAGAAACAACGTAGAAATAGGTACTATTAAAGCAGAATTAGAAGACTTTGATTTTGATTTACCATTAACGGTAACAGGTTTCAAATTTAAAGTTCCAGGTGAAGCTACAGTAAGAGTATCTGGTAATAAATTAAACGGACAAGCTAAAGCAGCGTTAAGAAAAGCTAAGCGTGGTGAGGCAATCCAAATATTTGACATTTCGTCAAAAGCTAATTCAAGCGTAAAAATTAAGCCGGCAACAGCTATCGTAATTGAGTTAGCAAACTAATCATAATTGATTAACATTTTAAAATTTTTCAGATGAATTATAAATCTTTATTAGCAATCGTATTCGGAGTAGTTTTTACTGCTCAAGTAAATGCACAAGCTAACATTCTTAATGCAAAAGATCCAGATCAAATTGGGTTTAGAACAGAAGAACAAAAAGCTTTAGATAACGACAAACCTTTAGAATACGGTTATGTTGATGATAGAGATATTATGTTTGCTAAAATGACTTGGGAAAAAGTGGTTTTAGATGAGCGTGTAAACTTTCCATTATACTATCCAGTAGATACAAATAATATTGGAAGCGATAGACGTTCTTTATTTGATGCATTAATGAAAGCTGTAGACGAAAATAAAATTGAAGACGTTTATACAGACTCTTATTTTACTTCAAAGAAGACTAAAAAAGAGATTGCTCAAATCAGAACATCTATTGATACAATGGATATTGGTTACGATCAGTTAAATGCAGATGGTTACGTAGATCCAGAATACATTATTAAGAGAACAATTTCTGCTTACAATGTATCTGCTTACTTAATCAAAGGATTATGGTACTTTGACAAGCGTCAAGGCGAATTAAAATATCGTATTCTTGCAATTGCACCAGCTGCTCCAGATGTTAACTTTATCGATTCAGACGATCCTGCTAACAACGAGCCAATTCCATTATTCTGGATTTTCTATCCAGATGCAAGAGATGTTTTACACGAAGCAAAAGCATTCAACACAAAAAACAGTGCTATGCCTTTTACTTTTGATCATATCTTAAATTCAAGACGTTTTAATGGTATTATCTACAAAGAAGAAAACGTTTATGGAGATAGAGAAGTAAAAGAATACATTGCAGAAAATGCTTTAATGCAACTTTTAGAATCTGAAAGAATTAAAGAAAAAATTAGAAACTTTGAGCTAGACATGTGGTCTTACTAATAAGTAACTAAATAATATTTAAAAACGCTCACTATTTTAGTGAGCGTTTTTTTATACCCTTTATTACCTTTGCATCATGGAAGTAGATTATATAATTGTTGGTTGCGGTTTGGCAGGAATAGCTTTTTGCGAGCAACTATATTCAAATCAAAAGTCATTTATTGTATTTGATGATCAAAGTCAGCAATCATCATTAGTTGCTGGCGGATTGTATAATCCGGTAGTTTTAAAACGATTCTCAAAAGTTTGGAAAAGTAAAGAGCAATTAGATTTGGCTATCCCAATCTATCAAAATATTGAAGATAGACTTGATGTAAAATTAGATTATAAAATACCTGTAAGAAGACGTTTTACTTCATTAGAAGAACAAAACAATTGGTTTGAAGCTTCAGATAAAGAAGGATTAAAACCATTTTTAAACACTAATTTAATTTCTAATGAAAATGATGCAATTGATGCAGATTTTAAATTAGGCGAAGTTTTACAAACCGGAAAAATAGATACCAATACGTTAATTGATAACTATAAAATCTGGTTAAAAAGTTTAAATAGTTATTACCCTGAAACTTTTAACCATAATCAGTTAGAAGTAAAATCAACAGGTATACTTTATAAAACTATAAAAGCAAAACATATTGTCTTTGCCGAAGGTTTTGGGTTAAAACAAAATCCATTTTTTAATTATCTACCGCTTAATGGAACAAAAGGCGAACTTCTAATTATAAAAGCCCCAAAATTAAAGTTGGATTACGTATTAAAATCTAGTGCATTTTTAATTCCTTTAAAAGAAAAAGATCAATACACTGTAGGAGCTACTTATGAGTGGACTGATAAAACTAATAATATTACCCAAAAAGCAAAAGAAGAGCTTTTAAATAAGCTTAAAACCTTTTTAAAATGCGATTTTGAAGTTGTAAATCAAGTGTCAGGAATAAGACCAACGGTTAAAGATAGAAGACCATTAGTTGGCGCTCATTCAGAATATAAAAATATGTTTGTGCTTAATGGTTTAGGAACAAGAGGTGTTATGATTGGACCTTACATTGCAAAACAGCTTTTTAATCACATTGAAAATGAAATGCCTTTAGATGATGAGATTAATATTAGCAGATTTGCCAATACATAGTAGATAGTTGCGTTAGCGGTAGTAACGGCATCCTTTTTTTTATGGATCAATTGCGACTACGCTAGGTGATCCATAAAAAAAAGATATAGTGGATAACGCGACCTTTATTCTAAACACTTTTAGGATAAAGGTAACGCCCAAAAATTAATTTTTTTTGGCTAATTTTTTATCGTAGCTCATAAAAATATTAATCCAAATATTTCTAGAAAGCCTTACTATAACAGGATAAAACACAATTAAAGCGCCAACAATAGCTATAAAAGCAGTCTTTAAAGACGACCCAATAAAAAGGTAGCTAATAACAAAAGCAGCAACACCAAAAGCAATACCAACTGCATAGCTAACATACATTGCACCGTAAAAGAACGATGGTTCTATTTTATATTTTGTATTGCAATTGCTACAACGCTCGTGCATGCTAAATAGTTTTGAAACATTGTAAGGATTAGGATCTTCATACATTGATTCTTCTTGACATTTTGGGCATGCGCCAGTTATAATAGAGTATATTTTAGAGCCTTTTTTAAACATAATAATTGTGTACTTTTGCAATTGATTTTAAGAAACACAAATTTAAAGTTTCTTGGTAAAATTATAAGTAACAAAAGTCACAAATCTATGCTCAATATTCATAATTTATCTATTTCTTTTCAAGGTGAATATCTTTTTGAAGACATAACCTTCAAGCTTAATGGTGGCGATAGGGTAGGACTTATAGGTAAAAACGGAGCAGGAAAATCTACAATGCTTAAAATTTTATCCAAAGAAATGGAGCCTGACTCTGGTCAAATAGCAACAGATAAGGATATAAAAATTGGATTTTTAAAACAAGATATTGACTTTGTTTTTGGTAGAACAGTATTAGAAGAATCTTATCAAGCTTTTGAAGAAATAAAATCGTTAGAAGCTAAGATGGAAACCATAAATACACAATTAGCTGAACGTACCGATTATGAAAGTGAAAGCTATCATGATTTAATGGTAGAGCTAAACGAAGTCCAACACCAATACGAAATTATTGGAGGTTACAACTATCAAGGTGATACCGAAAAAATATTACAAGGATTAGGATTTAAACGTGAAGATTTTAATAAACTCACCGATACATTTTCTGGTGGTTGGCGTATGCGTATTGAACTTGCGAAACTTCTACTACAAAACAATGATATTTTGTTATTGGATGAGCCAACAAATCACTTAGATATCGAGTCTATTATTTGGTTAGAAGGGTTTTTAAACAACTATTCTGGTGCAGTAGTTATAGTGTCTCACGATAAAATGTTTTTAGATAATGTAACCAATCGTACTATCGAAATTTCTTTAGGTAGAATTTACGATTACCCAAAACCATACAGTAAATATTTAGTCTTGCGAGATGAGATTAAAACACAACAATTAGCCGCTCAAAAAAATCAGCAAAAGCAAATAGAGCAAACCGAAAAGCTAATTGAAAAATTCCGTGCTAAAGCTAGTAAAGCAACTATGGCGCAGTCTTTAATCAAAAAGCTAGATCGCATGGATATTATTGAGGTTGATGAAGATGATAACAGCGTCATGACCTTAAATTTCCCTGTATCAGTAACGCCAGGTAAAGTTGTTGTAGAGGCTAACAGCGTATCTAAAAGCTACGGGAAAAAGCAAGTTTTAAGTAAAGTAGACTTGTTAATCGAAAGAGATGCTAAAACAGCTTTTGTTGGACAAAACGGACAAGGTAAATCTACGTTAGCTAAAATAATTGTTGGTGATCTTGAACACGATGGAAATCTTAAACTAGGTCACAATGTGCAAATAGGCTACTTTGCCCAAAATCAAGCAGAGTATCTTGACGGAAGTAAAACTGTGTTAGACACGATGATAGATGCCGCAAACGAATCTAACCGTAGTAAAGTACGTGATATTTTAGGGTCGTTTTTATTTAGAGGCGAAGAAGTAGATAAATATGTGCGCGTACTTTCTGGAGGAGAACGTAACCGTCTTGCTTTAGCAAAACTAATGCTTCAGCCTTTTAACGTATTAGTGATGGATGAGCCCACAAATCACTTAGATATTAAATCTAAAAACGTCCTAAAAGATGCGCTACAACGTTTTGAAGGCACATTAATATTAGTGTCTCATGATAGAGATTTTCTGCAAGGATTGACCAATACAGTTTTCGAATTTAAAGATCAACACATCAAAGAATATTTAGGTGATATCGATTTTTATTTAGAACAACGTAATGTTGAAAATTTACGTGAAGTCGAAAAACGTACCGTTGAAAAAGAATCGCCAAAAGCAAGTAATAAGCAATCTTACGAAGACCAAAAGAAACTAAAATCTTTAAATAATAAGCTGAGTAATACAGAAGCTAAAATCAATCAATTAGAAAAAGAAATTAAAGAAATTGATGTAGAGTTAGCAACAAATTATGATGAAGTTATTGCGCAGCCAAACTTCTTTGATAACTACCAAGCAAAAAAAGATCAATTATCAGAACTTATGGAAACTTGGGAAGCTATTACCATTGAATTAGAGTCTCTTAGCTAATTTCTTTTTAAGAAAGTTTTAAGAAAGTTACATCTATCTAAAAGCTAGTTTTGTAGTTTTAAGATTTATAACTTTCTAACCATGCGTAAAATTATACTTAGCATACTTGGTTTAGCTTTAATTGCAGTAGCTTATTTTGGAGCAAAAACACTAGTAAATAATAAGAACAAGCCAAAACCAGTAGTGCCTAAAGTGGTAAAAACTGTATTAACAGATACCGTTAAAAATACTACTGTTCCTATTGTTATTCAAGCCAACGGTAACTTAACAGCTAAGCAAAGAGTTGAGTTGTACTCAGAAGTGCAAGGTATTTTTAAAACAGGCAACAAGTTATTTAAACCAGGACAAAAGTATAACCGAGGAGAAACTTTAATTCGTATTGATGCCTCAGAATATTATGCTAGCGTACAATCTGCAAAAAGTAATTTATATAATAGCATAGCTGCAATTATGCCAGATTTACGTTTAGATTTTCCAGATGTTTTCCCAAAGTGGCAATCGTATTTAAATGGTTTTGATTTAAACAAAACAACACCAAAACTTCCAGAAATTTCAAATGAAAAAGAAAATTATTTCATCACCGGAAGAGGTATTGTTAGTGCCTATTACAACGTTAAAAACTTAGAGCAACGGTTAGCAAAATATCGCATTACTGCACCGTTTTCAGGAATTTTAACCGAAGCTTTAGTAACCGAAGGTACCTTAGTACGTAATGGACAAAAATTAGGGGAGTTTATCAATCCTTCTGTTTACGAGATGGAAGTTGCAGTGAGTAAATCTTTTGCAAGTGTTTTAAAAGAAGGCGAAAATGTTAGCCTTTCTAACTTAGAAAAAACTGAAAACTATACAGGAACAGTGTCTCGTGTAAATGGTAATATTGATGCGACGACACAAACCATAACTGTGTTTATAGAAGTAAAACATCCAGATTTAAAAGAAGGCATGTATCTAGAAGCAAATTTAGATGCAGAGAAAGTAGACAATGCTATAGAAATAGACAGAAACTTGCTTTTAGATAGTCAAGAAATTTATATAGTTAAAGATAGTTTGTTAGATGTGATACCTGCAAAACCAATACATTTTTCTGATACAAAAGTAATTTTAAAAGACGTGCCAAATGGTACAATCATATTACGTAAACCAGTACCAGGAGCTTATGCAGGTATGCGTGTAAAATCATCAAGTAGTACTACAGCAACAACTAAAGATTCAATTAAATAATGAAAAAGATAATTGAATATTTTATAAGGTATCACGTTGCAGTAAACATTTTTATTATAGCCTTTATTGTATTTGGTATACTTGGTATTTTATCATTAAAATCCTCATTTTTCCCATTAACTGAATCTAAAATTATCAATGTAGCTATTACTTATCCAGGTGCATCACCACAAGAAATAGAAGAAGGTATTGTACTTCAAATTGAAGATAATTTAAAAGGATTGAAAGGTGTAGACCGTGTGACTTCGGTATCTAGAGAAAATAGCGGATCAATTACTGTTGAAATTGAAAAAGGCGAAAGTCTTGACTTTATGCTTTTAGAAGTTAAAAATGCAGTAGATAGAGTACCGTCTTTCCCTACAGGAATGGAACCTTTGGTGGTTTCTAAACAAGAAGCGGTAAGAGAAACTATTTCTTTCGCTTTAAGCGGAAACAACGTGCCATTAGTTACTTTAAAACAATTAGCGCGTCAAGTAGAAACCGATCTACGTGCATTAGAAGGTATATCGCAAATTGAAATCTCTGGTTTTCCTGAAGAAGAAATTGAAATAGCAGTAAACGAACTTGATTTATTAGCCTATAATTTAACTTTTAACGAAGTCGCTCAAGCGGTTAGTAACGCCAATATTTTAGTCACTGGTGGAAACGTAAAAACAGAAGCCGAAGAATATTTAATTAGAGCTAATAACCGTGAGTATTACGGTAAAGAACTGTCTAATATCGTTGTTAGAGCATCTGCAGATGGTAAAGTTATTAGATTAAAAGATGTAGCAATAATAAGAGATCGTTTTTCAGAAACACCAAATGCAACGTATTTTAATCAAGATTTAGCAGTTAATGTAACAATTACAAGTACTAATAATGAAGATTTAATTTCTTCAGCAGATAAAGTAAAAGCCTACATAGAAGATTATAATCAAAAGTATGATAACGTTAGATTAAATGTTATTAGAGATTTATCAATTACATTAAATCAACGTACAGAATTACTAGTAGAAAATGCAGTTGTAGGTATGATTTTAGTGCTAGTATTTTTATCTATTTTCTTAAATACAAGATTAGCACTTTGGGTAGCTTTTGGGTTACCAATTTCGTTTTTTGGGATGTTTGCTTTTGCAGGTCAATTTGATGTAACAATAAATGTATTGTCACTATTTGGGATGATTATCGTAATTGGTATTTTGGTAGATGATGGTATTGTAATTGCCGAAAACATCTATCAACATTACGAAAAAGGAAAAAAACCTATCCAAGCAGCAATAGATGGAACGCTAGAAGTGATTCCGCCAGTAGTTTCAGCAATTGCTACAACACTTTTAGCGTTTTCATTATTCTTCTTTTTAGAAAGTCGTATTGGCGAATTTTTTAGCGAAGTATCCGTTATTGTTATTCTCACGCTAGTAGTTTCTTTAGTAGAAGCATTAATAATCCTACCTGCTCATTTAGCACATTCTAAAGCATTAAGAATAAAAAAGGAAGAGCTTCACGCTAAACAATCTAAAGGTTTTTTTGCTGTAATGCGAGGTATTAATAAAGCAGGAGATAACTTTATGGCATACTTAAGGGATAAAGTATATACACCAGTTTTAAAGTTTGTATTAAGTTATAAGGTGTTGTCATTAGGTATTTTTGTGTCTTTATTAGTGATTACTTTTGGATCTATTGGTGGTGGCATTATTAAAACGTCTTTCTTCCCAAGAATAGCAAGTGACTCTGCAAATATCGAGTTGGTAATGCCAGCAGGAACTAACGTAAAGATTACAGATTCTATCATTTCTATGATAGAAGAAAAGTCGTTTATTGTTAATGAAGAGCTTACAGAAAAATATTTAAAAGGTACAGGAAAGCAACTGTTTGAAAACACAATAGTTAATATTAGTAGTAGCTCTAGCGCAACTTTAAGAATTAATTTATTACCAGGTGAAGAACGTCCTGACGAAATCCAATCCTTTTTAGTAACCAATAGGTTAGAAGAATTAGTTGGACCAGTAATAGGAACAGAACGACTAATTTATGGTTCTGGAGGGAATTTTGGTGGTAGTCCAGTTTCAGTATCATTATTGAGTAATAATATTGAAGAGCTCAAAGCATCAAAACAAGAGCTTAAAAAGTATTTAGAATCTAATCCTTTACTTAAAGATATAGGAGATAATGATCCTGCAGGAATTAAAGAAATCAGACTACAACTTAAAGATAACGCCTATTTACTTGGTTTAGATTTAAGAACAGTAATGTCTCAGGTAAGAGCTGGGTTTTTTGGTGCGCAAGCACAACGTTTTCAACGTGGACAAGACGAGATTAGAGTTTGGGTACGTTACGATAAAAACAACAGAAGCTCAATCAATGATCTAGACGCTATGCGTATTGTAACACCAACCGGCGAGCGTGTTACTTTAAAAGACATTGCAGAATATGATATTGTTCGTGGTGACGTGGCAATTAACCATTTAGAAGGAAAGCGCGAAATACAAGTCTATGCAGATTTAAAAGATCCTAGTACAAGTCCAAATGATATTTTGGATGATATAAAAGATAATTTTATACCAAATTTACAGTCAAAATATCCAACAATTAATGCTTCTTTTGAAGGTCAAAATAGAGAGTTTAGTAAACTAGGAAGATCTTTAAAAGCAGCAGGAATACCTATATTACTGCTAATTTACATTACTATAGCTTTCACTTTTAGAAGTTATTCTCAACCATTATTGTTATTGCTTTTAATACCTTTTAGCTTAACAGCAGTAGCTTGGGGACATTGGATTTCTGGTTTTCCTGTAAATATTTTATCGCTTTTAGGGATTATCGCTTTAATAGGAATTATGGTTAATGACGGTTTGGTCTTGATTGGTAAATTTAATAGTAATTTAAAAGAAGGAATGCCATTTGAAATCGCATTATCTGAAGCTGGTAAATCACGTTTTAGAGCCATATTCTTAACCTCTTTAACGACTATTGCTGGTTTAGCACCTTTACTTTTAGAAAAAAGTAGGCAAGCGCAATTTTTAAAGCCTATGGCAATTTCAATTTCTTATGGTATTGGTTATGCCACAATATTAACATTACTAGTACTGCCTCTATTTTTATCGTTTAGCAATACAATTAAACAAAAAGGGAAATGGTTAGCAACAGGTAATAATGTAACCAAAGAAGAAGTAGAACGTGCAATAATAGAACAACATGAAACAGATGAAGAAGAGTAATTTTGCATTTTTAATAAGCATTTCTATTATGTTTTGCATCAATAATTTGAATGCACAACAAGTCTTGACCAAAGAAGAAGCAGTAAAATTAGCTTTAGATAATAATTACGATATAAAAATTGCAAATAACAATGTTCAAGTTGCCGAAAATAACACAAGTGTTTTAAACTCTGGATATTTACCGACAGTAACAGGTACTGCTGGTGCAACTTATAATTTAGATAATACAGAAGCAGAATTTTCTAACGGAAATTCAACCGTTTTAAACGGAGCAGAAAGTAACAGGTATAATGCAGGTGTAAGTTTAAATTATACCATTTTTGATGGTTTAGGAAGGCATTATAATTACAAGCGGCTAAAAGAACAGTATCAATTAAGTGAATTGCAGGTAAGAGAAACCATTGAGAATACAATTGTACAGTTGTTTTCTGTGTATTACAATGTGGCTCAACTCTCAGAAAATTTAGAAACTTTAGATCAAACACTTTTAGTAACAAAAGATAGGTTAGTTAGAGCAGAATATCAATTTGATTACGGACAAAATACTAAACTAGAAGTACTTAATGCAGAAGTAGATATAAACACAGATAGTATTAATATCATAAACACAAAACAAGATTTAAAAATAGCAAAACGAGATTTAAAGCTGGTTTTAGGCGAAACGTTTACCGAAGATTTTAACGTAGAAACAGAAGTAGATTTTTTACTTCAGTTTAAAAAAGATAGCTTATTTGAAAAGGCAAAACAGCGTAATGTAGCTTTACTTCAAACAGAAAAAAATATAGCTATTAGTCAGTTAGATATTAAATCAGGTAAATCTGCATATTTGCCAACGTTAGGATTAACAGGTAGTTATGGTTGGAATAAAAACAATAACAACGCAGCATCTTTTGTGACTGTATCTACAAATACAGGACTGTCTGGCGGACTTAATTTAAGCTGGAATTTATTTGATGGCGGAGCAACTATAACGCGTGTAAGAAATGCAAAAGTAAATTTAGAAACACAGCAACTTCAAAAAGAAAATATTTTATTATCAATCCAAAGAGATTTTGATAATGCTTGGGACGATTATATGAATAAATTGGAGATATATAATATCCAAGAAAAAAACATCATCACTGCCCAAAATAACTTTGATCGTACACAAGAAAAATTTAAAATAGGACAAGTTAATTCTATCGAATTTAGACAAGCACAACTTAATTTATTAAACACAGAATTAAGCAGAAATCAAGCTAAATATGCCGCAAAATTAGCCGAATTACAATTACTTCAAATTAGTGGCGAATTACTAAATGTTGAATTTTAGCAAAATGCTGTTTAACAGTGTTTTTAGTCGATAAACGTAGAATATAGTGTTTAGCTTCAAGTAAATATCCGATGAAATGCGTCTTTTTCCGAAATGAATGTTAAAATTTTATGCATTTAATCGAAAGAATTTGTCATTCACCTTCTTTTAAGTTAGTTTTAATATGAAATTAGAAACCAAATCTATAATTCACCATGAAACACTTAAAATTAACCATCGTTTTCTTTTTAACTGCAATGTTATCTTTTGCAGAAGTTTCAAATTCAGAAAAAGAAGCTTTAGTAGCACTTTATAACAGTACAAACGGAGCTAGTTGGAATACAACTTGGGATTTAGAAGCGCCAATAAACACTTGGCATGGTGTAACTGTTCAAGATTCTAAAGTAGTTGGATTAAATCTTTCTTTCAATAATTTAAAAGGGCAATTACCTTCAGAAATAGGAAATTTAATTCACTTAAAATCAATTAATTTAGGTTTCAATAAAATTAACGGAACATTACCAAATACTATATCAAACCTAAAATCTTTAGAAAATTTAGAGTTATTCTTAAATCAATTAGAAGGAAATATTCCATCTTGGATAGGAGATTTAAAGAATTTAGAAGTTGTTGCTCTTTACAGTAACAAGTTTACAGGACAAATACCAGAAACAATTACAAATTTAGCAGAGTTAGAAAGTTTAGAGTTAGGTAGTAATTATTTACAAGGTACAATACCTTATTCAATCAATAACTTAAAACAATTAAAAATATTAAGTTTAATAGATAACCAATTAGAAGGAGATATACCTGAAACAATTGCAGAATTATCTAAATTAGAAGAATTAGTATTGTCAAACAACAATTTAACAGGAGTATTACCATTTCAGTTATCGCAATTAAATAATCTATCTTTAGTTATGGTTAGCGACAACAACTTAAATAATGATTACATCACAGTAGTTAATAATAATCCAAAAAAAGTATCTTTATTTTTAGAAGACCAAACGGTTGTTGATAAAGATTAGAATTAAAATAAAGTTTGTAAATTAAAGTCAACCAATTGGTTGACTTTTTTTATATTATAGAATTATGTTAGAACACTTTTTTACATGTCCTTACTGTTGGGAAACAATATCTATGCTACTAGATACTAGTGTTAGTAATCAAACTTATGTAGAAGATTGCGAAGTATGTTGTAATCCAATACAAATAACACCAGTGTTTGAAGAAGCAGAACTAATTAATTTTGAAGCTATTAGTATCGATCAGTAATTTTTTTTTAAAATATCCTTGTTATATGTAAAAAGGGTTGTATATTTGCAGTCCGAAATGTTCTGGTCGGCATTATGAACCGACAAGTTAAAAGCTAAGAAAAGCATTTCAACATACATATCGCGGGATAGAGCAGTAGGTAGCTCGTCGGGCTCATAACCCGAAGGTCACAGGTTCGAGTCCTGTTCCCGCTACTAAGTCTTTAGACTAATAAAATCAACGGTTTGTGTCCTCACAAACCGTTTTTTTTATGTCTAGTATTTTCTTACTTTTACAAAGAGTACACGATTCAGTACACGATTTACCAATGAAACTAAACTATTCTAAACCTAAAATTTATACAGGAGGTGTAGATATACACCAATGGTCCAAGTTGACTAAAAAAGAACAAAAAGAGGCCTTGTCTAAGTTTTGGTACGTATATTATTCATATAGAAATCCAAAGACAGGAAAACTTGTAAGACAAACTAATATAAAAGGTGGTGCAAACCAATATAAGGATAAAAAAAGCAGGTATTATGTACTTAAAATGCTTAAAGAAGGCTTGGAGATTGTATTACAAGACGGCTTTAGCCCGTATGACAAAAATGTGTCACTAGAAGAGTATATTAAACAGAAGTTAGATAAAAAACCTAGCAATAAAACTAAAAATAATATTGTCAAAGAAACAATTATTGTTAATACTAGTACAGAACAAAAAGAAATTATTTTAAGTATTGAAGATGCACTTGCGCTTGTATTGAAGACCAAAAAAAAGATTTTAAACCAAAATTCATATCCAAAGTTTAAAAGTCGTATAAATAGATTTAATAAATGGTTGTTAGATAATGGTTTTGTGTTACAAGATTGTATTACAACTGTAACCAAAAAGGATGTAATAAAATACCTTAATAGCGTATTAGAAAGAACAAGTCCACGAAATAGGAATAATGCACGTGTAGATATATCTTCTTTTTATCAAGTTTTAGTTGATAATGATATTATACAAGACAATTTTATCAAAAAGATTAATGTACTTAAAGCTATTCCAGAAAGAAATAAAACTTATAAACCTAGTCAGCTTAGTAAGATTTTAGAGTATCTTAAATCAGAAGATCCAATTTTAGATTTATTTGTCAAGTTTATATCATATAATACTTTAAGACCCATAGAGGTATGTCGATTGAAAATAGGAGATTTGGATTTATTAGACAATAAGTTGTATGTTAGGGCAAAGAATAAACCTGTTAAGGTTAAAATTATACCAGATATAATGGCAAAGGAATTGACAGGGTTAAAAAAGAAAAACTCAGAATTATTACTTTTTACACCTAATGAAATTGGCGGTACTTGGGAAACAGACGAATCTAATAGACGAGATTATTTTACCAAGAGATTTAAAAAAGTAAAGGATCATTTTGGTTTAGGAAAAGATTACGGCTTATATAGTTTTAGGCATACGTACATAACAAAGATGTACAGAGAATTAGCTGAAAACTTAACACCAAACGAGGCAAAAAGTAAACTAATGATAATAACAGGTCACGCAACAATGAGCGCTTTAGATAAATATTTAAGAGACATAGATGCAATTCTACCTGAAGATTATTCAAACCTTTTAGAATAGATGACGTATAAATACTTTGGAATAATAAATGAAAATGAAATACTAAGCTTAGATAAAGATAAAAGAATAAGTTTTTTATTGAGTAAAGGATTACTTAGTACTTCTCATAGAATAGTTTTTAATCATTTACCAGAGCCAGACCTTCAGGGTAAAATTGAAGTTGTGATGGAATTAAGTAAAGAAAATATGGAATACACTTTCACTAAAGATATTGCATATGAAGTTTATAAGTTTTTGTTACAACATTATAAGTTATATTTAAATGCAGATGTTGTTTTGTTTCAAAGAGAATTTGAATCTGAAACATATGGATTAAGTGATGAAAAGAAAAGAGAAAGAGGTTTGAAGTGCTTCAATAATTATTTTTACGAAATATGTGATAAAGAGGATCAAAATATAATTTTAAATGAAAATAAGGAGAAAATATTAGAATTAAGATTTGATACACTTTCAAAGAAGAAAAATCATTTAGTAAAATCATTGGTATATGAAATAGAGATTATTTCACAATTTTTAATTGGAAATGAAACTTATTACAGTAAAGAGTTATTTGAACATAATAAACTGATAAAAGATATTTTTCTTTTTGAAAACAATTTTCAAATTCTACAATATTTAAATAATACTTTTAAGTTTGAAAAAAAAGATAACCAATCAAATGAAATTTATAAACGATATAGTGATAAAATAAATTCATTAGAAGTTGTGGAATTTATTATAAAATATCTTTCAAATCCAATATACAAAAAAAGAAAGTTTGGATTAGGAATATTTTATTGTCTCAAAAATAAGCTGAACTTAATACAATTTTCTGCTGATGAGTTTAAAGATTTATGTAATGATTACTTTGACTGTAATTTCAAAAATTTAAGACTCGGACACTATGGTGATAGTCATAAAAATCACGTGACATTTTTTAAAAAAGAATGGGAAAATTTTACAACTAAGCCTTAGGTTTTGAATAATTCACCTAAAAACACCTGTAGACACCATAATTCACCGTAATTCACTAAATCATTCACTTTTTTCAAGTGAAAATGTTTCACAATTTGCAACTAGTTAAATCTTATTAGCTAGTGCTTCATGATTAATACTTTTTAATAAGCATTTAACTAATGAATGTTTAATTAAATAAAGTATACATGAAAACAACAGTTAATTTTAGAGTAACGTATGATGTTAAAGAACAACTTGAATTTTTAGCAGAAGAAGAAGGAAGCTCTATCTCAGATGTAGTTAGAGAAATTATTATTCAACATCTAAGAGATCAAGGTCTTATTGAGGCTCAAACAGAAAGGGTAATAGAGATTGATTTAAGTCAAGTCAATTTCAGAAGTCTTAATAATAATACTGAAAATTATGAATAAGTCAGCAATCAAAAAGATTGCTGATGATATTCAGCTTAACGAAAGTAAATTAAAACTTACAGAAGCTACTCAAGGTTGTCTTATTATAAAAAAGACAAAAAGCTGGATAGAAGAAGCAATGAAACGTCCAATACCAAATATGCTTTTTAGCGAGTTTTGGTATGAAAATGAACTATGTATTTTGTTCGCAGATACAAACTTAGGTAAATCCATTTTAGCGGTACAAATAGCAGATAGTTTGAGTAAAGGAAGACCTATTTACGGTTTTAAACTAGAAGCACAACCTAAAAAAGTATTATATCTTGATTTCGAATTGTCTGACAAACAATTAGAAAATAGATATTCTATTGACTACACAAAGCACTATGCCTTTAGTGATAATTTTTTGCGTGCAGAATTAAATTCTGATTTAACGCTTCCTAAAGGATGTAATACAATTGAAGATTACATTTGTGATACGTTAGAACAAACAGTGTATCACAACAATGTTGAAGTCTTAATAATAGATAATCTTACATACTTAAATAATGACAATGAGAAAGCAAAGTACGCTTTACATTTAATGAAGCTTTTAAAAAAGCTTACTAAGAGTACGTCAATTTCAATATTGGTTCTTTCTCATACACCAAAGCGTGATAATTCAAAACCATTAACTAAAAATGATTTAGCAGGAAGTAAAATGTTGATGAATTTTTGTGATAGTTCATTTGCAATTGGAGAAAGTTCTCAAAGTCATAATTATAGATACTTAAAGCAAATAAAACAACGTAATACAGAACAATTATATCACTCTAGTAATGTGGTTGTTTGTAGTATAGAGAAAAACCACAATTTTCTAACATTTAATTTTATTGATTTTGATGAAGAAGCTTGTCATTTAAAAGCAACAGAATCAGGTAGTCTTGAAGATAGAGACAATAAAATGGCTCAATTAATTGATGAGGGTTTAAGTAATGTGAAAATAGGGGAAGAGTTAGGGATTAGTGAAGGTGCAGTTAGAAAACGTCGTAAAAAACTAAACCTATAGTTTAATGCAAGCTACCGACGTATATAATATTGCTAAAGCGCTTTCTGATAAAGAGCTAAAAAAGCTATATAAAATGCTAGGTAATTTGCCAGAAGTTAAAGAAAGTACTTCTACTATAACAAAAACAAGAAAAAAACTACCTGATTTTACGGTAGATGATGCTATAAAGTTCATAATACAAAATCATTTTAATAAAAAGTAGTCAATTAATACTCGTACCATTCGTACTAAATAAAAGGTACGAGCAGTACGAATTATATTTAAAATATGAAATACAAATATCAACTTGATAAAACAAGTAAAAAGTATGTTTGCCCAAATTGCAATAAAAAGACGTTCGTGAGATTTGTAGATACATTAACTGGTAATTATTTAAATACAATAGATGGGAGATGTGACCGAGAAACCAAATGTGGTTACTTTAAAAAACCAGAATCTAACCAAATTGTAATACAAAAGTATGATTGTAATACAAAACAGGTTAAACCATCGTATCACACAAATATTTTAATAAAAAAGTTTGGTTGCAATTATAAAAACAATCATTTTGTATCATATCTACTAAAACACTTCGCTCCAATAGATGTAAAACAAGTAATTAAAAAATACTTTATTGGTACCTCTAATCATTGGGCAGGAGCAACAGTATTTTGGCAGATAGACCAGAATATTAATATAAAAGCAGGAAAAATCATGTTATATGATTGTAATACAGGTAATCGTATAAAACAACCACACAATCACATATCATGGATGCATAAAAAACTTAAATTAAACCAGTTTGTATTACAACAATGTTTATTTGGTTTACATAATTTATGTGATTATGACACAAGTAATACACTTTGTGTTGTTGAATCTGAAAAAACGGCAATAATAATGAGCATTATTATTCCATCTAATTTATGGTTAGCTACAGGTAGCAAGTCAGGCTTTAAAGAAGAGCTTTTAAAACCTATTAAAAATTATAAGATTATTGCTTACCCCGATAAAAGTGAATTTAATAGCTGGAATAAAAGAGCTGAAGAGTTAATTAAAAAAGGATATAGGATTAGATGTAGTAATTTGTTAGAAAACCTAACAGTAGATAATGGTTATGATTTAGCTGATTATTTAATGAAAAGAACAGCTTAAATTGTCATTTGTAAAAAATATAACTAGTTAACCTGTATTGACTAAAGGGTAATACAAATGTATAGATTTCATCATATCAATTATAACAGCTAAAATACAAATTTTTTCGGACAGCTTTTTAATCAGGTTTCTTTAATTTTTACGTTTAATTCATTCCGCAAATTTGCTCAAATTCCGATCGTTTTTTAATTAAGGTTTGAGTGTGCGATTCCACTGTTTTTTTTCATTCCACGTTTGGTTGATAATTCCTAAAATTTTCAAAATTCCGCATACCGTTTTTCTGATTTATCTACCTTAAAATTCTAAAAAAAAAATCGAAAAATAAACCAGGCTTTTTTTACCGCAAACTTGCAACAGTATTAAAGCTAACGTATTTGTGTATGATGTCGTTGCGTTGGTTCAGAACTAATTTATTAAATAAAATACGAACTTTAGCGTATCACTAAAATATTCCAAATAGGCTAGTAGTAGCTATGCATTATACACGTTGTTGTGCATAGTGCTTTTCACTTTTAGCTTGGTTTTCCGATGTTTATTATTTAGTGCAAAAGTGAGTGTTGGCTAGACATACTCTTTTACAGTTTTGATGAAGCGAGGTTGATGCGACTGGAAATTTGTATGGCTTTGATTTTAATAATCCCACTAAACTACTTTTTGAATCAAAAGTCTTTGATTCTTTAACATTAATTTGTTAAGCATTGCAAAAAAAATAAGCCGTGAAAGACAAAGTTTTCACGGCTTGAATGAAATACAGAATCTGAAGGATTATCTAATAACTAACAAAATTATGATTCTGTAATTCTCTAACTAACTAATAAAGGTTTTAAAATTATTGATGAATCGCTAAAACAGAATTGGTGTTTAGTTGCTTTAATCTTGTAACTATATCAGATTTAAACACTCCTATTTTTCTCATAAAACTAGGTTTTTTATCTACCAAACACATAATCCCGTTTGGATGTAATGATGCATAAGCTTTTAATTGGCCATCTGTCTCTGCATAGTTTAGGTTTATTTTAGTGTTTTGAAATTGTCTTAAATACACAATAAAAGCTTCTAAATTATCAGCTACAGCTTCAGACAATTGATTCTGTTTATCTAGAACCAATATTCCTATCTCAATGTCTTTACCAACTAAGCCTTTCCTAAATTGGTCTATACGACCTGTATTGATTCTTTGTTTAAAATCTGAAGCAATAGTCATACTTATCTTTCTGTCTATGGATGAATGTGAAGGCAATAACAAAATTGGGCAACTACGTATATTTTCTAGGATGCTTTCATTCTCCTTATCAGATTTTTTATTAGTACCGCCCGATAAGATTATCAAATCAATATTCAATAATTCTTGCTGTTTCTTAACTGCATCCAAAAGACTTGAGTGCTCTGTTATACCATAAAATCTATGTTTAGCATCTTTAGATTTAAAAGTGCAGTGCTCTATTAATTTACCTAATTTTTGGATAGATTCTTCTTCTGGTTTATCGAACCACTCTTCATCTACATGAAGTAAACCAAGGGCATCAAAACCTGAAATATTGTAAGAATAGGTGTTTAGGAAATAAAAATCGCATACGTTATCCTTAAACAGCTTCAAGACTGAAAATATAGTTTGATAACTGTTAAGTGAGAAATCCGTTGGAATTAAAATTTTTTTCATTGTATTGTGATTTAATTAATATTTTCACTTAGGCAAACCGCAAAGTCAATCAGCTTTGCGGTTATACACAAAACCTATGATAACACTAACCAATTTGCTATCAATCAATTTACTATTAACCAACCATGGCCTTGTGCGCATGAGTACATTAGCATCTTTACATTGTCCTAAACCTTTTAAGTATGTTGAATACTTTATTTTTAAAAGTGCTGTATTCCTCTTTTAGTTTCAAATAGTTTTCTCGTTTCTGAAGATGATACTTTAACCTAACTTCATTATATTCTGTCTTACCATACTCATATTCTGTTTTCAACTCTTGCTCATATTTACACAATGAGGCCATAGTTAAAATGTTTTTCCTTCTTATCGCTTTAATTTCATTTGAGATTGAACCGTTTTTAATCAATTGTTTTTCCAAACAAGTGAAGTGGTCTAACTCATGATTAAAACTCTCCAGTGTATGCATCCACAATTCCAATTCTTTTAGGTCTTTTGAGATACACAATCTTCTGTAAGCATCAACTTTATATATAGAAATCGTATTCAAATAAAATCTGAAATCAGCTAATTTTTAAGAGCGTAAATTGTCCTTTTACCTTGTTAAAAAACTCATCTTTCAAGCGTCTATACTTATCTAGATGATACAGGTAACTTCGTCTATAACTTTCGTGTTCTGTTATATAAACCATATCACATTGTGTATCTTCACATTCAATAATATTGGATCTCGAAATACGGTATTTTAAAAGTGCGCTAAGCAAAGTGTCATTTTCCTTCTTCTTTTTTTCAAAACGCTCAACAACACTATTGTCATCCAACTTTTGGTTAAGCTCTTGATTACATATACCTATGAGATTATTCAGTTCTTTTAAAATATATTTTAAGTGATTGATCCAATTATCCAATTCCATCGTGTTGATTTTATGGGTAATATCTAAATCTGAATCGTGATCGTGTATATCGTTTTTTAAAGTTTCCATTGCTAATGTTATTAAATTGCTACATCTATTCCTTTGTAGGTCTCTTCTTGTTGCACATCAGTAATTTTAATTTGCTGTTTGCCACTAGGAAAATCCCATAAAACAGTATCGCCTTTAGAGTAACCAAACAATGCAGATCCCATTGGTGTTAATACTGATATTTTATTAGTTTTAATATCTCTATCCATAGGAATAACAACCTGTAAAGTTTCTTGGATTCCATTATTTAAAACAACGGTTACTTTACTGTTAAATCTAACAATATCGTAAGGCATTTTATCTTCATCTACTATATTAGCCGTTTTTAATTCTTCTGATAGTTTAGCCAAACACCTTTGAGTTAAATGATCCTCGGCATAGCCTGAGATGTTGAGTATGCGTTTTAGGTACACAAATTCTTTCTTTTCTAAAATTAAACTTCCGTATTTCATTTTTTAAATTCTTTTAATTATCAAGGGAAAATTCCTCTTTGTATATAAGCTCTCTCTATTCGCTCAATAGCCAAACAATAAGCTGCGGTTCTCATATCCAGGCTTTCTCGCTTGGCATAGTCATAGACTTTATCGAAAGATTCTTTAAGTTTCTTATCTAACTTAGCCATGACTTCATCCAATTGCCATAGTTCTCCATTTCTGTTCTGTAACCATTCAAAATAACTACCAACAACACCTCCAGAATTACACAGAATATCAGGAATAATAGTTATACCTCTTTCCAGAAGAATTTTTTCACCTTCTACATTAGTTGGGCCATTTGCGCCTTCTGCAATAAGTCTTGCTTTTATTCTTGGTGCATTTTCTTTGGTTATCTGGTTACCTAAAGCCGCTGGAATACAGATGTCGCAGTTTAGAGTAAAAAACTTGTCTTTATCCAAAACAAGTTTTGCCTTTGGGTAATTTGCAATACTACCATCGTTAAGCTGCATATAATTAAATAAATCTTCAACACTAATTCCTTTCTGGTTTTGTATGCTGCCAAAAGCATCTTGCACAGCTACCATTTTAGCACCATCTTTCTCTAAGAAGTATGCTGCCCAATAGCCTACATTACCAAAACCTTGGACAATGAACTTTTTGCCATCAAGTGGTTTGTTGTTTTTTTCTGACCAAAACTTGATGGATAGGTACACGCCATACCCTGTTGCCCTGTCACGACCTTCCAAACCACCACTGCCTGCAGGTTTTCCTGTAACTACATGTTGATTTGCAGTACGCTCTGCGGGTGGACGTGTACTCATATAAGTATCTGCCATCCATGCCATAGTCTGACTGTTGGTATTGACATCTGGCGCAGGAATATCATGTTCTGGCCCAATGTTGTCTGCCAATGCAAAAGTGAAACGTCTTGTAATACGCTCTAATTCTGCCTGAGAATATTTTGATGGATCCAATTTAATTCCGCCTTTTCCGCCTCCATAAGGCAAGCCTGCTAAAGATGTTTTCCAAGTCATCCACATCGCTAGAGCTCTTGCAGCATCTATATCTACAGTTGGATGATACCTTAATCCACCTTTGTATGGTCCTAAAGCGTTGTTGTGTTGTACGCGATAACCTGTAAAAATCTCTACCTCACCATTATCCATTTTCACTGGAAAATTCACAATAATCTCATTATTAGTAATACTGAGAATCTTTCTGATGTTTGGGTGAAGGTTTATCTGGTTTGCAGCACTATCAAATTGCTCCATGACGTTATCCATCATACCTCTTAAAGGTACTTTTTTTGTTTCTTTTTTTATTTCTGCTGTTACTATTGCCATTTGTTTCTTTTTTTATTGTTGGTCAATATGTTTGTAATTGTTTTATTATCTTTACATTATACGATTAGTAAATTGTAAGGACTTACTCTAATAGTGTTTAATACTAGTTTGTTGTTTATATTTTTGCGTCGATAAAAATTGACATTAATTTTTGATAAAACATTGCTTCTTTTTTATAGGACTATTCTCTAGGAAAAGGAGAATAGAGATTATTATTTAAAATATCTATTAATTATATTTCGTTTTGATACTTCTCGTTGATGTATCTACCTTTTGAAGATTGTCTTTTGTTAACTGAATTTTTAGTAGTTACTGCTGTTGTTAATGTTTTAAAAATCATAGGTTTATTGTTTAAAAACTTATACTAATTCTAATTCGTTTTTATTTTGTTGTTTTGGTATGTTATGAGTTTCTAAAACCTCTTCTTCCAATGTGTTTTCATCATACTCGCTACAAGACCATACCTTATCTTTTTGTGCGGTTAACGCACAAGTGTTGCGATGAATGCAATTCGGACAAATATTAATGTGGATCATCTTAAAAAAAATTATTATTATTTACATACCTAGAGGCAATGTGTGTGCCAAATGTGCCATATCATTTATTCAAAAACCTCAAAATCCCTTTATATAAAAGGGTTTTGAGGTTTTTGAACTTAATTTAGTAAATTTATTTACTGGTACTTATTTACTCAGCTGTGTAAAAAACGACCAATATCATCATGCCTAATCTGATAATTTTTGTCGAATGGTTTTTCGGTCTATCCCTAAAATTTCTGCTGCTTTGGTCTTATTATTTCCGGTAGCTCTTAATACCTTTTCGATATATTGCTTTTCAATGACTTTTAACGGAACAAGTTCTCCAGAAGGAATATTTAAACTGTATTTTAGATGTGCTGGTAAATGCTCAATATCAATGATTTTATCGCACATGATTACCGCTCGCTGCACAATGTTTTCGAGTTCCCTGATATTACCTGGCCAATCGTAACGATTTAAAATGCCTAAAGCTTCAGGTGTGATTTTTAGAAAACGGTCTTTGTATTCCACTCCATATTTGAACAGAAATTTATCTACCAACAGTGGGATATCATCTTTTCGCTCTCGTAAAGGCGCAATTTCAATTTCCACAACAGTCAATCGGTAAAACAAATCTTCCCTAAAGGTGTGTTTTTGTATCATTTCCTTTAAATCACTATTGGTGGCAGCTATAATGCGAACATCTATTTTTTCGGACTTTGTTGCTCCTACCTTTACAACCTCTTTCTCTTGAAGCACACGTAACAATCTAGATTGAACAGCAAGAGATGCATTACCGATTTCATCTAAAAAAATGGTGCCGCCATTTGCAGCTTGAAAAAATCCATCTCTATTGTTATCTGCACCTGTAAATGCTCCTTTAACGTACCCAAACAATTCTGCTTCTAGTAAGTTCTCAGGAATTGCACCACAGTTTACAGCTATGAATGGTGCTCTCGAAAACTTACCTTGATAGTGAATAGCTCTAGCCACGAGTTCCTTACCTGTTCCACTCTCACCTTTTATAAAAACTGTGGCCTTATTATCTTTTACACGTTCTATAATTTGGACGACATCGTTTATCTTTTCAGAATTCCCAATGATTTCACCGTAGGCCTCATTTCTGTTTTCTGCGGCAGGTTTTGCGACAACCTTTTTATTAGATGATAGCCTTAAAGCTTTATCCAGTGCTGATTTCAGTTCGTCTTTTGTAAAAGGTTTGGTGAGATAATCTATAACACCAGATTTAATAGCAGCTAACGAATCTTGAACAGATGGATAGCCTGTAATGACCAATTTTGGCATTTTTGGATAATGCTCTGATACAAATTTAATAAGTTCAAATCCATCTACTTCTGGCATTTTTAAGTCGGTAATCAACAAATCGACCTGAGTATCCTTTAAAATGGTTACTGCTTCTTTTACAGAAATTGCCTTGAACACATGGTAATTCCACGATTGTAAGTGGCGTTGTAAAAGTTCCAAGATATGAACATCGTCATCCACAATAAGTATATTTTCGTTTTGTAATTTCATCTTCTAAACTATGAGTCTTTTGGTAATTTTATGATAAAAGTTGCACCTTTTTTGGGATTGTTCTTTGCAACTATCGAACCTTGGTGTGAGGCAACGATACCATGTACAACGCTCAACCCTAAACCAGAGCCATCGCCTTGTGGTTTGGTAGTGAAAAAGGGCTGAAATACTTTATCCATATCTTCTTCTTTAAAGCCCTCACCCTCATCAGAAATAGTTAAAATAATATCCTTTTTAGAGCTTTGGGCAGTTATGGTAACAAGTCCACCCTTAGGTGAAAAATAAATGGCATTGATAAGCAAATTAAAAATAATCTGTGTCAACTGTACTGAATCGGCACGTAACCATAGTTCATCCCCTTCAAATATTAATTTGTAGTTTACTTGTTCTTTTTTAAAGGTGGCGTCGAGAAGCTTAATGGCATTTTTTATATTCGGTATAAGATTGATACTTTTTTTCTCCTGTGGCATTTCACAAGCAAAAAACATAAGTTTCTTTACGACTTCCCTTGAGAAAATAGCATTTTGTATAATCTTATCCAAGTCTGAAACTGCTTTTTTATCAGACTTTAACTCGTCTTTTAGTAGTTCAGAAAACCCAAGTATATTGGCCAATGGTGTATTGAGTTCGTGTGCTATACCTGCAGTAATTTCACCCAAAATACTCAAACGGTCAGCATGTTCCATTTGGCGTTTTAAAGAGGCTTCGTTCTTTTGGATTTCTATGCGTTCAAAGAGGTTTCCGATTTTAAGTGCCACATTATCCAATAGGGATTGTTCCTCCTTTAAAAAATTGATTTCCTCGATTTCAGACGTGTTCAAATGTGCAATAATCTTACCATTTACTTCATTGAAAATTTTTATGCTAGAGGAGATAGTTAAATGGTCTTCAGAAAAAGGATTGGTTTCAATAGCCCATGTATCAGATTTAATTAATACATCTGTTTTTTCAGGATATTGAAAGGCTTTTTTCAAACTGAAAGCAATAGCTTTTAGGGTATCTTCAATAAATTCAAAATCGGTATTAGCAATTATGGAAGAAACCTCATACAAGCAGGTTAGTTCTTTTATACGTTCTTTTAGAGCAGCTTCAGTAGTGTTCATTAATCAATTGTTTTTGAACTAACTCGATTAGATGTTTTTACTCTATAGAAAATAGTAAATTGAACTAAAACACCTGTTAGTATCAGGAAAATAATCTCTAGGTTCGATATGAGTTTATTAGTATCTAAGCTTTTTTGGGCTACGCCAATCATAGTCCTACTTTCTGAGACCTGAATGAGTGCCAGATTATTCAAATCTGTTTTGATCACTTCAATATTTTGAATCAACTTTTTAGAGTTTACACTACCATCTATTTTAATCTCAGTACGCTTTAAATTTTCAAAATTACGCTTTAAATCATTAAATGTTTTAGATTCGTTGCGCGTAAGCCCTGTAGTAGAAAATACGTTAATTAAAGTCGCAAACTCCTTATTGAGGTTATTTTGATTATCAGTTGTGCTTGAATCCTTGAGCTGCAATTGTTTTTGGTGCATAATATTGTTCATTTTATACACATAATCTTGTACGACCACTCTATCTTCATAAACGGTTTTTAATGTATCTTGAACGGTTTCGAAATGTCGCTTATCTATTCTATTAGTAGCAAAAACCAATAGAAATACAACCAGCAGTGCAAAACCTATGTTAATACGGTTAGAAAATGAAGATTTTTTAGACATTGTTTAATGATTTTAAATATTTTTTAACTAAAGCAATAAATTTACCAGAATTAAATCTTATTTTTAAATATTTATAAATCAAATAGTTAAAAAATGATAGCTTATTTAATGTTGGGTGATATTTACCCGATTGAGACAAATTTACCCATTTTTTTAATTAAAAGGTTAGCAGCTATCTTTTGATTCTAAAATTACCCTAAACATAGAATTACAGTTTTTGAGTATTGGCAAAAAACAGCTTTTTTATTTTTTGTGCGTTGGCTGGCGTTTCGGTAAAAATAAATTTGCTGTTTTAGCGGCGGGCTTGTGGTGGATTCGCATTATGCATAACGGTATAGTTATGATTTTCCGCCGTAGCCGAAAGATAGCAAAATTGCAATGAAATTCCGATAGGAATTTCTGCCGCAATGGATTATAGCCGTTGTTAGCTACTGTGCTTTTTACGTGTTATGGTTTATTTTTACTATCAATTTTCTATTCGGACAAAGTATGTAAAAGTCAATATTTCCAACTCCATAACGATGCATATAATATTCATACGCATAGTAATTCCCATTTTCATACAGTAAGTCCTCTAATTCAAATTCCAAATCATCAAGAGTGCTATGAGCAAATTCCAAAAACTTCTTCTCTTGCTTGTCAAATGGTGTTTTTTTCCAAAATTCAGGTTCCCAATGATTCCTTAATTCCGTTTTTGGATGTTTGGTAAAGAATTCTTCTTTCGGATTTTTAAAATATTCCGCAGTTTGGTCGTCAATTTTGTAAATCCAAATTGAATATCCATCTCCATTAAAATCTCTTTCCGTTTCGTATTCGTAAATCAAGTCGCCTTCATTAAATTCAAATCCAGTCAATTCGATATTGTAATTCCTTTCTTCAGCTTTTTCTATTGGATTCCAAAATAGATTTGAACCTGGCAATATTTTCCAGAAAAATCCTGGAATCAATATCAGAATTAAGAGTATTACTGAAAGTCGATAGAATTTCGGTTTGTTTTTTGCCTTAAGTGCTTTGAACATATTCCACGCCAAAACAGGATAAATCAGAACTATAATTAAGGTTAAAAACAGAAATAATAATATCATCTATGAAGTTTGTTTCGGCATTGTAGCTAACGGTCTAGGCTATGAGTAGTTGCGTGGTTTTGCACGAAACTTAGCAAGTACACACCAACCTGAAAATCCGCGAGGATTTTCAGAAGTAGGCGAGAACAAGCAATTACTTATAGCCATTGTTAGCTGCTGGCTTTTTATGTTTTTAAATTTTCTAATAATTCAATTCGGTTTAAGAAGTAGCCTAAATCTAAATCTCCTTCACTACTTCCTCTGTGAATATTTTCAAGGATATTCAAGAAGCTCGAATTTTTGTCTTTATTAATTATAGAATCTATTAAAAGTTTATTTGAACTTGACTCACTATCATATTCATATAGCTTTTTGCGATAATATCTCGATTCTAAAAAGTTGTGATAGAAATTAACCAAATAAACTTCTAGCCACATTAATTCGTTTTCTGTTTCATCATTCTTATTTAAAATAATTGTTTTTAAATACCTCTCCTGAACTTCCAAAAGAGTTAGTTCTTTATTTTTCAAACTAGTGTAAAACTCATTGTCCGTTATTTTAATAAAAGCTAGAAAAAGAAATATATGTGGAACTACATAGTTGTTAGCGTTGAAACTTCTTAAGGCTACTCTTGCCAACCCAAAAATCTTTTCTTGTTGTCTTAGTGGAATATTTCGGTTCGTAAATAATAATTTGGCTATTCTCAAAAAGTATTCACTATCTTTTTGTAATTCACGATATTTTTGTCGTTCCGTAGAGTTGAAGAATTCATTGAATTCGTAATACTCAAAGAGGTATATGTAAAAGACATCAGCATCTGGTTCGGGAATAGAATATTCCAAGTCAATAAATCGTCTTAAATATTCCTCTGAGTCAATGAAATCACTTCCATAAACACCTTTTATCGCATTACCTAATTGTACTTTGTCAATAGATAATACAAACACCACATTTGGAACAGAAAAGAAATGTTTAATCTGCTCTAAAATTGATACAGCATAATTTGGTCTACATCTATCAAGTTCGTCAACTATGAAAATTAAAGGTTTTCCTTCATACGTATTTGCAATAAATTCCGATAGACTTTTTTTGAATTCTGTAATACTCTTTTTCTTTTCGGCATATTCGTTTACCTCATTTTCGAAAACATCTGATAGTCCTTTGGTTACTCCCGCAATTGCATCTTTAACTCCTTTCGTGTCAATATATTTGTCGGCTAGTGCTTGAGCTATTACAGGTGCAATATGTTTAGATAAAGTTGCAGCTTTCTTTAAAGTTGATTTAAATTCTGGTTCAGTTGATTTTTTTGTCAGAGTTTTTAATTCTCCCATTAATGCTGTCAATGGATTATCCTCAAAGTCATTTTCCCAAGCGTTGAAATAAACTGTTTTATGTCCGTTATTTTCTAAGTCTTTTTGCCACATTCTTACAAACGTGGTTTTTCCGGTTCCCCATTTATTATTTATTCCAAGGACGAAACCATATGTGTAGGAATTAACAATATTTGTTAAAACATCAGCATATTTTTTTCTATCAAGTTTGCAATTCGCAAAAGGATTTTCCTCTGATATATCTATTTCATTATGCTTAATGTTCATTTATTGTCTTTGTGTTTTTTTTTCAGCTTGCAGCTAACGTTAGCGTATAAATTTCAGTTGCGGAAAATCGGTACGATTTTCCGATTTAGACTGAAAGATAGAAAATTGCAATGAATTTCCGCAGGAAATTCAGCCGCAATTGAATTTATACATTGTTGTGCGTTTGTGCTTTAGTAATTTTTTCATTCAGTCAAAAAGTCAAGTTCTCCTTTGTCAATTCCTTTTGTGTATTGTTTCGGATTGCCTTCTTTGTCCGTAAAAACTATAGCAACTCCATTTGAACCATTTGTATGTATTAGTCTAAAATCGCCTTGAGAAACGTAAATATCTCCAATGTAGGAAGCTGGACTTGATTGCCATCCGTTCATATTATCTTTTACAAAGCCAACAAGTTTAATCCACTTTTCAGAATTCACTTCGATTTTTTCAGATTCATTTGAGCTAAGTTCTATTTTTGGGTCGACTGATTTGATTGTCAATGTGAACGGAGATTTCTGGTCAATAACATCATTTAATTTCAAGTCGGTTTGGCAACTTGTCATTACTAAACTTAAAATCAAAGTTATAATTGGAATTATCTGTTTCATTTTCTTTTTTCGCATGACGCACAACGTTTTTGGCTATGATATGTTGCGGAAAAATCCGCAGGATTCTTTCCGCCGTAGCCGAAAGATAGTAAATTGCAATGAAATTCCGATAGGAATTTCAGCCGCAATGGATTATAGCCGTTGTTGTGTGTAGTTTTTATTTTTTATTCTTTATAAAACTTGATATTCCGATAAGCACAATTCCTAATATTGTCAAAATCCAAGCGCTTGCCCAAATCGCAAATCCACCTAAACCAGAGTCATTCGTAACCGATTCTATTTTATTCAGCTCGACAAAGTTTGAGATTCCAAAAACTATTAATAGAAGCCCAATTATTAGTAAAATTATTTTGAATATTCCTTTATTCATATTCCGATTTATACAATTCCAAAAACTTGGAAGTCAGCAGATTTATTTCCTTTTTCTTTTTTATTTTAAAGTCAATATATGTAATCAAAAAAGGAACAATGAAAAATGGAATTGGCAGCAACCAATTTCCATAAGCCAATGAAACTATTGAAAAAATAATTCCGATTCCGATTGCAATTTTCACAGCTATGTTTAATGGAAATTTAAAGTCAAAACCCAATTCAAATTTATTTTCATCGTTCAGGATTCCAATTATTCTGTGATTGCTTACAGATAGAATAGAGGGAAACTTTTTTCGTTCGAATTCAATTCTATTCGGACTGATATTTCCGTCATAAAATCCATTCAGAATTAGTTTATTCAGAATGTTAAATGATTTCTCGTTATTTGAAATGGTTTCCGTCATTTTTTAAATTACATACAACGTTAGCGTATAAATTTCAGTTGCGGAAAATCGGTACGATTTTCCGATTGAAACTGAAAGATAGAAAATTGCAATGAATTTCCGCAGGAAATTCAGCCGCAATTGAATTTATACATTGTTAGCTTTAGTACTTTTATTTTCATTCGTTAAATAATTTGTCAAACCTCCATTTCTCAACGTTTTTAATTCTAAGTATTCTGTCAGCGATTTCAGAATCATATGAACATCTTGAGTTGTTAAATCCAATCCAATTTGGAAAGAACTTTTTCGCCATTTTAAAAATCGATTCATCAAATTTTTTAGAACGCATAACTCCGACATTATTATTAGGTCCAACAATTAAATTCATTCTATGGTTAAGAACATACTTAAAGGCGTCTTGTAAATGATGATTTCGACAATCCCATAATCCTTCATCTTCCCAAATAAACGCTCCTGACATGGTTTCGTATTCTATTTTTGGGTTGTCAATTCTAGATTCCGCTGGTAACGTTTCTTTATTTCTAACGAATGTTATCCAAATCCATATTTTTAAAATAAAATTCATTAATAGTTTTGAGTGATGTATTAAAGCTAACGGTCTCGGCTATGAGTAGTTGCGTGGTTTAGCACATAACTTTGCAAGTACACACCAAACTGAAAATCTGCGAAGATTTTCAGAAGTAGGCGAGAACAAGCAATTACTTATAGCCATTGTTGTGCGTTCGTACTTTTTTATTTCCAAACCTCATTTAATGTTTCTCTAAATAGCTTGTCAAGCTTTTCAGTTTCTGGTTTGAAATTTTTATTATAATCTTTTACTTTATTTTCAAAATATCCAATTTGCTCTTCAACAAATTCGTTAATTATTTCAATTCGAGGTTCTTTGTCAAGTTCCTCTCCTGATTTTTTCCGCTCCAATAAATTCTCAATTTCTTTTTTTAATTCAGGATTCTCAACTTGAGTATTCACAAGCTTTTCAAATTCCATTGGTGCCATGGTTCCCATAGATTCAATCCATTTACAAGCTAATATTGGCCTTAAAACATAAAAGTATTTTTTAACTCTTACTAAATCAGTTTGCAAATAGTCTCGATAATTTCCTTTTGCCATATGCAAATAGTGATAAGTACAAGACTTTGGATTAAAATAATATTTGGTCAATTCGCGCATTTTTTCCGCTGTCGAATATTGTTCTAAATAGATTAGCGGACTTCGTAACCATTCCAACAAAGGTGGATTTGATTTTCTAAATAACTTTAGAGTTTTTCTTAATTCCCAACCTGCAAAATCTAAATCATTTGGCAACATTACTTCCATATTATCCTTTTTGTCATCAATGGATAAATACCAATTCGGATTTTGAATATATAAGAACCTCACATCCCAATCACTATCAGTTGAAGCAAATCCCCAAGCTCTACTTCCAGATTCAACAGCGTAAAGTATCTGAATTTCCTTTTCCTTTTCAATTCGTTTTAACTCTCTTTTTATTTCTTCGGTCAATTTTATCGGTTTTTTTGGTATGACGCACAACGGTTTCGTATAACCGTCAGTTACGGGATTAAAGTTAATAATTTTCGGTTAAGCACTGACGTTAGCAATTCCGAGTGGATTCGGACGTAGTCGAATCCGCCGTAATTGCGGTTATACATTGTTGTAAGTAGTGTTTTATTCCTCACAATATTCTTTCAATTTTTCTTTAGCATTTAATTCTCCTAAATTGGCAGATAAAGTAAAGTTTTCGCAAGCATTATTTAAGTTATCCATCTCGAGATATATTCCTCCAAGAAAAAAATGGCTACTAGCCTTATTGTAATTTGCTTTAATTGAATTTTCAAAATCGGTAATAGCTTTATTATATTCTTTATTAAAAAAATAGTTGACTCCTCTTGAAAATTGAATTTCGCACTTATGTACTTCAAAATCGTTATCATTATCTAAAGGATCAAAGTCAATATTTGACCTTAAACTCATTGTTCCGCCATACGAATTTGTAAAACTAGCCAAAGCTCCACTTGTATTCAGTGCTTTTGTAAAATATTCAATTGCTTTTTTTGGTTTTTCTAATTCTTGATAGTTTATTCCGATGTTATAAAGAGCAAGAGTATTATCAGAATCAAATTCTAATATTTTTTTATAGTCTATAATTCCGCCATTAAGGTTTCCTAATTCAGTTTTGTAATATCCACGATTTAAAAGCGCAGGTCTGAAGTTAGATTGTTTTTCAATAGATTTATCGAGTAATTCAATCGCTTTTTTTAAATCACCTTTCTCTTCGTATTCGAAAGCTTGATTATAATATTCATCAGCAGAAGTGAAGTCGCAAGAGTTCAATAGCACTCCTAAAATTAATATGTAAATAAGTTTTTCTCGCATTACTTACAACGGTCTCGTATAACCGTCAGTTGCGTTAGGTTTAGCACTAAGTTAGTTAAAAATCACGAACTTTTGGCGTTCGCGAGGATTTTCCGCTTAGGAAAATCCGAAGCAATTGCGGTTATACATTGTTAGCCACTGGCTTTATATTTCTTTTATGTAATCACTATATTTTGTTGAATCAATATTTTTCTTTGCAAAATTATAAATGGATTCTTTAGTATAATCTCCATTTTCCAAAAAATCACTTCTCCATAATTTGATGTCTTCTCGTAAATATCTGAAATTCAGATTTAATAATTTCTCTAAATCATTTCTTTTTATGGTCGAAGAGTAAAGCCTTTTTTCCTGAAGATCATTATTTGCAGGTATTCTGATAGTAATAATTTCCAAATCAGAGAAATCTCTAAATAACCGAGCACTTTCTTTTATTATCTTTTTGAAAGCATAATATTCTGTATTTGCGAAACCTTCTTTAAACGTAATTATTCTTTTGTTGTAATTTGATTTATTAGAATCGAAAAATCCAGAATTTTCTTTTGCTCGTTTAAAGAACTCATATTTTGATAGTTCAAGATTTTTAATGTTCTGATTTACAAAATAGTCATAAGTCAATTTTATTTTTTCCAGTTCATCAAACTCAATAATATCAAGCCTTAAATTCCGAATATTTGCACGGTTTTTGACTGCTAAACTATATCCTTTGTTAGTAATTATTAATCCGAAATTAGCTTTTGTATCTTCTAACATTCCAAGAAAACTCTCTATGATTTTTACATCAATATTGGTTGAGAAGTGTTTGCAGTCAATTATTCCAAGAATTTTATTTCCACCAATTTTTCCACGTACTGAAATGTCAATTTGTCTATCAATTCTACTGTGTTTTCCGAAAATCCTGTCGTCAAATTCGAATTCACAATCAGTAAATACAGAAGTTAATTCTTGATGAATTTGTCTTTCGTATTTTCTCCAAGTTTTATCTTCTATCGACATTTTTTTTTAGCTTGTGGCTAACGGTTTTGTGTATGGTTAGTTGCGTGTTTCAGCAACTAATTTAGTAAACAAAAACGAACGCGAGAAAATTCCGAAGGAATTTTCCAAATAAGCAACGACCAAAGCAATTAATTATACACGGTGTTAGCACCAGTTTTTTTATTCCGTAACAGGTTTAATAAATTCAGTCAGTTTTTTTTCATTTATTTCATTGACTTTATCCCAATCCATATCTTTTGTCGGAAAGGCTGCTCCTCTTGTTAAGTCGAGAATTTTCTTATTCTTGTCAATCAGATATGCAGCTGGATAGTCTAATTTATGATTGAATCCACTAATCATTATTGAGGATTTGTCAATTGGTTCAGATTCCGATGGAATTAAATGAATTCTTTTGTCATATTTCGAAGCCATTTTTTTTAAGTCTTTTTTCTTATTCCAGAAAAGAACTATAAATTCAATTTTTCCATCATACTTTTTGGCTAATTTGTTCAAAGTTGGAATTTCTCCCCAACAAGGTCCACACCAAGTTGCAGAAGTCAAAAGAACAATTGGTTTGTCAATATTGTCAGTACTTATTATTTCTTTTTTTATTGTTTTGAAATCGTAGTTAGATAGATACTTTCCTTTTATACAGTTATTTATAAGTGAGTCAAATAAGGCTCTTGCCTTTTCGCTCTCTTTGTCTTTCCACGCTTGGTTTATCTGCTTATTTAAATCTTCAATACAATTATCAACGATATTTTTGTAATAAATCTTTTCTGTTGACTGACTCCAAGAATTGAATGAAATTAAAATTCCAATTGCAAAAAATAGTTTTCTCATAAGGTTTGTGTTCAAATTGGTGCTAACGGTTTTGGCTATGATACGTTGCGGAAAAATCCGCAGGATTCTTTCCGCCATAGCCGAAAGATAGCAAATTGTAATGAAATTCCGACAGGAATTTCAGCCGCAATGAATTATAGCCGTTGTTGTACATAGTTATTTTTTAATCAGATAATTTAATCTCCAGCTTTTCATGACGCTATCTACTCCATTTTCATTCAGTTCTAATGTCTCTCTTGGGTCAGTGTTATAAAAAGTTCTTCCTATTCGAGTCAAAATAGAATCATTAACTATTTTACAGTAAATATTTAATTGTCTTATTCTTCCATTAGATTCTTTTATCCGAAATGCGTCCATTTCTTCGTCCAATATGAATTTTTCATTTTCCGATGGAATTACATTTTTCCAAGCGTGAAGTATTTGATTTTCTTTGGGTTTTTCTCTGCACGATTCCCATCTATTTCCGAAAAATTCACCGTGTCTATTTTCTGCTGTCATATATTCATCGATAATAGGAACATTTAAAGATTTTCTCAATTCGTTAGCTTTGATTCCGTAATTCAGATTTTCTATCTTTTTTCTATTGTCAAAGTAGTCGTACGTCAAGTAAATTCCGAAAATCAGAAGTACAATTTTAAAGAAATGTTTTTTCAGATTAAGGTTTTTCATAATTATGTACAACGTCTCGGCTATGAGTAGTTGAGTGGTTTTGTACTTAACTTTGCAAGTACACACCAAACTGAAAATCCGCGAGGATTTTCAGAAGTAGGCGAGAACAAGCAATTACTTATAGCCATTGTTGCCAGCAGTATTTTATTTTCGTTCAATTTTTACTAATCCTTGTCTTGTTGCTAAATATAAATTCCCACTATCATCAAAAGTCATAGTTGAAATATATGATGTGGGGATATCTGAATTTTCATTATGATAATTTTCCCAACCATCATTTAAGTCGTATCTCACTAATCCTGCTCTGTCAGTCGAAATCCATAGAACTTTTTCATTTTTGTCGTATAAAACGCAATTAGCATGATTAAAAGGCATTCCAGAATTATCAGTTGTAAATTGTTTGAAATTACCATCTACATCTCGTATTGCTATTCCCTCATCATTATTGACTTGCTTTTTGTTTTTTCTGTCAAATTCGTAAAGTGTGAAGTATAGGTTTCCGTTTTCGTCTTCGTCCATCGAAGTAATGCATTTTCCTTTTAAAACTGTGGACGATTTTTCGAAATTTGTTACTTGATTATTTTCATCTATCATCGCTGTTCCATCATAAGTTCCAATCCAAATTCTATTTTTAGAATCTCTTTTAGCAAATGAAACTCTTTCTCCAGGTAAGTCTTTGTATAAGTTCTTATCAATTTTTGACCAGTTACCATCTTTAAGAATAGTTATTCCATTTTTTGAGCAGAAAAATAACTCGCCCGTTTTTGGGTTGTTAACAATATTATACGCAGAGTTAATTCCAATTTGTGTTGAGTCATATTTTACCCATTTATCATTATCATAACTATATATGTTTTTTTTAGCATAAATCCATTTTACATTATTGTTATCTGTTGCTAATTCGTAATAGCCGAAGTATTTACCTTTGTCAGAAATATTTTGTTCGGAATTTTTAAATTCGCTTCCATCAAAAGTCACCAAACCTTGGCTCACAGTAAGCCAGATTAAGCCATTTTGATCAATGGAAATATGGTCATTCCAATTATTAGGTAAATTTGAGTTTTTTGAATTCCAAACAGTTATTTCATAATTGCTTAAGTTTTCGTTTTTGTAAACATAATTTTCATTATAGATTTCTGGACTGTTTGGCTTGTCAAATGATTTCTCAAAAGCCTTTTTATCAACTCTCTCAATTTGTCCTGTAATTTTGTTGTTATCTACTTTGAAAATAATATTGATTGAAGATTTTTCTTCTGTTTTACCGTTTGTTATTGCAGGTGTCCAATTTTTGAATCGATTCAGCTCTTTAATTAATTTCTTTGTTATGAAGTTTTTTGATTGGTCTGTATGGCTCAAAACACAAGCACGTCCTTTTGAATTAACAAGAACTTGAAACATAACAGCTCCTTTAATTCCATCCAATTTTAATTCATCGTTCAATTTTTCTTGAAGTTTTAAAAACTCCTTTTCTTCATAACCAGCTTGGGTGTCTCCGCAGTCCAAACAAAATTTATCAGTCTTACAGTTGTCTAGTTTTACAGGGAAAAGATTTTGGGCGTTTAATGAGAATGTAATTCCCATAAGTAATATAAAAAAAGGTAATTTCATTAATTCAATTTTTCTGTGCGTTTGTTCATATTGCTGGCAACGTTGGTGTGTATGATTAGTTGCGGAAAAGGACGCAGTCATTTTCCGCTGTAAACCAAAGATAATTAATAAGAATGAAATTCCGATAGGAATTTCAGCCGCAATTAATTATACACGTTGTTACCTACAGTTTTTATTCATTTTTAAATTCAGTTGTTATTCCGCTTAATATTATCGGGTTTTCTTTTAATAATTCAGCACACTTTTTGACATATGTCTCAATAAATTCATTCCCTTTTTCAGCTATTTTTTTCAATTCACCAGTTTTGTCCAGTTTGTCAATTCGATAATAGTTTGTTGGAATTGAATCAGCATTAAATTCAGTCGGTTCAGAGTGATTTGTAATTCCGATTTCTGGTGAACTCCAAGAAAATTGAAAAATCAAACAGTTAAATTCAATTTCACCTTTTTGAGTTGTTATATAATATTCGTCTCTAACTCGGTTATTCTTAAACTTTGGAAAGTCAAATTCAGATTGAAGAAACGCAAAGTTTTCTAAAATCAGTTTCTTTGATAATTTCCAAGTAGGTTCAAGAGTTCTCATTTTTTCAAATTGTAGGTAACGGTTTTGGCTATGGTTTCGTTACGGAATGGTACGCCAGTATCATTCCGCCGTAACCATAAATTTAGCAAAAAGGCTTGAAATTCCGATTAGGAATTTCAGCCGTAATGAACTATAGCCGTTGTTGTAAACAGTTATTTTAATAATTCAGCTTTTAGTTTTTCGTATTCATTCCAACTGCTTTTCACAGAGTGATACTTTAATATCATTGTCGAGTCATTCATTACAGCACAATAATAAGTTCCAGCGTGAAATGGTAATTCCATTTTTAATCCAGTTTCGAGTAGGGAAGTCAGATATTTTACAATAGCTTTTTCGTGCGTTTCATTCAGCCGTAAAGTTTTTCGTTCCGCTATTTTTCTGTTTTCAGCATATGGGTCTTTGCAGTCAACAATATCCTCAACGTATTCCGCAAAAAGTATTTTATTTTCACGATAAATATCAAATTTCTCATCGTGTCCTCCCCATTCTCCACATTCATCAAAACTTGCGGTTAGTTCCAATCGATTTAATCCCATTACGTTTCCTAAAATCCGCTGTTGTAATTCGTCCGCATTCGATTTTGGTTTTCTTTCGGAAGTCTTGCAACTACCGATAAAAACTGAAATCAGAATTAAAGTCAGGATTTTTTTCATAATTGTTTACAACGTTTTGGTATAAGCTTTGTTGCGTTTTTGTTATGCTAAAAATAAGCAAATTATTAAACAACTTTGTACCTGCGTATTTTTCCGAAGGAAAAATTTAGCAGCAATAAAGTTTATACAGTGTTGTAATGCGTTTTTTTGTTCAGAATTTCTTTTCCAATAAACCAACTTGTTATTCCACCATAGACACCTCCAATTATTAAAAATATTGGTCCGCCAGTAAAAAACCAAATCAATAATCCAAGTCCGAATAATTTAAAGTCAATTCCAAATTCAAATGCTCTTATAGTCATTTCAGATAACATTGCTATTAAAAATATTCCAATCGAAATTTTCAAATAGCCAAAAAAAGTTGTCCAAAATGGGTCTTTATCTTTTTCAATAATAGATTTTCCTATGTTCCCAGAGATAAAAAAAATAATTATTAAATTCAATATTATTTGAACTGTGAAGTATTTTGGTTCACTTGAAAATGGATGAATTAAATTCCGATTTATAAATTCATTCATTTCAGTTGATAAAGAATTAAATAAGACTAATAAAATAATTAATATCAGAGTTGTAATTCCCAGATATTTAAAAATCAATAATCTGCCTATTTTTTTTGAATTTAGTTTCATTCTTTGAGTTCGTTCAGTAAATGCATTACAACGGTCTCGTATAAGATTAGTTGCGTGGTTTAAGCAACTAATTTAGCAAATAAAAACCGAATAGAAAATCCGCGAGGATTTTCGTAAGTAGGCTATTACCAAGCAATTAATTTTATACATTGTTGTAAGCTGGCTTTTATTCCGCTTATTCTTAAATCACAAACCATTTTTCATCAAATTCCGCAATGGGTTTATAATTTTTGTTTGTTCCGAAATGAATTTCGTCTTCGTGAAAAAAGAACAAAGTCCATTCAAGGCTTTGGTCAAAAACTGTCAAATCATCAGCTCCTCCATAAAAAATCGAATTCCAATATTTGACTACAAATTTCCATTTAGTTTTCATTCCGTTGTTTCCGTCCCAAGAAAGGAAAACTTCTTTGTCAAAAGGAATTGCTCTTTGGTAAAGCCATTTCGTTATTTCTTTGTCATTATTTTCCAGAATTTTAGCTTTGTCCAAATTCCGAAACATTCCATTCTTAAAAGGCAATTCACTATGGACTTTGCAATTACTTAAAAAATCAGCAAGAAATTCCGCTCCAACTTTGTCTAACGGTTTTAATTCATTCAGATGTTGTTCAGGCAAGCAATCATATTTTTCTTCCGTAAATCTCCATTTAAGAGCAAATTCGGTCATCGGAATAATATGTTTATTTAATTGTTCGAATGTCATTTTCAGCTTGCTTACAACGTTAGCGTATAAATTTCAGTTGCGGAAAATCGGTACGATTTTCCGATTGAGCTGAAAGATAGAAAATTGCAATGAATTTCCGTAGGAAATTCCGCCGCAATTGAATTTATACATTGTTATGTGCTGGCTTTTATTATTGTTTTTAATTTGTTTTCGTAATTCAGATTTTCAAAGAAACTTTGTTGTCTTTCGAATAGATATCCGTTTGCTATAAAGTCCATTTCATATTCAGCTGTTTTTAAATTCAATTCCATTTGGTCAATCGAATATTCGCTGATTAAAATTTTAAAGTATCGAGCGTATAATTTCGAAACACCGAGTTTTAATAAAATCCACATTGGCGAAAGAAAAAATGGGTCAATCGTTTCTTTTCCTCTCGTGATTGTAATTCCGATTATACTTTCTTTTGGGATTGGTATTGCAGTCAGCTTATTCGAATAATTCGCACGTAATAAAATTCCGTTTGTCCGCTTTTCAAAGTTACATTTTGAATC
>NZ_AULQ01000011.1 GCF_000422365.1 Mesoflavibacter zeaxanthinifaciens DSM 18436
TGAATTGAAAATGTAAAACGGAACTGTGCGCTGAAACCAACTCGTGCGGAATTAAAAAACGTGAATTGATCACTTCTACTCTATCGAATTCCAAAATTGCTGAATCAAAACGTGGAATTGAATAGCAAAACGCAAAACAAAACGCTGAGTGAATCTCAAAAAACTGAAATATAACTGCAACCAACAATGTATAAATTCAATTGCGGCTGAATTTCCTACGGAAATTCATTGCAATTTTCTATCTTTCAGTCTTAATCGGAAAATCGTACCGATTTTCCGCAACTGAAATTTATACGCTAACGTTGGCAGTAATAAAAAAATGAGAAAAAGAATTTCAGCGAGTAATAAAATTAAAAAATATTTCATTCTTATATGTTTAGGAATTTTACTCTTTATGAGTTTTAATATCTACTTCGAAAATGGCTTTGATATTTTTATTACATTGTTACTCATCCTAATGGTTTCTATTTTCTCTTCAATTTATTTATATTTTGACAGAATGAAAATCTTAGAATATGACCAAAACTATTTGTTTATTAAAGAAAAAAATAATGAAAAGAAAATAAAACTGGAGCAAATTAAAAAATTTAAGAAAACAAACATTGAAGTTAATGACCAAAGTATTTGGAGAATATATTACACAGACAAACATAACACTGAAAAATCAATAAGAATGAGGCCTAGATTTAATTCTGAGTATTTTAATGAATTTAAAAAGAGTGTCAAACTTAGAAATGAAAACCTGATTATAGAATAATAAAATTTGAATTATAGTAAGAATACTACTGCCAACAATGTATAACCGCAATTACGGCAGATTCGACTGCGTCCGAATCCACTCGGAATTGCTAACGCCAGTTCTTAACCGAAAATCATTAACTTTAATCCCGTAACTGACGGTTATACGAGACCGTTGTAGCACATATGAAAAAAATCCTGAAAATATCATTCTTTCTGATTGTCACAATTGGATATTCCCAATCAGATTGTGAAAAATATACCGAAAAATATATACCAATAGATTTAGAAGATGCTTTTGCTTTTTTTGAATGTAATTGGTCAAAAGAAGATTTAGAAACATTTAAAAATACAGAAGAAGAATCAGCAACAATTTCTCTTCACAGAGGTTTTGGAATGAATATCAGAAATGGTTGGGGATTATGGAAACGTGAGGGAAAATTAGTTGAATTTCTTAGTGAAAAAGGAATTTATCATCCAGAAGATATGTCTGCGGTTATTTTTACTTCATTTCATAGAAAACTAAATAACAAACCTATTGAACTTGAAAAACAAGCAGAATTTTATCAAGAATATTGGAAAAAAGTAAACGAAAGGCAACGAAAAGAATATTCTAAAGAATTTGAGAAATTTAAAGTGAACGATACATTAAACTTTAAGTATTTGAGAGAATACATTTCAAAAGAACAAAAAGAATTAGCCGAATCTGGAAAATGTATAGCCAAAGGAATTTTACTTGAAAAAAGAGAGTCTGACTTTTATCTCAAAATAAAGCTGATTGAGAGTTGTGACGAAAAAGGCTTGTACACTGGATTAGATTGGGGAGAACCGAATCGAAGAATAACCAAAGTTGGAGATGTTGAATGGATTTATTACAACGATTGGGAATCAAAAATAGAATAAATAATACGTGCTACAACAACGTTTATAGCTCATTGCGGCTGAATTCCTAATCGGAATTCATTGCAATTTGCTATCTTTCGGTTCCGTCGGAAAATCATAGCTGATTTTCCGCAACGAGCGATACACAAAACCGTTGTAGCACATTTGAACAAAATGCAGAAATCTATAATAATCATATTGCTTCTGATTTTTAATCTGACCTTTGGACAAGAAAAGATTGACCCAACGGAATCGCTCATTTCGGAATTTAAAGCGGAACTGAACGAAAAAAATATAACGGATTTTTTTGTATTAAAACGGATTACATACGGAACTGCATATATTGTGGATTTGAGTGACCCAAATTCTTGTAATCCTAATGGAATTTACTTTACAATGTACGCGTTTTGGAAAGATGGAAAAGACAGCTATGTAAAAAAGTTTGATAATTGCGGACGATTTAATTCATTAAAGTTGCCCGATTCAAAACCAATCAAACTTTATAAAAAGAACTACGAAAAGATAAAATCCGAAAAAGTAAAATCATATCAATTAACACCTGACAGTTTAGGAAAAGACAGATTAGTTTACAAAAGTATTTCCTCTCGAACTCATCAACCTTTAAGATACTTTTGGTTTTTTACTGAGTCAACCGAATTCACTAATCATTTTGATACTTACGATTTAACAACAGAAAAGGATAAACCGAATTTGAATTACAAATCAAACAACGAACTTCAATTAGTCAAACTGAATGCAATTTGTGAAGAAATTATTGATGAGTTTAATGAAAAAAATATGTTTAACCGAATAGAATAAAAAACGTGCTACAACAACGTGTATAGCTCATTGCGGCTGAATTCCTAATCGGAATTCATTGCAATTTGCTATCTTTGGGTTACGGCGGAAAATCATAACTGATTTTCCGCAACGAGCCATACACAAAACCGTTGCCAACCATTAAAAAATTACGCTCTGAATGATTGAAATTAACGAGAAAACTTTTGAATACGCTTTAACTGAATTCAAAAATATTGTGGAAAAAGACACGACTGAAAAACTCGTTGAATTTAAAACAAACAATTTTATAAATGAACACGAAAACTACAAATACGCAGTTTTAGAACAAGCAAAAAACAGACTTTTAACCAAAACTTGGAAAGAGAATGAAATTGGAAATGGCAGAATTTTAAAATCAGTAAAAGATTCAATTCAGACAAATGTCATTTACAATTATGAAACTCATCAAAACAATTTAATTGATTGAAGAAAAAAGGACAATTTTAGTAAACTAAAAGCGAATCAAAAAAACGAAAAATTACTTTTTGAGTTTTTTAAAAGTAAAATCAAAGACGAAAAGGCTTTTGACCAATTTTCAGAATTGGGATTTTCATATCAATTAATTGCATATTTATTCTTTATTAAAAACTCTCAAAAATATCTTCCGATTTCACAAACGAGATTTGATTTAATTTTTAGTTCTTTAAATATCGACTTAAAAACAAGTCATAATTCATCTTGGGAGAATTATCAAGAATTTGTTGGAATAATTAAACAATTTCAAAACTATCTTAAAACAAAGTTTAGCGGAATTGAATTGCTTGACGCTCATTCATTTTTATGGATTTATGGTTTTCAATTTGAGAAATCTAAAGAAAATACAGAAGTAAGAATTCAATCTAAAAAAACTGCCGAAAAGAAAAAACCTGAATTGCCAAATTACCAACCGAGAAAAACAATTGACTTGGAAACTTTGGTAGAACCTGAAACCGAAATTGATTATATAAAACAACTTGAAAAACAAATGGAAATCGGAAATTTAGCCGAAGAAATTGTTTTGAAGAGCGAAATAGAGTTTTTAAGAACTGATTATCCAGATTTAGCCGAAAAAGTTCGTTCAGTTGCTAATAATCCGAAACTTGGTTTTGACATTATTTCGTTTGAAATTGATGGAACACAGAAACAAATTGAAGTCAAGGCTATTTCGACTAACAAATCGAACAAAAGTTTCTTTCTATCTCGAAACGAATTTAGAAAGTCAAAAGAATATCCAAATTATTATTTATACTGCGTTTCTGAATTAAGTTCAGAAAAGCCAAAAATATTGAGAATTAAACAACCGAATTTTGAAAACGAAAATGATTTTAAAATGGAACCTATGACTTATAAAATAACATTTGAATAGAAAAATAACGGTTGGCAACACCGTATATAATCCATTGCTAGTACTAGCCTACTTACGAAAATCCTCGCGGATTTTCTATTCGGTTTTTATTTGCTAAATTACGTGCTAAACCACGCAACAAACCATATACAAACACGTTGGCAGTAAGCACCAAACTGTAACTAAAAATTATGAAAAAAAAGAAAATTAATGAATAGTATCTATTATAGTTATTTTATTCCAAGAGGAATTTTTCTTTTAATATTTTTAGTAATTGGATATTCAATTTTTAAAAAAGGGATACCAAAATGGACTTTAATAATATTTATTCCACTTGCATTTTTTTTTGGTTTTTTCACTTTTTTAGGCCCGAATTTACTTGAAAATATTAGCGTTTATGAAAAGTTGAAAAACTTGGAAACTGAAAGTGTAAAAGAAATAAATATATTTAATATAAGTTTTACAGAAAACAATAATGAACCAATTCCAAATTCACTTTACAAAATTGAAAACAAAAAAGAAATTGAATTTATTGTAAATTCTTTAAAACAAAATGAATTTTATAATCAAAACTTTGGTGGAATTGAAAAGTTTTATGGAATGACAATTATTTTAAAAGATAAATCAGAAATTAATTTTAAGATTCTAAAATCAAAGGAAAATATATATCCTGAATTATTAAATAAAAAAAGCGGAAAATATTATTCTATTGGAACTTACAAAAACAATTTAATTTCGGAAATACTAATTGAATGAACGAATATTTAGTAATAACTCTAATCTTTTTGGTCTATTTTTCACCAGTATTTTATCATTTATACCTCGCTATAAAAGAAAATAAGGAAGGGAATAAAATTCGGCTGAAAAAGTTTAAAAAGTTCTTGAAGTATAGTGTTATGATAATTATTCCAGTAATAATCGGATTTGGAATTTTAAGTCATACTAACTATTTGAATTACGAAAAACCTTTGACTTTTGACAAATATGACCAAATTACCTTTGATAATTTCAGAGGACTTGAGTTCTTCAAAAAATCACTTTATGGGAATGAAAGGTTTGCATATGTAGTTACATCAATAGACAGCGAAATTGAGGATAATTCAGTAACTGTTCAATCACTTTTCTATCCTTCAAGCTCATTTGTTTACAAAAAGAATACAAATAGTAAGGAATTGCTAACACACGAAAAGTATCATATTAAAATAACCGAATTATTCGCAAGAAAAGCAAAAGAGAAAATATCAAAACTAAATAGGTTTGACGATAAAAAAATCGAGGGAATAATTCGGCAAGCTGAACAAGACGAAAGAAAATTTCAGAGACAATACGACTACGACACTTTTCATAGTTACGTTTTGAGCGAACAAAAGAGATATGAAAAAGAAGTTGATAGTTTACTAAATTTACTGACTGAATATAAAAAACCAAAAATAGAATTTAATGACAAAAATTAGAATTATCCTTATAGCTTTAATTAGCTTAATTATAACAAGTTGTAATACAGAAAAACACAAATTCCCACTTGACAAACGTTATAGGGACTTAAATGACTACGATGATGCAGTTTTAGAATTAAATTATGGATACGAAGCTGATGAAAAACTGCCGACTTTTGACGACCCAGAAACGAGAATAATCGTAGAAAAGCTAACTGACCAACAAAATTTCAATATTGTACTTGATGACAATGAATTAGGACTAAAACATAGAAACGAAGTAGCTGAAAAATTTTTTAATGAGTGGAAAAATATGAATAATATCTACGATGCGCTCGATAGAAAAGACCAGTATTTATATGACAAAGAAATGCTTGCAGTTTGGCATTTTGGTTTAGGACTTCAGCTAAAATATTTTAAATTAGGGAATGACCAAATCAAAGAAAATGCGGACGACCCAAATTCGTCAAGAGTTAAGAATAACATTAATTCAAACGTTAAGACCTTAATAAGTAACTACTTAATTTATTTGGACGAGATAAATAACGAAAAAGCATTTACAGAAAGTGGAAAAGATAAACTTGCAGATGGAATTGACAAATACTTTCCAGCCTTGATTGAACTTTATCCAGACGCAAATTACAGCGGAATGAAAAACAAAGCGGAATTGATGTTAAAGAAAGCTGAATCGGACAAAATTAAATCGTCGCTGAATAAATTAATTGAACTGATTGACTCGAAAAGCAAAAAAGAAACTGAATAAATAACTGCCTACAACAACGTGTAAGCGCAATAACGGCTGAATTTCCTAATAGGAAATTCAACTCGTTTTGCTAAATTAGGTGCGTCAGCGGAAAGTACTCGCGCACTTTCCCGTTACTGAAGCTTACACAAAACCGTTGTAACACATTTGACCAAATCAACAAAATGAAGAAAAACAAATTAAACATTCTGACTTTTTTACTTCTAATTCCATTCATTGGAATTGGACAAATACCGAAAGGACATTTTTTAGATGCAGACAAAAAAGCTGAAAGAGGATATAAAGTAAAGCCTTTTAAACAAGAAAAAGAGGGAATTTATCATTATGCAGTATTAACAGAATTACCATTTGAAAACGATTGTGATTCTGGACTTTCGGAAAAAGAACAAATTGCCTGTTCCGAACAAAATTTGAGAAACTTCATTTACCCTAAACTTCCATCAGAAATTAAATTTAAGGGCAATGTTTATGTTTATTTGACTGTAACGGAGAATTCGGAGTCTGAAAATATTACTGTAAGTTCGTATCCAAAGTCAGAACAGACAAACGAAATCATAAAAGAAGCCATTAATTCAATCGAATTTAGACCTGGAAAATTTAATGACAAAATCGTAAAATCAAGACTTTGGACTTCATTTACATTTCCGTCATCATCAAACGAACTTTTCTCTGTGTCTTTGGCAAAAATGAAAGAAGTCGAAAATCCTAAATATGAAGACTATGAAAATCTGATTTTCGATGCAAGTCAATATATTTTTTCAAATCCAGTTTATCCAAATGGAACTGAATTTAAATCAGCCGCTCAAATTGTTGGATTTTGGATGAATAAAGATATCGGAATGGGAATACCAACTTTTGGAAAATTCTACGACGCTTTAACGAACGAAAACAAACAACAATTTCTTTATGTTGTTGCAATGATAAATTACGGATTAGACCAAAAAATAAATCACAACCGAATTTTGGAGTGCAAACCAAAAGACGGACAGAAATATAGCGAACAAGAAGATGTAAAAGAAGTTCAACTTGGAGGAGCAAAAATCTTACTAGAATTTATTGGAGACAAAGAAAATAATGTTCCAATGAATTCAAAGACAAAAAAATATTATAAAGCTTACGAAAAAGGAGAGCTTGAAGAGCAAATGAATAAATAAAAACGTGTTACAACAATGGCTATAATTCATTGCGGTTGAATTCCTAATCGGAATTCAACGCTTATTTATTATCTTTCGGCTACGGCGGAAAGAATCCTGCGGATTTTTCCGCAACGAAATCATAGCCAAAACCGTTGTACACCATTTAAGAAAACCTATGAAAAAACTTACAATCCTACTTGTTTTAATTAACCTATTTGCTTGTCAAGAAGAATCTAAACAATGCGATTTAATTAATTTAAAACTTACAGAGATTCAAGGTTACGGACCTTTTGAAAAGCGATTTGGATTTTTGGATTGGACACCACTAACTGAAAAAGGAATTTGGGGAAATACCGAAATTAAAACAACTGGAATACCAAAAAATTGGACTAAATCAAATGTAACTCAAGTATGGTTTGATAGTCATCAATTTGCTTATCAAAATTACAAACAAGGATATTTAAGTGATGAATTCTTCAATGACTTAAAAGCATCTTGGAAAATTGATTTAAACAAAAGAAAATTGTCTGAAAAGCCTATTAATTGTTTTGTCCACGTAGCAATCGGAACAAATCAAAATGACGAACTTGAATACATTATTGACACAAACTATGATAATGACTTTTCCGATGAAGAAATCCTAAAACCAACACCAAGAGCATTTGAATTAGATTATCAAAAGCTAATTGAAAAGTCTAAATCAGTAGTTGCACAAATAAGTACTAATAGTGGAATCAAGGAAAAAGAAATAAAGATTTTAGTTCTTTCAACAAGCGACGGAGACTTAATTTATAATTTCCCACAAATCGCAGAAACCACTTATCAAGAAAATAAAATCCTAGTGAGCAACGGGTTTTCAAATCTCACCTACGATGATAAAAGTATAATTGCAATCGATGATGAGAATACAGAAATTGTCGGTTTAAACGAATTTATCAAAATAAATAATGACCTTTATAAAAATCTTGGTGTTGATATAAACTCAAACGAACTTCGACTACTTGAAATGCCAAAGGATACTATTTTATATCCATCAAGAATTGGATTTAATGCAAAACCATTTACAGTTAAAAAACTTGACTCAAACGATTCTTTAAAGTTAGATAATTTTAAAGATAAACTTTTATACCTAGAATTCTGGGGAACTTGGTGCGCACCTTGTATCAATGAAATTCCTAATTTAAAAAAGGCTTATGATGAAACAGATAGAAATGATGTTGAATTTTTAGGAGTTGCTGTATTCGATACAAAAGAAAAGCTAAAAAGTGCAATTGAGAAATACGAAATAAATTGGCCTCAAGTTTTGGATGCAGACTCAGATAAATTCAAAGAAAGTTACAATGTGTCCGGTTACCCAACCTCATTTTTAATAGATAAAAAAGGAAAAATAATTGCAAAGAATTTAAGAGGAGAAAAACTATTGGATACTTTGAATTACTATTTAAAAGAAACGAAATAAAAATGGTGTACAACAACGGCTATAGTTCATTACGGCTGAAATTCCTAATCGGAATTTCAAGCCTTTTTTCTAAATTTATGGTTACGACGGAATGATACTCGCGTACCATTCCGTAACGAAACCATAGCCAAAACCGATGGTATATATTTACCTAAGGCTCGTAGAATTGCGTTTCACAAACGCTTCCCTTCTACTAATTACATACCATCGTCCACTGTTAATTGCACCTCGACTTTTTAATCGTATATTTATCGAGTCTACGAAAACTCATCACGTAACTACACACATAACCGTGTATAACGAATGAGGTGCAATTATAGCTCTCCGTGAGGCGCGCCTTACTACGCTATACACAGTGGTTGGCAACAATTAAAACAAACAGTGTAAATGAAAAAAGTAATACCAGTTATTATCACATTTTTAATTTTTTACAACTCATATTCTCAATGTGGACAATACATTGAAAATAAGTTAAGTGCCCTTTCGGATGTTAGATTTTGGGACGAAAACAATGGATTTGTTATTGGAGGTTCTTCATTACTGACAACCAATAATGGAGGAGTATCATGGGAAACATATAAACTGCCACATTACCAAGGTTTTTATTATAACCCATTAAATGATGTCGAGTTAATTGATTCTAACAAAGCATTTGTTTTTGGTGCAGATGGAATTATTCTTTTCACTGAAAACAATGGAATAGATTGGGAAAGAAGAATAGGAATTACAGGTCTAGAAAATTTTACAGGAGTTGATTTCATTGACAGTGACAAAGGTTATTTAGTCGGAATAGACGATTATTTAGTTAATGATACAGCTTTTTTATACAAAACAACTGATGGTGGAAATTCTTGGTTAAAAGTGACATCCAACATTTCCTCAATTGATTATGGTGATTTTAGTCCTAAAGATATTTTATTTCTAGATGAAAACATTGGTTATGTTTGGGGAGGTAATACATTTTATAAAACTACTGATGGTGGTGAGACATGGGAATACCAAAATAATCCATCAAACTCATACATAAAAAAATTACAATTCATTGATTCTCAAACTGGGTATTTAAGTGGAGGTAGTTCTATTTATAAAACTGTTGATGGTGGGAATTCTTGGACACAAACAAGTTATTACGTTGAATGGACTACAGGAGCATTTACAATAAACAATAACTACTTGTATTACTCAAGTTATGTTGTAAATGGAATTAAAAAAGTTAATATAAATAGTGATACTGAAGAAAGTGCTAATATCAACCAAGATGGTTTTTTAACCGATATATATTTTATAAATGACAATGTTGGATTTGCTGTAGGCAAAAAAGAACAAGGGTCGCCTAATATGGGAAGATTCATATTTAAGACTACAGATGGTGGAGCTAGTTGGACTCAACTTGATAGTGGTTCGCCGAGAGAAGGATATTCTAATAGTGCTAGATATTTTAAAAAGATTAATGAAAATGAGTATATATATTCAGTTGTTAGTGGAGGTAATTTTACGCATTCATCAATCTTAATTTCTCAAGACAAAGGTTCTAGTTGGAAAAAAGTTTATGAAACGGATGATGTTGTTGGCTTTACTTTATATGCGGAAGGCGATTACATCAGTTATTGGAGGTATTCCAATCCAAACAATTATAGTGAAGGTTATATAATATCAGAATCTTTTGACAAAGGACTAACTTGGACAGATGGTCCTATTTTAAATATTACCGATTTGCCAGCAGACACAAATTATTCTGTAATTAACCTTACCCAAGTATCAGTAAGTGATTTATATATTTTTGGGTTTGGAAATATATACCATTCGACAGATAAAGGTCTAACTTGGAATTTAATCCCAACACCTAGTGATGTGACAACAAGACAGTATCAATTTATAGATGAAAACAATTTTATCTTATATGGGAGTTCTACGAGTTCTGAACCTATTGTTTATAAGACAAATGATGGAGGTGTAAGTTGGGATTTTGTGGCACAGATTTCTGGATATCCACACAATCTTCAATATGATAGATTTGATTATAGTAACTTAAATAAAATATATTTTTACCCTGCATATTCTGGAGGTAAAATTTTCATATATGATATTCCCAACCAAAACCTTATTGAAAGAAATATTTCATATTCTATCAATAAAATAAAAGCAATTGATGATGATTCTTTTATGATACTTGATAACAGCGGAAATCTATATATTTCTCATGATAACGGATTAACTTGGTCTCAACGGTTTTGGGCTGATTATAATAGTTCTTATCCAAATATTTACGTAGAAGATGAGAATAACATTTTCTTATGGGAGTATAATTTTATTCAAAATTTAAAAACATATATACCGTCTAAACCTGAATTGATATTTGGAAACGATAACACTTTAATTAATACAGAAGAAGAATATATTATTCCTGTTGATTTATTTTCAACAACAGAATGGATATTAGAAAGTGGCGGAACATTAATAATAGATAATAATACTAGTTATTATAAAGTGAAAGTTTTATGGGATACCGAAGGAACACATACCCTTAAAGCTAAAAAAATAAATGAATGTGGAGAATCATTATTTATTGAAATTAATGTTGTTGTAAATAACGAAACAAGTGCTGAAGGTTATAATAAAGATGAACTTTTGGTTTATCCAAATCCATTTAATGAAAAGATTTATTTAAATCTTCCTAAAAGATTTGAAGACGAATATCTGAATATATCTATTACAAACACACTAGGCCAAACTGTTTATAAAAATCAAAAAAACTATTCATCTCAAAATATAGAATTGAATGACTTGTCAAATTCAATTAACTCTGGTGTTTATTTTATCAATGTAAAATCTAATAATTATTCGATTACAAAAAAACTAATTAAAAAATAAAATAACTGTTGCCAACATTGGCTATAAGTAATTGATTGTTCTCGCCTACTTCTGAAAATCCTCGCGGATTTTCAGCTTGGTGCGTACTTGCAAAGTTAATCGCTAAACCACGCAACTACTCATAGCCGAAACCGTTGGCAAACATTACACAAAACGATGCGGAAATACAAAAATGTTGAATATACAAACCCATTTGAATTACTATTCTTACTTAGTTCAACAGTAGCCATCTTTTCTGTAATAATTTTCGTGTTGAATAGAGTTATGAGTTTTGGTCTAATAAAAGGAATCTTAGCTTTTGTTCTTGCTGAAATTTATTTCTATATCTTAAAAAAGAAGTTTATAGTAAAAATCTCAGATTTTGAATTAAAATCAAATCAGTTGGAATGGAATAATAAAAATGTTAATTTTAATGATTTAGAATATTATAAAATTCATTGGATAAAAGGAGCTGGAATAAAATTTAAGTTCAAAAATGGAAATACCTTACGAATAAGCTCAAATGATAATTTTTGCAATTCTGAGCAATTCGTGAATTTATGCCAAAATATTGACTCAAAACTATTGAAATATAATAAAGGGCAAATAGAAAGAAAAAGGTCGTTTTTCGAATCTAAACAAGGATATTACTTTGCAGTAATTATGTCAATCTTGTGTGTGATTGGAACTATTTACAAATCATTGACAGATAAAAAAATTAATATTGAGAATTTTGCCTTAATTTTAGTTTCACTAGGAATTATTTGGAGTGGAGTTAAAAGGAAAAGAAAATAACAATCTGCCAACAATGTATAACCGCAAATACGGCAAATTTGACAACCTCAGGATCTACTACTAATTACTTCTACTAAAATATACAATATTAATCTTAAGTTATATTTCAAACTTATTCAACTTTTTAATTATACCTTTAAATAGATAGATCGAACAGATCAAATAACTAAATTTGATATTTTAATTAAAAGAAATTAATAAAGATGAAGTGGTTACTATTAATTATTGCAGGACTTTTTGAAGTTGCTTTTGCTACTTGTTTAGGTAGAGCGAAAGAATCTACTGGTAACGAAACTACTTTTTGGTATATAGGTTTTTTGATTTGTCTTAGTATTAGCATGTTTCTTCTTGTAAAAGCAACTCAACAAATACCTATTGGTACAGCATATGCGGTTTGGACAGGAATTGGAGCTGTTGGAACTGTTCTGGTTGGAGTTGTAATTTTTAAAGAACCTGCTACCTTTTGGCGGTTGTTTTTTATTACTACTCTAATTGCTTCAATTATAGGACTTAAGCTTGTGTCTCATTAAAAAAGCATTTACTAAAATCTATTTGTGTATTAATTACAAACTAATTAAAATTATGAGTAAAAAGGAAGTTTTATGGTTAATTGGATCATTGATTTTAGCTTTCATCTTTAACTATATGATTTTTCATTTTACTAAGCTAAATAAAATATCTGCTTTTAATCTTAATATATACGACACATACTTTGTTATTCCTAAATATCTTATTGCCCTTTTAATAGGAAATTTAATCCTGTTTTGCATTTATCTAATACGCACAATTAAAAACCGTTTTAATAATATAACTTCTAATGTAATTTTAATGCTTTCTTTATTTTTACTAATAATTATTTTTAACAAATTAGGCGTTATTATAGAAAGCATTACACAACAAAATTCTGGTTGGAGTATTTATCCTCCGTTAAGTTCAGGAATCGATATCAAACAAATTGAATTGGAGGCGAAACTTAAAACTAACACTTTTAATACAATTTCTTATCTAATTTTAACCTTTCAAACTCTGTTTATTATTTTTCTAACATATTGTGGCTTTAAAACAGGTATTCGTTTTCAAAAAAAATAAGCAACAGTAACTTAGCGTTATTTTTAGAATATGATATAAAAAAACACTTTTACAAAAAACTGCAAAAGTGCTTTAGATATTAACTATTAGAAAGTTAAGGGATTATTTTTTTATTATTTTAAACTTTGTAGATTGCTCTCCAGAAGTAACATTAATAATGTAAAAACCTGATTGTAGATTAGATAAATCTGCTTTAACTAATTGACTATCCGTCTCTTCTTTTAAAACTGCTTTACCTAGTAAATTGTACACTGTTACATTTGTAATATTTTTATTGTATTTTATGTTTATAACATCATTTACTGGATTTGGATAATATTTAAAATTATTTAGATCAAACTCTGTTGTACTTAAAGTTGCATCATAAGCTCCTATTCTAAACTTTCCAAATTGATAAGCCCATCCCCAAACTCTAATTAAAACTGTTTCTCCTGGAGTTTTATTAGTAAATAATATACCTGCAAATGGATCACCACCAATTACAAATTGGTTATTACAATAAGCTGTACCAGTGTTAGGTGGTGGTATATTGTAATAATAAGGCTGTAAAGTTTCTGTACCACAAGAGCCTGTAAAAGCTTCCATAGCTGTATCACTTAAATTTGTTTCTGTTGGTTCTGCTCTTGTTTCAATAGTAAAGTTACCTGATGGTGGTACAACAACAGAAAACCAAACATCTTTTCCGTATATACCAAAGTCTGGTAGTGTCCCGCAATTTGGAAAGTTAGTGTTGCCTGAATTTACTGTAGCAGATGTAGTCGTTGCTACTATATAACTATTTTCAAAATCTTGCCCTATTGTTAATGGTATAGGGTTAAAGCAATCATCATTTGATGGTGCTTCTGGAGATTTGTAAGCACAAAGGTTAAAATATATTGCTTGTGATGAATTTGAAGATGTTACACTTACATAATAAGTCTGATTTGCAACTAAGTCTGCTAAGATTATATCTTGACATTGAATTAATGGAGATGTTGGACTCTCTTGAAAAGGATTTAAAAAACCTGGAGTACCACTATAAATTGCTAAGTACAAAGGTGTAGAGCCATTTACTAAATCTGCCTTAAATGTATATTCGCCAGTTTCTGGTGCAGTAAAAGTATACCATACATCTGGATTAGAATTACTACACTCTGCTTCATTACTATGTGTTGCATTAGTTGTATAACCCAAAGCTGCACTTTGACAAACTTCATATGTAGAATTTGATAATTCATCAGCAGTTGAAGGCTCATCATTTGATGGTGCATCAGGAAATGGATAAACACATAATCTATACTCTGTAGATTCGTTTGCGCCTCTTGTATTTATATAATAGGTTTGCCCCATTACTAAAGTTGCACTAAAATATCTAGTAGAACAACCTGTCATGCTTGTTAAATTACCAACAGAACCAGAATATACACCTATTCGAACATTTAAGGTATTACCTGATAATTCTTCAATTTTTATTGCATAATCTTGTGTTTGTGTTGGCGTAAAACTGTACCAAGAATCTACCCAATTATCATAATCTGAACTAGGACAAGTAGTAAATTCTGATGATTTTGTAAAACCATAAAAGTCTCCGGTTTGTTCATTTTCACACTCATATGTAAGTGACTCTAAAATTGGTGTTGCTCCTAAAGCTTCATCTGTTTGGGCTATGATTGTGTGAGAAATAAAGAAAATAAAGTGTAATAATAGTTGTCTAGTCATGATACATTCTGTTTAATATGTGCTTACAAAATTGATAAAAAAAAGAAGTTTCTTAATGATGTTTAATTACCGTTAACTTATCGTTAACCTAAACCTGCTTTGTTAAACCACTAATACTAAATAAGTTTACACAGCAAAAATGTTTAACAACATGACTAACCATATTAATTTAAAGAAAATAAAAATGAAAAAACTCTACTTACTACTTGCTTTACTGTTAATAGTTTTGTCTTTAAAAGCACAAACTGTGCAAATAAATGAAGTTACTTTAGGAAATATATCTACAAGTACTTTTCAAGAAACACCAATAGATGCTGATGATAATTACTCTTACAGCCAAAGTATTTTTTTGCAATCAGAAATCAATCAACCTGGTACAATATCAAAAATAACATTTTACACAAATGGTATATTAGAAAACTCTAACAATATAGTAGTTTACATGACTGAAACTTCTAACGATGTATTTGCTTCAAATAGCGACTGGATACCACTTGCAAATTTAACTCAAGTCTACTCTGGTACTTACACTGTATATGGTAATGAAGTTTCATTAATACTAGATACACCTTTTAATTATTCTAATACCGATAATCTTGTTATTGCTGTAGACGAAAATCAAGATGGCAATGATACTTTTGACTTTATTACTCATAATTTAGGATATTCTCAAGCCAATGGTAGGGTTTTACATTATGGTAATAACTTTAATAATCCAGATCCATTAACACCACCATCTGGTACTTTAGATTATTATAGACCAAACATAGAAATTGATTTTAACCCTATAACATGTTATCCTCCAAACCAACCAGAGGTAACAAATACTTATGAAACATCTGCAGATGTAACTTGGCTATCAAGTGATTCTAGTTTTGATTATGTTGTACAAGCTTCAGGACTAGGTAACCCAGATAGCGCAACTGCTGTTAATACAACATCAAATAATGTAAACATAACAGGATTAACTAATAATACTGCTTATGAATTTTATGTAAGAACAAACTGTAACACAGATGGAGTAAGTGATTGGATTGGACCTATATTTTTTAGAACAACTTGCGGTATTGTTGACGATTTTTCTGAGAATTTTGAAACCATGCCTGATGAATTAGTAACACCTTACTGTTGGTCTACAATATCAAATTCTACCGGAACTGCACCAATTACAAAAGTAAATACAAGTGCTTCTCAAGCTTTTTCTGCAGACAATTATTATGAAATACAAATGAATAATGATGATAATTTTATTTTAGCATCACCAGAAAGTACGACTATTGCAGATGGTATGCATAGAATTGAATTTGCAGCAAAAGTAAATTCTGTAGGATCTGATAATACAGTCTTAAAAGTAGGCTTAATGTCAAATCCAAATGACGAAAATACATTTACAGAATTAAACAGTTTTACTTTAACTAATGCATCAGATAATACAAACAACTATTCTTTATACTATGTAAATATTCCTTTAAACGCGTCTGCTAACCATTTAGCATTTAAACCAGAAACTACAGCTTCGTTTAACAAAATTATTTATTTAGATAACATTGTAGTAACAACACAGCCATCTTGTTTTGAAATAATAAACATAGATGCTAATAATATTACTGACACATCTTTTGATTTAACAATTACACCAGATATACAAATACAAACCGAATGGGAAATGGTAATTGTACAAACTGATTTAAACTTTAATCCTGCATTAGAGACTACAATAAACACCTCAACTTTAACAAACACTATTACAACAGACTCTGATGGATTATCCATTATACCAAATAGTCCTTATCGTATTTTTATAAGAGCAAACTGCGATGCAATTGGAAGTGATGGTTCTGGTTATAGTACTTGGTTTGGTCCTTATGATATAAGAACAGCTTGTGCACCATTTAATACAAATTTTACTGAAAATTTTGATAGTTACGTTGATGAAGATTTTCCTTTTTGTTGGAATAAAAACGTAAATTCAACTGGCTCTCCTTTACTAGAAGTTAACACGTCTTCATCTTATGCTAATTCTGGAAATAACGCTATAATAATGAATACAGGTAATGATGCTAATGCCGAAGTATTTTTAATTTTACCTCAACATACAACTGCTAACGATGGTACGCATAGATTAGAGTTTTTTGCTAAGAAAAATACAGCAAACACAGATGCTTCAATTATTGTAGGAACAATGAGTGACCCTTTAAACACAAACACTTTTAATCCTATTACAGAATTAGATATCACTACAGGTGGCTTTTCTGAAAACTTTCTTCAATACTATGTTAATTTACCATCTAACACAGATGAATATGTCGTATTAAAACATGGTGCTGGATCTGGTGCAAGTGTAGCCTTTTACATAGATGACGTTACTATTACTAATCAACCTACGTGTACAGAAGTATATAACGTGGTTGCAGAATACGTTACGGATAGCTCTGTAGAGGTTAGTTGGGATTTTCTTTCTAATCAATCAAGTTGGGAATATACTGTACAATTAGCAGGTACAGGACAACCAACTTCTGGTACTGCTACAAACACTAATATTTCTAATAACAACTTTAATACTTTATCTGCTAATACTGAATATGAAATTTATGTAAGAGCAAATTGTAATACTAACGGTTATAGTGCTTGGGTTGGTCCATTATTTTTTACCACACAATGTTTACCAGAATCAGGAATGTTTAACGAAAGTTTTGAAGGTTTTACAAATAATACAAGTATAGAGCCTTGCTGGTCTAGTTTAATAGATCCTGTATCTACAAGTCCTTACGTAAGGTACAGCACTTTCCAATCTCAAGAAGGATCTGTAAGTGTTAGGATGTATAGCGGTAATGATGAATCTGCTGGTATATTTTTAATTTCTCCAATGATATCAGATTTAGATAATACTAAACAAATACGATTTAATGTATATGATGATAACAATGGAAGCTTAGAAGTTGGGACTATGAGTGATCCATTAGATCCTACTTCATTCACATCTTATCAAACATTTTTAGACGAAGATATGACAGATGATGCTTGGGATGAAAAGATTGTTACATTTGAAAGTTTGTCTGAAAACAACAACTATATAGCTTTTAAATTTAATGCTGCTACAACTTTTGACAACTTGTATTTAGATAATTTTACTTACGAAAACAATCCTTCTTTAGGAACAGACACATTTTTAAGTGATAATGAATTTAAAATTTATCCTAATCCCGTTAAAAACATATTAAATATAGACGCTAACAACATAACTTCTATTAGTATTTATAGTGTAAACGGTAAAGAAGTTTTATCAAAAGACACTAATAGTAATAAAGTTAATGTTTCTGCTTTAGCCAATGGTTTATACTTTATTAATATTAAGGATAATGAAGATAGGGTTACAATTAAAAAGTTTATAAAAAATTAAATAATCAATAAAAAAGCCAGTAAAAATTTACTGGCTTTTTATTCTTCTATTGTAAACTCTAGTCCTACACCTCTAACGCTTTTAATATTAATTTTTTTATCTTCTTTAAGGTGTTTTCTTACTCTAGTAATAAATACATCCATACTTCTTCCAGAAAAAAAGTTACTTTGTCCCCAAACCTTGCTTAATATTTCATCTCTAGGTATTAATTTATTTTTATTAGAAAACAAAAAATATATTAATTGAGCTTCTTTTTCTGTTACTTTAGTTGTCTTGCCATTAATTGATAGAGTAAGATTATTTATATCAAAAAGATAGTTACCTATATTAATTGGTACATCTTGTTCTGTATTAATTGCGATAGTTTTTTGCTGTTTGGTACGTTTAATAATATTATTTATTCTAAGTATAAGTTCTTCTACATCAAATGGTTTTGATATATAATCATCTGCACCAATACTTAAACCTTTTATACGGTCTTCTTTAGCTTTTCTGGCGGTTAAAAATAAGAAAGGTGTTTCAGGATTTTTTTTACTAATCTTTTTAGATAATTTAAAACCATCTAATTTTGGCATCATTACATCTATTATACAAATGTCAAAAGAGTGCATTTTAAATAAATCTAATGCTTCAATACCATCTTTTGCCCAAATAACTTCAAATTTATTGAGCTCTAGGTATTGTTTTAGCGTAAAGCCAAAATCTAAATCATCATCTGCTAATAAAATCCTTTTTTGCATCACTTACTGGAAGCTTTATATAGAATGTTGTGCCTTCTTTTAATTTACTTTCAACATCTATAGTTCCGTTATGAGCTTTCACAATTTGACTGCAGTAATACAATCCTAATCCTAATCCTTTATAGGTATGTTTATTGCGTTCACTCACTCTAAAAAACTTATCAAATATAAGTTTTTTATTTTTTTGTGAAATACCTATACCATTATCTGTTATAGATATGATATGATTGTTATTATGAATATGATATTTAATTTTTAGTACAGTCCCTTCAAATTTTATAGCATTATTTAAAATATTTGTAATTGCTGTACTTATATAAAATGTATCTATCTCTAGGATGGTTTGATTATGTTCTATCTCTCTTAAAAACAAAATATTTTGGGGTAATGTTAGCATATAATCTTCACTAACTTCATGTAAAAAAGAGGTAAGATTTATAGGTTGCTTATTTAATTTAATTTGATGATATCCCAAACTATTATCTACTACTTGATCTATAAGGTTTTGTAGTCGCTTATTCTGTCTATTAATTGTATCTATAGATTCTTTAGATATATCTTTATTGTCTACTGCAAATTTATTTGTTAGTGTTTTTGTTGCTATAGATAAAGTAGCTAATGGTGTCTTTAACTCGTGAGTAATATTGTTAATGAAATCTGTTTTAATATCTGATATTCGTTTAAGTTTAAGTAAATTTCTTATAGAATACGTAACTAAACTTATTAAAAATACAAATAGTAAAAATGATATAAAGAATAAGAATAGTAATTGGTTAAAAATAATTTTATCCCAATCTACTATTTTCATAAAAATACTAGATTTATACTTTACAGTAACACTTTTTGTTTCGCCTAAATTATCAACATACTGTTTATCAAAAGTCCAATTCCATGCATTTATAATTAGTCCTTCTTCCAAAGGAAAGTCATGACCAATTAAAAACCTTGATTTATCCTTACCTTCTTCTAATAATGGCTCTACATTACCATTTTGATCTATTAATAATATGGTAGAAGCTACTTTTTTAAATAAAACATTTTCATTTAAATCTAATTGCTTTGCTCCTTCTGTATAATATTTTAAAAACTGTTTGTTTTTGCTATTAGCAGATTTTTGTAAATCTTCTAATAATTCATTTTTGCTTATTAGTCCTAATTTGTAATCTGGAATTTTATCTAAAAAATCATTACGAAATTGCCAGGAAAGAGAATCTACATAAGGTGTTTTTACAATATTGCCTATTTTTGTTCTGGACTCTACAGCAAAACTTTTTTTTCTTAAATCAAAAGTATTAAAGGTTAAATAACCTTGCATTGTTGTTAAAGCTATTAAGGCTAAAATTGCTCCTAATATTAAAAGTCTTGATTTGATCTGCATACTGCAAATTTGATTAAAAAAACACTAATAGTTAACCTTTAGTATTGTATTAACTTATCGTTAACCCAAAACAAATATCTAAAAATATTGTGGTAATTGTCCTATTAAGCTTTGATTTGGTATTTTGCAATAAGATATAAATATTTTGTTAGTAATTAAATTATTACATTTAAGACTAATAACACTTATTAAATATAGAAGTTAATTATGTTCTTATGAAATTGAAATTTATCTCCATTATTTCAATATTAGTTATTTTAATATTAGTTATTTTAATCAGTTGTAATAAATTACCAAAGAAAAAACTGTCTCAGTTCATTTTAAAAGATGTTGGTTATGAAGTTATTAACGACTCCTTAATAGTGAAGCTATCTAACCCATTGCATTGTCCTATAAGAATAAACATCAAAACTAAAAATAAGAATTTACAAGAAAAATTAAATCAAGATTTTCCTTTAGTTTTAGAGCACTTATCTTCTAAAAAAATAAGTTATTGGACTGACACATCTAAAGAACAAACACAAATAAAGTTTTTAATAACATTAGGAAACCCTAACGACACCATATCTAAAAAGTCTTTTAGTTTACCTTTTAAAAAAGATTATACGTATAAAATTATTCAAGGTTATAACGGCGACTTTTCTCATAGTTCTAAATATTCTAAATATGCTTTAGATTTTAATTTAAAAGAAGGAGATACTATTTGTGCTGCTGCAGATGGTTATGTTGTTGGAGTGATTGAAGATTATTCTCTTGGTGGAAAATCAAAAAAATGGAGAGATTATGCTAACTTCATAACTATTTTTCATCCTAACATGAATTTATATACTCAATATGTACATTTAACCTATAAAGGTAGCTTGGTTAAAGTAGGCGACTTTGTTAAATTTGGTCAAGCAATTGGTTTATCAGGAAAAACTGGTCTTACAACTACAGAACATCTTCATTTTAATGTTTTAAAACCTAATAAATCTGGTATGGAATCTGTACCTATAAAATTTAAAGAAGGATATACTGGTAACAGTTTAAAAAAAGGACAATGGATAAAAAAATAAAACGTTATCAATTAAATAGTGTTATTGCTTTCTTTTTAATAATTATTGCATGTCAATCTCAAAATAAACCTGATCTATATTTGTATAAAAATGATGGTAAAATAGGCCTAATTAATAGTGAAGGAATTATAGTTTTAAAAGCCAATTATAGCCATATAGGAAAGTTTAAAAATGGATTAGCTGCTGTAACTGTTACTAGTAGAGCAAAAAACAACTATCATAAAATCTTAGATACAAAATTAGGATATATCAATACAGAAGGGAAAATTGTGATTCCTCTAAAATTTCAACATATAAATGGAGAAAATAAAGATTTTAGTGAAGGATTAGCTGTTGTAAAACTTAACAACAAATATGGTTATATTAATACAGAAGGGAAACTTGTAATAAAACCTAAATACACAGCTGCATACGCATTTAATGAAGGTCACGCTGTTGTTGAGCTAAATGATGATTATCATAATAGACTACTTATTGATAAAAAGGGTAATGTTGTCTTTAATTTTCTTGATAAATACAAACAACAAGTAGACTCAACAGCAACGAATATTTTAGTAAGTAATTATCAATTATCAGATAATAAAATAGCAGTTTACACTTTTACTAAAGAAGGTAAAACTTTATCTTCTGTTTTAGACAGTACCGGAAAGGTTTTATTTACCAAACAGTTAGCCAAAATTAAGTCTTATAAAAATAATATAGCAATTGCTATAAAAGACAAGTGTAAAACTGGAAGCGATAACTGTTTTATGTTAATAGACCATAAAGGAAAAATATTAACAAAAAAACTATATTATCCACTTAGAAGAATTAAACAAAATACTTTTTTAGCGGGAGATGTCTTTACTAGAGAAAAATTGGTCATAAACAATAAAGAAGACGTCTTACTACCTAAAATTGAAAAAGGTTTACAAATTAATTTTGATGACTTATCTAACAACTTAAAACTTATTAGAGTAGGAAAAGGTGGTTATGGTGGCTATATTGATAGAAATGGAGAATTAGTAATTGATATTAAATACATGAGTACATCTGCTTTTTCTGAAGGTTTAGCATTTGTAAAAAAATTAGACAACACTGTTTTATGTATTGATAAAGAAGATAATATTATCTTTAAAATTGATGCAAAACATGAAACTCATTGGAGTTTCCCTTTTAGTTATAAACCATATCAAATTGGTACTTTTAAAAATGGACTAGCTACATTATTTATGATTGTAGACGGAAAGCATAAAATTGTTCAAGTAGATACAAAAGGTAATTTTTTAAAAATTAAAGAAGAATAACTTCAAACTAAAGTTTAGCTAAAAAACTTACTAATCAAGCACTATTCAGAGTAATTTTCAACTACAAAATCTCCCCAATTAGCTATAGATTGTATTAACGGAATTAAAGTTTTTCCAAAGTCTGTCAAATTATATTCTACTTTTAAAGGTGGTTTTGAAGTGTAAACAGTTCTATTTATTAAACCATCTTCTTCTAAAGCTTTTAATTGTAAACTTAACGTCCTTTCTGTAACGGTTGGCATACTCTTTCTTAATTCATTATATCTTAATTTTTTATCTATAAGATGATAAAGTATAACGGTCTTCCATTTTCCGCCAATTATTCCCATAGTTAAACTTGCACAACAAGGATATTCATTACCTCTAAATTTGAGCATCTTAGGTTTTACATTTGCCATCATTTATAGTTTAAATTAATTGTACAAATTTACTAACTATAATTAAATATGAAACTATAAAAATTATAGTATTTTATAATTTTATTAAGCTTTATTAAAAGCTAAAATCCATAACTTTAAATAAAATTTATAACTTATGGAATGGATTTACGATATTAAAGACCCTATTTGGCAAACTGTTGTAGGCAGTTTAATTATTTTTGTAGTTATCATAATAGTTACAAGAATAATTGGTTTAAGGTCTTTTGCTAAATTTACTGCTTACGATTTTGCATTTACTGTTGCTATAGGAAGTATAATATCTTCTACTTTAACATCTAGTACTAGTATTACTCATGGTGCAGTTGCTATTACAAGTCTTTTGGTATTAACCCTTATTTCTTCATATTTACAGAAAAAAATACCAAAATTTAGTGCTTTAATTTCAAACAAACCGATATTACTAATGGATGGTAATACCATACTTTATAATAACTTAAAACATAGTAGAATTGAAAAATCACAACTAATAGCAAAACTTAGAGAAGCTAACGTTTTGGATTTTAACCAAGTAGAAGCAGTTGTTCTAGAATCTACTGGAGATATTTCTGTATTACATAAAACTAAAGAAGGTATAGAACTTAATAAACAACTATTAGATGGTGTTAGAAATACACCTTAAATAATAGCTAAATTTTCATACAAAAAAAAGCAGTCTTTTTCAGACTGCTTTTTAATTGCTATTAATCAATTTATAGGATTAGATGCTTTTACCTAACCAAGCATTCATCATCCAAACCGTTTTTTCTTGTTGAGATATAAAATCACTCATCATTGCAGCTGTTCCTTCATCTTCTGCGTCTCCTGCTGCGTGTAGGATAGTTCTTTCTATTTGTAGTAATTCTGTTAAAGAATTAACTATTAATTCTACTGCGTTTTCATCTTTAGATATATTCTTACCTACCGGTACTTTTGCAACACTAGAATAATCTTCAAATGTATGTAAAGGAGTTTCCCCTAGTGTTAAAACACGTTCTGCAATTTCATCTACTTTAGCATTAGCATCTGTGTATAACTCCTCAAACTTCACATGTAAATCAAAAAAGTTTTTCCCTTTAATGTTCCAGTGTATTCCTCTTAAATTTTGATAATATATTTGAAAATTAGCCAATAAATCATTTAATTGATCAGCTAAATCTTTAGTTTTTGATGGGTCTAATCCAAGACTATTTAGTTTCATATTTTATAAGTTTTAATTTCTATTACAAATTTACTGCAAATTAAACGCTCTTAATTATAAATATTATTGATAGATTTTATATTTTTATAGCCTTAAACTATTAATAATGACAATTACTCAATTATCATATGTTTTGGCTGTTGCCGAACACCAAAATTTTACAAAAGCAGCTCAAAAATGCTTCGTAACCCAACCTACTTTAAGTATGCAAATTCAAAAATTAGAGGACGAACTTGACGTCTTAATTTTTGACCGAAGTAAAAAACCTATAGAACTTACAGAAGTTGGTAAAAAATTAGTTACTCAGGCTAGAAATATTGTTAACGAATCCAATAGAATACAGGATATTGTAGACCAAGAAAAAGGATTTGTTGGTGGCGAATTTAAGCTTGGTATTATCCCAACTGTAATGCCTACTCTTTTGCCTATGTTTTTAACAAATTTTGTAAAGAAATATCCAAAAGTAAAACTTAAAATTGAAGAGCTTACTACTGAAGAAATTATTACACGTATTAACGACGGTCACCTAGACGCCGCTATTGCTGCAACACCTTTAGAACAAGAAAGCATTAAAGAGCGTGTTTTATATTTTGAACCTTTTGTTGCTTACGTACCGCAAAACCATAGATTACATAACAATAAAAAACTAGAAACATCAGATCTTGATATAAATGATATGCTTTTGTTAGAAGATGGACATTGTTTTAGAGATGGTGTTATTAATTTATGTAAAGTATTTAAAAACCATAATGACGACAAGTTTCAGTTAGAAAGTGGTAGTATAGAAACTTTAATCAAATTATCTAATGAAGGTTTAGGCATGACATTACTACCTTATCTTCACACTTTAGATTTACCAGAAAAATCAAAGCAAAATTTAAGGTTTTTTAATGAGCCTAGTCCAGCTAGAGAAGTTAGCTTAATCTATCATAAAAGCGAACTTAAAATGCAAATTATTGAAGCCTTACAAGATGTAATATCTGGTATTGTAAGAGGTGCAATTGCATTTCAAAATGTTCAAATTATAAGTCCTTTAAGTAAATAAAAAAAGCGACCTAACGGTCGCTTTATTTTATTTAAGGATTAAGATAAATTAAACATTGTGTTAGTTTAGGGTTTTGCTTTACTAAAGAGTCTATAAATAATTTAAGCTCTTCTATTTCGTAAGGTAATAATCGCTCTAAAGCTTTTTGTACCTCTTTGCAAAACAACGTGGTGTCAAAACTAACTTTTTGAAGTACAGTTTTGGTGTACTCAAACATTGCTCTTGCCATAATTAATTTTAAGTTTTAGTTAATTAAAGGTAGTTTTGTAAATAGGCAAACGGTTTAAAATTTCAGATTAAATGTAACAAAAAAATTGTTTCAAAATTTAAAACCAACGAATTTTAACAGTTAAAAAGACGTTAAAAAAAGGATTTTAAAACCTATTATCGCCACCAATAATATCTCCTAAACCGCCTAAAATACTACCTTCGCCTTTATCTTTTCCTCCGCGTGGCAAGCTTGCTAAAACACGACCTGCTAATCTACTAAAAGGTAAAGATTGTATATAAACAACTCCTGGACCTTTTAAAGTTGCAAAAAACAAACCTTCACCTCCAAAAATGGTGTTTTTTATGCCTCCAACAAACTCAATATCATAATCTACATCTTGTGTAAAACCGACTATACATCCAGTATCTACTCTTAATGTTTCACCTGGTTGTAATACTTTTCTAGCTAAAGTTCCGCCAGCATGTACAAACGCCATACCGTCGCCTTCTAACTTTTGCATAATAAAACCTTCGCCACCAAAAAGTCCTCGTCCTAAACGCTTAGAAAACTCTATACCAACACTAACACCTTTTGCTGCACATAAAAACGCATCTTTTTGACAAATAAATTTTCCACGATACTCCATTAAATCAATAGGTACTATTTTACCTGGATATGGTGAAGCAAAACTAACGTTACGTTTACCTTGTAATACATTGTAAAATGCTGTCATAAACAAACTTTCTCCAGTAAGCAAACGTTTTCCGGCACCAAAAACTTTACCTAAAAAGCCTTGATCTTTTTGTGATCCATCTCCAAAAATGGTTTCCATTTTTATTCCTTCATCCATCATCATAAAGCTGCCAGCTTCTGCAATAACACCTTCGTTTGGGTCTAGTTCTATTTCTACATACTGCATTTCTTCTCCGTAAATGCGGTAATCTATTTCATGAGCATTCATAGTTTTTTGATTTAATGATTAACAGCTATTGGTTGTAAGATTTGTAAAAATGTTACAGTGTTATTTTGACTTTAATTTAATAGACCATTCAAAATCAAAAGTAGAAACCACTACTCCATCTTGATTTACACCTTGAGATTGCATCCAAACGGTTTGACCTTCGCCAGTTTTTATAGTTTGCGCTATAGCCAGATCTATTTTATTGCCATCATTACACGTAAAAGTTATTTTTCCTGTTGCTTTTTTAGTAAAAACTGCTTTGTTAGTAGTCACTAACATTGATATTTTTTGACCACTTTCTTGGATTTTTGCAATAACCAATGCGCCTGTAGAAAACTCTGCAGCCATACCTTGTACTGCCCAAAACATTGATTTGAAAGGGTTTTGATTAATCCATTTATGTTTTACTGTTACCTCACAACTTTGATCAGAAATTGACTTTGTTCTTACACCACAAATATAGGCAGATGGCAGTTTAAACATTGTATAAGTATTTAGTTTGCTTGGTGTTAACTTCATAATATTATTTTTGGGTTTTTGGCTAAATTATTGAAAATAATCCACAACTCAACATGTTAATAAAATGTTAAATTACAGTACTTTGTATTGCATAATACCTTCTTTTAGATATATATTTGCATAAGAAACTATTATATACTTTAAAAATCATGCTTACTAATCACCAAAAAAATCTAGCAACTATAATACATTTATCGACATTTAGTCGCTTTATTATTCCGTTTGGGAACTTTATTGGACCAATTGTTTTATGGTTGACTAATAAAGAAAAATCAGATTTTATAGATACTCATGGTAAACAGGCTATTAATTTTCAGATTAGCATTTTATTGTACACTATGATTTTAGGATTGCTATTTGTACCGTTTTTTTTATTTAATGTGTTTAGTCATTTAGATTTTTTTGAAATTAACACCTTTGACGGTTTACATATTAGTTTAAATGAACCTTCGCCTCTATTTATATTAGGTGGTAGTTTAGGGTTTGTAGCAGTAATAGGGTTTATTCTAGAAATCATTTTTATAATAAACGCTAGTATAAAAGCTAAGGATGGCGAATTTTATCAATATCCGTTTAGCATTAATTTTATTAAATAAAACATGAAACAGTTTTTAAAAATCAAGATAGCAAGTTAGCCTGCGTTAGGGATTGAGCAATTGTTGGAGCACATCTTTGATTGCGACTTGCGAAAGCCCGACCCGATAGGGTAACGCTATAAAATAAGAATCATCAATTTCATCAAAAATAATCATCAAAAAATGAACAGTTTAACAATAAATCTCATAAAAATATGAAGATAGAAAATACAAAAGCACAAATGCGAAAAGGTGTGTTAGAATACTGCATACTGTCTGTCTTAAAGGATGAAGACGCTTACGTTGCAGAAATTTTAGACACTTTAAAAGACGCTAAGTTGTTAGTAGTTGAAGGGACAATTTACCCATTATTAACACGACTAAAAAACGCTGGCTTACTAAGCTACCGTTGGGAAGAGTCTACTTCTGGTCCGCCACGTAAATACTACGGACTAACAGAAACTGGACATATCTTTTTAAAAGAATTAACCCAAACTTGGGACGAATTACAAAATGCAGTTAACATAGTAACACAAATTAAATCAACTAAAAAATGAATAAAACAGTCAACATAAATTTAGCAGGTATATTCTTTCATATAGATGAAGATGCATACTTAAAATTACAGCGCTATCTTGAGGCTATAAAACGTTCATTTACAGACTCTCAAGGTCGCGAAGAAATTATATCGGATATTGAGGCTAGGATTTCGGAACTATTTACAGAACGTATGAAAACCGATAGACAAGTTATTAGTAACAAAGAAGTTGAAGAGGTTATTGCCATTATGGGACAACCTGAAGATTATCTTGTTGATGACGAGATTTTTGAAGACGAACCTTCTAGCAAAACTAAAAACACTTACAGATCTAGCAGTAGTAAAAAACTTTACAGAGATACAGACAACTCTTATATTGGTGGTGTATCTGCTGGTTTAGCCCATTACTTTGGTATTGACGCTATTTGGATACGTTTAATCTGGATTTTACTTGTGTTTGGTGCTGGTACTGGTGTATTCTTGTACATTTTACTATGGATTTTAGTACCAGAAGCTAAAACAACTGCAGAAAAACTTACCATGACTGGTGAAGCTGTAAATATTAGTAATATTGAAAAAAAAATTCGTGACGGATTTGATAGCGTAAGCGAAAATGTTAAAAACATAGATTTTCAAAAACATGCCGACAAACTAAAAGAGGGTTTTGAGCATGCGTCGGATAACATTAGTGACTCTGTAAAACGCATACCTACAAATAAAATTAAAGACAATAGTAAATCTTTTTTTGACGGTTTAGGTAATCTTATTAAAGGTGTTTTTAAAATCTTTGCAAAAATCATAGGACTATTTATTGTCTTAGCAACCATAGCTGGTACAATTGCATTAACCGTTGGATTAATTATAGGTTCTTTTTTTGATAGTAATATCCATTTTTTAGACAGCGACTTAATGGAGTTATCTACCACTAGCGGTATGTCTTTTGAGGTACTATCTATTCTAATCTTTATTGTATCAGTAATTCCGCTTATATTTTTATTCTACTTAGGTTTAAAAATATTGATTTCTAACTTAAAACCATTAAGTAACATTGCTAAGTTTACATTACTAGGTTTATGGCTTTTATCTTTAATAGGACTAATTACTATATCAATTAACCAAGGTCTAAGTTACAGCGAAAAAGCGCCAGTAATTATAAACGAAAAGATTGAAACCATTAAAAGCACAGACACTTTATTTTTAACAATGAAGGGTAACGATCATTTTGCAGACGAATATTATAGACGATTTTATAATTTTAGAACTGGATACAATGAAAACGGAGAAAAGGTAACTTTTTCACAAGATATAAGAGTAAATATTAAATCTACAAGTGATAGTGTTGCAAAAATTAAAGTGTTTAAATCTTCTAGAGGTAGGACTTTTGAAAGTGCAAAAGAACGAGCAAAATCTATTGAATACAATTATAGTGTTAATGATAATAAACTAGAATTAGATAATTATTTTCTAATACCAAACACAGAAGCTAAACGTGATCAAAAAGTAGAAGTTACTGTTTACTTACCCGAAGGAAGCGTAATTTACAACAACCCTAATACAGAAAGTTTTATAAGCTACAGTAGTTTTGATGGCTATTTAAGAGAAAATACTGGTCATTATTTTAAGATAGAACAAAACAATGCAACTTGTTTAGATTGTCCTGAAGACCAAGATGAAGATGAAGATGAAAACGAATTAAAAATTAACGTAGACTTAGATGGAGAAACCTCTAAAATTAAATTTAATGAAGATGGTTTTGAAGCCAAAGGTGAAAACTTAAAAATCAAAATAAACGATACTGTTTTTGATGCAAGTACCAAAAATGTAAAAGTTATTATAGATGATGAAGAAGGTATAAACATCACAAATAATAAAAAAGAATAACCACCAATCAATCAATCAATCAATCAATCAATCAATCAATCAATCAAAAAACATCAATTATGGTCGCATTAATCGAATATATAATTAATACCATTATAGATATTTTAGTCTAAAACAACCATTATTAACCACTAAAAGTAGCTACCATCTCAAACAAAATAAAGTTTGGGATGGTTTTTGTTTATATTTGCTCGTAACAATATAATTTATAAAATGAATAAAACCTTACTTCTAATTTTATGCGTACTAATATCTACAATATCTCTTGCGCAAGATAAAGTAAAAGGTAGCAGAGTATTATCTACCAACACAACAGACATTAACCCTTTTAACAGACTATTACTAACCGAAGATTTTGAGGTAAAACTTGTAGAAGCCGAAACTGCTGCAGTAAAAATTGTAATTGACGAGAACCTGCATGATTACATAAAAATCATCGATAAAGACAGCACACTTACCTTAAAAACAACAGCAAAATTAAGATTTAAAAAACAAGAAATTACCGTATTTTATACAGATGTTTTAAATACTATTGAATTGAAGGAAGAAGCAGAAATATTCTCTGAAAATAGTCTAAAATTTACAGATTTAACTTTAGTTACCTCAGAAAACTCTAGAGCTTTTTTAACTGTTGAATGTACAATGATTAAACACATAAATGAAGGTAAAGCAAGAAATAAATTAAACATTACTGCAGATAATGTTACTTTAGAATTAAATGGTGACAGTAAAATTGAAGCATTAATTAATGCCTCTAAAATTGAAGCAGATTTATTAGAAAGTGCAGATGCACAAATAGAAGGAGACGCTAAAGACTTAGACTTAAACGTGGACAACTCTTCAGATTTTAATGGAGAAAAACTAAGTGTTAAAGACATAAACATTACAACACTTAATCGTGCAGAAGCTAAGGTAAATGCATCTAGCGACCTCAACATAAATGCTTCTGGCACTTCTGAAATTGAAATTTATGGTAGTCCAAAAATCAATATAGAATCTTTTGAGGATAACGCCATTTTGAAGAAAAAATAAACAACTATACTAAATAAAAAAAACCGAAGCTAATTGGCTTCGGTTTTTTTTATTTAAAAAGTATTTCTTTTAATAGTTTGTAGCTGTATTAACCTCAAAAGAAGCATCTTTAGCAGCTAGGTAACGCTCTGCATCTAATGCTGCCATACATCCAGTACCTGCAGCTGTTATAGCTTGTCTGTATACATGATCTGCTGCATCACCACTTACAAAAACACCTTCTATATTAGTTTTTGATGTGCCTGGTTTTGCGTTTATGATATAACCTGTTTCATCTAAGTCTAAATAATCTTTAAAGATATCTGTATTAGGTTTATGCCCAATTGCTACAAAAAATCCTGTTGCAGGTATTTCTTGCTTTTCTTTAGTTTGATTATTAAATACTCTTACTCCAGTTACAACTTGTCCATCTCCTAAAACCTCATCAGTCTCTGTGTTGTATAAAATTTCTATATTTTCTGTATTTTTTACACGTTCTGCCATGATTTTAGATGCTCTAAACTCATCACGTCTTACTAACATGGTTACTTTTTTACAAAGTTTAGAAAGGTAATGTGCTTCTTCACAAGCACTGTCTCCTGCTCCTACAATTACAACTTCTTGGTTACGATAGAAAAATCCATCACAAACTGCACATGCAGAAACACCGCCACCAAGTTTTAGATATTTCTGTTCAGATTCTAAACCTAAATATTTTGCACTTGCTCCAGTAGAAATTATTATAGTATCGCTATGTATTTCGGTTTCATCATTTACCCAAACTTTATGTACATCTCCAGAAAAATCTACTTTAGTAATCCATCCATTTCTAATATCTGTTCCAAAACGTTCTGCTTGTGCTTGTAGCTGTAACATCATTTCTGGACCTGTAATACCTTCTGGATAACCTGGGAAGTTTTCTACATCATTAGTAGTTGTTAATTGTCCTCCTGGTTGGTTCCCTTGGTATAAAACAGGATTCATATTTGCTCTAGCTGCATAAATTGCTGCTGTATAACCAGCAGGACCAGAACCTATTATTAAGCACTTAACTTTTTCTATATTATCTGACATATTTAATTTCATTTTTATTGTATAACAAAAGTAGTTTTTTTAATAAAAACCTTACGTAGAAGTTATTAAAAGTTATTATCTACAAATAAAGATTGTTTATGTTTTGTTGTTTTTTACATTAATTTAAGAGCCTTTTACGCTAATTATTACTAACTTACGGTAATATGAAAAATAAAAACCAAATGGGAGTGATAGCTACTAACAAAAACCAAAACATTTTAATTTACAGTTCAGAAAACAGTATTGGCAAACAAGCCTTAGCTTATCTTGAAGATAGCAAAAATAAAGTGTTTACTATTGATGTGACAAAAACAAAGGTTTCTGGTACACAATGGTTAGAAATATTTCAGAATTTAAAATTACATCCAAAAGATTTTGTCAATAAAGAGCATCCTGATTTTACAAAAAAATATGATAAGGATACTAAGTTGTCTAAACAAGATTGGATTAAAGTTGTACAGAATAGTCCTGTTGTAATGACTAATCCGGTTTTAATTGTAAAAGATAATTTTTATAAAATAGAAACACCTTCTGATATTAGAAAATATTTAGATAACAGCTCTGAAGAAATTGACGAAAAAAAACACATATGATATTTATTTTTTAATCATAAAAAAAGGTCTGAAAATATTCAGACCTTTTTCTTTTTCTATTTGATTATTATCTTAAATCTTCTAACGATTTGATATTTGATAATCCGTTAGTGATTGTTGTTTTCTGCTTTTCTAAGATGTTTTTTGTTGACATTGGTAGTGAAGTTTCGTTTATTACTTCCTCATACTCTTCTACAGCAGATTTTTCGCCTCTAATTGCTTCTTCTAACATAGATTCTTCATTATCTGAAGAAAACACTTTTTTTACATCCATCCAAGCTCTATGTGCATCTCCAATTAAACTTCCGCCTTTATCTACTTCTTGATTAAAAGATTTAATTTCTCCTTTTAATTCATGTCCAAACTCATAACGCTCTTGTGCTTTTTGATTAAAATAATTTTTTAAAGCGCTATTTTGTACATTTTCTGCAGCTTTTTTAAATCCTTTTTCTGCATCATATGTTTTTTCTAATAAGTTGTTTAGTTTACTTCCTACTTGTTCTGTGTAAGTTGCCATAATTTTTGATTTTTTAGTTGTTAGTTTTCTGTGATCTCTTTGTATAAAGAACCAATGAATAAAGCAACAAATAGAAAGAAACATAGTTTTGCTATAAAAGCTAAATTTCCTGCTATGTTACCAAACCCTAAGATGGCTGCAATAAATGCTAAAAATATAAAGAGAACAGTCCAACGTAACATGTTATACTTGTGATTAATTAAAAGACTTGACTTTCAAATCTTATTATAAAGATAAGGGTTACATTAGCCACAAGCAGTCTGTTTAACAATGGTTTAATCTAAGTTTAACGCCAGTTAACAATATAAAATCTATTTTAAGATGGCTTTAAGATTAAAGTTGTTTTTATTAAGATTATAGTTTTACTGTATATGATTTTAAAAGCTGTTTTAAAGCTTTTTCTGAAGAAGTGAAATATTCTGTTTCAAGTGATTGTTTTTTTGCTTTATTAAAAAACTGTTCTATACTTCCATCTTCATAACTACTAATTATTGCTGGATGTATATAATATTTTTTACAAACATTTCTTGTGTTTCCTAATTCTTTAGCAGCGACGTCTATTGCTTTAAGAATATTTTTTTTGTTTTGGTTTTTATCTTTTTCTGTTCCTAATTCTAACAACGATTCAAAAAATATTATAGATGCTGCCCATGTCCTAAAATCTTTTGCAGTAAAGATGGTACCGCTTATTTCTTTTAGGTATTGGTTTAATAATGTGCTATCTATTTTTTGCTTGTTTCCTTCTTGATCGTAGTACTGGAATAATTCCCAACCAGGAATTTCTTCACATTTATTAACAAGTCTAATTAACTTTTTATTTCTAATTGAAACTTTGTGTTCTTTTCCTTTTTTACCAACAAATTCAAACTGAATTTTATCTTTATAAGTATTAACGTGTCTTGATCTTAATGTGGTTAGTCCGTATGTTTTATTCTTTTTTGCATATTGACTGTTACCTATTCTTATATGTGTTTCTTCCATTAATTTTACAACTAATGCTAAAACCTTAGATTTTGTCCATTGTTTTTGATCTAAATCTTGGTCTACTTTTTTTCTAATATTGGGTAGATGGTTTGCAAACAAAACCATTTTGTAGTATTTAGTTTGGTTTCGTATTTCTTTCCATTTTTGATGGTATTTATACTGTTTTCTATGTTTTGCATCTCTGCCTACTGCCTGAAGATGTGTGTTTGAAAGTGAAGAAATTTTAACTTGCCGCCAAGCTGGTGGAATTACTAAACCTTCTATTCTTTTAAGTTGAGTTTGATCTGTCAAATTTTTCCCTTTATATTTAAATATGAAGGTCTTATTTTCTTTAAATCTTTGAATATTTAGATGTGAAGGATTGGTGTAAACCAAATCAAATTCTTCTATAACCTTTTCTGGTTGTAAAAGAATTTGATTGTAAAGTTTTTTATTTATTGATGTGCTTTTCACCTATAAATTTTCTATCATGTAACTTCTATATTTTTTAGCTAAGTCTTCTTTTTGCGTTTGATTAAACACTTTCCCAGCTAATTGAAAGAATGAATGTTCTTCATCTTCTAGATGATGTTCTACTTTTTCTTTTAAATCTTTAGCATATTTTAACCAAGCAGAAGAGTCATAGTCTGTATCTTCTAGCTTTTCTATAAGTTCATCAATTTCATGATGTTCTGCAATACCATGTCTAGCTTTATCTTGCATCATATCATCACTTATTAATGGTTTATAAAAGTGTCTTTCTTCTGCATCTGCATGCACTTCAAGCTCTTTTTTCAATTTCTTAAAAATTGTATCACGCTTTTTTGTATCACCTGTAGTTTGTACAAGTTGATCAAGTAATTCTCTTTGCGTATCGTGGTCTTTTCTAATAGATTCAAAAATATTCATATTAATAGCGGTTTATTTTATAATTTTTTTAATTAACATCATTATTCCTACTTTGGATGCCATTTTAAAACCTGTTTGTATCCAAGTGTAAGGCTGTAAAGTATCTTTAAAGTCGCTTTTTACAACCTTAAGTTCTTCCCAAGCAATTTGCTTTTCTAATTGTAATCTATGCAAGTCCCTTTTTATATCTTCTTGTGTTTTATATTGTGTTTTCATTAGTCAAAAAAGGTTTTTGAAAGTGATGCAATGACTTTGTTATTTATCTTACTTCTAAACATATAAAACAATACAGAAATAAGTATAAATATTGCACCAACTATTAGATAACCTAATGATACGCTACCTAAAGCTTTACCTATACCGATTGCTGCAGATATTGCTAAAAACAAAAGTCCAACTAAGATAAAAGCACCAACTACTACAGCTTTTACCAACAAGCTTACAGAAGATGTAAGTTGTTGGAAAATTTTAAGTCTGTAGTACTCGTGAGATTTTTTTAAAAACTCTTCACCTTTATCTACTGCTTGACTTGAGGTTTGGTTGATTTGTTCAAATACAGACATTTTATTTCTGTAATTTTTTATTTCTTTCTTTTAAATCTTTAAGCTTCTTTTCTAAAGTAGAAATAACATCATCTGCTTTGTAACTAGCGTCAGAAACCACACTTTCTAATTGTGCATCTAAAGTTGCTTTTTTTGTTGTTAATGTATTAGCTACTTGATCTTTTAAATCCATTGCACTAGTAGCAAGATTCTCTTTAGTAGCTATAGCTTCGTCTCTTAATTTTTTTCTAGTATTACTTCCTTTATCTGGCGCAAATAAGATTCCTAAAGTTGCTCCAATTGCTCCTCCTAATAATAATCCTAATGCTGAATTTGTGTTGTTGCTCATAATAATTTTTTTTGATTGTTAATATTAATTTGAAGTGAAACGTATCATTAACGCCTCATCTCAAAATTAACAAGTATTTATTGAAATATTCTTAATAAAAATTTAAATAAATTGATAAAAGTTTGTTAAAACACATTTAATTAAAACTATTTTTACGAATAATCCATAATTTTAACACAAATAAAATTTACTATGAAAAACTCAATTATAACATCAAATCCTTACAATCAAAAAGAACTTAAAACTTACAATTATCATACAGATAATGAGTTAAAAATAATTCTTGATAATGCACAAAACACTTTTGAGAACTGGAAAACTAAAGAAATAAAAGAGCGTACAAAACTTTTACAAAACTTAGCAAACTTATTAGAAGACAAGAAAGAAATTTATGCAAAACTAATGACTGAAGAAATGGGAAAACCAATTTCTCAAAGCATTGCAGAAATAGAAAAATGTGTTTGGCTATGCGATTTTTATATTACTAATGCAGAAGATTTTCTTGCAGACAGTATTATTGAAACAGACGCAAAAGAAAGTTTTATTAGTTATGATCCTTTAGGTGTAGTACTAGCGGTAATGCCTTGGAATTACCCATTTTGGCAAGTAATGCGTTTTGCTGTACCTTCACTTACAGCTGGTAACGTTGGCTTGCTTAAACATGCTTCTAATGTAACTAGTACAGCATTAGCAATTCAAGATTTATTTGAAGAAGCTGGTTATCCAAAAGGTTGTTTTCAAACGCTGTTAGTTAACCACGATCAAATTGAATATATTATTGAAAACGATATTGTTAAAGCGGTTACACTAACAGGAAGCGAACCTGCAGGTAGAAACATAGCTGCTGTAGCTGGAAAAAATCTTAAAAAAACTGTTTTAGAATTAGGAGGAAATAATGCTTGTGTGGTTTTTGACGATGCTAATTTAGATAAACACATAGATACTATGGTTAAGGCTAGAATGCAAAATACTGGTCAAAGCTGTATTGCTGCCAAACGATTTATTGTATCTGAAAAAATTTATGATCAGTTTTTAAGTCGCTTTAAGGATGAAGTTTCTAAGCTAAACTCTGGTAACCCTGAAGATTCAGACACTTTTATTGGTGTTATGGCTAGAGAAGACTTAGCTGAAGAATTAGAACAACAGGTTAATAAATCTATAGACTTGGGTGCAAAAATAACTTTAGGTAATAAAAGAAATAAAGCTTATTATGAACCTACCATTATTACCGATGTGACTGAAGATATGCCTGTATTTAAAGAAGAAACCTTTGGTCCTGTTGCTGCTGTAATCAAAGCAAAAGATAACGAACATGCAATTAAGTTAGCTGCAAACTCAAGATTTGGTTTAGGTACTATGATTTTTACTGAAAACACAGATAATATTTATAATTACATAGGAGATATACCAGATGGAGCATTATTTATTAATGATATGGTAAAATCTGATCCTAGATTACCATTTGGTGGTACAAAAGCTTCTGGATATGGAAGAGAGTTATCTAAAGAAGGAATTTTAGAGTTTGTCAACAAAAAAACTGTTTATATAAAAAAGTAAAGCGACTACTTAAAACTGTTATACTACATTTGTAGCTTTTTATTCATTTTCAAAATTTTGAAATCCTGTGGAATATTTAATAGTTATAAAGCTTTTAGTTGCAATATGTTTTGTTGTAGGTTTATCGTATTTAGCAGAAAATGTTAGTCCTAAAATTGCAGGAATTTTATCAGGTTATCCAACAGGATCTGCCATTACATTATTCTTTTTTGGATTAGAAGAATCACCCGAATTTGCTGCCGAAAGTGCCATATTTAATATGGTAGGCCTTACAGCTGCTCTTACCTTTGTATATGTATATTATAAAGCGTCATTATACTTTAAAACTTATAATATCCTTTGGTCTTCTATTAGTGGTATTTCAGCATATCTGTTAGTTGTTTGGATATTATCATTCTTAGAACTGAACACCTATGTTGCTATAATTATTCCTGTAATATTCGCTTTACTTTACATTAGATTATTTAAGCAAATCGAAAATATTACCATTAGCCAAAAAGTAAAATTAAATTATCGTATTCTTTTTTTACGAGCTATTTGTGCGGCTTTAATAATTTTAACCATAACTAATGCACCAAAATATTTTGCATCTAACTGGTCAGGATTATTTTCTGCTTTTCCTACTACGCTTTTTCCGTTAATGCTTATTATTCATTTTACATATTCAAAAAAACACGTACATACCATTATAAAAAATGTACCTATTGGCATGTTTTCATTAATAATTTATTCGTTAACGGTATCTATAGTTTATCCAAAATTTGGTATATATTATGGTACATTAATAGGTTTTTTTACAGCAACGTTATATCTATTAGCATACAAAAAGGTTACTTCTATATTACAAAAAACCAAAATCATAAAGTAAGTTATGCAAACAAAACTACACATATTTAAAGTCGTTGCACAACATCTAAGCTTTACTAAAGCAGCAGAACAGCTACACATCTCTCAACCTGCAATTTCAAAAACTATAAGAAACCTAGAAGAGACATATAAAACATCTTTCTTTACAAGAAAAAGAAACTCAATAAATTTAACCAAAGAAGGAAAGTCTTTTTTAATTTATGTCAATAAGATTATAGAAATTTATAATCAAATGGACGAGCAGTTTCTTTATAAGAATGAAACATTTCCGGAGACTATAAATTTAGGTGTAAGCACTACTCTATCCAATTATGTTTTACCAAAAACAATAGCGAAATTCAGAAATCAATTTCCTAATACAATTTTCAATATTATTAGCGACAATACAATTGCTATTGAAGACTTAATCCTAAAAGAGACTATTAATTTTGGTATTACCGAAGGACAAAGCTCTAACCCAAAACTGCACTATTCTAAATTTATAAAAGATGAAATTGTTTTAGTTACAAACGCTAATAACACTTCATTTTCTAAAGGTATTATTACAAAAGACACTTTGGTAAATTTACCTATAGCACAACGTGAATCTGGATCTGGTACAAAGAGTATTATAGATTCAACGCTGAAAATAAACAATCTTAAATTAAATAATGTAGTTGTTACCTTTAATAGTACTCAAGCTATTAAAAATTATTTATATCATTCTGAAGATTACGCACTACTTTCTATAAATGCTGTTACAGAAGACTTAATAAGTAATAGACTAAAAGTAATAGACATTAAAGATTTTACTATAAATCGATGGTTTTACTTTGTAAAACGTACAGGATACATCTCAAAACAACTTGAAAACTTGGAACGTTTTATAAAAAACAGTCATAACTTTTAGTTATGCTTAATGCTAAAATAATTTGGTGTTAAATTATAGCTTAACTCTAATTTTGTATCGTTAATAAAATTTAACGGTATGAAAAATAGCTTAGCAAAACTCACTTATTTATTTATAATAACACTTTCACTTTTAGGATATTTAAGCAGTTATTTAGCGCTTATATTAGGGTTTATTTTTGTCTTAATTTTTAATAATCCTTATAAGGCTTATAATTCCAAAGCAATACATTTATTATTAAAAATAGCTGTTGTAGGCTTAGGGTTTGGTATGTTTATTACAGAGACATTACAGACAACTAAAGATGGTTTTGGACTAACCATATTTACAATTATTCTTACATTAAGTGTTGGTATTATTTGTACTAAACTCTTAAAAATAGATTTAAAACTAGGACATCTAATCACATCCGGAACAGCAATTTGCGGTGGTAGTGCTATAGCAGCAATTGCACCTACAATTAAAGCAAAACCTAAGACAATAAGCATGGCATTAGTTATTGTTTTTTTGCTTAACTCTATTGCCTTATTTGTATTTCCTGCTTTAGGACATTATTTTAATTTAACACAAGAGCAATTTGGACTTTGGTGTGCAGTTGCTATACATGATACCAGTTCGGTTGTTGGAGCGGCAATTAACTATGGTGATGAGGCTTTAAGAATAGCAACTACCGTAAAACTATCCAGAACACTATGGATTATTCCTCTTGCTATCGTCTCATTGTTTGCTTTTAAAAACTCTAATAAGAAAATTAAATTTCCTTTATTTATTCTCGCTTTTATTGTCGCTATTATTTTGAACAGTTATCATCTTATCCCAGAAAACATTTCTAACAACATCGTTATTATTGCCAAACGTTTATTAATAACTACTTTGTTTCTTGTAGGTACTTCAATTTCAATAAAAGACATTAAACAAACAGGAAGCAAACCTCTTATCCTTGGTGTATTACTATGGATATGCATTTCTGTATTTTCGCTTATTTATATCCTTAATTAATTAAACCTTTGTTAAAAAATAAACGTTCATTTATTTTTTAAATATCTTTGCATTGTAGAATTAAAAGTAATGGCAAAACTTCAAAAAAGCATAGACAAACGTAACGCTTTAGTTAAGGCAACTATTGATTTGGTAAACAACAATGGTTTCCACGCTACACCTATGAGTAAGATTGCTAAAATGGCTAATGTATCGCCAGCAACGATCTATTTATATTTTGAAAACAAACAAGATTTAGTAAATCAAACTTATATAGAAGTAAAAAGTGAATACACTAAATATGCGTTTAACGGTTATAATGCCAACGCACCTGTAAAAGAAGCGTTTCAATACATCTGGAATCGTATTGCAGATTTTAAGCTTAAGCAATGCGAACACGCTTTGTTTTTAGCTCAATGTGATAATACACCAATGATAGATGAAGCTAGCAGACAAGAAGGCATTAAACATTTACAACCGCTACTAGATTTATGGGCAAAAGGTAAAGCCGAAGGTATTATAAAACCATATTCAGACTATATTTTATATGCCTACGCTATAAACCCGTTAGCTTTTTTAATGTTAGCTCAAAAACGTGGCGCAATTACTTTAGATGATACCTTAATTAAAAATGCTTTTGAAGCAGCTTGGAACAGTATAAAAAAATAAAAACAACCTATGGAATTATTAGATAAATTAAATTGGAGATATGCCGCTAAGGCTATGAACGGTAAAGCCGTACCAGAAGAAAAAGTAGAACGTATTTTAGAAGCTGCACGATTAGCACCAACGTCTAGTGGTTTGCAACCTTTCGAAATTTTTGTGGTAAAAAACCAAGACATTAAAGAACAAATTAAACCAATAGCTTGGAACCAAAGAGTTATTACAGAGTGCTCTCACCTACTCGTTTTTGCTGCTTGGGACACGTACACTGCTGATCGCATAAATTACATGTTCGATTTAACCAACGATATTCGTGGTTTTAAAAATGAAGGTTGGGAAAATTACCGTCAAATGTTACTTAACGCCTATCCGCAAAAAGACGAAGAAGAAAACTTTAATCACGCGGCAAAACAAGCTTATATTGCATTTTCTCAAGCTATTACAGCTGCTGCTTTTGAAGGTGTAGACGCAACACCAATTGAAGGTTTTGATCCTGAAGCTGTAGATAAAATTTTAGGCTTACGCGAAAAAGGCTTACGTAGTGCAGTATTGTTACCGCTTGGTTATAGAGAAGAAGAAAATGATTGGTTGGTAAATCTTGTAAAGGTTAGAAAACCTATGGAGGATTTAGTAACCGTAATTGACTAATTAAAAAAAGAGAAAGAAAATGAACAATTTTGAATTTAAAAATCCTACCAAAATCATTTTTGGAAAGGATTCAATAGAAAAACTAAAAAATCAAATACCAGAAGATGCCAAAGTATTAATGCTTTATGGTGGTGGTAGTATTAAAAAGAATGGTATTTACGATAAAGTAAAAACCGCTTTAGCTAATGTAGATGTTACCGAGTTTGGAGGTATTCCTGCAAATCCAGAATATGATATTTTAATGAATGCTTTAAAAGTCATTAAAGAAGAAAACATCACCTATTTATTAGCTGTTGGTGGCGGTTCTGTAATTGATGGAACAAAATTTTTATCGGCTGCAGCAGTTTACGACGGTGACACACCTTGGGATATTTTAATAAACAAAGTACGTACAGAAAAAGGGATGCCATTTGGTACTGTTTTAACCTTACCTGCTACAGGATCTGAAATGAATTCTGGTGCTGTAATTACCAGAGAAGAAACTAAAGAGAAATTAGCTATGGGCGGACCTGGTTTATTTCCGCAGTTTTCAATATTAGATCCTTCGGTAATTACTTCTATTCCACAACGTCAATTGGCAAACGGAATAACAGATGCCTTTACACATGTATTAGAACAATACATGACCTACCCTATTAGTGCCTTATTACAAGATAGATTTGCCGAAAGTATTATGCAAACCTTAGTAGAAGTTGCTCCAAAAGTACTAGAAGACCCAACAGATTTTAAAGCGGCTTCTAACTTTATGTGGAGTTGTACTATGGCTTTAAACGGACTTATACAACAAGGCGTTCCTACAGATTGGGCTATCCATATGATGGGACACGAATTAACCGCTTTATTTGGTATAGATCACGCCAGAACATTAGCAGTAATTACACCTAGCCATTACAAATATAATTTTGAATCTAAAAAAGAAAAATTAGCTCAATACGCAGAACGTGTTTGGAATGTAACTGAAGGTAGTATTGACGATAAAGCTTATGCTGCTATTGAAAAAACCGAAGCGTTTTTCCATCAATTAGGTATAGATACTAAATTATCTGATTACACAGATAAGTATGAAGGTACTGCTGAAGAAATTGAAAAACGTTTTGAAGATCGTGGCTGGAAACTTGGTGAAAAACAAGAATTATTACCAGCAGATGCCAAGAAAATAGTAACTATGGCATACTAAATTAAAACATTAAAAAGTTTGATTATATAGCGAAACAGAGATTTAAACTCATTTTAAATCTCTGTTTTTTTATTAATTATTACAAATATTTACTAAACCGTACTAAACTGTTAAGACTTAATTAAATATTACATGAGTATTTGTTAGTCTTTCCTAACCTTTGTTGCTTTGTAAAAAATATTGAAACTATGACAATTTTTGTAGACATGGACGATGTACTTGCCGATACTTACGGTAAGCACATAGAATTATACAATAAAGAACACAAACAAGAGCTTTCTCTTGCTCACATTAAATCTGGCGAAGTATGGCACAACGTGCCAGAAATGCATCAAAAAAGTATTTTACAACACGCTTACCAAGAAGGATTTTTCAGAAATTTAGAGCCTATAAAAGATGCTATCCAAGTTATGGAAGCGTTATATAACAAACACGAAGTGTATATCGCTACTGCTGCGACTCAGTTTCCAAATTCATTAAAAGAAAAAAGCGATTGGCTAGACCAATATATGCCATTTATTACTTGGCAACATCGAATTATGTGTGGTCATAAATTTATATTAAAAGGTGATTTGCTAATAGATGATCGTACTTACAATTTAGAAAAATTTGAAGGTGATACATTACTTTTCAACTCACCACATAATATTAACGATACTGGTTATACCAGAGTATCTAGTTGGCTAGAAATTGCAGAACGTTTGCTATGATACAAACTAATAAAAGTTAAATTTCATACAGCTCAATAGGTAAGTTATCAGGATCATTAAAGAATGTAAATTTCTTGTTGGTAAACGGATCTATTCTAATACCTTCATGGGTAATATTTTTGGAATTCAAGTATTGTAAACTTTCCTCTAAATTATTTACACCAAAAGCAATATGACGTAATCCTGTCGCTTCTGGTTGCGATACGCGTTTTGGCGGATTAGGAAACGAAAATAACTCTATTATATATTGATTGTTTAATGCTAAATCTAACTTGTAAGAATCTCGGTCTTTACGATAAACTTCATTTTTTATGCTAAAACCAAGAATGTCTGTATAAAATGCTTTTGACATTTCGTAATTTGAACAGATTATGGCAATATGATGAATGGACTGTAACTGCATTATTTTGTTTGCTTAATATTACCTGTTATAGTACAAACAGCTTTTACTGTATTGTAAATAGTGCCAAATTTTTCAATATTTTTTTTAAGTAAATTTAAGTTTAGATCATCATCTTTACTGTAAATTTTTAGCTCATAAAAAACATTATCCATTCGCGGTGGTTTTTCTAAGCGCGTCGCTGTAATTTCAATTTCTGCTCTTTCATATTCAAAATGCATAAACCGAGAAAAACGTTCTATGTTTTTTAAAATGCAAGCAGATAATGACGATAAAAATAATTCTGCCGGATTTGGTAAAGAGAGATCAGTTTCTGAGGTTATACCGAAATCTATAGATGAAGATTTTACAGTAATAGTAGCTTTTTGCTTAGCTATTGAAAATGCTTGACTTTTATATTTCATACGTAAAATTAAAAAACGGTTTAAGAACTTTCTTAAACCGCTATGAAATTAATGTATAAATTCTGGAAGCACAACTTTTTCAATTTTTGAAATCGTCTCATCCAAAGGTGTATCAGATTTTCGTAAATGTAATGCCATGTGGTTTACACCTGCCTCTTCGTAGGCTTTTAATAATTCGGTTAAATGATTAATACCAATTGCACCACCAAATCGATGTGGTTTAAATGTGGCATCATCATCTTGTAACAGATTTAAATGAAATGCCGAAATATAAGGTTTGCAAGCCTGATCTGTATCGTATAACGCTTCGCACCATCGTTTACGGTTTAAATAGGTTTCTTCTGGTGTTCTTGGGTAATTAAACCAACCGTTGGCATTTTTGGCAATCCACTCAAGACTTTGTCCGGAATGTCCTGCAACAACTAGCGGAATCTGATGTTTTGGTTTTGGGTACACCTCAACATCTTTATTTAAAAATGGATATATGGTAGATAAATCGCTGTTGGTTTTCCAAGCCTCTTGCATAATATTAAGATGATCTCTAAACAATTTTGGTCGCTCTTGATAATCTATGCCATACATAGGAAACTCAACAGGTCTATCACCCAAACCCAAGCCTAAAATAAGTCGGCTATCACTTAGATGTTCTATCGTAGCGGTTGCTTTAGCTAGTTTTATAGGTTGATGTAAAGGTGAAACTATTGCAGCTGTACCTAACAACACATTTTTAGTTGCGGCAGATAAATAGCCTAAATAACTTAAGGTGTCAAATAACTGTGTGCCATCACCAAAATTAGGATCGTAAACGGGTACTTCTCTAATCCAAACTGCAGCAAAACCAGCCTTATCAATTTGTTTAACGTACTGTAAATGCTTGCTTATATCTGGCACGCCAAATGGTCTACCGTCTTCCTTTCGTTTTTTATCGCCTTCTAAAGACCAATCGTTATCTAAAGGAAACTCAATACCAAGCGTCATTTTGCCTGGTGTGTAGAGTTTATCAAAATTTTTCATAGCAATTTTTTGAATTCAATAACATCAGGTAACTACACAGCTACCTGATGTTGTTTTATTAAGCATTCCAAATACTGTCTGCGGTATACGGACCGTTTTCAACTTCCCAAAATGTACCATCTATAAAACGATGATTTTTATCTAAAGCTTCAATACGTTTCATATCGTCTTCTTTCAATTCAAAATGAATGGTATCAAAGTTTTCTTGTAGACGTTTTGGGTTAACCGATTTTGGTATGACTGAAACACCACGTTGTATGTCCCAAGCTAAAAGTACTTGTGCTGCAGTCATGTTATTAGCGGTTGCGATGTCGTTAATAGTCTTGTTTTTCAACAAAATTAATTCGTCATCATCATTTGCACCAGAACCAATTGGTGCATAAGCTGTCATGTGAATGCGATGTGTTTTAGCAAATTCTAACAGTTCGTTTTGTTGTAAAAACGGATGCACTTCTACCTGAAGCATTTCTGGTAAATGTTTAGCATGATCAATAATATTTATCAAATCATTTTGGTTGAAATTACTCATCCCAATATGCTTGGTTAAGCCTTGCTCTAAAGCATCTTCCATACCTTTCCATGTGTCCGTAAGAGGTTTGTCTTCAAGCGGAATAAATTCTTCTGCTGTTTTAGGAAACTCGACACCTTTTTTAAAGGCAACTGGCCAATGGATGAGATATAAATCTAAATACTCTAACTGTAAATCGTTTAAGGTGTTTTGTAACGCAGGAATAACGTTTTCTCTTCCATGAGAATCGCTCCATAATTTTGAAGTAATCCATAAGTCTTCACGTGTAACAATACCTTCTTTAATGGCATCTGCAATCGCGTTTCCCACTTCTTTTTCGTTACCATATACTGAAGCACAATCAATATGTCTATATCCAATTTTTATAGCTTCGTATACAGACGTGTACACTTCATTAGGTTCTGATCTAAAGGTACCAAGACCTAAGATTGGAATTTCGTCGTTATTTCTAAATTGTAAAGTTTTCATTGTTCTAAAGTTTTTCTTTTTTGTATAAAATCAAAGTGATTAAAAAGCCGACTATTACTAATATGCTTCCAACCCAAGGTGTTGCGCCAACACCAAGCGAAGATTCAACAATAAGTCCACCAACATAAGCGCCAATTGCAATACCTACATTAAAGGCTGCTATATTTAAAGCAGATGAAACATCTTCGGTACCTGGTAAATATTTTTCAGACATTTTTACCACATACAATTGTAAAGCAGGCACATTAGAAAAAGCTAATATGCCCATAAAAAATAGTGTAACAACCGACCATATTTGGCTAGATGCTGTAAAATAAAGTATAAATAATACTATAGCTTGTAAGGCAAACATCACCATTAAGGCTTTTCCTGGCTTTTTGTTAGATACTTTACCACCAATAACATTTCCTAACGCTATTGCGATACCGTAAACTAGTAATAAAATACTCGTCATATTTCCTGAAAAACCAGTAACTTCTTCTAATAATGGTGCTAAATAAGTAAAGGTTACAAAAGTACCACCATAACCTAAAGCTGTGATAGCAAGCACAAGTAAAATAGAACGATTTTTAAGTACTTTTAACTGATCTACAATACGAAGTGGTTTTGATGTTTTAATCGACGCTGTTACCAATAAGTAACTTGCTACTGCACCAATAATTCCTAAAATAGCAACACTTATAAAGGTGGCACGCCATCCAATATTTTGACCTATATAGGTTCCTAATGGTACACCTGTAACGATTGCTACAGTTAAACCAGCAAACATTATAGAAATAGCAGAAGCACGTTTATCTTCCGGTACTAAACTAGCCGCAATAGTTGAGCCTATTGAAAAGAACACACCATGCGCAAAACCTGTTAAGATTCTTGCTAAAATTAGTAAGATAAAACTTGGTGCAATAGCTGCCAATCCGTTACCAATTATAAACAATAGCATTATAGCAATTAGCAGACGTTTTCTTGCTATTTGACTTGTTAAAGCGGTTAATACTGGCGCACCAATTGCAACACCAACTGCGTATAAACTGACTAATAAACCTGCAGAGGATATTGAGGTGTTTAAATCGTTTGCTACTGTTGGCAGTAAGCCAACAATAACAAACTCTGTAGTTCCTATACCAAATGCACTAATGGTTAATGCCCATAATGCTGCTGGTAAACTTTTACGTTTAGATTTAGCTTTTAGAGTTGCTGTTTGCGTTTTCATTTTTAGTGTTTATCCTCTAAAAGTTCTACAATTTTTTCTGCTGTTAATTTTGCAGAAGCAGGATTTTGACCTGTTACTAAACGTTCATCTACGCTTACTTTTTCCTGCCACATAGCTGCTTTATCTACAGTCGCACCACGTTCAATAAGTTTATCTTCTAATAAAAATGGCACCACGTTTTCTAATTTTACATTAGCTTCTTCTTCATTAGTAAATACGCTTACCGTTTTACCTTCAACTAAATAATTACCATTAGATAATTTAATATTTACTAAAGCCGAAGGACCATGACAAACAGCTGCTACAACACCGTCGTTTTCATAAATTTTTGCAGCAATTTTTGCTAGCTTTTTATTGTTTGGAAAATCCCACATTGTGCCATGTCCGCCAGCATAATAAATGGCATCGTAATCTTTAGCTTTTACTTTTGAAACTTTTAATGTGTTTTGAAGTTTATTCTGAAATGTTGAATCATTCCAATATTTATTATTCACTTCATCTTTAAGATCGAAACCATCTACTGGTGGATTGCCGCCTTCTGGACTTACTAAGGTTATTTCATAATTATTAGCTTCAAAAACCTCGTAAGCATGGGTAACTTCACTTAAATAATAACCAGTGTCTTTACCTGTATCACCTAATTCTTGATGACTAGATAGCACCATTAATACGCTTGGTTTGTCTTGTTGTGTTTGTGCTATTAAGGCAATGCTAAAAAGCAAAGCGATTGCTGAGAAATAAAATTTTGTTTTCATTGTTTTGTTTTTTGTTTTAAAATTCTGGTACAAAATTCAATGAAAAGCACTACTTGTGCGAGGATGTATGTCACGATTTTAAAGTGATGTATCGCAACAAAAAAATGTGATGTATATCACTTTTTTAACCTTTAAAACGGCTTAAGGTTTCTCTAGATACACCTAAATAGGCTGCAATCAGTTTTTTAGGTACGCGCTGTACTAATTTTGGAAGTTTAAATAATAAAGCGTCGTAACGTTCTTCGGCAGTTTGTGTTAATAAAGACAGGATACGTTGCTGCAAACCGATAAATCCGTAATTAGATTTTATTCGGAAGAAATTTGCCATAGCAGGAATTTTTTGACAAATGGTTTCACGACTTTCTAAAGACAAACAGAAAAACTCAGAATCTTCAATACAATCTACAAAAATTGTGGCAGGTATTTGATGCTGAAATGCATAATAGTCGCTAACCCAATAGTCTTCCATAGCAAACTGAAGAATGTGCTCGCTACCTTTTTCATCTACAGCATAAGATTTTATTAGTCCGTTGATAATCCAAAATTCACAATCTACAGGTTGTCCTGTTTGAATTAAAAACTGATGTTTTTTAAGTTTTTTATGTTCAAAATGAGGTGCAATAAAATTCCACTCTTCATCAGTAAGTGTTACAATTTCTTCAAAATGTTGTTTTAAGAGTTGGTATTTGTCTTGCATGCTGCAAAAATAGAAATTATAAAGTTACAATTCTGCATGCCTCAAACTCTATTTCATTATAGCTGTCTTGAGTCCATTGGCTCAAACTTTTAAGAATTGGTAGTAAAGCTTTGCCTTTTTCAGATAAAGAATATTCTACACGTGGTGGTATTTCGGCATATTTTTTTCTAATAATAATCCCATCTTCTTCAAGCTCTCGTAATTGTTCTGTCAATACTTTTTTTGATATGGTAGGTGTAAACATTAACAACTTACCAAAGCGTAAACTTCCGTTAGCTAATAAGTAAATTAAAATCGGTTTCCACTTATTTCCTATAACATTCATGGCATGAACTAAAGAACATACATTTGGATTATCAATGACCTTTCTTCCCATTAGTTACCGTTTTGTAACCACTTTATAATGTGGTTTATTTTATATTAGTTTCAAAAATAAACTATTATTAGTTTCTTTGCAATACTAATTTAAAATTTTATAAAAATGAAAAATATTTTAATTATTAATGGTCATCAATATTATCCCTTTGCAGAAGGAAAATTAAATCAATCTTTTGTTGAAAAACTATCAGCTCAATTAAAAGAGGCTAACTTAAATATCAAAACTACCGTAACTCAAAATGAATACAATGTAGATGAGGAAGTAGAAAAATTTCTTTGGGCAGATGTGGTATTTTTACAAACGCCCTTAAACTGGATGGGCATTACGTGGTCGTTTAAAAAATATATGGATGATGTATTTACCGCAGGAATGATGGGAAAACTATCGCAAGGTGATGGTCGTACTTCTGAAGCACCAAAAAAGAATTATGGTTTAGGTGGTTTGTTAAAAGGCAAATATATGATGTCTGTAACTGCAAATGCGCCTAAAGAGGCTTTTAACAATCCTGACGAGCCTTTTTTTGCTGGTAAAAGTGAAGACGACTTGTTATTACCAATGCATCTCAACTTTAAATGGTTTGGTTTAGAGCCTTTAAAAACATTTTTTGCTTACGATGTGATGAAAAATCCAGATATTGAAAATGACTTTGCAAGATTTGAAAAACATATAAATGAAGAACTAATTCAAAAACTATAATCCATTAAAGAGCTCTCTCTTTAAATAAAAAAACTATAAAATGAACAGACCAACACCAAAGCACGCAGCACCAAATTTAACTTTTCCGGTATTAGATGGTAACGAATGGCAGATTAACAATCAGCAACCAGAAAATTTCACTTTAGTGGTTTTTTATAGAGGTTTACATTGCCCATTGTGCAAAAAATATTTACAACAATTAGAAGAGTTATTACCAGAATTTAAAGAAAGAGGCGTTAACGTTATTGCTGTAAGTATGGATTCTGAGTCTAGAGCACGCTTATCACGTCAAAAATGGGAACTATCAGAATTACAATTAGGTTATAACTTAGATTTAGAAACAGCTAAAAACTGGGGATTATATTTAAGTAAAGCTGTAAAAGACGGTGAACCAGACACATTTAGTGAACCAGGACTATTTTTAATAGACAATAACAATAAAGTCTATTATTCTGCTATAAATAGTAATCCTTGGGGAAGACCTTATTTACCGTCATTTGTAAAGGCTGTAGATTATATTGTGTCTTCAGGTTATCCTGCAAGAGGCGAAATGTTATAAATTTGTAATATGGATTACACCGAAAAAACATATTATTACGACTACGACAGTTCTGTCATAAAAGATATTATAAAAAACGTCGAACATTTAACTTCTCAGCAAGATATTATAGAACAATTGTATCTAAAGGTTAGAGATGGTTGGCGTTATTTACCTTTTAATATTGGTTTAACAAAAGTACATTTTAAAGCTAGTAATATTGCAAAAAAACCAGATGGACATTGCATAGATAAAGCCATTTTATACATTGCTTGTTTACGCGCCTTTAATATTCCTGCAAGGTTACATTTAGCTAAAGTATCTAACCACATTGCTACAGAACGTTTAGAAAAAGTGATTGGCACTAACGAGCTGGCACCTCATGGTTTGGTAGATGTATTTTATAATGGCAAATGGGTTAAATGTTCGCCTGCGTTTAATAAAGAACTATGTACTATTTACAATGTAGATGTTTTAGATTTTAATGGTACCGAAGATGCTGTGTTGCAAGAATACAATAAAGACGATCATAAATTTATGACCTACATTGAAGATTATGGTCATTTTGAAGATGTCCCTTTAGAATTTATAAAGGATACATTTAAATCAAATTATCCTAGTCTTTATGAAAGATTTAAAGGTCAGGGTCATATTGTAATTTAAAACAAACATAATTTGCAATCAGAACTAAGTCAGATACAAGCCTTTTTAACCTTTTTATAAAAATTATTCATTCTGTAATTACACAATTTACATCCAAATCATAATGATTTGTTCCTGAATATTTCTTAAAAAAGAAAACTCGCGAATGTTTTCTAGTATAAAAAGTTAAAAAACATTTTCAAAAAAAGATTTAAACAGTGTAAAAACTTATATTCGCGCCCATTATGTGGATGTATTTAGGGCTTTTAGCAGCACTTTTTTTAGGTTTACACAACTTATGTAAAAAACATGCGGTACGTGGTAACGAATCTTTCCCTGTATTACTAGGAACTGTGGTTAGCGGGTTTATATTTATAGCTTCTTTCTATGTATTATCTATTTTTTATCCAGAGTATGCACAGCAACATGGCTATAATTTTCAAAATATATCTTGGTCTCAACACGGGTTTATAATAATAAAGTCTTTAATAATGGCTGGATCATGGCTTCTAGCCTATCAAGCTTTAAAACATTTACCCATTACTATTGTCACACCAATTAGGTCTGCTGGTCCTTTTTTCACATTTATTGGTGCTATTTTTATATATAAAGAAGCACCTAATGCTTATCAATGGGTTGGTTTTTTTCTTATCATTTTTTCGGTACTTCTTTATTCTAAAATAGGAAAAAAGGAAGGTATTGTTTTTAAGAAAAATAAATACATTTTCGCTATTATTGGTGCCACATTTTTAGGTGCTAGTAGCGGTTTATATGATAAATTTTTAATTCAGAGTTTAAATTTAAATCCACAAACATTACAATTTTGGTTTAGTTTTTACACCATAATTATTTTAATACTAATTTTAAGCATAACTTGGTTTCCTTACAAGCATAAACGAGCTGCTTTTAAATTTAGATGGAGCATTATAGCTGTTGGTGTGTTACTTCAAGCTGCAGATTATTTCTATTTTAAAGCTCTACAAGATCCAGAAGCATTAATTATGCTTCTATCGGCAATAAAACGAAGTCAAATTTTGATTGCTGTTTTGGTAGGAGGCATCATTTTTAAAGAACAAAATAAGCGAAAAAAACTAGTACCTCTTTTTGGGATTTTACTTGGTGTATTTTTAATATTATACGCTTAAACGTTATTTATTAATTATTCTAGAAGTTAGTTAAAAATAATCATTTTAGTTGCATATTCTAAACACTATAACATGCTTAAGAGATCTTACATTTTAACTTTAATTAGATTGCAAAAAAGTTTTAACACTTTAATCTATAGCAATTTAGAATGTTTCTATGCAAAATTATTTAAGAAAACCTTAATCTTTTTAAATAACATTAGTAACTTACATGAATGTAGACTTTAATAAATTGTTTAGGAAAAATTATTTTCATTAACATATAAAACCTTGAGCTTTTTAAATCAAAAGATATTAAACAAAATATCTATTATAAATGTATTTATAATAGTTTGTTTTATGGCCTCTATTTTTTTAAGTCTATTTAAAGAAAAAGACTCTTTAATTTACACTTTACCCTTAACAGTTATATGTTTATTAATTAAATATATTTCTGTTAAAAACACTAAAACACACATGCTTTATGCACTAAGTTTAGTTTGTGTTATAATTGCTGATGTATTGATTTTTTCTGATTTTAAAACCAATTTTATATATATAACCCTTTTAAATGGATTGTTTTTATTATGTAATCTAGCTGTTTTAAAACGCTATTTACATGAGCAGAAAATAAAAAAAATTTTAACGCCTTCTGTTTTAATTAGTGTTGCGCTTGTGGCTTATGTGTTTTTTTATGTACTTCGATTATTAATTGAAACATTACCCAACAACCAAGTATTTTTTGCGTTTTGTACAATGTCTTTTTTTGCAGCTTTTTTTATAGTTATAGCTCTTATTTATTTAAGTCAATTATACCAAAATGGACTAATTTTACTAATTGCAGGTATTTCTTATTTCTTTCAAATGTTTTTTAGTTTGATTAATGAATTTTTACATTATGACAAGATATTTACAACTCTTATTGTAATAAGTCATATAGTCGCTTTGTTTTTACTTACTAAATTTATTTCTGTTACAAAGCCTACAGATACTCAAATCTCTATTGATTAACTTGAAACCAAAATGGTTTATTTCCTGACGTATCAGTGTTTTTTGTATAAATAATACATCCAATCTTTAACTGGCTATATAATTTTAACAAGATCATTAGCTTATTTGTTCACTCCTAGACAGTAGATAGGAATAATTACCTTATAAATATTTAACGTAAACTTATGCCATATACTCTATTAATATAATTAGCAAGTTTTCCTTGTGTAATGGCTTCGTCTGTTAATTTATAAGTAATTTTATTATGTTTTTCTTCGATAAGCAATTAGGTGTAAGCTATTGCTTAAGCTGCTCTACTAGTGTAAGTACACTTGCTTTTTTCCGGCAGAATTTCGTGTTTCACCATCTTTAATATAGATAAATATGTTCCTAAAAATGTCAAATATTAAACCTACTTCTATAGCAAATTTATTGCACTTTCAATTTGCAATTGCGCCATATCAAGTATTGTATCGTTTTTAGGTTTAATAATTGATAGTTCTGTACACGCCAAAACAATGGTGTGTTTTAATGCGTATGTATTACATAAATTGAAGTATGAATCCATTAAATCATCGGTTTCGGTATGATTGTAAATAGCTTGTCTTACAGTATCAATAAGCTTCATTTCTGATGCATTAGGTACTAAAACATCTATATTATGAGCATTTAAAGCGTCTTTTATATAATTTGAAGACATGGTATATATAGAACCAAACACTACAACTTTATTTAATTGTTTAGCCTTAATAGCATTTATTGTTAAATGAATAGGATGAATAATTTGTTGTGGAATTAACATCTCATCTAGCGTTTCATGAAGTGTAATATTAGGAATTAATACATGTGAAGTTTTAAATGATTGGATGGCTGAAAATGATGGTTGTAATACGTCTTTTAGAGCTTTTGAAGGTTTAGGAAGTAATGTGTTTATTGCATGAAAGTTAACGTTATACAGAACCAACGGACAGGTACTATAACCACCAAACTTGGCATTATATTCTTTATTAAGTGCTTGTAAATAAAAGGCTGTAGACCGACTTCCTAATCCTAAAACTACTAGTGTATTATCACTCATAACTAATGGCGTTTTAAGATATAATCTGCAAAATAAGCTTTGCTGTCTAAAATTTTATCTTCTATTGTAAAATCGGTATTTGCAATAACACTATGAATTAATTTATCATTATACTTTCTTGAAATTTCAGTATGAATTTTTTCACCTTCATCAAAATCAAACGTAGCATTCATAGCTTTAATGCTTACTGTTTGCGCTTTTGTGCTTAAAATATAGCTTTCAGCAATACCTTTAACGGCATCATATTTTGGAAGATGTTCAAAATTATCTAAATTAAAATTGGCTTCTAACTCGTTGTTAATTCGCTCTAAAATATTTAAATTGAATTGTGCTGTAATGCCTTTAGAATCGTTATAAGCTGGTAATACGATATCTTCAGATTTTATTAAATCTACACCCAATAAAAGCATATCATTTTTTTGAAGGTTAGCACTTAAATTATAAATGAATTGTTGCGCTATTACATCATCCATATTGCCAATATTAGAACCTAAAAACAAAATAACCTTTGGTTTATTATTGTGTTTTAATGATGCTAAAACCTCAAAATAATCACCTTGTTTTGGTGTTACAGCTACATTTGGTAAAGTTTTATTTAAATCCTTTTGTAATAACTGTAATGCATTTGCCGAAATATCTATAGGTATATATTCAAAATTAAAATGCTGATCTATCAAAGCTTTAAGCAAATGTTTGGTTTTTAACCCATCGCCAGCACCAAGTTCAATAAGTTCAAAATGGCTATTGGTTTTTAACTGCAAAGCCTCAATTAAAGCGTTTGTTTTGTTTTGAAAAATTTCTAACTCGCATCGTGTTAAATAGTACTCTGGCAAGTTCATTATTTCTACAAAAAGCGCATCGCCTTTTTTATCATAAAAGTATTTTGAAGGCAATGTTTTAAGAGGTTGCTCTAAACCTTTCCTAACGTCTTCTTTAAATGTATTTGTCATCTATTTTACAAGTCTAATTCCTGTGTATTGCCAGCGTTGTGCTGGATTAAAAAAATTGCGATACGTTGGTCTGCTATGGTTTTTAGACGTTGCAACAGAAGCACCTCTTAACACCATTTTACTGCTCATAAATTTTCCGTTATACTCACCTACTGCCCCATTTTCTTTTACAAAGTTTGGGTATGGTAAATAAGCGCTATTTGTCCATTCCCAGCGTTTTCCCCAATCAAATTTTCGTGATGCAATTTCCCATTCAAATTCTGTAGGCAATCGCATACCTTTCCATTCTGCAAACGCTTGCGCTTCAAAAAAACTAACATGACTTACTAGTGCTAACGGATCTACCTTTTGCAATCCAGCTAAGGTATATTGGTACCATTCATCATCTTTTTTATGCCAATATAAAGGTGCTTTAATGTTGTTTTGGTTTAACCATGTCCAACCTTCATCTAACCAAAGATTAAAATCTGAATACGCACCAGAATTCATAAATTCTAAATACTCACCATTTGTCACCAAATGGGTATGTATTTCAAAATCATTTAAGTGTACTTGATGCACGCCTAATTCATTATCATAACAAAAATCATCACCTTGATAACCAATGGTATAATTCCCAGATTTTATGGTTACTAACGCGTTATCTGTATTGTAATCTTTCACTAAATTATAGTCGGAATTAAACACAGGAAATAACGGATTATGACCCAGCATGTATTTAACATCGGTTAACAAAAGTTCTTGATGTTGTTGCTCATGATTTAAACCAAGCGTAACCAAGTCTAACAGTCTTTTATTGGTTGTAGCGTTTAAAAGTGTCATCATGTGTTTATCTACATAACTTCTGTATTCAAACACTTTATCAATACTTGGTCTAGACATATTGCCTCTGTTGGCTTGCAAAATACGAGAGCCAACATTATTGTAATAACTATTGAACAAAAAGTTGAAATCATCATTAAACACCTTATAATTTTTACTGTATGTTTTTAGAATAAATGTTTCAAAAAACCAAGTAGTATGTGCTAAATGCCATTTTGCTGGACTTGCAAATTGTACCACTTGAATTGAAAAATCTTCAATAGTTAAATGCTTGCAAAATGAGAGTGTTTCTTGACGTATTTGCTGATATTTTGTGCTTAATGTCATTATTCTAATCCTTTTTTTAACGGATTCCAAAACGGTTTAATTTTTAACTGTTTTGCGCTGTAACCTAATTCTTTCTTAAGATACTGATTTAAAATTAAACAAACTCTGCTAGTTGCTTACTTTCGCCTTCGGTATAGTACACAATCATATAAAAAGGGACTTGATGTGCTTTTTCTGGGTGATGGTCTTTAACCAAATCTCTACGAGTGGCTAAACTTTCAATGGTAAGAATCTCTATACCAGAATTATTTGGTTTTTTTGTATTAAACTCAATATTTGGGATATCTTTTGGCATCAATTATTTCCACCAATTTTTTGTTGTAAAACTGCTATCTTTAATATATATTTCTTCACCAATTTTAGGTGTTACCACATTTAATTTTTTTGTTTTTGCTGTTGCTGTAAATCGCTCTACAGGATCTGTCCATGAATGCATTGCAAGTTTAAATGCGCCCCAATGTATTGGCATTACTTTTTTCGCATTTACATCAATTCCGGCTTGTACCGTTTCTTCAGGAAACATATGTATGTCTGGCCACATTTTGTTGTACTGACCGCATTCTATCATGGCGAAGTCAAACGGACCGTACTTCTCGCCTATTTCTTTAAAATGATCTGCATAACCACTATCGCCACTAAAGAAAATATTGTCATTTTTGGATTGAATTACCCACGACGACCATAATGTTTTTGCCCTATCGGATAATCCGCGACCAGAAAAATGTTGCGCTGGTGTACATACAAATTTTAAATCATTAAACGTGGTTTCTTGCCACCAGTCGAGTTCTGTAATTTTGTTTTTATCAACGTTCCATTCAAGTAAATGTGCACCAACGCCAAGTGGCATATAAAAGTGACCAACTTTATCTTTTAAAGCCTTTATCGATTCGTAATCTAAATGATCGTAATGATCGTGAGAAATTAGTACGGCATCAATTTTTGGTAATTGTCCAATTGTAATTGGCAATTCTTCAGAAAAACGCTTACTTCCTAAAGTTGGATGTGGCGCAGGAACACTGCTTAACATCGGGTCTATCAAAATAGTTTTACCTTGAGTTTGCAGTAAAAATGTTGAATGCCCAAACCAAACTAACCGTGTATCACCTTTGTAATTAGCAATATTTAAAGAATCAATTTTTATTGAAGGTAAATCGTGTTCTGGTTTTGTATTTGGCTGACTTTTAAAAAAGCCCATTAACGCTTTACCCATATCTTTTAAACTCATATCGAGTTTAACATCTTTGGTGTTTTTAAATACACCATCCTTATAATTTTTTGAAGTTTTATAACTTTCAATTGCTTCTTTAGATGATTTTCCGCCAAATTGAGGACTAAATTGTAAAAATAACACCACAACCAATGCGATTGCAGCAACAACTATTACGATGCTTAACACCATTCGTTTTAAAAATTTTAAAAGTTTACGCTTCACTAGATTTTTCTAATTGCTTTCTAATATGTTCGCTATCCCAATGATTATCGTAGGCTACAATGCCTCGTTTAAAGTCATCTTCAAGCAATTTTTCTTGCTGTTCTATTTCTTTTCTCGCCATAAACACATAGTCTTCTTCCCGCTTAGGTTCAGAAGCTAACCGCCTTAAACTAGCTTCATCATACTTAATAAAATTCTGTACTTGACGGTTTAAAGTATATTTTCTAAAGCCTAGTTTATTAAGTGCATCACTCGCCAACGCTAAAGATGTATCTAAAGTTTCACGGTAAATATTAGTTACATCAAGATTTAATAACTCGTAAGCGTCGTAACGGTTTTTAGTACGAACCAACATCTCAACATGCGGATATTTTTCTTTTATAATTTTACTGATGGCTTTGGCTACAGAAACTTTGTTTGTGGCACAAATAAGCAATTTAGCTTCTGCAATTCCTGCGGATTCTAACAAATCTTCGCGTGTGGCATCACCATAATACACTTCAAATCCCATTTTACGAAGGAAATCGACACGGTTAGAATCGAAATCTAAAATGGTGGCTTCTACGCCATGAGAACGCAAAAATCTGCCAACCGTACTACCAAAATGTCCAAAACCAACTAATATTACTTTTTGCGATTTAGCGATATGATCCATTGGTCGTTTTATAGATTCTTTAGTACCTACTTTTGGAAGAATTAACCGCTCATTGATTACTGCTAAAATTGGTGTTAACGACATAGATACTGCAGTTATTACTAGCATCATATCCATTTGTTCTTGCTCTAAAATATTAAGCTGAAAGGCGAACGATAACAATACAAATGCAAACTCACCTACTTGAGCTAAACTAAAGGTTAACAATACATTTTGATCGAGTTTTAATTTGAAAATACGCCCTGTAATAAATAATACCAACGCTTTTATGGCAACAATAGCGAGTAAAATACCGCCAATTGTTAACGGGCTATTCGCAATCACCACAAAATTAATAGAGGCACCAACTGCCATAAAAAAGAGACCGAGTAGAAGGTTTTTAAACGGTTCTAGCGTGCTTTCTAACTCGTGTTTAAACTCGCTTGTAGATAAAACCACACCACCTAAAAAGGCACCTAATGCAGGGCTTAAGCCTACAAATTCCATTAAATATGAAATCCCGAAAACAATTAAAAATGCAGCAGCAATCAACAATTCTCTAACACCTGTTTTAGCTACTTTGCGCAACATAGGTATCACTACAAAACGACCAGCCAATACAATAACAACAACAGATAAAATAATGGCTAAAGTTTGTAATCCTATAGGTAAACTTTCAATTAAACTTGATGTAGAATGTGATGCTTCATTACTCGTATGTTCCGAAGAATTACTTAATAATGGTAAAGCACCAATCATAAATATGACGATGATATCTTGGAATAATAAGATGGAAAACGAGCTTGAACCAAAGGTGGTATTCATTAATCCTTTTTCCTTTATAGTTTGCAAAGCAATTGCGGTTGATGACAGTGCTACAGCCATACCAATAGCGAGTGCAACCTGCCATTCGTAACCTAAAAATACAAAGAACACATAAGTTAGACCTACTGTTAATGCCACTTGTATTCCACCCATACCAAGTATGGATTTTCGCATGTTCCAGAAATTTTTTGGTTCAATTTCTAGACCAATTAAAAACAGCATTACTACAACGCCAAACTCTGCAAAGTGTAAAATATCTTCACCTTCTTCACCAATAAACCCGAACACATAAGGACCAATGAGTACACCTGCTAATAAATATCCAATTACCGAACTTAAACCCAATCGTTTAGCTATTGATACACAAATAATGGCACCAGCAAGAAAAACAATCGCTTCAAATAATAAACTTCCAGACATACGTTACGCGTTTAAAATTTCTAAATCGTTAAGAAAAGAACAATTGGATAGCTGCGTTGCATTAAAATCGCCTTGCAACAAATCAATTAATTGTTCATATTTGTTGGCATAATTAAGTAAATCAACATCAGATAAATGATGCGTACCCATAACAGCAAAAGGTGGAAAATAGTTCATTCCACACAATGTAGCAGTTTGTTCAAAAGGTCTTAAAAATTCATTTATTGTATAGGTATTATAGCCTTCTGTACAATACACTTCGCGAGATCCTCCAGTAGTAATAACATTAAAAACGGTTTTATTTTTCAGTACTTTTCCGTGTGGACCGTATGCCCAATTAAACTCTAGAACTAAATCTTTCCATTGCTTTAAAATGGCTGGACTACTGTACCAATACAACGGATGATGCCAAATAACAATATCGTGTTGAAGTAGTAACTCTTGTTCTTGTTGCACATTAATATGAAAGTTAGGATAATGCTCATACAAATCGTGAAATGTTACGTGCGCCTTATCTTTTAATCGGTCGATAAGCGTAGCATTGACTCTTGATTTTTCAAATTTGGGATGTGCGAAAAGAATGAGTACTTTTTTCATTGGCTGGTTTAGGTTTATTAAAAAAACTATTGACTTGTAATTTCTTCAGTTAAAGTTACTAATAATTTCACTTTGTCTTCAGCATACGCATCAGGATGCGCATTATTGTAACTTCCTCTGTCATTGTCAAAATATGTGCCTGATTGGCTTTTATGACGTTCTGACACTGCTAAGTCGTAAAGAATGTCTACACCTTTTTCTGCAGGCGACCAATGCTGCCCGTAAGCTTCGTTTGCCATTTTGGTATTTAATAACGATCCTGGATTTACTGCAATAGTGGTAATATTTGGATGTTGTTTTGCAAAGCTGAACGACCACATCGTTAAAGCCAACTTACTTTGCGCATAACTTTCACTTGCGTTTACTGTAGCATCACCCGAAAGAACACCTTTTTGAACACTAGATTGTGCTGCCGAACTTAAATTAACAATTCTAGGTTCTGAACCTTTTTCTAAAACCGAAATAATGTTTTCTGTTAAGATGAAAGGCGCCAGATAATTAACTGCCATTCTAATATCTAAACCGTCTTTGGTTTTGTTTGTGGCTGTTTTGTATATACCAGCGTTATTAATAAGAATATCTAATTTATAAACATCCTTATTAATTTGTTTGGCCATTTGTCTCACAGCATTTAAATCTGAAAAATCGGCTATAAAACCTTTTATGTTTTTGTTGTTTGAAGCTTCTTTTAGCTCGCCTATTACTGCATTTAATTTGTCTTCACTTCTACCGTGAAGATATATTTCGTGTCCTTCTTTGGCTAATTTTAATGCGGTTAGTTTCCCTATTCCGTCTGTACTTCCTGTAATTAATATGGTTTTCATTGTGTTTTATATTTTTGATGAAATGTCGGTTCGAGAGAAGTTATCTATATTATTTTTTTCAGAAATTGTTCTATAGAAAAATTACTCGAACTGACGTTCCTTTATTTTTATCTATTGTATTTTGTCCATTTAAAATGGCGCAACAGTATCTTTGGGTCCATCAGGTAAACTCCAGCGTTGGCGTGCTGTAACACTTTCTAATGCCACATCTTTAATTGAACTACTGCTTATGTTCCCATAGCTACTCGTACTTCCACGTGGTATTTGCATATTATCGCCATACAGCCAAACTACTAAATTACTACGTTGCCCGCTTTCAATTGGATGTGTGGCGTGTGGTACATTACCTCTGTGAATGATGGCTTTACCTGGTTGAAACTTGGTTTGTACCGTTTTACCAGAAGCTTTATCATAGAAGTCTACTATAGAACCCGTAAATTCTTCATCAGGTAAATTAGTATTGATATTTAAAGTTGCTGATGAAGCATCGGTATGCGCATGCAAATCTTTGTCTTTATCTGGATTGTACTGTATTGAAAATCCGAATGTCTGATTATCGTAACCGTAAGTTCCTAATAACAATCGAGAAATGGGACGCATATAACGGTCCATAATAGCGTTATAAAATGCTTGAAAACTTGGTGCTGCCAAATGCCCTTCAGAACGTGGGTCTAACATCATTCCGTAACGGTTTAATTGAATACCGTAAGGTGCACGTTTTGGAATTCCGGAATTAACCACATCTTCTAAATACGTTCTAAAATCGGCTAAACGTTCTAAATCGAAAAACTGTGTTTCGTACACACCGGGAATAATTTCTTCCCATAAATCGGCTACAGCAACTTCTTTTTCTGGGTTTTCCCAAGCATCGTTAATGGCTTTACGTAATTTTGGATCAAGTAAAGATTCATTTGGTAACAGTAAATTGTCTTTGTTTTCTAGTTCCCATTCCGCCCAAGCAGCTTCTAATAATTCACTGTTATCGTTCCAAAATTTTGAAACTGATGGATCTCGTCTTAATGATAATTCTCTTGATGGCACTTCTAAAGCAAGCGCTTCTTTAAGTGCGTTTGTATGTTCTATTGTTTTCATGATAAATTTTTATTGTTACTTATTTACACCACAAAAGTATTCCTGATAAGAAGCTATTTTTTGGTAGAAAACAATGTGGTTTTGGTAAAAAATAAGGTTTCTAGTAAAAAACTAGACTAAACTAGCTTTATACACACTTAAACTGATGCCTTTATAGGTTTTAAAGGTTTTATTTAAATGACTAGAATCAGTAAAACCAAGTTCTAATGCAATTTCAGAATCTTGTGCATCAGTGTACTTTAAGCGGGTTTCTACCAACTTTAATTTGTAGTTAATGATATACTTTTTAAGAGAAACATCGGTATGTTTTTTAAAATATTCACTAATGTAATTATCAGCCATATGAAATTCATTGGCTAAACTTTTAGTAGTTAGTAATTCCGAATTATAAATGTTAGAATGAATATAGTTAATGATTTGCTGAATTTTTGAAGATTTGATTTCTTTTACTGTTGAAGTATTCAAATACTGAATATTACGCGCAATTAAATGAAGAATTACAGACAATGAATTTTGAATAATGAAAATATCGTGAGTTTGGGTATTTAAATATTCCGTAGCTACCATATTGACTAAAGACACTAAATGCGACCTGTCTGAAGTTGTTTCAAACTGCATTTCGCGTAGTTGATGGCTTTCGCTATTCAAAATTTCTTCAATTTTACGAAACCAATCGTTTACGGGTAATTCTTGATTTTGTGAGTTGGTATTTCTAAAGAAACTCTTTAAAAACTTAATGGCAATGGTACTTGTAGCCGTTTCGGGTTCAAGGATATAAAAATCATCTGGAACAAATACAAAAATGCTATTTGGTGAATAATTAACCGTATTTCCGTTTATTTTAATGCGTCCACTACCCGATTCAAAATATAAAATCTCGAAAAAACGAATGCTGGTATATTCGCAAAACGAAAAAAACGTTTGGTCTTTGTACTGTTGTATAACAATATTTTCTAAAATCGTTCTTGCCATAATTATAATTAATTAAACCTTCTAAAAAATGAAAAAGCCACACCTTATAAAATATAAATCGTGGCTTTTTTTGCTATTAATCAAACTAAACTTAAAATCTATCTGTAAGGAACTCCATTTACAATAGGTTTAAACCTAAAAATATAAAACGGTGTAGATGATTTATCCTTTCCATTGTTAAAAACAGCGCCATTATTAACCTGTGCTGCAGAAACGTACATATAACCATCGACATGATTGTAACTTACACCATCTGGCCAAACCATATTTTTATGTTTTGCAATGGTTTTTACACTTTTATCTTTTGCAGAAACCACTGCTACACTTTGCGTTTCAAGCGCTGTTAGATAAATGTTTCCATCCATATCAATACTCATTCCGCCATTGTTAGGTTTTTTAGAATAGGTTTCAATTTTAGTATCTAAATCGGCATCAGTATAAGCTTCATTTACTAAATCTGAAGTTTTAATTCTGTAGATTTTTGTTCCGTTTAATGGACCGTAATAAATATATTCAAAATCTTTATCGGCAGTAATTCCATCATTACCAACCAATAAATTGTTTCCATTTACTGCCAAATGTTTACCATTAATAACCGTTGGTGTATTTTCTGGTTTTGTGGTTCGTGTTCCTTCCAAAATGCGACGTGTTTTTCCAGTTTTCATATTTACAATAATGAAAGCAGCTTGACTTCCATCGCCACCATTACCAATACCTTCGTCTGCAATAATGAAATAACCGTGTTTGGTATCTACGACCATATCGTTGGGCTGTGCAATCTTTGGAACTGACGATTTTGGCAAGTAATAAATACGCTCTAAACTATTGATTTTTGTATTCCAACCCACAATTTTAGGTGTTACGTTATTACGTTGTGCCATATCTATCATCCAGATAATGCCATTTTCGTCATTACGGATTCCCAACACATTACTTAAATAATTGTCGTCTGTGTCTCTTGGTAAATTCCACGCTTTATTTGGAAACGGTTTGCTTTCTTTGGTTTTTGCATCCATAATCATCACACGATTTTCGGGTGCAAAAAATGGATGATGGCTATAAACTAAATCGCCATTGTTAGTAAATGTAATGTTACCAACTGCCTGATTTGTAGTGGCAAATACTTCTGCTTCTTGAGCTTGGGTATTTAATTGAAATAAACTAAAACAAACAAGCATATTTTTAAAGAATTTCATTGTTATTTTATTTTGAATTTACCATTAGAACGGATGTAAATAACCGTTTCTGTATCTGTACTTAAACGTGGTGAAGCTTTTTCTTCTGCGCCAAAATAAGAACCTGGTTCCAACACATTTTCGTCATCTTTTTTAGAAAATTGATGCGTTACTTTACCAGAAATAACCACAGCTCTAAAGTTTGGACTTAAGTTTTTAATTTTACCCTTGAAACCAGCTGGTAATTTTAAAAGAGTAGCACGCAGTTGATTTTTTTCGTGACTTCCCCATAAAAAAGCAGTTTCCACATTACTTTTTTCTGAAACCCATTCAATATCATTAGCATTTAACCAAACTAAATTGGTTTTATCAACGTTTACTGGTTTTTCGCCATTATCAAACGCTTCTGATGTTGGTTTTACCAAATATGGTCCTTCTTGAATATCTAAAAACGCCATATTATCTTCGGCATCAGCAGCTGTAATATGTGCTTCACCAGCAGGTTGTTGCCAATATGAACCAGCTGGCAACCATTGTTTTTCGGCATTTTCATCATCATTATGCAACAAACCTTTAATTACGACACCACGATAGGTGATGTTGTGAATATGTGGTGGTGATGAAAACCCTTTTTTAAATTTTACTAAAAAACCTGCAGGTTCATTTTTTGTACGGTCTCCCCAAAGTTTTCCTGCAGCAGGACTTTTATCGCCTCTTAAAGGATTTAACCATCCCCATTCTACATTGTCTGCAGTAACGACTTCATTTTTAGATTTTCTAAAATCTGTTGTTGGTGTTTGGGCAAAAGCCGTAACACTTAATAACAGCGTTACTAATGTTGTTGTGATTGATTTCATAGTTTTTGTTTTATTGATTAAAAACGAAAATATTTCGTTTTAAAAATTATTATTTTTCTTTTGTTTTCTTAAGATATGCTGGTAATTCTTTGCTTAGCCAATCTTGACGAACAGGCACATGCACATCTAAATCTACCGTTTCTTCTAACGCCCAAAATTCATGTGGTACATTTTCTGGGAATACAATAACTTCTCCTGCCCCTACTTCTACAAAGGTTTCTTTGCCATCAATTATGGTTTTAATTTTTACCTTACCAGACATAATATATGTTATCTGTTCATTTGGGTGTTGGTGCCAAGGAATATGCGCGCCTTTTTCAAGATTAAAAATGGTCATTTGTCCTTTTTCACCGTGAAACCACTTGCGTTTTATGCCTTTACCAATAGTTTCTGATTCCATTTCATCAAAATTGAAATGTTGCACTTTTGATGTGGCTACAGAATCTATGGTTGTTACTTGTGCGCTTGCTTCAACTCCTATAAAACAAACTATAAGTAATGTTATAGAACCGATTATTTTATTCTTCATAATTATTTGGCTTATTGAGACTAAAGTCTTTCTAAAACTATTTTACTTTTTTACTGCTGAACTATCAAGTTGAACATCTTTTAGCGATTTTTTAATACACATTATTAAAAACTAATTATATTTTACAACTAACATTTAGCTTAAACGTTTTAGAAATTATATTTCAGTAAAAATTTCGCTTTCTGGCAATCTCGATTTTGGTGTTTTATCTGTAGAGTTAAAATCAGATTCTGCTCTGTAACCTATAGAAACGGCAACTAAAGCTGTGAAGCCTTTTTCTCTTAAACCAAATTCTTCATCTAAAGCTTTTACATCAATTCCTTCCATAGGTGTAGCATCAATTCCTAAACTCGCAAGACCCAACAAAAAGCTACCTATGTTAAGATATACTTGCTTTTCCATCCAATGATTTAAATCTTTTAAATCATATTTATGTATGTCTGCAAATGTTTTAACAGCACCTATAAATCCATTTTTTATGTCTTCATTTGGAAAACGTCCATTTTTATCATCTACATCTGCAATATGTTTGTAATAGTCTTCGTCTGCATCTGTTTTTGCACAAAAAAGCACAACAGCTGAAGCATTAGTTACTTTAGGTTCGTTAAAATGGAAAAAACCTTGTGTTCCTTTTGCTATACGTGCTTTTCCTTCTTCAGTTTCAGCAATAATAAAATGCCAAGGTTGTAAGTTTACACTTGACGCACTCAGTCTTAACAAGCTTTTTACTTGATCCATATCTTCTTCAGATATTTTTTTGGTTGGATCAAATTCTTTAGTAGTGTATCTCCAGTTAAGTGTTTCTTTTAAATTCATTTTTAATTGATTCTTGTTATGTTTTATTTTTAACTATCAAAAGTATAGTGACAAAAGTATGTATAGTGATTATTTCTGACAATAACGGTCAAAAAGGATAGTTTAATTTTTTATAGTATAAAAAGACGTAAACTCAACAATATCAATACATTCAACCGAATGTTAAATTTACTATAAAAAGTATAGTTGTAATATTCTTAAGATTTCATTTAAAAAAATTTAAATCGTTTTTCAACAAAATAAAATATGAATAAATATAATCTAGATCAATTAGTCTTATAAGAAGAAATGACTATTTACTACAACAATTTAATAATGTAATTAATAAATTTGAGATCCATCTATAAGATTAATGGATGCTTTAATGTTGTTTTTTATTTTTTAAAACACATCAAGGGGAATTTAAAATAAAAAAAGCCTGAATATAAATATTCAGGCTTTAGTTTTGTCGGGGTGGCAGGATTCGAACCTGCGACCTCCGCGTCCCAAACGCGGCGCGATAACCGGGCTACGCTACACCCCGAAAATGGTTATCTTTTCAAAACATAAATTTTGTTTTGAGGGTGCAAATATAGTAGTTTTCATCAATTTAAAAACATTTTTTATTATTAAATTGTAAATTCATAAAAAAAAATGAAAATGAAATTCAAATTCGGTCCATTTATTATAGTAATTATAGCCTCATTTTTTGCTTGTGCACAAGACAAAAATCCTATAAACATAAAACATTCATATGAGGTAATTGTAAAAGACCTAAATAACCCATGGGGATTTACTTTTCTTACTGATGGCTCAATACTAATTAATGAAAAAGATGGTAGAATCATTCATTTTAAAAACAATAAGAAGACTGAAATTAAAAATCCACCAAAAGTATATTTAAGAGGTCAAGGTGGATTGTTAGATATTGAGCTACATCCTAATTATAAAAATAACGGATGGATTTATTTTTCTTTTGCTTATTCTGATGGTGACGAAAATGGAGGAAACACTTCAATAATGCGTGCAAAAATTAAAAACGACAGTTTAATTAATAAAGAAATACTTTATAAAGCTGTTCCAAATACTACAAAAGGACAACATTTTGGATCTAGAATTGTCTTTAAAGATGGCTACTTATTTTTTAGCATCGGAGAGCGCGGAGAAAGAGATATCAATCCTCAAGATCTAACTAGAGATGGCGGTAAAATTTATAGACTAAATGACGATGGAAGTATACCTAAAGATAATCCTTTTGTTGATACTAAAAATGCTAAAACAGCTATTTGGTCCTACGGACACCGTAATCCTCAAGGCATGAAAATTAACCCTTTTACTAACGAAATTTGGTCTCATGAACATGGACCACGCGGTGGTGACGAGATTAATATCATTAAAAAAGGTGCCAATTACGGTTGGCCAGTTATTACTTACGGTATCAACTATTCTGGAACAGCAATTACAGACCAAACAAAAAAAGAAGGCATGCAACAACCTTTACATTATTGGGATCCATCCATTGCTCCTTCTGGTATGGCATTTATTAATAGTGATAAATATGGAGATTGGAAAGGTAGTTTGTTAGTCGGCTCACTTAAATTTCAGTATTTAGATTTATGTACACTTCAAAAAGGAAAAGTCATTAAAGAGCAACGTCTTTTAGATGGTTTAGGTCGTGTAAGATCTGTAGAACAAGGTCCAGATGGTTATATCTATGTTGGCATAGAAAACTTAGGTATTGTAAAATTAAAAAGAAATAAAGAATGAAAAAAACAGGACTAATTCTAGTTGCTTTAATATTAATAATAAGCTGCAAATCTTCAGACAAAAAAGCTAGCCCAGAATTAAAATCTTCTATTGCCCAAGGAGAAAAAGTGTATCAAAATTTCTGCATAAACTGTCATATGGCTAATGGTGAAGGGATTGAAGACGCATATCCGCCATTAGCAAATTCTGATTATTTAGAAAACAATTTAGAAGCTAGTATCAAAGGAATAAAAAACGGTATGAAAGGTAAAATTACAGTAAACGGAAAAACCTACAATAACGTTATGACTCCAATGGGTTTAAATAACCAAGAAGTAGCAGATGTGACTAACTATATTTTAAATAATTGGGGCAACAATAGTGACACTTTAATTACAAGTAAAGAAGTTTCTAAAATACTACTTAAATAAGGTTGTAAATTCTTAAATTTGAACCTTAAAATTAAATAAAAACAATGCTAATTATAGGAATTGCTGGAGGAACAGGCTGCGGTAAAACAACAGTAGTTAATCAAATATTAAATGAATTACCTGAAGGTGAAGTAGGTGTAATATCTCAAGACTCATATTACAAAGACACTACTCACCTATCTTTTGACGAGCGTGTTAAAATTAATTTTGACCATCCACGATCAATAGATTTTGAACTTTTAGAAGAACACTTAAAAGAATTAAGAGCTGGAAATGCAATAAACCAACCAGTATATTCTTTTATAAAACATAATCGTACAGGCGATGTTATTGTAACAAAACCTCGTAAAGTAATGATTGTTGAAGGAATTTTAATCCTTTCTCATCCAGAAATTAGAGAGCATTTTGATATCAAAATATTTGTTCATGCAGATAGTGACGAGCGTTTAATAAGACGACTAAAAAGAGATATAAAAGATCGTGGTCGTGATATAGACGAAGTATTATCACGTTACCAAAACACGTTAAAACCAATGCATCAACAATTTATAGAACCAATGAAAGAGTATGCAGACATTATTATACCTAATAACAGATATAATACGGTTGCTGTAGACATAGTAAAAACAATAATTAACGAACGCTTAGTTTGAAATACTTAAAAAACATATACATTTTAACACTTGTTGTTTTTGTAATATGGATGGTGTTTTTTGACACCAATTCGCTAATTATACACAGTCAATATAATTCTGAAATTGACGATCTAGAGGCAGAAAAAGAATACTACAAAAAAGAAATACAAAAAGACAAAAAAGCTATAGAAGAATTGAGTCGTGAAGAAGGCATAGAAACCTTTGCACGAGAACAATACTACATGAAGCGAGATAATGAAGATATTTATATAATAGAATATCAAGACAGCCTAAAAACTAAAGAAGATGAGTAAAAAACTATTTTCAGATTTTGAACCAGTTTCTGCAAAAGCTTGGAAACAAAAAATACAGGTAGACTTAAAAGGAGCAGACTATAATGACACTTTAGTTTGGCAAACTAACGATGGTATAAATGTAAAACCATTTTACCATCAAGACACTTTAGAAAACACTTTACACATAAAACCACAAACTTGGTCTATTGGTCAAATTATATTTGCTCAAAACGCAGATGCAGCTAATAAAAAAGCAATAAATGCAATTGAAAAAGGCGCAGAAACTATAAAATTTATTATTCCTAATAATGAAGTATCAATTTCAGAATTAATCAATAATATTGATTTACACGCTACAAACATTCAATTAGAGTTATTGTTTTTAGATCAAAACTGGATTTCAAATATTGATCAAAATATAAGTACTCAAGTAGACCCAATTCATCAATTAGTAAAAACTGGTAATTGGTTTTCTAATCTTGATAAAGATCTTGCAGCCATTAAAGATACAGTAGCACATACAGGCTGTTTAACTATAGACGCTACAACCTATCAAAACGCTGGTGCAAATAACGTACAACAAATAGCCTACACTGTTTTACATGCTAATGAATATTTTAATATCGTAGATGTTTCAACCATAAAAAAGGTAGTTTTCAATGTTGCTATTGGTACAAATTATTTTTTCGAAATTGCAAAACTAAGAGCGCTTAGAGCGTTATTTGACAGTATTGCTTCAGAATACAGTATCTCTGCAATATGCGTTATAAACGCAATTCCTTCAAAAAGAAACAAAACTATATACGATTATAATACAAACATGCTTCGTACAACAACAGAATGCATGAGTGCTGTCCTTGGTGGTGCTAATACTGTTTTTAATTTACCGTATGATGCAATTTACCATAAAGACAATACTTTTGGAGAAAGAATAGCACGAAACCAATTATTAGTATTAAAAAACGAAAGCTATTTTAATGCTGTTAACAACCCATCAGATGGTAGTTACTACATAGAAAGTTTAACAAATCAACTTGCAGAAAATAGTCTAGATCTTTTTAAAGATATTGAAGCTAACGGAGGATTGTTAAAACAATTAAAAGAAGGCACTATTCAGAAAAAAATAAAAGAAAGCGCCGCAAAAGAACAACAACAATTTGATGAACAAAAAATCATTCTTTTAGGTACCAATAAACATCCTAATAAAGAAGATAAAATGAAAAACGATTTAGAGTTATTTCCTTTTGTAAAAACCAATCCTGTTAAGACTTTAATAGAACCTATAATTGAAAAGCGTTTAGCAGAAAAACTAGAACAAGAACGATTAAAAACCGAAGAATAAACAACAAAACTAAAAAAACATGAACACACGTATTTTAAAAACTGTATTTGTATTTTTTATCGTATTAAACTTTAGCTGCAAACAAGATAACACCGAAGCTACGTTAGCAGAGTATAAATATGCAGAAAAACCAGAAACTATTAGCTGTGATCCTGCAAATGACAAGCTATTAAAAGAAGCGTTATATAGCTTTGAAAAAGATATTTTAAACCAATATGACCCAAACGGTAAAAATAAATTAAGAGCATACAGAGCTTTTGTAAATAATGCAATTTCTGATCGTGTAAAACCAGAAAACATGATGTCTTCGCACACAAAAGCTATTTTTGATGTATTAAAAACAAAATCAGATTTATGGCAAGAAGGAGCTTTAAACTATAATAGCGATTTAGTTAAATGTTTATCTCAAAACATGCAAGATCAAAGTTTAAAAACAACTTTTAACGCACTTGTAAGCACCAATAGCATGAATTACAAATTATTTGGTCCTGCATTAAGAAGTAACACATCTTACACCAGAGACGCTTATTTACAAACCTTTATAGCTTTAGATTATTACTACTCTAAGATGTTTGATTTAGATTTCTCCAAAATTAATTTAGAATTTAACGACACTAAACAAGAAGCAAATAACAAAATAGATTTTAATAAAACACCTCTTAATCTACCTAAAAAAAATAACGTAAAAAAAGCAGACGATCACGCTGGGCACAATCATTAATATGAACTTAAAAAAAATAACATATTTAATATTAATAAGTCTAGTAATTACCTCTTGCATAAACAATGTTACAGAGGTAAGCAACTGGTTAATGGTAGATAGTTCTAATATAGAAACTATAGAAGGCAGCTACCATAAGCTAGATAAAGATCCTGTTAGAATATACTTACCAAGTGTTTTTAAAAGGAAAAGTGGTGTAGAATTTGAGGAAATTTTAGACAGCATCTCTTCAGATAAGAATAGTCTAAAACTTGAATATGCCAGACTAAAACAATTAAGAGAAATAGAAGGTAATTTTTACATCTATTTTGATAAAAGCACATTCTCTACTTACACAATTAACACTTTACCTTACATGCCTCTTCAAAGACAAGACGCAAAATTTTTGTTAGGCATCATAAGTCAGTCAAATAGAGAAAATGAAAACAATCTAGATTTAAAATATACAAAGGTCACTGCTAAATATGATAATTCTGTTGGACCACAAATATTTAAATCGATTTTTAAAGTAGAAGACACTAAGTCAATAGATAATTCGGCTTTTTATAATTCTACTTATATAGTTTCTTACAACAACAAAACGGTTTTTATTCAATTAAGCACACCTTTTGAAGCTAACTTTGATCCGTTTTTACAAAAAATGATATTATAATGTCAAGAAAAAATCTTCAACATATAACGCTTAAAACACAAGAAAACATAACAGTAGATCAACAAACTTCTACATTTAATACTGCAGAAGACATTCCTGTAAAATCTACTTACGCTAAGTCAGATACTAAGGATTTAGAACACTTAAATTTTGTTGCAGGAATAGCACCAAATCTTCGCGGACCATACAGCACAATGTATGTACGCAGACCTTGGACCATACGCCAATACGCAGGTTTTAGCACCGCTGAAGAGAGTAATGCATTTTACAGAAGAAATCTTGAAGCTGGTCAAAAAGGTCTTTCAGTTGCTTTCGATTTAGCTACGCATCGTGGTTACGATTCTGATCACGAACGTGTAGTTGGAGACGTAGGTAAAGCTGGTGTAGCTATTGATAGTGTTGAAGATATGAAGGTTTTATTTGACCAAATTCCGTTAGATAAAATGTCTGTATCTATGACTATGAATGGTGCTGTATTACCAATCATGGCATTTTACATTGTCGCTGCCGAAGAACAAGGTGTAAAACCAGAACAATTAGCAGGAACTATTCAAAATGATATTTTAAAGGAATTTATGGTGCGTAATACTTACATCTATCCACCAACACCTTCTATGAAAATCATTTCAGATATTTTTGAATATACTAGCCAGAACATGCCAAAGTTCAATAGTATTAGTATTTCTGGTTACCACATGCAAGAAGCTGGCGCAACTTGTGATATCGAATTAGCATATACACTTGCAGATGGATTAGAATATATTAGAAAAGGATTAGATGCAGGAATGGACATAGATACTTTTGCTCCAAGATTATCCTTTTTCTGGGCTATTGGTATGAATCATTTTATGGAAATTGCCAAAATGAGAGCTGCCAGAATGCTTTGGGCTAAATTGGTAAAACAATTCAACCCTAAAAACGCTAAATCTTTAGCATTACGTACACATTGCCAAACAAGTGGATGGAGTCTTACAGAGCAAGACCCTTTTAATAATGTAGCAAGAACAACTATCGAAGCTGCAGCTGCTGCTTTTGGAGGCACACAAAGTTTACATACTAATGCGTTAGATGAAGCAATAGCATTACCAACAGATTTTTCAGCAAGAATTGCGCGTAACACGCAGATTTTCTTACAAGAAGAAACACACATTACAAAAACTGTAGATCCCTGGGCAGGAAGTTATTATGTTGAAAAATTAACACATGATATTGCCGAAAAAGCTTGGGATTTAATACAAGAAGTAGAAGATCTTGGCGGTATGACAAAAGCTATAGAAGCTGGTATACCAAAACTACGTATTGAAGAAGCTGCTGCGCGTAAACAAGCAAGAATAGATTCTGGTCAAGATATTATTGTTGGTGTAAACAAATACCAATTAGAGCAAGAAGATCCTTTACATATATTAGAAGTAGATAATCAAACGGTAAGACTACAACAAATAGAAAGCATAAATAAAATTAAAGCAACTCGTAATACTGAAAAAGTAAAAGAAGCTTTAAATAATTTAACAAATGCAGCTAAAACAAACCAAGGAAATTTATTAGCTTTAGCTGTAAATGCGGCTAGAGAAAGAGCTACATTAGGAGAAATTAGCGATGCTTTAGAAACTGTATTTGGACGTTATAAAGCAAATATAAAATCATTTTCAGGTGTGTATAGTAAAGAGATAAAAGACGACAGTAGCTTTAAAAAAGCTAGAGCATTAGCAGATACTTTTGCTGAGCAAGAAGGTAGAAGACCTCGTATTATGATTGCTAAAATGGGACAAGATGGTCATGATCGTGGCGCAAAAGTAGTTGCTACCGGTTATGCAGATGTAGGTTTTGATGTAGATATAGGTCCATTATTTCAAACTCCAAAAGAAGCTGCAAAACAAGCTGTAGAAAACGATGTGCATATTCTAGGTGTATCTAGTTTAGCTGCAGGACATAAAACATTAGTTCCGCAGGTTATTGAAGAACTTAAAAAATATGGTCGAGAAGATATTATGGTAATTGTTGGAGGCGTTATCCCAAAACAAGATTATCAATATCTATTTGATGTTGGCGCAGTCGCTGTATTTGGTCCAGGAACCAAAATAAGTGATGCTGCTATCAAAATTTTAGAAATCTTGATAGATTAATTATAAAAAGAGCCACTAAAAAAGTGGCTCTTTTTTTTATAATAAATTAAAATTCTTTCCGTTAGCTTATTGAATAAATTTTCATTTTAACATAAATTTCAACATTTAGTTAAACATAAATTTTATTTTTATAAACCATTCCTTACAAATTATTAATTAAAACAACCAAAAATGAAAAAATCACTATCAATTTTCACAATGGTGTTGTTTGTATTAACAGGTACTATTAAATTAAATGGACAAACTGTTACTAAAACATCACTTAAAACAAATCAAACTAAAAAATTTAATTCTGCAGAAAAAATCCCTTTTAATCCAGAAGTAAAAAAAGGAGTTTTAAGTAACGGCTTAACTTATTATATTAAAAACAACGGTAAACCAGAAAACAAAGTAGAACTTAGACTTGTAGTTAAAGCTGGTTCTATTCTTGAAGATGAAGATCAAAGAGGTTTAGCTCATTTTATGGAGCACATGAACTTTAACGGAACCAAAAATTTTAAAAAGAACGAACTTGTTAATTACCTTCAAAGTATAGGAGTAAAATTTGGTGCTCACTTAAACGCATATACTAGTTTTGACGAAACCGTTTACATGCTTCCAATACCTAGTGATGATCCTGAAAAATTAGAAAAAGGATTTCAAATATTAGAAGATTGGGCACATAATGCACTATTAACAGAAAAAGATATTGATGAAGAAAGAGGTGTTGTTTTAGAAGAATTTAGATTAGGTCAAGGCGCTGATGAAAGAATGATGCAAAACTACCTACCAAAATTAATGTATGGTTCTAAATATGCAGAAAGGTTACCTATCGGAACAAAAGAAAATCTTGAAAATTTTGACTACGAAAGCTTAAGAAGCTATTATAAAGATTGGTACAGACCAGATTTAATGGCTGTAATAGCTGTTGGAGATATTGATGTAGAAACTTTAGAAAATAAAATCAAATCTCATTTTGGAGGAATAAAAAATCCGGACACACCAAAACCTAGAGAAGTTTTTTACGTTCCTAATCATGATGAAACTTTTGTAGCTATAGAAACCGACAAAGAAGCTTCATTTTCTCAGGTTAGAGTACTTTTTAAAGATGAAAGCAACAGTAAAGAAGACGAAACATTAGAAGAATTTAGACACTCTATTGTAGAATCACTTTTTTCCCAAATGATAAATAATCGTTTAGACGAACTTAGAAATAGTGAAAATCCACCATTTGTTTACGGGTATTCTTTTCATGGAGGTACATGGGCAGACACTAAAGACGCTTATCAATCTTTTGCTATGACAAGTCCAGATGGACAATTAAAAGCATTAAAAGTATTACTTGAAGAAAATGAAAGAGTAAAAAAATACGGGTTTGGCCAAGGTGAATTTGAAAGAGCTAAAAAAGATTTAATCGCTAGATTAGAAAAATCTTTTAAAGACAAAGATAAAACTGAGTCTAACAGAGTTTTAGGAGAATACATAAGAAACTTTTTGGTTAACGAGCCAATGCCAGGTATAGAATGGGAATACAACTTTCATAAAGAACAACTACCTACAATAAAACTAAATGAAGTAAATCAATTAATTTCAGACTATATAAAAGACACAAACAGAGTTGTAGTTTTAACAGGTCCTGATAAAGAAGATATTAAAAAAGTAACAGAAAAAGAAGTAAGAGATTTATTAGAAACCGTTAAAAACGAAGACATAAAACCTTACGAAGACAAAGAAGTAGCTTCTTCTTTAATTACAAATTCACCTCCAAAAGGTTCTATTGTAAAAGAAACACAAAATAACAAATTAGGCACCACTACCCTAACCTTAAGTAACGGCGCAACGGTTACTTACAAAAAAACAGACTTTAAAAACGACGAAATTTTATTTGATGCCTTCAGTTTTGGTGGTAGCTCATTATATTCTGATGAAGATTACTTAGAAACAGTATTTGCTAACAATGGATTAACAGATGCTGGCGTTAATGGATTTAGCAAAGTAGATCTAGGAAAAATGATGTCAGGAAAAATTGTTAGTGTAAGACCAAGAGTTGGCGGTATTACGGAAGAAATTTCAGGATCTTCAACACCAAAAGATTTTGAAGAATTGTTTCAGCTAACACATTTATATTTTACAGCATTAAATAAAGACGAAAAAGCTTTTGCTTCATATATAAATAAACAAAAAGCCTTTATTGGCAATATGTTATCAAGTCCGCAATTCTATTTTCAAGATCAATATTCTAAATTTGTATACGGTGCAAATCCAAGATATTCCGGTTTTCCAACACCAGAAAAATTAGATCAAGCTAATTATGATTTAGCTTACCAAAAGTTTAAAGAACGCTTTGCAAACGCAGGAGATTTTAAATTTTACTTTGTAGGGAACATTGATGAAAACAAAATAAAGGAATACTCAGAAAAATATTTAGCTAACTTACCATCAACAGGTAAACAAGAAACTTACAAAAAAACAGATTTTAGACCTTTATCAGGATCACATACAAAAATTGTAGAAAAAGGTACAGACCCAAAAAGTTCTGTTAGAATTGTGTATCAAGGTGAAACAACTTATGATGAAAAAGAAGACTATGCATTAAGTAGTTTAGGTGAAATTTTAACCATAAAACTAATCGAAAAACTACGTGAAGAAGAAGGCGGTGTTTATGGTGTTGGAGCTAGAGGAAATATTAACAAAATTCCTTACGGCTGGTATAGCTTTAGTATTAGTTTTCCTTGTGGACCAGAAAATGTAGAAAAACTTAAAAATGCAGCTATTGCCGAAGTTGAAAAAATTGTAGCTAACGGACCTACAGAAGAGGACTTAGCCAAAGTAAAAGAAGCGCAGCTATTAGAAAGAAAAGAAGATCTAAAAGAAAACAGATTCTGGTTAAGACTTCTAAAAAATGCAGATTATGAAGATAAAGATGCTAATAAAATCTTAGAGTATGAAAAAACTGTAACTAATCTTAATAAATCTGACATACAAAATGTTGCTCAAAAATATCTAACAAAAGGTTATATTTTAGGTATCCACAATCCAGAAAAATAATCAAGTCAAACATTAATAAAAATGAGGTTGCAATGTTAAATTTACAACCTCATTTTTTTATTTATGTTATTAACAAAGGTTTTTATTCCTCATAAATAATTGTATTTTTACCGTTACAAAAACCAAATTGATTAATGGGTAAAATTATAGCAATTGCCAATCAAAAAGGTGGTGTTGGTAAGACAACTACCTCTGTAAACTTAGCCGCCTCTTTAGGTGTTTTAGAAAAAAAAGTTTTACTTATAGATGCAGATCCACAAGCTAATGCCACATCTGGATTAGGGATAGATGTAGAGTCTGTAGAAATTGGTACATATCAAATTTTAGAACACACAAATACAGCAAAAGAAGCTGCAATACCTACAGAAACTCCAAACCTAGATATAATACCAGCTCATATTGACCTTGTTGCTATCGAAATTGAATTAGTAGATAAAGACCAGCGCGAATATATGCTTAAGAAAGCTCTTGAAGAGATAAAGGACCAATATGATTATATACTAATAGATTGCGCTCCTTCTTTAGGACTATTAACCCTTAATGCGCTAACTGCTGCAGATGCAGTAATTATTCCAATTCAGTGTGAATATTTTGCACTAGAAGGTTTAGGAAAATTATTAAACACTATTAAAAGTGTACAGAAAATACATAACAAAAATCTAGACATAGAAGGTTTATTGTTAACCATGTACGATTCGCGTTTAAGACTATCTAATCAAGTAGTAGACGAAGTCCAAAAACACTTTAACGACATGGTATTTAGTACCATTATTCAGCGTAATGTTAAGCTTAGTGAAGCACCAAGTTATGGTGAAAACATTATTAATTACGACGCATCAAGTAAAGGTGCTAGCAATTACCTAAGTTTAGCTAAAGAAATTATTACAAAAAACTCCTAATTTATGGCGAAAGCAACTAAGAAACAGGCTTTAGGACGCGGACTTTCAGCATTACTGAAAGATCCAGAAAACGATATTCAATCTGCTAAAGACAAAAACGCAGACAAAGTTATAGGTAATATTGTCGAGTTAGAATTAGATCAAATTGAAATGAATCCATTTCAACCACGAACTAATTTTAATGAAGAATCGCTGCGTGAATTAGCCTCGTCTATTAGAGAATTAGGTGTAATACAGCCAATCACGGTAAGAAAATTAGGCTTTGAAAAATATCAGTTAGTTTCTGGTGAAAGACGTTTTAGAGCATCAAAATTAGTTGGTTTAGAAACTGTACCTGCGTACATAAGAATAGCTAACGATCAAGAAAGTCTAGAAATGGCATTGGTAGAAAACATCCAACGTCAGGACTTAGACCCAATAGAAATTGCATTATCTTATCAACGTTTAATAGACGAAATTAACCTTACACAAGAACAAATGAGTGAACGTGTAGGAAAAAAACGAAGCACCATTGCTAATTACTTACGTCTTTTAAAGTTAGATCCGATTATCCAAACAGGTATGCGAGATGGATTTTTATCTATGGGACATGGACGTGCTATTATAAATATTGAAGATCAAAATATTCAACTTGAAATCTACGAAAAGATTTTAAGTGACAAACTTTCTGTAAGACAAACCGAAAATTTAGTTCGTAATTATAATCAAACTAGCGAAGTAAAAGTTCCTGCAAAACCTACAAAAGAAGAATTACCAAAATATGTTAAAAAAGGCATCACTGCTTTTTCAGAATACTTTGGACATAAAATTGACGTTAAAGTCTCTAGCAATGGTAAAGGAAAAATTACAATTCCTTTTCATTCTGAAGAAGATTTTAACCGTATAAAAAAGCTAGTCCAAGGTGATAAATAAGCAATATATTATTACACTTCTTTGTGTTATTTTTTGCTGTTTTCTTCAAGCACAAGAAGATAACAGCAATAAAAAAGCAGACACAACAAAAACCAACAAATTACCTAAAGGATTAAAGGAAAAGGACGATATAGCTTTAGCAGACTCTAGTAAAGTAAAAAAAGTTAAGCTTCCAAGAGAATATGACCCTTTAGCACCTTCTCGTGCTGCATTTTATTCTGCAATTTTACCTGGTTTAGGTCAGGCTTATAATGGTAAATACTGGAAAGTACCTATTGTTGTAGGTGCAATAACCACGGGTATTTTATTTTACGATCATAATAACAAACAATACAATCGTGTTAGAGATGCCTACAAGAGAAGACTTGCAGGTTTTACAGATGACGAGTTTTATGGTAGACTAACTGACGATGCACTAAGAGATGCACAACAAACATTTAGACGTAATAAAGAATTATCTTTATTAATTACATTTGGTCTTTATGCTCTAAATATTGTAGACGCTAATATAGACGCTCATTTATTACAATATAATATAGACGAAAACTTAAGTTTAAAGCCTCATTACAAACTAAACGATATTGATAATCAAGGAGATTTAGGCTTAACGTTAAACTTTAAATTTTAACTTCTTATAAATTGAAGCTAACTTTAGTTTCATTTAAATACATAAAAAATGAAAATCGCATTATTAGGATATGGTAGAATGGGTCAAGCTATTGAGCAAATTGCCGTAAGCCGAGGACACGATATTGTAATAAAAACAAGTAGTAATACAGGTTACAATATTAAAGAAGCAGATGTTGCTATAGATTTTAGTATTCCTAATGCTGCTTTTAATAATATTTCAAACTGTCTAAATAATGATGTGCCTGTAATCTCAGGTACAACAGGTTGGTTAGATAAATATAATGACGCTGTTTCGCTTTGCAAAAAAAATAAAGGTGCATTTATATATGCTTCAAACTTTAGTTTAGGTGTAAATATCTTTTTTGAACTTAATGAAATTTTAGCAAAAATGATGACTAAACTAGAAGATTATAAGGTAGACATCGAAGAAATTCATCATACAAAAAAATTAGACGCACCAAGTGGTACTGCTATAACTTTAGCAGAAGACGTAATAAAAAATCACAGTCAATATTCTAATTGGAAATTAGATGAAAGTACAGAAAACATACTTCCAATAACTGCAAAACGTATTCCTGATGTTCCTGGTACACACATTATTACTTATAAAAGTGATATTGACACCATAAAAATTGAACACGAAGCACACAGCAGACAAGGTTTTGCTTTAGGTGCTGTTATCGCTGCCGAGTGGATTATTGGCAAAACAGGTGTTTTTACTATGAAAGATGTGTTAAATATTGGGTAACTTTAATATATTTAACAACATTTGTAAAACAAGATAAACTAACAAATCAGATATTTTATTATGAGTGGAACTCAGTGGATTATATTTTTCTTTATCATTCAACTTTTACATGGTTTAGCTACTTGGAAGTTATATATAAAAGCAGGAAGAAAAGCATGGGAAGCATTTGTACCTGTTTACAATGCTGTTATCTTAATGAAGATTATAAACAGACCTTGGTGGTGGACAATCCTTTTATTTTTGCCAATAGTTAATCTTATCTTATTTCCTGTAGTATGGGTAGAAACAGCAAGAAGCTTTAACAAAAACAGCACTCAAGATACTTTTTTAGCTATTATTTTATTAGGATTTTACAACTTCTATTTAAGTTATGGGGCAAAAGATTTAAAATACAGAGAAAATAGAAGCTTACATCCTTTAACCGAGCTTGGTGATTGGGTAAGTTCTATTTTATTTGCAGTTGTTGCTGCTACAATTGTTCACACTTATTTTATTCAACCTTTTGTAATTCCAACTTCTTCTTTAGAAAAAACTTTATTGGTTGGTGATTTCTTATTTGTTAGTAAAGTAAATTATGGCGCGCGTACACCACAAACTACAGTTGCTGTACCAATGATACACGATGCTGTTCCAGGAACTACAGTTCCGTCGTACATCAAAAAACCACAATTACCATATTTTAGGTTACCAGCTTTAGAAGAGATAGAACGTAACGATATTGTTGTTTTTAACTGGCCCGTAGATACGCTGGTAGATATTAATAATCCTTACGGAGAAGTTAGATACAAACCTGTAGACAAAAAGACCAATTATGTAAAACGTTGTGTGGGATTACCTGGCGACTCTTTATCTATCAAAGAAGGATACGTTTACATTAACGGAAAGAAAAACGAATTACCCGACAGAGCTAAACTTCAGTTTTTTTATACAGTAATATTAAAGAATAACGTCTCTCAAGAATTTTTAGACCAGTACGGAATTACGGAGTACACAAGAGTATTTCAACTTAAAAAATCAATTTTTGAGAATGAAAAAGTTCAACAATACATCAAAGCAAATGGGATTAACTTAACTGTGGTTTCAGATGATGGCGACATGGTTGCTTTTAAAGGCAATGTGTCTCAAGACATGTATGATAAATTAAAAATTAATTTTTCTGATAAAGCATTAAACATTAATCTTACAGAAGAATTAGCTACAAAAATTAAGAATAATCCTAATGTAGTTTCGCTTAAAAAAGATTTATCAACACAACCGGAAAATGATATTTTCCCTCGTACGCCAGAATATAGTTGGAATAAAGATGAATTTGGTCCAATTTACATTCCTCAAGCAGGAAAGACAGTCGACTTAAATTTAGAGGTTTTACCGCTTTACAAACGCATAATTACTGCTTATGAAGGTAATACTGTAGATGTAAAAGGAAATCAAATTATAATAAATGGTGAAGTTGCAAATACCTATACTTTTAAACAAGATTATTATTGGATGATGGGTGATAACAGACATAATAGTCAGGATGCAAGAATGTGGGGCTATGTGCCATTTGACCACGTGGTTGGAAAACCCGTATTTGTTTGGATGAGTTGGGATAGCAACGGTAAAGGATTAGACAAAATACGTTGGAATAGATTATTTACTACCGTTGGTGGCGAAGGTAAACCAACATCGTATTTTATTCCATTTTTAGTGGTATTAGCTGGTATTTTTGCTTTTAATAAATTTAGAAAACGTAAGAAGAAAACAGCTTAAGTTTAGTTCATACTTTTTTGTTCATCAAACCTTTTTTCAATTTGCTCAACAGGGTCTTTTTTTGACCTAAAACCACGATTCATACCAGATCCTATATAGTCTTTTAACGGTTTATCAACGTTTGGCAATATTAAATTTCTAAACCAATTGTTTATTGTTTTTAAAAAATAAATCATAATTTAAAAGTACAAAAAACGCATTAACAAATGAAAGCACTTCTTCATCCAACATATTTTCCTAGCATTGCACAATGTGTAGCTATTGCAAAAGCTGAAGATTTGGTGTTTGAAAAACATGATAATTTTCAAAAACAAACGTACCGTAATCGTACTTACATTTATGGTGCAAATGGTAAATTACAATTAAGTATTCCTATAATTCACAGTCATAAAAACAGACAATTATACAAGGATGTAAAAATTAGTAATACCGAAAAATGGCAACAAATACACTGGAAAAGTCTTGAAGCTGCTTATCGCACGTCGCCTTTTTTTGAATATTATGAAGATGAATTTATTCCACTTTTCGAGAAAAGACATGAGTTTATTTATGATTTTAATTTAAAATGTTTTGAAGTTGTAAGTGATTGTCTTCAGTTAGATATGGATATTACTTATACTGAAAGTTATCAAACAAAGCATGACGATTTAACAGATTTTAGATCGCTTGTTAACGCCAGAAAAGAGCCTAATTTCAACTTTGAAAACTATAGACAAGTCTTTTTTGATAAATGTGGATATATAGATAATTTAAGTATTATAGACTTATTGTTTAATGAAGGAACAAATGCGTTGACTTATTTAGAGAACCAAATACTACCTACACATGTATAAACCAATTATACATTATGGTATTCACTTTATATTACCTTTAGTGGTTGCTGTTTTTTTCTATAAAAAAAATTGGAAAAGAGCTTATCTAATTATGATTTGTGGTATGCTAATAGATTTAGACCATATATTAGCAACGCCTATTTTTGCACCTAACAGATGTAGCATTAACTTTCATCCACTTCACTCCTATTATGCTATTGCTATTTACATACTACTTCTAATCCCCAAAAAAACACGCTTAATTGGATTAGGCTTAGTTATACATATCTTGGCAGATAGTGTAGACTGTTTACTTTAGTTATCTTTTAAGCTTAATCTTGTCATTATAGGATAATGATCAGAATACTCTACATCAAAAGTCTTAAAACTATCCACTTCAAAACTTTGGTCTGCTAGAATAAAATCTATTCTTAAAGGGAAAAACTTAAAATCGTAAGTGCGCCCAAAACCATTACCTTGCTCTTTAAAAGTATCTTTTAAATCGCCTTTTACTTGATTGTATATATAAGAAAAAGCAGAGTTATTAAAATCTCCAGAAACAATCATTTTGTAAGGAGAATTGGATTTATGTTTTAAAAATAATTCGGCTTGAGTTTGTTGCTTTTTAAAAGTTTCACCTATACCATTAAAAATTTTTTCTCCTTCTTCTTGAGTTAAATTTTCTGTTTTAGTATTAAGTCGTAATGATTGAAAATGTACATTATAAACTCTAATTGTATCTTTATCTTTTACAATGTCTGCAAAAATGGCATTATTAGCAGTATTAGGAAAATTAATCGAACCTGAATTAATTATTGGATATTGAGAAAAAATAGCTTGACCATATTTTGTTTTTTTACCCTCTAATTTTTCAAATTTATATTTAAAAAAAGATAAATCTACAGATTGATGTGGATGAAACTCTTGTATACACAACACATCTGGTTGCTCTTTTTTCACAAAATTAGTCAGCTTAGTTTGGATGTCTTTTTCTGCTATCCAATCGTAAAGATTAAATAGGCGTACATTATAATTCATCACAGATAGACTACTTTCTATATTTTTTTCGGAGTTTGAAAACTTATAAAAGGAACCAAATAATAGATAACCAATAGCTATAACAAGTAAAGAAAGTATGAGTTGCTTTTTGACTTTAAACAACCAATACACAAAAAATAATACGTTTAACAAAATTAAAAAAGGAACACCTAAACTTAGCACAGAAAGTGTAGCAAAAGTTTTTGGAGGTACATGAGGTAAAATATAAGATAGCAACAGTAGAAAAGCCACAATAGAATTGAGAAAAAAAACGATTTTTTCAAAAAATTTCAACTTTTTCATATCATATTTCCTCAGTTACTTTAGTTGTTATTTTCCTGCTCTAAAAAGAAAATCTTTCTCTTCTTTAGTCAAACTATCGTAACCACTTTTACTTATTTTATCTAGAATAGTATCTATTTTTTTTTGTGTATTAAGCTCGTTAAATTCTTTTTTATCATAACCAGCTACTTTACTTTTCCTTTTATGAACGGTTTTTAAGTTTGATTTATTATTTGGCTTAAACCAACTAGCTATATTATCCATAAAACGACCAAAACCTGCACCTATATCATTGCCTTTTTCTAATTTTTTTGCATAAACAAAACCTAATAAAGCTCCTCCTAAATGTGCTAAACTTCCACCTGCGTTACTACCAAACAAACCTATAATATCAAAAGCTACAAATGCTACAGCTATCCACCATAATTTTAAATTGAAAGTAAAAAATCTTATATTTTTATCGGGTAAATAAGCGCTTAAAAAAATTAATAACGCACTAACGCCACCAGAAGCACCAATTAGATAAGCATTTGCTGAAAAGAAACTAGAAAAAACATTATAACCAAATAAAAAGGCTAAACCACCTACAATTATTCCTAAAAAATAAATATTAAGCGCCATTTTAGGATTGAATAAGTTCATAAATATTCTTCCTAAAAGGTATAACCAAAGCATATTAAAAATCATATGAAATAAACCAAAATGCACAAATCCATAAGTAAAGATTGTCCACGGTTTATATAATACATCATAAAAGTCGCTTTGTAGTCTTAACCATTTAAAAACACTAGGAACAATAGGATTTAAGATTAATGCAAGCAAAAAGATAATCACATTAATGACTATAACTTTTTCTAGCACATTAAGCCTAGCGTATTTATATTTTAATTGATCTATTTGACTCATTTATCTATCCCAACGATTTTGATTGAATTGATTTTTCTTCCAATACCACATAATAAAAAATCCGACTAAAGCACCACCAACATGAGCTAAATAAGCGGTATTACTTGGACTAAAAAATGATTGACCTGTAACAGCAGATATTACATCTAAGATAATTATCCCGGGAATAAAGTATTTAGCTTTTATAGGAATTGGTAAGAAAATCATCATTAGCTCTGCGTTTGGATTCATCATACCAAATGCTGCTAAAATTCCCATTATACAACCTGATGCACCAACCATTGTACTGTTGTATGAGTTATACGCAGATTGTAATTCTGTAATCATTTCTTGAGGTACATTGTTGTATACTCTTCCTGTATTCATCATGTCAAAAAACTGATCTGATGTCACTCCAGAAGCCATCAACTGCTCGTAAGCAGGTAAATAATTAAAATATGCACCACCTAATTGAAACAATGCAGCTCCTAAACCTGCAGAAAAATAGATAAACAAAAATTTATTTCTTCCTAAGCGATATTCTACGGGAGAACCAAACATCCATAACGCAAACATATTAAAAAAGATATGTCCAATACTACCGTGCATGAACATATGCGTTACTATTTGCCAAGGTTTAAAACTATCACTTGCAGGAAAATGAAGCGCAAACCATTCATAAAAAGCTTCTCCGCCACCAACAGTAACCGTTCCAATGAAAAAAATTACATTGATAATTATAAGGTGTTTTACGGTATCTGAAATTCTCATCATAACTTACATAAATTTCTTTTCAAGTTCATCAACAGTCATCGTAATAAACGTTGTTTTATTGGTCGGTGACACACTTGGTTCTTTACAAGCAAACAGCCTGTTTACTAAGTGTTCTTGCTCTGTATTTGTTAAGGTTTGTCCTGTTTTTATAGCTAAACTTTTCGCCATAGATTTTGCTAATAAATCTGCTGCAGAAAAATGGCTGTCTGGCACTTCGTTTTCTACATCACTTATTAGCTGCTCTAAGATTATAGATACTTCACTTTCTGGGACATTTACAGGCACGCCAGTAATCACTACAATTTCATCTTTAACATGTGTAAATACAAATCCTGTAGCTTCTAAATCTTCTTGTAGTTGTTGAATTAATTTAATTTCTTGCTTAGAAAAATGTAATTCTAACGGAAATAATAACTGCTGACTTACACCTTCTTTTACAGTTATATTTTGAAGGTATTCTTCATACAATACACGTTGATGTGCCTTATGCTGGTCTATAACCAACATACCCGATTTTATGGTACTTATTATAAACTTATTATTAAGCTGATAGGTAGTTTGCTTCTGCTCTACTTCATTTTCGTTTTCAAAAATTGAAGCGGTTTCTGGTTCGCTTTCAAAAGTTACTTCGTTAAAATTTGAAGCCGATTGATTGCCTTTAGATTCTAATCCAACATACAAACTTTCCCAACTTGTTCCTCTATCTTTTTTAAATGAAGGCGAAGTTGAAAATGAAGATGCAGATGAAGACGACTTGCTAGTAACAACTTCATCTTTAAAGGGATTAAAACTACTATCTACCTCAACCGAAGGTGCAGATTTTTGTTGATAATTATAAGGTGTATCTAAATTTGCATCGCGTTCAAAATCTAAAACTGGTGCAATATTAAACTGTCCCAAACTATGCTTTACTGCAGATCTTAAGATGGCGTACAATGTATGCTCATCGTCAAATTTAATCTCAGTTTTTGTTGGATGAATATTAATATCTATGGTTTGCGGATTTACCGTTAAGTTTAAAAAATAACTTGGTTGTGCACCATCTTTAAGTAAACCTTCAAACGCTGAATTTATTGCGTGACTTAAATAGGCGCTTTTAATAAAACGATTATTTACAAAGAAAAACTGCTCGTTACGACTTTTCTTGGCAAATTCTGGTTTACCAACAAATCCAGAAATGGTTAGTACCTCTGTAGCTTCTTCTACAGGTACTAATTTTTCGTTGGTTTTAGTCCCAAAAATATTAACTATACGCTGCCTATAATTGCTTTCAGGAAGATTAAATGTTTCGCTTCCGTTATGAAACATAGAAAATGTTATGCTAGGATGTGCTAATGCCACACGATGAAACTCGTCTATAACATGACGTAATTCGACAGCATTAGATTTTAAAAAATTTCGTCGTGCAGGAATATTAAAAAACAAGTTTTTTACAGCTAACGATGTTCCTTTTGGTGTTACGACTACATCTTGATTTTTAACTTCGCTACCTTCAATTTCTATACAAGTACCAAGCTCGTCATCTTCCTGTTTTGTCTTTAGCTCAACATGCGCAATTGCAGCGATACTAGCTAAAGCTTCGCCACGAAACCCTTTTGTGTTTAATTGAAATAAGTCTTCTGCATTTCGGATTTTTGATGTAGCATGACGCTCAAAACTCAATCTAGCGTCGGTTGCACTCATTCCTTTTCCGTTATCGATAACTTGTATTAATGTTTTACCAGCATCTTTTACAATTAATTTTATTGTTGTTGCTCCAGCATCAATTGCGTTTTCTAAAAGCTCTTTTACGACAGATGCAGGACGTTGTACTACTTCTCCTGCAGCAATTTGATTAGCAACATGATCTGGTAATAATTGAATGATATCTGCCATATTCTAATTTGGGAAGAAAATGGATAGGTCAAAACCAATAATCAATAAAAATAAAAACACTAAGACTGCAACAATTATCAAAATGCGTCTATTTGCAGCTTGATCTGGGTTATGTTTTAACTCGTCTATTGCGTTATTAAATTTTTGTTTTATGTTTTTGTTATCACCTACCGTTGTTCTAAAATCGTCAAATTTGTGTTTTATTTCATATGGGCTTCCTTCACCTTTATAATATCTTGGTGTGTAACTAAACTTTTTGTTTTTTCGTCTTGTTAGAAGTCCCATAATTATTTAATTTTTGTGTCTAAGTAATACATTAAGATAGCAATAAATACTAAAAGTCCTATTAAAAGGAACAAGGTATTACTCTTTTTTCTTCCAGAAATAGAAGGTCTTGCCTCTCTCCAACTAGATTTCATACTTTCTTTTAATTGAGAAGCAGAATCGTTGTCTTTATTAAAACGAGATTTGTAAGTAAATGTTTTATTTTTTCTTTGACCAAACAATGCTAAATGGTATTACTAGTAAGTTCAAATTTACTGAAAATACTAGAGATTGCTGGTTAGAGAATGCTAAAAATTGTTAACAAAAAGGAATAGCTAGCTGTTAGAAATATTAAATAAACTAACATTAACTACACACTAAATACTGAAAACTCAATAATCAATACTATATACAGAAATCTATGCGTTCTCTCTTAATTGTGCCATTTTTAAGGCAGCTACAGCAGCTTCTACACCTTTATTACCATGTTTACCGCCAGAACGGTCAATTGCTTGTTGCAAAGTATTATCTGTAAGCACACAGAAAATTACAGGTGTTTCGTGCTGTACGTTTAGATCTTTAATTCCTTGTGATACAGAATCACAAACAAAATCAAAATGCTTTGTCTCGCCTTGTATTACGCTACCAATTGCTATTACAACATCTACCAGTTGTTCTTGCATTTTTTTACTTCCGTAAATTAGCTCATAGCTACCTGGCACATGCCAAACTACAATGTTGTCTGGTATAACACCATGTTCTAAAAGTGTGTCTTTTGCTCCTTTTAAAAGACCTTCGGTTATATTATCGTTCCATTCTGAAACAACAATCCCAAACCGAAATTGCTTTCCGTTTGGGATTGATGCTTTATCGTAAGCTGATAAATCTGTTGTTGCCATATTATTTTATTTTGACATCGCTTGTGCTTTTCCTATAAATACTTCTGAGTTTTTAGCTTCAGGAGCATCTGGATAGTTATCTTTAATTTTGTTAAATAAGTCTAATGCTTTAGAAGTATTACCCATATTTAAAGCTGTTACACCTGCTTTATATAAAAACGTTGGTGTAGTAAATTCGTTTTGACGTAAGTTAGCTGCTTTTAAATAATAGTCTAAAGCCTGCTCTTCTTGGTTTAATTGCATAAACGCATCACCTATTGCTCCTTTAGCCATTGGCGCTAAAGCTTCGTCTTCACTTTTAAAATCGTCTAAGTAAGCAATTGCTTTTTCGTAGTCTTTTAAATTTAAGTATGCCATACCTGCATAGTAGTTTGCTAAGTTACCAGCATCTGTACCACTGTATTGATCTACGATATCTGTTAATCCTAACTTACCTTCTCCTCCACTTAAAGCTAAATTGTATAAAGAGTCTTTATTTGCTGTAGCTGTTACAGCATCATTAAAATACTTTTTTGCTTGGTACATCTCATTCATAGCAGTTGCTTGTTTTGGTTTTGCTACAAATTGTTGGTAACCTAAGTACCCTAAAACTAAAGCAGCTATAACACCAATTACTATAAAGATGTTTTTTTGATTTTTTTCTACAAACTCTTCTGCTTTGTTTGCAGACTCGTCTAAAGTATTAAATACTTCTGCTGTTGTAGATTCTTCTTCTACTTCTATTTCTTTTTCAACTTTCGTCTTAGGTTTGTATCCTCTTTTCTTATACGTTGCCATACTTCGTTTTATTAATGCGCACAAAAATATAATTTTTCTTCATAAATAAAAGCCTATTTATTTGATATTTTTCAATAATTTGCACTTCTTATTGTGGTAACACTATTTAGCACACTTTTTTTATATTATATCCATGATTTTAAAATCACTTTCGCTTTTAAATTATAAGAATTTTGACACCAAAACTTTTGAGTTTGATACTACTATTAATTGCCTAGTCGGTAATAATGGTGTAGGAAAAACTAATGTTTTAGATGCTATCTACCATCTTTCTTTTGGTAAAAGCTATTTTAATCCGGTCTCTTCACAGAATATTAGACATGATGAAGATTTTTTTGTTATTAATGGCGAATATGATAAAGATAATAAAACCGAAAACATTGTTGTTAGCTTAAAAAAAGGACAAAAAAAAGTTATAAAGCGTAACACAAAAGCTTATGATAAATTTAGTGATCATATTGGCTTTTTACCTCTTGTAATTATTTCTCCAGCAGATAGAGATTTAATAATTGAGGGCAGCGATACCAGAAGAAAATTTATTGACAGTGTAATTAGTCAAAACGATAAAAACTACTTAAGTCATTTAATAAACTACAATAAAGTATTGGCGCAACGTAATTCGTTATTAAAATATTTTGCTGCTAACCATACGTACAACCAAGACACTATTGATGTGTATAACGAACAGTTAAATACTTATGGAACAGAAATTTTTGAAAAACGTAAAGCATTTTTAAAATCTTTTGTTCCTATTTTTAAAGAACGTTATAAAGCCATTAGCGATAATAACGAAGCTATAGATTTAGATTACAAAAGCCATCTTTTTGATGATGATTTAAATACACTTTTACGCCAAAACATAAATAAAGATAAAGCTTTACAATACACAAGTGTTGGTGTACACAAAGACGATTTAATATTTAATATTGATGATCATCCTATAAAAAAGTTTGGTAGTCAAGGACAGCAAAAATCTTTTTTAATTGCATTAAAACTTGCACAATTTGATAGTATAAAAGCCGAAAGTGGTAGTAATCCAATATTACTTTTAGATGATATTTTTGATAAGTTAGACGAAACTAGAGTTGCTCAAATTATTAAGCTAGTTGATGACGAAAATTTTGGTCAGATTTTTATAAGCGATACACATGCAGATCGTACAGAAAATGTAGTAAAACAAGTACATCAAAGTTATAAAATATTTAAACTATAATTTTTTAAAAATGAAAAAATTAATCTTTATATTCATTTTAGCAATCTTTAGTTGCTCTAAAGACAAAACACAATTCACTAATAATTTAGAAGGCTATTGGGAAATAAAAGAAGTAAAACTAAATAATGGAGTAGAAAAACAATATACTGTTAACGAAACTATTGATTATATAGAAATCACATCAGACTCTTCTGGATTTAGAAAAAAAATGAAACCTGAGTTTGATGGTACTTTTAAGACTTCAAAAAACTCAGAAACTTTCACTTTCAAAATAGAAAACGACAGTTTTAACTTACATTACAAAACACCATACCATAACTGGAAAGAAACTATTTTAGATATTTCTAAAGATGAAATGAAAGTAATAAACCAAAGCAAAGACGTATATTTATATAAACGTTACACACCAATAAACATTCAATAATGGCCAAACGAAATAACGATATATTAAACCTACAAGATGTCTTAAAAGAATTTGTTACAGAAAATAAGCTAGAAACTGGTTTAGACAAAGTACAAGTTAGAGAAGCCTGGATAAAACTTATGGGTAATGGTATTAACAACTACACAACAAATATTCAATTAAAAAGAGACACACTATATATACAATTAAGCTCTAGTGCCTTAAGAGAAGAACTAAGCTACGGAAAAGAAAAAATCATAAATCTTATTAATGAAGAGCTAGGTAAAAATATAGTTAATAAAATAGTACTCAGATAATTGAAAAATTTTTATCGTTTTTTTTATTTTTTTGAAAAATTTTAAAAATAACGTTGAGTTAATATTATAAACTCTATCTTTGGCACATTATTAACAAATTTTTTTTATTACAATGGCTCAAGGCACAGTAAAATTTTTCAATGATTCTAAAGGTTATGGTTTTATAACTGAAGAAGGATCTAACAAAGACCATTTCGTTCACATCTCAGGTCTAATTGACGAAGTTAGAGAAGGAGATGAAGTAGAGTTTGATCTACAAGAAGGACGTAAAGGTATGAACGCAGTAAATGTAAAAGTAGTATAATATATATTTTCTATTTAAACGATTACAAAAAAAGCCTTTCTAAATTAGAAAGGCTTTTTTAGTTATATATGTTTTATTATTTAAAACATTTCTCTTCCAGAAAAATGAAAAGCACCTTCAATAGCTGCGTTTTCATCACTATCACTACCGTGTACGGCATTTTCTCCTATAGATTCTGCGTACATTTTTCTAATAGTTCCTTCTGCAGCTTCTGCTGGATTAGTAGCACCTATTAAAGTTCTAAAGTCTTCTACTGCGTTATCTTTTTCTAAAATAGCAGCTACAATAGGACCACGTGTCATATACTCTACTAACTCACCAAAGAAAGGTCTTTCTTTGTGTATAGCATAAAATGCTTCTGCATCTTGCTTAGTCATGTGTGTTAATTTCATTGCTACGATTCTAAATCCTGAAGCATTAATTTTTTCTAAAATTGCGCCAATGTGTCCTTTTTCTACAGCATCTGGCTTAAGCATTGTAAATGTTCTATTAGTTGCCATTTTATTGTTTTAGTTTAATTTCAACTTATTATAACACAGCTATATTTAGCTTGTTAATTTTGTGCAAAAGTAAGGCATTTATTAAGAAAAACAACAAATTCAATTATTAAAAAATTGTATATTCGTACGCTATGACAAAACATGAAATTTCAGATATTAAATCGCTATTAGCTTCACCTAAAAAAATAGTAATTGTTACTCATAAAAACCCTGACGGAGACGCTATCGGATCTAGCTTAGCCTTATTTCATTATTTAACAAAAATCAATCATTCTGTAACAGTTATTACACCTAATGATTATCCTGATTTTTTAAAATGGGTTCCTGGTCAGGATTTAATTTTAAAGTTTGACTCACAAAACAGTCAATCTTTAGAAGCGTTAAACAATGCAGATATTGTTTTTACTTTAGATTTTAATGCCTTCCATAGAGCTGGAGATATGGAAAATACGCTTGCAGAAAATAAGTCGTTAAAAATTATGATAGATCATCATCAACAACCAGATCCGTACGCAAAGTATACATATAGTGATGTAAGTATGAGTTCTACCTGCGAGATGATTTATAATTTTATTGAAATGTTAGGAGATTTAGACCTTTTAGATAGCAATATGGCAACCGCTATTTATTTAGGAATAATGACAGATACTGGTTCTTTTAGGTTTAATTCAACTACAAGCAGGACTCATCGTGTTATAGCAGATTTAATTGATAAAGGTGCTCAAAATACTTTTATTCATAATCAAGTATACGATACTAATAGTTACAACCGTTTGCAACTTTTAGGCTGTGCTTTAAGCAACCTAAAAGTATTGCCAGAATATAGAGCTGCATACATCACTTTAACTCTTAAAGAGCTTCAAAAATTCGATTATAAAAAAGGAGATACAGAAGGATTTGTAAATTACGCTTTATCATTAAATAATATTGTTTTAGCTGCTATTTTTATAGAAGACGCACAACAAAATATCGTAAAGATTTCTTTACGATCTAAAGGAGATTTCTCTGTAAATTTAATGTCTAGATCTCATTTTGAAGGTGGCGGACATACTAATGCTGCTGGCGGAAAAAGTGATTTACCAATTAAAGAAACTGTTGAAAAATTTATTAGTATATTACCACAATACAAATCGGCATTAAATGAAGCTTAATCATTTTATATTTATCTTTTTAGGACTGCTTATTACAGCTTGCAAAAGTCCTGAAGCGCGCAAACCAATTACTGTGTCTTCTGGAAGTTTTATAGACCAATCTGTTGCACGTAATAAAGCTTTAAACCAAAAAGAAATTGAAAAAATAGAAACCATAATAGCCAATCAACCTGATAAAGAATTTAAAAATTCAGGAAACGGTTTTTGGTACTATTACAATACAAAAGTTGAAAATGACAGTTTACAAACACCAGGTTTTGGCGATATAATTAACTTCAATTACAATGTAAAAACCTTAGATAGCGATGTAATTTACACTAAAGAAGAAATAAAAACGCAAAACTACGCTATGGATCAAGAAGAAATTTTTACTGGTCTTCGCGAAGGTTTAAAACTTCTAAAAGAAGGAGAAACTGCTACATTTTTATTCCCTTCGCAAAAAGCATATGGTTATTATGGAGACGAACGCAAAATAGGTATTAACACACCAATTATGTGTCAAGTAACCGTAAATAAAATCACTAAAAATCAAGACTAAACCAAATAACAATGAACCTAATAAAAAAACAAATGAAATTTTTACTTATCGCTTTTATTGTCAGCTTTTCGGCAATGTCGTGTCAAGACAAATATCCTGATTTACCAGACGGACTTTACGCCGAGTTTAAAACCAACAAAGGAACCATGGTCGCTAAGTTATTTTACGACAAAGTACCTGTTACTGTTGCCAACTTTGTAGGTCTTGCAGAAGGAACACATCCAAAATTAGCAGATTCTTTAAAAGGAAAACCATTTTATAACGGTATTACTTTTCATAGAGTTATGGATAAATTTATGATACAAGGTGGCGACCCAACAGGAACTGGTATGGGAAGCGCAGGTTTTAAATTTTATAGCGAGTTTGACACAAGTCTAAGTCACGATAAAGCAGGTATTTTATCTATGGCTAACTCTGGTGGATTAAACACAAATGGTAGCCAATTTTTTATTACCGAAGTACCAAAAACCAATCTTGATGCTTTTTATGCAGACGGAAGTTTTAAAAACTGTAACATGCCAAGAACAAGCTGTCATGCAGTGTTTGGAGAATTAGTAAAAGGAATAGAAGTACAAGACACCATATCTAATGTAAAAACAGTACAAACAAAACCTGTAGATCCTGTTATTATTGAAGAGTTAAATATTATAAGAAAAGGTGCCGATGCAAAAGCATTTGACGCTGCAAAAGTATTTACCGAAAAAGAGCCTTTATTACCTCAACGCTTAGAAGAACAACAAGCTGCTATGCAAGAAAAAATTAAAGAGCAAGCAAAAATAGCTGGTAAAGCCTTTATCGAGAAAAATAAAGATATGGAAGGTGAAGTTATAGAGTCGCCTACTGGATTAGTGATGATTTTAAATAAAGCCAAAGATGGTGTAACACCAAAAAGCACCGATAATGTCTTAATACAAAGTACAGGTTACTTTGAAAACGGAAACTTATTTTACACCACAGATGCAGAAGTAGCAAAAGCTACAAACACCTATAACGAACAAGCAGATAAAGCTGGTGCATATGAGCCTTTCCCTATGATTTATAACGAGTCTGCTACGCTTGTACCAGGTTTTAGAGAAGCTATGCTAAAAATGAACATTGGCGATAAAGCCCGTATTTTTGTACCAAGTTATTTAGGTTACGGACCAAACGGACGTGCGCCACGTATACCACCAAATGCTAATTTAGTATTTGATTTAGAAATTGTTGGTATTAAATAAATACCTCTAAAACATAAATACAAAACCACCTTTTTAGGTGGTTTTTTTATAAATATATGTAGACCTACGTATTGATTTTCTTACATTAAAACACTAACTTCGTTTAACAATCGATAACGCGAATTGGAAACTTGCTTTATCTTAACGTTGGCAATAATACGTTAAAAAAAACTTCAATAATGAAAAAAATCAGATTAGTAATTTCGTTAATTCTTATTTCAAATTTATTATCAGCTCAGAGTGAATCTGATATTACTCAATTTGATAAAGCACTAAATCAATTTCTTAATGTAAGAGATTTTTGTATTTCAAAAGATGGAAAAGAAGCATTCTTTACTGTACAAAGCCCTAATCAGGAAATTTCACAACTTGCTTATATTAAAAAGAATAAAACAGGATGGTCTCAACCAGAATTATTGCCTTTTTGTGATTCATATATGTATTTAGAGCCCTTTTTGTCTTTTGATAATAATCGACTATTTTTTGTCTCTAATAGACCATTAAATGATTCTATTAATGAAAAAAAGGATTTTGATATTTGGTATGTTGAAAGAGGTAACAATAATGAAGTGTGGTCAAAACCCAAAAACGTCGGGAAACCAATTAATTCAGAATTAGATGAGTTTTATCCTACTGTCAGTAAAAATGGGAACATATATTTTACAATGGTATCACCTGATGGTTTTGGAAAAGATGATATTTATTATTGTGAATTGAAAGGTGATAAGTATTTAAAACCTGTTTTATTAGATGAAAATATAAACAGTGCCGGCTATGAGTTTAATGCTTTTATTTCTGAAAACGAAGATTTTATAATTTATTCGAAATATAATGAAAAAGATGGTCAAGGAAGTGGGGATTTATATATCTCGAAAAAGGATACAAATGGAAACTGGAAAAAGGCCATAAACCTAGGAATTCCTGTAAACACAAAATATATGGAATATTGCCCATTTTATGATGAGCAAAACCAAATATTATATTTCACAAGCAAAAGAAATAATATTTATCCAAGAAATTTCGAAACTATTTCAGATTTTAAAAAATATATTAATGAAAGTAACAATGGCTTAAGTAAAATTTATAAAATCTCACTTAAAATAAAATAGTACTATTGCCAACAATGTATAAAAATAATAGCGGTTTAATCGCTAAAACAAAAGCAAGTAAGTATAAAAAAGGTCTGTATTTAACCGAAAAGTTAGTGCGTCTAAATCCGCTACTATTCTTATACTAGACCGTTAAACGAAACAAAAAAAGCCCAGCAAAACTGAGCTTTTTTTTATTATTATCTACTTCCCTATTTCTTTGGGATGTCTTTTAAAATTTCTAACACAAATTTCCAATATTTTTGTGCAGAGCTAATTTGTGCACGCTCGTCTGGACTATGTGCACCTTTTATATTTGGTCCAAAACTAATCATCTCCATATCTGGGTAATTTTGTCCTAAAATACCGCATTCTAATCCTGCATGGCAAGCTGCAACGTGTGGTTTTTCGTTGTTTAAACGCTCGTAAACATTGGTAACCACTTTTAAGATAGATGCGTCCATATTTGGTGTCCAACCTGGATAATCTCCAGAAAACTCTACTTCGCAACCTGTTAATTCAAACGTTGCGCGTAAAGTATTGGCTAAATCTAATTTAGAACTCTCTACAGAGCTACGTGTTAAACACGCAATTTCTATTTCGCCATCTTTTATAGTTACTCGCGCTATATTGTTAGAGGTTTCTACTAATTCTGGTATATCTGCACTCATACGGTATACACCATTTAAAGCCGCATAAATTGCTCTGGTTACTCCTTCTTGCACACCTAAATCCATAATTTTTTCTGGCGTTTCAGTTTTAGTGACTAAAATCTCTAAATCTGGCTCCATGGTTTTAAGTTCCTTTTTTATGGTATTGGCTTGCTCTTTCATTTCAGCTAAAAAAGCTTCTTCGTGTATCGCATCTATAGCGACAATTGCTTTACTCTCGCGTGGAATAGCGTTACGTAAACTTCCGCCTTCTATTTGAGAGATACGTAAACCAAAGTTTTCAAAACCGTCAAATAACACACGGTTCATAATTTTATTAGCGTTACCTAAACCTTCGTGTATTTGCATTCCTGAATGTCCACCTTGCAATCCTTTTACCTCAATTTTATAACCGGTTTTAAATTCTGGTGTTTCTTCTTCATCATAAGAACGTCTTGCAGTAACATCTACACCACCAGCACAACCAACACCAATTTCGTCATCTTCTTCGGTGTCTAAATTCAATAAAATATCACCAGTTAATAATCCGCCTTTTAATCCCATTGCGCCAGTCATACCAGTTTCTTCATCAATGGTAAATAAAGCTTCTATTGCTGGATGTGGTATATCTGTACTTTCTAAAATAGCCATAATGGTGGCAACACCTAAACCGTTATCTGCACCAAGTGTTGTTCCTTTTGCTTTTACCCAATCACCATCTACATACATATCGATACCTTGTGTATCAAAATCAAAAACCGTATCGTTATTTTTTTGATGTACCATATCTAAATGCGATTGCATTACAATAGTTACACGGTCTTCCATACCTGCTGTTGCTGGCTTTTTGATGATTACGTTTCCTACTTCGTCTTCTATAGTTTCTAAACCTAGCTTAGCTCCAAAATCTTTCATAAATTTTATAACGCGCTCTTCTTTTTTAGAAGGTCTTGGTACAGCGTTTAAATCGGCAAATTTATTCCACAATGCTTTAGGCTCTAAGGCTCTTACGTCTTGACTCATATTTTTATTTTTATTGAAACACAAAAGTACAAAATGCACTATGGATTAATTACTTTTTTAAGTTGAAATTATGAGAATATTTCCCCTATTTTGAAATCTAAAAGAATACTTAAAACATAACCAATAAGGGTTTATTTTATTTATTTTTGATGTCTATGCGAAAACACACCAAATTAATTTTAACGGGATTAATTGTACCTACCTACATTTTGGTGCAACTTGCCAAACGTTTTCCTGAATTTGTAGACCGTTATTATAGCGACGGTTTATATCCGTTTTTATCTAAATTCTTTAGATATGTTTTGGGTTGGTTACCGTTTAGTTTTGGTGATTTTGTTTATGGTATTGGCTTAATCTTAATACTTAGATGGTTAGTTTTAAATAGAAAACGCATTTATAAAGACACCGTAAAATGGTTGTTAGATGTTGGTGCTGTTTTGGGTGTTGTGTATTTTGCGTTTCATTTACTTTGGGGATTTAATTATTACCGTAATCCTTTACACAAAAACTTAAAATTAGAAGATAATTACACTACAGAGCAACTACTTTCGGTCACCAAAAAACTTATTGAAAAATCTAACAGTTTACAGTTACAAATTGCCAAAAACGACACTGTAAAAGTAGTTTTACCTTACACAAAAACCGAAATTTTAAAACAAACTCCTAATGGTTATAAAGCGCTAGAAAAAGAATTTCCGCATTTAGAATACCATCCAAAAAGTTTAAAAAAATCGATATTTAGTTTACCGCTAACGTATATGGGTTTTAGCGGATATTTGAATCCGCTAACTAACGAAGCGCAAGTAGATTATTTAATTCCGGAGTATAAATTCCCAACTACTTCTGCGCACGAAATTGCACACCAATTAGGTTATGCTTTAGAAAACGAAGCTAATTTTATGGGCTTTTTAGCATCTGTAAACAATCCAGATATTTATTTTAAATATTGTGGTTACACCTTTGGATTAAGACATTGCTTAAGAGAAGTCTATAAACGTAATCCTGATACTTATTTTGAATTGGTTGAAACTATAAACCCTGGTATTATCAAAAACTATCAAGAAGTACAGGACTTTTGGGATAGTTACAAAAACCCATCAGAAATTTTCTTTAAAAGCACATACACTACTTATCTAAAAGCCAATAACCAAGCAAAAGGTATGGAAAGCTACAGCTATGTAGTGGCATTACTAGTAAATTACCTACAAAATAAAACACTTTAAAAAAGTTAAAATTTCACCCTTGATTTTGAATGGGTTGCTTTAAGACTTATCTTTAGTCTCTTTAAGACTTTAAACTAACTAATCTTATGAGAAAAATCCTAAGCTTTTTAGGACTATTGTTGTGTAGTTATTCCTTTGCACAAGAATATATTCCTAAAAATGATGGTGTAAAAACTAACACCTCTAATTACACAGCATTTACAAATGCTAAGATCTACATTACTCCAACACAAATTGTAGATAATGGTACACTTTTAATTAAAGACGGAAAAGTAGTTGCTAGTGGTAATAATGTATCTGTCCCAAAAAATGCAGTAACTGTAGATTTAAGTGGTAAAACTATTTACCCTTCATTTATCGAAACGTACAGCGATTTTGGAATGAAACCTGTTGAAAACGCTTCAAGTAATAGACGATCACCTCAATACGATGCAAGTCGCGATGGTTTTTATTGGAACGACCATATAAGACCAGACCAAAACGCTTTAGACTTTTTTGACTTTGATATTAAAAAGGCTGAAAAACTTAGAAAAGCTGGTTTTGGAGTTGTTAATTCTCACATTGACGACGGAATTATCCAAGGTACTGGCGTATTGATTACATTAGCTCCAGAAGGTAGTGATGCTACAAGATTATTAGACGAAAAATTAGGTCAGTTTTACGGTACTTCAAAAAGTAAAACATCACGTCAAATGTACCCAACATCTTTAATGGGTACTATGGCATTATTAAGACAAGTAAATCTTGACGCAGATTGGTACGCAAAAGGAAATATAAAAGAGAAAGATCGTGCTTTAGAAGCGTTTAATGCTAATAGAAATGAAATTCAAATTCTTAATGCTTCTAGCAAAGAAAATGTACTTCGTTTTGATAAAATCGGTGATCAATTTAATACTCAATATGTTTTTGTTTCTGGCGGTGATGAATACGAATGGATTAAAGACATCAAAGCGACAAACGCACAGTTTATCGTACCTGTAAATTTTCCAGATGCATATGATATGGAAGATCCATTAATGGCTAGCTCTGTTAGTTTAGCCGACTTAAAAGCATGGAATCAAGCACCTTCAAATCCTAAAGTATTAGCAGATAACAATATTACTTTTGCTTTTACAACTCATGATTTAAAAGAAGAAAAAGACTTGTTGGCTAATCTTCAAAAAACTATAGAATATGGTTTAGATAAAACTAAAGCATTAGAAGCTTTAACAACTATTCCTGCTCAAATCATAGGTAAATCTACTCAATTAGGACATTTAAAAACTGGTGCTTATGCTAACTTTTTAATCACTTCCGGAGATATTTTTGATAAAGAAACAACCATTTATCAAAACTGGGTAACTGGTGTTAAAGATGAAATAACACCAATGGACACCAAAGACTTACGTGGAGATTACACGTTTAAATTAAATAATACCGATTACGAATTATCAATCTCTGGAGATATAGAAAAACTGAAGTCTAAAGTAAAAACTGAAGATAAAGAGTTAGGTTCTAAAATTAACTTTTCTAACGAATGGTTAACGCTAACTTTTTCTACAATTGACACTACAAAACAAGAGTTTGTAAGAGTTATTTCAAAAATTTCAGATTCAGAAAACATAAAAGGAAAAGCAATTTTACCTAACGGAACAGAATTTGCTTTTAACGCTACTAAAAAAGCTTCAGAAAAAACTGAAGAGAAAAAAAGCGATAAAGACGAAGATAAAGAAAGTGAAATGCCAAAACTATTCCCTGTTACTTATCCTAACATGGCTTACGGTTTTACTAGCCTACCTCAACAAGAAACTATTTTATTTAAAAACGCAACGGTTTGGACTAATGAAGCTGAAGGTATTTTAGAACAAACAGACGTTTTAATTAAAAACGGAAAAATTTCTAAAATCGGTAAAAATCTTAGCGCTGGTAATGCAACAATTGTAGATGCTACAGGAAAGCATTTAACGTCTGGAATTATTGACGAACATTCGCATATTGCAACTTCAAGTGTTAATGAAGCTGGTCATAATAGCACTGCAGAAGTAAGTATAGAAGACGTTTTAGATGCCGAAGATATAAATATTTACCGCAACCTTTCTGGTGGTGTTACATCAATCCAAGTACTTCATGGATCTGCAAATCCAATTGGCGGTCGTTCGGCAATTATTAAGTTAAAATGGGGAGAAACACCAGAAAATTTAATTTACACAAACACTCCAAAATTTATCAAGTTTGCTTTAGGTGAAAATGTAAAGCAAAGTAATTGGGGCGATGATAGTAGAAACAGATTTCCACAAACAAGAATGGGTGTAGAGCAGGTTTTCATAGATTATTTTCAAAGAGCAAAAGAATATGATGCATTAAAGAAAAGCGGTAAACCATATAGAAAAGATATTGAGTTAGAAACTATTGCCGAGATTTTAAATAAAGAACGTTTCATTTCTTGTCACTCTTATGTACAAAGTGAAATTAATATGCTAATGAAGGTTGCAGAACAATTCAACTTCAACATTAATACCTTCACACATATTTTAGAAGGTTATAAAGTAGCCGATAAAATGGTAGAACACGGTGTTGGAGGATCTACGTTTAGCGATTGGTGGGCATATAAATATGAGGTTAACGATGCTATTCCTTTTAACGCACCAATCATGCACAATGCAGGTGTAACGGTTGCTATTAATAGTGATGATGCTGAAATGTCTAGACGCTTAAACCAAGAAGCTGCAAAAAGTGTAAAATACGGAGATATTAGCGAAGAAGACGCTTGGAAGTTTGTGACTTTAAACCCAGCAAAATTATTACACATTGATGATCGTGTAGGAAGTATAAAAGTTGGTAAAGATGCAGATGTGGTTTTATGGTCAGATCATCCGTTATCTATTTATGCTAAAGCAGAAAAAACAATCATTGACGGTACAGTTTATTTTGATATTGAACGTGATGCACAACTTCGTGAAGCAATGGAAAAAGAAAAAAATGAATTAACCACAATGATGCTTCAGGCTAAACACAAAGGGTTAAAGACGAAGTCAATTGAGAAAAAAGAAAAAGAATTATTACACTGTGACTCTGTAGAACATCAGTTTTAAAAAAGGACAACGTGTATAATCAAAACGTATAAAAAATGAAAAAACTAAATATATTAATCCTAACACTTTTGGTGAGTCTTTCTGGTTTAGCACAGCAAACACCAGCACCAAAACAAACAAATGCTTACTCTATAGAAGGTGCTACCTTACATATGGGTAACGGTAATGTGATTAAAAATTCTTTAATCATGTTTGACAACGGAAAAATTACTTTTGTTGGTAGTGCTATGATGAAAATAGCCAGACAAGGCAAAGTTATAGACGCAAAAGGCAAACATGTATATCCTGGTTTTATTGCTCCTAATTCTACATTAGGTTTAGTAGAAGTAGATGCTGTAAGAGCTAGTGATGATGAAGATGAAATCGGAGCTATGAATCCGCATGTAAGAAGTATAATTGCATATAATACCGAATCTAAAGTTGTAGAATCTATGCGTCCAAACGGTGTCTTAATGGCGCAAATCACGCCTCGTGGCGGACGTATTTCTGGAACGTCAAGCATTGTACAATTAGATGCTTGGAATTGGGAAGATGCGATCATCAAAGAAGATGATGGAATCCATTTAAATTGGCCAAGAGCATATTCGCGCGGTCGTTGGTGGTTAGGAGAACCAATGGTTTTAACCGAAAACAAAAACTACAGCAAAGAAGTAGACGAATTAAAAAACTATTTTGCAGAAAATAAAGCCTATCAAGCGGGTAATACATCTCCAAAAGATATTCCTTTTGATGCTTTACAAGGTTTAATTAATGGTAATAAAACGCTTTATGTACATGTAGATAACGAAAAAGGAATTACAGACGCTATCAATTTCGCGAAAGCGCAAAACATAAAAAAGACTGTAATTGTTGGAGGTTACGAAGCTAACAACGTAACAGACTTATTAAAAGAAAATAACGTACCAGTGCTTTTACAACGTGTACACTCTTTACCAAATAGTGGTGATGACGATTATGATTTACCATATAAATTAGCTACTCAATTGGTTGAAGCTGGCGTTTTGGTTGGTCTTGAAAATGCTGGTGATATGGAACGTATGAACACTAGAAACTTACCATTTTTAGCAGGTACTACTGTTGCTTACGGATTAACTAAAGAACAAGCTTTAAGTTTAATCACTTACAACACAGCAAAGATTTTAGGTATTGATGATACTGTTGGATCTTTAGAAGTTGGTAAAGATGCCACACTTTTTATTAGTGAAGGTGATGCTTTAGATATGCGTACCAACAAACTAACTAAAGCCTTTATACAAGGTAGAGATATTAGTCTTGAAACACATCAAACAGAATTAGCAAAACGCTACTCAGAAAAATATAAAAACCAATAATAAAAAAAAGCGAGCTAAATGCTCGCTTTTTTTATTCTACAATTGTAGCAATTTCTGGTGCTTTAAAATTCGCTCTAGGAGCAGCTTGTTTTGTTAATTTAACATCTATAAATTCTGTTGTTCCCATTGGTTCTGTAGGTAAATTATTTTTGTATTTATAACGTACCATTTCTGCAGGTAATAAGATACCATTTACATCTTGCCATTTGCTATATTTTCTAAAATGAAATTCGGTAGTATCAATACCAGGTATAAAGTTTACGGTATATCCTAACCATTCCATTACGTAAGTCTCTGGATTATAATATACAATGTATTGATCTTCTGGCGTCTCTCCTACTCCATTTTCATAAGTAAATTTAATACCAGGATATGTTTTTCCTTCAAAGGTTAATGGTTCTGCATCGCTTATGTTAATACCATCATCTCCAAATACAAAAGGCATTGCATAAAAGTAAAACATCAAATTATAATAATATTTAGGGTCGTAACCTTTGTACTCGCCTTCTTTATTATTTACATACCAAGTTTTTGCACCATCATGTCCAATCACAAAATCAGGATGTGTTATTAAAGCTTCTCTAGTTTTTAAGTTGGTTAAGGTTACTTCATTTCCGTTAGGTTTTGGCATTGTAAACTCTAAAGATTTCATTTGATTCCAAAGGTCAATTCCTCCATGCGCATCAAAAATTTTAGTTAATGTTTCAGGGTAAATTGAAGTTGTAACATCTAATTCTTCTTTTTTGTAATCAGTAGTAATCTCAGTTTCTTTTTTTGTTTGTTCTTTACAGTTAAAAAGAAAAACAGCTAAAGTAATTAGTAATAAAAAATTTTTCATGTTTAAGGTTTATCGTTATAATTAGTGCTAGGTCGTTATATTGTTACAATACTTACATTTTTTAAATTACTTTTGTGTTATGAATTACAAACAAATTTCTAGCACACAAAACCAACTAATAAAACAGATAGTTTTATTAAAAGAAAAATCTAGAGAACGTCGTAAAACAAACCTGTTTATTGTTGAAGGTTTACGCGAAATACAATTGGCTTTACAAGGACATTACGATATAAAAACCCTTTTGTTTTATCCTGAAATTTGCCCACAAGACAGTTTACCTAAACTAAATAATTCTACTCAAGTCATTGAAATCTCTAAAGACGTTTATCAAAAAATAGCGCATAGAGATACAACTGAAGGTATTGTAGCGATTGCTAAAAGTAAATCGCATCAATTAGACAACTTGAAACTAAACAATAAAGATCCATTAATTTTAATTGCAGAAGCACCTGAAAAACCTGGAAACATCGGCGCGTTGTTACGTACCGCAGATGCAGCAAACGTAGATGCTTTTATATTAGCAAATCCTAAAACCGATTTGTACAATCCAAACATTATTAGATCTAGTGTTGGTTGCTTGTTTACTAATACCATTGCGACTGGTAATACAGAAGATATTATCGCATTTTTAAAGTCGAATAACATTAATATTTACAGTGCTATTTTGCAGGATGCAGCATATTATCATAAACAAGATTTCACTAAAGCCAGCGCTATTGTTGTTGGTACAGAAGCAGATGGCTTAAGTCAAGCTTGGCGCGATGCTTCAACACAAAACATCATTATCCCAATGAGTGGAAAAATTGACTCTATGAATGTATCTGTTGCTGCTGGAATTTTAGTTTTTGAAGCTAAAAGACAAAGAGATTTTATTTAAAATATTATCATGAATCACACTACCCTATTCTATATCATCATCGCAATTATAAGCATTAATTTTATTATTGATAAAATTTTAGATGCGCTTAACGCGAAACATTATAAAGATCAATTACCTGAAGAGTTACAAGATGTTTATGATGAAGACGAGTATAAAAAATCGCAACGCTACAAAGCTACTAACTATCGTTTTGGGATATTAACTTCTACATTTTCTTTTGTATTAACGTTAGCGTTTTTCTTTTTAGATGGTTTTGCATTTGTAGATCAATTAGCTAGACAAATTACAGACCATAATATTTTGGTAACGCTTATCTTTTTTGGAATTATAATGATAGGTAGTGATATTTTGACCACGCCATTTTCTTTTTACAAAACCTTTGTGATTGAAGAACAGTTTGGGTTTAATAAAACTACTAAAGAAACCTTTATTTTAGATAAAATTAAAGGTTGGTTAATGACCATAATTGTTGGCGGAATCATACTAGGCATCATCACATGGTTTTATCACACAACTAAAGATTTATTCTGGATTTATGCTTGGATTTTAGTATCTGTTTTCACCATTTTTATCAACCTATTTTATTCGCGATTAATAGTACCTATTTTTAATAAACAAACACCTTTAGAAGACGGAAGTTTGCGTGATGCAATTTCTAAATATGCTGAAAGTGTTGGCTTTAATCTAGATAAGATTTTTATCATTGACGGTTCAAAACGAAGCACCAAAGCCAATGCCTATTTTTCTGGTTTTGGAAATGAAAAACGAGTGACGCTTTATGATACATTAATTAATGATTTAGATGAAGATGAAATCGTTGCAGTTCTAGCGCATGAGGTTGGTCATTACAAGAAAAAGCATATTATTTTCAATTTAATTTCTTCGATTTTATTAACTGGTTTCACACTTTTTATATTGTCATTATTAATTGACAATCCTATGCTTTCTGAAGCTTTAGGCGTACAAAAAACAAGCTTTCATATCGGGTTAATTGCATTTGGTATTTTATACAGTCCGCTTTCTGAAATCACAGGATTAATCATGAATTGGTTTTCTAGAAAGTTTGAATACCAAGCAGATGACTACGCAAAAAACACCTACAAAGCAGAGCCTTTAATAACTTCACTTAAAAAGTTATCTAAAAATAGTTTAAGTAATTTAACGCCTCATCCTGCGTACGTGTTTATGCATTATTCTCATCCTACATTGTTAGAAAGAATTAAGAATTTAAAACAGTAACCCAATTTTGATAAAAATTACCTATCTTCAAAACTTCATTTTAAAAAATTAGATAATGAAACTTGGCGCATTTTCAGTTAGTCTTGCTGTAAAAGACATACATAAATCAAAAGCATTTTATGAAAAATTAGGCTTTACACCTTTTGCTGGAGAGATAGAAAAAAATTATTTAATCATGAAAAATGGTAACGCGCTTGTAGGATTGTTTCAAGACATGTTTGATAAAAACATACTAACTTTTAATCCTGGTTGGGACGAAAGTGCTAATAAATTAGAAGACTTTACAGATGTAAGAGATATCCAGAAACACATCAAATCTTATCAAATACCTTTAATTACAGAAGCTGACGAAAACAGTTCTGGTCCAGCAAGTTTTGTGATTTTAGATCCTGATGGTAATCCTGTTTTGATTGATCAGCACGTCTAAAAACTATTCTACTAAAAAATCAAAATATTGGTTTTTAAACGGCTCATTTCTTAATGTAAAATGCCACCATTCTTTCGGGTAATTTCTAAAACCGTTTTTAAGCATAACATTTTGTAAACGTTGTCTGTTAGCGATTTGTTTTTCGGTTAGATTAGTATTGCTTACCCAAGATTCTGGTCCAAAAAAATCAAAAGGAGATCCCATATCTAGTTCTTCACCAGTTTCTAAATTCACGATAGTTACATCTAAAGTGCTACCACTACTGTGCCTAGATTTTGATGCAATGTAACCTTCTTTAAATAAATTACGCTTATTTACTTTTGGGTAGTAATGCATTTTCATCATTGTATCATTAACTTGTTTTGCCCAACGAACAAAATGATTAACTGCGCGTTGTGGTCTGTAAGCATCAAAAACTTTTAGGGTTAAACCTTCTTTTTTTAAATCGGCTTGTACCTTTTTTAAGGCTTCTACTGTTTGTGTTGTTGTAATCACAACTTCGTTTACATAGCCATCTATTTGTTCTCCAACAAAATTATTATCATAACAATAACGTAATTCAACTTTTAAATTAGGTAAACTATCTTGTGCATATACAAAGCCTTTAGGTAGTTGTGCAAAAGTGAGTCGAGTTATAAAAAATAATAAAAGAGTTAGGCTAAATTTCATGATAAATAATTAATAGGTTAAATTTATAAAATAAAACGTTACTATGACTTATCCTTGGCATCTTTACGCTATGGCGTGTATGTATATTTTGGCTGGAATAATGCATTTTGTAAAACCTAAAATGTATATGCGCATTATGCCTAATTATATTCCTAATCACAAATTAATGGTATTACTTAGTGGTGTTGCCGAAATTATTCTTGGTGCAACGCTATGCTTTCCCTCAACAAAAAACACAGCTATTTATGGTATTATTTTAATGCTAGCTGTTTTTTTTACTGTTCATTTCTATATGCTTTCTAATGAAAAAGCTAGTGCAGGTTTACCTAAATGGGTATTAATTTTACGCATTCCATTACAATTCTTTTTAATGTATTGGGCATATTTTTATTTACAATTTTAAAATGCTTTTTCCTGAAGACATATCATTAAATTTACCTGATTCTGACATTAAATACTATCCAGACTTTTTTAATAAAGAAGAAGCAGACGCCTATTTTAATTCGCTTTTAAAACACATAAATTGGCAACAAGATGATATAACTGTTTTTGGAAAAACCTATAAACAACCAAGGTTAACAGCGCTTTTTGGCAACAATGGTAAGCCTTACAGCTATTCAAATATTACAATGCATCCGCATGTTTTTACAGAAGAACTACAGCAAATAAAAAATAAAGTTGAAACTAAAGTTAACACAAAATTTACCACGTGTCTTACTAATTTATACCGAAACGGAAACGACAGTAATGGCTGGCATGCAGATAATGAAAAAGAATTAGGAAAAAACCCAATAATTGCTTCTGTTAGTTTTGGAGCAGAACGATACTTTCATTTAAAACATAGACAAGATAAATCTTTAAAACAAAAACTATTACTTCAGCATGGTAGTTTACTTTTAATGCAAGGTAAAACCCAACACCATTGGTTACATCAAATTGCAAAAACTAAAAAAGATATTGGTCAGAGAATAAATCTAACCTTTAGAATTATTAAATAGAAATTATTAAAAACAAAAGAGTCAAGGTCCCTCAACCTTGACTCTATGCTATTTGGCATCTTATATATTGGTCAGATTTAGGGTCTCTATATCTAATCAAGATGCAAATATTAATTAATTAATCCATTGAACTAAAAAGTATGTAATTCTTAGTACGTGTCAAACATAACATTATTTCTTCTTCAAATAGTTTAAAAACATAAATATTCGATGAAATGCACTTAATTTTAACATTTATCGATTAAAAACACAAAACAAGGGACTAAAAACACTATTTAAAATTATTAATTCGATAACTATCGATAAAATAAATTCAGTTATTTTTGTACATGTTAACACTATAAATTGGCATCTTTTTGACAATTTTAAATTAAAAAATAATATGAAATTTTTAGTTCTTTTTATTTCGCTTTGTTTTAGCTCTTCTCTTCTTGCGCAAGAATCTAGTTTTACAAAACAAGACATTTCTGTAAATAAACATATAGATGGTACATTATTATCACCAAATAATGTCAAAAAGCCTAATTTAGCTATTATAATTGCAGGATCAGGACCTACCGACAGAGATGGTAATCAAAATTTTTTAAAAAATAATAGCTTAAAAAAATTAGCTGTAAATCTTACCAATAACAATATTGCTACATACAGATATGATAAACGTATTGTTAAACAATTAAAATCTAATAATTTAGATAAAAATATAATTTTTGATCATTTTGTTACAGACGCAAAATCTGTAATAGATTATTTTAAAAGCACTAAAAACTTTAATAAAATTTATGTTATTGGGCACAGTCAAGGTAGCTTAGTTGGTATGCTTGCTGCTAAGGACCGTGCAGATGGTTTTATATCTTTAGCAGGTGCAGGACAAAGTATTGATCAAGTTATTATAGAACAAGTCAATAAAACAGCACCTAATTTTACAGAAGATACTAAACGTATATTTAAAACTTTAAAAGAAGGTAAAACAACTACAGATTATCCTATGGCATTATCTTCTATATTTAATATTGAAATCCAAAAGTTTATGATAAATTGGATGAAATATAATCCAACAGAAGTCTTAAGTACTTTAAACATACCTATTTTAGTTATAAACGGAACTAAAGATTTACAGGTAAGTGAAACTGAAGCTAAACTTTTAAAAGAAGCTAATAAAGATGCTACTTTAAAAATAATAGAAAATATGAATCACGTACTTGTTACTATAGAAGGTGATAATTTAGAAAATTCAAAATCATATGCAGAAACCCAAAGACCTATTGCAGAAGGGTTAATTGATACTATTACAAATTTTATTAAATAGTTAAATGGCAACATACCTAAATAGAAAAAGCATCCTAAAAAGGATGCTTTTTCATACTAACCAACCAAAAATATAAGTAATCTTTACTCGTTAATTAAGGTAACCACACCTTTTACTAAGTCTTCATAAATAATTACGTATTATATAAATCAAATGCTGTGCCAAACTTTATTTTGACATAAAATAGAAAAAGCACCTCAAAATGAGATGCTTTTTCGTACTAACCAACCAAAAATATGAATAATCTTTGCTATTTAATTATGGTAACCACACCATAATTACGTCTTCACAAATATTACATATATTTAGTCTATATAATACTGATTTCCTTACAATTAGAATTTAAAAGTTTTGTTAAAGTTTATTACATAGAAAAAGCACCTCAAAAAGAGATGCTTTTTCATACTAACCAACCAAAAATATGAGTAATCATTACTCGTTAGATCAGGTAACCACACCTTTACCAAGTCATCATAATTAATTACACTTTAAATAAAACAAATGCTGTGCCAAACTTTATTTTAAGTCCTTTTTATTACAGTTTTATTTGATTATTTTGCGGTAACTATAAAACTAAACTATGAACGAACCATTATTTACAAACGACACTATCGTTTTTGGAATATTAATGTTAGCACTTGGTGCTATTTTTTACACAGAGTCTTTAAAAGGTGGCTTTTGGGAGAAATTTTATAAAATAGTTCCTGGGTTATTTATGGCTTATATGCTTCCTGCAGTTTTAACTACTGTAGGTTTAATTGCTCCAGAATGGGAAACTACTAACACAGACACTGGTGAAATAACAAAACATAGCACAAACCTATATTATGTTGCAAGTAGATACCTTTTACCAGCTGCTTTAGTACTTATGACTTTAAGTATTGATTTAAAAGGTGTTTTTAATTTAGGTTGGAAAGCGCTAATCATGTTTTTTACAGGTACAATAGGTATTGTAATTGGAGGACCTATAGCTATTTTATTGATTTCTGCTTTTTCTCCAGAAACTGTTGGCGGTGTTGGTCCAGATGCTGTTTGGAGAGGATTATCAACCCTTGCAGGAAGTTGGATTGGTGGCGGAGCTAACCAAACTGCTATGCTAGAAATTTACGGTTATAATCAAAAACTTTATGGCGGAATGGTCTTTGTAGATATTGTTGTTGCTAATTTATGGATGGCGCTTCTTTTAATAGGAATAGGTAAAAGAAACGCTATTAACAAATGGTTAAAAGCAGATACATCTTCTATTGAATCCTTAAAAGAAAAAATGTCTTCTTTTACAGATAGCGTAAAACGTAATCCTTCTTTAACAGATTTAATGCTAATGGCTGCAATCGCTTTTGGTACTGTTAGTGTAGCCCATCTATTTGCTGGTATTTTAGCTCCTTTTTTCAAAAACATTGTTGATGGTATAGAAAACCAAACTTTAAAAAATGTATTTACCTTTTTAGACAGTTCTTTTTTCTGGATGATAAGTATTTCAACTATAATTGCCATTTTACTTTCTTTCACAAAAGCTAGAAATTATGAAGGTGCAGGCGCTAGTAAATTTGGTAGTGTATTTATCTATATTTTAGTAGCAAGTATTGGTATGAAAATGGATTTAACCTTAATATTTGACAATGTTGGTTTAATTGCAATTGGATTAGTTTGGATGTCTATTCATGCGCTACTTTTAATTTTTGTAGCAAAAATTATTAAAGCACCTTACTTTTTCCTTGCTGTAGGTAGTCAAGCAAATGTTGGTGGCGCTGCATCGGCACCTATTGTTGCTTCTGCTTTTCATCCATCATTAGCTACAGTTGGTGTACTATTAGCTGTTTTTGGTTATGCAGTTGGTACTATAGCTGCAATTGGTTGTACAATTTTAATGCAATTAGCTTCTGCTGGTTAGTATTTTTGTGATTTTTATAAGATATTTGCCCATTAAAAATTAAATAAAAATGAAAAAAATCTTAGTACTACTTCTTGTAACACTTATTTTTTCTTGCGGTGAAAGCGGAAAAAAACTTACTGTTGAAGCTACCGTTAAAGGTTTAAAAAAAGGTACTGTTTACCTAAAAAAAGTAATTGATACAACTTTAGTTACTGTAGATTCTGTAACTGTAAATGGCGATTCTAACTTTACATTACAAACAGAGATTGATGAGCCAGAAGTATTTCATTTGTATTTAGATAAAAACTCTAAAGAAAATGATCGCATATCTTTCTTTGGTGATAAAGGTGTAACCAAAATTTACACCAAATTAGAAAACTTTAATTTTTACGCTAAAATTGAAGGTTCTAAACAACAAGAACTTTACCAAGAATATCTAGAAATGATGAATAAAATAAACAACAAAAACTTAGATGTTTTTAAAGAAAATCTAGATGCTTTAAAAAATAAAGATTCTGCTGCTATAAAGAAAACAGAAAAGGCTTTAGAAGGCTTTACAAAAAGAAAATATTTATATGCTGTTAATTTTGCTATTAATAATAAAGATAGTGAAGTTGCTCCTTACATAGCTTTATCTGAAATTTATGATGCTAGATTAAACTTACTAGATACGATTAATAAAGTACTAACTCCAGAGATTAAAAACTCTAAATATGGTAAGCAGTTAGAAGACTATATAAGTAAACGAAAAGCTGAAGAAGCTAAATAAAATAACAGAAATAATTAAAAAAGCCATTCAAAATTGAATGGCTTTTTTAATGATTAAATATCAACTTTTATTAATAAAAAAAGCTTCTCATTTTATTGAGAAGCTTTTAGAGCCGATGGAGGGACTCGAACCCACGACCTGCTGATTACAAATCAGCTGCTCTAGCCAGCTGAGCTACATCGGCAAAGCGAGTGCAAATATAATTTGAGAAATGATATTTGCAAACTTTTTTTTAAAAAATTATCCTAATTTGTTAATTCTTTCTATTAACGCTCTACCTTTGTCTTCTAGTTCTTGTTGAATACCTTTAAAGTGAACTTTCTTATTTTCAACATCTTTAGCGTTTACTTTTGCTATTAACTCGTCAAAAGTTGTTATTGCATCATCAATAATTTTTTCACTTTCTTTTGTGTCTTTATCTGTATTTGCATATTCCCAGATATAAACAGCTTCAATAATATCTCCTAAAACGTAATTAATATCTTTTTTTAGGTCTCTTTTATTTGCCATGATAATTAAAATTTAATTTGCGCAAAGCTACATATAAAGTTTATTATCTTCACTATATAACTTAGTTTTTGATAGTTTTATTCTAATTATTTTGAAGGATAAGTTACATAATTGCGTGGTGTTTCGTACAAAGTAACTTGTAGTTCAAATTTTGGATCTAATTTGGCTTTAATTTTATTATAAACTACGACAACTATATTTTCTGCTGTTGGGTTTAAGTTTTTAAATTCTGGTACGTCTACGTTTAGGTTTTTATGATCAAAAGCATCTTCTACCTCTTCTTTTATGATATCTTTTAATATTTTCATATCTATTACATAACCTGTTTCGGGATCAATATTTCCTGTTACATGTGCAATTAGCTCGTAATTATGACCATGAAAGCTTGGGTTATTACATTTACCAAATACGTCATTATTTTTGTCTTCTGTCCAGTCTTTTCTATACAGCCTATGTGCGGCATTAAAATGTGCTTTTCTGCTAACGGTTACTTTCATTGATTAATGCTTTATAAATTCGTAAAACTTTTCAAAAATAATCTTAAACCATGCGGTATATAGTTCTGGATGCTGTTCTATATCTAGCTTTACTTCGTCTAAAGACATCCATTTCCAAGCTTCTACTTCGTCTTTATTAATGTTTGGCTCATCATTATAATAACCAACCATAATGTGGTCAAATTCGTGCTCTGTAAGACCGTTTTCAAAAGGTGCTTTGTATATAAAAGAAGTTTTTTCTTCTAGTTCTGTTACAAATCCCATTTCTTCCATTAACCGCCTTTTTCCTGCTGCTATGTTACTTTCTCCTTCACGTTGATGACTACAACATGTGTTTGTCCATAAACCTGGCGTATGGTATTTTGTTAATGCACGTTGTTGCAACATTAACTGGTTTTTATCATTAAATACAAATACTGAAAATGCTCTATGTAGCAATGCTTTTTCATGTGCTTCCATTTTAGGCATTAATCCTATTTGCTCGTCTTTTTCGTTTACTAAAATTACTTTTTCTTCTGCCATCTTATTTTTTAAGTCTAACAAATTTACAAAATACGAAATTTGTTCTGAGTCCTTTTAGGCAATATTTAGTAATATAATTTTAGAGCATAAAAAAAGTGCTTCTTTAGAGAAGCACTTTTTTCTTATTTTTTTTTATGTTTTAATTGCTAGTAACAATAAACATACTTCTTCTGTTTTGTTGATGCTCTTCTTCTGAACATTTTACACCGTTAGAACAACGGTTTACTAATTGTGTTTCTCCATATCCTCTACCTGATATTCTACTTGGGTCAATATTACCTTTTTGGATAATCCATTTTTTTGTAGACTCGTTACGTCTTTGTGATAACGCAATATTATATTGGTCGGTTGCTCTAGAGTCTGTGTGTGATTGGACATCTATATTTACTGTTGGATACTTCTTTAAGTAATCTATTACTTTTTGTAATTCTACTTGTGCATCTGGTCGAATGTTAGACTTATCAAAGTCAAAATAAATTGGGTTTAAGTCTAGTTCTGTAAATAGATCTTTACCTACTGGTAAAGGTTCATTTTCAGTTTGTTTAAGGTTTAGTTTTAAAACTACATCTTCTTCTTTAGATGGGTTTATTTTAAAGGTTTCTTCAGATTGAATAAATTCATCTTTAGAAGCTATGACCTTATACGTTTGTTTTTTACAACTTCCTTCATAGCTGAATGCTCCGTTTTGGTCTGAGGTTAGGTTTTGTACTTCAACACCTTTTTCGTTTAAAACAACAACGCTAGCGTAAGGTATAATTGCGTTTGTTCTTTTATCTACTGTTGTACCAGAAATAAAACGTGTACAATATTCTCTTGTAAATTTATAGATGTCGTCATCTCCTTTTCCGTTATAGCGGTTTGATGTTAAATAACCTTCGTTAGTATTTTCGTCTATTATAAATTCAAAATCATCTCTTGAACTGTTTATTGGTTTACCTAGATTTGTAACAGCAACTTTAGTCGCTTCTAGATTACTCATAAATACATCTAAACCTCCAAGACCTTGGTGTCCGTCTGATGAGAAATAAAGTGTTCCGTTATTGCTTATAAACGGAAAATTCTCTCTTCCTTCTGTGTTAATTGTTTCACCTAAATTAACAGGATCACCATAAGTACCATCTTCGTTTATATCTACATAAAATAGGTCTGATTTACCATAAGTACCTGGCATATCACTAGCAAAGTATAAACGTTTTTCGTCCATACTTAATGCTGGATGTGCTACATTATAATCGTCATTATTAAATGGCATACTTTCTATATTTGTCCAATTACCATCTATTAATTGTGCTTTATAAATTTTTAATCCGTTAACTTTTTCGTTGCTTTTTCTTGCTTTACCTCTAAAATAATTGTTTCTGGTAAAGTACATTGTATTACCATCTTTTGTGAAAGAGGTTGAAGACTCATGATATTTTGTATTTATATTTTCTGAAAGTTTTTCTGGCTTACCTTCACTTTCATTTATATAATAAAGGTCTAAAAATGGTTGCTCGTTCCATTTATAAAGTTTTCCATCTCCTCTTGATGATGCAAATACAATTCCTTCTTTATAAAAGGATGTTCCGAAATCTGAAAAACGAGAATTAAAATCTAGATTTTCTAATTCAAAATCTCCTGATAGCTCTTCTATTGTCTCTAAATAATTTGGAGATTTTTTAAATAGAATTGCTCTAGAGTCATTTGGTTTAAGTACTGCAAATTTTTGCATATATTCATTAGCTTTATCGTAATTACTAATAGCTTTTAAAGCCATAGCATAACGATAATAATATTCGTATTCTACAACAATGTCTTTAATTGCAAAAAGTTCTCCGTACCATTTTGAAGCATCTTCCATTTTCACATTAAAATAGTAAGCATTGGCAAGTTTTTTTAAAACTTCTGGTGTACGATTACCGTCTTCTACTAATTTTAATAATGCTTTAGTTGTTTCTATATATGATAACTTGTCGTATTTTTTTTCAACTTTTGCAGATATACCGTTATCTTGAGCCTTAAAAGTTGAGAACGATAATATCGAAAAAACTGTAAGTATGATAATTTTATTTTTCATAAGTATTGTGTTCTTTTAGAAGAATCTTGGTGATAAAATCTTTGTTACATCTCTTGGTTCGAATCTAAGAAAAACTTCAAATGAACCTTGCTGAAATTGTGTTTGTCCTAACTCGGTCGTTTCTCTATCATAACCAAAGCCTAACATAAAGCTATCTGTAAGCTGGTAGCCTAACATACCACTAACTGCTGCATCCCATCTATATGCTAATCCAAATGTAAATTTTTCTTTTAAAAGTGCATTTATAGACAAATCTGCTGCTAATGGAGCACCTTGAACTCCTTTTAGTAAAAAGGCTGGTTTTAATTTTAAATCAGCATTTATATCAAAAACGTATCCTGCTATCAAGTAAGCATTTATTCTTTCTTTTGCTTGAGATAAAGAGGCTTCATCAAAGTGCTTAGTCTCTAAAATATTTGGAACAGAAAGTCCTACGTACCAACGATCTGCTTTACGGTAATAGATACCTGCTCCAAAATTTGGAGAAAATTTATTTTCTATATCTGATTGCAGCAAAACATCTCCTCCATTATACTGACTTAATTCTGAATAGTTTACATCTAAAAGATGTCCTCCTACTTTCAAACCAAAAGCTAGTTTACTTTCTTCTGATAGATTTATTGTGTAAGAAAAATCTGCATCGACATAAGTTTCTTGTGTTGGGCCTATTCTATCATTAATTACAGATAACCCTAACCCTATTTTACTATCTTCTGCAATTGGGGAATGGATATTAAAAGTTCCTGTATCTGGAGCTCCATCTAACCCTACCCATTGTGTACGGTAAAGTAGCAAAGCGCTAATACCATCTCTAGATCCAGCGTATGCAGGATTTATACTCATTGTATTATACATATACTGCGTATACTGAGCATCTTGTTGAGCTGTAACATTACTTACAAACAAAGAACTTAAGAGAAGTGCTAAAATTAAAATTCTATTTTTCATTATAAAAAAGATATATTTTTAGATAAGAGGCTATTTATAAATAGCCTCTATTACTTATAATTTAACGTTGAATATATAGATATCCTGCTTTAGATTTAGTTTCGGTTCCGTTGTTATATTCAATAACATAGTAATAAGTACCTACTGGCAATTGTTTTTCTGTTTTAATAGTTGCACGTCCATTAGATTCTCCTTTGAAGAATTGTCCGTTTTGACCATATCCTGAAACTTCATAAACAATTACTCCCCATCTGTTATAAATCCTAACAGTGTTTTCTGGATATAATTCTATATTTCTAATAATGAAAACATCATTATCTCCATCTCCGTTTGGTGTTACTGCATTAAATACTTCTAAATCGTCTTCTGAAGGTGAAGCATTATTAAACCCTAAGTAATCTGGTAGTAACTGATCGCCATCACTATCTACTGCATCATCACCAAAACCAACTCCGTCATTATTAGGATCAGGATATTCATCTTCTGTTAATATACCATCTCCATCATCATCAGTATCTAAATAATCTGGTGTACCATCTTCATCAGAATCGTCGTTTGTTGGCTCTCCATCACCTTGTGGGTCAACTTCTCCATCTGAGTCATCTACATCTCCATAATCTTCATTAATAGTATCAACACCATCTCCGTCATCATCAGGGTCTAACCAGTTTGGTATTCCGTCTCCGTCAGTATCACCGTAAGGTAATTCTGTTCCGTTAGGTACATTATCATTATCACAATCTGCGTCTAACCATGCTTGAGACTGAGGTACATCAGAACTACTTAAATAATCAAAATCACAAGGATCTAATGGATTAGTACCATCTTCTAGCTCTGTTCCGTTGAAATACCCGTCACCATCACAATCTGAAGAAATCCAAGGTTCTGCTTGAGTTTCTGTTACACTTTCTGGATTGTAATCACAAGGATCTGTTGGATCTGTTCCTTCTAAAACTTCAACTGAACTTAAAACACCATCTCCATCTGAATCTCCATCTGGTTCATAAGTAATTATTACTATCGCTTCATTAGATATATTACCATCATTATCTTGAATAGTGTAAGTTATTGGTGTTGGATCTCCGTTAAAACCTGATTCAGGTGTAAATGTAAGTATACCTAATTCATCTATTACCCAAGTTCCTTCTCCTGGCACTACTAACGTATCATTATCTCCATCTCCATCTGTATCAGTTGCTCCAGTTGTTGTTATGCTTACAGAACCTAAATCTAATGTTCCATCTGAATCAACATCTTGACCATTACCGTTATCGGCTATTATATCTATAACTACTGTAGAGCCAAAAGGATTTAGTAAACTGTCGTCGTCTTCTGCTATTGGATTTTGAGTTTCGTAATCAATAGTTACAATAGCTTCGTTAGATACATTTCCATCATTATCTTCTACAGTGTAACCAATTGGTGTTGGGTCATCTGTAAATTCAGATTCAGGGATAAATGTCATCACTCCTGTAGTTGGATCTACTATCCAAGTTCCTTCGCCTGGAACAACTAAAGTGTCATTGTAACCGTCTCCATCTGCATCTATAGCTGAAGGGTCTGTTAAATTAACAGTAGTTGGATCTATTGTCCCGTTTGGATCAGAATCATTATCTACAACATCTATAGATACATTTGTATTACTTGCTACTCCTGTTACTGTATCATCTATAGCTATCGGAGTACATCCTCCAGCATCTACAAATGGATCACAAGCATCATTTGGATTACTAGTTCCTGTTGGAACTAATGGTGTGTTTGGATCATCAATTCCTGTTGTTTCCTCACAGTCTGTTAAGCCATCTCCATCAGTATC
>NZ_AULQ01000012.1 GCF_000422365.1 Mesoflavibacter zeaxanthinifaciens DSM 18436
ATCTATGTACGCGTAGATAATGATACTATGGTAGATGATGGAACCGGAACAATGGTAGATAGTTCGGTATGTTACGAAATAGCAACAATTACATTAGAAGTAAATCCACTGCCAGTAGTAGATTTAGAAGATAACTACTTATTATGTGTAAATACAAACGGAACCGAAGTTATCAATCCATTAGAGATCGAGACAGGATTAAGTACATCAGACTACACGTTTGAGTGGACCTTAAACGGTACTGTAGTAGGAACAGGTAGTAGTATCATGCCAACACAAGGCGGAAGCTATACAGTAACTATAGAAGATAACCTAACAGGTTGTATAAGTACAGATACAACTCTAGTAGAAGAAAGCGCACCACCAAGTATAGAAGCAGATGTAATTACACCAGCATTTGCAGACGTGCATAGTATACAAGTTACTGCAACAGGGACAGGCATCTCAGAGTATGAGTTCCAGTTAGATGGCGGACCATGGTATAATAACGAGCCAAATGACAATACATACATCTTTAATGATGTAAGTGGTGGCGAGCATACAATAACAGTAAGAGATATTAATGGATGTGGCGAGTCAAGCACAACTGTGATGGTTATGGATTATCCACATTTCTTTACACCAAACGGAGATACATATAACGAAACATGGCAGATATACGGAATAAGTGATCAGCCAGACGCAGTAATATACATCTTTGATAGATATGGAAAGCTGTTAAAGCAATTAAATCCAACAGGACCAGGATGGGATGGGACCTATAACGGTAACCCATTACCAACAAGTGACTATTGGTTTACAGTAGAATATAGAGAGCCAGGAGACACAAGTGATACCAAGAAGCAATTTAGAGCACACTTTACTTTGAAGCGCTAGGAAACAACTTCTAATTCAAACAAACCAATACAAATAGAAACAAAAAAGCCTGAACACTATGTTCAGGCTTTTTTGAATAAGGTGTTTTATAAATAAAAAATAAAAGCGATTACTCAACTTCAAAAGTGATTTTAAGGTTAACTCTAAACTCAGTTACTTCACCACTTTTAACAATTGCACTTTGGTCTTGTACATACACAGAACGTATGTTTTTTACACTTTTTGATGCGTGTTTTACTGCTTTTAAGATGTAAAAAAAAGCTTGAGTAGATACTCAAGCTTTTATATTTATGTTTTATTAGAGAGTTAAAGCTTAAAACTTAAAGAAAGTGTTATATTAGAGTTTGTTCTATCAATATTTGCAACATTGGTAAAACCAACATCAAAAAATTGCTCCTGTCTTTCTTGAGAAGAATTACTATAAGCCAAATCTAATACAGTGTTTCCAAAGTCGTAGCCTAATCCAAAAGAATAACCAGTTAAATCGCCAATAATTTCGTCGTTTTTATAAGGACTTTCTTCAAAGCGGTAACCACCTCTTAAACTAAACTGCTTTATTTTGTATTCTCCACCAATTCTGTAGGTGTTTGCTCTAGTTAGTATATTAGACATAATATTGTTTTGTGCACTATAATAAGCATCAGAAGTTGGTTTAAACTTTGTGTTACTAAAGTCTTTAGTAGAATAATCTAAACTAATAAGACCTTTTTGTCCAAACACATATGCTATACTAGAAGAAAATCTAGAAGGTGTTTGTAATTTGTAGCTAGGAAATATGTTAACTATATTAGGATTTACTATTTGGTAGAAATCTCCATTTGTTTCATCAATTACGAAAGTCTCTAAATATTGTGTGGTCTCTTCTTCAATAGTCATCCATGTAGGAGAATCGTAAGTGAATCCTATTCGTAATTCTGGTGTTACTTTATATATAGTTCCTAATTGAAATGAAAAACCAGTACCGTTAGTGGCTAATGTGTTATCAAATAAAACTTCATCAACTAAAGTGTTTGTGTTATTATTTGTTTCATAATAACTAGTGTATCTTTCGTAGTTTAAAAAATGAGAATTTAAATTTAAACCAATATATAAATCATCTGTGTATTGTGCTGCAGCATTAAAAGTCACTTTTCCGTTATATCCTGTTGCAGAGTAATTATTAGCTTGATTGAAGTCTCCTGCAGCAATATTAGAAAAGTACACTGTATTATTATCATCAAAGGTTTCAGGTTCTAGTATGTAAGAGTCATAACCTAAAAAAGCTTGTTGATTTTGATAGCCATACAAACTACCAATTTCTGAATAAGCTTGAGAAGTAGATTCTCCTTCTAAAGCAGAAATTTCACCTAAGGGTAAACCTTGCGCATTAGCTAAAAAGTATTGGTCAACAGAGTTTTGACTTACTCCAGAAGCTCTCCAATTATCATCATAATGTTTTGAATTTTCAAAATTTATTCCAACTGAAAATTTCTTCCAAGGTGAATCTTGTCGATTATTTCTAAAGACAAATACGGCACCACCTTGAGTAAAATCAAAATTAGATTCAGATGATGTGTTGTTTACATTAAAATAATTTGTTTCATTATCAATGTTTTGATTTTCTAAAGTAAATGTGGCATGACTGCTTGTAAAAACAGCAGAACCTGCAGGATTTATACTTATAGCGCTTAAATCTCCTCCTAGTGCACCAAATGCACCGCTTAAAGCTCTAAATCTAGCAGTTCCTTTTAAATCATCATTAGAGTATCTTAAAGCATCTGTAACTGTTTGCCCAAAACTAAAGGACATAACAAAGCTACTTATGGCAAGCATAATAATTTTTTTCATTTCAATTTTTTTAAATAATTATAAATTTGAATAAATAAGGTTAAATAGTAATGACTTATTAATATTCTAATCATCCACCTCTACGACCAGAAGACCTTGAAGATGTTCCTCTAGAAGAGGATCCACCACTTCTTGTTCCTCCAAAAGATCTTGTTGGAGAACTTGTACTAGGTCTTGTTGTGCTAGTCCTTGGTCTAGTAGTATTTGTTCTAGGTCTAGTAGTGCTAGTTCTAGGTCTAGTAGTAGAATTAGTTCTTGGTCTTGTGGTATTTGTTCTAGGTCTAGTTGTAGAGTTAGTTCTCGGTCTTGTTACAGATCTTGGTCTTACATTTGTGTTACCTCTATTTATGTTACTTCTACCATTTAGAACTGACGAGTTTCTTAATATAGATCCTCTTCTTCCAGCATTATAAGAAATACCTCTTCTAGTGTATATACCATTGTAAGCGTATCCATTATAGTAATTTCCGTAACCATATCCATAAAAGAATGGACCATATCCGTAAAAGCCTCTATTCCAAAAAGGATCGTAGAAACCGGCATTCCATCCCCAAGAATTCCATCCCCATGGTCTGTTCCATCTCCATGAGTTCCATCCCCAAGGTGTCATACCCCAAGAATTCCATCCCCAATTGTTCCAGCCGTATCTAGCTATTTGGTTTGAATAGACATCATTATATACGTTTATTACAACTTGATCATTAGAATCTCCCCATCCAGCTTTTTGAACAACAGCAGTAGTATCAGAGTATGTGCCTTCATAGGTGTCAATATCTGTGAAAATTTCGTTGTTATTATTGTCATAAGCTTCAGCTTCTAAAGCTTTCTCTCTAAAATAGTTAGTGTAATAATCGTTATTATCATTATTATTTCCTTCCTCTATAACAACGGTTTGTTGTCCATAAGCGTCAGATGTTTCATAAATACCATCATTTGTTTGTCCAACATATTGATAAGATCCACACGAGGTTAGTGCAATTGCAGCTATTATAGCTGTAAATGCGTTTAATTTGTTAGATAAAAAAGTAAATAATTTCATAACGCTTTATTTTTAATTGTTGAACTATACAAAAATAGTTAGTTTTGCTAAACTATTCTATTATTTAACATAGACACAATATTTGTGCCAAAATACCGATATGAGTAAAAAATTGACAAGTAGAGCCGAAGATTATTCCAAATGGTATAATGAATTGGTTGTAGAAGCTAATTTAGCTGAAAATTCAGCAGTTAGAGGTTGTATGGTTATAAAACCTTACGGTTATGCAATTTGGGAAAAAATGCAAGCAGAGTTAGACAGAATGTTTAAAGAAACAGGTCATGAAAATGCATATTTTCCAATATTTGTACCAAAAAAACTTTTTGAAGCTGAAGAGAAAAATGCAGAAGGCTTTGCTAAAGAATGTGCAGTAGTAACTCATTATAGACTTCAAAACGATCCTGATAATCCTGGTAAATTAAGAGTAGATCCAGACGCAAAACTAGAAGAAGAACTTGTGGTAAGACCAACAAGTGAAGCTATAATATGGAATACATATAAAGGCTGGATACAGTCCTATAGAGATCTTCCTTTGCTAGTAAATCAATGGGCTAATGTTGTAAGGTGGGAAATGCGTACACGATTATTCTTACGAACAGCAGAATTTTTATGGCAAGAAGGTCATACTGCGCATGCAACAAAAAAAGAAGCAGTTGCAGAAGCCGAACAAATGAATAATGTTTACGCAGACTTTGCAGAAAACTTCATGGCTATACCTGTAGTGCAAGGATTAAAAACAGAAAGTGAAAGGTTTGCGGGTGCAGTAGAAACATACTGTATAGAAGCACTTATGCAAGATGGTAAAGCTTTACAAGCTGGTACATCGCACTTTTTAGGTCAAAACTTTGCTAAAGCTTTTGATGTAAAGTTTACTTCTAAAGAAGGAAAGCAAGATTACGTATGGGCAACTTCTTGGGGAGTTTCAACACGATTAATGGGAGCATTAATTATGACGCATAGTGATGATAAAGGTTTAGTTTTACCACCAAATTTAGCCCCAAATCAAGTTGTAATAGTTCCTATATATAAAAATGAAGAACAGCTAGAAGCTGTAACAAAGGTTGTAAATGGTATAATGAAAGACTTAAGAAGTAAAAACATTACAGTTAAGTTTGATAATCGAGATACATTAAGACCAGGAGCAAAATTTGCACAGCATGAACTTCAAGGAGTTCCTCTAAGAATTGCAATAGGAGCAAGAGACTTAGAAAACGGAACTGTAGAATTAGCAAGAAGAGATACTTTAACTAAAGAAATAGTAAACCTAAATGGCTTGACAGAAAAAGTAGAAGGTTTAATGACAGAAATACAAGAGTCTCTATTTAATAAGGCATTAGATTACAGAAATAATCATATAACTAAAGTAGATACTTTTGAAGAGTTTAAAACTATACTTAAAGAAAAAGGAGGTTTTATTTCTGCTCATTGGGATGGTACACCAGAAACAGAAGAAAAAATAAAAGAACTTACTAAAGCAACAATAAGATGTATTCCTTTAGATGGAAAGGAAGAAGAAGGTAAATGTGTGCTTACTGGTAAGCCTTCAAACCGTAGAGTATTGTTTGCAAAAGCATACTAATAAAATTTTTTTTTAATTTTTTTTAATTAGTTGTTGCAATAGTCAAAAATAGTTGTATTTTTGCATCCGCAATGGAAACATTGTTAGTTGTTTTGAAATAAAAAAAAGTTTTGCAAGTATTAAAAATTAATTTATATTTGCGCTCTCAAAATAACAAATGGCCCGTTCGTCTATCGGCTAGGACGCCAGGTTTTCATCCTGGTAAGAGGGGTTCGATTCCCCTACGGGCTACAATTTTTTAATAAAAAAAGAACTAATGGCAAATCATAAGTCAGCATTAAAAAGAATAAGAAGTAACGAAGCTAAGCGCTTAAGAAATAGATATCAGCATAAGACAACTCGTAATGCTGTGAAAAAATTACGTGACTTAGATAACAAGAAAGAAGCTGAAGAGTTATTACCTTCTGTTGTATCTATGTTAGATAAGTTAGCTAAGAAAAACATTATTCATGCTAACAAAGCAGCTAATATTAAATCTAAATTAGCTAAGCACGTAGCTGCATTATAAGAAATTATTATTAGTTATATAATATTATTTTAACGCTTCATTTTATGAAGCGTTTTTTTGTTTTTAATAATTTTCAGTTATAATATTAGCGCATTTTAAGATTATAAAAAAGCCTTGAATAATTTCAAGGCTTTTTTTATATATAACATTCTTTAAGTCTTAACCATTCATAGAGATTAAAAACTCTTCATTGTTTTTTGTTTGTTTAAATCTTTCATTGATAAATTCCATCGCTTCAACAGGATTCATGTCTGCTAGGTATTTTCTCATTACCCACATGCGTTGTACTGTGTTGTCGTCTAATAATAAGTCGTCACGACGTGTACTAGAAGAAGTTAAATCAATAGCAGGGAAAATACGTCTATTAGCAATTTTTCTATCTAATTGAAGTTCCATATTTCCTGTTCCTTTAAACTCTTCAAAGATAACTTCGTCCATTTTAGAACCAGTATCTGTTAAAGCTGTAGCTATTATAGTTAAAGATCCCCCATTTTCAATATTTCTAGCTGCACCAAAGAAACGCTTAGGTTTGTGTAAAGCATTTGCATCTACACCACCAGAAAGTATTTTTCCTGAAGCTGGTTGTACAGTATTATAAGCTCTAGCTAAACGGGTAATAGAATCTAAAAGAATAACAACATCGTGTCCACATTCTACTAATCTTTTTGCTTTTTCTAAAACTATATTAGCGATTCTTACGTGTTCATGAGCTTCTTTATCAAAAGTAGAAGCAATTACTTCTCCGCGTACATTACGTTGCATGTCTGTAACTTCTTCAGGACGCTCATCGATAAGTAAAATCATTTGATATACTTCTGGATGATTAGCAGCTATTGCATTTGCTACGTCCTTTAGTAACATGGTTTTACCTGTTTTTGGTTGTGATACAATCATACCACGTTGACCTTTCCCTATAGGAGAGAATAGATCCATAATTCTAGTAGAAATTGTACTTTGCTTTTCTGCGATATTAAATTTCTCTTTTGGAAAAAGTGGTGTTAAATGTTCAAAAGATACACGATCTCTAACCACATTAGGGCTTTGACCGTTTATTTTATTAATTTTTATAAGAGGAAAATACTTTTCACCTTCTTTTGGAGGACGAACATTACCTAAAACAGTGTCCCCTGTTTTTAATCCAAATAGTCTAATTTGAGATTGTGATACATAAATATCATCTGGAGAAGAAAGGTAATTGTAATCAGAGCTTCTTAAAAAACCATAACCGTCCTGCATGATGTCTAAAACACCTTCACTTTCAATAATAGCATCAAACTCAAAATCAGGTTCTCTATAACGGTTGCGGTTATCTTTGTTTCCGTTATTACCTTTTTGATTGCTGTTGTTATTCTTGTTGTTGTTATTTTTTTGACGATTGTTATTATTAGGTTTGTTAGCTTTATTGTCCTTTTGTTGCTTATCGTCTTTTTTGTTGTCGTTGTTATTTGACTGTTTATTTTTTTGATGATTTTGTTGGGTAGCTTTTTTAGGCTGTTCCTTCTTTTCTTTAGATTTATCAGACTCTAAATCTAATTTACTTTGGTTATCATCTTTTTTTTCTGTTGAAGTTTTCTTGTCTGCTGAAGTTTTGCTAACTCTTGTTCTTTTTTGTCTTTGAGGTTTTGGTTTATCCTCTGTATCTTCCTTTTTTACCTCTAAGACAGCTTTTGGATCTGCTGCTTGTTTGTCTAGTATTTGATATACTAAATCTAATTTTTTCATAGAGCGAAATTTAGGAACGCTCAATTTTTTAGCAATTTCCTGTAATTCAGGAAGCTTCATGGCTTTTAATTGTGAGATTTCAAACATTGATGTTGAATTAACTTATGTAATGTTATAATTTTTAATTGATTGTTTCTTAAAGAAAATAAGATATTTCTGAAGAATTAACGCTTTGCTATTGTGAGTGTTGCGTAACGTTAATGCAATTATACAACTTTTATTTTAATTTTTAGTTCTATAATTCTAAAAGAAACTATATTTTTGTAATCCTAAAATTTAAAAATTATTATGCTACAACGCATCCAAACTGTATATTTATTAATTGTTGCTATTATCTCTGGCGGATTAATATTTGCATTTAATCTGTGGACCACTGCAGAAGGAACTGTTGTGTATGCTAAAGACGAAGTGCTTGCTTTAGGACTTTTTGTAGGTTCAGCTATTTTAGCAATTATCTCGATTTTCAATTTTAAAAATAGAAAGTCTCAATTTATGTTGGGACGTCTAAATATGATATTAAACTTAATTTTACTAGGATTTTTCGTGTATCGAATACTTAACTCACCTGGAGAAGCTAATGGAGTTTCAGAGAAAGGTGTTGGGATTTTTCTTCCAGTCATTTCTATCGTATTTTTGGTTCTTGCCAATAGAGCCATTAAAAAGGATGAAGATCTTGTAAAATCAGTAGATAGATTACGATAAACCTATCATCTTAGTAGTATTAGTGCGAAAGAAAAACCGAAGTGAATAACTTCGGTTTTTTTATTTTCTATCATATTGAATAACTTCTAGATTGTCAATCTTACCATTATCTATTGTAAAACGCAACATGGTACGTACTTTATGAAAACCATGTATGCCAATTGCTCCTGGATTTATATGTAACAAACCCAATTTTTTATCAGACATAACTTTTAAAATATGAGAATGACCGCAAATAAATAATTGTGGTGGATTTGCTTTAATAGCGTCTCTAACTCTAATATTATATCTACCAGGATAACCACCAATATGCGTAATCCAAACATCAACACCTTCAATAGTAAAACGATTATGTTCTGGGAATTCTGCTCTTGCTTTATCACCATCTATATTTCCCCAAACTGCACGTAAAGGTTTTAGTTTTTGTATTTGATCTGTAACACTTAAGTCACCAATATCACCAGCATGCCAGACTTCATCAGCATTTTTTACGTGTTTTAATATAGTGTCGTCAATGTAACTATGTGTATCAGAAAGTAACAGTATTTTTTTCATGCCTTAATTAAACTATTCTTAAAACTTGTATCATCAAGTTTTTAACTTAATGCTTTATCTTATCTTTGCATTTCAATTTGTAAAAATAAGCGATTAATTGAGATATTTCATAGAATTATCATACAACGGAAAAGCCTATCATGGTTGGCAAAATCAACCTAATGCTATTTCTGTTCAAGAAGTTTTAGAAAATGCGTTAAGTACTTTATTGGGTGAATCTGTCGCTATTGTCGGAGCAGGACGTACCGATGCAGGTGTACATGCTAAACAAATTTTTGCGCATTTTGATACAGAACAAATTGTTGAAAAAGCGCAATTAGTTTATAAATTGAATTCGTTTTTACCAAAAGACATTGCTATACACAATGTTTTTAAAGTAAAGCCTGATGCGCATGCACGTTTTGATGCTTTAAGCAGAAGTTATTTATACAGAATTTCATTTAAAAAAAATGCGTTTAACATAGAACAAGCGTATTTTGTAAAGCAGCAGTTGGATGTTGAAAAGATGAAAGAAGCAGCAAAAATCTTATTGGATTATAAAGATTTTCAATGCTTTTCTAAAGTACATACAGATGTAAAAACGTATAATTGTGATATCAAAGAAGCTGAATTTAATATTGTTGAAGACGAGCTTCATTTCACCATAAAAGCAGATCGTTTTTTGCGTAATATGGTGCGTGCCATAGTTGGTACGTTAATAAATATTGGTGTTGGTAAAATTGAAGTTACCGATATGCATCAAATTATAAAATCAAAAAATAGAGGAGAAGCAGGTTATTCTGTGCCAGCTAAAGGGTTATATTTAACAGCTGTAGAGTATCCAGATTCCATTAAAATAGATGACTAAGAAAAAAGAAAACATATTTGACGTCAACTTATTTAAGCGTCTTTTTAAATATACAAAACCTTATCGTGTAGTTTTTTACGGGTTAATAGTTTCGGTTCTAATTTTAGGAGCATTAAGTATTGCTACACCTTTATTAGTAAGAGAAATTGTAGACCAGCATTTGGTTAAGCAGGATTATGATGGTTTTGTCAACTTGATCACTATTATGGCTTTGCTATTATTAGCAACAGTTGTTTTTCAATTGTTATTTATCTACTATTCTTCTTGGCTGGGTTTAAAAATGGTTAAAGATATTAGAGTTAAGTTATTTGATCACATGCTTAATTTTAGAATGAAATACTTTAACAATTCTTCAGTTGGAGTTTTAATAACAAGAGCAGTTACTGATATGGAACGTATTTCGTCTGTATTTGGTGATGGTTTATTTTCAATCATAAGAGATTTATTAATTATGATTGTTGTCTCAAGCGCTATGCTTTATGTAAACTGGAAATTAGCGTTAATCGTTTTTGTAATGCTTCCTATAATACTATATGCTACCAAAGTATTTCAACGTTATATGAAACAAGCTTTTGAAGAAATTAGAAATGAAGTTTCTAATCTAAATTCGTTTGTGCAAGAACGTGTTACAGGAATGAAAATTCTGCAATTATTTACTAGAGAAGTAACCGAGTATAAAAACTTTCAAGAGATAAATACAAGACATAAAAACGCTTGGTTAAAAACCGTTTGGTATAACTCTATCTTTTTTGCAATTTTAGAGGTTTTATCAGCATTAACTGTAGGTACAGTAGTATATTTTGGTGGATTAAGAGTGATTATTGACGGTTCTGTTTCAGCAGGAGATTTGTTTATGTTCATAACCATGATACCAATGTTATTTAGACCTTTACGTCAAATAGCAGATAAGTTTAGTACACTTCAAATGGGGCTTGTTGCTGCCAACAGAGTGTTTAAAATTTTAGATACCACTTCGCAAATTGATAATTCTGGAACTATTGTAGCTAAAGATTTAAAAGGAAGTATTAGCTTTAAAGATGTTTATTTTAGATATGTTGAAGACGAAGAAGTTTTAAAAGGAATTTCTTTCGAAGTTACCGCAGGTCAAACCGTTGCTATTGTTGGTGCTACTGGCGCAGGAAAAAGTACGGTGATTAATTTATTAAATCGTTTTTACGAAATTAATAACGGTGAAATTAAAATAGACAACACCAACATAAAAGACTTTACATTAAGTTCTTTAAGACAACAAACTGCAGTTGTGTTGCAAGATGTGTTTTTGTTTGCAGATACTATTTTAAGTAACATTACTTTAAATCATCCCGAAATCACAGAAGCACAAGTAATACAGGCAGCAAAAGATATTGGTATACACGATTTTATAATGAGCCTTCCTAACGGATATCATTATAACGTTAAAGAACGTGGTGTTATGTTATCTTCTGGGCAGCGTCAGTTAATATCATTTTTACGAGCGTACGTAACTAATCCAAGTATTTTAATTTTAGATGAAGCAACATCTTCTGTAGATTCTTATTCAGAACAATTAATTCAAAATGCAACTGATAAGATTACTAAAGGTCGTACATCTATTGTTATTGCTCATCGTTTGGCAACCATACAAAAAGCAGATAATATTATTGTAATGGATAATGGTCAAATTGTAGAGCAAGGAACACATCAAGAGTTACTTAAAAAGGAAAATGGTTACTACAGAAACCTTTATGAAGTTCAGTTTTTAAAATCTGAAGTGGCTTAAACCAAATCTTTTTTCAAAATTTCAGCTAATTCTGAAGTATCAGAAAATGGTACAAATTCACCATCTCTAAAACAAGATATTTGTCCTGTTTCTTCACTTACTGCAATAGCTACAGCGTCTGTACGCTCGGTAACGCCAACTGCAGCACGATGACGTAGTCCAAAACGTTGTGGTATATTTTTTTCGTTATTAACAGGTAAAATAACACGTGTTGCTTTTACAATATTATCTTGTATTATAATTGCACCATCATGTAAAGGACTATTCTTAAAAAAGATACTTTCTATAATGGGTTGTGTTACTTTTATATTCATCTCGTCACCAGTATTGGCTAAAAAGTCTAGGTTGTTATTGCGTTCTAAAACAATTAATGCTCCAGTTTTTGAAGCACTCATCTTATTACAAGCAGCAATAATAGCATCAATATTTGTTGTAGCGTTTTCTTCCATTTTTAAAAACTTAAGCTGACTAAAAAACTTACGTCTACTAGCAAAATTGGTAGAACCTATCATTAATAAAAACTTTCTGATTTCTTGCTGAAAAACCACAATTAACGCAAACATTCCTACGCTAATAAATCCGCCTAAAATATTACTAAGCATTTGCATTTGTAGTGCTTGCGTAACCTTCCAAATAATGTAAATAATAACAATACCAATAAAAATATTGATAGCCACAGTACCTTTTACTAATTTGTAAACATAGTAGAGTAGTAGTGCAACTAAAATAACGTCGATAACGTCTATTAAACTAAATTTTAAAATATCATCTAATATCTCCAAAGTGAAGTCAGTTTTTGTAAATTTAATGAAATTGAATTAAAAAATATACTCGTTGTTGTCAATAACTATAGTTTCAAAATTTAAGTTTTGAAGTCTGTTTTTTACTGTAATGTAATCTTGAAATTTTAATTGCTTATTTAAATGAAGTGTCAAAACAGTGTTTTCTTCATTTTTATTAAAATTTTTCTCAAGTTGAATAATTAAATTATCAATATCAACTTCTGAAAGCTTTAAATCTTGATGCTTAAGTGTAATGTTATTTAAACTATTAATTGCTAATATGCTATTGTTTTCAGAATTGATTTCTTCAACATAATTTACATCTGTAAAATCAATAAATCCTAAATTTTTAATGCTGATATCGTTACAAGTGTAATAGTTTTTTGCGGCTTCATTTTTATGCATTTTTGCATTTCGTTTTTTGTCTTGCAAAAATTTAATTTTTGGTATGGCTTGCTCTAAAGTCAAGCGTTTATCTACATTAAATAACCAGTTAGTAGAGATAATCAAATTTTTTCTATTAAGCTCTACACTATCTGGTTGTGTTTCGTTATAAAAAATATATGCAGGAGACACATCTAAAATTTCAGTTATTTTAGCGTGTTGTACTTCTGGTAATTGGATGACTTTTTCGTTTCCGCAAGACCATAAAAAGAGCGTAATTAATCCTGTGAATCCTATTTTTTTAAGCATGTAATTGGTTATAAAGTGTGATACATTCTTTAGCTTCTTTTACATCATGTACGCGTAAAATTTTTGCGCCTTTTTGTAAAGCAATCATGTGTAAAGCAGTAGTTCCGTTTAGTGCGTTTTGAGCTGTTGTGTCTAGTGTTTTGTAAATCATAGATTTACGAGAGACTCCAACTAAAAGTGGTAAACCGGCAATGTTTAAAAGCTCTAATTGGTTTAAAAGTTCAAAATTTTGCTGTGTCGTTTTTGCAAAACCAAAACCAGGATCTAAAATCAAATCGATAATACCTAACGCTCTCGCTTTACTAATACGTTCAGAAAAATAGAAATTAACGTCTTTTGTCAAGTTATCATAATCTGTCAGCGTTTGCATAGTTTGTGGTGTACCACGCATATGCATCATGATGTATGGTACGCTTAAGTTTGCAACTGTTTGCAGCATTTTTTCATCTAAAAATCCTGCCGAAATATCATTAATTAAACTCGCACCAGCTTTAATGGTTTGTTTTGCAACTTCACTTCTAAAGGTGTCTACAGAAATGATAATTTCAGGAAAATGTTTCACTAGTAACTCAACAATAGGTACAATGCGTTGCAGTTCTTCGTCTTCTGTAACAAAATCTGCATTTGGTCTAGAGCTGTAAGCGCCAATATCTATAAAAGTAGCCCCTTGGTTAAGCATGGTTTCAACTTGATTTAATATAGAATTTTCGTCTTTATAACGTCCACCATCATAAAAAGAATCTGGCGTTACGTTTAAAATCCCCATCACTTTTGGTGTACTTAAATCGATAAGTTTTCCTTTACAATTTATTGTCATTGGTATATAGTTGATAGGTGTTGGGATAACTTGTAAAAACTTTAATCCCTAAACCTTGAACTTTAAATAATTTTATGCGAAATTTACGGAAATTATCAAGATAAGAACACCATTTATGCAAGATACTTCTAAACAATACGATGCGGTAATAAAAACCTGTCGTGATCTTTTTATAAAAAAAATGTCTGATTACGGAAGCGCATGGCGTATTTTAAGATTACCATCTTTAACCGATCAAATTTTTATCAAAGCGCAACGTATAAGAAGTTTACAACAAAATGACGTTAGAAAAGTTGATGAAGGTGAGCAAAGCGAGTTTATAGGTATTATCAATTACTGTATTATGGCACTAATACAAATAGAAAAAGGTGTCGTAGAGCAACCAGATATGGATGTAAATGAAGCGACAGAATTATACGATAAGCATGTTGCAATCACTAAAAAATTAATGGAAGACAAAAACCATGATTATGGTGAAGCTTGGCGTGATATGCGTGTAAGTAGTCTTACTGATTTAATCTTGCAAAAATTACTACGCGTTAAACAAATTGAAGATAATTCAGGAAAAACAATTGTTAGCGAAGGTATTGATGCAAATTATCAGGATATGATAAATTATGCTGTGTTTTCTATGATACATTTAAATGAAAAATAATATCATTCCTGCTTAGGTAAGAATGCATAAATAATATTAATTAAAACAGATGCCTGTTTGCTCAGGAAAAAATAACATGAAAATTATAGTAGGATTTTTAAGAATTTTTGTCGGAATATTTTTTATCATTTCAGGATTTATAAAGCTAAATGACCCAATAGGATTTGCATTTAAACTAGAAGAATATTTTGGGCCAACCGTTTTAGATTTACCATTTTTTACGCCTTATGCTCTAGGAATTTCTATAGTAGTTGTAGTTTTTGAAGTGCTTTTAGGAGTGTTCTTAATTATTGGTTATAAAAAGAAATTTATATTATGGAGTTTATTATTAATGATAGTATTCTTCACATTTCTAACATTCTATTCAGCATACTTTGATAAAGTGAAAGATTGCGGATGTTTTGGTGACGCTATGAAGATGGATCCATGGGAAAGTTTTGGTAAAGACGTTGTATTGTTAGTTATGATCCTTATCATTTTTGCAGGTCAAAAATACATTAAGCCATTCTTTAGTAAATTTATTACAACCGTAATAGCATTATTAAGTTTTATTGCATGCTTAGGGTTTGCATATCATGTTTTAATGCACTTACCAACAATAGATTTTAGACCATTTAAAGTAGGTAATAATATTACTGAAAAAATGACCATTCCAGAAGATGCGCCACAACCAGTTATAGAATATACTTGGACGTTTAAAGAAAACGGAGAAGAAGTAGAGTATGTAACTAATGGAAGTTATCCAGAATCTTCAGGAATTTATGTTGGTGTAGAAACCAATGTAATAGAAGAAGGTTATGAAGCTCCAATTCATGATTTTTCAATAGAAAAAGATGGAGAAAATTATACCGACGATATTTTAAATCGTGCACACGTATTACTAATTATCAATTATAATTTGGCTAAAGCTGAAACTGAAGGTCTTAAAACAATAAAAGTATTAACCGATAAAGCTATAGAAAACGGCTACGATGTTATTGGTATTACAGCAACAGGACCAGAAGAAGCAAATACATTTAAAAAAGAATATAATTTAAATTTTGATTATTATTTCTGTGACGAAACTGCTTTAAAAACCATCGTACGTTCTAATCCAGGTATTTTAAAACTTGAAGAAGGAACTATTATCCAAAAGAAACATTGGAATGATGCTGATGAAATTAAATTACCAAAAGTAAAGCGACCAGAACCTACCAAAAATTTATCTCAGATAGAGCAAGGAGAAGTCTTATATTTAATTGAAGGGAAAGAAGCTACGCTAGAAGAAGTTAAAGCTTTAGATAAAGATAAATACAAGCTAGTTCCTGTTCAAAAAGAAGGTTCTTTCGAAAAATATTTAGATTCAGTAAACACTGTAAAAGGCAAAAAATATATTGGTGTCTCAAGTTTTGAACTAAAACAAGAATAACCTAATCATAAAAATATAACATCTGTTAAGCTACTTACTAAATAAAATCTTTTACGCATTACTCACATTATTTGGAGTAGTCACTGTTATTTTCTTTTTATTTAGTGTGTTACCAGGTGATCCAGCACAAATGATGTTGGGTCAAAACGAAGATAGTGAGCAGTTAGCTATTGTTAAAAAAAAATATGGATTTGATAAATCAATTGGGACACAGTATTTATACTATTTAAACGATTTATCGCCCATTTCATTTCATTCAAAGACAGAAGGTGATTATACGTTTTTAAGTCAAAATAAATACGCTGCAACCCAACTGTTTTCAATAGGAAATACTACAACCGTATTAAAGTTTCCGTATTTAAGAGAAAGCTTTACAAAACAAGGTAAAAAAGTAAGTCAAGTACTTTTAGAAACATTACCAAATACTTTTGTTTTAGCTATATCAGCGATAACAATAGCTTTGTTTTTGGGTGTATTTTTAGGTGTTATTTCAGCATTAAAAAAAGATACATTTTTAGATAAATTTATACAAGTTATCAGTACTTTAGGGATGAGTGTCCCTTCCTTTTTTAGTGCCATATTATTTGCGTGGTTTTTTGGTTTTGTATTACACAAATACACTAATTTAGAAATGACAGGAAGTTTATACCAACTTGACGATTTTGGTGAAAAAATGCACATCAAATGGAAAAATTTAATTCTTCCTGCGCTAGTTTTAGGGATTAGACCATTAGCTGTAGTTATTCAATTAATGCGAAACTCACTATTAGAAGTATTTAACCAAGATTACATTCGTACAGCCAAAGCAAAAGGACTTTCAGAATTTCAAATTATAAAAAATCATGCTATAAAAAACGCATTAAATCCTGTAGTTACAGCAATATCAGGTTGGTTTGCAAGTATGTTAGCAGGAGCAGTTTTTGTAGAATATATTTTTGGGTGGAATGGCTTAGGTAAAGAAATTGTAAACGCTTTAAATACATTAGATTTACCAGTAATTATGGGTTCGGTGCTAATTATAGCGCTACTCTTCATAATAATTAATATTTTTGTAGATATAATCTACGGTTGGTTAGACCCAAAGGTAAAATTAGAGTAAAAATTCCTGCGTGGTCACTGAGTGTCATGCTGAGCTTGTCGAAGTGCGAAGTCGAAGTGTAAGCAGGAATCTCATAATAGACAAATAAAAATAAATAGTGCTTTAAACCGTAATAAGCAGTTGGCACTAAAAAAATATTAAGTTTAATTAAAAAGAAAGCAGAGATTCCTGCTTTCGCAGGAAAAACAATGAGAAAAAACATCGTCGCAGGAAACTGGAAAATGAATAATGATTTAGCCCAAACAGAAGGCTTATTAACAGATTTACAAAAGCAAACGCAAACAAGTGATGCAGAAGTAATGGTAGCGCCTTCATTTACAAATCTTTGGCATTCATTTCAGTCATTACGTACATCAGATATAGAAGTAATCGCTCAAAACATGCACTTTGCAGAAAACGGAGCATACACAGGAGAAGTAAGCGCATCAATGCTAAAAAGCGTTGGTATACAAACCGTAATCTTAGGACATAGCGAGCGTAGAGCATACTTTAACGAGACAGACGCAACTTTAGCAAAAAAAGTAGACGCAGCATTAGCAAATAATATGCGAGTAATATTTTGCTTCGGAGAAGAGTTAGAAGACCGTAAAGCAGGAAATGAAGAAGCAGTAGTTGGCAGTCAAATTAGCAATGCATTATTTCATTTAGACGCATCAGCATTTAAAAGTATCGTTTTAGCATACGAGCCAGTATGGGCAATAGGAACAGGCGAGACAGCTAGTCCAGAGCAAGCACAAGACATGCACGCATTTATCCGTAAAACATTAGCAGATAAATACGGTAATGATGTAGCAGATAATGTATCGATACTTTACGGAGGTAGCGTAAAACCAAACAACGCTAAAGAAATTTTCTCTAAGCCAGACGTAGATGGCGGCTTAATAGGTGGTGCATCGCTAAAAGCAGAAGACTTTTTTGCAATAGTAAACGCATTTTAAAATATTAATTTTGGCGTTACCCTTTGCCTGATATAAGTCAGGCAAAGCGTCGCGCTATTCGTTATATCTTTTTCTCGTACCTCAAAAAAGGATGTCACTACTATCGCTAACGCGGATAAAACCGCAAAAACATAGCAACAACAATGTCTAATATTATTTATAAAGGTTACTATTTTAAAGTAGAACCATTACAACCAGCAGTAGAAATTTTAATCGCCGAGTTAGGTTATGCAGGATTTGAAAGCTTTGTAGAAACCGAAGAAGGTGTAACAGCATACATTCAAAAAGAAGAATGGAACCAGAATATCTTAGAAGATATTCAAATATTAAATTCTGATGAATTTGATATTACTTACACACACGAAGATATAGAGCAAACCAACTGGAATGCAGAATGGGAAAAAAACTTTAACCCAATTATAGTAGATGATGTTTGTGCTGTTCGCGCACCATTTCATGAAAAATTTGATACAGAATACGATATCATTATCGAACCAAAAATGAGTTTTGGGACAGGTCATCATGAAACAACACACATGATAATCCAGCATATCTTACAAAACGATTTTAAAGATAAATCAGTCTTAGATATGGGTTGTGGTACAGCTGTTTTAGCTATCCTAGCCGAGATGAAAGGCGCACAGCCTATTGACGCCATAGATATTGATAATTGGTGTTATTTAAACAGTTTAGAAAATGTAGAACGCAATAATTGTAAACATATTTCGGTTTATGAAGGAGAAGCTTCGTTATTAAAAGACAAAAATTACGACATAATAATAGCAAATATTAATCGTAATATCTTATTGCAAGATATAGCAACATATGCAAAATGCTTAAACACTAACGGAAGTTTGTTTTTAAGTGGCTTCTACGAAGAAGATATTCCGTTAATAGAAAAAGAGTGTAATGCAAATAATTTACAACACTTAAAAACGTTAAAACGTAACAATTGGGTTGCTTTACATTTTAAAAATTAATACTTTAGAAGTGTAATACTCTCAAAATCATTGTATATGAGTACTAAAGAAAAAATTCAGGAACAATTAGAAGTAGATACGTTAGAGAAAAACAATAACGAAATTGTTTTGTATAACGATGACGTTAACACCTTTGATCATGTAATAAATACATTAATGTACGCATGTGATCACACACCAGAACAAGCAGAACAATGTTCTATTTTAGTGCATTACAAAGGAAAATGTACTGTAAAAACTGGTGACTATCACGATTTAAAACCACGTTGCTCCAAGCTTCTTGAAGCAGGATTAAGCGCAGAAATAGTATAAAAAAGAGCCTTTTTTAAAAGGCTCTTTTTTTGTTTTATGATTTACGTCTATTAGTGTTAATGCCTAAAATTTTATACAATGGGCAAAAATTAATAAAACTTGTAATTAAAAAGATAATAGAAATAGCCATTAAAACGTAAGCTAATGTACCTTCTATTACATCTAAATAATATAATAAAGCAATAATAATAGCAATAAGCACGCGTAGGCTTTTATCTAAAGCTCCCATATTTTTTTTCATAACCTAAATAGTATTGATTAGTTATAAATAAATATAGCTATATACTTAATAATAAACAACTTGTTTTGTTTATAGTGTTTGTAAAACAAAAAAACCACGTCAAATAGACGTGGTTTTTATTGTTGTGACCTCGACAGGATTCAAACCTGTAACCTTCTGAGCCGTAATCAGATGCGCTATTCAGTTGCGCCACGAGGCCTTTTTTTTGTGGGTGCAAATATATTCCTTTTTTATATAAACATCAAAATTTATGTTATAAAAATTTAATCTAAAGCATTTTTAGTTACATAAAGTTTCCATCCAAAAATGGCTAATTGTAATTTACTAGCTTTACTAAGGTCTAAACCTTGTTTTGTATAACTGGGTAAGATTAACTTGTTTAGTTTGGCTAAAAGTTTAAAAAAAATCTTTTTCATGGTAAACCTTTTTACAAAACTACTGGTTTAATTAATGCTTGCCAAATAGCGAATTTTAAAAAAAAATGTAAAACTTATTCTAGACTAAGTTTTACTTTTTTGGTTTTTAGTAAATAATTGATGTAATAATATCAATTATTAATTTGGCAATTGTTAGCATAGTTTTTAAGGTTTAAGGGTTAATAAAAACAACCATTTAAATGATTGTTTTTTTAATATATATTTTTTCAATATTAACCTACAAGCAAAAGCAATAAAATCTATGAATTTGACTATTAAATATGAAGTAAAAAAATCAAAAAAGTTTCAACTTTTAAAAATATGCCTTCAACAAAGTTTTTAATTGAAATAATAAAATATATTTATTGTTTAAAAATGTAATAATTGTAGGGTTTTTTTTAGGGTGAAAATTTTTTACAAGGCAATTTTTATTTAAAAAACACCGATTTTAGAGATTTTCATTATTTTTCTACTCATAAAAAGGTTAATTAACGTTCATATAAAATTGTAACTCGTTTATAGTGGTATATTTGTAAAAATAATTCTCCCAAAAATGAAAAAGATAATTACTCTTTTATCACTGTTTATTGTGTCTATTAGTTACAGTCAAGCAGTTGTTATAAACGAATTAGATTGCGACACACCAGGAATTGATTATGGTGAGTTTGTAGAGCTAAAGTCTGCAACACCAAATTTTGCTTTAGATGGATATGTTTTAGTGTTTTTTAATGGCTCTGGTTCTGGTGGAGATAGTAGTTATTTTGCATTAGACTTAGATGGAGCAGTTACAGATGTTAATGGATTACTTTTAATAGGAAGTGATACGGTAACGCCTTATCCACAAGTTTTTATTGGTGAAAATTTGATTCAGAATGGAGCCGATGCTATAGCAATTTATCAAGCTAATGATTATGATTTTCCTGAAGGGACTTTAGCAACAACAACAAATCTAGTAGATGCTTTAGTTTATGATACTAGTGATTCTGATGATACGGTTTTAATGTCTTTATTAGGAGTTACAGAACAAATTAATGAAGGACCAGGAAATAATACTAACTCAATACAACGTAATAACGATGGGTCTTACACGTCTACAACACCAACACCAAGACAATTAAATGATGGTTCTGGAGTAATTTTAAATGCTTTAGAAATTGCTGTAAGTCAAACACAAGTTGATGAAGGAGCATCTTTCAATATTACTTTTACAGCGCAAAGTAATGTAGATTCTGATTACTCATTTAGCTTTATAATGAATAATCAAGGTTTTGATACTTCAGATTATACAGGAAATACATCTTTAACTATATTAAGCGGACAAAATCAAGTTAGCACAACAATTACCTTAATTGATGATGCTCTCAATGAAGGAGATGAAGAGCCTTTAATTAGGTTTGATAACTTGCCAACACCATTAATACCTTTTAACAATAATATTAAGATAAGAATTGTAGATAACGATTTTGTTGTCGCACCTTTTGGGACGCCAGTAAACCCAACTTTCGGAGTAGTTTCAAGCACGCAACCTACGGATTATTATGACAGTTTAGATGGCTTATCTGGAGCTGCTTTAGAGCAAGCTTTACAAGATATTATTGCAGATCCTACCGTTGTAAGAGCGCAAACTTATACAGATGTTATTGATATTTTAAAAGAAGCCGATCAAAATCCAGAAAACTCTAATCAAATTTGGATGGTTTATACAGAACAAGGTCGTGCAAAATTAGATTTTCAGACTAATGCAAGTAATATAGGTAAATGGAATAGAGAGCATACATTTCCTAGGTCTTTAGCAGGTTATAACAGTATTGAAGCTGATGATACAAGTGACGGAATTGATATTTATTGGACTACAGAAGCAGATTCATTACGTCATGGTAATAGTGATGCGCATGCATTAAGAGCTGTAGATGGTCAGGAAAATAGCTCAAGAGGAAATCAGCATTACGGACAATATACAGGACCAAGCGGCAATTTAGGAAGTTTTAAAGGCGATGTTGCTCGTAGTGTTTTATATATGCAAATAAGATATAATGGACTAAGTGTAGTTAATGGTTATCCCTCAACTACTGGGCAAATGGGAGATTTAGCAACTATTTTAGATTGGCATAGAAATGATCCACCAGACGATTTTGAAATGAATCGAAATAATGTAGTCTATAACTGGCAATTTAACCGTAACCCATTTATAGATCAACCAGATTTAGTAGAATACATTTGGGGAACACATGTTGGTGATACGTGGAATCAAAACTTAAGTACAGATACTTTTGAAACTTCTTTTGTTAAAATTTATCCAAATCCAACAACAGATAAATTATACGTTTCTGGAAAAGAACAAAATTACAATATCTCTATGTTTTCTTCAGAAGGACGATTAGTGCTAAAGCAACAAGTCGCTAATAACAACTATATAGATTTAAAAGTTGCTAGCGGCTTATATTTAGTCAAAATTGAAACTGAAAATAATCAAAGTTTGGTTAAAAAGATTTTAGTCGATTAAGACTAAATATGAAAATAAAAAAAGACCTTCATTTGAAGGTCTTTCTTTATTTTAGAGCTAATAATTATTTAGAACTAATAATTAAATTTCCTTTTAAATCATTACCGTATTTAATGGTAGGTATTCCATCTTCAGATGCAAAAGTAGCACTTGCTTTTTGCCCTTTTTTATCTTCTAAAGTAATTTTGATTTTAATTATTTCTCCTTCTTTATTTCTTTTTATTTTACTGGTTTTTACCTCTAAATCATAGTGCTCTTTCATAAAATTTTTATTTATGGCAATAGATTTGTCAGTTGTTGTTTTAGAAAGTGTAAATACTGCAGCATTTTTATTTACAATATCATTTTCAGAATATGCAACTTCAGAGACTTCGTAAGATATTTTCCAAGGATTTTTTTCTGTTGCTGTTATTTCTATAACTCCATCTTTTCCTTTGTCACCGTATTTAATAACTGCTTTTTCGTCTTTTAAAATAGTAATACTTTTAATTGAGTAACTTGGTATTTTAAAAAACTCTTCTTTAGTTATTTCTTCTTTATTTTTAATTATTAAAATTTTAGAATTTGGGTCATTTAATTTTTTTGATAAAAAATTAATGTCTTCAGGGTTTGTTCTATCTGCTTCAAAAACGTTAACCTCTGTAACACCAGGATTTATTTTCCATGGGTTTTCTTCAACCTCAGAAACTGTAACTACATTTACTTCTTCTTCGATCTTCCAAGGTTTTTTGTCTTTAGTAAAAACTTCAATAACACCGTTTTTACCTTTTTCTCCGTATTTGGTAATTGCTTTTTCTTCTTTTAAAACGTTTACAGAGTTGATATCTTCTGGACTTATTTTTTCTAATTGGTCTTTATTAGACTCTTTTTTATCGATGATAATTAATAAATCTTCATCTATTTCTTTAGTTTTAGTAGTATTCGTTTTTTCAAATACCCAACCAGAATTGGTGTATTTTTGATTGAATTTGTTTTGCTTAGAAGCAAAAATAAGTTCGTTATTTTCTACTTTTAAAGCGATGTTATCAATAGGTTTGTTTTTATAACTAAAAACTTTCACTGTTTTGAAGTCCTCGTTGTCTTTAAACTTAGCTTCAATTGAAATACTTGTAATTTCTTGATTATTATTTCTTTCTATTTCAGAAAATTTAATTTCTATTCCATCACCTTGTTTTTCTAAGTCTTTTTTTATTGATTTTAAATCTTTGTCTGTAGATTTTGATGTGATAACTGAAAGTTCAGTTTGCACAATGTTATTAGCGCTAGTGTTGTTATTTGCGATATAAACTTCTTTTGTGTTAAAACTCATTAAGAATAAAACTATAACAGGTATAACCAATGTTAGCTTTAATAAGTTGACATTTTTTGATTTTGATTTTTGTAGCATAATAATTCGTTTTTTGATTAATGATTGATAAAAGTTGTTTGATATTGATAATTGATTTTGTGATAAACTGGTTTTTAAAAGTAGTTTTTGGTAGCTTTTTACAGATTTGCTTTTTGCATTTGCTTGTTGGTCTGCTATAAATTCTAAATTTTGAATTATTTCCTTTTTATAAAGCCAAGAAAATGGATTAAACCATAAAACAACAGTTAATAAATTACAGATTAACACGTCTATAGAGTGAAGTTGTTTGGCGTGAGTTTTTTCATGTGCAATAACTTGTTCTAATTCTTTTTCGTTAAAATTATTTGGGTTGACTACAATGTTATTAAAGAATGAAAACGGTGCGAGATTGCTAGTTATTTCTATTAGCTTGTACTTGTTTTCGCTTTTAGAAATGCCGCTTTTTAATAACTTGTTTAATGAAAGGTATTGAAGTACAAGTCTTGCCAATAAAATAGAAGATACCAATAGGTAAGCTGAAAGTAAAATATTTTCAATATTTAAATGACTAGTTGGTTCTTGTGTATTGTTATTAGTTAATTGGTTTGTAGTTACAAATTGAAATGTTTCTGGAGTGTATTCTACATATATTGGAATGACTAAAAAAGGTAAAGAAAATGCTATAATAATTCCTGAAAGTAAAAACCATCTGTTAGATTGAAAAAAGGTTTCCTTTTGTAAAAACAGTTTGTAACAAACGTAAAAAATAATTGTAATCGCAGAAGATTCTATTAGATATTCCATAATTATTTTTGTTCTTCTATTAAACGAATAATGTCTTTTAACTCTTCTACAGAGATTTTTTCTTCTTTTGCAAAAAATGAAACTACATTTTTATAAGAACTATTAAAATAATTGTCGATAGCTGTGTTTATAAAGTTTTTTCGGTAATTCTCTTTTTTAACAATAGGGTAGTATCTGTGTGTTTTTCCAAATGCTTCATGACTAACGTAACCTTTGTCTTCAAGGTTTCTTACCATTGTAGATAAAGTGTTGTAATGTGGTTTATTGTCTTTATATTCAGCTAAAATATCCTTTACAAAAGCTTTTTCTAGCTTCCATAAAATGTGCATTATTTCTTCTTCTTTATTAGTTAGTTTTTCCATGAAAATGAATTTTACGCTAATATAACTATAAAAATAGTTATGTAACTAAAAATATAGTTTTTTAACTATTTTTTTAGTTTTTAATAGCTCGTGATAAATAAAAAAGAGAGTGTTAGATTTTAAAATTCAAAATGTATCTTCGCATAAAATATAATTTATGAGTATTGTTTTTTTAATCTTAGGATTTGTGCTTTTGGTTGTAGGAGGCGAGTATTTAGTAAGATCTTCGGTAGCATTATCCTTTAAACTTAATATTTCAAAAATAGTAATTGGTATGACGGTTGTATCTTTTGCAACGTCTGCACCAGAATTGTTGGTAAGTTTACAAGCTGCCTTAAAAGGTTCGCCAGCAATTGCAATTAATAATGTAGTAGGATCAAATATAGCTAATATTGGATTAGTTTTAGGTATTACAGCAATTGTAGGAGCTATTGCAATAGATAAATCATTTTACAGGCTAACTTGGCCTGTCATGATGGTGTTTTCTTTCGCATTGTATTATTTTTTATGGAATGATAGTCAATTAACTCCAATAGAAGGAGCAGTATTGTTTGTAGGTTTACTGTTGTTTATTGTTTACTTAATTAAAGGTCAAAAATCTACTGAAGAAGTTGAAGAAGTAGATGATGCGCTATCTGTAGTTTCTAATGTTAAAATTTTTATATGGTTGCTTATTGGTGCTTTAGCGCTTTATTTTGGAAGCGAATGGCTAGTAAAAGGAGCAACAGAAATAGCTCAGAAATTAGGTGTAAGTGAAGCTGTTATTGGTGTAACAATGATTGCAATTGGTACAAGTGTACCAGAATTAGCCGCTTCTGTAATTGCTGCAGCTAAACAAGAAAAAGCAATTTCTTTAGGTAATTTAATAGGTTCAAATATTTTTAATATAGGTTCTGTATTGGGTTTAACATCAATAATAAAAACTATCCCTATTGAAGAGCCTTTAATTTTGAGTCGAGATATTTTTTGGATGCTTTTGTTTGCAGCGGTTATACTTCCGTTAGGGTTAATTCCTAAAAAGAATACTATAGATAAATTTAAAGGGTTTGCTTTAGTAGTAGTTTACGCCACATTTATCTTTTTAGTTTTTAAAGGTTAAAACAGAAATAAAAAAAAACGCTTTCAAATTTTGAAAGCGTTTTTTAATGGATTTTAACAAAAAATGTTATTAACTAATATTAGCAGATTTTACTGTTTTTACAATTCTTCCTGCAATTTTGTAAGGATCACCGTTAGATGCTGGACGACGGTCTTCTAACCAACCTTTCCAACCTTTTTCCACAGTGATAATTGGTATTCTTATGGATGCACCTCTGTCAGATATACCATAACTAAAATCGTCTATACTAGCTGTTTCGTGTTCTCCTGTTAAACGTTGGTCGTTAAACTCACCATAAACAGCAATATGTTCTTTTACTACAGGTCTAAATGCTTCACAAATTTTTTCATAAATTTCTTTACTACCACAAGTTCTTAATACAGTGTTAGAGAAGTTGGCGTGCATACCAGAACCATTCCAATCCATATCCTTTCCTAATGGTTTTGGATGGTATTCAATATAGTAGCCATATTTTTCTGTTAATCTATCTAATAGGTATCTAGCAACCCAAATTTCATCACCAGCTTTTTTAGCGCCTTTAGCAAATAATTGAAATTCCCATTGTCCAGCAGCAACCTCTTGATTGATACCTTCAAAGTTTAATCCAGCTTCAATACATAAATCTGCATGTTCTTCTACTAAAGCTCTACCATGAGTGTTTCTTCCTCCAACAGAACAGTAGTATAAACCTTGAGGAGCAGGATAACCACCAACAGGGAAACCTAAAGGTAGTTGTGTTTTTTTATCCATGATAAAGTATTCTTGCTCAAATCCAAACCAGAAGTCGTTGTCATCATCATCTATTGTAGCTCTTCCATTAGAAACGTGTGGTGTACCATCTGGATTTAAAACTTCAGTCATTACTAAATAGCCATCTTTTCTTGCAGGGTCAGGATAAATAGCAACTGGTTTAAGTAAGCAGTCAGAAGAATCTCCTGTGGCTTGCTTTGTAGAGCTACCATCAAAAGACCAAATAGGGCAGTCTTCTAATTTACCGCTAAAGTTGTCTTCAACCTTAGTTTTGCTCCTCATGTTTTGTGTTGGATAGTAACCATCCAACCAGATGTACTCTAATTTAGATTTACTCATGGTATAAAAATTTTTATTAGTTATGTTGATGCAAATATATATAAATTATGATTTTACCTATAAAAAAATAAGGGTGATAATTTTAAATTTATTAAAAGAGTGTTGATAACCCTATTTTTTTTAGGGTATAATAAATTTATGATGCAAAAAATTGTAATTTCGCAAAAAACAATTACAATTTTATGTCTACATTAAGATTTCATGCAGTTAAACAGTCGCTACAACATAAGCCTGTATTTATAGAAGAAAAACAACGACGTTCAGAATTATTTGCTTCTCATGTTTTTAATGAAGCAACAATGCGTCAATATTTAACAAAAGATGCTTTTAATAGTGTTATAGATGCCATTCAATTAGGAAAAAAAATAGATAGAGTAGTTGCAGATCATATCTCAACAGGAATGAAAGAATGGGCAATCTCAAAAGGTGCTACGCATTATACGCATTGGTTTCAACCTTTAACAGGAGCAACAGCAGAAAAACACGATGCTTTTTTTGAAACTGTTGGCGGAGGCATGTCAATAGAAAAATTTGAGGGTAGTCAATTAGTGCAACAAGAACCAGATGCCTCTAGTTTTCCTAATGGAGGTATTAGAAACACCTTTGAAGCAAGAGGTTATACCGCTTGGGATCCTACATCTCCAGCTTTTATTTATGGTACAACTTTATGTATTCCTACTGTATTTGTATCATATACAGGTGAAGCTTTAGATTATAAAACACCATTATTAAGAGCGTTGCAAGCTGTAGATAGTGCGGCTGTAGCAGTTTGTAAATATTTTGATAAAAATGTAAAAAAGGTAAATGCGTCTTTAGGTTGGGAGCAAGAATACTTTTTAATTGATAGAAGTTTGGCAATGTCAAGACCAGATATTGTTTTAACAGGTAGAACATTGTTAGGTCATGCAGCAGCAAAAGGTCAGCAGTTAGATGATCATTATTTTGGAACAATTCCTAATCGAGCTATGTCTTTTATGAGAGATTTAGAAACCGAATGTATGTTACTAGGTATTCCTGTAAAAACAAGACATAATGAAGTTGCTCCAAATCAATTTGAATTAGCGCCAATTTTTGAAGAAGCTAATCTTGCGGTAGATCATAATTCATTATTAATGGATGTGATGGAAAAAATTGCAGGCAGACATAACTTTAAGGTGTTATTTCATGAAAAACCTTTTGCAGGTGTAAACGGATCTGGAAAGCATAATAATTGGAGTTTAAGTACAGATACAGGAGTTAATCTTTTAAGTCCAGGTAAAACACCAATGAGTAACCTTCAGTTTTTAACCTTTTTTATAAATACAATTAAAGCGGTTGGTGATAATGAAGAGTTGCTTCGTGCTTCAATCGCTTCTGCAAGTAATGATCATAGGTTAGGAGCAAATGAAGCGCCACCAGCAATAATTTCGGTGTTTATAGGAGAGCAACTTACAAAAACTTTAAAAGAGCTTGAAAATGTTACCGATGGAAAACTTTCACCTGAAGAAAAAACAGATCTAAAATTAAATGTAGTCGGTAAAATTCCTGATGTACTTTTAGATAATACAGATAGAAATAGAACATCTCCATTTGCTTTTACAGGAAATAAATTTGAGTTTAGAGCAGTAGGATCTACAGCAAACTGTGCTAATCCAATGACGGTCTTAAATACTATCGTCGCAAAGCAGTTAATAGATTTTAAAGTTGAGGTTGATAAATTAATCGACAATAAGAAAATGAAAAAAGACGATGCTATCTTTAATGTGTTAAGAGAGTATATTAAAAAGTCTAAAAATATCCTTTTTGAAGGGAATGGTTACGGAGAAGCTTGGGAAAAAGAAGCTAAAAAAAGAGGTTTAAGTAATAATAAGACAACACCAGAAGCTTTAAAAGCAAAAGTATCTAAAAAAGCGTTGACACTTTTTGAAGAATTAGGAGTAATGAATAAAGTAGAATCGGAAGCACGTTATGAAATAGAAATGGAAGAATATGCTATGCGTATTCAAATAGAAGGAAGAGTCTTAGGTGACATAGCAAGAAACCATGTAGTGCCAACAGCTGTAAAGTATCAAAACACACTAATTAAAAACGTACAAGGCTTAAAAGCTATTTATGATAAGGATTTTAAAAAACTAGCAAAAGAGCAATTGATGTTAATAGAATCAATATCAAATCATATAGAAGCGATAAACTCTGGAGTAACAAAAATGATTACTGCTAGAAAAACATCAAATAATATAGAAGATGTTTATAAAAAAGCTATAGCCTATTGCAATGATGTAAAACCTCTTTTTAATGAAATTAGATACCATTGTGATAAGTTAGAATTATTAGTTGATGACGAGATTTGGCCACTCACAAAATACCGTGAATTGCTATTTACTAAATAAAGAGTTTTACTTGAAAGTTATCAAATTATCAATTTTATATAAAAATTTTTAAATTATATCTACGTAGGTCTACGTAGATATGATTTTTCTTCAATTTTTAAAGTTTTTATTTGTAGGAATTATCTGAAGTGATTTTTGCATTTCAGCGATAAATTTATTTGTGATAACGAATAATTGGTTAAAAACAATAATTAATTATGGTTATTCAAAAATAGCATCTCAATATTTCTATATATTTGTATCAGCTATTAATCAATAAATTTATTCACAATGAAAAAATTAATTTTCAGTGCAGCAGCACTAATGTGTGCGTCTATGATGTTCGCACAAAGCAATGACAGTAAAGTGTATCAAAATGGTACAATGAACGACTCTGACGTATTCCAAAAGGGTATGAGCAACGAATCTACAGTTGATCAAAAAGGTTCAGTAAACGCATTAAGTGGTTACATGAATGATGCCGATGTAGAACAAAGAGGTAACGACAACTGGTCTAAAGTTAAACAAGACGGTGATGAAAACATCGCTGATGTAAGACAAGTTGGTAACGATAACACTGCAGAAATAGATACAGGTGTTGGTTATGCTCAAGAAAATACTGCAATGACTGAGCAATTAGGTAACAACAACGATTCTTACCAAAAACAACGTTACGATTTTAATGAAGCTTATGTTTACCAATCAGGTAATAACAACAGCGCAAGTCAAGATCAAAACAGTAACCCAAACCAAACTACACCTGGTAACTTTGCAGACGCATATCAAGTAGGAAATGGTAACGATTCTGATCAAAAACAAGTTGGTCATAATGGTGGTGGTTACAACGCTGTTGGTGCATTAGCAGGAGCTTATGTAGCTCAAGTAGGTAACTTAAACGTTGCAGATCAAGACCAAAACGGTAACTACAACAGTGCAAGCATTGTTCAAGGAGACTCTAGAAACAAAGCTTTTCAAACTCAAATAGGTGATGATAACTATGCATTATCATTCCAAAATGATTTAGGTTCTGGTGGAAGAAACTTCTCTGATCAAATGCAAGATGGTGATAGAAACGTTGCTGTTGTAGACCAAGGTATTAACTATGATGAGAAAAATAAAGCTTGGCAAACACAAATGGGAGATGATAACAATGCTTATGCTTACCAAGATGGTTTAATGAACAAGTCTCGTCAAGAACAAGATGGAGATCGTAATGGTTCTGATGTTTACCAAGACGGTACTAGCAACTTTGCTAGATCAGTACAAAATGGTGATGATAACTATTCTGATATTATTCAAGTTGGGAATGATAATGAAGGTAGAGTTTTCCAAACAGGAAGCTTCCATACTTCTTTAGTTGACCAAATTGGTGTGAGTAATACAAGCATTACTGTACAAAAAGACTAATTAAATTTTAAATAAATTTAATTACAAATTATTAAGATAAAGTGAGGCAGGAGGTAACAATCCTGCCTTATTTTTTAAATTTAAATAATTATGAAAAAGCAACTAATATTAATATTACTTTCATTGTTTAGCGTTTTTTCTTTTTCTCAAAATGCTATTTTGTCATCAACAGAAACTGATGAAGATGGTAATGTTATAGATCAAAATCAAGAATTAGCTATAGTTAGTAATGCTGTAAATAATAGTCAACAAAACGCATCACAACTACAAATAAATAGTAAGAGTGTTTATGTTACACAAATAGGAGATTATAATACAGTAGAAGCAGTAGTCTCTGCACCAAAATATAATGTAGATTTAAATCAGGTAGGAGATGATAATTTAATAGATGTAAAATTAAAAGCAACTAAGCTTATAGATTATCAGGTGCTACAAGTAGGAGATAATAATACGGTAATAGATTATAATTTTGGTAATCAAAAAGTTATAAATTCATCTTTTAATCAAATAGGTGATAATTTAAAAATAGAAAATTATGGTTCAAACTCTATTTCAGAAAAATTACAAATCAATATGACTGGACAAAGCAGAACAATAACCATAAATAATTATAAATAAACTTAAAAACTAGATGGTTTCTATTTATAAATACAAACTATTAATTGTTGTTTTATTGTTTTCAATATCAAATTTGGTTGCGCAAAGAATAACTAATAGAGATATAGAAGCAAAAATAGATACGTCTAGCTTAAATGGTATATATCAAATCAAAAGTATAGCCTTTAATAAAACAGAAGTTTACAAAACACTTAAATATGATTTTAGTGTTATAAAGAAAAATAAAAAGACTAATAACTCCTCAAAAAATAAACAAGAAGGATTATTTGCTTTAGAGCCTAACCAGACAATGGAGCTGTCTCAAACATCAATTAATTTGTCAGAAAATGACGAAGTTGTTATTTTTTTACTAATTTACGAAGAAGAAAATCTGGTTGGTAAAAAAATAATTAACCTATCAACTTCTAATAATTTAAAAAAAACAGTTAAACCTAAAGAAGAAAGTTTAACTATAGATGTTGATGATACAAGTGAAGATGGAGTAGAAATTAAAGGCTTAGTAACAGATGAAACACGAACCAAATTTGGAAGAGAGTTTTATGAAGCTTTTGCAAATAGATATAGAGAAGATGGTGTTAATGCTGCAAAAGTTATTGTAGTAGAAGAAAAATTTAGTCTAGGAAGAAGAACAATAATAGAAGTAAAGATTGATGATAATTTAGTTTATCAATTTTTGATTAAACCAGATCCAGAATCAATAAGAAAGCATTCGGAGTCTTGTTTAAGATACGTAAAAAGGTATCTTATAAGAGAAAAAGAAAATGCTAAACGAATAAAAGAGTATTAACATGAAAAGTTTAATAACACTTGTAGGTTTACTAATTAGTATGACTAGTTTTAGTCAGGATTTGGTTTACAAACCAAAAAATCCTGCTTTTGGAGGAGATACATTTAATTATAATTGGTTATTAAGTTCTGCAGAATCTCAAAACTTGTTAGAGGATCCTGATGCACAAGATGATAATGATGGATCAGAATTAGAAAACTTTTCAGAAAACTTAAACAGTCAAATTTTAAATCAACTTTCTAGATCATTATTTGCAGATCAAATAGGTGCAGATGGATTGTCTGAAGGTACATATACCTTCGGTACGTTATCTGTAGAAGTATATCCTTCTGGTAATGGTTTAGTGGTAGATATATTAGATACAGGAACAGGAGAACAAACACAGCTTATTATCCCCAATTAATCAATAATTTTAAATGACTAAAATCAATAATTTAAACATTGTTGTTCTAATTATTTGTGCTATTATATTAACGTCTTGTGGAACTTATTTTAACCAACCATATCAACAAGAACGAGCAAAATTAGGAGAACAAACTAAGGCTAATAAAAACTTAATAAACCTACCGCCACCAAAAGAACCAATAGTTGTTGGTGTTTACAATTTTAGAGACCAAACAGGTCAATATAAACCAACAGAAAACGGTAGTTCTTTTAGTACAGCTGTAACACAAGGCGCTACAACAATTTTAACAAAAGCGTTAGAAGATTCTAAATGGTTTACTGTAATAGAAAGAGAAAACTTTACAAATCTTTCTACAGAGAGGAATATAATTAGATCAACAAGAAAGCAATATAGGCAAACCACCAATCCAAACGAACCTCAATTACCACCATTATTATATGCAGGTGTGTTGTTAGAAGGAGGTATAATTTCTTACGACTCTAATATTATAACTGGTGGTTTTGGAGCAAGATATTTTGGTTTAGGAGGATCAACACAATATCGACAAGATAGAATAACAGTATATCTTAGAGCAGTTTCTACATCTAACGGAGAAGTGTTAAAAACCGTTTATGTTTCAAAAACTATATTGTCTCAAGCTATAGATGCAAGTTTATTTAGATATGTAAAATTTAAAAGATTATTAGAGGCAGAAACTGGAATTACAAAAAATGAACCAGGACAAATGGCAGTTACAGAAGCAATTGAAAAAGCGGTAGAGGCTTTAATTATTGAAGGAATTAAAGATCAATTATGGGCTCCTCAAGCAACACAAGAGGCTTCTAAGAAGTTAGTTGATGATTATCTCTTAGAAAAATCTGATGCTATGTCTACAGAGATTTACGATAGGTTATTAATAAAAAGAAGAGGTAAGACAGCAGTTACAGGTGCTTTAGGTTTATCTAGGATTAGTGGTGATTTACCAAATCCAGAATTTGAGTTTAATAGTAAGATTGGGTTTAAATACTTTTTAAATCCTGCTATAAATGTAAATTTTACCTACAACAAATTTAATTTAAAAAATAAACAGCTGCTTAATGAAGGTTACATGTCTTTTGATTTGAATGCAGAATATGTCATGTTACCATACGATAAGTTTACACCTTATGTTTTCGCAGGGGTAGGATCTAATGCTTCAAATTATTTTGATACTATAGATTTAAAAATGCAATTTGGAGCAGGTTTAGAATATATGGTGAATAATAATATAGGTGTATTTGGCTATGCAGAGCACAATACTGCATTTACAGATCAATTAGACTTTGTAGAGGCAGGTAAAAGAGATGATATGTATTACAGGTTTGGGATTGGCGTTAATTATTATTTTTCTGCACCAAAGAGTAATAAAGACCTGAAAAAACAACAGAAAAGAGAGTTAAAACAAGAAAAGCGTAGGATTAGAAAAGAGAATCTTAAACAAAAAAAGGATTCAACAAAAGAAGAATAAACTTGTTTAAATCGATTAGCTATTAATTAAATAAACCATGAAAAATCACATACTCAAAATATTTTTTACAATAAGCGCTTTAGTTCTTTTTTGTGCTTGTAGTGAAGAAACTATCACAATAACAGGACAAGGTACTTTAACAGGTAAAGTAGTAGAAAAAAGTACTAACATACCATTAGAAAATGTAAAAATCTCTACTAATCCAAATACTAGTACAATTTTTTCTGATTCGGAAGGGAATTTTCAAATTTCTAATATAGACGTAGGAGATTATTCAGTCAAAGCAGAAAAAGAAGGGTATATTGTAAAGTTTGAAGGTGCAACAATTCAAGAGTCCGTTTCTGCTAATGTTATTTTTGAACTTGAAATTGAAACAGCAAATAATGATGCACCAAACGCACCTATATTGCTAGAGCCTTTAAATGATAGTGTGGAAGTTGGACTAAGCGTAGATTTAGTTTGGTCCGGATCAGATCCAGAAGAGGATGAGTTAACTTACTCTGTAGAAATTTTAAATGATCAAAATGCAGATGTAATAAGTTTTACAGAAATTACAGATACTACATTAACAGTTTCTGGTTTAATGTATAACACAAAATATTTTTGGCAAGTAACCGCTAATGATGGTATTAATAATTCTGTATCTAGCAATGTTTTCAACTTTAGAACTATTGAGTTTCCAGAAAATAGAATTTTCTTCACTCGAAAAATAAACGGAAATAATGTTATCTTTTCTACAGATGATGACGGGAATGAGATACAGTTAACCTCTCAAAATAACAATTCATGGAGACCTCGTAAAGCACAATCTTTAAATAAAATTGCATTTTTAAGAAGTAATGGAGGACAAACACATGTTTTTACTATGAATTTAGATGGTTCAGATGTTCAGCAAATAACATCTGCTGTACCAGTAAATGGATTTAATTTTGAAGAAATAGACTTTGAATGGACAAATAATGATTCTCAAATTTTATATCCAAGTTTTGATAAATTGTATGTAATAGATTCAGACGGATCTGGATTAAATCAAATATATCAAACATCTAATGGTAATTTTATAACCGAAGTAGATTGGAATCAAAACACATCCACAATAGCCTTAAAGACAAACAATAGTAATGGTTATGAGGTAGAGATTTTTACAATAAATACATCTGGAGTAGTTCAGGATATAATTTTACAAGGTATAACAGGAGCTGCAGGAGGAATTGATTTATCCTTTGACGGTACAAAACTATTATATACAAGAGACGTTACCGGTAACGAAAATCAAGAGTATAGACAATTAAACTCTCAAGTATTTATTTATGATTTAACAACGATGACAACAAATAGTACTGTGTCTTTTGAAAAACCACCAGGGACTAATGATTTAGATGCTAAATTTTCTCCAACAGAAGCAGAAATTATAATAGAAAACACACCAAATGATGGATTGTCGCAAAGTAATATTTATAAACTAACATTAGGTCAGGTTAACGGAAGAGAGTTGATTGAGGAAGATGCAAAAATGCCTGATTGGAAATAAAAAAGTTTACCAACCACATCAAAATAACCCTTAAAAGCACACATAAATATTTGTGTGCTTTTTTTTTATAAATATCTTTGTAGCTTAACACAACACAATGAGTTCCGAAATTTCTAAACGCTACAGTCAAAGAGGTGTTTCTGCTTCAAAAGAAGATGTGCACAACGCCATAAAAAACATAGATAAAGGATTATTCCCAAAAGCCTTTTGTAAAATTGTGCCAGATTACCTAACAAACGATTCTGACTATTGTTTAATAATGCATGCAGATGGTGCAGGAACAAAGTCGTCTTTAGCATACATGTACTGGAAAGAAACTGGAGATTTATCAGTTTGGAAAGGTATAGCGCAAGATGCTTTAATAATGAATATTGACGATCTACTTTGTGTAGGAGCAACAGATAATATTATGTTGTCTTCAACCATAGGAAGAAATAAAAATTTAATTCCAGGTGAAGTTATTTCGGCAATAATTAATGGTACAGAAGAGTTAATTGAAGAGCTTAAAAACTTTGGGGTAACGATACATTCAACTGGTGGTGAAACAGCAGATGTTGGTGATTTGGTAAGAACAATCATTGTAGATTCTACGGTAACAGCAAGAATGAATAGAGCAGATGTTATTGATAATGCTAATATCAAAGCAGGAGATGTTATTGTTGGATTAGAAAGTTTTGGCCAAGCTACTTATGAAAAAGAGTATAATGGCGGAATGGGAAGTAACGGTTTGACTTCTGCAAGACACGATGTTTTTAATAAATATTTAGCTAAGAAATATCCAGAAAGTTTTGATGCTTCAGTACCAGAAGATTTGGTATATTCTGGTCAAATTAAATTAACAGATAAGGTAGAAAATTCGCCAATAGATGCTGGTAAATTAGTGTTGTCTCCAACGCGTACCTATGCACCAATTATCAAGCAAATTCTTTCAAAATATACAAGTGAAGACATCCATGGGATGATTCATTGTAGTGGCGGAGCGCAAACAAAAATTCTTCACTTCATAGATAATTTACATGTTGTAAAGGATAACATGTTTTCAATTCCACCATTATTTAAACTAATACAAGAGCAGTCAAAAACAGACTGGAAAGAAATGTATCAAGTATTTAATTGTGGGCATAGAATGGAATTGTATGTTAATCCAGAAGTAGCAGAAGAGATTATAAAAATTTCAAAATCATTTAATGTTGATGCTCAAATTGTTGGACGTGTAGAAGCATCTTCAACAAAAAAACTTACAATAGAAAGCGAATACGGAACGTTTACCTACTAACAATAAACTATAATTATGAGATTTTTTCTTTTAATCTTAGCTGTTTGTGTATCCCAAATAACACAAGCGCAAGAAACAGATTCGATTGTAAAAACCTTAGATACTTTAACTTGGAAACAAGTTAATCGTGTTGGTTTAGATATAAACGAGGTTACGTTTGTAAACTGGAGTGCTGGTGGTGCTAATTCAATTTCGGCACTTTTAGCTTTAAATTCTAGCTTACGTTACAAGAAGAATAATTTAATATGGTTTAATGCTATAAGAACACGTTATGGTATCAATAAGCAAGAAGATCAATTACTAAGAAAAACTGAAGACGAACTTGAGTTAATCTCTACAATTGGTTACAGAAAAGACACGATATCTAATTGGTATTTTTCAGGTAGATTTAACTTTAAAACACAATACTCTAATGGGTATAATTATCCTAACAGAGATAATCCTATTTCTCGTTTTATGGCACCAGGATACGTGTTTGTAGGTGGTGGAGCAGAGTATGGAAAAAATATAGAAAAGCTTTCATTTTATTTATCGCCTTTAACCTTTAAAGGGACATTTGTATTAGACCAAAAATTAGCAGACAATGGTGCATTTGGTGTAGCACCAGCAGTTTATGATATAGACGGAAATAAAATACAAGATGGAGAAATGATGCGGACCGAAATGGGAATTTTAATAACCAATGCCTACGAAGCTCAAGTTATGGAGAATATTTACCTACGTAACCAGTTAAGCTTGTATACAGATTATTTAAACAGTTTTGGTAATATTGATGTAGATTGGGAAGTAGTATTTGACTTTAAAGTAAACAATTTTGTAAAAGCTACGTTAGGATCTCATATAAAATATGATAATGATATTAAAATTATAGAAGAAGCCGAGACCGAAGAAGCAGATGCTATAGAACGCGGTGCATCTATACAATGGAAACAACTTTTAGGTATAGGAGTTGTTGTAGATTTTTAGTATATTTAATGGTTGCTTCTTTTAATAGGTTTTTGTTAAAATCTGCTGCGGTCTATTAAAAAGATGTGTCAGTTTACAAAACACCTTTTCCAATTAAGTAGGGTTTTTAATGAATTCTAAACAAGCCATAAAAGTTGTTATCGCATTACTCTTAATAGTCAACTTATTTATCAGTATATTTTTTTGATGTGCTAACTTTTAGAACTGTTAGAGCTATATCTGTATTATTTATTCTAATATATTTTTTACTTTTCACTATTAAAGACTATCTAATACTTTCTTTTGTGTGTCTGCTTTTATCTGCAGATATTTTAGATCTTTACTTTGATAGTCCGCTTATCCCAGAATACTATTTTGTTGTAAAAATATCTGCCTACCTGCTTTTATTGCAAAGAGTTTTAAAAAAGACTAATTTTTTAAACGTAAAAATAAGAGATGTATTAATAGTTTCAGCAATAGCAATACTAAATATACTTATAGGTATTAGGTCGTTATATCAAGTTTCTCTAAAAACAGCATCTAATTTAGAGTTGACCTTACTTTTTATATATGGATTTGTTTTGGTATTAGTAGGTACTTTTGTAGCTAATTATTACTTCAGGTACGTTTCCAAAAGAGCATTCTATTTTACTACTTTTGTTTACTTAATCATGTTTGCAGATGTTTCAGGCTATGTCGCTAATTACTTTGATATTTATTTCTTTAATTATTTAGAGAGGTTTTACTACTTTTTAGGATTTTTTTATATGGCATTTTACCTCATTTATACTAATGAGCTAGACGATCAAGAAAATAAACTTTTCGAATAATTATTGATGTGATTTTTGTTTAGCAAAACAAAAAGTAAATTTATAAGTCACGACCAGATAAAAAATGATTTATACAAATAGAAAATACTTTTTAATTGTTTGGTCATGTGTGCTATAAAAATAGTTTTTGTTTGTAATAAATATATGTATTAATTATTTAGTGTTTGATCAGGATAATTAAATATTGCAAATTCATAAATTATCGTATTTTTGTTTTTCAACAAAAAAGATAGATGTTAGAGAAGTTACAAATTGTAAAACAACGTTTTGATGAGGTTAGCGATTTAATAATCCAACCAGATATTATATCAGATCAAAAGCGTTATGTAGAGTTAAATAAAGAATATAAAGACCTTCGTGTATTAATGGATAAGCGCGAAGAGTATATAGAACTTACCAATAACTTAAAAGAAGCAGAAGAAATTATTTCTGACGGAAGCGATGCCGAAATGGTCGAAATGGCTAAAATGCAATACGACGATGCTAAAACAGGTATCCCTAAATTAGAAGAAGAAATACGTATGCTTCTAATACCAAAAGATCCACAAGATTCTAAAAATGCGGTAGTCGAATTACGTGCAGGAACTGGTGGAGACGAAGCTAGTATCTTTGCTGGTGACTTATTTAGAATGTACACTAAGTATTGCGAAGGTAAAGGTTGGAAAGTAGACGTTGTAGATTATAGCGAAGGTACAAATGGTGGTTTTAAAGAAATTCAATTTGAAGTATCTGGAGAAGACGTTTACGGCACATTAAAATTTGAAGCAGGTGTTCATCGTGTACAACGTGTCCCACAAACTGAAACTCAAGGACGTGTGCATACCAGTGCAGCAACTTGTATGGTGTTTCCAGAAGCAGAAGAGTTTGATGTAGAAATAGATCCTAAAGATGTACGTATAGACTACTTCTGTTCTTCAGGACCAGGAGGACAATCTGTAAACACAACTTATTCTGCAGTACGTTTAACACATACACCAACAGGCTTAGTAGCGCAATGTCAAGACCAAAAGTCGCAACATAAAAATAAAGAAAAAGCTTTTAAAGTATTACGTTCTAGATTATACGATTTAGAATTAGCAAAAAAGATGGAAGAAGAAGCTGCTTTAAGAGGAACAATGGTAACAAGTGGAGACAGAAGTGCAAAAATTAGAACATACAACTATCCTCAAGGACGTGTTACAGACCATCGTATTGGCTTAACTTTATACGATTTATCAAACATCGTTAATGGAGATATCCAAAAAATTATAGACGAGTTACAATTAGCAGAAAACACTGAAAAGTTAAAAGCTAGTGACGAGACTATTTAACCTTAACTAAACCAATTAAAATGAAACTCTTAAAAATCGCTATTATACTATTGGTTTGTAATATAGCCAATGCACAGTCATTTATAGGTTATACTTCAGATAACTATTCTGGTTTACATGGTGTTGCATTAAATCCAGCAAATATTGTAAACTCAAAATTTAGGACAGAAATTAACCTAGCTTCTGCATCTTCAACATTTAATAATGATTATTTTGTAGCAGATTTTAACGAGTTGTTTTCAGGTGAAGACTTTGACGATTCAAGAACAGAACCTAAAGACAATAACAACTTCACTATAAGTGCAGATGTAATGGGACCGTCTTTTATGCTTAATCTTTCGCCTAAATCAAGTATTGGTATCATTACAAAAGGTAGAGTTTTTTCTAACGTTAATGAGCTAAGTGGTGTTTTATTTGAAAATATAGAAGACAACTTTGATGATAACTCAGACTTCACAATAGAAGAAGATAATTTTACAATAACTACACACGGTTGGGCAGAATTTGGTGTTGCTTACGGACATGTATTATTAGATAACAATCAGCACTATTTAAAAGGAGGCGCAACAATAAAGTATTTAAGAGGTTTTGGTAACGCTTACACCATAGGATCAAATTTACTTGTAGATTATGATGCTAATACTTTTATAAATGGAGATGGACAAATAACATCAACAGGAACCATTCAATACGGAAGCTCTAATGCATTTAGTGCAGATGGAGATGGCGATTTTAAACTAGAAGATAACGCACAAGGTTTAGGTGCAGATTTAGGTTTTATTTACGAGTGGCGAAAAGATCCTTTAGATATAGATAATATGTCTAACGCTGCATACAAACTTAAATTAGGAATAAGCATAACAGATATAGGAAGCATTAATTACAAAGATGCAGATGTAAAAGTTTATGATGTTACTAACTCTATTAATGAAGCGCAGTTTAATTCTGAAGAAGATTTTGAAGATAAATTAGATGCATTCTATACCTTAGTAGAAGAAAGAGATGCAACAAAAGTATTGCTTCCAACAGCATTGCATATAACAGCAGATTATAATTTAGACTCTCAATTCTTCTTAAACTTTAGAAGTGATTTATCATTAAGAAAAAAAGGAGAAGTTAACACAAACTCTATAGACAATACATTTACACTTACGCCAAGATTTGAGCGTAAATGGGTAAGTGTTTATTTACCTTTAGGAGTATCAGAATACAGTGGTTTTCAAGCAGGTTTTGGTTTTAGAGCAGGACCATTATTTATTGGATCTCAAACAATTTTGACTAATCTGTTATCAGATTCAAGTCAAGCAGCAAATATATACGCTGGTTTAAAAATACCAATCTATAAAAAAGGTAAATCATATTCTAAAGCAAGTAATAATTAAAAATATAAGCCTCTTTTTGAGGCTTTTTTTATAAAACTAATACATTGTCTACATAAAATTTGAAACACTTATTATTCATACTTTTTATTATAATTACTTCTAATAATATGATTACCAGTCAAAAATTCTTGAGTAGTAATCAGGATTGTATATTTGACCAAACAACTCAAACTGACGAGTTTTTAAAAAATATTGAAGAATTAAAAGATTACGTATGGTTTGATGATGAAAAGAAAGCTGAAATTATTCTAAATGACCATTGGGCATTGACAATAAAAAGAGGAGGATGTGATCATTTTGAGCTTTCTGCTGAGTTTTTTTATGAGAGACCGTTAGATTTTAAAACGAACAAGAAATTAGTATTTGATAATATAATTTGGATTACAAATTTACTTAATGAGTTTGATGGAGATATTATTAAAGAATGTCTGGAGAAAGAAAAATACTCTATAACAGAAGAAAATGAAAATGATTTATTTATCAATTTTCTAGATGAAAGAATTTATGAAAGCTACTTTATGTCTTATAAAAGCGATACAACAACAAATTTTATTGTTTCATATACTATCTATTGATTATTTTTATTTAATGTACTAAACATGACAACACAACAACTAATAGACCAAATCAAAAAAAAGAAATCCTTCCTTTGTGTGGGATTAGATGTAGATTTAAATAAAATACCACAGCATCTTTTACAAACCGAAGATCCTATTTTCGAGTTTAATAAAGCTATAATAGATGCAACACATCATCTTTGTGTGGCATACAAGCCAAATATTGCATTTTTTGAAGCGTATGGTTTAAAAGGTTGGCAAGCTTTAGAAAAAACAATCAATTATTTAAACGAAAAACATCCAGAAATTTTTACAATAGCAGACGCAAAACGTGGTGATATTGGTAATACTAGCACTATGTATGCTAAAGCCTTTTTTGAAGATTTAGCGTTTGATAGTGTGACTATAGCTCCATATATGGGTAAAGATTCAGTCGAGCCTTTTTTAGCATTTAAAGACAAACACACCATACTTTTAGCGTTAACATCTAATCAAGGTGCTTTTGATTTTCAAACTAAACTTGTTGATGGTAAAGAACTTTACAAGCAAGTGTTAGAGACCTCTAAAACGTACGCTAATTCAGAAAACTTAATGTACGTAGTTGGTGCTACAAAAGCAGAGTATTTATCTGAAATTAGACAAATAATACCAAATAGTTTCTTATTAGTTCCTGGTGTCGGTGCGCAAGGCGGTAACCTTCAAGACGTATGTAAATATGGTATGACCAAAGATGTAGGTTTGTTAATTAACTCGTCAAGAGGTATTATCTATGCTTCAAACCAAGAAGACTTTGCACAAGCAGCAGCACAAAAAGCTGAAGAGTTACAAAAGCAAATGCAAGCCATTTTAGAATCATAATGACAGACCATTTAGGTAATCATATTGATATAAGTGTTACGCCAAAACGTATTGTTAGTTTAGTACCTTCTCAAACCGAACTACTTTATGATTTAGGTTTAGAAGAAAGCATTGTAGGTATTACAAAATTTTGTGTGCATCCACTTCATTTTAAAAGTACAAAACAAGTTGTAGGTGGTACAAAAAACATTAAAATAGAAAAGATAAAGCAGCTTAATCCTGATATTATTCTATGTAATAAAGAAGAAAATACGCCAGAAATTGTAGAAGCTTGTCAAGAGATTTGTCAAGTTCATGTGTCAGATATTGTAACTATACAAGACTGTTTGGATTTGATAAACGATTATGGTGTAATTTTTAAAAAACGCACTAACGCGCAACGTATTTCAGATAAAATTCAATTTCATTTAAACAATTTTAAAACATTTATTAAAGCCGAAAAAGTTTTAAAAGTAGCCTATTTTATTTGGAGAGAACCATGGATGGTAGCAGCAAACAATACGTTTATTAATCATTTATTAGAGCTAAATAAATATCAAAATATTTACGCAAATTTAGAGCGTTATCCAGAAATAGAACTAAAAAAAATAAGATTACAAGGCGATCCAGAAATTGTCTTTTTGTCTAGCGAACCTTACCCATTTAAAGATGAACATGCTTTTGAAATTGGACGTAAAACACACCACGCAAAAACCGTTTTTGTAGACGGAGAATATTTTTCGTGGTATGGCTCTAGACTTATAAAAGCGTTTGATTATTTTATAGAGTTAAGAAAGCGATTGAGGACTATCTCTAACTAAAAACTTAAGTTTATTAAGCTTATCTAAAAGCTTTAAAGCCCTATATTCAGATAAGTCGCTTTCTTCATGGTTAGTTTGACGCAAATTATAAGCTTCTTCAACAAGTTGTTTGTAACGTTTGTTAAGTTTTAACTGCTGTTGTTTTAATTTATCTCTACGACTCATAACTTTTAGAGGTTGATTTTCAGTTATTTAAATTAGTTTATTTATTTGAAGAAAAAAAATAAATCTCTAATTTTTTGATAAAAAAAAGAGTCCATTCGCTTTTTCTTCAAAACAGACTCTTTTAATAACTAACTAAACTAACTCAAGTAAAAGAAAATGAGATAACTCCTTCACTTTTGCAGTGCAAAGATGTGATAAATTGCTAGTTTAAATGTTACCTTAACATTATGCAATTATTATATAAAGTTAGTCTTGTAGAGCAAAAACCTTTTTTAATAATTCTGTACCTCTAGAGCTAACCTTGTTTCTTATTTCTCCTTCTTCAACAGCAATCATAGTGTAAACACCTTTCAATGCTTCGTTAGTAACATAATCTGTTAAGTCTGGATTTACATTGTTAGTAAAAGGTATAGCATTATATTTTGTAATTAAATTAGCCCAAATTTGATCAGCGCCAACCTTATCAAAACTATTTTTAATCACCGGATTAAATTTGTTGTAAAGCTCAGTTTTAGTTCTGCTTTCTAAGTAATCTGTTGCAGCGGTGTCATTACCTAACAAAATGTTTTTAGCATCATTAAAAGTAATCCCTTTAACAGCATTAACAAAGATAGGTGTAGCTTCGCTAACAGCATCTTCAGCAGCTCTGTTAAGTGCTTTAATACCTTCGTCTGCAAGGTTGTCTAAACCAATGTCTCTTAAAGCCTTGTCTACTTTCTGTAACTCTTCAGGTAGTAAAATTTTTACCAATTCGTTTTTATAAAACCCATCTTTTTGAGTTAGTTTAGAGACTTGTTTGTCTATCCCTAAATCTAAAGCTTGGCGTAAACCATTAGCAATATCTAATTCAGATACCGTTCCTCCTTGTGGTAATTGGTTAACAACTTGTTGTAGTTCTGCACAAGAGGTAATAGAAATTAATAATAGTAGAGCAAAAATTCGTTTCATAGTAAAATGTTTAGTCGGTAAAGGTACTAATTATTAGGGCAAATATTTTGTTAAACTTACGTTGTCTGCAACGTAAATTCAACAAAATACCACGCTTTCGGCAGTCGCTTTTTTGTGTTGCATAGGTGCAACAACACAAAAAGAGCTTCAACAAAGCCTCAATCGTTTTTGCTAGGCTAAGGATTAAGAAAAAATAACAGTCTTATTGTTAAACACCATAACTTTTCTTTTTAAATGTAGTTTTATAGCGTTAGCTAAAACTATTTTTTCAAGATCTCTTCCTTTGGCAATTAAATCTTCAATAGAATGTGTATGAGACACTCGTTCTACATCTTGTTCAATAATTGGACCAGCATCTAAATCTTCAGTCACATAATGGCTTGTTGCACCAATAATTTTAACACCACGTTTATAAGCACTATGATAAGGTTTTGCGCCGACAAAAGCAGGTAAAAAAGAGTGATGTATATTTATAATTTTATTAGGATACACATCAATTAATCTATTAGAAACAATTTGCATATAACGCGCTAAAACAATAAAGTTTACGTTGTGTTTTTTTAACAATTCTAATTGCTTTGTTTCAGCTTCTTCTTTGGTGTCTTTAGCTACCGGAATATGATAAAACGGTATATTAAAGCTGTCTGCAATTGGTTTTAATGTGTTATGATTGCTAATTATAAACGGGATATTTACATGTAACTCACCACTATTATAGCGACCTAAAATATCGTATAAGCAATGATCATATTTAGAAACAAAAATGGCCATATTAGGCAAGTCTTCGGTATCGTAAATGCGCCATTTCATTTTAAATTTATCGGCTAAAATAGATTTAAAATCAGCTTTAAATGCCATCATGTTAAATTGTTCAAACTCACTTTCTAGACGCATAAAAAATATATCTTGCTCTCGGTCTACGTGTTGGTCAATGTAAACAATGTTTCCGTTATTGTTAGCTATAAAATTGGTGACAGCTGCAATAATACCAGATTGGTCATTGCAATTAATTAAAAGCGTTATTTTAGTCATTGATAACTCGTATAGTTGGTTAACTAAATTACTATAAATGAGGCTAAAAAAAATCTTTATTTATTCTTTTAGAATATTTTAATTTTAATCGCAATTTTTTTGAATTATCCGTAAATTGCAGCTCATAAAAAGATAGATTTTTACGAATGGAACAAATCGCACCATACAAACCAAAACATAAAGTACGTATCGTAACCGCAGCATCACTTTTTGATGGACACGATGCATCTATAAATATCATGCGCCGTATTATACAATCTACCGGCGTAGAAGTTATTCACTTAGGTCATGACCGTAGTGTAGAAGAAGTTGTAAACACTGCTATTCAAGAAGATGTAAATGCTATTGCCTTAACATCTTATCAAGGTGGTCATAACGAGTATTTTAAATACATGTACGACCTTTTAAATGAAAAAGACGCTGGACACATCAAAATATTTGGTGGTGGAGGCGGAGTAATTCTTCCTTCAGAAATTAAAGAATTAATGGATTACGGTATTACACGTATCTACTCGCCAGACGATGGTCGTGAGCTAGGATTACAAGGTATGATTAATGATCTTGTGAAGCAATCGGACTTTGCAATAGGAGATAAGCTGGATGTAAAAGTTGAAGATTTAGCAAAGAAAAACCCAAAAGATTTAGCGCGAGTAATTTCTTCTGCCGAGAATTTCCCAGAAGTAGCTAAAAATACTTTAGATCAAATACATAATAAAAATAAAACATCAAAAACACCAGTTTTAGGAATTACCGGTACTGGTGGCGCAGGAAAATCTAGTTTGGTAGACGAGCTTGTTAGACGTTTTTTAATCGATTTTCCTGAAAAAACTATTGGTTTAATTTCAGTAGATCCATCAAAACGTAAAACAGGTGGCGCATTGTTAGGTGATCGTATTCGTATGAATGCTATTAATTCACCACGTGTGTATATGCGTAGTTTGGCAACGCGTCAATCTAACTTAGCTTTATCAAAATATGTTAATGAAGCGGTTGAGGTTTTAAAAGCTGCCGAATACGATTTAATTATTTTAGAAACGTCTGGTATTGGTCAATCTGATACCGAAATTATAGAACATTCTAATGTTTCTCTTTACGTGATGACGCCAGAATTTGGTGCTGCAACACAGCTAGAAAAGATTGATATGCTTGACTTTGCAGACTTAGTAGCTATCAATAAGTTTGATAAAAGAGGCGCGTTAGATGCTTTAAGAGATGTGCGTAAACAATACATGCGTAACAATAACCTTTGGGACATTCCACAAGATAAATTGCCTGTTTTCGGGACTATCGCATCGCAGTTTAATGATCCAGGAATGAATACGTTGTACAAAACGGTAATGGATAAGTTAGTTGAAAACACTAAAGCCGATTTAAATTCGACATTTGAAATTACAGATCAAATGAGTGAGAAGGTTTTTGTTATTCCACCAAACCGTACGCGTTATTTATCAGAAATAGCAGAAAGTAATCGTGCTTATGATAATACTGCAGAAGTTCAAGTTGAAGTCGCTCAAAAATTATATGGAATTTATAAGACTTTAGAGTCTGTTTTAGATAAAACACCAGAATTGGATAAATCTGGAATTTCTTCAGAATCAATATCTATAGATTCTTCAGAAAATAAGGACTTCATTAAAATGCTTATCGCAGAATTTGACCGTGTCAAACTAAACTTAGATCCATACAATTGGGAAGTCATCACAGGTTGGGAAGACAAAGTAAACAAATACAAAGCACCAATTTATAGCTTTAAAGTTCGTGATAAAGAAATAAAGATTGAAACGCATACCGAGTCGCTTTCGCATTTACAAATTCCAAAAGTAGCGTTGCCTAAGTATCAAGCTTGGGGCGATATTTTAAAATGGACGTTACAAGAAAATGTACCAGGAGAATTCCCATATACATCTGGATTATATCCGTTTAAACGTAAAGGCGAAGATCCAGCACGTATGTTTGCTGGCGAAGGTGGACCAGAACGTACCAATAAGCGTTTTCATTATGTAAGTCAAGGTATGCCAGCAAAGCGTTTATCTACAGCTTTTGATAGTGTAACCCTTTATGGTAACGATCCAGATTTACGTCCAGATATTTATGGTAAAATTGGTAATGCAGGTGTAAGCATTTGCTGTTTAGACGATGCTAAAAAACTGTATTCAGGATTTAATTTAGCAGATGTAAAAACATCGGTAAGTATGACTATTAATGGTCCTGCACCAATGTTGTTAGGCTTTTTTATGAATGCTGCAATAGACCAACAATGTGAGATTTACATTAAAGAAAATGGTCTTGAAAAAGACGTTGAAACTAAAATAGCTAAGATTTACAAAGATAAAGGTGTAGAACGACCACAATATCACGGAGATTTACCGGAAGGTAACGACGGTTTAGGGTTAATGTTATTAGGTGTTACTGGTGATCAAGTATTACCAGAAGCGGTTTATAACGATATTAAAATCAAAACCATCGCTCAAGTAAGAGGAACCGTACAAGCCGATATTTTAAAAGAAGATCAAGCTCAAAATACGTGTATATTCTCAACTGAGTTTGCATTACGTTTAATGGGTGATGTGCAAGAGTATTTTATAGATAATAATGTGCGTAACTTCTATTCGGTATCTATTTCTGGTTACCATATTGCAGAAGCAGGAGCCAACCCAATTACACAGTTAGCGTTGACATTATCTAATGGATTCACTTATGTGGAATATTATTTAAGTCGCGGTATGGACATCAATAAGTTTGGACCAAACTTATCCTTCTTTTTCTCAAACGGAATCGATCCAGAATACGCTGTAATTGGTCGTGTAGCAAGACGTATTTGGGCAAAAGCTTTAAAAAACAAATACGGCGCTAATGCTAGAGCGCAAATGTTAAAATATCACATCCAAACATCTGGTCGTAGTTTACACGCGCAAGAGATTGATTTTAATGATATTCGTACAACGTTGCAAGCACTTTACGCGATTTACGATAACTGTAACTCGTTGCATACTAATGCATATGATGAAGCGATTACAACGCCAACAGAAGAATCTGTACGTCGTGCTATGGCAATTCAGTTAATTATCAACAAAGAATTAGGATTAGCGAAGAATGAAAATCCGTTACAAGGCTCTTTCATTATCGAAGAATTAACCGATTTAGTTGAAGAAGCAGTTTTAGCAGAATTTGATCGTATTACAGAACGTGGTGGCGTTTTAGGCGCTATGGAAACCATGTACCAACGTAGTAAAATACAGGAAGAAAGTCTGTATTATGAAACGTTGAAGCATAACGGAGATTTCCCAATAATTGGTGTAAATACCTTCTTAAGTAGTAAAGGATCGCCAACGGTAATTCCTGCAGAAGTGATTAGAGCAACAGAAGAAGAGAAGCAAAATCAGATTAAAACTTTAGAAAATCTACACAAAGGAAATGATACTGAAAGCTTGTTAAAAGATCTTCAGCAAAAAGCCATTAACAACGAAAATATTTTTGAAGCTTTAATGGATGTTTGTAAAGTCTGTAGTTTAGGACAAATTACTTCGGCGTTGTTTGAAGTTGGTGGACAATACAGGAGAAACATGTAAGTAGATAGAATTTTAGATACACAATAAAATAAAACTAAACACCATAATTACATTTTTAATTATGGTGTTTTTCTTTATACGTTATTTAATCCCTATTTTCGTAGCAAATAATAATTATGTCCTTCAAAAAATACCATCCTTTATTAAAAGAATCTTTGGAAACATTAGGTATTGAACAGCCTAATGCTTTTCAGAAAAAAATATTACCCATTATAAAAAGTGGCGCAAGTGTGTATGGCATTGGACCAAAAGGATGTGGTAAAACGACCGCTTTAATTATTTCTGTTATTCAAAAATTAAAAGCTGAAGCTTTTGAAGACTCGCCAAGAGCATTAATTTTGGTAAAGGACAAACAAGAAGCCTTACAATTAAAAGAAAAATTTGAAGCCTTTACAGCAAATACAGATTTACGATTGTATTGTGCATATGCCGCTAAAAACTTAGAAACGCAACGCGAAGATATTTATTATGGTGTAGATATTTTGATAGCAACACCAAAACAATTAAGCAAATTATATCACTTAAATAGTGTGCATACGGGCGAATTAAAACTGTTTGTGGTACATGATGCAGATTTTATAAATAGAGACAACAATCATAATTACATTTTAAGATTAACCGAAAGTACACCAAAAGCACAGTTTGTAATTTTCTCTGAAAATTTCAATTCTAAAATAGCAGCGTATCAAGATAGCTTTATGTTTAATGCTAGAATGGTGAAGGTGAAATCTTAAATTTTATAATACCTATAACATACTTTCTTTTAATTACCCAATAACTTTGCTAGTTATAATAATTATAAAACAAAGTTATGACAACATATCCAAAACGATTTTCGCACATTGGTATTACAGTACCAGATATTAATAAAGCTGCAAAATTTTACTCAGAAGTGATGGGTTGGTACACCATTATGCCGCCATCTTTAGTAAAAAAAGAAACAGATACCGCTATAGGACAAATGTGTATAGATGTTTTTGGCGACGATTGGGAAACTTTTGAAATCGCACATTTAGCAACGTCAGACGGTATAGGTGTAGAGCTATTTAGTTTTCCTCACGGTAAAAAAGAAGCACCAGAATTTAATCCATTTAATACAGGTTTGTTTCATTTTTGTGTGCAAGACCCAGATATTGAAGGTTTAATTGAAAAAATTGTTGCTGCTGGCGGAAAACAACGTATGCCAATTAGAGAATATTATCCAAACGATAAGCCTTATAAAATGTGTTATGTAGAAGATCCTTTTGGGATTGTTTTTGAGATTTATACGCACAGTTATGAGTTAACCTATTCGTCTGGTGCTTATGCAAATGAAGACAAATAAAAGAGTTAAAATGAAAAGATTATTGATATTATCTCTATTTTTTATCTCGTTTTTTGCTTGTAAAAATGATAAACAAAAAGAGACAGAAACTATTGAAACTACAGAATCAATTTCTGAAAATAAGCAAGAGATTATCGAAGTAGCTAGTTTTAAAGGTCAGCAAGTTACAGGAGTAACAGTTACAGAAAACGGTCGTTTGTTTGCTAACTTTCCTAGATGGCGCGATACGGTTAAATATTCTGTAGTCGAGGTGTTTGAAGATGGTTCTTTTAAGGCTTACCCAAGTGATATTTGGAATTTATGGCAACTAGACGATCAGCCAAAAGAGGATCAATTTTTAGGTGTACAATCTGTAGTTGCTTTTGAGGATAAATTATATGTCTTAGATACGAGAAATCCTAAATTTTCTGGTGTTGTAGATGCGCCAAGAGTGTTTGTATTCAACTTAAAGACTAATACTTTAGAGCAAACTTACAAGTTAGATAAAGATAGTTATCATAGCGATTCTTACATTAACGATTTGCGTGTAGATAAGGTAAATAATAAACTATATTTTACAGATTCTGGTCACGCAGGATTAGTCGCTTTAGATTTAAACACAGGAAAAAGTACCCGAATTTTAGATAACCACAAAAGTACAACAGCGGAAGTCTCTGAGCTTACTTTTGATAACACCGTTTGGAAAAATACAGTACATTCTGACGGAATAGCGTTTGACCCAAAAAAGCAACGCTTATTTTACCACGCGCTAACAGGTTACAGTTTATATTCTATTCCAGTAAGTAGTTTCAATTTAAAAGATAAAGCCAAAATTGAAGCTTCTGTAACATTAGAAGTTAAAACTGCAGCACCAGACGGAATGATTTTTGACCAAAAAGGTAATCTGTATTATGCCGATTTAGAACACAATAAAATTGATTATATCACACCAAACGGCACTATTAAAACATTAATTGAAGGCGATAAGGTAAAATGGGCAGATACTTTTAGTATTTACAATGGGTATTTATACTACACCAATTCTAGAATTAACGAGGCTTCAGGCGATATAAGTGACTTAAAATTTACTATAAATAAAGTCGAATTACCAAAATAACGTAAGAATTATGCATCTTTTTTAAAGTTTTATCGTCTATTAAGTGAACCCTAAAAATTTATTCACTTATGAAGACAGATAAATCTTGTAATTGCAATTGCGAACCATGTAATAACGGAAGATGTGCAGACTGTACTTGTCAAAATTGTACATGTACAAATTGTAATTGTTAAACCTAAAATCGGCTTAAGTTTTTTTTGAAAATTTAAGCTGATTTTTTTATATTAAAGTATGACTACAAAGCACGTTTGGGATACCTATGCGCATGATATAAAACGCTTTATCTTAAGTAAAACTAAAGATGAAAGTATTGCAGATGATATTTTGCAAGAGACCTTTATAAAAGTACATACCAAATTACAAACCCTAAAGAATGATGATAAACTAAAACCATGGTTATTTTCTGTGGCGCGCTATACGCTTATGGACTACTTTAAAACTAAAAAAAATAAAGTAGAGCTAAATGATTTTGAAGTAACAGACACCTTAGAAAACCATGAGCATACAGAAAAAGATTGCTTAAGAGGTATTTTAGTCAATCTACCTAAAAAATACAGAGAACCTATTTTTTTGTCAGACATTATGGGTTTAAAACAAAAAGAAGTCGCTAAGCGTTTAAACCTTTCCTTGTCTACCGTAAAATCTCAAATACAACGAGGCAGAAAACAAATAGCACAAGGCTTTATGGATTGTTGTGGTTACGAAATGAACAATGATGGTTACTTAGTTGGCGAGTTAAAGGACAAGGACGATTGTAAGATTTGTAATTAAAGCGTCATCATCCAATTACGTTGTAACTTTCTAAATACTCTAAGTTCTTTTTTTAACAACGGAAGAAAGTCTTTACCATTACTATTACATCTTTCTAGTCGTTTACAGTTTCTGTAAAGTCTATTAGTTAATCGTCTAACAGATGCTGCATGTTTAAGTTTTTTATCAGAATGGCGTTGCAATTCGGCATTAATAATTTCTGGAGCTAGAGATTCAGATTGTTGCACAATATCTCCAGAAAAATAGATGTTGTTATCCTCTTTTCCATCTTCATATAAATAGGCTAAATCTTGATTTAAATAAGACGAAATACTTCTAGACAGTGTAAAAATTTGTATAGCCTGTTTGTAAACGGGTAAATCTGATAGGTGTGAAGGGACTTGAGCCGACATTTTAATTTTTCTTTTTACCAAAATTACTAACATGATAACGTTTTCGTCTTTAGATGTTAAAGTAAAAATATATATTTGCTTTAATAATTAAATTATTTTTTAAAAATTCTTTAAAAATGAATATAGATAATCTTAACTGGAAGATTTTGAGGTGTTTGCAGCAAAATGCTAGGCAATCTAATGCAGAAATAGGAAGGCAGGTTGGTATAACTTCTCCTGCAGTTTCTGAACGTATAAAGAAGATGGAAGATTTAGGGATTATTCAAAATCATATTACATTAATATCGCCTTTTGAAGTTGGTTATCAGTTAAAAGCCTTAATTACATTACAAGCTTTTATGGGAAAACTAAAACCGTTTTTAGAAAAAGTGAAAACGTTTGATGAAGTTGTTAATTGCTATCGAATTACCGGTAACGAAAACATCGTTATGGAAGTAATCTTAAAAAACCAAAAGCACTTAGAGAGTTTTATTGATCAATTAATTGTTTATGGCGAATGTAAAACGCAAATTATCTTATCTCATGTGGTAAAAAACAATGCAATAAAAAAGCTTTAGCTTTTAGAGGCAATATCTTCTGCAATTAGTTTTGCATGAATGCGAGAATTCTCTATAAACCATTTATGTGTTTCCATACCGCCACAAATAACACCAGCAAGATATAGTCCTTCAACGTTAGATTCCATAGTATCTGGATTGTAATTTGGAATGTGTTTTTTGTCTTCAGAAAATTTAATTCCAGCTTGATCTAAAAACTTAAAGTTAGGTTGGTAACCAGTTAAAGCAATAACATAATCGTTTGGTAGTTTTTTGTTGCCTTCTAATGTTTTAATTTCAATAAAATCTATGCCAATAGTCGTGATTTCAGAGTTAAAATAAGCTTTAATGCTACCTTCTTCAATTCGGTTTAAAATATCTGGTCTTACCCAATATTTAACGCGTTCGCCAATAGATTCGCCTCTAACAATCATAGTTACGTTTCCGCCTTTACGGTAAATTTCTAAAGCAGCATCTACAGACGAGTTACTTGCGCCAACAACTGCTATATTTTGTAAGGTAAACGGATGTGCTTCTTTGTAATAATGAAATACTTTAGGTAAATCTTCACCAGGTACATTCAACAAATTAGGAATATCGTAAAAACCAGTAGCTATAATCACCTTTTTTGCTTTGTATTGGTTTTTTCTTGTCTCAATGTTAAAGTCATCATTCACTTTTTTAATAGTAGATACCTCTTCGTATAACTTAATATTTAATTGATTAGATGTCACTACTCTTCGGTAATATTCTAAAGCCTCATTACGTGTAGGTTTTGGGTTATTGCTAATAAACGGAATGTTATCTATTTCTAACTTTTCTGAAGTAGAAAAGAACGTCATGTTTAAAGGGTAATTAAATAATGAATTGGTTAACGCACCTTTTTCTATTACTAAATAATTCCAGTTACGTTTTTTGCATTCTAAAGCGCAGGCAATACCAATTGGACCTGCGCCAATGATGATGATGTCTAAATTTGTCGTTTTCATAAGCAATACAAAGTTAATGTATTAGAAAAAAAAACTTAGATTAGAGGACATACATTAACAAAGTTTTAAATGCTTAACTTACTATGTTCTTTAGCTTTTAAAAATTGTTTTAAGATTAAAAGTAAAAACATGCACAACACACCAACTGCTGTAAAAATGTACCAAGTGTTATCAAAACCGTACATGCTAACACTTTCTAAGCCTGCTTTATGACCAAAAATATGAGCAAAAGAAAACGCAATAGAGTATAATGCCATATATTCTCCTTGATTTCCTTTTTTAGCTTGTTGTAAGGCAAAAGCATTAGCAAACGGAAAAGCAATCATCTCTCCAACCGTCATTAAAAACATACCGATAATTAGTATGCCAGACCACGTTGTAAAGTTTAAAATTAAAAGGCTTAAACTTGTTAATAATGCACCAAACCATATAAGTGTTACTTTGTTAAATCTTGTGTTTTCTAACCATTTTATAAGAGGCATTTCCAATAAAAAGATAAAAAAACCATTAGCACCTAAAAGCAAACCAATTTCAGGTTCTGTTAAAAAGTGACTGTCTCTGTAATATATTGGCATGGTAGAGAAATATTGCAAGAACATAACTCCGAATAAAAATAAAGCAAAGAGGAAGATAATAAAAGCTTTGTCTTTGTATGCCGAGTAAGGCTCTTCAACTTTAACTTCGTCTAAAACCTTAGATTTTTTCGGATTTAATAATTGAATTAAAAGTAAGGTAGCCAAAATACAAGTTATACCATCTACCCAAAATAAACCGTTGTAACCCAATCCAGCAATTATTAAACCACCAACAGCAGGACCAGCCGAAAAACCTAAATTAATAGCTAATCTAATTAAAGTAACGCTTCTTGTTTTATTTTCAGGTTTACTGTATGCGCTTAATGCCACAAACATTGCTGGTCTAAACATATCTGCAACTAACATTAATACAAAAATACCAATGGATAAACTTAGTACGGTTTTTAAATATTGAAGTAAGATGAATAATAACCCAGAAACAAAAAGGCTAAATACCATAATTTTATAGTAGCCAATCTTATCGGTTAATTTTCCGCCTAGCCAAGATCCTACAACAGATCCTAATCCAAAAGCAGCCATAATCGATCCAACTGTAGACGGAGAGAACTCTAAATCTTCAGTAAGATATAATGATAAAAACGGGATAACCATCGTACCAGCACGATTGATTAATGTAATTAATGCTAGCCACCAAACTTCTCTTGATAGCCCATCAAAGGTGTTTAAATAAAGTTTAAGTAATCTTTTCATTTTTTTTGGTTGGTTTTAAAAAAGATTGACTTCATTGCTGCTTAAAAATAGAAAAGTCCAACAATGAAGCTGGACTTTTTATATTCTTAAAATTGATATCTAAATTGTCAAAACATATAAAGCGTCCTTCTTCTATTGCAATCCTTGATAGAAGTGGTTTGTTGCTTACAATATGTGTTGACTCTTTTCATTCTTTTCTTAAAAGTTTGAATCAAAGCTAAGTAAAATTTTTAATAAGTCGTATTTTTGAAACTAAATAATTTATTTTTAAAAATGAAAAATTTCTTTTCTATTTTCTGTGTTGTACTAATAATTTTTAGCTGTAAAGAAGGTAAACAACCAATTTTAGGAGCAACTAATTGGCAAAAAGAGCAAAACGCCATGTTTAAAGATGCTTCTAAATCGCCTTTAAAAGATAGAGATAGACAAGACTTTAATGGTTTAGATTTTTTTGAATTTGATAGTACTTTTGTGGTTAAAGCAATTTTAAAACGCACACCAAACTCTAAATGGTTTAAAATGAAAAGGACCTTAAATGAAACTACAGACGAGCGTGTTTATGGTGTTTTAAACTTTAAATTAAAAGGAAAAGCATATACACTTAATGTTTATCAAGGTAAAGAGTTAATGACAAAAAAAGGCTTTGAGGACTATTTATTCTTACCTTTTTTAGATGATACTAACGGAGATACTACATATGGCGGCGGACGTTATATAGATTTAAGAATACCAGAAGGTAATACTATAGAAATAGATTTTAATAAAGCATACAACCCATATTGCGCTTATAACGAAAAATTTTCTTGCCCAATTGTTCCAAGAGAAAATTACATTGATATTGCTGTAAAAGCTGGTGTTAAAGAGTTTAAAAAATAATTTATTTAGCTAGCCAAATACCTAAAAACACCGCTAAAAATCCTAAAATAAAACTAGCAATTGTATAGATAGCAAAGCTAGTAAAGTCGCCACTTTTTAAAAATAAATGATTTTCATAAGCAAAGGTAGAAAAGGTAGTGAAACCGCCACAAAAACCAGTTGCTAATAATAAGGTTTGGTTCTGGTTTAAGCTATTATTTTTTAAGGCATATCCTAAAATAAATCCAATTAAAAGCGAACCTAAAATATTAGCTAAAAATGTACCATAAGGTATTCCTGATTGATTGCTGTTTAGACATTTACCAATAATAAAACGTAATACGCTACCAAAGCCACCACCAATAAAAACTAATACTAGTTGCTTCATGTTATTCTACAGGCATATAGATTTCTGTAATCCATTTTGCAGGATTAGGCTCATTTGATGGATCGGTAACGTAGCTTTCAATAGCAACACCATTTTCATCAAAAACAAGATTGTACTGTTCTATATACTTCATGCCTTTATCCCAAGCTTCTTTTAGGTTACTGTAATCGCCTTTTAGAGTCGTTTTTACAGCTTTAAAAGGTTCTAATTGACCAGTTAAAATGTCGCTTGTTGTTGTGACTACTTTATTTGGCGTTGGCATAGCACAAGAGAACATAACAGTATTATTTTCTTCATCCCATTTGTGATAAATTACAAATGCAGATCCAGAAACTGTAATGTTATTTTCTGCGACAAACTGTCCAACTTTAGGTAGCATTTCTGCCATTTTTTTTTGAAAATCACTAATCTTACAAGATGTTGTGTTGTATAAGTAATAACCGCCACTATGTTCTGTAACACCATTAACTTCAATATTATATTGTCTAATTTGAGTTGTTGTAACGCTATCTAATTTTTCTAATCCGCGCTCAAAATCAGGACCAATCATTTTATCAAATCCGCCAGACATTAAACCAAATGCTTTAAACATAAAAGGGATATTTTCGCTATTCATTTGCCATTTAACTTCGGTTTTTCCGTCGTTAGTTGGTGTAAAAGTCCAATGGATTTTAGAAGGATCATAATCTTCAAATTGTAATTGGTGTTCTATAGATTTTGGTGGATTTGTATTAATAATTTTCATGTTGCCATTTCCGTCTTTTCCTGTCCAGCTATAGCTTGCACCAACACCTTTGGTTTGATCGTTATACATAATCTTCATTGTTGGATCTTTTTCTTTCCAAGGAGACCAGTTTTCCCAAAGCTTTAAATCGGCAACATTATTATACACAACTCCAGAAGGCGCATTGATTATTCTAGTTCTTGAAACTTCAAAATTACTAGGTTGAACAGCTACATAAATAGATACTGCAATAATGGCAATTAGTAAGACGAAAAATATATATTTTAAGAATTTCATTATCTATAAAAATTGTGGTTAGTAATTCAAATATAATCAAATTTAATAGGTTAAATATTTATATCTTTAAGCACTTTTAAAAATTTTATTCAATGAAACTAAAAACAATATTTAGTGCTGCATTAATGACTTCACTTTTATTTTCTTGTGGAGAAGACAAAAAAGCACAAACAACCGAAGACACTTCAGTTAAAAAAGAATCTACTTTTGATTATAACGTAGATACTTTTGCTGATATAAAAATCTTACGTTACAAAATCCCGAGTTGGGATAATCTTAGCTTAAAACAACAACAATTAGCTTATTATTTAACACAAGCTGGATTAGCTGGTCGTGATATAATGTGGGATCAAAACTACAGACATAACTTAGCTATTAGAGCAGCTTTAGAAAATGTTTACAAAACGTATGAAGGTGATAAAACTTCAGCAGATTGGCAAGCATTTACTACATATTTAAAGCGTGTATGGTTTAGTAATGGTATTCATCATCATTATTCTAATGACAAACTTAAGCCTGAGTTTTCTTCTGATTATTTAAAGCAATTATTAGCTGATACAGAAACAACTTTAGAAGGCGAAGCGTTTGATGTAATCTTTAATGATCAAGACCTTAAAAAAGTAAATCAAGCAAAAGGCGTAGATAATGTAGCGCTTTCTGCAGTTAATTTTTATGGTCCAAATGTGACTAATGAAGATGTCATTTCTTTTTACAAACAAAAAAAATCTCCTAATCCAGAAAAGCCATTATCTTTTGGTTTAAACTCGCAATTAGTAAAAGAAAACGGTCAATTAAAAGAACGCGTGTATAAATCTGGTGGATTATACGGAAGCGCAATTGACGAAATTATTAAATGGTTAGAAAAAGCAAAAAGTGTTGCTGAAAATGAAGCTCAAGGTAACGCATTAGGATTGTTAATCGACTATTATAAAACTGGAGATTTACAAACTTGGGACGATTACAACGTTGCTTGGACTGCTGCTACCGATGGTGATATAGACTACATTAATAGTTTTATTGAAGTGTATAACGATCCATTAGGATATAGAGGAAGTTACGAAACTATCGTACAAATCAAAGATTTTGATATGTCTAAAAAAATGGCAGTTTTATCAGAAAATGCACAATGGTTTGAAGATAATTCACCTTTAATGGACGAGCATAAAAAGAAAAACGTCGTTGGTGTAACTTACAAAGTAGTTAATGTTGCTGGAGAAGCTGGTGATGCTTCACCAAGTACACCAATTGGTGTAAACTTACCAAATGCAAACTGGATTAGAGCAGCAGTAGGAAGTAAGTCTGTATCTTTAGGCAACATAATTGAAGCTTACAATAATGCAGGTAGCACAGGACGATTAAAAGAATTTGTTCATGATGAAGAAGAGCTTCAACTAGAAGAAAAATATGGGCAATTAGCAGATAAGTTGCATACAGCGTTACACGAAGTAATTGGTCATGCATCAGGACAATTAAATCCTGGAGTTGGTGAGACTAAAGAGACGCTTAAAAATTATGCATCTACCTTAGAAGAAGGTCGTGCAGATTTAGTAGGACTTTACTATTTATACAACCCAAAATTACAAGAATTAGGCTTAGTAGACGATTGGAAATCTGTAGGAAAAGCAGCTTACGATGGTTACATACGTAATGGTTTAATGACGCAATTAATTCGTTTAAATTTAGGCGATGATGTAGAAGAAGCGCATATGCGTAACAGACAATGGGTAAGTGCTTGGGCTTACGAAAAAGGAAAAGCAGATAACGTGATAGAAAAAGTAACTCGTGATGGTAAAACATATTTCAATATTAATGATTATGAAAAACTACATGAATTATTCGGTCAGTTATTACGCGAGACACAACGTATAAAATCAGAAGGCGATTATGCAGCAGTAGAAGCTTTAGTTGAAGATTACGGTGTAAAAGTAGATCAAGCTATCCATGCCGAAGTTTTAGAACGTAATAAACAATTCAAATCTGCTCCTTACAGCGGATTTGTAAATCCTGTTTTAGTACCAGAAACTAATGACGCAGGAGAAATTACAGCAATAAAAGTAACACAACCAGATACTTTTGAAGCTCAAATGTTAGATTACAGTACTAATTACAATTTTTTACCAGCACGTAATTAAGTTTTAATTACAACAAAAAAAGACCTCACAGATTTCTAAAATTTGTGAGGTCTTTTTTTATGAATATGTATTAATTAATAAGTCTACATAAAAATAAATTTGATTGAAGCAATAAGTCCGATAAAAGCAATAAAAGCTAATAAAATCCAAAGTACACCACGATAATGTATTTTATGAAGTTTTAAATCTTTACGATACATAAAAACCATCACAATTATAAAAGCGATAGCGAATAAAACTCCAAAAATGATTTGCCCTTTACTAAACATAATTTATTTTTAAGCAAAATTACTAAAACCAATATCTCCAAACAAAAAGAATACAAAGTATTATGCAAGATAAAATAGATGCAGTAAAAGCCTTTCATACAGCTTTTAAAATAGGACATAGAGAAACACCAAAAGCCGACTTAGGAACAGATAAAAACCTGTTGCGTTATAAGCTAATGCGTGAAGAGAATGAAGAATATCTTGAAGCAGCAAACAATAATGATTTAGTAGAAGTTGCAGATGCTTTAGGCGATATGCTTTACATTTTATGTGGCACTATTATAGAACATGGTTTACAGCATAAAATAGAAGAAGTTTTTGAAGAGATACAACGTAGTAATATGTCTAAATTAGGTGAAGATGGCGAACCAATTTACCGCGAAGACGGGAAAGTCTTAAAAGGACCAAACTATTTTAAGCCAAACATTAAAGAGATTTTAGAGAAAAGTTAAAAAGCTTGAAATTTGAAGCATGAAGAATGGAACTATAAAAAAAAAGCAACCAAAATAGGTTGCTTTTTTTTATAGTTTATATGTAAAGTGTGTACTGCGTACTATCTACTGCATACTAAACCTGTACTCTCCATCCAAAAGGATCTTCAGCTTTATTGGTTTGTATATCTACGATACGTTTTTTAATACGCATAGCATAAGAGTTTTCTAATTCTGGTAGTTCAAAATCTTCATCCCTAAATCCAAATCCAGAAATAGGAGAAATTACAGCAGCTGTACCAGCTCCAAACATTTCTTTAAGATCACCATTTCTAGCAGCTTCAACAATTTCGCTAACTTTTACTTTTCTAACTTCTGTTTTAATACCTTCGTCTTCAGCAATTTTTAAAACACTTTTTCTAGTTACACCATCTAATATACGATCACTAGTTGGAGACGTTAATAAGGTGTCTTTTATTCTTACAAAAACATTCATGGCACCAGCTTCTTCAATATATTCATGAGACGTATCGTCTGTCCAAATCACCTGCTGATATCCTTTGTCTTTTGCTAATTGTGTAGGATAAAATTGTCCTGCGTAATTACCACCAGCTTTAGCATAACCAACACCACCATTTGCCGAACGTGAGTATTTTTCTTCAATTAAAACCTTTACTTTTCCTGCAAAATAAGCTCCAGAAGGCGCTAAGGCAATAATAAATTTATATTGGTTGGCAGGCGATGCATGAAAACCTTCACCAGTTGCAAAAACAAATGGTCTTATATATAAAGAACTACCTTCTTTTTCTGGTATCCAATCTTTTTCAACTTCTAAAAGTGCTTTTAAGCCTTCCATAAAAAAGTCTTCTGGTAACTCAGGAATAGCAAGACGTTTTGCAGATTTATTTAAACGTTTTACGTTTTCCATAGGTCTAAATAAAAACACTTTACCGTCTTTGTCCTTGTAGGCTTTCATACCTTCAAAAATAGACTGTCCGTAATGAAAAATCTTTGCAGAAGGCATTAAAGATATAGGCCCATAAGGCTCAATAATTGGTTTTTGCCAAATACCATCTTTAAAGTCGCAAGTTAACATATGGTCAGAAAAAACCTGTCCAAAAGCTAAGTTTTCAAAATCGGTTTGATCTAATTTAGAATTTTCTGTTCTAAATACTTTAATATCGTTTTTATTTATAGAATTCATAAATAGGCTTGGTTTTAGGCTGCAAAAATACAGAAATAAGCTTTAAAAACAGTAATTTCGACCTAAAATACTATCTTTGAGGTATAAATAACTAAAACTAAAAACATGAAAAAATATTTTTTAATGATGGCTGTTGCTGTTTCTTTTCTAGCTTGTAAAAACGAAGCAAAGCAAGAATCAAATACTACAGAAGTAGAAACAGAAACTGTAGATGTAAACTATAAATCTTTTGGAAAAGAAATTATGGCAGACGATGCTATTGCTGCCAACTCGATGTTAAATCATTACAAAGATTTAAAAGTTGGAGACAGTATTAATACAAAAGTTAAATTAAAAGTAAACGAAGTTTGCCAAGCTAAAGGATGTTGGATGACAGCAGATTTAGGAGATGGTAACGAAGTAAGAGTTACTTTTAAAGATTATGGATTTTTTATGCCAAAAAATATTTCTGGTGAAGAGGTAATTGTAAACGGTCAAGCGTTTGTTAAAGAAATGCCTGTAGAAGAATTACGTCATTATGCAGAAGACGCAGGTAAGACAAAAGAAGAAATAGAAGCTATCACAGAACCAAAGCGCACTTATGCGTTAGTTGCAGATGGTGTTTTATTAGTAGAAAAATAAACATGAAATCTATATTTTACCTTTTAATAGTCTTTATTTTATTTGCTTGTCACGATAAAAAAGACCAAGCACAAACTACTGAAAAAGCTGAGAAAGTTTACGATATGTACACGCCTTCTGAGATGGCAAATCTTATGAACGAAATGTATACCTATAACGAACAGCTAAAAAAAGATATCATAGACGGTAAAATACCTACAGAATTTCCAGAGAAGTTTTTAAACATTCATACCGCGCAGTTATCAGATTTTAAAAGCCGAAATGAAACGTTTAAAAGCTTCTCTAATTTATACATTCAGGCAGAAAAAGAAGTTTTTAATCCAAACTCTAAAGTACCAATAGAAACACGTTTTAATACTGCAATTGGTATTTGTATATCGTGTCATACTACCGAATGTACAGGACCAATACCACGTATAAAAAAGTTGATAATTAAATAATTATCATGACTATAAGTCCTAAAATCGAAGTTACTAAAGATGGATCTAATACTTTATTGCATCCCAAATTTAACACACATTATCACTCGATTTTTGGAGCAATAGAAGAGTCTAATCATGTCTTTATTGATGCAGGTTTAAAATTTATAAAAACTAACCTACAAAACGATACATGTCGCATTTTGGAAGTAGGGTTTGGTAGTGGTTTAAATGCATTTAATACATTAATTTCTTCAGAAGAATTAGCATTAAACATAGATTATGTTGGAGTAGAACAATACCCAATATCTATAGAAATAGTATCTCAATTAAATTTTCCTAAAGCATTTAAAAGAGAAGATTTGCAGTCTACTTTTTATAAAATGCATGATACAGAATGGGAGAAGTCTGTGAAAATTTCAAAAAATTTCATTTTAGAAAAACGTCAACAAGATATTTTCAACTTCAAAGATGAAAACTATTATGATCTAATTTTTTATGACGCTTTTGGTCCTGGATCACAACCAGAATTATGGACAGCTCCAATTTTTGAAATTCTTTTTAAGTCTTTAAAAGATCAAGGAGTTTTAGTTACTTATTGCGCGCAAGGTGCAGCAAGACGAGCCATGCAAAGTGTTGGATTTACTGTACAACGATGTCCTGGTCCACCAAATAAAAGACATATGTTACGAGCAATAAAATAAGTTTTTATTTACTGTTAAATCCTACTTAAAGCCCGTTTTTACCTGCTAATAATTGGTTATTTTTGTATAAAATTGAAATGAAAATGCGTGTATTAATAACAGGAGCAACAGGATTAATAGGAACGGAAATTGTTAAATTATGTCACGATAAAAATATAGCAGTTAACTTCTTAACCACCAGCCAATCTAAACTTAGTAAAGACAATAATTATAAAGGATTTTTATGGAATCCTTCTAAAAATGAAATTGATACAGATTGTATTAAAGATGTTGATGTTATAATAAATCTAGTTGGAGCAACTATCTCTAAGCGTTGGACAGAGACTTATAAAAAGGAAATTATTTTAAGTCGTACCCAATCTACACAATTACTATTTAATACATTACAGAATAATTCACATCATATCAAACAAATTATATCAGCAAGTGCAATAGGTATATATCCAGATTCTTTAACCAATTATTATACTGAAGATGAAACTAGTATTAGTCATTCGTTTTTAGGACAAGTTGTAGAAAAATGGGAACATGCAGTAGATGCTTTCAAAGAGATAGGTGTCGAGGTTTCTAAGATAAGAATAGGTTTAGTGTTATCCCAAAAAGGAGGAGCACTACCAGAAATGATAAAGCCATTTAGGTTTGGTTTAGGTGCCGCTTTAGGTTCAGGTAAACAGTGGCAATCTTGGATACATATAAAGGATTTAGCAAGTCTATTTATTCATGTTTTAGAAGAAGAGTTAACCGGTACTTACAATGCAGTAGCCCCAAACCCAGAAACTAACCAAACATTAAGTAAGCTAATTGCAAAAACACTAAACAGACCATTTTTTCTACCTAATGTACCTAAAGGTATTTTAAAAATGATATTAGGAGAAATGCATATTTTACTATTTGAAAGTCAAAGAGTAAGTTCTAAAAAAATAGAAGCTACAGGATTTAATTTTAAATATTACAAACTTAAAAGTGCTCTAACTGCAGAGTTAAAATAAAAAAAGCCACAACATTTGTTGTGGCAATTTCACTTATAAAATAGTTTCAACTAAAAACTAAGCTTTATCAGCTTTTACTTTAACTTGTAATACTACATCGTCTTTAATTAAGTAGTCTCCTAATTTAGCAGCATCCATTACTTTTCCAGAATTGTACTCAATTCCCCATTCAGTTCTGTCAATCGTAAATTTATCACTAGTAATGTTTAATTCGTCACCATTAACAGAGATATTAGCAGGGAAAGTTACGTTTTTAGTAATACCTTTCATTGTTAAGTTACCGCTAATATTGTTTCCTTCTACATTAGTAATTTCAAAGGTTGCAGTATCATGTTTTTCAACATCAAAAAAGTCAGCATTTTTTAAGTGACCAGTTAATTTTGCATGATTTTCATCGTCTGCAGGTATGTCTGTTGGGTTAATTGTGTTAATATCAAAAACAAAATTACCGCCAACTAATTTGTCGCCTTCTAATTTTGCAACACCTTCAGATACGTTAATAGTACCTTCGTGTCCACCAACAACTTTGTTTGCTCTCCACATAATCATAGAGCTTTCTGGTACCGCTTTATAATTTGCAGAAGCAACAACTTCTTTTACTTCTTTAGCATCAGAAGTTTCAGCTTTATTTTCATTTTTACAACTTACAACTGCTAAACCTATAGCAGCAAAAGTAAATAGGTTAAATACTAATTTTTTCATGGTTTATCTTGTTTATTTTTATTTGATATGCAAATATATAAAAAATATTCCATGGAAGATAATTAAATAATTGTTAAAAAAAATTTGTGACATTTTGACATTTTATTATTAATGGCAGTACTTTTGCCAACTATTGTAAAGTATTTTAAAGCAAGTACAACATGAGCAAAAACAATAAAGAAGAAAAGCATATAGATGATGAAGCTATAAAAGCTTCACAACAAGCAGAAACTGATACAGCAACAGAACAAACAACAGAAGAAGTTACTGTAGAAGAGCAGTTAAAAGAGCAAGTACAGCAGGAAAAAGAGAAATATTTACGTCTTTTTGCAGAGTTTGAAAACTATAAAAAACGTACTTCTAGAGAGCGTATAGAATTATTTCAAACTGCTAGTAAAGATGTAATGGTTGCAATGCTACCTGTTTTAGATGATTTTGAACGCGCTTTGTTACATATAGAAGAAGACAAAGAGGCAGAAGAGTTAAGAAAAGGTGTCTTATTAATTTATAACAAATTAATACAAACACTTCAGCAAAAAGGTTTAGCTAAAATAGAAGTAGAGAAAGGCGATAAATTTGATTCAGATCACCATGAAGCTGTTACACAAATACCAGCACCAACAGATGATCTAAAAGGAAAAATTGTAGACGTTATAGAAAAAGGCTACAAATTAGGAGAAACTGTAATACGTTTTCCTAAGGTAGTTATAGGTCAGTAAAAATATAAAACGCTAAAAGCAAACAGCTAAAAGCAAAATAGAATATGGCAAAAAGAGATTATTACGAAATATTAGGTATAGATAAATCTGCATCACAAGCCGAAATAAAAAAGGCTTATCGTAAGCAGGCAATAAAATACCATCCAGATAAAAACCCTGATAATGCAGAAGCAGAAGCTAAATTTAAAGAAGCAGCCGAAGCTTATGAAGTGCTAAGTGACGAGAATAAAAAAGCGCGTTATGATCAATTTGGTCATCAAGCTTTTGAAGGCGCTGGTGGTTTTGGCGGTGGCGGCATGAATATGGACGACATCTTTAGCCAATTTGGAGATATTTTTGGCGGTGCTTTTGGTGGCGGCGGATTCTCTGGTTTTGGTGGTGGCTTTGGTGGCGGACAACGTCGTGTTAAAGGAAGTAACCTTCGTGTAAGATTAAAGCTTACCTTAGAAGAAATAGCTAATGGTGTAGAGAAAAAAATAAAAGTAAAACGTAAAGTTCAAGCACCAGGAACCACCTATAAAACTTGTACAACATGTAACGGTACAGGACAAGTAACAAGAGTTACTAATACCATTTTAGGACGTATGCAAACATCCGCGCCGTGTAATACTTGCGGTGGCGCAGGACAGATTATAGATAAAAAACCAAACGATGCAGATGCACAAGGGTTAATCATAAAAGAAGAAACTATACCAGTTAATATTCCTGCAGGAGTTGTAGATGGTATGCAACTTAAAGTGTCAGGAAAAGGTAACGAAGCGCCAGGTAATGGTGTTTCTGGTGATTTATTAGTAGCAATAGAAGAGCTAGAACACGACAATCTACAACGTGAAGGAGATAACTTACATTACGATTTATATGTAAGTCTACCAGATGCTATATTAGGTACATCTAAAGAAATTGATACCGTAACAGGTAAAGTAAGAATTAAAATAGAAGCAGGTGTACAATCTGGTAAAATTTTACGCTTACGCGGAAAAGGTATACCAAGTATAAACGGTTACGGTAAAGGAGATTTATTAGTACACGTAAATGTTTGGACACCAAAAACTTTAAGTAAATCTCAAAAAGAATTTTTTGAAAGCATGAGAGAAGATGACCATTTTACTCCAAAACCAGAAAGAGGAGATAAGTCATTTTTCGAGAAAGTAAAAGATATGTTTTCCTAAATAACACATAAACAAAACATAAAAGTCTGCTAAAAGCAGACTTTTTGTTTAACTATTTATGTCAATTTATATCTGTTTTAATAAAAAATAGTATATTTGATTTATCGTTGGATTAAACCAACGGTAATTTTTCTTTTTCATAGCAATTTTTTCCCATCCTTTATCTTTTTAAAGGGTGGGTTTTGTTTTTTATGCCTTATCTAATATGTTGTTTAAGCTTTTAAGTTAAAAATACACTAATCAGCAGTGTTACTTTTTTAACATTTTCTATATTTACATTTGTGTGTAAAGCACTAACTAATCAATTTTAAACAATAATATGAGTAACTTATTAGAAGTCCAATCGGTTTCTAAAAAATTTGGAGATTTTACGGCATTAAATAATGTATCTATAGCTGTACCTAAAGGAAGTATTTTTGGATTACTTGGTCCAAACGGAGCAGGAAAAACTACTTTAATTAGAATAGTTAACCAAATTACAATGCCAGATACTGGACAAGTTTTTTTAGATGGCGAAACATTAAAAAATCACCATATAAAAGATATTGGTTACTTACCTGAAGAGCGTGGTTTATATAAGTCTATGAAAGTTGGTGAGCAAGCATTATACCTTGCGCAGTTAAAAGGAATGGATAAATCTGAAGCCAAAAAACGTCTTAAAATGTGGTTTGAAAGGTTAGAAATAGGCGATTGGTGGAACAAAAAAATTCAAGAGTTATCTAAAGGTATGGCGCAAAAAATTCAGTTTGTTGTTACTGTATTACATGAGCCAAAACTATTGATTTTTGACGAGCCATTTTCAGGATTTGATCCAATAAATGCCAACTTAATAAAAGATGAAATTTTAAGGTTAAGAGACGAAGGTGCTACGGTAATATTCTCTACACATCGTATGGAATCTGTGGAAGAATTATGTGATCATATAGCTTTGTTAAACAAATCAAACAAAATTTTGGATGGTAATTTAATGGATGTAAAACGCCAATACAAAACCAATACTTTTGAAATTGGTATCAATCCAAAACAAGACAATTTAGAACAAGAGTTAGCACAAAAATTTAGCATCACACCAGCAAGTTTTAAAACATTAGGAAACGATTTAAAACTAAATATTAAACTTTCAGAAAACGAAACAGCTAACGATTTGCTAAACTATTTAACCACAAAGGGACAAGTTTCTCATTTTGTAGAAATAATCCCAAGTGCAAACGACATATTTATTCAAACGGTTAAGAATAACTAATTATGAACCATCTTCCACTTATTATAAAAAGAGAATATTTAAATAAAGTTAAAAACAAAGCGTTTTTAATTATGACTATTTTAAGTCCGCTAATTTTTATAGCACTTATAGCAGTTGTTGCGTATTTATCGCAGTTAAATAATGACTCACAAAGACAAATTTCAGTATTGGATGAATCTGGTTATTTAACTGGAGTTTTTAAAGACTCTGAAAGTATAAAATATAATATCTTAACAGATAAAAATCTTGAAAATGCAAAGCAAATTGTAAAAGAAGCAGATAATTACGGTTTGCTTCATATTAAAAAGATGAATAGTCTATCTGAAGCTAAAAATAGTGTCGAGTTTTATTCTGAAGAAACGCCATCTTTATCATTAATTTCAGATTTAGAAAAACTTATTGAAATCGAATTAACTCATAAAAATCTTGCCGAAAAAAATATAGACACAAAGTTAATTGATGATTCAAAAATTAATATTGATATAACTCAGGAAAACTTTTCAGGAGAGAAAACTTCAAAATTTGATAGTGTTGTTAAATTAGCATTTGGTGGTGCAGCAGGATATTTGCTTTTTATGTTTATTATTATTTATGGTAATATGATTATGCGTAGTGTTATTGAAGAAAAAACTAGCCGAATTATAGAGGTTATCATTTCGTCAGTAAAACCAATACAATTAATGCTTGGTAAGATTATAGGTACCTCTTTAGCCGGAATTACACAGTTTATAATTTGGTTAATTTTAGGAGGTGTTTTAATGGTTGTTGTTACAGCTATATTTGGTATTGATATGACACAAATCCAATCACCACAGCAACAAATGATGCAGCAAGCAATGACCGATCCAGATGCAGCAGAAAAAGCACAAATTATATTTTCGGCATTTTTTAATTTACCTTTAGCCAACTTGATTATAGCTTTTTTACTGTTCTTTATTAGTGGTTATTTGCTATATAGTTCTTTATATGCAGCAATTGGAGCAGCAGTAGATAACGAGACAGATACACAACAATTTATGTTGCCAATACTAATGCCATTAATTTTGGCTGTTTATGTTGGTATGTTTACAGTGATAGAAGATCCTCACGGTACAGTAAGTACTGTTTTTTCATTTATACCATTTACATCTCCTGTAGTTATGTTAATGCGTATTCCTTTCGGTGTACCGTTATGGCAACAAATAGTATCTTTATTATTATTAGTAGGTACCTTTTTATTTACAGTTTGGTTTGCTGCAAAAATATATAGAGTAGGTATTTTGATGTATGGTAAAAAACCTAGCTATAAAGAACTAATTAAATGGATTAAATACTAATGCAAGGTAAGGTAGAAGAAAAAATAGAACAAATTGAAGACGTTATTGTAGAAAGCTCTATGTGGGAAAAACTTAATGAGTTTTTAAACTTACATGTAGATTTTACTGAAGAAATCTCTGTATCTATAAAAGATTTATTAGTCATCAGTTTTGTTATTTTTATCACTACAGTAGTACTAAGAATAGTATTTAAGATATTAACAAAACGCTTACCCGAACATGATAAAGGAAAATTTTCGGTGGTTTATGGGTATTTTAGATGGCTTATTTATGTCATTATATTATTAATAACGTTAAATGCAATTGGTGTAAACGTTACCGCTGTTTTTGCTGCATCTGCTGCACTTTTAATAGGTATTGGTTTAGCGTTGCAAACTTTTTTTCAGGATATAATTTCTGGTGTTTTTATTTTGATAGACCAATCTGCACATGTCGGTGATATTATTGAAATAGACGGTAAAGTTGGGCGTGTTGAAGAAGTTAAATTGCGTACCACAAGAGCTGTAACTATTGACAATAAAGTGTTAATTATACCTAATCATTTATACTTAACTAATAGTTTATATAATTGGACGCAAAACGGAACTACAACAAGAGAAAGCGTATCTGTTGGCGTTGCTTATGGAAGTGATGTAGAATTAGTTAAAAAGCTCTTACTTCAGGCAGCAAAAGAGCATCCTAAAGTATTAAAATTTCCTCCTCCATTAGTTTTATTTACAGATTTTGCAGACAGCTCACTTAATTTTAAACTAGTCTTTACACTTAACGATAGCTTTACAGCTGCAATACCGCAAAGCGAAATAAGATTTAAAATCAATAAATTATTTAAAGATAACAATATAAGTATTCCTTTCCCTCAAAGAGATGTTCATATTATAAAAGACTCACATGAAGAAAATCCAAACTAAAATATTATTAACCTTATTGCTATTTAGCTTTTGTTTTTCGGCATCAGCACAATTAACAGATTTAGCACGGTTAGAGTATTCTTTTATTCCTAATGGAAAATCTGAAGATCAATACACGCGTCTTAGAGCGTTGCTAAACTTTCCTGTTAAAACTAAAGAAGATTCATATTTAATTTTTGGAGGAGAATACAACAGAATTATCTTAAATCTAGAAGATAACTATCCCTTTGATACAGAACCTTTAAAGACCTTAAATGTAATAGATCTAAACATAGGCTACACGTTTAAATGGAACGAAAATTGGCGTGTAGGTGCTAAAATAACACCAAGAATAGCTTCTACACTAACCCAAAAAATAACATCAGACGATTTGTTTTTAAACGGAGGAGTATACGCCATAAAGGATAGAAGAGATGCCGATATTAAAAGACCATATAGATTAATTTTAGGATTAACCTATAATACTACAGCAGGTATGCCTTTTCCATTACCATTTGTAAATTATTTTAGACAAGTAAACGAAAATTGGTCTTTAAGTTTAGGTGTTCCAAAATCTAATGCTACTTATTATTTTAACGATAAACATTCTTTAGAAGCTTTTGTAGGTTTAGATGGTTATTTTGCGCATTTGCAAAGACCAACTAGTGTTTTAGGGAAGCAAGTAGATAACATTTCATTATCAGTAGCTGTACTTGGTCTAGGCTACGATTATAATTTTACAGATCATTTAGTTTTATACACCTATGCAGGTTGCACATTTATGATGAATAATGTATTAAGAGACAAAGATCGTAACGACGTATTTACATTAAACCAAACCAATACCTTTTATTTAAGAACCGGATTAAAATTTAAAATATAATGTCAAAAATATTAGTAATAGAAGATGAAGCTGCAATTAGAAGAGTTTTAGTAAAAATACTTTCTGAAGAAAACAGCAAATATCAAGTTGAAGAAGCAGAAGACGGATTAGCCGGTATAGAAAAAATAAAAAAAGAAGATTACGATTTAATACTTTGCGATATCAAAATGCCAAAAATGGATGGTGTTGAGGTTTTAGAAGCAGTAAAAAAAATAAAACCAGAAATACCAATGGTAATGATTTCTGGTCACGGAGATTTAGATACCGCAGTAAATACAATGCGTTTAGGTGCGTTTGACTATATCTCAAAACCGCCAGACTTAAACCGATTACTAAATACTGTTCGTAATGCGTTAGACCGAAAAGAATTAGTTATAGAAAACAAAATTCTTAAAAAGAAAGTCAGCAAAAAATACGAAATGATTGGAGAAAGCGACGCCATATCTCAAATCAAAGAGATAATAGATAAAGTAGCACCAACAGATGCAAGAGTTTTAATTACAGGACCAAACGGAACAGGAAAAGAGCTTGTAGCACATTGGTTACATCAAAAAAGCCAACGTAGTAAAGGACCAATGATAGAGGTTAACTGTGCTGCAATACCTTCAGAATTAATAGAAAGTGAATTATTTGGACACGTAAAAGGCGCTTTTACAAGTGCGAATAAAGACCGTGCAGGAAAATTTGAAGCAGCAAACGGCGGAACTATTTTTTTAGATGAAATAGGCGATATGTCTCTCTCTGCTCAAGCAAAAGTATTACGCGCATTGCAAGAAAGTCGTATACAACGTGTAGGTAGCGATAAGGATATAAAAGTAGATGTACGTGTTGTAGCAGCAACTAATAAAGATTTAAAAAAAGAAATTGAAGACGGTAAGTTTCGTGAGGATTTATACCACAGGTTAGCAGTAATTTTAGTTAAAGTTCCTGCTTTAAATGAAAGAAGAGAAGACATACCTTTGCTTATTAGTCATTTTTCTAAAAAAATAGCAGAAGAACAAGGTACAGCACAAAAATCATTTTCAGAAAAGGCGATTAAGTTACTTCAAGAATATGATTGGACTGGGAATATACGAGAGCTAAGAAATGTCGTAGAACGTTTACTTATTTTAGGAGAAAAAGAAGTTAGCGAAAAAGATGTGAAGTTATTTGCTAGTAAATAAAACTAAAAAACTCAATAAATATTATTGAGTTTTTTTATAAGTAAAATTTATATCCAATACCAGTTTGTAAGTCTGGGTTATTGTTTAAAGTTAAATCTTGTTGCAAGTAAAAGTATGTTGTTGTTTTTCTTGAGAATGAATAAATAAAGCTCCAGTAATTATTGTTTTTATAGAGGTTTAATGCACCTTGTCCCCAAGATTTAAAAGCGTCTGGATGGCGTATGGGTATAATGTATTCAAATTCATCTTTTTTATTAAGACTAGTTTGAAGATAAAAGTTTGCACCAAAAGAATGCACAAAGTTTTTACTAGTTTTAAAACTGTACTCAACTGCGTTTTCTAGGTTAGCTATAAAATTATTGGTGCCAAATTCAAGGTTAGAGCTATTAAAGTCAATCAGTCCTTTTCTTAAGAAACCTAAGTTTAATCCTATATTAATTAGTCTTTTGTCGTTAATCTTAAAGGTTTTAACTCCGTTTGTAGATAGTCCAAAATCAATAGATTGATTGTGTTTAGAAAGGTTTGTACCCAAATGTGCGCCAACATTAAAAGCAAGCGTGTTGTTTTTAGATTTAAAGCTGTCAGGATAGTAATAGTAACTAGTTTCTATGCCAGTTGCAAAAAAATCTCCAGCATTAATATTCATATTATTACCGTTTCTGTCAGTATAATTGATATTGGCTTGGTTTAACCCAAATACTTTTCTGTCAAATGGATCATCACCACCAGCAATATCTCTATGAAAATTCTCAATAAACTCATCACCGGTAAGTATTGTAAAAGGTGTTTTTCCTTTTGTTAGAAGATAAGTTCTAAATCCAATTTGTAACTCATGTTTTCTTGCTAATCTAAAATTTAAGTTAGCTTTAAAACCTTTAATTACGCCGTCATTAGAGATGTTAAAAGAGTCTTTTTCTATGGTGTTTTCATCAAATGCTCTATGAGCAAAATCCCAATCGTATTCTCTAATTACTTCACGATCTGCTTCGTTTTTTGGAATGTATACTTTTAAAGGAGGACTCCAAACATTTCCACTTTCAACACTAATATTAAAAGATGTTTTTTTGGGAGCATTCATTTCAAAATGACCTTGCAAACGCATAAAAAACACACCAAAACTATGTGTAGAGAGTAGGTTAGGCTTATTAATATTTTCTTTACTAAAAAATATGCTGTCCTTAGTTTGACTTACACCTAGTTGTACGATTAAAGCTAAAACTACAAAACAAAAAAAGCGTTGTATCATTGATGGTTTTTAATTGTAAACTACAAAATCTTCTGTATATTTATTATCCAAACTTAAATTTAAGATGAAATCTATAGATATAGCCAATCATAAAATAACACAAAAAGTTCAAATAACCGATTTACCAAGCAAAGTAGATTTAGACGCAGATAAAAAAGAAACCGAAAAAGCATTAAAAAAAGTAAGACGCCAATTAGGCGAACTTCAAGATACCATGTACGCACACGGTAAATATTCTGTTTTAGTGTGCTTACAAGGTATGGATACAGCAGGAAAAGACAGTTTAATTCGTGAAGTCTTTAAAGATTTTAATGCACGTGGTGTAGAAGTAATGAGCTTTAAGGTACCAACCGATTTAGAGCTAAAGCACGATTATCTATGGAGACATTATTTACATTTACCAGCTCGTGGTAAATTTGGTGTTCACAATCGTACACATTATGAAAATGTACTTGTAACACGCGTACATCCAGAATATATCTTAAATGAAAAGTTACCCTTTATAAATAGTGTAGAAGATGTAGATGATGCTTTCTGGAACAAACGATTCGAGCAAATCAAAAACTTCGAAAATCATTTAGCAGAAAACGGAACCATCATTTTTAAATTCTTTTTAAACCTATCAAAAGAAGAGCAAAAAAATAGATTGTTACGACGTTTAGACCTAAAACGTAAAAACTGGAAATTCTCAGCAGGTGACTTAAAAGAGCGCAAACTTTGGGACAATTATATGGCTTGTTACGAAGATGCAATAAACCGCACCAGTACAAATAAAGCACCTTGGTACAATATTCCTGCAGACGATAAGCCAACAGCACGATTAATCGTAGCCTCTATTTTATACGACACATTAAAAGAATATACAGATATTAAAGAGCCAGAATTAGACGAAGAAACCAAAGCTAACTTGCATCTTTACAGAGAACAATTAAATAACGAGTAGTCTTTTTTGGGCGTTACCACAAGGGTCGCGCTTTCACTACTCGCGCTCTATGAGGCGCTCAAACAAACCGTTTAATCGCTAACGCAACAATCATGAAACAGCTTACAATAATCTTAACACTACTACTATTTGCAAATGTCAATGCGCAAACAGATCAAGATGTATTAAAAACCATTTATACACAATCTTTAACCAACGGTAAAAGTTATCAATGGTTAGACCATTTATCAAATAAAATAGGAGGTAGATTATCAGGTTCAGAAAATGCAGAAAAAGCAGTACAATACACAAAATCTGAATTAGAAAAACTAGGTTTAGATAAAGTTTGGCTACAACCAGTAATGGTACCAAAATGGGTTAGAGGCGATAAAGAAGTGGCGCATTTTATTACTAATTCATCAACTGTTGATGTTAATATTTGTGCACTTGGCGGATCTATAGCTACACCAAAAAATGGACTAACAGCAAAAGTTATTGAAGTGCAGAATTTTGAAGAATTATCAGTGCTTGGTGAAGAAAAAATAAAAGGAAAGATTGTCTTTTACAACAGACCGATGCAAGCAGATTTAATACAAACCTTTATGGCATATGGAGGTTGTGTAAACCAACGTTATGCAGGTGCAATGGAAGCTATAAAATACGGAGCAGTTGGCGTAATTGTACGATCTATGAATTTACGTCAAGACGATTTACCTCATACCGGAAGTATGTCTTACGGAGATTTACCAAACAATCAACACATCCCATCTGCAGCAATTAGTACAAATGATGCCGATAAACTTTCAGAAGCCTTAAAAAAAGACAGTAATCTAAAGTTTTATTTTAAGCAAAACTGCCAGCAGTTTGATGATGTTTTATCTTACAATGTTATAGGAGAAATTACAGGAACAGAATTTCCTAATCAATATATGATTGTTGGTGGACATCTAGATTCTTGGGATTTAGGAGATGGATCACATGATGACGGTGCAGGCGTAGTACAATCTATGGATGTTTTAAGATTATTAAAAGAAAGTGGTATTAAACCTAAACACAGTATTAGAGTTGTGTTGTTTATGAATGAAGAAAACGGATTACGTGGTGGAAAAAAATACTCAGAAGAAGCAAAAGCTAATAAAGAAACTCATGTTTTTGCTTTAGAAAGTGATGCTGGTGGATTTACACCTCGTGGATTTAGTTTTGATTGTAGCGATGCTAATTTTGAAAAAGTATTAAGTTGGAAACCATTATTTAAGCCGTATTTGATTCACTATTTTGAAAAAGGAGGAAGTGGAGCAGATGTAGGACCATTAAAAACTACAAGTAATGTTTTAGCAGGATTAAGACCAGATTCTCAGCGCTATTTTGATCATCATCACGCAGCTAACGATACGTTTGACGCAGTAAATAAACGTGAGTTAGAATTAGGTGCAGCAACTATGACTAGTCTTATTTACTTATTTGATAAATATGGTGTAGATAATATCCCAGAAGTTAAAGAATTTAAAAATTAAAATAAAGAGTAATGAAAATATTAGGAATGGTAGGACCTTGGCAAGTATTAATTTTATTAGTTGGTTTATTGTTACCAATAATAGCCTTAGTAGATGTAATAAGAAGCAATTTTAAAGGGTCAAATGATAAATTAATATGGGTATTAGTTATTTTGTTTTTAAATATTTTTGGGGCTTTACTGTATTTTTTAATAGGTACACGTCAAAAAATAAAAAAATAGGGTAATGCAAGCTAAACTACATCAGATACATCCTGTTTTACCTGTAAAAAATGTATTAGAATCGTTAAAGTTTTATGTCAATAAACTTGGATTTACTATCGCTTTTGCAAATGATAGTAAGCAACCAACTTATGCAGGAATTAGACGTGATGATATAGAAATACACTTACAGTGGCACGATGCAAAAGAATGGGATCTTGAGGTAAACCGACCAATGCTTAGAATTGTAACAGAAAATGTTGACATCTTATTTCAAGAATATAACTTTAAAAACGTTTTTAATAAAGATACCAAAGTTAGAAATACAGATTGGGGTACAAAAGAGTTTGCTTTTTATGATATTGATAAAAATGGTTTAGTATTTTATCAAAATAATGGATAATTAAGCAAAGACTTCTTCAGTTATCTCTTTTAATTTTTCTCTAGAAATAGGTTTAACTATATAGTTACTAACCATGTTATATGTTTTTGCTCGTTCTATATCTGTTGGATTTACAGAAGAGCTAACAATATAAACCTTTATTGTTTTTTTAGTTTTAATTCTTATAAATTCATCTAAAAACTGCCAACCATCCATAATTGGCATGTTTAAGTCAAGTAAGATTACATCTGGTAATTCTTCTTCGTTGTAAAGTTTAGATTTTATTGCACGTAAAGCTTCTTTACCGTTATAAAAAAACTTAACTTCTTCTGAGAAGTCTGTTTTATTAATAAGTTTTTTTGCTGTGAAGATGTATATTTCGTCATCATCAATTAAGTAGGTAAGTTTTATTTTTCTCATAACTTAAAGTGTAGATAAAAAGTGGTTCCTAGGTCTAGTTTGCTTTTTACGGTAATTTTACCTTGCATAGCTTCTATTTCGTTCTTTATTAAAAATAGACCTAATCCTCTAGAGTCTTTGTTTTCATGAAAAGTATTATACATACCAAAAATCTTATGTTTATTAAGTTTTAGGTCTATTCCTTTTCCTTTATCTTTAAATTTGACTATAAAGAATTCGTCTTTTAATAAGGAGTTTATTAATATTTCGGGGTCTTTACTGTCCTTTTTGTATTTAATAGAATTAGAAATTAAATTTAAGAAAATACTTTCAAAATAAGCAGGTATTGTTTTTATGTTTATGTTACGATCAACTTTATTGACAATTTTAGCATTTGAAGATTTGATTTTACCTGATAAGCTTTCTACTATTTTATTAATTTCTTCGTATACATTAATTTCTACAAAGTTTTCTTTTAAATGAATATCAGTTTGTGCAACTTCATTTAAATTATGTATTGTTTCGTTAAGTTTCGCAGACGCTTTAGTAAGCATAGGATAAAACTCGTTTTTCTCTATTTCAGGATATTCATCCTTCATAAGATTTAGCAACATGTTAAAGTTAGTTGAGTGTGATCTTAAATTATGAGATACAATATGCGCGAAATTTAATAAACGCTTATTTTGGTTAGTTGTTATCTTTAATAAAGACTTAATGTTAATCTCTAGACTTTTAGAAGGTGTTATGTCTTGAAAAAGACCATAAAGTTTAACGCATTTATTACCTGAATGTACTGGGTAACCTATGGCTCTTACCCATTTTTTATTACCTTTTTTTGTTGTAATTCTTAATTCTAGGTCCCAATTTTTATTTTCTCTTATAGCGTCATTAACTGCATTAGTGATAGTTTCTTTACATTCTTTATCAGCATAAAACTCTATTGCGTTTTCTAAATTAGGGACAAAATCAGCTTCTACTTCATGTATGTCTTTAGTAACTTCACTCCATGTAAGATTATTATTTTCAATATCATATTCCCAACTACCAATAGTTGCAGCTTGTTGTATGAATAAAAATAAATCTTTGTGTGAAATGTCTGTTTTTGGGAGAATAAAATTGTTTTTCAATTTAAAATGCTATTAATCAGTTTTTTTAAGGGACTTCAAAAATAGCATTTTTTTTTAAATTAAAAAGTATAATGATTATCTATTCAATGTTAATTTCTATTTGATTGTTTATTATATCTTCAAACGTTTCTCTTTTTCTTATAAGGTGCGCATCTCCATTATACACTAGTACTTCTGCAGGTCGGTATCTTGAGTTGTAATTGCTTGACATACTATAACAATATGCACCAGCGTTACAAAAAGCTAAAATGTCGTCTTCGTTAATCTCCTTAATTCTTCGATTATTTGCAAAAGTATCGGTTTCGCATATGTAGCCAACAACACTGTAAAAACGTTCGCGTCCATCAGGGTTAGAAATGTTTCTTATTTCGTGTTGTGCGCCATAAAGCATTGGTCTAATTAAGTGATTAAAACCACTATCTACTTGCGCAAAAACAGTTGATGTAGTTTGCTTTACAGCATTTACTTTAACTAAAAATTGACCAGCTTGACTGACTAAAAATTTTCCAGGTTCAAAAGCTAAGGTTAATTTTTTTCCATAGTTTTTGCAAAACTCATTAAACCTTTTACTTAGTTTTTCTCCTAACTCTTCAATATTTGTTTCTATATCACCGTCTTTATAAGGGACTTTAAATCCTGACCCAAAGTCTATGAAATCTAAATTTTTGAAATGCTTAGCGGTATCAAATAAAATCTCACTAGCATATAAAAACACATCTATGTCTAAAATATCACTACCAGTATGCATGTGTATACCGTTAATATTCATTTTAGTATTCTCTACAATACGAAGTATATGTGGAATTTGGTGTATAGAAATTCCAAATTTGCTATCAATATGACCAACAGAAATATTAGTATTACCACCAGCCATAACATGTGGATTTATCCTAATACAAACAGGTGTTTTTGGGTGTTTAGTACCAAATTGTTCTAAAATAGAAAGGTTGTCAATGTTAATTTGTACACCAAGTTTTGCTGCGGTTTCTATTTCTTCTAAAGAAACTCCGTTTGGTGTGTAAATTATTTGTTCTGGTTTAAAACCAGCCTTTAAACCAAGCTGTACTTCTTGTATAGAAACCGTATCAATTCCTGATCCTAATTTTTTCATTAATTTTAGTACAGAAACATTAGATAATGCTTTTACAGCATAGTTAATTTTTAAACTTTTAACATTACTAAATGCAGCTGTTAGTCTATTATATTGACTTACAATCTGATCGGCATCATAAACGTAAACAGGACTACCAAAGTCCTTAGCAATTTGTAGAAGTTGACTGTTTTCCATACATCAATTTTTTGTCAAAGGTATTTTTTTAGAAGGATATATAAAGGAATACTTTATAATATTACAAATTTGATACAAACTGTTAATTATTTAACAAATAAGAAAATTCTATTTAAAAGAATTATCTTTTTTAGCAACTAAATATTAGGGTAAGTAAAAGTGATTATTTATTTTTGTTGAACTTAAAATTTTACTTTAAACAAGATGAATTTACACGAATATCAAGGAAAAGAATTATTAAGCAGTTTTGGTGTACGCATCCAACGCGGATTAGTAGCCCAAACAGCAGACGAAGCAGTTGCAAAAGCTAAACAATTAACAGAAGAGACTGGTACAGGTTGGCACGTTATTAAAGCACAAGTTCACGCTGGTGGACGTGGTAAAGGTGGCGGAGTTAAACTTGCTAAAAACCTAGACGAAGTTAAAGAAATAGCTGGTCAAATTATAGGAATGGACCTTGTAACGCCTCAAACTTCTGCCGAAGGTAAACGTGTTCACCAAGTATTAGTAGCAGAAGATGTTTACTATCCTGGAGATTCTGAGCCAAACGAATTTTACATGTCTGTACTTTTAAATAGAGGTAATGGTCGTAACATGATTATGTACTCTACAGAAGGAGGAATGGATATAGAAGAAGTAGCAGAAAAAACACCTCATTTAATATTTACTGAAGAAATAGATCCAGCAACAGGAATTTTACCTTTCCAAGCACGTCGTGTAGCTTTTAACTTAGGTTTAAGCGGTACTGCGTTTAAAGAAATGACAAAATTTGTTACAGCATTATATACAGCTTACGACAAATCTGATGCTTCATTATTTGAAATTAATCCTGTATTAAAAACAAGTGATGATAAAATTATGGCAGTAGATGCTAAAGTAACTTTAGATGCTAATGCATTATACAGACATAAAGATTTAGCAGAATTACGTGACCTACGTGAAGAAAGCCCAATTGAAGTTGAAGCTGGAGAATTAGGATTAAACTATGTAGACCTTGACGGAAACGTTGGTTGTATGGTTAACGGTGCTGGTTTAGCTATGGCTACAATGGATTTAATTAAGCAAGCAGGTGGTGAGCCAGCTAATTTCTTAGATGTTGGTGGTACTGCAGATGCTGCTCGTGTAGAAGCTGCTTTTAGAATTATTTTAAAAGATCCAAACGTAAAAGCTATCTTAATTAATATTTTTGGTGGTATTGTACGTTGTGATCGTGTTGCGCAAGGTGTTGTAGATGCTTATAAAAATATGGGTGATGCAATACAAGTACCAATTATTGTAAGATTACAAGGTACTAACGCAGATATCGCAAAAGAATTAATTGACAACTCAGGATTAGATGTATTAAGTGCAACTGAATTCCAAGAAGCTGCAGATAAAGTACAAGAAGTATTATCTTAATACTTTAAATAGATATAAATTAAAAAGAGCAACTTAATAGTTGCTCTTTTTTTTATTTGTTTTTATTGTCTTATAAATGTAAACCACATTCTGTTTTTGGGTTGTTATTCCATCGACCAGATCGGTCTTCTCCAGGAACAGTACAATGCTTACAACCTATAGAGTGATACCCTTTAGATACTAAAGGATGAAAAGGAAGTTGATGCTCTTCAATATAAGCATCACGCTCTTCTTTTGTTACATCTAAAAGCGGATAAAATTTTAAAATATCACCTCTTAGTTCAAAAATATCCAAAGTAGCTCTGTGGTCACTTTGCCATTTCATTAAACCAGAAACCCAAACTTTATATTGGTTTTTAATAAGGTCTAAAGGCTTTACTTTGTTTATAGAGCAACAAAAGTCAGGGTTTTTTCGCCAAGTTTCGTCTTTAGTAGTAAACTCATGTTCTTCTTTTAAAGCACCTATAGAAGCAACATTTAAACCATATTTTTTAGTTAATGCTTCTTTATATTTTAAAGTATCTTCAAAATGATAACCTGTATCAATAAAATATACTTTTTGAGTTTTGTTTACATCAGAAACTAATTTTAATAAAAAAGCAGATGTTGCAGCAAAAGAGCTGGTTAACATCACGTCTTCTTGTTTAAAATCTTTATAAAGTTCTGCTATTCTTTCTGTAACCGATAAGGTTTTATATTTTTTGTTTAGCGCTTTTATTTCTTCTTCAGAAATGTTAGGCTTAACTATTGTTTTGGGAGTTGTCTCGAACATAATCAATCTTTACGAACTTGCAAGATAGCAATGATTTTTTGGATATGAAATTTGTCGAAAAATTTTTAAGTAATTACAATAAAAACTATAGTTTAATTATTGAATTGTCTGTTTAATGGTGTTTTTAATACAATATAAAAACTAGTTTATTAGTCTTTTTTTGACTTTGGCTTATTAAAGTTTTTCTTGTTATTAAATTTTTTTTTATTTGTTTTTGTTGTAGGATTACCTTTTGGTTGCTCTCCTTTTTTAGGCATTGGTCCACGTAAATGAATAATAAGACCGTTTAAAAAATTACGTAAGATTTGATCACCACATTCTACATAATTAGGATGATCTTCACGTCTAAAAAAAGCACTTAATTCAGACTTTGTAACTCTAAAATCTACAAGAGCTAAAATTTCAATTATATCAGTATCACGAAGCTTATGAGCAACTCTTAGTTTTTTGAAAATATCGTTGTTTGTCATGTTTAAGTGTTTGAAAATCAATAATTAAAACTGTATTTTTATTGGGTTATAAAGATAAAATACGTTTAAATACGTTGTAAAACTACTCATTTTTCGATAAGTGGCACACTTTTAACGACTATAAAAAAAACATAATACGTAATTTTATAAAAGAAAAAAATAGTTATGTCTAACCGAGTTGAGAAATTAAGTCTTTTATCAGAAATGATTGCTTTTGCAAAAGAAGATGATACTTTAAAGCCTATTGAGTTTAATTTTTTATTAGGTGTATCTAAACAACTAAACATTTCTAGAGAAGATTTTGATTATTTAATTTCTAACCCGATAGGAGGTATTACTTTAAAATCTTATAGTGAACGTATTGTACAGTTTCATAGGTTAGTTTTATTAGCTCATTTAGATAGTAGTAAAAATCCAACAGAAGAAGCTAAACTATTTAATTACGGACTTAAAATGGGCTTAAATCACGATTCAATATTGCGTGTTCTTTATCTTATGGACGGTTTTCCTGATCGTATTGTACCAGCAGCAGTTTTAATAGACATTTTTAGAACCCAGTATAACTAGCTTTTAATTGCCTCTAATTTTTCTTGATAGGCTTTAATTTCATCACGTAATTGTGCTGCAACAATAAAATCTAAAGCTTTTGCAGCTTGCTCCATAGTTTTTCGTTTTTCTCTAATTTTCTTTTCTAATTCAGGTTTACTTAAATATTCGCTTTCTGGTTCTGCAGCTTTAGCAGCTTCCAACTCGTAACTATAAGTACTAACCGAGTTTTTAGCTAAAACACTATCTAAGTTTTTCTTTAGTGCTTTTGGTGTGATATTATTGTCTGTATTGTAAGCAATTTGTTTTTGGCGTCTGTATTCGGTTTCATCAATAGTTTGTTGCATACTTTTGGTTATTTTGTCTGCATACATTATTGCTTTACCATTTAAGTTACGCGCAGCACGACCAACAGTTTGGGTTAAGGATCTGTTAGATCTTAAAAAACCTTCTTTATCGGCATCTAAAATAGCTACTAAAGATACTTCTGGTAAGTCTAAACCTTCACGAAGTAGGTTTACACCAACTAATACATCAAACAAGCCTTTACGTAGGTCTTGCATGATTTCAACACGTTCTAAAGTATCTACATCACTATGTATGTAGCGCACACGTATTTGAATTCGGCTTAAGTATTTTGTTAATTCTTCAGCCATTCGTTTTGTTAGGGTTGTAACTAATGTACGCTCGTCTTTTTCAACACGTTGCTGGATTTCTTCAATTAAATCATCAATTTGATTTAAGCTTGGTCTTACCTCAATAATTGGATCTAATAAACCTGTTGGTCTAATTACTTGCTCTACGTAAACACCATCTGTTTTTTCAAGTTCGTAATCTGCTGGCGTTGCAGATACATAAATCACTTGATTTTGTAATGCTTCAAACTCTTCAAACTTTAACGGTCTATTATCCATCGCAGCAGGTAATCTAAAGCCGTATTCTACTAAGTTTTCCTTACGACTTCTATCGCCACCATACATTGCGTGAACTTGAGAAATGGTCACATGACTCTCGTCTACGACCATTAAATAATCATCAGGAAAATAATCTAATAAACAGAATGGACGCGTACCAGGCTCGCGACCATCTAAGTATCTAGAGTAATTTTCTATACCAGAACAATAGCCTAATTCTCTAATCATTTCAAGATCAAATTCGGTACGTTCTTTAAGTCGTTTTGCTTCAAGATGTTTACCAATATCTTTAAAGTAATCGTGTTGCTTAACTAAATCATCCTGAATTTGTCTTATTGCACCTTGCAGTACATCTGGTGATGTTACAAACATATTTGCAGGATAAATGTTTAAGCGATCATAATGCTCTATGACTTCGTTAGTTTGGATGTTAAATTGCTCTATATCTTCAATTTCGTCACCAAAAAAATGAATTCTAAATGCATCATCAGCATAACTAGGAAATACATCTATGGTATCTCCTTTAATTCTAAAATTACCATGTCTGAAATCTGCTTCGGTACGAGAGTACAAGCTTTGAACTAACATGTGAAGTAGTTTAGTGCGTGATATTTCTTGATCAACTTCTAAACTTATTACATTTTTTTGAAATTCAATAGGATTACCAATACCATATAAACACGAAACAGAAGCAACTACTAAAACATCGCGTCTACCAGAAAGTAAAGATGATGTTGTGCTAAGTCGCATTTTTTCGATTTCTTCATTAATCGATAAATCTTTTTCTATATAAACACCAGATGTTGGTATATAAGCTTCTGGTTGGTAATAATCATAGTACGATACAAAATACTCTACAGCATTATCTGGGAAAAACTGTTTAAATTCAGAATATAACTGAGCTGCTAACGTCTTGTTATGTGCTAAAACTAACGTTGGTTTTTGTACTTCTTCTATAACATTAGCAACCGTAAATGTTTTACCAGATCCTGTAACACCAAGTAAGGTTTGGTATTTTTCATTATTATCTAAACCACTTGCTAATTGCTTAATAGCTTGTGGCTGATCACCTGTTGGCTTAAATTCTGATTTTATTTTGAATTTCATATTGTAAAATTACTGAATAAAAATCAGATATTTTCTTTTATAAAAGTTAACGTTTTAAGGTGAAGTGACCTTTAAGCTGTTCTCCAGATTTTAAGTTAATAAGATACCAATAATCGTTAGTAGGTAAAACGTTTCCGTTATACATACCATTCCAACTTAAATGAACAGTAGAAACTTGTTTTAATAATTTTCCATACCTATCAAAAATGTAAATTTCTTTTATGATTTGATTAGGATCTATAATTTGCCATACTTGATTGTAAGCATCTCCGTTTGGAGTGAAATACTTAGGGATGAAAAGCTCATTTACAAAAGAAACATTTATATCAAAATTTAACTGTCTAACTACACAACCATTAATATCTCTTACAAATAATGTGTACGTTCCGTTTGATAAGTTTGAAAAAGTATTACTGTTTTGATAAGTTATATTGTCTAAAGAATACTCATAAAATATAGTATTGTCTGACATAGAAACTGTTATAGTATCTTCAATAATTGTTATGTTGTTTTGATCTAAAGTGAAATCAATATTTAAAACTGTTACAGTAAAGCTAGACTCGTTGCTACAAGTATTTGGCGC
>NZ_AULQ01000013.1 GCF_000422365.1 Mesoflavibacter zeaxanthinifaciens DSM 18436
TCAAAAAACTGAAATATAACTGCAACCAACATTGTATAAATTCAATTGCGACTGAATTTCCTACGGAAATTCATTGCAATTTTCTATCTTTCAGTTTCAATCGGAAAATCGTACCGATTTTCCGCAACTGAAATTTATACGCTAACGTTAGCAACAAGACCGAAAAACCACAATGGCAGTTTGGATTCAAATAATAGGAATAAGAAAATCGGATTCGACTGAAATCGAAAAAGAAAAAATTCGCAAAATTCTAAATACAGCTGAATTTGACTTTGATTTTGTAAAACCCAATTTAGGTCTTAAAACAGAAAAATCTGAATGGAAATTGACACAGTCAAAAGGAATTGAATTCTTTGAATTGCCATTATTTGACCAAGCGCTGAAAGTTTATTTTGACAACCCGAATTTTATAGAATTTTCTGGTTCTTTTGGGCTCTTTAGTGCTTGGTTTCGATTTACCGATGTGAAACAGTCTGAATTGACAGATGGAATTAGAAAAGTGTTTCGCAAAATTGCATCTGAATATGGAATTTCGGAACTAATCTATTTTTCAGAATGGTTCTTTTCAATAGATTATATAAGGAACAAAGAGGCGAATGCCGAAAATTTAATTGAATTAATTAAAAATAGTCCTGACTTAAAACGGAATAAACTTTACGGATTAGAATCGAATGAACATTATGTGGAAAAAATAAAGTCCAGTTGCTAACAACGGCTATAATTCATTGCGGCTGAAATTCCTATCGGAATTTCATTGCAATTTACTATCTTTCGGCTACGGCGGAAAGAATCCTGCGGATTTTTCCGCAACGTATCATAGCCAAAACCGTTGTGTAGCATTAAAAAAACTGTGTGAGAAGAAATAGCTTTTACATATTAATTTTTATCCTTTTCTCAAGTTGTGGAATAAGGTCTGTGAATTATAAAAAAGCAAGAAGTTTAGATATTAAAAAGGGTTATAAAACTTTACTGAACAAAGAAACCGAAATAGAACTCGAAAAATACTATTTGGATACGAAAAACATCGCCGAAATTACAGCTGACAGAAAAACTAAAACTTTAAATATCTTTCAATCTAATAATGAACCTGAATCTTTTAATCTGACTGAAATTGAATCAGAGGAATTTAAGAAAAGATATGAAATGACCAATCGAGATAATATTTCATTAGTTGTTTTGAATGGAATTTTGGTGGATAAAAATGAGCGAAAAGATTATCGCATTGAACATAATGCTATTAAAAGTCTTTTAGTAATTAAAGATGCCGACGCAACCATACTAAATTGCAGTGGAAATGGTGGAAAGAATGTTTTGATAATATTAACCGAATAAAAATAACGCTACACAACAATGTATAAATTCAATTGCGGCTGAATTTCCTGCGGAAATTCATTGCAATTTTCTATCTTTCAGTTTCAATCGGAAAATCGTGCCGATTTTCCGCAACTGAAATTTATACGCTAACGTTGTGCTTAATTAGAAAAAATGAGTGAAAGACCAAACTTTGGAGTTTTTAATGATTTTTGGAATGGACATCCAAATCATTTACCACTTATGAATTTATATGATATTCCGAATCCACCAAAAGAATGGAATCTCACAAAAAGTATTGATAGACTTGACGATATAATTTCTAAAAACTCAAGTAATGATATAGTAAAGGGAATTAGATTGTTATTAAAGTATGAAGATTGGAGACCACATCTAGTCGCTGCTCTTACAACCCTAAAAATTGACAAAAATCGGCAGTCTGAATTAAAAACTGATTTATGGAATCGTCTAAAGACTGGTTCTTGGGTTAGTCCGCAAATTTTGGTTATTCTTTCAATAATTGATTCTGAATTTGATGTTAAAGCAAAAGAAATATGTGAAAATGGCTTTAAAATAACCTATTCCGAAATGCCAATGCACGAACATCATTCTGCGAGAGGACCTGCTGGCATAAGTGTCGATAATAAGAAAGTCGTTGCTTCGACCGAGTATCTTCTGAATGGAGTGATTATAGATTCAATGGAAAATGACAATGGTGGCTCTTTAGCAAAAAATTGGAAAGAGAATCTATTGGAATTAATAGAAAACAACAAGTTTAAAATAATAAATAACTAAGCACAACATTGGCTATAAGCAATTGCTTGTTCTCGCCTACTTCTGAAAATCCTCGCGGATTTTCAGCTTGGTGTGTACTTGCAAAGTTAAGTGCTAAACCACGCAACTACTCATAGCCGAGACCGTTGTGCATAATTTGAATGAAGCCTCAGAAAAGAATAGATAATCCAAAGAAAATTGACCGCAGGTTAATTGAAAGTCAACTTAAAAATGGTGACCACATAATTGTGCAGTTTTCGGACACAGTCTATTCGGATAGAATGTTATCCAAATTGAACAAACTATGCGCTAAATATGACAAAAGTTTTAGTATTCGATTCTATGGACATTATTCAAAAGTTTTTGACTGTAAAGTCGTTCAAAAAATTCCGAATGTAAAATCATTATACATTGACTGTATAATCAAAGCGGAAAACGTTGATTACATTTCCAAACTTGAAAATCTAGAAAGATTGAGTTTAGGCATTTATGAATTAAAAGAAACCGAGATACTTGATTCGGAAAACTTTAAAAAACTAACTGAATTAATTATTGGAGAAACTAAGACAAAAGCTTTTAACCTATCATATTTGAAAGAATTTAAAAGCTTAAAGTTCTTAATTATATCTGGACATACTAAAAATATAAATTCGGTAAGTGAATTGACTAAACTGGAGTATTTAGGTTTAAATTCTATTTCAAAAGTTAAACTTGGATTTATTAACTCTCTAAATAAATTGAAAACTCTAAATTTTGTTTTGGGTGGTCGAGAAAACTTGGATGAAATAGAAGAAAACAATATTGAAGAACTACAAATAATAAGAGTTCGTGGATTCAACAGTTTAAGAAATATTTCAAAGTTTAGTTCTCTTAAAACTCTATTAATTGAAGACCAAATTAAAATGGAACAGTTAGATTTTGATAAAGCAAATCCTAATTTAACTGATTTTAAACTAATAAACTGCAATACATTTAAAAAGCTATCTGGAATTTCTAATTTGAGTTCCCTAAAGCATTTAAGGATTTACAAAACCGCAATTGACTTTGATTCATTCATTAAACAACCTTTTCCCGAATCGTTGAAAATTTTGGCATTTTACACTACCAAATCTAAAATTGATAAAACAATAAGGGCAAGATTGGATGAACTAAACTATACTGAACATTAAATAAAAAACTATGCATAACAATGTATAAATTCAATTGCGGCTGAAATTCCTATCGGAATTTCATTGCAATTTGCTATCTTTCAGTTTCAATCGGAAAATCGTACCGATTTTCCGCAACTGAAATTTATACGCTAACGTTGGTTGCAATAGCCGAATTAAAAACTAAGCGTAAAAATCGTGCGAATTCCGAACTTTGAAAAAAGCGGAACTGTGCGCAAAAAGCTTTACGGAAACTGAATTTAATACTCAAAACCGAAACGTAACGCTGAATTGAAATTGTAAAACGGAACTGTACGCAGAAATTCACTCGAACGGAATTATAAAAACGTGAATTGATCACTCCTACTCGATTGAATTCCTAAAATAATGGAATCAAAACGTTGAATTGAATAGCAGAACGCAAAACAGAACGCTGAATGAACCTCAAAAAACAGAATTATAACTGCAACCAACAATGTATAAATTCAATTGCGGCTGAATTTCCTACGGAAATTCATTGCAATTTTCTATCTTTCAGTCTAAATCGGAAAATCGTACCGATTTTCCGCAACTGAAATTTATACGCTAACGTTAGCACCAATTTAAGGCAACCTATGAAATTAATACATTGGTCATCTAAAGAGAATAAAAAAAGTATCCTTGAAAACGGAATTAAAATTTCTGACACTTGGACTTCTTGCTCAATTTTGACACCTTTTCATAACCTGAATCGTTGGTGGGTTGACTTTTTGCTTAACAAAAAAGAACAAATTGGATTCATATTTGAACTATCAGAATCTGACTTTCCTATTGTTCATTCACATTGGTGTATTGATACTTATCAAAAACAAGATGACGATTTAAATGTAATCGAGGAAAGGAGATATAACTTATCAGAAATATTAAGAGATAATCCACATTCTGTTTTTAAAAACCTATCTGAATTAAAAGAAGATTATAAAAGGACTATTATTTGGAGGATTGGCGGAACAATAAGCGAATTGGGAAAGGATTCAGACGAGTTGATTTATCAAAACGGAATTGACTTGTTAAAATCTGACTCAAAAAAAATAAATGAATTTTTGGATAATCCTGACTTTATGGAATTTGTGTTTGAGGATTATGAAGTTTTACTTTTTAACGAAATCAAACCTGACCGAATTATAAAAGTAATATCGGAAAATGAGGAATATCAATACTCGGAATTAATAAACGAAATAAAAACTGGTGCTAACAATGGCTATAAGTAATTGCTTGTTCTCGCCTACTTCTGAAAATCCTTGCGGATTTTCAGTTTGGTGTGTACTTGCAAAGTTTAGTGCTAAACCACGCAACTACTCATAGCCGAGACCGTTGTACACAATACCCAAAAAATGCCGAGAATCGAACTTCAGACTGAAATAAAAGCCGACAGAAATATTGTGTTTGACTTGTCGAGAAGTATCGATTTGCACAAAATATCGACTGAACAAACTAATGAAGAAGCAATCGCTGGAAAAACAAGCGGACTAATTGGAATGAATGAAAGTGTAACTTGGAGAGCTAAACACTTTGGAATCTATCAAAAATTGACTTCTAAAATAACGGAATTTGACAGACCGAATTACTTTACGGACGAAATGGTTAAAGGAGCGTTTGCGGAATTTAAACACGAACATCACTTTGCTGAATCGAATGGCGGAACTTTGATGACTGACTTTTTTGACTATAAATCACCTTTTGGAATTTTAGGAAAGTTAGCGGACAAGCTGTTTCTGAAAAAATATATGACTGAATTACTAACTGAAAGAAATCGAATTGTAAAAGAGTTTGCGGAATCTGACAAGTGCAAAGAAATTATAAATGAAAAAAGTACTGTGTACAACAATGTATAACCGCAATTACGGCGGATTCGACTACGTCCGAATCCACTCGGAATTGCTGAAGTCTGTGCCAAACCGAAAATAAACGCCAAAGTAACCCGTAACTGACGGTTATACGAGACCGTTAGCAAACATTTGATGAAAACCGTGAAATACATTAAAATTCTCATATTGTTTTTAATTTTTAGTTGTTCGAATAACAAAACCAAATCGAATGATGAAAAAATTGATATTAAGAATATTGACACGTTAAGATACTCTTATGACGGATTTAATAATGGTTTGCGACTTGATTTATTAAGTGATGGTCGTTTTATTAACGAAAATTATTTATTCAGTTGCTTTGGTGGTGGAGAAAGAAAAAAAGTTTTTGGAACTTATAAAATGGACAGTCTCAAACTGACATTAAATCCCGAAAGAATAGAATTTATTGAATATCCAGAGGATATGGAATTAAAACCAAAAACCACGAAAATAAAATACGGAATTGACTCACTGAAAATCAAAACAGAATTTCAAGTTGTACAATGGGAAAATAATAAATATCTGTTTTCAGATTACTTTGATTTTGGTTGGAGTTTGGATAAAGAAAACGATTATATACGATTTGCAGACTATCTAAATACTGGTTTAGAGCCGGAAATGAATGGGATGTATTTAGTTAATAAAACCAAAGATTCAATCACATCAGAATTTGATTTAAAACAAATACCTGAAAAATGGCAAAGTTATTTTCTAAAAGAACCTGTTTCTGCGAAAATAAAAAACATCACAAAAGTAATTGACCCAAATGATGAAGAAAATATTTCTTGGCAAATAGAATTAGACAAAGGAGAAAAAGACCGAATTAATAACCGATTGACTTTGGAAACACAAGATGGAGAGTTTTTTATTGAGGTTGATTCTGTGCTGACAAACAGAAGTTTCGGAAAATATTATCTACCTGATTTTACGAAAGAAAAATATCCAATTGGAACTGAATTAAGAACAAAGTGGAAATAAAAACGATTTGCTAACAACGTATATAACTCATAGCTAGTCAGTTGCTTAATCGAAGTTAAGGCATATTTGGAAAGTCGCCAAATTTTTAAATTTGACGATTTCCAATAAAAAAGATAAATAGTAAAATTTAAAAATCTGGCTTGTGCTGAAACGAAAATAATTTTCTAATTTGCACGCTACGAGCCATATACACGACCGTTGTGTGTAATTTGAGAAATGAGACAAACGATAACCAAAAGTGATAAAAACTTAAGAATTCTGAACAAATTAATTGTGAACGGATTCTATAATGGATATATCGGAACTGAAAAGTTTGAATTAATGCGGAATCGTTTCCCGAACAATCACAGACTAATCGGAATTGTGAATGAAACAGATAATTACGATTTGAAATTTGACTTTAAGTCACCGATGAATATTTTAGCGAAAATTTTACTCGGACTCGGAATTCTGATTTCAATAATTTCGCTGATTAAGGGAATTTGGATTTTGCCGATTGTGTTTGTTGTTTTCGGACTGATTATGTTTGCGGATTTTAAACTAAAAGAGAAAAAAGAAATAAATATTTTAACGGATAAACTATTGGAATTCCACAAAACGGAATATGACTGAAATAAAAAAACTACACACAACAACGTGTATAGTTTATTGCTTCTGAATTTCCTATCGGAAATTCCTCGCAAATTTATTATCTTGGTTTCTTAATCGGAAAATCCTCGCGGATTTTCACGCAACGAAACCATACACAAACACGTTAGCTGTAATATTGCATCAACCAAAAACGCTCAATTCGTGTTGATTTTTAGCAACGTAACTTTAAAAAATTGAAAACAGAATTTTAGCCTGTTATGGATCTGAATTTTAAAACGGTAAACGGAACTGAAATCTAAAACTGACTCGTACGGAATTGAATAAATTGCGGTCGAATTCTGTCGCTCAAAACGGTACAGAAACTAAAAAAACGGAAACAGTAAAACGGAATGTTGCGCAAAAAAAAGTGGAATAAAAATAAGTTTTCTTTCTACAATTTCGCCAGCTGAATCACATAAAATAAAACAATACTACAGCTAACAAGGTATATATTCAATTGCTACTGAATTTCCTTTCGGAAATTCATACCAATTTACTATCTTAGTTGCTTAATGCTGAAAATCCTTCGGATTTTAAGCCGCAACTAAATCTATACCAAACCGTTGTGTGTAATTTGAAAAATGACAGAAACCATTTCAAATAACGAGAAATCATTTAATATTCTGAATAAATTAATTCTGAACGGATTTTATGATGGAAATATAAGTCCCAACAGAATTGAATTAAATAGAAAATACGGAATTTTTAATTCTGGTGGCAATCACAGAATAATCGGAATTCTAAACAGTGAAAATAAATTTGAATTGGATTTTGACTTCAAATTTCCAATGAACATAGCAGTAAAAGTTGCTATTGGAATCGGAATTATTTTCTCGATAATTTCTTTGATTTATGGGAATTGGTTTTTACCAATACCTTTTTTCATTCTACCTTTTTTAATCACATATATTGACTTTAAATTAAAAAAGAAAAAGGAAATAAATCTTTTGACTTCAAAGTTTTTGGAATTATATAAATCGGAATATGAGTAAAAAAGTATTCAAAATAATTTTATTCATAATTGGGTTACTATTAATAGTTATTGGAATCTCAAACTTTGTGGAGTTAAATAAAATAGAATCTGTTACGAATGACTCTGGTTTAGGTGGATTTGCGATTTGGGCAAGTGCTTGGACACTGACAATATTGGGAATTGTATTTATCGGAATTTCAAGTTTATTAAAGAGTAAAAAATAAAAACTACACACAACAACGGCTATAATCCATTGCGGCTGAAATTCCTATCGAAATTTCATTGCAATTTACTATCTTTCGGCTACGGCGGAAAGAATCCTGCGGATTTTTCCGCAACGTATCATAGCCAAAACCGTTGTGTGCAATTCTAGAAACTAACGGCTAAATTAAATTATTATATGTCAAAAAAGACAATAGTTCTAATTATATTACTTTTTATTGGATTGATTTTACCAATCCTTGGCATGTATAATTGTAGCGGATTTAACTCTGGAAATATGTCTGTACAGTCATGCATAATTGATAACACCGTTCTCAGAAAATATGCTGACTTTTATTATGGCTTGATTACAATATCTTCTTATATTCTTTTCGTTCCAGTATTGATATATATTGGAATTGTAATTTTTATAGCAAAATTTATTTCGAAAAAAATCCATTAAGTTGTTATTAAAAAAATGAATAAAGAAAAAAGTCAATAAAAACTGTGTGAAAATTTTTATGATTCTTTATTTCTAAGTTACAAGCGGAATCTTACAAAATTTAAACGGGAGAAAACATCAAACTGAAAACTAAAAATTATATATAAAGGCACTGAATAATGAATAAAAAACTGCACACAACAATGTATAAATTCAATTGCGGCTGAATTTCCTGCGGAAATTCATTGCAATTTTCTATCTTTCAGTTTAAAACGGAAAATCGTAGCCGATTTTCCGCAACTGAAATTTATACGCTAACGTTAGGCACAATTAGAAAAATGAACAGATTAATAATATTAGCTTTTTTGATTTTAACAAGTTGTAGTTCAAATGGACAAAACAACTTTGAGGGAATTATAAAGTTCTCAACCGAAATCACAACAACTGAATTAGCGCCAGACGGATTTCAAAAACAATTGAATGACAAGTATGGTGACAGTTTATTAATGTACTATTCTCGAAACGGAAACTTCCGTAGAATTCATCTGAATAGTGCTGAATTTGGAGCTGATTCTCAATTTTACTTTAGGAATAAAGCTAAACTCTATTTCACTAATAAAAATAGTTCTCAAATTGACTCTTTAGATACAAAAGTAAACTCGCTGAAATTATTAAAGAAAGGAAAAATAGAAAATCAGAAAATAATGGATTTAGATTGTGAGTGTTATGAATTCAAAGCTATTAGCAAATACAATCAAAATGTGACTTTGAATTATTGCTACAATTCAGAAAGTCCAGAAATCAATCCTGAATTATATTCTGACCACAATGATTTTTATTTGAATGAATATTATGAGTTTGCCAAAAGACCTTATCTGAAATTCTCAATCAAAACGGAGGAATTTAAAATAACTTATTTGGCGACTGAATTGACCGAAAAAGAAATCGGAAAAGAAATATTTGAACTAAAATAACTGTGCCTAACAACGGCTATAATCAATTGCGGCTGAAATTCCTATCGGAATTTTATTGCAATTTGCTATCTTTCGGCTACGGCGGAAAGAATCCTGCGGATTTTTCCGCAACGTATCATAGCCAAAACCGTTGTAAACAATTTATGAAAACCACAAAAAGCATAATAATTTTAGTTCTTTTTTTGACTTTAAGTTGTCAACAAGAAAAGAAATCATCAGAAAGAAATACTGACTCAAAAATTGAAATTGACAAAAATAATTCAGAAGCGGAACCAAAATCTGACAACAATTCAATCTCAAAAAAGAATTCTGAAAATGCGATTTTTAGGGATATTACAGAATTGGAAAAGTATAACGGATTTAAAAAAATCAGCGGACAAGTTTTAGGTAATTCTGACAAAGCTTTGGTTTATATTCAAAAGGACAGTTTAAAAGTCTTAATTCTAGAAAAAATAATAAAAAACTCATCACCTAAACCCAATTATTCAATTCTTGATGAAGTGAGTTTGACATTTGAAAATTCCGACCAATATATTGCCTTAACTCATTGTGAGTTAATTGAAAATCCTGATGACAAAATAATATTTAGCTTGGTTGAAAATGAGGAAGTTGAATATTTCGATAAAATATTAAAAACTTGGGTTATTGATTTAAACGAAAATAAGTTTAAAGAAATTGAGACAGACAAAGTTAAATGCTTGAATGAATGGTTCGGTTATGACGGATAAAAAACTGTTTACAACAATGTATAACCGCAATTACGGCGGATTCGACTGCGTCCGAATCCACTCGGAATTGCGAGCGTCAGTTATTAATCGAAAAATAGTAATTTAAACCCGAAACTGACGGTTATACGAGACCGTTACCAGTAATTTGAGTAATGAAAAGACAAATCACATACTTATTTCTACTATTATTAATTTTCATTCATTCTTGCAAACAGACCAATCAACCGAATTATGCTGAAAGTTCAAGAAATCTAGCAGAGGAAATTTTAGTTGATTATATGAAATTACCCAAAATGAGTTCCAATCTATCAGTCAACGGACTTGGTTCGCCTGAATTTAAAAGCTTAATGGCTAAAATTGACTCTTTAAAAAAAACAAATTATGGAAAAGATAGAGCGGAAATTATTAATATAGCGGAATTTAAAATATTGTATTTATTTAATGAAAAAGATAAAGCTTTTAATAAAATAACGGAATTTAAAAACCCTGAATCTGATATTCTAAAAAATCTATACACTGGAATTTATTTAGAGTTAGAGAACAAAGAACAACAAGCAATTCTAAATTTCAAAAAAGTGTTTAATGAATTGAAAAATGAACGCATTGACGAATCTAATTGTTTGAATTATAATATAAGTATCATTTTAGCGGAAATGAGTGAATTTGATTTCAAGGATTGTCATATTGAGTTTCTACCTAAAAACTATTTTCGGGAATTAAGAAATAAAGATAAAAAGGAATTTATCAAAGACCATTTTTTCAGCTCATTTGAGATATAAAACTACTGGTAACAATGTATAAATTCAATTGCGGCTGAATTTCCTACGGAAATTCATTGCAATTTTCTATCTTTCAGTCTCAATCGGAAAATCGTACCGATTTTC
>NZ_AULQ01000014.1 GCF_000422365.1 Mesoflavibacter zeaxanthinifaciens DSM 18436
GCTAACGTTAGCGTATAAATTTCAGTTGCGGAAAATCGGTACGATTTTCCGATTGAAACTGAAAGATAGAAAATTGCAATGAATTTCCGTAGGAAATTCAGTCGCAATTGAATTTATACAATGTTGGTTGCAGTTATATTTCAGTTTTTTGAGATTCATTCCGTTTTGATTTGCGTTCTGCTATTCAATTCCACGTTTTGATTCCGCAATTTTGGAATTCGATAGAGTAGCAGTGATCAATTCACGTTTTTTAAATTCCGCTCAAGTTGATTTCTGCGCACAGTTCCGTTTTACATTTTTCAATTCAGCGTCACGTTTCGGTTTCGAGTATTAAATTCGGTTTCCGTTATGTTTTTTTGCGCAAAGTTCCGCTATTTTCAAAGTTCAAAATTCGCACGATTTTTACGCTTAGTTTTTAATTCGGTTATTGCAACCAACGTTGGTGTGTATGATTAGTTGCGGGAAAGGACGCAGTCATTTTCCGCAGTAAACCAAAGATAATTAATAAGAATGAAATTCCGATAGGAATTTCAGCCGCAATTAATTATACACGTTGTTAGGGTACGTTTTTTTATAGTTTTCTATTAAATTGCTCAATTCAGATGGTTTTTTTTCTAAACTATCAATAGATACTATAATTTCTTTCTCAAATGGCTTTTTCACAACTAAAAATTCATTTCTCATCCAAGAATTTTTATCAGTATTCGCATATTTAGTTAAAATATAAGTGAAAGTGTTATTCCAACTTATTAAGTTTTTGTTTTCAATTTTCAATCCATTTTTAGATAGAGTTATTTTTTCTGTTTGGTCAGCCATTTTAGCAATCAAAATTCCGAATATTGGAATTGAAAAGATTGTCAAAAACCCAAATATCTTTAAGAATTCAATATTCAGAATGTCAAGCGTGTCATTTTTAAAATAATGCAAAAAATAAGCTCCGAAGAAATCTAAACATAATATATAAACAAAATTAAAATCGAATTTTTTATTTCTCAAGATTAATTCATTCGGCATTTTTTTCTGCTCTTTCGATAATAAAGTTGGTCTAATTTTTTCAAAGTATCTATCGTCTTTAAAATTAATCTCAATTAGTTTTTGTTGACTTTTTACTAGCTTTTTTTTATTTCCTAAATATTGAGTACAAGTATTTATAAAATCAGGTCTTTTCTCAGTGATTTCACAAATTGGACCATCTAAGGATTTTCTATGATTTTCACAGCCTAAACACCAATTATGTAATAAGTCTATATCGTTCATCTCAAATGTGCTCTAACGGTCTCGTATAACCGTCAGTTACGGGATTAAAGTTAATGATTTTCGGTTAAGAACTAGCGTTAGCAATTTCGAGTGGATTCGGACGTAGTCGAATCCGCCGTAATTGCGGTTATACATTGTTGGCAGTAGTACTTTTTTTTTAGAAAGCACCTTCTGACATTGGAATCCAACGTTCCCATTTTTCATTTGTTTTTTTATAAAGTGAAATATTTACATAGCCATAAATATGTCCACAACAAAGATGGACACTAAAAACGCAAGCAACTTTTCCGTTTCTTATAAAAATCGGTTTAGATATGATTTTCAGTTCCCGTTTTTTATCTGCTTTTAGGAATTCCAATATATTTTTTTGCTCAACTTTTATAAGTTCCTTTTTGTCAGCTAAATCCCAAGAGTAATTTTCGGATGCTTTTAGTTCAGATATTAAATATTCCTTTTCTCCGAGAGATAATATTATACTGTCACTTTTCTTGATTCTGTTATCGTAGTATTTAAGAGTAGAGTCTTTCTTAATGTTGGATAGATGATATTCTAACGTTCCGAAATCTACCTTATCTAAATAACCAATATCAGAATATTTATCTGAATTCAGTTTATAGTCAATTAAATCCCAAAATATTTTTTCAGATTCAGTAGTTTGACTTGTCATCGTTTGACAAAAAACTAATATTAATATGTAGAATATGTTTTTCATTCAAATTGTTGCCAACGGTATCGGCTATGAGTAGTTGCGTGGGTTAGTACTTAACTTTGCAAGTACACACCAAGCTGAAAATCCGCAAGGATTTTCAGAAGTAGGCGAGAACGAGCAATTACTTATAGCCATTGTTGTGCACAGTATTTATTTATTATCTCGATTTGAAATTCCGTTAATTTTATCGCTTGGTAAACCATTGTAAATTCCGCTAACTCTTTTAGGCAGAGCTATCATATATTCGACAATTATATTTACTAAGTCAAAAAGCTGTCCAACAGTTTCCGGGTTGTCTGTATCAATTTGTCCAGGATGAACAGCATCATTTCCAGTAACACGCACAATGTCAGCGATTGTTGTACAATTTCAGGAAGTCCTTTTTTTACAAGTTCTCCTATGTCTTTATTAATATTTTTTCCACTTTCTCCTAATTCTTTACAGAGAACTTGAATTGAAAGCCTTAATAAAGCTGCTGCTCCTCTTGAAGATTTTGAATGTATTGATGTAGCTTCTAAATATAGTTTTCGAACAGATTCTGGCATTTCAGGATTCGGGAATGGTGCATTTCCATTTTCAGGATAATGCATTTTGTCTTGAACCCAAAGAGTGTTTTCGTTGCAATTATGACATTTTCCAACTCTCAAATTTTCGTATTCTCGCCTATGACCACTGTCCCTGCTACCGCTCCATTTAACACTCCACCAATCTTGTTTTGATAGAACACCACAATTTGGACAAGTGAAATTATTAGAAAATACTTCTGGTTTTACAAATTTCATAATTTCTATTTAAGGTTGTCATAATTTATAAAATCCCAAGGAATTTCTTTTTTAAATATCTGAATAAATTCTTCCATTTGTTCAAGAGAAATACTGTCTTTAAAAACTCGTATTGTTCTAGTTTTTTCTGTATCATCCCTAAAAATTTCCGCAACTAATTCGTCATTTCGATAGATTTCAACTCCAATTCCGTCACGTTCGTTCACGTCGCTTGCAATTATTACTCTATCTTTATTTTCTTTTATTTACGTTCTATTGGGATATTGTGCACAACGGTCTCGGCTATGATTTCGTTGCGGAAAAATCCGCAGGATTCTTTCCGCCGTAGCCGAAAGATAGCAAAATTGCCTTGAATTCCGATTAGGAATTCAACCGCAATGAATTATAACCATTGTTACCTGCTGGCTTTATTCATTTATTATTTCGTTTACTTGTTTTTCCAAGTCCGCAATTGCGTTAAATTTTCTGAATGTCAAATTCTTTCCGATTGATTTTAATTCAGACGTTAATTCTATTATCAAGTCCAATGGTTCGACTTCATATCCGAACAGATTTTGGTCAAATTGTGTTCCGATTAGAAGTCCATCATTAGCCATTCCAACACACCAATTTTCCATAAATTCCGCCAATGGGATTTCGGTCACGTTGAATTTTTTCCATTCGTCTTTCGCGCAAGATTTAGCTCGAACCTTTTCCGCCCAAAAGCATATCATTCCGATTGGGTTTCCATCATCGTCTTCAAATTGGGTTGAACTCGATGTTGCCAATCCATTTTTACTTTTCAGTCCGTAAACTATTCCGCTTTCAGAAACTGTCTTTATGAATTTCTGATGTCGGTTTTTCAATGTGATTGAATCTTGGAACATAGTTTTTTTCAGCTTGCAGGTAACGTTGATGTATAAGAATAGTTGCGTATTTGCGTGCGAGGAATTTCCGCAGGAAATTCAGATGTAGCAAATATGCAACTAACTTTGTTTAAGCACAAAATAGCAATTATTTTTATACGTTGTTAGCATACGTTTTTTTAATTCAGTGTTGTTCTACCCAAACTTTAATTTTCTTGTCATTTTCGTCAAGAGAGATAACTAAAAAGTCAAAATCCATTCCAAATCCGCTATATGCGCCAACAGGATACAGCATTAAATTCAATGTGTCATTTGTCGATTCCACATATCGCTTTTCCAATTCAAATGGTTTTCCGAGTAGATTTATTATTTGAGTTTTATTCAGTTCTTTATTCAGATAATTTTCTCGTAAATCCGTAAGCATATTCCATCTCGGACTTTTATGATTGCTATCATCGTTATGTTTTAACCATTCTTTTTGGTCAAACTTAATTTTCAATTCACGTTTTTCAAGGAATTCTTTATAATCTTTTTCAGCCTTCTCTTCATCCATATTTTTCCAAATACTTCCAAAGCCAACATCTGTTGAATCTTTTTTAGATTCAGTTCCTTTTTCGGTTTTTGATTGTCCACAACTTACTAAATGTAAAGTCAAAAGTAGAATTGTAATTGCGTTTTTCATAAATGTATGCTAACGGTTTAGTATAACCGTCAGTTGCGGGTTTAAAGTAACTGTTTTTCGGTTTAGCACAGACGTTAGCAATTCCGAGTGGATTCGGACGTAGTCGAATCCGCCGTAATTGCGGTTATACATTGTTGGGCACAGTTATTTATATTCTATTTCCCTCGTTCGTATGTAATTTAGTTTGTCATTCTCAATTGATTTCCTTTTTGTCCAATTTTCAAACTTGTCAAATTCGTATTTGTATTCTGTTGTTGAAATCAGAGAGTCTTTGCTATTAAATTCTTTAATTTCCATTAAAATTCCACAATCGTATTTATATTCAGTCTTTCGATTCCGTTCAGGTTTTCTAAAGTCCGATAGTTTGGATTCAATTACAAATTCCCTGTCGTTATATTTACTTACTTCAAGAGTATTAGTTATTGTGTCATTTGTTTCAACGTCAATGTAGATTTGTTTCAATGAACTTTCTTTTAGTTTGTTGTCAGAATTATATTTGTAACCTCCAATTTGTTTGAATTGAAAAATGTCATTTTTGGATTCAGATTTTGTTTCCAAAAGCAATGTGTCTTTGTAGAAATAATCAACAATAAAATTTGAACTGTCGTTTGAAAGTGTCACAATTTCTCTTTTTATCTTTTTTTGATTATTGTAAATGAATTCAATGTCCATTGTTTCGTCAGCAAATAAATTCCGTTGATGTCTGCTGATTATTTGGTCATTTTCGTTGTATTTCTTTTCGGTAATTACAAGCGTGTCTTGAATCTGATTATTCAGAGAATCGTTTTTCACTTTGATTGTGTATTCGGTAATTTGTGTCGCTTTTTGAGTCAGTCCGTTATTCAGCAATTTTGGTTCATTGCAACAACCAATTAAGAATATTGAAAAAAGTAAAATTAAAAGTCTATTCATTCTGTTTTTAATTGTGCCCAACGGTCTCGTATAACCGTCAGTTACGGATTTAAAGTTAATGATTTTCGGTTAAGCACTGACGTTAGCAATTCCGAGTGGATTCGGACGTAGTCGAATCCGCCGTAATTGCGGTTATACATTGTTGGCAACAGTTTTTTATTTATCTCCATCTCCAATTGGTACTATGACAAAAGCCCATTCAGCATCATCAGGAACTTTATAAATGTCTAAATATTTTCCTCCAAGTCCACTAACTTGAGAATTTTTGTCCTCAATTTCAAGTCCATAAGTTTCCCCAAACATAAATTTCACTCCATTTTCTAATTTTAGAGTGTCAGTGTCTTTAAGATTAAAAACTTTAGATTCATTCGGTTTTATTTTTAAATCACTAATGATTCCAATTCCGTCAGAAGTTTCATTGTAAATAAATACTTTGTATGTTTTTCCAGTTTTATTGTATTTGGCAGGAATTATAGAAATTTCATTTCCTTTTTCGATGAAAACGTTTCCATTAGAATCTGTCCATTTTTCCACCTTTTCGGAATCAGTTTTTTGTTCCGATTCCACAGGTTTTTCATTCACATTTTCTGGTGTTTTCTTTTCAGCTTCTTTTTGTCCGCAAGCAGATAATGTCAATAAAATTATTAAAATTTGAATGTATTTCCTCATTTCTCAAATTGTTGCCAACGTTTGCGTATAAATTTCAGTTGCGGAAAATCGGTACGATTTTCCGATTGAGCTGAAAGATAGAAAATTGCAATGAATTTCCGTAGGAAATTCAGCCGCAATTGAATTTATACATTGTTGTGGTTAGTTTTTTATTCCGTTTCAAGTTGTTCATTTATAAATTCCAATACGTCTTTGAAATAACTTTCCAAATTTTCGTGTTCTTCTTCTGCAGGATGCCAATTTGCAAACTTCCAGTATTTCCATTTCCCTGCTGTTAAGTCAGATGGAATTAATAAAAAGTATTGCTCTTCATTTATTCCACCAACAAGAATACTTTTTTCTAGTTCTTTTCCAATATTTTCAATTCCGTCAATGCTGTAGGCTTCGATTATAAAACTATCAATGTTCTTTAAATAGTCAATTTTGTTAGTTGGCTCAAAAGTCGGCTCGATATCATTTGGTGCAGAAAATCCGTTTGTTATGGATAAGAACTTTTTAAAATCGGATGGGAATTCAATTCCGAGTCTTTTTTCGGTCAATTTTATTTCACTTTCCGAAGCTGGTTTACTTCCTAACCATTTATTTTCAGTCTGCTCTTGAGTAAACTCAAAATTAGCTAAATCAATCGCTTTCTCTGATATTTGTTTTAGTAGACTGTTCATTTTTTCAAATTAACCACAACGTTAGCGTATAAATTTCAGTTGCGGAAAATCGGTACGATTTTCCGATTGAGACTGAAAGATAGAAAATTGCAATGAATTTCCGCAGGAAATTCAGCCGCAATTGAATTTATACATTGTTGGCATTAGTTTTTTATTTTTTCTTTCGTTCAAAGCAACTCCATTAACTCCTAATTCAAAGACCTCTTCTGTGTCTAAGTTAATTTTTATTTCCCAATGGTAACTGCATCCGTCCAATACCATTTCCTTTTCTTTTTTCCAATTTTCACTTTCGTCTTTGTAATATCCTCTGAGTCTATCGAAAATCGAATATCTGTCCCAATTGAAAGTTACATAAATGATTTTCTTTCCGCTACTGTCAATGTAACCAAAGTATTGTCTTCTGTATGATTTCAGTTTTTTGTGGATTACTGGACAATTGTCAACTTGGTTCGTTCTAGATTTATTCGCTTCTTTTAAATTTTGTTCGAGTATTCTCTCAGTTTTTTGAATGTCATCAATTGTCGGAGTGAATCTTTCTTTATCTTGAAGGCATAAAAAACAAGCACCATTTTCTTTAAATATAACTCCAGTTATTCGTCCTTTTTCAATTACTGTTGAGTACTCTGTCGGTTGTTCAACAATCTTAAATGTCGATGAACACGACACTAAAAAGATAAGAATTGATATGATTGTGAATTGTTTCATTTAAATTAATGCCAACGTTGGTGTGTATGATTAGTTGCGGGAAAGGACGCAGTCATTTTCCGCTGTAAACCAAAGATAATTAATAAGAATGAAATTCCGATAGGAATTTCAGCCGCAATTAATTATACACGTTGTTGTAAAACGTTTTTTTTCATTTGTTAGAAAATTATTCCAAGGTTTAAACCAATTCCATTTGCTTTAATAACAAAATCAGATTTATCAATCCATTCATCCGTTAAGCTAATTGTTTTGTGAGAATATGAAAGGTCTGAAATTAAAAATAACTTTTTTCCAACCTTAAATTTGTAGCCAATACCAATATTAAAAACCATTCCTTTTCTCAATTCAGAGTTTTCTCCACCAACTCTTAAAGAAGGTCCAATGTCTAAAAAGGCATATATAGAATTTTCTTCATCAGTCATGTAAGTTCTTATGTCTAATAAAACTGGCAAAGTGTTGAAATTTGGATTGTGATAGCCATCAAGTCCAACCGCAATTCCAAGAGAAAATTTCGGCGAAATAAAATAGCCATTTATAGTTTGCAAACTCCAAGCGTGTGATTTATTTGCGTCAAGTTCGGAATAAAATCCGCCTTCTCCTTCTATAAAAAGATCTTGTTTTAGATCAGTAATTGCAATAAATCCAACTTTAGTAATATTAAAAAAACCTTTGTTCTTGTTTAAGTCTTTAGTTTTAGAATCAGTTTGGGCAAATGAAAATAAAGAGTTTAAAAGTAGAAGTGATAAAATGATTTTTTTCATTAGTTCAATTTTCTAAATGTTTTACAACGGTTTCGTATAACCGTCAGTTACGGGTTTATATGCGTTAATTTACGGTTAAGCACTGACGTTAGCAATTCCGAGTGGATTCGGACGTAGTCGAATCCGCCGTAATTGCGGTTATACATTGTTAGCAAACGTATTTTATTCCATTTCATTTTCTTCAATTTCACTCAGCTCTGGTGGCGGAACCATATATTCAAGCCTATATTTTTCCATTTCTTTGGGATACAACTCAAACATAATTCTTTGGTAACGTTCAATATTAAATCCGCGATTCCCAAGTCCAGTTGTTCTCAATAGAATTGTCTCTTTTTCTTTTGGGTTAATTATTATAAAAAATGGACTGCTTATTTCTTCTTGATAATCAATATCAAAATCAGCCATCATTTTTTCTAAATTCAGCGTATCGTTTTTTAATTCATAAAGAACTTTATCAAAATGAACAGGCTCATCGTCCATTACTCTTTTTTCTTTTAGTTGAAGAAATACACTATCGTTGGTTTTTGTGATTTGTAATCGGTCATATTCACTCCACATACACATAGATAAATCGACTCCAATATTCAGAGTATCGTTATTTTCCATTTTCGTTTTAAATTCGGAGTAATCTTGCGTGACTCTAAATTCAGATTTTTTCGGCTCAACTTTTTGTTTACAACCAAAAATTAGGATTGTAAAAATTAAAATTAATATGTTGAACTTTTCGTTTCTCATATGTTTGCTAACGGTTTTGGCTATGATACGTTGCGGAAAAATCCGCAGGATTCTTTCCGCCATAGCCGAAAGATAGCAAATTGCAATGAAATTCCGATAGGAATTTCAGCCGCAATGGATTATAGCCGTTGTTGTGTGCAGTTTTTATTTAATTCTATAAAGTGTAATTTTGTCATCAGATTCAGCAATACTTTTCGGTCTTATTCCATTTTTGCCTCGTGCATACAATAGAATATCTTTTTCCACAATATCAATTATCCCTGGAATTTTTAATTGTTTTTTACTCTCCAATTCTGTGAATATTAAGTCCAAAGTTTTTGGTGTTTTGTTATAGTCAATTTTATATTCAAGACTGAATTTTTTTCCGTTTCTCATAAAGTCATTTCCACCGATTTTTTCATTCTCAGATTCCATTTCAGCTATTCCGTTACTGTAAAAAACAAAGTTACCAGAAGAAGAATAAGATTCCCATTCCCATTTTCCAACAATATTAAATTCTG
>NZ_AULQ01000015.1 GCF_000422365.1 Mesoflavibacter zeaxanthinifaciens DSM 18436
CAACGGTCTCGTATAAGATTAGTTGCGTGGTTTAAGCAACTAATTTAGCAAATAAAAACCGAATAGAAAATCCGCGAGGATTTTCGTAAGTAGGCTAGAACCAAGCAATTAATTTTATACATTGTTGGCAACTGGCTTTTTTTTAGTCGTAAATTCTAATTATTTCTCCATTTCCTTTTCCGTTTACACTTCTTACATATCCGTTAATTACTTTTTTCATTGGTATAGGATTGTGTCCTGGGAAATAATCTTTGTATTTTTCATAAGCGTCTTCCACCATTCCCGAAGAAACTACATTTACTCTAATACCGTTTTCAATTTCGAGCGCAACAGCTTGCACAAAACTATGAATTCCACCATTTACCATAGCAGCACTCGTTGTTTTTACAACTGGGTCATCTGCTAAAATTCCAGTAGATAGAGTTATTGAACCATTTGAATTTAAATAATTCTGTCCAATACGCACAAGATTAACTTGTCCCATTAATTTGCTTTTCAGTCCGATATAATAATCGTCTTCAGAAAGTTTATTGAAATCGTCCCATTTTGCTTCACCTGCGATACAAATTATAGCGTCTACTTTTCCAATCTTTTCAAACATTGACTTTATCGAACTACTATCAGCAATATCAACAGTCACGTCTCCGTTGGTTCGTCCAGCAATTAAAATTTCATTTTTTTGTTTAAAATGTGAAACAACAGTTTTTCCTATTGTTCCGTTTCCTCCAATTATTAAAATTTTCATTGTTATAGTTTTTAAGTTAAACAATTAGTCTTTTTGCATTTCTCTTTTTTATTTCTTGACTTATATATCGTTAAAGTTGCAATGATACTCCAAAGTAAATTGGTTACAAATGGTGGAATTGCATTGTAGTAATAACAGTTTATAGCTATTAAAAGTCCTCCAAGTAAATTTAAATACTTGCCATAATCCAAATATTTTTTGTTTTCGATTAAAGTTAGGGCATAGGCAATGATTATTAATCCTGAACCTGACCAACCTAAAATGTCAATTAATAATTTCATAGTTTGTTATATAGCGAAATGTAGATATGTTTTATTAAATTTTTTTATTTTAGAAAATCTGTAAACTGTTTAATTGTCTCTTCGTTCCTTTTTAAATACGACCATTTTCCGTGTCTTGTTGATATCAAAAGTCCACATTTTTCCATATTAGTTAGATAAGTAGAAATTGTAGATTGTGATAATCCTGCTTTTTCTTGAATATAGGTAACGCAAACACCATCATTAAAATGTTTTAAGGTCTCGTGTGGTGGAAAATTTTTTTCTGGTTCTTTCAGCCATTCCATAATCTGAAACCTTGTTTGATTAGATAAACATTTTCCTATTTCTGTTGCTATTTTCAAATTCATAAGACAAATATATCTATAATTCTCGATATATAAAAATGAATTCGGATTTTTGATTGAAGTTCGATGTTTTCTTAGCTTGTTGCCAACGTTAGCGTATAAATTTCAGTTGCGGAAAATCGGTACGATTTTCCGATTGAGACTGAAAGATAGAAAATTGCAATGAATTTCCGCAGGAAATTCAGCCGCAATTGAATTTATACAATGTTGTGCATAGTTTTTTATTTTATTCGTAATGATTTTAAAAAATTCAGATAATCTTTTTTGTCAATTCCGTTTCTAATTTCTTCTCGAATTGTAGCGCTTATATTATATCCAATTTCTCCTTTATTATAAAATAGAAAATAAGAATATACTTGTCCATCTTTTGAGTTTACTTCAAAATCGTAGAATGTATTTCCATTTATATTTTCAGTTCCTTTTGATATTAATTCCACGTTTAATGTCTCCGATTTTAGCATACTTTCCAAATGTTGATTTCTCAAGTCTTTTGCGCTTAATTCTGATTGGTAATCGTCAATCATTATTGCGATGACACTTTTATCGATTGTTAAAGAATCATTCGAGTCATTTTTAAAAATTAGGTACTTGTCAATTTTTTCTGGTTTCCAATTTTTTGAAGGCAGGCATAGTTCAACCTTTTCGTCTGCGTAAAGATTTTCGCAGTTCGAACTTATTTTATTCATTTTATTTCCACAACTAAATAGAAATAGAATTGAAATTAAAAATAAAGTTTTATTCATTAAATTTAGGTTCGATTAAATTATGCACAACGGTCTTGTATATGAAAAGTAGCGGATTTTAGGCACTTACTTTTCGGATTATAACAGACCTTTAATTTATTCATTTTGTTTCATTTAAGCGATTAAACCGCTATTTTTTATATACGTTGTTGGCGGTAGTATTTTTTATCTTTCGTTGTGTCCTTTTCCGTCAAAGATTTTCAGTTTTGCCTTTTCAATTCTTGAAGTTCTTGTTTTAGATTGTTTGGCATCTGAAAAATGAAGTAAGTAACCTCTTTGCCTACCTGGTGTCAGATTGTAAAATGCTGTTTTAAAATTCGAGTCGTATTCAAATTCTTGTTCGAGTTCTTCTGGTATTTCATATTCTGAAGTCTTTTTCTTTTTGACCTCCAAACCTGCCCTTTCCACGTCTATTGCCTCAAAAATGTAGGCTTTGATAACTGCTTTCAAGTCATTGATTTGGGTTTTGTCCGTAAATCGTATTTGACGAGCCGATTGTACATTTTCTGTCTGTTGTACCAAAATATTTTCAGTATCTTTTAATAATGCTCCTTTGTGAAAAAGTAAGGCACAGTATTCTTTAAACCCGTGAATTAATACTATGTTTTTACCTTGAAAAGTGTAGCAAGGGTGCATCCATTTAAAATCTTCGTCAAGTCCACATTCCAAACAGATTTCTCTCAAAAGTATGGTTTCATCTTTCCATTTCTTACTTCTTTCTATGTACCTGTCAACCTTTTCCATTGTTAAATAGTTCCGTTCGTTTAATTCAATGATTTTTCGGTCGTGTTAGCGATTTTATTCAGCGTTTTCGTCTACCTCAAATATCCCAAAAACATTGTTGTCTTTGTCTATAAAATAACCTTGCCAACATCTGTTTTTAATCGGAAATTTCTCCATTGCAACAATTCCTCCGTTTTCTATTATTAATTCCGCAGTTTTGTTAAAATCATAAACCATAATTGAACAGTTAAACGCATTGGTTCCGTGTTCCTTTGGTGGCGTTTTTGCAGGTCGTTTTAGCAAAGCTCCGTTCATTCCATTGGTTTCTATCCGATAATATTCAATAGGTAATCCCTTTTCCTCTGTGAATGTCCATCCGAACACATTTTTATAGAATTCTATTTCTCTTTTTGGTTCAGAAGATTGAATTTCAAAATAGCTTATCGTGTTCATTTTTTGTTGTTATTGTGGTTCTTCTATATTACCGCCAACGGTCTCGTATAACCGTCAGTTACGGATATATATACGAAGTTTTTCGGTTTAGAACTGACGTTAGCAATTTCGAGTGGATTCGGACGTAGTCGAATCCGCCGTAATTGCGGTTATACATTGTTGTGGTGTCGTTTTTTTTATTTTTAATAGTCAAATTTATAAGAATTAGTTGTTTGTCTTTTTGTCCAATTTTTAAATTCAACGTTCACAATTACTTCTTGTGTTCCGTGAATTTTTTCTTTAAAATCAAAGTTTTCTTGATATGAAATTCCGTATTTATTTAGGACTTCATCAATTTTATTTTTTTCTATTTCTGCTTTTTTATTTTCTCTTCTGTATTTATTCAGTTTAGAGTAAGCAATTCCAAGAAATGAAAATCCAGCGACAATCATTCCAATTTTCACGTACCATAGGAATAAGCTATGTATATTCCAATCAGAAAAAAAGTAACCAAGAAGTATTAATAGAAAACCAATTATTATTGTGCCGTAGAAAGTCAGATGTGTTGACTTTTGGTTTCTGCGTATTATTTCCAATTCGAGATTAGCAATTTCTAATTTTTCTTGAAATTTTTTGTCAAGTGTAATTTTTGAGCAAGTATTATTAAAATCAGGTTTTTTATTGGTCAAATTACAAGTCAATCCTTTTTCAAGACTCGATATTTGGTTTTCGCATAAATCACAATGTCGTGAAAAATTCATTAAAATTTCAGTTCGGTTTTAGTCAGTTTTTGATTCCAGCGTTCGTTTTGTAAATGCACCACAACGTTAGCGTATAAATTTCAGTTGCGGAAAATCGGTACGATTTTCCGATTTAGACTGAAAAGATAGAAAATTGCAATGAATTTCCGTAGGAAATTCAGCCGCAATTGAATTTATACAATGTTGTGCATAGTATTTTGTTAAAATTTTGGTTCAGCTCTTTTTTCAATTAAATGGGCATTTCTTGTTACTTTGTCATTAATTGATAAATAATGGACTGCTAAAATCAATTGTATATTTGGGTTTTTTAAATCAAACGTATTATTATCACTTAGGATTTCTTGATATTGTAAATCGAAACCATTAAAGTCTCCAGAAGCTTTAATTCTTTCAGCGTATCTAGCAATTCTTGGGTTAGTTTTTCCTAAATCAGATAGATAATTTTGGTATTTACCAAATGCATTTGCGCAAATACTTTTAGCCTTTGTTTTATTAGGATAATAAGTCGTTTCACAGTACATCCAAATTTCGTTAAATACTGATTGAGGAATTTCTTTGTAAAGTGTTTTTTGTTTTTCAAAACTTAACTTAGCCCAAAAACCTTCTCCATTTGCTTGTAAAGAGTCGTGATTAGTTTGGCGATAACATTTTTTAAAATCAATATTTTTACAAGTTTCTGCTTTGAAAAATTCGGTTATTTTATTCAGCTCTTTGATTTGTTCATTACTAAAATTAGCATTCAGTTCTGCATTTGAGTATTGAGTTTTACAAGAAGAAAGAACTAATAAAATCAGAATTAAAATAATATTTAATATTGGTTTTTCCATATTATGCACAACGGTCTCGTATAACCGTCAGTTACGGATTTAAAGTTAATAATTTTCGGTTAAGAACTGGCGTTAGCAATTCCGAGTGGATTCGGACGTAGTCGAATCCGCCGTAATTGCGGTTATACATTGTTGTGCCTAGTTTTTACCATTCTCTCCATTCTTCCGTAATATCCTCATTTCTTTCATTGAAGCCTTTAAGATTTCCAGCGAGAATTATTATTTCAGCTAATTGTTCCCTTTGATCAGTTTCGATTAGTTCGTATTCGCATTTTTCATTCAGGTCATTCAATTCAAGAACAACTTTTTTCACGCTTTGCATTCCGTTTTCTTTTGAATCTGATTTTGAAATTTCAGAAAGAAAATTGTTCATAATGGACATACATTTTTCAACGTCAGATTCCGTGTATTCCGTTTCGCCAGGTTCAATGAATTCAATCATTCCAATTTTTACACTTTCTAAAATTGCTTTGATTTCCTTATTTTCTTTTAAGTCCATTTGCGAGGTATTTGTTTTATTTTCATTTTGACAATTTGCTGTTGTCAAGAATAAAAATAAGTTGAAAATTATCAATTTTGTTTTCATTTGTGTGATTTTCCAAAATTAGGCACAACGGTCTCGTATAACCGTCAGTTACGGGTTAAAGTACGCAAATTTTTCGGTTTAGCACTGACGTTAGCAATTCCGAGTGGATTCGGACGTAGTCGAATCCGCCGTAATTGCGGTTATACATTGTTGTACGCTGGCTTTTTTTAGAACTGCATAATTTTTTCATCAAATTCCGCTTTCAATTCATAGTCTTTATTCGTTCCGAAAAATATTTTATCATAATGAGCGAACAAAATAGCCCATTCCAGACTTTGGTCAAATACAGTCAAATCGTCCGAACCACTATAAAAAATCGAATCCCAATATTTGACAACAAATTTCCATTTGGTTATCATTCCATTTTGTCCGTCCCAAGAAAGGTAAACTTTTTTGTCAAAAGGAATTGCTCTTTGGAATAACCACTTTGTTATTTTTTTTTCATTATTTTCCAAGATTTCAATTTCGTCCAAATTCCGAAAAAGTCCGTTTTTGAATGGTTCGTTTGAATGAATCCAACAGTTGTCTAAATAGTTCGCAAGAAATTCCGCTCCGGTTTTGTCCAAAGGTTTTAATTCCGCAATATGTTGTTTGGGAAGTAAATCATATTTCTCCTCCGTAAATCTCCATTTAAGGGTAAATTCGGTCATCGGAATTATATGTCTATTTAAATCTTCGAAAGTCATTTTTTTCAGCTTGCGTACAACGTTAGCGTATAAATTTCAGTTGCGGAAAATCGGTACGATTTTCCGATTAAGACTGAAAGATAGAAAATTGCAATGAATTTCCGCAGGAAATTCAGCCGCAATTGAATTTATACATTGTTATGTGCTGGCTTTTATTATTGTTTTTAATTTGTTTTCGTAATTCAGATTTTCAAAGAAACTTTGTTGTCTTTCGAATAGATATCCGTTTGCTATAAAGTCCATTTCATATTCAGCTGTTTTTAAATTCAATTCCATTTGGTCAATCGAATATTCGCTGATTAAAATTTTAAAGTATCGAGCGTATAATTTCGAAACACCGAGTTTTAATAAAATCCACATTGGCGAAAGAAAAAATGGGTCAATCGTTTCTTTTCCTCTCGTGATTGTAATTCCGATTATACTTTCTTTTGGGATTGGTATTGCAGTCAGCTTATTCGAATAATTCGCACGTAATAAAATTCCGTTTGTCCGCTTTTCAAAGTTACATTTTGAATC
>NZ_AULQ01000016.1 GCF_000422365.1 Mesoflavibacter zeaxanthinifaciens DSM 18436
AGTAAAGAACCGGTACTACGTACGTGTTGCCAATCTGCATAAGCACCAGATTGATTAGCGTATTTCCAAATCCAATAATCTGCAATACCAATAGGCGAACCAGAAGATCCATTATACCCATTAGTAATAAAGTTAATGTTAGTAGGTGCAGCCGGATTAGTACCATCTCTAAAGACATTAGGTAAAGTGTAACTATTGTTATTAGTCGTAGAGTTAATCATACCAACAGGAGATGCCCAATAATTATAAGTATATAAATCGCGTGTACCTTGTTGATCACGTTCTAAACTACCAGAGCTAGTAGGATCTAAATCACTATCTGTTGTTTGTATTAATTGCGATTCTCCTTCTAAATCAATTTTACCATCAATTTTAAGGTAGTGAGTTACAGTTAATCCATTACCCGCATTAGTAGCAGTATCACCAGAAAGTTCAAGTTCGTTAGCAGTAACAAATAAACCAAGAACAGAACGGTTTAGATTGTTAGCAGTAGGTAAACTAGCATTGTCCATAGTAATATTATGAGACGTTTCTACAATATTCCAATCTACAGTAATGGTAGGGTCAACAATAGAAGCAGAACCAGGTATGTATTGCTCAGTACCATTAGTCCAAGAAGAGTTGTTAGTCCAAAGACCATTACTTGTTGTTGTATATGGTAATGGAGATGTTTGATACTCTAAATTAAATTCTGAAGGTTCAGCTAAACTACCTCTGTTTCCGTTACCTGATACGTCATTTAAATGAGTACCTATGTAAGAATTCATGTTATAGTAAGCCAATAAATTATTCCAGTTAACAATAGAAATATCATTTTTTGTTACAGTAGCTGGTAGTACATCACCATTAACCATTGATGCATTTTCGATTAATTCTTGGTTCATTACAAATCTTAATTGATCTAAAGTTAAAGCTCTATCCCAAATTCTAATTTCATCTAAATCACCTTTAAAAAAGTCAATAATATTAGATTTGTCAATGTAAACAGCTCCAATAGCTAAAGAAGATCCGTTTGGTGTTGATGATGTGATTACCTTCGTGTTATCTAAAACACCATCAATATAAATATTTGCTGTTGTACCATCATATGTCACTGCTACATGATGCCACACGTTATCCGGAAGTTGTGTATTTGCATCAATCCTATCTGTAGTTGTATTTGTGCCTACTGAGAAAGCAGGATAATTATTATTTGTTAAAAATAATTTATAACCAACAGTACCATTATTTTTAGCTAATATTGTCTTATCTGTACCTAAAGCATTTGCTCCATCTGGTTTTACCCAAGCAGAAGCTGTAAAGCTACCGGCTAGATCCACTTTGTCACCAATATTAGTATAGTTATCAATACCATCAAAACCAAGTTGTCTTTCTCTAACTTCTTCATGAGCAATACCAATTGTGAAATATTTTGTGCCATCAAAGTCAAATGTACCTTCTCTTGTAGGTATACCATTAAATGTAGATGGATCTAAAAATACTGTTCTTAAATTTGTAGAGAAAGTAGGATCATCTGCAACAAGCATTACATAAGCATCATTACCTGTTAAAGGTGGTAGGCCAGCTAGGTCAGATTCAAAAACAGATAGCTCTACAGTACCAACATCATCACCTGCGGTTTCAACAATTTTCCAAGTTCTATTCATTACATCAGTAACAGTTGTAACAGTAGCTGGTCCTAAGCTAACAACAATTGATGTCGCTGATGAATTTGTGTTTTGTCCATTATTCCCCCAAACAAGATATTCGTTACTTGTGTTAAAAGTTTGAGAATTTAGGTTATTAGTTAACTCAGTGTTATTTAAAGAGAATGAAACAATAGCACTGTTATTTACACTTTTTGATTGTTTTTGATATAAATCAGAATTATCGTCACGACCAATACCGGCAATATCATAATTATAACCTGCATTAGCAGACGTATCCCAAATTATAGTTCCGTCAGAAGCTACATAATCCTTAGAAGTACCGTTTACACCTAAAGTAATACCGTATTTGATTGCTAGATATGATTCTATTCTATTTCTTTCATCTGTAACAGAAGCATTGTTTTTTCTAGAAGAGAAAGTAATAATTTCCGCTATTGTACCGTAGTAACTAGCTCTGTAGGCTTGACTTCTACCAATCCAATAATTTGAATTGTTAATGTTTGTAAATTGAGGTGAACCTACTTCATAGTTATCTACTTTAACTCCATTATATAATACTTCTTGAGCAGTAGGAGATGTGCTGCTATTATTTCTAGCATTAATTATACCTACATTATTATATGAAGGCGCAGCACCAGTTTGAGCAACACCATATCCTCTTAAATTAATATCAGATGGATTAGGTTCTGGAGTAGAGGATATAGCATAAGTTAAAACCTCGTTATTCATTCTAACGGTATATCCGCCCCAACCAATTCCTGTAACATCTTTATCTGTATTATCTCCAGGGTTAGCGTCACCACAAAACATATCCATAGCACCATAAGAACTGTTTACAGTTTCTTCAGGAAAAGCTACTATAAATATATCTTGAGTATGAAAACCTGTGGAGCCTTCAAGGTATTGTTGTGGCGTGTAATTTAAATTAGTTTCGTAAGGTGCATTAGGAGTATTATTAAAGTCTACTACAGCATTATAATTAACATTTTTACCATAAATATCTCGGTAAGAAGGTTCTTGTCCTGTTGTATGAACCGTTGCATTGTTAGTATTAGCTTGGTCAAACCATGTGCTTAATGGTTGGTTGTCAGATAAACCTGCACCATCATTAGCTTTAAGCCATAATTCTAAATCTGTAGTTACTCCACCTGGTCCTTCACTTAAAGGTGTTAATCCATAACCTTGAATATTAAAAGTGAAAGGGTTTTCGTTAGAATCATTGTTAGCTATAGAAACAGTAGCGCCTCTTAAACCATTACCAGAAGGATCAAAGGTTATATCAAAAGTTGTAAAGTTTCCTGCTGTAATAGAGTTAGAAGGTGTTGATGTAAGTGTGAAATCCCCTGAATTAGGTCCTGATATAGTGATGTAAGGAGATGGGGCTGTAAGGTTTAACGTTAATAAACCTGTATTATTAATAGTGAAAGTGTGTGTAGTTGATCCAGCAGCAACATTTATACTTCCAAAATCAGTATCATCTGCAGTGGAAGGTGTAATGTCGTTATTTAAAATATCCGTAGAGTTACCTTCTACCGCAATTTCTGGTAAAGGTGTAGTTACAGCTGTTAATGAAATATCATCAATAGCCATATCGCTTCTATAATTAGAACCAGTTGTTCCAGAAATTTTTATAGTAACTGTTTGTCCTAAATAAGCTGATAAATCTATAGAGGCTAGGCTCCAAATAGAACCATTACTTGTGTGTTGTTGACCTGTAACCGAAAATATATTGTGATCAAATGTTACACCATTATTAGTACTTAAGTCTACACTTAAAGTTCCCATATTGCTACCATACATATGATAGTAAAATGAAAAATTAGCAGAACTTGCAGAAGACAAATCAAAACAAGGACTTATTAAATCACTTGTATTGTTAAAATTGCTCGAGGCTTCTGTATATAAATACCAATTACCTCCATTAGCACTATTTGGACCAGTACTACTAGAAGGCGTTCCGTTTTGGTTTCTTGTCCAGTCAAAATCATCAGTTGAGCTTTGTGTCCATTGCCCTATACCAGATTCAAAATTTTCATTGTAAGGGAAACTACTAACTATAGAAGAACAAGAACCAGAACAGCCACCACTAACATTAAAGTTTAAAGTTGTGCCGGAAGCGTTAGCACTTGCTCCAGAATTTGTTAAAACTGTACTACCAGAAGAAGTTATAGTTATATTTGAAGCGCTACCATTCCAACCATCTCCATAAGTATCGTACATTATTATATAATAATTATTACCGTCAGGAATACAACCTAATGATACTGTTGTAGAATAAGAATCGTCACAGCACCCATTGTAACCATTATCTATAGTGGCTATGAGCGTATTAGAAGGATCGTAAATTTCTACTCTATTTTCTGAAGACCAACTAGGCCAATTTACACTTACTTCAACAATTGATGTTTGTGCGAAAGAAAATGTTACAAACATTAAAAACAATACTAATGTGTATACTTGTTTTAATGTTAGCTTTTTCAAACTCTTTGGGGTAGAATTTTTCATAAGCAGGTTTGTTTTGGGTTGGGATTAACATTAATATGTGTTAAAACTATGTAAATCAATGATTAAGTGCAAAAATATTCGATGAAATACATTGTTAAGTGGAAATTACTTACAAAAATCAAGATAAAAAGAAGTTTATTTCGTTTAAGTGTTAAATTGAATAATTATTTAATAAAAAAGCCGAAACATACGTTTCGGCTTTTTTTATAAGTATTTGATTGAAAAGTTTTATTCAATCAGGACTTTTTTAGAAATTTCACCAATATCTGTTTTCATTTTAATAATGTAAGTCCCTGTACTTAATTTACCTGTTTTTAAAGCAGTATAATCTAAAGTATCAATATCTGTTTCGCTAAATATTTCTTGAGATAAAATGTTATATAACTTAACAGATGTTATGTTGTGTAACTTAGGGTTATTAATAATAATACTTGATTGACTATTGTTATAGTATGTATTAATGTCTTGAACAATTACATTATCTTCAATACTAAGAGTAGAAGAAGTACTAAATACCATAGAGAAACGATCTAGATATTCGCCAGCAGGCAGATTAATAGTAAAATCGTTAGCTCTAATATCATGATATGTACTTGTTGCATTATCAAAGATATAAATCTCTAAGTTATCAGGAACATTTTCTAAAGCGTCAATAGTAAAAGTATTGTTACCACTATCATCAGTGTGTATACCAATAGGTAATACGGTATTAACATCAATAACATCGGTTCCTTGAATAATGTATTTATTACCTTCAATCATCCAATACATATCATCTACTTGGTCTTCATTATTAACACCATCATATCCCCAATCTTCTCCTGCAGTAGCGTGAGAATCTTTAGTAACTAAAAGTTGTCTATGTATACCGTTTACAGTATTGATACCAAGTCTAATTTTTAAACGGTTATCAATATTGTATGCAGAAGTAGTCTCGTTAGTATTAGCAGTTCTAACAAAAGTAGAAGAAGAGCTACCTTCTTTTTCAAAAACACGTTGCGCATTAGTAAATCTGATAGTACCACTAGCTTCACTTTTAACGAAGAACCCTTGTCCAACCGGAATATAACGACCAGGTAATTTAGAAGGCGTACCACCAGTAGCAACTAATGGGTCATTGGTTCCGTAAGAAGCAGCAGGAGTAGCACCTGATAAATTATAGGTAGCGTAACCACCTTGGTATTCTGCTAGTATATGAGATCCTCCGCCCCAATGTTCCCAGAAGTATAACGTACCGGTAGTCGCACCAGCCGCATCAATAGTAGGTGCATTGTCCATTATAAATTGATGAGCATCAATAGCAGAAGCATAAGGGTTACCAACTAAATATTCATTATTAGCAGTAATAGGTAAAGTAATATCACCATTATTAGGTTTACCTTGATAGGTGTAATTTTGTTCTAAAGTAACATTACCAGAAGTGTTAGCCACACCTTTCATAGTAAATCCTTCCCCAGGAAGTAAAGAACCGGTACTACGTACGTGTTGCCAATCTGCATAAGCACCAGATTGATT
>NZ_AULQ01000017.1 GCF_000422365.1 Mesoflavibacter zeaxanthinifaciens DSM 18436
ACAACAGTTGGAACAACAACAGTTTCAGAATCAGCACTTACACCTCAAACAGATTATGAAGTATATGTACAAGCAATTTGTGGTGCAGATACTAGTGTATGGGCTGGACCAATTTTTTTCACAACACCAGTACAAACCAATTTTGTATTAGATTGTGTTAATGGTGGACCACAAACACTAACATATTGTTATGAAAGTAATGATACTAATGTATTCACATTTACAAGTGCAGACGGTACAACACCATTAAACATAACGTTTAATGCTGGTCAAGTAGAACAGAACTGGGACGAACTAGTAGTTTTAGACTCTGACGGAACAACAGATTTAAATGCAGCTACACCTTATGGTAACGGAGGTGATTTAAGTGGTATCCAGTATCAATCTACTGGTTCTTCAATTTCATTTCAGGTACAGTCTGATGGGATTTTCGATTGTGGATCACAAGGTTATACATCTATTGATGTAACGGTAAGTTGTGCTACTTGTATTTATCAAACAGTAGACTTTACGACAATTACAGATTGTTCAAATGGTAATAATCAGTTTTTTGTTGATGTTAACGTGACAGATGCAGGAGATTCTAACTCTCTAACAATAACAGACAACCAAGGTAGTACTCCTATTGTGGTTTCTGGTACAGGCACAACTCAAATTGGTCCTTATCCTTTAGATACTGATGTTATTGTAACTGTTGCAAATACGGATGATAATAATTGTGTTGTAACTAGTGCTACATTAAATGTACCTGTTTGCCCACCTGCAAATGACGAGTGTTCAAACGCAATAGTTGTAACACCTAACCCTGATGAAAACTGTACAAATATAACTAGCGCTTCGCTTTACGGAGCTACAACATCTTCACAAGTTAACACTTGTCCAGGTACAGCAAATGATGATGTTTGGTTCCAGTTTACAGCTACAGCTACAGATCATGGTATTGATATCACTAACATTGTTGGAGATACTACAAACTTAAACCATGGATTATTTGAAGGTACAGATTGTAATAACCTTACTAATCTATATTGTGAAACAGGCAACTCTAGTATTGCTAATGGATTAACTGTAGGCACCACTTATTACATAAGAATTTATACAGATAGTGATGTCGCTTTTCAAGATGTGAGTTTTGATTTATGTGTATTTACAATTCCGCCACCAATAACAACAAATGACACTCAATACACAGTACCTGAATTAGTTACAGATGTTTTAGTTAATTCACCTTGTGCTATTGTAAATAATGTTACTTGGTCTTCTGGTGCTGATTTTGGAACAGATAATGGTATAGGATATTTTGATGGAAATGGATCTTCATTCCCTTTCCAAAGCGGAATAGTTTTAAGTACAGGAAACATAAATGATGTACCTGGACCTGAAACAGGAACTCAAAGTGGTGGCGGATTTGGATGGCCAGGTGATGCAGATTTAGAAGCTGTTATTAATGAAGGTACTACAAATAATGCTTCTGTTTTAGAGTTTGATTTTACTCCCTTAATTGATCAAATGTCATTTAACTTCATCTTCGCTTCGGAAGAATATGGTTCTTTCCAATGTAGTTTTTCTGATGCATTTGTTTTCTTATTAACCGATTTAACTACTGGAGTAACTACTAATTTAGCTGTAGTACCTGGTACAACTACACCAGTCTCTGTATTAACTATTAGAGATAACGCGTATAATGGTGGTTGTGCATCATCTAATCCTGCTCTTTTCGATTTTTATTCTGATGTTTTTGATTATCCTGGAGTAGGGTCTAACCCAATTGCAAGTCCGATTGACTTTAGAGGAAGAACTGTTCCTTTAACAGCATCTGCAACAGTAGTCCCTAATAACCCTTATCATATTAAATTAGTTGTTGCAGATGATGGTGATACTGCGTGGGATTCAGCAGTATTTTTAGAAGCAAGTAGTTTTGATATTGGTACAATAGATTTAGGTAATGACATTTTGATAAGTAATGGTACTGCTTCATGCGAAGGTGATAATGTAGTTTTAGATTTAGGTATTGCTCCTCCAACTAACGCAACAATTACTTGGTATACTGTTGATAACGGAATCACAGAGCCAATACTAGGAGAAAATGGAACATCTTTAACTATAACAGAAGGCGGAGTTTATCAAGTAGATATCACTTTTGCTGGTGTTAGTGCTGCGTGTTTCTATTCTGATGATATTGTAGTTGAATTTTTCCCAAACCCTGAAGTAGAAGTAGGTGACATTCCAACTATTACAGCTTGTGATACTGACAACACAGGAATAACAACCTTTGATTTAACGGAAAACGAATCTATTATTTTAGGTACTCAAACAGATATTACTATTGAATATTATGAGACAGAACAAGATGCAATAGATCAAACTAATATTATTACAAACCCGACAAGTTATACTTCTGGACCAGCAGTGATTTTTGTTAGATTAACTAATGATATTACTGGATGTTATAAGGTTGAAACTTTTAATATTGATTTAGCTCCAAAACCTGTATTAGGAACACCTGAAGACATATTAGGATGTGATAATAATGACGACGGTATAGCAGATTATGACTTAACAGTAAACGAAACCTTGTTAGCAAATGGTCAAGAAGGGTTGACATTTAGCTATTATTTAGACCAAACAGATGCAGATACAAGTACAAATGCAATAACAAACATTACCAATTATGCATCAAGCGCTACGACAATTTACGTAAGAGCTGAAAATGCAGATGGTTGTTTTGAAACAACTACATTTGACTTATTCTTTGGTATTCAACCAGAAACAAGTTTTGACACAGACGTTGTTTACGAGGTATGTCCAAATGCTACAACACCTATAACAGTAACAGCGATACCGGATAATTACACGTCTAACGAGGTAAGTATTGTATGGTATGACCAAAATGATAATATAATATC
>NZ_AULQ01000018.1 GCF_000422365.1 Mesoflavibacter zeaxanthinifaciens DSM 18436
GATATTATATTATCATTTTGGTCATACCATACAATACTTACCTCGTTAGACGTGTAATTATCCGGTATCGCTGTTACTGTTATAGGTGTTGTAGCGTTTGGACATACCTCGTAAACAACGTCTGTGTCAAAACTTGTTTCTGGTGTTTCATAAAGTGCTATATCAAAACTTGTAATTGCATAACACTCACTTGCTGAAGAATTTTCAACTTTAACAAAAATTGTCTGAGGACTATTTGTATTAGAATATGCAGTTGGATTATTGATTGCATTTGTACTTGTTTCAGCATCAATTTGAGATGTATAATAAGATACAGACACATTTGTTTGTGTTCCTATTGTAACCGCTTCGTTAAGCGTTAAGTCAAATATATTACTTCCGCTACCATCATCACATAGTTCTTGATTTGGTGTTGTATATGCTTCTGGTGCATCATTAACTACCAAGTTAAAGCTAGTATTTGTAGATGCACATCCAGACATTGATCCTACTGCATCAATATCTTCAACTCTTACATAAATTACAGTACCATCTACTGCTACGTAAGGTGAAGAAATAGCTGCTGTACCTGATTGAGCATCAGATAATGTTTCATGATAAGTAACAACAAAGTCTGCGTTACTTTGAGCACCTAGAATTGTTGCTGTTTGAGATTCTAAATCAAAAATAGCATTACCAGCACCTTCATCACAAGCTTCCATATCTGGTGCTTGGTTAGCATTAGCATCGTCAAAGAAATTAATATTAGCTATTATAGATGATGTAAAATCATCACAAATTCCTCCTCCAACAACACACTGGTAACTACCTGACTGGGTAGCGACTAAAGTTGGAGAGTTGATTCCTGCTTGATATATTCCATCAATATACCAATCATAAGAATCTACAGAATAAGCAGTATCTGCTGTTAAGGTAACAGATGTATAACCACATAAGTTAATATCATCGCTTTCTCCATCAGGAGCTGTTGTTCCTTGTTCTACAACTATACCATCATAATCTAAAGTAACGTCACAAACCACATCACAATTTGTACCATCTGTCGGTCCAGAAGTTTGAGTAAAGTTATAAGTACCTGATTGTTGAGAGTAATTAGTTATTAAAATAACATATGTTGAATTCGCTGGAACTCCTGTTAATGTAATAGTTTCTGTTGCTGTAGCAGAGAAACTACAATCTGCAATATTAGGAGATAATAATTCAAAACAACCCGTGTCTTGTCCTGTAAATGGTCCCCAAACTATAAAGTCAATATCTAAACCAGTTCCCGCGTCGTTTGTTTGAGCTAATTGGAAAGTATAATCTCCTGGATCATCAAATTGAATTGTATTCCATTGTGGATCTGGTTGACTTCCTAAACAATCATAATCTAAGTATGGAGGAGCTGTTTGATCTCCTACAATACTAGGGTAAAATATAGTTGGATCTGCACAAATAGGTAAGGCATCTGTACAATATGTAGGTGCACCTAGAGTCTGTATACATAAGTCAAAAGTGATTGATGTTGGTGTTGATCCAGCTGAAAATACTCTTACATAATATGTATTACCCACTGTTAACGTAGGTGTTAAACTGAAGTCATCTGTTGTACAATATAACTGAGTTAAATTATTACAGTCTGTTCCTTCATAAACAGCATGATCTACATTAAAGCCACCTACAACATTTTGTATTTGTATAATTTGTTGATCTCCAACTGCTGTAAATTGGAACCAAACATCATCATCTGCACTGGTTGTACATGATCCATTTGGATAACCTGAATCTGTAGCTTCTAATAATGTTCCTGAATTAACTACTGTACAACTTTCGTCGGAATTTACAGAAGCCACAGTAGCATTACATGGGTTATCATTAACCGGTGGACAAGCAGCTAATGATATTGCTTGACTTGTAATCACACAGTTTCCATCTTGTTCATTTGAAACAGTAAATATAATATCTGTATTAAAAGGATAAGGTCCAAACAAAGGAGTTACAGAACCTGTAGAAGATACACTTACTGGAGGATTACCTTGGTTATCTTGAATAGATAATGATGTTGCATCTCCTAAAGAAGTAATATCTACATCTACTAAGAATTGATCTCCATTTGCACAATCATCTACCACAACAAAAGTTGCAGTTGGATTAACACAAGTAGCACAACTTACAGTTACATCAATTGACGTATAGTTGTTACCTTGACAGTTTACACTTCCATCTGACTGGACTTGGAATGAAATTGTAGACCCTGTTGATTGATAAGTTAAACCACTTAGGTTTCCACCATTACCATAAGGTGTAGCTGCATTTAAATCTGTTGTTCCGTCAGAGTCTAGAACTATCAGTTCGTCCCAGTTCTGTTCTACTTGTCCAGCATTAAACGTTATGTTTAATGGTGTTGTACCATCTGCACTTGTAAATGTGAATACATTAGTATCGTTATTCTCATAACAATATGTTAGTGTTTGTGGTCCACCATTAACACAATCTAATACAAAATTGGTTTGTGCTGGTGTTGTGAAGAAATAAGGTCCTGCCCAAACACTAGTGTCTGCTCCACAGATTGCTTGTACATATACTTCATAATCTGTTTGAGGTGTTAGTGCTGATTCTGAAACTGTTGTTGTTCCAACTGTTGT
>NZ_AULQ01000019.1 GCF_000422365.1 Mesoflavibacter zeaxanthinifaciens DSM 18436
TAAAGTCCAGCACTTCCGATTGCTTTCGGTTTTCGAAAGTCAATTTCCGCTGGTTTTCCAATCTGTTTTATTATTGCTTGTTCAGTCATTTTATTCTATTACGAGCTGTTTTTTCAGCTTGCACATAACGTGTTTGTGTATGATTTCGTTGCGTGGTTTAGGAACTAAAGTTAGCAAATAAATCACAGATAGAAAGTCCGCGAGGACTTTCGTAAGTAGGCTTTAAATAGCAATGAATTATACACGGTGTTACCTGCTGGCTTTTTTTAAATTCTGTCCATCAAAATCAAACTTATTCGGTTTCCCGCTTTCTTCAGGATTCCAACCTAATTTTTGAGCTTGCCTTATTATTAATTCTGCATCTTTTGGTTTAATCACTTTTAAATTCAATTCACTTATCTTTGGAAATTCAGTCCACAACTCGTTGATGTCAGATTCTATTTTGACTTCTATTATCGAACCTTTTGAGTTTTCCTTTTCTGCGATAAAAGCAATAGTTCCTTTTTCTCTTGATGAAATTAGCCATCGATATTTTTCATTATCGATTGTAATTGGTCTTGATTTCTTTTTAGTCAGTGTCATATTTAGCAAGTTCTATTTCCTCATCACTTGGTAACCAACTGTTATTTATTTTTTCAATCAGTTCAGTCAGATGTTTTTTTACTTTTCGTTTAGTGAAATCCAAGCACACAACTTTGTCAATTTCATTGTGAGGGTCGTGAGCTAAAGTTGATGCAAACCAAAATCCCTCGCTAAAGTTTTGATGAGCAGTAGTAACTGGTGAAAATTCATAATCAAATTCCTTTTTAGTCCGCATTTCATAATCAACAGCTCGACCAGTTATCTCTTCGTCAAAGTATTGTTCAGTCCAATGAGATAAAGTTCCAGCACTACACGTATAGGAAACGTTTTTGTCGATACATATTTTTACAACAGGCGGAACTAATTCTTCATCTTCTTTATTCGCGATTGTAAATACAACCCAATCATTTTTCGGTAATGAAGATTTCCATTCAGAGTTATTTCTAATCTGAACGTAATAAACTTTTCTTCGATTGATTCTACCTATTAGTTCCATTTTTCAGCTTGCAGGTAACGTTAGCGTATAAATTTCAGTTGCGGAAAATCGGTACGATTTTCCGATTGAAACTGAAAGATAGAAAATTGGAATGAATTTCCGTAGGAAATTCAGCCGCAATTGAATTTATACATTGTTGTAGCTAGTTAATTATAGTTTTTTCATTTTCAATGACACAGCCTTATCAAATAATAAAAAATAAGTTTCGTTATTCTTTTGTTCGATTATAATCTTTAAAATTGTTGATGGGTTTTTATAGTCGACTATTACTTGATTCAGTTTATTAAATTTCCAATAACTTTCAATCAAGGTTTCCGACTTTTCATAATCGTCACTGTTCAATTTTTTAAGAGTAAAAATCTCATCTTCAGTAAACTTAAATTCCGATTGACTGAATAAAGTTAAGTATTTTTCAATTCTTACGTCAGAAGTCTCAACATTAGAATGAGCATCAGTACAAATCCACTTTCCAATAATATCTAAAGATTCTTCATTTTGTCCATAAGACAAAAGTGAGAATAGAAAACTTGATATAATAAATAGTTTTTTCATAATTGGCTACAACGTGTTTGGCTATGATATGTTGCGGAAAAAATCCGCAGGATTCTTTCCGTCATAGCCGAAAGATAGTATATTGCAATGAAATTCCGATAGGAATTTCAGTAGCAATGGATTATAGCCGTTGTTGTGTGCAGTTTTTATTTAATTCTATAAAGTGTAATTTTGTCATCAGATTC
>NZ_AULQ01000020.1 GCF_000422365.1 Mesoflavibacter zeaxanthinifaciens DSM 18436
GTACAAAACTTAGACATCAACACAGCTACATCAGATTTTGGAGGTACGCTTCAAGATGGTAAACTATACATTACTAGTTCTAGAAATGATAACCGTAAAAAATACGGATGGAACGAAGAACCATTTTTAGACATCTACGAATATACCGTAGCAGAAGATGGGACTTACCAAGGAGAAGAGCTTTTAGAAGGTGATATTAACACAAAATACCACGAAGGTATTGTAAGCTTTACACCAGACGGAAAAACCATGTATTTTTCAAGAGAAAGTTTCTTTGAAAACATCTATGAAAAAGACAGTTTATCAAACACAAAGTATAGCGTTTTACACTTATTTAAAGCTACAAAAGACAGTGATGGTTTTAGCGAGGTAGAAGCCTTATCAATCAATAGTCCAAACTACTCGATTAAAAACCCAAGTGTAAGCGCAGACGGAAGCATGATTTACTTTGCAAGTGATATGCCTGGAGGATATGGTAAGTTTGATATTTACAAAGCAACATTAGATGCAAACGGAAATGTAGGTATACCAGAAAACTTAGGTCAAAAAGTTAATACCGAAGGACAAGAAATGTTCCCATACATTAGTAGTGATAACACACTTTACTTCTCTTCTACAGGTCATTTAGGACTTGGAGGTATGGATGTATTCCACACTAAAGAAATAGACGGTAAAATGGCGCCTATACGTAATGCAGGAACACCAATAAATAGTAATGGTGATGACTTTGCTTTTAGAATGAATGAAGAGACAGGAGAAGGATTTGTATCGTCTAACCGTGAAGGTGGAAAAGGAAGTGATGACATTTATGCTATTAAAAAGTTACAACCATTATGTGATGTATTAATCACAGGAACTGTAGTAGACGAGAAAACCGGAGACGTATTAGCAGGAGCAACAACAAGCTTAGCCGATGCTAACGGAAACATTTTAGCTACAAAAACCACTAATGCAGAAGGTGTTGTAGAGTATATTGTAGAATGTGAAACAGATACAGAGTTACAAGTTACTATGGAAGGTTACGAAAGTAACAAAGTAAGCGTAGATGGTACTAACGAAGAAGAAGTAGCAGTAAGCGTAGCATTAACACCAATAGAAGAGATTGTAACACCTGTAGAAGTGGTATTAAACCCAATTTACTTTGAGTTTGACAAATCAAACATTACTGCAAAAGCAGCGTTTGAATTAGACAATTTAGTACAAGTGATGAATAAATACCCAGATATGGTTATAGAAGCGACGTCTCACACAGACTTTAGAGGTTCTGATAGCTACAACCAAGGTTTATCAGAAAGACGTGCACAAACTACAAGACAGTACATTATCTCTAAAGGTATTGATGCTAGCAGAATATCTGCATCTGGTAAAGGTGAAACTGAGCCTGCTGTAGATTGTAACCCTTGTAGCAAAGAACAACACCAACTTAACAGAAGAAGCCAGTTCTTAATTGTGAAGCAGTAATCTAAATTTTATGCTGA
>NZ_AULQ01000021.1 GCF_000422365.1 Mesoflavibacter zeaxanthinifaciens DSM 18436
AATGGAGATTGGACAGCAACAGATATTCCAGTAGGCGATGCGACAGTAGATGTAGATGAAACGACCTTACCAGCAGACATTACAGATACCTTAACCACAACAGGCTCAGATCCTGAAACAGTAACAGTTGTAGACGGAACCAATGCAACCACAGATGATGGGTATGCACCAGCATTAGGAGATTTAAGCGGAACGGTATTTGAAGATACCAACGGAAATGGCGTACAAGATGCAGGCGAAGCAGGCATCGCAGGCGTAGATGTTGTCGTAACAGATGTTGATGGTAACCCAACAACAGTAACCACAGATGCCAATGGAGATTGGACCGCAACCGACATACCAGTAGGCGATGCAACGGTAGATGTAGATGAGACTACATTACCAGCAGACATTACAGACACGTTAACCACAACAGGCTCAGATCCAGAGACGGTAACCGTAGTTGAAGGTACAAACACAACCACTGATGATGGATATGCACCAGCATTAGGCGATTTAAGCGGAACCGTATTTGAAGATACTAATGGCAACGGTGTACAAGATGCAGGCGAAGCAGGCATCGCAGGCGTAGATGTTGTAGTAACCGATGTTGATGGTAACCCAACAACAGTAACCACAGATGCCAATGGAGATTGGACATTAAATGATGTAGCATTAGGTGATGCAACGGTAGATGTAGATGAGACTACATTACCAGCAGACATTACAGATACGTTAACTACAACAGGCTCAGATCCAGAGACGGTAACCGTAGTTGAAGGCACAAACACAACCACTGATGATGGTTATGCACCCGCATTAGGCGACTTAAGCGGAACGGTATTTGAAGATACCAACGGAAATGGCGTACAAGATGCAGGCGAAGCAGGCATCGCAGGTGTAGAAGTAATCATCACCGATGTAGATAATAATCCAACGACAGTAACAACAGATGCTAATGGAGATTGGACCGCAACCGACATACCAGTAGGAGATGCAACGGTAGATGTAGATGAAACAACCTTACCAGCAGACATCACAGATACGTTAACTACAACAGGCTCAGATCCAGAGACAGTAACTGTAGTTGAAGGCACAAACGCTACAACAGATGATGGGTATGCACCAGCAGTAGGCGATGTATCAGGAACAGTATTCGAAGATACTAACGGAAACGGCGTACAAGATGCAGGCGAAGCAGGCATCGCAGGAGTTACTGTAACTATAACCGATGTAGATAATAACCCAACAACAGTAACGACCGATGCCAATGGAGATTGGACAGCAACAGATATTCCAGTAGG
>NZ_AULQ01000022.1 GCF_000422365.1 Mesoflavibacter zeaxanthinifaciens DSM 18436
TCTAAGATTTTTGATAAATAATCTGGGTTAGACTTGTACATCATTGCTCTGTCATCTGATGGCTTCATTGCAGCAAACTTATCCATTTGCGTGTTTGATGCTTCGTACTTTCCGTTTGCTTTTAGCATTTCTGAGTACTTGTAGATCATCTCTGCATCGTTTGCTCCTGCTTCAAATGCTTTAGCATACCATTTTTCGGCTGCTTCGGTGCTATAGATATTGTAGTTAGCTTCTGCTAATTGTGAGTAGACGTAAGCATCGGCTTCTCCTTTTTCTACTAATTTATTGTAGGCCTCTATAGCGTCTACAAATTGATACTTAGCAAAAAGTTTATCGGCTTTTTTTGTGGCACTATTTTGAGCAGTTAGACTAAAACTGCTTATTAAGGCACAAACTATAAATAATTGTATATGTTTCATTGTTCTTGGTTAGCTTATCTGATTAGAAATAACGTGGTGATCTTGATACTTTTCTTGGTAGATTGATATCAAAGTTGATAAATATCTCATGGGATGAGTTAGTTACAACATCTAATTGTGAGTTAACACTGTCATATGCATAACCGATTCTTAAGTTTGGTGCTACTAAAAAGTTAACCATACCACTAAACGAATCGTCTAAACGGTAACCTGCGCCTACCTCTACAAAATCATACATAAATAGGTTTAGGTTTACATCGTAAGTCACTGGTGAGCTAAATGCTAGCTTTGTCATTACATGTGGCTTTAACTTAAAGTTTTCTGATAAGTCAAATACATATCCTGCTGCTACAAATGCGTGTTGGGTCTCTGACCCTATTTTAAATCCATTAGCATCTAAGTGTACAGATTCTAAAATATTTGGCATCGATGCAGAAATGTAATACTTGTTTGGCTTATAAAAATATAAACCTGCTCCTATATTTGGTGTGACTTCATTGATGTTTTCTGAATAGAAAGGATCATTTGGATCTAATACTTCTACTGAGGTTAATCCAATATCATGAAAAGTAGCTCCTGCTTTTAATCCAAATGCTAATTTTGTACCTGTCCCTACCGGTAAGGTGTATGAGAAATCTACATACGCATTAGTCTCGTTTACTGGTCCTACTTC